>CP091241.1:0-2452500 GCA_027627685.1 Hyphomonadaceae bacterium ML37
TCCAGCGCCGCGTCCAGCGCGGCCATGGAATCGGGATAGACCGTGCGCGGGAAATTCACCCCGGCGCCCTCAGCGGCGGCTGGCAGCTTGTCCTTGGGCTCCACCTGCACGATGGAGTTGTGATCGGGCGCGGCCACGATCAGCCCCGCCTCACGCAGACGGTCAGCGTGCCGGGCGATGATCGAGGTCTCTTCAAAGATCGGCATCAGCACGAAGGGCGCATCGCCGCGCGGACGCAGCGCGTCTGCCGCCTTGATCAGATCGGTGATGAATTTCTCGGGCTTTTCGCGGTGATCGGCGACCAGCTTGTGGCCCCGGCAATGCTTGGAGAACTGCAGCACCGTCATGTCCACGCTGTCGCAGCCCACGACATCGATACCGTGATCGGACAGGGATTGCGCCGCCGTCAACGCCATCAGCGAGCGCGAATAGGTCAGAAGGACGCGCGGCCTGATTTCTTTGGGCATTATGATGATGTTCCTGTGCGCCCGCGCGGGATGCGGGCCTGACGCTCATGATAACGTCCCAACGCCTGCCGGTCGCTTTGAGTTTCACGTACAGGGCGCCGCAGACGGGGTGTGTGGTGGCGCGTGCGGCGCGCTGACCGCATATTAGCAAATCGAACGGAGGGCCTCATGGTAAACGGGCCAGACGGGAATCGGCTATGCTCACAGGTTTAGTATCCCTTTTGCTCACGGTCAGCGCCGCCGAGCCGGCCTGCGCCACCTTGCCCGAGTGTCAGGAGGCCGTCCGCCTCAATCAGATCGACGGCCATGCCTTCATTCGTGCGGCTGAGGCCCTGGGCGCCGATCCGGCAGAGGCGGCGCTGAGGGCCAATTTACCCGACTGGGACGTAACCCTCGGCCATCCCCATTCCCTCGGCGAGCAAGAGTGGCCTGACCCAGTAATCCGTGAGATCGCCGCCATTCTTGACGATCCCGGCGCACCGATGGCCGACACGCTGGCGGCGCTGACGTTCATCAGGCGGATCTTCAGCCATGATGCGCTGGTCGTGCCTATCCTCCAGCGCTTGAGCACCAGCCGCGAGCCGGTGGTCGCGCTCAGCGCCCTGAACGGGCTGGCCGAACGCGGCGAAGGTGAAGCCTTTCTGGCGCTATTGGCGCGGTGCACGGAGGAGCCAGCTTACCCTTTTCAAAACTGGCGGTCGTCTGATCTTGATTGTGCGCGCCTTTACGGTCAGGCCACCGATCTGGGGTTCGGCGCGCAAGCGGTTGCAGTTGTCAGAGACATGTTCGCCAGCCTGACTCTGGAAACCCGGACACGCCTCATCGCCAATATCGCCATCGAGCGCCGGATAGAGGCCGTGCCGCTGTTTATAGAGGCGCTTTCAGAAGCGCATTGGCGGCGCAATTGGCGCCTGGCCTTTGAGGCCGCGTTCGCCCTGACCATGATGCCCGGTCTGAGGGACGCAGGCGCCGAGGCCGCATTGGAGAAGGCGGCGCAGGACCACTGGATGCCAGCCGTGCGGGAACAGGCCGCACTGGCGCTTCATGTCATGCGGACGGGGCGAGTGGACGGCTCCGGTATTGAGTGGGCCGAGAGGCAGTTCACTAATCCTGGCCCATTTGTCTGGGTCACGCCAGACGCCTACAGGACAGACTCGCAATCACCTCCCACCCCCAGATACTTCCTCTTCAGATTTGATGAAGACCTGATCAGGATTGTTCAGCGGACCGAAGATCAAACTTACGAAATAATCGTACCGCAATGCCGCCGCTGGTCATGGCAGGGACTGGAGTTTGAAGACCCGGGTGATGAGCGGCGGAATTTTACCTCTCTACGATTGAACAGCCGCACCATGCTGCATGGTTCAGATATCGGCGAATGGGGCGGCGCGCTGGCTGTCATGGGCGACGCAGGGGTGAGCCGCATACTCCACCCTTCACTCAATGTCACAGCGATGATTGAAACAGGCGGCGCCGTTATGGTGCTGTCGGGTCTGGGCCACGGTATGGGCGATACCGGCGCTCTCGATCGCGTTGATAACGACGAATTCCAGTTTCCCGGCCGGCTGACCCGTATTGCCACCCTCTACTCCGCCCCGAGAGCCATGCGCGAAATCGCGCCAGGCCGCGTCGCCATATTCGGGCAAGGCTGGGTGATGGTGGCTGATCAGGATGGCGTGGAAGGCCTCGCCGCTTGCGCCGCCGCGCCATAGACGCTGGCGCTGTGCAGGCGTATGGCTGGCGGGGCGATGAGCCCGGCTTCCGAACCCCTCAACCCCTCCAGTCCGCAGGCGCGCCGGCGCGCCTTCCGGCTGTTGTTTGTGTGCCTGATGGCCACGGGCATCGGCAATTCCATGCTGTTCGCGATTCTGCCGCCGCTGGCGCGCGAGCTCGACGTGGCCGAAATCTATGTCGGCGCGATCTATACATTGTCGGCGCTGCTCTTTCTGACCATGAGCCCGGTGTGGGGCGCGCTGTCGGACCGGGTCGGCCGGCGGCCCCTGATCGTGTTCGGCCTGGCGAGCTTTGCTGTCTCCACGCTGGTGTTCGCAGCCGGCGCCTGGGCGGGACAGTCCGGCCTGTTGCCGCCGCTGGCGGCTATTGTGGCAATGGCGCTGGCGCGCTGCCTGTTCGGCGGGCTGGGCTCGGCGACCAATCCGGCGGCCCAGGCCTATGTGGCCGACCGCACCAGCCCGCTTGAACGCACCAGCGCGCTGGCCGGGCTGACGGCGGCGTTCGGTCTGGGCGCCATGATCGGACCGGCGCTGGCCGCAGCCTTTGTAGAGCGCATCGGCATCGCCCCCTTCATGATCGTGATTGCGGCGCTGGTGGGCGTCGGCGCCGTGGTGGTGCGCCTCACCCTGCCGGAAAAGACCCCGCCCAAGCGTCAGCAGGGACGGCCGATCAATCCGCTGGTGCAGTTCCGCTTTGCGCTGGACCCGCGCCTGACTGGTTTCATGCTGTTCGGCTGCGCCATCTGGCTGTCACAGGCGGCCGGGCTGCAGGCGGTGTCCTTCTACGTGATGGACCGGCTGGTGATCGGCCCCGACGAGGGGTTGCAGCTGGCGGGCGTGGCGCTGACCGCCGGGGCGGCGGCGCTGATCTTCGCCCAGCTCGCCGTGATCCCGGCGCTGAAGACAAGCCCGCGCGTGCTGATGATCCTGGGCGCGATCCTGATGGCGGTAGGCAATGTGGGGCTGGTGTTCGCGCCCAATTATGCCGGCATTGTCGTGGCTTTCATGCTCAATAGTTTCGGCTTCGGGCTGGGGCGGTCCGGCTTTACCGGCGGCGCCTCGTTGGCCGTGAACCCTGAGGAGCAGGGGCGCGTGGCGGGCCTGACCACAGCGACGGCGGGCGTGGGCTTCCTGATCGCGCCGCTGACAGGTCTCTGGCTCTATCAGGCCGTGGCGCCCGCAGCCCCCTTCGCCCTGAACGCGGCGCTGTGCGCAGCAGGCTTCGCCCTGGCCCTTCTCCACCCGCGCATTCGCGCCGCCGCGGCCCAGGCCATGGACACCCACGAGGACGCCGGGCCCGGACCGGTCTAGCGGTTTCAGGCTAGCGGTTCGCGCGGGCCGCCAACACCGCGTCATGGGCCTGCCGCCCGGCATAGCCGTCGGCGATCAGGCCGTTTTCGGCCTGGAAGCGGCGCAGCGCCGCGCGGGTATTGGCGCCGACAATCCCGTCCACGCCGCCGGTATCATAGCCCAGCGCGGTGAGCGCTTCCTGCAGATCGCGCGACTGGCTGCGGGTGATGGGCGGGTCATCTTCCGGCCAGCCCTCGGGCGGCGTGACGCCGTCGGACAGGCGCTTGGCCAGATAGGCGACGCCCAGCCCGTAGGCGGTGGAGTTGTTGTAGCGCATCAGCGCTTCGAAATTGCCGAACGCCAGAAAGGCCGGCCCCCGCGCCCCGGCTGGCAGCACGAGGCGCGCCGTTCGATAAAGGTCATCCGAATGCCATTCGCCGCTGGCCGGACGCACAGAATCCAGCGCCCAGGCCGAAACCGGGCGGCGGGCGTTTTCGCTCCAGCGGGAAAAATCATAACCTTCGGGCAGCACGACCTGAACCACCACCGGCGCGCCGGCCTCCCAGCCGGCATTGACCAGCAGATTGGCCGCCGAGCCCAGCGCATCCGCCTCGCTGGCCCAGATATCACGCCGGCCATCGCCATCCATGTCTACGGCGCGTTCCAGATAGGTGGTGGGAATGAACTGGGTCTGGCCCATGGCCCCCGCCCAGCTGCCCTTGAGGTCATCGCGGGTGGCGTAGCCGCGTTCGATCATGCGCGCAGCGGCGATCAGCTGGGCTTCGGCGAAGGCCCGGCGGCGGCCCTCCCAGGCCAAAGTGGCCAGCGAGCGCACCACGTCAAAATCGCCCTGAATGGCGCCATAGGCGCTTTCCAGACCCCAGATCGCGGTCAGCACATGGCGGTCCACGCCAAAGCGTTCTTCCACCTGATCCAGCGCCTCACTGTGGCGCGCAGCGGCGCGTTGGCCGCCCGCAGCCCGGTGCGCTGACGCGGCGCCCGCCAGATACTGCCAGACCGGGCGGACAAACTCAGGCTGGGTGCGGTCGCGCTCGACAATGCGCAGATCGGGCGTCAGCCCGTCCAGCATGGAGGCGCGCACCGGCTCACTCACGCCCTCGGCCTCCAGCCGGTCAGCAAAGGACTCAAGCCAGGCCGGGAAGGTGGCGGGATCGGGCATGTCAGCGCGCGCTGGCGCGGTGATCGCCGCCGCCGCGAACACAAGAGCGGCGAGGCCCGCCTTCACAAAAGCTGATAACGCCATGGATTGTCCCGTCTGCTTCGCCCCCCGGCCTGGACCATCCTACAGCGCGTACGCGGCGGGCGCGAGAGGCGAGCGTCAGCCTCACGGCCAAGTGAAGCCGATGTAAAGACGGCCCGGCCGTTTACCGGATGTTTACCGCGCTTCCAAAGCGGGCGTTAACGGCGCGCGCGTAATCTGGCATCGAGATTGCTGCGAATGGCCCGAGACGCGCCTGACGCGGTGATGGGAGGACGCGAGATGAAACTGTTCAAGGACAAGGCCGGCAATGTCGCGGTGACCTTTGCGCTCGCCCTGGTGCCGTTGTGCGGCCTGGGCGGGGTCGCGGTGGACACCGCCCAGCTGATGGGTGTGCGCGCCCAGCTCCAAAACGAGGCGGACCAGGCGGCGCTGAACGGCGCGGTCGAGGGCCCTGACGGCGATTTTGCGCGCTACCGCACCATCGCGCGCGACCGCGTTCTTGACCGGCGCGCCATGCAGAATCTTCAGGTTACCGGATCGTGGAGCGGCCCTGACTACACGGTGTCGATCACCGGGACCATGACCACGGCGCTGGTCCATGTCCTGCCTGGTCTTGGCGACACGGTGAACATCCGCGCCGAGGCCACAGCGCGCCTTCACCAGCCGCTGCTGCAGTACGAGCCGCCGCAGATCAGCGATCTCGATCCGGAGGCCGGCGACTATAACCGCATTTATGTCTATTGCTTCGATCCCGACCCCATGGCGGACAAGACGCTGGAGGAGCGCCGCACCCAGCGCACCGCGATCCAGGACAATGCCGGCACCAGCTATTCCTATACCTGGCCGCGTTGCGAGGAAGGCGAGACCATCAGCTTCGAGCTCTACAATGTGCGCTTCTCGCGCACCGCGCCGGCCCGATGGGACGACGCCTCCACGGATGGCCAGTCCTGGTGCCATCACCGGCCGGCGCCCTGCCGGTTCAACTATCACACCGATACGCGCATGGTGAACAATGTCGAGGACCATACCGGGCTCGATCTCGACATCGTCGAAACGGTGCTGTGCGACACCAATGAGGAATGCCGGCCGGCCAGCGAAGGCGGCGTCATCCCGTCAGGCAAGAACCGCACGCCGAACCGCGAGACGCGCGCCTGCGAGCCGGGCAAGTTCATGTATTACGGCTGGGAAGACCGCCCGCCCGGCCTCGAAGGCCCGAGCGGCAACTGGACCCATGTGGCGTGGACCGACAGTGACTTCGACGATATCCGCGTGGTGATGGAGTGCCCGCAATACGATGATGTGGGCGAACGCTTTGTGCGCCTGATCCGCTAGACCGGACCTCGCCCGTCCGTCACCGCGACAGCCCGGCGGCCATGAGCCGCCGGGCGTAGTCGTCCAGCCGCTCGGCCGCCGTCTCGCCCAGCTCGCGCAGATAGCGCCAGGAATAAATCCCTGAATCATGGCCGTCGTCGAAAGTCAGACGCACGGCGTAGCGGCCCACCGGTTCGGCGCCGGTGACCTGTACATTCGCCTTGCCCGCCACGAGTTTCTTTTGATGGGCGCCATGGCCCTGCACTTCGGCGGAGGGGCTTTCCACGCGCAGCAATTCAAACGGAATGGACAGGGTCTCGCCGTCGTCAAACCGGATGTCGAGGGCGCGCGCGCCGGCGCGAAACTCCAGCTTTTCCGGCCAGGGGGCGCCGGCGGCCACGGCCTTAGCGGTCCAGCTCGCGGGCTTCCTCGACCAGCATGATAGGCACGCCTTCGCGGATCGGATAGGCGAGCCCGGCCTGGCGCGAGATCAGCTCGTTCGCGGCGCGGTCATATTCCAGCGGCCCGCGCGAGTGCGGGCAGACCAGAATCTCGAGCAGTTTGGGATCGAGACCGGATTCGGCCGGGCGGGAGGTGTCAGCTGTGTTGCTCATGCCTCAGCACATAATCTCAGGCTGGCGCCGCGTCCAGTGCGCGCCGCCGCCACGATCAAACCGTTCAGGCGCGTCCGGCCTGGCCGGCGCGCGCCAGCGCCTCTTCCATCAGGGCGCACAATATGGACGCGCGATCCGGCCCGGCATGGGCGGTCAGCAGGGCCTGCTTGTGGTCCTGGTCCAGCGGCGCGGCCATGACCACCCGGTCGACCACCGTGTTGACCGGCGCGCTGAGCAAGGACGCCCAGTCCGCCGACAGGCCGGTGAGATCGAAATAGGCGCGCATCACCTCCAGAAGCGGGCTGCGCATATGATCGGCTGAGGGCGGCGGGGCGAGATCACCCTCAAAGCCGGAATAGTCCGCGCGGGCCACCCGGTAGGGGGTGCGGCGCACCGCTTCGCCCGCAAGGGTGAAGCGGCAGATGCCCGCCAGCACGATCAGATAGCGCCCGTCCTGGGTCTCGGTATGGCTGACAATGCGCCCGGCGGTCGCCACCCGCTCCAGCCGGGGCGCATCGCGCGGGCCATCGCCGCGCGGCTGCACCATGGCGATATAGCCATCGCCGGCCATGGCGTCGTCTATCATGTTGAGATAGCGCGGCTCGAACACGTTCAGCGGCAAATGCTCGCCCGGCGGCAGAATGCATCCGCGGATCGGAAACAGCGCGATCTCAAGGGGCAGGTCTTCAGTCTGGCTCATGGCGGTCCGGCGTCACCTCGTTGCGCTCAAGATGTAGCACGCCGGACGCGCCTGGCCAGAGGCTGGCGTGGCGCGGCGGACACACTGAAGCCCCCCGATGGGCGCCGTGCGCGTTTCAGCACTGGCGCCGGCCAGCGCTGTCCGCCATGGTGCGCGCCGATCAGGACGGGACGCCCGGCCTGACGGCGGAGGCTCAGCTGACCCATGTTGCGATCGGTCTGATTCATATCTGCGGCCCGGCCTGACGGCCGGATGCGGGCACAGCGCCGGACCGGACTGCACGCCCTCTCGACCATGAGAGCTCTCGTGTACGCCGGGCCAGGCGCCATGGCCGGCCCGCCGCTCACAGACCCTGATCAGCCGCGTCCCGACAGGACGCAACAGCCTTGAGAGCCTCCCATGACTGATTTTGACGACGACGCGCCCGGACGCGCGGATCGCACCCTTTCCAACATCGCCGTCGCCGCGTTCGTCTGGCGCCAGTGGATGCGCAAGCCGCGCCTGTACGGCGCCTATGTCGCCTTCATGGCGCTGGCGACGCTGGCGGACGTTTTTGTGCCGGTCGCCGCCGGGCGCCTCATCGATTCCATCAGCGGCGCACAGGCCGACCCTCTGGGCGGCGGCCACTGGATGGCGCTGGCCCTGTTTCTGGCGCTGGCGGCGGGCGTCAACATCGCCCGCCAGACCGGCGTGCGCATCGAGATCATCGCCACCAGCACCGTGATGGCCGACATGACCACGGACGCGTTCGAGCGCGTGCAGGCGTTCTCGGCCGACTGGCACGCCAACGCCTTCGCCGGAGCGCTGGTGCGCAAGATCACCCGCTCCATGCGCGCGTTCGAGGAGATCACGATGTATCTGTGGGCCGGCATTCTGCCGGGCCTCGGCGTGACCTATGGCCTCGGCGTCTACATGCTGCTCAACTGGCCGCTGGCCGGCGCCTATGTGCTGGCGGTCAACACGCTCTTCATCGCGCTGACCGTGCTGATGATGGAGCGCTATGTGCGCCCGCAAAACCTGATCTCCAACGCTCGCGACGCCGATCTGGGCGGGGCGGTGGCCGACGCGCTGACCTCCATCACCACGGTGAAGAGCTTCGGCGCAGAAGCGCGCGAGACGGGGCGATTCGCCCGCGCCGCCGGTGACTGGCGCCGCGAGATCCGCAAGACCTGGTTCCGGTTCGTCAACACCTGGGCGGTGCAGACCGTCCTGGTGCTCGCCCTGCAGGCGGGCCTGGCGGGGTTGCTCCTGTCCATGTGGCAGGCCGGCGATGCGACCGCAGGCGACGTGGTGTTCGCCCTGACCGCCTTTCTGGTGATGGCCGGCTATATGCGCCGCTTCGGCGAGGAGGTGCAGAGCCTGCAGAAGGGCATGGATGACATTCAGGACGTGGCCGGCTTCATGACGGCGCCGATGCAGATCGCCGACGCGCCCGACGCGCCGGACTTCAAGCCGGGCCAGGGCGAGATCGTGTTTGATCAGGTCCGCTTCACCTATGGCGGGCAGGACACGCCGCTGTACGAGAATTTCGACCTGACCATCAGGGCCGGGGAGAAGATCGCGCTGGTGGGGCCGACCGGTTCGGGCAAGTCCACCTTCGTGAAGCTGATCCAGCGGCTTTATGACGTGGACAGCGGGGCGATCCGCGTCGATGGACAGGATGTGCGCGACGTCGCCCAGGCGAGCCTGCGCCGGGCGATCGCGGTGGTGCCGCAAGACCCGGCCCTGTTCCATAGAACACTGGCGGAGAACATCGCCTATGGCCGCCCCGGCGCCAGCCGCGAGGCGGTGATCGACGCGGCCCGGCGGGCGCGCGCCCACGGCTTTATCGAGGCGCTGCCCCAGGGCTATGACACGCTGGTGGGCGAGCGCGGGATAAAGCTGTCGGGCGGTGAACGCCAGCGCGTCGCCATCGCCCGGGCGATCCTGGCGGATGCGCCGATCCTGGTGTTCGACGAGGCGACCAGCTCGCTGGATAACGAGACCGAGCGCGACATCCAAGCGGCGCTGGCCGAGGTCACGGCGGGCAAGACCGCCATCGTGATCGCCCACCGCCTGTCCACGATCCGGGATGCAGACCGGATTTTGGTGTTCCAGGGCGGCGCCATTGTCGAGCAGGGCACGCACGCAGAGCTCAGCGCCATTCCTGGCGGGGTCTATCTGCGGCTCGCCGAGCTGGCGCGCGCCTAGGTTCTGTACCCATAAACGGGATTCCCAAATCAGCTGGGTCGTGATTCAAGCTCCTTGAAGGGAGTTTGGTCATGGCCCGATTTGATTTGAGTGATGCGGAGTGGTCGATCATCGCGCCGCTCCTGCCGAACAAGCCGCGCGGTGTGCCGCGCACGGACGACCGGCGTGTGCTGAACGGGATTTTCTATATATTGCGGACGGGATCGCCCTGGCGCGATCTGCCGGAGCGCTACGGCCCGTACACGACGGTCTACAACCGCTTCAACCGGTGGGCCAAGGCGGGGGTATGGGTGAGTGTTTTCAATGCTCTGGCCGACCAGTCTCCAGAGTCGATGACCTTTATCGACAGCTCCATCATCCGCGCCCACCAGCACGCCGCAGGCGGAAAAAAGGGGGTCCGGATCACGCCATCGGTCTCTCTCGCGGGGGACTGAGCACCAAGATCCACGCCATCGTGGACGATCAGGGTCTGCCCATCCGCCTGGCCCTGTCTCAAGGCCAGGCTGGTGACAAGAGCGCCGGCGCCGAGCTGATATCCACCCTGCGCCGCGCCCGCCATGTGGTGGCCGACCGCGGCTACGACGCCCGCGCCCTTGTGGAGCAGATCGAAGCCATGGGCGCCACAGCTCACATCCCGACCCAGAAAAACTGCAAGGTCCAGCGATCGGTCGCGCCGCACATCTATCGCCAACGCAATCTCGTCGAGCGCTACTTCTGCAAACTCAAGCACTTCAGACGATGCGCCACACGATTCGAAAAGCTGGCCAGAAACTTCCTGGCCGCCATCGCACTCGCATCAGCAAGACTCTGGATCAGAGCTTATGAGTCCACGACCTAGACGGTTCGCGGCGCGCGTCAGGCCGTGCGGCGGCGCGCCGCGAACAGGATGATGAGCGGCGGGATCCACGGGATCAGCCGCTCATACAGCCCGCCCGGCCCCTGACCGGTCTGGTTGAAGAAGACGGTGAGGCCGAAGCCTGCGAGCATGGCCGCGATCACCGCCGCCGCGCCGGGACGCCAGACAAACACCCGCGCCAGAATGATCGGACCGAAGGCCGCGCCCAGCGCATTCCAGGCAAACAGCACCCGGCTGAAAATGTCTGACGGCGCCGCCAGGGTGAGCACCACCGCCGCCGCGCACAGCGCCGCCATCACCAGGCGCGCGATCAGCACTTCGCGGCCGGGGAAGATGCGCGCCACCCGCGCGTCGTGGGAGATCGCGGCCGCCGAACTCAAAAGCACTGAATCCACCGTGCTCATCACGGCTGACAGCAGCGCCGCCAGCACCACGCCCGCCATGACGGGGGGAAACAGGGTGGCGACGGCGGCGAACAGGAGCTGTTCATGCTCGCCGGGGCCAAGCCCCAGCGCCAGCGTGCGGCCCGCGAGGCCCAGCACCGCCATGCCGGTGAACACCATGACCGCCCAGCTGATCGAGATGAGAAACGCGCGCCGGCGCGCCACATCGTCCTTCACGGCCATTACCCGCGCGGCCAGTTGCGGCTGGCCCGCCGTGCCCAGGCCAATGCTGGACAGGCCGAGGACAAAACCCGCAGCGATCATGCCGGCGCGCCCGCCAAACGCATCGAGATGGCCCGGGTGGTCGGCGGCCAAAGCCGCAAACACCGCCTCAGGTCCACCGGCTGCGATCACAGCGGCCACGGGTGCTATGACGGCGATGAAGGCCATCACCAGGCCCTGAAGCATGTCCGTCACGGAAATCGCCCAGAAGCCGCCCAGAAGTGAGTAGATCAGCACCACGCCCGTGCCCAGCAGCACCGATTCGGCCACGCCCAACCCGAAATAACTCTGCATGGCCGTGCCGGCGGCCTGTAATTGCGCGGCGACGTAGAAGATGAAGCAAAACACGACCAGCGCAGCGGATATCAGCCCGATGAGGCGCTTGCCCGCCGCGCCTGCGTCGCCCGACAGGTAATCCGCCATGGTGATATGGCCGCGTTCGGCCGCTTCGCGCCGCATGGAGCGCCCCATGACGATCCATAACAGAGCATAGCCCGCCCAGACGCCCGGCAGGGTCCACAGCGCGCTCACCCCGGCCAGGAACACAAACCCTGAAAAGCCCAAGAGCACCCAGGCCGAGGACGAGGTCGCCGCATAGGACAGACCCGCCACCCACGGCCCCAGCGTGCGCCCGCCAATGAGATAGTCGGCTTCCGTGCCCGTGCGCCGGCTGGCCCATACCCCGATGGCGATGAGCAGGCCCTTGTAGACGATCAGGGTCGTCAGGATGATGGCGGCGTTGGACACAGGCAAAGCCCTCCCCGGAGTGCCCCGCCAATAAGCCCCGTCCCCGCCACGTCTGGCAAGGCGTGCCACGCCGCTTGCGCAGGCGCGCGCCGTGATCTTAAGAAGCCGTGATCCTGGACCCGGTGTTCACCGCCGGGACGCGGGTGGCGTTGGGGAGGCGCGGCGCATGACAGATCAGGCCGCCCGGCCCGAGACCTCGCTGACCGGCGTGCTGGCGCTGGCTGCGGCCGCCTGCGTCATTGGTTTTGCGGCGATCTTCGTGAAGCTGTCCGAGCTCGGCCCCCAGGCCATCGCGTTCTGGCGGCTGGCCTTCGCCATTCCGGTGCTGGGCGTCTGGCTCCTGATCGAGCAGCGCCGCCGCCGCACCGCCGCACAGACCCCGTCCACGTCGCCCGCGCGTCTCTGGCGCATCCTGGTGCTGGCGGGCGTGTTCTTTACTGGCGATCTCGCCTTCTGGCATGCGGGGATCAAGATCACGACGGCGGCAAACGCCACGCTGCTGGCCAATCTGACGCCGATTCTGGTGGCGCTGGCGGCCTGGGCCCTGTTCAAGGAGCGCATCACGTTTCGCTTCGTGATCGCCGCCGCCGTGGCGCTGGGCGGCGCGGTGCTGTTGAGCGCTGCGAATGTCCGCTTCGCGCCCGAACGCCTGACCGGCGACATCCTCTCGGCGCTGACGGCATTCTGGTATGCCGCCTATCTGCTGGCGGTGCGCGCTGCGCGCCTTCAGGGCGCCGGGACCGCCGCGGTGATGTTCTGGTCGACGCTCACCGCCGCGCCGCTCTCGCTCGCCATCGCGCTATTGGCCGGGGAGCGCCTGCTCCCCGAAACCCTGACGGGCTGGGCGCCCTTGATCGCGCTGGGCGTGGTGGTCCACGCGCTGGGACAGGGCGGGATCGCCTTCGGACTTGGCCGCACGCCTGCGGCGCTCGCGTCGCTGATTATTCTGGTGCAGCCGGTCGTGGCCGCAGCCGCAGGCTGGATCCTGTTCGGTGAAGCCTTTGTGACGCTGCAATGGTTCGGCGCCGGGCTGGTGCTGGCCGGGATTTATATCGCCCAGCGCACCGGGCCGCGCCTGCCGGCCCCGCCGCGCCTCAGGCGCCGCTAGCGTCCGCCGCCATGCCGTGGACCAGAAGCGCCAGGCGGGCGCTCAGCGCGGTGTGCGTATCCTCGCCATCGGCGCGGCGGCACTCGCGCAGCGACCCCATGAACAGGTCCACGATGGCGCCGAAGGCCGCGCGCTGATCGAGATCGCGGCGAAATTCGCCCGCCTCGATGCCCGCCGCCAACACCCGCCTGATGGGCTCCCAGGCGAAATCCATCGAATCAAACGCACGCTGATAGGGTTCGTCCTGGACCAGCCAGCTGTGTCCGATCGCGGCAGACACCAGCTCGATCTGGCGAATATGCGCATCCATCATCAGTTGCAGGAGCGCGGCCAGGCGGTCGCCGGCCCGGCCCGACAGGGCTGATTCCAGATTGCCCAGCGTCTCCGCCACACCTTCATAGTGACCGCGCATGATCGCCATAAGCAGCGCCGCCTTGGACGGCTCGGCGTTCAGCACCGTGCCCGCAGACACATGGGCGCGGTCGGCGATCATCTTGATGGTTGCGCCCTGATAGCCTTCAGACAGGAAGACTTCGCGCGCCGCCTCCAGCACAACAGCGCGTGTGGCCTCGCGGCGAACGTCGCGCCGCGTGCTTCGCCTGGCTATAGTGTCCCGCATTCAGTCAGCCCGCCCATGATCAGTGTCTAGCATCCCCCCGGCTGCAGTGCGCGCGGCTGATATACAGCTTTGCGGTGCAATGCAAGCGCTACCGTTGAACGCCGAGCCTGGTTCACGCGTCAATATGGCCCCCGGCGCAGCCATTGCCACGCAAGCGCCAAGCGCTTATCTGCACACAAATGACAACGCTCCTGGATATAATCGTATATGGTGCAATGGCGGCTGTGTTCGTCATTCTGGCGGCGGGCATCTACGCCCTGTTCCGGGGCGGCGAGTTCGGACGCACCTGGTCGAACAAGCTGATGCGCGCGCGGGTCCTGTTCCAGTTCATCGCCATTCTGGCCGTGATCGGCGCCGTCTGGGCCAAGCAGCAGTTTGGCGGCTAGTCCCGCTCCAGCGCCGCGCGCACCGGGCCTGACACCCGGTCCAGCCGCCCGTCATTGACGCCCGCGGCGGCCGCCCAGCCCTCGCCCGGGTGCACCACCATGCTGACCAGCCACATCGTGTTCGAGCCTGAATGGGACAGCGCCCCGTCCGCCCGCACGCCCCAGCCCAGCGCGTAATCGCCCACGGGCGCATGCAGCCGCGCAAAACTCTCCGTGGTCAGATAGCCGGTATCCTCACCCGCCGCGCCGCGTCTGTGAAGGTCGAGGAAGGCCATGAGATCGGCCGCACTCATGTGGGCCCGGCCCGCGGAGTTCATGGCCGGTGGATTATCGGCGCCGGCGCCCGGCTCCGCCGCTGACAGGCCGAACAGGCCGCCCCGATGGCCGCGTGGCTGGTCGGCGGCCCCGGCCTCTCCGGGCGGACCCCAGCCGGCGCTGGTCATGCCAAGCGGCCCGAACACCTCACGCGTCATCAGCGCTTCATAACTCTCCCCTGCCGCCGTCTCCAGCATCAGGGCCGCGACCACATAACCCGCGTTCGAATAGAGAAAATCGCCGCGCTCGCCGCCCGGGGCGGAAACCACCGAGCGCGCATAGACCAGCCGGTCCGCCGCTGCGCCCCGGTCTGCATCGGCGCCGGCGAGCCTCATAGACGTCAGCATCCCGGCATTCGCCGCCAATCCTGAGCGATGGGACAGGAGGCTGGCGAGATCCGCGCCAGCCAGATCTGCATGGATGTCCAACTCCAGCGCGCCCAGCACCTCCGCGATCGTGCTGTCCCAGCCGATCACGCCCTGCTCCACCAGCCGCGCCGCCAAAGTCGCCGTCATCGCCTTGGTGTTGGAGCCCATATGCCACAGATCGTCCGGCGTAACCGCCACCGCCCCGCCATGCACCCGCACGCCGGCCACGCCGGCCCGGACACCGTCGGCATCCATCATGGCGACCATGGCGCCGGGCGAGCCTGTCGCCTCCAGCAGGGACTGGGCGCGGGCATCCACGTCCTGAGGCGCCTGAAGAAGCGCGGCGGCGATGAGCATGGCGAGCATGGATGTCTCCTTTCGCTAAAGCGCGGGCCATCATTGAATCCGCCGCCCAATGGCGCAAGTGTGGTCCCAGCGATCCAAAGGAGGCCTGCCATGGTGCAGCTGACCACGATCTATACCCGCACCGGCGATGAAGGCCGCACGCGGCTGGGCGATATGAGCGAAGCCGACAAGCACGATCCGCGCGTGGAGGCTTATGGCACCGTGGACGAGGCCAACGCCGCCATCGGACTGGCAGTGGCCGCGCTGAAACCGGAAGACCCGCTGCACGCCGAGCTGACGCGCATCCAGAACGATCTGTTCGATCTGGGCGCCGATCTGTGCGTGCCCGAAAGCGAAGAGCCGCGCAGCTGGACGCCGCTGCGCATGAAACCCGAACAGACGGTGCGGCTGGAGGGCGTCATCGACGGCTTCAACGCTAGGCTCAATGCGCTGGACAGCTTCATCCTGCCGGGCGGCAGCGAAGCCTCGGCGCGCCTGCATCTGGCCCGCACCATCACCCGGCGCGCCGAGCGGTGTGTGACGGCGCTGATGGCGGCAGGCGGCACGGTCAGTCCGGCTGTGATCACCTATCTCAACCGGTTGTCGGATCTGTTGTTTGTCGCCGCCCGCATCGTCAATGACGAGGGACGGGCGGATGTGAAATGGGTGCCGGGCAAGGCGCCGTAGGCAGACCCGGATCAGGCGCCGGACGCCGGCCCGGCCGGGGCGCCCTTGCCCGCACTGCGGCACGCCCGGACCGCAAACACGAGGGTGACAGCGAGGGCGGCGCCCACCACGGTCATCGAGGCGATGGCCGCAATGCTCACAGGCGCGAACGCCCAGATGGCTGCGTGGGCGAGACCGGCCAGGGTCAGGGCCCAGCCGCCTATGCGCCGGGCGGTCTGCATCCGCCCCTCAGCCTGCGGCGACATACGGCGTGTTGCGATCCGCTTGGGCATCATATTGGCGAAACCGGCCAGCCCCAGGCCGATGATAACCTGAACGGCGCGCTGGGCTGTGTCGGCGCCCAGCAGACCAGCGGACTCAGCCATTTTCAGGCCGGCGGCGATGGCCAGGAACGCGACGGCGAGGGCGATGGCGGGGAGCAAGCGGGTCATGATTGAGGTCCTTCCTCGGGAGAGCGGGCGCTATCAGGTGCGGCGGCGGGGCCGATGCCGAATGTCTGGGCGAAGCCCAGCAGCGCATCTTCGAGCACAGACAGCTTCAGCCGGTAGGTGATGGTTGCGCCCTGCTTGTCCGCCTCGATGAGGCCGGCCTCCTTGAGCACGTTGAAATGCGCCGACATGGTGGGCTTCGACACGGTGAAATGGCCGCTCAGCTCCCCCGCCGTCATCGGGCAGCGGCGCAGCAATTCCAGCACCTTGCGGCGCGTGGGATCAGAGAGAGCTTTGAATACGCGGTTCATAATTGTTATTTAGCTAATTATCGAAATATGTCAAGCGGCGTTTCCGCACCGGAAAGACAGGTTTTCGCGCCGCCCCTCTGGCGCCCGCCCTGTTGCGCCCATATCTCCTGAGGCGTGCGGCGCATGGCCGCATTGGTCCGTGTGATCATTCGCAGAGCAAAGGGACGTCCCATGAAGACCGCCTATGCAGCCGCCTCATTGGCAGCCTTCCTCCTCGCCCCGGCCCTGTCCGCCGAGGCGTTCGCCGAACCGCAAGAGTATGCGTTCGACAAGAGCCACACCACGATCCGTGCGACCTGGGACCACCTGGGCCTGTCGCGCCAGTCGCTCCATTTCACCGACTACGAGGGCGTGCTGATCCTCGATTTCGAAGCGCCGGAAAACTCCACCGTCGACGTGACGTTCAATCTTGATGGCGGGTTCTGGGTGGGCGCCGATCAGGACCGCTTTGTCGGCCACCTCAGCTCGCCTGACCTGTTCAACATCGCCGAGCACGCCACGGCGCGCTTCGTGGGCACCGGATTTGAAACCGAGGACGGCGAAACCGGCGTGATGACCGGCGACCTCACCCTGCTGGGCCAGACCGGGCCGGTGACGCTGGACGTCACGCTGAACCGGCGCGGACCGCACCCGATGAGCGGGCGTGAAGTCGCCGGCTTCTCGGCCTCGGGCGTGATCCAGCGCTCCGACTGGGGCATGGGCTATGGCGTGCCCAACGTATCGGACGCGATCACTATCGAGATCGAGACCGAGCTGGCCCTGGTCACCGACGAAGAATAAGCTCTCTCCAACCGACCCTTGCGCCTGCCCCTCCCTGAGGCGGCGCATATCCTGGCCGGCCGGCGCTCCCCCGAGCGCCGGCCGCGCGCGTTTTGGGTCTGGATAATCCGGCCTTTGAACGGCTTGCAGTATTTGTCCGGACATTTGCGCAGCGTACGTTGACATCCAAGGGTGGCGCGGGCAGGTTCCGCGCCTAGATTCCAGCGCTGACAGCGGCGCGCCGGTCGGGCGCCGCACCAGCGATCCAGACGTTCAACCAGAAAAGCACCGGAGCCGTTGATGAAGATCCTCGTCCCCGTCAAACGGGTGGTCGACTATAACGTGAAGGTCCGCGTCAAGCCGGATCAGAGCGGGGTCGATCTGGCCAATGTGAAGATGAGCATGAATCCGTTCTGCGAGATCGCCGTCGAAGAGGCGATCCGCATGAAGGAGAAGGGGCTGGCCGAGGAAATCGTCGCCGTCTCCATCGGCCCGGCCCAGGCGCAGGAGACCATCCGCACGGCACTGGCCATGGGCGCAGACCGCGGCATTCACGTCGCTGCGGACGGGATCGTCGAGCCGCTGGCTGTGGCCAAAATCCTCAAGGCCATCGTCGAGGAAGAGCAGCCCGGCCTGGTCATTCTGGGCAAGCAGGCGATTGACGACGACACCAACGCCACCGGCCAGATGCTCGCCGCCCTGCTGGGCTGGCCGCAGGCCGCCTTCGCCTCCAAGGTGGAGAAGGATGGCGACGGGCTGAAAGTCACCCGCGAGATTGATGGCGGTTTGCAGACCATCCATATCGCCCTGCCGGCCATCGTCACCACCGATCTGCGCCTCAACGAGCCGCGCTACGCCTCGCTGCCGAACATCATGAAGGCCAAGCGCAAGCCCATCGACGCCAAGACGCCGGACGATTACGGCGTCGACATCGCGCCGCGCCTTGAAGTGCTGAAAGTGGCCGAGCCGCCCAAGCGCCAGGCCGGCGTGAAAGTGGAGAGTGTCGCCGACCTGGTCTCCAAGCTGAAGAATGCGGGGGTGCTGTAATGTCCGTCCTGGTCATCGCCGAACACGACAATGCCGCCCTCAATGACGCGACCCGCGCCGCCGTAACCGCCGCCGCCAAGATTGGCGGGGACATTCATGTGCTGGTCGCCGGCAAGGGCGCCAAGGCCGTCGCCGACGCCGCCGCAAAGCTGGACGGCGTGAAAACCGTCCTGCATGCCGACGCGGACGGGCTGGAAAAGCGCCTGGCCGAGGCCATGGAAGCGCTCGTCCTCTCCATCGCCGACAAATATGACGCGATCCTCACGCCAGCCACCACGTCGGGCAAGAATTTCATGCCCCGCATCGCGGCCATGCTGGATGTTGCCATGATTTCCGACATCACTTCGGTGGAAAGCGCCGACACCTTCGTGCGGCCCATCTATGCGGGCAATGCGATGATGACGGTGAAGTCCAAAGACGCCAAAAAAGTCATCACCGTGCGTCCGACCACGTTCGAGAAGGCGGGCGATGGCGGCTCGGCCTCGGTCGAGACGATTGACGCCCCGGCGCCGAAAGCGGTCTCGAAATTCGTCGGTGAAGAGCTGTCGAAATCCGACCGTCCCGAACTCGCCGGCGCCAAGATCGTCATTTCCGGCGGGCGCGGCATGGGCTCGGGCGAGAATTTCGCCATTATCGAGAAAGTCGCCGACAAGCTGGGCGCGGCCGTCGGCGCCTCGCGCGCCGCGGTGGATGCCGGCTTTGTGCCCAATGACTACCAGGTCGGCCAGACCGGCAAGGTGGTCGCGCCCCAGCTCTACATCGCCGTGGGCATTTCGGGCGCCATCCAGCACCTGGCCGGGATGAAGGATTCCAAAGTCATCGTCGCCATCAACAAGGACGAGGAAGCCCCGATCTTCCAGGTCGCCGATTACGGCCTGGTCGCCGACCTGTTCAAGGCGGTGCCAGAGCTCGAAGAAGAGCTGGGCAAGGCGGGCTATTAGGCTTCTAAGCCTTCCCGGCGGGTCCATTTCAAAACCCCGGAGTCCTTCAGGGCTCCGGGATTTTTTTTGCCGCGATGGGCGCAGATCGCGGCCGGGATACGCCACTTGCTGGCGCCTTGACTTTAGGGTAGCAGTACGCCACCTTTGGCATCTGGAGGCGACCCATGGCCAAGTCTGTCAAATTCGCCGACGAGTCGCTGATTGACGATGCGCGCACCGAAGCCGAAGTGCAGAGCCGTTCGCTCTCCGGCCAGATCACCCACTGGGCGCGTCTGGGCCGCGCCATCGAGCGATCGGGCCGGCTGGATCATGCAAAAATCTCGCGTGTGCTCGCAGGCGATCTGGAGACAAGCCGCCTGACCGACGAGGAAAAAGCTGTCTGGTCAGAGCGCTTCCTTGTGAAAATGTCCGAGCCCGGCCCGGGTGAAGACGCCGTCTTTGCGCAGCTTCGCAAGAGCGGCCAGGCGCCCGGTCTCGATGCGTCGGGCAGGATCGTCCATGCGGACGCTCCGCCTGAAGAATGAGTCCGACCCTGATACTGCTCGCCGGCCCGAATGGCGCCGGCAAGTCGACCCTCTACCAGACACGTGTGGCGCCCGCCTTCGCCGGCCCCTTCATTAATGCCGATATGATCCAGCGCGACAGGCTCCGCGATCCCAGCCCGCAGGCCGCATACCAGGCCGCCGAGATCGCTGCCGAGCGGCGCAGCGAGATGCTCGCCAAGGGCGCAGACTTCGTCACCGAGACCGTTTTTTCGCACCCCTCGAAACTTGAGCTCGCGAAAGAAGCGCGTCAGCTGGGCTATACCGTCTGGGTGATGCATGTGGGGGTCGACAGCGCTGACCTCTCCGTGGCGCGGGTTGCTTACCGGGCCGCGACGGGCGGACACTCTGTTCCGGAGACGAAAATCCGCGAGCGGTATGACCGGACGGCGCAACTGGTCCCGGCGGCTGTGAAACTCGCCGACAAAGGTCTCGTCTATGACAACTCGGTGGCGGCGCAGAGCCCCAAGCTTGTCCTCACCTTTGACCAGGGGCGGCTGGTTGATGTTCGTCCCGGCCCTCCCGGATGGATCAGGCGGGACTATGAGGCTGACCTTTCAGCGTATAGGGAGCCCGGCTCCCCACGCTGAGCCGACGCCTGTCCTACTCCACCGCCTCGAACGCCCGCTCCACCGGCCAGTCCGCGTCGGCGGCGCGCCAGGCGATGGCGGCGATTTTCCAGTCCCCTTCCGTGCGCATCAGGGTGAGGGCGTTGACGCCTTCCGCGATCTGCTCGCCGGTATCAGCCCGGATCGCCACATAGGCGCTGAGGACGCTCGACATGCCTCCGTAGACAAAGGTCTCGCGCCGGGTCTCGGTTTCGGTGAAGCCGATCTCGGCGAGGCGCCGGCCATTGCGCGCGATATAGTCCTCCACCGTCAGGGTCACGACGCGGTCGGCCCCAGATGCGTCCGTGACCGACACATGCATGGCCGCGCCATCCAGAAACAGGGCGCGCATTGCATCCCAGTCGCGCGCTTCGCCCACAGGCCCGGAGATCACCGCGTACAGCGCCTCAACCGTTGCGCCGGGCGTCTCCTGTGCGTGGGCGGGCGCGGCAACCATCACGGCCGCCGCCAGTCCCGCCGCCAGCCCTGTCATCATCCTGTTCATCGCATTGCCTCCCCTGATCTGTCGCCACGGCGCCCAGACAAGCCCGGAATCAGCGCGCGCATCTTACGGTTCGGACAGGCGCGCGCTGGCGATTGCAGTCCCTATCGGCGCCGCACCTTTGCAATGGGCTCGGTTTACAAGGATGATTGGTCAAGACGTCTGATTGAAGGAGACAAGCCCATGGCCGTCAGCCGCAAGGACGAAGCCCGCCTGTTCACCAAGGACGAGCTGGAGCTGGTCGAGCGCTCGCACCATCCCGCCCTGTCGTCGCTGGACGACAAGACGCTGGCCGACACCCGCAAGCTGGTGCGTGAACGCCGTCAGCGCGCGCTGGACATTTCCAAGCGCCAGCGCCGCGAAATGCGCGGCAAGGCGCAAGCCCAGGGCGCCAAACCGGCGGCCGATAATCTGGGCTCAAAGGAAAAAGCGGCCGCGCTTGCCAGCGCGCTCAAGCGCCTGAACGCCGAACACGCGCGGCGCAGCGCCGCCGCGGCGCGCGAGGAAACCCGGTCGGGCCTAAAAAAGGCACTGGCGATGAAGCGCGCCGCCCCGAAGACCACACGCCCGGGATCGCGCACCGCCGGCAAGGGCATGAAAAAAAACACCAGCGACAAGGCCGAGCAGATCACCGATCCGCGCGAGGTCGGCCGGGTGTCCCAGCAAATCAAGAAAGCCCAGGCCAAGCGCGACGGCTAGGCGCGCGCTGAAGCTATTGCGCGTGACGCGCCAGCCAGGCGTCCAGCATGGCCTGCTGGGCGTGAAACGCGTGCTCTGGCGGGGCGCCGTTGAAGCCCTGGGGCGATTTGAAGAACACGGCGAACTCACGGATGCAGCCTGACAGGCCGCGCTGCTGGGCGATATCGCACAGGCGCGCCAACTCAATCACCAGCGGCGCGGCGAGGATGGAATCGGCGCACAGGAAGTTGATTTTCATCTGCATCGGCTGACCGAGAAATCCGGCCAGATCGATGCTGTCCCAGGCTTCCTTCATGTCCCCCTTGGGCGGGTGGTAGCAGATATTGATGATGTGGTTGTCCACCGTATAGCCAAGGATCTGATCCAGCACCGACCGCTTGGCGCCGATCTTCGAGGCGCGCGAATCCGGGTCATCGAGCACATAACCGTCCAGATTGCCCAGAAGATTGGTGGAGTACCATCCCTCCACCCGCAGCGCCCGGTCGCGCAAAGCCGGGGCGAGCGCGGTCTTCACCAGCGTCTGGCCGGTCTTGCCGTCCTTGCCCGCCAGCGGCGCGCCATGGGCGCGCGCCAGCGCCTCGATCGGGGCAATGTCGGCGGCCTGGCTGGGGGTGAAATTGACGAACGGCCGGCCCGATCCAGCCGCTGCGTAGGCGTAGAGCATGCCCGCGCTGATGTCGGGATCATTGCGGTCCAGCCCGTCTTCAAACGCATCGAGACTGCTCAGGCAGGCGCTGTCCGGGTTCGCAGCGCGCTCGGTCGAACCCAGATTGACCACCACCACGCTGTCGAGCCGGCGCTGGTCCTGAAAACGGTCGAGATCCTCGCGCATCTGCGCTGCCGCCGCGCGCAGGCTGTTGGCCGCCATCACATGGCTCTGTCGCATCGGGCGGCAATAGCGGCTGTTGTGAAAGGCGGGCCAGGGCGTGATGCGCGACAGCTCCGGCGCGGCGCGCGCGGCCAGATCCGGCGCCAGCACCTTGTGGCTCCCGACCGCCTCGCTCAGCGGCGAGCCGTCAAGATCCCATCCCGCCACGGCCAGATCGGCATAGTCCGGCGCGCCGCGCAGGGCCCGGCCCGCCAGCGGCAGGCCGTGCGCCTCACTCGCCCCGCTGCGGATCAGGTGGAGCCCGGCGGCGACGGTCGAGCCGACAGCGCCGCCCAGGCCCACCAGCGCCAGCCCGGTGCGCCGCTTCTGCACGCTGTGCGTCACCACCGCGCCCTCCCCATCGCTTTGATCGCGCCGGCCTGACTAGCGGGCCTTCGCGCGGGCGCTGATATGGTCGAGAAGAACCGGGGTTGCGCCCTCAAGCACGCCCATGCCGTGAAACAGCGTCCGGGCCGGATCGCGCTCCGCCATGGGCTGGTGGTCCATCGCCTCGGCCACCACCATCGCGGTGCTTTCGGCGACGACGATGTCGGCGGCCAGATCCTCGGGCACGCCATGCTTGGACAGAGCGCCGTAGACATTCACCAGAGCGTCGAGGTCAACCAGTCCGCCGATGTCCTCCAGCAGGATGTCGGTGCGTTTGCGGGTGTGTGCGTCCATTGGAATGCCTCCTTCGGCCTTGCCGGCGATGATTGCCGGTGTGCAACTTTATGTTACCTTGCCTTAGGGTGCAATCTTTCATTTAGAGCGCTCATGGATCCAGGCGGAGGACGATGATCATGCCGGGGCAGGTGACGGCGCAGACCTATTTTCCGATCCTGTGCGCGCTGGCTGTGCGCAACGCCGCGTCCAAGCCGGTCTACCGGCGCCTGTGGGCGCAGGCGCTGTCGGCTCATGACGGCGCGCCGCCCTTCGCGGCATTGCCCCTGATCACCCGCGAGGCCTATGAGGCGGCGCGCGCCGATGAACGCCATGACGAGGATGTGGTGCTGATCCACCATTCCACCGGCACCACCGGCCCGGCCTTTTTCCGGCATCGCACCGCGACGGAAGTCCAGCGCATGACCGCATTCTTCACCGAGCACTACCGCCGGCTCGGCGTAACGGACGCCGATGCGGGCCCACGGCCCATGGTGTTGTGCGAGATCGATGGCTATCACGGCACGCGCATCCCCGCCCCCTCGCCCGCCTTTCCGGTGCATGGCGACGCCAACAGCGCCGGAACGCTGGCCCAGGCAGCCGCCAGTCTGACGCGCCGGTACGGTCTGGCGGGCGTGAGCGAGCAGCCTGTGGCCATCATCGGCACCGAGCAATTCCTGATGCTGGTGACGCTGGAATTGATGCGCGAGGGCATAAACCCCAAAGACCTGCCGGTGCGGCGGCTGATGAGCTGCGGGCACTATCTGTCCAATACGCGCCGGGGATTTTTCCGCGAAGCATGGGGGCTGGAGGTGGAGGATAGCTTCTCTCTGTCTGAAGTGTTCGGTTCGGCGCGGCGCATGCCGGGCGGGCGTCATCGCTTCTGGCCCATGGTCCATGCCGAGTTTGTCGATCCGGCCAGCGGTGAACAGGTCCGCGACGGGCTGGCCGAGCTGGTGCTGACCGAATTGCCGCCCTTCGTCGACTATGAGCCGCTGGTGCGCTACCGCACAGGCGATCTGGTGCGCGTGTATGGCGATGACACCCACCCGGCCTTGTCTGAATTCACCCCGCTGGGGCGGCTGTCGCGCTCGGTCAGGGCGCGCGACGGTTCGCCGCTGCTGGCCCAGTATCTGATCCTCGACGCAGTGGATCATATCCCCGAAATCGCCCGCGAGCGGCCCGAGCGCTGGATTGAGGCGCGCTTCGGCCCGGTCCCTCTGGGACGCCCCTGCATCGCCGTGACGCAAGACCCGGGCGCAATCGTGTTCGATGTCCAGCTGAATTTCTGCCCCCGCACCTTCCCGCAAGCCGCACGCGCGGCCGCGGCCAGGCTGAGCCGCCGGCTGCGCGCCGCGCAGGCGCAGACCACGGGCGGCGCGGGACGCAGGGTACGCATCAGCGTGCGCACCACAGGCCTGCCGGTGACGCCGGCCGCCCTGTTCGGAAGCTGACGCGCTCACCGTCCGGGATGGCACAGACGCTCGATGACGGCATGGATCAGCGCCTCATGGGCGATTTCCACGTGGCCGTAATCATGCGCGGGCACGTGAAGGCTTAGCGCGGCGCCCGCCCGGTCGAGCCGGTTATCCGGCCTGAAGCCGCTGAACGCGGCGATCTGGGCGCCACGCGCACGCGCCGCCGCCACAGCGTTGAGCACATTGGGCGACTCGCCTGAGCTGGACACGGCGATGAGCAGATCGCCGGGGCGCATCAGCACGCTCAGCGGGCGGGCGTAAACCTGATCATAGCCATAATCATTGGCCGTACAGGTCAAGAGCGGCGCATCGCCAAGCACGCTCGACGCGATCGCGCAGCGCATCAGCATGTCCTGACTGAGATGGCTGGCCAGCGCGGCGCTGCCGCCATTGGCCGCCCACCACACCCGCGCCTCGCGGTCGCGCACGGATGAGAGCAGAGCGTGCAAAACCTCCAGCCCGGCCTCCAGGCTGAGTTCGCCCTGAGGCGTTCGTGCACTGGCCGCACGCACGGCGCCATGCAGCTGATCGAGCCAGACGAGGCACGCAGCGCCGGGGCGGGGCGCGACATCATCCATCACCATTCGCCTCCTCGTAAAAGCTCACCTCGTCATCGAGATCGGCGTATCCGGCGGTCTCCACATCGCCCGGCGCGCGCTCCAGCCGGCGCCAGTGCGTCATGAAGCTCGGTCCGTAACTCGCCGCCAGCAGGGCGCGCGGGCCGTCGCAGCGGCGCACGCTCGCCCCGTGCAGCAGCGCCTCGTTGAGAACGATCACATCGCCCGCGCGCACCGGCACTGTGCGCAGCATCGGATGCCCGCTTTCGGACAGAAGGGTGCGCCGCGCGCGCACGGCTTGCGGCCAGGGGAAGGGAAATTGCGCCTTGTGAGAGCCTTCGATGTAGCAGAACGGCCCGCCATCGGGCCCCACATCCGTCAGGTAGGCGATGATCTTGACGTAACTCGTGTACAGCCGCCCGTCATGATACTCGCAGCGATAGGCCAGATGCCGGCTGGCGCGCACCCCGCCCTCCCAGACCTGATCGAGCGTCTGGCCGTTATGCATGTACAGGAAGGCGCCGTGCGCCGATTCGTGGCCATAGCATTCCAGGAGCCGCAAGGGCTGGTTGATCACCGCCAGCGCAGCGCCCGTGAAGGCCGGTCCGGTGACCAGCGCCCGCACGGCCTCATGGCGGCGATGGGGCGCCTCCCAGCGGCGAAGCCCGGTGTCAGGAAATTCCGCATCCGGCTCAGCCTCGAGAAAGCTGCGCGCCGCCGCCAGGCCTGACGCGTCCAGAAAGCCCTCCAGCCTCACAAATCCTTGCGCGTCATAGGCGTAGAGCTGTTCTGGCGTGAGCCCCGTCATGACGCGGCGCTTCCCGGCGCGGCGAGCGCGCCATAGCCGCCGGGATGTGACCGCCGCCAGGTCCAGGCGCTTGAAAGAATGGCGTCTAGGCTGGAGTGCTCCGGCTGCCAGCCCAGCACGCGCCCGGCGTGGCGGATGTCGGCGACCAGCATGGCCGGGTCGCCCGGCCGGGGCGCGGCCTCGCGCACCGGGACCGGCCGGCCGGTGATCCGGCGCACCGCCTCCACCAGCTCGCGCACGCTGACCCCCGCGCCAGCCCCGAGATTGCAGACTGTAAAGGGCGCCTCCAGCCGCGCGGTCAGGGCCAGAACATGGGCGCGGGCGAGATCGGTTATGGACACATAATCGCGCACACAGCTGCCATCAGGGGTCGGCCAGCGGCTGCCAAAAATCTCGAAGGCCTTGCGCCGGCCCAGCGCCGCGTCGAGCAGCAGCGGGATGGCATGGGTCTCGTGGGCGCGCGCTTCGCCATGGCGCCCGTCCGCATCCGCGCCTGCCGCGTTGAAATAGCGCAGAGCGACCACGTCCAGACCGTGACGGCGGGCGTGATCGCGCGCCGCCAACTCGGCGGCCAGCTTGGAGGCGCCATAGGGCGTGGCCGGATCGAGGGGGTCATCCTCGCAGATCGGCGCCGGCAGGCCGGACCGGTACACCGCCGCGGTGGACGACATGACCAGCCGGTGTGCGCCCGCCGCGCGCATCGCCTGCAGCACGGCGCGCGTTCCGTCCAGATTGACCGACCAGTACCCGTCCGGGTCCTCAAGGCTCTCCGGCACCGAGGCCAGCGCCGCAGCGTGAATCACGCCATTGATGTCCAGCCGCCGCATCCGCCCGGCCATAGACTCTGCATCGCGGATATCGCCCTGAAACAATCGCCCGGCCGGGACCGACGCCGCATGCCCGGCGCTGAGATCATCCAGCGCCCAGGCCTGATGGCCCGCCTTGAGCAAGGCGCGCACGCAGGCGCTGCCCACATAGCCCGCCCCGCCGGTGACCATCACCCGCAAATTCGGCTCAGCCCGTGCGCCGCCGGCTTTGGCCATGGAGACGTCCTCCCCGTCCAGCCGCGCGCGAGGCCCAGCCAAGCAACAACCTATAATGTTCTTTTCGGGCCTGCAAGAAGGAGCGTTCTGGGCCAAGCCCAAGCAACAGCTGGGAATGACGCACTTGCTCAAAAATTGTATTTTTGCTTGCGTCCTCTGAGCCTTCCCGCCACTCTACTCCAAGGTGCATAGCGGCGCCAAGATTTGGACGGGTTGAATGGGACATATCAGGATCGGAGTGGCGGGGCTGGGTTTCGCAGGCATGTTGCATGCGCGCGCGGTGGAGCAGGCCGCCCGCCTGGATCGCGGGCCCGGCGCGCCCGGCTTGAGTCTGCGCGCCGCCGCCGACCCCGATCCGGACCGCCGCGCCGCCGCGGCGCGGGCCTTTCCTGAAGCGCGCCTTTGTGACGACTGGCAGGCGCTGGCGGAGGATCCCGAGCTCGATGCCGTGGTCATCGCCCTGCCCAATCACCTCCACGCGGACGCCGGATCGGCCTGTCTGACCGCCGGCCAGGCCGTGCTGATCGAGAAGCCCCTGGCGCCTGATGCGGCGGGCGTACGGCGCCTCGCCGACGCCGCAGCCCGGGCCAGCGGCACGGCGTCAGCCGGTTACGTCTTCCGTCACAGCCCGGCGCTGGCCTGGGCGATCAGCGAAGTGGCGGCGGGCGCGTTCGGGGCGGTTCAGCACGTCGCCCTGACCCATGCGGAGGATTACGGCGCCGCAGGCGCTCCGCTGGGCTGGCGCGGCGATGAAGCGGCCGCCGGCTACGGCGCTTTGGGCGATCTGGGCGCCCATGCCCTGTCCATTGGCATTGCGGTGTGTGGTCCCGTCGCAAGCGCTGCCGCCATCCAGTCGCCGCCGCCCGGCGCCACGGCGACTGATGACCGGACCAGCGCGCTGTTGGGCTTCGCCTCGGGCGCCCAGGGCATGCTGCACGCCAGCCGGACGGCGCTGGGCCGAAAAATGCACCTTGCCGTCGAGATCAGCGCCGAGCGCGCCAGCCTGGTGTTCGATCATGAGCGCCCCAACGAGATCGAGGTCTGCGTGGCCGGGCAAGCGGGGTTTGTGCGGCGTCTGTGCGGACCCGGCATGCCCGGCTATGGCCGCATCCTGTCCGCCGCCGGGCACGGGCTGGGGTTCGCGGACCTGTTCACCCTGCAAATGGTCCAGTGGACAAACGGCATCGCCACCGGTGCGCCCGGCGATCTGGATTTCGCCCTGCAGGTGGAGGCCGCGCTGCAGGCGGTGCGCGCAAGCGCCCGGACCTACGCCTGGACGCCCGTTCGGACCTTGCAGGAGGTGGCGGCATGACGGCGCCGGTTTACTGGAACCCGAACAGCCTGGAGGTGAACGCCGCCGAACACTGCAATCTCACCTGCGCCGGGTGCAGCCATCTGTCGCCCGTCATGGCCAAACGCAACACGGCTGCGGACGATGTTGCGCGCGATCTGACCGCGCTGGCGGCGGCCTACCGGGCGCGGCGGGTCAAGCTGCTGGGCGGCGAGCCGCTGCTCAATCCGGCTCTGCCAGCCTTGGCCGAAGCCGTGCGCGCCTCGGCGATCTGCGATGAAATCAGCGTGTGCACCAACGGGCTGATTCTGCACCGCATGGACCCGGTTCTGTGGCGCCTGATCGATCATCTGGAAATATCCCTCTACCCGGGAACCGGCGCCGCAAAGATCGATCTGGACGCCGCCCGGCGGAACGCTGACGCACATAGCGTGACGCTGGAGGTCAATCGCTACACCCGCTTCCGGATCCCCTATGCCGAGGATGGAGACCTGCCGGCGAGCCTGGTTCGCAAGGTTTATGACGGTTGTCAGATCATCCACCACTGGCGCTGCCACACGGTCCATGACGGGCATTTTTACGCCTGCCCGCAGGCGCTGTTTCTGGCGCGCCGCTTCGGGCGCGGGAGGGTGTGGGCCGCCGACGCCATCGCGGTCCATGAACCTGATCTGGCCCCGCGGCTTGCCGCCTATCTTGCCCGGCGCCGTCCTCTGAACGCCTGTCAACGCTGCCTCGGGACGGCGGGTAAATCCTACCCCCACCGTCAGGCCGGCAGGCGGGAATGGGCAGGTGATCAAAGCGGCGCGCCCGGGACGCTCGTGGACGAGGCGTGGCTGCGCGCCCTGGAGGCGGACGTGACCCTGGACGATCTCGATTCGGCGCCGGAACGCGTGGAGTGATCATGACGCGCACCCCCTACCGGCTCAGCCTGGCGGGCGGCGGCTCGGATCTGCCCGCCCATGCCGACCGGCATGGCGGCGCTGTCGTGAGCCTGGCCCTCAGCCAATATGTGTACGCGACCCTGAGCCCGCGTCTGCTGCCCGGATTTCGCATCGCTCATGACTGCGTTGATCTGGCTGCAAGCGCCGGCGCCATCACCCATCCCATCGTGCGCACCGCCTTCAGCCGCCTCGAGGTCACGGGCCCGCTGGACCTCACCCTGAGCGGCGCTGCGCCCGCCGGATCAGGACTGGGGTCCAGCTCTGCGGTGGCGGTGGGGCTGTTGCATGCCGTGGCGGCAATGCGCGGCGAGACATGCGAGCTGGCAGCCCTGGCTGCCCGGGCCTGCACGCTGGAGCTGGACTGGATGGGCCGCACCATGGGCCGTCAGGACGCATATGGCTGCGCGATCGGCGGCGTGAAGCTCCTGCGGTTCGGGCCGGGCGGCGAGGTCAATGTGCGCGTCCTTGACTTGCCGGCGGCGACGCTTGACGCGCTGACCTCATGCGCGCTGCTTGCCTATCTGGGCACGCGCACGGACGCCGAAGCCTTGCTCTCGCGCCAGAACAGCGCCGCGCCGGACCGGGTCGATATCCTGACGTCCATGGCGCAGCAGGCCGAAGACCTGGGCCGATCGCTGGAGAGCGGCGCCAGCGCCGCGCTGATCGGACGTCAGCTCGATGCGGGCTGGGCGCTCAAGCGCCGTCTCGCCCCGGGCGTGACGACGCCGCAGATTGATGCGCTCTACGAGCGCGCCCGGGAGGCCGGGGCGTGGGGCGGGCGCCTGACCGGGGCGGGCGGAAGCGGATTCCTCTTTCTCATGGCGCCGCCAGAGCGCCACAGCGCCATCGCCGCCGCACTCGGTGACCCCCTGCGCCTGCCGTTCGGAATCTGCGACGAGGGCGCGCGCGTCGTGTTCCAAGACCGGCGCGCCTTTGAGGAGGCCCGGCGATGACCGCGCCTGAGATCACCGTCATCACGATAACCCGCACCCGCCCGCAACTATTGCAGCGCGCCATGGCGGCGGTGGAGCGCGCCTGTGACGAGGCGGTGCTGGAGCATCGCATTCTCGTGGATGCCTGCGCCCAGACCGAGGCCATGCTGCGCACCCACCCCACGGCCCCGCACCGGATGTGGAGCGTCGCGCCGCGTGCGGCGCACGAGCATTCAGGACCCGGACGCAGCAGCGCCTTGCGCAATCTGGGCGTGGCGCAGGCGCGCGGGCGCTATATCGCCTTCATCGATGACGACAATGACTGGGAGCGTGGTCATCTCTCCAGCTTGCTGGCTCTGGCCCGCGCCAGCGGTGTTCCGGCCGTTCATTCCAGCCTTCAGATGTTCCACCGCGACGGGCAGCCCTGGTGCGAGGACCGCGTGCCCTGGGCGCGCGACGAGGCTGCCGGACGCGCGCGTTTCGCCGAGCTGGTGGCGCAGGGCGTATGCGCGTGGGGCTCCAACGTGTTTCATGACCGGGCCGATCCGCCTGATCAGCCCGGCGGAGCGCGCACGGTGGACACGGGCGCCTGGCTGATCGAGCGCAGCCTGCTGCTTCGGATCCCCTTCCGGACAGAATTTTCCCAGACCGACGCCGACGCCCTGACCGGCGAGGATGACAAACTGCTGGCCGATCTGCTGGCAGCGGGCGTGCGCCCGCGCTCCACTGGTCAGGCGACGCTGCGCTATTTCACCGGCGGGTATTCCAACCGGTTCGATGCGCCATTCGACGACAGTTTCAGCTGGCGCAGCGAGGCGGCGTCATGAGCCGGTCCGGCGCCCTCGCCCTGCTCGGCGGAACGCCCGTGCGCACAGCGCCCTGGCCCGCCTGGCCACCGGTCAATGACCGCATCAGGGCGGCGGCCCGCTCCGCGCTCGACAGCGGACGCTGGGCGATTTCCGGTCCGGTGCGCGGCGGACCCTCGAAGCAGCAGCAGTTTGCGCAAGCCTGGGCGGCGTTCAATGGCGTGCGCTTCGCCGTGCCGGTGTCATCGGGCTCCAGCGCGCTCCTGCTGGCGATGGAGGCGCTCGGCGTGGGTCCGGGTGATGAGGTGATCGTCCCGGTCTGGACCTGGGTGGCGAGCGCCTCCACCGTGCTGCGCGCCGGCGCGACGCCGGTGCTGGCCGATGTGTCGCCGGACAATTTCTGCCTGACCGCCGGGACCATCGCCCGGGCGATCACCCCGCGTACCCGGGCCGTGATCGGCGTGCATCTGCACCAGTCCATGATGGAGATGGCGCCCATCCTCGATCTCGTCCGGGCGCGCGGGCTCTGGCTCATCGAAGACTGCGCCCAGGCCCATGGCGCGCTCTATGCCGGGCGGCGGGCAGGCAGTTTCGGGCATGCGGGCTGTTTCAGCTTCCAGCAGACCAAACCGCTCACCAGCGGCGAGGGCGGCGCCGTGATCACCGATGACGCCGATCTGGCCGAACGCATTTTCGCCCTGCACGCCGACGGCCGCCGCCTTGCCCGCCCCGATCCCGTCACCGGGCTGGAGCTTGCCGAGGGTTCGGGGCCCATGGGCGCCAATCACGCCATGACCGAAATGCAGGCCGCCATCCTCCTCGCCCAGATGGAGGATAGCGCGCTGGATAAGCGCCTGTCCGAAACCGCGCAGCACGCCGCCTGGCTGGATGACGCCCTGGCCGGGATGGGCCCGCTGCGTCCGCTGATTCAGCCCGCGGCGCTGGAGCGGCGCACCGTGTTTGAATACATCATCGCCCTCGAGCCATGGGTGACCGCGCATGTCCCCTCAGCGCGCATCGGCGTCGCGCTCAGCGCCGAACTTGGCGCGCCATGGTACACAAGCGACCCGCCTTTGCACGTCAGCGGCCTCTACCGGCCAGGGTCGCGATCCCGCTTCGCCGACTGCGCGGGACCAGCAGCAAAGCCGGGCGATTTCCCCGTCGCGGAAGACTATTCAGCCCGCACCCTTGTCTGCCATCACTCGGTGTTGTCAGGGGACCGCGCCGCCATGACCGACATCGTCAACGCCTTCGACAAGGTGTTGAATCATCTGGATGATCTGGTGACCGAAGGAACGGACGCGGCGTGACGGCGCCCGCAATCCGCTTCGTCTCGGCGCTCAGCGCCGCGCCCTGGGGCGCCGCTGAAACGCTGTGGGCTGACACCGCACTGCGCCTGATCGCGCGCGGTTGCCGGGTCGCTGCCTCGGTGCGCCAATGGCCGCAAAGGCCTGACCCGGTGGCGCGGCTGATCGCAAAAGGCGTTGAAATTGAGGAACGTAGCGATGGCGGACCAGGCGCACTCGTTACCACTCCACGGTTCGATCTCACCGTGCTCCAGCAGCCCGACATGTTCGCCGCTACGCCTTGGATGACCCTCTGTCGGCAGGCAGGGCAGGCCTATGCCACGCTCACCCATTATGGCGCTATCCACGAATGGCCGCCGGGCGACACTGCGCTCGCCCTGCGCGCAGGCTTCCTCGGCGCACGCGCCAACTACTTTGTCTCCAACGCCAGCATCGCCCTCGCCGCCCGGCAGAGCGCGCTGCGCACGCTGCCCCGCGCGCAGCTGGTGCGCACGCCCTTCCAGGTTCCCCATGGCGGCGAGCGCCCCTGGCCCGCACAGGACACGCCGCTGCGCCTGGCCTGCGTCGGGCGGCTCGACCTGGAAGACAAAGGTCAGGACGCGCTGCTGCATGTGCTCGCCCGCCCGCTTTGGCGCGCGCGCGATGTCACCCTGTCCCTCATCGGCGACGGGCCTCATCGCACTTTGCTGCAGGCGATGATTCGCGAGCTGGCGCTGGAGGATCGGGTCAGGCTGACCGGCCCGGTGCGCGACATACCGGGCGTCTGGGATCACCATCACGCCCTTGCGCTGGCCTCGCGCGCGGAGGGCCTGTCGGCGGTCATTGTCGAGGCGATGCTGTGCGGGCGCACTTGCGTGGTGAGCGATGTGGCGGGAAACCGCGAGCTGCTCGACGAGGGGATGACCGGCTTCATCGCCCGCACGCCCGGCGATGACGATATGGACGAAGCACTGGAGCGATTATGGGCCGCGCGCGCCAAGCTGCCGGCCATGGGGCGGCGGCGGCTGCAGCAGTCCGGGCGGCGGTTCCGCCCGACCCGGCTTCTGTTTTCGCCGATATGCTGTTAGCAGCCTGTCCCTGAATGACGCACCGGCCCGGGAGCAGGCTTATCCATGACTGAAGGTGGGGAACCCGGCACGCTGTATCTCGTGGCCACGCCCATCGGCAATCTGGAAGACATGACCTACCGGGCCGTGCGCATCCTCAAGGAGGCGGACGTGGTCGCTGCCGAGGACACACGCCATACCCGCAAGCTGCTGGATCATTACGCCATTTCGCCCCAGCGCCTGATCGCCTGCCATGACCATAACGAACGCCACAGCGCGGGCGGCATCGCTGACCTGATCGCGCGCGGACAGACCGTCGCGATGTGCAGCGATGCCGGCATGCCCGGCATCAATGATCCAGGCTATCGCGTCGTCGCGGCGGTGTATGAGCGCGGGCTGCCCGTGCGGGTGATCCCCGGCGCGTCGTCGGTGCTCAGCGCGCTGGTCCTGTCCAATCTACCGCCCCACGAGTTCGTGTTTCTGGGCTTCCCCCCCCGCAAAAGCGGCCAGCGGCGCAACTGGCTCGACCGGGCCCGGCGCCATCAGGCCACGCTGGTGATGATGGAGGCGCCCCACCGCCTGCCGAGCCTGCTTGAGGATGCGCTGGCGGTGTACGGCGATATCGAGGGCGCGGTGTGCCTGGAGATCACCAAGATGTTCGAGGAGACGGCGCGCGGACCCATCAGTCAGCTTGTCGCCCGCTTCCCCGAGCCGCCGCGCGGCGAGGTGATGGTGGTGTTCGACGGCGCCAGCGTCGCCCCGCCCGATCCTGACGCCGGAACGAAAAAGCGTCAGCGCGACAGGCGGAAGCCCAGCTCGCCCGGCAGCGACAGCTCCGACACCTGACGCCCGCTCTCGCGCGCAACCGCCTCAAAGCTCCGGCGGTAGTTGGCGTCCATGCCCTTCTGGCGCCCACCCAGGCTCAGCAAGGGATAGGTCACGATGACATGACGCGCTGTGAGCCCGGCGATCAGCCGCGCGCCGGCGCCCGGTTCGATCTGGTCCAGGCAGGGCAAGGTTTTCAACGCCAGCACCACATCGGCGCCGCCCTCATCGGGCGGACCGGCGGCCAGATCATGGGCGAAAGTCTCCACCGGGAAGCCGGTAAGACCCGAGGCGCGCGTCACAAAATCGAGCATGTCGAGATAGATGTCGCAGGCCCGGTAGCGCTCCGGCTGCACCGGCATCCAGGGCCGCCCCAGCGGGTTCAGCCCGCAGGCGAGATCGAGCACGCACACCGGCGCCTCGATGCCGGCGAACAGGCCCGCATAATAGGCTTCCAGAGAGCCGGCGCGCTCGGCCATGGAGCGATGAATGGTGAACTGGCGGGCGAGCTCTGCGCGGCGCGCTTCGGGGCCCGCCCCCTCAAGCGCCGTGAGCCAGCGCCCATAGGCCGGTTTACCCGCGAAATACGCGCCGCCCGACTGGTGGAGCTGGCGCTTGACCCGTTTGACCGCCTCGCGCGGGGCGATGCCGGCGGCGAGCTCGCGCAGGGCGAGGCGTTCGATCAGCGCAGGCAGGATATCGCGTGATTTGGCCGCCGCGCGCACCTGCGCCACGACCTCGTTGAGCGCCGCCCGGTCCGGCGCGCTCATCCCGCGCGCTCCGCCGCCACCAGATCGGTGACCTGGCGCATGAACCAGAGATTATGGATGGTCGCCAGGCGCCAGTAGAGCGGCTCGTCGCGCTTGAACAGATGGTGCAGATATCCCCGGCTATAGGTGCGGCAGGTCAGGCATTCGCACTGGTCAGAGATCGGGGCGTCATTGCGCGCATGCACCTCGTCGCCCAGATAGAGCGTCTTGAACCAGCCATCGCCGTCGATGGTCGGGACGTCACCGGTGAAGCAGTAAAGCCGCCCGCGCCTTGCATCCCGTGTCGGCAAGGCGCTGTCGCACAGCGTATAGCCCATGCGCCCGCATGCCGCGACCGAGACCGGATGGCCCACGCCCAGCGCGTGCAGCGGAAACTGCGCCGGGATCAGTTCGCGCACCAGCGCCAGCGTATCGGTGAGCAGCTTGCCGTCGCTGTCCAGCGGCCAGCCGCCAAAGCCATAGCCGTCAAACCCGATCTCCAGCAGGGCCTCGGCACACTGACGGCGCAGATGGGGCGACGTCCCGCCTTGCACCACGCCCCACAGGCGGGGCCGGTCCGGATCACGCTCGCGCTTGCCCAGCTGGGCGGCGAAGGCGTCTTTGCAGGCGCGCGCCCAGGCGATGGTGCGCTCGACGGACAGAACCTGCTCGGCCTCAGGATCTTCAGGCCGGGTGCAGTCATCGAGACAGAACAATATGTCTCCGCCGAGCCGCAGCTGGGTGGTGATGGCTTTTTCGGGGGTGAGCTGGACTTTCGCGCCATCCTCGAAGGCGAAATCCAGCCCGCGCGCCGTGATCCGCCCGCGCCCGGCATTCTCCCGGATCAGAGACAGGGCCTGAAAGCCGCCCGAATCCGTCATCAGCACGCCGGACCAGCCCATCATTTTCTTCAGCCCGCCCAGCGCCTTGATCCGCGTCACGCCGGGTGAGCGCATGAGATGGAAGGCGTTGGCCATCAACACGCGCACGCCGGCCGCCGGCAGCTCGTCTGCGCCCAGGCCCTTGATGGCGCCATAGGTGGCGTCGGGCACGAAGAGCGGGCTCTCCACAACGCCGAGGGGCAGGGTGGGGCGCAGCTCCATCAGACGTCCTTTCGCAGGCGCGCCACAAAGAACGCCTCCATAAAGCGGCTGGGCGAAACGCGGCACGCCATGGTCAGGCTGGGGTCAAAGCTGTCGCCCTCCCATCTAGTGCGGGCCGGGATCAGGCAAGGCGCGGCGATGTCTATGGGCTCCAGGCTCATCTCCGGGGCGTGGGTGAGCAGATGGTTGACCGAGGCTTCGTTCTCTTCCGGCGCCAGCGTGCAGGTGGAATACACCAGCACCCCGCCGGGTTTGAGCAGCTTCGTAGCGGCCATGAGCATCTTGCGCTGCAGGCGGCTGTATTCGATGACGCGCTCCATGGCCCAGTAGCGCAAGGTCGCAGACCGGCGCAGATCGATCATGCCCTCGCCGGTGCACTGGGCGTCGATGAGAATGCGGTCGAACGGACCCTCCAGAAACCGGTCGATGAACTGGCCGGGGTGGGCAGTCACCGACGCCGTGCGCACATGGAGAAGGCCGAGCACTTCATTCAGTTTGGGCAGGCGCGCGGGCAGAGCGTCATTGGCCCAGATTTCGGCCTCGTTACCGGTGAGCGCGGCGATATGGGAGGTCTTGCCGCCCGGGGCCGCGCACAGATCAAGGATGCGTTCGCCCGGCTGCGGATCCAGCGCGAGGGACGGCACGAAGCTTGAGGCGTTCTGGATGAAGGCCTGACCGCTGGAGAACAGCCGGTCGGGCAGGGTCTGGCCTGGCTCCAGATCGAGATTCCAGGCGCCCTCGCACCAGTCGATGGGGATCAGAGCTTCGCCCCACGGCGCAAGCTCCGCCTCGAAATCCGCGCGCGAAGCGCCCGCCAATGGATTGAAGCGCACACTCTGGCGGCGGCCCTGGCTCATCAGCGCCTCGGCGACGCCTTCGGGCACGTCGAACACGCGCGCGGCGCGGGTGAGGAATTGCTGACGTTTTGCCGCCGGACCGCCGCCCTGTCCCGCGCCGCGACCGCCCGTCTTCGCGCCGCTTGCGCCCTTGCGTTTTGCGCCGCGCGCCATCGCCTTGCCTTTCAAAGCTCCGCCTCGCGGACGGGTTATAGATGTCACCTCTCGCCGCACGGGACCGTCTTGTCCAGCCCGCCGCCACAGAGCGCGCTGCGGGATCAGAGCCGCGCGACAACCGGAACCATAGGCATTATAAACAATCGATCTTTGATTGCACGGGTTGACGCTCCCCATGTTTGTTGGCGCTTCCGGTCCGCCCCTGGCCCTGTTCGACCGCGATGGCGTGCTCATCGTGGACAAACCGCATCAGACAGACACCGATCAGATCAGCTGGATGCCGGGCGCCGCCGCGGCGCTCAGGCTCGCGCGCGCGGCCGGGTTCCGCATCGCGGTCGTCACCAATCAGTCCGCCGTGGCGCGCGGCCTGTGCAGCGAAGCCGATGTTCAGGCGTTTCACCGGGCCATGGCGCACACCCTGGCCGGACAGGGCGCCAGTGTGGATCGATGGTACTATTGCCCGTATCACGCCGACGCGGTGGTGGCGCGCTACCGCATCGCCGGCCATCGCGACCGCAAGCCCAATCCCGGCATGGTGCTGCGCGCACTGGCCGATTTTGCTGCGCCACCGCACGCCAGCTTCATGATCGGGGACCGGATGAGTGATCTGGACGCGGCCCGGCGCGCCGCCGTGCCGGGCTATCTGTATGATGGCGGCCAGCCGCTCGATGCTCTGGTGGCGGCCATCATCCAAGACCGCTGAACTCAGCTTAGCTCGCCAAAGCCGGACTCAACCAGCCCGGCCAGCGCCGTCACCGCCGCTTCGGCCTCGGCGCCCTCAGCCCGGATGGTGATCTGCGAGCCGGGTCCGGCTGCGAGCATCAACAGCTCCATGATCGAATCGGCGGCGACTTCATCGCCCTCGCGCACCACGGTGACCTGGGCGTCAAACGGCGCGGCCTCGGCCACAAACTTCGCCGAGGCGCGCGCATGCAACCCGCGCGGGTTGCAGATCGTCACCGTGCGTTCAATGCTCATGCCGGGCCGTCCAGTAGCTGCGAGGCCACAGCGATATAGCGCTTGCCCGCCGCACTGACGCTGTCGGCCAGGGCGCTGAGCGGCAGGCGGGAGCGGGCTTCGGCCAGCTTGATCATCATGGGCAGATTGGCCCCGGCGATGACCTCCACCCGGCCGCGCTCCAGCAAAGAGATGGAGAGGTTGGACGGCGTGCCGCCGAACATGTCGGTAATCACGATGACGCCCTCGCCGCCGTCGGAGGCTTCGATGGCCGCCCGGATGTCATTGCGGCGCAGCTCCATATCATCATCCGGCCCGATCGAGACCGCGCTGCATGCTGCAAGCGGCCCCACCACGTGCTCGGCGGCGAGAATCAGCTCGTCAGCCAGACGGCCATGTGAGACGACGACGATGCCGATCATGGCGACGCGTACAATTCCTGTTCCTCAGGCGGATATGTGTAAGTCATATGTAAGCTAGGTTTCGCACTCGCGAAAAGACCTTGCGGGCAGAAGAGCCACAGGGTGTGGCCCAGGCGCCGCGTCAGCGGGCGCCGGGCAGGTCCACAGTGAACACGGCGCCGCCTTCGGGCCGGTTTCCGGCGCGGATGACGCCGCCATGAGCGTTGACGATCTGGCGCGCGATGGCGAGGCCGAGGCCCGAGTGGGCGCCGAACGCTGTTCCCTCGGGGCGCCGGGTATGGAAGCGATCAAAAATCGCCTCCAGGCTTTCAGGCGGAATGCCGGGTCCGTCATCCTCGACCGTGACGATCAGGCGCCCGTGGGCGGCGCCGGTACGGCGCGCCGTCAGCCGCACGACGCCGTCTGGCGGCGAGAACGTAAGGGCGTTGTCCACCAGATTGATGAAAACCCGGCTGAGCGGTCCTTCGTGCCCGCGCAGAAGCAGCGGCCCTGGCCCGGCCTCCACCACCACGCGCGCTGGCGCATCCTCGTCCTCCTGGCGGTGCAGGCTGGCGATATCGCCCAGCAGGCGGCGGATATCGACCATGGCCAGATCCTCGCGCGCCAGCTCCGCATCCAGCCGGGAGGCGTTGGAAATATCCGTAATCAGCCGGTCGAGCCGGCGCACATCATGCTGAATCACCTTGATCAGGCGTGCGCGCTGGGCGTCGTCACGCGCCAGCGGCAGGGTTTCGGCGGCCGAGCGAATGGAGGTGAGCGGGTTCTTGATCTCGTGGGCGACATCGGCGGCGAAGCTCTCGATGGCGTCCAGCCGGTCATAGAGTGCGTTGGTCATCTGGCTGAAAGCCGTGGACAATGCGCCGATCTCGTCACGCCTTCCGCCAAAATCAGGCAGCGGCACGCGCGAGCCGCCCGCCAGGCGCACCCTGCGCGCCGCCTCGGACAGTTTGGCCAGCGGCCCCGCCACCGAGACGGTCAATACAATCGTGCCGATCGCGATGATCCCGGTGGCGAACAGCACGAAAACACTCAGAAACACCCGCTCTTCGGCGATGAGGGCGTCCAGATCGTAGGATTCATAGGTCACCGTCCCCACCACAGCCTGGATCAACTGGATCGGCAACGTCACCGAGACCACACGCCCGCCGTCCGGCCCGCGTCTGACGCCGCGCTGCGGCTCGCCGGTGGCGAAGGCGCGCGCCACTTCCTCGCTGATCGTCATGTCGAAATAGGCCCGCGACTCGGGCGTGGTCCACAACATGGAAATGGTGTCGCCCATGGGCGCGAACATATTGCGAAAGGACCCTTGCGGCTGCGATGGCGTCTCGCCCGGCGGCGGCAGGGGCGTGATCTCTACCTGACCCGCGATCAAATCGCTGTCGGCGATCCGCGCGGGCCCCTGCGCATGCAGGATGGCCCGAGATTTGTCGGGCACATAGAGCGAGGACAGGCGGCGCAGCACCTCGCGCGCAGAATCATTGTCCATGCGCGGTCCGGGCGCATCGCCATAGACCGCGGTCTCGGTGATGACGCTGGCGATGATCTCAGCCTGGGCGGTGAGCGAATCCAGCTTGGCCGCGACCACGCCGCGCCGCGCTTCGGTGATGGCGTAGAGGCCAAGCGCCAGCACGCACAGCACCAGGGCGTTGATGATCGCGATCAACATCCACAGGCGCGGCATGCGCAGGCGCGGCGTGCGCTGCAGCAGCCAGCGCGCCGTGGCGCGCAAGCGCCTAAGCCTCCTTGTATCGATAGCCGACGCCATAAAGGGTCTCGATCCCGTCAAAGGTCGAATCCACCTCGCGGAATTTCTTGCGAATGCGCTTGATGTGGCTGTCGATGGTGCGGTCATCGACATAGACCTGATCGTCATAGGCCGCGTCCATCAGGTTGTCGCGGCTCTTCACAAAGCCCGGCCGGTGCGCCAGCGCCTGCAGGATCAGAAACTCGGTGACCGTCAGGCGGACCTGCCGGCCTTCCCAGGCGCAGGCATGGCGGTTGGGGTCCATGGTCAGCTTGCCGCGATGGATCGCCTTGGGGTCGTTCTCGCCCGGCGTTCCGCCCAGTTCGGGATCAAACTGCGCCCGGCGCAGCACCGCCTTGACCCGGCGCGCCAGCAGCTGATGGGAGAAGGGTTTGGCGATATAGTCGTCCGCGCCAAGGTCCAGGCCCAGGGCCTCGTCAAACTCGCCATCTTTCGAGGTCAGAAAAATCACTGGCAGGTTGGAGGACTGGCGCACGCGGCGCAGAAGCTCCAGCCCGTCCATGCGCGGCATCTTGATGTCGAAAATCGCCAGATCGGGCGGCTGGGCGGTGAGTTCGGGCAGGGCCGTGGCGCCATCGGTATAGGTGCGCACCTTGTAGCCCTCATTCTCCAGAAAGATGGAGACCGAAGTCAGGATGTTCTCGTCATCATCCACCAGCGTGATCGTGGCCATGGCGCGCGCCCTTGTCTGCCGCCGCGAGCGAGTCGCGGCCCGTCGTTTTCAAGGGTGCAGCTTATCCATGCAGGGCGCGCCCGCAAGGCATGGTTACGCAAGGTTAAGCCCGAGGCGCCATGGTTGAGGGGAAAGCGCACCCGGGGGCGAGCTGGCGATGACGGGCGGAGACATTCATTTCGAGGTGTTCGTCAAGAAACACCGCAAGGCGTCCTGGACGCTGGTCGAGGCGTTGCCCGACCGGGACGGCGCGCTGAAACTGGCCCACAAGCTGAAAGATTCCCTGCCTGACGGATCGGTGCGCGTCGTGCGCGAGGTCTGGAATGCGCAGGAGAGCGCGTTTCGAGGCGGCCCGATTTTCGAGGCGGGGCCGGAGCGCTTCGTCGAGGAGAACAGCGCGGAGGTCGATGCCAGCCTGCCCTGCGTCACGCCGTCAGATTTCATGGGCGCGGCAGCGCGCGACACAATCCGGCGCGTACTGTCCGGCTGGCTGGAGCGCCGCCAGATCTGTCCGCTGGAATTGCTCAGCCGTCCCGACCTCATCGAGGACCTCGATGGCTCGGAGACCGACTTGCAGCACGCCGTGCAGAAAGTCGCCATCGCCCGCGCCCAGTCCAGCGGCGCGCCGGTGCAGGCTTTCATGAAACAGCTCAACGCCCTGGTGGAGCGCGCGGCTGCAGAAGCCCGGCGCGAGGCGGCCAACGCCAAGGCGCTGCCCAAGGCGCGCGATTTTGCCGAGCTGACCGAGAAAATCCTGAATGAAGGCGGCCCGGAGCGTCGCATGCGCCGGGCGATCGCCGAGCGGCTGGGCGAGGCGGGAGACCTGCGCGCCAAGACCGCCCTGGTGCTCGACCTGCTCGACGAGCTGCCTGCAAAGCCTGAGGCGAGGGCTTTCGCGCTCAATCAGGCTGATGCCTTCCTGGCCGAATTGCTGACCTTTGACCCCGCCATCAGCGCGATCACGGGAAAGGGCGAAGACCCCGGCGTAATCGTTGAGCGCCTGACCAGCCTGTATGAGGGCCGCCCCGACCATACCGATCTGGCAGGCGCGCCGCCGCCCGCCCGCCGCCTGGCCGCGCGGTTCGCCGCCGGAGAGCTGCCCGACAGCCGGGGCGAGATCGCCAGCCATATCCTGAGCCATCTGCGCTCGCCCAAGCGCCTGCGGCCCGAAAGCGTGATGGCCGAGATCGAGCTGTCGCGTCAGCTCGCCCAGCGCCTCATCCGGGTGTCCGGGCCCGACCTGCACCCCACCGCGCTGGTGGAGGCCTTTACCTGCCGTTCCGCGCGGCTGCTATCACCCGAGGCCGTGGATGAAGCGCTGCAGGGCGCGGCGGGCGTTCCCGAACTGCTCGAGCGCCTGTTCGCCATGGAAGACAATATCGTGGGCGAAGCGAACAAGAAGAAGCTCGCCGCCTATGTGCGCGCCCGGCTCAAGACCAATGCAACGGAGACCTGGTTCGTGCGCGGCCCCGGCCAGCCGCTGGAGCGCCTGTCGCGCCTGACCCGCCTGCAGGCGCGCGCGCTGAAAGGCGCCTTTCCGGCGGCGGACAAGGCCGAGCTGGCCGATGCGTTCGACGCGCTGGGCCTGCAGACGCTGGACGAGACCAAAATCCTGGCGCGCATCGAAGCGTCAGAGCAGGCGGCGCTGGACCGGACCATCGCCCTGTTGAAGCTCGCCTCATCCGGCGTGCTGCCCGTAGGGCGCTGCCGTCAGGACGCCCAGGCGCGCGCCATGCGCCTGCTCGCCTCGCAAATGGGCCGGCAGGAATCAGCGCAGCCCGACGCCAGCGTCAAGCTGTCCGCCATCAAAAGCCTGCTGCCGCCGCACCAGCCCGGGGAAGCGGCCTAAAGCCCCATCTGGCGGGCGGCGAGATCGCGCATGATCTCCTCCGACCCGCCGCCAATGGCCATCACCTTGACCTCGCGATAGATGCGCTCGACCGCGCAGCCCCGCAGATAGCCCGCCCCGCCCAGCACCTGCATGGCCTCGCTGGCGCAATATTCGGCGGTTCCCGACGCCAGGAATTTCGCCTTGGCCAGACCCGCTGCCGGCAAGGGCGCACCCGTCTCCAGCGCTGCATTGATCGCAGCGGCCAGAATCTGCAGATATCCGTCCAGCGCATCGATGCGCGCGCTCATCTCGGCCAGCTTGTGGCGGATCACCTGATGGCGGATCAGCGGCCTGCCGAAAGTCTCGCGCGCTCGCGCCCAGTCTACCGCATCATCCAGGCAGCGGCGCGCCATGCCCAGGCAGCCTGCGGCCAGCGCCAGGCGCTCGTAATTGAAATTATCCATGATCGCGAGGAGGCAGCTGCCCTCCTCGCCCAATTGTGCATCCGCCGGTATCCGGCAGGCGTCAAAGTGGAGCGTAGCGGTGTCGGACGACCACCAGCCCATCTTGCGCGCGATGATGGTGCGGGTGAATCCTGGCGCATCATGGGGCACGAGGAAAAGCGAAATCCCGCCAAAGCCCTCGCCGCCCGTGCGCGCGCCCACCACGAACCAGGACGCCTTCATCCCGCCGGTGATGAAGGTCTTCTCACCATCAATCACCCACTCATCGCCGTCGCGCCGTGCGCGGGTCTTCAGGCGGGCGAGGTCCGATCCGCCCGACGGTTCGGTCATCGCCAGCGCCCCGCCGGTCCGGCCCGACACGATGCCCGGCAGGACTGCACGCTTGACCTCTTCCCGGGCAAGCCGGGCGATGGGTCCGGTCATGATATTGCGCGAGCCCAGCGAGGCGTTGACCCCGCCCACCCCTGCATAGCCGAGCGCCACTCCGGCATCGAGCCGCATGAACGCGTCGTCGAACCCGGCGCCGCCATAGTCCGCATCAATGCCGAACCCGAACAGGCCAAGCGCGCCGGCGGTCTCGTGTAGCGCCCAGGGAAAATCGCCCGCCTCATCCCAGTCATCGCCATGAGGCGCGATCTCGCGCGCGACAAACCGCTCCACGCTCTCGCGGAACGCCTTGCGCTCGGGCGTATCGAACGGGCGGGCGACGGGATCGGATACGGGCATGGCGGCTCCTGCGGTCAAAGAACGCCAGCACTCTAGCCGTGGCCGGGTCGGGTTCAATCCGGCGCCGCTCACATGCATTGACGCCGCCGCCCGGGCGCGCTCGATTGCGCTCCATGAATTTCCTGTCCGACACCACCGCCCCCGCTCATCCCGCCCTGATCGAGGCCATCGCCCGCGCCAATGAGGGCTTTGCGCCCAGCTATGGCGCGGACGCGATCAGCGCGCGGGTGGAGGCGCGGCTAAAGGAATTGTTCGAGACCGATCTGAAAGTAGTATTCGCCGTGTCCGGCACGGCGGCCAATGCGCTGGCCCTGTCCGTGCTATGCCCGTCTGACTCCATGGTGCTGTGCCATGACGAGGCCCATATCCACCGCGACGAGAGGGGCGCGCCGGAATTCTTCACCGGCGGCGCCAAGCTCCTGCCCCTGCCCGGCGCCCACGCCAGGATCGACGCGTCAGCGCTGGAAGACGCGCTGAACCAATGGCCGACCGATTTTGTCCACGCCCCGCCCCCGGCGGTCCTGAGTCTGTCACAGCTTAACGAGGCGGGCTGCGCCTATACGCTGAGCGAGCTCGCCGAGCTGACCGGTCTGGCCCGAGCGGCGGGGTTGAAAATCCACATGGACGGCGCCCGCTTCGCCAGTGCGCTGGCGGGTCTGGGCTGCAGCCCGGCGCAGCTGACCTGGAAATCGGGCGTAGACGTGCTGTGTCTGGGCGCCACCAAGACCGGGGCGCTGGCGGCGGAGGCCGTGATCCTCTTCCCCTCCGTCATGGAGCGGTTCACCCAGTTGCAGGCGCGCCAGAAGCGCTCCGGCCATATGGCGCCGAAGATGCGTTATATCGCCGCCCAGCTGGACGCCTGGCTGGAGGATGGCCTGTGGCTGGAACTCGCCGGTCACGCCAACCGCGCCGCCAAGCGCCTGGCCGGGGGACTCGACCGGATTGAGGGCGTCACCCTCGCCCATCCTGTTGACGGTAATGAAGTCTTCGCCCGGCTCGACGACGGGGTCGCCGAGCGCCTACAGGCCGCCGGCGCCGGCTTCTACGCCTGGCCCGACGGCTCGGCCCGCTTTGTCGCCAGCTGGTGCACGCGCGACGCCGAGATCGACGCCCTGCTGGCCGCGGCGCAGTGACCCGCTGAACGCTTTACACTGGTTGCGCGTTACGGATGTATCCGCCTTCACCAACCCGGAGCCTGATCCATGATGCGTTTCGTCCTTATCGCGGCGCTCGCCGCCCTGACCGCCTGCGCGCCCCAGCCAGAACGGCGCACCTCCAACGTGCCGCTCACCACCGTCGCGGAGGTGGATCTGGAGCGCTATCTGGGCCGCTGGTACGAGATTGCGCGCTATGACAGCCGGTTCGAACGCGGCTGCGACGGCGTGACCGCCGACTATGTCCGCGGCGAAGACGGAGAGATTTCCCTGATCAATACCTGCTACCGGGAGGGTCTGGACGGCCCGGCGGAAGAAGCGCGCGGCCGCGCGCGCGTGGTCCCCGGCTCCAACAACGCCAAGCTGGAGGTGTCCTTCTTCGGACCGTTCTGGGGCGATTACTGGGTCATCGAACTGGACGAGGCCGAGTATCAATGGGCCGTGGTGAGCGAACCGCGCGGGCGCTATCTGTGGATCCTGTCACGCACCCGGCAAATGGAAGACACCGTGCTGGACGCGCGGCTGGCAAGGCTGGAAGCAATGGGGTTCGATACAGGCGCACTGGTCTGGCCAGTGCATGAGCAGGGGACGGGCGCCCGCCGACGCTAATCTTCCGTCTCCGCATTCTCCGCATCGGTAGAGCGGCGCATGGGGCCGCTATAGCGCGGGTCCTGGCGGCGGCGGCGATCGGGGCCGAAATAGCCTGGCGCCTTCACGAAGCGGCGCGGACGCTCGATCATCGAGACCAGGCGGTTATACAGATCCACCGGACGCACCGGCTTGGCGAGGTATTCGTTTACGCCGGCGTTGATCGCCTCCATCACCCGTGTGCGGTCGGTATGGCCGGACACCATGATGATGGGCAGGTATTTGTTCGGGCTGTCGGTGGCGGTGCGGATCAGGCGTGTGAACTCCAGCCCGTCCACATCGCCGAGCATATAGTCGACGAGCGCCAGGTCCGGGCTGGCGTTGCGCATGATCTCGAACGCATCGGCCGCGTCGCGGGTCTCGGTGATCGTGCGCACGCCGAACCCCTGCAGGATCGTGCGCAGGATGGTGGACATGTGCACATTGTCCTCGAGGATCAGGACCCGCACCCGTTCAAAACTGCCTGACATCGCCGGCCCGCACCTTTGCGTGGATAGAGGGACACACTGCCCCGGCCCGGTTAACCAACACTTGCGCGTCTGTTCAAGCCGCATGCGCGGGGCCATATTGGCGGGCATGGCCCGGATCACTGCAGACGACACGCTTTTGCCCGACGGCGTCGGGGATATGAGCCAGGCGCCCTTCGAGGCCGAACCGGGCGCGCTGCCGGCGGGCATTTCCGACCCGCTGAGCCTGCCCGCAAACTGGACGCCGCACCGGCCCGCGCCGCGCGAGAAGTCGGAGGGCGGCAAGGCCTTTGTGCTGGACGCCGAGTACGTCCCGGCCGGGGATCAGCCCGAGGCCATTGCGGCGCTGTGCGAGGGGGTGCGGGGCGGTGAGCGCGACCAGGTCCTGCTGGGGGTGACGGGGTCAGGCAAGACCTTCACGATGGCGAAAGTCATTGAAACCCTTCAGAGACCCGCCCTGATCCTGGCGCCCAACAAGACGCTGGCGGCGCAGCTTTACGGGGAATTCCGCTCGTTTTTTCCTGAGAATGCGGTGGAGTATTTTGTTTCCTATTATGACTATTACCAGCCTGAAGCTTATGTGGCGCGCACCGACACCTTTATCGAGAAGGAGTCCTCCATCAACGAGGCCATTGACCGGATGCGCCATGCGGCGACGCGGTCGGTGCTGGAGCGGGATGACGTCATCATTGTCGCCTCTGTCAGCTGCATTTACGGCATCGGCTCGGTGGAGACCTATACCGCCATGGTATTCGACCTGAAGCGGGGGGAGGACAGAAATCCCCGCGAAATCATGCGCCAGCTCACCGCGCTGCAGTACAGCCGCAACGACGCCGCCTTCACCCGCGGAACCTTCCGCGTGCGCGGCGACGTGCTGGAAATCTTCCCCGCCCACGCCGACACCCGCGCCTGGCGCGTCAGCTTCTTCGGCGACGAGATCGAGTCCATCGACGAGTTCGACCCCCTCACCGGCCGCGCCGAAGCGAGCCTGGACAAGGTCCGCGTCTACGCCAACTCCCACTATGTCACCCCGCGCCCGACGCTGAACCAGGCCATCGCCTCCATCAAGGCCGAGCTGAAAGACCGCCTGGAGTGGATGGAGGCCCATGGCAAGCTGCTGGAAGCCCAGCGCCTGGCCCAGCGCACCGCCTTCGACATCGAAATGCTGGAAGCCACCGGCTCCTGCAACGGCATCGAGAATTATTCGCGCTATCTCACGGGGCGCAAACCCGGCGAGCCGCCGCCCACCCTGTTCGAATACCTGCCCGACAATGCGCTGGTCTTCGTGGACGAAAGCCACGTCACCATCCCGCAGCTCGGCGCCATGTTCAAAGGCGATTTCAGCCGCAAGCGCACCCTGGCCGAGCACGGCTTCCGCCTGCCCTCCTGCCTCGATAACCGCCCCCTGAAATTCGAGGAGTGGGAGGCCATGCGCCCGCCCACCCTGCACATCTCCGCCACGCCGGGCAAATGGGAGCTCAATCAGACCGGCGGCGTGTTCACCGAACAGGTGATCCGCCCCACCGGCCTGATCGACCCGCCCGTGGAGGTGCGCCCCGTGGCCGCCAAGGGCTTCAGCCAGGTCGATGACGTCATCGACGAAGCCCGCGCCACCGCGCAAAAAGGCTTCCGCACCCTGATCACCACGCTCACAAAACGCATGGCCGAAGATCTCACCGAATACATGCACGAGCAGGGCCTGAAAGTGCGCTACATGCATTCCGACGTGGACACGGTGGAGCGCATCGAGCTGATCCGCGATCTGCGCCTGGGCGTCTATGACGTCCTCGTGGGCATCAACCTCCTGCGCGAGGGCCTCGACATCCCCGAATGCGGCCTGGTCGCCATTCTGGACGCCGACAAGGAAGGCTTCCTGCGCTCGGAAACCAGCCTCGTCCAGACCATCGGCCGCGCGGCGCGCAACAGCGAAAGCAAGGTCATCCTCTACGCCGACCGCATCACCGGCTCCATGCAGCGCGCCATGGACGAGACCGAGCGCCGCCGCACCAAACAAATCGCCCACAACACCGCCCACGGCATCACCCCCACCACCGTGGTGCGCGGCGTCTCCGACGTGCTCAAGGGCGTCATGGAAGAAACCGCCAAGGGCCGCAGCGCCAAGGCGCGCGGGAGAGGGCGCGACGGGAAGCGCCCCACCGGCATGGCCGAAGGCCAGGCGGCCTTCGAACCCAATAATCTGCGCGCGGTGGTGGCGGATCTGGAGAAGCGCATGCGCGAGGCGGCGGCGAATCTGGAGTTCGAGGAAGCGGCGCGGATCAGGGATGAGATTAAGCGGTTGGGGGAGTAGGGGGCACGCATTTGATCTGGAAAGAAGATATAGAAACATCAGGACATTCATGTCGCTGCCCTGCTGAAATGAGTTGGGTAGGGTATGACTGACGACAGGCTACATTATGCAGACATGCGGGCAGTGTTATCGCGGACGCGATTGAGCCGTGACCTCGACGGACTATTAATGCCGCTATTTGAAGCGGCATCAAATTCATTTCATTCAACTGCAGAGCGCTGGAAAGAAGATAATCCGGCGAAGGGAACTATTATTGTAGAAATAAATACTGACCCTGACAGTGCGCAGCCTATTTTCACTTTAGATGACAATGGAATGGGCCTGAATGATGAAAACTATAAAAGCTTTCTAACTCCATTTTCTGGGCATAAGCTTGACATTAACGGAAAAGGGTTTGGTCGTTTTATTAATTTTAAGGTTTTTGATGACTGTTTTTATTCGAGTTTATACGACGGTCGACTGTCCACGCCGGGCGCTCGACATTTCATATTTGACGTCTTTAACAATCCAGAAGTTCGTGATGCAGCTAACCGCGCACGATTAAAGCGAGACATTGGCACAAAGCTTGAATTAAGTCAAATTAAAGAAGAGTATCGAGAAATTCTTAGCGCGTCTGACCAAATGGATGTAGTTGAGAGATTTATCAAACATTTTTTATCATATTTTATCTCGCCCAATTCACCAAAAATAATGTTGAATATAGATGGCGTGCAATTCGATATAGCCAAGCATTTTTCTGAGTTTTTTACATCTGATCACCAGTTTAATTTTGATATGACGCTACAAGGCCAGTCATATAGCTTTTCTGGCGCACTCTCGCGTGTTGAGCGTTCAAAGCTTTTCAACAAACATGCAATTCTGTTTCAAGCGTCTGATCGCGTTATCGGCTCTGGACGAGATATCTCTAATAAGATCGGTAGAGAATTTTTTAGGCGAGATGATGATTCAAAATACGTAATCGTGGCTTCTGCATCAGGAGAGTATTTCGACGATAATTCGAACAATGAGCGCACGATAATGACGGCGCCTAGCAGTGATGTTGACGCCATCGTAAATCGGATTGTTGACGAAATTCGAGATCTAGAAACAGAACGATTTGAGGAGATAAAAGAGCGTCAGGGGACTGAGTTGCGCGAAGCATTGATGAAAAGCCCTCTTTTACGCTTAGGCATGCGCGGACAATCAATAAAACAGTATGTTCGAAGCAAACCCAATAGCTGGACAGATGATGAGTTTGTACAGGATCTTGCTGTTCTTCGATACCGAGATACCAAAAATTGGCATGAAGACCTCGAGAAGTCATTAACTGATGTTGCGGCGTTTGAGTCGAAGAAAACTGAAATTTTAAAAAGAGCCGATTCCAACTCCAAAGAAGCACTTGCGGAATATGTTGTTCATCGACGTGCCATTCTTGATATTGCGGATACCTTGAGAAAAATGACAACTGACGGTAGTCGCCCTACTGAGGATGAGTTTCATGATCTAATATTTGCGCGGAACTCGGACAGCACGACGACAAACATGAAGGATCATAACCTTTAGATGATTGATGAAAGACTGTCGTTCTGCGACTTCATTTCGAGTGATCGCACTCTCCATGGCTCTAGACGTCAGAAGGGCGATAAAATTACAGACCTTTTGATGTACGAAGAGGGGGCCATTCTTAAGTCAATTGATAGAAGCACGTTGCTAATAGTTGAATTCAAAAAACCTGGCCGCGATGACTATAAGTACGGAGATAGCGGGAAAGATCCATTTCATCAGGTGATAGAGACTGTGAAGCACATACGTCAAAAAAATGGCCTGACTGCAGACGACGGAACTATACATAGATTTCCAGAGGGAACTAATATAATTGCTTTTATAATTGCGGACATAACAGATAAGCTCAGCGATATATATGACAATCACGACATGAGGCGGTCATGGGACCACATGGGCTATTTTCGATACCACAAGACGTATGATGTTTTTATTGAAGCAATTGGATATGATAAATTAGTTTTAGATGCGAAGAAACGAAACAGTGCATTTTTTGACATACTTCTACATGATCTATTGGCTTAGTATTATAAAGACTTCCTGTGCCATGCGAAAAAACCGGCCAAGAACCGGGGACACATACCTATTTAGACCCCCACTCCTCCCCCTAACACCACGACAGCGAATTCTCGCAAGCGTTCCGGCGGGCCAAGGCCGCCCCGGATTTAATCCGGGGCGCCGCTCAGCGGTGACCGGCCTTCAGGCCGGTCAGCCTTCACGCGCCGGAGACGCCTTGCGGGAGACTCGGCATGGGGTTTGGGGAGAAACCGTATGCGAACACTTTCCATCGAAGATCAGCGGATCATTCATGTTTCGCGCTGATGGGCCATGTCGGACAAGTCGCATATCAATCTCGGCTTTGAAGAGACACAGGCAGCTTTCCAGAGCCCGTCGCAGTCGGCGCGCGTCTGGACGGAAAGCTGGGCCGAGCGTGAGCTTTACTGTCCCGCTTGCGGCGCCGACCGGCTGCAAGCCCATCCTAACAACGCCCCAGTTGCAGACCTCTTCTGCGGGTCATGCTGCGAAGACTATGAACTGAAATCCCAGAAGACAAAGATTGGCCGCAAGGTGCTCGACGGCGCCTGGGCGACGATGCTGGAACGGCTCGCGTCCGCGTCCAACCCAAGCCTCTTCGTCTTGCGCTATGACCGGGATCGCCATGCCGTCAGCGATCTGATCGTTATTCCCAAACACTTCTTCACGACCGACCTAATTGAGAAGCGGAAACCGCTCGCCCCGACGGCGCGCCGGGCTGGCTGGATCGGGTGCAATATTCTGCTAGAGAAGGTCCCGACGTCAGGCCGCATCCAAATCGTGCGCGACGGCGTGCCATCACTGCGCAGTGACGTCATCGAGAAATGGAGCAAGACGGCGTTCCTTCGCGAGACCAGTTCAGGCGCACGCGGCTGGCTTGTAGAGCTCATGACCCAGCCCCGTGAATTCCGGCCATTGAATGGTAGAGTCCATCGAGGAGAGGATGGACCATGCGAAAGAGCCGTTATTCGGAAGAGCAGATTATCGGCATGCTGCGCGAGCACGACGCCGGTGTGAGCACGAAGGAGGTCTGCCGCAAGTACGGCATCTCCGACGCAACCTTTTACAAATACAAGGCCAAGTTCGGCGGGATGTCGGTGTCCGATGCCCAGCGTCTGAAGGTGCTGGAGCTGGAGAACAGCCGGCTGAAGCGGCTTCTGGCCGATGCCATGCTGGACAATGCAGCACTGAAGGACATCGCAGCAAAAAACTTCTGACGCCCGACGTTAAGCGCCAGGCCGTGCACCACATGGTGACCCGGCACGGTCTGAGCGAACGTCGGGCCTGCGCCCTTGCAGAGCTGGACCGATCGACCTTCCAGTATCAGAAGCGCTCAAGCGACGATGACGTCTTGCGCACGCGCCTGCGAGATATCGCCGGCGAGCGTCGCCGGTTCGGCTATCGCCGGCTGGGCATACTGCTCGAGCGCGAGGGCCTTTATGCGAACCACAAGAAGATCTACCGGCTCTACCGAGAGGAAGGGCTGGCGGTCCGGCGGCGGCGTGGCCGCAAGCGGGCCGTGGGAACCCGGCGCCCGATCCTGTTGCCCGTGGCGGCGAACCATCGCTGGAGCCTGGACTTCGTCTCTGACGCGCTGTCAGACGGGCGGCGCTTCCGGACGCTATGCGTGGTCGACGACTTTACGCGGGAGGCCTTGGCCGTCGTGGTCGATACCTCGCTGTCTGGGATGCGCGTGGCCCGTGAGCTTGATCGTCTGATCGAGCAGCGAGGAACGCCGCGCATGATCGTGAGCGACAACGGCACCGAACTGACCAGTCACGCGCTTCTGCGCTGGCAGAAAGAGAGCGGCGTGGAATGGCACTATATCGCACCTGGAAAGCCTACCCAGAATGCCTTCGTGGAGAGCTTCAACGGTCGGTTCCGCGATGAGTGCCTGAACGAGCACCTGTTCTCGTCGCTACACGAAGCACGCGGCCTGATCGAGGCGTGGAGGATCGACTACAACACCCAGCGTCCGCACACCGCGCTTGGTGGGCTTGCGCCCTGTGTCTACGCCGAGCGAACCCGTCACCCCCGGCCCGGCTCGCTTGAGCTACGCGCAAGCTCCGCTCACCGGGCCTTGACCAACCACATCAACCCAGAAAGAAAGGCGAACAGACTCTACTAACTCACGGCCCGGATCAGGGGGCTGGGTCACTCATGGCGCAGATTGAAGCCCTGGGCCAATCTGATTTCACCATTGATGACGCCTACGGGTTCGCCCCGGCGCTCAGCGCGCTTTATCCGGAGAACCGGCACGTCCACGAGAAAATCCGGCAGCAGCTTCAGGTGCTGCGCGATCGCGGGTGGCTTGAGTTCGTTGGACGCGGGCGCTATCGGCTCACACCGTGAACATCTGGCGAACACACTGAATATCAAGTAAGCTGCAACCCGTAAATCAGGGAGCGTAGCAATGGGTCTTTTTCTTGTTCAGTCGCGCGTTGACGCGTTCGTTGACTATATCGCAGAGATCGAAGCCGACGACGCCGATGAAGCCGCCCAGATCGCCTATGACGGCGGCGACGGCGTGGTCTGGAGGCGTCAGGGCGTCAGCGAGTTCGATGACCGGCGCGTTGTCACTCTTGGGGTTCACGGCGAAGAGATCGAGGCGACGGCGCGCGGCGACCTCTAGCTGCCGCTTTATCGATTCCTCCCCAAACCCCATGAAAGCCGATTGTCGCAAGCGCTCCGGCGGGTCAAGGCTGACCGGACTGAAGTCCGGTCACCGCTGTGCGGCGGGCCGTAGGCCTGGCCTTGACGCGCCGGAGACGCCTTGCGGGAGACTCGGCATGGGGTTTGGGGGCGGGATGCTAACGGGACGCTGCGTTGAAATTGCTCAGGATGCGGTAGGTTATCGATGAGTTCGTCGCTTCGATGATCTCAATACGAGCTCCGCGATAGGCGATTTCACTGGACGCCGCGAGATCATATTCAACGTCATTCGAAAACGCTGGCCGCGCCACGCTCCCTGAAAACTCTCTGTAGGAGATATTGATTTTATCCCCTACGCGACCGCTGTAGAGCAGGGTTTGCTGGAATGAATTGACATTAGCCACGACACGCTCTGTCCGCTCGAATTCGCGGTCGCGGCATGCGCGGACATTGAAGACTGTCACCACACAAAGCTCTTCGCTTTCTATCGCTGCCTGAATTGTCTGTGGCGGATCAACCAGAATGTTCTTGCTGAGCGCTCCAAGCTCGCTGGTTGACGCGTTTCCCGTCAGAAAGCTGTGGAAGGTCGACGATTCGTCCTGGCCGACCTGGGGGTAGAAACCGCCGTGAAGGGTATATCCGCCAATTGACGTTCGCTCCCCGACGGTAATCCCTTCCTGAAAGACCAGGTTGCCTTGGGAGAGCATCTCCTCGCCGACCGAAACGGTGACAATTTCGTTCAACGGGGGCCGGCTGAATTGCTCAGCGGGCGCCACATAATTGTATTGCGGCGATACGCAAGCAGTGGCCGTCAGCGTTAAACCCGCGACAAAGAACCAGGCTACAAGTCTCATAACTACCCCCCATATGATGTTGCCGCACGAGCTTAATCAAGTCCGACCTTTGGTAGCAAGCCGATCGTTCGAGTTTCCACGGTTTGTCGGGCCTTCGCCCGCCCCCTCACCCTACCCTTCGCGCGTTCGATTGATCCCCCGGATCAATCTCTCGGAGCTCAGCCCCCATGGTCATGGGGGAGAGGAGGCTGGAACGGGGCATTTCTTTGAGGAAAAGCAAGCGCCGGACGTCTCCGATAGAGGCGCAAAGCCGGAGGCCTCCTCTCCCCCATGACCATGGGGGAGAGGGTAGGGTGAGGGGGCGGGCCTCTCCGTTTCACCTTGCGCGGGCCGCGTGTGCCTGGACCGCCGCACACCCCTCACCCTACCGTTCGGCCGGTCGTCCGGTCCCCCGGACCGGACTTGGCGGCCTCACCCCCTCAGGGAGGGGAGAGGAGGCTGGATCGCCACGCGCAATCCCCCCACTTACCCCCCTCCCCTCCAAACGCCCCCATACTCCCGCCCATGATGAATTTCCGGAGTGATGAGGAGCGGGCGGACCTGATCTCGGCGGCGCGGGCCATGCGCGAGGCGGGGGTGGTGATGCATGAGGTGTCGCGCCAGCTGGGCGTGCCGGTCTCCACCCTGCACCGCTGGGCGGCGGAGGGGGGCTGGCGCACCATGGACATCGCCTCGGCGCGCACCCGGGCGGTGTTCGGCGCGGCGCAGGCCCGGGCGCTCGCCGCGCCCGCGCCGGCCGGTGCGGATGGCGGCGGAGGCGCGGGCGCCCCGCCAGACGCGCCGGACGCGGCCGACCGGATCATGGCCGAGCTGGTGGATCTGCCCGGCGAGGACCGGGATGCGGAGCCGGGCGCCGGGACGGACACGGAGGCCGGCTCCGGGGCCGGAGCTGAGGCCGGGGCCGGGGCCGCGCCGCGGCATGAGTTCATCCACCCGCTGCAGGCGCGGGCGGCGGGGGAGCAGGCGATGAGGGCGGCCGAGGCGCTGATGGCGGCCGGCGATCTGAAAGCCGCCAGCCAGGCCATGAATCTCGCCGAGCGCCTGCTGGGCGCGGCCCGCGCGCTGGAGGCCCTGCCCCTGCCGGTCAGGGCGGACCCGGAAAACCAGCGCCGGCAGGAGGAGGCGGCGCGGGAGGTGACGCGGCGCATGCGCAATCTGGTCCATATCGCCCTGTGCGGACAGGTCCGCAGCCTGCCCCGCTGGGCGACGGAAAAGGGATTTCTCAAGGGCACGCTCTATGAGGACCAGTACACCTGGGAGGACAATGCGCAGGAGGGGTGAAGCGGCGCAAGGAGGGCGTGCGGGCGCCGTGCGGGCGGCGGCGGGTCTGATTATAAAAAGTACTTTACAATGCAAAGTGTGGTGTGATAGCCATGCTCGACGCCGGGCCGGTTCGCGCCCGGCCCCCGTGCATTGAGGAAAGGACACAGGCCATCATGACGACGCGCGACACACATCCGTCCGGCGAGGACCTCGCCTATCTCACCGCCATCGCCCGTTCGGGCGAGGATGCGCCGCTGCTGGGCGGGCGGTTTCTGGTCTGGTGGGCGGGGCTGACCAGCCTGGTGATCCTGGCCCACTGGTCGGCCATGATGGGCTATGGCCCGCTGGGCGCCGGGGCGGTCTGGCCGCTCTGGATCGGCTATATCGTGATCGGCTCGGCCGGGCAGGCGGCGCTGGTCTGGTCCATCCGCCACAAGCCGGGCCAGGGCGCGCCGGCCAACCGCACCGAAGCCGCCGTCTGGATGAGCGCAGGCCTGGGTATTGGCGCGATCTTTCTGGGCGTCGTGGCCGGGGTTCAGGGCGGGCTGCTGGCGCCGGTGTTCTTCAACGTCATCCTGCCTGTCGCGCTGGCGGCCTACGGGACGGCGTGGATGACCGTGGCGCAGGTCTCGCGCCGGGTGGGGCTGTATGCGCCCGCCTTGCTGGCCTTCGCCGGCGCCGGCGCGGGCATGGCGTTTGCGGCGACCCACTGGGTCTATCCGGTGGCGGCGCTGGCCCTGCTGGCGTCGTCGCTGCTGCCGGGCGTGGCGATGCTGCGCAGCGAGCCGCGGAGCCTGGCCTGATGGGCGCGTTCGACCCCCAGGGGCTGGACGATGTCATCCACGGCAAGCTGCGCCTGGCGGTGATGAGCTATCTGTCCGCCGTGGACGATTCCAGCTTCACCGAGCTGCGCGAGCGCACCTCGGCGAGCGACGGCAATCTCTCGGTCCAGCTGCGCAAGCTGGAGGAGGCGGGCTACGTCGCCCAGGACAAGCAGTTCGTCGACCGGCGCCCCCATACACGGGTGCGCATGACGCCCGACGGCCGCAAGGCCTGGATCGCCTATCTCGACGCCTTGCGCGCGATGATCGAGGCGGGGTAGGGGACGCCCCCTACCCCTTCAGCACCTCCACCAGCGTGACGCCCATGCGGGCGGGGCTGTCGGCGACGGTGATACCGGCGGACTTCATGGCGTCGATCTTGTCGTCGGCGCCCCCCTTGCCGCCCGCCACGATGGCGCCGGCATGGCCCATGGTGCGGCCCGGCGGCGCGGTGCGTCCGGCGATGAAGCCGACCATGGGCTTCTTGCGGCCCTTCCTGGCTTCATCCTTGATGAACTGCGCGGCTTCTTCCTCGGCAGCACCGCCAATCTCGCCGATCATGATGATCGACTTGGTGGCGTCATCGGCCAGGAACAGCTCCAGCATGTCGATGAATTCGGTGCCTTTCACCGGGTCGCCGCCAATGCCCACCGCCGTGGTCTGGCCAAGGCCCACCCGGCTGGTCTGGAACACCGCTTCATAGGTCAGGGTCCCAGAGCGCGACACCACGCCCACGCTGCCCTTCTTGAAGATGGAGCCCGGCATGATGCCGATCTTGCACTCTTCAGGCGTCAGCACGCCGGGGCAGTTGGGGCCCAGCAGGCGCGAGGACGAGCGGTCGAGGCGCGCCTTCACCCGCACCATGTCCATCACCGGAATGCCTTCGGTGATGCAGGTGATCAGCTCGATGCCCGCATCGATGGCCTCGATGATGGCGTCAGCGGCGCCCGCCGGCGGCACATAGATCACCGAGGCGGTTGCGCCGGTGGCCTCGCGCCCTTCAGCGACGCTGGCGAAGATCGGCAGGGAGGCCGCGCCGTCCATGCCGCTGGTCCAGCTCTCGCCGCCCTTCTTGGGGTGCACGCCGCCCACCATGCGGGTGCCGTAATAGGCCAGCGCCTGCTCGGTGTGGAAGGTGCCGGTCTTGCCGGTCAGACCCTGGACGAGAACTTTGGTGGATTTGTTGACGAGAATGGACATGGGATTCCTTTGATACGCAGCGGTCAGATGAACGGGTTGATCACGGTGACATCGCCATAGGCCTGGCCGTGATTGAGGTCTTCGGAATAGACGGTCTTGGCGCCGAGCTTTTCAGCCGCGGCGAGGATGGCGGCGTCCCAGTAGCGAATCTGGTAGCGCTGGGCGAGCGACATGGCGCGAAACACCAGCGGCGCATCGATCAGTTGGAACGGCTTTCGCGACAGTTGGCGGACCCAGACTTCCGCCGCCTCCTGCGCCATGGGCGGTTTGCCCTTGCGCACCGCGTTGAAGTAGAACTCGCCCAGTGTTTGCGCCGAAACGCCGAAGTCCGTCGTCAGGAGGCCCTGCGCGATCGCATGCTTTTCCGGGGCGCTTCTCTGGGCGCCCGCTGCGTAGAGCAGGATGTTGGTGTCCAGAAACGTCTCAACGGTCAAAGCGCGGGCTTCCTGAATAGGTCTCGTCCCGGCTGGGCGTCCAGTCCCCCATGTCCCACGATCCCTCGCGCGACAGCTTCAAAAGCGCCTGCGTCACCTCGTCAGCGTCCAGTTCAGCCTGTACGAGCCGCTCCAGATATTCGCGGATCATGGCGTTGACGCTGGTGCGCTTCATGGCCGCCACCACGCGCGCACGGTCCAGCAGATCATCGTCGATGGCCAGGGTGAGGTTTTTGGTCACGAAATCCTTAGCTCCACGTATCCTGTGTTACACATAATACGTGGAGCTCAGATCTAACTCAACCCTCCGGGGGATAGGGATCTTTGCCGTAGGTGTTGCGTTCTCGAATCTGCCCGTTCTTACCGTGAATGAACATTTCCGATTCGTTTCCCTTTGCCCGCTCTCGTGCGACATCAATCGCTTCTGCTTGAGTGCGGTGTACAGACCCTGCCCGGGACGCACCGGCGGTTTTAACCGCCCATCCTTCTGGGTGGGGGACTACATGCTGATCTTTCTTCCGGCTCATCGTTGGTGCTCCGAATCTGAGGCACCACAATTATACCAGAACATAAAATGAACAGCGAGTCTGTTTCGCCCCTACCCCCGCACCGCCTTCACGATCTTCTGCGCGGCGTCATCAAGATCATCGGCCGAGGTGATGTCGAGCCCGCTTTCGTCGAGAATGCGCTTGCCGCGCTCGACATTCGTGCCTTCCAGGCGCACCACCAGCGGGACTTTCAGCCCCACTTCCTTCACCGCGGCGACCACGCCCTCGGCGATGACGTCGCAGCGCATGATGCCGCCGAAAATATTGACCAGAATGCCTTTGACGTTCGGGTCGGCGGTGATGATCTTGAAGGCGTGGGTCACCTTCTCCTTGCTGGCGCCGCCGCCCACATCGAGGAAGTTGGCCGGTTCCGCGCCATAGAGCTTGATGATGTCCATGGTCGCCATGGCCAGGCCCGCCCCGTTGACCATGCAGCCGATCTCGCCGTCCAGCGCGATATAGGCCAGGTCATATTTGGAGGCTTCGATCTCCTTGTCGTCTTCCTCGGTCAGGTCACGCAGGGCGCGCACATCGTCGTGGCGGAACAGGGCGTTGCCGTCAAAGCTGACCTTGGCGTCCAGCACACGCAGGCGGCCGTTCTCCATGACGATGAGCGGGTTTATCTCCAGCATGCTCATGTCTTTTTCGGTGAAGGCCCGGTAGAGGATCGGGGCCAGCGCCGCCATATCGGTGCGCGCCGCGCCGTCGAGGTTCAGCGCATCGGAAATCGCGCCCGCATCGGCGTCCGTGACGCCGGTTTCGGGATCGATATTGAGGGTGATGATCTTGTCCGGCGTGTGCTCGGCGACCTCTTCAATGTCCATCCCGCCCTCGGTGGAGACCACATAGGCCACCCGGCCGGTATCGCGATTGACCAGCAGGGACAGGTAAAGCTCGCGCGCAATGTCCGCGCCGTCCTCGATATAGAGCCGGTTGACCTGGCGGCCCGCCGGGCCGGTCTGGTGGGTGACCAGCGTATTGCCCAGCATCTCACGCGCGTGGCGCTCCACATCCTCCTTGGTGAAGGCCAGCCGCACCCCGCCCTTGGCGTCGGCGGGCAGTTCCTTGAACTTGCCCTTGCCGCGCCCGCCGGCGTGGATCTGGGATTTCACCACCCAGAGCGGGCCGGGCAGCTGGTCAGCGGCCTTGCGCGCCTCTTCGGCGGAAAACACGGCGACGCCGTCGGCGACAGGGGCGCCAAAGGATTTCAGCAGGGCCTTGGCCTGGTGCTCGTGGATGTTCATGGGGCCGGACACTCTTTGTCTTGGAGGAGAAATCGGGGGCGCGGACAGGCTGTCCGCAGCGGCGTCATCGTCGGGCGCGGTTATAACACTGCGCCCCGCGCTGGCAACGCACCTGTCTGTGACAGCGCTCAGTCGCGCGCGCCCGTCAGGCGGGTGCTGACAGCGCCCGCGGCCCAGCCCAGCCCGCCCGCCAGCCCGGCGGTGAGGGCGAGGATCACGGGCAAAGGATCGCCGGTGCAGGCGCCGGCGCCATCAGCCGCTTCACACGCCTCCAGCGCGCGCTCGATGCCTGAGGCCAGAACCAGTGCGGCCAGCTGCCCGGCCAGCACCGGCAGGCCTGCGCCCAGAAGGGTCCAACCGATCCAGGCGCTGAAGCTCAGCGCTTTCAGCCGGGCGCGCAGCCACAGCGCTGCGCCCACGCCGAGCGCCGCGGGGATGACGATCGCCAGAACCGCGAGAACGGTCATGGCCGGGGTCCGGATGCTGGCGCGGGCTCGGGTTCCGCCGCTTCGGGGGTGTCGATCTCCGCCAGACCCGCCGAGGTGGCGCTGAGATAGACGAAAGGCTCGCGCTCGTCCTCGCGCACCGGCTTGCGCACCGAACGGCGCCACAGCATGCCGGCGGCCAGAATGGCGCTGAACACGGCGGCGAACAGGAACAGGCCGCGCGCGCCCAGCGGGCCGGCATAGGCGATGCCCGACAGGATCGGGCCCAGCACCGCGCCGGCGGCCCACACGAGCAGCGTGCCCGACGCGATGGCGGGCAGATCCTCCACCCGCGACCGGTCGGCGGCATGGGCGACGCCCACGGCGTAATAGGCCAGGCTCGCAGCCCCCCACAGTCCCGCCAGCACCGCCCCGCCGACAAGGCCGGGATTGAGCAGCACCGCGAGCAGAAGCGCGAACAGGGCCGACAGACCGGCGAGGCCCGCAATCACCAGGCGCCGGTCGACCCGGTCGGAAATCCAGCCCGCCGGCCACTGCACCAGCATGGCCAGGGTATAGATCACCGCCAGCACCAGCGCGGCGGCGCCCGCGGGCGAGTCCGCCTGCAGGGTTTCAGCCCAGATCGGCATGAAGGCGAGCGTGCCGGTATTGACGATGCCGGCGAAGAACACCGCCGCCGCCGCGGCCGGCGCGATGGTCAGAAGGCGCAGGGGCGATACGGTCGTGCCGGTGGGCAGGGCAGGCTGGCCGCGCCCGGTGAACACGATGGGGATGAGCGCCAACGACAGGAAAATCCCGGCCACCACAAACGTGTCGCCCAGCATCAGCCCGCTCAGCGCAATCACGAACGGCCCCAGGATCAGGCCGAAGCGGCCGACGATCTGATAGGCCGAGATCACCGTCCCGCGCCGTTCGGACGGGGTGGCGTCGGCGATCCAGCTTTCGGCCACGGCGAAAATCCCCGCCGCGCAAATCCCGAAGGCGAAGCGCGACAGCAGCCACCAGGTGAAATCGGAGCCCAGCGCCAGCGCCAGCGTCGTGGCCGCCGCGCCCCCGGCATAGGCGGCATAGGCGCGGATATGACCGATGGAGCGGATGATGCGCGGCGCGGTGAACGCGCCCGCCATGAAGCCCGCGCTATAGCCCGCGATCACGGCGCCGATGGACAGGGCCGACCACTCAGCCGCGTTCATCACCAGCGGCAGGGCCACGCCCAGCGCGCCCAGCGCCACCTGCAACAGCAAGGTGGCGGCCATGACCGTGGCGACATTGCGATAGATAGGCATGGCGGGCGGGGCCTCGCTCGGGCGGTGCGAACAGACGCGCGCAACACATCACGGACCCCGCTGCGGCGCAACCCGCCGGGTCCGCCCGGCTGCGCTTATCTGAGGCGCGCTTAACCGAGGCGCGCCAGGCGCGCGGTCATCCAGTCCAGCGAGGCGGGTCCGGCGCCGCGCAGCGCCAGATACAGTCCCAGCGCCCCCCAGGCGAGCGTGGTGGGCCAGGCCTCGGGCAGGATGAACAGGATGTGCCACAGCGCGCCTACCGCCGCCGTCAGCCCGGCCAGCCGGGTCAGAAAGCCCAGCGCCAGGCTCGCCGTGATCGCCAGCGCCAGCGCCAGCAGCGCCATGGCCGTCAGCTGCGGGTCGATCTGGTTCTGCGTCCAGATGCGCGCCGCCGCCACCAGCCCGGGTTCCGGCGCGATCCAGGCGCGCCAGTCCATGGCGTCGGCGAGCGGCAGGGCGTTGGCGCGGCCCCAGGTCCAGAACTGCGCCCCCAGCGCAAAACGCGCCAGCAAGCCGGCCAGCAGATCCACGCCGCTGGACCCGGCCCGGCGCGCGCCGTCCGGCTGCGCGGGATCCGGGCGCGCCAGATCCGCATGCGCAAGCTCGGCGCGCTCGCCATCATACAGCGCCGCGAAGCGCGTCTCGGGTTTGTCCTTGGCCATATCCCCTCCGGCCCTCGCCGCGCACCATGGCGCTAAAGGCGCGCGCAGTTCAACGGGTTGCGCGAACGAGTCCGGGCCAGCGTGGCGGCGCGGCCACAGGGGGGGTGTCAGGGCGCCCCTAAATATCCAGCAACAGCCGCTGCGGGTTTTCCAGGCTCTCTTTCACGCGCACCAGGAAGGTGACGGCTTCCTTGCCGTCGACGATGCGGTGGTCATAGGACAGGGCCAGATACATCATCGGGCGGATTTTCACCTCGCCATTGATGGCCACCGGGCGGTCCTGGATTTTGTGCATGCCCAGAATGCCGGCCTGGGGCGCATTCAATATGGGCGAGCTCATCAGCGAGCCGTACACGCCGCCATTGGAGATGGTGAAGGTGGCGCCCTGCATGTCCTCGATGGCCAGCTTGCCGTCGCGCGCACGCTTGCCCAGCTCGCCGATGTCAGATTCGATTCTAGCCAGGGATTTGACGTCGCAATCGCGCGCCACCGGCACCACCAGGCCCTTGTCGGTGCCCACGGCCACGCCGATGTCATAGTAGTTTTTATAGATGATGTCGGTCCCGTCGATCTCGGCATTGACCGCCGGCACGTCCTTGAGCGCTGCGACGCAGGCCTTCACGAAGAAGCTCATAAAGCCCAGCTTCACGCCGTGCTTGGCGGTGAAGTCATCCTGGACCTGCTTGCGCAGGGTCATGATCGCGCTCATGTCCGCCTCGTTATACGTGGTCAGCATGGCGGCGGTGTTCTGGGCGTCCTTCAGCCGGCGCGCGATGGTCTGGCGCAGGCGGGTCATCTTCACCCGCTCTTCGCGCGGCCCGGGTTCGCGCGGCTTGGACGCTTGCGCTTTGGGCGCCTCGGCTTTGGGCGCCTCGGCTTTGGGCGCCTCAGCCTTGGCCGGCGCCGGCGCGGCGCCGCCACCTTCCAGCGCTTTGAGCGCATCGCCCTTGGTCACGCGGCCATCCTTGCCGGTGCCCTCGACGGTGTTCAGATCGAGATCGTTTTCCTCCGCCACGCGCCGGGCGGCCGGCATGGCCTTGTTTCCGTCGCCGGACACCGCGCTCTCGGCCGGTTTGTCCCCGGCCGTCTTGTCCTCAGGCTTCTTGTCATCGGACTTTGTCTCTACGGGCTTCGGCTCCGGCTTTGCCGCTTCGGGCTTTGTCTCCTCAGAGGCCTTCCCGGATGATCCCGAGGCGCCGGCGTCCAGCTCGCCCAGCACCGCCCCGATCTCGACGGTTTCGCCCTCCTTGGCCGTGATTTTGGAGATCACGCCGTCTTCCTCGGCGCGCACTTCCACGGCGACCTTGTCGGTCTCCAGCTCCACCAGCACGTCGTCGCGCTTCACGGCGTCGCCTTCGGACACCTGCCAGGCGCCGACAGTGGCTTCGGAAACGGATTCGCCCAGGGTCGGGACTTTGATCTCGGTCATGTCAGGTCTTTCTTCACACGAGGGGGTGTGCGGCGGGGTGTGCGGCGGATCAGGACGGGTCGTCGCCCAGGGCGGATTCGATCAGGGCTTTCTGCTGGGCCTGGTGGCGCGACAGAAGGCCGGTGGCGGTGGAGGCGGACGGCGCCCGGCCGGCATAGCGCGGACGCGCGCTGCGGGTATCGGACTTGTCCAGGCAGAACTCGATATAGGGCTCGACGAAGGTCCACGCGCCCATATTCTTGGGCTCTTCCTGGCACCAGACCACGTCGGCATTGGGGAAGCGCTTGAGCTCGTCAATCACCGATTTGGCCGGGAAGGGATAGAATTGCTCGACACGCAGGATATAGGCGTCGTCCTGCCCGCGCGCCTCGCGCGCTTCGAGAAGATCATAATACACCTTGCCCGAACACAGCACGACGCGGCGGATCTCCTCGTCGGGACGCAGCGTGATCTCGGTGCGGCCCGGCGCGATGTCATCGCGGCCTTCGCGCACTTTGGCGTCGGCGTCATCCCACAGCACGCGGTGAAAGCTGGAGCCCGGACCGAACTCGGCCAGCGCGCTGACGCAGCGCTTGTGGCGCAAGAGGCTCTTGGGCGTCATCAGGATCAGCGGCTTGCGGAAGCCCCGATGGATCTGCCGGCGCAGGATGTGGAAGTAGTTGGCCGGGGTGGAGCAATTGGCCACCTGCATATTGTCTTCGGCGCATTGCTGGAGATAGCGCTCCAGGCGCGCGCTGGAGTGCTCGGGACCCTGACCCTCATAGCCGTGGGGCAGAAGCATGACGAGGCCGGACATGCGCAGCCATTTGCGCTCGGCCGAGGAGATGAACTGGTCGACGATCATCTGGGCGCCGTTGGCGAAATCGCCGAACTGGGCCTCCCACATCACCAGCGTGTTGGGCGCCGAGGTGGCGTAGCCATACTCAAACCCCAGCACCGCCTCTTCGGACAGCATGGTGTCGATCACCTCATAGCGCGCCTTGGCGTTGCTCATGGCGTTGAGCAGGGTGTGGCGCTCCTGGGTGTCCTGGTCGATGATGTGGGAATGGCGCTGGGAGAAGGTGCCGCGCCCGGAATCCTGGCCCGACAGGCGCACCGGGAAGCCTTCGGTCAGCAGCGTGCCGAAGGCCAGATGCTCGGCCGTGGCCCAGTCAATGCCGTCGCCATCCTCCAGCAACGCCTTGCGCCGGCCTTCGATGACGCGCTTCAGGGTGCGGTGGATATTGATGTCCTCAGGGATCGTGGTCATGCCGTCGGCGACCGCCTTGAGCGTGTCCATGTCCACGGCGGTCTGGCCGCGCCGGTCATCTTCTTCCGGCAGGCCCAGCCCCGACCAGACCCCGTCCAGCCAGTCGGCCTTGTTGGCCTTGTAGTCCTTGCCCGCGTCGAACTCGGCGTCGAGGAAGTCGGCGAACTCTTTCACCCAGCGGTCGATATCGTCGCGGCTGACGATGCCCTCGTCGATCAGGCGCTGGCCATACAGCTCCAGCGTCGTCGCGTGGTCGGCGATGGCGCGGTACATGATGGGCTGGGTGAAGGACGGGTCGTCGCCTTCATTATGACCGAAGCGGCGGTAGCAGAACATGTCCACCACCACGTCCTTGCCGAACAGCTGGCGGTATTCGGCCGCCACCTTGGCGGCGTAGACCACCGCTTCGGGATCATCGCCATTGGCGTGGAAGATCGGCGCCTGCACCATCAGCGCCACGTCGGACGGATAGGGCGAAGAGCGCGAATCGCGCGGATCGGTGGTGAAGCCGATCTGGTTGTTGACCACAAAATGCACGGCCCCGCCGGTGCGGTGGCCCTTGAGGCCCGACAGACCGAAGCACTCGGCCACGATGCCCTGGCCCGCGAAGGCGGCGTCGCCATGCAGCAGCAGCGGCAAAACCTTGTGGCTCGACGGTTCGCCGGTCTCGCGCAGGAGCTTGCTCATCTTGGCGCGCGCCTTGCCCAGCACCACCGGATTGACGGCTTCCAGGTGGGACGGGTTCGGGCTCAGCGACAGGTGGACCTTGTTGCCGTCAAACTCGCGGTCCGATGACGAGCCCAGATGGTATTTCACGTCGCCCGAAGCGTAGTCGGCATTGCCCAGCGAATCCCCGCCCTGAAACTCGTGGAAGATCACGTGATACGGCTTGGCCATCACCGCGCCGAGCACGTTCAGGCGCCCGCGGTGCGGCATGCCGATAATGATCTCTTCCACGCCCAGCGCGCCGCCGCGCTTGATCACCTGCTCCAGCGCCGGGATCAGCGACTCGCCGCCGTCCAGACCAAAGCGCTTGGTGCCGGGATAGCGCTTGTGCAGGAAGCGCTCGAAGCCTTCGGTCTCGATGATCTTGCGCAGGATGGCGCGCTTGCCCTTTTTGGAGAAGGCCACGCCCTTGTCCGGCCCCTCGATGCGTTCCTGCAGCCAGGCTTTCTCTTCGGGGTTGGAGATGTGCATGAACTCCACCGCGAAGGTGGAGCAATAGGTGCGTTTGAGAATCTCCAGCATCTGGCGGACCGTGGCGGTCTCCAGCCCCAGATAGCCATTGATGAAAATCTCCCGGTCCATATCGGCCTCGGTGAAGCCGTAGGTTTCCGGCTCCAGCTCCGGCTGGGGGCCAAAGTCCGTGAGGCCCAGCGGATCGAGATCGGCCGCCAGATGGCCGCGCATGCGGTAGGCGCGGATCAGCATGATGGCGGCGATGGAATCCTTGACCGCCTTGTGCACGTCGGCGGGAGAGGCTGCGGGCCCCGAGCGTTTCGCAATGGCGTCGGGCAGGGCGGGCATGACCGCCTCGATATCGCCCAGCGCGCCGATCAGATCGCCATTGGCGCGGCGCGGCCAGTCCTTGCGCCGCCAGGCCGGCCCGTCGGCGGCATGGGTCTGGTCCGTGGCCGCGTCGCCCATCTCGTCAAAGAAGGCGCGCCAGGACGCCGGCACGGACGCCGGGTCCTCGGCGTATTGTGCAGCCATCTGTTCAAGCCAGGCGGCGTTGCCGCCGAACAGGAAGGCGGTGTCGAGAAAGGTCTGATTCTGGGAGGAGCGTGCGTCAGCCATAAAAACCATGTGTCCGCGAACGGAAGACGCGCCCCGGGGCGCGCGGGCGAAGAGGGTCGCCGCTATTTATGACTCTTTGCCGTGAAAGAGAAGCCTGACGCGCTTCAATTCGGCGCCTTTGACGGGATGGCCTTGCAGGGCGGCTTGCACAGGTGCGCAGAGCGTCATTAACCCGTCACGTTGCACAAAGACCCTGTGCCGGCGCGTATCACCGCCCCGGCCAGAAGCGGAAATGGGTGGCGCGTGGAAGGATGGATCTGCTGGCAGCCCTCGCGTCTTACCGCGCCTCTGTGAAGGGCCGCGATCCGCTGGAAACCACGCGGATCGAGTTCATCAATCTCGACCCGCTGCGTGAACGCTATGGCGAACGCTGGCCCAAGGTCCGCGAGCGCATTTTCGATGTGTGCCAGGCCTTTATCCAGCGCCGCATCGGACCGGGCGACATGGTCATGCGCGCCGCCACCGGTTTCATGGTCCTGCCCGGACCGGACCGGGACGAGACGGCCCATGTCTTTACAGAACGCATCCAGAGCGAATTGAAAGCCTTCTTCCTCGGCGTCGAGGATTTTGACGGATTGAGCGTCGCGGCTTCTGTCGCGTCCCTGCCGGCGTCCAGCCTGTTTTCCGCCGTGGAATCGCCCGCTATGGCGGCCGCCGCTGCCGCTCACGAAGCCATAGAAGCCGCGCCTGACGAACCCGAAGCGCCGCGCGCCCTTCGCCCGGCCGAGCCGCCCAGGCTGCCACCCTTCCGTCTGACCTATGAGCCGGTATGGACGGCGGCCAGCGGCTTTGTGGCGCTGCACGAGGTCACGCCGCAAGCGCGCACGCCGTCAAACGGCGTCACCTTGCGCGGCGCCTCTCTCGCCCCGTCCCAGGGCGGGCCGGCCATGCGCATGGAGCTGGACCGGCGCGTCCTCCAGGCGGCGGGGCGGGCCTGGTGCGAGGCGCCCGCCCGCCCGCGCGGCGTGCTGGCCGTTCCGGTGCATTACGAGACGCTGGCCACGCTCAAATACCGCCTTCCCTATCTGGCGGCGTTCAGCACGCTGTCGTCCGGCGCGCGCGGCGCCCTGATGCTGATTGTGCGCGGCGCCCCGGCGGGCGCGCCCTATACCCGCCTCACCGAAGTCTGCCGCAGCGCCAAGGCGGTGTTCTGGCGGGTGATTTTCGAGATTGATCTGGAACAGGTCCGGCTCGACCGGTTTGTGGATGCGCGCGTGGATGTGTTTGAATATCGCGCGCCCGCGCTCATCAATGCCCGGGTTCAGGACGCGATGGCGCGCCTGCACGCCGACGCCGCCCGCCTGGGCGCCCGATGCGCGGTCAGCCAGTGCACCCGCGCCGACCAGCTGATGGCTGCGCTGACGCCGGCGGCCATTACATTACAGGGCCCCTCGTGGGCTCTGAGACGCGCACGATGCGTGCGCCCTATCGCTTCGACCTCGCTGCCGAGGCCAATTTGGCCGCGGCGCCGCAAAAAAGGATGTCCTCATGACAACGCCATCCGCCGAACCGCTGATCCGCGTCGTCTACCAGTCGACCAGCCTGATCAGCCGCATGGAAGGCGCGTTCCGAGCCGAGCTCGCCTCGATCCTGGAATCGTGCGCCCGGACCAATCCGAAACTCGGAATCACAGGCGTGCTGATCTATGACCGGGGGCGGTTCATCCAGTTGCTGGAAGGCACAGCCGCCTCGGTGGATATCCTGCTGGACAATATCGAGGTGGATGTACGCCACGGGATGTTCCAGATTCTGTGGCGCACCCCGGCGTCCACGCGCATGTTCGACAACTGGTCCATGGCCTTCATGGACGCCGCCGCCGCGCCGCTGCCCGCCGACGCCGCCACCAGCTGGGAGCGCGCCGGGCCCATGGAGCTGTCCGCGCGCCTCGCCTTCGCGGCCGCCAATCTGTCCGTGCTCAGCGTTCCGGCGTCCGACGGGCCGGACGATGTCAGGCAGCGCTTCCATCAGCCATCTGCGTGCGCATGACCGGAACCGGCGCGGTCTGGCTTTGCGCCGCGCGCCAGTCATCCAGCGCCCAGCGCACCGAGGGAAAGGCCAGCGCATCCATCGGCAGATCGTCCCACCGGCGAAGGCTCACCTCCAGGCTTTCCGGACCCGGAGCAATGGATGACAGAAGCCGGGCGCGGAAGAATATCTGCACCTGGGAAATGCGCGGCACCGAATAGACCGCAATCAGGCCCTCCAGCGCGATCTCCGCCATAGCCTCCTCGCGCGCCTCGCGCATCGCAGCCTGCTCCACGCTTTCACCGGTCTCCATATAGCCGGCCGGCAGGGTCCACAGGCCCTTGCCCGGCTCAATCGCCCGGCGGCAGATCAGGATACGCCCGCGATCATCCGTGACGACCGCGCCCGCCACGATCTTGGGATTGACGTAGTCGATGAAGCCGCACTCGGCGCACACGCGCCGCGCGCGGTCCTCGCCGTCAGGGGTCTTCAATTCGAACCGGGGCGCGCGGTCTGTCATGGCGGGGCTCTCCGAAAGCGGCGGCGCGCCGCGTCCTTCATCCGTACAAGGAGCGGGATATAATTGAATCGTCACGAAATTCGCGTAGAGTGCACACAATCCGTGGTCTGAGGGCAGGTCAAGCATGGGGCAATCTAGCAAATCAGAGGCGTTGAGGTTCGACCTTACCGCCTCTCCGGGGCACTTGCTTCATCGCGCCCAGCAATTCGCATCCGAGCGGTTTTCCGAGGCGACCGGCGGCGTGGAGCTGACCCAGCGCCAGTTCGCCGTGCTGTGCGCGGTGCATGACGCCGAAGGCCTGACCCAGACCCAGCTGGTGCAGGCCACCGGGATTGACCGCTCCACGCTCGCCGAGCTGGTGTCGCGCATGGCGGCCAAGGGCCTGTTGCTGCGCGAAAAGGCCGAAGGCGACGGACGCGCCAACGCTGTGCGCTTCACCGATGAAGGCCGCGCCCTGTACCAGACCGCCATTGACGGCGCGCGCGCCGCTGACGACGCGATCCTGTCGGCTTTGCCCAAGAACAAGCGCGCCAGCTTCGCCGAGGCGCTCGCACGGATTTCCCGCGCCGTGGATCTGGGCGCCGAGGCGGCAAGGGCCGAAGCCAAGGACGCCAAGTCGGACAAGAAGGCCGGCGACAAGAAGAAGAAAAAGAAGAAGAAAAAGGACAAATAGTCCTACCAGCGCGACGCCTCGCGCAGGGCCTCAGGGTCCACCGGCGCGCCCCCGGCTTCGCGCCAGGCGGGCTCCAGATGCCGCATCCAGACAATGTCGGTCAGCGCCCCGCGCCAGCGCGCGCGAATGCGGCCCTCACCATCGATCACGAAGGTTTCCGGCGCGCCGGTGACGCCCAGCTCGAACGCGGCGCGGCCCTCCGGATCATCGGCCAGCCCCTGGAACGGATCGCCCAGCTCGGCCAGAAAGGCGCGTGCGCGCTCGGGCCGGTCGCGATAGACAATGCCGTAGATGGGCGCGCCGGACGCGTGCAGCGCCATCAGCACCGGATGCTCCACCCGGCAGGGCGGGCACCACGATCCCCAGATATTGAGCAGGTACGGACCCTCTACCGCCGCCGGATCGTAGGCGCCGCGTCCGCCGCGAAACTCTTCCAGCGCCATTTGGGGCAGGGGCCGGCCTTCATGAATGTCGTGACCGGGCGAGGGCGCCAGCAGGGCGACGGCCAGCGCCGCCAGAATGAGCGCAATCACCGCCAGCGGCGCCCAGACGATCAGCCGGTTCATGGCGCTCTGTCATCATGCCCGGGGGCGCGCGCCATCTCGGCCTCCAGCGCCGCCAGTCTTGCGCGCGTCTGCGCGCTGCGGCGCAGGGTGAAAATTGTGAGCGCGCCCACGCACAGCGCCGTGACGCCCCACGCCCCCCAGACCCAGCCGGCATAGCCGCCCATGGCGGCCCAATCAGCGACCGCGCTCATAACGCCAGCTCCTCGGCTTCCAGGCGCTGTTCGCGCCGGCGCAGGAGGACATCGGCGCGGCGCTGCGCAATGAGCGTGCGCATGGCGGTGAGCACCAGCGCGGTCATCAGGGCGGTAAACGCCAGCGCCATCACGAGCAGCGGCCAGAGCTGGCTGGCGTGAATGGTCGGCCCGTCAAAGCGAATGACGCTGGCGGGCTGGTGCAGCGTATTCCACCAGTCCACGGAGAATTTGATGATGGGCAGATTGATCAGCCCGGCCATGGCCAGAATGGCCCCCGAACGGGCGGCCAGGCGCTCGTCCTCGATGGCGGCGCGCAGGGCGATATAGCCGAGGAACAGCAAAAACAGCACCAGCATGGAGGTCAGGCGCGCATCCCACACCCACCAGGCGCCCCACATGGGCCGGCCCCAGATCGCGCCGGTGACCAGGCACAGAAAGGCGAACACGGCCCCCACCGGCGCCAGCGCCCGGGCGGCGAGGTCCGCCAGGTTATGGCGCCAGATGAAATACACGAAGCTCGCCGCGCCCATGCCGGCATAGGCCGCCATGGCCAGCCATGCGGCCGGCACGTGGACATACATGATGCGCACGGTGTCGGCCTGCTGATAGTCCGGCGGCGAGATCACCAGCGCCCAGGGGATGCCCGCCAGAAACAGAACGAGCGCCAGCGCCCACATGACGGGCGTCAGCACGCGCGCCAGGCGCTCGAAGCGTTCGGGATTGGCCAGATAGCTCCACATGTGTGCTGACCTAGCGGTCCGCACCCGCCGGGGCAAGATCGCTCGCGCGCCTGGCGGCTGCGGCCCTGCGACGCGCTATGGGTCTGCGCGCCGGGCCAGCAGGTCGCGGATCTCTTCCAGCAGCGCCACATCGGCGGGCTTGGCGGGCGCTTCGGGGGTCTTGGCCTCGGCCTCTTCGGCCTTGCCCAGCGCCGCCAGCCGGTTCATGGCGCGCACCAGCAGAAACAGGGCGAACGCAACGATGACAAAGCTGATCACCGCATTGATGAACAGGCCATAATTGATCGTCGCGGCGCCCGCCTCGCGCGCGGCGGCCAGGCTGGCGTACTCGGCCCGGTCCAGCGCCAGAAACAGGTTGGCGAAATCCACCCCGCCCAGCGCCAGCCCGATGGGCGGCATCAGGATGTCGTTCACGAACGAGGTGACGATGCTGGTGAACGCCCCGCCCAGAATGAAGCCGACACCCAGGTCGACCACATTGCCGCGCATGGCGAAGGCTTTGAATTCATTGAACATGGGGGCATCCTCCCTCAGCCAGGACTGGCGCCATGATCGCCTGATCAATCCGTGCCCGCAACGAAAATTCCCTACAGATCAAAAGCCTCCAGCACGGCGCGGGCGTGCTTCCCGGCGCGTAACTCCTGATCCGCCCAAGACGACAGCAGGGCGCGATAGCTGACGGCGTGGAAGCGCGCGGCGTCCGCGCCCAGCGCAGCGGCGAAGCGGTCAATCTCGGCGCGGTGGGCGTGATGACGCCGTGCGTCGATCAGGCGGCCGTCAGGCCAGGCGCCGGGCTCGGCATAGGTGTAGATCAGGCGCCAGTCCCGCCCGGTTCTGCGGCCCTCTTCGCTCAGCGCCAGCGCGTGCTTGATCAGCTGGGCCGCGTCCAGCATGGCGAAGCGAAGATCGCCGCCCTGGAGTTTGCGCCGCACGTCATTCCAGCCCGGCAGCGCGCCCCAGACGTCCCGGTCAAAGGCGCTGGAAAAGCGCGCCGCGGACTTGGCTCGGAAGGGCTCGTATCGCTTGGCCTCGACGCCGACCAGCCAGTCGTCACCGGCGACCAGAGCGTCCAGACAGGGATGGCGCCCGCCCCTCCAGCCGAAACGGACCACGGCCTCCAGCGCAACCGTGCGAACGCCCTCTCCCGGCGCGCCCGCAATGGACAGGTCGCACGCCGAAGGGTCGGTCAGGAAATAGCCGAAGACATTCGCCGCCAGCGCAGCCGATGAGGCGGGGTTGTTGAACTTGCCCGATCCCAGCTCGTCGCCGGGTGCGTCCTGATACACTTTGAGTATCGCCGCGTGATCGAGATGCGGCAGCAGGGCGAGTTTGGCGTCGTGGCTCACGCCGCAGGCCCTCAGCCCTTGCCGTCCACCCGCTCGCGCAATTCCTTGCCGGTCTTGAAGAAGGGCACGTGCTTTTCCTTGACCGACACCTGTTCGCCGGTGCGCGGGTTGCGGCCCTCGCGCGGCGGACGGTGGCGGACGGAGAAGGCGCCGAAGCCGCGCAGCTCCACCCGGTCGCCGCGTTCGAGCGCGGCGGCGATTTCTTCCAGAACAGTGTTCACAACGCGCTCCAGATCCTTCTGGTAGAGATGAGGATGCGCCTGTGCGAGTTGGTCGATGAGTTCGGATTTGATCATGAGAAGACCCCTTGCCGGATACGACTTTAGGGAGTCCGGACAAGTCGCGTCAATCGCCAAAAATTGATCCCGGTAAAGAAAAACCCCCGGCGCGGGTCCGCGCCGGGGGCTGTAGGATCAACAACGATGGCGCGCCGGCGCTATTCGCCGTCTTTCTTGGTGGCTTCCTGCTTTTTCAGCGCGGCGCCCAGGATATCGCCCAGCGAGGCGCCGGAATCCGACGAACCGTACTGTTCCACGGCGTCTTTTTCCTCGGCCATTTCGAGCGCCTTGACCGACACCGACACCCGGCGGGTGGCCTTGTCGATCTGGGTGACGCGCGCGTCCACCTTGTCGCCCACCGCAAAGCGCTCGGGGCGCTGTTCGGCGCGGTCACGCGACAGATCGGACTTGCGGATGAAGGCCTTGACCTGATTGTCGGGCCCCAGCGCCACTTCGATGCCGCCGGTGGTGACTTCGGTCACGGTGCAGGTGACGGTCTGACCGCGCTTGTAGGCGCCGTCTTCCATCGGATCGCCGGCCAGCTGCTTGACGCCGAGGGAGACGCGCTCCTTCTCGATATCCACGTCGAGCACCTTGGCGCGGACGATATCGCCCTTCTTGTAGTCCTGGATGGCGTCTTCGCCGGCGCGGTCCCAGTCGAGATCCGACAGGTGCACCATGCCGTCAATCTCCTCGTCCACGCCGATGAACAGGCCGAACTCGGTGATGTTCTTGACCTCGCCCTCGACCTCGGCGCCCGCCGGGTGGGTTTCAGCGAAGATTTCCCACGGATTGCGCTGGGTCTGCTTGATGCCCAGCGAGACGCGGCGTTTTTCCGAATCCACGTCCAGCACCATGACTTCCACTTCCTGGGAGGTGGAGACGATCTTGCCCGGGTGGATGTTCTTCTTGGTCCAGCTCATCTCCGAGACGTGGACCAGGCCTTCCACGCCCGGCTCCAGCTCCACGAAGGCGCCGTACTCGGCGATATTGGTCACGCGGCCCGTAAAGGTCGCGCCCACCGGATATTTGGCGCCCACGCCTTCCCAGGGGTCGGACTGCAGCTGCTTCATGCCCAGCGAGATGCGCTGGGTGTCCTTGTTGATCTTGATGATCTGGACTTTCATCGTCTGGCCGACTTCGACCACTTCGCTGGGGTGGCCCACGCGGCTCCAGCTCATGTCGGTGACATGGAGCAGGCCGTCAATGCCGCCCAGATCCACGAACGCGCCGTAATCGGTGATGTTCTTGACCACGCCTTCGCGCACTTCGCCCTCGGCCAGCTGACCGACCAGCTCGGCGCGCTGCTCGGCGCGGGATTCTTCCAGAACAGCGCGGCGCGACACCACGATATTGCCGCGCGGACGGTCCATTTTCAGGATCGCGAAGGGCTGTTCCTTGTTCATCAGCGGGGTGACGTCGCGCACGGGGCGGATGTCCACCTGGCTGCCCGGCAGGAAGGCGCTGGCGCCGCCCAGATCGACGGTGAACCCGCCCTTGACCCGGCCGACAATGGCGCCGGTGACCGGCTCCTTGCCTTCAAACTGCTGCTCCAGACGATCCCAGGCCTCTTCGCGGCGCGCCTTGTCGCGCGACAGGACCGCTTCGCCCATGGCGTTCTCGATGCGCTCCAGGAACACTTCGACCGTGTCGCCCGCCTTGGGAGCGCCGCCGCCGGGTCCTGCAAATTCGCGCACGGAAATGCGCCCTTCGGTCTTCAGACCGACATCGATGATGACGATGTCGTTTTCAACAGAGGTGACGCGGCCCTGAACGACCGAGCCTTCCATCAGGTCGCGGCCGGCGAGGCTCGCTTCCAGCATCTGGGAAAAGTCTTCACGGCTCGGGGCCGCGGTGGAGGTTTGAGACATGGATTGCTTTCTTAACGTGAGACGGTTTCGGTTTGCGAAAGAAGCCGCCCCTTCAAGGGCGGCGCGCGGGGCTGCTGGGCAGCGCGGCGGCGCAAACGCGGGGTCTGGCGCTGTCCGTCCCGGTCTTGCGGGCGGTCAGGCGCGGGTGGATGACATGGACGGCCAAGGCCGCCCGGCGAGTGAGCTCCGGCGGGCCGGAAGCGCGCGCGTATCTACGCCATCGCCGCGTCCAGTGCAAGCTCAGGGGGGTGTCTGCGGCCCGCTGACCGGCTGGCCATTGCGCAGCACGACGGCGCCGGCCAGCACGTCGGGCGCCATCAGGCGGGCGTTGACGCCCAGACGTTCGGGCTTGGGCTCGGGCGGGACGCCGGACCAGTGGGTCACGCAGCCGCACCGCGCGCACCGGTGAAACATGATCTCGCGATCACCCCAGATATAGGTGTCGGTCGCCGCCCCGCTCAGCGCGATCTGCACCTGCGAGGGATGATAATACGCCCACAGCGCGCCATAACGCCGGCAGATCGAACACTGGCAGTTATTCACCGTCTCCGGCGCTGTCTCGATGCGCAGGCGGACATCGCCGCAATGGCAGGACGCTTCGATCACCCTAAAGCCCGCCGCCGACGCGGTTCTTCCAATAGCCCACATCCTCGGCGTATTTGCCCACCACCTCGCCCAGCACGGCGTTGAGGCGCAGGGTGTGGAAGCTGATCCATTCGCCCTGGTCGATTTCATCGAGGCATTTCATCGAGCTGGTGAGGAAAAACGCGTAGAGCGCAGCCACCAGGATGAAGAGGATGATGAACACCCAGCCCAGCGCCGCAATGGTGTCAAACGGGCTGAGGCCGGTGAAGGAGGCGAGGATGGCGAGCAATCCCGCCAGCGCGCCCAGAAAGGCCGCCGGCACGAAGATCAGGTAATAGCTGGAATTGCGCCGGATCTGGAACACGATGTTGCGCACATAGGTCTCGATGAAAAAGACCCGCAGGGCGAACCAGTTGATGTTCAGCGCCCACAGCCGGGCCTCGTCGGCGAGCTGTTTGGAATCGCGCTCCTGACCCACCGTGACCGATTTGGCTTTGCCGATGGCGGTGCGGTAATGGTCGTTCACCCGGGCGAGATAGCGGGTGAGGAAATTGGCCGTCTCGCGAGCGGTGTTGCGCTGGTACGGGCTGTATTCGGCATAATAGAGCGCCCACATCACCAGCGCCGCCAGCGCGCACGAGCCCGCGCCTGCAATGAGCGAGGACAGCTGCGCGCCGGTAATCGGCCCGGCGGCCTCGTCGGAAATCGGGCTCAGGGCTGCAATCACGCCGGTGTCGTTCAGGACGATATTGATGAGCAGCACCCCGCCCAGAATGAGCGAGAACCAGATCGCCAGCTTGCGCACATTGGCGTTCATCAGCTTGCGGCTCTCATTGAGGAGATACAGAACCCCGCTGTCGGAGTCGTGGAACTGGCGCGCGATCACCGCGCCTTCCACATCCTCGAACAGGGCGCGCGGGTCGGCCTCGATGGGCACCCGGCCGGCCAGGAATGTGTTGGCCAGCTTGGCGTAGTCTTTGGCCAGATCGTCGGTCAGCTCCTCGGGCATGCGCATGTATCCCACGCGCACCGACATCCAGTTGAAGAACACGCCCCGGCGCGAAATGAAGCTTTCCTCGTGGGCGAAATCATTGCCCAGCGCGGTTTCGGTCAGGGTGTGGTGGCCGGACACCGCCGCCGCCGCGACGGCTTCCACCGCCTCATCACCCACATTCGCCGCCGTGCGCCGCCCGGCGCCCAGCAGGCGCAGGATCAGCCGGTAGGGGAAGGTGGCCGCGCGCAGGATGGCGCTGATCAGGGGCCGCGCGCTGGCGCGCGCGATGAACACGATCAGCGCCAGGATCAGCCCGGCGGCGAGGCCGGCGGCAAACCAGGTTGTCACAGACAGGCTCTCGCCCATGGGCGCGCTCTCCCCACCAGCCGGCGCTGCCGCCCCCTCAGGCCTTGCGCAACGCGTGTGGCGCTCACTCTAGCCCGGCGCGGGCGCGGGGGCGAGGGGCGTTAACCCTTAAATCGCGCTCAGGGTCAGAAGGGCACCCAATTGCGTTGGCGCGAATAGGCCAGATAGCCCACATTCGCCCCAGCCCGGAAGCCCACGCCCGAGCGGATCGGCGCCAGGGTGATGTCGTCGGCGCGCTGATAATTCACGCCCAGACCCGCCACGAAGTAAGCTGAGCCCTCCACGCCGGGAAAGCGCTGATAGAGCAGATCGGTGTCGTAGAGATTATAGACCAAGGTGAACACCCGGCTGGCATTGCCGCCGGCGTCAAACCCCACCGACGGACCCTGCCAGTACACCTTGCGGCGCGGCTCGCCCGATTTCATCACCAGATAGCCCTCGCCATAGCGCAGGCCCACACCGATAGCGGCGGACAGCTCTTCACCCGCGATATAGCCCACGGGACGGCCCAGATCGGAGAACACGCGCTCCAGCGCGCTGGCGGCGGCTTCCGCAGTGACGCCGAAGAAATCAGCTGCCGCCTCCACCAGCTCGTCCTGGGAATAGGTGTCGATGTCTGACTGGTATTCGCTGGGCTGTCCGTATTCAGGCTGATCACCGCGCGGCCCGGCCTCGGCGCGGGCGCTGGACTGGCCCGAACCTGTGGCGCTGCAGGCGCCCAGCATGGCCGCAATCGCCAGGGCAGCGGCGGCGCGAAGGGGGAGGGAAAAGGTCATCAGGGCGGTCCTCAACTCGGCGCGGCAGCGCGCGATGGCTTACCCGGCCACCGTCGCGCAGGATTACGGCAGGCTTTGGGCGCAAGGGTTAGCGAGGGGTTAACGGGCGGGGCTCTTCAGCGATATCTGACCTTACCTCGCCGTCGATCCTTGCCGGGCCATTTTCGCAAGCGTCGCAGGCTGTCAAGGACGACGGAGCCTGGCTCGGTCGCCGCAGGGCGGCGGCCCGCAGGGCCGTCCTTGACAGTCTGCGATCGCCTTGCGTGATCTTCCAGCATGGAACGATGGGGAGGTTTGACCTCCGGGTTTTCAGGCCAGAGCCGCCCACGGGGCATCGCTTGGGCCCCTTGGGCCAAGCCCAGAGTTGGCAGAGTCACGTATCGCACCCGCCTCACCGCCTGTTCCGCTTGGCGCGGGGCGGCGCCAGTGCTAACTCCCGCGCCATGAGCACAGATCCCGCCCTGATCCGCAATTTCTCCATCGTGGCCCATATCGACCACGGCAAATCCACGCTTGCCGACCGTCTGATCCAGACGACGGGCGGGCTGACCGCGCGCGAGATGACCGAACAGGTCCTCGACAACATGGATATCGAGAAAGAGCGCGGCATCACCATCAAGGCCCAGACCGTGCGGCTGGAATACCCGGCCAAAGACGGCAAGACCTATGTGCTCAACCTGATCGACACGCCCGGACACGTGGACTTCGCCTACGAGGTCTCGCGCTCGCTTTACGCCTGCGAGGGCGCGCTGCTGGTGGTGGACGCAGCCCAGGGCGTGGAGGCCCAGACCCTGGCCAATGTCTATCAGGCCATGGACGTGAATCTGGAAATCGTGCCGGTGCTCAACAAGATCGACCTGCCAGCCGCCGACCCCGACCGGGTGCGCGAGCAGATCGAGGACGTGATCGGCATCGAGGCCCATGACGCGCTGGAAATCTCCGCCAAGACGGGGCTGGGGATCGACACCGTGCTGGAAGCCATCGTCACCCGCCTGCCCCCGCCCAAGGCCGGCGATCCGGACGCGCCGCTCAAAGCCCTGCTCGTGGACAGCTGGTATGATCCGTATCTGGGCGTGATCTGCCTGGTGCGCATCATGGAAGGCACGCTGAAAAAAGGCATGCGCGTGCGCCTGATGGGCGCGGGCGCCAGCTATGGCGTGGACGGGGTGGGCGTGTTCCGCCCGGCCAAGGAAATCGTGGCGGCGCTGGGGCCCGGCGAGATCGGCTTCCTCAACGCCTCCATCAAACAGGTGCGCGATGCGCGCGTGGGCGATACCATCACCGAGGAAAAACGCCCCACAGCCGCCGCCCTGCCGGGCTTCAAACCCGCCGTGCCGGTGGTGTTCTGCGGCCTGTTCCCGGTGGATTCAAACGAGTTTGACGATCTGCGCGACGCGGTGGAGCGCCTGGCGCTCAATGACGCCTCGTTCAGCTTTGAAATGGAATCCTCCGCCGCCCTGGGCTTCGGCTTCCGCTGCGGCTTCCTCGGGCTCCTGCATCTCGAGGTGATCCGCGAGCGGCTGGAGCGTGAATACAATGTCGACCTGATCACCACCGCGCCCTCGGTGATCTACAAGATGAAGCTGACCGACGGCACGGTTCTGGACCTGCACAACCCCGCCGACATGCCCGACCCGGTGAAGATCGAGACCATTTCAGAGCCCTGGATCAAGGCCACGATATTGGTGCCCGACGAGTATCTGGGCGGCGTTCTGAAACTGTGCGAGGACCGGCGCGGCATCCAGCGCGACCTCACCTATGCGGGCAGCCGCGCCATGCTGGTCTATGAACTGCCCCTCAACGAGGTGGTGTTCGATTTCTATGACCGGCTCAAATCCGTGACCAAGGGCTACGCCAGCTTCGACTATCAGTTCATCGAGCACCGCGAGGGCGACCTCGTGCGCATGTCGGTGCTGGTCAATGAGGAGCCGGTGGACGCCCTGTCCATGATCGTGCACCGCACCCGCGCCGACATGCGCGGCCGCGGCATGTGCGAACGCCTCAAAGACCTGATCCCGCGCCACCAGTTCAAAATCCCGATCCAGGCCGCCATTGGCGGCCGCGTCATCGCCCGCGAAACCATCGCCGCCCTGCGCAAGGACGTGACCGCCAAATGCTATGGCGGCGACGCCAGCCGCAAACGCAAACTGCTGGACAAGCAAAAGGCCGGCAAAAAGAAAATGCGCCAGTACGGCAATGTGGAAATCCCGCAGGAAGCGTTTATTGCGGCGCTGAAAATGGATCAGGATTAGGGGACTTGCGGGCGGGGCTCTTTGAACAGGGGCTTCATTGGACCAATTTTGCCTGCATACCAATCAAACCAAATAAGGTCGTATTTTTCAGCAAAGTATTGCACGAAGTCGTACGGCTCCGCAGAATGTGCGAAGTAGCGCTCGAGATCGTCTAATCCCAGCCCGGCATCCTCGAAATCGATCAGGTAGTCGCGAAGCAGGCACTGGTTCGCTGCGTTCACCCAGTCTCGAAATTTATCGCGATCAACAGACATCGGCCTTGTCGCTTTAGGCGCCTGTCGCACAGGGGCGTGAGCGGCGGCGCTCAATAACAACACCAACGCGCAATAAAATATCGTATGGCCAGGCGTTGGCTATTGTCAATTTCTACCCAACGGAGGCCCGCCACGCCTCCGGCTCCATTGTGAGCGCCGACTCCAGCGGCGGCTTCACGCGATACAGACGCGGCGCCTGCGCGACTTCATAGAGGCGGCAGAGCCTGAAATTATCCGGCCTCTCTTCCGCCAGTGAAACCTCATTACGGGTGAGAAAGAACGGCGTGGTGCGCGCGCCACGCGTCGTTTTGACTTCCAGCAAGCGATCTTCGCCACGGGCGTTGAAGGAATGAATGTCGTAGCCCGCGCCATCGCCATCCTCTTGCGAGACCCAGCGCACTTTTCTGGCGAGGTCGGGACGGTCGAGAGCTGTGAGCCTGCGGCGCTCAAAGTCGACCAGCATGGACTCGCCAGCTAGGCCGAGCTGGCGATTGCGAAAATCCCGGGCAACGGGATCGAATTTGCGCACCAGACGCTCAAGGCCCGGCGGGCGGGGCGTTCTCGGTGCGCCGGGTTCTGGCGGGTCATCGTCCACCACAATCGTTTGCGCTTCCGACGTTGCGAAGAGTCCGGCTGTGTCGGGAGAGCGCCCAGGCGCTGGCGAACCTTCGTCGCCGAAAGTCGACTGCGCTTCGGACATTCCAAAGAGTCTGGCGTTTTCGGGCGAGCGCGAGGCTGCTTCCATGAGGCCCGCTCCCACCCGGCCCCAATCCAAAACTTCAGGGTGGGCGGTGACATAGCGGTCAACCGCATCAAAAATCGCGTTCTGATAATTGGGTTTCGGGCGGTAACCGCGGATCGTCGGCATGCCGAGTTCGCCCAGAACCGCTGAGATGTTCATGTGCTTGAATTCAACGGAGCGATGGGTTCGGCCAATAGCCTCCATCAAGGCCTTGGCATGGTGCGACTTGACGTAAGATTGGCCCGATTGCTCGGCGGCGAGCATGGCGAAATAGTCGCCGATGATGGCGTCCAGCTCGGCGTCGCTCCAATTCGTTCCGTACTTCGCCACGGCCCCCATCCGTCAGAATCTCAAGTGCGCAATCTGACGGCGGCCGCCGCGTATTGTCCATCCCCCTGCATCCCCCCGCTTGACCCGCCTCCGCTCATCGTGAAGCTGGCCGCTCTCGCGCGCTCGGAGCGTTGCGGGGTTTGCAGGCACGACCGGAAGGGGTTTGGATGACGCGGCTGGCGGCGGTGTTTGAGGGGTTGCGGGCGCAAGGCCGCGCCGGGTTTGTCGCCTATGTCATGGCCGGCGATCCGGATGTGGAGACGACGCTGTCCATGATGCGCGGCCTCGCCGATGCGGGGGCGGACATACTGGAACTCGGCGTGCCGTTCACCGATCCCATGGCCGACGGCCCGGTGATCCAGCGCGCGGCGATCCGGGCGCTGGCCGGGGGCATGACGCTGGCAGGCGTGCTGGACCTCACGGCGCGCTTTCGCGCCACCCATCCCGATACGCCGGTGATCCTGATGGGCTATGCCAACCCGTTTCACGCCATGGGGTATGAGGCGTTTGCGCTGGCCGCCGCCGCCGCTGGCGCCGACGGGGTGATCTGTGTGGATATTCCCCCTGAGGAGGATGCGCCCCTGCGCACGGCGCTGGAAGCCGGCGGGCTCGCCTTCGTGCGCCTGGCCGCCCCCACCACCGATGATGCGCGCCTGCCCCAGGTGGCCGCGCACTGCTCGGGCTTTGTCTATTACGTCTCCACCACCGGCGTCACGGGCGCCGGATCGGGCGCCACATCCGACATCGCCGGCGCCGTGGCGCGGGTGCGCGCGGCCAGCGGGCTTCCCGTGGCGGTGGGTTTTGGCGTAAAAACACCGGGGCGCGCCGCCGAGATCGCGACAGTCGCCGACGCCGTGGTGGTCGGATCGGCCATTGTCGAGGCGCTGGAGGTGCACGGGGCTGAGGCCGCCCTGACCATCGCGCGCGACCTGGCGCACGCCACCCATCAGGCGCGCGCATAGACCGATAAACGCCCCGGGCGGGCCGCGCTGTCACGGCGCTCCGCTTCAGGATCAGACAAGAGCGAGGCATCAATGAGCTGGCTGCAGAGACTGACCCCGCCGGGCGTCCAGAAAATGTTCGACAAGCGCGACACGCCGGAAAATCTCTGGGTGAAATGCCCGCTGTCGGGCGAGATGGTGTTCACCAAGGATCTCGAAGCGGGCCTGCATGTCACGCCCGCCGGCCATCACATGCGCATCGGCCCGGCCCTGCGCTTCAAATACACGTTTGACGGCGCCTGGGCCGATATCGCCCTGCCCGACGTGCCCCGCGACCCGCTCAAATTCCGCGATGACAAGCCCTATACCAGCCGCCTGACCGCCGCGCGCAAGAAGACCGGTCGCGATGACGCCATGGCCATCGGCGTGGGCTCGATCCGCGGCGTGGAAACTACCGTGCTGGTGCAGGATTTCGCCTTCATGGGCGGCTCGCTGGGCATGGGCGCGGGCGAGGCCTTCATCCGCGCCTGCGAAACCGCCGTCGCCCGGCGCACGCCGCTGGTGGTGTTCACCGCCGCGGGGGGCGCCCGCATGCAGGAGGGCTGCCTCTCCCTGATGCAGATGCCGCGCACCACGCTGGGCGTGGAAATGCTGAAAGACGCGCGCCTGCCCTATATCGTCGTGCTCACCGACCCCACCACGGGCGGGGTGACGGCCAGCTACGCCATGCTGGGCGATGTCCATATCGCCGAACCGGGCGCCCTCATCGGCTTCGCCGGCCAGCGCGTGATCGAACAAACCATCCGCGAAAAACTCCCCGAAGGCTTCCAGCGCTCCGAATACCTCCTGGCCAAAGGCATGGTGGACAAGGTCGTCCCCCGCAAGGACCTGCCCAAAACGCTGGGCAATCTGTTGCGCGTGCTGCTCAAGCGGCCTGCGGCGTCGAATTTACCGGCGAAGGTGGAGGCGTAGGGGGGGTAGGGGAGGTAAATCACCCGCTCCTTGCTTTCCCGGGCGGCGCAGCCGACCCGGGACCCATCCACCGATGCTTTCCGCTGTCACGGCGGGTCAACTGTGTCGGGATGGGTCCCGGATAACCGCTTCGCGGTTTCCGGGAAAACACGGGGGGGGGCGCGGTGAGCCCCGCCGTCAGGTCACCTCAACCCTGGAAAACTCTCCACCGCCTGCACCCGCAGATCAGGGAAGCTTGTCACGTACTGGATGGTGAAGTCGGGGAAGCTGTCCACCTCGCGCCAGCGGCCGCACGCGTCAGGGAAGCTGTCCACCCATTGCACGCGCAGGTCCGGGAAGCTGGTGACCATCTGGACGCGGATATCGGGAAAGCTCGTGACCACTTTCACCCGGCCCTGCAGCGCCTGGCCGTTATAGGTGCAGTCCGGGGCGAGGTCCGCCCCGTGTCCGTGGGTGTTCGCAGACGCCAGCGCCAGCGCCGCCAGCGTGTTGAGGCCGCCCATGAGCATCCCCGCCTCCTTTGTCGCGAATGACGGGGGAAGGCTGGCGGGGCGGGGATGAATGAGGGGTGAATTGATAGCTGTTTTCCCGGGCGCCCCGGCCGTGAGGCGGGGCGAACCGGGACCCATCCACCCTACCTCTCCACCGCATAAGCGGTTCAAAAATTGGGGGATAGGTCCCGGATAACCGCTTCGCGGTTTCCGGGAGAACAGGGGTTGGGTGGAGGATGAGACCCCCCTCACCCCCGCTTCGGCGGCAGGGGCACAAACGCCGACACCCGCGCCACATACGCCTCGTATCCGGGGCGCGATTTCTTCAGGCCGCGCTCCAGGAGAGGCGCGCCGGACCAGCGCATCAGGGTCCAGGTGACGAACAGCGGGCCGATCACGGCGAACAGGCCGGGCGTGGTTTCCGCTGCGATGAGCCAGATGCCCCACCAGGCGCAGGCCTCACCGAAATAATTGGGATGGCGGCTCCAGCCCCACACGCCGGTATCGAGCACCTTGCCCTTTTTGGCCGGGTCGGCCTTGAAGCGGGTGAGCTGGATGTCGGCGATGGTCTCATACCCGATGCCGAACACGGCGAGCGCCATGCCGATGAAGGCGAGGGCGCCGAAGGCCGCAGGCTGGGCCGCGACCTGGCCCAGCTGCACGGGCAGGCTGGCGATGAACAGGAGGCCCGCCTGCGGCCCGAACACGAACAGGGCGGTGGTCTTGCCAAAGCCCCAGCCGCGTTTCTCCTCGGCATGGCGCACCAGCGCGGCGTAGCGCTTGTCAGCGCCCTCATGGCGCCAGCGCCAGAACAGATACCCGCCCAGGCGCAAGCCCCAGACCAATGCGAGGCCGGTGATCACCAGCTGGCGAGTTTCCCAGCCATCGGCCATCACAAAGCTCGTCACCGCCATCAGCGTGATGCCCAGCGCCCAGAACGCATCCACGAAGCTGGGGTCGCGCGTGCGCTGGGCGGCGAGCCAGAGCGCGGCGAACAGAACGATCACGATGGCGGCGTTGGCGGCCAGCAAGGCAAAGGCGGACATGGCGGCTCCGGGTCAGGCGGTGAGTGTCGGGTGGAGCCTAGCGGGGCGGGGCGGCGATGTCGCGGGGGGAAGTGGTGAGGGGTGGTGCTGCGCGGATTTCTTGTTTTCCCGGAATGGGCGCAGCCCATGTCCGGGACCCAGCCCGATCGTATGCCAGGAACTCCCCTCAACCCCATGAAAGCGCATTGTCGCAAGCGCTCCGGCGGGTCAAGGCCGCCCCGGATTTAATCCGGGGCGCCGCATGCGGTGACCGAGCGAAGCTCGGTCAGCCTTGACGCGCCGGAGACGCCTTGCGGGAGACTCGGCATGGGGTTTGGGGGGCGTGTGTGGATTAACTTATCCTTGAACGCGGCAGCACCAATCCCCTACCTCACCAGCCACCGCCACCCGCCCATGCCGGCGAGCATGGCGATGAGGAAGATATACACCTCGCCCATCCCGAGCGCCGCCGCGGACAAGGCCGGGCCGGGGCAGAAGCCGGCGAGCCCCCAGCCTGCGCCGAACAGGGCTGCGCCGCCGATCAGGCGCGGGTCCAGCTGCCGGGCGGTGGGCAGGGAGAAGCTGCCGGCGAACAGCGGCTTGCCGCGCGGCAGGATGAGGCGGTAGCCGATGGCGGTCACCCCCATGGCGCCGCCCATGACGAAGGCCAGAGACGGGTCCCATGTTCCGGCCACATCCAGGAAGTTGAGCACCTTGGCCGGGTTGATCATGTCGGAGATGACCAGGCCCAGCCCGAACAGCAGGCCGGCCCCCAGCGCAGCCAGCGGCAGGGCCAGAGCGGCGGACGGGGCGGGCGCGGAGGGCGCGGGGCGGGTGGTGTGTGTGTCGGTCATGGCGGGCCTCATGCGATCAGATGGCGGGTGATGAAGACGGTGACGGCGCCCGCGGCCATGAACACGGCCACGGAGACCAGGCTGCGCGGGGAGAACAGGCTGAGCCCGCACACGCCGTGGCCCGAGGTGCAGCCCGATCCCATCTGCGTGCCCACGCCCACCAGCAAGCCGGCGGCGATCAGGGTCAGGGGGCCCGCCTCGATGGTCACAGCCACCGGTCCGGCGGCGAGCATCACGATCAGCGGCGCGGCGATCAGGCCGGCCACAAAGGCCAGGCGCCAGAGCCGGTCGGGCACAGACGGGCCGATCAGCCCGCCGGCAATGCCGGAAATCCCGGCAATGCGGCCGTTGGCGGCCATCAGCCAGATGGCCGACAGGCCGATCAGCGCGCCGCCGATCAGGGCGGAGACCGGGGTGAAGGGGGTGACAGCGTCCATGGGCAATCCTTTCCTGGAGCGGGACCGTGTTGCGTCAGGGGGCGGAGCGGATGAGACATCCCGCCACGCTGCGCCCTCTTGATTATCAGTTTTGATAAATGATATATATGAAGACGAAACGCAAGGGGCTTCGCAGATGCGAGGCCGGAGCACGAAGAGGCTGACATGGACCGAGCCCAGACACTGACCCCGCACGAGGCGGCGCCGGACGCGGCCCCATCTCCCGGAATCGACATTGCGCAATTGCGCATGCGCGCCGGAGAGGTGAGCGGGCTCTTGAAGCTGCTGGCCAATCCCGGCCGCCTGCTGATCGCCTGCGAGCTTATGGATGGCGAGCGCAATGTCAGCCAGATCGAGCAGCGCACCGGCGTGCGCCAGCCCAATCTGTCGCGCGATCTGGCCCGCCTGCGCGCCGCCGGCCTCGTGGCGACGCGCCGCGACGGCAAGGCGGTGCATTACCGCCTGAAGGATTCGCGCATCGCGCTCCTGATGCCCGCCCTGTGCGCGGCCTTTGCCTCTGATTTGAAGACACCCTCCCCCCACCAAAAGGACCTCTGATCATGACCCAGAAACCGGACGTCAAAGCTTTCTTCGACCCGGCCACCAACACGGTGAGCTATGTGGTCTCCGACCCGCAGACCAGGCAGGCCGCCATCGTGGACTCCGTGCTCGACTATGACCCCAAATCGGGGCGCACCTCGAAGGCCAGCGCCGACGCCGTTATCGCCTATGTGCGCGAGCAGGGCTTCTCGGTGCAGTGGATCCTGGAGACCCATGTCCACGCCGACCACCTCTCCGCCGCGCCGTATCTGAAGGAAATCGTCGGCGGGACGCTGGCCATCGGCTCCAATATCCGCACCGTGCAGGACGTGTTCGGCAAGGTGTTCAACGCCGGAACCGAGTTTGCGCGCGACGGCTCACAGTTCGACCGCCTGTTCGAGGATGGCGAGTCCTTCCAGCTCGGCTCCATCGAGGCCCATGCCATCCACACGCCCGGCCACACGCCCGCCTGCATGACCTATGTAATCGGCGATGCGGGCTTTGTGGGCGACACGCTGTTCATGCCGGACTATGGCACCGCGCGCTGCGACTTCCCCGGCGGCGACGCCCATGTGCTCTACCGGTCGATCCGGAAAATCTACGCCCTGCCTGACGAGACGCGCCTCTTCCTGTGCCACGACTACCTGCCTGAGGGGCGCGAGGATTACCGCTGGGAAACCACAGTCGGCGCCCAGAAGGCGGGCAATATCCATGTGCATGAAGGTGTCAGCGAAGAGGCGTTCGTGAAGATGCGCACGACGCGCGACGCCACCCTGGCCATGCCGGTGCTGATCCTGCCCTCGGTGCAGGTCAATATGCGCGCCGGCCACTTCCCGCCGGCGGACGATAACGGCCTTACCTATCTGAAAATCCCGGTGGATGCGCTCTGACCGCACGCGGCGGGCCGGGGCGCAGCGCGCGGCCCGTCCCGCCGGACGCCCCAAAGGTGGCGAAGGCCTTCAGTAAATCTCCGGCGCGATGCAGCCATCGCCCTGGAAGCGGAAATCCACCACGCGGCGGTCAGGGGCGATTACGAAGCGGGTTTCGCACTGGACAGTCCATTCGCGCGGCGGCTCGTAGACCGTCTCGGTGTATTGCTCGATACGCTCACGCACGCGGCCTTCGGAGTCGCGATAGGTGACGCGCCGCTCGCGCGGGATGGAGCGGTAGCCGCCCGACTGATAGCGCTGTTCGCGCGACAGATAGGTCCACACTTCCGACCCGTCCGACAGCCGGTCGCGCGAGCGCGGCGAGCCGTATTCCAGGACCAGCGTGTCGGAATGGGCGCCCAGAAACTGCTCGGTCTGCTGGCGGTAGCCTTCCGAGGTTGCGCAGCCTGCCAGCGCCAGCGCGCTCGCCGCGAGGATCAGAATGTGACGCATGGGACCTCTCCTGAAGGCTATGGACTATGTTATCGCCATCATGAGCCTAGACAGCAAGGCTGAACCCAAGCTGACTGGCGCCCGGCCCTGTCAGGAGACACACATTGACCGTCGATCCCGTGCGCCACGCCCGCCATATCCTGCTCAAAGACATCGGCGGGCCCGGCCAGCAGCGCCTGTCGCGTGCGCGGGTCGTGATCATCGGCGCAGGCGGGCTGGGCGCGCCAGCGGCGCTGTATCTGGCCGCAGCAGGCGTGGGCGCCATCCGCATCGCCGAGCCCGATGTGGTGAGCCTCGATAATCTCCAGCGCCAGATCCTCTACCGCACGCAAGATGTGGGGCGGCCCAAGGCCGAGCGCGCCGCTGAGGCGCTGACCGCCCTGGACCCGTCGCTGGACATTGAGGCGCGCGTCCTCGCCGCCGATGACGCCTCTCTGCCCGGCCTGCTGGATGGCGCTGATCTGGTGCTGGACGGGTGCGATGATTTCGCCACGCGCTTTGCCGTGAACCGCGCCGCCCTGGCCGCGCGCATCCCGCTGGTGTCTGGCGCGGTGGGGCGCTGGGACGGGCAGGTTGGCGTGTTTGCACCGCATCTGGGGCCGGATGCGCCGTGCTATCAATGCTGGGTTCCGGACATTCCGCCCGATGCCGAAACCTGCGCTGAGACCGGGATTGTCGGGGCGCTGACGGGCGTTATCGGGTCGCTGATGGCGCTGGAAGCCATCAAGCTGATCACCGGCGCGGGGGAGGCGCTGGTGGGGCGGCTGGTGATTTATGACGGCCTGTCAGGCCGGGCGCGGACGGTGCGGGTGCAACGCGATCCGGGCTGCAAGGCGTGCGGGACGGGGTGAGGGGGCTGCTCCTGTTCGCTGCAATCCTGTTTTCCCGGGCGGCGCAGCCGACCCGGGACCCATCCCCACAGGATTGAGCCGCCTCGACAAGGGGAGATGATCGGTGGATGGGTCCCGGCGCTCCCTGCGGTCGGCCGGGAAAACAAACGTATTGGTTTCCCGGCCTGCCAGGAGCGAGCCTAAACCAGCTCCAGCACCCGTTCCGGCGGGCGGCCGATGACGGCGCGGCCGCCATCGATCACCACCGGGCGCTCGATGAGTTTGGGGTGGGCGGCCATGGCGGCGATCAGCGCAGATTCACGGGTATTGCGCGACAGGCCCGCGTCTTTGTACTCGGGCTCGCAGGTGCGGATGAGGTCATGGGCGGACGCCAGCCCCAGCGCGGCGATGACGGAGTCCAGTTCCGCCGCGGTGGGCGGCCGGTCGAGATAGAGGCGCACGTCCGGCTCAATGCGGTTTTCACGCAGGATCGCCAGCGCCTGACGCGATTTCGAGCAGCGCGGATTGTGCCAGATTTCCATGGGTTATCAGCCTTTCTCGCCGAGTTGCGCCGCAGCCAGCGTCGCGCGGGCGGCGTCCAGATGCAGGCGCTCGGCCATCACGCCATCCACCGCGATAGCGCCGCGCCCGGCATGCGCCGGATCGTCAAAGGCGGCGATGATGGCGCGCGCGTGCGCGATTTCAACTTCGCCGGGCCTAAACGCTGCGTGGCACGGATCGATCTGGGCGGGATGGATCAGCGTCTTGCCGTCAAAACCCAGCAAGCGCGCTTCTTGCGCCTCCGCGGTGAAACCCGCCGCGTCGGTATGGGCGTTGTACACCCCGTCCAGCACGGCCAGGCCCGCCGCCCGCGCCGCCAGCACCAGCCGGGCCAGATACGGCGTCAGGCCGGCGCGCCGGTGCGGTCCCGGCGGCAGGCGCAGGCCTTCGGCCAGATCATTGCCGCCCGCCACCAGCACCGCCACGCCCAGCGCCTGCGCCAGGCCCGGCGCTGTGGCCAATTGCTCGGCCAGGAACACGCCGCGCGGGGTTTCAATCATCAGCCAGAGCGGGCCGGACCAGCCGGCGGATGTCAGGCCTGAACGCAGACCGGCCAGCGCGCCGGTGTCTTCGGCCTTGGCCACCAGCACGGCGTCAGGCTGGCCTGCGCCTACGCAGGGCAGATCGCTGAGCGTCTCCGTTTCGCCCGGCGCGTGGATGCGCAGCACGCCATAGCGCCCGGCTTCACGAAACGCGGCGAGGGCGTCCGGCGCGGCCGCGCGGGCGGCGGCCTTGCGATCGGGCGCCACGGCGTCTTCCAGATCGAGAATCAGGGCGTCGGCGTTCAGCTCCGCGGCTTTCGCGATGGCGCGCGGACGGTCGCCGGGCGTGTACAGCGCCGAGCGCAATGGCCGCGGATGAAGAACGGATGATCGCTCGCCAGTCATGGCTCCAAGCCTTACAAGACACAGATGACCCGCGCCAGCCGCCCGCCTCAGCCCGCCCCCGCCCGTCACGGCACCGGCCCGGTGATCGTGATCAGCTCCCAGCTGGCCGGCAGCCAGGTGGGCGGGACGCTGAGCGTGCGGGTGCTGCATGGGGCGGGGATCGAGACCTGCCTGGCGCCCACGGTCAATTTTGGCCGTCATCCCGGACTGGGCCCCACGGGCGGCGGCGCGTTGGTCGATGGTGATTTCGCCAGCCTGCTCGACGCCCTGGCCGCCACCGGGGCGCCGGGCGCAGCCCGCGCCATCCTGACCGGCTATATGGCCAGCGCGGGACAGGTGGAGGCGGCGGCGCGCTTCATCGCGGCGGCGCGGTCGGCGAACCCCGGCCTTCTGGTCATGGTGGACCCGATTCTGGGCGACGGCGCCCCGGACGGAGGCGATGGCGGGCTGTATGTGCCGCGCGCCACGGCCATGGGAATCGCCACGCGCCTGATTCCGCTGGCCGACGTGATCACGCCCAATCTGTTCGAACTCGCCTGGCTCGCCGGGCGATCCATCACCACCATGCAGGACGCCGAGGCGGCCGCGCGCGGGCTGGCGCCGGCGGCCCTGGTCACCTCGGCGCCCGCCGGACAAGACCGGCTGGGCGTGCTGGTGCTGGATGGCGGCCAGCCTCCGGCGAGCTTCGAGACGGCGCGTCTGGGCGGGGGTGCGCGCACACCGAACGGCACGGGCGATCTGTTCGCGGCGAGTGCGCTGGCGGCGCGCCTGTCCGGCGCCCGCTGGGCGCAGGCCGCCCGTGACGCCGCCGGGCGGGTCAGCCATGTGCTGAGCCGAACCGCGACGGGCGCGACGGCGCTGGCGATTTCGCAGGGCAGTTTGACAGGCGCGGCTCCCTTCATGCCCGCGCCCGCCGTGCAGACCGGTCGCGCGGGGGCACGCAGGCCCGCCTGGGCCATGGGGCTGGATGGTTGCCCGGGCGGCTGGATCGCGGTGATGGTCGATCTCAACGCAATCAAGCCGCCACGGGTGGAGATTTTCGCCCATTTCGCCGAGGCGCTGGCCACCGACGCCCAGATCATCGCCGTGGACATGCCTATCGGTCTTCCTGAACGGCCCGATCCTGTGGGTCCGGGCGGGCGCGCCTGCGAGCGGGCGGCCAAGGCGATGCTGGGCGCGCGGCGCAGCGCCATCTTTCCAACGCCCCTGCGCGCGGCGTTTGACGGGCGCACCCGCGCCGAGGCCGATGCCCTGAGCCGCGCCGCCGGGGGCAAGGGCGTGGCCGCCCAGTCCTTCGCCCTGTTCAGAAAGATTCTCGAGATCGACGCGGCGATGACGCCGATGCTGGACGGGTGCGTGTTCGAGACCCATCCCGAGACCATCATCGCCGCCCTCACCGGTGCGCCGGCCGCCCACAACAAGAAGACATCTGAAGGCCGGGCGGAGCGGCTGACGCTGCTGGCAGCCCACGGCTTGGCGGAGGCGCTGTTCGAACCGCATCCGTTCAAGAGAGGCGTGGCTTTGCCCGATGACCTCATCGACGCTGGACTGTGCCTCCTCACGGCACAGCGCATTGCGGCGGGGACGGCGCTGTGCCTGCCGGACGACCCGCCGCGCGACGGGCGGGGTCTGCGCATGGCGATCTGGGCGTAAGAGCGCTTGCACACCTGCTTGCGCTGGGCGCGCGGGCGCGCTAGCCCGGCCCCATGAGCATCGACATCCATGGCGCGCTGGCGCCCGGCTTCGAGCCGGTGCGTGAAGCCTTCGAAGGGAATTTCGCCGAACGCGGCGAGCTGGGCGCGGCGTTTGCGCTGATCCGCGATGGCGAGGTGCTGTGCGACCTCCGTGCCGGCTGGGCCGACCGGGCGCGCACAAGGGCGTGGGGCGAAGACACGCTGGTCCCGGTGTTCTCCAGCGGCAAGGCGGTGACGGCGCTGGTCATGGCCTGGCTCGCCGATCAGGGCCGGCTTGAGTATGACGCGCCGGTGAGCGCGCTGTGGCCGGAGTTCGCCGCGCATGGCAAAGGCGATGTGACCATTGCGCAGGCCCTGTCCCATCAGGCCGGCGTACCGGGGCCTGTGTCGGGGATCGAGCCCGCTGACTGGTTTGACCGGGACAAAATGGAAGCCCATTTCGCCGCCATGGCGCCGATGTGGACGCCCGGAGACGGGTCCGGCTACCACCCGCTGAGCTTTGGCGTGATCGCCGACGCCCTCGCCCGGCGGGCCGATGTGAAACATCGTTCCGTGGGCGGAATCCTGCGCGAGGAGATCGCGGGTCCGCGCGGGATTGACTGCCATATCGGCCTGCCGGACGCCGAGCACGCCCGCGCCGCCGAGCATGTCCTGCCGCCGCGCGCACCGGATCTCGGGACCATCACGCCGGAGACGAAAGCCGCCTTCCTCAATCCCGGCTCTTCCCCGGGGCGCAAGGGCGCCGCGGCCTGGCGCAGCGCCGAGCTGCCCGCGGCCAACGCCCACGCAACCGCCCCGGCGCTGGCGCGGCTCATGGCGCCGTTTGCCTGTGACGGCCGGCTGGATGGCGAGGCGTTTCTAGGGCGCGACACGCTCGCCGCCGCCCTGAAGCCCCGCACCGCGGGACCCGACCGGGTGCTGCCCTTTGATCTGAGCTTCGCCGCCGGCGTCATGATCAACCGCGACAACGGCGCGTTTGGGCCGGAACCGCGCACAGTGGGCCATTACGGCTTTGGCGGCAGCTGCGTGTTCGCCGATCCGGTGCGCGGCCTGTCTGGCGCCTATGTGATGAACCGGCAGATGGACGTTCTGGTCGGCGACGCCCGCGCCCAGGCGCTGATCGAAGCAGTGTATCGCTGCCTTTGACGCCGCTTGTGAGCCTGCCTTTGACCACACTGCCTCCATAGCGTCCGCCTGCTCCCGGGCCCCGACGCTAGCCCAGCCCGAGGGCGGACGAGGCGCTGCGCGCGCCGGGGCGTGACACCGCTTCGGTGGCGGCGCGCACCCGGCGGGCGCTGAGCGCTTCGGCCACATGGATGCGGCGCACAGCGTCCGCCCCGTCGAGATCGGCGATGGTGCGCGCCACGCGCAAGATGCGGTGATAGGCTCGCGCCGTGAGGCCCATGGCCTCGGCCGCCCGCGCCAGCAGATCGCGCCCGGCCGCATCGGGCGCTGTGGCGCTGTCCAGCCGGTCGCCCGACAGGCGGGCATTGAGCCCGCCGCGTGCGGTCTGGGCGGCGCGGGCCCGGGCCACCCGGGCCGCAGCCTCCGCCGTGCCCTCGGGCGCCGGCGGCAAGGCGAGGTCGGCGGGCGTGACGGGGGGCACGTCGATCTGAAGATCGATGCGGTCCATCATCGGTCCCGACACCCGCGCCTGATAGCTGTCCACGCAGCGCGGACCGCGCCCGCAGGCCTGGCCATTCTGCCCGGCCCAGCCGCAGCGGCAGGGATTCATCGCGGCGATGAGCTGGAACCGGGCGGGGAAGGTGACGCGCTGATTGGCGCGGGCCACGGCGATCTCTCCGGTCTCCAGCGGCTGGCGCAGGCTGTCGAGGACCTGGGGGTGGAATTCGGGCAGCTCGTCGAGGAAGAGCACGCCATGATGGGCCAGCGAGGCCTCGCCCGGCTTGATGCGCGAGCCGCCGCCCACCATGGCGGCCATGGAGGCCGAATGATGCGGCGCCCGGAACGGCCGCGTGCGCGAGAGCCGTCCCCGCTCTACCAGACCGGCGACGGACTGGATCATGGACACTTCAAGGAGCTCGCGCGCATCCAGCGGCGGCAACAGGCCCGGCGCGCGCGCCGCCAGCATGGATTTGCCTGCGCCGGGCGGGCCGATCATGAGGAGGTTATGCCCGCCCGCCGCCGCGATCTCCAATGCCCGCTTGGCGGTTTCCTGTCCGCGCACATCGCGCAGGTCCGGGACCGGGCCGCCCTCGATGAGATCGCCGGGCGCAGGCCTCGCGATCACCTGCCCGCCCTTGAAATGATTGACCAGCTGAATGAGCGAGGCCGGCGCCAGGATCGCCAGATCGCCCCCCGCCCAGGCCGCTTCCGGCCCGCAGGCTTCCGGGCAGATGAAGGCCAGATCCATCTCGCTGGCCAGCATGGCCGCCGGCAAGGCGCCGGGACAGGGCGCGATGGAGCCGTCGAGCCCCAGCTCCCCCATCACCAGATGTCCCTCCAGCACGTCGCGGGGCAGCACGCCTACGGCGGCCATCAGCCCCATGGCGATGGGCAGATCGTAATGGGCGCCCTCCTTGGGCCGGTCCGCCGGGGCGAGATTGACGATGAGGCGCTTGTGCGGCAGGGCCAGCCCGATGGCGGCGAAGGCGGCGCGGATGCGCTCGCGGCTTTCAGCCACCGCCTTGTCGCCGAGCCCCACAACGGAAAAATTCGCCTGCCCGCCCGCAATCTGCACCTGCACATCCACAGGACGGGCGACCGCGCCCTCAAACGCCGCTGAATAGGTCTTGAAACTCATGACGCACCTGCCTCCAGCCATCTGCGCAAGGGCAGATATCCACAGCCCGCCCGACGAAGGGCGATCAAAGCAGGAACATTATTGGAACAAGAGCGGCGCGCCGTCAACCATCAGGCGTAAGTTTCCTAACGATCATCCTGTGGGGCGATCTGCGGATCGTCCGGAACCGGCTCGCCGCGGGCGACGGCGTCGCACAACTCTGCGCGCCGCTCTCCGCGCGGGGGCAGATCGGGCGCCTCGCCGCCCGTGCGCACCAGCACCACCACGCGCTCCACACCATTGACCAAGGCGGCATGCTGGGCGGCGCGCGCGCGCTCATTGGCGTCGCGGGCGAAGCCCAGCAGGTAAACCACGCCGCTATGGGTCTCGATATTATAGTTCACCGAACGCACCGAGCGGTCGCCGGCCAGCCTCGCGCGCACGCGCTGGGTGATCCAGACATCGCCAGCGCCGTCGCGCATGCCGCGTCGGTCGCCCACCTCGATATGATTGGCGACGCTGCGCACGGCGGGCGCCGACCAGGCGAGACATTCAGCATACTGACGGTCGATATCGCGTGGCGCCGTGCCGACCAGAAGGGCGACGCCTTCGGTGATCTCCACATCCACCCCGGACAGATCAAAGCCTTCGGCGCGCAGCATGGCCGCCTTGACCGAGATGGAAGCGTTGGTGTCGTCGATCTGGCGCCCGACGGCGCGCTGGTCCTGGGTGGCGGCGCAGGCCGGCAGAGCGACAAGGCAGGCGGCGAAGACACAAAGCTGGCGAAGCGTCATGGTGATCAGACCTTTTCGGGGGCATGGCGCACGCCCCCCGCCAAGGACCTTGCCGCAGGTTTCGCCAAAAACCCGTTAACGCCCTGTTGACCATGCGCCCTCTCACAGCAAATTGCGCAGGCCCGGCGCGTCCGCGTCGAACGCCCCGGCCTGCCGGACCGGCCAGCGCCAGGGCGTGATGACGATGAGATCATGGCGCGGCTGCAGATGCGCCAGATCGGCGCGGCGGCCCTGCCAGAGCGAACCGGCGCGGATCAGGCGGATGCGCTGGCGCGGGCTGACAGCTTCCAGACCGGCTTCCAGGCTGGCGCGCTCCTTGACCTCGATGAAGGCGAGCACCTCCCCGCGCCGCGCCACCAGATCGAGCTCGCCCGCCGCCGTGCGTGCGCGGCGATCGAGAATGCGCCAGCCGGACAGCTGCAGCCACAGCGCGGCCACCGCCTCGGCCCGGCGGCCCCGGCGCTCGGCGGCGCGGCGGCGGGTACGGCTCAAAACCCGCCCTCCCCGCGCGCGAACGGTTGCCCCGCCCGCGCCGCGCGGGTAGTTTCGAGCCGCGAGGGGCGCGCCGTCAGGCGGGCGGACAGACAGGACGGATCAAGCATCATGACAGCGCCAGTTTCCATCACAGCGCGCCTGCGGCCAAGCCTTGCCGGCGCGCTGGTCACGATCGCCGCGCTCGCGCTGTCGGCCTGCGGCGCCACCACGCCCTCCAGCCAGATCCCCACCGGGCCGTCGCGCCCGGTGGTCGGCGATCCGCCCGAACCGGCGACGGCCGCGGCGGATATGAGCCAGCGCGTCTATACGCCCGCGCATTTGGCCGGCCGCGAACGCGAGCTGGTGCGGGTCGGCCTGCTTCTGCCCTTCGGGGCGCGCAATGCCGGCGCCCGCGCCGAGGCGTCCCACCTCCTGCGCGCCGCCGAGCTCGCCCTGTTCGATCAGGGCGACGCCACCATGTTGCTGCTGCCCAAGGATACCGGCGGCACGGCGGAAGGCGGGCGCGAGGCGGCGGAATCGGCCGTGGCGGACGGCGCGGACCTGATCATCGGACCCCTGTTCAGCGCCGCCGCAGACGCGGTGGGCGAGATCGCCCGCGCGGCGCGCATCCCGGTCATCGCGTTTTCCACCGACGCCGCGGTCGCCGGGGACGGGCTCTATCTGTTGAGCTTCCCGCCCGAGGAAGAAGTGCGCCGCGTGACGGAATATGCGCTCGATCAGGGCGCCACGCGCTTTGCCGCCATCACGCCGGACAGCGCCTATGGCCAGCTGGCGCGCGACACCTATGCGGCGACCCTTGGCGCGCGGCTGGGGTTTGATCCGCTGCCCGAAGTCTCGTCTGTGCAATTGCCCGTGCCGGACGGCGCGCCCGAAGGAACGGCGCCGCGCACGGTAGAGCGCAGCTTCCGCACCGGTCTGGTGGGCAGCGAGACCTATGACGGCGGCGTGGATTCCATGACCCAGGCGGCGCGGCGCCTGGCGCGCCTTGGGGTGGAAACACTTGACCCGCGCGAGGCGGCGACCATGAACGGCGCCAACTGGCAGCCCTCGCCGGGCTCGCCTTTCCAGGTGGTGCTGCTGCCCGAAGGCGGCGACCGGCTGCGCATGCTGGCGCCGGTTCTGTTGTATGAAGATATCGACCCGCTGCTGGTGAAATTCATCGGCACCGGCCTGTGGCGTGACGGCAGCCTGGCGCGCGAGCCCGCGCTGGCCCATGGCTGGTTCGCCAGCGCGGAGCCGGGCGCCCGGGGACGCTTCGAACAGGCCTATGAGGGCGTCTACCGCGACTCGCCCTCGCGCCTGGCGGGTCTGGCCTATGACGCGGTGGCGCTGGCCGCGATGCTGGCGCGCGAGCCGGGACGCGGCGATGCGCAGCGCTTCATCGAGCAGCCGGGCGGGTTTTTTGGCGTGGACGGGCTGTTCCGCTTCCGCCCCGACGGCACGATCGAGCGGGCGCTGTCGGTTTACACCATCCAGAGCGGTCAGTTCCGGGTGATCTCGCCCGCGCCGGACCAGTTCGATGATGCGCCCCCGCCGCGCCGGATGGACCGCACCGGACCGAGCTGATCAGGCGCACTGAGGGCCTGGAGACGCGCCCAGCGCCCAGTCTTCGCGCACATCCGGGTCGGGCTCTGACGCAGCGCGTTCGTCGCGTTCGGCCTCGAACCGGGCCGGGTCCAGCCTTGCCAGCGCCCACACCGCCGCCCCGCGCACCAGCGCGCTGTCATCCTCAAGCCGCTCCACCGCCGCCCGGGCCAGATCGCGCGCGCCGGAATTGCCCAGCGCGTAGAGCACATTACGCACAAAGCGATCCCGCCCGATCCGCTTGACCGGCGAGGCTGTGAACAGGGCGCGAAACGCCGCGTCATCCAGTTGGCTCAGCCCGGCCAGCGTCAGTCCCGTCAGGCTGTCGCGCGGATGGAAGGCGATCTCGGCGCTGGCCTGCGCGAACTTGTTCCACGGGCACACCGCCAGGCAGTCATCACAGCCATAGATACGATTGCCCATGAGGGGCCGCAGATCGCGCGCCACCGGGCCCTTGTGCTCGATGGTGAGGTAGGAGATGCAGCGCCGGGCATCGATCTGATAGGGCGCGGGGAAGGCGTGGGTGGGGCAGATATCGAGGCAGGCCCGGCACGACCCGCAATGATCGGCCTCGGGCGCGTCGGGCGCCAGATCGGCCTCGGTCAACATGACGCCGAGAAACAGCCAGGAGCCGAAACTCCGGCTGACCAGATTGGTGTGCTTGCCCTGCCAACCCAGCCCCGACCGCCCGGCCAGCGGCTTTTCCATCAGCGGCGCGGTGTCGACAAACACTTTCACGGCTGAGCCGGTCTCGGCGTGGAAGGCGCGCGCCAGCGCCTTGAGGCGCTTTTTCATGACATCATGATAATCGCGGTTCTGGGCATAGACCGAGATCGCCGGTTCGCGGGTGCGGGCGAGCGCCTCGAGCGGATCGCTGTCCGGGCCGTAATCGAGCCCCACCACCACCGATGATTTCGCCCCGGGCCACATGGCGGTGGGGTGGACGCGCCGCTCCAGCGTCTCTTCCATCCAGTCCATGGTGCCGTGCCGGTCCGCCTCGACAAAGGCGCGCAAATGGTCGCCGGCATCCCACGGCTCGTCCGCCCGCGCGATATGGGCGGTGGAGAAGCCGGCCTCCAGCGCGAGGGCGCGGGCGCGGGCGGCGAGGGATTGAGGGTCAGCGGTCATGGGCGTCACTGAAATCAACCCGATCTGTCTTCCCGGGCGAGCGGAGCGAGACCCGGGATCCATCCCCCGAAACGCTCCGCCGCCGGAGCGGTGGAGATGCGCCGGGATGGCTCCCGGATATGGGCTGCGCCCATTCCGGGAAAACAAGGGGACGGGTCAGAAATCCAGATCCTGATAGCCGTCCAAGGGCGGCAGGCCGGGCAGGCGGTCGGCCAGGATGGCGCGGAAGGAGGGGCGGCATTTGATGCGCTGATACCACGCCTTGGCCGCCGGGTGCGACTCCCAGGACGCCTCGCCAATATAATCCACGCACGACAGATGCGCCGCCGCCGCGATATCGGCCAGCGAAAAGCGCGGCCCCGCCAGCCCCTCGCGCGCGTCCAGCAGGGCGTCGATATGGGCCAGATGCCAGCGCAACGCCTCGCGCCCGGCGCGGATATTCACCGGCTCCGGCGGCCCCAGCCCCTGCAGGCGCTTCTCGATCTTCTCGTGGAGCAGGAAGGCGTTCACTTCGGAATCAAAAATCGTGTCGAACCAGTCCATCAGCCGGCGCGCCTCGGCCCGCTCGACGGGACCGCCCGGCAGAAGCGCCGGGTCGGGGCTGACTTCTTCGAGATATTCCAGGATCGGGCGGGCGCCGCAGGCGATTACGCGCACGCCTTTGTCGTCCGCCAGCTCCAGCACGGGCGGCAGGCCGGACGGATTGCGCGAGGCCAGCGGCCCGTCCGGGTCCCAGGGCGAGGCGTCCATCAGGTCAAAGGCGATTGATTTTTCCGCCAGCGCCAGACGCACCTGGCGCGAGCCGGGATCGAGCGCGAAATGATAGAGGCGCAGCCGTCCGGTCACGACGCCCCCAACACATCCTGCATGGAATAGAGCCCGGCGGGGCGGCCGCGCAGCCAGAGGGCGGCGGTCACGGCGCCGCGCGCGAAGATGAAACGGTCAAAGGCCCGGTGGCTCACGCTGATCTCCTCGAACGCGGCCAGAAAGCGCGCCTCATGCTCGCCCACCACGCCGCCGCCGCGCACGGCGCTGAACCCGATCTGGCCGGCGGGACGCACGCCGCCTGTACGCGGCCGGCTGAAGGCGGCCGCTGCATCGAACTCCACGCCCCGGGCGCGCGCCGCCGCGCGTCCCAGCGACAGGGCGGTGCCCGACGGGGCGTCGGGTTTGGACCGGTGATGGGTCTCGGCAATTTCCAGATCGAACTCGCCCTCGGGCAAGAGCCGCGCCGCCTGCGCCACCAGGCGCTCCAGCACGGCCACGCCCAGGGAGAAATTACTCGCCTGCAGCACCGGGATCGAGCGCGCTGCGGCTTCGACGGCCTGTTGCTGCTCGCCTGAAAGCCCCGTGACGCCGGTGACCAGGCCCGGCCCGCCGGCGGCGGCGAGGCGTTCAGCCATGGCGGCGGTGAAGGCGGGCTGGCTGGAATCGATCACCATATCGGCGCCGGCGCAGGCCGCTTCCAGCGACACGCCGGCTTCCAGCCCGATATAGCCGCGCCCGGCGATCTCGCCGGCGTCCGCGCCGAGGTGAACGGAATCGGCGCTGACCAGTGCACCGGTCAGCGCGGTATCGAGGCGGCGCAGCAGCTCATGGGCGATGGTCCGGCCCAGCCGGCCCGACACCCCGGCGACGCAGACTTTCAATGGCGTATCAGACATGGCGGCCCTCTTTGGTCCAGAGCGCGTTCATGCGCCGATACGGTGAAGAAACCGTATCCCGTCCGGCCTCACGTGCTGCCTCACGCCCCCGGGCGCGGCCCGTCCGGGTGATCGTCGCCGCGCACTTCGTCCCAGAAGCGGCGGACCTTGCGGAAGAAGCCGTCGCTTTCGGGATTGCAGCCTTCGCCGGAAATGTCGCAGAACTCCCGCAGGATTTCCTTCTGGCGTTCGGTGAGCTTGCGCGGGGTCTCGACAAACACTTCCACATACATGTCGCCGCGCGCGCCGCCGCCATTGAGGCGCACCATGCCCTTCTGTTTCAGGCGCATGCGCTCGCCGGTCTGGGCGCCTTCGGGAATTTTGATCTGCACCTTGCCGCCATCAATGGTGGGCGCATCGATCGTGCCGCCCAGCGCCGCCGTGACCATGGGCACAGCCGCGCGGCAATAGAGATTGGGTCCGTCGCGCTCGAAAATATCGTGGGGGCGCACCGAGACGAAGATGTAGAGATCGCCGCGCGGCCCGCCCTGGGATCCCGCCTCGCCCTCGCCGGACAGGCGGATGCGCATGCCGTCCTCCACGCCCGCCGGGATCTGGACGCGCAGATCGCGCATCTGGCGCACGCGGCCCGCGCCGTCGCAGGCCTGGCAGGGCGATTCCACATAGGCGCCGCGCCCGCCGCAGGTGGGGCAGGTCTGCTCCATGGTGAAGAAGCCCTGGGTGCGCCGGATACGGCCCGTGCCGGAGCAGGTCTCGCAATTGGTGACGCCGGTGCCGGGCTCGGCGCCCGATCCCTCGCAGCGCTCGCAGGTCACGGTGGTGGGCACGCGGATCATGGCGTCCTTGCCGTGGAAGGAGTCCTCCAGCGTGATTTCCATGTCATAGCGCAGGTCCGAGCCGCGCGCGGGACCGCCGCGCCGCGCCCCGCCACCGCCGCCGCGGCGGCCCATGCCGAAGGCGTCGCCGAACACCTGCTCGAAGATATCGGCAAAATCCGCCGCCGACCCGGCGCCGGCGCCGAAGGGCCCGCGTCCGCCGCCGCCATTCTGGAAGGCGGCATGGCCCATGCGGTCATAGGCGGCGCGCTTGTCGGCGTCGGACAGGACGGCATAGGCCTCGCCGACTTCCTTGAACTTGGCTTCGGCCTCGGGATTGCCGGGGTTCTGGTCGGGGTGATGCTGCATGGCCAGCTTGCGATAGGCGCTCTTGATCGCCTTGGCATCGGCATCCCGGGCCACGCCCAGAACCTCGTAATAATCACGCTTGCTCATAAATCCGTCCGCTCAAACCGGCGACTGAAAGGGTGCGGCCCCGCCCCAGAAGGGACGGGGCCGCGTTCCTCGGCTCGATACCGCGCTTACGCGCTCTTCTTTTCGTCGTCGTCCTTGACCTCGGTGAACTCGGCGTCGACCACGCCGTCTTCGGTCTTGGACGGGCCGCCGCCGTCACTGTCATCGCCGGCGCCCGGCTGCTGGGCGGCGTACATGGCCTCGCCCAGCTTCATGGCGGCCTGCATCAGGGCCTGGGTCTTCTGCTGGATGGCTTCCACGTCCTCGCCATCCTTGACGCTTTCCAGATCGGTCAGGGCGGTTTCAATCGCGCCCTTGTCCTCGGCCGAGACCTTGTCGCCGAACTCCTCGACCTGCTTGCGGGTCTGGTGGGCGAGGGCCTCGGCATTGTTGCGGGCGTCGACCAGCGCACGGCGCTTCTTGTCGGCGTCGGCATTGGCCTCGGCGTCTTTCACCATCTTCTCGATATCGGCGTCCGACAGACCGCCCGAAGCCTGGATGCGGATCGCATGCTCCTTGCCGGTGGCCTGGTCGCGCGCCGACACGTTCACGATGCCGTTGGCGTCGATGTCGAACGTGACCTCGATCTGCGGCATGCCGCGCGGGGCGGGCGGGATGCCCACCAGATCGAACTGGCCCAGGAGCTTGTTGTCCGCCGCCATTTCCCGCTCGCCCTGGAACACGCGGATGGTCACCGCAGTCTGGTTGTCATCGGCGGTGGAGAAGGTCTGGCCCTTCTTGGTCGGGATGGTGGTGTTGCGGTCGATGAGGCGGGTGAACACACCGCCCAGCGTCTCGATGCCCAGCGAGAGCGGGGTCACGTCGAGCAGCAGCACGTCCTTCACATCACCCTGCAGCACGCCGGCCTGGATGGCCGCGCCCATGGCGACCACCTCGTCCGGGTTCACGCCCTTGTGCGGCTCCTTGCCGAAGAAGGCTTTCACCGCCTCCTGCACCTTGGGCATGCGGGTCATGCCGCCGACCAGCACAACTTCGTCGATCTGGCTCGGCGACAGGCCGGCGTCTTTCAGCGCGGCCTTGCACGGGTCGATGGTGCGCTTGATCAGGTCTTCGACCAGGCTTTCCAGCTTGGCGCGCGACAGCTTCATGGTCAGGTGTTTGGGGCCCGACGCGTCGGCGGTGATGAAGGGCAGGTTGACCTCGTAGGACGTGGCGCTCGACAGCTCCTTCTTGGCCTTTTCGGCCTCTTCCTTCAGGCGCTGCAGGGCCAGCTTGTCCTTGCGCAGATCAATGCCGTTGTCCTTTTTGAACTCGTCGGCGAGATAATCCACGATGCGCAGGTCAAAGTCTTCGCCGCCCAGGAAGGTGTCGCCATTGGTGGCCTTCACCTCGAACACGCCGTCGCCAATCTCCAGGATTGACACATCGAACGTGCCGCCGCCCAGATCATAGACCGCGATGGTCTTGTTCACGTCCTTGTCCAGGCCATAGGCCAGCGCAGCGGCTGTGGGCTCGTTGATGATGCGCAGGACTTCAAGGCCGGCGATCTTGCCCGCGTCCTTGGTGGCCTGGCGCTGGGCGTCGTTGAAATAGGCGGGCACCGTGATGACGGCTTTTTCGACCTTCTCGCCCAGATAGCTCTCGGCGGTCTCTTTCATCTTCTGCAGGATGAAGGCGGAGACTTCGGACGGGGAATAATTCTTGTCGCGGCCCTTCACCCAGGCGTCGCCATTGGAGCCCTCCACGATCGCGTAGGGCACCATGTCCTTGTCCTTCTTGACCATGGGGTCGGCCATATTGCGCCCGATCAGGCGCTTGATGGCGAAGAAGGTGTGATCAGGGTTGGTCACGGCCTGGCGCTTGGCGGGCTGGCCGATCAGGCGCTCGCCATCCTCGCTGAAGGCCACCACGGACGGGGTGGTGCGCATGCCCTCGGCGTTCTCGATCACCTTGGCCTGTCCGCCCTCCATGACCGCCACACAGGAATTGGTGGTGCCGAGGTCAATGCCGATTACCTTGCTCATCGCGTGCGTATCTCCTGATTGTTGCGGCGGGGTGGCGCCGGTTACGAGAGCCCGAAGCGCTCTCGGCCGGCCGGGAGCCACCCCCCGGTTGGGCTCGCGTTTGGTGTTACAGCGCCTGAGCTCACAGTGGTGTGATACCCATGCGCGTCATGCGGCGATTTAGGGAGGCGCGGCGGTGGGCGCAAGGGCGCAGGCGTGATTCGGCGTCGCCAGCACACAGGCGCGCTTGCCGCAGGGCGCGCGGCGGGCGAGCATGCCGACTGTCCTCCAGACACCGCGCTGATCGGAACGTCATGGTTTCCGCCACCACGCCCCGCCCCCGCCAGCCCTTCACCGCGCCAGAGGGCTTTCGCGTCCTGCCCGGCTGGTTCAGCCCGGACGCCCAGCGTGCTTTGATCGACGCCGTAGGCGCCATCGAGGCGCAGGCCCCCTTCTACCAGCCGTGCATGCCGCGCACCGGCGCGCCTTTGAGCGTGACCATGACCAATTGCGGGCCGCTGGGCTGGGTGACCGACAAGGATCGCGGTTATCGCTATGAGCCGGCCCATCCGGTGACGGGCCGGCCCTGGCCGGCGATGCCCGAGGCTTTGCTGGCGCTGTGGGAGGCGGTGTCGGGCTGGCCGCAGCCGCCGCAGGCCTGCCTGATCAATTTCTATCGCGAGACGAGCCGCATGGGTCTGCATGTGGACGCCGATGAATCGGCGCGCGACGCGCCGGTGGTCTCGGTCTCTCTGGGCGATCCCGCCCGCTTCCGGATCGGCGGGCCACAGCGCGGGGATCCCTCGGGATCGTTGAAGCTTGGTTCAGGCGATGTGGTGGTGCTCAGCGGTCCGGCGCGGCGCTGTTTTCATGGCGTGGACCGCATTTATCCCGGCGCCTCGCGCCTGCTGCCCGACGCCTGGCGGCCGGGGCGGATCAATCTCACCCTGCGCCGCGTGAATTGAGGCCCGGGGAACCGATCGCCTGTGGAAACATTGAATAGGCTGATCTCGTTCAGCCTCAATTCAGCCTTCCGAGTGCTACAGTGTGAGACACAGGCCGGGCGCATCCGGTCGAGCCAGACAACCATTCAATGGAAAGGGTCCACATCATGATCCGCACATTTGCTCTCGCCGTCATCGCCCCCTTCGCCCTCGCCGCCTGCGCCACCACGTCCCCGGCTGTGGGCGGCGCAGCGGCCGGCGCCGCGGCCGGCGCCGTCGGCGGCGCCATCATCGGCAATAACACCGGCAGCGGCGACGCGCGCACCGGCGCCATCATCGGCGGCATTGGCGGCGCTTTGGCCGGCGCAGCCATCGCCTGCAACCGCGCGGGCGGCTGCCGTCACAACCCGAACAATAACCGCCATTCCGAGCTGTATTACGACCAGTATTCGGGCCGCTACTGGTACGAAGACTACGAGACCGGCGCGACCTACTGGCAGAACGGCGAGCCGCGCACCGCGCCGCGCCGCCGCTAGGCTTTAGGGTCAGGCTGAACAGGAAAGGGCGGCCCATCCGGGCCGCCCTTTTTATTGCAACCGGTATGGGCCGGCCTATTCGGTCAGCGTGTATTCTGCCAGCTCGCAGATATCGACGCCGAAATCTTCCACGACATCGCCATCTTCAAAGACGAAGCGGAAATCGTAGACGCACTGGTCGCTGCCATCGGCGATGGTCACGCTGGCGCTCTCGCCGGCGCCCAGGACGCCGTTGCCGAGCAGGTCGCCGCCCCACTCATTGTCATTGGCGGGCGAGGTGTAGAACTCGGTGACCACATACGATGTCTCGTTGTGGAGCGCGTAGTTGATGTCCTCGGCATAGGCGGGCGCGAGAACGAGGCAGGCAGATGCGAACACGCCGGCAGCGATGCGGGTGAACATGGGGATAATCTCCTGAAAACCGCACGCGCGATAAGCCGCGGGGCGGCGCGTGAATCCTTACGCCCGGCGGGTCATTCCGGCAATCGGTATTGACGCGCGGACAGGGCCCGGACGCAGGATTTCAGGCCTCGACGTCCAGACCGCTGCCCGGCTTTGCGGCGCCGTTATTGGCTTGCGGCTTGGCCGCCGCGCTGTCGGGCCCCGCGCCGTCAGCCGGGCCTGCGCTGACCACCACCATGGCGGCGCGCAAGGTGCGCTCGCCGATCACGTAGCCCGGCTGCATCACATGAGCGATTGAGCCCTTGGGCTGGGGGGCGGGGACTTGTGCGGCGGCCTGATGGCGGTTGGGGTCGAGCGGATCGCCGGGCGCGGGCGACAGCTTCTTCACTCCGTGACGCTCCAGCGTGGCGGCCAGGCGGCGTTCGGTCAGCTCCACGCCTTCCAGGAGATTGGCCAGCGCCGGCCCGGCCGAGGCGCGCGCCTCGTCGCTGACGGCGGCCAGCGCACGGGCCAGGTTGTCGGCCACGTCCAGCATGTCGCGCGCAAAGCCGGTGACGGCATAGTCGCGCGCATCCTTCACATCGCGCTGGGCGCGCTTGCGGGTATTTTCCTGTTCGGCCAGGGCGCGCAGGAGCTGATCGCGCAGGCCCTCGATCACCGCTTCGGGCGATATCTGGGCGTCCGCTTCGGTGCGGGACTCATCAGCCTCGGCCTGAGCCGCGTCAAATTCGGCCTGCGCGGCCTCATTGAGGCGCGCGTCGTCGTCGGAATGGGTCTGGTCTTTATCGGTCATGGGTCAGGTCTTCACGTCAGCTTGGATCAAGGTCAAGGTTTCGCCTCAGCGCGCGCCGAGCAGCCGGCCGACCACCTGGGCGGTGTAGTCGACCAGCGGAATCACCCGCGCGTAATTGAGCCGGGTGGGGCCGATGACGCCGATGGCGCCAATGATGCGGTTATCGCTGTTGCGGTAGGGCGAGACGATCACGCTGGAGCCGGACAGAGAGAACAGCGGGTTCTCCGAGCCGATGAACAGGCGCACCCCCTGGCCGGCGCGGGCCTCGTCCAGCAGGGCCAGAAGGCCTTCCTTGCGCTCGATATCATCAAACAGCATGCGGATGCGTTCGATATCCTCCACCGCCTGGACCGATTCCAGCAGGCGCGCCTGGCCGCGCACGATGAGCTGGCGGGTCTCCGGCCCGGTCCAGTCGGCCACACCCTGACGCACCAGCTCGGACGCGGCCTCATCCAGCTGGGCGCGGCGTTCGGCGATTTCGGTCTGGATCTCGCTCAGCGCCTGGGCCAGCGTGCGGCCGCGCAGACGCGCCGACAGGAAATTGCCCGCCTCGATCAGCGCCGCCGGCGGCATGCCCACCGGGGCGCGCATCAGCCGGTTCTCCACCGAGCCATTTTCGCTGACCAGCACGGCCAGCACCTCGCCGGGGGAGAGGGCGACGAATTCCACGTGCCGCAGGGCGGCTTCACTGGCCGTGGCCGCCACCAGCCCGGCGCCGCCCGCCAGCCCTGACAACAGGGTGGAGGCTTCGCTGAGCACGTCCTCGGTGCGCCGGCCGACGGCGGCTACCCGGTCGTCAATCTCCTTGCGGTCATCGGAGTCGAGATCGCCGATCTGCAGGAGGCCATCCACGAACAGGCGCAGGCCCGCATGGGTGGGCATGCGCCCGGCCGAGGTGTGAGGCGCCGACAGGAGCCCGGCGCTGGCCAGATCGGCCAGCGTGTTGCGGATCGAGGCCGGCGACAGGTTCAGGGCCGAGCGCTTGGACAAGGTGCGCGAGCCTACCGGCTCCCCGGTGTCCAGATACGCCTCGACCAGCTCGCGGAAAATATCACGCGAGCGGGCGTCGAGCTCGGCCAGAGACGTGGTGTGGGTGGGAGGAAACCCGGTCATGGCTCTCAATTAGGCATGATGGCGGTCAGGCGCAATCGCCTGGACAAGCCCCGCCTGAGCGGCGCCCGCTGGCGTCAGTGCGCCTGACCCCAGGTGGCGCCCGCGCGTGCGTCGACCTCCAGCGGCACGGACAGCACCACGGCGGGCGCGGCGGCCTGGCTCATGACCTGGCCCGCCAGCGCGATCAGGGCTCCGGCTTCGCTCTCCGGGACCTCGAACACCAGCTCGTCATGGACCTGCAGCAGCATGCGGGCGCTCAGGCCCGCCTGCGCGATGGCGGCGTCCATGCGCGCCATGGCCCGGCGGATGATGTCGGCGGCGGCGCCCTGAATGGGCGCGTTGATGGCCTGACGCTCGGCGAACTGGCGCATGGCCGGGTTCTTGTCGCGAATGCCGGGCAGGTGGATGCGGCGGCCAAACAAGGTCTCCACATAGGCGCGGTCGCGCGCCTCGCGCTTCATCGCCTCCATATAGTCGGCGATGCCGGGGAACTTCTTGAAATAGCTGTCGATATAGGTCTTCGCCTCGTCGCGCGAAATGCCCAGATTATTGGCGAGGCCAAAGGCGGAAATGCCATAGATAATGCCGAAATTGATGGCCTTGGCATTGCGCCGCACCATCGGGTCCATGCCCTCGATGGGCACGCCGAACATTTCCGACGCGGTCATGGCGTGGATGTCCTGCCCGGCCCGGAACGCGTCTTTCAGCGCCTCCACCCCGGCGATATGGGCGAGCAGCCTGAGCTCGATCTGGGAATAATCCGCCGCCACGATCACATGGCCGGGCTCGGCCACAAAGGCCTCGCGGATCTTGCGGCCCTCCTCGGTGCGGATCGGGATGTTCTGCAGATTGGGCTCCGAGCTCGACAATCGCCCGGTGGAGGTCGCCGCCAACGAGAAGCTGGTGTGCACCCGGCCTGTGACCGGGTTGATCGCCTCTTTCAGCGCATCGGAATAGGTGGATTTCAGCTTGGCGAACTGACGCCAGGTCAAGAGCGCGCGCGGCAAGGCGTGACCGGCGGCGGCCAGCTCTTCGAGCACGGCGGCGTCGGTGGACCAGGCGCCGGATTTGGTCTTTTTGCCCCCGGGCAGGCCCATATCGCCGAACAAAATATCGCCGATCTGCTTGGGGCTGCCGGGATTGAAGCGCGTGCCCGCCGCCTCAAACGCCGCGTCTTCAGCCTCGGCCATTTTCTGGGCGAACACCGAGGAGAGGCGCGAGAGCTGGGCCACATCCACCTTGACGCCGTGAAGCTCCATGCGCGCCAGCACCGCCGGCAGGGGCCGCTCCAGGGTTTCATACACAGTGGCGAGACCGCCCGTGGCCAGGGCGGGTTTGAGAATCTCCCACAGGCGCAAGGTCACGTCCGCGTCCTCGGCGGCGTACTGCGTGGCGGTTTTCAGATCGATATCGGCGAAGGATTTCTGCGCCTTGCCGGTCCCGCACACCTCCTTGAAGCTCATGGGCTTATGGCCGAGATGCAGCTCGGACAGTTCGTCCATGCCGTGGCCGTGCAGCCCGCTATGCTGGACGTAGGACAGAAGCATCGTGTCGTCGATCGGCGACGGGAACACGCCATAGCGCGCGAACACCGCCAGATCGTATTTGAAGTTCTGGCCGACTTTCAGGATGGCGGGGTCTTCCAGCAGAGGCTTGAGCCGCCCCAGCGCATCGGCTTCAGAGAGTTGTTTTGGGCGCCCGCCGCCGTCTGCGAGGTCGCCGCCCAGATGGTTCAGCGGGATGTAGCAGGCTTCACCCGGCCGCACCGCCAGCGAGATGCCCACCAGCCGGGCCGCGCTGGCGGACAGCGCATCGGTCTCCACGTCTACGGCGATGACACGGGCGGCGCGGGCTCTGGCGATCCAGGTGTCGAGCTCTTCAACAGTCTGGACGGTTTTGTAGGACGAACGATTGATCGGCGCGGTGGCGTCACCGGTTTCGTCGGCGGGGCCGGCGCCCAGCGCTTCCTCGATCCGGCGGGTCAGCGTGCGGAACTCCATGGTGCGCAGGAAGCTCAGCAGGCGCTCGCCATCGGGCTCGGCGGCGCCGAAGGCATCCAGGCCTGTCTCCACATCCACATCGACTTTAAGCGTCACCAGCTCGCGCGACAGGCGGGCATTGTCGGCATGCTCGATCAGGGATTCGCGGCGCTTGGGCTGTTTGATCTCTTCGGCGCGCGCCAGCAGCGTGTCGAGATCTCCGTATTCTTCGATCAGCTGGGCGGCGGTCTTGATGCCGATCCCCGGCACGCCGGGCACATTGTCCACGCTGTCGCCGGCCAGCGATTGCACATCGATGACCTTTTCCGGCGGCACACCGAATTTCTCGATCACTTCTTCGCGCCCGATGCGGCGCACCTTCATGGGGTCCAGCATCGTCACCTGGTCATTGACCAGCTGCATCAGATCCTTGTCGGACGAGGCCACGGTGACGCGCGCGCCGGCTTCGGCAGCGAGGCGGGCATAGGTGGCGATGAGATCGTCGGCCTCGAACCCGTCCATCTCGATGGAGGGCAGGCTGAACGCCTGCGTGGCCTCGCGGATCAACGCAAATTGCGGGACCAGATCCTCGGGCGGTTCGGGCCGGTTGGCCTTGTAGCCGTCATAGAGCGCATTGCGGAACGTGGTGGCCGAATGATCGAAAATCACCGCCAGATGGGTGGGCGCATCCTCGCCGCGCAGATCATTCAGAAGCTTCCACACCATGGCGCAAAAGCCCTGCACCGCCCCCACGGGCAGGCCGTCGGTGCGGGTCAGGGCGGGCAGGGCGTGATAGGCGCGGAAGATGAACCCCGACCCGTCCACCAGATAGACATGGGACTGGGCGTCAACGGGGCGGGTCACGGCCATGGTCAGGCTCCGGCTGGCTCTTGCATGAGAGCCGCCAAGCTAGGCCCCGCCGCTTGCCGGGGCAATGCGCGAGCGGCGCCCGCAAGCGCCCTGGCACGGCTTGCCGTCAGGCATGGGCGAACAGATCACCTTGCGGCGCGGACGCACGGGGCGTGCGGGTCAACGTGCGCACGGGCGGCGGCGCCACCACGGGCTCGGCGTTGGACAGGGTCAGGCCCAGCTCGCTTGCCTTGGCGCGGATGGCGCTGTCAGGGCGGCCGAGGCGCAGGCTGATCAGGCGGACGGGGGCGCCGTCGCGCGCCAGCGTGCGCAGCCTGGCGAGATCCTCGCCTCGCCAGCGCGTGCCGGCATTGCGGGCGTAACCATTGGTATGAGGGGCGTAGCGCATGGTTCTGCTCCTTCCATGAGCAGAACATAGGCGGAACATGGCCGCCTGTCAAGGATGTTCCTTTAATGTTCCGGTTTTCGCCCTTCGCCCGCGCGCCCGGAACGCCTTACCAGGACCCGCTGTTTTCCATGCTCGCCCAGGGCTCGGCCGGCGCCAGCTTCTCGCCGCGCTGGAGAAGCTCGATGGAGATGCCGTCGGGGCTGCGCACAAAGGCCATATGCCCGTCGCGCGGGGGGCGGCTGATGACATAGCCCAGGCTCTGCAGCCGGGCGCACAGCGCATAGATATCCGCCACGCGGAAGGCCAGATGGCCGAAATTGCGCCCGCCTTTATAGTCTTCAGCGTCCCAGTTATGGGTGAGCTCGATCATCGGAATGCCGGCGGGCACCGGCCCTTCGGTCAGGTCCACCGGCCCGGCGCGGGCGATATCGTCCGCCGACGCCAGGAAGATCAGCGTGAAACGCCCGGCCTCGCTCTCCTTGCGGCGCACTTCCTTGAGGCCCAGCCCGTCGCAATAAAAATGCAGGGACGCATCCACATCACGGATGCGCACCATGGCGTGCAGGTATTCCATATCCATCTCCTCTAGCGGGCTGCGTCCGTCCGGCTGTCTTCATCGCCGTCGTCACCGGCTTCATAATCATCGGGCCGGGCGCGGCGCGCCCATTTGGGCCGGCGCCGCCAGCCGGTCTCTTCCGGGATCGGCTCGCCCCGCGCCCGGGCCAGCGCATGGGTCCAGGGTTCCGGCGCCCGGCGCCAATAGGCGCGCGCCACCGCCCCGGCGATCACCGCAAGAATGGCGATGGCCCCGAAGAACAGCGAGAACTGATAGACATAGCCGATGGGCCCGCCCCATTCGGGCGCCCCGAGCGCGCGCCAGACCAACTCATAGGCCGAGCCTGATATGGTCAGCGCCACGGGCGTCACCACCAGCGCGGCGCCCGCTGCAATGGCGGCGTAGAGCGCCCAGCGCGGCTGGAAGCTGGTGACATACAGCGATGTAAAGTCCGCCTCGCTCAGGCCCGCCACGCTGCCCGGCCTGTCGCGCAGGCGCCCGGCATATTCGGCCCGGGCATCAGCGGCGAGGGCGCGCACGGCCAGACCCCAGCGCACGAGACACACAAGGATGAAGACCGCAATGGCGGCGGCGATGAAGAGCAGTCCGGGATTGATATCGGTCATGGGGGCGTTTTAGCGCCTTGCGGCCTCATAGGCGAGCATGGCGCGCTTGCGCTCGATCCCCCAGTGATAGCCTGTCAGGCGCCCATCGCCCGCCAGCACCCGGTGACACGGGATCAGCCAGCTGACCGGATTGGCCCCCACCGCCGCGCCCACCGCCCGGCTGGCGGCTGGCGTGCAGACCTCGCGGGCGATATCGCCATAGCTCACCGTGCACCCGGACGGGATGCGCAGCAGCGCGCGCCAGACCTGACGGCGCCAGGGCGTGCCATAGAGCGCCAGCGGCAGGGCCGCCTCACCCGCCCGCGCATCGAATATCCGCCCCGCCCAGTCGGCAGCCAGCGCGTCATCACGTTCAAACCGTGCGCCGGGATAGCGCGCCGCCAGATCGGCGAAAGCGTCGTCCGTCCCGTCCGGCGACGCAAAGGCCAGCGCCGACAGGCCGCGCGGCGCGATGAGAAACACGCCCGCTCCGAACGGCGTCAGCGCCTGCCCCCAGCGAAAACTCAGGCCGGTCCCGCCCGCCTTGGCCTCGCCCGGCGTCACGGCCTCTTCGGCGATGAACACGTCATGCAGGCGCGACGGGCCGGACAGGCCGGTCTCCAGCGCTGCATCCAGCACGCTGGCCCCGTCCACCAGCAGGCGCCGCGCGCTGGCATGGGTCAGGGCCTGGACGAAGCGCTTGGGGCTCGCCCCGGTCCACCGGGTGAAGACGCGCTGGAAATGGCCGGGCGACAGGCCCGCGGCGGCAGCCGCGGCAGCCAGGTCCGGCTGGTCGCGCCAGTGGGCGCTGAGAAAATCCAGCGCCGCGACAATGCGCGGATAGTCGCGCGCCCGCTCGTCCAGCGGGGCGGGCGCGTCTGGGCGGAAGTGGGCACGGGAATCGCTCATGGCGGCAAACTGCCCGTCAGGCCGGGGCGCCGCCACCTGATTCTTGCGCGTCCGGGACAATATCGGGGCGGCGCGCCGCCTCCAGCGCTTCACGCACGGCGGCGGCCAGGCCCTCGCGCTCTTTGGGCGACAGCATGGCGCCAATAATCAGCGTCTTGCCCATGGCGGTGAGATGGGCCTGCACATCAGGCTCGCCCGCCCCGGCTACATTCACCCGCGTCCAGGCGCTGGGCAGGCGGAACCAGGTCTGGTGGCCGGTGGGATAGCGCCGCCCGACGCGGATTTCACGGCGGGTGATCTCGATGGTCTCCAGCCGCCGCCCGTCCCGGTAGGAGATGCGGAAAGCCAGCCAGACCAGCAGCACGTCCAGCCCGAAAAAGCCCAGCACCGGCCACGCGCCCGCCATCATGAAGGCGATCCCGGCGGTGAAGCTGACCAGCGCGATGGCGCCCATCAGCACATAGAAGCCGGTATTGGGCAAAGAGCGGTTGGGCCGGACTTCCGCGTTGAACACAAGCGGCTCGTCCGCCCCCAGGGGCGGAGGCGCGGCCTCGGCGGGCCAGGTTTCATAGATGCGGCGTTGATCCATGGGCCTCCAGAATAGGGCGATAGGGCGCCAACGCACAGAGGCTGCGGCCACGCGCCTCAGGCCGCTTTCCACAGCGCGGTTGGACCACTGCATCCTGCACGCAATATGAACGCACACGCCTTTCTCGCGCCAAAATCAGCGGTGAAACTTGATTTCATGGCGACCGGGAGCAGTTTGACGCATCTTCGGTCGCGTCCCACTTTGATCAGGCCTGATGCCATGACCCTGTCCGCCCTTCTGACCGCCACTGCGCTGAGCGCCGCCGTATTTGCAGCCGGAGCGCCGCCTGCGCCTCTGGCGCCGCGCGCCTCCGCCCCGGTGGAATCGCCCGCTGAAGCCGCGAGCGCCGAACGCGGCTCTTATGTTTATGTGGCTCAACCAGACCCGTCTTCGGACGCCATCGTGCCCTTGCCGTCCGGCGAGGAGGCGACGGGCGCCGAACAGCGCGCTCACAGCGTCGCCCGGGCCGAAGCCTGGTTTGAGGGCCTCACCACCCTGCGCGCGCGCTTTGAGCAGATTGCGCCCGACGGCACGCTGACCACAGGCGATGTGGCGCTGAGCAAGCCCGGCCGGGCGCGTTTCGCCTATGACGCGCCCACGCCCATGCTGATGGTGGCCGACGGGTCGACTGTGGCCATCGCCGATTTCGACCTGGAGACCATTGACCGCGCGCCCATCGCGTCCACGCCGCTGCGCTACGTGCTGGGGGCCGGTCCGGCCCTGAGCGAAACCGGCGCCGTGACCGATGCCGGCCACAGCCGCGGGCGGCTCTACATCACCCTCAACGATCCCGATGGCGAAACCGATGTGCGCCTGACCCTGGTGTTCGAGGATCCGGACCCCGGCCTGCCGGCCGAAACCCTGCAGCTGGCCGGCTGGTACGCGGTGGACGCCATGGGCGGCCTGACCGAAGTGCTGCTCAGCGATGTGGAGACCGGCGTCAATCTGGAGCCGCGCCTGTTCGTGCTCGACGACGAAGACGTCATCCCCGACCGCCGCCGCGGCCGGCGCCGCTAGGACCGCGGCTTCAGCCCGAACCAGACCCGCAAGGGGCCGGTGCGCTCAGCGGCCAGTGCAAAGACGATCGAGCCCAGAAGCGTCGCCCCAGCCACCAGCGTGAACTCCGCGACCGCGCCAAGGCGCAAGCCTGCCGATGTGACCCAGTATATCGCCGTCACCGTGATGGTCTGGTGGATGAGATAGACCGGAAATATCAGGGCGCTCATGCGCTGCAGGACCGGCCCGCTGCGGCGCACCAGACGGCGCGCCAGCCATAACAGGGCGAGAATCACCCACCATGCATAGGCGAGCCGGAGGGCGCGCCAGCCCGCGGCCTGAAGCGGCTGGGCGGCGATCACATCCCAGTTCTGCCAGACCACAGTCAGCGCCGCCCCGGCGGCAAGGCACAAGGCGCCCGCCGCCGGGCCGATCCGGTCCACCGCCCGCCAGGCGGAGTGCGAGCGGGCGATGGCGATTCCATAGAGGACAAAGGTCAGGCTGAAGGCGTGGGTCGCCCAGTCATTCACCAGATCATGGGTGACGGGAAAGAATTCCGAGAGGGTAAAGCGGATGAGGAGGAGCGGCGCAATCGGCGCCATGAGCATCACCCACCCGGCGCGCCGTCCTGTGAGCCAGGAATCCAGCGCGCGGGCGCCCGCCCGGCTGAGCATCGCGATCACCGGCGCCAGCGCCAGTGCATAGACCGCCAGATAGGCGACGAACCACATATGGTTCCAAGTCGGGGTGATGATGGAGAACCCGCCCTGGAATGACAGATAGCGCGCCCAGAAAATGAGATATCCCGCCTCGATCTCGCCCGACTGGCGCAGCTCGCCATAGGCCTGGGGGACCACGATCACGGCCATGGCGAGGAGCAGCGGCGCCAGCAAACGCGCTGCGCGGTCGCGCGCAAACCCGGCGGCGCCGAGCTTTGCGTGTAGGCTGGCCATCGCCACGCCGGAGATGAAGAACAAGAGGGGCAGGCGCCAGGGGCTGGACAGCGCCATCACAGATTCCAGCACGGGCCCGGCATAGACGCTCTTCACGTGCCAGTCCCAGGTCACGTATCCCATGCCTGTGTGATAAAAAATCAGGACGGCGAAGGCGAAGACGCGCAAGGCGTCGAGATCAGGTCTGCGCTCTGGCGGCGTCATCACGGGCTCCGGAAGTGTCAGCGACGATAATCTGCCCCGCGGCGCCGCCCCGGTCGCGCCCCCGGGGACAGGCGCCAGCCCGGCGTGACGGGCGGCGGCGGCTGACGCCGCTATCCGGGACGAAACGCCGCACTCAGGGGATGAACGCCACTGGCGCGCGTTGCGCCGTCGCGGCACACTGTGGCGCCATGCGCCTCAACCAGCTGACACGTCAGGATCATGACCGCGACCGGGCCGCCGACCGGCGCGCCTGGCTCATGGCGCTGGGAACCTGCGCCATCGGCGTGGTGGCGGCGGTGACCATCAACGCCCTGTCACTGGCCGACGAGATGGCCCGCGGCGGCGGCGCGCCGGGCCTCTACCCCTATGTTCTGGAGGGCGCCAGCGGCGCGGCGATCCTGCTGCTTCTGCCCGCCGCTCTGACGCTGGGCGCAGCCTTCCCTCTGGAGCCGGGACGCTGGCGCATGAGCCTGGTCGTGCATGGCGCCGGCCTTCTCGCCTTCGCCGCCCTTCACACGGGACTGATGACAAGGTTTCGAAGCCTGCTCTGGCCGCTGCTTCTGGATCGGCCCTATCAGGGCTTTGGCCCGCTTGTGCAGACCTTCATCTATGAGCTGCGCAAGGACGCTTTGTCCTATATCAGCTTTCAGGCCGTGCTCATGCTGCTGCGCGCCCTGACGCGCGCGCGCATGGCGGCGGCGGCCATGCATCGCGACGCCCGCGAGGGCGGGTTGGTCTCGCTGCGCTGCGGCGGACGGGAAATCCGCCTGCCGGCAGGCGAGATCGTGTCGGCGAGCGCGGCAGGCAATTACGCGCAGGTGCGCACCGCAAGCGGCGTGCATCTGGCCCGCATCCCGCTGTCGGAGCTCGCTGTCATGCTGGAGGAGGCCGGCGCCGATCCGGTGCGCCTGCACCGCTCGCACCTGGCCACCCGGGCCGCCATCCGCGAAATCATCCCCGGCGCCGATGGCGGCGCCCGGGTGCGCCTGTCCGGCGGCCAGGAATTGCCTGTGAGCCGGCGCTACCGTGCGAGCCTTTGACGCCTGCCTCTAGACCAGCAGCCAGAGGATCAGCGCGCCCAGTGCGACGCGGTAGATCACGAAGGGCAGGAAGCCGATGCGGGCCACGAAGCGCATCAGCACCGCAATGGAGGCGTAGGCGGCGGCGAAAGACAGGCCGGCGATGATCAGCCCGTCGGTCAGGCTGGCGCCCAGGTCGGCCCCCCGGGCGAGCTCGATGACGGCGATCAGGCCGAAGGCGGCGATCACCGGGATCGACATCAGCATGGAGAAGCGCGCGGACTGTTCGCGGTCCATGCCCACGGCGCGCGCCGCGGTCATGGTCACGCCCGACCGGCTGGCGCCGGGCAGCAAAGCCAGCGCCTGCGCCAGACCGATCAGCATGGCGGAGCGAAAGCCCAGCGTCTCGGTGGTCACGGCCTTGCGCCCGAAATGATCCGCCGCCCACAGCGGTATGGCGAAGCCGATCATCATCCATGCGATCAGGGCCGGCGAGCGCAGGGCGTCGGCGAGGCCTGAAAAATACAGCACCGCCCCGGCCAGCAAAACCGGCGGCGTCGCCGCGGCGATCAGCAGGACCAGCCGCCCGCCCGGCGTGATGCGCCCTTGCAGGAGCGCGATCTTGCCCATGACCACCGCCGCCACATCATTGCGGAAATAGATCATCACCGCCGCCAGCGAGCCCACATGGGCCATGAGATCGATCAGCACGCCCTGATCCTCGAACCCGGCGGCGTCCGGCGCGAGGATGAGATGAGCTGAAGACGAGACCGGGAGGAACTCGGTCAGGCCCTGCACCAGGGCCAGCACGATCAGGGTCACAATGCTCATGGACCGGCCTCCCAGCCGACGAATGGATGACAGCGCGATGCTGGGCTGATACGGGGCAGGGGCCAAGTCCGCAAGCACAGCCCGTCTGGAGCCGCACCATGCCGCATGACGCCGCGCCCGGCGGTCCGGGCAAGCTTGCCCCGCTGGAAGCGCGCGCCATCACCTCGCGCATCGCCCGATGGTCGGTGCTGACGGCTGCGGGCCTGATCGCCCTGAAAGCGGTCGCCTTCGCCCTGTCCGGATCCGTGGCCATGCTGGCCTCGCTGGCCGACAGCGCGCTGGATCTGGCCGCCTCGCTGATCACGTTCTTCGCCCTGCGCTACGCCGCCAGCCCGGCTGATTCCGAGCATCGCTTCGGTCATGGCAAGGCCGAGGCGCTGGCAGGCCTGTTCCAGGCGGTGCTGGTGGCGTTTTCCGCCGCCCTGCTGCTGCGCGAGGCCTGGCTGCGGTTTCTAGACCCCCAGCCGGTCTCCGCAGGCGGGATCGCGCTGGGCGTGATGGTGGTCTCCATCGTGGCCACCCTGCTGCTGGTGCGCGCCCAGGCGCGGGCGGTGGCGCGCACAGGATCACTCGCCGTGGCCGGAGACCGGGCCCATTACCTGTCTGATCTGGGCGCCAATCTCGCCGTGATGGCGGCCATCGGCCTGTCGCTGGCGGGGTTTGAGGCCGCCGACCCGCTGATCGCCGCCGGCGTGGCGGTCTGGCTGGTCTGGACCGCGCTGACCATCGGGTTCAAGGCCATCGAGAACCTGATGGACCGCGAACTGCCCGAGACCGACCGGGCGCAGATTCTGGCGCTGGCCCAGGCCGATCCGCGGGTTCAGGGCGTCACCCAGCTGCGCAGCCGGGCATCGGGACCGTTCGTCCATGTCCAGATGCATATGACCCTGGATCCGGGCCTGTCGCTGGCCGAGGCGCATGCGATCCTGACGGACGCAGAAAATCGCATCGCCGCCCAGTGGCCGGCGGCGGACGTGATCATTCATCCCGAACCGGCGGGCATTGGCCCTGACCACGGCCAGACCCTGTTCCTGGCCCCTGACGACAGTCCGCAGAAGCCGGACGGCGCGACAGATTGATCCGGCGTCAGGGCGTGAGCCCGGCGCCGCAGCGCCGGTCGGCCTCTGCATGCACGCCGACCAGAGCGGCTGACATCGCCGGCAAGGCGCGCGCATCCAATCCGGACCGGCGCAGGCGCTCGGGCCGGCCATCGGCCTCTTCGGCCAGAGACAGGAACTCAAACTCGGCTGTGTCGAGCCGCGCGCGCGCCACCCGCACCAGGCAGCGGCAGGCCCAGGACCGGCCGCCGCGATAGCGGCAATCGGCCTCGACGCGCTCCTCAGCGGTTCCGCGCGGCAAGGGCGCCGATGATTCGAAGCGGCCTGTCCCTGTGTCCGCGCCGGCATCCGGGGCTGTGCGCCACCAAGGCTCCGGCTCCGCACTGGCCTGACCGGCGAAGCGCGGCGGGGCGTCCATGACCGACGGCGCCTGCGGCGCGCCGGCCAGGCCCTGACCGACCGTGATGCGCACCTCGCCGCGCGGTTCGCTGGAGCCGGTCTCGCCGAACTCGTCGAACAGCGAACCTTCGAGCCGATCCTGCTCGCTCGACGCGAATGGATCATCACCCGCGGGCCCGGCGTCACGGCCGAAAAACCACCATCCCGCCAGCCCCGCCGCGACGATCAGGGCCAGCACGCCGGCCAGCAGAAACGAGCGCATCGCCATGTCCATCCGCATCCGCCTCGCCCCCCGGTCCGCCAAATCCTCGGCTGTGGGCTTTCCAGCCCGCGCCAAGTTAACCATACTTAAGGCTTCGGGGGCGAGTCAGAAGGATGAAGAGCCATGATCAGGCTTGTGACGACGATTGCGCTGGCGGGCGCGCTGACGGCCTGCGCCACGCCCACGCCTTACCAGAGCGCCGAGCCCGGGGGCTTCGGTTTCAGCCAGCAGCAGATCGAGGACAATCGCTACACCGTCAGTTTCCGCGGCAACACGCTGACCGACCGCGAAACGGTGGAGACCTATCTCCTGCTGCGCGCGGCCGAGCTCACGCTGGAGCGCGGCGCCGATCATTTCGTGCTGGCGCGCCGGGACACCGACACCAACCGGCGCTTTGTCGGGTCGGGCGATCCGTTCCGGTCGCGCTACGGGTTCGGCTATAATTATTTCCACCCGCGCTTTGGCTGGTATGGCTGGCGCGATCCGTTCTGGGATGATTACCACGTGCGCGAAGTGACCCGGTTCGAGGCCAATGCCGAGATCGTGCTGGTGCGCGGCGCCTCGCCGGGCGGGCCGGACTCGTTCGACGCCCGTCAGGTGGTGAATAATCTCGGCCCTGTGGCCCGCGCGCCGGGCAGCTGAGCGGACGCATCAGGAGGGCGCTTTCGGGCGTCCTCCTGACGGCGCCTTCAGGCGCGGCATGCTCAGGAACCCGCCGGGCCCGCCAGATGCGCAAAGCCCCGGGCCACCGCTTCATACACGTGGCGCTTCCACGGAATGATCAGGGCGGGCGTCTCGGCCAGCGGCACCCAGCGGAAGGTTTCAAATTCCTGGGGCGGCACGGCCTGAAGGTCGAAAGCTGCGTCCGTGCCATGATAGCGGAAGGCGAACCAGCGCTGCTTCTGGCCTTTCCAGTCATTGCGCCGGCGCTGGGCCAGCACTTCGGGCGGAAAATCATAGGCGAGCCAGCCGGGAATTTCGCCGATGAGCTCGGCCAGATCCTCGGTCACGCCGGTTTCTTCGTAGAGCTCGCGCAGGGCGCCGGCCTGCGCATCCTCGCCCGGATCGAGCCCGCCCTGGGGAAACTGCCAGACCCAGGGCCCGCCCTGGGCATAGCGCCGGCCCATCCAGACCAGACCGCGCCGGTCGAACAACACCATCCCGGCATTGGGTCGATGCTCAGGGTAAGGATCGTGCGCCCGGCTCATGTCCCGCTGGCGTCGTCGCGGCGCAGACGCGCGACATGGCTGGCGGGCGCCAGCACATAGCCGCGCCGCGACAGGCCCTCGGCCCAGGCGGCGGCGGCGTCCACGGTGACGGGATAGGCGAAGCCCGAGCCCAGCGCCGACCCGTTCTGCAGCGCCAGCGCTTCGAGCTCCAGAAGGCGCGTCTCCACCGATTCGGGGCTCGGGTCCGCGTCAATCACCCGGTCGGCCAGCACCAGGCGGGCATTCGCCTCGCGGCCTGCCGCCTCGATCACCTGACGCCGGCCGGCGCCGTCATGGAACATGGTCAAGCCGCGCGCTTCCAGCCGGGCGAAAATCTGCGACAGGGGCGCGGGCGCGGCGCCCAGGCGCGCGCCCTGATAATTGATCACTCCGGCATAGCCCGCCGAGCGCGACAAAAGCCAGGCGAGGCGGCGCGCGTTCTCGGCTTCGGAGGCGTCCGCCAGCAGGGTGTGGGGGCCGGGATCGTTATTGGGATAGTCGAACGGCTCCATGGGCAGTTCGATCAGCACTTCGTGCCCGGCGGCGCGGGCGCGGTCGATCCAGCCCTGCAGATCGTTGGCGTAGGGCGCAAAGCTCAGTGTCACTTCCGGCGGCAGGGTCTCGATGGCCTCGAGCGTCAGGCGCTCGGACATGCCCAGGCCGCCGACGATCAGCGCCACCACAGGGCCGGTGCGCGGCGCATGGGCGCGGGCATAGGCCTCGTCGGGACGCCGGCCATCCGCGCTGATCATGGGCAATGGACCGCCTGGACCGTCTTCCCACAAGCCCGGCAGCGGCGCGGCAGGCGCGGTTGGCGTCGCGGGGGCAGGCGGCGCGTTGAGCGCGGCTTCGGTGTCGCTGACGCCGGGAAGGGAAACCTCTTCATCCACCGCAAACTCGAACGGGACCGGATCGGGCGCAGCAGGCACAGGCTCGGCCTCGGCCAGGATCACCGGCTCGGGCGGCCGGGCGATGTCGGCTTCGGCGCTCACCGGGCCTGGTTCGCCGCCGGTAAAGACCGACAGGGCCACCGCCCCGGCAATGAACACGCACGCCGCAGCCAGCCCCGCCAGAAGCGGAGCGCGCAAGGGGGACCGGTCTGGATTCGGCGCAGGCATGGGCCGGATATATCCGTTTATCAGGGTGATTCGCGGTATCACCTTGCCCCGCCGCCCGTAAAGAATCGTTAACGAAGATCGGCCGCGCGGGCGCGACGGCGCCTGATTGAATGCGCCGCCATGTCACCGTATGGTGATCCATAAAGTCACCTCATAGTGACTCTGGTTCAGGCGACAGGCGACTCATGACCGAGGCCCAAACCCGCAGCCGCGCCGCCACCGAGGCCCGCCTCATGGAGGCCGCCGGCGACGTGCTGGTCCGGGACGGGTTTGCCGGCTTTGGCGTGAACGCCGTGGCCCGCGAGGCGGGCTGCGACAAGCAGCTCATCTACCGCTATTTCGGGGGTCTGGACGGGCTCGCAACAGCGCTCTGCAAACGCGAGGGCGAGGCTCTGGCGGCGGCGCTGGAGAGTCACGCCCCGCCCCGTCATGCTTCAGATTATGCCGGTCTCATAGAGCAGCTGGTGATGGCCTATCTTGAGGCGCTGACCGCCCATCCGGCCGCGCAGAAGCTTGTTCTGTGGGAGCTGTCGGGACCTGCGCCGGCGCTGGCCGGTTTCGCCAAAGCGCGCGCGGCCATGATCGCGGGCTGGATCGCGCGGCGTCAGGGCGCGCTGGCCCCGCCGGACGGCATCGACGCGCTGGCGGTCAACGCAATTCTGATCGCCACAGTGCACCAGCTCGTGCTGGCGCGCAGCGCTTCGCAGAAGGGGCGCGCCGGCAGCCCGCAGCAGGACGCGGCCTGGGCGCGCGCCCGGGCGGCGCTCGCCCACATGGCGCGCAGCGCCCTGTCAGATCAGTGACGTAAAATAACGTAGAAGGCGCCCGAGCCGCCATGACGGGCGTGGGCGGGGCTGTAGCCGGCGCACAGGGGCGCAAAATCCGGCTCGCCCATCCAGTCGGTGAAGGCACGGCGCAATACGCCCGGCAAGGGCCGCGCATCCACGCTCCACGGCTCGAACCGGCTGTCATCCTGCGCGCGGGCGCCCGCGCCCTTGCCGGTGATCACCAGCACGGCTCCAAACCCCCGCGCCCGGGCGCGCATCAGAAAGCGCAACAGCTCGCCGCGCGCCGCCCTCGCCGTCAGGCCATGCAGATCGAGGCGCGCCTCCACCTCCACCCGCCCGCGGCGCAGACGCCGGTCGGAGGAACGATCGGTTGGACGGCGGGCTGTGGCGTCGGGCGGCCGGGGAATACCGCGCGGGCCTTGCGCCGGCATGGGCAAAGGCCGGGTGTCCAGCACAGGGTCAGGCGGGGGCGCCGCTTCGTCGAGCGCCTTGATGCGGGACGCATCCAACGGGCGCACCCCGCTGGCGAAGCGCCGCCACAGCTCGCGCTCATCCGGGCGCAGGGGCCGTGACGGACGCCGCGCCATCAGCTGGTCAGGCGCGCGGCCAGGGCGCGCGGCACCAGGATGGTCCATTGCGCCGCAGGATCATTCTGACGCCCGGCGCGCTCGCCCGCTTCCGGCCCCCAGCCGAAGAACAGATCGCCGCGCGCCGGTCCGGTAATGGCGCCGCCGGCGTCCTGCGCGATCACCAGCCCGGACCAGTCGGGCGCGCCCGGCAGCACCGCCTGCACAAACACCGGCGCGCCCCAGGCGTGATAGGCCGGATCCACTGCCATGGAGGCCATGGGCGTCAGAGGCGCGCCCTGAGCGCCCAGAGGGCCTTCATTCGGGTCATTGAGAGCATCGAGGCTGAAAAACACATAGCGCGGGTTCTCGTTGAACAGCGCCGTCCAGGCGTCCGGGCCGCGCTGGCGCAGCCAACGCTCGATATCCTGCTTGGACGCGCCATGAGAGGGCAACTCGCCCCGGTCGATGAGGATGCGCCCGATGGATACGTAAGGCAGGCCGTTATGGGCGGCAAAGCGCACCCGCGCCTGACCGCCATCGCGGTAGACCAGCCGCCCCGAGCCCTGAATCTGCAGGAAGAACACATCGATAGGCCGGCCCCAGGCCAGCGGGACGCCCAGATTGAGCGCCTCGATCTCGGCGCGCGGACGGTAGGGCTCGAAGCTCTGGTCCGAAGCGCGCCCGACAATGCGCTGGCCCTCAAGCCCTGCAATGAACTGGCCCAGATCCCCGGTGAGCAGATCGCCCGGACGCCCGCGGATCGCCATGGAAAACTCGGTGTCGGGCGCCTCGCGCACCTCCACATAGGGCTCGTAATAGCCAGTGAGCCGGCCACGGGCGCCCAGGCGCATGGGCGTGAATTGGCGCTCGAAAAAGGCGCGCGCCGCGTCTGCATCAGCGCGCCCGGCCAGCATGGACGCTTCCAGACAGGCCTCACGCCAGTCGCCAGTGCGGCCTGCGTAAGGGGCGTTGCGCGCCAGCGGTTCGTGATCGGGCCGCGCCTCCACCCGGCGGCAGCTTTCCACAAACGCCGCCAGCGCCGGCCGCGCATCGGTCCCGGTCCAACCGGGCAAGGCTGAAAAGCGCACCGGGGTGAGGTCCGGCGCGCGGGGCGCATCATACGGGGATGGACTGGCGGCGCCGGTCGCGGGGCGTGATGGCGAAGCACCCGGCGGCGGCGCGCTGGCGCAGGCCGCCAGAACGAGCGCGATCAGGCCGGCGCCAAACGCTCTAGGCCGTGCGCACGCCCGCCAGATACCAGTTCGGGTTGGGGCTGGTGACATCACGCTCGAAGCTCCAGATCTCGTCCACTGTCTTCAGCGTGGTGAGATCGCCCTCCACGATTGTCCCGTCAGCGTCACGGGTCTCGCTGGCGATTTCCGCGCTGAACGCGACCTTCACCCTGGCCCGGTTATCGTTAAGAGAGGCTTCCACGATCTCCGCGCTCTTCAGCCGGTCGATCTCGGTGACCATGGTCAGGTTCTTCTGCGCGCGCCCGTCGATGGACGCGCCCCAGGCGGCCATCACCTTGTCGCTCAGGAGCGGGCCGAGCGCATCCTTGTCCCCGGCGGCATAGGCGGTGACGATCATGGCGTACGCTTCGCGCGCGCCAGAGATGAAGCCGCTCTGATCAAAGCCGCCATCGGCCGCCGCAATGGCCGCCAGGCCTGCGGCGGCGGGGCCGGTATACACAGGCGAATCCGGTGACAGATCGGCAGAGGCCGGGCCGGCCGGACCCGCCGGGCGCGGCGCACGGCCGGCCGCCGCAGCGCGCTCGCGTTCTTCACGCACATGATCTTCATGAGTGCGGCCCGAGGGTTTGCCCAGAAGCATGTAGAGGCGCACGCCGAGGAAGACGGCGAGGCCGGCGAAGAACAAGAGCTGGAGGACGTCCATATTCATGGCGTATCGGGCCTGTCATCTGTGCGCAAGGCGGGTGGGTCCTCCCTGATATAGTCATTCGCGCGCGCCGCGTCACGCCGGGGCTGCGCTTGCCGCAGCAGCGGCGGCGTGCTACCGGCCCGCACCTGCCGTTTCCGCCCGGTGCGCGTGCGCCCGGACTGACCTTAAACAGAGATGGATTCCCTTATGACCGATGCTCCCGCACCCCAGCCCGGCGGCGAGGCCGGCGCCGCGCTGATGATCCGCGTGCTTGGCCAGTATGTGAAGGACCTCTCCTTCGAAAACCCCAACGCGCCCGACAGCCTGCGCGGTCAGGGCCAGCCGGAGATTGATCTTTCGGTGGATGTGCGCGCGCGCAGCCTGGACGCCGAAACCTTCGAAGTGGAGCTGGTGCTCAGCGCCAACGCCAAGTCGGACAAGGGGCCGCTCTTCATCGCGGAGCTGACCTATGCCGGCCTGTTCTCGATCCGCAATCTGGACGAACGCGCCCGCGAGCCCTTCCTGCTGATCGAATGCCCGCGCCTGATCTTCCCGTTCGCGCGCCGCATCCTGGCCGACGCCACGCGCGATGGCGGCTTCCCGCCGCTGATGCTGGAGCCGGTGGATTTCGCCGCGCTCTACCGCCAGCAGCTGGCCGACAAACAGCCCGGCGGCGAGCCGCAGGGCACAGCCTGATCATCTGACGCCTGACGCCTGAAACAAAAACGCCCTCTCCGGATCGGAGAGGGCGTTTTCATGTTCAGGCCCGCGCTGAAGACGCGCGTCAGGTGTTCATGGAGTCGAAGAAGTCCGAATTGTTCTTGGTTTCCTTGAGCTTGGACAGAAGGAAATCGATGGCGTCCTGGGTGCCCATCGGGTTGAGAATACGGCGCAGGACATAGGTTTTCTGCAGTTCGGTGCGCCCGATGAGCAGCTCTTCCTTGCGGGTGCCGGATTTGAGGATGTCGATCGCCGGGAAAACGCGCTTGTCGGCGACTTTCCGGTCCAGAATGATCTCCGAATTGCCCGTGCCCTTGAACTCTTCGAAAATCACCTCGTCCATGCGGCTGCCGGTATCGATCAGCGCCGTGGCGATGATGGTCAGCGAGCCGCCCTCTTCAATATTGCGCGCCGCGCCGAAGAAGCGCTTCGGACGCTGCAGGGCGTTGGCGTCCACGCCGCCGGTGAGCACCTTGCCCGAGCTCGGCACAACGGTGTTGTAGGCGCGGCCCAGACGCGTGATGGAATCGAGCAGGATCACCACATCGCGCTTGTGTTCGACCAGGCGCTTGGCCTTCTCGATCACCATTTCGGCGACCTGCACGTGACGCGACGCCGGCTCGTCGAAAGTGGACGCGACCACCTCGCCCTTCACTGTGCGCTGCATGTCGGTCACTTCCTCGGGGCGCTCGTCGATGAGCAGCACCATGAGGAAGCATTCGGGATGATTGGTCTCGATGGCGTGAGCGATGTTCTGCAGCACCATGGTCTTGCCGGTGCGCGGCGGCGCCACGATCAGGGCGCGCTGGCCCTTGCCGATGGGCGATACAATATCGATCACGCGCCCCGTCCGGTCCTTGCGGGTCGGGTCGGGGTTTTCGATCTGGAAGCGCTGCTCGGGATAGAGCGGGGTCAGATTGTCGAAATGGACCTTGTGCCGGGTCTTTTCCGGGTCCTCGAAATTGATGCTGGCGACTTTCAGGAGCGCGAAGTACCGCTCATTGTCGCGCGGCGAGCGGATTTCGCCCTCCACCGTGTCGCCGGTGCGCAGGCCGAAGCGGCGGATCTGGCTGGGCGAAACATAGATGTCGTCGGGACCAGGCAGATAGTTGGACTCCGGCGCACGCAGAAAGCCGAACCCGTCCTGCAGCACTTCCAGCGTGCCGCCGCCGAAGATCGACGCGCCCTCTTCGGCCAACGCCTTGAGGATGGCGAACATCATGCCCTGCTTGCGCAGGCTGGCCGCGTTCTCGATGTCCAGCTGCTCGGCCAGAGCCACCAGCTCGGCGGGGCTTTTTTCCTTCAGCTCCTGCAGCGACATGCGCTCGCCGGCGCGGCTCTGATCGGAAGACCCGTTGTCCTCCTCGCCCGCGTCATCGTCCATATCGTCATCGTAGCGGTGGTCGTCGTTCATGATCATCTCGGGAGCAAAGGCGAAAGGGAAAGAGGGCGGAAGGCGGGCGGGACTCGCGCGGGGCCAGCCTCAGCGCCGGACCAGATATGGCCCTGACTGCACCGGCCAGGCTGGATGCCCGGGACATGACTTCGTGTTGGTTGACCCGGGAGCGCGCCAAAACGCCGCCGCCGCAGGTGAAGGAAGGGAACCTGATGACAGGTTTCGCAAAAGTCCGTGCCACAGCCGGGCGCGCACGTCAAGCTGAAGCGGCGTTTCACACGCCATGACACACCGTCAATCGGCTCGCCCCGATGCGCGCCATGAGGCATTATAGCCGCTGATGCGTCAGGGGAAGGCCGGAGCATGTTGAGGATGGGTAGAGTGCGCACGCTGGCGCGGTGCTGGGCGATTGCTGTGTCGGTCTGTGTGGCGGGCAGCTGCGCATCGGCGCCCGCTCTGCCTGCGTCCGCTGACAGGCCGGTCGCGCTCGCCCATCTGCCCGCCCTCACCGGGGCCCACTTCCCCCTGGCCTCGGACCATACGGGCCGGACCTACTACATCCATGTGCGCGTGCCAGACGAATATGACCCGCAGGGCGCGCAGATCTATCCGGTGGTCTATGTGCTCGATGGCGATTCCCTGTGGCCGATCCTGGCGGCGAACCATCTGTTCCTGACCTATGATGACGGCCTGCCTGAAGCGATCATCGTGGGCATCGCCTACGGCTCGTTTTCGCCTGAGATCAATGCGCGCAGCGTGGATTTCATGCCGCCCGGCGCCGAAGGGCGCGAGGCCGGAGCGCCGGCCTTTGCACAGTTTCTGGCCGGCGAGCTGCTGCCGCTGATCGAGGCGCGCTACAACGCTGATCCCGGGCGCCGGATTTTGTTCGGGCAGTCGCGTGGCGGCAGTTTCGTGCTGTATTCCGCCTTCACCGATCCGGACCTGTTCTGGGGGCGCATCGCCAGCAATCCGGCCTTCGCCCCGACAGAAGGCTTTTTCTTCGCCGAGCCCTCAACAGCCTCGCGCCCGGACCTGAAGCTGATGATCGCCAGCGGCGAAAATGACTGGCCGGTCTTGCGTGAAGCGGCGCTGCGCTGGGGTGCGGCGTGGGATGACCGTCCCGATCGGCCGTGGGAGGCGCGTGTTCAAACGATCCCCGGCGGCAGCCATGCGGCCAACAGCGCCGACGCCTATCGCGCGGGTCTGCGCTGGATGTTCAGCGAGTAAGGCTCAGAAGGGTTTCCACACCGCCAGCACCGCGATGATGATCGCTGCGATGGCCGGGACTTCGTTGATCAGGCGCCAGAATTTTTCCGTTCGCGGACGGGCGCCATTGGCGAATTTGCGCGCGCTGGCGGCGTAGAAGCCGTGCACGCCGCTGAGCGCCAGCACCAGCAGGAGCTTCACGTGCATCCAGCCCTGCGAGAACAGGCCGGGATTGGAGACCAGCATGACAATCGCCAGCAGCCAGACCGCGATCAGCGCCGGGTTCAGGATGATCCCCAGCAGATTGCGCTCCTGGGTCAGCAGCGCGCCTTCGAGCTCGCCGCCCGCAATGGCCTGGTGGTGATACACGAACAGGCGCGGCAGATAGAGCATGCCCGCCATCCAGAAAATCACCGCCGCGATATGCAGGCCCTTGATGATTTCATAGGCGCCGCCGCCGGGAGCCAGAAAATCGATCATGCCGCCGCCTCCTCAACCACCAGCCCGGCCTCGCGGCACGGGCATCGTCCAAATTCAGCCGGGCAGATCACCTGACCGCCCGGGGGTTTCAGACCCGCCGGTCCATCCAGCGCCGACACGGCGAGGCCGGCCAGCGCCTTGATGAATCCGGGATGATCACCCAGCGCCGGAACGCGATCATAGCCCTTCGCGCCGTATTCTTCAGCCAGCTCGGCGTATTCTTCGTCCAGCTCCACCAGCGTCTCGATATGTTCAGACACAAAGGCGATGGGCGACAACAGAATATGGCGCTCGTCAGTGCAGGCGCGCTCGATGGCCTCTTCCGTCGACGGCCCGATCCAGTTGAGCGGCCCGACCCGCGACTGATAGCAGATCTCGATATCGCTCAGGGCCTTTGGCAGGCGCGCCGCCACGGCGGCGGCGGTCTGCTCGACCTGCCACTGATAGCTGTCGCCGCGCTTGACCACGATTTCCGGCAGGCCGTGGGCGGAGAACAGAACCCGGGCATTGTCAGGCGATCCCGCCTTGCGCCAGCTGTCCTCGATCAGCTGGGCATGGGCGGCGATGAAATCGGCCTCTTGGGGATAGCAGCACACGACGCGCGCTTCAGGCCCCCCCGCTTCACGCCAGGCCTTGAGCGATGACGCCGTGGTCGTTGTGGAGAACTGGGGATAGAGCGGCAGGATGACGACTTCATCCGGCTGGAAGGCCGCGACCTCCTTGACCGCATCCTTTACGAACGGGCGCCAGTAGCGCATGGCCAGGATCACCTTGACCTCGTCGCCCGGCAAAGCGGCGCTCAGCGCTTTGGAGAGCGCATCGGCCTGTTTGCGGGTTTCGGGCACCAGCGGCGAGCCGCCGCCCATCTTGGCGTAATTCTCTTTGGCCGACGGCGCACGCGTGGTGGAGATAAACCAGGCCAGCGGCTCGCGGATGAAGCCCGGCGCGCCGATAATGGCGGGGTCACGGAACAGATTGCGCAAAAACGGGCGCACGTCATCGGGCCCGTCCGGACCGCCCAGATTGAACAGCACCACTGCAATGCGCCGGGTCATGGTCGTCCTTTGTGCGGCTTGTTATCCCTGCCGCAGACGCGCCATCAGACGGGTCACATGCTCGGGCGGGGTCTCAAGATTGATGCCGTGTCCAAGATTGAACACATAGGGCCGGCCCGCCCATGCGGAAAGCAGGCGGTCGACTTCGGCGTCCAGCGCCGCACCGCCTGCATGCAGCACCGCCGGGTCGAGCTGACCCTGAACGGGCAGGGTTTTGGGCAGCGCCGAGGCCGCCCACTGCGTATCCATGCCATGATCGAGCGCCAGCGCGGTCACGCCGGTCTGCGCCGCATAGCGCACAGCCTGGGGACCTGCGCCGCGCGGGAAACCGATCACCGGCGCGCTGATGCCTTGGGCGCGCAAGCCATCCACAATGCGCTTGGTGGGGCGGATCACTACCCGGTCAAATAGGGGGTCGGGCAGGCTGTCAGCCCAGGAATCAAAGAGTTTGACGACGTCGGCGCCGGCTTTCACCTGGTCGGCGAGATAGGTGGTTGTGGCGTCGGCCAGGAGGTCCATCAGCGCATCAAAGCCGGCCGGATCGCTCCAGGCCATGGCGCGCGCCTTGAACCGGTCTTTCGAGCCGCCGCCCTCGATCATGTAGGTGGCCACGGTCCAGGGCGAACCGGCAAAGCCGATGAGGGTGGTTTCGGCCGGCAGGGCCGCGCGCAGCCGCGTCAGCGTGTCGCACACCGGCGCCAGCACGTCGCGGGCGCGATCCTGTGACAAACGCCCCAGATCACCGAGCGTGATCGGGTCCAGCTTGGGGCCCTCTCCGGCTTCGAACCAGACTTTCTGACCCAGGCCATAGGGCAGGAGCAGGATGTCGGCGAACACGATAGCCGCGTCAAACCCATAGCGCCGGATCGGCTGCATCGTCACTTCGCACGCCGCTTCGGGATTGAGGCAAAAGGCGATGAAATCAGGCTGGGTAGCGCGCACGGCGCGGTATTCGGGCAGGTATCGGCCCGCCTGGCGCATCAGCCATACCGGTGGGCGGGCGAGGGTCTGGCCGGAAAGCACCTGGAGAAGTGGTTTGTCAGTCATGGCGATCTTCACTGTCCTGAGAGGGCGGGGCACGGCACGTCCCCACAGGTAGGTGTCCCTTCCTTATCTTTATTTCCTGAAAGAATGAAAGAGGGGGATCAGTAGCAAGGCTGGGCGCCAGTGTGGACAAAGGGGTTTGTCGACTGCGGCGCCCGGATTTCACAGGCTGTGGACGGCGGATGTCCACGGTGGCCCGCAGGGCCTGGAGGCGAGCGGTTAACCTTCTATTAACCAGAGTTGACGCGGCGTTAACGCGGGCCCCGGTCCTGCCGGCATGTCTGGGGCGGTCCTTGACCCGGCAATCAATCCACATCGTGCGGCTATCAACAGGATCCGGGCGCCACGCAGGCTTGGTCCGGGCGCCGGGAGACGGGGGTGTGGAGTGTGCCGTGCCGGATCAGCCGGGGTGTGAACAACCGGCCGGTTATGCACGCCGCGCATGCGGCGATGTTCACAGGCGCGCGGGGCTGGTTTAACCATGGGGTTCGCGCCGGCGCAGCCGGTTCACAGACGGAATGCGCGCATGACCATATCCGGCCTGGTTCAGTCTGAAGCCGACGGGCTGCACTTCCACGTCCATATGGTGTCGGATTCCACCGGCGAAACGCTGATGGCGGTGATGCGCGCCTCGGTGGCCCAGTTTCCCGGCGTGCACCCGATCGAGCATTTGTTCGCCCTGGTGCGCTCGCCGCGCCAGATGGACCGGGTGCTGGACCATATCGAGGCCCATCCGGGCGTGGTGATGTTCACCCTGGTCAATCAGGATCTGCGCCGGACGCTGGAGGATCGCTGCGCCCTGCTGCGCGTGCCGGCGGTGGCGGTGCTGGACCCCATTGAGGCGACACTGTCGGGCTTTCTCGGCGCGCCGGCCCAGGGCAAGGCCGGCGCACAGCGCGTGCTGGATGCGGACTACTACCGGCGCATCGAGGCGATGAATTACTGCATGGCCCATGATGACGGTCAGGGCGAGGATCTGGCCAGCGCGGACGTGATCCTTCTGGGCATCAGCCGGACATCGAAAACCCCCACCAGCGTCTATCTGGGCAATCGCGGCATCCGCACCGCCAATATCCCTCTGGTGCCGGGCGCGCCGTTGCCCGAAGGGCTGGAGCTGTTGAAAAAGCCGCTCATTGTCGGGCTGACCGCCAGCCCGGAGCGGATCATTCAGATCCGGCGCAACCGGCTGGTCAATCTGGGTGAGGAAGCGCCCACCAGCTATATCGACGCCGAGACGGTGAAGGACGAGCTGATCCACGCCCGGCGCCTGTTCGCGCGCCATAACTGGCCGTCCATCGACGTGACCCGGCGCTCCATCGAGGAGACAGCGGCCAAGGTGATCAATCTGCTCACCGAACACCGGGCGGCGCTGAAGTCATGACACTGGTGCTGGCTTCGGGCTCGGCCTCGCGCCGGGCGATTCTGGAAGGCGCCGGCGTGGCGTTCGAGGTGGACCCGGCCGGCGTGGACGAGGGTGTGATCAAGCGCGCCTTTACCGGCGAAGCGTCGGCGCTGGCGCAAGTGCTGGCCGACGCCAAGGCGCTGGCGGTGTCAGGACGCCGCGATGATCTGGTGCTCGGCGCTGATCAGGTGCTGGAGTTTGATGGCGAGACCTATGACAAGGCGCCCGACCCGGACACCGCTATCCACCGGCTGCGTGCCTGGCGCGGCGAGATCCATTATCTGCGCGGCGGCCTGACCGCGGCGCGCGGCGGCGAGATCATCTGGCGCTATCGCAGCAGCTGCGCCCTGCGCATCCGCCCCGTCTCCGACGCCTTTCTGGAGCGCTACCGCCGTGAAGCGGGCGAGTTCCTGACCAGCACGGTGGGCGGCTATGCCTTTGAAGGGCTTGGGGCCCAGCTGTTTGATATGGTGGAGGGCGATTATTACGCAGTGCTCGGCCTGCCGCTCCTGCCCCTGCTGGAGTTCCTGCGTCAGCAAGGCGTGCTGGAGACATGAGCGGGCCTGCCCCTGTCGCCGGCGTGTGCGGCTGGCCGGTGGCGCATTCCCTGTCGCCATTGATGATGAGCGTATGGCTCAGCGAAGCCGGCCTGGCTGGACGCTACATGCATGTGCCGGCGCGCCCTGAAGAGTTCGCTGAGTGCGTACGCGCCCGGGTCGAAGAAGGTTTCTCCGGGCTCAATGTCACCGTCCCTCACAAGCAGGCGGCGCTGGAGCTCAGTGATGAGGCGAGCGAACGGGCATTGGCTGTCGGCGCGGCCAATCTGCTGGTGTTCCGAGAGGGGCGAATTCGCGCCGACAATACCGACGTCACGGGTCTCGACGCGGCCCTTCAGGATGACGGTGGCGTTGGCCCTGCCGTTCTGATCGGCGCGGGAGGCGCCGCGCGGGCGGTGATGTACCGGCTGACGCGTCAGGAGCGCGAGATTCGCATCGTCAACCGGACAACGGCCCGCGCGCAGGCGCTGGCTGAGGCGTTCGGGGTGCGCGCGGCGGTTCATCAGGCGGCGGACGCGAGGGCGCTGGACGGCGCGCGCCTGATCATCAATGCCAGTGTGCTCGGCATGAAAGGCCAGCCGCCGCTGGAAGCCGCGCTGGAGGCGGCTGCGCCGGACGCGCTTGTCTTTGATATGGTCTATACGCCCCTGCGCACGCCCCTGCTGGAACAAGCTGAGGCGCTGGGCCTGCGCACCTCCGACGGGCTCGCCATGCTGATCGGTCAGGCCCGGCCCGCCTTCGAGGCCTTATTCGGCGCGCCTGCACCTGTAGGGGACAGCGTGCGCGCCCGGCTGGTCGCGGCGCTGGAGGGGCGGTCATGATCATCATCGGCCTCACCGGCTCCATCGGCATGGGCAAGACCACCACAGCGCGCCTGTTCGCTGAAGAAGGCGCCGCCGTGTTCGACGCCGATGCGGCGGTGGCGAAACTCTACGCCCCCGGCGGCGCCGGGACGGCGGCGGTGGCTGAGGCGTTTCCGGGCTGCGCGGACCCGCACACCGGCGTGGACCGGGCGGCGTTGTCAGCGTCCCTCCAGGCCGACCCGTCCGGCTTTGCGCGCCTGGAAGCCATTGTGCATCCGCTTGTGGAGGCCGAACGCCAGGCGTTTTTCGACATGGTGCGAGCCGAGGGGCGGGCGCTGGCCGTGCTGGACGTGCCGCTGCTGTTCGAGACCGGTCAGCATGAGCGCGTCGACGCCATCGTGGTGGTCAGCGCGCCCGAAGATGTGCAGCGCGAGCGGGTTTTGGCGCGTGACGGGATGAATGAGGCCAAGCTTGCCGCCATACTGGACCGGCAGACCCCTGATTCGCACAAGCGGGCCGCAGCCCATTTTGTGATCGACACCAGCCAGGGGGTCGATGCGGCGCGGACCCAGGTGCGTGCTGTCATCGCGGCGCTGACAGGAGACGGGGCATGACCGGACGCCAGGTGATCTTTGACACCGAGACCACGGGCCTGCACCACGATCAGGGCCATCGCATCACCGAGATCGGGTGTGTGGAGCTCGTTGATCTGGCGCCCACGGGCCGGGATCTGCGCCTACTGGTGAACCCGGAACGCGAGATTGACGCGGAGGCTGAACGCATCACCGGGCTGACATCGGCCATGTTGCGCGACAAGCCGAAATTCGCCGCCATCGCCGATCAGGTGCTCGACTTCTTCGCCGATAGCCCCATCGTCGCCCATAACGCCAGCTTCGACATGGGCTTCATCAATATGGAGCTGGCACGCTGCGGGCGCCCGCCCCTGCCCGCCTCGCGCTTCATCGACAGCGCGGCCATGGCCCGCGAGAAGTTTCCCGGCTCCCCGGCCAGCCTCGATGCGCTGTGCAAGCGCTTCAACATCTCGCTGGACAACCGCACCAAGCACGGCGCGCTGGTGGATTCCTATCTGCTGGCGGAAGTCTGGCTGGAGCTGCATGGCGGGCGCGAACAGGCGCTGGGCCTGCTGGGGGAGGAAAGCGCAGGCGGCAAGGTCGTCTTTGCGCCCAGACCTCCGCGTCCTCAGGCGCTGGCGCCGCGCATCAGCGCCGCAGAGGCCGAGGCCCATGCACGCTTCATCGCGGAGCTGAAGAACCCGGTCTGGGACCGGGTCGCCGTCAGCGCGTCCGCGCGCAATACCTAATTGCGTTCGGGGATCTGACCTGTGCGCCGGGCTTCATTCAGCCGGCCGCGCAGGACCAGCAGCTCGACATTCTCAGGATCGGATTCCAGCGCCTGATTGAGGTCGGCGGCGGCGGCGTCAAATTGGCCCCGTTCCAGGTTGGCCGCGGCGCGCACGCCCAAGGTGGCCGGCTCTCCCGGATTGAGCGTCAGCGCGGCGTCAGCGGCGGCGACCGCGCCCTCGAGATCCCGGCTGGCATAGGCGGCTTCGGCGCGGCCGCGGGCGAGGCCGGCGTCGCCCGGCGCAAAATCGAGCCCGCGGGCGAAGGCCTGCGCGGCCTCGTCAAACTGGCGTGCGCGCATATAGCCGTCGGCGGCCTGTCCGAACAGGATGGCCCGGCTCATGTCGCTGGCGGCGGTCGCGCCTTCAGCGGTGGCGCGCAGGCGGGCGGCGCCGGTGGCCGGCCAGCCCTCGGCGATCTGGGCCAGACCCGCGCAGTGCTCTGACGCCCAGCCCCCGCCCTGGGCGCGCCAGATCAGTGCATCCTCATAGGCTGCAGCCGGATCGGTCGACACCCGGTCGAGGCAGGCGCGGTAGCGGTCGTCATCTTGCAGGGCGTAGGCGGCCGATGGCAGAACGCCCGCGATCAAGGCGGCGAGGACGGTGCGTCTCATGGCGGGCTTCCCTCCGGATGGTCTCTCCCCTAAGGCTAGCGCTTAAAGGGAGGAGGCGTCCATGACACAAGCCCGCTCATGCCTGCTCATCGGCTACGGGTATGTCGCCCGGGCCACAGCCTTGCGGCTGAAAGCGGCGGGGTGGGCGGTGTCCGCCACCGCGCGCTCGGATGAGGCGGCAGGACTGGTTGAGGCCGACGGCGTGGCGGTCGTGGGCGCCGATCCAGCCTCGCCGGTGGGCCGCGCAGCATTGCGCGCCGCCGTCGAGGCTCATGACGCGGCGATTTCCAGTGTTCCGCCCGGTCCTGGCGGTGATCCTGTGCTGCCCGCGCTGGAGGGGCTGGCCCCGGGCCAGACCTGGCTCGGCTATCTCTCCACTACCGGGGTGTATGGTGATCGTCACGGCGGCTGGGCGTTCGAGTGGGAGGCGCCGACGCCGGGCGAGCCGCGCTCGATGGCCCGCGTCCGGGCCGAGGCGGACTGGCAGGCGCTGGACGGGCGGATTTTCCGGCTGGGCGGGATTTATGGTCCGGGGCGCAGCGCGCTGGATCGCGTCCGCGCCGGGGAGCGCTCTGTCTGGGTGAAGCCGGGCCAGGTGTTCGGACGCATCCATGTGGACGACATCGCGTCGGCGCTGGTGGCAGCGCTCGACCAGCCCGACGCGCAGGGCGTGTTCAACCTGGTGGATGACTGGCCGTCCGATCAGGCGGAAGTCGCCCAGGGTGCCGCGGCGCTGTTAAACGAACGTGCGTTAGAAGAGCGTACGTTCGATCCAGAGGTCGTCAGTCCCATGCTGGCGAGCTTCTATCGCGAGTGCCGGCGTGTCTCGAACGTTCGTGCGAAGGCGGTTCTGGGCTGGCGGCTGAGTCATCCGGCCTGGAAATCCGGCCTGGAGGCGATTTTGGCGGCTGAAAAGAGCCAATAAAATCATAGCCTTAAAAACCGGCATCGGAAAATCGCGGTTTTCAGCGCCTGAGCCCTATACCGGTACGTCCAGCGAGATTTCAGCGCCTCTGAGAGCCGCAATTTCCGGTATCAGTATGCGCCGGAACTCGCGCTGGCGGTGAGCCGGCGGCACACCTCGTCCAGCTGCTCCAGATTCGAGAAATGAATCTGCACGGCGCCGCGCTCGCCGGTATGGCGGATCTCCACGGTCAGGCCGAGCTGTTCGGACAGGTCGGCTTCGAGCGCGCGGGTGTCCGGGTCCTTGTCCAGGGATTTGCGCTCGGGCGCGCCTTTGCCGCTCGCCGGTTTTCCGCCCGCCTCGCGCGCCAGCTGCTCGGCGGCGCGGACCGACAATCCGCCTTCGACGATCCGCCGGGCGAGGCCCACCGGATCGGCGCTCGCCGCCACGGCCCGGGCATGACCGGCGGTCAGGGCGCCCGACTGCAACAGGTCCAGCACGGCGCCCGGCAGCGCCAGCAGGCGCAGCATGTTGGCCACATGGGCGCGCGACTTGCCGATGGCGCGGGCCACGTCGTCCTGGGTATGACCAAAGCGGTCCACCAGCTGGCGCAGCGCCTGAGCCTCTTCCACAGGATTAAGGTCGGCGCGCTGGACGTTCTCGACAATGGCGATTTCCAGCGTCTCACGGTCGGTAAGCTCGCGGATCACAACAGGCACGTCGTGCAGGCCGGCGCGCTGGGCCGCCCGCCAGCGGCGTTCGCCGGCGACGATCTGGTAGCGCCCCTCATCCCCCGGCATGGGCCGGACAAGCAATGGCTGCAACAGGCCCTGACCGGCGATGCTGCCGGCAAGAGCGTCGAGCTCGGCCTCGTCAAACTGCTTGCGCGGCTGGTCCGGATTGGGGCTCAGAAGGGCGACGGGCAGGGTGCGCGGCGTGGTTCCGCCGGTGCGGGTGGTCTCGGCTTCGTCCGCGCGCAGGGCGTCCGCCTCCTCGCCCTCGCCCAGCAGGGCCGAGAGGCCGCGGCCGAGGCCGCGATTGCGCGGGCGCTCGTCTGCGCCGCTCATGCCGGCGCCATCATGTCAGCGGCCCGGCGTTCCTGGCGCACCACTTCACGAGCGAGGCCCAGATAGGCCTGCGAGCCGGAGCATTCGAGATCATAGAGCAGGACCGGCTTGCCGAAGCTCGGCGCTTCGGAGACGCGCACATTGCGCGGTATGACCGTGTCATACACCTTGTCGCCGAAATGGGTGCGCACATCGGCGGCGACCTGGGCGGAGAGATTGTTGCGCTTGTCATACATGGTCAGCACAACACCTTGAATCGCAAGGTCTTTATTGAGGTTGCCCCGGACCAGCTCAATGGTTCGCATGAGCTGGGTCAGACCTTCCAGCGCGAAGAACTCGCATTGCAGCGGCACCAGCACGGAATCCGCCGCCGTCATGGCGTTCACCGTGAGGAGATTGAGCGAGGGCGGGCAGTCGATCAGAACGTAATGACAGGTCTCACCGCGCGCACTCAGCGTCCGGCGGAAGCGGTCGATGGCGTGGCGCAGGCGGTAGGACCGGCGCGGCGCGCTGGCGAGCTCCAGCTCCGCCCCCGACAGATCGGCGTCCGACGGGATCAGGGACAGGCCCGGCACGCTGGTCTCGATCAGCGCCTCGTCCATGGGCCGCTCGGACACCAGCACGTCATAGGAGGTCGCCTTGCGCTGGGCGCGCGAGACGCCAAGACCGGTGGAGGCATTACCCTGGGGGTCGAGATCGAGCACCACCACGCGCTGGCCGATGGCCGCAAGGGCTGTGGCCAGGTTGATCGCCGTGGTGGTCTTGCCTACGCCCCCCTTCTGGTTTGCGATGGCGATGACTTTCGGCGGTGCGGGGCGGTCGGAGGACATGGGGCTAACTCCCTGATGGACAGGATGGCGGCATCGCGGGAGGTCCGGCTGGGTATGACCTCAAGATCAAACGTCCAGCTTTTCCGCGCCCGGGTCAATTCCTCGCGGTATTTTGCCCCCTTGGGGAGGAGCGCGCGCGCCCCCTTTTCCACAAAAGGATGCACATAGCCCAGCAAGGTCTCCAGCGGCGCCATGGCCCGGGCCGTCACGACGTCCACCACCGGAACCTCATCCAAAGCTTCAACCCGCACCGGCAGGACGGTGACCGGCGCGCCGGTGGAGGCGGCGACGGCCTTGAGGAATTGCGCTTTCTTCTGGACCGATTCCACCATGGTCACGTGAGCGCCGGGGAAGCCCGCCTGCATAAGCCCATAGGCGATGGCGAAGCCGGGAAATCCAGCCCCGGCGCCCAGATCGGCCCAGCGCACGGCCTGCGGCGCCAGCCTATAGATCTGCCAGGAATCCAGCGCGTGACGGAACCAGAAATCCTCCAGCGTGGACCGGCCCACCAGATTGGTGTGAGCATTGGTCTCGGCCAGCAAATCCCGCCAGCGCTCGAACCGGGCGATTGTTTCACGTGAAACACCGGTGTCGGCCTGGAAGGCGGCGGCGTCATACCCTGCGGTCATGGATCAGGCCGTGCGCCGGTCGGCGCGCTTGAGGTGGGCCAGCAAGGCGGTGAGCGCGCCGGGCGTCACCCCTTCAATGCGCGCGGCCTGACCCAGAGTCGCGGGAGAGGCGGCGACGAGCTTCTCGCGCACTTCGTTGGAGAGCCCGCCCACGGCGGCATAGTCAAAGCCGGCCGGAATACGCACGCCCTCATCGCGGCGGAAGGCCAGGATGTCAGCGTCCTGCCGGTCGAGATAGCCATGATAGACCGCATCGATCTCGATCTGCTCGGCGATGGGCGCAGGCAAATCGTTCAGCTGCGGCCAGATCTGCGTGACATCGCCCCAGCTGATGGACGGATAGGACAGCAGCTCCAGCAGATCGCGGCGCTTGCCATCCTGATTGACCTTCAGCCCCGCGCGGGCGGCTTCGGCCGGCGTCAGGCTGAGTGCGCGGGCCTGAGCGCGGGCATCGGCCAGCGCCGCCGACCGGGCACGCCAGGATGTTTCACGTGAAACACTGGCCGCGCCCAGGGCTATCGCCTTGTCGGTCAGGCGCTGGTCGGCATTGTCGGCCCGCAAAGTCAGGCGGTACTCGGCGCGCGAGGTGAACATGCGATAGGGCTCGGTGACGCCGCGCGTGATCAGGTCGTCGATCATCACGCCGACATAGGCTTCTGACCGGTCCAGGATGAAGGGATCGCTCCCCGACACGGCGAGCGCCGCATTGAAGCCCGCCATCAGGCCCTGCGCCGCCGCTTCCTCATAACCCGTGGTGCCATTGATCTGCCCGGCCAGCCAGAGCCGGGGCAGGCGGCGCACTTCCAGCGTGGCGGACAGCTCGCGCGGGTCGACATAGTCGTATTCGATGGCATAGGCGTAGCGGCGCACCTTCGCCTGCTCGAGGCCCGGTATGGTTTTCAGGAAGGCGTCCTGCACATCCGCTGGCAGGGAGGTGGAGATGCCGTTGGGGTAGACGGTGTCGTCGTCCAGACCCTCCGGCTCCAGGAAGATCTGGTGGCCTGTGCGGTCGGCGAAGCGCAACACCTTGTCCTCGATGGACGGGCAATAGCGCGGACCCCGCCCCGCGATCGCCCCGCCATAGACCGACGAGTGCTGCAGATTGGCGGCGATGATGGCGTGAGTGGCCTCAGTCGTGCGGGTGATGCCGCAGGCGATCTGGGGCACCGTGATTTTACCGGTGAGGAAGGAGAACGGGACCGGGTCTGCGTCCGCCGCCTGCATCTCCAGCGAGGCCCAGTCGATGGTGCGGCCGTCGAGGCGCGCCGGCGTGCCGGTCTTGAGGCGGCCCATGCGCAGGCCCAGCCCGTAGAGCCGGTCCGACAGGCCGATGGCCGGCGCCTCGCCGTCGCGGCCCGCCGGAATGCGCTCGGTCCCGCGATGGATGACGCCCTTGAGGAAGGTGCCGGTGGTGAGCACCACCGCGCCCGCACGCCATTCGCGGCCCTGCGCATCGATCACCCCGGCGCACGCGCCGTCCTCGATGATCAGATCCTCGGCGGCCGCCTCCACGATAGTGAGATTGGCGGTGTCGGCGAGGGCCGCTTGCATCGCTTCGCGGTAGAGTTTGCGGTCGGACTGGGTGCGCGGCCCGCGCACGGCCGGGCCCTTGGAGCGGTTGAGCATGCGGAACTGGATGCCCGAGGCGTCCGCCACCCGGCCCATCAACCCGTCCAGCGCATCCACCTCGCGCACCAGATGACCCTTGCCGAGCCCGCCAATGGCCGGGTTGCAGCTCATCTCACCGATGGTGACGGCCTTGTGGGTCAGCAGCAAAGTCGCGGCGCCCAGACGCGCGGCCGCGCTCGCGGCCTCGCACCCGGCATGGCCGCCGCCGATGACGATGACATCCCAGGTGCGCGCCGGGGCGGGGTTGAGGTCCAGGGTCATGGATAAAGGTCCGGTTCGCCAGTGGCGGCGCGTCAATCCTGGCGCGCCCGCCCGTGCGGCTCACATAGGCGATGATCGCGGCGGAGTCGAGGCGCCGGACTCGAAGGGGAGCCCTATTTGCCGATGCAGAACTGGCTGAACACCCGGTCCAGCACGTCCTCCACATCCACCCGGCCGGTCAGGCTCTCCAGCGCCCGCAGGGCCAGATGCACATCGGCGGACGCCAGCTCTGGACCGCGCGCCAGCCCGCAGCGGGCGCTGCGCAGATGATCGAGGGCGCGGGACACGCCCGCCCGATGGCGGGCGCGGGACAGGGCCGGGGCTTCGCGGTTTCCCAGCCGGGCCTGCACCTCACGCTCCAGCCAGGCTTCCAACTCGGTCAGCCCATCTCCGGACGCGGCGGACATGGCGAACGCCGCCACGCCGTCCGGCGCGGCGAGCTGCGGTTTGGCGAGATCGGTCTTGTTCAGGGCCAGCGCATCTCCGGGCCTTAAATGCCCGGCGAGGGCGGCGAGGGATGTTTCACGTGAAACATCCACCACGCCAATGCGCAGATCGGCGTCCTCGGCGCGGGCCAGCGCCCGGCGCACACCTTCGGCTTCCACCCGGTCCGCGGCTTCGCGCAGGCCCGCCGTGTCGGCCAGGATCACCGGGAAGCCGGCCAGGACGAGGCGCACCTCCACCACGTCGCGCGTGGTGCCGGGAATATCGGTGACGATGGCGGCGTCGCGCCGGGCCAGCGCGTTGAGCAGAGACGATTTACCGGCATTGGGCGCGCCGATCAGGGCGATGGCGAAACCCTCCCGCACCCGCTCGCCGCGCCGCGCGTCATCCAGATGGGCGGTGAGCGCCGCGATCAGATCGTCAAGCGGGGCCGCCGCCGCGTCCGACAGGCTGTCGGGCACGTCGTCCTCGTCAGGAAAATCGATCTCGCCCTCAAGGGACGCCAGCACGGAAATCAGCTGTTCGCGCCAGCCCTCATAGAGCGTGCGCAGGGCGCCGGTCATCTGGGCCAGAGCCTGGGCGCGCTGGCCCTCGGTCTCCGCGTCGATGAGGTCGGCGAGGCCTTCGGCTTCGGTCAGGTCAAGCTTGCCATGCTCGAAGGCGCGCCGGGTGAAGTCGCCAGGTCCCGCCGGCCTGAGGCCCAGCACGAGGAGCGCCTCGGCCAGGGCCGCGATCACCGCCGGCCCGCCATGCACGTGGAGCTCGGCGCAATCCTCGCCGGTGAAGCTCGCCGGACCGGGAAACCAGATCGCAAGACCCTGATCTATTTCGGCGCCATCTCCAGCGTGAAACCGGCGCAGGGCGGCGCGGCGCGGGTGGGGGCGGGGCAGGACGGTGAGGGCGTCCAGCGCCGGGCCGGCGCCCGGTCCGCTCAGACGCATCACCGCAACCCCGGCCCGGCCGGGCGCGCTGGCCAGGGCGAAGATGGTCTCGCTCATGAGGTGATCAGCGCCCGGTCCCGCCGGCGGCCTTGCCCATCAAATCCATGAACTGTTTCTGCCACTCGCCGCCGAACGTCATCCAGCCGCGCATCAGCGCTTCGGGCTCCAGCGCTTCCATATTGGCGCTCATGCGCTTGCTCATTTCCTCCACGAGCTGCTCGTTGAGCGGGGTGACGTCGGGCAGGCCAAAGAAGGCGCGCGCCTCCTGCGGCGTGCAGTCGATTTCAACATTGACCTTCATGGGGGCCTCCCTTCACTGTCCGGGCTCCCAGCCCTACCATAGCCGCCACACCGCTCAAAGCGATCGTGAAGGAGCTTGCCATGACCAGTCAGGACATCACCATTACCGGCCCCGACGGCCAGTTCAGCGCCTACGCCGCCGGATCGGGGCCGGCCATTGTCGTCCTGCAGGAGATTTTCGGCGTCAATCATGTCATGCGCGCCATCTGCGATGACCTGGCTGATCAGGGCTGGCTGGCCATCTGTCCGGACCTGTTCTGGCGCATCGAGCCGGGCATTCAGATCACCGACAAGACCGATGCTGAATGGAAGCAGGCCTTTGATCTATTTGGTAAATTCGATGTGGACGCAGGCCTGAAGGATATCGCCGCCACCGTGGAATACGCAAGGCGCGCCGGAACCGGCAAGGTCGGGGCGCTGGGCTACTGTCTCGGCGGGCAGCTGGCCTATCTCACCGCCTGCCGCACCGATGCCGACGCGGTCGTGGGCTATTACGGGGTGAATATCCAGACCCGCCTGGACGAGGCGGCGCATATCTCAAACCCGCTCCTGCTCCACGTGGCGGGAAAGGATGAATACGTGCCTGCGGAAGCCCAGGCGCAGATCCACGCCGCGCTGGACGATCATCCCCATGTCACGATCCATGACTATCCTGAGCGCGATCACGCCTTTGCCCGCGTGGGCGGCGCCCATTATCACGCGCAGGACGCCGATCTTGCCAATACGCGCACCCGCGCGTTTTTCCAGACCCATCTGAAATGAGAGCCATGAACCGTTTGCTCGTCTGCGCCTCCAGCCTGCCTGTCCTGGCTTTGCTCGCCGCCTGTGGTCCCGAGACGGCGCCCCCGCCCGACGCACCGCCGCCTCCCCCGGCCGTGGAGCAGGTTCAGGAGCCGGCGCCAGACAGCCCGGCTGAGGCCGATCGCGCCGAAGCTGAGCGCTGGCTGGCTGGCGTGGATGTGGGCGCCTATCTCGACTGCGCGCGCGAGCAGGGCGTCACCCTGCTCAGCGCCCACCGCACCGGACCGCGTGCAGGCTTTGCGGAGAACGATCACGAAACGGCCCTGCAATCGGCCGCCGACGGGGCGGTGTTTGTGGAGTTCGATATCGGCCTCACCGCGGATGACCGCCTCGTGCTGATGCATGACCGCACGATTGACCGCACCACGACGGGCGAGGGCCTTGTGGAAGAGATGAGCCTTGACGAGATCGCCGCCTTCCGCCTCGTGGATAATGACGGGCAGGCGCTCGAAGGCCGTGCGGACGCGTTCCATGAATTCATGGCCGAGATTGACGGACGGGCCATCGCCCAGCTCGACCTGAAGGGCTCGCTCACCCATGAGCGACTGATGCAGGACGTGCGTGAGCTGGATGCCCTCGACCGCGTTCTGGTGATCACATACCGCCTCGATCAGGCCATCGCGCTCCATGAGATGGCGCCGGAGGTGATGATCTCGGCGGGCATCAGCTCGCTGGAGGATCTGGCGACGCTGGAAGAGGCCGGCGTGGATCTCACCCGCATTGTCGCCTGGCTGGGGCTGGGCGATGGCGACGCCGCGCTGGATGCGGCGCTGGCTGACAGGGGCGTGGAGACCAGTTTCGGCAATTTCCGCGCCGAGCGAGAAGGCGCCGCTGATCACGAGCGCTGGGCGCAGACCGGTGTGGAGGTGATCTCGGTGGACAATGTCCCCGCCGCCGCCGCGTCGCTGGACGCGCGGGCCCGGTCCCGGGCGCTGCTGGAGGCCTGTCCCGCCGCCCGGGGTGGACTCTGACGCCGCGCACGCCACTTAACACCATCATGATGTTCAACAGGAGGGCCGATCCATGACCCGACACGATCTATTGCGCACCACGCTGGGCGCGCTGGCGTCCGCCGGCCTCGTCACCACCGCCGCCTGCGGCGATGCGAGCCAGACACCGGCCGGCGCGGCGGCCGGTTCAGCGGCGTCCGCCACCGGCGCCGGGACAGTCTCAGGCGATGATCACGCGCAGGCCGACTGGCGCGTTTCGCTGGCGCCCCTGCCGTATGGCTTTGATGCGCTGGCCGCTGTGATCGATGCCGAAACCATGGAAATCCACCATGGCCGCCACCATCAGGCCTATGTGAACGGGCTCAACGCCGCCCTCGAAGCGCGGCCTGACCTGCAGGGCGTGGCGCTGGAGGATATTCTGGCGCAGGTCTCCGGCCTGCCGGCCGCGTTCCGCAATCATGGCGGCGGGCACTGGAACCATGATTTCTTCTGGAATTCCATGACCGCGCCGGGAACCGGCGGCGCGCCGTCCGAAGCGCTGGCGGGGGCCATTGATGAGGCGTTTGGTTCGCTGGACGCCATGAAGGACGCCTTCAACAGCGCCGGGGGCGGCCAGTTCGGGTCGGGCTGGGCCTGGCTGATCGTCAATGGCGAGGGCGCGCTGGAAATCACCGCCACCCCCAATCAGGACAATCCGCTGATGGACGTGGCGTCGGTTCAAGGCACGCCGATCCTGGGCAATGATGTGTGGGAGCACGCTTATTATGTCCAGTACCGCAACCGGCGCGGCGATTATCTCGCCGCCTGGTGGGATGTGGTGGACTGGTCTGTCGCCAGCGAGCGCTATGCGGCCGCGGTTCAGGACTAGCGTGAACTCTGCGGCGCGGCGGCCAGGGCGAGGCGGGCGAGCAGATCGCCCACAATCGCCTCGGCCGGCGCGCCGGTGCGCTTGACCGCGCGCTCGGTCTCGAAGGCCCGCTGGCGCGCCTGATCCAGCCGCCGTCCGCGCCAGGCGCGCAGGCCCTGCCTGAACGCATCGGCGGGCGGGCCAAAGCGCGGCGCGCCCGCGCGCATCATGGCTTGCGGGTCACCGCCTGCGGCGTGCACTTGATCGAACTGATCAAGGCGGCGTTGCAGCGCGCGCAATACGCCCACGGCCGAAGTCCCGCCACTAATGGCGCGCGCATAGGCGAGATCCGCCCGCGCGGCATCCCCGCTCAGAACTGCGTCAAGAATCTGGTCCATGGCCGCGTCCGATCCGGCGGCGGAGATGGCGGCGATGTCGGCGCGCGTCACGGCGCTGTCTGATTCGCTGCGCTGGGCTTTCAGCCCTTTGTAAAGAATAAGCTTTTCAATCTCACCGCGGGCCAGCGCCCGGTCGCCCTCAAGGAAGGGCGCCAGCACGGCGCGCGCATCGGGCTCCAGCTTCAGACCCTCTTCGGCGAGCATGGAATCGGCCAGCTGCAACAGATCGCGCGCCTCGTCGGCATAGCAGGCGATGGCGTAGCTGGTGCGCCCGTCCTCGGCGGCCTTGCGCAGTTTGGATCCCTTCTTGAGATCCCCCGCCTCGATGACCAGGCGCGCTTCCGCCGGCGCCGCGCCCGATTCCAGATCGGCGAGCAATCCGGCCACAGCCGCCATATCGCCGGACAGGCGCACACGCACCAGCCGGTCGCCGCCGGTCAGCGACAGGGCGGCCATGGCGTCTGCCAGCGCTGCGGGATCGGCTTTTATGTCCTCTTCGGTCAGGCGCGTGACGCAGAACGGATCATCCAGATCCGGGACCAGCGCGCCCGCCAGCTTTGTGGCGCGTTCGCGCACAAGGCCGCTATCGGGTCCGTAGATCAGGAAGACTTTCCCGTCAGCGCCGGGCTTCGCGATCAGGCGGTCGGCGTCGCGGGCCTGAACCTTCATGGGCCCGGCCTCTAGGACGGGTCCGGGGCGCGACCGCGCCTTTGCAGCTCGGCGGCGAGCGTCTGGGCCAGACGCTCGGCCAGCAGCCGGGCGGCGCGGCTTTCGGCGTCGCTGCGCGCGGCGATCAGCGCCGCCGGGTCGGCGGGCGCGTCAAACTGCACGGTTTCGCTGATCCTTCCGGACACCGGTTCGACGCCCTCGCGTTGCAGCGAATAGCGGGTCAGGGCGGTCAGGCTGTAGCGCCGGGCGACGCCGCTGGCCGAAATGCCGATGGGTGATTCGCGAAGGCGCGTGCTCAGCACCAGGCGGTAGGGGCTGTCCCCGTCGCCCAGATGCCGGCGCAGGGCGGCGTCGACCAGATAGTCGATCCGGTCTTCGCCCGATTCAATGGCAAGCCCCGGCAGAGCCGTGTAACCCGGTCCGGCATAAAGCGGCTGGAAGCCGCATCCGCCCGCCGTCAGCAGGGCCAGCCCGGCGGCAAGGGCGGCGCTCAGACGCAGGGATCGGGACATGGGCGCGGCCTCCGCGGAGAAATCTCTAGTCCTGAATGCGCTGGATCCGCAGCTGGCGGGCGCGGGTCAGAATGGCGTTCTCCACCTGCAGGCGGGTCGCCGGGTCCACCTCCGCGTCGCGCCATTCGCCCTCGCCCTCGCGCACCTGCTTGAACAGCTGCACGCTCAGAGCGTCGGCCCGCAAGCGCGTATCGAGAATGTAGACGGTGGCGCGGAAGCGCTCGTACGGCGCCTCTGGGATGGCATACCAGTCGGTGATGATCACCCCGCCGAACGGGTCGGCTTCGCTGACCGGCATGAAGTGCAGCACTTCCAGGCTGGCGCGCCAGAGCAGGCTGTTCACGCCGATATCACTCTCGCTGCCATCGGTAGGGGCGGCCGGACCGCGATTGAACAGGCCGCCCAGAAAGCCCTGCTCGCCGGCGGAGGCCGACTCGGCGGGGCGCTCGCGGGTGCCGCAGGCGGTGACGGTAAGGGCGCAAGCCAGCGCGGCGGCGGTAAGGACAGGCAGGCGGAACAAGGTCATGCGGTGGCGTCTCCGGACAGGGCGCGGGCGGAAATACTCAAGTCTGATACTGCAGGGTTATACCATGCTGGACGGGGCTGGCCAGCGCCGCGCGCGGGGACTGCATGCGGTCAGGAACCGTGTCCTGGGCGCCACATATCACGGGCGTGCTCGCCTGCAACCCCGCCGTCAGGCTTGACCGGCGCCCGCCTCGCTCTGCACAACTTGCGGCGCACGTCCGGGGGGACGGGGCTGAGCGGCGCGGGCCGCGCGCACAGGGCCGTCTTGGCCCACCCGGCGCGGTCCGTGTACGTTCCTTACAAAAGCGGGTTCTGCGCACCCAAGCAGGCTCCTTACCGCCGCCCCCAGCCGACCGGACCTTTTCATGACCCGATCCGCCCGTCTCGCCGCCGCCTGCAGCGCGGCTGCCCTCACTGTGCTGGCCGCGCCCGGCCAGAGCGCTGCAGACCTGCCCGGCGGGCTGCAGGCGGAAGCCGAAGCCGATCTGGACCTGGTGCTGGCGCCGGATTCAAGCGCCCTGCGAACCGGACCCTATGGCGTGCTGGCGCTGCGCTGGAGCGCAGACGCCGTACAGCCCTCGGGCCTGCGATGGGGCCTCGATCTGGCCGGTGAAGCGGTGGCGGGCGACGGCCGCCGCGGTCTGGCCCGCCCCCTCGATGATTGTCCGGCCTGTCCACGCGCGCCTGATGGCCGCGCTCTGGCCGGGCTCGTCACCGGTTTGTCCGGTCCAACGGGCGGCGCGCCCGCGAGCGGGCAGGCGGGCCTGTCCCAGGCGTCGCTCTGGATGCAGACCGGATTTGTGCGCCTGCGCGCCGGGATCGCCGAGGGCGCCGCAGGGCAGGAGCGCTCGGATCTGCCCGGCGCCGCGCGCACGCTGCGCGCCGATGGCGGGCTGATCGACCCCACGGGGCTGGCGCTGGTGGATACCGGGCTGAGCCTCGCCGGGCCCGCGCCCGGCGTCTCGATCCAGACCCGCCGCCTGATCGGCCTGCGCGCCACAGCCTCCTACACGCCTGATGCTGGCTGGCGTAGCGTGGGCCGCGCCCGCGCCGCCGGGCCGGACCTTGTGCGAGGCGATGTGCGCGATGTCTGGGCGCTGGCGGCGTCCTTCGACCGGCGCAGCCCGCAAAGCGGCGTGCGCTGGCGCGCCTATGCCGGGGCGGAAACCGGGCGCGCGGCCGGACCGGACGCGGCGTCGCTGCGCGATCCGTGGACGGTTTCGGCCCGCCTGGCGCGAACCCGGGGCGATGTATCCGTGGGGCTGGCCTGGCTCAAGACCAATGACGGGCTGCCGGGCGCGGACTATGAGGCGCTGAGCGCGTCGGCCTCGCTCGAGCGCGGCGACTGGCTGTTCAGCGCCGAAGCCGGAACTGCGCGCGCCGGTCTGGCGCGCCGTGACGGGCGGACATTCCAGCTGTCGGCGTCGCGCCTCGTCGGCGCGAACGCGGTGATCGGCCTGGCGGCCAGCATCGCCGAGGAGACCGGCGCGGGCATGCAAGACCGGCGCCGGGCGAGGCTTGCCCTGGAGACAGGGTTGCGTTTTTGACACGGTCGGCCCGGACTCGGCGCGCGTTGCAGCGGGTTATGCTTACATCGTGAATGCCGATACGATATAGATCATTGTTCAAGGCGCTGTGCGCCAAGCAATCAAGGGCTGGAGCCCGGTCCGTCATGTCCATGGCACGACCCGTTCTGTTGTCTGCCTGCGCCGCCGCCCTGCTCTGGGCGGCGCCGTCGGCCTATGCTCTTGATGATCAGGGCGGGGTGCGGCTGTCCCTGTCCGGGCTGGCGTCGCCGAACAGCGTGCGCCTCGCGCCGGAGCTGTCGCGGCCGTCCGCCAGCGCGACCAGTCTTCAGCGCCTGATAGACGCCGCCGCCCCGGCCACCGGCGCGGACCTTGATTCTGACGTGTTCGAGGCGCTGCGCGCCGCCGCCGCGGCGGCTGAAGACGACCGCGAGGCGCGTGAACGCCAGTCCGACCTGACGCCGGCCAGCGGACTTGCCGATACCGGCTCGGCCTCCGCCCTGCCGTGGTATCAGCGCTTCACCCTCGCCCCGGCGGAAACCCGCTCGGTCTGGGGCAATCAGTCGGTGCAGGAGTTTCAGATCCAGGCCGGCGCGCGCTGGGGCGTGACGCTGGGCTATACGGACAGCGAACGGCGCGAACAGACCTTCGGGCTGGACGATTTCTCCGCCGGCGCCTTCTTCAGCCTGTCCGACCGGGTGCGCCTCGGCGGCCAGCTGCGCTTCACCTCCCCCGAAGACGAGATTTTCGGTGAAGAGGGCGAAGAGCGCCGTCCGGAAATCCGCTTTGAGTCGGCGTTCCGGTTTTAGGTTTCAGTCTTTGAAACACTGACAGGCGCGCGCGCTGTGAGGCGTGCGGGCGGGCGTTTTTGCGCCTGTTCACTTGATCGCGCGCGCCTGTAGCGAAGACGCCAAAGCATTGCGGGCGCAGTGTGATCTGCGCCCGCATGGCCGTTCATCTGTGGCGCTCTGGCGAGCCCCTAGCTATCCAGGAAGCTGCGCAGTTTGCGCGAGCGGCTCGGGTGTTTGAGCTTGCGCAGGGCTTTCGCTTCGATCTGGCGGATGCGTTCGCGGGTCACGCTGAATTGCTGGCCCACTTCTTCCAGCGTGTGGTCGGTGTTCATGCCGATGCCAAAGCGCATGCGCAGCACGCGTTCTTCACGCGGGGTCAGGCTCGCCAGCACCAGCGTGGTGGTCTCGCGCAGGTTGGAGTGGATCGCCGCATCGATGGGCAGGACCGCGTTCTTGTCCTCGATGAAATCGCCCAGATGGCTGTCTTCCTCGTCGCCGATGGGGGTTTCGAGGCTGATCGGCTCCTTGGCGATCTTCATCACCTTGCGCACTTTTTCCAGCGGCATGGAGAGCTTTTCGGCCAGCTCCTCCGGGGTCGGCTCGCGGCCGATCTCATGGAGCATCTGGCGGCTGGTGCGCACGATCTTGTTGATGGTCTCGATCATGTGCACCGGAATGCGGATGGTGCGCGCCTGGTCGGCGATGGACCGCGTGATGGCCTGCCGGATCCACCAGGTCGCGTAGGTGGAGAATTTATAGCCGCGCCGGTATTCGAATTTATCCACCGCTTTCATGAGGCCGATATTGCCTTCCTGGATCAGATCCAGGAATTGCAGGCCGCGATTGGTGTATTTCTTGGCAATCGAGATCACCAGGCGCAGATTGGCCTCGACCATCTCCTTCTTGGCGATGCGCGCCTCGCGCGCGCCCTTCTGGACGGTGGCGACGATGCGGCGGAAATCATCCACCGGCACGCCTGATTCCTGCGCCAGCGAGGAAATTTCATCGCGGATCGCGCCGGCTTCGCTGGCCTCGCGCTGAATGAAGCGCGTCCAGGCCGCCGAGCGGCCATTGGCGTCGTCGAGCCAAGCCGGATCCAGCTCATGGCCCTGATAGACCGCCAGGAAGTCGCCGCGCGGCACGCCATGGGCTTCGGCCATGCGCAACAGCTTGCCTTCCAGACCCACAAGACGCTTGTTGATGGCGTCGAGCTGTTCGACCAGCGCCTCGATACGCGCATTGTTCAGATGCAGCGAGTTGAGATTGGCCACGATGCGCTCGAACACGCCGTCATAGGTCTCGCGATCCTTGGCCGACAAATCCTTGCCGGCGACGCGCAAGGCGACGAGCTTGTCCTGCAGGCGGCGGAAGGCGTCGAAATCCACGGCGATGGCGTCCAGCGTGACCATCACGCCATCGCGCAGCTCGGCCTCCATGGCCGCCAGCGACATGTTGGCGCCGTCATCCTCATCGTCATCGTCGTCAGTGCTTTCGCGGCCGGTCTTCTCGCCGTCGCCGTCGTCTTCACTGTCGCTGTCGCCATCGGTTTTCTTGGCGTCAGCGGTCCCGGCCTCGCCGGCCGGCTTGGCCGCGGCGTCATCACCTTCGCTGTCGCTGTCGTCATCGCTGTCAGCCGTTTCGGCGGCGGCGGCGACGCCGCGAATGCCGCCCAGCGTGGCGTCCAGATCGATAATGTCGCGCAGCAGCACCTGACCCGACTGCAGCTCGTCGCGCCACACCATGATGGCTTCAAAGGTCAGCGGGCTTTCGCAAAGCCCGCGGATCATCGCATTGCGGCCGGCCTCGATGCGCTTGGCGATGGCGATCTCGCCCTCGCGCGACAAGAGCTCCACCGTGCCCATTTCGCGCAGATACATGCGCACCGGGTCATCGGTGCGGTCCTGGGCCGAGGTGGTGTTCTGGCCGGCGACTTCGGATTTGGCTTTCTTGGCGACGGCGCGCGGGCGCGCCTCGTCGTCGTCCTCTTCGCCCTCTTCAGCCGCGGGCTCGTCGGATTCCACGTCGTCTTCGGAATCCACCACCGTGATGCCCATTTCCGACAGCTGGGCGAGAATGTCCTCGATCTGCTCGGAGCTGTACTCCTCGCTGGGCAGGACCTTGTTCAGCTCGTCATGGGTGACATAGCCGCGTTTCTTCGCGGCCTTGATCATCGCCTTGACGGTGGAATCGGTCAGGTCCAGCAGCGGCCCGTCCTGGGTCTCGGCGGGGGCGTCAGGCGTCTCGGCAGCGGCTTTCGTCATGCGGGGGTCGGGCTCCCAATGGGCGGCTTTGTGAGCGCGGCGTGAAGCGCGCTAACGCGTTTTGCCCCGCCGCAGGGCGGCGAGGCAGGATTTGAAGGCGTCAGGGTCGCCGCTGTTGAAGGCGTCCTCGATGCGGGCGCGATCCTCGGCTTTGCGGTCTACGAATGCGACTTGCTCCATATAGGAAGCCGAAAGCCTGCGCCAAGCCTCAAGACGGTCATCGGCGCCGGCGTCCTCTCCCCCAAGGCCGGCCCGGGCGGCGGCCCGGTCCGCGGACAGGCGCGCCAGAGCGCCTGAAAACCCGCGCGCCGCCAGCCTGGCGCCCAATCCCTCTTCCGGCTCGAAAGCCGGATCGAGGCAGGCGTCTAGAACTGCATCGCGCAGGCTGTCAAGCGGCCCGAAGGGCAATTCGGCCAAAGTCTCGGCCTCGGCCGCGGCGATTGAGGGATATTCAATGGCCCCGGCCAGCAATTGGCGCGCCATGGGGGCGGCGCGATCGGACTCAGGGGTGCGCGCCGATTTCACCACATCCACGCCCGGCGCCGGCGGCGGCTCGAAGCGTCCCGTGCGCCGGTCGGCCCGGCCCGTCTGCCTTGGCGCGCGGGCGAACAGCGTATTGAGGCGCGCATCGAACTCGGCGCGGTATTCGGCGCGCATATCGGGATCGGCAATGCGCGCGCTCAGCTCGCGCAGGCGCTTGCGGAAGGCGGCGCGGCGGTCAGGATCATCCAGCGGGCCGGTGCTCACCTCGCGCTCCCACAGCACATCGATCAGCGGGCGCGGCTGGGACACCGCCTCGCGCAGGGCGCGGGCCCCCTTGTCGCGCAAGAGATCGTCCGGGTCGGCGCCGTCGGGCAGGAAGACAAAACGCAGCGTCTTGCCTGGCGCGATCAGCGGCAGGGCGCGCTCGGCCGCCAGCGCCGCGGCGCGTTGACCGGCGCCATCGCCATCGAGGCAGATCACCGGCTCGCCGCCCGCGCGCCAGAGCAGCGCCATCTGGTTTTCCGTCAGCGCCGTGCCCAGCGGCGCCACGGCATGGCCCATCCCGGCGCGGGCGAACGCGATCACGTCCATATAGCCTTCCGCCACGATCAGGCCGGACGCGCCGGATTTGGGGTCGCTGGCGGCGGCGCGCGCTTCGGGATAGCGGTAGAGGGTCGAGCCCTTGTGAAACAGGGCGGTCTCGGGCGAGTTGAGGTATTTGGCGCGCTGGTCCTTGGACAAAGCCCGCGCCCCGAACGCCACCATGCGCCCGCGCGGATCACGAATCGCAAATGTGATCCGCCCGCGAAACCGGTCATACGGCTCGCCGCCATCTTCGGGCTCGATCACCAGCCCGGCTTCGGCCAGATCGCGCACGCTGGCGCCCTTCTGCATCAGGGCCTGGGTCATGCCCCGGCGGGAGTCGGGCGCAAAGCCGATCTCGAACCTTGCAAAATCTGCGGCCTTCAGCCCACGGCCTTCCAGATAGGCGCGCGCCGTTGAGCCTGCGGGGGAGGCGAGCTGGCGGGCGAACCAGTCATGGGCGGCCTCGTTCCAGTCCAGCGTGCGCTGGCGGCGCGCCTCGCGCTCGGGATCGGCGGGCTCGGACCTGGGCACGTCCAGCCCGGCTTCCTGGGCCAGCGCATCCACCGCCTCCATGAAGCTCAGGCCCTGGGTTTTCTGCAGCCAGGTGAAAATGTCGCCATGCTCCTGGCTGGCGAAGCAATGATAGAAGCCCTTGTCGTCATTGACGAAAAACGACGCCGTGCGTTCTTTCTTGAACGGGGACAGACCGGCGAACTCACGCCCCTGACGCTTGAGCGCCACCGTCCGCCCGATCAGCTCGGACGGGCGGATGCGCGCCTTGATCTCGTCAATGAAACCGTCGGGTATCGCCATGCTCTATGCTGCTGCTCCCGCCTGAGTGCGGACCATAGCGCGCTCGGGGCGCGAACGCACCCGCCGTCCGCGTCAGGCGGGTTTCTGCAACAGGTCGCGCACTTCCTTGCCGGCGCGCGAGAAGTCCATGCGCCCGGTATAGCGGTCCTTCAGCGCGCCCATGCAGCGGCCCATATCCTTCAGCCCCGCCGCGCCCAGATCGTCGACCACCTCCCGGGCGGCCTTGGCGATGGCGCGGTCATCCATGGGCTCGGGCAGATAGGTGCGCACGATCTCGGCCTCGCGCTGCTCGCGCTCGGCCAGATCCAGCCGGCCAGCGGTCTCGTAGACCGCGGCGCTCTCTTCGCGCTGCTTGACCAGTTTTTGCAGGATGGCGAGGATTTCGTCCTCGCCGCATCCCTTGCAACGGTCTTCGGCGCGCGCAGCGATATCGCGGTCCTTGATGGCGGCCTGAATCAGGCGCAGCGTGGACAGGCGCACCGCATCGCGTGCGCGCATGGCGTCCGTCAGATCTGAAGTAACCCGCTCTCTGAGCGACATGGTTTCACCCGGGGTGTGAGGACCGCCTGCACATGCAAGCCAAGTCCTTGAAATATAAAGTATTCGTGCGCGCGCCGGATTCTTGACCCGCGACCGCCGCGCGCGTAGGGTCCGCGCGTTTGACCGCAGGGTCCCTTCCCGTCCGGGAAGCTGGCGCGCGGCGTGGAGGCGGTGAGTTATGGCATCAGCGGTCGAGAATCAAGACCGGCCCTCGTCCGGGCCTGTGAACGCAGCCCCTTCGGGCGCCAGCGCCGCCCTCGTTCTGGCTGACGGAACGGTGTTCTACGGCCACGGAGCCGGCGCGTCCGGCGTTGTGGTGGGCGAGCTGTGCTTCAACACCGCCATGACCGGGCATCAGGAAATTCTCGCCGACCCGTCCTATGCCGGACAGATCGTCTGCTTCACCTTTCCCCATGTGGGCAATGTGGGCGCTAACGCCGAAGACGAGGAATCGGCCAGCGCGCCGGGCCGCAAGGCCGCCGTGGGCATGGTCGCGCGCGCGCCCATCACCGCGCCGGCCAGCTGGCGCGCCGAGCAGGGTTTTGATGAATGGCTGGCCTCGCGCGCCATCGCCGCCATCACTGGGGTGGACACCCGCGCCATCACGCGCCGCATTCGCGAGACCGGCATGCCCATGGCCGCGCTTCAGCATGCGCGCGACAGCAAGTTCGACATTGACGCCCTGAAAGCCCTCGCCGCCGGCGCGCCGTCCATGGAGGGCCGGGAGCTCGCCCGCGCCGTCGCCAATACTGAAAACGCCGACTGGAATGAGGGCGGCTGGGACTGGCCTGCGGGCTTTGCCGCCGGACCGGAAGACGGCCCGCTGGTCGTGGTGCTCGATTACGGGGTGAAGGCCAATATATTGCGCCGCCTGGTCAGTGCGGGCGCCCGGGTGCGCATCGCGCCGGGCTCGGCGTCTGCGGCCGATGTGCTGGCGATGAAGCCGGCGGGTGTCGTCGTCTCTAACGGGCCGGGCGATCCGGCGGCGACCGGCCAATATGCTCTGGATACGCTGCGCGGCGTGATCGATGCGGGCGTGCCGGTGCTGGGCATTTGCCTCGGTCACCAGATGCTGGCGCTGGCGGTGGGCGCGCGCACGCTGAAAATGGTTCAGGGCCATCACGGCGCGAACCATCCGGTGAAAAATCTCGAAACCGGCCAGGTGGAGATCGTGTCCATGAACCATGGCTTCGCCGTGGACCGCGACACCCTGCCCGCCGACGCCATCGAGACCCATGTCTCCCTGTTCGACGGCTCCAATTGCGGCTTCCGCCTGGCGTCAAAACCGGTAATGGCCGTGCAGCACCACCCCGAAGCCAGCCCCGGCCCGCAGGACAGCTTTGCGGTGTTTGACCAGTTTGTCGGCTCGCTGGGCTAATAGTCTTGCGCCTGCCGGGCCCTGACGACATTCGGCTTGGCGCGATGCGGCCGTCCGGTCTAGCCTTGGGCGCGGACAGGGGCCGGCGCGCGGCCGGGAGAGACATGATGACCGATCACCAGATGTCACGCCGCGCCGGAACCGGGGCGTCCTGGTGACCGCCCAGGCGGGCCCGCCGCTGACGCTGGAGGAGCGGCTCAAGCGCGCCCTCGTGCCCCCGCGTCTGGAGCTCCGACGCATCGTTGCGCGCGAGCGGCGCAAGGGCGAGTACGGCCTGCGGCTCTTGCCTGAACTCGTCGATCCGGACCGCCTCGCCATAGACATCGGCGCCAATCGCGGCATCTGGGCCCATGAGATGGCCTTGCTCTGCCCGGCGGTGTGGGCGTTCGAGCCGAACCCGAAGCTCTATGATTTCCTGCACCGCGCCGCGGGTCCGCGCGTGACCTGCCACGCCATCGCCCTGTCGGACGCTGAAGGGCAGGCCGAGCTGATGATCCCCGGCTCGGGCAAGCGCTATTCCAACCAGGGCGCCTCCCTGAACCCGGACAAGATCGCCGGCGCGGCGCATATGCGCGTGACAGTGCCCACAGCCCCGCTGGACGCCCTCGACCCGCCACCCGTGGGGTTCATGAAGATCGATGTGGAAGGCCATGAGCGGGCCGTTCTGGAGGGCGCGCGCTGCGTGATCGCCCGCGACCGGCCGGTGATGATCATCGAGATCGAGGAGCGCCATACCGGAACCGATCTCGACTCGGCCCTCGATTTTGTCGAGTCGCTTGGCTACATCACGCAGGCGATCCGCGACCGGTCAGTGATTGACCGTGCATCGCTGGACGTCGCCCGCGACCATCGCGGACGGGCGGGAGAGGCAGGCTATGTCAATAATTTCATCTTCCGGCCGGCGCCCTGATCGCCTGCGCCTGACCCGGCGAGGTCTGATGGCCTCATCCCTGGCGCTGGCGGGCGCCGCGGCCTGCGGCAAGAGCGGCGATCCGTCGGACCTGCTGCGCGTGGCCATCGATTCCGAAGCTGACAGCCTCGATCCCCTCAAAGGCCAGTTCGCCTCTGCCGCGCTACTCTACAAGCAGTTGCACGCGCCCCTGACCGAGTACTCGCCCTCGGGCGGCCTCGCGCCGGGCCTGGCAGCGTCCTGGCGCAGCGAGGATGCGCGCAGCTGGACCTTCCGCCTCACGCCGGGCCTCACCTGGTCCGATGGCGCGCCGATCACGTCGGACGATGTGGTCTGGACCGCGCAGCGCGCGGTGGACCCGCGCACGGGGTTTGCCGATCTGGGCGATTTCTTTGCGGTGCGCGGCGCGCGCGAGGCGCTGCTGGGCCAGATCGCGCCGGAGGACATTGGCGTCAGCGCGCCTGATGAGCATACGGTGGTCTTCGAGCTGGACCGCCCGGTCAGCCTGTTCCCGGTGCTGATGCGCGAGTTCTATCCCCTGCCCCGACACGCCGTGGAGGCGCGGCCCGATGACTGGACCCGCCCCACCCATTGGGTCAGCGCCGGGCCGTACCTGCTGGCCGATCAGGGCGCCATGAGCTACCGGCTGGAAAAGAACCCGCGCTTCGCCGGCGCGGAAGGCGTGCGCATCAATAGCATTCGTGTTGACGTGATTGATGACGGGTCGGCGCGGGCGCGCCGTTTCCGCGCGGGCGATTATGATCTGGTGGACCGTCCGCCGGGCGATCAGCTGGGCCTGCTGCGCGAGCGCGTCGGTGACCGGCTGCGCAGCTTTCCCGCCCCGATCCTCACCTATATCAAGGTCAATTGCGCCAGCGCGCGCCTGCGCGATGTCCGCGTGCGCCAGGCGCTGAGCCTGGCCATCGACCGGGCCTATCTCAACACGCATTTTTTCCACGGCCTGTCCGTGCCCGCAGACCGCATCATTCCGGATGCCGAGGCCGCAGCCGCCGGACCGCAGCTGGACGCCGCGCGCGCGCGTCTGGGTGATGCGGGGTATGGCCCGGGCAATCCGCTGCGCCTGACCTTGCGCGCGAGCGCCGGGGATCGCGACCGGGTGGCGCTGGCGATCATTGATGACTGGCGCCGGGCCGGGGTGCAGGCCGAGCTGCTGGCGACCTATCCGCTGGACCTCTACGCGGCGGTGGATGGCGGCGATTATGATCTGGCGCTGGCGCGCTTTGACCGCGGGCTGAAATCGGATCCCGACTTCATGCTCCAGCCCTTCGCCCGCGAGGGCTTCGCCGATAACACCAACTGGGATGGCGGGCGCCGTCCCGCCTTTGACGCGCTCATGCGCGAAGCGCGCGGCGAGCTGGACCGCGCCCGCCGGGCGCAGCTGCACCGCGAGGCCGAGGCGGAGTTGCTCGCTGATATGCCCAATATCCCCCTCCTGCACGAACGGGCCTGGTGGCTGGTCTCGCCGCGCGTACGCGCCCGCGACGACATCCCGCCCCATCTGTGGCGCGATTTGCGGTTGGGGTAGGGCGATGGGGGCGGGGGCGCTGGCCCCGCCCCGTCACAGCGGCGTGAGCCATTGTCACGCCCGGCTCTCCGAGAGCTGATTTCCAAGTGAGCAGCGCGTGGGCGAGTTTGTGCCCGCGGCGCGGGGAGAGGCCCTGCGCCATCGCTATTGATCAGGAGACTGTCATGTTCGCCAGAGCCGAAACCCTTTTCGACCGCGCGGCCGCGCCCGCCCTGCCCGCCGCCCACTGGGTGCTGCGCGCCGGATTCGCCGCCGTATTCCTGCACAAGGGGCTGAGCAAGCTGTTTGCCATGGGCCTCGAGCCGTTCGCCATGATGATGATCACGCCGAACTTCGGCGTGGAGGGCGTCCCCGCGCTCGTACTGGCGGGCCTTGTTGCGTTTGCCGAGCTCTTCGCAGGCGCTGCGATCCTGGCCGGCGGGCTCATCAGCGGCGCAGCCGGCGCGCTGGCCACGCGGCTGGCCGGTCTGGCCGCCCTGCCGGTTCTGCTGGGCGCGATTGCGACCCTTCACTGGGGTCAGTGGGCCTTCATGGCGACCGAAACCCACCCCATGGGCGGCATGGAATATCAGGTCTTCCTGGCCGCCATCGCCCTCTGGCTGGCCCTCGCCGGGGCGCGGCTGAAGACGGGCTGAGCCCCGCCCTGTAAACCGGTACTCGCCAAGCGCGGCGGCAGGCGTTAGACACGGGTTTCAGCGATTGAACCCGCGCCGCTAACCCCTCCCGGACCTTTCCGGGGGCCGGGGCTTGCGCGCGTCTGACAGACAAAGGCCCCGCCCCCATGCCCAGACGCACTGACATCCAGTCCATCCTGATCATCGGCGCCGGTCCCATCGTGATCGGCCAGGCCTGCGAGTTCGACTATTCGGGCGTGCAGGCGGTCAAGGCGCTGAAAGAAGAGGGCTACCGGGTGATTCTGGTGAACTCCAACCCGGCCACGATCATGACTGACCCGGGACTGGCGGACGCCACCTATATCGAACCGATTACGCCTGAAATGGTCGCCAAGGTGATCGAGAAGGAGCGCCCGGACGCGCTGCTTCCCACCATGGGCGGGCAGACGGCGCTCAATTGCGCGCTGGAGCTGGACCGGCGCGGCGTGCTGGAGCTGTTCGGGGTGGAGATGATCGGTGCGCGCGCCGACGTCATCGACAAGGCGGAAAACCGCGAGCGCTTCCGCAACGCCATGGATTCCATCGGGCTGGAAAGCCCCAAATCACGCACCGCCCACACCCTGGCCGAAGCGGAAATCGTGCTGGAGGAGCTGGGCCTGCCGGCGGTGATCCGCCCCTCCTTCACCATGGGCGGCACGGGGGGCGGCATCGCTTATAATATCGAGGAATTCCGCGAGATCGTCGCCTCGGGCCTGTATAATTCCCCGGTCACCGAAGTGCTGATCGAAGAAAGCGTGGTCGGCTGGAAGGAATACGAGATGGAGGTGGTCCGCGACCGTGCGGACAATTGCATCATCGTGTGCTCCATCGAGAATATCGATCCCATGGGCGTCCATACGGGCGATTCCATCACCGTGGCGCCCGCGCTCACCCTCACAGACAAGGAATACCAGCGCATGCGCTCGGCCTCGATCGCGGTCTTGCGCGAGATCGGGGTGGAGACCGGCGGCTCCAACGTGCAGTTCGCGGTCAATCCCGCCGACGGCCGCATGGTGGTCATCGAGATGAACCCGCGCGTGTCGCGCTCCTCGGCGCTGGCGTCCAAAGCCACCGGCTTTCCCATCGCCCGCGTCGCCGCCAAGCTGGCGGTGGGCTATACGCTGGACGAGATCGACAATGACATCACCGGCGGCGCGACGCCTGCGAGTTTTGAGCCGACCATCGATTATGTCGTCACCAAAATCCCGCGTTTCGCCTTTGAGAAATATCCCGGCGCCAAGGCCAATCTGACCACCTCCATGAAATCGGTGGGCGAAGCCATGGCCATTGGCCGCTGCTTCCAGGAAAGCGTCCAGAAGGCGCTGCGCAGCCTGGAGACCGGCCTGTCAGGCTTTGACGAGATCGAGATCCCCGGTCTGGACATCGCCGAGGACGATTCCGCGCGCCGCCAGGCGGTGCTGGCCGCCCTGTCGCTGCCCACCCCGGACCGCTTGCGCGTCATCGCCCAGGCCTTCCGCGAGGGGCTGAGCGTGGACGCCATTTACGCCGCCTGCGCCTATGAGCCCTGGTTCCTGCGCCAGATCGAGGAGATCGTGGCCGCGGAAGAGGATGTGCGCATGCTCGGCCTGCCCGGCGACGCGGACGGCATGCGCCGCCTCAAGGCCATGGGTTTCGCCGATGCGCGACTGGCCACGATTACCGGCGCGAGCGAGGCCGACGTGACAGCGGCGCGCCGCGCGCTGGGCGTGCGCCCGGTCTACAAGCGGGTGGACACCTGCGCGGCAGAGTTCGCGGCGGTGACACCGTACATGTACTCCACCTACGAGACGGGCGGGGCCTGCGAGAGCGAGCCCACAGGCCGCAAGAAGGCGATCATCCTGGGCGGCGGGCCGAACCGGATCGGCCAGGGCATCGAGTTTGACTATTGCTGCTGCCACGCGGCGTTTGCCTTCGCCGACATGGACATTGAGTCCATCATGGTGAACTGCAATCCCGAGACCGTCTCCACCGACTATGACACCGCCGACCGGCTGTATTTCGAGCCGCTGACCGCCGAAGATGTGATCGAGCTCATCGAGACCGAGCGCGCCAAGGGCGAGCTGCTGGGGGTGGTGGTGCAGTATGGCGGCCAGACGCCGCTGAAACTCTCCGCAGACCTTGAAGCCGCCGGCATTCCGATCCTGGGCACCAGCCCGGACGCCATCGATCTGGCCGAGGACCGTGAGCGCTTCAAGGCGCTGCTGGACGAGCTGGGCCTGAAGCAGCCGCCCAACGTCATCGCCCGCTCGGTGGAAGAGGCGACCGTCGCGGCGCGCACGCTGGGCTTCCCGCTGGTGCTGCGCCCCTCCCACGTGCTGGGCGGGCGCGGCATGGAGATCGTGCGAGAGCAGGAAAGCTTCGAGCGCTATATCCGCGAGGCGGTGCATGTGTCGGGCAAATCGCCCCTCCTGCTGGACCGCTACCTCTCCGACGCGTCGGAAGTGGATGTGGATGCGGTGTGTGACGGCGAGAGCGTCTGGGTCGCCGGGATCATGGAGCATATCGAGGAGGCCGGGGTGCATTCGGGCGATAGCGCTTGCGTCTTGCCGCCCTATTCACTCTCGGCCGGGACCGTCGCCGAGCTGCGCCGCGAGACCGAGGCGCTGGCCCGCGCCATCAAGGTGAAGGGCCTGATGAATGTGCAGTTCGCGGTCAAGGACGGCGAGATTTTCCTCCTGGAGGTCAACCCGCGCGCCAGCCGCACCGTGCCCTTCGTGGCCAAGGCCATCGGCGCCCCCGTGGCGCGCATCGCCGCCCAGGTCATGGCCGGGCGCATGCTGAGCAGCTTCGAACTGCCCAAGGGCGATCCGGCCCATGTGTCGGTGAAAGAGGCCGTGATGCCGTTTGCGCGCTTCCCCGGCGTCGATCCGGTGCTGGGCCCGGAAATGCGCTCCACCGGCGAGGTGATGGGCATTGATGCGCGCTTCGAGGCCGCCTTCGCCAAGGCCCAGCTGGGCGCAGGCGTGAACCTGCCGCGCACGGGCGCGGTGTTCATATCACTCAAGGACTCCGACAAGGCGGCCATGATCGAACCGTGCCGCACCCTCACCGGGCTCGGCTTTGAAGTGCTGGCCACCGGCGGCACCGCGCAGGTGCTGGAAGAGGCCGGGGTGGCGGTGCGCCGGGTCAACAAGGTGTTTGAGGGCCGCCCTCACATTGTGGACGCCATCAAGAATGGCGAGGTCCAGCTGGTGTTCAACACAACCGAGGGCCAGCGCTCCCTGATCGACAGCTATTCCATCCGCCGCACAGCGCTGGACATGCGCGTGCCGTGCTACACCACCGCCTCGGCGGCGCGCGCCGCGATCAAGTCAATTGCGGTGATTGATGCCGGCCAGCTTGAACCGCGCTCGCTCCAATCCTATTCTAGTAAATCGCACTGAGCCTGCCCTTAGCCGGGCAGGCTTTGATTTACAGGCGTTCAAGACGCGAAACGGGACATCCATGCAGAAGATCCCCATGACCGCCGAGGGCCACCGCGCCCTCGACGATGAACTCAGGCACCTCAAGTCCGTGGAGCGCCCGGCGGTGATCCAGGCGATCTCCGAAGCGCGTGAGCACGGCGATTTGTCAGAGAACGCCGAATACCATGCCGCCAAGGAGCGCCAGGGCTGGATCGAGGGCCGTCTGCAGGAGCTTGAGGACAAGCTGGCGCGCGCCCAGGTCATCGACACCACCAAGCTGTCCGGCGAGACGGTGAAGTTCGGCGCCACGGTCACCGTGGTGGACGAGGACACCGACGCCGAGGCGACCTACAAGATCGTCGGCGATGACGAGGCGGACGTGAAATCGGGCAAGATCTCCATCTCCTCGCCCATCGCGCGCGCCCTGATCAACAAGGAAACCGGCGACGTGGTGGAAGTCACCGCGCCCGGCGGCGTGAAAACGTACGAGATCCTGAAAGTGCAGTGGGTCTGATCCTCTCGACCGCGCCGGTCCATGGTGAACGCGCAGCCGGCGGCGCCCCCGCCGGCTGCTTGCGTTTTCTGCGTGCCCCGGCAAGTCTGCGCCCATGAGCAACGCACGCATTTGCTGGGCTGTGTCGGATGGCCGGGCCGGGATGGCCAATCAGGTGCTGGGCCTGGCGCAGGCGTTGGCGCGCTTGACGCCGCTGGCGATCACGCCGGTCACTCTGGCGCGCACCGGGCCGCTGGCGGTGGAGGATGGCCCGGCGCCGGATATCTGGATCGGGTGCGGGCGCGCCGCCGTGCGCGCGGCGCCGGCGGTCCGGGCGGCGCACCCGGACGCCCTGATGGTCTATATCCAGGATCCGCGCGCCCATTACGGCGTGTTCGATCTGATCCTGCCGCCGCATCATGACCGGCTCGCTGGCCCGAACGTGCTGCCCCTCATCGGCTCGCCCAACCGGGTGACGCCGGAGCTTCTGGAGGCCGAGCGGATCGCCTTCGCGGACCGGCTGGCCCAGATCCGCGCCCCCCGTGCGGCGGTGCTGATCGGCGGGGAGTCCAAGCATCACCGGTTTTCTGAAGGCGCCTGCGCGTATCTGCTCGACCGGATCGAGGCGCTGCGCGCCCGCCGCATCGGCCTTCTGATCACCCTGTCGCGGCGCACGCCGGACGCATTCGCGGCCCTGATCCGGGAGCGCTATGGCCAGCAGCCTGATATCTGGCTGCACCAGGGCGACGGGCCAAACCCGTATTTCGCCTTTCTGGCGGGTGCGGACTGGATTTTCGTCACGGAAGACTCCACCAACATGCTCACCGAGGCGGCCGCCACGGGAACGCCGGTCTACCGGCTGGGCGTGGACGGGCGCCCGGGCAAGTTCCGCCGGCTCTACGCCGCGCTGGAAGGCCATGGCGCGGTGCGTCCTTTCCTGGGCGCGCTGGAGCGCTGGACCTATGTCCCGCTTCACGAAACCGAGAGAGCAGCGCAGCGCGTGCTTGAAATGCTGGACGCGCGCTGCGACATGAGAGCCGCCTGACTCTGCACGAGGGTCTCCGGGCGAGACTCATCAGGGCGAATCCGGCCAGATTAACTGCAGCAACGACCTCGAAATCAGACTGAAGGATGCCGGCCCATGAGCCAGACCCGTCACGCCAAGCTTGTCATCATCGGATCGGGCGCGGCTGGCTATACCGCCGCCATCTATGCCGCGCGCGCCATGCTGGAGCCGCTCTTGATCACCGGCATGCAGCCGGGCGGCCAGCTGACCATCACCACTGATGTAGAGAATTATCCCGGCTTCGCCGACGTCATCCAGGGCCCCTGGCTGATGGACCAGATGCGCGCCCAGGCCGAGCATGTGGGCACCCAGTTTGCGCAGGATCTGATCATGGAGGCCGATCTGTCGGCCCGCCCGTTCCGTCTGGTGGGTGATTCCGGCACGGTCTACACCGCCGACGCGGTGATCATCGCCACCGGCGCCAGCGCCAAATGGCTGGGCCTGCCCAGTGAAGAAGCGTTTCAGGGCTTTGGCGTGTCGGCCTGCGCCACCTGCGACGGGTTTTTCTACCGGGGCAAGCAGGTCGTGGTGGTCGGCGGCGGCAATACCGCCGTGGAAGAGGCGCTGTTCCTGACCAATTTTGCCTCCAAGGTCACGCTGGTGCACCGGCGCGATTCCTTGCGCGCGGAAAAGATCATGCAGGACCGGCTGTTCAACCATCCCAAGATCGAGGTGATCTGGGACAGCGAGCTGGATGAAATCCTCGGGACCGCCGAGCCGGTGCGCGGGGTGACGGCCGTTCGCCTCAAGCACGCCAAGACCGGCGCGACGCAGGACATCCCCGCCGACGGCGTGTTCATCGCCATCGGTCACGCGCCCGCCACCGGGCTGTTCGCCGGCCAGCTGGAGACCAAATCGGGCGGCTATCTGGTGACCGCGCCGGATTCCACCGCCACCTCAATCCCCGGCGTGTTCGCGGCAGGCGATGTCACCGATGACAAATACCGCCAGGCGGTGACGGCGGCGGGGATGGGCTGTATGGCGGCGCTGGAAGCCGAGCGTTTCCTGGCCGCACTGGCCCATGACGCGGCGGCGGACGCGGCCTGATAGACAGCGCGGGTTACATGTAATTCATGCGCGCGTAACGTCGCCATGCGATAGGCATGCCTATAAGCCGCCCACACGATCCTCTCACCGTCAGGACAACCGCCATGTCAGTTTCAATCAAAACCTGCCGCCGCCTGGCTGGCGCCCTCATGGCGGGCTGCGCGCTCGCCACGGCTCCGGCCGCCTTCGCTCAGCCTTCGGGCGAATTTGCGCGCTTCGCCGTCTCTGACGAGGCCAGCCGCACCGTGATTGACTACACGGTGTGGACCGAGCTGCTCAACGGGATTGTGTTCGATGTCGGCCACTCCAACCGGCGCCCGGCCACGGGCCGCGTCCAGGTGACCGGCTCGCTCCTGTCGCCGGAGACGACCAGCCGCTACCGCTACGAAACCAACCGGGTGGTCTATCACCTGATGGAGGATGACCACCGCGCGCTGATCTCGGCCTACCGCGCCGAGCTGGAGGCCCTGCCCTCCCAGGTCGCCCTGTCCTCGCTGAGCCCCAACGAGCAGCTGGCTTACTGGCTGAACCTGCACAATGTGGTGGTGATTGACGAGATCGCCCGGCGCTATCCGGTCACCCGGCTGAACAATCAGCGCATTAATGGCCAGCCCTTCCACGAGGCGAAAATCATCACGGTCGAGGGCGTCAGCCTGAGCCTGAACGATATCCGCCTGCGCATCGTGGGCGAGCGCTGGAGCGACCCGCTGGTGATGTACGGCTTCTTCTCGGGCGCCATTGGCGGTCCGACCGTGCGCAACGAGGCGTTCTCGGGCGAACGCGTCTGGACCCAGCTGCGTCTGAACGGCCGCGAGTTCGTCAATGGCCTGCGCGGCATCGACACCAATCGGCGCAACACCATGATTTCGCCGCTCTATGCCGAGCATCGTAATCTGTTTCCCAACTGGCCGATGGATCTCTACGGCCACCTGGCCGGTCTTGCCGATTCGGCGTCAGACGATCTTGAGCCGTTCGACGGCGAACCGGCCTATGTGAACTATGACTGGTCCATCGCGGACCTGACCAATGGGCGCATCGGCTGCACCAGCGGCGCGGACGCCAGCCCGGTGACCATCAGCGCGGGCGACACCTCCACCTCAAACGCCATCGACTGCCGCGTCCTCCCCGCACAGGCCCGCACGCTCGTTGACGTTGTGGTCACCCGCCGCCTGGAGTTCATCCGCCAGGGCCGTCTGGGCCAGGTCACGGTGCGTGACATCCCGACCAACCCCGATGCCAGGGACGAGGATGAGGACGGCGATTCGCGCTAGGCCTCGAAACGCCGCCAGCCCTTGGCGCTGGGGGCGGGGCGGGTTAGTCAGATGACCATGACCCGATCCGCCCCCGCGTCCGCGTCCGGCCTTGCCGCACCGGACGACCGACCTGCCGCCATTGACCTGAACGGCGTGCGCTTCGCCTACGGGCGGCGCGCCCCGGCCGTCATCGATATTGAGCGGTTTACCGTCGGCGCCGGCGAGCGCGTGTTTCTCAAAGGCGCCAGCGGATCGGGCAAATCCACCCTGCTGGGCCTGATCGCCGGGATACTCGATGCCCGCGAGGGCTCAGTGCATATGCTGGGCGAGGATTTGTCCGCCATGAGCGCGGCGCGCCGCGACCGCTTCCGCGCCGACCGGCTGGGCGTCATTTTCCAGATGTTCAACCTCCTGCCCTGGCTGCCCGCCGGGGCGAATATCACCTTGCCCGGCCGCTTCTCTGATCAGCGCCGCCCGGACGGGGCGGCCGCGCTGGAGGCGGAGGGCCGCCGCCTGCTCGCCCGGCTGGGCCTTGACCCGGACATTATATGGAACCGCCCCGCACGCGCCTTGTCGGTGGGTCAGCAGCAGCGTGTCGCCGCCGCGCGCGCCCTGATCGGCCGGCCCGGCCTGATCCTCGCCGACGAGCCCACCAGCGCGCTGGACGCGGACAGCCGCGACGCCTTCATCACGCTTCTGATGGAGGAATGCGCGGCGTCTGGCGCGGCTTTGGTGTTTGTCAGTCATGACGGATCGCTGGCGGGCCATTTTGACCGCGCCGAGGACCTCGCCTCTCTTAATCGCGCGCAGCTCGCCGAGGCGGCGTCATGAGCGCGGCGCCTATCGTCTCGCTGGCCTGGCGCTCAATCCTCAGCCGGGGGCTGACAGCGGCGCTCACCGTCGCCATCGTGGCGGTGTCGGTGATGCTGTATCTGGGCGTCGAGAAAGCGCGTCAGGGCGCGCGCGCCAGTTTCGAGAACACCATCTCGGGCGTGGACCTGATCGTCGGGGCGCGCTCCAGCCCGGTCAATCTCCTGCTCTATTCGGTGTTCCATATCGGCGACGCCACGAACAACATCACCTGGGACAGCTATCAACAGGTTGCCGGCGCGCCGGGCGTGGCCTGGACCGTGCCGATCAGCCTGGGCGATTCCCATCGCGGTTTCCGGGTCGTGGGCACGAGGGCTGAGTTCTTCGAGCGCTACCAGTATGCCGGACGCCGGCCTCTGACCTTTGCCGACGGCGCGCCTTTTGACGGCTTGTTTGAGGCGGTGGCCGGCGCCACCGTCGCGCGCCAGCTGGGCTATCAGACCGGCGACGAGATCGTGGTCGCCCATGGCTCCGGCGCGGTCAGCTTCATCGAGCATGATCTAAACCCCTTCACCCTGACCGGCGTTCTGGCGCCTACCGGCACGCCCGTGGACCGGTCGGTCTTCGTGTCGCTTGAAGCCATTGAGGCGATCCATCTCGACGGCGCCACAGGCCGCGGCTCTGCGCGCACGCCCGGCGAGCTGGCGGCCATGGACCTGCGGCCTGACCAGATCACGGCCTTCCTGGTGGGCCTCGACAGTCCCGTGGGGGCGCTGCGCCTGCAAAGGGCGGTGAACACCTATCCACGCGAGCCGCTTCAGGCGATCATGCCTGGCGTGGCGCTCGCCCAGCTCTGGCAGGTGGTGGGCGCAGCCGAAACCACCCTGGCTGCTGTGGCCGCCTTCGTGGTGCTGACCGGGCTTATCTCCATCCTGATCTCCATCCTGACCAGCCTCAATGAGCGCCGGCGCGAGATGGCCATTCTGCGTGCGCTGGGCGCTCGGCCGCGCCATATCTTCGTGCTTCTGGTGGCCGAAGCCATGCTGCTGGCGCTGGCGGGCGCGGTGATCGGCGCCGGCCTCACCCATGGCGCGCTCTATCTCGGATCGCCGCTGCTCGAAGCGCGCTTCGGGATCGTGCTGATCGGGACCGGGCCCGGTTTGCAGGACCTGATCGTCATCGCCGCCGTCACCGGCGCGGCGGGGCTTCTGGGCATGGTCCCGGCCTGGCGGGCCTATCGCCAGTCGCTGGCCGACGGCATGACAATCCGGGTGTAGGGGGCGGGCAACACATGGACTGGGACAAGCTGAAATCCTTCCACGCCGCCGCCGAGGCGCGCTCGCTCACCGGGGCTGCTGAGACCCTGAACCTGTCCCAGTCGGCGGTGAGCCGGCAGATCTCCGCGCTGGAAGACAGTCTCGGCGTCAAGCTCTTCCACCGCCACACGCGCGGGCTCTTGCTGACCGAGCCGGGCCGGGTTCTGTTCGAGGCTGCCGGCGATATCGCGGGCCGCGTCGCGCTGGCCGAAGGCGCGGTGCAAGACGTGCGCGACGAGCCCAGCGGGCTCTTGCGCATCACCGCGCCCACGGCGCTGGGCTCCATCTGGCTGGCGCCGCGCTTGGCGGGGTTTCACGCCGCCTTCCCCAATATCCGGCTGCGCCTGCTGCTGACCGATCACGAGCTCGATATCGCGCGGCTGGAGGCCGATGTGGCGATCCGGCCCTGGGCGCCGACCCAGAAAGACGTGATCCAGCGCAAGCTGATGGATGCGGGCCAGCATCTCTATGCCTCCCCCGCGTATCTGGCCCGGCGCGGCGCCCCTTTGAGCGAGGATGATCTCGACGATCACAGCGTCATCGCCTACGGGCCGCGCCATCTCGCCCCGATCCCGCAACTGGGCTGGCCGCTGATGATCGGGCGCGACGGGCGCAAGCCGCGCGAGCCCATCGCCGAGGTCAATACCATCAAGGGCGTGATGCGCCTGTGCGAGGCCGGGCTCGGCATCGCCGGCCTGCCCGACTATGTGGCGCGCGAGAACCCCAATCTCCTGCGCATCCTGCCCGAGGTGAGCGGACCGGATTTCGAGACCTATCTGATTTATCCCGAAGAGCTGCGCGGCTCACGCCGCGTCGCCGCCTTCGCCAGCTTCATCATCGAGGAAGCGCGGCGCTGGGAGAATTAATTCTCACTCCCCCGGCGCTTTGGCCTTGATCACCAGCGCATGCACCGGCCCGGCCAGCAGATCGGCCAGCGCCGTATTGACCAGACGGTGGCGCGCCACCCGGCTCTGACCGGCGAAGGCGTCCGCTGTGATCTGCACCGTGAAATGGCTTTCCCCGCCCGGCCGCGCCCCGGCATGTCCGGCATGGAGATGGCTGTCATCGATGACGGCCAGCTGCGCCGGCGCGAAAGCGGCGCTGAGGGCGGTCTCGATCTGCTGCGCGATTGTGGTCATGCGTGTCACCCGTTCATTGCCCGCAAACCGGACGCACCCCATACTTGGCATCATGGACGGCGATTACAAATACCGCCCGCGGTTTGTCGACATCCGGATCAAGCCCCCGCGTGACGCGGCCGGGCCGCGCGAGCGCCTGTGCGATTATCCGCAATGCCGCGCCAAGGCCACAGCCCGATCGCCGAAGAATCCGGCCCTGCCCGGCGAGTATTATCAGTTCTGCGCCCCCCACGCCGCCGAGTACAACAAGGCGTGGAATTTCTTTGAAGGCATGAGCGAGGAGGAGGCCCGCGCCTATGCGCGCGCCGATCAGTACGGCCACCGCCCCACCTGGAATTTCGCTGCCGGATCCGGGACGCGCAAGCGCGCCGAGCGCGCAGCGAAGAATTTCCAGGACGGGTTCGTGGACCCCTTCTCCCTGTTCGGCGACCGCCCGCCGCCCGGCGCCGAGCGGGCGCGGGAGCGCGCGGCGGACCCGGAACCGGGCCTCGGCCGCCTGCACCAGCGCGCGCTGGAAACCCTGCGTCTGGAGCGCACCGCCACGCGCGGCGAGGTGCGCAAGCGCTATGCCGAGCTGGTGCGCGCCTATCACCCGGACTCCAATGGCGGCGACCGCTCCATGGAAGAGCAATTGCAAAGGGTGGTGGCGAGCTATCAGATTCTGAAGAATGCCGGGATGGCGTGATGGCGCCTCGGCGGTGGCGCCGGGTTCGCTCGCGCGCTAGTTAAGGCTCCTGATACGCACCTGACCTGTTCCTCCCGCCAGAATGAATCCGGACCGCACATGACCGACGACGCCCTGATTTCCGCCCAGCCTGATACGACCGCCGGCTGCAAGTCCCTGTTCGGGTTCAGCCCGGGCTTCCAGGTGCCGGCCTTCTCTACGCGCGGCGAGCACGTGCCGGAGATTGACCCCACCTATGTGTTTGATCCGGGGACCACGCGCGCCATTCTGGCCGGCTTCGCCTTCAACCGGCGCGTCATGATCCAGGGCTATCACGGCACCGGCAAATCCACCCATGTGGAGCAGGTGGCCGCGCGCCTCAACTGGCCGATGATCCGGGTCAATCTCGACAGCCATGTCAGCCGCATCGACATGGTGGGCAAGGACGCCATCGTGGTGCGCAACGGCCAGCAGGTGACCGAGTTCCAGGAAGGCATTCTGCCCTGGGCCGTACAGCGCCCGGTCGCCCTCCTGTTCGATGAATATGACGCGGGCCGCCCTGACGTGATGTTCGTGATCCAGCGCGTGCTGGAAGCCTCGGGCTCGCTCACCCTGCTGGACCAGAACCGGGTGATCCGCGCCCATTCCCATTTCCGCCTGTTCGCCACCACCAACACGGTGGGTCTGGGCGATACGACGGGGCTTTATCATGGCACCCAGCAGATCAATCAGGGCCAGATGGACCGCTGGTCCATCGTCGCCACGCTCAATTATCTGCCCGCCGAGACCGAGCGCGCCATCGTGGCGGCCAAGATCGGCGAGAGCGCGCAAACGCCCGAGGGCGCCAAGCAAATCGCCGACATGGTGAAAGTCGCCGAGATGACGCGCAACGCCTTCGTCGCGGGGGATCTGTCCACCGTGATGAGCCCGCGCACCGTGCTGACCTGGGCTGAAAACACCGCGATTTTCGGCGATCCGGGCCTGGCCTTCCGCCTGACCTTCGTCAACAAGTGCGACGAGCTGGAACGCCCCATCCTGGCGGAATTCTATCAGCGCGTGTTCGGGGTGGATCTGCCCGAAAGCGCGGTGAAGCCGGTGCAGGCGGCCTGATCCGGACCGCGCCGGGCAAAAAACCGTCACCGAACCGGGCGATACTTCTCCTGTTCAGGCGCGCAGGCGCTGCAGATCAGGGCGGGCCGGAGCGATGATGCCTTTCAAACCCCTGTGGCTGGCGGCGGCACTGGCGCTGACCGCCGCCTGCGGCGCGCAAGCGGGCGATACGCGAAGCGAAGAGCGCTCGGTCACGATCGAGGCGGTCGCCGTCCCGCTCTATCCCGATGACCCGGACCGCCGCGATGCCGGCCAGCTCACCTATCGCGGCGGGCTCGTCCTGACGTCCGATGATCCGGCCTTTGGCGGGTTTTCGGCGCTGGAGTTGAGCGCAGACGGCACGCGCCTGCTGGCCGTCTCCGATCGCGGGCAATGGCTGGTCGCCGACATCATCCATGACGCGGACGGCGCGCCTGCGGCGCTGGACAACGCCCGCATGGCGCCGCTGCGTGATTCTGAAGGCGCGCCGTTTGAGGGCCGTTGGGCCGACGCCGAGGGCGTCTCCCACTGGTCAAGCGGCGTCTATCTCGTCAGCTTCGAGCGTCACCACCGGGTGGAATCCTATCATTTGGGGGAGGACTGGTCGCTGATCGGGTCAGCGAACGCCATCCGCCTGCCCCCACCGCCGGGCGCGGACGATTTTGCGGACAACGGTTCTCTGGAAGCCCTCGCCGTCCAGTCGGGCTTCGCCTGGGTGGGGGTGGAGTATCCGCAAGGCGTCACCGGCGTGCACACGGTCTTCCGCTATGACCTCTCCGATCCGGGCGCGGAGGCGACACGGCACGCGGTCCAGCTGGCGCCGGGCTTCGGGCTGGTGGCGTTTGCCGAGCTCGGTGACGGCCAGCTTCTGGCCGTGCAGCGCTTCTGGCGGCGCGATGTGGGCAATCGCATCCGTATCAGCCGCATCAGTGAAGCCGCCATTCTCGATCCGCGCAACCGGCCCGAGGCCGAGTTTCTCGGTGAAATCACGCCGGACATGACGGTCGACAATTTCGAAGCCGCCGCCGTGGTGACGATCCATGGCCGCCAGCGCCTCTACCTCCTGTCCGACGATAATTTCAGCGCCACCCAGCGCACGCTGCTGATGAGCTTTGATCTGCCGGAGTAGCGTTCAGGCGCTGGGCGATTACCAGATGCGCTGGACGGCATAGGCGTCCAGCGCCGCGTCCGGGCTGACCAGGGGTACGCGGCGGGCGATGGCCTGCGCCACCAGCATCCGGTCGAGGGGGTCGCCATGATGGCGCGGCAGGAAACCGGCGCTGATCGCGTCCTCAAGCGTCACCTCGATCAGCTTGAAAGGCGGGCGCGCGAGGCGGACTTCCAGCGCAGGCCAGAAATCCGTATCAACCGGAAGCTTGCCCGAACCGGCCTTGATGGCCAGCTCCCATACGCTGACCGGACTGACAAGGAGGATTTGAGCCTCATCCAGCGCAGCCCGCGCTTGACCGCTCAGCCGTGGCGAGTTGAACTGCCACCACATCAGGACGGCGCTATCGAGCATCAACGTCATGAGGCGAGCGTGTTGTCGACCCGCTCGAATTCAGCGATCTCCGCCTCGCTCATGGGCTCGGCGAGCGCATCAAGCGCGTCTTCGCTGACGCCGAACATTCCCGCCCATTCCCCCGGTTGGTGACGCAAGGCGGGGGCGGGGTCTGCCAGGATCAGGCGCGCCACCGGCGTGTCGCCACGCGCGATGATGATCTCCTCGCCCGCCTCCACCGCGCGCAACAGGCGCGACAGATGGGTTTTGGCTTCATGCACGGTCACGGTGCGGGCCATGGCGGCCTCCGATTAGCTAAGTCAACTTGACTAAGCTAATCGGAGGCCGCCTGGACAAAGTCCGCCCTACAAGCTCAACAATTCCGGGTCCCCGCCCTGGGCGGCGATGTTGATGGTGATCACCCGTTCAGCCGCAAAGCGCACGAGGTAGTTCGGCCCGCCCGCCTTGGGGCCGGTGCCCGACAGGCCCTCGCCGCCGAAGGGCTGGACGCCCACCACCGCGCCGATCATGGACCGGTTCACATAGACATTGCCCGCCGGCACAGCCGCGCGCACCATCTCCATGAAGCGCTCCAGACGCGAATGGACGCCCAGCGTCAGCCCATAGCGCTTGGCGGCGAGCTGGGCGGCGATCTTCGGCAGGTCCGCGCGCTTGTAGCGCATGACGTGCAGGACCGGACCGAACTTCTCCTCGGTGATCTGGTCCAGCGTGTCGATCTCCACCAGCGCGGGGGCAAAGAACAGCCCCTTCGCTTTCACCGCCGGGTCCAGCGGCGCGCGATGAAGCAGGCGCGCGCCATTGCCCGTGATGGCGTCGAGATGGGCGTCCAGCATGGCCACGGCGCCGGCGTCGATGACCGGCCCGATATCGGTGGCGGGGTCCGACGGATCGCCCAGTTGCAGTGCGTCCATGGCGCCTTTCAGACCTTCGATCAGGCCGTCAGCGCTTTCCTGGGGCAGGATGATCAGGCGCATGGCCGAGCAGCGCTGGCCCGCCGACCCAAAGGCGGAATGGATCGTATCGTCGATCACCTGTTCCTTCAGGGCCGAGGTGTCCACGAACATGGCGTTCAGCCCGCCGGTTTCGGCGATCAGCGGCACGATGGGCCCGTCCTTGGCCGCCAGCGCCCGGTTGATCAGGCGCGCAACCTGCGTCGACCCGGTGAAGGCGACGCCGTCAATCTCCTCCAGCCCGGTCAGCGCCGAACCCACCCGGCCATCGCCGGGCAGAAGGTGCAGCACGTCGGCGGGAAGCCCGGCCTTGTGGAATATCTTAACAGCCTCGAACGCGATCAGCGGGCTCTGCTCGGCCGGTTTGGCCAGCACGGTATTACCCGCAGCCAGCGCGGCCGCGAGCTCGCCGGTGAAAATCGCCAGCGGAAAATTCCACGGGCTGATGCAAACGAACACGCCGCGCCCGGCGAGGCCCAGATGATTGGTCTCACCGGCGGGTCCTGGCAGGCGCACGGGGGCGGCGAACTTGGTCTCGGCCTCGGCGGCGTAATAGCGCAGGAAATCCACCGCCTCGCGCACTTCGGCCACGCCATCGGCCAGCGTCTTGCAGGTCTCGCGCGTCATCAGGGCGATCAGCCGGTCAGTCTCGGCCTCCAGCGCGTCGGCCATATCGCGCAGGATCATGGCGCGTTTGGGCCCGCCCAAGGCGTCCCAGCCAGGCTGGGCGGCGCGGGCGGCGTCCAGCGCGCGGGTGATGTCAGCCTCGCCCGCATCGCGCACCTCAGCCACCGCGAAGGCGAAATCGGCCGGGCTGCACAGCGTAATGCCGCCGCCGGTCACCGCTTCGCCTTTGATGATGGGTCCGCAGGGCCAGGGCGCCCCGGAATCGAACGTCTTCTGGGCCTCGGCCAGGCGGGCGCGCACACGGGCCTGGCTCAGATCTACGCCCGCGGCATTGATCCGGCTCTCGCCGTACAGCGCGGGCGGGGCGGGGATAAAGGGATGGCGGTCCAGCGTCGCGGCGGCCGCGAACGGCCCCCGGGCCACGTCTTCGGCAGGCACATCGGGGTCGAGGAAGCTGTGCACGAAGGAGGTATTGGCGCCGTTTTCCAGCAGGCGGCGCACCAGGTAGGGCAGCAGGTCTTCGTGACTGCCCACCGGCGCATAGACGCGCACGCGGGCGAGATCGTCATACGCCTCGGCTGCCGCGTCATAGAGCGGCTCGCCCATGCCGTGCAGGCGCTGGAATTCGTAATCGGCATGGCCCGCTTCGGCGGCCAGTGCGCGTACGGCAGCGAGCGTATGCGCGTTATGGGTGGCGAACTGACCGTAGATCGCGCCGCGCGCGCCCAGCATGAGGCGCGCGCACGCCAGGAAATTGAGATCGGTGGCGGGCTTGGTGGACCAGACGGGGAAATCCTCATGGCCGGCCATCTGGGCGTGCTTGATCTCGGTATCCCAATAGGCGCCCTTGACCAGACGCACCATCAGCCGGCGCCCGCTGGCGTCCGCCAGCGCGATCAGGCGCTCGATCACCGCATGGGCGCGCTTCTGATAGGCCTGCACGGCGAGACCCAGCCCGTTCCAGCCCGCCAGCGACGGCTCATGGGCCAGACGCTCCAGAATTTTCAGCGACAGCACCAGACGGTCGGCCTCTTCCGCGTCCAGGCAGAAGCCGATATCTGCGGCGCGCGCCGCCTGCGCCTGCTCCAGCAGCTTGGGATAAAGCTGATCCATCACATCGGCCAGCTTCACCGCACTGTAGCGCGGATGCAGGGCGGACAGCTTGACGCTGACCCCGTCCACACCCTCAACCGGCCCGTCCTGACGTTTCGCCGCGACGGCGGCGATGGCGCCCATATAGCGGTCATGATAGCGCGCGGCGTCGGCATCGGTGCGCGCCGCCTCGCCCAGCATGTCAAAGCTGAACAGCGGCTTGATTCCGCCCGCGCTCTTCCAGGCCCGCCCGCGCTTCAGGGCGCCCGCCATGTTGCGGCCGAGCACGAATTGCTCGCCCAGAATGCGCATGGCCTGGCGCACCGCGCTGCGGATCACCGGCTCGCCCACCCGCCCGGTGAGGCGGCGGAAATAGCCTGCGGGATCGCGCTGGGCGGCCGGCTCCACATCCATCAGCGATCCGGTGAGCATCAGGCCCAGCGTGGAGGCGTTGACCAGCCAGTTGTCCGACTTCCATGCATGCTCGGCCCAGGCGCCCGAGCCGAGCTTCTCCGCGATCAGCGCATCGGCGGTCTTGGCGTCGGGCACGCGCAGCAGCGCCTCGGCGAGGCACATCAGGGCCAGCCCCTCCTTGTTGGACAGGCCGAACTCCTGAAGAAAGCTTTCCATCAGACCGGCGCTGCGCCGCGCCTTGCGGGCTTGCTCCACCAGCCCCACCGCCGCCTTGCCGACGCCCGCACGGGCAGCTACGTCCAGACCCACCAGGGCGTCGATCCGTCTGGCGGTTTCACGCTCATCCACATATTTCAGGGCGTCCAGACCATCCCAGTCGATGGCGGCGGGGCGCAGGTCTGCGCGAGCAGCGGATACAGCCATGGCGTGAACCTCCCAAGGGATGTTTTTACCCGCGACATTGCGCATGCGCGCGTTTCCCACGCAAGTGAATCACGCTGATGGCGGCGCCGCGAACCCATGTCCGGACAAGGCTTTGCAAGGGTGGAACGCGACGGCGCGAGGGATGGTTCAGCGCTTGACGCAGCCCGTCGCCACGCTGCGCCGCCTCAGCGACGCCCTGTCGGTCGACCTTGACGACCTCGCCCCTGCGGCGCCGGGATCGCTTCGCCTCCCGGACAAAACGCGCTAGACACGCGCCCTGTCATAGTCAACAGGGCCGGAGCCTGCCTGATGGACGATTCGCCGCTGCGCATTCTTGTCGTCACTGACGCCTGGGAGCCCCAGGTGAACGGCGTGGTGCGCACCCTGTCGCGCACGGTGGATGAGTGCCGGGCCATGGGCCATGAGGTGGAGGTGATCCACCCGGGCCTCGGTTTCCGCACCATTCCGCTGCCCACCTATCCCGATATCAAGCTGGCGCTGGGCGCGCGCGATGATCTCGAAGCGCGCTTCAAGGCGTTCGAGCCTGAAGCTATCCATATCGCCACCGAGGGCACGCTGGGCCATGTGGCGCGGCGCATCTGCCTGTCGTGGAAGCTGCCCTTTTCAACGAGCTATCACACCCAGTTTCCCGAATATGTGCACGCGCGCTTTCCGTTCATTCCGCTGTCGGCGGGCTATGCCTTCATGCGCCGCTTCCACAATGCCGGCAACCGGATGATGGTGGCCACGCCCACCATGCGCGACGAGCTGTCCAAGCGCGGCTTTAACAATATCACGCCCTGGACGCGCGGCGTGGACACCGAGCTCTTCCACCCGGAAAAGCGCCATATGGGCGGTGAGAGCGTCTATGCCGGGATGGAGGGTCCGATCTTCGTCTATATCGGCCGGGTGGCGGTGGAGAAGAATATCGAGGCCTTCCTGAAAACCGACCTGCCTGGCACGAAGGTCATCGTCGGGCCGGGCCCTCAGCTGGACGAACTCAAGCGCAAATATCCCAAAGTCGTGTTCCCCGGCTCCAAGTCCGGCGTGGAGCTGGCGCGCTATTTCGCCGACGCCGATGTGATGGTGTTCCCCAGCTTCACCGACACGTTTGGTCTGGTGATCCTGGAGGCGATGGCCTGTGGCACGCCGGTGGCGGCCTATATCGCGCCGGGACCCAAGGACATCATCCCCGGCTCCGGCGCGGGCGCGGTCAATGATGATCTGCGCACGGCGTGCCTGGAGGCCCTGACCATGGACCGGGCGCGCTGCCGCGAATACGCGGAAGGCTTCTCATGGCGCGCCTGCGCAGAGGAATTCGTGCGCAATCTCAAGCCCCAGCCCCGGCCCGAGCGCAAACGCTTCTGGCGGCGCCTGCGCCGCTTGCGCCGGCGCGGCTGAAGCCGGGCTATTCCGCCTTCTTGCGTCCCCGGCCGAAGCGGAACCAGCGCTTGAAGCTGTCGGCATTGGCCTGCCCCAGCGCGCCCTGACGGAACACCAGCCCCGCGCCCCACAGCACCAGCGCCGTGGTGATCAGCATAAGCGCGCCCGAGCCCAACAGCTCCCAGAGCGGCGGGTCGGAGGGCAGGCGGGCCATCATCAGGAAGGGCGTCCACAGCGGCACCCAGCTGGCGGCGCGCACCACCAGCGAATCCGACGCCTCCAGCGAGAAGAACAGGAACAGGATCGGCAGGATCAGCATCCAGATCACCGGGCCCATCAGGGTCTGGGCGTCCTGCAGCGTGTCGCACAGCGATCCCAGCGCCAGGAAGATCGCTCCGAACATCAGATAACCGGCCGTGAAGAAGATGAACGCCGCCAGCAGGAGCTGCGGATCGGCGGCGGCGCCAATCACCTCCATCATGCGCGGATCGGCCCCGGACAGGGCGGCGCCGGCGAACAGGGTCAGCCCTGCGCCCACCACGCCCCAGACCGCAAACAGGGTGAAGGACATGGCCGCCACCCCGGCCAGCTTGCCGATCAATATGTCCTGGAAGCGGGCGGTGGACATCAGTACTTCGATGATCTTGCCGCCCTTCTCCTCGATCAGGCTGGTCAGCAGCATGTTGGCCACCGAGAACACGGCCAGCCACAAGACGAAGGCGATCACCACCGCCACCACATAGGGCGCGCGGTCGGCGGTGGTCACTTCGGCGTCCACGGCGGCGCCGGGCCTTGCGTCCAGCGTCGTCACCTCGGGGTTCAGGGTCAGCAGCGCGTCAGCTTCCAGCGCGCTGAGGCCGCGGGTTTCCAGCGCGTCGCGGCGCAGATAATCGCGCACGAAGGCGGTGATGTCGCTGCGCAGCCCCGTGCTGGTCAGATTGGCCGAGACATAATCGATGGCGATCCCGCGCTCCGGGTGGGGCCGCATGACGAAAACCGCGAACAGCGCCCGCTCGCCCTCGGGCGTGGAGACGGTGGAGTCGCCCGTCAGATAGGGCCGTAAATCGTCCAGCGTGGCGCCGGGCGCGTCCACCAGAAAGCGGCGCGAGGATCCGGCGGTCAGCACGCCGCGCGCGCTTTCCAGACCGGCCGCAGCGACCGCGCCGTCCAGACCGTCCAGGCCCGTGGGATCAGATTCAAACGCCTCCAGCGCGGCCCGCGCGCCATCATCGCCAGCGCTGGCGCGCGCCATCATCTCCAGCCGTTGGCGGATCTCGCCGCGGCGTTCGGAATCCAGCCGCGCGCGGATCATGTCGTCCACGCCCCGCCCGGTCTCGTCGATGACCGAGAAATAGCGCACCGGCTGGGAGCCCTGGATCAGGGCGGGCACGCCCGCACCGATGGCGGCGAAGGCCGGCACTGCCAGCAGCGACAGCCAGAAGCCCCAGGTGCCCACATAAGACAGGTATTCCCGCCGGGCGATCAGCAAAATGGCGCGCATGGCTCAGGCCTCCTCGGGGGCGGGCTCGGCGGGACCGGCGGCCTCCTCGCCCACCAGGGCGACGAAGGCGTCATGAAGATGGGCGCGGCGCGGCTCGAACCGGGTCAGGCGCACGCCCGAATCCACCAGCGCGCGCAGCACGCCCTGGGCGTCCGCGCCCGGCGCCAGCACCAGGCGCCACAGCACGGCGCCGTCTTCCTCGCCCATCCGCTCCAGCGTCCCGAATGCGCTGAGCACGCCTGGCAGATCGCAGTCCGCTGGCGCGCCCAGCAGAATCTGGCGCGGCACGCGGGCCAGCGCCTCCTCCACCGTGCCGTCGAAGACTTTCTGTCCGCGCGCCATCAGGATGATGCGGTCGCACAGGCGCTCGGCATGCTCCATCACATGGGTGGAGAACAAAACCGTGCGCCCGGCCTGGGCCTGTTCTCGGATCACCTGTTCCAGCAGGGACTGGTTGACGGGATCGAGGCCCGAGAACGGCTCGTCGAGAATGATGAAGTCCGGCTCATGCACGATGGCCGCGATGATCTGGACCTTCTGGGCCATGCCCTTGGATAATTCCTTGATCTTCTTGCGGCCTGCTTCAGCCAGGCCAAAGCGCTCCAGATAGGCGCGCGCGCGCTTGCGCGCCTCGCCCGCCGGGACGCCCTTGAGCCTTGCGAAGAACACGATCACGGCTTCGGCGGTCATCTTGCGGTAGACGCCGCGCTCTTCGGGCAGGAAGCCCACCCGGTCCATCCCCGCCGCGTCCGGCGTGCGGCCGAACAGGCGCGCCGTGCCGGAATCCGGGGCGATCACGCCGAGCGACATGCGCAGCGTGGTCGTCTTGCCCGCACCATTGGGGCCCAGAAAGCCGGTGATTTCCCCGCGCGCGGCGCGGAACGACACGTCGCGCACCGCTGGCTGGCCGCCAAAACTTTTGGTCAGGCCGCTCACCTCAAGGGCGTACTCGGTCATGTCGGCTGGGTCCCCCGGGGATTGGTCAAACGCGGCTGCGCGCTGTGATTAGGGTGGTGCGCGTCACGTTTCCAGTTAAGTCTGTGACAGGAAGCCTGCAAGGGCGTCCTGCGGTCCCGGCGCCAGCGTGCGCGCCAGAATGGCGCCGACCAGTGGATTGGGAAAGCGCCGCTCCAGCGTGATGGCGCAAAACGCCTCGGTCAGCCCGGGCAGGGTGACCGCCTCCACCAGACGGCCGCTGGCCAGCTCGTCGCGCACCACGATGGGCGGCGCCACGGCCAGGCCCGCGCCCTGACGCGCCATCAGGCGCACCATCGCCATATCATCGACTTCGGCGATGATCTCCGGGCGCAGGCCCAGGCGCACCATCAGCGCATCAAACCCCGAGCGCACGCCGCTCAGGCGCGAGGGCACGATGAGCGGGTGCGCCGCCAGCAGGGACGGCAGATCGCGGGTCTCTGCGACCCGGTCCGGCGTCCCCACCAGGCTCACGGGCTGCTGCGCCAGGGTGTGCACCGTCCAGACGCTGTCAGCCTCGCGCAGCGGCGCCTGATTGGCCAGCACCAGGTCCAGGTTATGCGCGGCCAGCTCCGCCATCAGCTCGCCCATGGAGCCGGACCGCAGCTGAATCTCCACCCCGCCGCCGGCCAGCACCGGCGCCAGCAAATCCATCTGGAAATTGCGCGACAGCGTCGCCAGCGCTCCGATCCGCAAGGCCCGGCGCGGCGCCCCGGCCCCCGCGCGCATGACCGCCTCCAGCTCCTCTCCGGCGCTGAAGATCGCATCGGCATAGTCCAGCGCCACCCGCCCCGCCTCGGTCAGCACCAGCGTGCGGCCCCGGCGCTCGAACAGGTCATGGCCCAGCTGCGCCTCCAGCTGGCGGATCTGGGTGGACAGGGCGGACTGGGACAGGTTCAGGCGCTGCGCCGCGCGGGTCAGACGGCCCTCATGGGCCACGGCGGCGAAATAGCGCAAGTGCTTGTAATTCATAGCGCCCTCCAAATCATTCCGATAATGCGAACGATAACGCCCAAACTATGTAATTTATATAAATGTGTCCATGACTAGCTTCCCCGCCCGACACGCCGCCGCCTGCGCCGGGAGCCTTTCATGGACATTCTGCTCGACTTCGCCGCCACCTTCGCCGCCCAGCTGCAAAAGCCCACCCTCGCTTTCCTGATCGGCGGGATGGTGATCGCCGCGCTGGGCAGCCAGCTGACCATTCCCGATCCGATCTACCGCTTCATCGTCTTCATGTTGCTGATGACCATCGGGCTCAGGGCCGGCATGGAGATTCGCGAGGCCGATCTCGCCAGCATGGTGCTGCCGGGCCTGTTCGCCCTGGTGCTGGGGCTCGCGATTGTAGCTGCGGGGGCGGCGGTGCTCACGCGCCTGCCCGGTCTGAAGGCGGATGACGGCTATGCGACCGCCGGCCTGTTCGGGGCGGTGTCAGCCTCCTCGCTCGCCGCCGCCATGGTGGTGCTGGATGAGGAGGGCATCGCCTATGAAGCCTGGGCCCCGGCGCTGTATCCCTTCATGGATTTGCCGGCGCTTCTGGCGGCGATTGTTCTGGCCGGGATCGCCCGCCAGCGGCGCTCCCCCGGCGGCGCCAGGGCGGACATCAAGGCGATCGTGCTCGACAGCCTGCGCGGTTCGGCCATCTCGGCCCTGCTGCTGGGCATGGCGCTGGGCCTGATCACACAGCCCGCCGGCGTGGTGGAAGACTTCTACGACCCGATGTTCCGCGGTCTACTGTCCATCCTGATGCTGATCCTGGGCATGGAGGCCTGGGCGCGCCTGTCAGAGCTGGCGAAGGTCGCCCACTGGTACGCCCTCTACGCCTCCATCTCCCCGATCATTCACGGGCTGGCGGCCTTCGCGCTCGGCTATGTGGCGCATGTGGCCACGGGCTTCTCGCCTGGCGGGGTGGTGCTGCTGGCGGTGATGGCGGGCTCCAGCTCGGATATTTCCGGCCCGCCGACCTTGCGCGCGGGCATACCCGGCGCCAATCCGTCCGCCTATATCGGGGCCTCCACCAGCATCGGCACGCCGGTGGCGATCGCCGTGGGCATCTCGCTCTATGTCGCCCTCGCCCAGCTTGTCTTCGATCTCTAGCGTCAGGAGACCGCCATGACCGCGTTTCACAAGGCCACCAAGATCATCCTGGTCGTCGAGCGCCTGTTGCGCGACCGGGTCATCGCCATCATCGAGGCGGAGGGCGCCAAGGGCTACACCGTCACTGAAGGCGCCGGCAAAGGCGAGCATGGCCTGCACGGGACGGACCGGCCAGGCATCGCCCCCGGCTTCAACATCGTGCGCATCGAAGTGATCGTGGCCAGCCGCGACGCCGCCGAGCGCATCGCGCGCACCACGGCGCAGCGCTATTTCACCGACTATTCCGGTATCGTCTACATGAACGAGGTTGAAGTCCTGCGCCCGGAAAAATTCTAGGCGCCGCGACGAGGGTGGTCCGGGCGGCGATTCCGGGTCAGTCTGTGTCCCCGCCCGCAAGCGCCCCGCCGCCGCTTCAAGGAGCCGACCCATGAGCCATTCGCCCTTCCCGCTGGATTTCGCCGCCCTGATACCGGATACGCGCCCGCGCCGCTGGCTGGTTCTGCCGCCCGGCTTCGTCAGCGCGGCCGAGCCCGACGCCGTGAGCCCGGTCTTCACCTGCACGCCGCAGGCCCTACTCTCCGCGGTGGACGCCATTGCGCTGGGGGAGGAGCGCACCGTGCGCATGCGCGATGGCGGGGGTCAGGCCGAATATGTCCAGCGTTCCAAAGTGTTCAAATTTCCCGACCGCATCACGGTTCAGGCCGTGGCGGCGGGCGAGGGCGCGGCGCTGGCGGCGTATTCGCGGGCGGAAGTCGGGCGCTACGACTTCAAGGTCAATCAGCGCCGGCTGGAGCGCTGGATCGCGGCGCTGCAGGACCGGCTCTGAGCGCGCCGCCTGACGCAGTCAGGCCGGATCACGCTCTCCCGCGTTCGCCCACGGGTCGATCACATCAACTCCGCACCCTTCGAAATCGGCAACGTTCCGAGTCGCCATCGCGGCGCCGTGGGCGCGAGCCGTGGCGGCGATCTGGCAGTCGGGGAAGCTGATGGGCCGGCCCGCGTTGCGGCGGTCCGAATAGATGGCCGCGAAGGCCATGGCGGCGGCGCTGTCGAAGGGCAGGATGTGGCCCGCGAAATCCTCCGCGATCATCGCGTCTATCCCGGCGATCAGCCGGTCGCGGCGCTTGCCACCGGGCAGGATCGCCGCGCCGCGCCGCAACTCGGCCTCGCTCACGGCGCTCATGTGCAGCGCCATGGCATTCTGGTTGCCGAACCATGCCAGCACCTCGGGTGCTGGGTTCGCACGCATCAGTTCCGAAATGACATTGGTGTCGATCAAGATCATTGCAGCCGCCTCAGTCGAACCGCGGCGGCTCGGGCATCGGCTCACGTGGCGGCAGGTCCAGGTCTACCCCGCCCAGTGCAGCAAACCGGCGGTGAATGGCCTCGCCAAGATTCGCTGGCCCGGCTGGCTTCCCGATGGCCTGGCGCAGGATCTCCCGCGCTTCTTCCTCCATTGACCGGCCATGCTCGGCCGCGCGGGTGCGCAAGCGGCGTTTCAGCCCGTCGTCAAGGTTGCGAATCGTGATGCTGGCCACGGGGTCCTCCATCGGGGCGAGCGAAGATTAGGCATTGATTGCAACGCTATCAAGCTGGCTTGGAGGAGGCGCTTTGACTTCAAGGTCAATCAGCGCCGGCTGGAGCGCTGGATCGCGGCGCTTCAGGAACGTCTAGCCTGACGGCAGGGCGAAATACAAAAGATCCAGCGCCGGCGGCTCGGCCACGCCCAGCTGGCGCAGGATATGGGTCGCCTGGCCGCGATGATGGGTCTGGTGATTGAACACATGGGTCAGGATCACCTTCACCGGCAGCGCCTTGGCCTCGCTTCGCGTGTTGGCGTACTCCAGTACCCGCTCCAGATCGTCCACGCTCAGGCCGGCGATATAGCCGCTCAGGCGCTGGTCCTCGGCTTCGCGCGCCGCGCGCAGATCCTCGAACAGGGCGTAGGGCTCTTCATCCAGCCGCGCGGGCGCGTCGCCCTCGCCCGTCAGGCGGCGCAGCCAGATGCGGTCGGCCACCAGGACATGGCTCAACGTGCCGTGCAGGCTGCGGAAATACGCCTTCACATCGCGCTTGCGCTCAAAATCCTTGAGCGCCGTGGCGGCGTCATAGAGCCGGGCGTTGGCCCAGGCATTATAGGCGGCGAAACGCTTGAAGTGGTCGAGCACGCGTGAGACATCCTTCACGTCTTTGAACCGTCAGATACCGCCATACCCTATCATGACCGGTGAGGCGACAGCGCGTGCGCGCCTAACGGACCTGAAAGCGGGTCTCGACACGCTCTCCCGGGTCGCGGCCCGCGGCTGCGGCTGAGCTCGCCCGGTCAGACCGTCAGCGCCGCTTTGTGACGGCTATGCGGCAAAAATCTAACGCCATTATTGCAGTGCGGCAATTTTGCATGGCGGCTATACCGCAACCTGCCTTGAAACCGCCGGGGCACCTGCGCATATACGAAGCCGAACGGCGGTTTTCCCGTCTTTCCCTTTGTGCATACCGTCTCCTCCCCGAACGGGTATGCTAAACTGGGCCGGTCACCGCGATCCGCGGGACCGGCCCTTTTCTTTTGCGCCGGCGCTCCACCATCAGCTCAAGAAAAAGCCCCCGCAGCGTGCGCTGCAGAGGCCTTGTCCGTCTCGCAGTGGCCGCCGTTCACCCCAGCGTGGCGCGCAGCATCCAGGCGGTTTTTTCGTGGGCGGTGATGCGCGGGGCGACCAGATCGCTGGTGGCCTCGTCGCCGTGTTCCTCGGCGAGTTTCAGCGCGGCGCGCGCCGTGCGCACCACCTGTTCGTGGCCGGCCACCAGATTGGCCAGCATGGCGTTGGCGTCCGGGGTCTTGGCGTCATGCTTGATGCTGGCCGCGGCCGCCATCTCGTCATAGGAGACCGGGGCGAGCACGCCCAGCGCGCGGATGCGCTCGGCGATGTCGTCGGTGGCCGCCCACAGCTCGGTATACTGGGTCTCGAACATGGCGTGCAGATCGTGGAAGCGCGGCCCCGTCACGTTCCAGTGATAGGCGTGGGTCTTGAAATACAGCGCGTAGGTGTCGGCCAGCAGCGCCAGCACGGCTTTCGCCATGGTTTCGCGCTGGTCTTTCGACAGGCCCATATTGATGTCCATTTGCGGATGCCTCCTTCGGGTGGCTTGAATCTGATGGCTTCATAATGCCCCGCCGGCCTGTCCGGCGTCCAACTGGTTTCACCGACACGGGCCATAGGCGGGGTCTATGGCGTTAACGCGCGCCCTGACAGAAAGTTGCAATGCGTTTGCCCGCCTCTTCCAGCGCCGCGTCATCGGTGGCGTAGGACAGGCGGAAGCCCGGCGCCGCCCCGAACGCCGTGCCCGGCACCACCGCCACATGGGCTTCGGTGAGCAGCGCTTCACACACATCGAGATCGGTGTTGAGCGCCATGCCGCCCGCGCTGGTCTTGCCGATCAGGCCAGCGCAATCGGCGAAGATATAGAAGGCGCCTTCCGGCGTCGGCGCGGTCAGGCCCGGCGCGGCATCGATCTTGGCCAGCATGGAATCGCGGCGCTTTTTGAAGGCGGCGTTGCGCGGGATCAGGAAATCATGCGGCCCGTTCAGCGCCGCCACCGAGGCCCACTGGCTGACCGAGCAGGGGTTGGACGTGGTCTGGCTCATCACCTTGGCCATGGCCTTGATGAGCTTTTCCGGTCCCGCCGCATAGCCGATGCGCCAGCCGGTCATGGCATAGGCTTTCGACACGCCATTCATGGTCAGCGTGCGGTCATGGAGGTCCGGCGCGACCTGCGCGATCGTGGCGAACTGGAAGTCGTCATAAACGATGTGCTCATACATATCGTCAGTCAGAATGAGCACGTGGGGGTGGGCGCGCAGCACCTCGGCCAGGCCTTTGAGATCGTCCGCTGTATAGGCCGCGCCCGTGGGGTTGGACGGCGAGTTGAGCAGCACCCAGCGGGTGCGCGCCGTGATCGCCCGGTCCAGGGTTTCGGGCTTCAGCTTGAACCCGTCGGCGACGCCCGCTTCGGCGAACACCGGCGTGGCGCCGCACAGCGCGGCCATTTCCGGATAGCTCACCCAGTAGGGCGTGGGGATCACCACCTCGTCGCCCGCATCCAGCGTGGCGGCGAACGCGTTATAGATCACCGGCTTGCCGCCGGGCGACACATTGACCTGGGCGGGGGTGTAATCGAGCCCGTTATCGCGCTTGAACTTGGCGCAGATCGCCTGTTTCAGCGCCGGCAGCCCATCCACATCGGTGTATTTGGTTTCGCCGCGGGCGATGGCGTCGATGGCCGCCTGCTTGATATGGTCGGGCGTGTCGAAATCGGGTTCGCCCGCGCCCAGACCGATCACGTCCACGCCTTGCGCTTTCAGCTCGCGCGCCTTCTGGCTCACCGCGATGGTGGCCGAGGGCTTGACCCGTTTGAGAGCTTCAGAGACGCGCATCAGATCGGCGGCGTTCGTGTCGGGCATGGGCGTCAGGTCCTTGATGGGCCGGCGCCGGGGCGGCGCAGGCGGACGAAGAGCGTCTCGTTGGCGTGCGCGCCTTCGAGCTGGATGTGCGTTACGACAAGCCGGTACGCGGTTTCAAGGCCCGGCGGCCCCGCCGCGCCCCATCCCGGCCGCGGATCATCGCGCAGGCGGGCAAGGCCGGCCGTGTTGGACGCCATGGCTTCGCCGTGCAGGCGGTGCGCCGACAGAAAGCCGGCGATCTGGGCGAGCGCCTTTTCATGACCGAACACGCCGGTGAGCGGGGCGTCATCGCCGGGGCTGCGATAGAGATTGAAGCTGACCGCCAGCGCCAGTCGGCCGGTGATCTGCGCGTGGCCCTGTTCGACAAAAGCCTGAACCGGCGCCACCGGACCGGCGGCGCTGTCGATGGCCGCCACGGCCAGCTCCACGTCGCCGGCCTCGAGGGCGGCCAGCACCGCCTCGATGGACTCAAGCAGAATCAGCTCCGCCCCATCGGCCAGCGTCAGCGCCGCGCGATGGGTGAAACTGCCCTCTGGTCCCAGGCATGCGGCGCGCATCAGCGCTCTCCCTTGGTCTTGGAGCCCCAGTCTAGAGCGGCGCGGACGCGTCTGCATCCCGGTCCGGCGCCCGCAAATGGCCTTGATTGATCTTGAACCGGCCCCAATCCGGCCCTTGCGCCGCCCCGGCCCGGGAGAAATCTGCCTTCATCGGGTGTTCATCAGCATGAACGCGCGTTGACCGGGAGGATGAAAGATGAGCCGCCACACGAATGGAACCCGCCTGACCGGCGTCCTGCTCGCCGGGCTCTGCTTCATCGCCGCCGCCTGGGTTTTCCATGCCGGCCCGCGCCAGTCCGGCGCCCTGTTCGTCAGCGCCGAGCCGGTGGCGCAGCGCTGAGCGGTCAGCCAGGGTCAAATCTCACTGTGAATTTAATTGAAGCGGGCGCGCGCCTCGGCCATGTCTGGTCGCTGTGAGCGAAAATCCCCCTACAGCCCGCCCGCCTGCCGGGCCGGGGCCTTCGGACTGGCGCGCTGCCGCCCGAACCCCGCGCGCGGCGGGCCTGGCCGGCGCGGGTGCGCTCCACCTGTTGGCACTGGCCGGATTGATCGCCCTGCCCCCCGTCGTGCGCCCGCCCGAGCCCGCGCCCGCCGCGTCAGGCCCGGGTGCCTTCTACGTGTTCGTCGCCGACGGCGCCCAGAGCGACGCGCCGCTCTTCGAGCCGCCCCTGTCCGATGACGCCGGTCCGGACGGAATGCCAGGCGGCGGCGAGGGCGAGGGCGCCGGTCAGGGTTCGGGCGATGGCGATGCGGGCGCGGGTGACGCCAGCGAGACGGCTGAGGCGAATTCACAGTCTGACCTCGACTCCGAGCCGGTCGAGGCGCCCGAAATCGAGGCCGAGACGCCGTCTGCGCCATCCGATCCCGTTGATGACCCCGAAACCCGGCCTCATGACTCCGAAACCGCGCCGCTTGACTCCGAAGGCGTGGTCCTTGAACGCGCGCAAAGCGGGGACAGGCCTGTGGACAGCGCCGCGCCCCGGCCCGCGCCCTCCAGGCCGGATAGCGCGCAATCTGTCCCCGCCCCGGCGCCCGATCCGGCCGACACGGACGCCCCGGTGGCGACGCTTCAGCCTGAACGCACCGAGCCGGGCGCTGCAGGCGAACCTGAACTGGATATCGACGCCCTGATGTCGCGGATGGCGATCACGCTGGACCCGGATGATTACCGCATGATCCAGGGCGCAGTGGCCTCGCGCCTTGTGGTGCGCGATTCCTTCTGCCTGTCGTCCTCAGACGCCAATCGGGAGGCCGGCGACTGCCCCGAACATGGCCCGGCGGGCGAAATTGATCTGGCGCGCTTTGGACTTACTGGTTTCGGCGCCACCCCGCCGCGCTTCCTGGAAGACATGAGCCGGCTGGAGTTCGAACTGGCCCAGCTGGGGGCCGGCGGCAGCCAGATCCGGCGCATCCTGACCGAGCTGGCCGCCGCCCGACGCGCCGTCATCGAGCAGCCCGCTATCACGCGCGAAATGGACCGGATCGCCGGCGACCGCACGGATGCCCAGGGTTTCCGCGCCCCGATCACGCCGCAGCGGGCACGCGATCCGTCAGGCGAGCCCTAAAGCTTGCTTTTTCGCATTTTCGAACCGCTAAACCGGTTCCCGCTTTCGCTGAAAATGCTCTAGCCAGCCTGCAATTTCTTGAAGAATTCAAACACCTTGCCATAGGGCGGGAAGACCAGGCGGCTGGGATGCCAGACCGGCGCTTCGAACACGGCGCGCTCATGGGTGAAGGTCAGGAATCCCGTTTCGCCGTGATAGGCGCCCTGACCCGATGCGCCGACGCCGCCAAAGGGCATATCCTCCACCGACAGATGCAGCATGGGCAGGTTCACACCTGCCCCGCCAGACATCGTTCGGGCCAGAAAATCGCGCGCCGTGGCGTTCGATTTTGAATACACATACAGCGCCAGCGGCCGGTCACGCTCGTTGATGAAGCGGGCCGCATCCGCCAGTCCGTCATGGCCCAGCACGGGCAGGACGGGGCCGAAAATCTCCTCACGCATCAGGGCGCTGTCCAGCGGCGGGTCGATCACCACGGTGGGCGGGAAAATGCGCGTGTTGCCCGCCTTGGCCGCATCGAAGTCCGCCTGAATCACCTGCGCCCCGGCCTGTCTGGCTTCCTCCACCATATCGGTCAGGCGCGCGTGATGCTTTTCGGAGATGATGGCCGTGTAGTCGCCATTGCCCGCCACATCAGGCCACATCGTATCGGCCTCGCGCATCACCGCCTCGCCAAACTCGCGCTGACCGCCGCGCGGGACGAGGGCGTAGTCCGGCGCCACGCAGGTCTGGCCGGCATTGAAATACTTGCCCCATGCGATGGTTTTGGCGGCCTGGTCCAGATCGAAATCCGGCGCGATCACGGCGGGCGATTTACCGCCCAGCTCCAGCGTCACCGGGGTGAGGTTCTCCGCCGCCGCCTTGGCCACCAGCCGCCCCACCGGGGTCGAGCCGGTATAGAAGAGATGGTCAAACGGCAGGGCGCAGAAGGCCTTGGCCACATCCGGCCCGCCCGTGATCACCGCGACATGATCTTCGTTGAAAAGCTCAGACAGGGTCTCGTGGAGCAGCTCAGCGGTGCGGGGCGTGAATTCGCTGGGCTTGATCATGGCCCGGCAGCCCGCCGCCAGCGCCGCCACCAGCGGCGCCAAAGCCAGCTGCATGGAGTAATTCCAGGGCGAGACGATCCCGGCCACGCCCTTGGGCTCGCGCCGCACATAGGCCTTGCCCGGCGCCAGCGTCATGGGCACGGGCTTGCGCCGCGCCGCCGCCCAATGGCTGAGATGCTGGCGCGCATGCTTGGCGCTGGCGATGACAAAGCCGGCCTCGCCGATGGCGGTCTCGGCCCTGGAGCGGCGGCCGAAATCGGCGTCGATGGCGTCGGCGAAATCCTCGCCGCGCGCCTTGACCATGGCTTCCAGCTTTTTCAGGTCGGATTTGCGTTCGCCCACCGGGCGGTGGCGCTCGGCCTCGAAGGCGGCCTTCTGGGCTTTGAGAAGGGCGTTCATACGCGCAATGGCTGCGGTGTCGCTCATGGGTGTGGTCCCTTGTTTCAGCTGTGATCGGCCAGGATCATGTCGGCGGCGCGGGTGGCGATCATCATGGTGGGCGCATTGGTGTTGCCGCCCACCACGCGCGGCATGACAGACGCATCCACCACGCGCAGGCCGTCTACCCCGCGCACCCGGCACCGGGCGTCGGTGACGGCCAGCTCGCCATTCCCCATCGCGCAGGTGGAGGTGGGATGGTAGAGCGTTTCGGCGTTCGCCCGCACATGATCGAGCAGTTCGGCACGGGTTCCTGTGCTCGAGGCGGGCAATTCCAGTTCCTTGAACTCGCCGTCAAAGGCGTCGCTCAGAAGAATGTCGCGGGCGATCTCCAGGCAATCGGTCATCACCTCCACATCCTCCTCGTGATCCATGTAGTTGGGGTCGATGAGGACGGGATCGCGCGGATCGGCGCTGGCGAGACGCAAGCTGCCCCGGCTTTGCGGATAGAGGTGGCAGGCATGCACCATCATGCCGTGCCCGGTCATGGTCTCGCGCCCGTGGGGGCTGCCGCGCGCCGGGATGAAGACCAGCTGAATATCGGGTAAATCCCTGGCCCGGCTCGATTTCACGAACCCGCAGCCCTGCACCGGATTGATTGTAAACTTGCCTGTTCCTGTGAGCGCCCATTGCAGAACATCGCGCGCCGTGGCGGGGAATTTGCGCCAGGAATAGCCGATGGAGGTGGGCGTCTTGGTCGAGGCCCGCGCCATGATGTCGAGATGGTCCTGCAGATTGGCGCCCACGCCGGGCAGGTCCGCCTCGACCGAAATCCCTTGCTCGCGCAAATGATCCGCGGGGCCGATGCCAGACAGCATCAGTAGCTGGGGCGAATTGACCGCCCCGCCCGACGCGATGACCTCGCGCCGCGCGCTCAGGGTCTGGATGTCGCCATCCGCCTCGATCTGCAGTCCGGCGGCGCGGCCGTTCTCGATCAATATGCGCCGCGCCAGCGCGCCGGTAATCACGGTCAGATTGGGCCGGCCCAGCACAGGTTTGAGGAAGGCGTCCGCCGCCGAGCAGCGCTTGGCGCCTTTCTGCGTCACTTGATAGGGGCCGAAGCCTTCTTGCGCCGCGCCGTTATGGTCGGGATTTTCAGGCAGTTGACGCTGGCGGCAGGCCTCGAAATAGCGCTGGGTCAACGGGTTGAGCGGGGCGATGGTCTTGACGTTCAGCGGTCCGCCCTGACCGTGCCAGGGCTCGCCATGGTTTTCGTTGTGCTCGACGCGCTTGAACGCTTCCAGCACCGCCTCGCGGCCCCAGCCGTCCGCGCCGTAAACCCGCTCCCATTCGTCGTAATTCTCCAGGGCGCCGCGCATATAGTGCATGGCGTTGATGGACGAGGACCCGCCGAGCGCCTTGCCGCGCGGCCAGTAGAGCTTGCGGCCATTCAGCTGGCGCTGGGGCTGCGTCCAGTAGTTCCAGTTGATGGATTCTTCCGTGATCGCGAACTGCAGCAGCATCGGCGTCTGGACGATCGCCTTTTTGTCGCTGCCGCCCGCCTCGATGAGGCAGACCGTGACCGAGGGGTCTTCAGACAGGCGATTGGCGAGCACGCATCCCGCCGATCCCGCTCCGGCGATGATGTAGTCATACACCGCGCTCACGGCTCGATCCCGCCGTCGCCCTCGTCATCCAGGGACGCAAGATCGGTCTGAGGCGCCAGCGGCGAGACATGCTCCGCGATCGCCCGCAGCACAGCGGCGGACTCAAAATAGCGCTGCGCGAAACCCGGATCGCCGGCGTTCAGGGCGATGACCACGCCGCGCCGCCGGTCGACCCAGATATACTGGCCGAATACGCCCGCCGCATAGAACTCCCCGTCATAGTCTTCCGGGACCCAGACATGCAGGCCATAGCCGCGGCCTGGATAGGGCGTCGCGCCCGGCTCCTGAAACGGCGCGTTGGGCCGGCTCGCCATCTCCACAAAGCCCTCAGGCAAAAGGCGATTTTCGTCCCACACCCCGTTCTGCAACAGGAACTGGCCGAAGCGGGCATAATCCTCGCTGGTGGCCTGCAGGCAGCAATAACCAATGGGCACGCCGCGATCCCCGGCCAGGTTCTGCAGCCAGCTCGCCTCACCCGTCATGCCCAGCGGCGCCCACAGTTCGCGCTCCACAATCTCAGCCAGCGGCGCGTCATACACCGCGCGCACCACCGCCGAGAGCACGTGGGAGTTCGGGCTGACATAGTGATTGTCCTCGCCGGGCGCGCGATTGCTGGCGATCTCGCCCACCATCGCATCCACATTGCGCCCCAGAATAAAGGCGTTGAAGAAAAGCGGGCGCACATCAGAGGGCCGCTCGGGCGAGTATTCCTCGTTGAAATCCACTCCTGCCGACATCATCAGCAAATGGCGCAGGCTCACCGCGCCATAATCGGTTCCGGCGAACTGCGGCGCATACTGGCCAGCCGGATCATCCAGACTGTCGATCAGCCCGTCCTCCATCGCCTTGGCGATGAGCACGGCGATGACCGTCTTGGCCACCGACCAGGAGGTGAAGCGCGTGCTGGAATCTGCGCCCAGACGAAACTCCTGCGCTGTGACGACCCCGTCGCGCAGGACCGTCAGGCCGATGACGTCCGCCTCTTCGAAGTAAGTTTCGAGGGCCTTCTCCTCGCCCATCCACTCATAGGACAGCGCCAATGGCGCGACCGCGCGGGGCAAGGGCGCAGGCGTTGCCGCCGCAATGGGGCGAGAGGGCAGGATGGAGTCCAAGCGCTGGAAGGTCTGCGGATAGGCGTCCGGATTGTCCATGGCCCGAATGCTCGCGGGCGAATAGGGCGACCAGGGCCGGTAATACCAGCCGGCGCCGGCGATGGCGGCGGCCAGCACCAGCGCCAGCGCGCCGATCAGGATCCGTTTGAGCATAAGTATCCTCCCCCTTGCGCCCGCCTTGTGCTGGCGAGTCGTGCGGCGCGGAAGTGAACACCTTTCACGAAAGAAACACCAGTCAGTCCTGGCGCGCAGCTTATTCGCTGAGGCGCACCCGGAGGATAGCCCCGTCCGCGGCATCGGTCAGAACCCATAGCGCGCCGTCCGGCCCGCTCAATACGTGGCGCAGCCGCTCGCCGCGCTCGGCCAGCAGCCGGGTTTCGCGCACCACCGCGCCATCGCCATCAATTTCCAGCCGGTGCAGGGCCTGCCCGGCCAGCGCGGTGACGTAGAGATCGCCCTCATGCAGGGCGAGGCCGGAGGGCGCGATGGAAGGCGTCCAGACATGAGCCGGCGCCGGATAGTCCGGCAGGCTGCTGTAAGGGCTGATGAGCGCGCCGGTATAGTCGAGGCCCTGGCTGACGATGGGCCAGCCATAATTGACGCCCGGCTCGACGAGGTTGAGTTCATCGCCGCCCTGCGGTCCGTGCTCGTGCGACCAGAGCCGGCCCGTTTCCGGGTCATGGGCGACGCCCTGCACATTGCGGTGGCCATAGCTGTAGACGAAGGATGCCGGTCCGCCGTCTGCGAAGAAGGGATTGTCGGACGGCGCCGATCCACCGGGGCCCAAGCGCACGATCACGCCCAGATGATCATCACGGACCTGCGCCTGTTCGCGATAGGCGAAGCCGTCGCCCAGGGTCAGGATTACGCTGGCGTCGGGCAGGAAGGTTATGCGCCCGCCATAGTGATGCTCGGTAGACCGGTCCGGGACCGCGCGGAATATTGTCTCGCCTTCGACAAGGGCCGTCCCGTCGAACCGGGCGCGATAGAGCGCGGGATGGTTGGCGGCGCCGGTCCCAGCCGAATAACTGAGATAGACCAGGCCGCTCTCATCGAAATCCGGCGCCAGCGCGATATCCAGCAGCCCGCCCTGTCCGCCGACGAATACATCGTCCGGTCCGCCTGACACGGGTTCAGCGGCAATAGATCCATCCGGAGCAACCAGCCGCACCGCGCCATTGCGCTCGGTCACCAGAAGGCCTCCGCCGGGCAGAAAGGCGAGCCCCCAGGGGAAATTCAGGCCTTGAGCGAAGACCTCAACCTGATAGCGGGCCGGGTCTGCATCCGGCGCCGGGGCCGCAGCGGGCTGGGAGCAGGCGCCCGCAATCAGGGCCAGTGCGACCGCCGTCAGGGCGCAGGACAATCTGTTCATGGCGGGCCTCCCGGATCTTCGAGCACGTCAGGCGCACGTTCAGCGCGCCAACGCATTCCGTTTTCGCGTCATCTGGTCCAACATAGACCGGTGGAGCCGGGCGCGCACCTGCCGTTCGCGCCGATTTTCGGGGAGACTGTCGTCATGGGCGTCATCCGCATCGCCGCCGCCTGGCTGGCCGCTGTTGTCTTCATGGCGCTGGCGGGAACCGCCGCCCAGACCGGCTTCGTGCTCGCCGCGCTGGCAGATATCGGCGCCCCGGTCACCAGCGGCGACGCGCTGGGCATGATCGCGGCTGACATCGCGGGTCTTGCGCCGATCTATGGCGCGCTCATCGCCATCGCCTTCGCCATCGCCTTTCTGGCGGGCGGGCTGGTCGTCCGCTTCACGCCCTTGCCGCGCCTGCTGGTCTATGGCGGCGCCGGGCTGATCGCCATGGGCGTCATGCTGGCGGCCATGGAGCCGGTCTTCTTCGGGATTCAACCCATCGCCGGCGCCCGCAGCCTGGCCGGTCAGGCCGCCCAGGCGGCGCTGGGCGGTCTGGCCGGATTGATCTACGCGGCGCTGGCTCGGAAGCGATAGGCCTGCCCTGCGTCAAGGTTAACGCCTGCCGGTGGAGTGCGTGCAGGCTGTGGCCTTTGCGCCACGGTCGCGCCGGGGCGCGCATGGATAAAGGCGCTCGCGCAAGATGAGCGCATGACAATGGTGTAAAGCCTGCTTAGGATTTGTGATGTACGGGAGAACAGCCGGTTCACGGTTGCCCCGGCGCCATCATCAGGGGGAGGAAGCCCGACATGAATCGATTCACCAAAGCGGGCGTGCTTGGCGCGACCGCGCTGGCCGCTGGCCTCGTCACCACCGCCGCTCAGGCGCAGGTCGATGTCATCACCGTGACAGCCCAGAAGCGCGAGCAGACCCTGCAGGAAGTGCCTGTCGCGGTCGCCGTGGTCACAGGCGAAACCATTGAAGTGGCGCAGGTCCGCGATGCGCGCGATCTGCAATTCCTGGTGCCGTCTCTCGAAGTCGGTCAGGCCGCCTCCTCGACCAACCAGACCTTCACCATCCGCTCACTGGGCACCGATACGTTCAACCCGGGTCTCGAGGCGTCGGTGGGCGTGTTCGTCGACGGCGTGTTCATGGCGCGCCAGGGCGCCGCGATCAACGACTTCCTCTCGCTGGAGCGGATCGAAGTGCTGCGCGGCCCGCAGTCGACCCTGTTCGGCCGCAACACGCCCGCCGGCGTGATCAGCTTCGTCTCCCGCGCCCCGGAATTTGAGTTCGGCGGCCAGGGCGAGGTGACCTTCGGCAATTATGAAGGCCGCATCCTGCGCGCCACCGTCACCGGCCCGCTGGTCGAGGATCGTCTGGCGTTCCGCATCGACGGCAACCGCAATACGCGCGGCGGCTTTGTCGATAATGTCACCGACGGGCGTGAACTCAACGACCGGGACCGCTGGAGCGCCCGCGCCCAGCTGCTCTGGGAAGTGTCCGACAATACACAGGTGCGTTTCATCGGGGACTATTCGGAAATTGACGAGCAGTGCTGCGCGGCGCCGTTCTCCTTCTACGCTCCGGCCTCGCTGGGCGCGATTCCGGCTCTGGGCGGGACGCTCCTGCCGCCCGATCCGTTCAACTATCAGATCGCGATCGACAACGACGTGTTCACGCAGAACCGCAATAGCGGCGTGTCGGCGCAGATCGATCACCAGTTCGAGGGCTTCACCCTCACCTCGATCACGGCGTTCCGGAACTATTTCGAACACCAGAACATCGACGCGGACTTCACCGACCTCGATCTGGCCGGCGACCGTCTGATCACCCAGCGCTACGACACCTTCACCCAGGAAATCCGCCTGACGTCTGATGGCGGCGGGCAGTTCGACTGGCTGGCGGGCGCATTCTACTATGACAACACGCTGCGCCATAACAACCAGACGCCGTACGGGTCGCAGCTGCGTCCCTTCGCGGACGCTCTGACCGGCGGCGGCATCACCGCGGTGGAAGCGCTTGTGGGCGCGCCTCCGGGCCTGTTCCTGGCCCAGGGCCAGGGCCTGCGCGAAGAGGACTATGTGTACAACACCACCTCCTGGTCGGTGTTCGGTCAGGTCGACTACCACGTCACCGACCGGTTCACCGTCACGGGCGGCCTGCGCTATACCCGCGAGACGAAGGACATCGTCGCCAATATCGATATTTTCGATCCGTGGTCCTCGATCAACCTGGTCGGTCTGGGCGAGCAGGTGATCTTCGCCCAGGCGTTCCAGACCCAGACCGGTCTGGCGCCGACCCCGGCCAACATCGCCTTCTTCGCCGCCAACTTCCCGGCCCAGTTCGCCGCGATCCAGGCCTTCGCCGCCGCCGGTTCCACCGATCCGGCCGTCAACCCGTTCCTGGCTCTGACGCCGCTGCAGTTCAACCCGCCGGCGCCGGGCTTCACCGATGACCGCACCGAGGACAACATCTCGGGCAATCTGATCCTCGCCTATCAGCTGAGCGACAACACCAATGTCTACGCCAGCTATTCGCGCGGCTTCAAGGCGGGCGGATTCAACGTCTCGGCCAACGCGGCGCTGACGGGCGTGTTCGAGTTCGAGCCGGAAATCTCGACGTCGATCGAAATCGGCGCCAAGGCGCTCGTCTTCAACAACACGACCCAGGTCAATGTTGCGCTGTTCCGGCAGACCCTGGAAGACTTCCAGGCGAACATCTTCACTGGCTCGGGCTTCGGCCTGCAAAACGCGGGTGAAGTGCAGCTGACCGGCCTGGAATTCGAGTTCATCTCGCGTCCCACCGATCGACTGTCCCTGTCGGGTGGCTTCACCTACATGTTCGAGTCGGTGTTCAATTCCTTCGACTCCAACGCTTGCTATCCGTCCCAGACTGTTGTCGCGGGCATCTTCCCGTCGCCGGCCGACGTGCCGCCTGGCCAGTGCGGCCGCTCGCTGAACGCCGTGACCGGCCTGCCTGTAACGACGCAGAACTCGTCCGGTCAGGATCGCCAGACGCCTGAGCTGACGGCGGTGCTGAGCGCCATGTACACCCAGCCGCTCAGCGACACGCTGGAAGGCTTCGTGCGGGCTGACTACTCCTACACGAGCGAGCGCACCCTTGCGGGCAACTTCAACCCGCAGCGCGCGGTCGGCGCGGTGGACCTGGTCAACGCCTCGGTGGGCTTCGGCGCCACCGACGGGGCCTGGCAGATGCAGTTCTGGGTCCGCAACGTGCTCGAGGAAGAGTATCAGCAGGGCAATTTCGAATCGGTGGGCCAGCCCGGCTCGATCAACGTCTATCCGGGCGACCCGCGCACCTACGGCCTGACCCTGCGCGCCCGCTTCTAGGCGGCGTCAGGCGCAAGCCTGCCATCAGCGGCGCCGGGCACCTGCCCGGCGCCGCTTTTCTTTTGGGGCTCGGCCCGGTACCACGGCCTCGACACCAATGATGGAGACTGACATGCGCCCTGATGGCCGCCAGCCCGACGCCCTGCGTCCGATCCGGTTCGAAATGGGCTTCAGCCCCTATGCCGAAGGCTCCTGCCTGGTGAAGATGGGCGACACCCATGTGCTGTGCACCGCCAGCGTGGACGAGGCGACCCCGCCCTGGCTGCGCGGGCAGGGGCGCGGCTGGGTGACGGCGGAGTACTCCATGCTGCCACGCGCCACCCATCAGCGCACCCGGCGCGAGGTCAATTCCGGCAAGCCGTCGGGCCGCACCCAGGAGATACAGCGCCTGATCGGCCGTTCCTTACGCGCCTGCATCGACCTCAAGGCGCTGGGCGAGCGCCAGATTCTCATCGACTGCGACGTGCTCCAGGCCGATGGCGGCACGCGCACGGCCTCGGTCACCGGCGCCTGGCTGGCGCTGAAATCGGCCTGCCTCTGGCTGGTGGAGGAGGGCGTGATCAAGACCGACCCCGTCCACGCCCAGCTCGCCGCCGTCTCCGCAGGCATCATCGCGGGCGAACCGCGCCTCGATCTGGAATACGAGGAAGACCGCGTCGCCGAAACCGACGCCAATTTCGTCCTCACCTCGGCGGGCGGCGTGGTGGAGGTGCAGGCTACAGCCGAAGACCGGCCCATGAGTCAGGCGGAGTTTGACGCCCTGTTCTCGCTCGCCCGTCACGGCGTCACAGCGCTGTGCGCGGCGCAAAGCGAGGCCCTGAAGGGCTAAGCGCGGGTCGGGCGGATCGCCATAGCGGCGCTCTATCGCCCCGATCCTTATTATTCATGGGCCCATAGGGCGTCTGCGCTTGTTCTGGCCGCAATTGCGATCCATTCTCATTTCTCACAGAGAAGAGAGGTTTGCCATGACCGCCCTTGCCCGCGCCCTGTTTCACACGCCTGAGCCCGTCCGCTTTCCGGCTGTGCCGCGGGGCCTGCTCAAGACCTTGAGCTATGGCCTGACCCACATGGTCGTGGCGATGGCGGTGGTGTTTGCGCTGACCCGCGACTGGCGCGCCGCGCTGGCGGTAGGGCTGATCGAGCCGGTGGTCCAGACATTCGCCTATGTGCTGAACGAGCGCGTCTGGGCGCGGACGGAGCGTCAGGGTGGCGTCCCTCAGGGCAAAGACGGGTCTGTCCCGTTTGGCGCATCCTCCGGCGCGTCGCACCACGGCCCGCGCTGACGGAAGGGCACGGCCAGACCCGCCGCCATCAGATCGTCTGACAGATCCGCCCCGTCCCCGGCGCGCACCAGGCGGGCCACCACCCGGCCCCAGAAACTGTCCGGTCCGATCTCGGTGAGCATGACCGGCGCAAACCCCTCGCCATCCGGCGCGGTCAGCCAGGCGCGCGTGAATTCAGTGGCCTCATGCCCTCTCGCCCGCTCAGCCTCGCACGCGACGCGGCGCACTTCCGGCGCATCGGCGCCGCGCAGGCGCACGCGGATCTCCACATACTGACCGGGCCAGGTATGAGCGCGCACGCCCACCGTATCCCCATCCACAATATGCAGAATCTCCGCCGGCACCGGCCCGGGGATGTCCTGCGCCACTGCGGGTTGCGCCCAATACAAAGCGCACGCAAATAGGGAAAGAACTGCTCTCATGAGCCGAATATAGGAAAATTTTCAAAAGCAGGGAAGCCGAATATCGTCCGGCCCGCGCCGCCTCTGAACCACTGCCGCTTAACGCCGCCGCTTCGGCGGTCCCGCGTCCGGCGCCGGCGTGAACGGCTTCACTTTCAGCTTGGTCTTGTGATCAGCCGGACCCTTGGAGCCGTCGGGCAGGAGGCCGCGGAAATAGCCTTTCTGCCATTTCTCCTCAGCCGCCTGGGGATCATGGGTTTTCAGCCGTTTCATGAAATCGGTGCGGCTCTCGCGCCAGATATCCATCTGCGCCGATGTCTTGGGATCGGCATGGACGCTGCGCAATTCCGGCTGCACGCGCTCGAACAGATCGCGGCGCACCGGAAACAGGTGCGCGACGGCCTCGCCGGCCTCGAACCGAACCTCGCCGGGCCGGGTGAAGCGCCAGTTCATGGTGAAGGTGTAGGGGCTCCAGTCGGTTTCGATCACGCCGGTCAGCGGCGAGATTCCGTCCTTGGGCTGGTTGACGGGGCCCTGGACCCAGATATTCCAGCCCGGCGGGGTGCGCAGCAGGAATCCCATCTCGAAGGTCAGGATGCCGGACCCGAAATTGGCCATGGCCGAGCCGGACCGCCCCATGGACAGCGGCTGGTCCAGCAGAACCTCGACATCCTCGACCCGCACGCCGCCATTCCAGCGCGCTCTCAGGCCGTGAGGCGCAAACACCTCCCAGCCATGCTGGTTGGCCACCACCAGCGGCAGGCAGCGATAGGCGAAGCCTTCCGGCGTGTCGTCCATCCACTGGCGCTTCTGTGAGGCGGGGCGGATAGGCGGGGCGTCGCCCGAAAGGGGATGGCAGATGAGCTTCATGGGCCGCACTTGACGCCAAGCCGCGCGCGCTTTCAAGGGTGCGCCCTGCGCTCTCGCATTTTCGCCGCGTTTGGACTATACCGCGCGGCCATGAGCACAGCGCTGAACCTTGATTTCGCCAACCGTCCCGCACCCGGTCCGCAAAGCCTGGCCGGGCTGACGCGCGCGCAACTGCGCGACGCGCTAATCGCCCGTGCCGGCGTGGACGAGACGAAGGCGAAGATGCGCGCCGATCAGCTGTGGCGCTGGATCTATCATTACGGCGTCACTGATTTTGACGCCATGACCAATGTGTCCAAGGATTTGCGCGCCGCTTTGAAAGCCTGTTTCACGCTGGAGCGCCCGGAGATCGTGGAGCGCCTGGTCAGCGTGGATGGCACGCGCAAATACCTGATCCGCTTTGCGCCGGGCGTGGAGGCCGAGACGGTCTTCATCCCCGATGTGGGCCGCTCGGGCGCGCTGTGCGTGTCCAGCCAGGTGGGCTGCACCCTGACCTGCACTTTCTGTCACACCGGCACCCAGAAGCTGGTGCGCAATCTGACGGCTGCCGAGATTGCTGCCCAGGTGATGATCGCCCGCGACGATCTGGGTGAATGGCCCACCTCCAACGAAGATCGCAAGATCACGAATATCGTCTTCATGGGCATGGGCGAGCCGCTGTATAATCTCGACGCGGTCAGCGACGCCATCGACATTATTTCAGACGGCGATGGCATGGCCATCGGCCGGCGGCGCACCACGGTGTCCACCTCCGGCGTGGTCCCGAAAATCACCGAGCTGGGCGAGCGCACCCGCGCCATGCTGGCCATCAGCCTGCACGCCACCAACGATGAGCTCCGCAATGAGCTGGTGCCGCTGAATAAAAAATACCCCATCGCCCAGCTGCTGGACGCCATCCGCGCCTATCCCGACCTCTCCAACGCCCGCCGGGTGACGTTCGAATATGTGATGCTCAAGGGCGTCAACGATTCGCTGGCCGAGGCCAAGGCGCTGGTGCGCCTGCTCAAGGGCATTCCGGCCAAGATCAACCTCATCCCGTTCAATCCCTGGCCCGGCAGCCCCTATGAGTGCTCCGACTGGGAGACCATCGAGCGCTTTGCCGATGTGGTGAACCGTGCCGGCTACGCCAGCCCGGTGCGCACGCCGCGCGGCCGCGACATCTTCGCCGCCTGCGGCCAGCTCAAGAGCGAAAGCGTGAAGCTGCGCGCCAGCGAACGGATCAAGCTGGAGCGGGCGGGCGAAACCCCGGCCTGACCGGCGCGCAAGCCCTGTTCCCTCCCGCCGCAATCACGCTAGGTTCACACCCATGAGCGCTGCCCCCGTTTCCGTTGATCTGGTGACCGATCCGGTCTGTCCCTGGTGCTGGCTGGGCCTGCGCTACTGGCGCGAGGCGCGGGCGCTGAAGCCTGATGCCGTCACCGAGACCGTGCTGCGGCCCTTTCAGCTCGATGCAGGCGTGCCCCGCGCGGGTGTGCCTTATGGCGATTACATGGCGCGCAAATTCGCCGCCGCCTCGCCCGGCGCGCCGGACAGGTTCAAGGCCATGCGCGCGCATCTCGAACAGGCCGGGCCCGGCGTCGGCATCGTCTTCAACTTCGACGCCATCGAGACCCGTCCCAACACGCTGGACGCCCACCGCGTGATCCGCTGGGCGCAGGGTCAGGCACTCGGCGAGACCGTTCTGGACCTCATCCACAAGGCTTTCTTTGAAGAGCGGCGCGATATCGGCGCGCCGGACGTGCTGGCCGCGCTGGCGGGTGAGGCGGGCATGGACGCAGAGGTCGTGCGCGATCTGTTGAGCACCGACCGCGACGCGGCTGAAGTCCAGCGCGAAGAGCAATTCTACCGCTCGCTGGGCGTTCAGGGCGTGCCCTGCTTCATTTTCAATGGCCGGTTTGCCGTGTCCGGGGCGGAAGCGCCGGATGTGCTGGCCGGCGCCATAGCCGAGGCGGCCAAATTACCGGCGTCACAGGACTGACCGGCTCAACAGGGGGTAACATCATGACGGCGATGACAGCGGCAGGGCTCTATGTGGGCCTCAATCTTCTTATTCTGCTGGTGCTGGGCCTGCTGGTCATGGCCCGGCGCAATAAGTCGCAAGTGGGCATTGGCGATGGCGGCGACGCGGGGCTGATCCGCGCCTCGCGCGCCCACGCCAACGGCTCCGAATGGACCCCGGCGGCGCTGATCGGCCTGGTGGCGGCGGCGGCCCTCGGCGCGCCGGTGATCGCCATCCATGTGCTGGGCGGCATGCTGACTGTGGGGCGCGTCCTGCATGGCTGGGGCCTGTCGCGCAATTCAGGCCGCAGCTTTGGCCGGGTGCTGGGCGCGCTGCTGACCCTCATCGTTTATATCGTGCTGGGGGCCGGGCTGGCCGTCCACGCCCTGATCTGACGGCTCTGACCTGACCGGGCTGCATTGCTCCGCGCGCCTGCGCGGGCTATGTGGCGGGCATGAGCCAGACCTCCCAATCGACCCGTGAGGGCGCGCCCGATCCGGAAGCGCTCCTTGACCTTGCCCGCACCCTGCGCGACGCGGCCCTCAAAGCCGGCGCCGACCACGCCGAGGCGGCCTTGAGCGAATCGCGATCGCTGGAGGCCAGCGTGCGCGATGGCGCGCTGGAAAGCCTGGAGCGGTCGGAAAATCGCGAGGCGGGGCTGCGCGTGTTCATCGGGCAGCGTCAGGCCGGGGTCAGCTTCTCCGATTTGTCCGCGGCCGGTCAGGCGCTCGCTATCGAGCGCGCCATCGCCATGGCCCGCATCGCCCCCGAGGATCCGTACTGTGGTCTGCTGGAGCCGGGCGCCCTGGCGCGCCGCCTGCCCGATATCGCCACGTATGAGCCGGCGGGTCTTGATGAGGCGGGCCTTGAAGCCGCCGCACTGGAGCTGGAAGCGGCCGCCCGGTCGGTGGACGGCGTCACGACGGTGAGTTCGGCGGGCGCGAGCCTGGGTTCAGGCGCCTCGGCGGCGGCAGCCTCCAACCGGTTCGAGATCGCCCGGCGCGGCTCGCGCTATGGCCTCGGCGTCTCCGCCATAGCCAAGCGGGGCGAGGCCATGGAGCGCGACTACGATTCCCATTCATCGCGCCGCCTGTCCGATCTGAAATCCCCGGACACCATTGGCCGCAGCGCCGGGGAGCGCGCCGTGGCGCGGCTCGGTTCGGGCAAGGTGGCGTCGGGCAAGCGGTCCGTGGTGTTTGACCGGCGCGAATCGTCCGTCTTCGTATCAGCGCTGCTCGGCGCCATCTCCGGCCCGGCGATTGCGCGCGGCACATCCTTCCTCCGCGACCGGCTGGGCGAGCGTGTGTTCGCCGACGGGATCAACATCATTGAAGACCCGCTGCGCGACTGGAGCTTTGGCGCCCGCGCGGCCGACGGTGAGGGTGTGGCCTGCCGCCCGCGCGCGCTGGTCGAGGACGGGGTGGTCACCACCTGGCTCATGAACGCCGCCAGCGCCCGCCAGCTGGGCATGGCGCTCACCGGTCACGCGTCGCGCAGCCTGGGCGGTCCGCCGGGCGTTGGCGCAGCGAACGTCCATCTTGAGCCGGGCGAGGCGAGCCTGGATGAGCTGATCGCCGAAGCGGGCGACGGCCTGCTGGTCACCGAAATGTTCGGCCCTTCGCTCAACGCCAATACCGGCGACTGGTCGGTGGGGGTGGCGGGCTTCGCCATCGAGGGTGGAAAGCGCGCCGGTCCGGTCAGCGAGGTGACGGTGGCGGGCAATCTGGTTGATATCTTCGCGCGCCTGATCCCCGGCTCGGATCTGGAGTTTGAAGGCTCGGTCAACGCCCCGAGCGTGCTGGTCGAAGGCCTGTCGATTGGCGGGCGATGAGGCCGATCGCGACCTGATCGCGCGGGCGGCGCGCGATGCGGGCCAGCTGGCGCTGGCGTTCCGCGCCCGGGGCCTGCGCGCCTGGGACAAGGGGCCGGGCGATCCGGTCAGCGACGCCGATCTCGCCGCCGACGCCCTGCTCAAGGACCATCTGATCCCCGCCCGCCCGGATTATGGCTGGCTGTCGGAAGAAACCGCCGACGACCGCTCCCGCCTCAGCGCCGCCCGCACGTTTGTGGTCGATCCCATCGACGGCACGCGCGCCTTCATCAAGGGACGGCCCGAGTTCGTGGTGTCTGTGGCGGTGATCGAGGACGGCATTCCGGTGGCCGCCGCCATCTATGACCCCTCTACCGAGCGATTGTGGGACGCTGTGCGGGGCCTTGGCGCGCGGCTCAATGGCCGCCCGGTGCGCATGAGCGGCCATGGCGCCATCGCCGGCGCCCGCATTCTGGGCGATCCGGGACGGCTGACGGCGCTGCGCGATATCGGCGCCACGGCCTCCACGGTGAACTCCGCCGCCCTGCGCCTCGCGCTGGCGGCGTCGGGCCTGTTTGACGGCGTGGTGGCGGTGCGGCCCAAATGGGACTGGGATTTGGCCGCCGGGCATCTTCTGATCACCGAGGCGGGCGGCCGCATCACCGACCGGGCCGGCGTGACGCTGCGCTATGATGGCGACCCGCCGCGCCAGCCTGCGCCGCTGGCCGCTGGCCCGGCGCTGCATGCCTTGCTATTAGAGCGGCTCGCACAGGAGGACGCGCCATGAGCGCCCATGATTCGCCCCAGCTCTTGCACCTCGTCATTGGCGGCGAGCTGAAAGACCTCGGACCCGGCGCCCACGAATTCAAGGATCTGTCGAACGTCGAGTTCGTCGGCGCCTATCCCGATTACGAATCCGCCCGCAATGCCTGGCGCGCGGCGGCCCAGCGCACGGTGGACAACGCCCATATGCGCTTTTTCGTGATCCACGCCCACAAGCTGCTCGATCCGGGCCGGAGCGGGGCGTCCTGAGCGCCCCGCCCGCCCTGCCTGCGCCGCCGGCGCCCACCCGGTCCGGCGCGCGCGCCCTGGCCGCCCGGCTGTGGCGCGACTTCATGCCGGGCCGGTTCGCCCTGTTCGGCTGGGGCGTGGTCCTGTCCCTGATCACGGCGGCTGCCGGTTCGTCCTATGCCGGGGCGGTGCATCTCGCCAGTCAGATGATCGAGGCGGCCGATCCGCGCGTGCTGTGGGCTGCGCCGGCCCTGATCGGCGCGCTGGGGATCATTCGCGCCGCTTCGCTCTACGGCCAGACCATCGCCACCAATCAGCTGGCCTTGTCGATCATGCGCGATCTGCAGAGCGCCATGTACGCCCGCCTCATCACCGCCGATTTCGCGCGGCTGCAGGGCGAGGCGACCGGCTCGCTGATCTCGCGCTTCACCAATGACATCACCATGCTGCGCGAGAGCCTGGTGCGCGCGGCCAATAATCTCACCCGTGACTTGTTCATGGTGATCCTGGGCATTGCCTGGATGTTCTGGATCGACTGGATGCTGGCGCTCTACGTGCTGGTGGTGTTGCCGCTGGTGGGCCAGCCCGTGCTGCGCATCGGCCAGGCGATCCGCAAGCGCGCCGACGCGGTCCAGTCCCAGGCGGGCGATGTGACCAGCTTTCTCGATGAAAGCCTGTCCGGCGCCCGTATGATCAAGAGCTTCACCCTGGAAGACTGGGTCAATGCCCGCGCCCGCGCCCGCTTCGCCGAGCGCTTCCGCCTGCTCCTGTCCATGATCCGCCAGCGCGCGCGCATCGAGCCGCTGATGGAGATCGCCGGCATGATCGCGCTGGCTGGCGTGTTCGTGATTCTGGGCTGGCGCGCCTTGCAGGGCGAGGGCGGGATCAGCCAGCTTCTGGGCATTATCGCCGCCATCCTGGTGGTCAGCCCGGCGGCGCGGGCCCTCGCCTCGCTGGCCGGCGTGATGCAGGAAGGTTTCGCCGTGCTCGACCGGGTCTTCGCCCTGATCGACGAGACAGATACAGTCACCGAGACGCCCGGCGCGCCCGCTCTGGTCCTCAACGGCGGCGCGGTGCGGTTCGAGGACGTGCATTTCGGCTATGACGGCGTGCGCGCGGCGATTGACGGCGTCACGCTGGAGGCGAGGGCGGGCGAAACCGTGGCCCTCGTGGGGCCGTCGGGCTCAGGCAAGACCACGCTGCTGAACCTCGCCGCCCGGCTCTATGACCCGTCGCAGGGCCGTGTGCTCATTGATGGTCAGGATATCCGGGAGGCGAGCCTCAAAAGCGTGCGCGGCGCGGCGGCGCTGGTGAGCCAGGACATCATCCTGTTTGACGATACGGTCGCAGCCAATATCGCGCTGGGCCGCCCTGACGCGGACCCCGACACGGTGATCGAAGCCGCCAAAGCCGCCGACGCCCATGATTTCATCATGGCTTTGCCCGGCGGGTATGATTCCCGCGTCGGCCCCAAGGGGACCAGCCTGTCCGGCGGTCAGCGCCAGCGCATCGCCATCGCCCGCGCCATTTTGAAAGACGCGCCGATCCTGCTGCTGGACGAAGCGACCTCCGCCCTCGACGCCGAAGCCGAGGCGCGGGTTCAAGCGGCGCTGGAGCGCCTCGCCGAGGGGCGCACCACGCTGGTCATCGCCCACCGCCTGTCCACCGTGCGCAAGGCGGACCGCATCTATGTGCTGGATCAGGGCCGCATCGCCGAACAGGGCGACCATGCCAGCCTCACCCAGGCCGGCGGCCTCTACGCCCGCCTCAGCGCTTTGCAGCTGACGGGCGGGTAAGGCCTACTCCTCCAGCCGCCGGATCGCTTCGGTCTGAGCAGCGTCCCGGTCGCGCGCGAGCAGCGCATGCAGTGCGCCCGCCTGAGCCCGGATCGCATCTTCAAACGCGCCGGGCGCAGCGGCTGCCCGGGCCTGATCCAGCAGCGCCAGCGCTTCGTCGCCATGGGCGTGCGGGTCGGCGGCGATCAGGGCGAGGGCGAAATGGAAGGCGATGGACGGATCAGCGCCCGCCCGCGCCGCGGCGGCGCGGTAGCGTTCGCGGCCCTCGCCGGCATCCGAGCCAAACATGCCCGGCCGGGCGCGGCGCGCCACCTCCATATGCCAGGCGCCCAACATGCCCTCGCCCCAGGGATCGTCCGGATCCAGCGACAGGGCGGTCTCGATATGGCGCTTTCCCTCCTGGGGCAGACCCATCATCGCCGCGCGGACAGGGTTGATATAGCGCGCCTCGAAGCCGATCGCGGCGGCGAGGCGCAAATGCGCCGGCGCATAGCCCGGGTCCGCGGCGATGGCGGCCCGCGCATGGTCTTGCGCGCGCCTTGCGGCCGCCCGCCGGTCGCCGCGGGGGGCGCCGGACATGTCACCCAGCATGAGCGGGGTGAGCGCCGCCTGGGAGGCGAGCGTGCGGGTCTCGGCGCTCGAACCATCAATGGCCGCCGCCTCGGCTTCGGCCCAGGCGCCGCGCTCATAGGCTGTTTGTGCGCCGGGATCGGGCGCAGACAGGGCGAGGGAGAGAGTCAAAAGCACCGCTGTGATCATCCACGTGATGATAGCGCGCGGCGGCGATCCGGCGAGGGGTCTTCCGGCGTTTGCCGGAACGCTAGGCGGGCGCCGCCGACCGGATATCCTCTTGCGCCAGACGGGCGGCGTGGTTGGCGAGCCGCGCAATCTCGCGATAGGCCCGCGCCTGATCGGCGGCGCGGTCCATGCCGGCCAATTGCTCCGGCCAGGCGGCGGCATCCGCGCTCATGCCCCGGAAAATGCAGGCGAGATCACGCGCGCCGCCCGCCGCATCGATGGCGCGGGCGTGGCGCGCCGCCGCCAGCGACAGCGCATCGAGACCCTCCAGCACGGGATCGCCAGCGGGCAGCGCCTCTGCGGGCGCTCCCGGCGACGCCGCCAGCAACTCGGCGCGCGTGGAGGCTTCAGCCTCCAGCGCCGCGGCGGTGTGCTGCAATTGGGATGCGTCCGGCGTGCTCAAAAGGGCGAGGGCGGCCAGAAGTGTGGCGATCAGGGACATGGGGTGGTCTCCTTGGGGGCGTTCAGGCTCTGGCGTGCAAGGCGCGGGCCGCTTGATCGCCCGCCTCAAGGCGGCTAAGCCCCGGACCGGTTTCACGGCGCGGCTCACGCGCCCCCACAGCGCAGCGAGAGTGTTCATGGCCAAGGCCTTCCGCCCCAGGGCGCGCCGTCCGCGCGGGTTTGAAGATCGCACCGCCAGCGTCATCCGCGCCGAGCGCGCCCTGGTGAGCGCCGCCAGCGCCGTCTATGAGCGCTGGGGGTTTGAGCCGCTGGAGACGCCGGCGTTTGAATACGCCGATGCGCTGGGCAAATTCCTGCCCGACGAGGAGCGGCCCAATGAGGGCGTGTTCGCGCTCCAGGACGATGACGACCAGTGGATGGCGCTGCGCTATGACCTGACCGCCCCGCTGGCGCGCTTTTCGGCGGAGAATTTCCAGGATCTGGTCAAACCCTTCCGCCGCTATCAGTTCGGCGAGGTCTGGCGCAATGAAAAGCCCGGGCCCGGCCGCTTCCGCCAGTTCGTGCAGTGCGACGCTGACAGCGTCGGCGCGGCCGGTCCTGCGGCGGATGCGGAGATGATCGCGCTGGCCGCCGAGGTGATGCGCGCGGCCGGGCTGAAAGACGGCGAGTTTGTGATCCGGGTCAATGACCGCCGCCTGCTGGACGGTGTGCTGGAGAGCCTTGGCCAGGCGGACGATACGCGGCGCATGCGGGTCCTGCGCGCCATCGACAAGCTCGACCGGCTGGGCCTTGAAGGTGTGGAGCAATTGCTGGGCAAGGGCCGCAAGGACGAGAGCGGCGACTTCACGCAAGGCGCCGGGCTGGATGCGGCTGGCGCGCGCACGGTGCTGGGCTTCCTCGAAGCGGCGCAGGCTAAAGGCACGCGCGCGCAGATCACGGAACGCCTTAACTCTGCCGCCGCCGGGTCGGGCGCAGCGGGCGTGGAGGCGCTGGGCGAGATCAACGCCATCCTGACCGCGCTCGGCGTCAGCGAGAGCGAAGCGGTGTTCGACCCGTCCGTGGTGCGCGGGCTGGGCTATTACACCGGCCCGGTCTTCGAGACCGAGCTTCTGGTCACGCCGACCTATCCGGACGGCAGCCCGATGCAGTTCGGCTCTGTGGCCTCGGGCGGGCGCTATGATGATCTGGTGGCGCGCTTCACCGGTCAGGCCGTGCCCGCCACGGGCTTCAGCTTCGGTGTCAGCCGTTTTGCCGCCGCCCTGTCGGCGCTGGGCCGGCTGGATGCGGCCCAAGCGGCGCCGCTGGTCATCGTCATCGCCGCGGACAAGGCGTGCATGGCCGAGTATTTCGCCATGGCGGCCGAACTGCGCGCGGCGGGCCTGCGCGCCGAAGCCTTTGTCGGCTCAGGCAATATGGGCAAGCAGCTGAAATACGCCGACCGGCGCGGCGCGGCCTTCGCGGTCATCGAGGGCGAGGAAGAGCGCGCCCGCGGCGAGGTGCAGATCAAGGATCTGAAGCTGGGCGCGGAGCTCGCCGAAGCCATGACCGACCGCGATGAGTGGAAGGAACAGAAGCAGCAATTCGCCGTTCCGCGCGACGGGTTCGTGCGCGCCATCCTGGACGCCCTGAAGCGCGCCTGACCGGGGGCGGCGCAAAGCCCCATGACATTGGGGGGTTGACGCCAACATGACAGTTAGGTCACGTTTTCACCTGACAGGGCCTGACCGTCTTGTCTCTAAGCGGTGTCTCTGGGGAGGAGACGTCTCTTTGTCGACCAACCAAATTGACGCCCGGCGCCGCAAGACGCCGGGCTTTTTTTGCGCCGGCTGGACAGCGCGGCCGCATAAGGCTTAGCTGTTGGTTGGGGAAATAAGGGGACATCCGGACATCATGCTGACGCGACGCCACATCATGGGCGCCCTGGCGGCGAGCGCGGCTGCGCCCGCCGCGGCCAGCGCGGGCCTGCCTGCTGAAGCGCTTGCGCGCCATGCGCTGCGCCCGATGGAGGCGCTGGTCGGGCGCACGCTGATCCTAGGGTTTCTGGGCGATGCGCCTGACGCGCCGAGTGCGGACGCCATCGAAGCCGATCTGGCCGCGGGCCGGATAGGCGGGGTGCTTTTCCTGCGCCACAACGCCCGCACGCGCGAGGGTGTGGAGGGGCTGGCCCGGCGCTTTCGCGAGGCGGCCCCCGACGCCTGGCTCGCCATTGATCAGGAAGGCGGCGTCGTCCAGCGCCTGACCGGCGATATGGGCTATACCCGCATCCCGCGCGCCAGCGCGCTGGCCGAGGCCGGGCTCGACGCGGCCCGGCCCCTGTTCGGGACGGCGGCGCGCGAGCTGCGCGAAGCGGGCTTCAACATGAATCTCGCCCCCATCGCCGACCTGCATGATGCGGGCAATAACGCCATCGGACAGTACGGGCGCGCCTATGGGGCCGACGCGGGCGACGTCGCGCAATGGTGTTCTGCCTTCATCGACGCGTTCGAGGCGGAAGGCATTGCCTGCGCGGTCAAACACTTCCCCGGCCATGGCCGCTCGCGCGGCGACAGTCATGACGGGTTTGTCGACATCACCGGCACCTGGAGTTTTGAAGAAGCCGCGCCGTTCGGCCGGCTGATGCGCATGGGCCGGGCGCATCTGATGATGGGCGCCCATCTGGTCAACCTGCGCCTGGATCCTGATGGTTTGCCCGTGACCCTGTCGCGCCGCGTGCTGCACGGGCTGCTGCGGGAGGTGATGGGCTATGAGGGCGCGATGATCACCGATGATCTCGATATGGGCGCGATCCGCAATCACTACAGCCGCGAACAGGCCCTGACCGGCGCACTGGCGGCGGGCAATGACCTCATCCTGATCTCCAACTCCGCCAATCCCGATCCCGATCTCGCCCGCCGGGCGGTGGACTGGGTGGGGGCGGCGATGGCGGCCGGAACCGTGTCGGTCCAGCGTCTGGCCGAAGCCAATGCGCGCCTCGACGCGCTGGCTGCGCATGTGCGGCCAGCCTGACACGCAAACGGGCGGTCCTGAAGGACCGCCCGCGCCTTGTTTCAATCGGATGGGTCCAACCTCAGGCGGCGGCGCCGCCGCTTGACTTGGTTTCTGCTGCCTTCAGGGCGTCTTCCGCCGCCGCGTCGCTGCGGGGACGCCGGGTGCGGGCGCGCTTGGGCGCTGGCTGTTCGCTGGCGGGCTCTTCGGCCTGTTCAGGCTTGCTGTCCGCCTGCGCCGAGGCGCTGGCGGCTTCCGGGTCCACGACGGCCAGCGGATCGGAGCCGGTGTTGTCATTGTCGTCCTCGGGACGCCGGCGCCGGCCGCGCTGACGGCGCTGGCGGTTGGCGTTCTCTGCGGACTCCGCGTCTTCGCGCGCGGCGGTCTGCCCGTCATGGCCGTTGGCGGCGTTGCCATTGCCACGGGCGCGATTGCCCTCGCCATCCTGGCGCTCGGCGCGGTCCTGATGATCGGGGCGGGGCTGGGGGTCGAAGCGCGGCTGTTCATGGCGCTGGGCCTGCTGACCGGAAGGGCGCTCGTTCTGACGCTCGTGCTGCCGGTCGTTTGGACGATCCTGCTGACGATCATTCTGACGGTCGTCGTCATTGTCGCTCTCGTCACGCCGGGGCTGGGTCAGCTGCACGATGCGCAGATAGTGCTCGGCATGCTGGAAATAGTTTTCCGCCATCACCCGGTCGCCGGACGACGAGGAATCGCGCGCCAGCTGGAGGTATTTCTCGTAGATGTGCTGGGCATTGCCCCGGATTTTCACATCCGGTCCGTTGCTCTCGAACGCCCGGTTTGAATTATTCTGGTGGCCGGGCTTCCGGCCGCGGCCGCGTTGACGCTTCATTGCCAAAACCTGATCTCTTTCGGGCGGGAGTGAATGTCGGGACGGCCGGTTTGCAAACACCGGCTGCGCCGGCGGCAAGGCCTGTACGGCTCTCTGGCCGCCGCAGCGCTTGCATCCATGTCTGAGTCTAAACCATCAGATGCGGGCGATCCGCCTCAAATCCCGGAGCAGCCCCATCCCGGCCCGCACCGCGCCTCTGACGTGGCGCACCCTAGACGCATCCGTGAGGCGATTCCAAGGCTTTTTTACATGGCGCGGGTCAACTGCAATTGAACACAACCGCGCGGTCCCGCCCGGCGAGGTCACGTCTCAGCGTGGCGTCCGGCGCCCCGTTCATCCGCGCGAGCGCCAGCGCGGCTTCGCCTTGGTCAAAGCCGATCTCGAACACGCCGGTTCCGCCCGGTTTGAGCAGCCGCTTCGCCTCGGCGAACAGGTGACGGTAAGGCGCGAGCCCGTCCGGTCCGCCATCCAGAGCCAGTCGCGGCTCATAGTCCTTCACTTCCGGTTCCAGCGCGCCGATCACCGCGCTGGCGATATAGGGCGGGTTGGACACCAGAAGGTCGAACGGGCCGTCGACCCCGTCCGCCCAGCTGGTTTCGATGAAGGTGATGCGCTTCGCCAGACCATTGCGCGCCGCATTCGCGCGCGCCACGGCCAGGGCAGGGGCGGAGATATCCGTGGCCACGGCGCGGGCATTGGGCAGTTCGCTGAGCAGGGCCAGCGCGATGGCGCCCGAGCCCGTGGCGATGTCGAGAATGTCCAGCGGCGCATTGCGGTCAGCCACCGACGCCAGCGCGGCCTCCACGATGGTCTCGGTATCCGGGCGCGGCGTGAGGACGTCGCGGGTGACGATCAGATCCAGTGTCCAGAAGCCCACGGAGCCTACGATGTGAGACAGGGGCTCGCGCCGGGCCCGCCGGGCGATCAGGGTTTCAAAGCGTGCGGCCTCCGCCTCTGGCAGCGCCTCGTTCAGCCGCGCCATCAGGCCGGCGCCGTTGAGCTTGCCAGCCGCTTCAAGCAGGCGGCGCGCATCGCTGTCGGCCTCATCGCCAAGCCCTGCGCCGCGCAGCCGGGCCGCGCCGGCGCGCAGCGCCTCGCGCCGGGTCAGCGCGTTCAAGCCTCTTCCATCGCCGCGAGCCGCGCGGCCTGATCCTCGGCAATGAGGGCGTCGATCACCTCGTCCAGCGCGTCGCCGGTGATGATTTCATCAAGCTTGTAGAGGGTGAGATTGATGCGGTGATCGCTGACGCGCCCCTGCGGATAATTATAGGTGCGGATGCGTTCAGACCGGTCGCCCGACCCGACCTGGCCCTTGCGCTCGGCGGCGCGTTCGGCGTCGCGCTCGGCGCGCTCCTTGTCATACAGGCGGGTTTTCAGCACCTGCATGGCGATGGCGCGGTTCTGGTGCTGGGATTTTTCCTGGCTGATCACCACGATCCCGGTGGGGATGTGGGTCATGCGCACCGCCGAATCGGTCTTGTTCACGTGCTGTCCGCCCGCGCCCGAGGCGCGCATGGTGTCGATGCGGATATCGTCGTCGCGGATGACGATATCCACTTCTTCGGGCGCCGGCAGCACCGCCACTGTCGCCGCCGAGGTATGGATGCGCCCGCCGCTTTCGGTCGCCGGCACGCGCTGCACCCGGTGCACGCCGGACTCAAACTTCATCCGCCCGAACACGCCCGCGCCGTCAATGCTGGCGATGATTTCCTTGTAGCCGCCAATCTCTGATTCGCTGGCGTCGACCACCTCCATGCGCCAGCCGCGCAGCGAGGCGTAGCGCTGGTACATGGAAAACAGATCGCCGGCGAACAGCGCCGCCTCGTCCCCGCCCGTGCCCGCGCGAATCTCCAGAATGATCGAGGCTTCGTCATCGCGGTCTTTGGGAAGGAGGAGCAGCTGCAGCTCGCGTTCCAGCGCGGGGATCGCCTTTTTCAGGCGCTGGCGCTCCTCTTCGGCGAGCGCCGTCATGTCGCGGTCAGAGCTTTCCTCGATGATCGTCTCGGCCTCGGCCATCTCGCTGCGCGCGTTTTTCAGCTCGCGGGCCTTGTCGGCCACCTTCTTGAGCTCGGCATGCTCCTTGGACAGGCGCACGATCTCTGTGGAATCGGTGGACGCAGACAGGCGCGCCTCGACCTGGTCGAACCGGTCGATCACCTGATCCAGCTTGGCGGTCTGTATGCTCATGGCGTTTCAGTTACGCCAGCGCGCGGCTGCGCGAAAGCCCCTGCGTGCGCAGGACCTGCACGCGGCGCGCCGCGCCCACGCGAACCGCCCGATCATGCGCGGACGCTTATTTCATCATGGACATTACGGAGAGCAGCACCATCGGCGCGATCAGAATCCAGGCCCAGATCAGACAACGGACGTCCATCGTCATCTCCTTTGCGGGATCGCCATGGAGGGATCAGGAAAAGCCGCGTTGTGGAGATTCGTTCCCGGGGACATCAAGGCGATGCTTGGGGCTGGCCGCAGGATATGAGACACTGCACGTATGACGCAGCGCAGTCTCATCAGCCGGATCGACGCTCTCAAGCCTTGGCTGGCCAGCCGCGGTGTAGCGCATGTGCGGCTGTTCGGCAGCCAGGCGCGCGGTGATGCGGGCCCCGGCAGCGATATTGACCTCATTGTCGAATTCGCGCCCGGGCGCGTTCCGGGCCTTTTCGAATTCGCTGGCCTCAAGCTCGATCTCGAGGCGCAACTTGGCGCCGCTGTGGACCTGTTCACGCCTGATTCTCTGCACCCGGCATTGCGCGCAGAGATCACCCGGGAGGCGGTAAATGCCTGACCGTGACTGGCGGGTCTCGGTCACGGACATGATCGTTCACAGCCGGTATGCGCGCGCCCATGTGCAAGGGCTGGACGCAACCGCCTTCGCTTCAGATATCAAGGCACAGCACGCTGTTGCGTGCTGCGTTGAAATCTTCGGTGAGGCGGCCAAGCATGTACCCGAGGCGGTGCGTCAGCGCGCGCCGGGCGTGCCTTGGCGGGGCATTATGGGCGCGCGCAATATTCTGGCGCATGCCTATGCGCGGGTCGATCCGGCGATTCTGTGGGGGTTGGGGGACCGCGAATTGTCCGTGATGGAAGACCATCTGAACGCCCTGCTGGACGCGCCTACACCTGATGGCGGGTCAGAGTCGCGATGACGCCGGGGTATTGGAAGGCCGCCATCCGGTCGAGCAGCGAATCAGGGTCGCCGTGCTCGATCAGCATGGCGCGGTGGCGTGATTCGACGAATTGCTCGCTCTGCATGTGGTCAAGGAAGGCCAGGAGCTGGTCGAAATAGCCGTGGGCGTTGAGCACGCCCACCGGCTTTGTGTGGCGGCCAAGCTGGGACCAGGTCCACACCTCGAACAATTCCTCCAGCGTGCCCAGCCCGCCGGGCAGGGCGATGAAGGCGTCGGACTCGTCGGCCATCACCTGCTTGCGCTCATGCATGGACGCGACCACGCGCATGTCGCTGACGCGGCCATGGGCGATTTCCTTGTGGAACAGGAAGTCGGGAATCACTCCCGTGACCATGCCGCCGGCGTCGAGGCACGAATCAGCCAGCTGGCCCATCAGCCCGACCTGGCCGCCGCCATAGACCAGGCGCACGCCGCGCCGGGCCAGCGCCGCGCCCATGGCGCGCGCCGCCAGCCCATAGGCGTCATGGACGCCGGGGCTTGAGCCGCAATAGATGCAAACAGACGAGATCATGGCGCCTCTTAGCCGCCCCGGCGCCCGCCGCCAAGCGCAAGGCGCCTTTCCACAGGTAACGGCGCCTTAAGGCCGCACTCAGCTTCCTTAATGAGTCTGCGCGCGGGCGTGGGTCTGGTAAGGTTTTGTTTACCAAAAAGTTCGCGTTCGGACGGTTTGGGGCGTTGACGCCTGTGCGAAGGCTCAGCACTATATGTTGCGGTCTCTCGGGGAGGCCGCACACAATGTATTGAAATTCTCATGCAGCGCGCGGGACTTTGCGTCCGCCGCAAGGGCCTCTTGCGCCGCTGCTGTCCTCGAAGGAGCCTTCGACCATGACGCCGTTTGACCACGTCTCCGCCACCGCCGCCGCCCAGCGTGCGCCGGCCCAGAATGGCAAGCCCAAGGCCGTGAAGCTGCGCCTGGTGGACTCGGTCCAGACCGACCCGTCGCGGGACGCGCTTCTGACCGATTTCGGCAAGAAAACGCTGGTCGACCGCTATCTGCTGCCCGGCGAATCCTATCAGGACATGTTCGCCCGGGTGGCGCGCGCCTATGCCGACGATGTGGCGCACGCCCAGCGACTATACGACTATATGTCGAAGCTCTGGTTCATGCCCGCCACGCCGGTCCTGTCCAATGGCGGCGCTGACCGTGGCCTGCCCATCTCCTGCTTCCTCAATTCGGTGGATGATTCGCTGGGCGATATCGTCAACACTTGGACGGAGAATGTCTGGCTCGCGTCCAATGGCGGCGGCATCGGGACGTATTGGGGCGGCGTGCGCTCCATCGGCGAGAAAGTCGGCCAGAACGGCCAGACCAGCGGCATCATCCCGTTCATCCGGGTGATGGATTCGCTGACCCTCGCCATCAGCCAGGGCTCGCTGCGCCGCGGTTCGGCGGCGGTGTATCTCGACGTGCACCACCCGGAGATCGAGGAATTCCTCGAAATCCGCAAGCCCAGCGGCGACTTCAACCGCAAGAGCCTGAACCTGCATCACGGGCTGAATATTTCCGACGCCTTCATGGAGGCGGTGCGCGACGACGCCGATTTCGAACTGCGTTCGCCCAAGTCCGGCGAAGTGGTCAAGTCGGTCAACGCCCGCAAGCTCTGGCAGAAAATCCTGGAGCTGCGCCTGCAGACCGGCGAGCCCTACATCATCTTCTCCGACACGGTGAACAACAATATGCCCGCCCACCAGCGCAAGCTGGGGCTGAAGGTGCGCCAGTCCAATCTGTGCTCGGAAATCATGCTGGCCACGGGTCTCGACCATCTGGGCCGTGACCGCACGGCGGTGTGCTGCCTGTCCTCGATCAATGCCGAGACCTATCAGGAATGGAAGAGCGATCCCGACTTCATCGAGGACGTGTTCCGCTTTCTGGACAATGTGCTGCAGGACTTCATCGACCGGGCGCCGGACGAGATGGAGCGTGCGCGCTACTCGGCCTGGCGCGAGCGGTCCGTGGGTCTGGGGCTGATGGGCTTCCACTCCTTCCTGCAGAAGCTGGGCGTGGCGTTTGAATCCTCCACGGCGCGGTCCTGGAACCGCATCCTGTTCAAGCATATCCGCCAGCAGGCGGACATCGCCTCGGTTAAGCTGGCCGAAGAGCGCGGCGCGTGCCCGGATGCCGCCGAGCAGGGCGTCAAGGCGCGCTTCTCCCACAAGCTGGCCATCGCGCCGACCGCCTCGATCTCGATCATTTGCGGCGGCACCAGCGCGGGCATCGAGCCGATCCCGGCCAATGTCTACACCCACAAGACCCTGTCGGGCTCGTTCACGGTGAAGAACCCGTATCTGGAAGAGGTTCTGGACAAGAAGGGCGAGAACACCGCCACCGTCTGGTCCAGCATTCTCGAGCACGAAGGCTCGGTCCAGCATCTCGACTGCCTGAGCGAGGACGAGAAGGCGATCTTCAAGACCGCCTTCGAGATCGACCAGCGCTGGGTGATCGAACATGCCGCCGACCGCACGCCGTTCATCTGCCAGTCCCAGTCGCTGAACATTTTCCTGCCCGGCGACGTCAATAAGTGGGACCTGCACATGCTGCACTGGACGGCGTGGGAGAAGGGCGTGAAGTCGCTGTATTACTGCCGGTCCAAATCGGTGCAGCGCGCCGGCTATGCCGGCTCGGGCGAAAAGTCCGAGATCGAGCGCAGCATGGAGCAGGCCGCGCCCACCGATTACGAGGAATGCCTCGGCTGCCAATAGCGCCCATGCGCCTTGCCTGACTGATAGGCGCCCCGGCCGCGACGGCCGGGGCGCCGGTCGTTGTGCGGCAGGTTCAGGGCTGGTTCATAGGCTTTCAGACAGATTTGCATGGAACCAAAGCCGTCTATGCGAGTTCAGATTTTGGTAACCAAAAACTTGTCCAGATCAGCTGTATAGCCCCGAGGATCGTGTTATACAGACAAGCGTGCCGGGGAACGAACTTTGGAAGGATTGTGGTCGCTATGACCATTCTGCGCATCATCGCTTCCAGCCTGAGCGCCGCGGCCCTCGCCGCGGGCCTGACAGGCATTGCTGCGCACGCCTCTCCCGGCGATTTGCGCCCCTCGGTGATCGCGCCCCTGCTTGAAGAGCTGGGCGCATCTCCCCAGCCGGGATCGGCGACGCTCCAGGCGCTTGATTCGAGCGCGCCCGTGTCCGGTCTGCGGTTTGATGCGCGCGATGAAGGCTTCACGACGGTGCGCGCAAGCGTGCGCCCGCGCGCGTCACGCCTCGCCTCCGGACTTCTGGGCGCGCGGGCCCCGGTCGTGGCGCGCGACATGCTCGCGGGATTTGAAACCTCCGAAACCTTGCTGGCGGCGACGCCGGCGGGCGGACGGTTCACTGTGTCTTTCCTGAATGGCGAAGAGCCCAGCGCCATGACACTGGCCTTTGGCGACGACTATGCCGAAGCGGCCGGGTACGCTTTGGCCGGCGAGCGCGACCGTCCGCGCCGCATGACGCTGCGCTATGAAGGCGCGTTTGATGCGCCGGGCCAGGACGGTCTGGATATCGGTTTGTCACCGCGCGCGGGCGTGTCGGTCGGTGATTACGGGCCCGCCGCGCAAGCGGGCGCCACCGTGCGTCTGGGCCGTTTCATCGGCGAGGATGCCGGCTGGTCGCGCCCGGCCTGGTGGTTCTTCGCTGGCGCGGATCGTCAGGCCCTGCTGTACGATCCCGGTTCAGGGTTCACGCGCTTTGGCGCCATGACCGTCGCCCCTTACGCCATGGTGGGCGACGCGCAGGCCGGCATCGCCATGCGTCTGGGCGGCGCGGATCTGTCATTGGCCTATGTGCGGCGCGAGACCACGTATTCGCTTCCCGCCCAGTCTTGGGACACGAATGAAGGCTTCGCCGCCTTCTCGCTGACGCTGCGCCGCTAGGCCGGCTTCACCGCCGCCATCAGGTAATTCACGCCCGCATCTCCGGAAATGAAGAACCGGTCTTTCAGCGGGTTGTAGCTCACGCCCACCGGCGTGCGCACCTCCAGCCCTTCAGCCTCCAGCGCTGCACGCGCCTCGTCAGGGCGCACCAGCTTGTCGAAACGGTGTGTGCCGCGCGGCAGCCATCCCAGCACATACTCCGCGCCGAAAATCGCCGTGGCGAAGGCGCGGGCCGTGCGGTTGATGGTGCCCATGATCATCATCCCGCCAGGCTTCACCAGCCGTGCGCAATCGCGCAGGAAGGCGTCCGGGTCGGCCACGTGCTCGACCACTTCGAGATTGAGCACCACATCAAACTGGCCCGGCCCGTCCTGCTCCAGCAACTGCTCGGCCACGCCCCAGCGATAATCGATGTTCAGCCCGGTTTCTTCGGCATGCACCATGGCCGTCTTGATATTGGCCTGCGCCGCATCGACGCCGGTGACAGACGCGCCCAGCCGCGCCATGGGTTCGCTCACCAGCCCGCCGCCGCATCCGATATCGAGCAGCGTCAGCCCCTCCAGCGGCGCCGCGCCGCTGCGCCCGTAATGGGCGCACAATTGCTCGCGAATCCAGGTCAGGCGCGCCGGATTGAATTTGTGCAGCGGCGCGAATTTCGACGCCGGATCCCACCATTCCCCGGCGATGCGGGAGAATTTCTCCACCTCATCGGGATCGATGGATGGGGATACAAGACGGTCAGGGGCGGCGGCCTGGGCCATGTGTGACTCCGGTGCGGCGTTGGCGCGCGCGGGGCGCTTACGTATAGGTGACGCAATATGGGCGCTCGCGCGCCCGGAATCGAGCCGGGTGCGCGGTTACGTCCCGGTCCGGCGCCAAGTATGGGTAACGGGCGGGAGCAGGCATGACGCGTCTGGTGGTGAAATTCGGCGGCACTTCCATGGGCGGGCCTGAGCGCATTGCCCATTCAGCCTCCATCGTCGCCCATGAGGCCGCCAGCGGGCGTCAGCTCGCCGTGGTGGTCTCGGCCATGGCCGGTGAGACCGACCGGCTGCTGGGTCTTGCCGAAGCGCTGGGCGGGGGTCTGGGCGAGGTGGAGACCGATACCGTGCTGGGCGCCGGCGAACAGGCGAGCGCGGCGCTGATGGCGCTGGCGCTCAAAGCCCGCGGGCTGAAGGCCGAAGCCGTGATGGGCTGGAGCCTGCCCATACTGGTGGACGGCCCGCCGGGCGCGGCGCGAATCACCGCCATCGACGGAGATGTGCTGGACGCGATGATGACCGCCGGGATCATTCCGGTGGTGGCCGGCTATCAGGGCCTCGACGCCAACGGGCGCCTGGCCACGCTGGGGCGGGGCGGCACGGACCTGACCGCCGTCGCCGTCGCGGCGGCGGTGGGCGCGGAATGCGACATCTACACCGATGTGGACGGGGTGTTCACCACCGATCCGCGCATTGCGCCAGACGCGGCGCGGGTCGAGCGCATCAGTCACGACGCCATGCTGGAGCTGGCCGCGATGGGGGCGAAAGTGCTGCAGACCCGGTCGGTGGAATACGCCAAGGCCAAGGCGGTGACCCTGCGCGTCAAATCCAGCTTTCTGGCGCCCGGCGCCAGCGCGGGCACCGACGTGGTGGACGACGCGCGCCTGGCTGAGCGCCGGGTCGTGTCAGGCGTCGCCTATGTGCGTGATCAGGCGCGCCTGTCGCTGCACGGCGCGCCGGGGGCGGAGGCGGCCGAAGCCCTGTTCGCCGCCTTCGCGCAGGCCGATGTGGCGGTGGACATGATCGTCCAGGCCCGCGCGCGCGCCGGCGGGTCGGTGGTGGAGTGTTCAGTCAGCGGGCGCGATTTGCCGCGCGCTCTGGCGCTCGCAGAAGGACTGGCGGCGCGCTTTGACGGGCTCGATATCCGCTCCGAAACCGGCCTCGCCAAGGTGTCCGTGGTGGGCACGGGCCTGCGCGGACGGGCCGATGTGGCGCGCACGCTCTATGGCGTGCTGGCGCGCGAGGGCGTGAGCGTGCGCATGGCCGCCACCAGCGAGATCAAGATTTCGGCTCTGGTCGATGGCGATCTGGTGGAGCGGGCGGTGCGCGCGCTGCACGGCGCCTACGGTTTGGCCGGGCAATGATGCGCTGCGGCGCCGCGCCGGGTTCGCAAGTGCGCGCGCGGGCGCTAAGTGTGTGCTCATGAGCGAAGACAGTCCCGCTGAAACCTTCAGACGCGCCCTGAGCGCCACGACGCGCGCCCTGTCGGGTGCGCGCGAGCTGGAAGTGAAATTCGGCGGCGACAAGGATGTGCTGGCCAAGGGCAAGGTCCTTCTGCCCAACCCGCCTGAAGCGCTGACGCCGCAAGACGCGGCGCTCTTGCGCGGCAAGGCGGACGCCATGGCGCTGAGGCTGGCGCTGCATGATGCGGCCCGCCACCAGCAAGCCGCCCCGCCGGGCGCGCGGGCGCGCCGCATCCATGACGCCGCCGAACAGGCCCGCGTCGAGGCGCTGGGCGCGCGCGACATGCGCGGCGTGGCGGGCAATCTCGACGCCGCCCTGATCGCGCGCTGCAAGCGCGAGGGCTGGAACCAGGCCGAGGACCGCCAGACCGCGCCGTTGGCCGAAGCCGTGTCCATGCTGGTGCGCGAGCGTATTACCGGCCGCCCGGCGCCGGACGATGCGCGCGGGCTGATGCAGGTCTGGCGCGAGGATGTGGAGGCGGCTGCGGGCGGGGCGCTGGACGCGCTGGCGCAGAGCGCCGGCGATCAGACCCGCTTCGCCGAAGCGCTTCGCCAGGTCTTGCGCGATCTCGACCTCACCGACGAGCTCGGCGAGGAGGCCGACGAGGACGAAGACAACGAGACCGACGATGATTCCGGGGTCGAACAGGACCCCCAGTCCGGCGATGATGACGGGCAATCCGAACCCGATAGCGGCGAGGACGACCAGCCCGAAGATGCGCGCGGCACGGCGTCGGACAGTGATGAGATTGAGTACGCCCAGGACAGCCAGACCCGCATCGAGGCCGATGACGAGCCCGGCGATGCGCGTCAGGCCTCGCGGCCCAACTGGGTTCAGGCGTCCGGCGAGGATCCCAACGCCTACAAGGTCTTCACCCGCGCCTTTGACGAGGTGATCCACGCGTCAGATCTGTGCGATGGCGAGGAGCTGGCCCGGCTGCGCCGCAATCTCGACCAGCATCTCAAGGGGCTGGAGGCGGCTGTGGGCCGGCTCGCCAACCGCCTCCAGCGCAAGCTGATGGCCAAGCAGCAGCGCTCCTGGGCGTTCGATCAGGAAGAGGGCGTGCTCGACCCGGCGCGCCTGCCGCGCATCATCATGGACCCCATGCAGCCGCTCTCCTTCAAGCAGGAACAGGAGATGGCGTTCCGCGACACGGTGGTCACGCTGCTGCTGGACAATTCCGGATCCATGCGCGGCCGGCCCATTCTGGTGGCGGCGGCCTGCGCGGACATTCTGGCGCGCACGCTGGAGCGCTGCGGGGTCAAGACCGAGATTCTGGGCTTCACCACCAAGGCGTGGAAGGGCGGACGCTCCAAGGAGGAATGGCTGTCCCAGGGCAAGCCGCCCCATCCGGGCCGGCTCAATGATCTGCGCCACATCATCTACAAGGGCGCTGATGCGCCCTGGCGCCGGGCGCGGCCCAATCTGGGTCTGATGCTGCGCGATGGCCTGCTCAAAGAGAATATCGACGGCGAGGCCCTGCTGTGGGCCCATTCGCGCCTGCTGGCCCGGCCCGAGCAGCGGCGCATCCTGATGGTCATCTCCGACGGCGCGCCGGTGGATGACGGCACCCAGTCGGCCAATTCACCCGCCTATCTGGAAAAGCATCTGCGCGAGGTGATCGAGATGATCGAAAGCCGCTCGGATGTTGAACTTCTGGCCATCGGCATCGGCCATGACGTGACGCGCTATTACCGCAAGGCGGTGACCATCGTGGACGTGGATCAGCTGGCCGGCGCCATCACACACCAGCTGGCCGGCCTGTTCGAGCGCGATGTCCGCGCCGGACCGGCCGGCTCGAAACGGGCGCGAGCGGGCCGCGGGCGCTAAGCTCCGCCAGGCTTCGCGCCTTATGCAGCCTGACCCGACTGGCTCTTCATCAGCATCTGGCGAATGGCATCCGGATCCTCGCCGATCAGCATGAGATACGCGCCCACGCCACCCAGGGGTCGCGAGCGCTTCTGTTCCCAGTCACGCACCTGATTGAGCGTGAACCCGTAGCTTCCTGCAAAGGCGCTCTGCGACAGGCCTGTCCGCGCCCGGATCGCGCTGACATCAATCTCAACAGGTGCATGGACCTGCGCCGGCTCTATTTCCCCACGCGCGATGGCGCGGGCTTCACGGGCTGCCGCGATTAGCCTCTTTCCTGAATCGCTCATGATTTCGGTCTCCTCAGGTTGGCGGCGAGTGTGCTCGCTGACCGGCGATAATCAGTGGCGAGGCCGTCCAGAATGGTCTTGAGCTCATTGCGCTCTGCGTTGGACAAGTTCATTTTCTGACCCTTCGAAAAGACGTCCAGCAGAAAGACCGGCACATCCTCGGCGCAATAAAATGTGATGACCCTTACGCCGCCGCTTTTGCCCCTGCCACCGGGCCCAAAGCGCAATTTGCGTGCGCCTCCGGTTCCCTGAATCAAGTCGCCCGCATCAGGGGCATCTGCCAGAAGCGTGATGACCGCCTCGCGGTCCGCGTCTGTCAGGCCCGCCTGCTTCGCCGCCCTTTGAAAATGCCTAGTCTCGATGACGGTATGCACGACAACCCCCACCTGCGTAACTTACGTATCACATCGGGGCGCGCTGGTAAATGAATTAAAGTAAGAAGGCTTTGGCGTTCCTCGCCTCAAAGCGACTTCAAAAACCCTTCCAGCTGCGCCATGTCGGGCGGGAGCGGGGTTTCGAAACGGTGGGGTTCGCCGGTCACCGGGTGAATAAAGCCCAGCACCGCCGCATGCAGGGCCTGGCGCCCGAAGCCGCGGAACACCTTGCCGTCATCCAGCTTGGCCAGCACGCCGCCCCGGCCCTTGCCGTAGAGCGGATCGCCCAGCAGCGGGCAGGCAATATGGGCCATGTGCACGCGGATCTGGTGGGTGCGCCCCGTCTCCAGCCGGCATTCCACCCGCGCGGCCACCGGCGTGCCGACCGAGGCGCCGGGGACCTGACCATAGACGGTCAGCGTCTCGTAATTGGTGATCGCGTGCTTGCCGGCCTTGCTGTACTCGGGCAGCACGGCGATCTTCTTGCGGTCATGGTCCGACCGGCCCAGCCGGGTCTCGACGCGCCCGGCGCGGGGCTTGGGCGCGCCGCGGGTGAAGGCGATATAGGCGCGCTCCACATCGTGGGCGGCGAATTGTTCGGACAGGCCCTGATGGGCCTCGTCGCTCTTGGCGGCGACCATGACGCCGGATGTGTCCTTGTCCAGCCGGTGCACGATGCCCGGGCGCATCACCCCGCCAATGCCTGACAATGATCCCGCGCAATGGTGCAGGAGGGCGTGGACTAAAGTCCCGCTCCAGGCGCCCGCAGCCGGGTGCACCGTCATGCCGGCGGCCTTGTTGATCACGATGAGGTGCGCATCCTCATAAAGAATGTCGAGCTTTATCGCCTCGGGCTCCGGCTCGGCGCGCTCGGGCTCGGGCACGCTGAGCATGTAGGCGCCGTCACGCACCTTGGCCGACGCCTCGGTCAGAGGGGCGCCGTCCACCAGCAGCGCGCCCGCCTCGATGAGCGCCTTGCAGCGCGAGCGCGACAGGTCCGGGCACTGGTCCGCCAGCCATCGGTCCAGGCGTTCGCCGAGCGCTTCCGGCTCGGGCGTCAGGGTGCGGATGTCGGGGCGTGCGTCGCTCATGAGCCGCCTTGTACAAGGCGCAGAGCGTGGCGAACAGGCCACACCCCACACTTTGCTGCACCGCGTCAAATACCTGTCATCGCATTGTCGAGCCCCTGTCATGCGCCGCGCCTAGTGAGACTCGCAACGTGCGCCACTATTCCGTGGCGCTCAAAGCGAGTCCGAGGGGTATCTCCATGTCCATCAAATCCCGCCTGTCCGCCTGCGTTGCGCTCGCCGCGCTGGTTTATGCTGCGCCCGCGTTCGCCCAGAGCGATGCCGAAGCCGCGCCGCGCGCCGAGACCCGCGACGTCATCACCGTGACGACCCAGTTCCGCGCGCAGTCGCTGGCCGACGTGCCGGTGAACGTCACCGCATTTGACTCCGAGCTCATTGACCGGCTGGACATCCGCACGCTGGAAGACCTTGGCCTGTTCACCCCGGGCCTGGTGGTCCAGGAGCAGAGCCCGAACAATCCCGGCTACTCGCTGCGCGGCATCACCACTGACAGCGGCGCGGCCAACGCCGAAGCGCGCGTGGCCATGTTCCAGGACGGCCTGTCCATCACCCGCTCGCGCGGCTCCTATGTCGAGCTGTTCGATATCGAGCGCCTCGAAGTGGCCAAGGGCCCGCAGCCGACCCTGTTCGGACGCGGCGCGCTGATCGGCGGCATCAACATCATCCAGAACAAGGCGGCGCAGGAAAACACGGCGAGCGTGTTTGCGGGCTATGGCAATTTCGAGCAACGCGAACTTGGCGGCCACGTGAACCGCGATCTCGGCGCCGGCTACGCCTTCCGCCTGGCGGGCGTCCTGCGCACGCGCGACGGCTATATCGAGAACCGTGGCGATGGCGAGGACCTGCAGGGCCGTGACACGACCGCATTGCGCGCCGTGTTCAGCGGCGAGCCGACCGATAATTTCCGTTTCCACGTGATCGCCAACTGGCAGGAAGACAACGGGCCGGGCACCTCGTTCAAATCCGGCGTGCTGGCCGCGCCCGGCCTCGACACCTCGCCCTATACCGCCGCTGACCTGCGCCTGATCCCCGGCTTTGAAGGCAACCAGCCGCTGGGCCTGGATCGCACCGTGCGCGGCGTCACCGTCCTGACCGAGTGGGATCTCACCGACGCGTTCAGCCTGTCGACCATCACGGGCTATCGCGATTATGAATCGGTGGAAATTTTCGATCCGATCGGCGCAGGGCTCAATTTCGTGAACTTCGCCGAGGACGCCACGGGCCGTCAGACCAGCCATGAAATGCGCCTGACTTTTGACAATGGCGGGCCGCTGACGGCGTTCGGCGGCTTCACCTATTTCTACGAAGCCAACACCCAGCGGGTGCCGGGCATTTATAACGAAGCGACGGCGCAGGCCTTCTTCGTCTCCACCGGCGCGTTCGGCGATCCGGCGGCGGTGGCGGGCGCGCTGGGCGTGCCGGTGTCGGCGATCACCGATCTGCGCAATCCCTTCCCCTTCTCCATCGCCGCGCTGTCGAGCGGCATGGGCTTTGTGCCGCTGCGTCCGAACTACACCGAAGAATCGGCCAATGCCGGCAGCACCGAGGCGATGGACGTGTTCGCCGATGCGTCCTACGCGCTCACCGACCGGCTGACCCTGACGGCGGGCCTGCGCTACACCGACGAGGACAAGGTCGCCTCGGGTTATGGCGGGACCAGCATGGGTCCGAACCGCGTGACCTTCGGCCCGACGCTCATCCTGCCCGCCACGCCGAACGGCGCTGCGGTGCGTGAGACCGCGAGCTTCGACGCCTGGACCTGGCGTATTGTGGCGGCCTATGAGCTCACGGACCGCATCAACACTTGGGCGAGCTTTGCGCGCGGCCGGCGCCCCGACGTCATCGCGCTCGACACCGGATCGCCGACCTTCTTCTCCATCGCGCCGGCGGAGATTGTCGACTCGGTTGAAGCGGGCGCTTTCGTCAGCCTTGACCGCGGCACGCTGTCGGGCTCGATTTTCCGTTCGCAGTACGAGGACTTCCAGTCCTCGGTGTTCGACCCGACCTCGGGCACGTTCGCCCCGACCAATGCTGGCAACGCCACCCAGTACGGGCTGGAGCTGCAGGGCGATTTCAGCCTGAACGACCGCGCTGATCTGTTCTTCACCTACGCCTATAACCTGGCCAAGTTTGACGACACGGCGAACGGCCAGCCCCAGGCGCTCGCCGGCAACCGTTTCCGCTACTCGCCCGAGCACGCTCTTGCGCTGGGCGCGCGCGTGGTGGTGGCTGAAGGCTCGTGGGGCGAGGTTAGCGTCCTGCCGAGCTATACATGGCAGTCGCACTTCTTCACCGACAACAATAATGACGAATTCGTCGGCGTGCGTCAGGACGCATACGGCATTGTGCGCGCCCGCCTGCGCTACGAGACCGCTGACCGCAACCGGTTCGCCGAAGTGTTCGGGTCCAACCTGACCGACGAGGAATACCTGATCGATTCGGGCAATACCGGCGGGGCGTTCGGTCTGCCGACCTTCATCGCCGGCGCGCCGCGCACCTTCGGCGTGCGCATCGGGGCGTATTTCTAGGCGAACGGCTCAAGGGGGGGCGGACGGCCGGCGCGGGTGAGGGGCCCGCCGCCGGCCGTTTGCGTTTCAGGGCCTTAAAGCTTGCTTTTGCGCGCGGTCCTGCAAATCTGGCGGCGCGAAATCCGGGGAGGGATGTGACATGGCCGACACCAAGTTCAGACTGACGCGCCGCAGCGCGCTTCTGGGGGCCGCGGGCCTGGGCGTGGCGGTCAGCGCCTGTGGCGAAGACCTGCCGCAGTTTGATCCGCTGCCCCGCCGCGAAGGCGTATTCAAGCATGGCGTCGCCTCCGGCGATCCCAAATCGGACAGCGTGGTGCTGTGGACCGCCATCACCACCGATGACGGCGCGGCGCCGGGGCCGGTCATGGCCGAGATGGCGCTGGACGCGGACTTTTCGCAGATTGTCTGGAGCGGCGAAGCGGCGCCGCGCGAGGGCGCGCTCGCCGCGCATGGCGCCACACCGGTCAAGATCATCGCCGGGGGCCTGGAGCCGGGCCGATGGCATCACTACCGCTTCCGTTATGGCGGGCAGACCTCCCCAGTCGGGCGCACGCGCACCCTGCCAGTAGGGAGGGTCGATGAATACCGCATCGCCGCCTTCTCCTGCTCCAACTATCCGCGCGGTTTCTTCAACGCCTACCGACACGCGGCGGAGAACGCGCAGGCGGATCTGATGATCCATCTGGGTGACTATCTGTATGAGTACGGCATGGGCGGATACGGCACCGAAGACGCCGAGCGCCTGGCGCGCGTGGTCGATCCGGTCACCGAGATTGTTTCCGAAGACGACTATGCCCGGCGCCACTCGCAATACAGCCTGGACCCCGACCTGCAGGCCGCCAAGGCGGCTGCGGCCTGGCTGCCCATCTGGGATGACCATGAGACCGCCAATGACAGCTGGGCGGGCGGGGCGCAGAACCACGACCCCGAGACCGAGGGCGACTGGCGCGCGCGCCGCGATGCGGCGATCCGCGCCTATCATGACTGGCTGCCCGTGCGCGAAGGCGAGACCCTGATCAATCGCTACGGCAAGGCCGAGATCGGTGATCTGGCCACCTTGCTGTTCGTCGAGACGCGCCTCACCGCGCGCTCGTCAGAGCTCGATTTTTCAAGCTTCCCGATCCCTGTCGAGGCGGATCCGGATGATCCGGCCAGCCAGGCGGCCGTGCGCAACTGGCGCGATAATGTCATCGGCAACCCTGAGCGCCGGCTGATCGGCGATGAACAGGGCGATTTCATCGCGCAGACGCTGGCGGCGTCTGTCACCGAGGGCAAGCCCTGGCGCGTCATCGCCAACCAGGTGCTCATGGGCCGTCTTGAGGCGCCGAACTTCATGACGGAGACGCCATTCTGGCTGCGCCTGGGCATGCGCCTGACCTCGCGCTTCCAGTGGGAGTTCGCCCAGCGCACGGCCCATGGCGTGCCGATGAATCTCGACAGCTGGGACGGCTTCCCGGTGGACCGCGAGCGCTTCTATGACCGTGTGCGCGCCGCCGGGGCCGACATGATCGTGCTCACCGGCGACACCCATAATATGTGGACCAATGATCTGTTTGACGCTTCGGGAGAGCGGCGCGGGACCGAGTTCGGCGTCACGTCGGTGACCAGCCCCTCGCCCTATGAGGCGGTGAATGCGCCGGATGTGGATTTCGGGCGCATGATGGAGGACCGCAATGCGGAAATCCTGCTCAACAATGTGCGCGACAAGGGCTATCTGCGCCTGACCCTGCGCCGCGGCGAAGCGGTGGCCGAGCATGTGCGCGTGTCCACCATATTGAGCCGGGACTTCACCGGCGAGGTGGCGAGCGCGTGGCGGGTCAGCCCGTCTCTGGGCGGCGCCGTGCCGCCGGTGGAGCGGATCAGCTAGACCCGCGACCACCGCCCGGACACGCTTTGCCTGTCCGATAATTAACGCCTGCAGCGCTGGACAGGCAGGCGAACAGCGTTCACGGTTCACGCTTATTGATCGCTGGGAGCGGGTGACATGTCTGAACACGCCAATGAGAATATCTTCGCCAGGATCTGGCGCTGGATCGGCTTGATCCAGCACGGAATCCTGCGCGTCTTCGGTCTGATACTGATCCTGATCGTCCTGCTGTCCCTGATCGGGGGCCTGTTCGGCGGGGATGACGAGTTCGAGATGGCCGAGGGCGGCCTGCTGAACTTCTCGCCCACCGGGGCGATTGTTGAGGAAACGAGCCAGGTCTCTCCCGGCGACGCGTTCACGGCGGCGCTTCTTGGAGGCGGGACCCCCAACCAAATCCTCCTGCGCGACGTGATCGAAGGCCTGCGCCTGGCGGCGGAAGATGACGATGTCACGGCGCTGCTGGTGAACTTCGACGGTCTGGTCGGCGCCACGCCTGCGGCGATGCACGCCATCGCGGCGGAGATGACAGCGTTCCGCGAGGCGGGCAAGGAGATCATCGCGTATGGCGACAACTACTCCATGGGCGGCTACATGCTCGCCTCCCATGCCAGCGAAGTGCACATGCACGAGATGGGCGGCGCCGTGGTCAATGGCTATGCCATCTACCGCACCTTCTTCCGCTCGCTGCTGGACCGGCTGGATGTCACCGTGAACGTCTACCGCGTGGGCACGTTCAAGTCGGCGCTGGAGCCTTTCCTGGGCGACAGCATGTCGCCGGAGGCCGCCGAGGCCACCCGCTACGTGTTTGGTGATATCTGGAACGCCTATCAGGCCCGTGTGGAAGCGGCGCGCAGCCTCGATGCGGGCGCGCTGCAGACCTATGCCGACACCTTTCCGGACCTTCTGACGCGCGTGAATGGCGACACCGCGCGCGTGGCGCAGGAGGCCGGTCTGGTCGACAGTCTGACCGGACGCGGCGCCTGGCGCGACATGATGGAAGAGCGTTTCGGCCGTGATGAAGACGAGGACCGCATCCGGTCCAGCAATTTCCTTGAATATGTCGAAGCGCGCCGTCCCGAAGCCGCGACCCGCGGCGATGTCATCGCCGTGATCAATGCGGTGGGGACGATTCTGGACGGTGACGGCGATGGCGGCGTGATCGGCGGCGACCGCCACGCCAACCTCATCCGCCGGGCCCGTCTCGACGATGACGTCAAGGCCATCGTCCTGCGCATCGATTCAGGCGGCGGCTCGGCCTTCGCCTCGGAACTGATCCGCGAAGAGCTGCTGCTCGCGCGCGAGCAGGGCAAGATCGTGATCGCCTCCATGGGCGGCGTGGCGGCCTCGGGCGGGTACTGGATCGCGGCGCCCGCGCACGAGATTTGGGCCGAGCCCACGACCATCACCGGTTCCATCGGCATTTTCGGCTTCATTCCGACGCTTGAGAACACGCTGGCCGAAATCGGCGTGTACGAAGACGGGGTGTCGCTGACCGAGTCCGCGCGCTTCCCGTCCGTCACCGGCGGGGTCACCGATGTGTGGAGCGATATCCTCCAGCAGAGCATTGAAGCGGGTTATGAGCAGTTCCTGACCATTGTCGCCGAAGGCCGCAACATGACCCGCGACCAGGTGGACGCCGTGGCTCAGGGCCGCATCTGGACGGGCGCCCAGGCGCTCGACCGCGGGCTGGTGGACCATCTAGGCGGCTATGACCAGGCCATCGCCGCCGCCGCCGCGCGCGCCGGGCTGGAAGAGGGCGATTACCGCGTCACAGAATTCGTGGACGAGGAAGACCCGTTCGAAGAATTCCTGAAAATGATCGGCCTGTCCTTTGTGGCGACCGCGTTCGAGGGGCCGGGCCTGCTGCCGGGCGGCCTGTTCGGTCAGGCGGCTGCGGAGGCCGGCGCCGAGCTGCAGCGCATCAACATGATGACCGACCGCCGCGGCGTCTACGCCAGCTGCCTGGAATGCGAGGCGTTCCGCCGCGTGCAGTAAGCGGCTGAATTATCGACCGTAGAGGGAGCCCGGATGCGCCAGCGTCCGGGCTTTTTCTTGGCGCGCCTACCAGATCAGCGCCGGGGCTGCATAGCGCGCTGACAACCCGTCTTCGGCCAACATGTCCGCAGCGGCGCGCGCATCAAACGCGCCGGACAGGCGCTCGCCTGTAATGCCGCCGGTGATGAAGAGCGCGTCGATCCCCTCGCCCTGGGCGCCGGCGATATCGGTCTTCGGGCCATCGCCGATGGCGAGCATGCGGCTGCGGTCCGCCTCCACGCCCAGCGCCTCGAGCCGCCGGTAGGCCAGTTCATAAATGGGAGGGTGCGGCTTGCCGGCCATCACCACTGCTCCCCCGAGCGTCTCGTACAGCGCTGCCAGAGCCCCGGCGCAATAGCGCAGCGCCCCGCCCACCTGCACGACGATGTCGGGATTGGCGCACACCAGGGTGAGGCGGCGCAGCGCCGCCTCGGAGAGGAGATCGCGGTACTGATCGGGCGTCTCGGTCTCGAAATCGATGAGGCCCGTACAGGAAATGAAGGCGGCGTCTCTCAGCGGCGCGAAGGTGAGCCCCGTGCCCTCATAGAGCCCGTCGTCATAGTCCGGCCCCAGCTTATAGGCCGGGCCCGGCGCGCGCCGGGACAGCTCTTCAAAGATCGCATCGCCCGAGGTGACGGCCCCGTCCCAGCTGTCGCCGTGCGCGCCCAGCTGGGCCAGATGGCTGAGCAGCCAGTCCTGGCGCTGTGGCGAGTTGGACAGGAGGATCACGGTCCCGCCAGCGGCGCGGAACTGCTTCAGGGCGTCGAGCGCCTGCGCAATGAGGGCGCGTCCGTCGCGGATCACGCCCCAGACATCGCACAGGATCACGTCATAATCGCGCGTCAGCGCCGACAGGCGGGCCGGGCCGCTCACGGGGCGGGCGGGCGGTATTCCAGCCCGAGCCAGCTCACCACGCCGAACGCAATCACGCAGAGGAACGCGGCCAGCCTCAATGCGCGATCCGGCCAGCCGGGGACGACAGAGAAGGGCGCCTGTCCTCCGACCTCGCGCACCAGATACCCGGCCACCATCAGGGCGATGATCCCGGCCACGAGACTGCCTGCAAAGATCAGGCGTTCGGGTCCATGGGCGGCCTGAAAGCCGGCGATGGCGCACACGCCCAGCGCCGCATGGGCGTAGGTGAGCCTGCGCACGAGGGCGGGGCTGGCGGAGGGAGGACGCGCTGACATGAGGGCGAATATGGCGCCTGCAGGCGCTGCGGGCCAGCAGGCTCAGCCAGCCCGGCGCACATCCTGGTCAGTCTGGCTCAGCACGTCGTCGCGCACCGGTCGCGGGGCGCCGAACAGATGGCCCTGCGCGTAGGCGATATCGAGGTCGAGCACTTCCACCACTGTGGCTTCTGTCTCGATCTTTTCGGCCACCAGATCCACGCCATAGCGGGCGAACAGGCCAGCGATGTCTTCGGGCGGCAGGGCGCCCGGCTCGCGTCCGGCGACCGGCTCGCCGCCATGCAGCGCGGCCACCAGGCGTTCGCCGGGGATTTTCACAAAGCGCACGCCGGCGCGCTGCAGCTCGTTGAGATCGATATTGAGATCACTGACCTGATCGAGCGAGAAGCGGAAGCCGTAATCGGCCAGACGGGCCATGTTGCGCGCCGCAATGGCCGAGCGGCTTTCAAAGGCGGCGCGGGGCATCTCGAAGATCAGCGCCCCGGCCAGATCGCCGTTGCGGCGCAGGAAATCGAGAAAGCCGGGGAAGAAATCCTCATCGGCCAGCGAGCGGATCGACACATTGCAGAACACGCCCACGCGGCGGTCCGACTTGGTCAGGCGGCGCACAATCTGAACGCAGCGCAGCAGGAGGAGATTGTCCACCTCGGCGATCATGCCCGCGCCTTCAGCAGCGGCCAGGAACGCGCCTGGCGCCACCACCTCGCCGGTGCTGGTTCTCAGACGGGTGAAACCCTCATAAAAGCAGGTGCGCCGCTGGGGAAGGCCGACCACGGGCTGCATGTAGAGATCGACCCGGTTCGCATCGAGCGCCTCGCGCACCATAGCCACGGCATCAGCGTTGGCGTCTGCGGTTTCGGCAGTGGGCTGGATGCGGGCCGCATCCAGCCGCGCCAGGATCTGCGCGACCAGGGTCTCGTCACGCGGCGCGCCCGTTTCGGCAGGCGCTGAAGCCGACGGCGCGCCGCCCGCCAAAGCGTCGAGGCGCGCCTGCGCCTCGTTGAGCGTATCGATCATGCTGGCATTGGCGCGCTGCAGGGATTTCAGCTCCGCCTCGAAACGGGCGCGCTCCTCGGCGCGGGCGGCCGCGGCGTGCACCTGACCGGCGATGAGGAACACCACCGCGCCCATCAGCCACGCCAGTTGCGCGCTCATCAGCTCGAAGCGCTGGAACGCAAGCGCGGCCACCACCGCCACCATGGCGTAGGTGAGCACGACCAGAATATCGCTGACGCGAGCCTTCATTGCCGGGCGTCTTCCTCCGTTGCGCCGCCGCTGCGCGAATCAGCGCACGCACCAAGTACCAGACTAGGCTGCGTTAAACATCGTTGTCACATCGTTAAACCCGGCGCACTCCGGCGGGCCGGTCACCAGCGGGTAACCTTGAGCCAAGGCCGGAGGATGCATGACTGCGCCGGGCCCGTCATGGTCATGGTCATGACACCTGTCCTCGCCACCGGCCTTCAGGCCTTCAATCAGGCCACCGCGCGCATGAGCGCGGCGGCGGACCGCACTGTGCGGTCCGGCCTGACCCCCACCGACGGCAAGCCGCGCCAGAATGGCTGGAGCGATGATATTGTCTCGGCGCGCGTCGACATGATCCGGGCCCACCATCAGGCGGCGGCGGCAGCCTCCACCATCAGGGCGGCCAGCGACATGGTGGGGACAATCCTCGACGTCACGGTCTGACAGCTGAGATCAGAGCGGGCGGATCGCTGCGGTCGCGGTCGCCGTGGCGCACAGCACACCGTCCTCATTCCACAGCCGGCCTTCCAGAAACGCCACCGACGAGCCCATACGCGCCACCTGCCCCAGGGCGCGGGCGCGCGGCGTGGTGAGCGGGCGCAGGAAACTGGTCTTCATCTCCAGCGTCGGCACGGCGGCTTTCAGGTCGGCGCCCATGAAGGCGGCGGCGCTCATGGCCTCGTCGAGAAAGCCGGTGACGATGCCGCCCTGGACCGAACCGTTGGGATTGAGAAATTCGGGACGGGCGGAGAACCAGGCCTCCACTGTGCCCGCATCAGGATCGAGCCCGATCAGTTCAAAGCCGAAATGCTTCGAAACGGCGGGGATGTGGGCGGGGTCGGAGAACAGCGCGATGAAGCGCGCGGCCCGGTCAGGCGCGGCGCTCACTCTTTTTTCCGGAAAGTGTCCAGGCTGACCACCGTGCTTTCACCGCCCGGCGGCGCCGTGTCGCTGGCCGCGCGGGCAATCTCGCCCGGTCCCGGCGCCACATAGTCGAAATGCAGGCGGAAGCCGACGCTGGGATCATGGAAGCGGGTCACCGCCCGCCAGGGCACGCGCATGTATTTGGGCACGCCGGAAAAACGTAGCGTCACTTCCCAGCCTTCGTCATCGCTGGACAGGTCCCAGAACTGGTGCTCCAGCACCACGGTCATTTCTTCGGGATAGGCTTTGACCAGGCTTTCATCGATATCGCAGGCCGGATCATCGGTGCGGAAGGTGATGTAGAAATGATGCGCGCCCGGCAGGCCGCCGGGTCCGGCAGCGCGCTCGAGCGCCTTGCGCACGACCCCGCGCAGCGCATCCTGCGCCAGCTGGTCGTAATGCATCAGATCCTTGCTCACGCCCCTGCCGCCCTTCTCCAGCCCCGCTGGCCTCTCACCGGTCGAGCCTAGCTCAGTCCCCGCGCGCGTCAATTGCGCGCGGGCGCCTCAAAGCACCCGAGCCCGCCTTGGTTGCAGGGCGCAGCGCATGCTAGTCCGATTGTACGCTGGCCAGAGGGAGTTGCCGATGACGCCGTCCGCAAACTTGGCCCGCCCGCCTGAAGGCCTTTTCGAACCGGTACGCTCGCCGGGCCTGACCGCGCCGACCAGCCTGATGGAGACGGCCCGGCTGATGCGCCGCAACCCCATGGCGATCCTGCCTGAAGCCCTGTTCGAGACCACGCGCCTGACCGGCCCCTATCTGGGGCGCAAGGTGCATGAAGTGTCCGGCGCGGCGGAGATGAAATCGATCCTGCAGGACAATTTCCAAGCCTGGCGCAAATCGCCTCTCATCCTGCGCATGCTGACGCCAATTCTGGGTGATTCCATCCTCACCGCCCACGGTGAAAGCTGGCGGCGCCAGCGCATGACGCTGCAGCCGGCCTTCCTGAAGCGCCGGATCGACCGTTTCGTGCCCATTATGGCGAGCGCCGGCATGGACGCCGTGGAGACGCTGCTGGGCGCGGATGGGCCGGTGGATGTGCACGGCGTTATGAATGACACGACGTTTTCGGTGATCGAGCGTGCGCTGTTTTCCGACGTGGAGGGCTTTGATCGCGGTGAGGTGCGCGCCGCCATCGAGGTGCTGCTCGAGGAGATCGGGCGCATGCGCTATTCCGATCTGGTCCCGTCGCCCGAATGGGCGCCGCGCCTGATGGGCCTGGGCGCGCTCAAGGCCCGCAGCGTGTTTCGCGCCGCCGCGGATAGCCAGATCAAGCGCCGACGCGCGCTGGACGATCCGGGCGAGGATTTGCTGGGCCTGCTTTTGTCGGCCCGGGATGAGGAAACCGGCGCGGCGCTGTCCGACCGCGATATCCGCGACACGCTGATGACCTTCATCGCCGCCGGTCACGAGACCACCGCCATCGCCATGACCTGGGCGCTCTATCTGATTTCCCACGACGAGGCCTGTCAGGACGCCCTTCGCGCCGAGGCTGACGCCGTGTTCGGCGCCGGCGCGCCGGACGCAGAGGCCGTGCCCCGGCTCGTCCTGGCGCGTCAGGTGATCGAGGAATCCATGCGGCTGTTTCCGCCTGCGCCCATCCTGGGCCGCCGCGCTGTGGCCGATACCGAGATTTGCGGCCACCCGGTGCGCAAAGGCGATGTGGCGCTGCTCGCCTTCTACTGTCTGCACCGCCACAAGACGCTGTGGGAGCACCCGGACCATTTCGATCCCGATCGATGGAACCCGCAGCGCCGCCCGCGCGACCGGTATCAGTTCCTGGCCTTCGGGGGCGGTCCGCGCGCCTGTATCGGGGCGCAGTTCGCGCTTCAGGAAGCGGCCATCATCCTCTCCCTCATCGTCTCGCGCGCCCGCATCACCCCCGCCCACGGCGCGGTGGAGCCTGTGATGCAGGTCACGCTGCGCCCGAAAGGCGGCATGCGGCTGAAGATCAAGGCGCGCTAGCGCCGTGCGAGGCAGTAATTGCGCCCGCCATCCGGGGCCGGGGCTGACAAGCCGTCCGGCGCTCCGGGGAAGCACCAGCATGTTTCGCCGGCCGCACGGACCGTGCGGCATGGCGCATCCGCGCCGATGCGCGGCGCGACGTGCCAATTCACGGTGATGAGAGCTGTCACCAAGGCAGCGCCAATGAGGGATGCAATCAGGATTGTGCGCGATTGGCCGTACCGCCGGCGCGCCAGAGCCGCGCGCCGGGCGCGCTCCTCGGCCTCGGCGGCGGCCGCCGAACCCGGCTGATCGCTGTCAGCATCGTCAGAAGCCATCGCACCCGCGATGGCGCCGATAATACCCCCGATCACCGCGCCGACCGGACCGCCGACAACGGCGCCAACGGCAACGCCGCTGGCAATCCCGCCTGACACATTGTCGCTCTGCGCATCCGCGCGGGCGGCAGCTGCCTCGGCGGCCCGCCTGGCGGCCAGTTCGGCCTCGCTGCGGGTCACACGCGCTGCAACATCCTCGGCAAGATAAATGCCGCGATGCAACACATACCGCACCAAGCTGGGAAGGAGCAGAAGCGGGACTACGGCTATGTCGGCCAATTGCTCGGCGAACGGTATGGGCTGGGTCGCCAGCCATTCCCGGATGGGCCCGGTTATTGAGCGCCACAACGCCAAGGTGGCATCGACCTGGGTCAAAATCCACCGCGCCGCGCCAAGCAGCATCTCCGGAAGGCGAGAACCGAGTATGGTGGCGTAATGAAGGACGAAGGCCAGGTCCCGGATCGCGCCATATACCGAATAAGGCAGCGTCACCCAGGCAAAAACATAGGTCACATTCCAAAGCACACCGGCCGGACCAGCCGGCAGGCGCTGCACAAGGCGATGGAACACATCCCCCGGCGATAACAAGGCCATGACCTGAGCCCCCCCTTCAGGCACGGCATGGAGATTATGCGCACATGCTCGGGGCGGAAAGCAAAACATTCAAGACGGGAAATCAAGTGGGGGGCTTCTGTTGCCAGGCGCCCCCCGAACCCCGCCTGACCTTGCTAGAGATCAGGACTTAAGTGCGAGATACCCGCGCTGCTATGCAGCGAGAGCCACCTCTTCAGCATAGTTGTCATTGGCAACTACTTTGAGTGGGCTGGTAACGAAGCCCATTCGGGCGAAAGCTACGCCTTTAGCCATCCGTCGATGCTAGTCGGCCCCATGCGCCGCGCCAATGAGCGGGAGATTGGTGGAGCCGCCGGGATTCGCACCCGGGTCCGGTCTGGTTATTACACGCGCGTTTATCGCCATAGACCGCCGAAGCGGACACCCCCAATATAAGGGTTAGACGCCGCAGATGAAAGGCGCCTGATGATCAGACGCTTTGAGATCGTCCACATCGCCCGCCTCGCAGGGCTTCTGGCTCTTGTGATCCTGGCTGCCTGCGCCGGACAGCCGCGCACTGCAGCTCCGCCGCCTCAGCCCCGTGATTGCGCCCTCATCGGGGTCAGCTCCAATGGCTGGCATGCCGGGCTGTACCTGCCTGCCAGCGCCTTTGCGCCGGACAGCGCGCTGCGCACCGCCTTTCCCGAGGCGCGCTGGTTCGCCATTGGCTGGGGAGATGTGCGCGCCTATCCCCGCCCGCTGGGGCCGGGCAGCGCAATCAGCGCCATCGCCTGGCCGACGGGCTCTCTGGTTCATGCCGCCGGGCTGACGCGGGACCCGCGCGAGGCCTATCGGCAGGGCCATGTGGATGTGGCCGTGTCGCAAGCCGGCCTCGCCAGCCTTGTGGAGGCCATAGAAGCCGAGCTTCAGCGCGACGCCGATGGCGGCGCGATGGTCGCCGGCGCGCCGGGCCTTGACCCGCGCGGCAGCGCCTTTTTCAAGGCGCGCTCGTCGTATCATGTGTTCAATACCTGCAATGTCTGGCTGGCGCGCCATCTGCGCTTTGCCGGGATCGATACGGGCTGGCCGGGCGGTCATGTTTTCCCGGCTACGCTAGTGTCCAGGCTGGAATCGCGGGCCCCGGGCGCTTGTCCGCCGGAGGAGGCAGTGCGTTAACCCTTTGGTGGCCGGACTCACGGTGAGAAGGGGGATAGTGATCTGGACAGGTTGAGGCCCATGGCGTTGGCGGTCATCCCCGCTCGAGGCGGCAGCAAGCGCATTCCGCGCAAGAACGCCGCCGATTTCTGCGGCCGGCCGATGATCGCCTGGCCGATCCGGGCGGCGCTGGAGTCGGGCTGTTTCGAGCGCATCATTGTCTCCACAGACGACCCTGATGTCGCCGCACTGGCCCGTGAATGTGGCGCGCAGACCCCCTTTTTGCGCCCGGCAGCCCTGTCGGACGACCGCACCGGCGTCATCGATGTGATCCGCCATGCCATTGAAACGTTGGAGCTGGACGGCGCACATCACGAGCCGGTCTGCTGCCTGTTCGCCACCGCGCCCTTCCTGCAGGCGGGCGATCTGCAGGCTGCGTCGGAGCGGATGAACGAGGCGGATGTGGACTATGTCTTCTCCGCGGCGCGCTACGCGTTTCCGATCCAGCGCGCCTTCCGCATGGCGGACGGGGGTGGCTGCGAGATGTTTCATCCCGAATTGTTCAACACCCGCAGCCAGGATCTGGAAGAGGCCTATCACGACGCGGCCCAGTTCTATTTCGGCGCCCGCGCCGCCTGGCTGGAGGGGCGGCCCGTGTTTACGCCGCGCGCCCGCGCCGTGGTGCTGCCGCCCAGCCGGGTCTGGGATATTGACACGCCGCAGGACTGGGCGCGCGCCGAGCTGATGTTCCGCGCGCAGGGGCTGGACAAGTCATGAGCCGCGCCGCCTTCCGGTGCGATGCCGGCGCGGCGCTGGGCGGCGGACATCTGATGCGCTGCCTGACACTGGCGCAGGCGCTTGGCGCGCGCGGCTGGCGGATAGAGTTTCTGTGCCGGGAGCTGCCGGGCGCCGGGCTGGACCGGGTGACCGCAGCGGGTTTTGCCTTGCACCGCCTCGAAGACGACCGCCCGCAAACCGCGCGCGTCTGTCTGGAAGCCGACCCGCCCGGCTGGCTGATCTTGGACCATTACGGGCTGGACGCCGCGTTCGAGCGCGCCGTCTGCCCGCCGGGCTGGCGGGTGATGGTCATTGATGATCTGGCGGACCGCGTTCACGACTGCGCGCTGCTGCTGGACCAGACGCCGGGGCGGGCAGCGGGCGATTATGACGGCCGGATTCCGGACGGCGGCACGCGCCTGATCGGCCCTGACTACGCCCTGCTGCGCCCGGATTTCGCCGTTGGGCGGCCTGTCACGCCTGAGGCCGGGCCGCTGCGCCGGGTGCTGATCGCCATGGGGGCCGCCGATCCGGCGAACGCCACCGGCGCAGTGCTGGACGCCCTGGCGGCGCGCGGCGATCTCAAGGTCACCGTAGTGCTGGGGTCCGGCGCGCCGCATCTCGTCATGGTGGCGGGCCAGGTGGAGGCGCGGGGCGAGGCCGGGCGGCTGCTGGTCCAGCACGCCGACATGGCCGGGCTGATGGCCCGTCAGGATCTGGCCATCGGCGCAGGCGGCATGACGGGGCTGGAGCGCGCCGCCATCGGCCTTCCCGCCCTGATCGTGACGCTGGCCGACAATCAGTTGCTGGCTGCCAGCGCCCTGCATGCCTCGGGCGCAGCGCGCCTGATCGGCGATGTGCGCGCCCCGGGCTGGACGTCGGCGATCATCCCGGCGCTGGAGACGCTGGCGCCGCCGGATGTCCGCATCGCCATGGCGCAGGCCGGATTGGCCCTGGTGGACGGGCGCGGGGCAAGCCGCGTGGCGGGGGCGCTCGATGCGGCCTGAACCGGAGATCGCGATTGAGGGGATAGGCGCGCTCTTTCGCGTGGACAGCGCCGACCGTGAAACGGTGCGCGCCTGGCGCAACGCGCCGGACGTGCGCGCCGCCATGTATACCCGGCACGAGATCAGCGCGGACGAACATGAGTCGTGGTGGGACCGTCATGTGTCAGATCCGGCCCGTCATATGTTCATCGCGGCGATTGATGGGGTCATGCTCGGCGTGGTGAGTGTCTCCTGGCCTCCGGGGGCGAAACATGCGAGCTGGGCGTTCTATGCGGCGCCGGATGCCCCGCGCGGCGCCGGCCGGCGGATGGAGGCTCTGGCTTTGGAACTGGCTTTCGGAGCGATGGGGGTCGAGACCCTCGACTGCGAGGTCCGGGTGGAGAATGTCCGGGTGATCGCCCTGCACCAAATGTTCGGCTTCGCGCCCGCCGGCGAGATCACGCGCGAGACGCCCGAAGGGCCGGTGAAAGCGGTGCAGCTTGTCCTCACATCACAGAGCTGGGCGGCGCGGCGGGCGGGGGTGCTGGCGGAGCTGGGCCATAGCGGAGAGGCGTCATGAGCGCAGGCTTCACCATTGACGGGCGCGCGATCGGGCCGGGAGAACCGCCGTACTTGATTGCGGAGCTGTCGGGCAATCACAAGGGTGAGCTTGGCCGGGCGCTGGCGATGATCGACGCGGCGGCCGATTCCGGCGCCGATGCGGTCAAGCTGCAGACCTATACCGCCGACACCATCACGCTCAAAAGCGACGCGCCGGAATTTACGATTCGCGGCGGCCTGTGGGACGGGCGCACCCTGCATGATCTCTATCAGGAGGCGTCCACCCCCTGGGACTGGCATCCTGCCCTGTTCGAGCATGCGCGCCAGCGCGGGATCACCATCTTCTCTTCGCCGTTTGACTCGACCGCCGTGGACCTGCTCGAACGCCTCAACGCCCCGGCCTACAAGATCGCCTCGTTTGAAATCACCGACCTGCCGCTGATCCGATATGCGGCGAAAACCGGCAAGCCGGTGATCATCTCCACCGGCATGGCCAGCGAGAGCGAGATCGCCGAGGCGGTGGAGGCCGCCCGGTCAGCGGGCGCCGGCGGGATCGTGCTGCTGAGATGCGTCAGCGGCTATCCGGCGCCGGCCCATGATTACAATCTGGCGGCGCTGGCCGACATGACCGCCCGCTTCGGCGTCCCGGCGGGGCTGTCGGATCACACGCTGGACGACGTCACCACCATTGCAGCGACGGCGCTGGGCGCGGTGGTGATCGAGAAGCATTTCACCCTGGCGCGCGCCGATGGCGGGCCGGACGCGGCGTTCTCGCTTGAACCTCACGAGTTTGCGCGCCTCGCCCAATCCGTGCGCGATGCCCACGCCGCGCTGGGCCAGCCCGTCTATGGCGCCAAGGCGAGCGAGGCCGGCAATCTGCAGTTCCGCCGCTCGCTCTACTTCACCCGCGACCTGCCGGCGGGCCATGTGGTGAGCGAGGGGGATGTCAGGTCCGTCCGCCCGGGCCACGGCCTGGCCCCGAAACATCTTGATGCGGTCATGGGCCGACGCCTCGCGCGACCCGTGCGTCATGCCGAACCGGTGGCCTGGGACGCGCTGGAGGGCGGCGCCGCCAAGTAGGCGCGCAGCATCCGGCGCAGCTCATGCGTCAATCGTTCCGGCGAGGCCAGCGTCCCGTCATCTTCGACAAACCAGCGGTGGATGACGGCGTCGGCCGTGTCCGCCAGTAGCTGGGCCGCCACACGCGGATCGGACACGTGCGGCGCCAGCGCCTCCTCCAGAAAACTGATCGCGCCGCGCCGCAGCGCCTCGACCCGCGCGCGCACGGACGGCGAGAGCGGGACGTCTGACGACAGAGCGCGGTGAAGGCGCGGATCATCCTTGTGCAGGTCGACCAGGCCCTGCACCAGCGCATCGACAATCGCCCCGGCGCCGCCGGTCATGGCGGCTTCGCCCGCCGCTGCGGCCAGCAGCGCCTCGCCTTCAGCGATATGGGCGTTGGCGATCTCGTCGGCCAGCGCCTGCTTGTCGGGGAAGTACTCATAGAGCGAGCCGATGGACACGCCCGCCCGTGCGGCGACGGCGTTGGTGTTGAAACCGGCCCATCCCTGCTCGGCCAGAATCCGAGCCCCGGCCTCCATAATGGCGGCGACAGTCGCCCTTGAACGGCTCTGTTTGGGTTTGCGGACAAGGGTCTGGCGGGGTTTGGCGGTGGACAGGGCGCGCGCTCCCAACCCGAGTTTCAAAACCTGAGCAAATATTCAATAACCTTGGGAACTCAAGAATGGAAGCCCCCAATGGACGCCTACGAAAACTCGACGTCGTGGACGCAGTATCGCGACATTCTCAAGACCCGCTTCGGGATCGTGATCGCGCGCACGCCCGAGGAAACCTGGCGCACGGTGCGTGGCCATGAGGTTCACATCGATGTGTGGGCGCCCGAGGGGGCGGCCAAAGGCACGATGATCCTGGTCCATGGCGGGGGTGGGAATGGCCGCGTGCTCGCCCCCCTGGCGGACGCCGCCGCCAGCCTTGGCTGGCGGGTGCTGGCGCCCGACCTGCCAGGCTATGGCCTGACCCGGCCCGCGCCGGGCTATCGCGGCGATTATGATGAGTGGCCGGCCATCGTTGCGCAGCTGGCCGATGAGACCGACGGCCCGGTGGTGCTGATGGGCCTGTCGGCGGGCGGAATGACGGCGGTCTTCGCCGCCGAGGCGGCCCGGACGGTGGACGGGGTTATCGTGACCACGCTGCTCGATGCGGGCGATCCGGCCATGCTGATGCGCGCCGCGCGCTGGCGGTGGCTGGGCGCCCTGTCGCTGCTGGGCTTCGCGCTCATGCCGTGGCTGATCGACCGGCTCTGGCTGCCTCTGTGGCTGGCGACGCCGATGCGGGCCATGTCGAGCGACGTGCAGATGAATGACTATTTTGCGCGCGACCCCCTGCTCGGCCGTCTTTGGGTGCGGCTGGGCTTCTTCCGCACCCTGCACGCCCGCAAGGCAAAGCGCCTTTCGCCCGGCTGTCCGCTCTTGCTGGTGCATCCCGGCGCCGATGCTTGGACGCCCACTGAGTTGAGCCTGCGGGTGTTCGAGCGGATCGAGGGCCAGAAGACCTTCGTCGAGCTGAGCAACGGGTCGCACCTGCCGCTGGAGCGCCCGGCCTTTGACGAGCTTCAAGCCAGCATCAGCCGGTTTCTGGAGGGCGTGGCCGGTGGGGGCGGTTGAGGGTTGAGCGGGGCGATGCCCGTGGCCGGTTCCGGGGGTCAATTCTCCCCATCGTTCCAAGCTGGAAGATCACGCAAGGCGATCGCAGCCTGTCAAGGACGACCGAGCCTTCGCTCGGTCGCCGCGCGGCGGCGGCCCGCAGGGCCGTCCTTGACAGACTGCGACGCTTGCGAAAATGGCTCAGCAAGGAGCGACGGCGAGATGGGGTCGCAAATGAAGCAGTGAGCGCGAAATCCGGCCCCGGTCAGGTGGGAAGGCCGCGCATGACATGCATGGCTCTGTCATGGATATAGGCCAGCTCGTTGACCAGCCTCGCCCACACCGAAGGCGGATCCTGGCCGCTCACTCCGCCGCCGCTTCCGCCGCCTCGCGGCTGGCGCGGAGTTTTTCGGCCTGGTCCTCGACCGCGGCGACGATGCGCTCGATCATGTCTTCATTGGAGACTTTTTCGGTTTGCTGGCCGGCGAAATAAAGCATGCCGGCGCCCTTGCCGCCGCCGGTGAACCCCAGATCGGTGTAGGCCGCCTCGCCCGGGCCATTGACCACGCAGCCGATGATGGACAGCGAGATCGGCTCGGAAATGTGTTCCAGGCGCTCTTCCAGCGCCTCAACGGTCTTGATCACGTCAAAGCCCTGCCGCGCGCAGGACGGGCAGGAGATGATGTTCACCCCGCGCGTGCGCAGGCCCAGGGATTTGAGGATATCAAAGCCGACCTTGATCTCCTGCACCGGATCGGCGCTGAGCGAGACGCGGATCGTGTCGCCAATCCCGGCCCAGAGGAGATTGCCAAGCCCGATGGCGCTTTTGATGCCGCCGGTGCGTAGCCCGCCCGCTTCCGTCACGCCCAGATGCAGCGGCGCGTCGGTGGCTTCTGACAGCATCTGATAGGCCGCCACGGTCAGGAAGACGTCAGAGGCTTTCACCGAGATCTTGTAGTCGCGGAAATCGAGATCTTCGAGAATGCGCGCATGGTCCAGCGCGCTTTCCACCATGGCCTCGGGGCAGGGCTCGCCGTATTTTTCCAGCAGGTGGCGCTCCAGCGAGCCGGCATTCACCCCGATGCGGATGGAGCAGCCATTATTGCGCGCCGCCGACACCACATCGCGCACCCGGTCCATGGACCCGATATTGCCCGGATTGATGCGAAGGCAGGCCGCGCCCGCCTCCGCCGCCTCGATGCCGCGCTTGTAGTGAAAATGGATATCCGCCACCAGCGGCACGCGCGACTCGCGCGCAATGGTGCGGAAAGCGGCGGTGCTTTCCGGGTCGGGGCAGGACACGCGCACGATATCGGCGCCGGCCTCTTCCAGCTGGGCAATCTGGTTGAGCGTGGCGCGGGCGTCCGTAGTGGGCGTGTTGGTCATAGACTGCACGCTGATCGGCGCGCCGCCGCCCACAGGCACGGGGCCGACCATGATCCGCCGGCTCTCGCGCCGGTCAATCATGCGCCAGGGGCGCACTTTGGTGTGGGCTTCAACGGCCATGGCCATCCCGCTTCATGCTTGCACCCCGGATATAGCCCGCCCTGCGCCCGTGTGCGAGGGGGCGCCGCCGCATGTGTCCGCGCGGCGCCGCTCAAAGGGCGATCACCGCCCGCCGGCGGCGGTCATGGCGCTGAGCAGGAATTCCGACACCGGGGTGTTGTCCAGCGCCTCGCCGCGCTCGCCCAGGGCGCCGATCGGGCGTCCGGCGGCGCGCAACAGCACCAAGCCTGCATCACTGGCCGAAACCGTCAGCCCCGGCTCGTCGGGGGCGCGATAGATGTCGCCGGCTTCCATCTGGCGTGAGACCAGAATGCGGCCCGACGCGTCACGCACTTCCAGATGCACCAGGCCGCCCGCTTCCAGCACCACGGCGCCGGTGCTGCGCGGCCCGGGCAGGCCGGCCCAGATGTCCTCTGGCTGGCTGGCGGTCCGCGCGGCGGCGGCAGGCGTTGGGGTGGCTGTTTCGGCGCTCATCATGGCGAGGATGGGCTGACCCGCCGCGCTGGCGGTGTCGCGCTGGGACACGTAGTGCCCGTACCAGCCGGCCATGGCGACCACGGCGCAAAGCAGAGCCAGCGTGCCCAGCATGCCGCGCGGCAGCTTGATCTCGCGCTTTTCCTGTGGGGCGGTGGGCTGGGACCGCCCGGTGTCGCATTCCACCTCGGACTTGAACTGCTCCACGCATCCGGCTGCGTCGAGGCCGAGAAAATTCGCGTACGTGCGCAGATAGCCCACGGCGTAGGCGCGCGAGGGCAGGCCGCGCGGGTCCATGGATTCCAGCGCTTCGAGATAATCGCGTTTGATGCGGGTGCGGTCGGAGGCCGAATCCAGGGTCAGTTCGGCATCGATTCGCGCCGAGCGAAGGCGTTCGCCCAGCGTCGTGCCGGTATCGTCAACGCGCCTGCCGGGCTGAGAAAACACAGCATCCACAGGAATGTAGGCGCTATCCGGCACGGTGGTGTCGAGCTTGCCCATTGAGGCCTTGATCATGTCATGCGCCTAGGCGGCGCCCCCTCCCCGAGTGTGGCCCGGCGGCCTCACTGCAACACCATTCAATCAAATGCTTGTCATTTCATCAACAAGTTCTCGCGGCAGACCCGCATTTTCTCCCGCTGACAGCAGCGCGCGGCGCAAATCCGGCCGTCCTTGCGCGATCGCCTCGTCCAGCCAGGCGCCCAGGCGCGCCGCGTCCACGCCCGCCAGCGCACGCTTGACCGGCCCGATCATGCCGCCGGCCATGGATAGCGACCGGTAGCCCAGCCCCGTCAGCACGCAGGCCTCTAGCGGACGTCCGGCCAGCTCGCCGCAGACATTGACCGGCTTGCCCGCGCCGTCGCACGCCTCGCGCACCGACTTGAACAGAGCCAGGGCCGGGGTGCTGATGGGGTCATAGCGCCCTGCCACGCGCGGGTTCTGGCGGTCGGCGGCGAAGAAATACTGCATCAGATCATTGGCCCCGACCGATACGAAGTCCGCCATGGCCAGGCACGCTTGCGGCGCAAACGCGATGGCCGGGGTCTCCAGCATGAAGCCGATGCGCACGCTGGATGGCGGGACGTGGCCATGGCGCTCGGCGTGATGCAGCTCCTGCTGGAGCATGGCGCTGGCGTCAGTGAATTCGCGCGGATCGGTGATCAGCGGGAACAGCACGTTCAGCGCCCGGCCCGAGGCGGCGTGGACCAGGGCGCGCAGCTGGTAGCGGGTGAGGCCCGGCCGGTCGAGGCCCATGCGAAGGCCCCGCCAGCCCAGCGCCGGGTTGGCTTCGCGCGTCGCCCGCGTGTAGGGCGCGACCTTGTCACCGCCCAGATCCAGCGTGCGGAACACCACCGGGCGGTCGCCGGCCGCGTCCAGCGCGGCGGCGTACAGATCGATCTGGGCCTGCAGGCGCGGCAATGTGTCGGAGACCATGAACTGGAATTCGGTGCGGAACAGGCCGATGCCTTCCGCCCCGCTCTCCTCCAGCCGCATCAGCTCCACTAGCAGACCGGCATTGGCTGACAAGACGATGCGCGCGCCGTCTTTGGTCATGGCCGGCGCGCCGCGCAGGCCCGCATAGACCCGGCGGCGTTCGGCAAGGCCCGCGATCCGCTCGTCATAGGCCTCGCGCACCTCATCGGACGGGCGGGCGTGCAACAGGCCGAACTCGCCATCGACGATCACGGCGTCGCCGTCCTCCACCCGGTCCAGCGCGCCTTCGATCTGGCCCACCATGGGAATGCCCAGCGCCTTGGCGACAATGGCGGCATGGCTGGTCTGGGAGCCTTCCTCCACCGCCACGCCGACCAGATTGCGCCGGTCCAGCTCCAGAAGCTCGGCCGGTCCGATGCTGCGCGCGATCAGGACCGCGCCTTCGGGCAGCTGGGCCGCCGCTTCCGCGCCATTGCGCTCCAAGTGACGCAAAAGCCGGTTGGCGAGGTCTTCCAGATCATGCAGGCGTTCGCGGAAGTACGGATCGCGCGCCTGCATCAGCCGGGCGCGATGCTCGTTGCGCACGCGCTCCACGGCGGCTTCGGCGGTCAGGCCCGCGCGCACCGCCTCGCGCAGCTGGTCCAGCCAGCCGCGGTCATGGGCGAACATGCGATAGGCCTCGAGCACTTCGCGCGACGGCGTGCCCATGGGCGCGCGCCCGGAATCCAGCAACAGGTCCACAGAGCGGCGCAGGCGCTTGATGGCGTCCTCCAGCCGGCTCTCCTCGGCCTCGGCGTCCTCGGCCACCATGCGGGCGGGGCGCACATGGGGCTCGTGCTTGACCGCCACGCCGCGCGCCAGCCCGCCCGACAGGGCCAGACCCTGAAAGCGTTCGGGCCGCGACAGGCGCAGCTCCAGACCGGAAAACGCCTCGGCGCCCACCAGATCGCCGGATACAACAATCTCGGCCAGCAGCATGGCGACGGTCTGCAGCGTCTCGATCTCTTCTTCGGTGATCGGACGCACGGCCCGGGTCTGGGCGGTGAGCACGCCCACCAGGCGCCCGCCGCGCAGGATCGGCACGCCGACAAAACTCTTGAACGGCTCCTCGCCGGTTTCAGGCCGGAAGGAGAAGCTGGGATGGTTCGGGGCGTCTTCCACCGAGAAGGGCCGCGCGCGCCGCGCCACCAGACCCACCAGGCCTTCACCGGCTTTGAGCCGCGTGCGGTGCACCGCGTCGGGCTTCAGGCCGTGAGTGGCCGACAGCTCCAGCGCGCCGGACGGGCGCACCAGATAGATCGAGCACACTTCCGAGGCGGTTTCTTCAGAAATAATGTCGGTGAGCCGGTCGAGGCGCTTTTGCGCATCCTCCTGCACCGCCATCAGGTCGCGGATCCGCCCGAGCAGGCGGCGCGGTCCGCGCGCGGCGGGCTGCAGGGCGTCTGGCGTCATGATCACCGTTCCGTTGGCGTGTGGGGCGGCGCTCGGGCCCGCCCGCTATTGGGCAGACAAGCGCGCCGCGCGCAACCCTGTCTGCAGATCAGAGACAGCGCCGGCCCCCGGTGCGTCAAGGGGCGGGGGCTCTGTCCGGTTCCCGGCGGGCGAAGCGCTGGCGGTGTTCGCGCGGGCTCAGCCCGGTGCGCGCGCGCAGGTGCAGGCGCATCAGCGCCGCCGAGCCGAACCCTGATCGCCGCGCAATCTCCTCCATGGGCAAGGCGGTGGTTTCCAGCAGGGCGCACGCCGCCTCCACCCGCACGCCGGTCAGCCACCGGCCCGGAGTTTCGCCGGTGATCTCAAGGAAACGGCGCGCGAAGGTGCGCAAGCTCATCGCCGCCGCGCGGGCCATGTCGCCTTGCGTCCAGGGCCGGTGCGGCGCCTGACGCACTGCGTCCATCAAGGGCGCCAGGCGTCCGCCGGGGCGTGGCGGCACAGGCCGCTCGATGAATTGCGCCTGCCCGCCATTGCGATGCGCGGGGATGACGAGGCGGCGCGCCACGCTGTTGGCGGCTTCGGGGCCGAAATCCTGACGGATGATATGCAGCATGAGGTCGATGCCCGCCGCTGAACCCGCCGAGGTATAAATCCCGTCCGCCTCGGCATAGAGCACGCGGGCGTCCACCTCGAGGGCCGGATAGGTGTCCTGCAGCGCCTTCGCATAGCGCCAGTGGGTGGCCGCGCGCTTGCCATCCAGCAAGCCCGCCGCCGCCAGCAGGAAAGCGCCTGAGCAGATGGAGGCTATCCGGGCGCCGCGCGCATGCGCCTTGCGCAGGGCGGTGATCAGGCCCTCCGGCGCGTCCCGCTTTGGCCAGCCGGGAATGATGATCAGGTCAGCGTGCTCCAGAACGTCTGGAGATGCATCCGGGGCGATCATTGTCAGGCCGCCCAGCGCCCGCATCGGGCCATCGCTTGCCGGGCAAAGGGCGAAACGGTACCAGTCCGGGCCCATTTCCGGGCGCGGCAGGGCGAAGATTTCCGCCGCAATGGCAAATTCGAACGTGCACAGCCCGTCATAAATCAGGACCGCCACAAGCGGTCCGGAGGGCGCGTCGTCGTTTGGCGGAATATTACTCATCATTGTCTTTTCTGCCACTCGCCGCCCCGCGCGGCAAGCGGCAGATTGGCGGCGTTCGATCTGCCTGAGGAGGTCCCCATGGCCAGCGCCGTCACAACTGTCCCTGCCGCCCCGCCGCACGCAGCCGAGGCGCATTTCGCCGCCCTGTTCACCTATGAAACCGATTGCTGGGACGTGCATGAGGCGCTGGGCGCTGAAGCCGACTTCGTCCTGCTCGATATGCGCAGCCTGGCCCAGTTCGAGGCCGGCCATGTGCCCGGCGCGATCCATCTGCCCCATGGCCGCATCACCGCGTCAAAACTGGCGCGCTGGACGCAGGAAACCCTGTTCGTGACCTATTGCGCCGGGCCGCATTGCAATGGCGCCGCGCGCGGCGCCCTGCGCATCGCCCGGCTGGGGCGGAAGGTGAAGATCATGGCGGGCGGCGTCACGGGCTGGCTCGATGAAGGGTTTGACCTGGCCCGCAGCGCGCCCTGAGGCTTATCCGAGCCCCAGCGCCGCGCGCACGGGCGGCGTCCAGCCCACATGCGGTGCGCCGCCCGCCTCGATCACGGGCCGTTTGATGAGGGTTGGGTGGGCGGCGAGCAGGCCGGCCGGATCATCGGCCAGACGCGCGCGCTGACCCGCGTCAAGGCCGCGCCATGTGGTGGAGCGGGTATTGGCCAGCTGCTCAACGCCCACAGCCGCGATCCAGCCGGGCAGGCGCGCCGCCAAGCCTGGATCATTGCGCACATCGACAAACGCGACGCTGCGCCCCGCCGCCTCGAGCGCCTTGAGCGCCTTGCGGCAGGTATCGCAGGTTTTCAGGCCATAAAGGGTGATGTCCGTCACGGCCCGGCTCACACCAGCGCCAGCACGCAGCGCACGGTCATGACGATCAGGACTGTCGTCGCCAGCACATAGAGGGCGAAACGCACCGGGATGAAATTGACCAGCGCCTGATAAAGGCTGTGAGCAATGCGCACGAAGACATAGCTCCAGGCCAGGCCGATAAACACGGCGTCCGTCATCCCCATCAGCTGGATGTAGAAGATCAGCGCGTAGAACAGCATGGGCTGCTCGTGCAGGTGATTATGGTTGTCGGCCACCTGGCGCACCGAGCGCGGCAGCACGTCCATTTCCGACTTTTCGCGCAGCTTGGCGGCGTTGATGCCGGCCTTCTGCATGGCGGGGATGCGCGTGGCGTACATCCACAGCCACATCACCAGCGTCCAGGCGATCAGGACCAGAACGGGGGTGAGAATGGTATCGTACATGACAGGCCTCCGCACAAACCGGCGCGCGCCCAGCCGCGCAGCCGCTGGTGCGCAGTCAAGCCTGAGTCCGGCTTGCGAGGAAGCGGGATCTCATCTGAGCTCGGCTTCGTGCGGTTTCAGCGCGGCGGGACGGTATGGCGGCGCTCCGGCTGCGTACCGGTGCAGCACCGACGCATGCAGGCCATCGCGCGCCGGAGACGGGATCTTGCGCGGTTCGTGACCCAGCTTGTCCAGAAGACCGCGGCTGCGCTCCGGCAGCGGATGCAGCGGATCGGGACGGAACCATTTATCGGGGTGGCGGGTCAGATCCACGCCGAGCCCCAGCGCCGCGGCCTCCTGCGCCATCCAGTCGAGGGCGACGTCCGCCAGGGGCTCGCTCGCCTCCTCCCCGCCGCCAACCCCGCCATGGCCGCCGGCGAACCAGACCTGTTTGACCTGATCCGGACTGGCATTGGGCGAAGCGAACATGTCGGTGGGCGCGAACGCCTTGCGGTCCTCGTCAATGGCGCAGGCATGACGCGCATGGGCGATGGAGCGGTTGAGGAAACAGTCGTGAAATCTGTAATCCTTATTGCTCCGCCGGGCGAAGGCGCCCAGTCCGGGGATGCGGGTTTCGGGAATGCCGCGCATGCCCACCGTGTCCCAGCATCCCAGAAACCGGATGGGCGCCACGGCGCCATGGTCCGTGCGGAAGGCCACAGCCTCGGGCGAAGAGGGCTTCACATCCGGCGTGCGGTACAGCTCGAAGGCCTCATCCAGCTTGTGGATCGACATCCGGCTCAACAGCCCGGAACAGTAGATCATCCCGGCCAGCGAGCGGACGGTGAAGGCGCCGCGCGAAAAGCCGAACAGATAAATCTCGTCGCCAGGCTCGTAATTGAAGGCCAGGAATTGATAGGCCGCGCTGATCTTCTGCTCCAGCCCGGACCCGAACAGACCGCCCAGCGCGCGCTGGATATTGGCGCCCTGGCGCTCGAACCAGTTGGCGTTGGCGAAATCGAAGGGCACGCCAACCCCGGTATCGTAATAGACGATCTGCTGGACCGGTGCGCTCTCCGGTCCGGGCGCCTCAGGCAATATGGCGCGGGCGATCTTGACCACATTGGTGGGACAGGGCTGACCCACACGCTGCCAGGTGCCATCGCAACACACGACCAGTCGCTTCATGAAACATCCTTCCAGCGCATCAATCCGGCGCGGAAGAGTATTCCCTTAAGGGGTGTGTGGGGACAAGGCGAATTCGCCTAAGTCGCAATAAACATATTGGGGCCTGAGCGTAGGTTGCTTACCGATCCATCAAGCGGCGGGGCTGGCTTCCAGCAGTAACTTGTCAGGAACCGTCATATCCGGTCCCGGCTTGAGAATGCAGTGGATGGCTTTCTCGAGGGTCAGCGTAATTTCCGCGCGAGCCTGTCCGGCGTCATTCGATTCAAACAACTCAAAAAACAGCGCGTATTGACCGTCAGGGATCGCGATCTGGACCGTGTCAACCACATTGCCGCACTCCAGGCCCCGCCCCCCCTTCACATGGATAGGCACAAGAATGACCCGGTTCGCGCTTGGACTTGGCGCATATGTTTTGAGCTGTCTGATATTCACCCACAGCTGATGGATGTTTGGGGAAATGGCGAATGACACGCTGGCCGGACGCCAAGCGAAACCTTGGGCAATGTGGCCTTCTGCCCAGTCATTGTAGGGATGTTCCTCATCCGAGGAGAACACCGCCAGTTGCGCATAAAGGATCGGGAGCAAGCATTCCATAATAAAACCAAAGAGATAGCTGCATCATTCGGGCCGCCCAGCCCAGATCCCGATCAGGACGCGTCCACCTTGCCGTGGCAGTGCTTGTATTTCTTGCCCGACCCGCACGGGCAAAGCTCATTGCGCGACACGCGGCCCCAGGTCGAGGGATCGGCGGGATCGACCGCCGCGGCGGCGACGCGCGAGGATAGCGGGGCGCGCGCGCCTGCGGCGGCGCGGGTTCCGCCCGCAGCACCCTCGGCGCCGATCGTGTTGCGGCCCGTGGCCGGGTCGGCGTGGCGTACTTCCAGATTTTCAGGCGGGCGCGGCGCCGGGATGGGGGCCGACGGCGCCAGGCGCAGATTGAACAGCATGCGCGTTGTCTCAAAGCGCAGCTCGTCCAGCAGCCCTTCGAACAGCGAGAAGGCCTCGGTCTTGTACTCGTTGAGCGGATCACGCTGGGCGTAGCCGCGCAGGCCGATGACCGAGCGCAGGGCGTCAAGCTGCTGCAGGTGCTCGCGCCAGTTCTGGTCAATGGTCTGAAGCAGGATCTGCTTTTCGATGCGGCGCATCAGCTCCGGGCCGATATCGGCGGCGCGCTCGGCATAGGCTTCGTCCACCGCTCTGGACAGGCGGTCGAGGATTTCCTCGTCCGCGATGCCTTCCTCGGCGGCCCATTCGGTGACCGGCAGTTCGAGGTTGAAATACTTGGTCACGGCCTCTTTCAGGCCCGCTACGTCCCACTGGTCAGCATAGGCCTTAGGCGGAATGTGGCGGTTGACCAGATCCTCGGCGCACTGGGCGCGCATGTCCTTGATCACGTCGGACACGTTGGCGGCGGTCATGAACTCGATACGCTGCTCGAAGATCGCCTTGCGCTGGTCGTTCATGACGTCGTCGTATTTCAGTATGTTCTTGCGGATGTCGAAATTGCGTTGCTCGACCTTTTTCTGCGAGGTCTCCACCGCCTTGGTCATCCACGGGTGCTGGATCGCCTCGCCATCCTTCAGCCCCAGCGTGCGCATGATGGTGTCCAGGCGCTCGGGCGCGAAAATGCGCAACAGATCGTCTTCCACCGACAGATAGAAGGCCGTGCGGCCCGGGTCGCCCTGACGGCCCGACCGGCCGCGCAGCTGATTGTCGATCCGGCGGCTTTCATGGCGCTCGGTGCCGATCACGAACAGGCCGCCGGCCTCCAGCGCCTTTTGCTTCTTGGCCTCGACGTCTGCGGCGATCTCGGCCTTCTGGGCGGCGATCTCCTCCTCGGACGGCGTGCGGCCGGCTTCTTCTTCCGCGGCGAGCCAGTCTTCGATGCGGGCGTCCACATTGCCACCCAGCTTGATGTCGGTGCCGCGCCCGGCCATGTTGGTGGCGATGGTCACAGCCCCCGGCACACCGGCCTGGGCTATGATGCTCGCCTCCTGCTCGTGATAGCGCGCATTGAGCACTTTGTGGGTGATCTTCTTTTCCGTCAGGAAAGCCGACAGCGATTCCGATTTCTCGATGGAGACCGTGCCCACCAGAACCGGCTGGTCCTTCTTGTGCGCGGCTTCGATGGCGGTGAGGATCGCTTCGTTCTTTTCGCGCGCGGTGCGGTAGAGCTCGTCCTCTTCGTCGATCCGCTGGATCGGGCGGTTGGTCGGGATTTCCATCACGCCCAGGCTGTAGATGGCGGCGAACTCGTCGGCCTCGGTGGCCGCGGTGCCGGTCATCCCCGCCAGCTTGTCATAGAGGCGGAAGTAATTCTGGAAGGTGATAGAGGCCAGCGTCTGGTTTTCCGGCTGGATCTCGACCTGCTCCTTGGCCTCGATGGCCTGGTGCAGGCCTTCGGACAGGCGCCGGCCCGGCATCATGCGGCCGGTGAACTCGTCGATCAGGATCACATCGCCGTCGCGCACGATGTAGTCCTTGTCCTTGCGGAACAGCTTGTGGGCTTTCAGCGCCTGGTTGACGTGGTGAACCGTGGTGACATTCTCGATGTCATACAGGTCGCCGGTCTCCAGAAGGCCACGCTCGCGCAGCAAGTCCTCGATATGCTCATTGCCCTCTTCGGTGAAGGTGCACGAGCGGGACTTTTCGTCGACCGCAAAGTCCTCGTCATCCAGCAGCGGGATGATCGTGTCGATGGTCTTGTAGAAATCCGTGCGGTCGTCGGTGCGCCCGGAGATGATGAGCGGCGTGCGCGCCTCGTCGATCAGGATGGAGTCCACCTCGTCCACGATGGCGTAGTGGTGGGTCGCCTTCTCCAGCGGCCGGCCGCCGAACTGCACCATGTCGGCCAGCGAGTATTTCATATTGTCGCGCAGATAGTCGAAGCCCAGCTCGTTATTGGTGCCGTAGGTGATGTCGCAGGCATAGGCCGCGCGGCGTTCCTCGTCATAAATGCCGTGGACGATCACGCCCGTGGTCATGCCGAGCCGGGCGTAGACCTGACCCATCCATTCGGAGTCGCGCTTGGCCAGATAATCGTTCACCGTGACGATGTGCACGCCCTTGCCCGGCAGGGCGTTGAGATAGGCGGCCAGCGTGGACACCAGCGTCTTGCCCTCGCCGGTCTTCATTTCCGCGATCGAGCCCTCGTGCAGGGTGATGCCGCCCATCAGCTGGACATCGTAATGACGCTCGCCCAGGGCCCGGCGCGCGGCCTCGCGCACGGCGGCGAAGGCTTCGGGCAACAGCTTGTCCAGGCTCTCGCCGGCTTCATGGCGCTGGCGGAACTCGGCAGTTTTGGCCTTGAGCTGGTCATCATCCAGCGCCACAAAGTCGGGCTCGAGCGCGTTGATCTTCTCCACCTGCGGGCGCATCCGCTTGACCACGCGGTCATTGGACGATCCGAAAAGCTTGCGGGTGAAGTTGAGCATGACGTATCAGCCTTTGCGCGGGCGCGGACAACGGGTCTTTATGACCGCATCCGCCTCGCCGCAGCGCCTGAAAGCGCGCCAGCGGACGGGCGATGTTGCCTGACCCAGGTGCACGGTGACTTAAGGAGGCCCTGTTTGACTGTCAATCAAGCCCGCCCGCTCAGCCTCATCCGCGCCCTGTCATCCAGCGCCCTCGCGGCAGCCTGTCTGACCGCTTGCAACGGCTCTGACGATGGAGAAAACGGCGCCGGCGACCGCTCTCGCGCCGGTCAGCTTCGCTTCATGGAAGAGCGCGCCAGCCCCGGGACGCCGGCCGCCCGGGTGGGCGCCGCTGTGATCACGGTGGAGGATGTGCGCCGCGAGGCGCGCGCGCGCGATCTCAGCGATGATCCCGATGCGCTGGAGCCGGGCAATCCGGTCTTCCGCGAGGCGCTGGAGGCGTTGATTGATCAGCGCCTGCTGGCGCTCGAAGCCGTACGGCTGCGCCTGCACGAAACCCCCGAGGCTCGGCGGCGCCTGGCCGAGGCCGAAGAGCGCATTCTGGGCAATGTGCTCATGGAGACCGAAGTCGCCGATGCAGTGTCGGATGACGCGGTGCGCCGGGTTTATGAGGAGCAGAGCCGCCTGGTCCCGCCCCAGGACGAGGTGCGCGCACGCCATATTCTGGCGGCGTCGCGTGATGACGCGCGCGAGGTGCTGCGCCAGCTGGAGGACGGCGCGGATTTTGCCGCGTTGGCCCGCCAGGTCAGTCTCGATCCGGCCACGCGGATGGAAGGCGGCGATATCGGCTATTTCACCGCGGCGGGCATTCTGCCGGAATTCGCCCGCGTGGCGTTCGCCACCCCGCGCGGCGCCATCAGCGAACCGTTCCAGACCGAAGCGGGCTGGCATGTGCTCACCGTGATCGACCGGCGCAGCCAGCCGCGCCCCTCGCTGGACGCCATGCGGCCCAGCATCGTGCGCTTTCTGACCATGCAGCGCATCGATTCCCTGCTGGAGACGATCCGAGAGCGCTACCCCGTCACCATCACCGCGGCGCGTGCGCCCTCGGAACTGCGTCAGCCGGCCCCCGAGGCGCCGCAGGAGGAGGCTGGCGGCGAGGCGACGCCGGAGGCCGCGCCGGACGATGCGCAGGGGGATACACAGGACGGGGCGGATGACGACGCGCCCGGTCCGCGTTAAGCCCTGCCTAACCGTATCGGCACACGCGCCCTTAACGCCAAAGAGGCCATGATGATCATCAGTCCGGCGTCCATCTTGCTGGTTGCAGCCTGTGCGCTGGTCGATTCAGGCGGGCGCGTGCTGATCACGCGGCGGCCCGAAGGCAAGCCGCAGGCCGGGTTCTGGGAATTTCCAGGCGGCAAGCTCGAGCCGGGAGAAAGTCCGGAACTGGCAGTGGTCCGGGAGCTGCGTGAAGAGCTGGGAGTCGAGCCGTGCGAACAATGCCTGCAACCCTTCGCCTTCGCGTCCTGCCCCCTGGAGGGCGGGCAACGCTGGCTGGTGATGCCGCTGTTTGTGTGCCGGCGCTGGGACGGGTTTGTGGATCCCAAGGAAGGCCAGGAGATCGCCTGGGTGCGCCCCGAGCGCCTCAGCGACTATCCGCTCTTGCGGGCGGACCGGCCGCTGGCGGCCGAATTGCGCGACCGGCTGGAGGGCGTGAAGGTTTCCTGAGCGCCCAGCGCGGAACCACCGCCATAGAATACGCCCTCATCGCCGGCCTGATCGCGATCGCCATTGTCGTTGGCGTTTCTGCGCTGGGCACGGGCAATGGCGGGATGTGGACGAATATCGAGTCCGAGGTGAGCGCGGCGCTGACCGGGGGCTAGAAACGACCCGCTCAAATTTGTCAAAGGTGAGGCAGCCCGCGAGCGCCGAAAGACACACACTGCCCGCGTGAAGACGGACTTGCTCTGGAGTGTTCAGCTGCAAGGCTGCCTTATCCCCACACTACCAAAGTGTGAACGAAAAGTAAATTTTCCACAGGCCAAAAAAGACACCGCCCCACTGGCCTGGCGAGGCGGCGCCGTGTGTACGATCAGTTCAATCAGGCCTCGTTGAGCCAGCGCTTGGCTTCCAGGCGCGCGATGGTGCGCTCGTGCACCTCGTCCGGACCGTCGGCGATACGCAGGGTGCGGATGCCGGCATAGGCCGCCGCCAGCGGGAAGTCATCGCTGACCCCGCCGCCGCCATGGACCTGGATGGCGTCGTCGATGACCTGCAGGGCGACGCGCGGCGCGGCGACCTTGATCATGGCGATCTCGCCGCGGGCGGCCTTGTTGCCCACCGTGTCCATCATCCACGCGGCTTTGAGCGTCAGCAGGCGCGTGCATTCGATATCGATGCGCGCCTTGGCGATGCGGTGCTCCCAGATCGAGTGCTGGATCACCCGCTTGCCGAAGGCTTCACGGCTCATGGCGCGGCGCACCATCAATTCGAGCGCCCGTTCCGCCGCGCCGATCGTGCGCATGCAGTGGTGAATGCGCCCCGGCCCCAGCCGGCCTTGTGCGATTTCAAACCCCCGACCCTCGCCCAGCAGCATGTTGGAGGCGGGCACGCGGACATTCTCCAGCTTTACTTCCATATGGCCGTGGGGGGCGTCGTCATAGCCGAACACCGGCAGATGGCGCAGGATGGTGACGCCCGGCGCGTCGGCGGGCACCAGGATCATGGATTGCTGGCGGTAGGTCTCGGCGTCCGGATCGGTTTTGCCCATCAGGATGAAGACCTTGCAGCGCGGATCGCCGGCGCCCGAACTCCACCATTTGACGCCGTTGATGACGTATTCGTCGCCCTCGCGCCGGATCGAGCATTCGATATTGGTGGCGTCCGAAGACGCCACCGCCGGTTCGGTCATCAGAAAGGCCGACCGGATCTCGCCCTTCAGCAGCGGCGTCAGCCACTGATCCTGCTGGGCTTTCGTGCCGTAGCGCACCAGCACTTCCATATTGCCGGTGTCGGGCGCGGCGCAGTTGAACACTTCCGAAGACCACGGCACCCGGCCCATTTCTTCGGCCAGCGGGGCGTAGTCGGCGTTGGACAGGCCCGCGCCCTGATCGGAATCGGGCAGGAAGAGATTCCACAGCCCGGCCTCCTTGGCCTTGGTCTTGAGCTCTTCGATGATCGGCAGCACCTGCCAGCGATTCTCGCCAAAGCCTTTGAGCTGTGCGTGATAAGTGTGCTCATTGGGGTAGACGTGGCTGTCCATGAAGGCGCGCACGCGCTTGAGGTAATCCTTGCACACGTCTGAATATTCGAAGTTCATCTCATGCTCCTCCCGCGCCGGTCTGCCCGGCGGCCTGTATCTGGAGATGATCATAACCATCTGGCGCAGAATTCCACCCGCGACATGACCCCGCTTGTCATCCTGATCACAGTTTTCCTCACCGCCATTCTGTCGGCCATGCTCGGCATGGCCGGCGGGCTGGTGCTGATGGGGGTGCTGGCGCTGCTCCTGCCGGTGTCAGCGGCGATGGTGACCCATGGCGCGGTGCAGAGCGTGTCCAATGGCTGGCGCGCCGTGCTGCTGCGCCGGTTCATCCTGTGGAAGGCGCTGGGCTTTTATCTCATCGGGTCGGCGCTGGCGGCGGCGGGATTGCTGGCGGTGCAGCTCTCGCTGGAGCGCGCCTGGCTGCTGATCGCGCTGGGCTGCGTGCCGATGCTGGTCTGGCTGCCGGCCGGGCGCTGGTCGCTGGATGCGGCGCGGCCAGTTCACGGCGTGGCGGCAGGCTTCCTGATCACGGGGCTGAATGTGATCGCAGGGGTTTCGGGGCCCTTGCTGGACGTGTTCTTCCAGAATTCGGACATGGACCGGCGCGCCATCGTGGCCACCAAGGCGGCCAGCCAGGTGGCCGCTCATGGCGTGAAGATCGCCTATTATGTGGGACCGGCCATAGCGGTGAGCGATAGCGGATTGCTCTGGCTGATCGCCCTGGCCGCGCCGCTATCCATCGCCGGCACGACGCTGGGCGCGCGGATTCTGGCGGGCATGAGCGAGGCGGTATTCCGCCGGTGGACGAAGCGCGTGGTCACGGTCATCGGGCTGGTCTATCTGGTCATGGGCGTAGTGGAGCTGGCGGGGGCGGGATGATGGATCTGGAGCCTGCGATCCTCCAGGACGCCCATGTGCGTCTTGAGCCCCTGATCGAGGCTCACCGGGAGGCTTTGCGCGCGCCGGCCGATGATCGCGACATCTGGGCGTTCATGACCCAGCGTGGCGATGGCCCCCATTTCGACGCGTGGTTTGACAAGATGCTCACCGCCAGCGCCGGGCCGGTGCAGATCAGCCATGCCGTGATCGACGCGGTCTCGGGCGCGTGTGTCGGCCATACCGCATTTCTGGAGATCAGCGCGGGCCATGCCCGGGTGGAGATCGGCTGGACCTGGTACGCGGCCTCTGCGCGCGGCGGTGCGGTCAATCCCGCCTGCAAGCGGCTTTTGCTGGCTCATGCCTTCGATTGCGGGGCGCAGCGGGTGGAGCTCAAGACCCATCATCTGAACCTGCGCAGCCAGCGCGCCATCGCCCGCCTCGGCGCGGTGCGTGAAGGCGTCCTGCGCAGCCACTACGCCACCTGGACCGGGCAGCGGCGCGATACGGTGATGTTTTCCATCCTGCGCGCGGAATGGCCTGCGGTTCGGGCCGCGCTCGACGCCCGCCTTACGCCTCGTTGACGCCCGCGCGCCCCAGCGCCGCGACCAGGGCGGGAAGCCGGGAGGCGGCGCGTTCATGCACGCCCACCGGATCGGTCTTGAACAGATCGGCGCGCAGCCAGGCTTCCGCCGCGGCAGCCTCCGCGTCGACGCCGGCGAACTGGGCGATGCGCGAAACTTCGCCGCCCGGATCGGCGGCCAGCGCTTCATAGGACACGGTCATCACCCGGTCGCCGAACAGGGTGCGCCACCGCTCGCCCAGCCTTGCGGTCTGGGTGGTCACCCGGGCGATATCGTCCAGGTGATAGGACCAGTGGCGGCCCTTGCGGAAGCGGCGCTTGAAGATCGCCCAAGCCAGATCCCTGGGCTCGCGCGTCACGATGATGAAACGGGCGGCCGGCAAGGCCAGCCCGGCGGCCCCGACTGACATCTCGTTCAGGCTGGACGGATCGATAATCCGTTCGGCCTTGCCTGTGCGTTCCTCGGCGTAGCGCAGATAGGCGCGGCCCACCTCGGCCAGCGCAGACCGGTCACCCGCCTGGCTCAGCGCGTGCTCGATGTCTTCGGGACGCTGATCGCCCAGCGGCGAGGCCGCCATCCAGAAAATACTGTTATATCGCTCCAGCCGCCCCACGCCCTCGCCGGCGCCCAGCGCCCGGGCGAGCCAGCTGGCGCCGGCGGCGGGGGGCGCGACGATGAAGACCGGACGCGCGTCCAGCAGGCCCGCGTCCTGCTGACTGCCCGCAAAGCGCGGATCGTACACGCTCAGCAAATGGGTGATGGACTGTTCGTGGCGCTCCACATCAAAGGGCGCGGATTCGCGGTAGAAGGCGGCGCCTTCGGTGACCCGCCGGGCGGACACGTCATATTCGCCCACATCCTCGTAGGCCTTGGCGATAGCGTAGGCGAGAACGCCGCGCTGCTCGGCCGAGGCGGCTTCGGGCAGGTTGAGCCGTGTCTGCTCCATATGCGCCAGCACGTCATCGCCGGCGGTGAAGGTGTGGGCCTGGGCCAGGCCCTCATAGGAAATCGCGTCGCCGCCGCTCAGGGCCACGGCCAGGCGGAAATGGGTTTCGGCCTCCGCCGCCCGGCCCAGCTCCAGCAGCGCCCGTCCGGCGCGCCGGCGCAGGACCACATCCTCGGGGAAGCGCTTGATCTGGGTTTCGAAGACTTTCAGCGCGTTGGCGTGGTCGCCCATCGCCGTATAGACCGCCGCCACCCACAGCCAGGATTCCAGATGATCGGGCGAGGCTTCGGCCACCCGGCCGGCGGCCTGAAGCGCTGCAAAATCATCGCCGGCCTGCAGGCAGGCGCCCGCCACGCTCGCCCAGTCGGCGCCCAGCGGCATTTCAGCGGCCAGCATGGCGCGCGCAGCACGCGACATTTCCAGCAGATTTTCGGCCTGAATGGCGGCCTGAAGGCGGGCGACAGGATCGGACATGGCGGATGCAACCAGGATGAGGGTTGAAATGAAGGCGGGATGGCAGGCGGAACGGGCGGGCAAACTAGCCGCGCGCCGCCGCATGCGCCACCCTGCGTCGCCACAAGCACTTGCAAGGGGCAGGCCGTTTGGGCCATGACCCGGATGACACATGGGGAGCATCTCGATGACTGAACCTGCCGATCTTGCCCGCCAACCGCGCGCCGTGGCCGCGCGCGCCTGGTTTGAATCCCTGCGCGACCAGATCTGCGCCGCGTTCGAGGCGCTGGAAGACGCCGCCGATCCTGCGCTCTACCCGGGCGAGCCGGCCCGCTTCGAGCTGACGCCCTGGAAGCGCGGCGACGGGGCGGAGGATCTGGGCGGCGGCGTGATGGGCCTGATGCGCGGGCGCCTGTTTGAAAAGGTCGGCGTGCACGTCTCTACCGTTTACGGGCGGTTCTCGCCGCAATTTGCCGGTCAGGTGCGCGGCGCCGCGGAAGACCCGCGCTTCGCCGCCACGGGCATTTCGCTGATCGCCCATATGCGCAATCCCCATGTGCCGGCGGTGCACATGAATACCCGCTTCATCTCCACCCAGCTGAGCTGGTTTGGCGGCGGGATGGACCTCAACCCGACCCAGGACTATCAGCGCCAGGACGATTTCGAGGACACGGTGCTGTTTCACGCAGCCGCCAAGGCAGCCTGCGACCGTGCTGATCCGGAATACCATCCCCGCTACAAGGCCTGGTGCGAGGAGTATTTCTGGCTCAAGCACCGCGCCGAGCCGCGCGGCACGGGCGGAATATTTTATGACCATCTCGACACCGGCGATCATGACGCCGATTTCACCTTCACCCAGGATGTGGGCAAGGCCTTCCTGGAGGCTTATCCGGCCATTGTGCGCGCGCGCATGGGCACGCCCTGGACTGAAGCCGACCGGCGCGAGCAGCTGATCAGGCGCGGACGCTATGCCGAGTTCAACCTGCTCTATGACCGCGGCACCAAGTTCGGTCTGGAAACCGGCGGCAATATCGAGAGCATTCTGTCGTCTATGCCGCCGGAAGCCATCTGGCCCTAGAGGGCTGGTTCAGGCCTGTAGGCTGCACCCAAACAGAAAACGCCCCGCTGTCGCCAGCGGGGCGTTTTTGTATGCGCTGCAAGCCGGTGAGGCTTAAGCGGCTTTCTTGGTCAGGGTCTGGGTCAGCAGTTCCAGCGCCTTGTCCCGGTCGACCTTCTCCACGGCGGCAACCTCGCGCACCATGCGGTCGAGGGCCGATTCATAGAGCTGGCGTTCGGAATAGGATGGCTCGGGCTGGTCTTCCTGACGGTGCAGGTCGCGGACCACTTCGGCGATGGAGATGAGATCGCCCGAATTGATCTTCGCTTCGTATTCCTGGGCGCGGCGGCTCCACATGGTGCGCTTGATGCGCGGCTTGCCCTTCAGCGTGCCGATCGCGTCTTTCAGCACCTGTTCGCTGGCCAGCGGACGCATGCCCGACGTGGTCGCCTTGGAGGTCGGCACGCGCAGGGTCATCTTGTCCTGCTCAAACGAGACCACATACACCTCGATATCGAACCCGGCGACGGTTTCCTTCTCGACGCCAGTGACCCGGCCCACCCCGTGGGCGGGATAGACGATGTAATCACCTTTTTTGAACGACTTGTTATCGTTGGCGGTTTTCTTTGTCATGGAGGCTCCCGTGTCCTTTTTGGGCTGGCGTCCCCGGAGTGCGGGACTGCGCCAGCCATGATGACAGTCCCGACTTCACATGCGCTTGCCGGCGGACGTGCGCGCCCGGCCGGGCCGAACTGAACATAAAGAAAAACCGCGTGCGGACCTGGCATCGGTCCGGCAGGCGGGATTCTTGAAAGATGATCAGTTCAAGACAGACATCCTCAGGCCGCCAGATGGCGGTCTATCCGATATGTCAGGGATATAACACAAAAACGGCCAAAACTCAACGTGCTGCGCGCGCGAAGACGCGCCGCATACGGACATGAGTTAACCAAAGCTTAACTGGATGGCCGGCGCGGCTATTCGCCTGAGCCAGGCTTCTCGGAGAAGTATTTCTCCAGCTTTCCCGTCTCTGTTTCAAAATCCGCCGCGTCAGGGGGCGCATCTTTCTTGACGGTGATGTTGGGCCAGCTCGCCGCATATTTGGAATTGATCGCCAGCCATTTGCCGTCCGAATCATCTTCAGTGTCCGGCTTGATCGCTTCGACCGGGCATTCAGGTTCGCAGACGCCGCAATCAATGCACTCGTCGGGATGGATGACGAGCATGTTCTCGCCCTCGTAGAAACAGTCTACGGGGCAGACCTCGACACAGTCGGTGAATTTGCAGCGGATGCAGGCGTCAGTGACGATGTAGGTCATCGAGGAAGCGCAATACCTTTGATGATCAAACCTGGGGCGGGACGTGGAGCGGGATTTGGCGTCCGCGCGCCGGTTTGTCAATCGCGCCGCTTGTCCAGCGCTCAGCCAGCCCCGCTTTCGGCCTCGTACAACCCGCGCGCCTCGGCCGGCGGACCGCGCCGCTCAGCCAGCGCCAGGACGGCGATGCGCACCACGTCTCCGCCGCGCGTAAACACTAGCCGGTCCCCGGCGCGCACCAGCGCCGCCGCGCGCGTCAGGCGCTGCACCTGACCGAATCGCTCAATGCGCACCCGGCCTGCCGAAATCGCCTCCGCCGCCAGCGCGCGTGATTTGAAAAGGCGGGCGCGAAACAGCCAGATATCGCAGCGCTGGCTCGCCGCTTCTGACTCCGGCGTCACGCGCGCTTGTCCCGGGCGGCGCGGCGCGGCCGGGGACGGCGCGCTTTGGCGGGCCGGGCTGCGGCAGGGTTGGCGGCGGGCGTGAGGCTGAGCGCCGCCAGGGCGGCGAAGGGCGTGTCGGCGGGCGGCGGCGTCCCGGGCGCCTCGCGATCGGGTTCGCGGCGCGCCCGGCTGGCCCACAGTTCCGGGCTGCCGCCTTCGGCTTTGCGTACGCGGCGATAGCCCAGCGCGCGCAGCACCCCGCACAGCGCCTCCTCGTCGCATCCCAGCAAATTCATCATCTCGGGCGCAGGCGTGAAACGGCGCGACTTGTCAGCCTGGCGGGCATCCCGGATCAGGTCGGCGAGGCGTTCGAGCATGTCCAGACGCACCGCCAGCGGCCCGCACACCTGATACCCGGCGCAGGCGTGAGCCGCGGCATCCAGCGACGGGTCCGGCGCCACACTCGTGCGTCCGGGCGGCGGACGGAAGGCGCGCGCCGCGTCGCCCGTATGAACCGCATGCAGCAAAGCGTTCAGGCGCGCGGCGCGGGGTTTCAGGAGCGCCGGCATGAACACGCCATGCTCGCCCAGCCGCACGCCGGCCGAGCGCAGCTGGCGGCGTTCCTGGGTCGACAGCGCAGCGATGTCAGCGGCCAGCGCCTGGCGCGGCGCCGCGCCATGACCTTCCACCAGCCGGTAGGCAATCCCACGCGCCAGACCGTCCAGACCGCCCGTCCGCGCCCCCACAGCCTCACGCAGGCTCAAAAGCGGTCCCAGAACGGCGCGCGCCTGATCCGCCGCGAAGGCCTCCAGCCGGCGCTCGGCGCGGGCGCCCGCTTCAGCTGCGCCCAGCTCGCCGCCAATCAGCGCGGCGCCGGGCGTGAACGGGTCGGGACCAGGGGTCAGGCGCGCCACCGGCTCGTCCTGCCACAGCACGCGGCCTTCCTCGTCCAGCGCCAGCGCATCGTCTTCCGCGCGCGCCAGCTGGCCCAGGCGCCGGTTGATTTCGGGGCGTACGGCCTTGAGCGCGGCATTGGCCACGGCCCGGCGCGCCAGCGGCCCGCCAGCCGCGTCTGCGCGGAACGCCAACCCGTCCAGGCGCCCGACGAAATGGCCCTCCACAGTGACTTCTCCAGAGCCGTCGAGCCCGGCCTGCAGATCAATATTTTCGCGCAGGCCCTTCATCAAAGCGCTGGTGCGCCGGTCGATGAAGCGCGCGGTCAGCTGTTCGTGCAGGGCGTCGGACAGCGCATCCTCCACCTCTCGGGTGCGCGCCTGCCAGTAGGACGGATTGCCCGTCCAGGATGGCCGGTGGGCGGCATAGGACCAGGTGCGCACCTGGGTCAGGCGCTGGGCCAGCGCGTCCACATCGCCCGCCGTCTTGGCCAGGCGCGCGATCTGGGCGTCGAGCCAGGCGTCGGGCAGACGGGCATCGCCATCTGACAGATAGAAAAACAGCGAGCGGACCAGGCGCGCGTGCTCGTCCAGCGTGCCTTTGCGGAACTGCGGCGTGCCGCACACATCCCACAGCCGCGCCGCGCCGCCGCGTCTTGCCGCCCGCTCGCGCACCTCCGGGTCGCGGGTGAGGATGTCCAGCACCGCCTCATCCACAGCCGAGCGCACCCGTTCCAGCGCCGGGTGGGGCGCCGGGGCGCCCAGCGATACCCGAAGGCTCTGCAGATCGGTGAGGTCCAGATCGCTATTGCGCCAGACCAGGCGCGTCACCGGCTCGAACTCGTGGTTCTCCACCTGCTCGATCAGTTCGGGGTCCAGCGCCCGCGCCTCGCCGGTCTCGCCAAACGTGCCGTCAGTGCGGAAACGCCCGGCGCGGCCGGCGATCTGGCCGATCTCATGGGCGTGCAGGCGCCGCCGCTTGCGGCCGTCAAACTTGGTGTAGCTGGCGAAAGCGACATGGCCGACATCCATGTTCAGGCCCATGCCGATGGCGTCCGTGGCGATCAGGAAATCCACCTCGCCCGACTGATACAGCGCCACTTGCGCGTTGCGGGTGCGCGGCGACAGGGCGCCCATGACCACCGCCGCCCCGCCGCGCTGGCGGCGCACCAGTTCGGCCATGGCGTAGACATCCTCGGCGCTGAAGGCGACGACAGCCGAGCGGCGTGGCAGCTTGGTCAGCTTTTTCGTCCCGGCATAGCTCAGCGTGGAGAAGCGCTCGCGGGTTTCGATCACGGCCTCGGGGATCAGCCGGCGCAGGATCGGGCGCATGGAGGCCGCGCCCAGCAGCATGGTCTCTTCGGTCCCGCGCGCATGCAGCAGCCGGTCGGTGAAGATATGGCCGCGCTCAGGGTCGGCGGCCAGCTGGATCTCGTCCACCGCCAGAAAGGCGGGGCGCATGTCCAGCGGCATGGCCTCCACCGTGCACAGGAAATAGCGCGCATGGGGCGGGACGATTTTTTCCTCGCCGGTGATCAGCGCAGCGGCGTGGGCGCCCTTCACCTTGACCACACGGTCATAGAGCTCGCGGGCGAGCAGGCGCAGGGGCAGGCCCATCACGCCTGACGCACGCGCCATCATGCGCTCCAGCGCCAGATGGGTCTTGCCGGTATTGGTCGGCCCCAGCACCGCAGTGACGGGGGCGGGCCGTGCGTGACGGGCGGTCATGGCGCGCTCCGGGGCTGCCGTCCCTGACGCCTAATCTAGGGTGATGCGCGGCCTTGAATAAGGGGGCGGGCGCAGCGCGGCGCGCTGAAGGCCCCTATTGCACCATCGGCCCGGCATAGACGCGGGTCGCCACGATATTGATATCGCCGATGCGGGTGCGGGCGCGGAAGCGCACGGGCACCCACGCGCCCTCCATCTGCGCCAGCCAGATATTGATTGGCCGGGCAATGTCTTCAGGCGTCGGGCGCTTGCCCTCGTCATAGCCGCTGACGGGTTCCAGATAGGCGCGGCAGCGCAGCGCCTGGCCGCGATACCCGCTCGAGGCGACCCGCTCCATCGCCCCGGCCTCCAGGCGCAGATCATAGCGCGCCTTGCCGTCAAACACCGGCAGGCGGCCTTCGCACGGGCGCTCGCCCTGGGGCTGGGACAGCATCAGGTTCAGCATCACCGTCACCGGGTCATACGCGCCCTGGCGTTCGGCATCACTGGCGGGCGGCTCGCCCATGGAGCCAAACGGCGGGTTCACGTCCGGCACGGCCATGCCGTCGGCGAAATTGATCCCCACCGTGCGATTGGTGCCGCTGGCGTGGTTGATGTGTTCGTAGCGCCACGGGCTCAGCGCGCGGCCGTCATCGCCCGTGCGGTAGCCGGTCGTGCTGGCGACGATGTCGGTGTCGTCAAACCAGCGCAACAGTCCGCCGGCGCGGAAATTGGCCGCGCCGGCATAGGTCTCGTCATGCAGCCAGGCCGAGATCGTGATGTTGGCCACCGGCACCGCCACAAGCACCGATCCGGAATACTCCACATGGATTTGCTCGGGCAGGGCTGCAGCCCCTGCGGACGCGCTGAACACCGCGGCAGCGGAGGCGAGGGCGGCGAGCATCGGGCGCAGGGTCATGACAGTCAGCCTTGTCTGGACGAGGGCGGTCAGACCGCCTGTGATATATGAAACCGGCGCCAATATGGCTGCAAGATGAATGCCGCCGGAGCACGCCTGCGCCTTGACGCCGCGGCTGGCGTCGGTTAGATCGCCCGCTCTTGCGCCGCAAGACGCCTCTTTTCAAACGGGGCCTGCGGCGGCGCGTCCGGATTAATCTGTCAGCTCAAGGTGGAAGCCATGTCGCGCCGCTGCGAACTTACGGGCACGGGCCCGATGTCGGGCAATAACGTGTCCCACGCGAACAACAAGACCCGGCGCCGCTTTCTGCCCAATCTGGTGCAGGTGACGCTGGCCTCGGAATCCCTCGGCCGTTCCTTCCGTCTGCGCGTCGCCGCCAAGGCCCTGCGCAGCGTGGATCATGCCGGCGGGTTTGACGCTTTCCTGCTGAAGGCCCGCGATGCGGACCTGTCGGCCGGCGCGCAGAAGATCAAGCGCGAACTGAAAAAGACCCAGACCGCCGCGGCCTGATTTTTTCAGCGTCTGAAATCTGAAACGCCCGCCGGTCTCCGGCGGGCGTTTTCGCGTTGACGCATGCCCAAAGAAAATGCCGCCCTGCGAGGGGTGCAGGGCGGCAGGGTGTTTCCCGCCGGCCGCGAGGGAAGGCGGCGCGGGAAAAGCTCTCCTATTCGGCGTGACCGGCCGCGCCGTGGGCAGCCACCGCCTCGATATACTCGCGGCGCGCCTTGCCTGGATCGAGGCTCTCTTCCAGCTCGCGCGCCACGCGCTCGTCATCGTCCTGCAACGCCTGCGGGTCGAGATCGGCGTAGTGCATCACGCCCATATCGGTATAGGCCTTCTGGATGCGCGGCCCCCACAGGCCGATATCCTTCACAATCGGCACGATGCGCTGGAACAGCATGGTTCGGTAGAGCTTCACGATCTCGGAGTTTTCCACGAACGCCTTGCATTCGTCCTCGGGCAGGCCGAGCACGGCATAGAGCTCGCGGCTCTGGGTCATGCGGTCGCGCATCAGATAGCAGGCCTCCACCAGAAACTCCTCGCGCTCGTCGCGCTCGGCCTGGGTGAGCTGGGGATAATAATCGCGCAAGGAAATCCGCCCGAACGCCACATGGCGTGCCTCGTCTTCCATGACATAGGCGTTGACCATGCGCGCCAGCGGGTTCTGCGCCAGATCCCGGATCGTGCCGAAGGCGGCCAGCGCCAGCCCCTCGATCACCACCTGCATGGCCAGATACGTCACGTCCCAGCGGCTGTCTGACAGCGCCTGGTTGACCAGCACCATCAAAGGATCGGTCATGGGATAGGCGACGCCGAACTTGCCCACGAGCTTGCGGTAGGCCTCCACATGGCGCGCCTCGTCCATTACCTGGGTGGCGGCGTAGAATTTGGCGTCGAGATCGGGCACCGCCTGCACGATTTTGGCGGCGGCCAGCAGCGCGGCCTGCTCGCCCTGCAGGAATTGCGACACGTTCCAGGACTGGGTGTGGCGGCGCAGCTCGATCTTTTCCTTCGCCGTCATGCGGTTCCAGACATCCGAGCCGTAAATGGCGACGGCCTCATCGGGCATCTGCATGGGGTTTTCAGGATCGAGCTCGAGCGTCCAGTCGATGCGGTTGACCGCATCCCACTGCATGTCCTTGCCCTTCTGGTACAGGTGCATGAGCGTGGTGCGCCCCTCATCGAAGCGCCAGTCGAACACGGCTTCGAATTCGTTGGGCACATGCCAGTGCGCATCAATGCCAGGCATGGGGTAGAGGTCTCGCAGCGCAGTCATGGGCGTCCTCCCGAGGATCAGCCGGGCCGTCCGCCGCGCCGGGAATGGCCAGGCGGTCCGGCCCAATTGGCGAACGCTCCCTGTCTGACGCAGGTGTGAACAGCGTTCACTTTATGGACACCATGAGGCAGGAGGCCGCGCCTGTCCAGCGCAGAGTTACTCCGCCGCCCGGATCTGCACGGGCGGCTCGATCCCGGTCTGGGCCTCGTCCGCCGCGCGTCTTTGCTCCATCCAGCGCTTCTTGAGCGTCTTGGAGCAGTCGCGGCTGCCGTCGGGCGACCAGCCAGGCGGTCCGAGCCAATAGCCCAGCACTTCGCGGATGGAGCGCGCCGAGCGCACATCCTTCACGATGCCGACCCATTCATGCAGACAGATTTTCAGCGGGTTGTGCGTGCCCAGCTGGCGCACAATGCCATAGCGGCAGGGCTCGTCGTCGCGTTCAGGCTCGAACGAGCCGAACATCTTGTCCCAGATGATGAACACGCCGGCGAAATTGCGGTCGAGATAGCGCGGATTGATTGCGTGATGGACGCGGTGGTGGGACGGCGTGTTGAACACCGCCTCGATGGGCGCGGGCAGGCGGCGCACCGTCTCGGTGTGGATCCAGAACTGGTAGACCAGATTGAGCGCGCCCACGAAGGCCACCATGGCCACCGGAAAGCCGATCAGCACCAGCCAGGACCCGAACAGGATGAATTTCAGCGTCAGCGGGCTCAGCCAGGGCTGACGCAGCGCCGTGGTCAGATTGTAGTGCTGGCTGGAATGGTGAACCACATGGTCGGCCCACCACCAGCGCACGGTATGCGCGAAGCGATGGGCCCAGTAATAGACGAAATCGTCCAGCACGAAGCACACGGCGAACGCCCACCACGCCCAGCCGATGTCGAAAAGCGCGTATTGCTCGATAAACACAAACCAGGTCAGCGCCACGCCGCCCAGAATGATCCCGGACACGGTATTGCCCAGGCCCATGACCAGGCTGGCGGCGCTGTCGCGCGGCTCGAACTTCGCCCGCCCCGTCACGCGTGCATAGATCATCTCGGCCACGATCAGCGCCACGAAGGCCGGGATCGCAAACAGGATCGGATCAGGCAGCTCAGGTGCATCCATCGCATCAGATCTCTTGCGGCTCGCCATGGGCGAACCGGGTTATCCGCCCGGCCCAGAGCCGGGCCGCATCCTCGTCCGCCAGCGTCAGATGGGCGTGCGGCAGCGTAAAGTCATCCATGATTATCACAAGGCGCGCGCCTTGCGCCTGCGCGCCGCGCACCTCGCCGGGCCTTAGCGCCCGCGACACGATGACATCGCCCCGGCTCAGCGCCAGCCCCAAACGCGCCCCGTCCGCTTCCATCACCAGGGCTGCGCGCTTGTCAGTGGCGACAACGCCTTCGGTTCCGGCGCGAAAGCCCAGCACGTCGCGCTCCAGCGCCTCGGCCCCGGTTTGCACGCTGTCAATTGTAGACGGGGCCCAGCCGCCCAGCACGGCGTTGAGCCCGATAATCAGCCCGACGGCGAGGGCCGAGCCTACCAGCACGCCGGCAAGGGTCACCAGATCACTCATGGCGCGTGATTGAACGGTGTTCACTCATGCTGCGCAAGTCCCGTTTGCCCGCCCGCCGGCGCCGGCGCGATGGCGTAGTATTCCTGCGTCCAGAGCCGGTGCAGTACGCCGGGCGGTAGGCCATAGGCTGCCTGCAGATAGCGCGACTGGCTGTGATGGGTGCGCCAGGCGCGGATTTTCGGCCCCGCCGGGGCGGGCACGGCGAAATCCGGTTCCGGCTGCAGCGCCGCCACATGCTGGCCGCGCGCGCCGCCAAACCGGCGCAGGGCCGGGCGCGGGGCGAGCACCTGCACCAACACCGGCGCGTCGTCGCCCTGCGCGGCCACGGCCGCCTGCGCCGCTGCGCCGATCACCATGTGATCGGGATGCAGCGACACGCCGCTGTCTGGATGGAAGCTGACCACCGCTGAAGGGCGTGTGCGCGCGATGGTGTCGGTCACCAGCGCCGTCAGGTCCACCAGCGGGCGGTATTCCAGCTGGCCATCACCCAGATCAAGCACAGCATGACTGGCCACGCCCAGCGCAAAGCCGTGCTTGCGCGCCTCCGCCTCGCGCACCACGCCCAGATGCGCCTGATCGACCACGGGCGGATACTGGGTCCCCGCCTCGCCGCGCGTGGCGGTGAACAAATGGACGGGCGCGCCCTCGGCCACGATGCGCGCCATCAGGGCGTTGGCGGTGATCTCGTCATCGGGATGAGCGAACACGAACAATACGCCCGCCTCGCCAAATTGATCCGTCACCGAGCCAAGGCGCGCCACGCCGGGCTCATTGAACAATGTCCGGCCCAGCATCAGCGCGCCGAAGGCCAGAGCGACCAGCACGGCCAAGGCGGCGCCCGCCAGCATCAATAACCTTGCGCGCATCGCCGGATCCCCTGGCCCCCTTGTCAGCGCCGCCAGACTGCCCTGTCATGACCGCGTCAACAAGCCGGTCCAGTCTTCCGGCTATCATGCGGGGACGCGTCCCCGAAACGCAGCCGAGGGGAGCTTGCCATGCGCTTTTTTCTGATCGTGATCGCCTTGATCGCACTGGCCTGGACGGGCGCCGCGCTGTGGCCGGCCCCTGCGCCGGTGAGCCATGCCTGGCTGGAGGCGCGCGTGGAGACCCGCGCCGAGCGCGTCGCCCATGGCGCCGGGCTCGGGCGCGCGCCGGCCAACACCCTCGAAGCCCTGGCCCAGGCGGTCGCCGATGGCGCCGATGTGCTGGAGGTCGATGCCCAGATGACCGCTGACGGCGTGCTGGTGCTGATCCATGACGATACGGTGGACCGCACGACTAACGGCTCGGGCCGGGTGGATGGGATGACCCTCGAGGGTATTACGGGCCTCGACGCGGCCTTCGGCTATGACGGCGACGCGCCGGACCGGTTCGCGGGACAGGGCGTGCGCGTCCCCACCCTTGCCGAGGCGCTGGCCGCCCACCCGGACATGCGCTGGATCGTGGAGATCAAACCGGACACAGAGGCCGCCGCGCTGGCCATGTGCGAAACGATCCGCGACGCCGGCATGGGCGAGCGCGTCATGGTCGGCTCCTTCCATGACAGCGCCATGAGCCATTTTCGCGAAGCCTGCCCTGAGGTCGCCGCCGGCATGGCGTCGAACGAGGCGCTGAGCTTCTACATCGCCGCCCGGCTGGGGCTTGCCAAATTTCACCCGACCCGCGCCCACGCCATGCAGATTCCACCGCGCGCCTCGGGCCTGGATGTCGCCCATCCGCGCCTGATCGAGGCGGCCCATGCGCGCGGCCTGGCGGTGCAGGTGTGGACGATCAATGACCCCGATGACATGGCCGCGCTCATAGAGCTGGGCGTGGACGGAATCATCACCGACCGGATCGATGTGATGGCGGGGGTGCAGGGCGCGGACTGAGCTCGAAACTGGCCCAGAAGGCCCAATATATTGTACAGTATACAGCGGAATTACCGGATCTTGTAGCGTCGGTTCGGCGCCTGAGTTTTGCCTTGATTCGCCGCAATCAGCGCCCTGTGTACGAACATAAGATATTGAAAAATAAATTATTCGTGCAGTATATGCACCGCGTCATAACTCCGTATACTGCTAAAAAACTTGACAGCGGCGGGCTCAGGTGACACTTTGGTGACATCAAAAGCCAGCCCATGGAGGGTGATATGCCACGACTGACTGCAATCCTTCTGATCGGCGCCTGGCTCGCATTCGCGGCGCTCGCCACCCGCTTCCTGACCCCTGAGGTCACGGGCGTGCTGGCGCTGGCGGGCATGGCGGCCACGGTCGCGGTTCTGGCCCTGTCGGGCCATGTCTCGCGTCCCGACCCGCTCTCGCTCAGCCTCACGGGCCGCCGCCCGTATTGGGAAATGCGCTGAATCCAGCCCGATCTGATCAATGAAAACGCCCGGAGCGCATCGCTCCGGGCGTTTTCATGTCAGGCGGAGCGCTTGCGCGCCCGCGGATGGGTGGCGGCGTGCAGGCGCGCCAGCGCGCCTGAATCCACATCGGCATAAATCTGTGTCGTGGACAGCGAGGCATGGCCCAGCAGGTCCTGGATCGCCCGCAAATCGCCGCCATGGGCCAATAAGTGCGTGGCGAACGCGTGGCGCAGGGCGTGGGGCGTCGCGCTGGACGGCAGGCCCAGGCGCGCGCGCAGCATCTCCATGGCCGCCTGCACCGCGCGCGGCCCCAGCGGCCCGCCGCGCACGGCCCGGAACAGCGCCGCCTTGCGTTCGATGGCGTGGGGGCACAGCGCCACATAGGCCGTGACTGCCTCGCGCACCTGGGGCAGGACCGGCACAATGCGCGTGCGCCCGCCCTTGCCGGTGACGCGCAAGGTTTGCGGTAAGGGGTGATCGGCGCCGGTCAAAGCAAGCGCCTCGGATATCCGCAAACCGCAGCCGTAGAGGATGGACAGGATGGCGGTGTCGCGCGCCGCGATCCAGGCTGGCGCGCCGGTTTCACCCGGCGCATCAATGAGGGCGCGCGCCGCTGTCTCGCTCACCGGGCGCGGCATGCGCCGGGGCGCCTTGGGCGCTTCGACCAGGGTGAGGGCCGGATTGTCCAGCCCCCAGCGCCGGCGTGCGTATTGGAAAAAGCTGCGCGCCGCCGACAGGCCGCGCTGCAGCGTGCGCGATCCGCAGCCCTCGCGCCGCCGCCCCGCCAGCCAGGCGCGCCAGTCGGCGGCCTCCAGCCGGGACAGGGCGTCCAGCGTGACCGGACCGCCCAGATGCCCGCTTAAAAACTCGAACAGGCCGCTGACATCGCGGGCATAGGCTTCGAGCGTGCGCGCCGCCAGCCGGCGCTCGCCGGACAGATGATCGAGCCAGGCGGTGATCGCCGCCGGCGCAGGCAGTTCGGGATGGGTCAGCCCGCCAGCCATGGCGATATCCGCCGCTCCAGCACACGCGCAAACACATGCAGCAGGTCCGCGCCCTGATCGGGCGTGAAGGCGCGCCCGTCGCGGGCGGCCAGGCACAGCACGGCCGGTTTGCGCGCCAGCTCCAGCCGCACCAACGCTTCCGAGCGCAGGCCCCTTGCCTGACCGTCATACAGCGCATCGGCAAAGCGGGCGTCCACCGGCCCGAGCTTTTCCGACTGCGAGCCGAGCAGCGCTTCAACGAGTTCCGGCGAGCATGGCCGGATGGCCTTGGCGCCGGGCAGCGGCGTGCAGCCTTCGATGAAAATCCGGATCACGTCGACGCTCAGCGCCCCGGCGGCGCGGCCGGCCAGCTTGTGGTCCAGCGCTTCGATGCTCTCAGCCTCCACCACCGCCAGTATCGCCGCATGGGTCTGGGCCTGGGCGGCGAGATTGGCCTTGGCCAGCGCGATCAGCGCCGCATTGGTGGCGCGCACGCGGGCAAGCTCGGCTTCCAGCTTGCGCCTTGCGTGGGCGGCGATGTCGATGACGCCGGACTGGGTGATGGCCTCGTTGACCCGGGCGAGCAATTCGGGATCGCGGGTGATCAGTTCGGGATGGGCGCGCAGATAATCGCGCAGCGCCGTGGCGTCTGCGAAGCTGGCGCCGGGGGCCGGAACGGGCGGAGGGGTGGAGTCAAACATGCGGGCGGCCCTCGGTGGCGGCGGTCAGTCGCGGACTATCAGGGGGCCAGCTTGCAACAGGGTTAATAACCCTGCCCGTCCGTCGCACGCGGGAGGCGCACATGGGACGGGCAGGGCCCGGACGATTTACGGCGCGGGCGCGCCATCCATCAGGGTCTGCATCAGGAACACATATTCCAGCGCCTGGCGGTTGGCCGCCTCGCGCAGATTGGCCGCCGCCGAATGGCCGCCTTCAATGTTCTCGTAGTACAGCATGTCATGGCCCAGCTGATCGAGCAGGAAGGCCAGCTTGCGCGCATGGCCGGGATGCACCCGGTCATCCTTGGTGGAGGTGAGGATGAAGATGGGCGGATAATCGCCGTCCTCGTCCACATTGTGCACCGGCGAAATCCCCCGCAGGAAGGCGCGCTCCTCCTCGTTCTCGTCGGGGAAGCCATACTCGTCCTGCCAGCTGGCGCCGGCCAGCAGCAGGTGGAAGCGCATCATGTCCAGCAGAGGCACCTGGCTGATCACTGCGCCCCACAGGTCGGGACGCTGGGTGTACATCACCCCGGTCAGCAGCCCGCCATTGGACCCGCCCATCACGCCCAGCTGCGGCGCGGTAGTTTCGCCTGTGGCGATCAGATCCTCCGCCACGGCGATCAGATCGTCAAAAATGCGCTGCCGGTTGGTGCGAAGGCCCGCCTGGTGCCAGGCCGGGCCGAACTCGCCGCCGCCACGGATATTGGCCAGAACATACGTGCCGCCATTTTCCAGCCAGAGCCGGCCGCGCACGCCCGAATAGGACGGCGACAGCGACACCTGGAACCCGCCATAGGCGTAGAGCAAGGTAGGCTGGGGCCCGGTGACGTCCTCGCGCCGGACGATGAAGTACGGGATCATGGTGCCGTCGGAGCTGCGCGCCTGGCGTTGCTCGACGATCATGCCCTCGGTATCGAACCAGGCCGGCGCCGACATGGCCGGCTCCAGCGTCCGTTCCGGCGTGACGCGATAGAGCGCCTCGGGATCGAGGAAGCCCGACACGTTCACATAGGCCAGATCGCTCTGGTCATCGGCGGTGACGATGGAGATGGTGGCGTTCTCCGGCGCCTCGATGGGCTGGCTGGTCCAGGCGCCGCCTTCATAGGTGAAGGCTTCCAGGCGGCTGACGACATTGTCGCTGATGACCATCAGAAGGTTATTGGCGGTGGCCGCCACCGACCCGACAGACTGGCGGGAATCGGGCACGAAAACGGTTCTCACCTCGGGCAGCTCACCTGACTGCGCCAGCGCGGCCATGTCGATGGACAGGGCGGCGCCCGCCGGGAAGGTCGGCCCGCCTTCAGCGGGCGTCCAGTCTTCCTCGGTGGTGAAGATCAGCTGGCCGCCGAACAGGGCCTGGGGCGTGGATTTGCGCGGCAGCGGCAGGGCGATGGGCTCGCCTGTCGCGCCCTCGGGCAGCAGCCAGTAGACGCCTTCAAAGAAGCTTTCGCGCTGGATGGCGACGAAATAGGCCGTGCCGTCCGCCTGCTCGAAGCGCGCGGGCCACACGCCCACATCGCTGCTGTCGCCCGTGAACACGACCTGCGCATCCTCGATGGGCGTGCCGCGCGTCCAGCGCTTGACCACAAAGGGATAGCCCGAGCTGGTGGTCTCGTCCGCCTCAAGGGCGGTGGCGATCAGCAGCGTGTCTTCGTCGATCCACGACACCGTGCCCTTGGTCTGGGGGATGACGAACCCGTCCTCGACGAAGGTTCGCGTCTGCGCGTCAAACTCGCGGCGCACCGCAGCGTCGGAGCCGCCGTCCGACAGGGTCAGGATGCACCGTTGATAGTCCGGGCTCAGGCAGGACGACCCGCCCCACACCCAGTTGGTCTCCTCGGCGTCAGCCAGCGCGTCCAGATCCAGCACCACATCCCATTCCGGCGCGCCGGTGGCGTAGCTCTCGACGCTGGTCTTGCGCCACAGGCCATGAATGTTCTGCGCGTCGCGCCAGAAATTCCACAGCTCGCCATTGCGCACGGCGACATAGGGAATGCGGTCGGTGCTTTCGAGCACTTCAATCGCCTGATCATAAAGCGTCTGGTAGCGCGGATCGGACTGCAACAGGCCCAGCGAGCGCTCGTTCTGCAGGCGCGCAAAGCCCAGCGCGTCCTCGCCCTCGACCTCTTCGAGCCATTCCAGATTCTCTTCGCCGGCCTGGATCGCCTGGTTGAGGGCGGAGACGCTGTGATCGGCCTCCTCGGCGGGCGCGGCGGGGTCCATCACATCGGCATCCTCTGAATTGGGCGAACACGCCGCCAGTGAGATCAGTGCAGCGGCAGTCAGGCTAAATCCCCAGCGGCGCATCGGGCAGTCTCCTTGGTTGAAAGGCGCGCGCATTCAACAGCGCCCGGCGCGCGGCGTCAAAGCCGTCCGCATTAAATTCTCACAAGGCGTCCGCCCGATTGCGTGTACAGGGGCAAGGGCGTAAAGCCTCGCCCCATGAAAGCCTGGGCAATGAACGGGGCGGGCAACGCCTTCATCCTGATCGACGCGCGCAACGGCGCCGCGCCGCTGGCCTTGGCGCGGGATGCAATCCTGGCGCTGGCGCAGGCCCATCCCTTCGACCAGTTGCTGGCGCTGGAGGCGGACGGGGAAGCCGACGCGCGCCTGCGCGTCTGGAACCGTGATGGCGGCGAGGTCGGCGCCTGCGGCAACGGGGCCCGCGCCGCCGCCTGGTTGATGTTTCAGGATTTGCCCGGCGATGGGCTGGAGATGAATTCGCTGGGCGGCCGCCTGAACGCGCGCCGCCTCGGCGATGGCGGGGCGGAGGTGGATCTGGGTCCGGCGCGTCTGGACTGGCGGGAGATCCCGCTGGCCCGCGCCATGGATACGGCGCGGATGGACTACGCGGTGGATCTGCCGGGCGGCGAGCGCCTCGACGGGCCCGGCGCGGTGTCCATGGGCAATCCTCATGTGGTGTTCTTCGTGGACGACCCCGACGCCTTGCCGCTGGACGCAATCGGGCCGGGCGTGGAGCACGATCCGCTGTTTCCCGAGCGCGTCAATGCCGGCTTCGCCCGGGTGCTGGAACCGGGCCTGATCCGCCTGCGGGTCTGGGAGCGCGGGGCGGGACTGACCAAGGCCTGTGGCACGGGCGCGGCGGCCGCCCTGGTGGCGGCCTCCCGGCAGCGGCGATCCGGGCGCGAGGCTGTGATCCGGGCCGATGGCGGCGATCTGCCTGTGCGCTGGACTGAGGACGGCCATGTACATCTGGCCGGCCCGGTGGAGCTGGAGCGGGAGATCGCCCTGCCGGACGGTTTTGGCGCTCCGCTGCGCTAGAGATCGCGCGCCATCACCCAGTCGCAATAGACCGCGCCGCCCACATCGAACTGGCGCTCGCCGACACTGTGGAAGCCGTGCGCCTTGTAGAAGCCGATGGCGCGCGCATTATTCTTGTACACGCCCAGCAGCATACGTTTGCAGTGTGTGGCGCGGGCATGGGCCAGGCCGGCCTGCAGCAGCATCAGCCCGAGCCCTGAGCGGTGCAGTTTCGACAGGACATAGATGCGCTTCATCTCGATATCGCCGGGGCGAGTCTCCACCGGCAGATCGGGCGGGGCGAGGTGGAGATAGCCGACCGGCGCCGCGCCGGGCGCGGCTTCAGCCAGCCACAGCGCGTGCTCAGGATCGGCCAGCGCGGCGGCGTAGATGTCTTGGGTCTGGCGCTGCGCGCAATGGCGCACAATGGCCGCGCCGTCCACCACGCCGGCATAGCTTTCCAGAAAGGTGGCCGCGCCCACAAGCGCCAGCGCGGCCTCGTCCCCGGGGACAGATTTGCGGATTGAAATGCTCATGCGCGCCGCGATAGTCCGGGTATGCCGGACAGGCAAGAGGGAATGTCCATCCCCGCTCTTAATTCCGGCGCGATTGTGTGTTGCATTGGGAACGCAGATGACCGCACACGGTTAAGACGCACTGTGAAGCTCTCGCATCGCGCGCATCGGCTTCCTACATGCAGGGTCGCGCGCCGGTCCAGCCAGCCTGCCGCGCCAATTGAGACCGGGGAGAATCGCCGTGGCCAATGCTTCCATGATCGCCATCACGCCCGAAGGCGGGCTGTCACGCTATCTCGCCGAAATCCGCAAGTTTCCCATGCTGGAGAAGGACGAGGAGTTCATGCTGGCCAAGCGCTGGCAGGAGCATCAGGACACCGAAGCGGCTCACCGCATGGTCACCTCGCACCTGCGCCTGGTGGCCAAGATCGCCATGGGCTATCGCGGCTATGGCCTGCCCATCGCCGAAGTGATCTCCGAAGGCAATGTGGGCCTGATGCAGGCGGTCAAGAAATTCGATCCCGACAAGGGCTTCCGCCTGTCCACCTACGCCATGTGGTGGGTGCGCGCGGCGATCCAAGAGTACATCCTGCGCTCCTGGTCGCTGGTGAAAATGGGCACCACCGCCGCCCAGAAGAAGCTGTTCTTCAATCTGCGCCGCATGAAAAGCCAGATGCAGGCGCTGGAAGAGGGCGATCTGAAACCCGAACAGGTCGAGCATATCGCCACCAAGCTGGGCGTCACCGACGCCGAGGTCATCTCCATGAACCGGCGCCTGTCCGGTCCCGACGCCTCGCTGAACGCGCCCATGCGCGCCGATGGCGAGAGCCAGTGGCAGGACTGGCTGGCCGACGACAATGCCGACAACGCCGAGGACGATCTGGTCGAGAGCGACGAGTTCGACACCCGCATGACGCTTCTTCAGGAAGCCATGGGCGGGCTCAATGAGCGCGAGCGCCATATCATACAGGAGCGCCGCCTGACCGAGGAGCCCCGGACGCTGGAAGAGCTGGCCGATGTCTACAAGGTCAGCCGCGAACGCATCCGCCAGATCGAGGTGCGCGCGTTCGAAAAACTCCAGACCGAGATGAAGCGCCTGGCCACTGAACGCGGGCTGATGCCGGCTTAGGCTGGTGAAGCCATTTTAAATGGCGCAATATTCCATCCATTATTGATTTTTCCAGTCCGGCGTGGCGTGATCGTGTGTGACGGTCACGTGCGCGACCTGATTTACATGGAGCGACCCCGAAATCTGCTTGCAAATTGGTAACGCATGGGGTACTAAATGATGCGTGAGGTGCAGCCCCGTTCCATCTCGGTCTACGAGGATCCGACCGGAGCCGCACCATTCGCGGCGTGGTTTGAGGAATTGGAGGCGCGTGCGGCGGCGCGGGTGACACGTGCGCTCAGCCGACTGGAGAGGGGTGTTGGCGATCTTGAACCGGTCGGTGCGGGCGTCAGCGAGCTTCGCATTGATTACCGTCCGGGCTACCGGGTCTATCTGGGGCAGGACGGCGCAAGGTTGGTCATCCTCCTGTGCGCAGGGACCAAGCAGCGTCAGCAAAAGGACATCCGGCGCGCGCACGATCTCTGGGCCGAATACAAGACCCGCAAGGCTGCAGGCGCGCAGGACGATCGGCGGCGATAGCAGACCGGATACTGGACATTTCTAGGGAGGCGGACATGCCCCTGACCCGTGATTTCAAAGCGACCATCCAGGCGCGCGCTGCGCGTGACCCGGAGTTTCGCGCTGCGCTTTATGCCGAGGCGCTCGATGCATTGCTGGAAGGCGATATCGACACCGCCAAATCCATGCTGCGCGATTATGTGAACGCGACAATCGGTTTCGAGCGCCTGGAAGCCGTGACTGGCACGCCGCGCAAAAGCCTGATGCGCATGCTCAGCGTCCAGGGCAATCCCAGGCTTGAAAGTCTCGGTCCGATTCTCAGGGCGCTGAATGGCGAGGCCGATGTGAAGCCGCAGGTTCGCGTCGCTTGATGTTGAAACCAGGCGCTATGCGCTCTCAGAGCGTTTCGCCCGCTTCATCCGCACAATCCCCACCGCCAGCGCCACCTGCGCGCCGTAATACAGGATCCAGATCAGCGCGGCGGGCCAGTCAAAGCCGTCCGGCTGCAGCGTTCCGCCAAACCACCGCGCCGCGATGATGGCGTCCGAGGCGATGAAGACCAGCGCGCCGATGACGATCAGGCGCGGACCCTTCACGAAGCCCGCCAGCATGGCCATGGCCAGGATGATGCCGAGATAGGCGCTGGCGGGGCCGGCGAGCTCGCCCATGCCCGGGCGCAGCCAGAGCAGCATCGCCACGCCGAACACCGCCAGTGCGGCGGCGATCGCCAGCCCTGCGCGCCGCCATCCGCCGCGCCAGATCGCCAGGGCGAAGATCGCGGCGTAGACGAGATGGGCGGCGGCGAAGAAGGCGATTCCGGCTTCGCGTTCCGGCGGGTTCAGCCCCAGCGCGAAATCGCCGCCCGCTGAAGCCAGCAGCGCCAGCGTCAGCAGCGGCGCGCGCGAAAACCCGGCATAGGCCGCCAGCAGCACGACGCTGAGGGCCTTGGTGATCACTAAAAGGCCGGAAGTGGACGCTGTGAACGTGTCCAACCCGAAATAGATCACCGAGGTGATCACCGAGACGGCGAGATAGACCGGTCCCGCCCAGTCCGGGATCAGCGGTTCGGTATCGGCGTAGCGGTCGGTCAAGGTCAGGCTCCCGGTTACGTTCACGGCTCTTAAAGGCTAGGAGGTTTTAACGCCCTTGAGAATCTGAAAACCACCCACGGTGACTGCTATGCCTGCCTCACTTGCAGCCCTCGCGCTCGCGTCCGCCCTCTCTGCAGCAGTGCTGGCGGACGAGACCCGCCTGCCCGACAGCCTGTCGGCCTTGCTCGCCGCCGCCTACGAGACCGGTGATCCGGAGGTGTTCGAGCAGGCGGTGCGCCTGATCTCCCTGACCCACGCCGCCGAAAGTGTCGCCGCCGCCGCGCGGGACCTGTCGGACGAGAGTGGGGCCCGGGCGCGCGCCGTGCTGGGGCTGGAAGTGATGGCGCCGGCGGCGCCGGCTGACGGCGTGCAGGCCGATCCGGTGATCGCTGAACCGGCTGAACCGGCCTCCCGGCGGGCCCGCGCGCTGGCATTTCTGGCCAATGGACGGCTGGAAAACTGGAGCGGCCGGGTGCGCGCGGGCCTGCGCCATGATTCCGGGAATGTAGACCGCAGTGACTACGCGCTGGGTCTGGAGGTCACGCGCGCTCTTGCCGGCTGGGGTTTTGAAGGCGCGATCGACTATAATTTTTCGCAGGTCGATGGCCGCACCGGGCGCGACGAGCTGATCACCCGGGCGCGCGGCGAGCGCGAACGCGGGGAGCGCTGGACGAACTTCCTGGACGCCCGCTATGAGCGCGACCGCCTGTCCGGCTTTGAGTGGAAGGCCTTCATGGGCGGCGGGGCCGGCTATCGCGTCTATGCGCGCGATGAGCTGTCCTGGACGCTGCGCGCGGCGCCGGGCGTGCGCCGCAGCCGTCTGGTCACGGGCGAGACCAACATGTTCGGCGCGCTGGACCTCGCCTCGGATTTTGAAGCCAGCCCGACCGACAGCCTGCGCCTCACCGCCAACACCAATCTCCTGCTGACCGATGGCGCGCAGGCCGACCAGACTTTGTCACTGGCCACGGCGCTGGGGGCGGTGTGGTCGCTGGAGCTGCGCTATCGCTACCGCCATCTGTTCGATCCCGAGCCGGGCTTCAGCCCGTCCGAAAGCCGGGCCGATTTCAGCCTCGTGCGGGAATTCTAGTCCGGGCCTTCCAATGATTTGACGTCAAGCGCACGCCCCCAGGCCAGCGCCTCGGTAACCATGCGCACATGGGCCGCCGCCGCGCCGTCGGTTCCGGGCAAAACGCGCGACGCCAGCGGATCGCCAAAGCGCAATCGATAGGTCTTGCCGCGCTGGGCCAGGAAAGCGTGAAACACCGTCATGTCGCGCAGCTCGGTGCTGATCTGTGACAGGGCATAATACAGAAGCGGCATGCGCTGGCGCACGCCCAGCGGCACGACCGGCGCGTCAAACCGGCGCGCCAGCGACACGAAGGCCGGCGCCCAGTCCGGTTCGGTCAGGGTCCACGCCCGCCAGTTCCAGCTCGCCATGCGTCCCGCCGGAAACACCACTACGCAGCGCCCGGCATTGAGCGCCTCCATGGCGGTGCGCAGCGTGTCGCGCGCGCTCGACCGGTCGCGCTCCTTCGTGCGCCATTCCACCGGGATCAGGCGCGGGGCCAGGCCCGGCGCTACGCGCAGCGCATCGCGATTGGCGAAGAAGATCATGTCTGGGCGGCGCGCGATCAGCGCCTGCCACACCGCCACCCCGTCAGGCACGCCGCCGGGATGGTTGGCAGCGATCATCACCGGGCCGGTGGCGGGCACCTGATCGAGACCGTGCACCTGGACTTTCAGCCGCAGATAATCCTGCGCCCAGGCGAACACGTCATCCGCGTCTCGCGCCTGCAGCGCGCGCGTCATCTCCACGGCGGTTTCATAGCCCAGCAGCGGAAAGCCCAAAGTGCGGGTGAGCGCCCACAGACGCGGTTTCGTGCGCAGCCGCGGCGCGCGCTCTGCGATCAGCGCGTCCACCACCGCGCGCGCCGGATCTAATGACATGTCCATGGGCCTATCACGTAGCCGCGCCGGGGCGGCGCGGGAAGAGCCGCGTGACGCGCTGGCCTCTCCGTCCGCGCCGCGCTAAACCCGCGCGCCATGAGCCCGACGCCCTCTGCCTCCTCCGACGCCGCCCCGCGCCGCCTCTATGGCCGCGCCAAGGGCCATCCTCTGTCCGCCCGCCAGCAGGCGCTGGTGGAGGGCCTCGGCGAGACGCTGACCTGGCCTGATGACGGCCCACTGGACCCGGCGGCGCTATTGCCCGGCTTCGAGCGCCATGTGCTGGAGATCGGCTTTGGCGCCGCCGAGCATCTGATCGGCCAGGCGCAGCGCGACCCGGAGGCCGGGTATCTTGGCATCGAGCCCTTCCTCAATGGCGTGGCCAAGGCGCTGGCGGGGATCGAGGATCACGCCCTCAAGAATGTGCGCGTGAAGCGCGCCGACGCCCGCAGCGAGATCGAGCGCATGCCCGACGGCGCGTTCGACCGCATCTATCTCCTCTTTCCCGATCCCTGGCCCAAATCGCGCCACGCCAAGCGGCGTTTCGTACAGGCCGACACCGCCCGTGCCCTCGCCCGCCTCATGAAGCCCGGCGGAACATTGCGCGTCGCCACCGATGTGCGCGCCTATGCCGACCACGCCCTGCCGATTCTGCTGGAGACGCCGGGACTCCACTGGCTCGGCGACGGCCCGGACAGCTGGCGCAACAACCCGTCCGACCACATCATCACCCGCTACCAGTCCAAGCATCTGGGCGATATCGACCCGGTGTTTATGGATTTTGAGCGGGCCTAACCGGCTCGGGCGGCGATGATCGAGGCTTCGCGGCGCCATTGCGCGCCGTCGCGCTGATAGACCGCGAACACCAGCGAGGCGGACGGCGGGCGCGAGATCGGGATCGGCGTGAAGGTGTAGGCCTCGGCCACCAGCACGCGCGCGCCATCGTCGAAATGGACGGGGCGGGAGATCGCCAGCGTCGCCGCCCCGGGAGGCGCGCCGGGATCAGGGTTCATCATCTGCTCTTCGGCCCAGCGCTGGAAGCCGCGGATATCGGCATTGAACGGGTCCGCTTGCGTCTCAATGCCGGGGCATTGGATGGGCCCCCCGGTCGTCAACCCGTCGTGAAACAGGTCGAGCTGGGCTTCCGTCAGGCTTTCGATCGCCGTCGCGAAATCCGGCGTGTAGCCCATGGCGAAGGTGGCGTCAGACCCGCTCTGCCTGCCCTCCTGGGTCAGCGTTTCCGCCAGGGCCGCCCGGTCCATGGGCAGGCTGAGCCAGGATGCGCTGACGGCGGCGCGCGTGTCGTCGGCGCTTGTGTTGCTGACAAAGGTCTCAACCCTCTCACCCATAAACATGCAGGCGGCCTCTGCAGGGGACGCTTGCACGGTGGCGGTCTGGCTTGCGGTGAGGCTGGCTGCGGCGAGCAAGGCTGTGAGCATTATGACCTCATGAATGTCTTCAACCTTATCGCCGGTTCGCGTGGACGCCGCAAGCGCCGCCCCGTTGCGCGCGCCGCTTCAAGCGCGTATAAGGCCTCCAACAAGTTCGATACGCCGGATGGCGTGTTCGGGCGGCTCGGGTAACCGGGCCGCCCTTTTCGTTAGCCCGGCCGACTTCAGGGAGCCTTGCTTGAGAACCCGCTCGCCCCAGGATGTGCGCATTCTAGAGCTTGCCGAACCCCTCGCCGAGGCGCTGGGGCTCGAGATCGTGCGCGTGCGCGTGATGGGCGGCAAGAAGACCACCTGCCAGATCATGACCGAGCGCCATGACGGCGATGTCAGCGTCGGCGATTGCGCGCGCCTGTCGCGGGCTTTGTCGGCGGTGCTGGAGGAAGTCGATCCCATCGCGGATGAATATGATCTGGAAGTCTCCTCGCCTGGCATTGACCGGCCGCTGACCACGCTGGCGCATTTTGCGCGCTGGGAAGGCTTTGAAGCCAAGCTGGAGCTGGACCGCCTGGTCGAGGGCCGCAAGCGCTATCGCGGCCTTCTGGCCGGGGTCGAGGACGAAGCCGTGCTGATCGATCTGGCCGGCGAAGAAGAGACGGCCGTCATCCCGTTCAACTGGATCAGCGACGCCAAGCTGGTGCTGACCGACGCGCTGCTGGCTGAAAGCCTCAAAGGGCGGGCATCGCCCCCTCAAGACTTTACCGGCGACGGCGCCGGTGACGACGATATTGGCGAGCAGGACGGCGCCAGGCCGGCCTCGGACGATTAACCGACAGAAGGAAGACACACATGGCCATCGGGGTCAGCGCCAACAAGCTGGAAATCCTGCAGATCGCCCGCGCGGTCGCCCAGGAAAAGATGATCGACGAGAAGATCGTCCTGGGCGCCATTGAAGAGGCGATCCAGAAGGCGGCGCGCTCGCGCTATGGCGCCGAGCTGGATATCCATTGCAAGATCAACTCCAAGACCGGCGAGATGCGACTGACCAGCCGCACCACGGTGGTGGAGGAAGTCGAGAACGAATCCCACGAGATCACGCTGGAGGACGCCCGCAAGCGCGATCCCAAGGCCGAGATCGGGACCGTGTTCGAAGAAGAGCTGCCCCCGATCGAGTTCGGCCGCGTCGCCTCCCAGACCGCCAAGCAGGTGATCACCCAGAAGGTCCGCGAAGCCGAGCGCGAGCGCCAGTACGAAGAGTACAAGGACCGCGTGGGCGAGGTCATCAACGGCATCGTCAAGCGCGTCGAATACGGCAATGTCATCGTGGATCTGGGCAAGGCCGAAGGCATTATCCGCCGCGCCGACGGCATTCCGCGCGAAGCGCTCCAGAACAATGACCGTGTGCGCGCCTATATCTATGATGTGCGCCCCGAAGTGCGCGGACCCCAGATCTTCCTGTCGCGCGCCCACAACGACTTCATGGCCGCCCTGTTCGCCCAGGAAGTGCCGGAAGTCTATGAAGGCGTCATCGAGATTCCGCGCGTGGCGCGCGATCCGGGCAGCCGGGCCAAGATCGCGGTGATCTCCAATGACAGCTCCATCGATCCGGTGGGCGCTTGCGTCGGCATGCGCGGCAGCCGGGTCCAGGCTGTGGTCAACGAACTGGCGGGCGAAAAGATCGACATCATCCCGTTCAACCCGGATCCGGCGACTTTCATCGTCAACGCGCTGCAGCCTGCCGAGGTCTCCAAGGTCGTGCTCGATGAGGAAAACCAGCGCATTGAAGTGGTGGTGCCCGACGATCAGCTCTCGCTGGCCATCGGCCGGCGCGGCCAGAACGTGCGTCTGGCCAGCCAGCTGACCGGCTGGTCCATCGACATCCTCACCGAGGTCGAGGAATCCGAGCGCCGTCAGAAAGAATTCGCCACCCGCACCGCCCTGTTCATCGAAGGGCTGGATGTGGACGAGGTGATCGCCCAGCTGCTGGCCACCGAAGGCTTCGGCGATATGGAAGACATCGCCTATGTCGATCTCGACGAGATCGCCGTGATCGAGGGCTTCGACGACGCCACCGCGTCGGAAATCCAGACGCGCGCGCGCGAATGGCTCGACCGCCAGGCCGCCGAGCAGGACGCCCGCCGCGTCGAGCTGGGCGTGGAAGACGAGCTTTTGGAGATCGAAGGCATCACCCTGCCGCTGGCCGTGCGTCTGGGCGAGAATGACGTGAAAAACGTCGAAGACCTCGCCGGCCTGACGCCGGACGATCTTCGCGGCTGGTACGAGACCCGTGATGGCGAGCGCGTGCGCGAGCCGGGCTTCCTGGACGGCATGGAGGTCGACGCGGCCGAGGCCGAGGCGCTGATCATGCGCGCCCGGGTCGCGGCGGGCTGGATCGAGGCCGATGCGCTCGAGCCGGAAGCCGAAGAGGTTGAAGACGGCGCTGACGAGGACGCCGAGGTGACCAATGCAGAGCTTGACGATCTGGATCTGTCCGATCTCGAAGCCGAGGCTGCGCGCCTGGGCGTCGATCTGAACGAGCTGCTCGGCGAAGACGCCGGCGCAGAGGCCAGCGATGAAGACGAAGCAGACGGCGAGGAGGACGACGCCAAATCGTGAGCCGCGGAGCGCGCACAAGCCGGGTCAAGGCGGTGCGCGAGCGCCGCTGCGCCGTCACTGGCGAGGTGCTCGGCGACGCGGTCCTCTTGCGCGTCGCGCTCTCGCCCGATGGGCAGGTGGTGCCGGATGTCTCCGCCCGCCTGCCCGGTCGGGGCGCCTGGGTGAAGGCCGACCGCGCCACGCTGGAGCAGGCGGCCAAACGCAAGGCGTTTCATCGCGCCTTCGGCGAGCCGGTGGAGGTCCCGGCGGACCTGGCGGCCCAGTTCGAGGCGCAGCTGGAAGCGCGCGCCCTGTCAGCGCTCGGTCTCGCGCGGCGTGCGGGACGGCTCGCAATGGGGTATGATGCGGTCCGTCTGGGCCTGCAGAAGGGTCCCGATCCGGCGCTGCGCATCGAGGCGAGCGACGGCGCGGCGGACGGGCGCGGCAAGCTGGATGCGCTGGCGCGCGCCGCGAGGCCGGAGCTGGCGACCGTGTCATGCTTCAGCGCCGAGGCGCTGGGCGCGGCGCTGGGACGATCCGGCGTGGTGCATCTGCTTCTGGCCCAGGGGCCCGAAGCGCAAAGTTTCAAAGGCCTGGTCAGCAAGCTGGCCGGCTTTCGCGACCTCGATCCGGCCGCGCGCGCCTAGAGGCGCACAGGACGGTTGATCCGCCGGGCGAGGCGGCTAGTTTAGCGGGCCTTCGGGCGGGGCGCAGGGCGCGCTCCTACGGGCGGCCCATTTTGCATATGACGGCGGACAGCACGCGGCGGCTGGCGCCGCCCCACACGGACTGCCGCGGCAAGGACGCTTATGAGCGACGCTGACGAACGCAACACCTCGGGCCGTAAACCCCTCTCCCTCGGTGGAGGCTCAACACCGTCCGGGACGGTGCGACAGAGCTTTCCGCGCGGGCGCCAGAAGGCCGTGGTGGTCGAGAAGAAGCGCAAACGCACAGGCACGCCTGGCGCCCCCGGCGCCAAGGATGCGCCCGCCCCGGCTGCGCATGGCAAACCGGGCATGTCCGACAAGGACCGCACCCGCGCCCTGATCGCGGCCAAGGCCAAGCAGATGGGCCTGTCCGAAGAAGAGCTGCTCAAGCGCCAGGCCGCCATCCAGCGCGCCCGGGCCGAAGCCGAACAGCGCGACGCCCAGAAACGCACCGAGGAAGCTGAACGCACCCAGCGCCAGGACAGCGAGATGCGCGCGCTGGAAGAATCCCGCGAGCGCGAGGAAGCCGAGCGCGTGGCGCGCGAAAACGCCGCCAAGCGGCGCGACGCCGCGCCTGAAGCGGCCCCCGTCGAAGACACATCCGGCGCCGTGGTCGATCCGGCGGACATGCCGGTCGAGCCTTCGGGCAAGCCGCAGCGCAAGGCGGACAAGACCGACAAGGCGCGTGAGCGCGGCGAACCCGAAGACGACGGCGACATGCTGCGCAAGCTGGGCGGCCGGGTCAAAGAGAAGAAGGTCGAGCCTGCCGACAAGACCAGTTCGGGCCGCGCAGGGCGCGATTCCCGGCGTCACACCGGCAAGCTGACCATCCAGAATCTGGTGGAGGACGATGAGGGCCGTCAGCGCTCGCTTGCCTCCATGCGCCGGGCCCGCGAACGCGAAAAGATGCGCCGGTCGCAGCTGGGACAGGGCCGCGACAAGGTCGCGCGCGAAGTGGTGGTGCCCGAGGCGATCACCATTCAGGACCTCGCCCAGCGTATGGCCGAGCGCGCCGCCGATGTGGTGAAATATCTCATGACCCAGGGCCAGATGCTCCGGGCCAATGACGTGATTGACGCCGACACCGCTGAACTGATCGTCGAGGAATTCGGCCACACGGTGAAGCGCGTGTCGGAATCCGACGTGGAGGTGGGCTTCATTTCCAAGGATGATGATGACGGCGCCAAGAAATCGCGCCCGCCTGTGGTCACGGTCATGGGCCATGTGGACCATGGCAAGACCTCGCTGCTGGACGCGCTGCGCCAGACCGACGTCGCTGCGGGCGAGGCCGGGGGCATCACCCAGCATATCGGCGCCTATCAGGTTCAGCTCAAAGGCGGCGAGCGCATCACCTTCCTCGACACGCCCGGTCACGCGGCGTTCTCCTCGATGCGCGCGCGCGGCGCCCAGGCCACCGATATTGTGATCCTGGTGGTGGCCGCCGATGACGGCGTCATGCCGCAGACCATCGAGGCCATCAAGCACGCCAAGGCGGCCAATGTCCCGATCATCGTGGCGGTCAACAAGATCGACAAGCCCGACGCCAATGCGGACAAGGTCCTGCAGGAATTGCTGCAGCACGAAGTCTTCGTGGAATCCATGGGCGGCGATGTGCAGGCCGTCAGCGTTTCGGCGCTCAAGAAAATGGGCCTGGACGAGCTGACCGAGGCGATCAACCTGCAGGCCGAGTTGCTGGAGCTGAAAGCCAATCCGGACCGCTCCGCCGAAGGCGTGGTGATCGAGTCCCAGATCGACAAGGGCCGCGGCCCCGTCGCCACGGTTCTGGTCAAGCGTGGCACGCTCAAGCGCGGCGAGATCGTCGTGGCGGGCGCCCAGTGGGGCAAGGTGCGCGCGCTGAACAATGAGCGCGGCCAGCAAATGGCTGAAGCCGGCCCGTCCCTGCCGGCCGAGATCCTCGGTCTGGACGGCGCGCCGGAGCCTGGTGAAGTGTTCGCCGTGGTCGAAAACGAAGCGCGTGCTCGTGAGCTGGTGGACTATCGCCAGCGCATGATGCGCGACCGTTCGGCGGCCTCGCGCACCAGCAAGGGCGCCTCGCTCGAGCAGATGATGGCGCGCCTGCAGCAGTCCGAAGTCGCCGAGCTGGCGGTTCTGGTCAAAGCCGACGTGCAGGGCTCGGCCGAAGCGGTCAGCGGCGCCATGGAGAAGCTGGGTAATGAGGAGGTGCGCGCACGCGTCATCCACTCCGCCCCCGGCGGGGTGTCGGAAAGCGATGTGCTGCTCGCAGCGGCCTCGAACGCGCCGATCCTGGCCTTCAACGTGCGCGCCAACAAACAGGCGCGCGAGTTGGCCGAGCGCGAAGGCGTGGAGATCCGCTATTACTCGGTGATCTACAACCTGCTCGACGATGTGAAAGCGGCGCTCGAGGGCCTGCTGACGCCCGGACAGCGCGAGACCTTCATCGGTTATGCCGAGATCAAGGAAGTCTTCTCCATCACCCGGGTCGGCAAGGTCGCCGGTTGCCGCGTCACCGAAGGCGTGGTCAAGCGCGGCTGCGGCGTGCGCCTTCTGCGCGACGACACCGTGCTGCACGAGGGCAAGCTGTCCACGCTCAAGCGCTTCAAGGACGAAGTGGCCGAAGTGCGCGCGGGCGTGGAATGCGGCATGGCGTTCGAGAAATATGAGGACATCCAGGTGGGCGACCTCATCGAATGCTTCCAGGTCGAGGAGTTCAAGCGTTCGCTCTAGGGCGGACGCTGTCTCCCGCATACGGAGGCCGCGATGACCGCGCCGGTTCTGGTCATCGACACGGCGGGCCCCTGGTGCGCCTGCGCACTGGAAATGGACGGTATCGTTCTGGTCCGCGCGCAGGACATTGGCCGCGGCCATGCCGAAGTGCTGGCGCCCTGGGTCTCGGCGCTGCTGGACGAGGCGGGCTGCCGCCCGCGTGATCTGCAACGCATTGGCGTGAATGTGGGACCGGGCGGTTTCGCCGGCGTGCGCGTGGGCGTGGCCTTCGCGCGCGGTCTCTCGCTGGCCTGCGGCGCGCAGGCTGTGGGGATCGGCGCTCTGGACGCGTGGGCTTTGCATGCCGATCCGGACCGCATCGCCGAAGTGCTCAGCGTCCATGACGCCCGGCGCGGCGAGCTGATCTGGCGCTGGTTCCGCAGGGGCGCGCCGTCGGGTGACCTCGAGCGCGGCGATGTCGACGCCGCGCGCGCTGCACTCGCTGCTGTGCCCGGCGCCCGTCTGGCCGGCTCCGGCGCCGGGCTGCTCGGCGGCCCTGACTTCGACCCCGAACCCCCGCTTTCCGCCCTCCTGACCCTCACCCGTGCCGCGCCTGATGATACCCCTTCGCCCGCCCCGGTCTATGCGCGCGCGCCCGATGCCAAGCTGGCAGGCGGGGTGGACCCCGCATGAGCATCCAGATCAGCACCTGCGGACCCGGCGCCGAGGCGCTGCTGGCGGCCTTGCACGAACGCTGCTTTGACGATTGCTGGAACGAGGCGGAGATGACCGGCCTCCTGACCAGTCCCGGCGTCAGTGCTTTGGTCCTTGAAGAGGACGGCGAACCGGCGGGCCTCGCCGTCATCCGGGTGGTGCTGGACGAGGCGGAATTGCTCACCCTGGGCGTGCTGCCCGGCCGGCGCGCCCGCGGCCATGGATTGACCTTGCTGAACGCCGCCGAAGCCGCCGCCCGCCAGGCCGGCGCCGCGCGCCTGTTTCTGGAGGTGTCACACGTGAACGCGCCCGCCGCCGGGCTGTACACGCGCGCCGGGTACCGCCAGGTCGGCCGGCGCACGCGCTATTACCGGGACGGAACAGACGCGCGCGTTCTGACGCGGGAGCTGTAATAACCCCAGTCCCTTTGCGTATGGACAGGCTGCAAGGGCGAAGCGTATCAAGGGTTACGCCCGGCGCGCCTGCGCGCCATGCCGCAGCGAGGATGGCCATGACTGACCGGATCGAACAGCTCTGCGTGGACAAGGGCCTGCGCATGACCGAGCAGCGCCGGGTGATCGCGCGCGTGCTCTCGCGCGCCGACGATCATCCTGACGCCGAAGAACTGCACCGGCGCGCCAATGAGGTGGATCGCGGCATCTCGCTGGCCACGGTCTACCGCACCGTGCGCCTGTTCGAGGACGCCGGGATCATCGAGCGCCACGACTTTCGCGACGGCCGCTCACGCTATGAGGAATCGCCCGAAGACCACCATGACCATCTCATCGACATGAATTCCGGCGAGGTGGTGGAGTTCTATGACGAGGAGATCGAAAAGCTCCAGGAAGCCATCGCCCGCAGGCTCGGCTACAAGCTCATCGATCACCGCCTGGAGCTGTATGGTGTGAAGCTGAAGGACGGGGGGTAGGGGCTCCACCCCTTCGCGCCCTTGCATCCCGCGCTCACAATGCCCATAACGCAAGGCTGGCGCCGGGCTGATGGTCTGAGAGCGCGTGAGGGTATAGGTGACATGTCACGCCGGCGAGGAGGCCGGCCGCGCCCATGACCGAGACTGCGAACGCCGCCGGTGGAAAGCCGCGCAAACGCCTGTTCATCAAGACCTATGGCTGTCAGATGAACGTGTACGACTCCGAGCGTATGCGTGATCTCCTGACGCCGCTGGGCTATGAGCCGGCCGAGGCGCCCGAGGGCGCGGACCTGGTCATTCTCAACACCTGCCATATCCGCGAAAAGGCGGCCGAAAAGGTGTATTCCGAGCTTGGCCGGCTGAAGATCCTCAAGGACGAACGGGCTGCCTCGGGCGGCGCGATGACCATTGCGGTCGCCGGCTGCGTGGCCCAGGCCGAAGGCGCGGAAATCCGCCGCCGCGCGCCCATGGTCGACCTGGTGGTCGGGCCGCAGGCCTATCACAAGCTTCCCGAGTTTATCGCCGGCGTGCATCGCGGGCGCGGCGACGCGCTGGAGACCGAGTTCGAGGTTGAAGACAAGTTCGACGCTCTGGCCGTCCCGGCCCGTCAGGTCGACGGCTACACGGCCTTCGTCACCGTGCAGGAAGGCTGCGACAAGTTCTGCACCTTCTGCGTGGTCCCCTATACGCGCGGCGCCGAATGGTCCCGCCCGGTCGATCAGGTGACGGCCGAAGTGCGCGCCCTGGTCGCTCAGGGCGTGCGCGAAGTGACGCTGCTGGGCCAGAACGTCAACGCCTATCACGGCGCGCCGCCTGCGGGCCGCGAGGCGGACGGGGTCTGGGGTCTGGGCGCGCTGGTGCGCCATCTGGCGCGCATTGACGGGCTCGCGCGCATCCGCTTCACCACCTCCCATCCGCGCGACATGGATGAGGATCTCATCGCCGCCTTCGCCGACACGCCCGCGGTGATGCCCTATTTCCATCTGCCGGTGCAGTCGGGATCCGACCGGATCCTCAAGGCCATGAACCGCAAGCACACGGCGGAAGAATACCTCGCCATCATCGAGCGGCTGCGCGCCGCGCGGCCCGATATCGCGATCTCCGGCGACATGATTGTCGGCTTCCCCGGCGAGACCGAAGAAGACTTTCAAGCCACCCTGGAGCTGGCGCGCGCGGTGGAGTATGCCGCCTGCTTCTCCTTCAAGTATTCGCGCCGTCCCGGCACGCCGGGCGCGGCCCTGGCCGGCCAGGTGGACGAGGCCGTGAAATCGGAGCGCATGGCCCGGCTGCAGGCCTTGCTCAGCGAACAGCAGACCGCCTTCAACCTGTCCATGACGGGCCGGCGGCTGCCGGTTCTGTTCGACCGCGTGGGCCGCAATTCCGGCCAGATCGGCGGGCGCAGCCCGTATCTGCAGGCCGTGCATTGCGACGGTCCGGTCAACCTGATCGGCCAGATCGCCGAGGTGGAGATCACTGGCGCCAGCCAGAACGCCCTGTCCGCCCGACTGGTCCCGGGGGAGACGCGCGCCGCGTGAGCCGAAGTCCCAGATCGCGCCCCCCGGCCAGCCGTCCGCCCGTGAGGGAAGGCCGCAGGCTGCCCGCAGAAACCGTACATTTTGATGACGCCGCCCTGGTGCGCGCCCTGGCCGGGCCGGGCCATGAGAATTTTGCCGTGCTGGAAGCCGAGCTGGGCGTGCGGGTCGAGGCGCCCGGCGGCGGCCAGATCCAGATCATGGGCGAGGAGGCCCGCGCCCGCATCGACGCCTCGCGCGTGCTGCATGCCCTCTATGGACGTCTCAGCGAGGGCCTCGCCATCGATCCGGCCGCCGTGCGCGCCGCCTGCCGGATGGCCGATGACCCGGCGGCAGAAGCCATCGACGCCATCATCCGCGTACCGCGCGGCGCCAGCTTCGCGGCCCGCACGGACGGTCAGGCGGCCTATGTGCGCGCGCTGAAAAACGCGCTCGGCTATGACATGGTGTTCGGCGTCGGCCCGGCGGGCACAGGCAAAACTCTGCTGGCGGTGGCCTATGGCGCCGGTCAGCTGGCGGAGGGGACGGTAGAGCGTCTGGTGATCACCCGCCCCGCCGTGGAGGCGGGCGAACGGCTGGGCTTCCTGCCGGGCGACCTGACCGAGAAGATTGATCCCTACCTGCTGCCGATCTGGGACGCCCTGCGCGATGCGCTGGGCCAGCGCCTGTCGGACAAATACCGCGAAGAGGGCCGTGTCGAAGTCGCGCCGCTGGCCTTCATGCGCGGGCGCACGCTGAACCGGGCCTTCGTCATCGTGGACGAGGCGCAGAACGCCACCATCCCCCAGATGCGCATGGTGCTGACACGCCTGGGCGAAGGCTCGCGCATGGCGGTGACCGGCGATCCCACCCAGACCGATCTGAGGCGCGGCGAGCCGTCAGGCCTCGCCCATGCGCTGGGCATCCTCACCGAGGAGCCGCGCATCGCCATTCATCGCTTCACCCGGTCCGACGTGGTGCGCCACGGCCTGGTGGCGCGCATCGTCCACGCCTATGAGCGCGATGACGAGCGCCGGGAGACGGGCCGCACGTCATGAGTGTGGAGATCGTCATCGAGGACCCCGCCTGGGAGGCGGCGCCCGGGCTTGAGGCCCTGATCACAGACGTGGTCGGCGCCGGGCTTACAAGAGTGCCTGAGCCCCGCCCGGGCGAGGCGGTGATCCTGCTCACCGGTGATGACAGCGTTCAGGCGCTGAACGCCCGCTTCCGCGGCAAGGACAGCCCGACCAATGTCCTGTCCTTTCCCGCGCCCGAGCGCGAAGGCTATCCCGGCGATGTGGCGCTGGCCTTCGGCGTCTGCGCGCGCGAAGCTCAGGCGGCGGGCAAGCCGCTTATCCATCACGCCGCGCATCTGGCCCTGCACGGCGTATTGCATCTCAACGGGCTCGATCATGAAGAGGAGATAGCGGCGCGCGAGATGGAGCGGCTGGAGACAGCCGTGCTCGCCGGGTTCGGCATCGCCGACCCCTACGCCGCGCTGGAAGGACCATGACGGACACTGACACAGGCAGCGGCCTGATATCGCGTTTCACGGCCGTTTTCCGGCGCGCCCCCCACACCAACGGGGACTATGGAACCGTGCTGACCGACAGCCCCTCCGGCCAGGCCGAGGCGCCGGCGCCGGGCGGCGATCTGTTCCTCAATCTGCGCGAGTTTCACGCCAAGCGCGTCGAGGACGTGATGGTGCCGCGCGCCGACATCATCGCGGTGGAGATCGACACGCCCCTCAAGGAATTGGCGCGTCTGGTGACCGATGCGGGCCATTCGCGCTTTCCGGTCTATCGCGAGACCCTCGATGACCCCATCGGCGTGGTCCATATCCGCGACATTATCGGCTATCTTGTGCGCTATGCTGACGCCGCCGAAGGCGACTGGGCCAATGCGCGCATCCTGCCTGCCGTGCGCCGCCCGCTCCTCTACGTGCCCGCCTCCATGCGCGCGCTGGATTTGCTCCTGCGCATGCAATCGCGGCGCATGCATATGGCGCTGGTGGTCGACGAGTTCGGCGGCACGGACGGTCTGGTGACGCTGGAGGATCTGATCGAGCCCATCGTGGGTGATATCGAGGACGAGCACGACGAGACCGACGCGCCCACCATCCGCGCCAAGGGCGCCGATGTCTGGGAGGCGGACGCCCGCGCGACCATTGAAGAGCTCGAGCAGGAGCTGGGCCGGGAAATCGCCACCGAAGCCGAAGAGGCGGACGTGGATACTCTGGGCGGGCTGATCTTCCGCCTCGCCGGCCGCGTGCCCGAGCGCGGCGAGGTGTTGTCCCACCCGTCCGGCCTCGAATTCGAAATCCTCGATTCCGATCCCAGGCGCATCAAGCGCATGCGCATCCGGCCGGCGGCGCCGGCGGATGCAGCGCCGTCCGCTGCTGACAGCGGCGAGGACGGCGACCGGCGCTCCGGCTCGTGACAGCCCCGGGTGCGCCAGCCAGCGCGCGCCTGAGGCGTTTGCGCGCGCGTCTGCGCGCCTTGCGCGGGCTTCGCCTGCACGCCGCCCTGTTCATCGTGGGCGCGTTCGGCGTGCTGGCCCACGCGCCCTTCCATATCCAGCCCGCTTTGATCGCCGCCTATTGCGCTCTGGTCTGGGCGCTGGACGGGGCGCGGCGAACGGCCAGGCCGGTCAAGGCGGGCTTTGCGCGCGCCTGGTCATTCGCCGCCGGCCAGTTTCTGGCCGGGACCTGGTGGGTGGCCAATGCGTTTCTGGTGCAGGCGGAAGATTATCTCTGGCTGATCTGGGCGCCGCTCATCCTTCTGCCGGCCGGCCTCGCCCTGTTCTGGGGCGTGGCGGGCGCGGTCTATGCCCGCCTCGCGCCAAGCGGGCCTCACCGCATCACCGTGTTCGCCGGCGCCTTCATGCTGGTAGAGCTGGCGCGTTCGACGGTGCTCACCGGATTTCCCTGGAACCTGCCAGGCCATGTCTTCGCCGCCGGCGGCGCGGTCAGCCAGATCGCCAGCGTGATCGGCGCGGCAGGCCTGTCGGCGCTGGTGCTGTTCGCCTTCGCCGCGCCCGCCGCTCTGGCGGGGCGAGGACCGGCGCTGGCGCGCGTCATGCCGCTTGTGCTGGGCATTGTCCTGCTGGCCGGCGCCTGGGGCTGGGGCGCCGTGCGCCTGTCCGATGCGCATATCGTCGCGACCGGCCAGACCGTGCGGGTGGTTCAGATCAATCTCGACCCGCGCGCCAAGACCTATGCCGTGCGCCGCGAGATCCTTCAGCGCTATCTCACCCTGTCGGCGGCGCCCGGCGTGGAGGATGTTTCGGCCATCGTCTGGCCCGAAGGCGCGGTTCCGGCCTTCCTGCTCAATGAACCCGATCTGATGGGCGATATCCGCCAGGCTCTGCCTCAGGGCGCGCTGCTGCTGGCGGGCACGGCGCGCGCCGAACGCGGCGCGCCGGGCGAGCCTGACCGTTATTACAACGCCCTGGCCGCCGTGCGCATGAATGCAAACTGGATGGACGTCGAGGACAGCTATGACAAGGTGCGCCTGGTGCCGTTCGGCGAAGGCAATCCGCTGGCCCCGCTGACCCGTCTTGTGGGCTTTGACACCCTGTCCAATATCGTGCCGTTCTATTCGCCCGGCGACGCCGCGCGAACCTTGCAGCTGGACGGGCTGGGCGCGGTGGCGCCGCTGATCTGCTACGAGGTGATCTTCCCCCGTTTCGCGCCGCGCGGGGATGACCGGCCCGAATGGCTGGTGAATATATCCAATGATTCGTGGTATGGTTCGTCCGCCGGGCCGCGACAGCATCTCAATCAGGCGCAGTACCGGGCTTTGGAAGAGGGCTTGCCGCTCGTGCGGGCTGCTTCAAACGGCGTTTCGGGACAGATTGACCCTTATGGTCGTATTGAACACGCTCTGCCAGTTGATGCGGAAGCTTTTATTGACGTAGTGTTGTTGGAGAGACTGGACGACACCCCCTACGCCCTCTACGGAGGTGGTCCATGGGGGGGCGCCTTTTTGATTCTCCTTGTGTTGAATAGCGGCGTTGCTTGCATGCTGTTTCGCCGACGGTTCGACACACGAATGCCGCAATGCAGCGTATGATTGAAGGCCGAAGGATCACACGGTCCGCCGCCGAAGACAGGAAAAGCCCATCATGAGCGTAAATCCCCGTGGCCCGAATGCCGTAGACCGTCACGTCGGCTCTCGTGTGCGTCTGCGCCGCCAGCTTCTGAACATGAGCCAGGAAAAGCTGGGCGATGAGCTGGGCGTGACCTTCCAGCAAATCCAGAAGTATGAGCGCGGGACCAATCGCGTGGGCGCCGGACGGTTGTGGCTGATGGCGCGGGTGCTCGATGTGCCGGTGTCCTTTTTCTATGACGGCGTGTCGGAAGCGGCTGCCCAGCCTGGATTTTCCGAAGGCGATCAGACCCCGATCGTGGACGATTTCATCCAGTCGGCCGATGGCGTGGCGCTGGCCCAGGCCTTTGCGCGCATCAAGGACGGCAAGGTGCGCCGCCGGATTCTGGAACTGGTGCGGACGCTGGCTGCCGAAGAAGCCGAAGCCGCCGCGGCCCAGGTCGACGAAGCCTGAGCCCCCTGGCCGGGCCGGCGACGGCCCGGCTTCGTCAACCGGCTTGCAATTGCGGCGGGGATGGGCTTTAAGCCCTCCATATAAAGCAATCTTTATATGGAGCATCCCGCGTGGCCCGAACTTCCTATCTCTTCACCAGCGAAAGCGTTTCCGAAGGTCACCCGGACAAGGTGTGCGACCGCATCTCTGATACGGTCGTCGACCTGTTCCTGGCGCGTGACCCCGTCGCGCGGGTGGCGTGCGAGACGCTGACCACCACCAACCGCATCGTGCTGGCCGGCGAAACCCGCTGCGCCTCTGACGTCCCCGGCGAGGAGATCGAAGCCGCTGTGCGCGCCGCTGTGCGCGATATCGGCTATGAACAGGACGGCTTCCACTGGGAGACCGCCAACTTCGCCAACTATCTGCATGAACAGTCTGCCGACATCGCCCAAGGCGTTGACGAGGGCGCGGGCGCCTACAAGGAAGAAGGCGCGGGCGACCAGGGCATCATGTTCGGCTTTGCCTGCGACGAGACGCCGGAGCTGATGCCGGCGCCGATCAGCTATTCGCACAAAATCCTCAAAGAAATGGCGCGGGTGCGCAAATCGGGCGAACGGCCCGAGTTCGAGCCCGACGCCAAGTCCCAGGTCACCCTGCGCTATGAGAACGGCCGCCCGGTGGCCGTGACCAGCGTGGTGGTCTCCACCCAGCACAAGGACGGCGTGTCCCTGGAGCAGGTGCGCGAACTGGTGCGCCCGATCGTCAAGCAGGTCCTGCCTGAGGGCTGGTTCCCGGACGAGGACGAGTTCTACGTCAATCCCACCGGCAAATTCGTCATTGGCGGACCCGATGGCGACGCCGGCCTCACCGGCCGCAAGATCATCGTCGACACCTATGGCGGCGCGGCCCCCCATGGCGGCGGCGCGTTCTCGGGCAAGGATCCCACGAAGGTGGACCGCTCGGCGGCCTATGTGTCGCGCTATCTGGCCAAGAATGTCGTGGCCTCGGGCCTGGCGAAGAAATGCACCATCCAGCTGTCCTACGCGATCGGCGTGGCCAAGCCGCTCTCCGTCTATGTCGACCTGCACGGCACGGGCGAGATTGATGAAGCGGTGCTGGAAAAGCGCCTGCCGGAGATGGTCAATCTGTCCCCGCGCGGCATCCGCACCCATCTCGGCCTGAACCGGGCGATCTATGCCCGCACGTCCGCTTATGGCCATTTCGGCCGCACGCCGGACGCCGATGGCGGCTTCTCCTGGGAGCGGACCGATCTGGCTGAGCAGCTGAAATCTCTCGCCTGATCTGAGCGCCCGTCACGGCGCGTCAGCCTCACATGATCAACGCCGTCCGGCCCTCGGGCCGGGCGGCGTTTTCACGTTCAGCCCGCCGGGTAATAGGTCGGCGAACCCGGTCCCACGGGCAGGCCCAGGGCGAAGGTCCAGAGGAAAAACAGCGCGATCCAGGTGACCAGGAAGATCATCGAGTAGGGCAGCATCATCGCAATGACGGTGCCGATGCCGAGCTTTTTGTCATAGCGCGTCATCCACGCCAGGATCAGCCCGAAATAGCTCATCATCGGCGTGATGATATTGGTCGCTGAATCCCCGATCCGGTAGGCGGCCTGGATCACTTCCGGCGAATAGCCCACCAGCATCAGCATGGGCACGAAAATCGGCGCTGTCACGGCCCATTGCGCGCTGGCCGAGCCGAGCATCAGGTTCACAAACCCGCACAATATGATGAAGCCGATGAAGATGGCCGGCCCTGTCAGGCCGGTATTGATGAGAAAGTCTGCGCCGGTCACCGCCGTGATGGCCCCCAGATTGGACCAGTTGAAGAAGGCCACGAACTGGGCTGCGAAGAAGACCAGCACGATATAGAGGCCGAGCGTGGAGATGGCCGACGCCATGCCGTCAATCACATCGCGGTCGTTTTTCATCGTCCCGGCGACGCGTCCATAGGTAAAACCGACGACGAGGAAGAACAGGAAGATCCAGGTCACGAACCCGGTGAAGAAGGGCGCCTGCTCGAAGATGGACCCGGTTTCGGGATTGCGTAAGCTCCCCCAGCCGGGCAGCCAGTCCGGCACGTTCACAGACCCCAGCCCGCCGATGAAGGGGAGGGACAGGGACAAGGCTTCGGGCCCCAGCGTCCAGGCTATGGCCGCGAACACCCCCAGCGAGGCGATCCACGCCCACATCAGGCCGCGCTTCTCTGGCCTGGAGACGGGCTGCATCATGTTCTCGTCGAAGACGGACGGATCGGCCCGGCTGGAATCATATTTGCCCAGCTTTGGCTCGACGATGAAGATGGTGACCAGCGAGCCGATCGTCGTGATCAGGAAGGTGGAGGCCGCCATGAAATACCAATTGGCTGGCGCCGACACGACATAGGCCGCGTCGATCAGCTGGGCCGCCTCGGTGGTGATGCCCGCCAGCAGCGGATCAATCGTGCCGATCAGGAGATTGGCGCTGTATCCGCCGGACACGCCCGCAAACGCCGCCGCCATGCCCGCCAGCGGATGGCGGCCCAGCGCATAGAACACCGCGCCCGCCAGCGGCACCAGCACCACATAGCCCATCTCTGACGCGGTATTGGACAGGACGCCGGCGAACACCACCGCCACGGTCACCGTGTGGCGGTTGGCGCCCAGCACGATGGAGCGCACGGCGGCGGACAACAGCCCCGATTTCTCCGCCACGCCCACGCCCAGCATGGCCACCAGCACCACGCCCAGCGGCGCAAAGCTGGTGAAATTGGTGGTCAGGCTCGTGAAAATGCGCCGGAACCCGTCCTCATTCATCAGGCTGACCGCGCGGATCATGCCGTCCGCCGCGCGTCCGCCCGCGCCCTCGGGACGCGGATCCTCCACCGCGACCTCCAGCAGGCCGCCGAACAGGCCCGAGGCCAGGATCATCAAGCCCGCCAGAATGGCAAACAGGGTGACCGGATGGGGCAGGAGATTGCCCAGCCACTCCACCGAATCGAGGAACCGTGTGAAAGCGCCGCGCTTGCGCGCCGGCTCGCTGGGCGGGCTGGGCTGGTCTGTCACGATGGCCGCTCGTCACGCTGGGAGATGAAAGGGGGTAAGCGGACAGCCTTGCACAGGGCGCGCGGGGGGTCCAGCCACGCTTGGCCGCGCGTCCGGTTGGCTTTCAGAACCGGCGCTCCAGCCAGTCGAGCATGAGCGCGTTGAGCGTTTCGGGGGCTTCGGCCATCGTCCAGTGGCCGATATCCTCAATCACGTGCCGTTCGAGATCCTGGCACAGCGCCGGCATCCAGGCGGTGAGCTTGGGCGGCAGCATGAAATCGCACTCGGCCGAGATCATCAGGCAGGGCATGGACAGGCGATGATCCACCCCGCCCATTCGTTCCCAGTTGGCGTCGAAATTGCGGTAGAGATTGAGCCCGCCGCGAAATCCTGACCGGCGATAGGCCTGCGCGTACTGCGCGCGCAGCGCCGGCCCGACCACGCACTCCTCCTCCGATTTCAGCCCGCCCCGCGCCACGAAGGCGTCAAACCGGCGCGGCAGATGGGTGATGGAGGCGGGCAGCTTGCCGAGATCACCGCTGGGCGGCGGCGCGCCGAAGGTGAAGGCGAAGAAATCCTCCTCGCGGCCCACGAACAGCGCATCAGCGCTCTCGTCCTGGAAGCGCACGATGTAATGCTCCTGCCCGCCCTGGCTGCGGAACACGTCCAGCGGCGGGGTGGAGCTGCGCGGCAGATGGGGCGTGTTCACCCCGATGGCGCCCAGAAACCGGTGGGGGATGAGGCAGGCGGCCTGCCACATGATGATCCCGCCCCAGTCATGTCCAGCGATCACAGCCCGCTCGAGCCCCAGCGCATCCAGCAGGTTTTCGATATCGGCGCACAGGGCGTCGATGCCATAAGCCTCGATCTCACGGGGCGCGTCCGAGGCGCCGAAGCCGCGCAAATCCGGCGCGATCACCCGGTAGCCCGCCGCGCTCAGCGCCGCGATCTGGGGCGCCCAGGACAGGGCCAGATCCGGCCAGCCATGGAGCAGCAGCACCGGGACGCCGTCCTCCGGCCCCGCCTCATGGACGCTGAGCGTGATCTTGCCCGCGCGCACGCGGCGGGCGGGTGGCATGGCGTGGGTCATCCGGCCTCTCGCTCCGCTTTGCGGTGGGAGTGTAGGAGATCGATGGCGAACACGGCCAGCCCCGACCAGATCAGCACGAAGGTGATGAGATGGCCCATGGTGAAAACCTCCCCATAGGCCAGCCCAACGATGAATTGCAGCGTGGGCGCGAGAAACTGGAGAAGCCCCAGCGTGGCGAAGCTCACCCCCCGCGCGCCCAACACGAACAGCAGCAGCGGCGCCACGGTCATCGGTCCGGTCAGGATCAGCAGGATCGCCGCCTGCGGACCGGTGAAGAACTGGCCGCCCGAGCCGGTCTCCAGGAAGATCAGCGCGATCAGGGACGGCACGGCGAGGATCGCGGTCTCCCAGAACAGGCCGATGCGCCCGTCTATGGCGATGGTCTTGCGCACATAGCCATAGACGGTGAACGTCCCGGCCAGCACCAGCGCGATAACGGGCAGTTCGCCCACCGTCACCACCTGATTGATGACGCCCAGAGCGGCCAGCCCCACCGCCACCGCCCGCCACCGCCCGAAGCGCTCATGGGCGATGAACACGCCCACGGCCACATTCATCAACGGGTTGATGAAATAGCCCAGCGAGACCTCCAGAACGCGCCCGTCATTGACGGCGAAAATGAACAGCCACCAGTTCGACCCGATGACCACAGCGGTAAAGGTCAGGAGAAGAAGCGCGCGCCGGTCCTTGAGCACTGCGAGCGCCGGACCCATCCGGCGCGCCATCCACAAGAGCGCCAGCAAGGCCGGCACCGACCAGACCGCGCGGTGCAGCACGATCTCCGCCGCGCTGGCGAATGACAACAGCTTGTAGAAGATCGGCGACAGGCCCCAGACCGCATATCCGGCGAGGGCCGCCATGCCCGCGCGCGCCGGGTCCAGCCGCCCGGACGGTTCGGGCGGGGCCGGGGGAGGAACAGGGGGGCGGGGCGTACGCATGGCGCCCGGTTAAACCTGTGCGCCCGTCCTGTCATTCCGGATTTTGCGGCGCGGCTGTGACAGAGCCGGTATTTGTGCGCGGCGCTATGGCGCCGGCTGCACGGCGCGCGCGCGGATCACATGGGCCAGACGCCAGGCCATCCACACCGCCGCCCACACATTGCCGAGGAATGGCAGGGGCAGGATGAAGAGGAGGGCGATCTTCTTGCTCGGCTCCAGCAGCCAGATCAGCACCCCGATGAAGAAGAAGCCGAGATAGAGATCAACGAGGGTCACCACGCCCCACGGGCCGGAGATCAGCCAGGCGATGGCCTCGGTCAGTGACTGCCCGGCGGTCATCACCGCCCAGACAATGGCGGCCAAGAGGATGAGCCCGCCCAGAAGGCTGAGGATGCGAACAAGGGTCATGGGAAAGCTCCGCGTGTCTGCCTGACCGGTATACGCGCGCCGGCCCGCAGCGGTTCAACGCCCTCACACGCCTTCGCGCTCGGGCAGGAAGATCTCGCGCTTGCCGGCGTGGTCGGCGGGGCCGATCATGCCCTCATCCTCCATGCGCTCCACCAGCGAGGCGGCGCGGTTATAGCCGATCTGCAGGCGGCGCTGGATATAGCTGGTGGACGCCTTGCGGTCGCGCGCCACCACGGCCACGGCCTGATCAAACAGATCATCGCCCGAGCCCTCGCCGCCGCCGAACATGTCCCCGGCGCCGCCGTCCTCGTCGATCTCTTCGGTGACCGCGTCGAGATAGTCCGGCGCGCCCTGGGCTTTCAGCCAGGCAGCGACCTGCTCGACTTCCTGATCCGACACGAACGGCCCGTGCAGGCGGCGGATACGCCCTCCGCCGGCCATGTACAGGAGATCGCCCTGGCCCAAGAGCTGCTCGGCGCCCTGCTCATTGAGGATGGTGCGCGAATCGATGCGCGAGGTGACCTGATAGGAGATGCGGGTCGGGAAATTGGCCTTGATCGTGCCGGTGATCACGTCCACGGACGGGCGCTGGGTCGCCATGATCAGGTGAATGCCCGCCGCGCGCGCCATCTGGGCCAGGCGCTGCACCGCGCCCTCGATCTCCTTGCCCGCCACCATCATCAGGTCGGCCATCTCGTCGATGACCACCACGATATAGGGCATGGGATCGGCCGGGATGGTCTCGGTCTCGTAGACCGGCTCGCCGCTTTCGCGGTCAAACCCGGTCTGCACGGTGCGAGACAGCATCTCCCCGGCGGCGCGGGCCTCGGCGGCGCGGTCATTGAAGCCCTTCATATTGCGCACGCCGACCTTGGACATTTTCAGATAGCGCGACTCCATCTCGCGCACGGTCCATTTGAGCGCCGCCAGCGCCTTCTTGGGGTCGGTGACCACGGGCGAGAGCAGGTGCGGAATGCCGTCATAGACCGACAGCTCCAGCATTTTGGGATCGATCATGATCATCCGGCACTGGTCCGGGGTCAGCCGGTAGAGCAGCGACAGGATCATGGCGTTGATGCCCACCGACTTGCCCGAGCCGGTCGTGCCCGCGATGAGGAGGTGCGGCATGCGCGCCAGATCAGCCGTATAGGGCTCCCCGCCAATGGTTTCGCCCAGCGCCAGCGGCAGCTCGGCCTTGGCGTCTTCAAAGCCCTTCGACGCCAGCAGGGAGCGCAGGAACACGGTCTCGCGGCGCTGGTTGGGCAGCTCGATACCGATGGCGTTGCGCCCGGGCACCACCGCAATGCGGCAGGCCTGCGCCGCCATGGATCGCGCGATATCGTCGGCCACATTGATCACCCGGCTGGTCTTCACGCCGGGCGCGGGCTCGAGCTCGTACAGCGTCACCACCGGGCCGGGGCGCACGGCGGTGATCTCGCCCTTGACCGAGAAATCGGCCAGCACGGTGGCCAGCAATTCCGCGTTCTGCGCCAGCGCCGCCGGATCGGCCACATCCTGGCGCACCTTGGAGGGCGAGAGGAGATCAAGGCGCGGCAGATCGAACCCGCTGGTCTCGTCAAAGGCGAGCGCGCCCTGGGCCTCGCGCACCTCGCGGTCGGACGCCTTGGCGCGTTTGCGCGGCGCGATCTTCACGGCGGGTCCGGCATCGGCTTGTGGTTCGACTTTGGCCTTGGCGCGCAGGCCCGCAGGCGCCGCGCGGCCCGGCTGCAGGAAGCCGGGCGCGGTCTCGGCGCGGCCATCGGGCTGCGGTCGCTCGGCCGTATCGCGGTCCCGCCGCCATGGGCGTGGCGCAGCCCCGATCAGCTGATCGCCCCACACGCGCACGGTCGCCCAGGCCAGCACCGCGCGGTCGCTCGCTGCGCCAATGTCGCGCATGGTCAGCCCGAAACAGAAAAACAGCCCCGCCACCGCGAGCGCCAGGCCGAGGCCCGCTGCCGCGAGGGACGCGCCGGGAATACCGGACAGGGCGATCAAACCGGCCAAGCCCGCCAGTGCGTGATCGCCCAGCAGTCCGCCAAGGCCCGCCGCAAACGGCCAGCTCACCGGCATGGGCAAAGCCGCCGCCGCCAGTGCAAAGCCCGTGACGCCTGCAAGCCCCGCCATGAAGCGCAGCCAGCCCAGCATGGCCGGGCGCCCGCGCGCGCCGCGCACCATCAGGATGAGGCCCCAGGCCAGCAAACCCAGCGCCGCCGCAGCGCCGCCCCAGCCGAAAGCCTGCAATAGAAGATCCGCCGCCGACGCCCCCGGCGCGCCGAGCAGATTGCTCGCCGCCCGCCCGGTGGCGGCGTTGACGCTGGGGTCCAGCGGGTCGTGGGTCAGCATGGCGGTCAGCGCGCCCGCGCCCAAGGCCGTCAAAGCGCCGCCCAGGACCCGCGCACGCGCCTGCGCCCACCAGCCCGGTGCGGGGGTGGCGGGCGTCGTTTCAGGCGATGGAAAACGGCCCTGTGCGGTCATCCGCCCATGATCGCAGGGGAGTCTTCCCGCAAGGTAAACGCAAGGCTAACCGGATGCGGCTCAGGCTTGGCTGTCCGCCCCGCCATACCAGTCCACCCTGCGCGTCACATACATGGTCGCCGCCACCGCGATGAAGGCCAGCCCCGACCCGATGAGCAGGGCGTAATCCTCCACCAGCACCAGCAGGAACTGGATGATATAGCCGACGGTCAGCGCCGCGAAGGTCAGCAGGCCGCGCGCATTGTCTCTGAACGCTGTCCAGGCATAGAGCGCGGTCAGGGCCACAGTCGCCGCCGACGCGCTGGCGAACGCCACGCCGATGGCGGCATGTTCGCTCAGAGCCAAAAGGAGGAGATAGAACACCACCTGCGCCAGCCCGATCAGAATGTATTGCGCGGCGTGCAGGCGCTGCGCGCTGCTGGATTCGATGAGGAAGAACATCAGCAGCGTGAAGCCGACAAAGAAGAAAGCGTATTTCAGCGAACGCCCGACGCGCGCATAGCCGTCTCCCGGGTTGACCAGATTGACCGTCATCACCGCATCGCGCGCCTGGTTGAGGCTGTGGCCTTGGCCCTCGATCCAGCGGGCGGGAAAGCCGCGCGCCAGATACGGAACCAGCCAGTCGGCTTCAAACCCGCTATCACTGATCTCCCGGTCGGTCGGCAGATAGGCCCCGTCAAAGCCGGGATGCGGCCAGTCGCCGGTCAGACGCGCCCGTGTCTCCCGTCCTGACGGCTGTACGCCGAAGGACCGCGCGCCGGTCAGCACCAGCTGACCCTCCAGCGTCATCCGCGCGCCTTCGCCCAGCCCGGTCAGCGCCGCGCTCACCGCGTTGGCGGCGATGTCCTCGCCGGAAAACCCGGTATTGAAGTTGGAGCTGCGCAAGGGAAGGCCCGGCTCGAAGCTCAACAGACCACCCTGTGTGCTGACCTCGGCCTGGAAATCTTCGCTGATACCGCGCAGATCGCCCACTGTGGCCATCAGGCGCGCTTCGTCCCACGCGATCGTCCCGCCGGCGGGCGCCAGACCGGACACGCCCGTGAGATCAAAGTCGCCGTTGAGGGAGATCACCGCACGATAGACCGGCACGGTGTAGATCGCCCGTCGCAACGTGCTGGTCTCCAGCCGCGCGGAGACGTCCAGCCGGTCAGGCGAGATGATGATCAGCTGGCGTTCGATGGTCTCGCGCCGCACCAGCGTGTCGCCGCTGCCGGTCTCGGTCACCCGGGGCGTGTCGACGGGGATGGCCAGGAAGGGGCCGCGCACGGTCTGCGCCCCGCCCAGCGCTGCGCCCACGTCAATCGCGACGCGCTGGGCCCGGTTCTCGCGTTCCCACGCCAGCATGTTGACCAGGCCCAGCGGAATGCCCAGCGCCAGCACGAGCGCGCCGACCAGCAAGAGTTTCAGCCCCAGCGAACGGCCCAGCGTGGTGGTTGCAGTCATCAGTCATCATCCCCTCTGCGGTGAGACGCGCATCTGGCGCACCGAATGGGGAAAAATGAAGGCGGTTCCGGTCAGGTCTGGCGTTCGACCATCAATTCCTTGATGTGGCCGATGGCCTTGGCCGGGTTCAGGCCCTTGGGGCAGACCTGGGCGCAGTTCATGATGGTGTGGCAGCGATAGAGCTTGAACGGGTCTTCCAGATCGTCCAGGCGCTCGCCCGTGGCTTCGTCGCGGCTGTCGGCGATCCAGCGATAGGCCTGCAGCAGGGCGGCCGGGCCGAGATATTTCTCCGAATTCCACCAGTAGGACGGACAGCCCGTGGTGCAGCAGGCGCACAGAATGCACTCATACAGCCCGTCCAGCTGCTCGCGGTCTTCCGGGCTCTGGCGCCATTCGCCCTGGGGCGTGGGGGTCTCGGTCTTCAGCCAGGGCTGGATCGAGGTCAGCTGGGCGAAGAAATGGGTCAGGTCCGGCACCAGGTCCTTGATCACCGGCTGGTGGGGCAGGGGCGCGATGGAGATCACGCCGTCATGCTCATCAATGCCCTTGGTGCAGGCGATGGTGTTGCGCCCGGCGATATTCATCGAGCACGAGCCGCAAATCCCCTCCCGGCAGGAACGCCGGAAGGCGAGGGTGGAATCGATCTCGTTCTTGATGAAGAACAGCGCGTCCAGGATCATCGGCCCGCACTTGGAGGTGTCCACGTAATACGTGTCCCAGCGCGGATTCTCGCCCAGGTCCGGGTCATAGCGGTACACCTTGAACTCGCGCAGCGCCTTGGCGTCCGAGCCTTCAGGCTTGGGCCAGGTCTTGCCCTTTTTGACTTTCGAGTTTTTCGGCAGGGTGAGCTGGACCATGTCAGTGAATTTCCCGAGGCGGTGATGATGTCAGGCGTCGGCCAGATCAAGCCGGCGTTCGATGCGTTCTACGCGTTGCTCCAGCGAGTCAAAGCGGTGTTCCATGCGGACGAAATCACGGCGTAAACCGGCGATCTGCTCTTCAAGCGAACTCACCCGCTCACGCAGGTTTCGCACGTCTTCGCGCAATCCGCCGATATCGGCGTGAATGCGCTTAAGATACTCCAGCACCAGGTTTTCCGGTTCGCTGCTCATGAGACGTCTGGTCCTCAGGCTACACTGACAGACGCCAGTCTAGCACAGTTTCGCTACGCCGTTAGTAAACCCGCGCCTTCGGCTCGATATAGGCGATGTCGTTGGACAAGGTGTATTCATGCACCGGCCGGTCGCCCAGTGACACCTTGCCGGTGGCGTCGTCAAACCAGGCGAGCGTGTGCTTCATCCATTCTTTGTCGTCGCGGTCGGGATAATCCTCGCGCGCGTGGGCGCCGCGGCTTTCTTTGCGCGCCGCCGCCGAGCCGACGGTGACGGCGGCCTGGGCGATCAGATTGTCGAACTCCAGCGCTTCAACCAGATCGGTGTTCCAGATCATCGACCGGTCAGAGATGCGGATATCGGCTGCGCCCTGGTGCACCTTGGCGATGCGCGCGACGCCTTCGTCCAGCACGTCCTGGGTGCGGAACACCGCGCAGTTTTCCTGCATGGCCCGCTGCATGTCGAGGCGCAGCGACGCGGTCGGCGTATCTCCATGGGCATGGCGCAGGCGGTCAAAGCGCGCCAGCGTGTCCTCGCCCGCCTTCGCCAGCAGGTCGGGCTGGCGGGCGCCGGCTTCCACCGTGGCGCCGCAGCGCAGGCCCGCCGCGCGGCCAAACACCACCAGGTCAATGAGCGAGTTGGAGCCCAGACGATTGGCGCCGTGCACCGAAACGCAGGCCGCTTCGCCCACCGCCATCAGGCCCGGCACGACCGTGTCGGGATCGCCGCCCGCCTTGGTCAGCACCTCGCCGTGATAATTGGTCGGTATACCGCCCATATTGTAGTGGACCGTCGGCAGCACCGGGATGGGCGCGCGGGTCACGTCCACGCCGGCGAACACCTTGGCGCTTTCGGAAATGCCCGGCAGGCGCTCGTGCAGAATTTTCGGGTCCAGGTGATCGAGATGCAGGAAGATATGGTCCTTGTTCGGACCGACGCCGCGCCCTTCACGGATTTCCATGGTCATGGACCGGCTGACCACGTCGCGGCTGGCCAGATCCTTGGCGTTGGGGGCGTAGCGCTCCATGAAGCGCTCGCCCTCTGAATTGGTCAGATAGCCGCCCTCGCCGCGCGCGCCTTCGGTGATCAGGCAGCCCGCGCCGTAAATCCCGGTGGGGTGGAACTGGACGAACTCCATGTCCTGCAGCGGCAGGCCGGCGCGCAGCACCATGGCGTTGCCGTCACCCGTGCAGGTGTGCGCCGACGTGGCGGAGAAATAGGCGCGGCCATAGCCGCCGGTGGCGAGAATCGTCTTTTGGGCGCGGAAGCGGTGCAGCGTGCCGTCATCCAGCTTCCAGGCCGTGACGCCGCGGCAGGCGCCGTCCTCATCCATAATGAGGTCGAGCGCGAAATACTCGATGAAGAACTCGGTCGAGTGGCGCAGGGACTGGCCATAGAGCGTGTGCAGAATGGCGTGGCCTGTGCGGTCGGCGGCCGCGCAGGTGCGCTGGACCGGGCCTTCGCCATAATTGCGGGTCATGCCGCCAAAGGCGCGCTGATAGATTTTGCCGTCTTCGGTGCGCGAAAACGGCACGCCCCAGTGCTCCAGCTCGTACACGGCGGCGGGCGCCTCGCGGCACAGATATTCAATGGCGTCCTGATCACCCAGCCAGTCCGACCCCTTCACGGTGTCGTACATGTGCCAGCGCCAGTCATCCTGGCCCATATTGCCAAGGCTCGCCGAGATGCCGCCCTGGGCGGCCACGGTGTGCGAGCGCGTGGGGAAGACCTTGGAGATGCACGCCGTTTTCAGCCCGGCCTGGGCCGCGCCCAGCGCCGCGCGCAGGCCCGATCCGCCCGCGCCCACAACAACGACGTCATACGTATGGTCAATCCACTTGTAGCCAGTCATGGACAGGCGACTCCTATGCCGCGATCACAAGGATCGAATAAAGCGCGACCAGCCACAGGCCTGCGGTGAAAAGCGTATTGAGGATCAGCAGGCCCGCGCGGGTGACAGGGGCCGGGATATAGTCCTCGATCACGACCTGGAGACCCAGGCGCATGTGATAAAACGCCGCTGTCAGGGTGAGCAGCACCACAAGCGCGCCCAGCGGGCTGGCGAAGGCGGCGCGGGCGGCCTCATAGCTCATGTCGGGCAGGCGCGCGATCATCCACACAAAGACCGGGATCAGCACGATCAACGCCACGGCCGACACACGCTGGGCGATGAAATGGCCCGAGCCGGACTTGGCCGCGCCCAGACCCTTGGCGCGCGAGAGCGGCGTGCGCAGATCAGCCATCAGATCAGCCCTCCGGCCAGAACCCAGATCGCGGCGGTGATCACCGCCGCGCCGGCGAAAATCAGGATGGAGCGTAGATTGGAGCCCTTGGGGTCAAAGCCATAACCCATGTCCCAGGCCAGATGCCGGATGCCGTTGAGCATGTGATAGACGAGCGACAGGGTGAAGCCGATCAGGGCCAGCGTGACCAGTATGCCCACCGGGCCGGCCATCAGCGCTTCGACCGCGCGATAGGCCTCCGGCCCGGCGGCCAGCGCGGCCAGCCAGACCGTCACCAGCACCGCGCCGATATAGTTGACCACCCCGCTCATGCGGTGCGCGATCGACGACGCCATGGTCGCATGCCAGCGCCAGATCGAAACATGGGGTGAGAGAGGCCGGTTGGCGGTGGAAGGTTTGGCCATGCGGGCCCTCGATCAGCTTGGTGCAGCGGTGCGCCGGACGGCGCGGCGCGCACGGGGTCGGAACTCGCGCGTGACATTACTCCGCGCGGCCTTCAGGTCAACGCATCGGCGCTGCACAAGGTCGCCGTATGCGCGCAGCCATACCAGGCTGACGACGCCCGCGATTGACCACCCGCCCCGCACCGCGCCACTGTCTCGCGCATACACATCAGGGGGAATCGCTCATGAGCGGGCCGAACAGCGTTGTCATTACCGGGGCGTCCACCGGGATCGGGTATGCGGCGGCCGATTATCTGGCGGGCAAGGGCTGGCGGGTGTTCGCCGGGGTGCGCAAAGACGCCGACGCCCGGCGCCTGAGCGAGACGCTGGGCGAGGCGGTGACGCCTGTGATGATCGATGTCACCGATATGGACAGCTGCCGCGCCGCCGGAGAGACCGTGCGCGCGGCGCTGGGCGGCGCGCCGCTGTCGGGGCTGGTGAATAATGCCGGGGTGGCGGTGGCCGGTCCGCTGCTGCACCTGCCGGTGGAGGAGATGACCACCCAGCTCGACATCAATGTCACGGGACAGCTGCGCGTCACGCAGGTGTTCGCGCCCATGCTGGGCGCGGTGCGCGGTCATTCAGGGCCCAGGGGCCGCATCGTCAATATTTCATCCGTGGCGGGGTTCAGCGCGGCTCCGCTCATGGCGCCCTATGCCTGTTCCAAGCACGCCATGGAGGCCTTCACCCAGAGCCTGCGCCGCGAGCTGATGCTCTATGGCGTGGACGTGGTCGCCATCAATCCCGGCCCGATCAAAACCCCGATCTGGGACAAGGCTGAACAGATGGACCCGGCCCAGTATGAACACACCGACTACGCCCCGGCGGTGGGGCGTATCCTGTCCTACATGCTCAAGCGTGGCCGCGACGGGCTGGAGCCGCAGGTGGTGGCCGAGGCGATTTTCCGTGCCCTGACAGACGCCAAACCGAAGCTCAACACGGTGCTGACGCCCGACCCCTTCACCCAGTGGCTGCTGGGCGTTTTGCCCGGCCGCATGACTGACAAGATGATCTCCGGCCGGCTCGGCCTGACGCCGGACAAGCTCTAGGCGCCAGAGCGCCCGGACAGGCCCGCCAGAATCTCGCACGCCCAGCGTCCGGCTGTCAGCGCCGTGATGGAGGAGACATCCAGCGACGGGTCAAACTCGGTCAGGTCCACCAGCTTCACCTTGGGGTGGGCGGCGATCAGGCGGGCGGCGGTGAAGAAGTCCTGCACGGGCAGGCCGCCGGGCCGGGCGCCGGGCGCGCCGGGGCACTGGGCGCGGTCAATCACGTCAATATCGAAATCCACGGCGATGACATCGCAGCGCGCCGCCAGCCGCTCCAGCGCTTGGCTCACAATGGCCTCGATGCCGCGCGTGCGCACATCGGCCAGGGTGCGAACACTGATCCCGGCTTCGCGCGCCGTGTCATGCATGCGCCGCGTGTTGGCGAAGGGGGCGAGCCCGATCTGGGTGATGTTTGCGCCCGGCAGACCGTCTTCGAGCAGCGCGCGCACCGGATTGCCGTTGAGCAGGCCGCAATCGGTGTCGCGCAGGTCGAAATGCGCATCCAGCGTGATCAGCCCGGTGCGGGAAAGATCGCCCAGCGCATGCACGCCGGGCCGGGTGACTGCATTATTGCCGCCTAGCAGGATCACCAGCGCATGGCGCGCCGTCAGTGCCGCCGCCGCATCGCGCACGGGCGCCAACGCGTCCGCGGGCCTGACGCATTTGAGCGCGATGTCGCCCGCATCGTGTACTTTGAGCTCATCGAGACCGAGCCCGGTTTCCAGATCATAGGTGGAAAAGCGCTTGAGCGTTTCGCGGATGATCCCGGGCGCCAGATCGCACCGCCCCGGGGTCAGCGAGCCTTCGGCCAGCGGCGCGCCCAGAAGGGCGGCGCGGGCGTGCGGGTGATCACCCAGCAAATCGGCCGCTGACCGCCAGGAGCGGCATTCCGAAACCGGGTCTGGCGGGCTCATGACGGCCTCCGGATAGGCGGGCGTGACGGGGTGGATTCTCGCGTCCGTTTGTAGCAGGATGAAGCTGTATAGACAAGTTGGCCCCCATGTCCCGCACCCTGTTTCACGGCTGTCACGCCGCCACCATGGACCCGGCCCGCCCGGGCGTCTGGGGCGCGATTGAAGACGCCTGCGTACTGGCGCAATCGGGGCGCATCGCCTGGATCGGACCGATGGGCGATCTACCCGCCGACCGGGCCGAGGGCGCGGCGCGCGTGGACTTGCAGGGGTGCTGGATCACGCCGGCTTTGGTCGATTGCCACACCCATCTGGTGTTCGCCGGCGACCGCTCGGGCGAGTTTGAACAGCGCCTGTCCGGCGTCAGCTATGAGGCCATTGCGCGGGCCGGTGGCGGCATCCGCTCAACCGTCGCCGCCACGCGCGGCGCGCGCCTCGACATGCTGGTGGAGACGGCCCATGCGCGCATCCGCCTGCTCATGCGCAGCGGGGTGGGCACAGTGGAGATCAAGTCGGGCTACGGCCTCGATCTGGAGACCGAGCGCGCCATGCTGCTGGCGGCCGGCGAGGCGGCCCGGCGCGCCGGGGTCCGGCTGCGCCGGACCTTTCTGGGCCTGCACGCCATCCCGCCGGAGTATGAGGACCGCCGCGCCGACTACGTGCAGCTGATGGCTGGGGAGGTGCTGCCGGCCCTCCACGCCGAAGGCCTGGTCGATGCCGTGGACGCATTCTGCGAGACCATCGGCTTCACGCCGCAAGAGACCGACGCGATGCTGGAGGCGGCCATCGCGCTGGGCTTGCCCGTCCGTCTGCATGCGGAGCAATTGTCCGATCAGGGCGGCGCGGCGCTGGCCGCACGCCACCGGGCCCTGTCGGCGGACCATCTGGAATACCTGTCTGAAGACGGCGCCCGCGCCATGGCCGAGGCGGGTACCGTGGCGGTTCTATTGCCCGGCGCCTTCTATGCGCTGAAAGAAACCCGCCTGCCGCCCATGGACCTCCTGCGCGAGCTCAATATCCCCATCGCCATCGCCACCGACCTCAATCCCGGCTCTTCGCCGCTGGTGTCTGCGCCGCTGGCCATGAATATGGGCTGCACCCTGTTCGGCCTGACCCCGGCCGAAGCGCTGGCGGGCATGACACGGCACGGTGCGGCCGCCATGGGCGTGGATCACGAGACCGGCATGCTGCGCGAGGGCCTCGCGGCTGACTTTGCCGTCTGGGACGTGCCGCAGCCCGCCGCCATCGCCTACTGGATCGGTCTTCCCGGTCCGGAGCGGCTGATCCTGGCGGGCGAGGAGTTAAAGCCATGAAAGCCTCGGCCCCATTGTATCAGCAGGTCAAGCAACACGTGCTCGACCTCATCGCCTCGGGTGCGCTCAAGCCTGGTGAACGTGCGCCGTCGGAGCCCGAGCTGGTGCGGGCGCTGGGCGTGGCGCGCATGACCGCCAACCGGGCGCTGAACGAGCTGCGTGACGAAGGCGTCATCACCCGCCGGGCCGGATCGGGCAGCTATGTCGCCCCGCCGCGCGCCGCGGGCGCCCTGCTGGCCCTGCGCGACATCGCCCAGGAGCTGGCGGGCGGGGATGCGCCCCATCGGATGGAGGTGCTGCAACACACGTCCATCACCGCCAGCGTGCGCGCCGCCGCCCTGTTCGCCGCCGAGCCGGGGATGGCTCTGGTGCGGGTGGTGATCCGGCATTTGCGGGGCGAGGAGCCGTTGCTGATCGAGGACCGGCTGATTGATCCGGCGCTGGCCAAAGGCGCCGCCGAGGCCGATTTCGCGCGCACCACCACCTACGCCTTCCTGACCCGCGCCGCGCCCCTGCAGGACATTGAGCACACCGTGCGCGCCATCAATGCCGGGCCGGTCCTGGCGCGCCAGCTGTCCTTGCCGCCGGGCGCGGCCTGTCTGGAAATCCGCCGGCGCACCTGGTCGGCGGGGCGCGTCGCGTCGGCGGCCCGCCTGACCTATGCCGGCGAACGCTATGAGCTGACCGGCCATCCCGCCCGCCCGTCCGAGGGAGATTTGCCATGACCCGCGCCAATATCCGCGAGATCCGCCCGCGCACGGGCCCGGAACGCAAGGCCAGGACCTGGGCCGCCGAAGCCGCGATCCGTATGCTGATGAATAATCTCCACCCGGACGTGGCCGAACGCCCCGAGGACCTGGTGGTCTATGGCGGCATCGGCAAGGCGGCGCGCGACTGGGCCTCCTACGACGCCATTGTCGCCGCGCTGGAACGCCTGGAGCCGGACGAGACTCTGCTGGTGCAGTCGGGCAAGCCGGTGGGCGTGGTGCGCACCCATGAAGATGCGCCGCGCGTTCTGATCGCCAACTCCAATCTGGTGCCGCGCTGGGCGAATTGGGAGCATTTCCGCGAGCTCGACCGCAAGGGGCTCATGATGTACGGCCAGATGACCGCAGGCTCGTGGATCTATATCGGCTCGCAGGGGATTGTTCAGGGTACGTACGAAACCTTCGCCGAGGCCGGGCGCCAGCATTATGGCGGCGATCTGACCGGGCGCTGGATCCTGACGGCGGGGCTGGGCGGCATGGGCGGCGCCCAGCCGCTGGCCGCCGTGATGGCGGGCGCCTGCTGCCTCGCCGTGGAATGCGATCCCGAGCGCATCGCCTTCCGCCTGCGCACCCGGTATGTGGACGAGGCGGCGGCTGATCTCGATGACGCGCTGGCGCGCATCGCGGACTGGACGTCGAAGGGCGTGGCCAAATCAGTCGCCGTCGAGGGCAATGCCGCCGACATCTTCCCTGAACTGATCAAGCGCGGCGTGCGGCCCGATCTCGTCACCGACCAGACCTCCGCCCATGATCCGGTCAATGGCTATCTGCCCTCGGGCTGGAGCCTCGCCCGGTGGCGCGAGACCGCCGCGCGTGATCCAGACGCCGTGGCGGACGCCGCCCGCGCCTCCATGCGCATTCAGGTGGAGGCGATGGCCGCGTTTGCCAAGGCGGGCATCCCCACCGTCGATTACGGCAATAATATCCGCCAGATGGCCCATGATGCGGGCTTTGCCGATGCGTTCTGCTTTCCCGGCTTCGTGCCCGCCTATATCCGCCCGCTTTTCTGCCGGGGCGTCGGCCCGTTCCGCTGGGCGGCGCTGTCAGGCGATCCGGCGGACATCGCGGTCACCGACGCCAAGGTGAAAGAGCTGATCCCGGACGACCGGCGCCTGCATCAATGGCTCGACATGGCCGCCGAGCGAATCGCATTTCAGGGCCTGCCCGCGCGCATTTGCTGGGTGGGGCTGGGAGAGCGCCACCGTCTGGGACTCGCCTTCAACGAGATGGTGGCTTCAGGCGCGCTCAAAGCCCCCGTCGTCATCGGCCGCGACCATCTCGATTCCGGCTCGGTGGCGAGCCCCAACCGGGAGACCGAGGCGATGATGGACGGGTCGGACGCCGTGTCCGACTGGCCGCTGCTCAATGCGCTGGTCAACACCGCGTCCGGCGCCAGCTGGGTCTCCATCCATCATGGCGGCGGGGTGGGCATGGGTTATTCCCAGCATGCCGGCATGGTCATCGTCGCCGACGGCACGCCGCAGGCCGCGCGCCGGCTGGAGCGGGTGTTGTGGAATGATCCGGCCACCGGCGTGATGCGCCATGCCGATGCAGGCTACGAGATCGCCAAAGCCTGCGCCCGCGAACAGGGCCTTGATCTGCCCATGATGGAGCCGCGCTGATGGCGGCCGCCTCTCTCAAACCCGTCACCCTCACACCCGGCGCGGTCACGCTGGCCGATCTGCGCGCCATCCATGCGGGCGCGCCCTTCAGCATCGCCGCCGCCTGGGCGGGCGTGGAGGCCGCAGCCGCCAGCGTGCGCCGCATCGTGCAGAGCGGGCGCACCGTCTATGGCGTGAATACCGGCTTCGGCCTGCTGGCCCAGACCCGCATCGGCGATGACAAGCTGGAGATTCTCCAGCGCAATCTCATCCTGTCCCATGCTTGCGGCGTGGGTCCGGCGCTGGAGCGCCCTGTGGTGCGCCTGATGATTGCGCTGAAAGCCGTCAGCCTGGCGCGCGGTTATTCCGGCGTGCGCCGCGCCGTCATCGATCAGCTGCTGGACCTCGCCGCAAAAGACTGCCTGCCGGTGATCCCGGCGCAGGGCTCGGTGGGCGCCTCGGGCGATCTGGCGCCGCTGGCCCATCTGGCTTGTGTGCTGATCGGTGAGGGCGAAGCGGTGTGTGACGGAGAGAACCTGCCCGGCGGCGAGGCGCTGGCGCGCGCGGGGCTGCAGGCGCTCACGCTGGGCCCCAAGGAGGGCCTCGCCCTGATCAACGGCACCGAGGTCAGCACCGCCCTGGCGCTGGATGCGCTGTTCGCCGCCGAGCGGGTGATGGGCGCGGCCCTAAGCGCCGGCGCGCTGTCGGTGGAGGCGCTGATGGGCTCCCACGCGCCGTTCGAGGCGCGCCTGCATGCGGTGCGTGGCCAGCCGGGGCAGATCGCGATTGCCGACCGCCTGCGCAGCCTGCTGGAGGGCGGCCGCATCAAGGGCGCCCACGCCGCCTGTGGCCGGGTGCAGGACCCGTATTCCTTCCGCTGCCAGCCCCAGGTCATGGGCGCGGCGCTGGACCTCCTGACCCAGAGCGCCCGCACACTTGAGATCGAGGCCAATGGCGTCAACGATAATCCGGTGATCTTTCCCGATACGGACGAAGCGGTCTCGGGCGGCAATTTCCACGCCGAACCCGTCGCCTTCGCCGCTGACCAGATCACCATGGCCCTGTGCGAGATCGGCTCGCTGAGCGAGCGGCGCACGGCCGTGCTGGTGGACCCCAAGATGAGCGGGCTGCCGGCGTTTCTGGTCAAGGATGGCGGGCTCAATTCCGGCTTCATGATTGCGCAGGTCACCGCCGCCGCGCTGGTGGCGGAGAACCGCTCGCTCGCCTTCCCGGCGAGCGTTGATTCGGTACCCACCTCCGCCAATCAGGAAGACCATGTCTCCATGGCGACCGGCGCCGCGCGCAAGGCCGGGCAGGTGGCGCGCAACGCTGCCTCCATCGTCGCCGTGGAATTGCTGTGCGCCGCGCAAGGGCTGGATTTCCGCCGCCCCCTGACCGCCAGCGCCCCGCTGGAATCCCTCCACGCCGCCATTCGCGCACGCGCCGCGCATCTGGATGTGGATCGTTATATGGCGACGGATCTGGCCGCGTTGACGCAGGCGGTGCTGGAAGGTGGGCTGGGGGAGGCGGCGGAGATGCGGCTCTGACCCGCCACGGATCAGAGGAACGCCGAACCCCGCCGCTCCTCATCTCCCCCCGCTTGCGGGGGGAGTGCCGCGAAGCGGCGAGGGGGGGATCGGCGGAACGATCTTCCCGGACGTCGAAGGGGCGCCATCCCCCCTCCGGCCCTACGGGCCGCCTCCCCCGCAAGCGGGGGAGGACAAGAACCCCCCACCACACAAAAAACCCCGCCGGCTGAACCGGCGGGGCTCCTCGTCCCGAAAAGGAATGCGAACCCTACTCCCGCGCGATCAGCGTAAACGTCACCGGCTCGCCGGCGGCGTTTTCGCCGTCCCAGCTGTCGCCCACTTCAAGCCCCTCCATCAGCGGCTGGCAATTGTCATTGCCCGCGGCGCTGGAGACGCAGAACTCGCCATCCTCATTGATTTCCCACGTGCCGCCCGAGCCCACGCTGGTGGTGTAGCTGCCGTCAGCCTCGAAAAAGACAATATAGGTCACGCTGCCGGTATCGACCTGCAGCGCGTTTTCGGTGAGCGCGTCCACGGCCGGATTGGCGGTGGCGAGAATGACGGCGGCGATCATGGTGGAAAGCATGGCGGTATCCCCTGACTGTGTATCCGCGCGGCGCGTCATGCGCCGCTGCGTGAGCGTATGGTTAACAAATTCTTGCACTGCTTGGAATGGGCGAGCCGGTCTCGCGCGGCGAGATTCCCGTAAACCCCTGCCGCAACAAGATTTTCATAGGGGCTTATTGCGTCCGGTCAAAGGCTCGGCGAGGCTTGCGCCCTGACCCTGCCGCGCTGCGCGGCCACCCTGGAACACACGATGACCACGAAAGCCCGCAAACCCACCGACTGGCGCAAGCGCCTGCGCTCGGCCAAGCCGGCGAAGACCGTCACCCTGCATGCCGACTTTGGCGGGGTGAAAGCGGGTACGGTGATGTTCATCGCCACGCCGGAGATCATCGCCGGTTATGTCGCCGCGATCCCGCCGGGCGAGACCCGCTCCGTCCCACGCCTGCGCAATGAGCTGGCCCGCCGCTACAAGGCGCAGGCCACCTGTCCGGTGACCACCGCCATCTATCTGCGCGTGGTGGCCGAAGCGGCGCTGACCGATCTGGCGGAGGGGGCCGAGACGGCTGCGATCACGCCGTTCTGGCGGGTGATTGATCCGGGCTCCGCCATCGCGCGGCGTTTGACCTGCGGCGATGATTTCATCCGCCACCAGCGGGCGCTGGAAGCGGCGCCGGACGCCTGATCCGCCTTCAGTCCAGCCGCGCCCTGAGCGCCGCGCCTGCCCCCAGCGGCGCCAGAACGCCTGCGATCAGGCTGGCGGCGAGCGCCAGCATGAGATTGGGTCCGGCGAGACCCGTGCCGTCCATGGCCGCGCGCGCGGCCCCCGCAGCGAACACCAGAAGCGGCGCCTGCAGCGGCGCAGCGATGAGGGCGATCAGCAGGCCTGCCCGCCGCAGCCCCGCCGCCAGCGCGCCGGCGAAGGCGGCGATGAACACAAGCCCCGGCGCAGCCAGCGCAATGCCCGCCGCCAGCACCAGCGCGGCTTCCAGCGTCAGCCCGTAGGCCAGCCCGCCCAGCGCCGCCAGCAGGGGCGCGGGCCAGAACACGGCGAGCGTGAAGGCCAGCGCCTTGATCAGGGCGGCCATGGACAGGCTGAGGCCCGACAGGGCGTAAAGCTCCAGCGTGCCGTCCCCGGCGTCATCGCCGAACATGCGCTCGGCGCCCTGCAGGCTCGCCAGCAGCGCTGCGAATGTGATCACGCCCGGTCCGGCGGCGGCCAGCGTGGCGGTGTCCGGCCCGATGGCCAGCGGCGCCAGCGCCAGCGCGGCCAGATTGAACGCCGCCGGCCCGGCCGGTCCGCCGCCGCCCGCAAACGCCAGGCGCCATTCGCGTACGAACAGGGCGCGCGCGCTCATGCCGCCGCCTCCAGACCCAGATCCAGACGCTCCACGTCCGGCCAGCCGAGATCAGCGTGGGTCGCGGCCAGGACAATGCCGCCGCGCGCGCGGTGACCGGCGACGAGACGCGCCAGCCGCTCGCGGCCCGCGGCGTCCAGAGGGGCAGCCGGTTCATCCATCAGCCACACCGCCCGGCCCGACAGGGCCAGGCGCGCCAGGCCCGCCCGCCGCTTCTGCCCCGCCGACAGGGCGCCGCAGGGCCGCCGGGCCAGATGACCCAGCGCCATGGCCCGCGATGCGGCCTCGATCTCGCTTGAACCTGCGCCTGACAACGCCGCCCAGAAGGCCAGCATGTCGCTCACCCGCTCGCCGGGCTTCAGCCCCTCGCTATGACCCAGCCAGCCCGCCGGGCCGGGCGTCAGCACGACCTCGCCGCTCACCGGGCGCAACAATCCGGCCAGCGCCCGCAGCAGTGTTGTCTTGCCCGCGCCATTGGGTCCGGTCAGCACGAGGGCCTGACCGGAAGCGAGGGAAAAGGACAGGTCGCGCACCAGCACCTTGCCGCCGCGCTCCAGGCGCAGGCGTCGCGTCTCCAGACGGGCGGGAGGCAGGGCAGGGGGGCGGGAGGTCTGGTCCATGGCGCGCAGCCATAGCCCGCCCCCGGCGGCAGGCCAAGTGGGGTTAGTCGGGGGGTGCGTACACCTCCTGCAACCGGGCCCTGACCTGCCGAAGGTTTAAATAGTCCGTCGCGCTGTGACTGGAGACGCCGTCAGCCGGACCGCCTTCAATCTGGTCGTTGACCATGTCGATGTTCTCCACCGCCATGAACGCGGACCCTCCAGCCCCCATTCGCGCCTCATTCATACGGTCCGCCACGCCCTGCGCCGCCCGCAGGTTTTGACCGAACTCGGTGCTGTTGAGTCTGGTGACGAGTATGCCGCCTATCAACTTACGCAAGGCAAAGTCACTAGGGTTCACTGTTGAATAGTGGCTTATCACCGATGCAGGCAGTTCTCGCACAGGATCATCGCAACGAATGCGGCGTTCTTCCCTGCTGACAAAATGCCAACAACTGATCGCCGGCGCTGTGGACGTCACCAGAATTTCCATGCCGCCATCGGCCAGCGGCCTGGGGGGGGTGGGAGCGCCGAGCGCGGCGTTCCGTGCGCGGCCAGCTTCATCCACATATTTCCCGCCTGCGAGCGCTGAGAGCGCGACGGCGGCGCCGCGGCTGTGCGCCAGAATGTGCACGCGTTGCACGCCGGCGTCCTGAAGTGTGGCGAGGATGGGCTGAAGCGCCAGATGGCCTGCCCGCTCGCCGTTGATGCTGGCATAGGTCCATGCTGCAGGAATACCAAGATTTCCGCGCGTGGACTCAAGTCCGTTCCAGAAGAACTCGATATAGCCGTGCTCAATAGGCCTGTTCGAAGGATCAGCGAGAATCCCATCAATCGCATTGCGTCGCGCCAAATAGTCATTCCGGATGCTCGTCGCTTGATTGGAGACCCCATGATTGAACCCGTGGATCAGGATGGTGACCATCTCCAGTCCGCTGAAGGCTTCCGCGATCTCTGACAAGGTCTGCTCACGGATCTGACTCAGGAGTTCAGGCGTGCAATCGAGGTAGTTCAATGAAAGTGCCCGATTATGGAGCGTGTAGGCCCCTGAGCGGTAGCTTCCGCACAGGGCTTCCCAGCCATTTGGAAAGAACGTCGCGTCAGCGTCCACCCAGACTTCGTAGTGACGCGCTGTGAGAAGCTGATTGGGCGGTGATGTGTCCGGAAAGTTGTGGGTTGCCGTGCGCGCCGCGCAGCCACTTAATGTGATGGATATAAGGATCAGGCAGACTCTCAACATGTCAGATACTCCCCCGCCGGATGCTGCCATCCGCAGATACGGAAGAGTGTGTATGCAGTTTATGCGTGCATCAAGAGAATTGTTAATATTTTGAGGCCCCGCCTCCCCCCGCCGCAGCCGCGATTGTCCAACGCCTTGGCGGCGCGATCCATTGCGGCGCGCGCGTGACGGGTTTACAAGGCGCGCAAACCTTCTGTCTTGCTGCGCTGCGGCACATCGCCCCCCAAGCACAGCGCACCTGTTTGCACCGGGCCGGGCCCGGCCCAGATCACGAGGAACATCATGGCTTCACTGGACAGTTTCAAATGCCGCCGCGAGATGAATGTCGCAGGCAAATCCTACGTCTATTTCGACCTGAAACAGGCTGAAGCCAATGGCCTCGCGGGCGTGTCGAAACTGCCCTACACGCTGAAAGTCCTTCTGGAAAACCTGTTGCGCTTTGAAGACGGGCGCACGGTCACCAAGGCCGATATCGAGGCGCTGGCAGCCTGGGTGGAGACGGGCAAATCCAGCCATGAGATCCAGTACCGCCCCGCGCGCGTGCTGATGCAGGACTTCACCGGCGTGCCGGCGGTGGTCGATCTGGCCGCCATGCGCGACGCCACCACGGCGCTGGGCGGCGACCCGAAAAGCGTCAATCCGCTGGTGCCCGTCGATCTGGTCATCGACCACTCGGTGATGGTGGATTATTTTGGCCACGCCGACAGCTTCGAGCGCAATGTGGCGCGCGAGTATGAGCGCAATGGCGAGCGCTATAAATTCCTCAAATGGGGCGCCGGCGCGTTTGACAATTTCCGCGTCGTGCCGCCGGGCACGGGCATCTGCCACCAGGTCAATCTGGAATATCTCGCCCAGACGGTCTGGACCAAGGATGAAGACGGCGCCACCTACGCCTTCCCCGATACCCTGGTGGGCACCGACAGCCACACCACCATGATCAACGGCCTGGCCGTGCTCGGCTGGGGCGTGGGCGGCATTGAAGCCGAAGCGGCCATGCTGGGCCAGCCGGTCTCCATGCTGATCCCCGAAGTGGTCGGCTTTAAAATGACCGGCAAGCTGCCTGAGGGCGCGACGGCCACCGACCTCGTCCTCACCGTCACCCAGATGCTGCGCAAGCGCGGCGTGGTGGGCAAGTTTGTGGAATTCTTCGGACCCGGCCTCGACACCCTGTCGCTGGAAGACGCGGCCACCATCGCCAACATGGCCCCTGAGTACGGCGCGACCTGCGGCTTCTTCCCGGTGGACAACGAGACGCTCGCCTATCTCACGTCCACCGGACGCGATGCGACCCGTGTGGCGCTGGTGGAAGCCTATTCCAAGGCCCAGGGCATGTTCCGTCCCGACCGCCAGGATGACCCGGTCTATACCGACACGCTGGAGCTGGATCTGGGCTCGGTCGTCCCGTCGCTCGCCGGTCCCAAGCGGCCCCAGGACCGGGTGGCGCTCACCGATGCGGCGGACGCCTTCGCCATGGCGCTGGCGGGCGAGTTCGGCAAGGCCGAAGACGGCGCAAGGCGCGTCAAGGTGGAGGGCGCCGACTACTCCATCGGCCACGGCGATGTGGTGATCGCGGCGATCACCTCCTGCACCAACACCTCCAACCCGTCGGTCATGCTGGGCGCAGGCCTGGTGGCGCGCAATGCGCTGAAGCGTGGCCTCAGCGTGCGGCCGTGGGTGAAGACCTCGCTGGCGCCGGGCTCTCAGGTGGTGACCGATTATCTCGCCCGCGCCGGGCTGCAGGACGATCTGGACGCCATGGGCTTCAATCTGGTGGGCTATGGCTGCACCACCTGCATCGGCAATTCCGGACCCCTGCCCGAGCCGATCTCGGCCGCCATCAAGGACGGCGATCTGGTCGCGGCCTCGGTGCTGTCGGGCAATCGCAATTTCGAAGGCCGGGTGAGCCCGGACGTGCGCGCCAATTATCTGGCGAGCCCGCCTCTGGTGGTCGCCTACGCCATCGCCGGCACGATGAACATCAATTTGACCGAAGACCCGATCGGCTATGACGACAATAACGAGCCGGTTTATCTCAAGGACATCTGGCCGAGCTCGGCGGAGATCGCCGAAGTGGTGCGCCAGGCCGTGACGCCGGACATGTTCGCCAGCCGCTACGCCGATGTGTTCAAAGGCGACGCCATGTGGCAGTCCATCGAGACCGCCGCGGGCCTCACCTATAACTGGCCCGACAGCACCTATGTCGCCAACCCGCCCTTCTTCGAGGGCATGTCGCGCGACGCGTCTGCGCCGGGTGATGTGACGGACGCGCGTATTCTGGGCCTGTTTGGCGATTCCATCACCACCGACCACATCTCGCCGGCCGGCTCCATCAAGGCCTCCAGCCCCGCCGGGCGCTGGCTGCAGACCCATGGCGTGGAGCCGCTGGAGTTCAACTCCTATGGCGCGCGGCGCGGCCATCACGATGTGATGATGCGCGGCACCTTCGCCAATATCCGCATCAAGAACCAGATGGTCCCCGGCGTCGAAGGCGGGGTGACGATCCATCATCCCTCCGGCGAGGAAATGCCGATCTATGACGCGGCCATGAAATACGCCGGGGAAAGCCGCCCCTTGGTGGTGTTCGGCGGCAAGGAATACGGCACCGGCTCCTCGCGCGACTGGGCGGCCAAGGGCACGCGCCTGCTGGGCGTGCGCGCGGTGATCACCGAGAGCTTTGAACGCATCCACCGCTCCAATTTGATCGGCATGGGCGTGCTGCCGCTGCTGTTCAAGGACGGGCAAAGCTGGGCCGCGCTGGGCCTGCAGGGCGACGAGACCGTCACGCTCCAGGGCGTGGCCGATCTGGCCCCGCGCGGCGATGTGCAGGCCACCATCACCCGCGCCGACGGCTCGGTGGAGACGCTGGCCCTGCGCGCCGCCATCGATACCGAGAACGAGCTCGACTATTTCCGCAATGGCGGCATCCTGCACTACGTCCTGCGCCAGCGCGCTGCAGCGTAAGGCGTTTCAGACGCCTGCAACGCAAAACCCCGGCGGAGCGATCCGCCGGGGTTTTTCATGCGCCGGCGGCTGGGCGTGTTAATGCCTCGCCGGTTTTACACAAATCCGTTTGTGTAAAACGAAACGCGTTTCATTTGACATTAATGGCCGCCCTCACGCCCCCAGCACCTCGCCCTCGCGCGCCGGCGGCGGGGGCGGGGTGCGCCAGTGGCGGATCAGGGGGAAGAGGCCGGCGAGGATTTGTGCGGCCAGACCCAGAAGCGTGCGCGGCTCGGCGTAGAGCGCCAGATGGGCCAGCACCGTGCGCCCGGCCAGAATCTGGGACAGGACCACCTCGCCGATCAGCAAAAGGACCACCGCCACGGCGCCCATGGCGCCGGCGCCGGCGCGGGTCAGCTCGCGGCCCTCCATCGCCATGCCGGTCAGGTGCCAGGCGGCGTAGAGGATCACCGGCAGCTCGATCATGAGGGCGGGCCAGGCGCCCAGCCACGGCTCGAACAGAAAGGTGCGGAACGCGCCCAGCACGATACCCAGCGCCAGCAGGCAGGCGGCGTAGATCAGGCCGGCGATCAGGGCGGGGCGCATAGGTTTGTCCAGGCTGGAGCACACGAATCAGACGCCGCGCGGGATGCGTCCCCGCGCGGCGCCGTTTAGATCAGGTCAGCGGATGGAAGTCAGCCCGCGTCTTTGAGATTGACCGCCTTGGGCCCCTTGCCCCGATTGTCCGGCTCGGTGTCGAAGGACACGCGCTGGCCGTCGCGCAGGTCGGCCATGCCGGCGTCCTTGACCGCGGTGATGTGGACGAACACGTCCTTGCCGCCATCGTCCGGGGTGATGAAGCCGAAGCCCTTGTCAGCGTTGAAGAACTTTACAGTACCAGTCGTCATGAGGAGGAGCCCTTTTCCCGTCGCTGCGCGGCGTCCCGCGCAAGAAGGCTACGCGCGCGGCGTCCCGCGTGCGGCATGCGGCCTTTCGGGGTCGGGGAAGGAACAAGTCTCTGGCGCAAAGGCGTCCGGTCATCTCGCTAGGCTTCACCGGGCCTTGTTCAGGCCGCTTGTGCGATCCAAACTATGCCTCAAACCGGTTCGCGTCACAAGCGTGTGAAAAGCCCGGGCGATTGCAAACCCTTGCGCCAACCCCTGCCGATCAGGAGTTCCATGTCCCGACACCGCCAGCGCCGGCAGGCGATCCGCGAGGCCCGAAGGGTGCGTGAAGGCGGCGCGGACGCCGGCGCGGCCATGCGCCTGGCCGTCATGGTGGCGATGGTGCTGATCGCGCTGGCCGTGGCGGCGGGCTTTCAGGGCGAGCGGCTGGCCAGCGCCGCAGCGGGCGTGTTCTCGGGCCTGGAACCGCTGACCCGGCCGGTTCTGCTGGGCGCCAGTCTGCTGGAGCTCGCCGCCGCCGCGATCATCCTGATCATCGCCGGCGTCCTGGTCTGGCGCGCCTTCCGGCGCTGAAACCGGGCGGGCTCACAGGCTTGTCTTTCTGCGCGCTTGAGGGGAGGGTCTGGCCTCTCACACAGGCGCGCAGCCCGGACCTGGCCGCGCGCGCACACGAAAGGATGCTCCATGGACCTCACCGGCAAGACCGCCATCGTCACCGGCGCAGCCAGCGGCATCGGCCAAGCCATCGCCACAGCCCTGCACGCCAGGGGCGCGAAGATCGCGGCCATTGATCTGGACGGCGCGGGCGCAGAGGCGACCGGCGCAGCGCTCGGCGGCTTCGGCGCGCGCGTGGACGTCACCGACGAGGCGGCGCTGACGCGCTTCATCAACAAGGTGGAGCGCACGCTGGGGCCGGTGGACATCTACATCTCCAATGCCGGGATCGGCGTCACGGACGGGCCGGGCTGGGGCGCGGGCGATGCGGCCAACGCGTCCTGGCAGGCGTGCTGGGACGTCAATGTCATGGCCAGCGTCTATGCGGCGCGCCATCTGGCCAAACCCATGGCCGCGAGGGGCGGGCATTTCCTGATCACGGCGTCCGCCGCCGGGCTTCTCTCCCAGATCGGCGACGCGCCCTATTCGGCGACCAAGGCGGCGGCGGTGGCGTTCGCCGAGAGTCTGGCCATCACCCATGGCGATGACGGGCTAATCGTCCACTGCCTGTGCCCGGAAGGCGTGCGCACGCCGCTGGTGGAAGGCGTGGAGGGCGGCGCGCAGGGCCTGTCGGGCTATATCGAGGCCGACGACGTGGCCGCAAAGGTCCTCGATGCCATGGCCGAGAAGCGCTTCCTCGTCACCACCCATCCCAACACCGCGCAATACGCCGCCCACAAGGGCGGCGACCGCGACCGCTGGGTGGCCGGCATGCGCAAGCTGCGCCGTCAGGTGATGGCCAGCAATAACGGGCGGCCCATGTAGGGCTCAGCCCTTCAGCTGAAACGACACCGGATCGCAGAAGCTGCGCACATCGAACAGGCGCGGATCGGTGATGATGTCGCTGGGGCGCAGCGGCGCTGACAATTCCAGCCCCGCCAGCGAGCGCGCCCGCGACAGCGCCACATAGGCCTGGCCGTGGGCGAAAAGCCGGCGCGAGACATCCAGATACACCCGCTCCAGGGTCAGCCCTTGCGCCTTGTGAATGGTCATCGCCCAGGCCAGCCGCAGCGGATATTGCGCATAGGAGCCCACGCGCTCGCGTTTCAGCCCGCCTTCGGCCCCCGGCGCCACGGCGTAGCGCGTGCGCTCCCAGCTCACCGGCTCCACCCGCACGCTCTCGCCATTGACGCGCACCATCACCGCGCCGTCGCCAAACCCAATAACCTCGCCGATGGAGCCGTTGACATAGCGCCCGCCCGGATCATTGCGGATCAGCATGACGCGCGCGCTGGCTTTCAGGATCAGCGGGTCTTCGGTGGGAAACAGGCGCGGATCGAACTCGCCCTCCACCTTGCCGGCGAACCCGCGCGGCTCGCCCACCAGCGCGTCGAGGCGCGCCTGATTGATGGCCGAGGCCGCCTGATTGGTGGCGGTGAGCACCACATGGGTCTCGCTCGCCTGCAGCCCCGAGCGCGCGCTGACGCGCTCATTGAGCTGGGCGGCCTGATCATTGTCCAGCGCGCCCTCGCGCACGGCGTTCAGGATATCGATGAAATCGCTGTCGGCCTGGCGATGGACCTGATTGAGCTCCAGGATCGAGAAGCCGGCTTCCCGGAAGGCGGGGGCGTGAAAGAAGAACGGCCCGCCATACATGTCTTCGAGATGCGCCGCCTCTTCGCCCTGAATGACGGGGGGCAACTGGGCGAGATCGCCCACCAGCACCATGCGCACCCCGCCAAAGGGCGCGTTCGTCCCGCGATTCATCCGCAGGTTGGTATCGACGGCCTGCATCACGTCGGCGCGCACCATGGAAATCTCGTCGATCACCAGCGTGGTCAGGGCCCGCATGGCCGCGCCATTGCGCCCCCGGCGCACATCATGGGGCAGGATCAGGCGCGGCGGCAGCTGAAAGAAGGAATGCAGCGTCTGCCCGCCCGCCGACATCGCCGCCACGCCGGTGGGCGCCAGCACGGCCGCCCGCGTGCCCATGGCGCGCAGGATTGCCCGCGTCACCGTGGTCTTGCCCGTGCCCGCCCGGCCCGTGAGGAACAGATGCGCCCCGCCGCGCACCGCCAGCGAAAACGCGGCTTGCTGTTCCGGCGACAAATCTGGCTGGGGCGCTGCAGGGATCATGGCCGCTCGGCTCTAGGGGGATGGGGCGGCCACCCTGCCCCGCTTCGCCGGGCAGGACCAGCGCGGGATGTGCCCCCCGGCAATCCGGCTGGCCTTGGCGTGCGTATTGAGGCAAGACGGGGCGGCCAGTCAGCGGAGCGATCAATCATGACCAACACCCCGGCCAGCCCGGACCCGTCCGGGGAGCCAGCGGCTCAGTCCAACAGCAAAACCCTGGGTCAGGGCTCGAAACTGCTGGTGGATATCGGCCCGGCGGCGGTGTTCATGATCAGCTATAACGTCGCCGGGCGTATTGTGGAGGACGGGGCGATCTACTGGGCCACCGGCCTGTTCATGGCCGCCACGGCCATTGCGCTGGTCTACGCCCTGATCACCCAGAAGCGTTTCCCGCCCATGCTGGTGGTCACCTTCGTGATCGTCACGGGTTTCGGCGCGATGACGCTGTATCTGCAGGATCCGGTCTTCGTCTTTATCAAGCCGACCATCATCAATCTCATATTCTCGCTGTCGATCCTGTTCTCCATCGCCTTCGGCTTCAATGTCTGGCAGGCGCTGTTCGGCTCGATCTATTCCATGCCCGAGCGCATCTGGACGATCCTGGCGATCCGCTGGGCGCTGTTCTTCGCCTGCCTGGCTTTGCTGAACGAGGTGCTGTGGCGCCACATCACCGGCTCGGCGGCCGACCCGGCCTTCATGGAGGCGGCGCGCTGGTTTGAAGGCTTCGAGATCACCGAGAGCTTCTGGGTGAATTTCCGTTTCTGGGGCACTTATCCGATCTTCTTCGTGTTCGTGCTGCTCAACGTGCCCATCACGCTGAAATACGCCAAGGAGCCGGAGGCCAAGGGCGCTACACCCCCCGCATAACGCTTTCACCCGGCTTCGCGCCGGGGTAGAATTCGCGTCATGAGGGGATTCCGATTCCGGTCAGCCCTGCGGTTGCGCGACGCGGCCGCGCCGCCGTTCAGCCCCATGCTGAGCGTCGTGATCGTGGCGGCCGCCTTCATCTGGGCCGTATTCTTCTATTTCGGCGTGATTGCGCTGAGCTGCGCGCAGCTGGTGGCGGTGTCGCTGCAGGGCGCGCCGGGCCTGCCGGGGGCGGCGCTGCTGTTCATCCTGATCTTCGTGGCGCTCGCTTCGCTATGGCTCATAGATGTGCTGCGGCCCAAGACCGGCCGGACGGGCGTGATCAGGCGGCTCGCGGAGGGGCTGCTCATCGCCGCCTGCCTCTATTCCTCGCTGGTCCACTACGCCTTGCTTCGCCCCATGACGCCGGAGGGCCGCATGATCCTGGCGGTGCATGAAGGGCCGGGCTCGGTGTTCCGCTACGGCCAGCAAACCCTCCTTGAAACATGGCGGAGCGGAGATGACAGATGGTGGGAACAAGCAGACAGGGAGTGGGCGGACCCCGCCGCGTCGATTCTGATAACCGTGGAGCACAGAGACGTATATGAGCTATGGCTCGGTCTGACATTTGATCAGCGCCGGGCGCGCGAGGACTATGCGCTCGGCCCGGCTGGCCCCGCCTGGCATCCCCTCTCTGGCCGGAATGGGCGCTGCACCTGTTTCAATGCGTATGGTGATGAACTTGCTGAAGAGCATCGCAGGATCGACTGGCACGAAGCTGAAGGCATCGGGCACCCGGCTGTGCTCGCGGCGTGGCGCGCCAGGCTGGACCCAAGGCCCGAGCCGCCTGCGTGGTGCGAGGCGGCGCTGGCGCCGGTGCGGTATCCGTACTGAGACGCCCGCGTCCTGACGCAGCCCGTCACGGCGGTGTGACTTCAATGTGCGCGCGCTTTGAGCTAGCACAGAGGTCATGATCCACCTGCTCACCCCTTTCATGGTCGCTTTGGCGCTGGTCCAGACAGGCGCGCGCCAGGCCGGCGGCCCGGATGCGACCGGCGCGTCTGAGGACGGCGGACTGCTGGTGGCCGAGCTGTTCACCAGCCAGGCCTGCCGCTTCTGCCCCGCCGCCAATGACTGGCTGGCGCAGGTGGGCGAGGCGCGCGGCGATGTACTCGCGCTGGCCTATGGCGTGGATTACTGGGACGTCATGTATGACTGGCCCGACGAATTTGCGCAGCCTGAATTCGTCGAGCGCCAGAAAGCCTATGTGGATGCGGGCGAGGCGCGCCGGGTCTACACGCCTCATCTGGTGATCAATGGCGGGCCGGAGCGCATGCGCTTCTCGCCCGAGCGCGCCGAAGCGGCGCTGGCGGCGGCCTCTGTTCTGACCGCGCCCGAGGCCGTGCTTGAGGGCGAGGTCATCACCATCCGTCTGGACGGACCCGCGCTGGAAGCGCCCGCCGATGTCTGGGTGATGCACTACACGCCCGGCGCGCAAACGCGCCTCATCGGCAGCGGCGGCAATGCCGGGCTGGAGATGACCCATTACAACATGGTGCGCGCGATCGCCCATGCCGGCCAGTGGCAAGGCGGGAACGCCACGCTCAGCACGCCGGCGCCGGACAGCGGTCAGGCCAGCGCCGTGCTGGTGCAGGCCGGTCCGGGCGGACGCCTTGTCGGCGCGGCGCGGGTGCGCGCCGGCGCGTCGGATTCTCAGGAATAGGCGGGCTGGCTAGGCGCCAAACGCGCGCTGCACCCAGCCCAGCGGACCGGTGAAGGCCAGCGGGCCGTCGCTGACCGCCAGCGCAATGCACACCGCGCCGGGTTCGGCCACCGGCTTGTGCTCGGTGTCGGGGTCGGCGGCGCACAGCTCGCCCGCGCCATAGCGGTCAATTCCGTCATGGAAGGCGCCGGTCAGCACCAGGGTGAACTCGCGCCCGTCATGGCCGTGGCGCGGCACGCCGCGGCCCGGCTCCAGACGGATCAGCTCAGCCTTGGCGCGGCCCTCTTCCATCAGCGTCAGGGTGCGCACACCCGGCCCGGCGAATTGCCAGGCCGCGCCGCGCTCCAGCGCCAGATCACGCACCGGGGCGGGCAGACCCAGAATTTCGTTGAGGCCCTTGCCGGCCGCTTCGGCCGCGCGCCGCGCCGCCAGATCGCTGAAGCCGGGTTTCAGCGCGGCTTCGCCCAGGCCGGCTTCTTCCGCATCGATGGCCGCCAGCACTTCGGTCAGGGCGGCCTTGCGCACTGGGGCCGGCGCCACGGTCTCCAGCATCACCCCGGCGGCCGCTTCGGCCGCCGCGCGCTGGCGCCCCACGTCATCATTCACGCAGGCCTGCGCATCCAGCAGCAGGCTCATGGGCCCGGACAGGACCCCGGACGCATACGCCGCATAAAGCTCGTCGCCGAGAGGATGATTGGTCATGGGCATGTTCACTCAAAAGCCATGCCCGCATGGCGCGGGTCAGGCTGTGCATATTGACCGCAGGCCCGCAGCTTCAAGGGGTGGGCGCCAGTTGGCGCAAATTTCGCCATGGCCGTCACAACGCATCTGCGTCGAGCACGCGGCGCAGCTTGTCGAACGCCAGGCGCAGGCGTGATTTCACGGTGCCCAGCGGCGCGCCCAGGCGCTGGGCGATATCGCGGTGGGACAGGCCGTCAAAGAAGGCGAGCCGCAACAGCGCCACCTGCTCCTCGGGCAGATCAGCCAGCGCCGCGCGCACCCGCGCGTCGCGCGCGCCGGCATGGGCGGCCTCGTCGGGCGCCTCGAAGACGGTTGGGTGCAGGGACGGATCGGCCTCGTCCAGCGCGGGCTTGGCCGCGCGCCGGGCCGCGTCGATGCGCCGGTTGCGCGCAATGCGGAAAATCCAGGTGGAGGCCGAGGCCTGGCTGCGGTCAAACTGGCCGGCCTTGCGCCAGACGGTGAGCATCACCTCCTGGGTCAGCTCCTCGGCCAGGGAATCATTGGCGTTCAGGCGGATGAGATAGGCTTTGACCCGGGGCGCGTAGAAATTGAACAGAGACGCAAACGCACTGCGGTCACGCGCTGCGACCGCTTCGACCAGACGGTCGAGCGCATCCCGGTCGAGAGCCGGCTCCGTAGTGGCGGGCGCGTCGGGCAAGCAGCAGCACCTGACTGTTCAGTGTAAGGCCATCACACAGGGTCGGAGAGGATTTATCAACCCGCATGGCCTTGAATCCGCCCTCAAGCCCCGGTCTAAAGCCGGACATGACCACGCGCCAGCGTCACTGGCGCCGCAGCCTGATCGACAAAGAGAGCCCCGATGCGTTTGCCCGCCGCCCTTTGCGCCAGCCTTGTCAGCCTCGCCGCGTTCGCGGCGGCGCCCGCGCCAGCACAGGCGTCTGCGGGCGCCGAGCCGGTGTTTCGCGCCGCCCACAACGCCTGGCGCGTCTTCACCCGGGGCGAGGGCGCGGACCGGTATTGCTACGCGGTCAGCCGCCCCAGCGAGTCCCTGCCGTCCAATGTCACTCACGGGGATGTGTTCTTCTTCGTCGCCAGCTGGGCGTCCGGCGCCGCGCGCGAACAGCCCAGCTTCATGGCCGGCTATCCGCTGCGTCCCGACAGCCCGCCGCGCGCCCGCGTCGGATCGGACCGGTTTGCGATGTATGTCTCGCGCAATGAAGGCTTTGTTGAACTGGAGCGCGACTCCACCCGGCTGGTGAACGCCATGCGCCAGGGCTCGGCCATGCGCGTGGAAGCCACCAGCGATCGCGGCACGGCCACCGTGTACGAGTTCTCGCTGTCGGGCGTCACCGCCGCCCTGCGTCAGGTCAATGATCTGTGCCGCTGATCGCGCGGTGAGCGATCAATCGCCCGCTGCCATCGCGGCGCGCACCGCCACGGCGGTACCGGGCTGGTCGGTGAACACGCCATCCACGCCCAGCGCGTAGAGCGCTCTCAGCTCGTCCGTAACGCTCGCGCCCGTATGCGGCGCCCGGTCATCGCGCACGGTCCAGGTATGGACGGCCAGACCCAGCTCGTGGGCGCGTTCCAGATAGCCGGTGCTGGATCCGTCCGGGTTCAGCAGCACCGCCTTGTACGGCCCCACCGCGTCGGCGAACTGCGCGATCTCCTCCAGCGGCAGGCCCCCCGCATTGGACGCCGGATCGTCCGGCCCGCCATAAAGCATGGCCAGCGTCACCGGCGTCAGCGGGCGCAGGCGCTGCAGGAAACCCGGATCAAAACACTGGATGATGATCGGGGCGTCCGCGCGGTTCAGCCCGCGCCGCTCCAGAACCTCGAGCAGCACGGGCAGGGGATCGAGCCCCATGGCTGTATGTTCGGCGGGCAGTTTCACTTCCGGCTCTGTTGGGATGGTGCAGCCGCACTCGGCTTCCAGCTCTTCCACCAGATCAAAGAAATCATCCAGTGTCAGGACCGGGTCGCGATCATTGTATTCGGTGGAGCGGTCCTCGAAGACCTGACGCACACGCAGGGAGCGCAGCTCATCGGCGGTGAAATCCATCACCCACCAGTCCTCGCGGCCCATCAGGGACCGGCGCCGGTCAGCAAACTCGGGACGCTCCGCGATATCGGTGGAGGTGGACAGGTACGGGTCATGGCGCACGATCAGCTGACCGTCCGACGACATCATCAGATCGGGTTCCAGAATGTCCGCGCCCTGCTCGAACGCCAGACGGTAGGCGCTCTCGCTGTGCTCGGGCCGGTAGCCCGACGCCCCGCGATGGGCGATCACCAGCGGCGCCTCCCCGGTCAAGGTCGCCCACTGTGCAGCGGGCCCGCGCTGGGCTGCCGGGGCGGTTGAACCGGGGACGGGCGCCGGCTCGGCGCAGGCGGCCAGCAGGGTTGAGGCGGCCAGCATCAGCATGCGGATCATCACGGAAAATCCCTCCGGTCTCGCGAATCTGACGGGCAGATTAGCCAAACCGGCGCGCGTCCGCGCGTGATGATTTCGTGACGAAGAACCGGACCTTCGCAGACGCCTCTAGAACAGCGAGAAGGCCAGATCGCGGATATTCTCAAAGCTCCACAACCCCGCCATGGCGCCCAGCACCAGCACCAGAAGGATTTTCCACCGGTGGGCGCGTATGCCGCGCCGCATCAGGGTGAAGCCGGCCAGCGTCGCCCGCCAGCCCACAATGCGCACCGGAACGCCGATCGCCAGGCTGGCCGTCAGGGCCAGGGCCACCATCACAAGCTCTGCAGGATACGCCGCCAGCATCACGCCCTCCCCAAACTATCGGGCCCTCCTGGCCCCACGCGCCTATCACGCCCGGCGCCGGGCGAATGAAGGCTGAAGGCGGTGTTCAGCTCCGGTTTATCCGCTCAGCGCCCGCCGCGCGGATTGATCGGTTCATCCGCCGGTCCCGGCCCGCCCGGCTGCGCCGAGCCGCAATAGGGCCAGCTGCCGGTATTGGGCCCGCGATCGGGACACACGCTTTCGCCCTCGGGCATCAGCGCACAGGCGCCCAGCGCCATGACGCCGAGCCCCGCCGCCGCCGCGATCAGGCCCGCGCGCCGCGCCATCCGGTATCCACCCATCAGATCAGTCCCCTCAAACTGCTTCATCCCCATGATCACCCGCCGCGCGCGTACGGGCAAGGCGGGATTCGGGGCGGGGTGTTCATCAATGCTCCGCTTGACGGCGTTTGGCTTGCGCCGTCGAGCTGCTATGATGGCGCGGCTGGCGGACCGGCTTGGCCAGATGCGCGGAGGCTTCCGATGCCCATGAACGATAATCGCACCTTTCATGTCCGGGCGGTCTGGGATGATGAGGCGAAGGTCTACATCTCCCAGAGCGACATCAAGGGCCTGCACATCGAAGCCGAGACAGTTGAGGCCTTCGAGGCTGTGGTGTTCGAGCACGCACGGGCTCTGGTGTTTGAAAATCATATCAAGCCTGAGCTGGGCCGACGTCCGATTGATGATTTGATGTCGGGAAAGCTTGTGCCTGGCATTGTCTGGCAGCGGCCGGACGTTGTGCCCGCTGGCCTTTAAGCGGCCCCTATGCCCGAGGGCGATTACAAGGACATCATCCGCCGTCTCAAAGAGGCGGGCTTCACGAAGGTCAAAGGCGGCAAAGGCAGTCACGAAAAGTGGGTCGCCCCCGATGGTTCCGTGCACTTGGTGCCTCGATCCACGCGCAGCCGCCACACCGCCAACGCGATTTTGAAAGGCGCGGGCATAGACCACAAATTCTAGGGTCCCCCGCCCCCTGACGCCCCCCAATTCACGCGCCCTTAACCACGTAAGCGCTTTGTGGAGGGTCTGCACTCAGACCATCAGGGCGAGCGTCCATCCATGTCCCAGCATCAGAGCCCGCGCCCGTATTCGCGCGCGCGCCCGCCGCGAAAGGGCGGGGCATGGGGGGCGGCGTTCCGGCTGTTCGCCGCGGCCATGGTGCTGGTCATGCTGGCGGGCGGGGCCTGGCTGGCCGGGCTGGCGCGCAGCCTGCCTGATCTCTCGGCGCTCGAGCCTGCGCCGCGCACCGGCGAGATTGTGCTGCTGGACCGCAGCGGGCGCACGATTGCGCGGCGCGGCGAGGTCAGCCATGGCGCCATCCGCGCCGAAGCCCTGCCCGAAACCCTGACCCTGGCCGTCCTCGCGGTGGAAGACCGGCGCTTCTACAGCCATTTCGGCGTCGATCTCATCGGCACGGCGCGCGCCGCACTGGCCAATATCCGCGCCGGCCGGGTGGTGCAGGGCGGCTCCACCATCACCCAGCAGCTGGCCAAGAACCTGTTCCTCACGCCTGACCGCACCCTGCGCCGCAAGGCGCAGGAGATGATGCTGGCTTTGTGGCTGGAGCAGCGCTTCACCAAGGATGAAATTCTCGCCCTCTATCTCAACCGGGTCTATTTCGGCGCCGGCGCCTGGGGGGCCGAAGCCGCCGCGCGGCGCTATTTCTCCAAGAGCGCGGACGAGCTGAGCCTCGGCGAAGCGGCCCTGCTGGCCGGCCTCCTGAAAGCGCCGTCGCGCTATGCGCCGACATCGGACGCCCTGCGCGCCTCGGTGCGCGCCACCGTGGTGCTGGACCTGATGCTGGCCACGGGGCGGATCACCGAAGCCGAACGTATCGCCGCCGCTGAAGCCCCCATCCGGGTGTCGCGCGGCAATGCCAGCCCCGGCGCGGGCTGGTTCGCCGACTGGGTCCTGCCCCAGGTGCGCGAGCGCCTGCCCGGGCATACCGGCGATCTGATTGTCCATACCACGCTGGACATCGCCGCCCAGCGCGCCGCTGAAACGGCGCTGAGCGAGGGTCTGGCCGATCCCGAACTGGCCTTGGGCGCAGGCGCGGGTGCGCTGGTGGCGCTGGATCACACCGGCGGCGTGGCGGCCATGGCCGGCGGGGCGGACTATGCCCGCTCGCCCTTCAACCGGGCGGTCAGCGCCCGCCGCCAGCCCGGCTCGGCCTTCAAGCCCTTTGTCTACGCCGCCGCCTTTGAAGGCGGGCTCACCCCGGACGATGTGTTCGTGGACCAGCCGGTGAGCTATGGCGGCTGGGCGCCGGAGAATTTCAACAACCGCTATGAGGGCGCCCTGACGCTGGAGACGGCCTTCGCCCGCTCGTCCAACTCGGTGGCGGTGCAGGTATCGGAAACCACCGGGCGCGGCTGGGTGCTGCGCACGGCGGCGCGCATGGGGCTCACCAGCCCCATCGCCAACACGCCCTCGGCGGCGCTGGGCGCCTATGAAGTCACGCCGCTGGAGCTCATCGGCGCCTATCTGCCCTTCATGAATGGCGGGCGCGCCGCCGCGCCCTACGCCATCGGGTCCATCACCGCGCCGGACGGGACGGTGCTCTGGAGGCGCGAGGATGCGCCCGGTCCGCTGGTGCTGGCCGGACGCGTCGTCATCGATATGGACCGGGTGTTTGAAGCCGCCGTGGAGACCGGCACCGGGCGCGGCGCGCGGGTTCCAGGCCGGGCGGTGCGCGGCAAGACCGGCACCACCAATGGCCATCGCGACGCCTGGTTCGCGGGCTGGTCTGAAGGCATGGCCGCCGTGGTGTGGATGGGCAATGACGATTTCACCCCCACTGACGACGCGCTGGGCGGCGCCGGGCCGGCGCGCATTTTCGCCCGCTTCATCAACGCCGCCCCGGCCTGGCCGGCGCCGCTGGACGCCTTGCTGGTCCAGCCCGCCCGCCCCGATGACCCCATCGCGGCGCTGCTCGAGCCCTCCGGTCCCGCGCCGGCCCCGGCGCCTGCGCGCGAGGAAGAGCCCGCCTCTGACCCCATCGCCGCCCTGCTCGGCCGCATGGACGGCAACTGAGGCGGCGCGATTTTGGGGGTGCGCGCGTGCGCGCCGCCCGCTAGACTTGCGCCTCACTCACGAATACAGGGGACGCTTTCCGTGACCAAACTCGCCCGCATGTCAGCCTATGCCTCCGCCGCCGCTCTGGCCCTGGCGCTCGCCGCCTGTGGCCCGGACGAGCCCGGTGAAGGGCCCCGCACCGCCGTCTCCGAAGCCCAGATGGAAGAGGGGCTGGACGCGCTGGGCTTTGCGCGCTCGGACCTGTTCGCCTCAGCCGAGGCGGAGATGGAGGACGGGGTCGCGGTCTATACTGGCCTGACCAGCGCTGACGGCGAGGCGCCCGGACGCGTGGGACGTCTGTCCATCGCCGCGCCGCGGGTCGAGGATGGCGTCGCCCGTTTTGACTGGCTGGAGGCTGAAGACCTGCTCGCCGGCGGCGAGGATGGCGAGGGTGGCGAGGGCGTCGCCCGCATCGCCCGCCTGCGCGCCGACCGCCCGGGCGCCGCCTTGTCCCAGCTCATTTCCGATCTGATCAATGGCCGCGCGGACGAGGATGATTACGAGCTGCCCTCGCGCGCGGCGGCTGACTACACCTTCGCCGAATTGTCCATGTCGGGCCTGAGCTTCACGGCGGACGGCGGCGATGAAGCCCCCGTCGGCGGCGCGCTCGCGCGTGCGGCGCTGGAAGCGTTCGACGGCGAGCGGCTGGGCCGCGCCGTGATTGAGGGCCTGTCCATCACCGGCGACGACGAAGACGCCGGCGAGCTCGTGATGCGCCTGGACGAGTTCTCCATGACCGGGCTCGACGCCCTGTTCATCGATGTTCTGCTGAACATTGAAGACGAGGGTGAGGACGGCGCGATCGCCATGGGCGACCAGTTCTCCGAAGCCATGACCCGCTGGATGCGCCCCACCGGCGCGTTCGAGAGCCTCGCCATGCGCGGCATGGAGGTGCGCGCCGGCGGCGCCCGTATCGCCATGCCCACGCTGGACATGCGCTACGAAACCCGGCGCGACGACACGATCGACATCATCGCCGAGATGCCGCAGCTCACCGTGGCGCTGTCCTCCGACACGCCCGAAACCGCCCAGGGCGCGCAGATGCTCGCCTCCATGGGCTATGAGATGCTGGAGTTCTCGCTCTACAGCCGCACGCGCTACAACCCGGCCACCGACCGCGCCACCGTCGCGCTGGAGGATTACTGGTTCGAGCTGAAGGACGGACTGCGCATCTCCCTCGCCCAGGACGTCTCCGGCCTGCAGGCCTATGCCGACCAAACCGCCGCGGTGATGAGCGAAATGTTCGCTCAGATCGAGGCGGATCCGGACGGGGCCGCCGGCGAGCTGCCCGAGGCCGTCGAAATGCGCCTGATGGAAGCCTATGGCGCGCTGCAGATCCACTCCATGACCCTGCGCATCGATGACCTGAACCTGCTCGAACGCGCCATGACGCTGAACGCCCAGATGCAGGGCGTCACGCCGGAGGAAGCGCGCATGCAGGCCGCCACCATGATGGGCCTCGGCATCGCCATGGGCGGCGGCATGCTGCCCGAGGGCCTCGCCATCGAGATGGGCGCCGCGCTCAGCGCCTTCATCAACCAGGGCGGCGCGGTGGAGATCGCCATGGCCCCTGCCGCCCCCGTGGGCATGGACCGGCTGATGAATGTCGCCGAAGACATGAGCGTCATCGCCGATCTCGGCCTCTCCGTCCGGCACATTCCGGCGGAGTAGGGGAGGGGGGGTAGGCCCCGCCGACCGCGAGACTTGGAGCCGACATTGCGCCCGTCCGGCCTGGAGCCGGGCGGGCGTTTAGCGTTGTGTCTTGCACGTGAGCGCGAGTCCGGCTCTCCTGAGGGGTGAAGGTTGCGGGGAGGCGTTGGGCGCACTGCCCGCGCTCACGTATAACGTACGTGATCACGACGATCAGGGCCGGTGAGGGACATACTGCACCATGACGGGCACACCGAATGATCTGCCAAAGTTTTCCGAGCTGATGCCTCTGGTCATCGAGGCGCTGCAGGCGCTCGGCGGATCGGCCTCGATTGACGAGCTCAATGAGTGGGTGGCCTCCAGACTGCAACTCAGCGAGGCCGAGTTGGAGATCACCTATCCAAAGTCAGGCGATTACGTGTTTCGTGATCGCGTGAGCTGGGCGCGTAGCTATCTCAAGCAGGGTGGGTACGTCGACAACTCCCAGCGCGGGGTCTGGACCATCACGCCGGAAGGCCGTCAGGCAAGCCTTGAGGATATCGCACAGGTCCCGAGGCGCGTGGTGACAGATTACAACCGGCGCAAGGCCAAAGAGGCGCCTGGCCTTGATGAGGCAATTTCGGACGCACGCGACTGGAAGGAGGAGCTGCTGGACCATCTGGGGCAGATGGCCCCGGAGGCCTTTGAGCGCCTGTGTCAGCGCGTCTTGCGTGAAAAGGGCTTCACCAAGGTCGAAGTGACAGGGCGCGGCGGCGATGGGGGCATCGACGGTCAGGGCGTGCTGCGCGTCAATCTCCTGTCCTTCCAGGTGATCTTTCAGGCCAAGCGCTGGAAGGGCTCGGTCGGTGCCAGCGTGGTTCGCGATTTTCGGGGCGCAATGATCGGACGGGCCGACAAAGGCCTGATCATGACGACGGCGCGGTTTACCACCGAGGCCAGCCGCGAGGCGACGCGCGACGGGGCCCCGGCGATTGACCTCGTTGATGGTGAGGACTTCTGCGAATTGCTCAAGGAAATCCGCCTGGGTGTCCGCGTCAGGATGGTTGAGGAAGTGGAGGTTTCAGCCAGCGATCTTGCGGAGATATGAGCACAGGTCCGTCAACTGTGCCAATCACTCCAGATCGTCGCCAGAGTCGCTGCATGCGACTGCGCTATACATGTCTTCCTGGCCGCGCTCGCCCTGCAGCGGCGCTTCCAGATCGGGTGAGGGCGCGCGAGCGGCGCTCCGGCGTCCGCCCGCCTTCCCAGCCTCAGCCGCAATCGGCGTAGCGGCTCGCTTCGCAGCGCTGGGCCAGGGCGCGGGCGCTGGCGACCTGGGTTTCGGTCATCCGGCCGGCGATCAGGTCGCCGTATTGCACGCCCGTCTCATCGCCGGCCATGGCCGCCAGGCTGAACCAGGCCAGGGCGCGCACATCGTCCTGGGCGACCCCGTCCCCATTGGCGTACATCACGCCGTAATTGCTGCAGCCTGTGGCGCTGCCGCCTTCGCACGCCAGACGGTACAGAGCGGCGGCCTGGGATCGATTCTGGCTGACATACCGTCCGATCTCGTACATGAAGCCAAGCTCATTGCAGGCCTCGGCCGTGCCGCGCTCGCAGGCCTGCACATACCGCGCGACCGTGATGGCGCGATTGCGGCCAGCATGCCGATGGTTCCGGAACACCATGGCCCCAGCGCTGCAGGACACATCGTTGTAGGCGCAGCCCAGGCGGTCCAACTGCGAGCGGGAGGGCGCATCCCCGGCTGCCTGCGCCGGACCCGGAAGGCCGGCCAGCAACAGCCCGGCGCTCAGCGCCGCACCGGCCATACACGCTTGTATATTCATGGCTTGACCCTCCGCTATGATATCGCGTCACATGACATGAGCTGCAACCATAGCATCAAAATACGCCTGACACGAGAATAAAGGCGCGCGTCCGTGGCGAGGGCCCAGCCCCCTAAGCCGCCTTCCCCTTGCGCGCCGCCTTCGCCGCGTGCTCGGCCATGAACGCCTTCATCTTGGGCGCGATCTCTTCGCGGAAGCGGCGGCCGTTGAAGACGCCGTAATGGCCCACGTCTGGCTGAACGTGATCGAGGCGCATCGCATCGGGAATGCCGGTGCACAGCGTGTGGGCGGCCTGGGTCTGGCCGATGCCGGAAATGTCGTCGTTCTCGCCCTCCACCGTCATCAGGGCGATGTCGGTGATGGCTTCGGGCCGCACCGGGCGGCCATGGACGGTGAGCAGGCCGCGCGCCAGCTTGTGCTCCTGGAACACGTCGTGGATGGTCTGCAGGTAGAATTCTTCGGTCAGGTCCATCACCGAGAGATATTCGTCATAGAAGGCGCGGTGCCGGTCGGCGCTGTCGCCATCGCCGTCAATCATCTGGTTGAAATAGCGGTAGTGCGCGTCCACGTGCCGCTCGTAATTCATGTTGATGAAGCCGGTGAGCTGCAGGAAGCCCGGATACACCCGGCGCAGCCCGCCGGGATAGAAGACCGGCACGGTCTGGATCAGATTGTCCCGGAACCAGGAGTACGGGCGCTCTTCGGCCAGCTTGTTGGGCACGGTGGGCGATTTGCGCGCATCAATGGGCGAGCCCATGAAGGTCATGGACGCCGGACGCATCGGGTCCTGGTCCTCGGCCATCAGGGCGATGGCGGCCAGGGTCGGCGGGCCGGGCTGGCACACCGCCACCACATGCACGCCCGCGCCGATGGCGCTGATCATCTCGCGCACATAGAGCGTGTAGTCTTCCAGATCGAACCGGCCCTCATTGAGCGCGACCATGCGCGCGTCCGACCAGTCGGTGATGTACACCTCGGAATCGGGCAGGAAGGCTTCCACTGTGCCGCGCAGCAGGGTGGCGAAATGGCCCGACATGGGCGCCACCAGCAGGACTTTGGGATCGCTGAGCGCGCCCGGCTTCACGCCGCGCGCCCTGGCGAGCGCGGCCGCATTGCGTTTGAAGTGCAAGAGTCGGCAGAACGGCTTGGACCACACCGTCTCGATCTCGACGGGGACGGTTTCCCCGTCCACCACCAGCGGGTCCAGCGCCCATTCGGGCTTGCCGTACTGGCGCGTCAGGCTTTCAAACAGATCCGCCGACGCCGCCATGGCGCGTCCGGCCAGCGTCTCGCCAGCCGGATTGAGCGGATTGCGCAAGGACCGCCGCGTCATGTTGGCGGCGGCGCGCCAGGGCAGCATGGCCGCACGCGACATTTCAAGGAAGGAATAGAACATGGACGCGAACGGGCTCCATTGCGCCGCGGGCCGCGGCCTTAAATAGTCTGGTCTCGATTATGCCGGAGAGGTCTCAAGGAAGGCTTTCAGACGCGCCGCAACATGGGCCGGCGCCGCGCCGTGGGGGAAAATCTCCACGAACCGCCCCTCACGGTCCATGAGATAGATGATCGAACTGTGATCCACCGTGTAGTCCGACGACACGCCGTCATCCTCCACCCGGGCAAAAAACACCCTGTAAGCACGTGCAGCATTGCGTACCTGATCCAGCGTTCCCGTCAAGCCCGTGAGGTTTTCCGGAAAGGCCGGCGCGGTGATGTATTGCGCCAGCAATTCGGGCGTATCGCGCTCGGGATCCACGCTGATCAGGATCGGCTGGAACTGCGCCCGCTCGTCCTCGCTCAGCTGCTCCAGTGCCGCGCCCATCACCTGCAGCGAGGCCGGGCACACGTCGGGACAATAGGTGAAGCCGAAATAGATCAGCATGGGCCGGCCGGCGAAATCGGCGTCGGTGACGGTCTCGCCGCGATGATTGACCAGGGTGAAGGGCCCGCCCACCTGCGCCTCGCCGCTGGAGCGCACCGCCGCGGGCGCGGGCGGGGCGTCCGGGTCCACTGGCGCCGGACCGCGCAAGAGCGCGGCGCCCACCATCACCGCTGCGGCCAGCAGGGCTGCCGCAAAGGCCACCACCGGAATGAACCAGACCGGGCGTGTCTTGAAACTCATCTTGTCCTCATTCGTCTTTGAGTGCGTCTCTGTGTGCGTCTGTGCATGCCGACGCGCCGTGAGGGCGCACCGGTCGCGCGCCATCCTAACGCACGAGCGGCCCGTGCGGCCAAGGGTCCGCTTGACGCAGGCCGTGCGCTCCCGCTTGCTGGGCGCGGTTCACGCCTTACATGGCCCGCCCGTGTGGCGGTGTCGAGGCGGCGGGGCGCCGATCCCGCCCGCCCCCAACTCTCGCCGTCGCCGTCCAGCAGGAGCGCGCCGCCCATGACTGACAGCTTCAGCCCCGCCCGCGCCGCGATCGGCGCGCCGGACGATCCGGTGGATGGCGGCGACCTGGCGCCGGTGTTCGGCCGGGTGCGTCTGCGCACGCTGATCTTCCTGCGCTGGCTGGCGGTGGCGGGCCAGACCGCGACGGTCCTGGGCGTGCATTTCGGTCTGGGGTTCGCGCTGCCGCTGCCCGCCTGCTTCGCCCTCATCGGCGCCAGCGCCGCGCTCAATGCGCTGCTGCCGGTGTTCGTCTCCACCCAGCGCCTGGCCCGTGACGGCGAGGCGTTTGGCCAGCTCGCGTTCGACCTCATCCAGCTCATGGCGCTGCTGGCGCTCACCGGCGGGCTGGCCAATCCGTTCGCGGTGATGATTGTCGGCCCGGTGGTGATCTCCGTGGCCGCCCTGCCGCCGCGCTGGTGGTTGTCGCTGGGCGCGCTGGCGCTGGCCGGGACCAGCGCGCTGGCGGTCTGGCACCTGCCCATGCCCTGGATTCCCGGTGAAGTGTTCTCCCTGCCGCCGCTCTATCTGGCCGCCACGGGGCTGGCGCTGGTGATCGCCATCGCCTTCACCGCCATCTACGCCTGGCGTGTGGCGGGCGAGGCGCAGCGCATGGGCGCGGCGCTGGCGGCGACTCAAGGCGTGCTGGCGCGCGAGCAGCGCCTGTCGGCGCTGGGCGCCCTGGCCGCCTCCGCCGCCCATGAGCTGGGCACGCCGCTGGCCACCATCCAGCTCACCGCCAAGGAAATGCTGCGCGCCGCCACCGATCCCGAACTGAAAGAAGACGCCGAACTGCTGGTGTCTCAGGCCCAGCGCTGCCGGGAGATCCTCCAGCGCCTGTCCCAGATGCGTGATGCCGGCGACCGCATGCATGACCGGCTGGGCCTGAGCGAAGCCATGGAGGAGGCCGCCGCGCCCCTTCAGGGCGTGGGCGCGCCCATCTCCGTGCGGCTCTCCGCCCCCCTGGGCGAGGCGCGCGCGCCGGTGCTGCGCCGCCGGGTGGAGCTGATCTATGCGCTGGGCAACTTCATCGAGAACGCGGTGGATTTCGCCGCCACCCGCGTCATCGTCACCGGCGCCTGGACGGCGCGCCATGTCACCTTCACCGTGGAGGATGACGGGCCGGGCTTCCCGCCCGACATTCTGGCCAAGCTGGGCGAGCCCTATGTCACCACCCGCCAGGCCGAACCGGGCCATGGCGGGCTGGGCCTGGGCGTTTTCATCGCCATGACCCTGGCCCAGCGGGTCCAGGGCAAGGTGACCCTGTCCAATGCGCCGGGCGGCGGCGCGCGGGTGGAAATCACCTTGCCCCGCGCGGGGCTGGAGATCGAGGATTAAGGGGGCCTGCGCCCGCCGTCTGCGGCGTTTTCACCACAAAGCCTTCGAAATCAGTCAGGCATCGTCTAGTTAAGTCTCCAGGACTTTTGTTTTGGCCGGAGGCCCAACCCCATGTCTGATCTGGTTTTGCCGGACGACGCCACCCTGCTCCTCGTCGATGATGACGCGCCCTTCCTCAACCGCCTCAGCCGCGCCATGACCGCGCGCGGGTTTGACGTGACCGCCGTGGGCAGCGTGGCCGAGGCCAAGGCCCGCGCCCGCAGCGCCCCGCCCGCCTTCGCCGTGGTGGATCTGCGCCTGGACGACGGCGACGGGCTGGACGTGGTGCGCACCCTCTATGCCGAGCGCCCCGATTGCCGCGTGGTGATGCTGACCGGCTACGGCAATATCGCCACCGCCGTGGCCGCGGTGAAATCGGGCGCCATCGACTATCTGTCCAAGCCCGCCGACGCCGATGATGTGGCCAAGGCGCTGCTGGCCCTGCCCAACGCCAAGCCCGAACCGCCGGAAAACCCCATGAGCGCCGACCGCGTGCGCTGGGAGCATATCCAGCGCGTGTTCGAGCTGTGCGACCACAATGTCTCCGAAACCGCCCGCCGCCTGAACATGCACCGGCGGACGCTGCAGCGGATATTGGCGAAGCGCGCGCCGCGCTGATCCCCCGTTCAGGGGGGTGATTGGCGCAGATTGAAGGCCCTCACCGCCTTCATACCAACATTAATGCCAAGTGTGGTGTCGCTTCCGGATTCAAAGCCGACCCGCATGTAAGGATTGATGCTCATGTAACCCTCTTGTTCTACATGAGCGTAGGTTTCATCGAGCTGGTGCAAAGCAATAAGCGCTAAGGATTTTAGATCGTAGACCTGGATCTGAGCCCTGAAGAACGGCTCCTTCTTATGTCCAAACTGTTCAGAAATATGGCTGAAGGTCCCGTTCTCTACGTAGCTCAATTGCGCGAGTAGGCTCTGGGAATGGTTGATCGCCACACTCCCGAGATAATCAGGAGAGCGTTCGCCTTCGTTGAATGATCCTGAGGCAACGGTTTGTACTTTCGCGAAGGAGTTTCCAGGCGCGGCATATAGCAGATAGCCAGGCCCCATGTTGTTGCGCGAGCTTTCTCTAAACGCTTTATTGATCATGGCTACGAAGCCACCATTTTTAAGCACCTTAAAAGCGACGATCCCTTTGGATACGCCGGGAAGGCTACATGCTTCCGCAAAGATATATTTGAAACCGCTGCCAAGCTGTTTTTTTGCCCGCGTATAATGCGTGACCATGGCTATATCGCCAACGTTGTGACGGTTTGATATGAAGGGTGTCGTGCTCACGTATAGATTCATGCCCGACTCGTCGATGGCGATCTTCCAAACATACCCGCCAGCGTTGAAGTGATAAATTTGGCCGGATGGCTGATGGGTAACTTGGACGTACCCAGTGCCTCCTCCTCCCGCGTGGTAACCGCTTCGCGGAGCATTGCCCTCACGCGAGGAAGATACGGGGTCCGAACTGTCGCTACCTGCCGCGTCTTTCGCTATGGGTTGGGAAAAATGAAAATCTGCTATTGGTCGAAGATCGCCTTCCTCAACCAATTGAAAGGGCAGGTCACTTATGTTTTGTTGTTCTCTGGGCGGCTGATTGTTGTCAGTCTCCGCAACACGGACTTCACTGCCCGCTACAGGTTTTGTCTTTAGCGCCTCTAACTCCTGGATGACACGTTCTGGGTTTGTAATGCGGCTCCAGTTTGCCGTTGATCTATCATCACCCGTCCAGAAGGATAAGGTCGCATAATTAAGTGTGCGCCCCATTACACCCTGTTCCATGTCAACATGGACTTGGGGGCTCAGCGTTACATCGCGCCGCTTTCGCACCACCAACCCTTTGTGGGCGCGGATCACTTGCCCATCGATAAGGTCAAAGGCTTCCATTTGGCGTCGACCGGCCATGAACAGTGATACTGCAATGAGCCAGCCCGCGATGTAGGGGTAGGCCTGTTGCGGAATTTCCGAGTAGAAGCGAATACACAGGGCAATGGTAACGCCGAGTACAATCCAGCTGCCCCAATAAGAGCGCCATGCCGGGCGAGTACGATAAATCTCCCGCCCATTCTCCCTTATAAAATCAAAGTTTTGCATGATGTCCGCCCCCTTCGCGCAATTGTCGTGAAGCCTCATTTGCTCGACACACTCTGTCCACGCCGACCGACCCAAGTGTGGCGTGGGCTCATTCTGTCCTTTTCCAAGACGAACAGACGTGCCGTAGGGTCCGCGACCTAAGACCCCTATGCCCGTCGGTTGTTTCGTACGCGTCAACCCTGAATAGCCCATGGTTTGAGGTTTGGCGAGCCTGACGGGAGCGGAGCTCTTGGATTTCTCGACCGACCACCTAGGCTCAGGACCCATTAATTTGTGACCTGAGCCTGGCAACGCCGACATATTTTACGTTGGAGTTATCTATACCCCCCCTCAAGGAGGGGAGAGGAGGCTGGAACGGGGCGTTCAATCTGGAAAAGCCATCGCCTGAACCAACCGATAGAAGCGCAAAGCGAGAAGCCTCCTCTCCCCCAGCTATGGGGGAGAGGGTAGGGTGAGGGGGCGGAGCGAAGGCGGGCATGGGAGACGCCGCTGGTTGGCCTCTCCGTCCGTCCTCTTGGCCGGTCGGCTTCCCCCCCCCAAAACAGGGGGCTGGTGCGCGCCAGTCTCGCGGCCCATGCTCAAACCGGATTCTGAAATGGGGAGCATACGGCATGACCCGATCCATCCAGACCCTTCTGGCGCTGGCCCTGCTGGCGGGCGCCAGCCCGGCGCTGGCTGCGCCTGAACCGGACGCCCCGGCGCCGGTGGCAGGAACCCCCGCACCCGAATCCCTTGGCGAGGACCTCGCTGCGCGATCAGAAACCCCGCCCGCCGGCCCGTCCTATTTCGGGCTCGCCTTTCACGGCGCCTATGTGGCGCGCGCCGAGGACGGATCGCTGGACTGCAGCCCCGATGGCGAGGCGCTGCGCGTGCATTTCACCGGCGACATACTGGGCGAGACGGACGGGGTCGAGGAGGTGGATTTCGGCGAGATCAACGTCCTCCTGCCCGGTCCGCCCCGCAGCCGCGAGCGCGTGCGCTACGGCCTGAGCGGCAGCTGGTTCTACATGGGCGAGGATTTGTGGGACGGCGCCACACACATCACCGATATCAGCCGCTGGTTCTGCGCGGGGCTCGGCTGCCATACGCGCGGCGAGGGCGAGCTGCACCTGCACCTCGAACCCGATGGCGACATCACGATCCTGCGCTTCCATTGGCGCGCGCGCTGGGATGCGCCGCGCACCGTCCACGCCGGGGACGAGGCCGGACCGCTGCGCCTGGGGCATTGCCCGGCGCTGTCCTGACCGGTCAGCCCGCCGGTCCCGTCATGACCTGCGTCCTGTGTGCGGCGCCGGGGTCGGCGGCGGCCGGGACGCTGGGCTCCACGGCGGCGTTCAGGTTTCCGGCATCTGCGGCCAGGCCGGGCTGTTCGCCGTCCGGCAGCCAGATCAGGGCGGCGCGCCGCACCTGCTTGAGGTCGCTGACCACCGCGCCCAGCGCGTCCGGCGCCAGCGCGCCGGCGGAGACCCGGTATTCCTTGGTCAGGATAAAGCCGCCCTCAATGGCCTGAAGGCTGACCACAGCGTCAAAACCCGGATTGGAGACGGTCTGCTCGAACGGTTCAGGCGCGGCCCAGCCTTCGGGCAGGCGCACTTCGATCGTGTGGCGCACGCGGCGCGAATCCGGCAGGTAGACCGGAGTGGAGCGATTATGCGCGCTGACGAGCCCCACCGGCTCCAGCGCGGCATGGGGCGTGATCACCAGCACCGGCGCGCCTGCGTCCGGTTCAGCCTCGCCGTCATCGGCCGCGGCCTGCTCGCGCACATCGTGCAGGCGCACCTCGCCCGAGGTTTCAACCACCATCTGGTTGGCGGCGCGCCGGTCATTGATGCGGGACTCCGGGTTCAGTTTCGCTCCGGCGAACTGGGTCTGGTAGACGCCGGTGATGTCGCCCGCCAGCATGTCGCGCCCGAACTCGTTGACCCGGTCGCGCTGGCTTTCGGCCCACAGCCCGCCAAAGGTCCACACCGCGCTGAACGCCGCCGTTCCGTCCGCCTCCAGCGCCAGATGCTCGGCCACATCGAGCATGGAAATGGCCGGGTCCGGCACGGTCATCCAGGTCAGGGCCGCCTCGCCCTCGCGCCCGATCAGGCCCCAGCCGAACGGGTGCTGACCCAGCGACTGCAGGGCGCCGGGCTGCTCGCGCCGGGTCGGGTCCAGCCAGTACCACGCGCCCTCATGCTCCACGCCGGCGATCACATGGTCGAACAGCAGAAGCGAGTGCGGCAGGGTGTCGAGCCCGGGGCCCAGCCGGCCATTGACCAGCACCGGCGCCGCCTCCACCTCCAGCGCTGCGAGGATGGAAATCAGCAGCAGGGTCTTGGCCTTGCAGTCGCCCTCACTCAGGCGCAGCGTCTCGCGCACGCTCTGGGGCACATAGCCGCCATCGCCCAGCGCCAGGGCGAAATAGCGGATCTCGCGCTGCACATAGCGCAGCGCCGCGGTGATGCGCCCGGCCCGGTCGGGATGGGCGCCGGCGATGGTGGCGGCGATGGCGGACACTTCCGGCGTGATCTCCGGGCGGTAGAGCCGCCCGGTCCAGCCCGCCAGCCGCTCATAGGACGCCGTGCGGCTCACCAGGGCGAACCCGTCGTCCAGGCTCCAGGGCGCGCGATAGGACTCCATCACCCGGCCGGGCGTGGGACCGTCATACAGGATCAGCCGCTCCAGATCCGGCCCGGCGCGCTCGCGCCGCACCGGATCGCCGTGAGAGAATTGCAGCGCGCCGCGCTCCCCCGTGGCGGTCAGGCGCAGCCGGCCCGCGCTCAGCGGGTTGCCCTCCAGAAATGCGCTGTCATGAAACCGGTCGCCCAGCCGGTGATTGCCGACCCGCGACAGGGTCAACTGCACCGTGTCGCCGCGCCGCACGCGCGGCAGGCGCATCAGCACATGGGTCTGATCGCTCAGCACCCGGCTCGCCAGATCCAGACCGGACTGGCTGAACGTCACCGCCACCTCGTGCGTGATATCGATCCAGGCGTCATTGCGCCCGAACAGCACCTCGTGCAGCACCACCTGCTGCTGGGAGGGCGAGAAGGCGTGCTGGGCCAGCGCCAGCGCGTCGGCGCCGCCCTGGGTCTGCGCCACCGCGCGGTAGCGCGTGGTCACCACAGGCCGGGGCCCGGTCAACAAGGCGTGCTGTTCCCAGAACGTGACCGCCACGCCCGGCTGATGCGGGCTGCCGGCCGCATCGCCGTCGCGCGCAGCGGGAACCCAGTCTGGAACCGGGGCGTGATACAGGACCGCCTGGCCGTCGCGCGCAAACACCACGCCCGGCGCCGATGCGTGGCGGGCATCCTCGAAACCGGCTTCTCCCGCCAGCCACAGCACGCCCAGCGCCGCCGCCGCCGCAAGGACGCCCGCCAGGCCTGCGCGCAGCCAAGCCACCATCACCCACACCCCTCATGTCCCTCACCCCCCAGAATGAAAGGCCAGCGTGTCCGGCGCAAGCGCCAATTCGCGCGTGGCGGGCGCAGAGGGGGCGGGATGACGCCCGGCCATGATGCGCGGCCCGGTTGGCGCAAACTCGCGACTGCGGCTAGCCTCAAGGCGGATTTCGCCGGGGGCCGCTTTATGACCGATATCGCCGCCTATTTCGACGCCATCGCCGCGACCTGGAAGGGCGGGCAGGCCACCGAGCACAGCTACCGCCCGGCGCTTTATGATCTGTTCAGCAGCCTGAATGACCAGGTGACCGTGACCAACGAGCCCCGCCGGGTCTCGGCGGGCGCGCCGGATTTCATCTTCATGCGCGGCGATGTGCCGGTGGGCCATTGCGAGGCCAAGGATGTCGGCGCGGATCTGAAGGGCCTCAAAGGCTATAGCGTCGAGCAGAAACAGCGCTATCTCAAGGGCTTCCCCAATCTTCTCTATACCAACGGGCTGGATTTTGAATTCTGGCGCGAGGGCGAGCGCATCCGCACCGTCTCCATCGGCGAGGTGCTGATGGGGCTTCAACCAAAGCCCGAAGCCTTCGCCGAGCTGGAAGCCCAGCTCAAGGACTTCGTCGCCCAGACCCCGCGCACCATCAATTCATCGCGGCGCCTCGCCGAGCTGATGGCGGCCAAGGCGGTGCTGATCAAGGACGTTATGGGCCGCGCCCTGGTGGCCGATCTGGAGCAGAACGCCGACACCGACCTCACCGCGCAATACCATGCGTTTCGCGAGCACCTGATCCACGACATCACGGCGGCCGATTTTGCCGACATCTATGCTGAAACCATCGCCTATGGCCTGTTCGCCGCGCGCCTGCACGATCCTTCACCGGACAGTTTCTCGCGTCAGGAAGCGCTGGAGCTTCTGCCCAAATCCAATCCCTTCCTGCGCCGCCTGTTCAGCTATATCGCCGGCGCCGATCTGGACGCCCGCATGGCGTGGATCATCGATGATCTGACCAAGATTTTCCTGGCCTGCGACCTCAAGCGCATCATGGCCGATTTCGGCCAGCTGACCGGCCAGAACGATCCCTTCCTGCATTTCTACGAAACCTTCCTGGCCGCCTATAACCCGGCCAAGCGCAAGGCCCGCGGCGTCTGGTACACGCCCGAGCCCGTGGTCAATTTCATCGTGCGCGCCGTGGATGAGGTGCTCAAGACCGAGTTCGGCCTGCCCGACGGCCTGGCCGACACCTCGAAGATCACCATCGATTTCGACACCGGTCAGACCGACAAGAAGGGCAAGGCGATCACCGAGAAACGCGAGGTGCACCGGGTCCAGATTCTTGATCCCGCCACCGGCACCGGCACGTTTCTGGCCGAGGTGATCAAGCAGATTGGCGCCCGGGTGAAGGCCTCCGCCCCCGGCCACTGGTCATCCTATGTGGAGGCCGAGCTGATCCCGCGCATTCACGGGTTCGAGCTTTTGATGGCCAGCTACGCCATGTGCCACATGAAGCTGGACATGATCCTGACCGAGATGGGCTATCGCCCTTCCGGCGCGCCGCCGCGCCTGTCGGTCTACCTCACCAACTCGCTGGAAGAGGGCGAGCGCGTGGAGCAGGTCCTGTTCGCCCGCTGGCTCGCCGAAGAGGCGCGCGAGGCCAGCAAGATCAAGCGCGACATGCCCATCATGTGCGTGATCGGCAACCCGCCCTATTCGGGCGAAAGCGCCAACAAGGGCCATTGGATCATGGGCCTGATGGACGCTTACAAGAAGGAGCCGGGCGGCAAGGAGAAGCTGAAAGAGCGCAATCCGAAATGGATCAATGACGACTACGTCAAATTCATCCGTTTCGGCGAGCACATGATCGAAAAGAATGGCGAGGGCGTGCTCGGCTTCATCACCAATCACGGCTATCTCGACAACCCCACCTTCCGGGGCATGCGCTGGCATTTGCTGAACACGTTTGACGCCATCTACGTGCTCGACCTGCACGGCAACGCCAAGAAAAAGGAAATCTCGCCCGACGGTTCGGCGGACAAGAATGTGTTCGACATCCAGCAGGGCGTGGCGATCATCATTGCGGTGAAGAAACAGGCCAAGCCAGGCAAGGACAAGCCGCTGGCCAGCGTGTTCCATGGCGATCTGTGGGGCGCGCGCGCCGGCAAATACGAAGCGCTTGAGAAGGCCGGATTGGAAGCGAAGCATTTCGAACCGCTGAGCCTTCAGGCGCCGCAATACGTGATGACAAGGCGCGATTACGCGCTGGAGGAAACCTATCTGGACGGCTTCGGCGTGCAGGAGCTGATGCCGGTCTACGGTGTTGGAATGGTAACAGCACGAGACAAATTTGTTGTTGGCGACCGAAGTGAGCTAGCTGAAATGCTTGGTCGTTTTAAAAGTTCGTTGGCGGATGAAGCTTTTCTGCATTCGCGGTTTCCCGTTGAACGGAAAAAGGGCTGGAGCATCTTAGATGCCCACTCCTCAATTCAATCAATTGAAGATTATAATTCCATAATCAAAAATATACAATATAGGCCATTCGATAAAAGACAAATTATATACCATGACGATTTTACATGGAGGACTGTAAAGGCAATAATGCGAAACTTTTCTCAAAGAAATTTGGGGGTTTCTTTTAATAGATCGGTTGAGGAAAAAAGAGATTACACGGATGTTTTCGTTTTCGACGAGATGATCCAACACCACTCGCTTTCTCTGAAAGAAGTCAACTACCTCGCCCCCCTTTACCTCTACCCCGAAGAGGACTCCCTCGATCAAACCCGGCGGGTCAATTTCGATCCGAAAATCTGGCGCAAAATCCGCGAGCTCGCCAAAGACGCCGCCCGTGGCGAGCCCGATGAAATCGCGGTTTTCGATTACATCTATGGCGTGCTGCACAGCCCCGATTACCGCGAGACCTTCGCCGAGTTTCTCAAAACCGACTTCCCGCGCATTCCCTGGCCCGCCTCGCCGGACGTGTTCTGGCATGTCAGCGAAAAGGGCGGGGCGTTGCGCCGTCTGCACCTGATGGAGCGGGGCGCCGTGGGCGCGGCGCCCTACCCGTTCACGGGCGACGGTGACGGCGTGGTGGACAAGCCGCACTTTGACGCCGGGTCGGTCTGGATCAATGGCGGGCAGCGCTTTGAGAGCGTGCCGCAGATCGCTTGGGACTTCTATATCGGCGGCTACCAGCCGGCCCAGAAATGGCTCAAGGACCGCAAGGGCCGCGCGCTCACCTTCGCCGACATCCAGCACTACCAGCGCATCATCAAGGTGCTGACCGAGACCGACCGCATCATGGCCGAAATCGAACTGCCGCTGCCGGGAGCGGCGTGATGACGCAAACGGCGCCGACGGCGCTGCATCTTGCCATGGCCAAGACCCTGGAGGATCTGGCCGAGACCGAGCCGGACCGGGCGCATGAGCATCAAACCCGTGCGGCGCAATTACGCGGCGAGTCGTGTGTGCCTCCCGCGCCCCGGTCGCGGACCTACGTCGCCATTCGCTCGGCGCTTGTTTTTGGGCCGGCGAATGACGTGGCGATTGCGGAAGGTCTGATATTCGAACTTCAGCCCGACCGCTCCCTCAGGCGGCTTGATGGACCGGGCCTCGTCCAGTTTGCAGAGGATCATCCCGGCTTCGCCCGACACGGGTCGATTGACGACCGCGAGTGAGGGGCGCGCGTGATCGCCCCGCCATTTTCGCGCCCGCCATCGCCATTGAGGGGCCTCGGGACGTCCGAGGCGCGTCCATGTCCCCAAACGGGACCGGTCATGTCCCCACAGGGGCCGCTCATGTCCCCTCACGGCGTGGTCATGTCACGCAACACGCGCCGTCGGACACGCGCTATCCCCGCCTCTATCCCCGCCCGCCTAAAGCGTCCGCAGCGCCCGTTCCGCGGCGCAGCGGGCAAAGCGCAGGGTCAGGGCCTTGCGCCGGGCGGGGGCCAGCGGCTGGACGGGGCTGTCGCGCACCACCGCGCCGCCGAACGGATCGGCGATGATAAGCCCGCATTCCTGGGGCAGGACCGAGGCCGGAAAGCGTTGTGATACAGCGAAGTAGAACCGGTCGCACCAGGCGAAATAGTCGGGATATTTGGCGTCGGCGCGAAAGTCCGCCAGGCCCGATTTGATCTCGACGATGATCACTTCGCCCTTGCGGCCCAGCCCCGCCAGATCGGCCCTCCGGCCGCAGGGCAGGGTGAATTCAGGCATGGCCGAAACGCCCAGATCCGCCAGCAGGCGCGCCGCCCCGCGGGCCAGGGCGCGGGCATCGTCAATCGCCGGATTCCCGGCCCGCGCCAAAGCCTTGCGGGCGCGCGCCTCGGCGCTGTCAGGGGCGCTGTCCGGGGCGCTGCCATGGGTTTCGGATAGGGCCATGACCGCTATCATGTTCACCTTTCATTCGCAGCGCAAGCGCGAATTTCGCCCTCGACACCGCAGGCCCGCGCGCCTACCTGCGTGCCATGACACAAGCCGATGACCCCGCCGCCCCCCTATCTGCCTTGACCGGCTCCGCCGCCCGCTTCGCCCCGGCCTGCGCGCCGTCGGGGGAGGATTTCCTGGCCATCGCCGAAGACGCCTTCGCCGGCCTGCCGGACGCCTTCCGGGCCATGTGCCGGAATGTGGTCATTCAAATCACTGATTTTGCAGACGAAGAGACGCTTGCGACATTCGGGATGGAGAGCCCGTACGAGCTCACCGGCCTGTATCACGGCGTGGATTTGACCCATAAATCCATCGCCGACCCCATGGGCGGGCCGGACCATGTCTTCCTCTACCGCCTGCCCATCCTGATGGAATGGTGCGAGCGCGGCGACGTCACCTTGCGCGAGCTCATCGCCCATGTCCTGGTGCACGAGATCGGCCATCATTTCGGCCTGTCCGACGAGGCCATGCACGCCATCGAAGACGCGGCAAGCGACTGATTTTCAATGAAACCGGGCCTGCCGGCGGACGCCCGGAATAGGAAAATACTTCGCCGCCGCGCCCGCCCGTCAACGCCCCCTTTACTCCCGCTGCGCCAGACTGCGCCAAAGCGAGGAGCGCCTGCCCATGGAAGTCATCGGTGATGTCACCCTCATGGCGGTCGCCATCGTCATGGCGGCCCTGTTCTGGCTGGTGACCCGCAAGCTGAAACGGATTCAGGACCGGGCGCGCCTGTTCCTGATCGGCCAGCTGGGCATCGCCGTCTCGGCAAGCCTGGACGCCAGCAAGCATTTCGCCGCGTCAGTGCATGCCGGCATGGGCGTCAGCCAGGGCCAGCTCGAGGTGGTGGTCTATTCAGGCTACACGCTGAGCATCCTCGTGATGATCTACGGCTTCGTGCGCTGGATTTCGATGATTGGCCGGCTGGACCAGGAAGTCGAAGCGCGCGGCGTTGCAGAAGCCGGCCTGCAAAGCGCGCTGGAGCGCTCGCGCCAGTTCAATGCCGGACTGGAATCGCTGGGCCGCGCCCACATGGTGGAGCGCTGGTCCGCCGAGCGCCTGATGGCCGAGGCGGCCGAGCGGTTGAGCCGGCTGCTGGATGTGCGCCGCGTCGGCGTCTGGCGCCTGGACGAAGACGGCCAGGGTCTGACCTGCCTGCACCTGTTCGACGCGCAGAACGGCGCCATGGCGCCCGCCCAGCGCGTCGAGCGGGACCTCAACCCGGCCTATTTCGACGCGATTCAGACCGGGCGCACCGTGTGTGTGGCGGATGCCTGGTCCGACCCGGTGACCGCCGCCTTTGGCAAGGATTATCTGGCCCCGCTGGGCGTGCGCGCCTTGCTGGATGCGCCGATCCGCACCGGGCGGGGCGTGCGCGGCGTGTTGTGCTGCGAGCATGTGGGCGAGACCCGGGCCTGGACGCCGGAGGAAGTCTCGCTCGCGGCCTCTGTGGCGCAGTATATCGCGGTCTCGGAACTGGCGGATAACGCCGAGACGCTGGCGCAGGAGCTGAAAGCCGCGCTGGCCGAAGCGCGCAGCGCCAGCGCCGCCAAATCGGCCTTCCTGGCCAACATGTCCCATGAGCTGCGCACGCCGCTCAACGGCGTGCTGGGCATGGCCCAGGCGCTGGCCGGGCCCCATCTTGGCTATTCCGATCAGGAGAAGGTCGGGACGATTATCGAATCCGGCCAGCAATTGCTCGGCGTGCTCAATGACGTGCTGGACCTGTCCAAGATCGAGGCAGGGCGCGTGGACATCACGCCCGAGCCCACCGATCCGGGCGCGCTGGTCAGCGCCACGTGCGATCTGTTCCGCGCGGGCGCCGCGGCCAAGGGCTTGCGGCTGGATTGTGATCTGGAGGCCCTGCCGGCCAGCGTGCGGCTCGATCCGGTGCGGGTGCGCCAGTGCCTGTCCAACCTCATCGCCAACGCCGTGAAATTCACCAGCACAGGATCGGTCCACGTGGCCGCGCGCGCCCTGCCCGCAGGGATCGAGGGCTGGCGTCTCGAGATGGCTGTCACCGACACCGGCCCCGGCATCTCTCCCGAGGTCCAGGCCCGCCTGTTCCAGCGCTTCAGCCAGGCCGACTGCTCGTCGGCCCGCCGCCACGGCGGCGCCGGCCTGGGCCTTGTCATTGCGCGCGAACTGGCCCGGCGCATGGGCGGCGACGTGATCATTGACAGCACCCAGGGCGCCGGGTCGCGCTTCGTCCTGTCCTTCCTCGCCGCCGCGGATACCGGCTCGCTCACGGCCAGCGGCGCCCCGTCTGATCATGCGGCGCTCTACGGCGCATCGGTCCTTCTTGTCGACGACAACGCCATCAACCGTCTGGTGGCGCGGTCCTTCCTAGAAACCACAGGCGCGCTGGTGACCGAAGCAGAAAGAGGTGGCGAGGCGCTGGAGCTGTTCGCAGCCGGGCGGTTTGACCTTGTGCTTCTCGACGCGCACATGCCGGTGATGGGCGGGGAGGAGACCTTGCACCGCCTGCGCCGCCTGCCCGGCGGCGATGCGCCGGTGATCGCCCTGACGGCCGACGCCATGCAGGGCGATGAAGCCCGCTACCGCGCGATGGGCATGGACGGCTATGTCGCCAAGCCGGTGAGCAAGGATGTGCTGCTGACCACCTGCGCCCGCCTCATCGCTGCGCCGCGCGCGCAGGCTCGCGCCGCCAGCTAGGCTGGCATTGGCGCGCCCGCCCTAGTCGGCGAGGGCCGCCGTGCCGGCTTCAATGCGATAGTGTTGCGCGCCGGCGCCGAAGGCGGCGAACAGCGACGCCTCCACCCCTGTCAGCCAGGCCTGCGCCTCCAGCGCCAGGATCGCTTCGGCCAGACCCTCGCGCCGGGCGGCATCCAGATGGGCGCAGGCTTCGTCGAAAATCAGCACCGGCGCCGCGCCCAGACTCCGTCGCACCGCTCCCGCCTGGGCCAGCGCCAGCCCCAGCACCAGCGCTTTCTGTTCACCCGTGGAGCAATGAGCCGCCGGCTGTTGCTTGCCCCGGTGGCGGGCGGCCAGCTCGGTGCGGTGGGGGCCGGTGAGGGCGCGCCCTGCCGCGCCGTCCCGGCGTCTGGCGGCTTTCAGGGTGGCGGCGAACCAGTCTTCGGCCTCGCCGGCCTTCATGCCTTCGGCCAGGCGGGCCTCCACCACCCCGTCCAGCGCCAGATCGGCCTTGGGAAAGGCGTTGTCAGGCCGCGCATCGATCTCCGCCTGCAGCCGGGTCAATGCGTCCAGGCGCGCCGCGGCCAGCGCCACGCCATGCTGGGCCATCTCCGCTTCCAGCGCGTCCAGCCAGGCGGGGTCGACGCGCCCGCCCTGCTCCAGCCGGTCCAGCAGGCGCTGGCGCTCGCGCTGGGCCTTGTCATAGGCTGTGGCCGCCGCGGCGTGGTCCGGCGCGCCGGCGAGCACGAGGCGATCCAGGAATCTCAACCGGTCCGCGCGCGGCCCGGCCCACAGCCGGTCCTCGCGCGGGGTCAGCCAGACCATGGGAAACAGCCGCGCCAACTCTCCCTGGGTCGCCGCCGCGCCATCAAGCCGCGTGCGCCGCCTGGAGGGTTCGGCGGGGTCGGAGCCGGTGGCCAGGCTCACCGCGCCGTCGCGCGTCATGGCTTCGGCATAGACCGCCCAGACAGGTGTCGGGCCATCGGCCGTCTTCATGCGCACAGCGTCGGCCCCGGCGGCGCGCACGCCGCGTCCGGGGCCCAGAAAGCTGACCGCCTCGACCAGATTGGTCTTGCCCGCCCCGTTGGGGCCGAACAGCGCCACCGGGCGGGCGTCCAGCGTCAGATCGAGCTGGGCGTAATTGCGAAACCCGGTGAGTTTCAGCCGGGTGACCGCCGGGCTGCCGGCTGCGGGATGGGGGCCGGGCGCGCCGATCACACCCGCAGCGGCATCAGAACATATTCGGCGTCCGGGTCGCCTGAGTCCGTCACCCGGGTGGGCGAACCGGAATCAGCAAACTCGAACACGGCTTCATCGCCCTCGATCTGGCCGGCCACGTCCAGCAGATAGCGCGCATTGAAGCCGATGGAGATCGCCTCGGCGCTATAGTCGGCTGACAATTCCTCGCTGGCCGCGCCGCTTTCGGGATTATTGACCGTCAGCACCAGCTGGCCGTCGGACAGGGCGAGCTTCACCGAGCGGGACTTTTCCTGGCTGATGGTCGCGACGCGGTCCACGGCCTGGGCGAACGGCGCGCGGTCCACGCGCAGGATCTTGTCATTGCCGCGCGGGATGACCCGCTCATAATCGGGGAAGGACCCGTCAATGAGCTTGGACGTCAGCACCGCAGCGCCCAGCTGGAAGCGGATCTTGCCGTCAGACACCGACACATTCACGTCGCCGTCGAGGTCTTCCAGCAGGCGGCGCAATTCCTGGATCGGCTTGCGCGGCACGATGACGGCGGGCATGCCCGCCGCGCCGTCGGGCAGATCGGTTTCGGCCAGCGCCAGACGGTGACCATCCGTGGCCACGGCGCGCAGGGTCTTGCGGCCATTGCGCTCGGCGGCGTGCATGTGAATGCCGTTAAGGTAATAACGCGTTTCTTCGGTGGAGATGGCGAAGCGCGTCTTGTCGATCAGCCGCGCCAGCTCGCGCGCCGGGCAGGCGAACGTCACCGCCAGGTCCTCGCTGGGCATGACCGGGAAATCGCCCGGCGGCAGGACCGGCAGGTTGAAGCGCGAACGCCCGGCCGACAGCGTCATGCGCGGGTCTTCCCCGCCCAGCTCCAGCGTCACCTGCGAGCCTTCGGGCAGCTTGCGCGCGATTTCGTACAGCGTGTGGGCCGGCGCGGTGACCATGCCGGGCCGTTCGGTGCGCGCTTCGGCCTCCTCCACGATCTCCATATCGAGATCGGTCGCGGTGAAGCGCACGAAGCCCTCCTCGGCCTTGACCAGCACGTTGGACAGGATCGGAATGGTGTTGCGGCGCTCCACCACCGCCTGGACGTGTCCGAGCGCTTTGAGCAGGGCAGCCCGTTCAATGATCAGCTTCATGTCTCGCCTCAATTGCGCAGGGCGAATCGACCGGATCAGAATCGCCTGAATATCAAAAGCCACCATAAACCAAAAAAAACCACAGCAAGAAGGGGCCTGTTGCGCATGGCGGGATGCAAAAAGCCCCGGCTGCAGCAGCAGCCGGGGCTTTCCGGTCAGTCAGCGCGTGTTTGTGCGCTCTAGTCGTCGTCGCCGGTCAGTTCGGCGCCGGTCTCCTGATCGAGCACTTTCATCGCCAGCTTGAACTTGCCGCGATCATCCATGCCCATCAGCTTGACCCAGACCTGCTGGCCTTCGGACACCACGTCGGAGGGGTGGTTCACCCGCTCGGACTTCATCTGGGAGACGTGCACAAGCCCGTCCTTGGCCCCGAAGAAGTTCACGAAGGCGCCGAAATCGACCACTTTCACGACCTTGCCCTTGTAGACCTTGCCCACTTCCGGCTCGGCCGTCAGGGAGTACACCCAGTCGCGCGCCGCATCGATGGCGCCCTGGTCCACGGCGGAGATCTTGATCAGACCGTCATCGTTGACGTCCAGCTTGGCGCCGGTCTCTTCAACGATCTGGCGGATCACCTTGCCGCCCGTGCCGATGACGTCACGGATCTTGTCGGTGGGGATCTGCATGGTCTCGATCTTGGGCGCGTGGGCGGCGAGGCCCGAACGGCTGGAGCCCAGCGCCTTGGTCATTTCATCCAGAATGTGCGCGCGCCCGGCTTTCGCCTGTTCCAGCGCGGTGTGCATGATGTCCTGGGTGATGCCCGCGATCTTGATGTCCATCTGCAGCGAGGTGATGCCCATCTCGGTGCCGGCCACCTTGAAGTCCATGTCGCCCAGGTGATCTTCGTCACCCAGAATGTCGGACAGCACGGCCACGCCTTCCGGGTCCTTGATCAGGCCCATCGCGATGCCGGACACCGGACGGGTGATCGGCACGCCGGCATCCATCAGCGCCAGCGATCCACCGCACACCGTCGCCATGGAGGACGAGCCGTTGGACTCGGTGATCTCCGAAACCAGGCGGATGGTGTAGGGGAATTGCTCGGCGGTCGGCATGACGGCGTGAAGCGCGCGCCAGGCCAGCTTTCCGTGACCGATTTCGCGCCGGCCCGGGGCCAGGCGGAAGCTGGTCTCGCCCACCGAATAGGGCGGGAAGTTGTAGTGCAGCATGAAGCGTTCTTTGTACGTGCCGGTCAGCGCGTCAATGAACTGCTCGTCTTCGCCCGTGCCCAGCGTGGTCACGCACAGCGCTTGCGTCTCGCCGCGGGTGAACAGGGCCGAACCGTGGGTCCGCGGCAGGATGCCTGCTTCCGACACGATGGCGCGGACCTGATCGAGCTTGCGGCCGTCTATGCGCTTGCCGGTCTTGATGATCGACCCGCGCACCACCGAGGCTTCCACGCCCTTCAGCACGTCCTTGAGGACGCTGACGGGCAAGCCTTCGGGGCGTTCCTCGCTGGCGCCCAGCGCCTCGACCACTTTCGCCTTGGCGGTCGAAAGCGCCGCAACGCGCTCGGTCTTGTTGGTGATCGTGTAGGCTTTCTCGATATCCTTGGCGATCAGCTTGCGGACCTGGGCCTCGACCTCGGAATGATCTTCCGGGATGAAGTTCCACGGGTCCTTGGCGGCGCGCTCGGCCAGGCGGATGATCGCGTCGATCACCGGCTGGAAGCTCTCATGGCCCGCCATCACGGCGCCGAGCATGATTTCTTCAGACAACTCCTTGGCTTCGGATTCCACCATCATCACGGCGTCGGCCGTGCCGGCGACCACCAGATCGAGGGCGCTGTCTTCCAGCTCCACCACGCTCGGGTTGATGACGTATTCGCCGTCAATATAGCCTACGCGCGCCGCGCCGATCGGGCCCAGGAAGGGCAGGCCGGACAGGCACAGCGCGGCCGAGGCGGCCACCATGCCCAGCACGTCCGGATCGTTCTCCAGATCATGCGACAGCACGGTGATCATCACCTGGGTGTCGTTCTTGAAGCCTTTGGGGAAAAGCGGGCGGATCGGCCGGTCGATGAGGCGCGAGGTCAGCGTCTCTTTATCGGTGGGTCGGCCTTCGCGCTTGAAGAAGCCGCCTGGAATCTTGCCGGCGGCGAAGTATTTTTCCTGGTAATTCACGGTGAGCGGGAAGAAATCCATCCCCGGCTTCACCTCTTTCATGGCCACGGCTGTGGCCAGCACGGTGGTCTCGCCATAGGTGGCGAGCACGGCGCCGGTGGCCTGGCGCGCCATGCGGCCGGTTTCCAGGGTGAGCGTGCGGCCCGCCCATTCGATGGTTTCGGTCTGTATATCGAACATGATTTTCCATTCGTACGTACGTGAGACCTGCACCGGATTGCGCAGGCCTTGGATATGGAAACGCCGGCTCGCCTCGTGGCGGCCGGCGCTCCGTCAGGCCCGCCTAGCGGCGAAGGCCCAGCTTCTGGACGATCGCCGTGTAGCGATCGCGTTCCGTATTCGCGAGATAATCGAGAAGACGGCGGCGCTGCGACACCATTTTCAGGAGGCCGCGGCGCGAGTGGTTGTCTTTCTTGTGGGTCTTGAAGTGCTCGGTCAGGTTCGCAATCCGCTCGGTGAGCACGGCGATCTGGACTTCGGCAGACCCGGTGTCGTTGTCAGTACGGCCATGCTCTTTGATCAGCTCGGCCTTGCGTTCAATCGTAATCGACATCGTCTATCTGGGCTCCTGTTCCCATTGAAACACGCGCACCGGGGAGAGTTTTCCCGCGCGCGCCTCGCCGATCGCAACTGCCCGGTCACGCCCCATTGCCACAACTGCCTTCGAATAGTCCTTGCCCCCGATATCGCGGGGGCGTCGAAGGTCGCGTAGCTCTGAAGCTCGCCGGGGAGGCAGCACGATCGGCCGTCCTTGCCTCAACTGAAATGCCTCGTCCTCGGTCACGGCCAGGGCCGGGATGTCGTCCAGCGCGGTCTCGACCGGTTTGAGGGCTTCCAGCGCGGCGTTTCTATGCACCAAATCCTTCAGCGCGTCCAGTGTGACGGCCTCCGCCGTGGTGAACGCTCCGACCTGCGTGCGCCGCAGCGCCGCAACATGGCCCTCGGCGCCCAGCGCAGCAGCCAGATCCCGCGCCAGGCCGCGCACATAGGCGCCCTTGCCGCAGCGCATTTCGATCACGCACAGATCGCTCGACGGCGCGTCCAGAAGGGCCAGGCCGTCGATGCGGATAGGACGGGCTTTGAGCTCCACCGTCTCGCCCGCACGGGCCAGATCATAAGCGCGCTCGCCATCCACCTTCACGGCTGAAAACTGCGGCGGCACCTGGTCGATATCGCCGACGAAGGCTTCAAGTGCGGCGCGCACGGCGTCCGGCGACGGGCGGACATTGCTCTCGGCGATGACCTCACCTTCGGCGTCCTGGGTGGTGGTCGATTGACCCCAGCGCAGGGTGAAGCGGTAAGTCTTGCCCGCTTCCTGGGCGAAGGGCACGGTTTTGGTGGCTTCACCCAGAGCAATCGGCAGCACACCCGACGCCAGCGGGTCCAGCGTGCCGGCATGGCCGGCCTTCTGGGCGTTGAACAGGCGGCGCACCACGGACACCGCCTGGGTGGAGGTCATGTCCAGCGGCTTGTCCAGCACCACCCAGCCATGAACCGCGTCGCCCTTCTTGCGCCGCCCCATCAGTCCTGTCCCGGACCGGTCAGGTCGCGCTTGACGCCCGGGCGGGACAGCATCTCGTTGACCTCCACCGCGTCATCAAACCGGCTGTCGGCCTCGAAGCGCAGCTTGGGCGTAAAGCGCATCTCAACCCGGCGGCCCAGCTCCTTCTGCAGGAAGCCCGCCGCCTTGTTCAGCGCTGCGGCCACAGCCTCGGGATCCGCCACAGTCAGGCCGGAGACATAGACGGTGGCATGGCGCAGGTCGGGACTGACGCGCGCCTCGCTGATGGTCACCGGCACGCCTGTCAGAGCGGGCTCGCGCACATGACCTTCCAGCAGGATGTCGGCGACGGCGCGGCGCACAAGCTCGCCCGCACGCAGCTGGCGTTGGGATTGCGCTTTCATCGAAAAAACCTCTCTGCGCCCGGATCCGCCGGACTTGAACCGGACGCACCCTCCTCGCGTAAGGGGGCGGGATGTACAGGGGAGGCCGCGCGAAAGCAAGGCGCCCGCCTGCGGGCGCCGGATTCGTCACGCCATGGGCTGGGGGTCAGTCTTGCGGGGAGACGTCGCCGGGGCCTTTGAACTGCTCGATCAGCGCATCAATGGCCGAGCGTACGTCCTGAACGATCTCGGGCGTTGGGGTCAGGGCCTCAAGGCCGATGGTCAGGGCGCGTTCTGGCCCGACCTGCCATGCACTTGCCGCGAGCAAACCCGCAGCGCCTATGCCAAGCGCCAGCTTCATGATCGCCTCCCCAGGCTGTTATGGGGGAAGCTTAACATTAACGCGATGTAACAAACAAGGCGAAATCAGGGCAGGTCAGCCCGCCCGGCTGGCGCCATCCCGGCTTGCGCCCATGGCGGCGCAGGCGCGCGTCAGGGCTTCCAGAGCCTCGCGCACGCTTGTTTCCATGAGGAAGGCGCTGGCCTCGACCCGTGCGGCGGCGTCGGGCAGGGATGCCGTGGCGGTCTCGATGCGCCCGGCCGCCGCGTCGAAGCGGTCGCCCGCTGCGCTGGTGAGCTGTTGCAACTCCTCGCGAAACGCGCCCAGCGCCTCGCGCTCGCGGTCGGCGGCATCGGGGATGGCGCGGGCGATCGCCCGCATCTCAATGCGGAACGCCGCCAGCTCGCCCGCGATATCCGGCGCGCCCGCCCGCGCCGGCGCCTCGGTGAGACTGTCGAGGTCAAACGCCGCGTCCTCAAGATCGAGGCGGGGACCCTCGTCGATGTTCCAGACATCGTCAGAGCCGGTGTCTTCAGACACGCTCGGCTGCTTGTCCGGCCCGCGCTCGATCAGCCAGACGGTGTCCTCATCGGTTCCGAAAACCGTCACGCCCAGCGCCTGGGCGGCCTCGTGCACTGCGTCGCAGCCGGCGTCCGGGGCGGCCAGCGCCCAGGTCAGCGGGCCCAGCCGGGCAAAACGTCCGGCCTCCGGGCCGCGCGCCGCCAGAAAGCGGGCGGTGAACAGGTCGATCTGATCGGCCAGAGCGGCGGGATCGGCGGCCGGCGGCGGGCGCAGCTGCAGGAGGAATCCCGCCTCGCCGGGCCCGGCCTCCATATCGTCGATGCCTGCCTGATGCATGAACGGCTCCAGATGCGCGAATCGTGCGCCCGTCCGGCGCGGTGTGCGCGACACCTGAAACCGGCGCCGCTTAGGGAAGCGTTAAGACGCCGGTCAAACGCCGGTGGAGCCGAACCCGCCCGCGCCGCGCGCCGTCTCGTCCAGTTCGTCGACCGGCGCCCAGACGATTTGCATGACGGGGGCAATGATCATCTGCGCGATGCGCTCGCCGCGCTTCACGATGAAGGGCTCAGGGCCGTGATTGATCAGATTGACGCGAATTTCGCCGCGATAGTCGGCGTCCACTGTGCCCGGCGTGTTCAGGCAGGTGACGGCGAACTTCGCCGCCAGGCCTGAACGCGGGCGCACCTGCGCCTCGTAGCCTTCGGGCAGAGCGATGCAAATGCCTGTGGGGATCAGGCGCCATTCGCCCGGCGGTATGGTCACCGGCACGTCCTCGGCCACGGCGGCGGGCAGGTCCAGCCCTGCCGAACCCGGCGTCTGATAAGCGGGCAGGTCGAGCCCGTTGAAATGGTCCAGCGTCCGGACGCGCAGCTGCATGGGCGGTAATCCTGATTGACGGCGCGACTCACGCCGGAGGACGATCACCGTTCCTTAACGCGCGCCGCGCGGCGCGTCAGCCGTCCTGCTGGTCCTGATAATGGCGCGCCAGCGCGGCCTCGCCTGCGTCAAAGCCCTCAAGCACGGCGGTGATCGCGGCCACATCAGCCTCGCTGAGCTCGCCGTCATGAAGTTGGACGGCGTATTCATTGCCATCGCGCAAGCTCAGCGAAATCAGGGTTACGCCGTCATCGCTGCCCGACCGCACATAAAGCGACAGGCCGTGATGCAGCAGCTCGAAGTCCTTTTCGCGGAATTCCGGCGCGTCGCGTTCACACAGCACGGCGATGGCGTCCTCGCCCACCGGCGGACGCGCCATAAGCTCAGGGCCGGCGGCCGCGTCGGTGACGGAATAGCCCGCCATCAGCGCGGCGTCGCCGTCTGCGTTGAGGCTGTAGCACTGGGCGGACGCGGCTCCCGTCGCGAGGGACAGGGCGGCGCAAGTCAGAAGGGTTTTCATGGATCGCAAGGCTCCGATGGCTGAGATCATACCCGGTCAGCCTAACAAGCCCGGTGCGCGCGGTGCAAATCAGGTTTTGAAAGCCGCCGCGATTCGCTGGGCGATCTGGCGCGCGATTTCAGATTTGGGCGCCTCAGCCAGGCTCTCCTCGCCATCGCGCGTGATCAGCGTGACCGCATTGTTCGCGCCGCCCATGGCCGAGCCTGACACGTCGTTGGCGATGATCCAGTCGCAGCCCTTGCGCACGCGCTTGGCCCGCGCATGCTCGAGCACGTCATGGGTCTCGGCGGCGAACCCGATCACCAGGCGCGGACGCGCCTCCGGGTCAAGGCCCGCAATGTTTTTGAGAATGTCCGGGTTCTCGGCAAGCTTCAGCGCGCCGTGGCCGGACTTGTCGAGTTTCAGCTTGGTGGCGGACGGCTCGGCGGGGCGCCAGTCGGCCACGGCGGCCACCGCGATGAACACGTCGGCGGGCAGGGCGCGCTCCACCGCCGTCAGCATCTCGCGCGCCGTCTCCACGCGCACGGTTTGCACGCCCGGCGGATCGTTCAGCGCCGTGGGCCCGGACACCAGCGTGACCTCAAACCCCACCGCCGCCAGCGCCTCGGCCAGCGCATAACCCTGCTTGCCCGAGGAGCGGTTGGACAGAAAGCGCACCGGATCAATCGGCTCCAGCGTCGGCCCGGCGGTGAGGACGGCGCGCATCAGGCTTTCAGCGCCTCATGCACGGCCTGCGCGATACGCTCCGGCTCGGGCAGGCGCCCCGGTCCGAACTCGCCGCACGCCATCTCGCCCTCGTCCGGGTCCAGCACCGTCACGCCGCGCGAGCGCAGCGTGGCCAGATTGGCCTGTGTCGCCGGGTGCTGCCACATGCGCACATTCATCGCCGGCGCCATCAGCACCGGCTTGTCGGTGGCCAGAAGCGCAGTGGAGGCCAGATCATCGGCCAGTCCATGAGCGGCCTTGGCCATCAGATCGGCGGTGGCGGGGCACACCACCACCAGATCGGCCGAGCGCGACAGCTCGATATGGCCCATCTCCGCCTCATCGGTCAGGGAGAACAGATCGTCATAGACCTTCTCGCCCGACAGGGCCGCCACGCTCATCGGCGTGACGAACTGGTGGCCTGCCCGCGTCAGGATACAGCGCGAGGCCACCCCCGCCCGCCCCAGCGTGCGGATCAGCTCCAGCGATTTATAGGCCGCGATGCCGCCGCCGATGATCAACAATATGCGCGGGGTTTTCATGCCGGCCTCCTGATGCAAGTCCATAATACGCCCCGCGCCCGGGGTCACGCCCCGGATGGTTTGGAAAACCGGTAGTCACTCACCGTGTTGTCCCGCGCCCATTGAGCCAGCCCCGCTTCGTCCAGCGCGCCATCGGCCAAAGACTCAAATGTTTCGGCCAGATCGGCCTGGGTGACGTCGAGCCGCAGCCCGTTGAGCAACAGTGTGATCAGGAAGGCCGCCGCCGCCGCCCGCTTGTTGCCGTCCACCAGCGGATGGTTGCGGGAGATCCCGACAGCCAGCGCCGCCGCCGCCTCGCACGCATGCGGCTCTGGTCCATAGGCCGCCAGATGCCGTGGCCGGGCGAAAGCCGAGCGCAAAAGGCCTTCATCACGTAGCTGCAGCGGCGTGCCGGCCGTCTCCATCAGGATATCCGACAGCACGGCCAGAAACCCCGCATAGTCCGGCAGGACCGGCCCGGTCATCGGCCCAGGCGTTCAAGCGCGAAGCGGTACTGCGCCAGCGCCTCGCGCCCGGCCTCGACCGTCGCGTCATAATCGCCACCGGCGGCGCGAATGGTCACGCAGCCCGCTGTCACGCTGATTGAGACGGGTTCGTCCGGTGAGAAACCGGCGGCGTCCAGCGCCCGGCGCGACAGGGTCACGCCGTAGCTGTTGCCGGTTTTGCGCAGCTTGCGGGTCTCGGTCACCGAAGGCTCGGCGCCGCCAGCCCGAGGCTCGTGTTCGAACGCAGGATTGCCGATTTCGCGCATGTCATTTCTCCATGACGGAGATATAAGCACAGCCGTGCTTACGACGCAAGGCTCGCCCAGGCCCACGCGCCGATGGCCGCGCCCATAAGCGTGGTGGACGCGATGGCCAGCACCAGCACCCAGTCGCGCCGCCTTGCCGTCTCGGGCGGGCCGGCGTGCAGGCGTTCGGCGGCCAGGGTCAGGCGCTCCAGCGTGGCTGGCAAGGCCATCACCGATGTGCGCAGGGCTTCCAGATCGCGCACGAAATCGCGCGCCAGCCCCTCGGGGCCCAGCTCGCGGCGCATGAAGCGCGTCACCGCCGGGGCGGAGGCCTCCCACATATTATGCTCATGGCTCAACAGCCGGCACACGCCTTCAGCCTGCACCATGGTCTTTTGAAGCAGCACCAGCTGGGGCTGAAGATGCATGTCAAACAGATCGGTGATGTCAAACAGCTGCAAGAGCACCCGGCTCATGGCCACTTCATTGGCGCTCTTTCCGAAAATCGGCTCGGCCACGGCGCGCAGGGCGCTGGCGAAGTCGGCGCGTGAATGGCGCCCGGGCACATAGCCGGCCTGGAAATGGGCTTCGGCTGCGCCGTCATAATCGCGGGTCAGAAACCCGTTGAGGATCAGGGCGAGATAGCGCCGCTCGGCGCGCCCCAGCCGGCCCATAATCCCGAAATCCACTGCCCACAGGCGTCCATCGGCGCCCACGAACAGATTGCCCGCATGCATGTCCGCGTGGAACACGCCGCGCTCCAGCGCGGTGGACAGGAAGGCGTCGGTCAGGTCGCGCGCCAGCTTGACCCGGTCCACACCGGCCGCCTCGATGGCGGCGATGTCAGTCAGGGGGATGGCGTCGACCCATTGCAGGGTCAGCACCCGCTTGGCGGTGCGCGCCCAGTCGACTTCGGGCACCGAGAAATTTTCCGCCGCCAGAGACGCTTCGGCGAGCTCGCTGGCCGAAGCCGCCTCCAGACGCAGGTCCAGTTCCAGCACCAGCGAGCGCGACACTGTCTCCACAAAGGCGCGCGGCTCCATGCGCCGCGATTGCGGGAACAGGCCTTCGGCTAGCCTCGCGCCAAGACGCAGGGCGGCGATGTCGCGGGCGATGCGCTGGTCGATGCCCGGGCGCAGGATTTTCACCGCCACCGTCCGCCCGTCGGGCGTCACCGCCTTGTGCACCTGCGCGATGGAGGCGGCGGCGACAGACGGGCCCAGCTCGGCGAAGAGCTGTTCCACCGGGGCGCCCAGCTCGGCCGCGATGATGGCGCGCGCCTGCGCATCGGGGAAGGGCGCCATCCGATCCTGAAGCCGCGCCAGACCTTGCGCAAACTCCGCCCCGATCACGTCGGCGCGCGTCGCCAGCACCTGGCCGAACTTCACATAGGCGGGGCCAAGGGCTTCGAGCGCATTGGCCAGCCGGACGCCGGGATTGGCGGCGCGGTCGCGGATGGCGATCAGGCGCGCAAACCGGCCCATCCAGCGCGCGGGCGCCGGAAACACAGCCTGATACTCCGCCGGAAAGATCGCGTCATGACGCGCCAGCGTCCAGGCGACCCGGGCCAGCCGGGCGAGATGGGAAACGGTTGCAAACACGGGGATGGTGTTTAGGGCGCAAGGGCAGGCTTGGCGAGGGGGATGCGGCGTTAAAGCTGCGCCGCGCGGCCCTGGAGAAACGCCCGCAGCGCAGGGTCCGCGCTCAGGGCTGCCGCCCGGGTATAGGCCGCGCGCGCCTCGCCGCTACGTCCCGCCGCCGCCAGCCAGTGCGCGCGCGCAGCGAAATAGGGCTGATGCTCGCCTGCGCCGGCCTGAAGCGCCTCCAGCTGATCGAGCGCCACGCCCGCTCCGAACGCTTCGCCATGGGCGCAGGCGCGGGCGATATGGGCGCCCAGCCCGGCGCCGGTCTCCACCAGCCGGTCATAGAGCGCGGCGGCCGCCCGCCAGTGTGTGGTCCCGGTCCGGCGCCGTTCGGCATGCACCGACTGGATCGCGGCCTCCAGCGCAAACCGGCCTGGCGGGGCGAGGGCCAGCGCGCGGCGCAGCGCCGATTCCGCCTCGTCGATCAGGGCCGCGTCCCACAATGCCGGGTCCTGCTGCGCCAGCGGGATGAACACGCCGTCCGGGCCGCGCCGGGCCGGCGCGCGCGCCTCGCAATGGGCGATCAGGGCCTGGAGCGCGCAGGCTTCAGCCGCCTCCGGGGCCAGATGCGCCACCAGGCGGGCCAGGAACAGCGCCTCGCCGGACAGGTCGCGGGCCTTGGCCGGGTCCTCCCCGGTCAGATCAAACCCGGCGGTATAGGCCGCATAGATCGCCTGCAGCACCGGGGCCAGCCGGGCGGGCAGATCGGCAGGCACGGGCGTCTCATAGCGCAGGCCCGCCGCGCGCAGCTTCGCCTTGCCCCGGGCGAGCCGCTGGCCCATGGCGGCGGGGGATGTGAGGAAGGCCGAGTCGATGCGTGCAGCGTCCAGCCCCAGCGCCGCTTGCAACATGAGCGGCGTATGCAGCGCGGGATCGATCTGCGGATCGGCGCAGGCCAGCAGCAGCGCCAGGCGTTCATCCGGCAACGGGCTTTGTTCCGCCGCCTCGCCCACACGATCCATCAACACGGCCAGCTCCGGCTCGGCCCGGGCGCGCACGGCGGCCTTGCGCGCCAGATCGGTGAGGCGACGGCGCGCCGTCGTGAGCAGCCAGGCCTCAGGCCGGTCCGGCACGCCACTGTGCGGCCAGGCGTCCAGCGCCTTGGTGAAGGCGTCGGCCAGCGCGTCTTCCGCTGCGGCGAGATCGCCGCACCGCCGCGCCAGGATCGCCACCAGCTTCCCATAGGCGTTGCGGGCGGCGGCGTCCGCCGCCGCCCGCGCGCCCGATGCGGCGTCAGCCGCCATAGTCCGGGACCGGACGCACCTCGATGGCGCCCTGCGGCGTCTTGGGACACCGCCGCGCCCACTCCAGCGCGGCGTCCATGCTGTCAGCTTCGATCACGTAGAAGCCGCCGATCTGTTCCTTGGTGTCGGCATAGGGCCCGTCCTGCACCGCGCCGCCGCGCAGGATTCTGGCGCTGGCCGCCTCGGCCAGCGGCTCGCCGGACACCAGGGCGCCGGCTGTCACCAGCGCGTCCACATAGGCCATGTGTTCGCCGACGACCGCGCCCTGTTCGGCCTCGCTCAGGGACAGCCAGGCGGCTTCGTCGTCATGCAGGATCAGCATGAATTTCATGGCTCAACCCTCCGCCTGCATCGGCAGCACCGGACGGACTTCGACGGCCCCATCCGAGGCGCCCGGGCAACGCTCGGCCCATTCCAGCGCGTCTTCAAGGCTGTCAGCCTCGATGATGGCGAACCCGCCCAGCTGCTCTTTGGAGTCTGCGTAGGGTCCGTCCTGGACCTCACGGCCCTTGGCGGTCACCCGCACCACAGCGCCGGTCTCGGGCCCCTGAAGGCAGGCGCCGGACGTGGTGCGCTGTCCCAGCGCGCCAAAATAGCCGCTCCAGGCCGACCAGTAGGCGGCCGCATCCGGCCCGGTGCGCCGGGCGAACGCCTCGGGGGTTTCATGGAAGATAATCGCGAATTTCATGCTCGGTCTCCGCTCCAGGAGGCCGCGGGCGAATCCCGCAGGCTCGATCCTATGACGGCTGAGCCCGGCGCGCTTCGACAAAGTGATGAGAATTTGTTTTGGCGCCGGGTTGCGGCGCGCGACGCCTCGCGGCTGGTCCGGCCCTGCGGCGTGTGGTCGCGCGGCGCCGCCTGGCTGTAGCGCCGCGCTAGTTCCTGCGCCTTGTCAGCCCCAGAGAGGTTCAAAACGTGAGCGCAGTCATCAGAGTGACCCTGGTCATGATCACAGCCGGCATATTCACAGGCCTTCTGGCCGCCGTAGTGGTCGCCGCATTCGGCTGGCCGCTCGGCATCGCTGCGGCGCTCGCCGGCGTCGGGGCGGGCGCAGCGGGCGTGTCGGTCCACCGGCGCATGCAGGCCAGCAAAGCCGCCCTCAGCGCGCGCGAGTGACCGCCCGTCATTGATGATCCTGATTTAACGCGTGAACCCGGAGGTCCGTGCAGCGCCTATCGGTTCCACCCTACATGGATGGCGGCGATGCCGCCGGAGAGATTGGTGACGGAGACGCGGGAGAAGCCGGCACCCTCCATCTCGGCGGCGAAGGCGCTCTGGTGGGGGAATTTGCGGATGGATTCCACCAGATACTGATAACTGTCGCGATCGCGCGCGACCTTTTCACCCAGCCACGGAATGACGTTGAAGGACCAAGCGTCGTAGACGCGTTCCAGCGCCCGCGTGGTGGGCCTTGAAAACTCCAGGCAGACAAACCGCCCGCCGGGCCGCAGCACGCGGCGCATCTCTTTGAGCGCCGTGACGCGTTCGGTCACATTGCGGATGCCGAAGCCGATGGTCACCGCATCGGCGTGAGCGTCCGGGAAGGGCAGGCTTTCGGCGTTGGCGCACACCCAGTCAAGATGCGGACGCGCGCCGCGCTTGAGGCCCGCGCCCAGCATCTGGGCGTTGATATCAGCGACAATCGCCTGCGCCGGGGCGCCGCCTCGGCGTGCCTGCAGCGCATCGGCGCGGTCGAGAAAGGCGCGCGCCAGATCGCCTGTGCCGCCGGCCACGTCGATCAGCCGGGCGCCGGGGCGCGGCGCGGCGCGCGTAATGGTGATGTCCTTCCAGACCCGATGAACGCCCAGGCTCATCAGATCATTCATCAGATCATAGCGCCGCGCCGAGCGGTCAAACACCTCGCGCACGAGGCCGACCTTGGCGGTGCGGGGCACCTCGCGGAAGCCGAAAGAGGCGGTATCGGTCTGGTGATCAGTCATGGGCGTCAAGTTAGACCGGCCCACCGGGGCGCGCCAGCACGCAGTGCCGCGCCTATTCGCCGCTGGTGGCGTCGCACGCCGGGTAGTCCTCCCCCGACAGGGTGAAGCGGGCGCGCTCGCCCTCACGGGTGAACACGGTGCGCGGATCGCCGACGGCTTCGTAGCGGGTTCCGGTCTCGGCCTCCACCTGCACCAGATCAATGGTCTGGCTGTCCGCCACCAGCCGGGCGCGGCCTTCGATGAACTGCGCGGTCACGTCGAGCTCGCCGCACTGATAGCTCACCCGTTCGGCCTCGGCGAAGGGATTGACCGGCGCGGGCGGCGGCAGCTCGCCCGTGCCTTCGCGCTCGGAACACGCGGCGAGAGCGAGACAGGCGAGGCCCGTAACGGCGAGAGCGGTGCGCATGAAATTCATCTCCTCAATGCGAGCGGTCAGTATGACGCAGTGACGCCCTACACTGGACCGGCGGGGCTCTGCTGAAAAGGGGCGCGCCGCGCCACAGCGCCGCGATAGTCTGCACCGCGCTGCGAGCCTGGAGTGCGCCCATGCCTGAATTGCCTGAGGTGGAGACAGTGCGCCGGGGGCTCGCTCCCGCCATGGAAGGACGCCGGATCGTGGCGGTGCGGCTGGCCCGTCCGGACTTGCGATTCCCCTTCCCAGCCGGTTTTTCCGAGCGCCTGACCGGCGCCCGGGTGACGCGGATCGACCGGCGCGCGAAGTATTTGCTGGTGCGGCTGGACACCGGCGAGACCCTGCTCATGCATCTGGGCATGTCCGGCCGGTTCTCCATCGGCGCCGGTCCTGGCGCAAAGGCGAGGCCAGGCGCCTTCGTCTATGCGCCGGCGGCCGACCCGCGCCACGACCACGTGGTTCTGGATATCGAGGGCGCGATCACCGTCACCTACAATGATCCGCGCCGCTTCGGCTTCATGACGCTGTTCGCCACGGCGGGCGAAGACGATCAGCCTTTCCTGAAATCGCTGGGGCCGGAGCCGGATTCCAACCGGTTTTCCGGCGCCTATCTCGCCGAAGCCTTCGCCGGGCGGCGCTCGCCGGTGAAGGCGGGCCTGCTGGATCAGAGCGTCGTGGCGGGGCTGGGCAATATCTATGTGTGCGAGGCGCTCTGGCGGGCGCGCATCAGTCCCAAGCGCCTGTGCGCCAGCGTGGCGGGCGTGCGCGCCGAGCGGCTGGCGGCGGCGGTGCGCGCCGTCATCGCAGAAGCCATAGAGGCGGGCGGATCGACCTTGCGCGACTATGCCGGCGCCGACTGGGCGATGGGATATTTTCAGCACAGCTTTGATGTCTATGGCCGCGAAGGGGAGCCGTGCGCTTGCGGACAGACGCGTATTCGTCGCATCCTGCAGTCGAGCCGGTCGAGTTTTTACTGTCCGGTCTGCCAGAGATGACGCCGGATCGAGGGGGCGCGTGCATGAAACTTTGTACATGTTGATTGATTTGTTGTGTACACGCAACAAAACATACGATAGTGAGGACGGGCTGCGATGGGCTGAACAGCCGATGCAGTGCGTCCTCCCCGGACACGCGCCATTTGGCGCCAGGCGACTGACTGACACTGATGGAGACAGACCATGACACGACGCATTTCACGGCTCGCCGGCGCCCTTGCGGCCGGCCTGGCCTGGCTGGGCGCCCTGACGGCGCCGGCGCTGGCCGAAACCGATTTCGCGGCCCTCGAGGCCGATCCCGCCATCTGGCGCATCGCGTCGGACGGCGGCGATGTCTACCTGTTCGGCACGGTTCACATCCTGCCGCCGCAGCTCGACTGGCGCACGGACGCGATCGATACGGCGCTGGCCAGCGCCGATCGCATCTATTTCGAAGCCGATGTCCTGAGCCCGGAATCGCAGGCGGAAATGACCGCTCTCGTCCCGCAGCTGGGCATGAACGCGGCCGGCGTCACCCTCAGCTCGCTGATCAGCGAACAGGCGCAGGCCAATCTGGCGCGCATGGCCGCACAGCTGGGCGCCCCTGCGGGCGCGCTGGAGAGCTCCCTGGACCCGCTGCAGCCCTGGCTCGCGGGGCTCACCGTCGCAATCTTGCAGATCCAGGCCGCCGGCTATGATCCCACGTCGGGCGTCGAGTACCGGCTCAAGGCGGCTGGCGATGAAGCGGGCGCGTCCTACGGCTATTTCGAAACCGTCGAACAGCAATTGCGCTTCTTCGCCGACATGCCGATCGAAACCCAGATCGCTGACTTCGAGATCAACCTGGCTCAGGCGCTGGAAGATCCCGGCATGCTGGACCGGATGGTGCAGGCCTGGGCCGTGGGCGACACGGACGGGCTGGACACGATCATGAATGAGGGCATGCGCGATACGTCAGCCGACCTCTATGACGTGCTGATCGTGCAGCGCAATCAGAACTGGATCCCGCTCATCGAGGACATTCTTGACAGCGGCGAGTCGGCCTTCATCGCCGTGGGCGCCGGGCATGTCACGGGACCGCAGGGCGTGATCAGCCTTTTGGAGGCGCGCGGCCATACGGTGGAGCGCATCAATCCCTAGCCTTGCCTTCAGGTGAATGGGTCTGGCCCGCGCCGGGGTGTCGACCCCGGCGCGGGCTTCATGTATGTAGCGCGCCGATCGCCTGACGTCCGCGCCGCCAGTGAAGACCTCTGGCGCGCCCCACCCAGTTCTGCGGAGGCCCCATGGCCTACTCCACCATTCAGACCAAGACCGAAGGCCGTGTCGGCGTCATCACGCTGGACCGGCCCGGCGCGCTCAACGCCCTGTGCGACGCGCTCACCGCCGAACTGACCGAGGCGCTGGCCGATTTCGAGTCAGATGACGCCATCGGCTGCGTGGTGCTGACGGGCTCGGCCAAGGCGTTCGCCGCGGGCGCCGACATTAAGGAGCTGCAGGAGAAGGACTTCATCTCCCTGTACCGCCACGACCCGTTCGAGAAGACGTGGGAATCCGTCGCGCGCTTCCGCAAGCCGATCATCGCGGCGGTGTCGGGCTATGCGCTGGGCGGGGGCTGCGAGATCGCCATGATGTGCGACTTCATCATCGCCTCCAACACCGCCAAGTTCGGCCAGCCCGAGATCAATCTGGGGGTCATGCCGGGCGCAGGGGGCACCCAGCGCCTGCCGCGCGCCGTGGGCAAGGCCAAGGCCATGGACCTATGCCTGACCGGGCGCATGATGGGCGCAGAAGAAGCCGAGCGCGCCGGCCTGGTGGCCCGCGTGGTGCCGGCTGACGACCTGCTGGACGTGGCCATGGAGGCCGCTCAGACCATCGCGTCGAAATCCCTGCCCATCGCCATGATGACCAAGGAAGCCATCAACATGGCCTTCGAGATGGGCCTCAGCGAAGGGGTGCGTTTCGAGCGCCGGGTGTTCCAGTCCCAGTTCGCCACCGAAGACCGGCGCGAGGGCATGGCCGCTTTCGCCGACAAGCGGGCCGCCCATTTCAAACACCGCTAGACCCGCCGCATGCTGACTCTCGCCCCGGCCAAGGATTGACGCCCGCCCGCGCCGGGGCTATACGCCGCGCCTCACGGAATTTCGAGCCGCCGCATGGCGTCGCGCGTGCTCAAGACAAGGTTTGGAACGATCCATGGCGAATACAGCCTCCGCGAAGAAGATGGTGCGCAAGCTCGAGCGCCGCACGGCCCTCAACAAGGCCCGCCGGTCGCGCATGCGCACATTCGTGAAGAAGCTGGAGCTGGCGGTGGCCGCCGGAGACGAGGCGGCGGCGAAAACGGCGCTTCACACGGCCGAATCCGAGGTCATGAAAGCGGTGTCCAAAGGGGTCATCCACAAGAACACGGGCTCGCGCAAGGTTTCGCGCATGACCGCCCGGGTCAAGGCGATGGCGTCTAAGTAGAAATACCTCCCTGAACGGACAAAATTCGTGAACGCCTGCAGCGCTCGCTGCAGGCGTTTTTCGTGCGTTTGGAGCCCGCCGGCAAGGCTCGTGTACGCCTTGCAGGAAAGGTGAACCCGTTCATGCACCCGCGCCACGTCCCGACGGCGCCCATACCGATTTTAAGGGGGCTGGCAAGATGCGAAACGCGCAAAAATTTTTTTCAGTTCGCAAGCCTCCAAGCTGGTTAGTGAATCGGTCTGTCAAGACCTCAAATCGGCGCCGGAACAAGGTTAATGCGGTTGATTCGTGCTCGGCCCTGAGTACTCTGTGGGCCTCGACGACAGTCCTCTCCATACGGACCATCCTGAGATAACGGGCCCCAAAGACGGGGAAAGCTCCGTGCGAGAGAAGTGCGTCCAAAATCAAGAGTTTGACCACGGTTCATACCGTGGCGGGCAAGCAAGGACCGGGGCCATGGGGTTTCATACAACAGCGAGTGCGGCGGTCCGTGCCACGGGGATGGATATGAACGGATCGGATTGTGTGCTGGATATCTGGCGCGCCGTGCGTGCGCGCCTGCGTGTTGAGTATGGCGACATTCTCTACGCCGCCGAAATTGCGCGTTTGCGCGTGGAGGAAGACCCGGCGGGCCGTGTGTTCGTGATCTGCCCCAATGCATTCGGGCGGGCCTGGGCGGAAGACAATCTGGGCAAGCGCCTGCGCGCCATCTGGGCCTCGGTCGAGGCGGCGCCGCGCGAGATCGTCATCACCACCGAGGCCGCTCTGGCCCGTCAGGGCGCCGAGCCGGTTCCGGCCGACGCCAAAGGCCCGTTCAACCCGGCGGCCTTGCGGACGGGCGCCTCGCGCGCCGCTCTGGGGTCATCCTCGGGCGTGGTCCAGAGCGAAAGCCGCGAGCCGCGCTTTACCTTCGACACCTTCATGGTCGGCTCGGCCAACATGATGGCCGCCACCGCCGCGCGGGCCGTGGCCAATGCCGACGCCCCGCCGTTCAACCCGGTCTATTTCCACGGCGATTATGGCGTGGGCAAAACCCATCTCCTGGCCGCTATCGCCCATGCTGTGGGTCTGGGCGAGTCGGGACGCAAGGCGCTGTACCTGACCGCAGAAGAATTCCTCAACGGCTTCCAGTCGGCCCTGCGCGCCCGCGATGTCCAGCCGTTCAAGGACCAGGTGCGCGATTGCGACGTGCTGCTGATCGACGACATCCACTTCATCTCCGGCAAGACGGCCACCGAGCTGGAATTCCTGCAGACGGTCGCCGCCCTCATGGCCGCCGACAAGCAGGTGGTGCTCGCCTCCCATTGTCCGCCCGCGCAGCTCGGCGTATCCGATCCGCGTCTGCGCGACATTCTGGCCGGCGGCTTCGCCTGCCCGATGGCGGGACCCGATCTCGACCTGCGCCGGAAAATCCTCGACTGCAAGATCGCCCAGGCGCGCCGGCATTGCCCGGATCTGGAAGTGCCCGAAGCCGTGCGCGACTTCCTCGCCGCCCGTGTGACCAGCTCGGCGCGCGAGCTGGAAGGCGTGCTCAACAACATCATCGTGCGCACTGCCTACATGAACCGCGCCGTGACCATGGAGACGGTGGAGGAAGCCCTGGGCGAACTGCCGGTGAAGGCGGAAAAGCGCATCACGGTGGACGACATCCAGAAGGCCGCCGCGGCGTATTTCTCCATCACCATGGAGGATCTCGTCTCCAAGAGCCGCACCAAGGCGCTGGTGCGCCCCCGCCACATCGCCATGTATCTGGCCAAGACCATGACCACGCGGTCCTTCCCCGATATCGGGCGGCGTTTTGGCGGGCGTGACCATTCCACGGTGATCCACGCGGTCAGCAAGATCGCGGCGGCTCTGCCCGGGGATGCGGCCCTGGCCGATGATGTGGAGGCGATCCGCCGGCGCCTGCGCAGTTGAAGTCCCGCCGCGCTGGCGTGGGCGCTCGCTCCACGGGTGCGCGTGTGATACGGGGCGCTCCATGACCGATAGCCCCGCCCGCCGCCCCGCCCGTCCTGTCCGCCCCGCCGCCCTGCCGGCGCATCTGCATGCCCGCGCTGCAGCGCTGGCCGCCGTGCGCGGCGTGTTCGACACCGGCACGCCCCTGGATGCGGGCCTCGCCGGCCGGCCCGAATGGGCTCAGATGGATGTACGCGACCGCGCCTTCGCCCGCGCCCTGGCCGCCGCGGTGATCCGCCAGCCCGGCGCGCTGGACGCGGCGGTCGGCGCCAATCTTGATCGCCCGCTGCCCGACACCGCCCTGCGCGCCCGCCTGGCGCTGCGCTGCGGGACGGCCGAGCTGCTCATCCTCTCCACTCCGCCCCACGCCGCCGTGGACGCCTGGGTGGAGCTGATGGGCGCCAGCCCGGAAAGCGCGGGCTTCCGCAAACTGTCCAACGCCGTGCTGCGCCGCGTGTCCGAGAAGGGCGCTTCGATCTTTGCCCGCGCCGATCCGCTGGGCGATCTGCCCGACTGGCTGGCGGCACGCTGGTCGAATGCCTGGGGCGCGCCCGCGGCCCGCGCCATGGCCGCAGCCCGGTCCGGACCACCGCCGCTGGATCTGACAGCGCGTCACGAAGCCGACCCGGCCCGCATCGCGTCTGAAATTGGCGGTGTGGTTCTGCCCACCGGCACGATCCGGCGCACCGCGATCGGCCTGGTGGAGGACATCGCCGGCTACAAGAGCGGGGACTGGTGGGTTCAGGATGCGGCGGCTGCCTTGCCGGCCCGGCTGCTGGCCGCGCGCCGGGGCGAGACGGTCGCCGATCTGTGCGCCGCGCCCGGCGGCAAGACCTTGCAGCTGGCCGCCACGGGCGCTGACGTCATCGCGGTGGAGCTCAATGCCCGGCGGCTCAAGCGCGTCGAGGCCAATCTGGCCCGCGCCCGGCTCACCGCGCGCCTGGTCGCCGCCGACGCCGCCGACTGGCGCCCGGACGCCCCGCTGGACGCCGTGCTGCTGGACGCGCCCTGCACCGCCACCGGCACGCTTCGCCGGCGCCCGGACGCGGCCTGGTCCAAGCGCGAAGAGGACGTGACGGCGCTCGCGCGCATTCAGGCCAGGCTGCTGGACGCCGCGTATGCGATGCTGAAGCCCGGCGGGCGGCTGGTGTTCTGCACCTGCTCGCTGGAGCGTGAAGAGGGCGAGGATCAGATCCCGGCCTTCCTGGCGCGCAACCCGGGTGCGGCGCTGGACCCGGTGCGGGCCGAGGAACTGCCCGGTCTCTCCGAGGCGCTGGCGCCGCAGGGCTGGGTGCGCACCCGTCCGGACATGTGGGCCGAAGAAGGCGGGTTGGACGGGTTCTTTATCGCCCGGCTGGTGCGCACGGCCTGAGCCGGCGCGCTTGCTCCGTTTTGCCTGCGCTGGTATCGCAGACAGCATGGCCAGCGCCCCCCTCATTTCGCCATCGATTCTCTCTGCAGACTTCGCCCGCCTGGGTGAAGAAGTGCGCGCTGTCGACGCGGCCGGCGCGGACTGGATCCATGTGGATGTGATGGACGGGCATTTTGTGCCCAATTTGACCATTGGCCCCGGCGTGATCGCGTCGATCCGGTCCTGGTCGGACAAGCCGTTCGACGTGCACCTGATGATCAGCCCCGTCGATTCCTTCCTCGCCGCCTATGCCGAGGCGGGCGCCGACATGATCACCGCCCACCCCGAAGCCGGACCGCATTTCCACCGCACTGTCCAGGCGATCCGGACGCTGGGCAAAAAGGCCGGCGCGGCGCTCAACCCGTCCACGCCGGAGACCGTGCTGGATTACGTGCTCGATGAGCTCGATCTGGTGCTGGTGATGAGCGTCAATCCCGGCTTTGGCGGCCAGAGCTTCATCGACAGCCAGCTGAGGAAAATCGAGGCGCTGCGCAAATCGATTGATGCGCGCGGCCTGTCCACGCTGATCGAGGTGGATGGCGGGGTGAATCCGGTCACGGCGCGCGCCTGCGTGAATGCCGGCGCCCATGCGCTGGTCGCCGGCTCGGCCGTATTCAAGGGCGGACCGGACCAGTACGGCGCCAATATCGCTGCTCTGCGGGGTCAGTAGCCGATGTGCGGGGCGTCATGGCGCGGCATGTGACACCGGCTGACATCGCCGCCGCCCTGGCGCGGCGCACACAGCGCGAAATCTCCGACTTCGCCAACGCCTTTGGCCCCTACAGGGCGCTGACGCTCGGCGGACGGCCGCCGCAGGGTTTCGTCGTGACCCCGCGCCCGCTGCGCCGCGGCGACAAGGCGCGCGGCGCCGCCATGCTGGCGGGCCGCTTCGCTCTGGCCGGCGAAACCCTCGCCGTGCCGGTGGGCGATTCACCCTGGGACCTCACCGCGCCCTCACGCCGCTTCGCCGAGGCGCTGCACGGGTTTGACTGGCTGGCTGATCTGCTGGCGGTTGATGAACCCGATGCGCCCGCCGCGGCGGGCGCCCTCGTGGACGACTGGATCGCCCGTTTCGGGGCGTGGAATTTCTTCAGCTGGGAGCCGGGCGTGCTGGCGGCGCGTCTGCACGCCTGGATGCTGGCCGGTCCCGCCTTGCTATCCGGCGATGACGCGGCGCCGCGCATCGCGTCTCTGGGACGTCAGGCGCGCCGGCTGGCGCGGGCCTTGAACGTGGCCCCGGCCGACCGTACCCGCCTTGACGCGGCGATCGCCCTGGCGCTGGCGGCGGTGTGCCTCGACCTGCCCGGGTCACTCAAGACCCGCGCAGGCGCGGCGCTGGAAGCGGCCCTCAAAGCCCAGATTCTGCCCGATGGCGGCCATGTCAGCCGCAGTCCGCAAGCCGCAGCCGACATCCTCATCGCGCTGTGCGAGCTGGACGCCGCGGCGGCAGCGGGCGGCGCGGCTCTGCCGGCCGAAGTGCGCCGGGCCATGGACCGGCTCACCGGATTTGTCCGTTTTGCGCGCCTGCCCGGCGGCGCATTGCCCGGGTTTCATGGCGGGGGAGAGGGCGACCGGCGCGCCCTGGACGCAGCCCTGGCCCATGCCGGCGGCGGCAAGGCGCCCACAGGCAAGGTCTTCAACGTCGCGCCCCACACCGGATACCACCGGGCTGAAGCGGGCGGCAGCGTCGTCATTGTGGACGCCGCCGAGCCGCCGGCAGGTCTGCATGGCGCAGAAAGCCACGCCAGCGCGCTGGCCTTCGAGTTTGCGGCCTCGGGCGCGCGCATCGTGGTCAGCTGCGGCTGGTCGTCCGATCAGGGCGCGCGCTGGCGCGAGGCGGTGCGCGCCACGGCCGCCCATTCGGCGTTGACGCTGGAGGAGACCTCCTCGGCGCGGCTTCTGGAGCCGGGCTGGCGGCGCAATCTGGTGGGGCCGCGCATGGCGCACGGGCCGGACCCTGTGCGCGTGCGGCGCAATGAGGAAGATCTCGGCGTCTGGCTGGAAGCCAGCCATGACGGCTACCGCAAGGCGTTTGGCCTCAGCCTGCGCCGCCGGATTTTCCTGGCCATGGACGGGGCGGATCTGCGCGGCGAGGACGGTCTGTTCCGTCCGGTGGAGGACGGCCCGCCCGCCAATCCCGAAGCGCGCCTGAGCTTCTCCATCCGCTTTCACCTGCATCCCGATGTGCGCGCCTCGCTGTCGCGCGACTCCTTGAGCGCGCTGCTCGTGCTGCCCAGCGGCGACGGTTGGCGTTTCCGAACCGACGGCGGACCTGTAAGATTGGACCGGTCGGTGTATCTGGCCGCCGGGGCGCCGCCGCGCCGTTCGACCCAGCTGGTGGTGGCGGGCGAGGCGGAACCCTTCGGCGGCGGTGATCGTCCGCCCAATCGCGTGCGCTGGGCGTTCCAGCGCCTGGGCCGTGTCGGCGCCGCGAGCGGCTGACCGAGACCTGTTTCAACCCGGCGCGCGGCGCCATGGTCCCTTTTGTTTCCTGCAGGAGCTTCCCCTCATGGCCGACACAGACCTTGTGCCGATCCGGCGCGCGCTGATCTCGGTGTCCGACAAGGCGGGCCTCGCCGAACGCGCCAAGGCGCTGACCGATTCCGGCGTGGAGCTGGTGTCCACCGGCGGCACGCTGCAGGCGCTGCGCGATGCGGGCCTGGAGGCGCGCGACGTCGCCGACATCACAGGCTATCCCGAAATGATGGACGGACGGGTCAAGACCCTGCATCCACGCGTCCATGGCGGCCTCTTGGCCCGCCGCGAGCGCGAGGATGATCTGGCGGCCATGGAGGCTCATGGCATTCCCGGCATCGACCTTCTGGTGGTCAATCTCTACCCGTTCGAGGAAACCGCGCGTTCCGGCGCCGGGATCGAGGCCTGTATCGAGAAGATCGATGTGGGCGGCCCCGCCATGATCCGCGCCGCCGCCAAGAACCATCGCTATGTCGCGGTGTGCGTCGACATGCGCGATCTCGACAAGGTGCTCGAGGCGATGGGCCGCCATGACGGCGCCACGCCGCTGTCGGTGCGCCGTCATCTGGCGGCCAAGGCGTTTGCGCGCACCGCCGCCTATGACAGCGCCATCGCCGGGCGGCTGGAAGCGGAGGCGGAAAAGCCTGCGCGCAGCTGGTTCACGCTGGGCGGGCCGCGCCTGCAGAAGCTGCGCTATGGCGAGAACCCGCACCAGGACGCGGCGCTCTACGCCACGCCGGAAGCGCGCGCCGGCGTCGCGTCAGCGCGCCAGGTCCAGGGCAAGGAATTGTCCTACAACAATATCGCCGACGCCGACGCGGCGTTCGAACTGGTCAGCGAGTTTGATCCCGAAGATTGCGCCGCGGCCGTAATCATCAAGCACGCCAATCCGTGCGGCGCGGCGCAAGGCGAGTCTCTGGCCGCCGCCTATGAGCGCGCCTTCGCCGCCGATCCCCTCTCGGCCTTTGGCGGCATCGCGGCGTTCAACCGCCCTCTCGACGCCGCCACCGCCGACGCCATCAGCCGCAATTTCACCGAGGTCGTCATTGCGCCGGACGCTGAAGACGCGGCGCTGGACATTTTGTCGGCGAAGAAGAATGTGCGCGTGCTGCTCACCGGCGCGCTGGCCGACCCGTCAGGCCCGGGCTGGACGCTCAAATCGGTGGCGGGCGGGCTCTTAGTGCAGTCGCGCGACACGGGCAGGATCACCGAATCCCAGCTCAAAGTCGTCACCGCCCGGGCGCCCGACGAAGGCGAAATGGCTGACCTCCTGTTCGCCTGGCGCCTGGTCAAACATGTGAAGTCCAATGCCATCGTGTTCGCCCGCGACGGCCGCTCGGCCGGGATCGGCATGGGCCAGACCAGCCGGGTGGAAGCCGTGCGCCTGGCCGTGCGCAAGGCCAAGGATGCGGCCAAGGAAAACGGCTGGGACGCCCCGCGCACGGAAGGCTCGGCCTGCGCGTCGGACGCCTTCTTCCCCTTCCCTGACGGTGTGCGCGAAGCGGCCAAGGCCGGGGCGCGCTGCATCATCCAGCCGGGCGGCTCGGTACGGGACGAAGAGGTGATCGCCGCGGCCGACGAGGCCGGGCTCGCCATGGTGTTCACCGGCATGCGCCATTTCCGGCACTGACCATGCGGACGCTGGTCACAGGGCTGATGGCGGCGCTGACTTTGGCCGCTGGCGCGCCCGCGCAGGTGGACATCACCGCTCACAGCACGTTGCGCCTGCCCGACGGCACAGAGGGCCCGGTCCCGGCTGTGATCTTTCTGTCGGGCTGCGGCGGCGTGCGCGAGGTGCAGGACGTCTATGCGCGTGAGGCCAATGCTCAAGGCTGGGCGGCGCTGATCGTGGATTCCCATGCCGCCCGCGGCATCGGCCCGACCGGTTCGCGCCTGCTGGTATGCACCGGCCTGTCCATGCGCGGGCAGGACCGCGCCGCCGATGTGTTCGCGGCGCTGGAGCTGCTGCGCGCCGATCCGCGCATTGACGCGCAGCGTCTGGCCCTGACCGGCTGGAGCCATGGCGGCTGGACCGTGCTGGACGCCATGGCGTCGGCGCAGGCGGGCGAGCAGGGCGCCGCCCCGTTCGAGGGCGTGCGCGGGGCCTTCCTCATCTACCCCTATTGCGGGCCGGTCATCCGCGCCCGGCGCGACCCTATCGGCGCGTCCTTCCCCGTGGAGAGCATTCTGGCGGGCCGCGACGCGATTGCCGACCACCGGGCCTGCGAGCGCCTGTTCGAGCGTCAGCGGGCCTCGGGCGCGGTCATCCGTCCGTCTGTGCTGCTGAGCGAGGCCACCCATGCCTTCGACGCGCAGGACCAGCCCTGGGACCCGCGCATGCGCTATGACGCCGGCCAGGCCGCCGAGGCGCACGCCCTGTTCCGCCGCTTCCTGCGCCGGTTATCAGCCGCCGCCGAATAAGAAAAACCCCCGGAGCCAGGGGCTCCGGGGGTTTTTGGTCCGGCGATCAGACCGGGTGTTACTCGCGATTGCCCAGCATCATCAGGATGACCTGGAACATGTTCACGAAGGCGATGTAGAGGTTCAGCGCGCCGTAATAGGTCATCACGGCCATCGAGCGCTGGTCGCCCGCGATGTCAGCGTACATCAGCTTGAGGCCCTGGGTCTGCCAGGCCACGATGCCGGCCATCAGGCCGAGGATCGCGAACTGGATGAGCCACTGCAGGCCCGAGGATTCCACGAAGAAGACGTTGATCAGGCTGATCGCCACGATCCCGATCACGGCCATGATCAGGAAGGAGCCGATCGGCTGCAGATTGGTCTTCGTCGTATAGCCCCAGATCGACAGGCCGAAGAAGGCCGCCGCCGTGATCACGAACGCCTGGGCGATGGTGCCGAAGGTCAGGCTGATATCGCCGGTCAGCGCGCTCACGGTCGCCGCGTTGGCGGCGATGTAGACCCAGACGCCGAGGCCGGAGCCGATCAGCGTCACCACCGACCAGTACAGCACCGCCGCGCCCATGGGCGAGGGGTTGCGCATGAAGAACATGGAGCCGAACAGCAAGACCAGCGGTCCGAACTGGACGATATAGATGACCGGCGCGGTCAGGACGATGGCGCTGACGGGCGCGACGGTGCCGACGATGTAGGCGAGCGCGGCCGAGAGCACGAGGCCGAGGCCCATCTTGTTGTAGACGCCAAGCATGAAGCTGCGCAGGCCCGCATCCACCGAGGTGTCGAGCGTGCGCGCGCCATAGGCGGTGCGATTAAGCTGGTTCATGTCTTCCTTCCTGAGTTCTGCAACCCTGCGGCCCTGTGTCGAACCGGCAGGTCACTTCGCCCGGACGGTATGACCGTGCCGGATTTCGCAACCATATATGAGGATTCAGGGCCGTGCGTTCAAGCAAAACCGGTGCGGATGCGCAGATGAGGCGCCGGGCCCGGCCTCTTGACGGGCCGGGGCGGCATGCGGACATGCTGGGCCCATGACCCTTCGCGTGTTCGCCGCCCTGCCTGTCGACCCCGCCATCGCGCAGCGCATTGAGCCTTTGATGAAGGGCGTGCCCGGCGCGGCTTGGCGCCCGCTGGAGAATTTCCACGTCACACTGGCCTTCTACGGCGAGCTCGACGAAGCCGTGATCGCAGAACTGGACGCTGAGCTCGCCCGCATACGCTGCGCGCCGTTCGATCTGGTGTTCAAGGGCGTCAATCATTTCGGCAGGGCCGAGCCCAGTTCGCTCTGGCTCGGGGTCGAGGATAATCCGGCGCTGTCGGCTCTGGCGAAGGGGTGCGTCCAGGCGGCGCGGCGCGTGGGCGTGGAACCTGAGCGCCGCGTCTTCACCCCGCACCTGACGCTGGCCTATCTCAAGCCCTGGACCGATCCGGTGCGTCTTGCCCGGTATGAGCAGCGCCTCAATCTCTACCGGTCTGCGCCCATGCTGAACGACCGCTTCTATCTGTATTCCAGCCTCCAGACCCAGCCGGGCCGGCCCAATATCTATCAGGTTGAGGCGGAGTACCCGCTTTATCCCTGAGGCCGGGCCGTCCGCAAACTGCAGTCCTGCCTGCGCTATCACGTCGCAAAGCGGATAATCCGGTTGAAAAATGAAGGGGGGCGGATTACTCCCGCCTCCTGACGGGGTGTGTCATTGCGATTCCGTATGCGTCAGCGCGACGCACGGACGTGCAGACATTCCGCGCTAAGTCTTGTCAGGCTGCCGCCGCCGCCACGTTCCAGCCGGGCGTGGCCGGACGGCGGCGAGAATTATGAGGTCGGCACGTGACGGACAATAATTCCAATCCCGACGAGGGCGGCGAAACCCGCCGGGATTTCATCCACATCGCCGCGGCCGGCATGGCCGCGCTCGGCGGCGCGGCGGTGCTGTGGCCTTTCATCGACCAGATGAACCCGGCCGCCGACACGCTGGCGCTGGGCACCACGGATGTGGAGCTCAACCAGCTCAGCCCGGGCGACGAGATCACCGTGATGTTCCGCAACCGCCCGCATTTCGTGCGCATGCGCACCGAGTCGGAAGTGACGGCGGCGCGCGACGTGAACGTGGCCAGCCTGCCGGACCGCATGGCCCGCAACGCCAATCTGGAAGACAGCGCGCCGGCGACCGACGAAAACCGGTCGGCCATGAGCGCCGCGGTCGCAGAAGGACAGTCCATCGACGCCGGCCTGCGCGCCGCCCTTTTGGTGACCAGCGCCAACTGCACCCATCTGGGCTGCGTGCCCACGGAAGGCTCGGGCGATTACGGCGCCTGGTTCTGCCCGTGCCACGGCTCGCACTATGACTCGTCGGGCCGCATCCGCCGGGGTCCGGCCCCGGAAAACCTGCCCGTCCCGCCGATGACTTTCATCTCGGCCACCACCCTTCGGCTTGGCTAGGAGCGTAGACGATGAGCGGCAACAGCACTTACGAACCGAAAACGGCGTTCACACGCTGGCTCGATGCGCGCCTTCCGATCGTGCGCCTGGCCTCGGACTCCTTCATCGATTTCCCGACCCCGCGGAACCTGAACTACTGGTACACGTTCGGCGGCATTCTCACCGTCTGCCTGATGGTGCAGATCATCACCGGCATCGTGCTGGCCATGCACTACGTGCCCAATATCGACTACGCGTTCGCCAGCGTTCAGCGGATTGACCGCGACGTGAATTTCGGCTGGCTGATCCGGTCGATCCACGCCGTGGGCGCGTCGATGTTCTTCCTGGCCGTCTACATGCACATTTTCCGGGGCCTGTATTACGGATCCTACAAGGCGCCGCGCGAGATCCTGTGGATCCTCGGCGTGGTGATCTACCTGCTGATGATGGCCGCGGCCTTCCTCGGCTATGTGCTGCCCTGGGGCCAGATGTCCTTCTGGGGCGCCATGGTGATCACCAATCTGTTCGGCGCCCTGCCGCTGATCGGCGAGCCGGTGACCCAATGGCTGTGGGGCGGGTTCACGGTCGGCAACGAAACGCTGAACCGCTTCTTCTCGCTGCACTATCTGATCCCGTTCCTGATCGCGGGCGTCGTGGGCCTGCACGTCTGGGCGCTGCATGTGCCGGGCAATAACAACCCGACCGGCATCAGCGTGAAGACCGCCGCCGACACCTTGCCCTTCCACCCGTACTACACGGTGAAGGACGGCTTCGCGATCGTGGTGTTCCTGCTGATCTTCGCCGGCTTCGTGTTCTACGCCCCCGACGTGTTGGGCCATGCCGACAACTATATCGAGGCCAACGCGCTGGTGACCCCGGCGATGATCGTGCCCGAATGGTATCTCCTGCCCTTCTACGCCATCCTGCGCGCCGTGCCGGACAAGCTGGGCGGGGTCATCCTGATGTTCGCCGCCATCGGCGTGCTGTTCGTGCTGCCCTGGCTGGACACCTCCAAAGTGCGCTCCATGCGCTACCGTCCGATGGCGCGCTGGTTCTTCGGCTTCTTCGTGGTCGCCTGCCTGGGTCTGGGCTGGGCCGGCGCGGAACTGCCCGACACCAAAGTGCCGGTGCTGGGCGCGATCGGCGTTGACTTCCTGCTGCTGGGCCGGGTGCTGACCCTTTACTACTTCGCCTATTTCCTCGTGATCCTGCCGGTGCTGGGCTTTGTCGAAAAGCCGACCGCCCGGCCGGCCTCCATCGAGGATGCGGTGCTGCACGGCGACAAACCGGTGAAAACCGGGTCCGGCGCAGCGCCTGCGGCGCAACCGGCTGAATAGGAGCATGACGATGAAAACCACCACCAGGCTCCTCGCCGCCGCCACACTGGCCGTCATGATCGCAGCGCCGGTTCTGGCCGCGAGCTATTACCGCACGCCCGAGCAGCACGAGTGGTCCTTCGACGGCCCGTTCGGCGAATACGACCGTCAGGCCGTCCAGCGCGGCTTCCAAGTCTACCAGCAGGTCTGCTCGGCCTGTCACGGCCTGAAACACCTCGCTTTCCGTCACCTTGGCCAGCCCGGCGGGCCGTTCGAGGAAGTGACGATTGACGGCGAAGTGCAGCGCTTCGACAATCCCAACGACAATCCGGTCGTGGCCGCGATCGCCGCAGAGTATTTCATCAACGATCTCGATGATATCGGCGACACGATCCAGCGCGCCGGGCGTCCGTCGGACATGTTCCCCTATCCGTTCGCCAACGAAATCCAGGCCCGCGCAGCCAATGGAGGCGCCTATCCGCCGGACCTGTCGATCATCGTGCGCGCGCGTCACTATGGCGCCGACTATATCCGCTCACTGCTCATGGGCTATGACGAGGAGGCTCCCGCCGACCTCGATATCCGCCCGGGCAGCTATTACAACCCGTACATGCCCGGCATGGTCATCGCGATGCCGCCGCAGCTCATGGACGGTATGGTCGAGTACGCTGACGGCACCGAAGCCACCGTCGAGCAGATGGCCACTGACGTCACTCACTTCCTGGCCTGGGCCGCCGATCCGCACATGGAATCGCGCAAGAGCATGGGCCTGATGGTCATGATCTATCTGTTTGGCCTGGCCGTGCTCCTGTACTGGTCCTACCGCACGGTGTGGGCCCGGGTGAAGCACTGACCGTTCAGGTCAGCTGCAGACGAAACAAGGCCCGGAGGATCGCCTCCGGGCCTTTTTCATGTTCACGTGCAAGAGGTTAAACGCCGAGCTCGGCCTTGAGCGCCGCAATCGCGTCCAGCCAGACCCGCGCCGAAGCGTCCGACGGCGCGCGCCAGTCGCCGCGCGGGCTGAGCGCCCCGGCTGATGTCAGCTTGGGGCCGTTGGGCATGGCGGTGCGTTTGAACTGGGCGGTCTGGTAGAAGCGCTTCGAGAACACCTCCAGCCAGCGCAGGATTTCTCCCATGTCATAGGCGCGCCGCTTGGCGCCTTCCACATGCGGCGGCCAGGCGCCCTTGCCGGCGTCGCTCCAGGCTGCATGGGCCAGGAAGGCGATCTTCTGCGGCCCGAACCCGTAGCGCAGGGCGTAGTGCAGGAAAAAATCATGCAGCGCGTAGGGGCCGATGGCCGCCTCTGTGGACTGCACCGCACCGTCTGCGCCGGCGGGCACCAGTTCGGGCGTGATCTCGGCGGACAGGATATCGTCCAGCGTGCGCGAGACATCGCCGCCAAACTCCCCGCGCCGCGCCGCCCAGGCGATCAGGTGCTGGATCAGGGTTTTGGCCACGCCGCCATTGACGTTGTAATGGCTCATCTGGTCGCCCACGCCATAGGTGCACCAGCCCAGCGCCAGCTCGGACAGATCGCCGGTGCCAATGACCAGACCCTGTTCGTGGTTGGCCAGGCGGAACAGATAATCGGTGCGCAGGCCGGCCTGCACATTCTCGAACGTGATGTCGTAAACCGGCTCGCCGCGCGCATGGGGATGGCCCAGATCGGCCAGCATGCGGCCGGCCGCCGGGCGGATGTCGATCTCGCGATGGGTGACGCCCAGCCCTTCGATCAGCGCCAGTGCGCGCGCATGGCTCTCATCCGATGTGGCGAAGCCCGGCAGGGTGACGGCCAGAATATCGGCCCGGTCGCGCTCCAGCCGGTCGAAGGCGCGTGCGGTGATGATCAGGGCCTGGGTGGAATCCAGCCCGCCGGACACGCCCACCACGGCCCGGCGCACGCCGCTGGCGCGCATCCGCTGGACGAGACTCTGCACCTGGATGTTCCAGGCCTCATAGCAATCCTCGTCCAGCCGCGCCGGATCGTTGGGCACGAAGGGGAAGCGGTCGACGGCGCGCTCCAGCGGAACAGAAGCGTCCAACTCAACTCCCAGCTCAAAACGCACGCGGCGCATGGCTTTCAGGCGCGGCGCCGCACGCGCGGCGGCGTCGCGGAAGGTGGACAGGCGCAGCCGGTCCTGCTCGATGCGCTCCAGATCAATATCGGCGTAGACCCGCGCATGATCGTTCAGGAAGCGCTCGCCCTGCGCCAGGCAGACGCCTTGCTCATAGACCAGAAGCTGCCCGTCCCAGGCCAGATCATTGGTGGATTCACCCGCGCCCGCTGCACAGAACACATAGGCGGCGCAGGTGCGCCGCGAATGGGCGTCGATCAGCACGGCCCGCTCACGCGCCTTGCCGATGGTGGCGTTGGAGGCCGACAGATTGACGATCACGCTGGCCCCGGCCAGCGCCGCGTCGGTGCTGGGCGGAACCGGCGCCCAGAAATCCTCGCAAATGTCCGCCGCCGCGACGAAACCGGGCAGGTCTGCCGCTTCGAACACCAGATCGGTCCCGAACGGCGCCTCATGGCCGGCTACGGCGATGGTCGGAGACAGCACGCCTGTGGCGTCTGAGAACCAGCGCTTCTCATAGAACTCGCGATAGGTAGGCAGATAGCTTTTGGGGACCACGCCCAGCAGCCGGCCCCGATGGACGAACAGCGCGCAGTTGAAAATCTGCCCGTGCTGGCGCAGGGCGCAGCCCAGAACGATCACCGGGAACAGGTCGGCGCTGGCGGCGATCACATCGCCCGCCGCCGCCTCGCTGGCGTCCAGCAGGGCGCTCTGGTGGTGCAGATCCTCCACCGAGTATCCGGTCAGGGCGAGCTCTGGAAACAGGGCCAGCGCCGCGTGGCGCTCATGCGCCTCGCGCGCCAGCGTCAGGATCGCCTCGCGATTGGCCGCCGGGTCCGCCAGCGCCACGCGCGGCGCAAAGGCCGCCACGCGGACCATGCGGTGCCGGTAGAGAGTGTCGAACGCTGCCATGGCCGCCCCTCCGTGCATGCGCCCGCGAGGGCGCGCGCTTTTGCTCAAAGTGAGTATTTATCCGGACTGGCGCCGCGGAGCAACTCAGGCGGCGGGCAGATCCACCGCGCCGCTCAAATCGGCCGCCTGGGCGATGCCTTCGGGCGCGCGTGCGCCGGTAAAGCATGCGCCGGCGAACCGGCCGCGGCGCACATCGGCGCCATGCATGCGCGCAAAGGAAAAATCCGCGCCGCTGGCGTCGATATGGCGCAGATCCGCGCCGGACAGATCGGCATAGCGCAAAACCGCCGCGGCCAGAGACGCCGCCAGCAGGCGGTCATTGGGCAGCAGCAGCGGACCGATGCGCGCCTCGCGCAGATCGGCATTGCTGAGCTTGGCGCCGGCCATGTCCGCGCCGCGCAAATCCGCGCCCCGCAGCGAGGTCATGCGCAGATCGGCATTGGCCAGCTTTGCGCCCTGCAGCTCCGCGCCTTCCATGTCGAGCCCGTACAGGATCGCGCCACGCGCCTGCAGGGCGGTCAGATTGCGCCGCGCCAGCGTGTGCAGCCCGCGCAAATCCTTGCCGTCAAAGGTGGAGGGCGCGCCCTCCTGACCGCCGGTCTCGCACCAGCGCGCGTGACGATCGAGCGCCCGCGCTGTCTCGCCGCCCGGATCGGCCACCTCGCCCGGCGGCGCATCGCGCAGCGCGCCGCTCATATTCGCCCCGTTGAGGCGGGCGAGATCCATCTTGGTCCCGATCAGCACGGTGTCGCGCAAATCGGCGTCCGTCAGGTCGGCGCCGCTCATGTCCGCGCCTTCCAGATTGGCGCCGGGGAAGCGGGAGTTGCGCAGGTTCGCCCGGGTCAGGCGCGCGCCGATCAGCACCGCGTCGGAGAAGTCGGACGACTGGGCCACCACGCCGCTCATGCGGATCTGGGACAGGTTGGCGCGCGCGAAATTGGCTGAGCTGGCTTCGCCCGGGCGCATTTCATGGCTGATCATCGCCAGGCCTTTTTCCTTGTCGGCCTGGGCGATGGCGCCTTCGCGCAAGTCCGCCTGGCTGAGATCGGCGCCGGTCAGGTCCGCCCCGCGCAGGATCGCGCCGCGCATGTCAGACCGGTGCAGCACCGCGCCGGCCAGATTGGCGCGCCGCAGATCGGCGGCGTACAGCACGGCGCGAGTGAGATTGGCGCCGGCGAGATTCGTGCCTTCCAGGATAGCCCCGGTCAGGTCCGCATCGGCCAGATGGCGCCCGGACAGGTCCAGGCCCGACAGAATGCAGTATGAGAAGCTGGCGCGCGCGCCGCCCATCCGCCCGGTCATCAGGAAATCATGACGCCGGCAGATCTCGTCAACCTGGGCCTGCGACAGGGTCCGGTACTGGATTGGCGAGCGGGTCATAGGCGGGTTCCGGAGCGCCGCACAGGGCGTGCAGCCATCGGAAATCCTAGCCTGTTTAGCGTTAACGCGCCGTTGCGCGCCCAGGCGCGCGCACCCGCGTCATCCCGGCGCGTCCAAGCCGGTCCAGCGCCTGGCCGAAACTCTCGTCCGGGCCAATCTCCAGATCGGCGTCAAACAGCCCGGGGCGCGGGTCCTGCAGCACCAGCGGACGGCCTGTGGCGATGCGGGTGAAGAAGCCCACATTCAGCGCCTCGGCCTCCCCCTGGCGCACGCTCTCCACCACCGCGATCCCCGCTTCGCGCAGCATCGCCGCGCCGCGCCCGGCCACGCGCAGGTCCGGGTCGCGGCAGGCGATGACCACTTCGCCGACACGCGCATCGATGAGCGCCTGTGCGCAGGGCGGCGTCTGGCCATGATGGGCGCACGGCTCCAGGGTGACGTAGATGCACGCGCCGCGCGCCGCATCGCCAGCGGCCCCCAGCGCCTGGGTCTCGGCATGGGGGCGCCCGCCGGGCGCCGTCGCCGCAGACGCAATTACGCGGCGGTCACGCACGATCACGCAGCCCACTGACGGGTTCGGGGCGGTCCGGCCGAGCCCGGCATAGGCCAGCGCCAGCGCCGCATCCATGAAACGCAGATCATCCGGCGTCACAGGGCGGCCGGTCAGGATCGGCGGCGTGCTCACGGGCAGGGCGGCAGGTCTTGCGCGCGGGCTTCGTCCAGATAGCGCCGCGCGGCGGGGCGCAAGCCCTTCAGCTCGATCAGCAGCGGATTGCCGGTCGGGATCTCGATGCCGACAATGTCGCCATCGGGCACGTTGAACAACAGCTTGACCAGCGCGCGCAGCGAATTGCCATGGGCGGAAATGATCACATCCTCTCCCGCTTCAAGGCGCGGCGCGATGGCGTCCTTGAAATAGGGCGCCACCCGCTCAAGGGTCAGCTTCAGGCTTTCTCCGGACGGAAGCGCGTCCGGGTCCAGCGCGCCATAGCGCGGGTCAAAGCGCGGATGGCGCGGATCGTCCAGAGGCAAAGGCGGGGGCGGGGTGTCATAAGAGCGCCGCCAGATTTTTACCTGCTCCGCGCCGTGCTCTGCAGTCACCTCGGCCTTGTTCATGCCGGTCAGCGCGCCGTAATGGCGCTCATTGAGCCGCCAGGATTTCTCCACCGGTATCCAGAGCCGGTCGAGGCCTTCCAGCGTGAAGTTCAAAGTGCGGATGGCGCGTTTCAGCACGCTGGTGAAGGCCAGCGACGGCGCGAACCCTTCGGCCTGCAGCAGCGCGCCGCCGCGCCGGGCTTCGGCCTCTCCGGCGTCGGTCAGATCGACATCCACCCAGCCGGTGAAGCGGTTTTCCTTGTTCCAGACGCTCTGGCCGTGGCGGGTGAGGACGAGACGGGTCATGGGGCGCTTTTCCGGTCTGGACAAAGGGGACAGGCGGGATTTACCGGCTGGACCGCCAGACGTCGAGGGCCTTGGCGAGACCCGGGCGCCAGTCGGGTGGCGGCAGGCCGGTCGCCGCCTCCAGCCGTGTGGACGCCAGCCGCGAATCCGCCGGCCGCGCCGCCGGACGGGGAAACTCCGCGCTGGGGATGGGACGCACGTCCGCCGCGGGCAGTCCCGCGTCGCGCGCCAGATCGAAACACGCCACAGCCAACGCCGCCCAGCTCAAATGCGGCCCGCTGGCGCAATGGAACAGGCCAGACGCGTGAGGGATGAGCGCCAGAGCAATCAGCCGGTCGGCGAGGTCATCGGCGAATGTCGGCCCGGTCAGCTGGTCATCCACGACGCCGATCTCTGTGCGGTTTTGGGCCAGACGCCACATGGCGCTCGGGAAATCGCTGCCGCCGCCGCTGAACACGCCCGCCGCCCGCACGACGCAGGCAGAGGGACAGGCCTCCATCACCGCTTGCTCTCCCGCCAGCTTGGTGCGGCCATAGGCGTTCACCGGCGCGGGCCGGGCATTTTCCGTAAACGGACCGCCCGGCGCGCCGCCGAAGACATAGTCGGTGGACACATGGATGAAGCGCGCCCCGATCGCGTGCGCCGCCTGCGCCGCCTCGCCCGCCCCAAGGGCATTGACCTGCAGCGCCTCGGCTTCGCGCGTCTCGGCGTCGTCCACGGCCGTCCAGGCGGCGGCGTTGATGACAGCGTCCGGGCGCCATTCGGCGATGAGCTGCGAAACGGCGCCGGGCCGGGCCAGGTCGGCCTCGTCGCGCCCGGCGGCGCGCCATTCGTCACAGTGTCCGGGCGCGCGCGCTTGCAGCGCGCGGGCCAGCTGGCCGGACCGGCCGAGGATGAGCAGGCGTCGAATTGAGGGCGTCATGACTGGAATGGGTCTTGCACTCTAACCTTGGTTATCGCACCATAACTCCCGGTCGGAACGGCTGGCAAAGCATCAGTCGTCAGGTCGGGAGGTGGGACCTTAGGGGGATTCGTATGGAAAGGGTGACGGTGTCAGTCGCGACCGAGAGCGAGGCTCAGGCGCTTGACAGGCTGGTGGAGCAATTCACGCGCGACTTGTCCGAACGATCCAGCGAGTGCGTGTTTTATCTCAGCGGCTCTGCTCCGGGCGAGACCAGCCGGATTGTAGAGACCGAGACGGCGGACACGCTGCGGCGCTTTGTCGATTTCGTCAGTCAGAACGCCAATCTGACGCTCTGCTGATCAACCGCGCTTGCGCCAGCCCGGGGGGAAGGGCGCCGGCATGCCGCTCAGGGTCGGCGCGCGCGCATCCTTGTCTGACAGGACAGGGCGCTCAACGCCCCAGTCAATGCCCAGCTCCGGATCATTCCAGGCCACCGACCGGTCATGCTCGCCGCTATAGGCGCACGTCACCTTGTAGGCGACGCGCGTGTGCGGCGTCAGCGTCACGAACCCGTGCAAGAACCCCTCAGGCACATAAAGACGCGCAGGATCATCCTCGCTCAGGCGCACAGCCACATGCCGGCCATAGCTGGGCGAACCGGTGCGCACATCCACGGCCACATCCAGAATCGCACCGGTGATGACGCTGACCAGCTTGCCCTGGGCGGCGGGCGGCGCCTGGAAATGCAGGCCGCGCAGTGTCCCTGCCGCAACCGAGTAGGAGAGATTGTCCTGCTCGAATGTGAGATCGAGCCCCGCTGCGCGTAGGCGCGGGCCGGACCAGGCCTCCTCGAACCAGCCGCGCTCATCACCGTGGCGCGCCGGTCGGATCAGGCAAAGACCGTCAAGCTCAAGCGTTTCGATATCCATGGCGCCATCATCGGGGAAATTGCGCCCCGCGCCAAGCGCCTCAAGGCGCCCTGAAACGGCCATTGGAGCGCGCGCAGGCTTGGTCTAGAACCAGTGCCCATGACCCGCCCCGACGCATCACGGCTCGACGAAACCGCCCTGATCGCCGCCATGCGCCGCACGCTGGCGCTGGAGGTTGACGGGCTGGCCGCCCTGTCCGGCGCTCTGGGCCCGCAGGCGGTGGACGCCGTGCGGTTGATCGCCGGGCTGAAGGGCCGGGTCATCTGCGCGGGCGTCGGCAAGTCCGGCCATGTCGCGCGCAAGATCGCCGCCACCTTCGCCTCCACCGGCACGCCGGCTCAATATGTTCACCCGTCAGAAGCCAGTCATGGCGATCTGGGCATGATCACGCCGGACGATGCGGTGCTGGCGCTGTCGAAATCCGGCGAGACGCGCGAGCTGGGCGACATGATCGCCTATTGCCGGCGCTTTGGCGTGCCGCTGATCGCGCTGACGGCGGGCGAAGAGTCCAGCCTGGCGCGCGGCTCTGATCTTCTGCTCCTGCTGCCCGCCGCCGAAGAAGCGTGCGGCGAGACGCGCGCGCCCACCACCTCCACCACCATGATGATGGCCTATGGCGATGCGCTGGCGGTGGCGCTGATCGAGGCGCGCGGGTTCACCGCGCGCGACTTTGCAAGGTTCCATCCCGGCGGCGCGCTGGGCTCGGCGCTGACCCATGTCGGCGCGCTCATGCATGCCGGCGACGCCCTGCCTCTGGCCGCGTCGGGTTCGGGCATGGGCGAGGCGCTGATCGAGATGAGCGCCAAGGGCCTTGGCTGTGTCGGCGTGATCGATGGCGAGGGCCGGCTGCTGGGCATCATCACCGATGGCGATCTCAGGCGGAAGATGAGCCCGGACCTGGTGTCGGAGACGGTGGATGCGGTGATGACGCCCGCGCCGGTGACGGTCGGACCGAACATGCTGGCGTCCGAAGCGCTGCGCCACATGACGGCGGGATCACGCAAGATCACCCAGCTTTTCGTGTGCGGCGAGGACGGCCGACCCGAAGGCCTGTTGCACATCCATGATCTGTTGCGCGCGGGTGTGAGCTGATGGACTCTGTGGCGCGCTTCTCTCTGCCGGACCGCCTGTTCTGGCCGCTGGCGGCCGTGGTGTTCGCGGCGCTGATCTGGGGCGCGATGCAGTATCGTCCCTCAGGGCAGGACGCGGTCATCACCGCCGATACGTTCATCATGGAGGGCGCCGCCCTCGACCAGCTCATCCCGGGCCCGGGCACGCGCACCCTGTTCGATCCGGCGGCGTCGGGCGGCCCGGTGGCGCGCCTGACCGCGACGGCGTCTCGCGAGGCCGCCGGTCATTTGTCGGCGGGCGTGGGCGCGGTCATCCCCCCCGAGTTCGAGTCGGCGGTGGTGGGCCGCGATATCGAGGTGCGCATCGACATGCGCGCTCCGGATCCCGACCTCACCTCCGCCCATATCGGGTATTTTGTCGTTGGCGACGCCGATACCGGCTGGCGCCAGGTGGACGTGGACACAGTGTTCCGCACCGTGACCCTGCGCCATCGCATCCCCGAAGGCACGCCGCTGGGCGGGCTGGACTGGGTGGGGATCTGGCCGGACGAGGACGGGGGCGGACGCCCGCTTCTGGTGCGCCGCATCGAAGTGCGCATTCTGAACGAGGATGCGGCCGGGTAGGCGTTGACGCTGACCGGTCGCCGGACCAGGCCGCTCGCAAACTGGATATGAGGGGACGCCATGAACGCCGACATCAAGCCGAACACGTGGGAATTCGAAACCCTGCCGCTGATCAGACCGACCGGGTTTCGCGAGTACGACGCGCGCTGGTGGTTCGGTCATCCGGGCTCGGACAAGACCCCGGACATCAACCTCTACGGCGTTCAGGCGCTGGGCCTGGGGCTCGGCACGCTGATCCACGAGCTGGGCAAATCGCCCAAAATTGTCACCGGCCATGATTTCCGCAGCTATTCGCTCACCGTGAAACAGGCGCTCACCGTTGGCCTGATGCAGGCGGGGATCGAGGTGCACGATATCGGCCTGGCGCTGTCGCCCATGGCCTATTTCGCCCAGTTCCATCTGGACATTGAAAGCGTGGCGATGGTCACCGCCAGCCACAACGCCAATGGCTGGACCGGCGTGAAGATGGGCGTGGAGCGCCCGCTGACCTTCGGCCCTGACGAGATGAGCCGGCTGAAACAGATCGTGCTGGGCGGCGAGGGCCAGGCCCGGTCCGGCGGCGGCTATGTGCGCCGCGAGGGCGTGGCTGAAGCCTACAAGGCAGACGCCGCCGCTGGCGTGCGCCTGACCCGCCCGGTCAAGGTCGTGGCCGCCTGCGGCAATGGCACGGCGGGGGCGTTCGCGCCGGACCTGTTGCGGGCGCTGGGCGCCGAGGTGATCGAGATGGATTGCACCCTCGATCACAGCTTCCCCAATTATAATCCGAACCCGGAAGACATGAAAATGCTGCACGCGCTGGCGGATCGCGTACGCGAGACCGGCGCCGATGTCGGCCTGGCCTTTGACGGCGACGGCGACCGCTGCGGCGTGGTGGATAATGAGGGCGAGGAGATTTTCGCCGACAAGGTCGGCCTGATGCTGGCGCGCGATCTGTCGGCGTCCTACCCCGGCGCGGTGTTCGTGGTGGATGTGAAATCCACCGGCCTGTTCGCCACCGACCCGGTGCTCAAGGCCAGCGGGGCCACGACCGATTACTACAAGACCGGCCATTCCTACATCAAACGCCGCTCCCACGCGCTGGGTGCACTGGCCGGGTTTGAGAAGTCTGGCCACTACTTCCTCCAGCCGCCTATCGGGCGCGGGTATGACTGCGCGCTGGTGTCCGCGCGCTGCATCCTGGAAATGCTCGACCGCAACCCCGGCCAGTCGATGGCCGACCTCAAGCGCGCCCTGCCGGTCAGCTATGGCTCGCCGACCCTGTCGCCGGCCTGCACCGACGAGCAGAAATACGAGGTCGTCGACCGCATTATCGCCGCGTTCAAGGCCAAAGCGGCTTCAGGGGACAAGGTGGCCGGACGCGCGATCGCCGACATCAACACGGTCAATGGCGTGCGCTTCACGCTGGAGGACGGCGCCTGGGGCCTGGTGCGCGCCAGCTCCAACACGCCCAATCTGGTCATCGTGGTGGAAAGCCTCACCAGCAAGGACGACATGCGAGCCATCTTCGCGGCCATCCGCGAAGAGCTGGCCCGCCACCCCGAGATCGGCGCCTTCGATCAGGAGATCTGAGAAGGCGGGGCGTTGTCCTTGTCAGTCGGCCGCGGGTCATCGGCAGAATGAATGGCCGGGCCGCCGACCGCAGGGTCAATGGTGGCCCGGTCGTTCGCGTCCAGAGTGTGCGGACCGGGCGCTGCTGACGCTTCCAGCGTCTCAAGCATGCCGGCTGCCGGAGCGGTGGCCAGATCCGGTTTTCCCTCCTGCGCGGGTTCCGCCATCGCAGCGTCCAGTCGCGGCGCACCGGCGAGCGCGGCGAAGCGCGCCAGCGCGTCCTGCACATCGGCAAAGGCTTGTGCATGTTCGGCGCTGTGGCGCGGGATCACGGCGGCTTCTTCTGCGCTCAGCGCGTCGCGGTTCTTCAGACCAAGCGCGGCAAAAGCGTCGGGATTGACCGGGTTCTTGAGCTTGACATAGCCATACTCCTTGCCCGCGTCCTTGATCCGCATGACGGCGGCGCCATTAGGTTTCAGGGTCAAGATAGCCAGTTCGCGCGCTTCGAAGTCTTCGCCTTCAGAGCCGTCGGAAACCGTTGCCATCAAAGCGTCTGCATCACCCTCGGTCAGGTGTTTGCGGATCAGGATTTCGGCGCTGATCCATCGTGAACCGGACATCAGTGCGGTCCGGGCCTCATAGGGCAGGAACACGCCTGTGCGCATGTTCAGGCGGGCGTCGGGGATATTCGCGGGCCGGTACAAATGCACCGCCCACATCACATTCTGCGCGCCCTGAGAATCGATGATGAGCAGCGAACGGTTCACCTGAGAGTCGCCGGCGCGTTGAAGCAGGACGTAGACGCCCTGATGGGCTAGTTCCTCCTGTTGATAGCCTGGCTCCTGCTCATAGATGAACCGGCCCAGCATGGCCGCCATGAGCTGTTCGCGCCCGATGGTGGGATGGTCCACAGGCACGCCATGGACTTCGAGGCCGGATTGATTGAAGAATCGCCGGACCGCGTCGCGCACGCGCGCCTCGCGGGTGAGCCCGGCGAGCTTTTTGGCCAGAGCGTCCCGATCAACCGGCTTCCCATAGACAAGACTGGCGACCTGTTTGGCCACCTTGGGCAAGTGGCCCGGCTTGCTGTCGCGCCAGTTATGGGTCTCCAGCGCCAGGCTCAGCTGTGTCTGGATCCAGCGTTCCGACACAATGGCGCGCTTGCGTACACTCAACAATGCGTCCGCCAGCTTGCCGCAAGACTCTGCGCTGACCTTGTTTGACGAGTTCGTCATTATCCCCCCCCCTCGTGTGTTTACAAAGGTTAACGCCCGCGCGTGACAGTTTCAACGGTCAGGGCGATGCGCGCCCCGCCCCGCTGGCCCGCATGCTTGGACTTGCTCCGGCCCGCTGCTATGCCTGCCGTGCCGGTTGCAAGCCGGCCTCATGTGTCTGTGCAGGGAGAGGACCGCCCATGCGTGTAGCGATGATCGGAACCGGGTATGTCGGCCTGGTGTCGGGCGCCTGTTTTGCCGATTTCGGCCACCATGTGACCTGCATCGACAAGAACGCCGACAAGATCGAGCTTCTGCGCAATGGCGGCGTGCCGATCTATGAGCCCGGTCTCGACATGCTGGTGGAGCGCAATGTGCGCGAAGGCCGGCTGGACTTCGCCACCGACCTGACCGAGGCGGTGCGCAATGCCGACGTGGTCTTCATCGCCGTGGGCACGCCCTCGCGGCGCGGCGACGGCCATGCCGATCTGTCCTATGTCTACGCCGCCGCCGAGGAAGTGGCGCGCGTCATGGACGGTTTCACCGTCGTGGTGAACAAGTCCACCGTGCCGGTGGGCACGGGCGACGAGGTGGAGGCGGTGATCCGCAAGGCCCGGCCGGGCGCCGATTTCGCCGTGGTGTCGAACCCGGAATTTCTGCGCGAAGGCGCGGCCATTGATGATTTCAAGCGGCCCGACCGCGTGGTGGTGGGCGCCGAGGACGAGCGCGCCACGGCGCGCATGCGCGAGCTTTACCGCCCCCTTTATCTCAACGAGACGCCCATCGTGTTCACCTCCCGGCGCACGTCGGAGCTGATCAAGTACGCCGCCAACGCCTTCCTGGCCATGAAGATCACCTTCATCAACGAGATGGCCGATCTGTGCGAGCAGGTGGGCGCGAACGTGCAGGAAGTCGCGCGCGGCATTGGCCTCGACAACCGGATCGGCGCAAAATTCCTCCATGCCGGCCCCGGCTATGGCGGGTCATGCTTTCCCAAAGACACGATCGCGCTGGTGCGCACCGCCCAGGAAGCCGGCGCGCCGGTGCGTCTGATCGAGACCGTGGTGGAGATCAATGACCGCCGCAAACAGGCCATGGCCGGCAAGGTCATTGCGGCGGCGGGCGGCTCGGTGGAGGGCAAGACCATTGCGGTCCTCGGCCTGACCTTCAAGCCGAACACCGACGATATGCGCGAGGCGCCCAGCCTGGACATCATTCCGGCCCTGCAGGCGGCGGGCGCGCGGGTGCGCGCCTTCGATCCTGCGGGCATCGAGGAAGCCGAAAAACTGCTTGAAAACGTCGACTTCGTCACCGGCCCCTATCTGTGCGCCGAAGGGGCCGACCTTCTGGTCATCCTCACCGAATGGAACGAGTTCCGGGCGCTGGATTTCGCCCGGCTCAAGTCGGCCCTGAAAGAGCCGCTGATCGTGGACCTGCGCAATATCTACGACCCGGCCGAAACCGCCGCGCGCGGCTTCCGCTATGTGAGCGTGGGACGGCCGTAGGCACATCGGCCGTTCTGGTTACTCTGGGCGCGTATGTGGGGTCATTGCACTGTGGCGGTGCGTGGCGTCCAATTGGACTGAACGCCGTATTGGTCGGGATGATTGTCCATGAACGAATTGCTCTCCGCCCTGAAGGTGTCCTGCTTCACGAACCTGCTTGAGGCCTATTGCGAGGCCCGGATCGAGATCACTGCCGTCATTGATGGGGGCGCCGGCTGGGGGGAGACGGCCCACAGGATGTTGCAGGCCTGTCCGCAGATCCGGACATGTTACGCTTTTGAGCCGTTCCCGGGCAATTACCGCTTCTTCGAAAGCGCGGACGCGCGCATCGTGTTGCACAGGCAGGCGCTGGCGAACCGGAACGGTGTGGTGAAGTTCGAGGTCCCCAGCGTGGTGCAGGAAGGGTCCGCCTGGGGTGCTCGCGGCTTGGTTGGCTATTCCTCGGGCGGCTCTCTGAAGGTAATGGGCCGTCCCGGCGCGCTGACGATTGATGTGGAGTGCGTACGCGCGGATGATGTTGTGGCGCCGGGCGAGACGATCGGTTTCATCAAGCTCGATCTGCAAGGCGGTGAAGCCGACGCTCTGGATGGCATGTCTGCTTTGCTGGGTGAGGTGGAGTTCCTGTGGGTCGAGTATCTCGGCGATCCCGCTCTGTGCGATAAATTGTCAGAACTCGGATTTATGCTGTTCGATACCAAATACGTGTTTCGAGGCGAGCCCAGCCCGGATGCGTTGGAAGCGTTTGATGTGGCCTATACAACGACGGCGTCGACGGGAGATTTCCGCTGGCATGGCTACAAGAAGCAGCGCTGGAGTAACTTCAAAGAGGAATTTATTTTCTGCAAGAAGAGATTTAATCTCATCCAGACTGACATTGTTGCCGTCAACAAGCGGAAGCTGAAGAACTTTACCAAGGCACTCAGCTTCCTGGAGCCGGGCGTGCCAACCTACAACCCGCCCAGCGCCGTCATGAAGTGATAGGGCATGGAGGCGGGCAGATAGTCCATGGGCGCGCATCCGTCCGTCTGCCTCCGGTCACACCAGGCCAGGCTGGTTTCGTCGATATAGGCGTCCATGAAGACGGCGAGCTCGCGCTGGGCTTCGCCCGGCGCCGCCGTTTCGGGAAAGCGCAGCCGCGCGCGGATGCGCTCCAGCTGCGGCCAGGCGCGGCAGGTGGCGGCGATGGGCGCGCCATCGGCGGTGACGGCGTCCAGCGAGAACCCGTCGCGTCCGCGTCCATGCGTATCGGCGAATTGTATCAGGCGGCGCGACCAGCTGGCGGTGTCCCGCCCGGTCAGGCGCTGCGCCTCTGACAACAGCCAGGCCCATTCATAGCAATGGCCCGGCTCGATGCGTGCGCTGGCCGCGTCCCCCACCGGCGTCCAGTCGGGGTGATAGTCTTCGCCCACCGCGCCGCTCATCGGATCGAACAGATACGCCTCGAACAGCCAGGCCAGCGTCTCGATGCGCGCGCGCGCGTCCGGATCGCCGCTGGCTTCAAACCAGACCAGGCTGGCTTCCAGCATGTGCATGTGGGGGTTGGACTGTTTCAGGCCGGGCGTGGTTTCGGGGCTGGCCCAGCCGGGCCCGCCATTGCGCTGGGTGGCGTCGATCACCGCAAAGGCCTCGCGCGCCATGCGTTCGGCGCGCTCATCCCCGGTGGCCTGAAAGGCGCGCGCGGCGCCCAGCGCCACAAAGGCGTGGTCATAGAGATCGCGGCGCGCATCGGTGACCGCGCCTGATCCGTCGAGCACATGCGCCCAGCCGCCATCGGGGGCGCGCGCGCGCCCGTCCAGGAAATCCAGCCCCTGATCCACCAGCCGGCTGGCCGCACCGTCCTTGTCCCAGCCGTGCATGAGGGCCGTGGCGAAGGCGAACACCTGGCGCGGCGCCACCCGGCCGCGGCGCGGCTGGGCGAGATTGGGCGCGCCTTTGCGTGTGAGTGTTTCGACAAACCCGCCATGGACCGGGTCCCAGCCTGACGCCGCCCAGGCCGGCAGCATGCGGTCATACACCCAGGCGCGGGCCCGGTCCGCCAGGGCCGGATTGAGGTTGGGCGCATAGCGCCGGCTGGCCGCTTCCACGGCGCCGCGGATCTCGGCGGCCTGGTCCAGCGCAGTGACCAGCACCCCGTCCGGGCTCGCCGCCACGGCGATGCCGGACAGGCCCCGGACGGCGACGCGCGGACCGGTGGAGAAGATGAAATTGTCCGATCCCTGATCTTCCGCCGCCGGGCCGATCAGCACGCTGTCGCGGCCCGCCCCGTGCAGGGCCTTGAGCGCGCGGAAATCGCCCAGATCGCTCCAGCCCATGGAGACCGGAACCACATGCACGCGCTCCGCTTTTTCCATCACCGCATAGTCGATGGAGATGGACGGCGCTGCGGCGAAGGCCTCGCGCATCAGGGTCCGCGCCTCGTCAGGCGCCATCGGACCTGCCGCCGGCAGGGCGGCGCGCACGGCGGTCAGGATGTCCGGCGCATGGCGTTCCAGCGCGGCGATCATGGCGCCGGCGCGGAACAGGAAGATGCCGGCATTCCACAAATGCCGCCCGCCGGCGAGATAACTTTCCGCCACCTCGCGGCCCGGCTTTTCGACAAACGCCTGCGCCGGAGCAAAACGCGCCTGAGCCGCTTCGGGCGAGGCCAGCTCGATATAGCCATATCCCGTTGCGGCATGATCGGGGCGGATGCCGAACGTGACCAGCGCGCCGTCCGCGGCCGCTTCGGCCCCGCGCGCCAACGCCTCGTGAAAGGCGGGCACATCGGCGATGTGATGGTCAGCCGGCAGGATCAGCACCAGATCGTCACCATCGGCGCACAGCGCCGCCGCCGCCACGGCCGGTCCTGAATTGCGCGCGATCGGTTCGAGCACCATGGCGCCGCCGGGCAGATGGGCCGCCAGCGCCTCACGCCAGCGCGCGCCTGCGACGGCTGAGGCCGGGGCGAGGGTGATGGCGCCAAGACGGGCCGGCAGGCGCGCGGCCGTTTCAGCGATCATGCTGCGCGCGCCGGACAGGGCGTGAAACTGTTTGGGCCGCTCCGGCGTCGACACGGGCCACAGACGGGTCCCCGACCCGCCGCACAGGATGAATGGCCGCATCGTGGTCATATCTGATCGCCCCCAGTCTTAGCCCCCCGGCTCGTCCGGTGTTCTAGTCCAAGCCCGCGCCCGCTTGAAGGGGTTATTCTGGCCGCTGCACAGTCGGACCTGATATTGCGTGCGCCGGACACGCGGGCTAGACCGGCGCGAGGGACGCAATCGGGAGGCGCAGACAGCTCATGGCCATCAAACCTGTCCGCAAGGCGGTGTTGCCAGTCGCCGGCCTGGGCACGCGCGTGCTCCCGGCCACCAAGGTCATCCCCAAGGAAATGCTGCCTGTCTTCGACCGGCCGGCGCTCCACTATGTCGTCGATGAGGCGCGCGCAGCGGGCATCGAGCATTTCATCTTCGTCACCGGGCGAAACAAGGGCGCCATCGAGGACTATTTCGACATCGCCTATGAGCTTGAAACCACGCTCGAGGCCAAGGGCAAGACAGACCTGCTCAAGGCCCTGCGCGCCGATCTTCCGGCGGCGGGCGCCTGCAGCTTCGTGCGCCAGCAGGCGCCGCTGGGCCTGGGCCATGCGGTGTGGTGCGCGCGCGAGCTGGTGGGCGACGAACCGTTCGCGGTGCTGCTGCCTGACATGATCATGCGCTCCGATCCGGCCTGTCTGGCAGAGATGACGCAGGCCTACGGGCAGGTTGGCGGCAACCTCATCTCGGTTCAGGAAGTGCCGCGCACGGATGTCTCCAGCTACGGGATCATTGATCCGGGCGCGCGCAAGGGCGCGCTGATCGAGATGCGCGGCATGGTGGAAAAGCCCGCCGTGGAGGACGCGCCCTCCAACCTGATGATTTCCGGCCGCTATATCCTTCAGCCGGAGATTTTCGGCATCCTGTCGCGCCAGGCGCCCGGCGCGGGCGGCGAGATCCAGCTCACCGACGCCATGCTCACCCTCATGGCCACCCACGCATTCCACGCCTTGCCCTTTACCGGCGAGGTGTTCGATACCGGCTCCAAGACCGGCTATCTGCGCGCCAGCGCCGCCATGGCGCTGGCCGATCCCGAGCATGGCGCCGAGGCGCGCGCCATCCTTCAGGCGCTTCTGGACGCCGCCGGCTGACTGCTTTCCGGGACCCGGGACAAAATGAATTTGTGCAGGTGCGAAAAACTGGTATAACCGCCAGCGCAGGCCCGGGGGGGCGCACACGGGGGACTTCATGGCAAAAGTTCAGGTCACGCTCGTTTCGGGCGTGCTGGTCGATGTGGAGACCACGGACAAGATCGCCGACGACATGGTGGCGTCATTTGCGCGCTATGTGTCGGGCAAGCGTATGCCGGACAAGCGCACAATTCTGACGCCCAGCCAGTCGATCTATGTCGACTTTTCCAAGGCCGCTGTCGTGCGCAGGATCAATTGAGCCGTACCATTCCAACGGCTCCGGGTTTCCAAGGACAGGCAAAAAAAAGGGCAGGCATCATGGCCAACGTGAAGATCGTATTTGATTCCGGCAACGAGACAGAACTCGCGCTCCCAGACGCGATCGGCGCACGTCTGGTGACCGCCTTCGCCAAGTTCACACAAGGCGGCGAGGCGCCAACCACGCGTTTCAAGGTGGACGAGGCGAGCAGTTTTTTCGTCGACTTCCGCAAGGTCTCTATGGTCATGAACGGCGCGCCCGCCGGCGCCCAGACCAGTTCGGCCCGCCGCAGCAAACGCGGCTGATCACGCTATCAGGGCGCAGCTGCGCCTGCTAGAAACACGCACCTGAAGGCACAGCCTTCATCGGGAAATCAGGGGTAATATCATGGCATTGGTAAAAGTCATTCTGGAATCGGGCGCAGCGGTGGAGATCGAAACCACCTCGGCCCAGGCGGACGATATGGTGGCGGCTTTCGCCCGGTACGCCTTTGAAAAGCGCGTGCCGGAAAAGCGCACCATCCTGACGCCGAACCAGTCAGTCTATGTTGACTACTCCAAGGTCGCCATTGTACGGCGCGAGTTCTAGGCTCCGCACCCACAAGCGTCCCTGGCGCAGATCGGCTTCAGCTCTCCACGGTGATAGCCGGGGCTGCGATCTCAATGGCGCCTAAAGCCGACGCTAGCACGATAAAAGCAGCATCTACCGCTATTCTGAGACGTTGGCCTTTCTCGACCTGATATCACATGACATAACGTAATCATCAGGTACGGGCTCTGCGCCGGGAGGGGCACCATGAACGAGTTATTGTCAGCTTTGAAGATTTCCTCATTCACGACCATGCTCAAAGGCTATCGTGACGCCAAAATCGAAATCGGGTCGGTTATAGACGGGGGTGCGGGCGCCGGAAGCACGGCGCGCAGCATGTTGCGCGCTTACCCTGAGTTGTGTAGATGCTACGCCTTCGAACCCTTCCCTGGCAATCACAGGTTCTTCGAAGGTGCGGACGAGCGAATCCTTCTGAAAAAGCAGGCGCTGGGAAACAAAAGCCAGACAGCGAAGTTTGAGGTTCCAAGCGTGGTGCCAGAGGCGTCTGAGTGGGGCGAACAAGGCATGGCGGGCTATTCCTCGGTCGGATCGTTGAGCATCAGAAATCGCCCTGGATCTCAGACCATTGAGGTTGATTGCGTACGCGCGGAAGACGTCGTGACGCCAGGCGAAAAAATTGGCTTCATCAAGCTGGATTTGCAGGGAGGAGAGGTCGACGCAATTGAGGGCATGTCGGCTTTATTAGGTGATGTAGAATTTATGTGGGTCGAGTATCTCGGAAATCCTGATCTTTACGATACAATGTCAGAGCTAGGATTCATGCTGTTTGACACGAAATATGTGTTTCGAGGCGAACCCACACCTGAAGCGCTGGAGATATTTGATCTCGCGTTTACCAAGCACGCCTCAACAGGACAGCTTCGCTAGCATGCCTACAAGAAACACCCGTGGAACAATTTCCGTGAGGAGTTCCGGCAATACAAGACTAAATTCGACCTCATCCAAACCGACATAGTGGCGGTCAACAAACTAAAGATAGAAAACTTTGCGAAAGCCCTCCAGTTCATGGAGCGCGATTAGCGCGGCTCACAACTCTACAGCCGTCGGCATGAAGTGATCGGGTATGGAGGAGGGTGGGTGGTCCATCTACCCGCCGGCTGTGTCGGTGCGAGTTCAAAATATTGCATTCTCCCGACCGCCAGCTTTTCGGATAAGTGTTGATCAGATATCGCTAAAGGTAACCAGTCATGAACAATCGAGTTTCAAGCCTTGTTGTGCTTGGATTTCCCAAGTCCGGTACGTCCGCGCTGATGCGCGAGCTGGACGGGCGCGAAGGCGTCAAGGTTCTGACCGCACCGAACGGTTCACTGGAGCTTGCTTGGCCAGCGATCATGGAGCTTGAGACTGAAGCTTCGCTCCGCGAGATCGCTGACAGTGGCGCCCGCCTCGTTTGTCATAAATTTGCAGCCTATATTTACAATCCAAAAGCCATTCAATATTTGTCAGAAAATAAAGAGCGAAAATTTGTTGTTTGTATAAGAGATCCATCCAAATCACTTGTTTCCTGGTGGAATATGCATAGAACTATCGCAAAGACTGGACGAAATAAAAATCACATTGCCTATAAAGAGCGTGACTTTTATGCGAACTGCAATGTTGAAGAATATTATGATCGATATGCAAAAGATAGATTGAGATACGATCTATACATAAATGAACTGTTGAGCGCTGTCGGAATTGATAGAGTGTTCGTTGTTTCCCAGGAGCGCATGGCCAGCAACACCGCCTTCGCCGCAGACCGAATTCTTGAGTTCTCGTCCTCGCAGCCATCCGATGCAGTAGAACGGATATCAGACGCTGAGCATCAGTCTTATGCTGAAAGAGCCAAAATTGTGCTACCAGACACCATTCAAAAGGAGCTTGATCAAGTATACGGGGCTACACTGGTCACATTGTTGAAAAATGGTGTCCGGCGGCTGATCTAGTCCCCCGGCGGCGCCGGGCTCTGGGCGGCAAGCTGGAGCAGCAGGAATTGGCGAGGCTGTTTACTTAAACCCTCGCCGCGCCAGTGCATCATTGATCATCGCGGACACATCCGTGACCCGCTCGCGTGGGACGGCCCAGGCCTCGAAAAACCCGAACCAGGTGTCGACACCGATCACGTCGCCGACCACGTTCATCGCCACATAGCCCAGCCCGTGAAAATAGCCCGCCACTTCGGGAAGAGTAAAGCCGTGGACCTCGGGGGCATGGACCGAGTTTTCAAAAGCGACGACGGGCCGGTGGCGCGCCAGAGTATCGCGCGCGCCGAACAGGGCATGCAGGTCGGCGCCTTCCAGGTCGAGCTTGATGAAACCGAGCGGCAGGGAGTTGCCGCCAACAATATTGTCAATCGTGGCGGCGTCCACCTGGGTGACGTCGCGATACTCCATTTCCTGATTGCCGTGCCAGATGGTCGGACGGCCGGAATTCTCAGAGATGATGGACGAGCGGCCCTGGTGACTGCTCGAGGAGCGCCAGGGAATGGAGCGAATGGAGGGATCGCGCTGCAAAGCTTTCTGCACCAGCGTCACACGCTCATCACCGGGCGCCTCACGCTCAAGGATTTCTTTCAGGCGCTGGGCCATCACCGGGTCAGCTTCCACTGCAATCACACGCTCGCAGCCCGGCAAGGCCAGCATGCGCAGCGTGTGGTAACCCTTGTGAGCACCGCCATCAAACATTGCAAAGCCGGAGCGGTCCCGCATCAGTTCGGCATAGACCTCGCTCAGGATGGCCTCGAGCTCCATCTTGTTGGCGAGCGCATATTCACGAAATTCAGTCAGTCGGGACATTGCCGAGGCCTCATGCGAGCGGGACCGGCTCCATCTGCGGCGCCCGTCAATGGGGTTGTTCTAGGCTTTGTAGGAGTATGGCGCAACACGCTGAATGGCGGTTGCTCACTGCCCGTCAGGCCGCGCCCATCTTGCGCGCATACATGGCCGCATCCGCCTCGGCCATGGCGGTGTTGACGTCGACGCCGGCTTCCAGCGCCCGCACGCCCCAGGCCGCGCCGACCTGCAGCTGCCGGCCCTCATGGATGATGGGCGTGGCTTCCAGCGTCTCGACCAGTTCGCGCGCCTTGCGTTCGGCGGCGCTGACGGGGGTGAGGGTGAGGACGATGCCGAACTCGTCACCGCCTAAGCGCCCCACCGCGTCGGTTTCGCGCACATGGGCCGCGATCAGATCGGCCACCGCGCGCAGGGCCGCATCGCCCGCTGCGTGGCCATGGGCGTCATTGATCGCCTTGAAGCCGTTCAGGTCGATATAGATCAGCGAGGAGGGCGCGTCGTGGCGCTCGGCCAGGGCCAGCGCCTTGGACACTTCGCGCAGGAAGGCGCGCCGGTTCAGCACCGGCAGGAAGACGTCGCGGTCGGCGAGATTTTCCAGATCGCGCACCTTGGCGCGCAAGGCCTCGGTCTCTCGGCGCAGCTGGTCCACCTCGCCCATGAGAGACAGCAGCGCGCGCTGGACATTGGGAGTGAGCTCCGCTTCGGGCACGCCCATGATGGAGGCGCTGTCGGGCGCACGCAGGCTGCTTGCGCCGGCTGAGGCGGCGCCGCTGGAACCGCGCGCCGCAGACGACGGCTCGCGCCGTACCGATGATGCGCCGAGCGGGTCTCCAGGACGGATGCGCATGAGGCCTTCCCCTGTATGTCAGGCGTTTGGCGGCACTGTCGCGCGCGTGCGGTTAAGAAAGCGTTCACCAAAGCCGGTGCGCAAACCCGCCCGTGCAAAAGCGCTGGACAGGGCGCGCCGGGCGCGGCCACCCTTTGGGCCATGACTGGCCCAGCACGCAATATCGTCATCCTCACCGGCGCCGGGATCAGCGCGGAAAGCGGGCTGGGCACGTTCCGGGATGCGGGCGGGATCTGGGCGAAATTCGATCCCATGAAGCTCGCCACGCCCGAAGGCTACGCCACCGATCCCGATGCGGTGCTGGACTTCTACTCGGCCCGGCGGGCGAACCTGCTCGATGCTAAGCCCAACGCCGCCCATCTCGCCCTGGCGCAGCTGGAACAGGCCTGGATGATGGCGGGGCGGGGCGAGTTTCTGCTGGTCACCCAGAACATTGATGATCTGCACGAGCAGGCGGGGTCGGCGAACCTCCTGCACATGCATGGCGAGCTGTTGAAGACGCGCTGCACGGCGTGCGGCCATCTCTTCACTGATCGCGAGCCGTTGACGCTGGCCCGCGCCTGCCCGTCCTGCGGCGCAGCCGGAACCTTGCGTCCGCACGTGGTCTGGTTCGGCGAATTGCCGCTGGACATGGACCGGATCTACACCGCGCTGGAAACCGTGGACCTGTTCGTCGCTGTCGGCACGTCCGGCACGGTCTGGCCCGCCGCCGGCTTCGTGCAGGAGGCCAAAGCCGCGCGCGCCTGGACGGTGGAGCTGTCCCTGGAGCCAGGCGAGGTCAGCGCGATGTTTGACGAGCGTCACTACGGACCCGCAACGCAAGTTTTGCCCGCCTGGCTGGGCGGGCTGGAGGCTGTCTGATGATCCCCAATGACACGCGCATGCCGGTGCCCCGGCGCAAGGATGATGATCACACCCGTGAGGCTGCTGACGAGCGCCGCGCCTTCATCGCGGCGCGCACCGGCGCAGACCTCACCCATGTCGGCGCCTACAGCTTCGATCCGGCGGTGACGCGCGGCAATATCGAGAACTTCATCGGCGCGGCGCAGGTGCCCATAGGCCTTGCCGGTCCCTTGCGCATCCGCGGCGAACACGTCGCCGATGAACATGTTTACGTGCCACTGGCCACGTCCGAGGGGACGCTGGTGGCCAGCTATAACCGGGGCATGCGCATATTGTCGGAAGCGGGCGGGGTGAAGACCACCATCGTGGAGCGCTATATGCAGCGCGCCCCGGTCTTCCATTTCGACGATGCGCGCGCCGCCCGCGATTTCGCCGCCTGGGTCCAGGCGCATATGGATGACATCCGCGCAGCCGCCGAGGCGACGAGCTCAGTGGCGAAACTCTCCCATATCGAGCGCTACGCCGTCGGGCCCATGCTGCACCTGCGCTTCAATTTCGAAACGGGTGACGCCGCCGGTCAGAACATGTCGGGCAAGGCCGCCGACGCCGCCTGCCGCTGGATCGCGGCGCATCATCCCGGCGGCGCGCGCTACACGCTGTCGGGCGCCATGGACACCGACAAGAAACACTCCCAGCTCAATGTGTTGCACTCGCGCGGGGCAAGGGTGGTGGCCGAGGCGCGCATCCCCGACGCCCTGTTGCGCCAGCGGGTGGGGACCGGCGCGGCGGATTTGTTCCGCGCCCGCCTGAACTCCTTCGCCGGGTCCGTGATGGCAGGCTCGGCCAATAACGGCATGCATGCCGCCAATGCCCTGGCCGCCCTGTTCATCGCTACCGGCCAGGACGCCGCCAACGTGGCCGAAAGCCACGCCGCCATGACCTATGTGCGCCTCGAAGACGACGGCCAGACCTACTATTGGTCCATCACCCTGCCCGCCCTGATCGTCGCCACCTTCGGCGGCGGCACGGGTCTGCCCACCCAGGCCGAGTGCCTCGACATTCTCGGTTGCCGGGGCAAGGGCAAGGTGGGCCGCTTCATCGAAATCTGCGCCGCGACGGTTCTGGCCGGCGAGGTGTCGCTGGCGGGCGCGGTGGTGGCCGGCGACTGGGTGGAGAGCCACGAAAAGCTAGGACGCAATCGCTAGCCGTTTGACACATGGCGGCGCGCCGACGACCTGTAGAGGCCCATCAACGTCACATGAAGGCCGGTTTACGTCACGTTCAGGGTGACCAGCTTGCATGTGTTGAGGTGGTAGGGCGCGTCCTCTATCCCCGCCAGCCTGGCTGCGCCGTCCGCCTCCAGCCTGGCGAAATGGGCTTCATAGCCATCGCCCCACACGTCCTCATGGACCGTCGCCACGATCGGTCCGCCCGGCCGGGTTATCCGCACCAGCTCGTCAAACCCTTTCGGCCCCACATGGGCGTGGGTGAAAGTGCCCACGCACACCACCGCGTCGTAAGTGTTTGTTTCGTATGAGAGTGGCTGGGTCATGTCTTCGGTCTGAAGCGTGCGGTAGGCGCCCTTCGCGCGCGCCACTTCCAGCATGTCGGGCGAGATATCCATGCCGTCAATCGTCTTGAAGCCGCGTTCGGACAGCGCCTCGCCGGCGAGCCCTGTCCCGCAGCCCGCGTCGAGAATCACCGCATCCGGCTTCAACAGGCTGGCGATCTTATCCGCCGTTACTCTCGGCGCCACATAACCCATGCCCTCCACTGTGTCTTCATCATAGGACTTCGCCCAGTCCCTATAGGCATCCCGGCATTCTTCCGGACCGCCCTGAAGATTATAAATGCGATTGAGGATGGGATTCTGGGACGTTGCAGCCATCTGGGGCGCTCCATGTTCAGCAGGAATTGGATGGCTGCTTATAACGGATTTCTGCTGCAGTGCAAAATCAGTGCTAGAACTTGAAACTTACTTGCATCACCAGAATTCTTATATTCTTCCGTTATCTGAACGCTCAATCCGAAAACAGCCATGCGCAAGGCGACCGGCGGCCATCCTCGGACGGGCCGATGTCGCCTCTGTGCCTCAGGAAAAAGACCGGCGGCGCGTCAGCGCTCAGGCGATGATGTCGGGATTGAGGATGTCCTCAAGCCGGAAAATCTCGTCTTTTAACGAGAGCTTGCGCCGTTTCAGCCGCATGATTTTCAGCTGATCCACCACCCCGCACATGGTCAGGGCGCGCACCTCGTTATCCAGCGCGCGGTGCTCACTGCGCAGGGCTTCCAGGCGCTGGCTCAGAACCAGCTCGTCAACTTCCCCGTCCATGGCGCTGATCGCTGCCTCCAGAATGTTTGCCGTGCGCCGCGCCAAGGGCTGCAGGCGCGCCAGATCAAGTGGTTACAGATGTTCAGGCCCGGTCTCGCGCCAAGCTCCCACGCGCGGGACCATCCCTTCAAGATGAGGGGATATTACACCTTTTCCAGCGCGCCGAAAACGGATTCGACAAACGGCCCATCTGCAGTCTCCACGCCCAGCCGGGCGGCGTACTGCGCAAGTCCCGCCCGAGTCAGCGCGCGCCCGTCTCCGTCGTCTGCGACTGCCCCGCCGACAGCTTCCAGCGCCAGCTGCTCAAGCCGTTCAGCCTCCAGCTCGGCGCTCAGGATCGCCTTGCGCAGGGCGCTGGCGGCATCGGCGTTCACATAATCTGGCTGCGATTTCAGTGCATTGCGTGCGGCGCGCAGCGGCTTGACGACGCGCGTGCTCCAGTCGGCCGAGAGGGCCATAGCGGCGTCCAGCGCCGGGCGTGCATCGCGGCCATGAGCGCTATGCCAGGTGATCCAGAGCGCCAGATTCACGTCCATCCCCGCATCCTGAAGCGCAAGGCAGGCGGGCTTCACGCCCTTGCTTCCATAAACCGCGAGGGAGAAATCCCAGAACCGTACCGGCGGCGCGCTCATGGCTTGCGGGTGCGCGCAGCCGGGCGGGCGCCCTCCTTGATGTCCTCGCCCCAGCGCCGGGTTGGCGTCCAGTCCAGCCCGAACAGATCCAGCGCCCGGCCCACCGACTGGTCCACCATGTCATCGAGCGTTTCAGGCTTGGCGTAGAAGGCCGGCAGAGGCGGCATGATGATCGCACCCATTTCGGTCAGCTGAACCATGGTGCGCAGATGGCCCAGATGAAACGGCGTCTCGCGCACCATCAGCACCAGGCGGCGGCGCTCTTTCAGAACGACGTCGGCGGCGCGGGTCAGGAGGCTGGAGGTGACGCCGGTGGCGATCTCGCTCATGGTGCGCACCGAGCACGGGGCGATCAGCATGCCCAGCGTGCGGAAGGAGCCCGAGGCAATCGGCGCGCCCACATCGGGCATTTTGTAAAGATGATCAGCCCGCTCGCGCAGTACCGACGGCGCCAGCCCGGTCTCATAGGACAGGGTCATTTCAGCGGCCTTGCTGGCCACCACATGGCTCTCCACGCCCAGCTCGCGCAGCGCTTCCAGCGCCCGCAGCGCGTACACGACGCCCGAGGCGCCCGATATGCCCACCACCAGGCGCGGCTGGTCAGTCATGCTTCACCTTGCGTCAGTTTGTCAGGGATACGGAGCAATTCGTGAATTGCCATCGCCCCCGGTTTGATGGTTCACTCTACTCCCAACCAGCCAAGGAGGCACCTATGGCCACTGAAGCGCGTATCAAGGAACTGGATGCTCGTCACACACAACTGGACGCCCGGATCGAGGAAACCCTCAAACATCCTTCCGCCGACACGCTTCAACTCGCCACCCTCAAGAAACAGAAACTCAAGCTTAAAGAAGAGATAGCGCGACTCCGGCGACGCCAATGAGACGGCGCGGGACGTGACGACGCACCCGGTTTGAAGCGGGTGATGACGGGGCGGACGCATCAGCGTCCGCCCCGTTTTTATTGCAGCCCGCCGCTATCGGCCATTGCCCCGCCCGGGCGCGCGCCCCATGCTGGACAGCCTTGCGACCGCCCGTTCAGCGCCAGGACCCTGATGCCGCGCCTCAGCCTCCTCCTCCTCAGTCTCTTGTCCGCCCTTGCCGCCTGCGGTCCCGCCGCCAGCGATGACCCGTGCGGCGATGGCCCGGCTCACCTGGATGGCGCGCGCTATGGCGACGCCGAGCGGGCCTTTGAGGCCTGTCTGGCGGCGCGTACGCATGAGTGGGAATACGAGGCCGAACTGCGCATGGGCCTGGCCGCCGCGCAGATGGCGCTGGAGCGGCCCGAGGCGGCGCTGGTGACTTACGCCCAGATTCTGGCGCTGCTGGAGACCCACACCGGCGATTCCAGCCATCCGGTCGTGCGCCGAAACCGGGCGATAGCGTTTTTGCAGGTGGGGCGCGCCGAGGCGGCGCTGGACGATCTGGAGATCGCCCTGGCGGGCTGGCCGCGCGACCCGCTGATCCGGATGATCGCCGGTTCGGCGCAGCTGGAGACCGGACAGGCCGAGGCGGCGGCCGCCTCGTTTGATGCTGCGCTCGCGCTGGCGCCGGACGATATCGGCGCGCTGGCGGGTCGTTCGGCGGCGTTCGCCGAGCTTGGCCGCCACGATGACGCGCTGGCCGACGCGCTGGACGCCGTCAGCATCGCGCCTGAAGATGCCAGCGCGCTCAACGCCCTGTGCTGGGCGCTGGTCAAGGCCGGGCGCGCGGGCGACGCGCTGCCCACATGTGACGCGGCGCTGGAGGCGCGCCCCGACAGCGGCGCCATCACCCATTCGCGCGCCGCGGCGCTGGAGCAGCTGGGCCGCCTGGACGAGGCGCGCGATCTTTATGCCCGCGCCCATGAGCTGGACCCGGTGAGCCGCGAGATCACCGCCGACTATGAGCGCACCGGCGAACCCTGAGCGCCGCCCGTCCCCCATAGACCACAATGAGGTATCGCCATGCCCGCGTCTGACCGCGTCGCCATCGTCACCGGAGCCGCCAAAGGCATTGGCGCCGCCTGCGCCCGCCGCTTTGCCGAAGAGGGCCTGCGCGTCGTCATCGCCGATGTGGACGATCTGGCCGGTGAGGTGCTGGCCGATGAGCTGGGTGCGGGCAAGGAGCGCGCGATCTTCGTCCAGTGCGATGTGTCCGACACGTTGGCGGTCAATAATCTCATGGCCGAAACGCGCTCGGCCTTTGGCCGGGTGGATGTGCTGGTCAACAACGCCGCGATCATATCCGCTGGCGATATTCTCGATCTGGAACTGGAGGATTTCGACCGGGTGATGGGCGTGAATCTGCGCGGCGCCTTCCTGGTGGCGCGCGCCGCGGCGCGCCAGATGGTGGAGCAGATCGAGGAGGAGCAGACCCGCGCCGACGAGTGCCGCCGGCGCTACGCCATCATCAACATGTCCTCGGTCAACGCCGTGGTGGCCATTCCCAACCAGCTCGCCTATTGCACCGCCAAGGGTGCGCTCAACCAGCTGACCAAGTCCATGGCGCTGGCGCTGGCGCCCTGGGGCGTGCGGGTCAACGCCATCGGGCCGGGCTCGGTGAACACCGACATCCTCAAATCAGTGATGGAGGACCGCGCCGCCATGAAACGCATCCTCTCGCGCACGCCGCTCAACCGCATCGGCGACCCGGACGAAATCGCCGGCGTCGCCTGGTTTCTCGCCTCACGCGATTCCAGCTACATGACCGGCCAATGCCTCTACCCCGACGGCGGCCGCCTGGCGCTCAACTACGTCACGCGCCCGGAAGATTATGAGGATTGAGGATCGCGCCGCCTGCCGTCAGGGCCTGAGCACCCTGCCTGCAACCGCGTCGAGCTTGGCGACGAGGACAGGATCGCGGTGCGATGGCGGGGTGATGATGGCGTGGTCCAGCGTGCGCTCGATGCCCTGGGACGAGGGCGTGCGGGTCTGGCCGGCCAGGGTTTTGGCCAGAGCGCGCAGCATGGCGTGGGCGTGGTGGGTGTTGGCGGCCATCACTTCTAGGATTTCCGAAATCGCCACATCGGCGTCCGGCGCGCGCCAGCAATCATAATCGGTGACCATGCACACGCTGGCATAGGGCAGCTCGGCCTCGCGGGCGAGCTTGGCCTCGGGCATGTTGGTCATGCCGATCACATCCAGCCCCCAGGACCGATAGAGCGCGCTCTCGGCCCGGGTCGAGAATTGCGGGCCCTCCATGGCCAGATAGGTCCCGCGCCGCTGCACATGCGCCACGCCCGCCGCTTCGGCGGCGTCGGCGGCCAGGCCTGACAGGCGCGCGCAGACCGGGTCGGCCATGGCCACATGGGCCACGCACCCGGCGCCGAAAAAGCTTTTCTGGCGCGCGAACGTCCGGTCGACATACTGGTCCACCACCACGAAATGTCCGGGCTCGAGGTGGTCCTGCAGCGAGCCGCAGGCGGACAGGGACAGGAGATCGGTAACCCCGGCGCGCTTGAGCGCGTCGATATTGGCGCGGTAATTGATCGCGCTGGGCGGTACGGCGTGGCCCTCGCCATGGCGGGGCATGAAGACGATGTCGAGCCCTTCCAGGCGTGCGCGCACCAGAGCGCCCGACGGTGCGCCCCAGGGCGTCTCCACCCGCGCCGCGCGCACATTGGTCAAACCGTCAAGGGCATACAGGCCCGACCCACCGATCACGCCAAGCACAAAGCGCTCCGCCATTACTCGGTCCTCCAATAGGCGTCGGGCGCGCTGGTCTGCCAGCGGCTGAGCTCGGCCCAGCCTTCAGCCGCGCGCATGACGGTCTCGATAAACGGGCTCTTGATCGCCTGATAGGCCGCCCGATCCTTCCTGGTCTTCTCCGCCAGCGCCAGCTTGAAGGCGCCATAATCGCGCCGGGCGGCGGCGTCTGCGCGTAGATAATCGCGCATCAGAAAGGTGCGCCGGGCCGCTGCCGCGCCATTTCGCCGGACATGCACATGTACCCGGCGCGAACCCTTGGGTTCGCGGAAATACAGCTTGCGCCAGTCATCCTCGCCCAGCACCGGGGTGGCGTCGGCATGGGGCGTATCGCTGGTATTGTCGGGCGCATGGCGGAAGCCCGCCTCGGCCATCGCCGCGATGATCGCCTCGGGCTCATCCAGCCGGAACACCAGCGCCTGGATATCGATCACGTTCTTGGCCGGCAGGCCCGGCACGGCGGTGGAGCCGACATGATCGACCCGCAGCGCCAGGGCGCGCAGCGCGCCCGCGACACGTTCGGCCCACTCATAGCCTTCATCGACCCAAGCCGGATCGGGCGGCGTGACGTCGACAGGATCCTTTTTCATCGGTCGCGTCCGAGTGCTGCGTGGCGGAAAGGTGATCTGCCTAGCCCAATTCGCCCCGGTTCGAAACGGGGCGCCGTCAGACGCTGTCGAACCCGCTGGCAGCGTACTTCACCCCGGCGCGGAACAGGAGCCACGCAATGGCGATGCTGGCCGCCGCGGTCACCACCTCGGCGGCGCCGATCACGATCACGGGCACACCGGCCATGAAGCATAGGGCCCAGACAAACGCGCCGGCGGCACAGAAGACGCATATACCGACAAACAGGGCGCCCGCCGCCGCGGCGATCGCGTCGGCGAGGCTCGCGCGCACAGGGGCGCGCATGGCTTGGTCAGTCATTGAAAGAACACCTCAAAAAAGGCCGGCAAAGCGCCAGCCTCCCTACAGATGCGCCTTGCCTGCCCCTCGCGGAAGTGGTCCTGAATTGCGCCCGGGTGCGGCAGGATGTCGCAGCCCTTCCCGCCCGCCCCGAACAGGGGATGGGCGCGCCCGCGGGCGCGGCGCAAAGCTATTGTTATGATGCCCGTGATCCTTCTGGCGGCCGCCCTGCTGGCGCAATCTGCGGACACCGAGCGCCAGCCTGAACCAGGGCCGGCCCATGATCTCTATTGCGTCCAGACCGGATGGATGAACGCCTATGCGGGGCGCTGGACGCTGTCCGATCCAGCTGACGAGGCCAGTTTGGCCTTTTTCATCCTCGACCGGCGCACAGGCGCATTTGTCGACGGACAAACCGCCTCCCGGGCTTTCATCATGGATAGCGGACGGTTCAGCCTGCACCGGACCGGGACCGGCCCCGGCGCCGAGATCGCGGGCGCCGCCCCAGGCCGGACCCTGCTGTATCATCCGCGCCGCGGTGAACCTGGCCTGGCCATTCGCACCGCGCACGGCGCAGCAGAGCTGTTCGATTGCGAGGATATCTATCCGCCAACGGACAGCCCGTTCCTGTTCGAGCGTTTCGGGCGGCCATTGCAGCGCGGTTAGGGCCGGTCCGGGTCGATCGTCTCCGGGCCGTTCGCCGTGATCAGCGGCCAGAGAAAACGCAGCTGGATCGCGCCCAGGACAAACAGGATGACACCCTCTGCGGCCCAGACATCGCTGAGCAGCGACCGCCAGGCGATCCAGCCCCCGGCCATGACAAGATATCCGCCCAATCCGAGCCACAGGGCGGTCCGGGTGCGGAGCGTCACGCCGCGCGTCAGAATGGCATCCGGGCTCGCCCTTGCGATGCGCCGCGCCAGCGCCGCTGTGAGGCGGTCATAGCTGTCCGCGTGCTGATGCAGGTCGAGCATGCGCCAGTGGCGCGCGGGGATTCTGAACACCGCGCCCTGACGGGTTTTGATCCGGGCTTCGGCCAGCAGACCCAGGTCAGGGTGTCCGACATGCAGGCTGACCACGTCGTGCAGATCAACCGAGTGTTCCGCCCCGTCCTGTCCGCGCCGCCACCACAGGCGGCCGCTGTCCAGCCAGACATGCAAGGTGCGCGCAATCGGCCACGGCCGCACGCTGTGGGCCAGGCGCGAATACTCGCGCGCGGGGCGGCGTTCGGGCGGCATGGCGAGCCGCCCCAGCGCATTATAGGCGTGGATCATGGCGCGGCGGGCGGCGTCATCGGGCTCATGGGCCATCACTCTGGACAGGGCGGGGATCTGATCGGCCGCGCCGCTGGCCTGCAGCGCCCGGGCCGCCGCCTCGCGGGTGCGCGGATGGGCGGCGGCGAGCCCGGCGGCGAGGGCTTCACTTTCATCGGGCGGCAGGTGAGCGAGCACGCCGGACAAATGGCCGGCGGCAGCGCGTGCATCGTCGCGGGCCTCATCATCGCCTGGCGTAGCGGCATCGTATGCGCCGTGGACGCTGTCCAGCCGTTCGAAGATCAGGGCGATCTCCTCTGGCCCGCACAGATCGGCGGCCGCGGTCAGGCGCCCGGCATCCGCCGCTTCTGATGGATGCAGCCCGGCCCGCGCCGCGCGCAAAATGGAGTCCAGCCTGTCCCCGGCCTGATCGCTTTTGCGTCCCATGGCGTCGAGTTTAGGCGTGCATCGCGGCGCGTAAATGGCCGTTTCAGGGCGCCTCAACCCGGCGTCAGGCGCAGGGCGTGCAGGCGCCTATAATCGTCCATCGCAGCGTCCGCCACCGCCTGCAGGTGCGGGGACAGTCGGGGCAGGTCGCCCTCTGGCCCGGCGAAGCCGGTGCTGGCGTGCACGGACGCGTACCAGTGGGACGCCCAGACACCGTCCTCGGGCCGTCCGCCCTTGGGCCAGTTCAGCATGGCCGGGTCGAACGCGATGCCGAGCGCAGCGCACAGGGCGGAAAGGGCAGCGCGCGGATCAGCTCTGATATCGGCGCTGTCGATAACCAGGGCGGGAAGACCGAGCGCGGTCACCGCGTCATAGAGCGCGCCCTGTTGAGGAAAGCCCAGATCGTCCACCGTGGGGTTTTCATGGCGCGCATCAAAGCTCGCCGCGACGCGGGCCGGATGCCGGATCAGGAAGACATTCGCGCAGGACGTGATCCAGTCGCGGCCAAACCCGTCCAGCATGTGGTGGCACATATGCTTTTGATAAAACAGAGCTTTGCCGCCCGGGACCGGGCCGGTGAGGCGCGCGATCACGGCGTCCGGATCGGTCTCGCCAGCGCCGATCACGGCGTCGCGCATGGGGTGATCCAGCCCGGTGCGGGCCAGATAGGCGGCGTAGAAGGGCTCGTCGATCACGGCGCAGTCGGCGCGCGAGGCGAATGAATACATCAGCGCGGTGGAGAGATTGCGCGGTCCGGACCACATGGCGAGGCGCATGGCGTCAGGCTCCGACAAGGTGTTTGTAGAGCTTGCGGATTCGCGCTGTGACGGGACCGGTCTCGCCGGTTCCGATCACCCGCCCGTCTATCAGCCCCACCGGCGTCTGGGCGCCGAATGTGCCGGACAGGAAGGCCTCGTCCGCGCCGTAGCAGTCGACCAGCGAGAAATTGCGCTCAAATACAGGGATGGCGTTTGCGCGGCACAGTTCGATCACCTTGCGCCGTGTAATCCCGTTCATGCAGTAATCGCCGGTGGAGGTCCAAACCTCGCCCTTGCGTACAATAAAGAAATTGCAGGCGTTTGTCGTGTTAACGAACCCATGAACGTCCAGCATCAGCGCCTCGTCTGCGCCCGCCTTCTCGGCGGCTATGCAGGCCAGAATGCAGTTCAGCTTGGAGTGAGAGTTGAGCTTGGGGTCCTGGGTCATGGGCAGGCCACGCATATGCGGGACGGTGGCGAGGCGCACGGGCCGTGGAATGGCCGGTCGCGAATGTTCCATGATGATGACAAGAGTGGGCCCCTGTCGTGACAAGGAGGGGTGCTGGAAGGGTCGTGTCTTGACCCCGCGCGTCACCATCAGCCGGGCATGGGCGTCGCTGACCATGGAATTGGCTTCGCGGGTCTCTTCCAGCGCAGCGGCGAGGTCGTCTTTCGTGCGCCCGATGTCGAGATCGATGGCGCGCGCGGCCTCGAACAGACGGTCGAGATGCTCATCGAGGAACGCCCAGCGGCCGTTGTAGAGCCGCAGGCCTTCCCACACCCCGTCGCCCAGCATGAAACCGCTGTCATAGACGCTGACCAGTGCTTCGGCCTTTGGTTTGAGTGCGCCGTTGACCCAGATCAGGATCGCCTCGTTGCGCGCATCCTCTTCGGCCTGGTGGGTGGTGACGGGCTGGGTCATGGGAAGGCTCCGGTCGCGACAGACGGTCAGCCTAGCCAGCGCCGGGCCTGCAGGCCAAGCGTTCGCAGTGTCCGGCCCCGGACGCTTTCCACAGGCAAGGGGGATGCACTCGCGCGCCGGACGCGCTATATGCGCTGCACAATACCGGCTCGGCAGCCAAGAGGGGCGGGCCGTGTTCGAGGAGCAAACGCCATGCAGCTCACCATGATGAAAGCCAAGCTTCACCGCGCCGTGGTGACGCAGGCCGACCTGCATTACGAGGGGTCGATCTCCATCGACGCCGACTTGCTGGAGGCCGCCGGCATCCTGCCGCATGAGCAGGTCGATGTGCTCAACATCAATAACGGCCTGCGATTCACCACTTACGCCATCACCGCGCCGCGTGGATCCAAGACGTTCGGGATCAATGGCGCCGCGGCGCGTCTGGCCCAACCCGGCGACCGCATCATCGTGGTGGCCTATGCCGGCATGGACGCCGAGGCCGCGCGCGTCTACCAGCCCACCGTGGTGCTGCTGGACGAGCGCAATGATGTGGTCAATCCGCCCAAGGCCGCCTGAGCGCAGACCGGGCGCGCCTCAAGCCGACAGGCGCAGCTCCAGTTTTTTCAGGAAGGCCATGCAGGCGTCCAGCTCGCTGGCCACGATGAATTCGTCGGGCTGGTGGGCCTGGGCGATGGAGCCGGGCCCGCAGATGACGGTGGAGAAGCCCGCTTCCTGAAATTGCCCGCCCTCAGTGCCATAGGCGACCACGCGCGGAGCGTTGTCGCCGGTGATGGCGCGCGCCAGCGCCTCGGCCTCGCCCATCTCTTCGGGACGCAAGGGCGGCACGTCGGACATCACGGTGACGGTCACGCGCGCATCCGGCGCGGTGCGGCGCATCGTGGCTTCCACCTTGCGCGCTTCCTCCACAAGACGGGCGCCCAGGCCCGGCCCGTCATCCCAGGGCGCCGGGCGCATCAGCGCCTCGAACCAGGCTTCGCGCGCCAGAATATTCACCGCCGACCCCCCGCCCATGCGTCCGATGGTCAGCGTGCCGTAGGGCGGGTCGAACGGGCTGTCCGCTGGCGCCGCGGCCTTCAGGCGCGCAGCTTCCTGCGTCAGCCAGTGCATCAGGCCGGCGGCATGGGTCACGGCGCAGGCGCCGCTTTCCACCAGGCTTGAATGAGCTTCCTTGCCGGTCAGCTCCACACGCACCGAGTAGAGGCCCTTATGCCCGCTCACCACCTGCATTTCGGTGGGTTCGCCCACGATCACGCAGGACGGCCGGGGGCTCTGCGCGGCGATGCGCGCGATCATGGCGGGGGCGCCGAGGCACCCCACCTCCTCGTCATGGGAGAGCGCAAAATGCACCGGGCGCTTCAGGCTCGCGCGCGCTAAGTCCGGCGCGGCGGCCAGTGCGCAGGCGATGAAGCCCTTCATGTCGCACGAGCCGCGCCCGTAGAGCCGGCCGCCCCGTTCGGTCAGGACCCAGGGATCGCTGGACCAGGCCTGGCCGTCTACCGGCACCACGTCCGTGTGGCCTGACAGGACGACGCCGCCATCCACATCCGGGCCGATCACGGCATGCAGATTGGCCTTTGTCCCGTCAGCGTTCGCGACCCGCTCACAGCGCGCGCCCAGACCGGACAGATAGGCCTCTACATGGTCAATCAGCGCCAGATTGGAGTGGCGCGAGGTGGTGTCGAACGCCACCAGCTCGGTGAGCCAGTCGCGCGCGCTTTTGTGTGCGGTCATCAAATCGTTCCGATGAGATCAGGGCGTTTCGGCCGACACGCCCTGATCAGGCAGGCCGAGCAAGGCGAGGCGGAACACCAGCGCCTGATTGGGGCCGATCGGCCCGCCGCGTGTCCCGTCTGCGCCGTAGGCGAGGTTTGCCGGGATGAACAGCGTCCATTCTTCACCCAGATTCATCAGCGGCAGGGCTTCGACCCAGCCGGCGATCAGCCGGTCGGAGGGAAACACCGCCGGGGCGCCGCGGGCGAAGGAGGAATCGAACACCGTGCCGTCAATGAGCTGGCCTTCATAATGGACCTGCACCCGCTCGCCGGCGCGGGCGAGGGACGGGGCGTCGTCTACCGCCTGATCGATGCGGAACTGGAGGCCCGAGGCCAGGGCGAACACGCACGGATTGGCGGCATTGGCTTCGAGGAAGGCCGCCGAGACGGCGGTATTGTACTGGCTGGTGTTCTGGTCTGACGTGCGCTCGGGCATTGCAAACGCGCCATCCTCGCGGCCCTCGCGATTGCAGGCGCGCGCCTCGCCGACAATGGCCGCGATCTCGGGGTCAATACCGGCCTGCGCCTGTTCCTGCTCGGCGATGAAGGCGTTCAGGATTTCGGCGGCGTCGCGCTCATTGCCTGTGAGCTCGCCTGTTTCCGCCGCGGCCGATTCCTCGGGCGTGGCCGCCGGGGTGGTCTCGGGCGCGGGGTCGGAGGCGGGCGGCTCACCGCAGGCGGCGAGCACGATCAGGGCGGCGAAGGCGGGAGCAAGGGCGCGGATCATGGGTCATATCCTCGTGAGGCCGTGACAGGTTGCGGTAATCTAGTGCGTTTCGCGCGCAACCGGGACCGGGTTGCGCAGGTCGAACGAAAAAAAGGCCCCGGCGCAGGTGCGCCGGGGCCTGACGGCCGGTTTCAGCGGTTGACGCTCACTCCAGTCCGAGAATTTCGGTCAGGAACATGGTCTCGGCCTCGCGCTGGAAATCGCGATTGGACTGTTTGGCGAAGCCGTGGCCTTCATCCAGCGCCACCAGATACCAGGGATCGCCCCCGGCCTCGCGCACGGCGGCCAGGATCTGCTCGGCCTCCGACAGCGGCACGCGCGGATCATTGGCGCCCTGGATGATGAAGAGCGGCGCGGTGATGCGGTGGGCGTGATTGGCCGGCGAGATGCTTTCCAGGAAGGCGCGCACGTCCGGATCGCGCTCATCGCCATACTCGGCCCGGCGCAAATCCTGACGGTAGCCGGCCGTGTTCTCCAGGAAGGTCACGAAATTGGAGATGCCCACGATATTGATGCCGCCGGCCAGCCGGTCGGAATAATGCATCAGGCTGGCCAGCACCATGTAACCGCCATAGGAGCCGCCATAGACCACGATGCGGTCGGCGTCGAACTCCGGCTGGGCGGCGGCCCAGTCGATCAACGCGCCGATATCGCGCACCGAGTCCTCGCGATTGAGCACATTATCCAGATTGACGAATTCATTGCCATAGCCCGACGAGCCGCGCACGTTGGGCACCAGCACGGCCGCGCCCAGCTCATGAATCCAGTACTGGAAATTGGCGTTGAAGCCGGGGCGCGACTGGCTCTCCGGTCCGCCATGGATGGAGATGATCACCGGGTGCGGGCCATCGCCTTCGGGCCGGTGAACGAAGACGGGAATCTCCAGCCCGTCAAAGCTCTCGTAATGGACGAGCTCGGGCGCCTCAAAGCGCGAGGTGTCGAGCCCCCCGACTTCCGACTGCGTCCAGCGGGTCAGGTCGCCGCTGGCCAGTTCATAGGTCCAGGCATCGCCCGGCGACCCGGCCGAGCTGTGGCTGAAGCCGATGCGCGATCCGTCCGGGCTGAAGCTGACGCCGCCGATAATGCCCACGGGCAGGTCGGGCGCGCGGCGCGCTTCGCCGGTGGCCGCGTCAACAATGTGCAGCTCGGAAATCCCGCCAGCATTGATCGTGTAGGCGATCAGGGATCCGTCCGGCGACAAATCCATGGCCTGAACGTCCCAGTCATGCTCGGCGACCACGCGCTGGGAGTTGTCGGCCAGATCGATCTCCAGGATACGCCGGAACTGCGACCCTTCATCCGACACCACGAACAGGCGCTCGCCATCGGCGGAGAAGCTGATCGCGCCATAGGATGCGGTCACATCCGGATTGATCGGCGTGACCTCGCCGCTGGCGATGTCCAGCAGTTGGAGCCGGGTCTCGTTGATGGAGATATAGCGCCCGATCACCATGCGCGTTCCGTCCGGCGAGATGTCGCGCGGCGCGATCGCGCCTTCGCCCGTATACACTTCGCGCACCGAGGCGGGGTCCGCCGGGTCAGCGGTGAAGATGGTATAGTCAGGCTCGTCCCATGTGGTGGATGCGAACGCGACGAAGGCGCCGTCCCGCGCCCAGGTGAAGCCCTGATTGCGGGTCTGATCCTGCGTGAACTGCACCGAACGCGCGGTTTCGGGATCAAACAGGAAGCCCTGGAAGAACTCGTCGCCGCCCACATCGCGCGAGAAGACGAACTGGCCTGACCCGTCCGGGCGCACGCTGGCGCCGCTGGTGCGCTCGTCATAGAAGGTGACCTGGCGGCGCATGCCCATGGGCTGCGCCACGTGGTGGATCTGGTTGGTCTCGCCAAAGCGCGTGACGATGTAGACACTGCCATCGGGCGCGAAATCGGAGAAGCCGGCGCTGCGCACATTCTGGTACTGGCGCAGGCGTTCGCGCACGCTCCCGGGTATCTCGGGGATGTTCTCCATCACCAGATTGCCGCGCGTGACGCGTTCAGGCGCCTGGGCCAGAGCCAGCGCCGGCGCGCTGATGGCCATAAGGGCGGCGAGCCCTGCCGTGGTGAGAAGCTTCATATCGGTCTCCTTGGATTGGCGAGCGGGTGCGCCCCGCGGATGCCGGGTCCTGGCCCGGGCGGGCGCGTGATCGACGGATAGATTGGCCGCGATGGATGCAGGCGGCAAGGGCGAGGGGTGTGTGTTCCGTCCGCCCCCCTCGGCCCTTCGGGCCACTCCCCCCGCAAGCGGGGGGAGACGGCCATCGGCGCCACAGCGCGCATTCTTGTCCTCCCCCGCTTGCGGGGGAGGTGTCGGCGAAGCCGACGGAGGGGGGCGCTTGCTCCCCCAGCCAGCCCCTCGCTTCGCCTAAACCCCTTCAATCAGCGCCAGCCACTCATCCTCGGTCAGCACCTGAACGCCCAGCTCTTCCGCCTTTTTCAGCTTGGAGCCGGCGCCGGGGCCGGCGACGAGATAGTCGGTGTTCTTCGACACGGCGCCCGCGACCTTGGCGCCGAGGGATTGCGCGCGCGCCTTGGCCTCGTCCCGGGTGAAGCGCTCCAGCGCGCCGGTGAAGACGACGGTTTTGCCGGTGACGGGGGACTCTTGGGTCTCGACTTTTTCAGGTTCGAGTGTGACATGCTCCAGAAGCCGGTCCAGCGCCGCGCTGTTATGGGCTTCGCTGAAAAACCGCCCCAGCGCGTCCACGGCGGTATCGCCGAGCCCGTCCACCGACAGCATGGCCTCGCGCGCTTCGGAGCCGGGCTGCGCGGCGGCGAGGGCGGCGGCGCGGAAGGCGGGCCAGTCCCCATAGGTGCGCGCCAGCAGCCGCGCCGTCTCCTCGCCCACATGGCGCACGCCCATGGCGTTGATGAAGCGCGACAGGGCGATGGTGCGGCGCGCGTCAATGGCGGTGAACAGATTGGCGGCGGATTTCTCGCCCCAGCCTTCGCGCTCCTGCAGGGGCGGCGTGAGTTCGCCGGAGGCGTTGCGCGCTTCCAGAGTGAAGATGTCGGCGGGCTCCTTCACCTCGCCGGCCTCGTGGAAGGCGATCATCTGCTTTTCGCCCAGCCCTTCGATATCGAACGCCTTGCGTGACACGAAATGCTTGAGGTGCTCCTTGCGCTGATAGGGGCAGGCGAACTCGCCGCTGCAGCGCCGCACCACGGCGCGCTCGCCCGTGCGCGGATTGACCTCCCGCTCAGCCTGGGTCCCCAGCGGGCAGGGGCAGAGCTTCGGAAACTCGAACGCCACGCTCCCCTCGGGCCGTCGCTCCAGAACCACTTCAACCACTTGCGGGATCACGTCGCCGGCGCGCTGGATCACCACGGTGTCGCCCACGCGGATGTCCTTGCGGGCGATCTCGTCTTCATTGTGGAGGGTGGCGTTGGACACCACCACCCCGCCCACCGTCACCGGCTCCAGCTTGGCCACGGGTGTGAGGGCGCCGGTGCGTCCGACCTGGATCTCGATGGCGTTGAGCAATGTCATCGCCTGTTCGGCGGAGAATTTGTGGGCGATGGCCCAGCGCGGGGCGCGCGCCACAAAGCCCAGGCGCGCCTGCCAGTCGAGCCGGTCCACCTTGTAGACCACTCCGTCAATGTCATAGCCAAGACCGGCGCGGCGCGCCTCCAGCGACCGGTAATGGGCCAGCATGGCCGCCACGTCTGCGCACAGCACCAGATCTTCATTCACCGGAAAGCCCAGCGCCTTGAGCCGGTGCAAAGCCCCGAACTGGGTGGCTGCCAGCGGCTCGGCCAGCTCGCCCCAGCCATAGGCGAAAAAGCGCAAGGGCCGCTGCGCGGTCACTGTCGGATCGATCTGGCGCAGCGAGCCGGCGGCGGCGTTGCGCGGATTCATATAGGTTTTCTTGCCCGCCGCCTCCTGACGCGCATTCAGCGCAGCGAAATCGGCATGGCTCATATACACCTCGCCGCGCACCTCCAGCACGGCGGGTGCGCCGCCGGGCAGACGCTCGGGGATGTCGTCGAGGGTGCGGATATTGGCGGTGACATTCTCGCCCGCGCGGCCATCGCCGCGCGTGGCGGCCTGCACCAGCACCCCGTCCTCATAGCGCAGAGAGATGGCCAGGCCGTCAATCTTGGGCTCGGCGGTGAAGGCGGGCTCTTCCTTGAGGTTCAGGAATTTGACGACGCGGCCGGCGAAGTCCGCGACATCCTCATCGCTGAAGGCATTGCCCAGCGACAGCATGGGCATGGCGTGGATGACTTCGGCGAACTGGTCAGAGGGGCGCGTGCCGACCCTCACGGACGGGCTGTCGGCGCGCACCAGATCGGGAAAGCGCGCCTCGATGGCCGAGTTGCGCGCGCGCAGGGCGTCATAGGCCGCGTCGGAAATCTTCGGCGCGTCCTTCTCGTAGTAAAGCCGGTCATGCTGCGCGATCTCGCGCGCCAGCCGCTCCAGCTCGGAAGCCGCCTCGTCAGCGGTGAGGGCGGATACGTCTTTCAGGGCTGGGGACATGTCAGTCTAACCCCTCACCGCGCCATCAACTCATCCGCCGCCGCGCGCGCGGCGTCGGTCACTTCGGCGCCCGACAGCATGCGGGCGATTTCTTCGCGGCGTTCGCCGGGCGCGAGGAGCCGCACATGGGTGCGCACGCCGTCCTCGCCATCCGATTTCTCGATGCGGAAATGGGCCTCTGCGCGGGCCGCCACTTGCGGTGCGTGGGTGACCACAAGGGCCTGACCCGAAGCGGCCAGACGCGCCAGCCGGTGGCCGACCGCGTCAGCGACGGCGCCGCCAACGCCCTGATCCACCTCGTCAAACACCATCACCTTGTCGGCGCCGCCGGTCAGGCAAACCTTCAGCGCCAGGGCAAAGCGCGACAGCTCGCCGCCCGACGCGATCTTGTCCAGGGGGCCGAAGGGCGCGCCTTGATTGGTGGACACTTCGAACGCCACCCGGTCCCAGCCCGAGGGGCCGGGCCGGTCCATATCGGGGATGACCGAGGCGCGAAAGCGCGCCTTGTCCATCTTCAGCGGCGCCAGCTCGGTCTCCACGGCGGCCGACAGGCGCTTGGCGGCGCCCTGGCGCAGCTCTGACAGGGCGGTCGCGGCGCGCGCGTAATCGGCCTGGGCCGCTGTCAGCGCAGCCTCGGCCTCCTGCACCCGGTCGCCGGCATGGTCGATGAGGTCGAGCCGTGCGGCCAGGTCGGCACGCACAACGGACAGGGCGTCAGGCTCCACATGGTGGCGCCGGGCCGCGGCGCGCAGGGCGAACAGGCGCTCCTCCACCGCGTTGAGCCGGCCGGGCTCCACCTCGAAGGCGGACGCGGCGTCGCTCAGGGCGTCCTCGGCCTCGTTGAACTCGATCAGGGCGCGGTCCAGCGCGCTGGCGGCTCGGTCCACCGCCGTTCGGGCTGACGCCGCGCCGCCCGCCGCACCGGGCTCATCACCGCCGGCGCCCAGCGCGCCGCGCACCCGCTCCAGCCCGCGCAGGGCCGTGGTGAGGCGCGCGCTGAGCCCTTGACCGCCGGCCAGAGATTCGGACGCGGTCTGAAGCTCGCTCAGGGCGGTCTCCGCCTGTTGCAGGAATTTGCGTTCATCGCTCAGCGCTGCGTCCTCGCCGGGGCGCGGGTCGAGCTCATCCAGCGCTTCGAGACTGGTGCGCAGGAAGGATTCCTCGTCGGCGGCCCGGGTACGTTCAGCGGTGAGGCGTTCGAGACGCGTGCGGGCGGCGCTGAGCGCCTCCCAGGCCTCGCCGACCGACGCGCTAGCGCGGTCTGCGCCGACATAGGCGTCCAGCGCGCTGCGATGAGTTTTAGGGTCGAGCAGGCCGCGTCCGTCATGCTGGCCGTGAATCTCCACCAGCAGATCGCCGAGCCGGGACAACAGGCTAACGCTGGCGGGCTGGTCGTTGACATGGGCGCGCGAGCGGCCGTCGGCGCCCAGCGTCCGGCGCAGGATCACCGGCTCGCCCGGCCCGGCGCTGACGCCGGCTTCCTCCAGCACCGCCCAGACCGGGTGGTCGTGCGCCGGTTCAAATACGGCGCTGGCGCTCGCCTGATCGGCCCCGGCGCGGATCAGGCCGCGCTCGGCGCGGTCGCCGCAGGCCAGTCCGAGCGCGCCTAGAAGGATGGATTTGCCGGCCCCGGTCTCGCCGGTCAGCGCCGACAGGCCCGCTCCGAAAGCCAGCTCAAGCCGGTCGATCAGAACAATGTCGCGGATGGAGAGCGAAACCAGCATGGGTGCGCCGATATCCGCCTCTCCGGCCTAACCGAAGATGCGGCCCAGGGCGCGGCGCAGCAGGCTCGGGTCTTCGTCGACGCGCTCCATGCCTTCCATGTCGATCCCGCGCGAGGTCATCAGCCGGTAGCTGTCGCCATACCAGGCCGAGCCGGGGAAGTTATGGCCCAGCACGGCGGCGACCATGCGCGCCTCGTCGTCGACGCCCAGCGCCACATAGACCTCGACCAGGCGGTGAAGCGCCTCGGGCGTGTGGTTGGTGGTCTGGTAATCGCGGATGACGTTCTGGAAGCGGTTGGCGGCGGCCAGATAGAAGCCATTGCGCAGATACCAGCGCCCGACGCTCATTTCCCGGCCCGCCAAATGGTCACGGGTCATGTCGATCTTGACCCGGGCGTCGCGCGCATAGGGGCTTTCCGGATAGCGGCGCACCACCTGTTGCAATGCATCCAGCGCGGTCTGGGTCGTGGATTGGTCGCGGCCCACATCCATGATGCGCTCGTAATGGCTGATCGCGATCAGATAATAGGCGTACGGCGCGCTGGAGCTGCCCGGATGCAGGGCGATGAAGCGCTGGGCGCTGGCGATCGTCTGCTCGTAGCGATTGGCGCGATAGTGCGCGTAGGCGCCCATCAGGATCGAACGGCGGGCCCATTCAGAGAAGGGGTGCTGACGCTCCACCTCATCGAAGAAGGCGGCGGCCCGGTCGAAATTGCGCCGCTCCAGCTGCTCGAAGCCTTCATTGTAGAGCTGCTCAACCGGGCGCTCCACATAAGCCAGCCGGTTGCTTTCGCTCCCGGCGCAGGAGGCGAGCACAAGAGCGGTGGCGGCGAGCGCAATCAGGCGCAGGGCATGCTTCATCACGTGACCTTCTGTCCGGCGGCGCGCGGCAGGCGCATTGAGCCCGCAAACGGGCACGTCGCGCAAGGTTTAGCCGATCCTGGCGCGCGGCAAAAGCGCTGTGTCAGCCTCACAGGCCTGTTCATGCTGTGCACGCTTGCGTGAGTGCGGGTTGAGAGCGAGATCGCGCTGGCCTAGCGTCATGCATGAGTTTATTTCAGGACATCGTCCGCATGCCCGATACCGCCCAGCCCGTCTGGCCCGCCCCCTTCACCGACCCGGACGTGACCGCCGGGGGCGAGGCGCGCGCCCATGTGGCGTTCGACACGCTCAGGACGCTGTGGTTCAACACCGGCACGCTGTGCAATATCGAATGCGTCAACTGCTATATCGAGAGCTCGCCCACAAACGACGCGCTGGTGTATCTGACGCCGGATGACGCGGCGCCGTTTCTGGACGAGATCGACGCGCTGGGCTGTGGCCCGGTAGAGATCGGCTTCACCGGCGGCGAACCTTACCTCAACCCGCATATGAACACGCTGACCGGCATGGCGCTGGAGCGCGGGCACGCCGCGCTGGTGCTGACCAATGCCATGCGGCCCATGATGCGCCCGGCGGTGCAACAGGGCCTGCTGGCGCTGAAAGACCGCCATGGCGACCGGCTGACCTTGCGCATCAGCCTGGATCACCACAGCGCGGCGGTGCACGACGCCGAGCGCGGCGCGGGCGCGTTTGACGCCACAATCGAGGGCCTGGCCTGGCTGGCGCGCCATGGCTTCCGCCTGTCCTGCGCCGGGCGCATGGCGATGGCTGAGAGCGAGGCGGAGGCCCGCGACGGCTTCGCCGCCCTGTTCGCCCGGCTGGGCGCGGACATTCCCGCGCACGATCCCGGCCGTCTGGTGTTGTTTCCCGAAATGGACCCGGCGGGCGAGCCGCCGGAGATCACCACCGCCTGCTGGGGCATTCTCGATCTCGACCCCAAAACCATCATGTGCGCGTCCAGCCGCATGGTGGTGAAGCGCAAGGGCGCGCCGCGCGCCAGCGTCATATCGTGCACGCTTCTGCCCTATGACGATGCGTTCGAGATGGGAGTCACCCTGACGCAGTCTCTGAGGCCGGTGAAGCTGCAGCACAAATTCTGCGCCCAGTTCTGCGTGCTTGGCGGCGCCAGCTGTTCAGCGTGAGGCGCGGCCCCGTCTGGCGCGTCCGCCTCCTTTCCCCTATATGCACGGGCCTTGATGCTATTCGCCGCCGGCCTTGACCCGGCGGGGGAGAGGTGATGATGACGACCCTGATTTCCAATCCGCCGCGCGCGGATGCGCCGCGCCGTGCGCCCGGCGCCCCGGTTATGGATGCGGCGCGTGTTGATGCGCTGCTGGCGCAGTTCGGCCTGACCGGCGATTTCCTCGATCTGGGCGGCGACCCCGCCAGCCACCGCATCGTCGCGGCCATGTCCGGCGGCGTGGATTCCTCTGTGGTCGCCGCCGTGGCGCACCGCGCGGGCTATCAGGTCGTGGGCATGACGCTGCAGCTTTACGACCATGGCGCGGCAATCCAGCGCAAGGGCGCGTGCTGCGCCGGTCAGGACATTCACGACGCCAGGCGCGTGGCCGAGGCCATGGGGTTCGCCCATTACGTGCTCGATTACGAGACCCGCTTCCGCGAAGCGGTGATGGAGGATTTCGCCGACACCTATCTGGCCGGCGCCACGCCGATCCCCTGCGTGCGCTGCAACCAGTCGGTCAAATTCGCCGACCTGCTCGCGACGGCGCAGCAACTGGGCGCCGATGCGCTGGTCACCGGCCACTATATCCGGCGCGAAGTGCGCGACGGCGCGCCCCAGCTGCGCCGGGCCGCCGATGCGGGCAAGGACCAATCCTATTTCCTGTTTGCGACCACGGCGCGGCAGCTCGATTACCTGCGCTTCCCGCTGGGCCATTTGAGCAAGGACCAGACCCGCGCGCTGGCTGAAGCCTTCGGCCTGATCGTGGCGGCCAAGCCCGACAGCCAGGATATCTGCTTTGTGCCCGACGGCGACTATGCGCGGGTGGTGGAAAAACTGCGCCCCGGTTCGGCCCGGCCGGGCGAGATCGTGCATCTCGATGGCCGGGTGCTGGGCCGCCATGACGGGGTGATCCACTACACGGTGGGCCAGCGGCGGGGTTTGGGCATCGCCGCAGGCGAGCCGCTTTATGTGATCGCGCTGGATGCCGAAGCCGCCCGCGTGCGGGTCGGCCCGCGCGAGGCGCTGACCGTGCGCCGCATCGCCCTGAAGGACGTGAACTGGCTGGGCGAGGGCGATCTCACGGGCGCCGATGGCGCGCGCGTTGGCGTGAAAGTGCGCTCAACCCGCCCGCCGGTTCCCGCCGTGCTGGAGCTCGACGCCGCTGGCGGCGTGCATGTGCTGCTGGAGGCGGGCGAAGAGGGTGTGGCGCCGGGGCAGGCCTGCGTCTTCTACAGCCCGGACGACCATGACCGGGTGCTGGGCGGCGGCTGGATCGCGGGGACGGACCGGGGATCGCGCCCGAATTCAAACGCGCTGCCCCCTGGCCCGGCGCCGTCTTCACCGGTATCGGGCGCTTGAGTCCGTCCGGGCGCGCGTCTGGCGCGCGCCCGTCCGCAAATCATCAGGCGCTTTCCAGCTGCGCCTGGGTCTTCTTGCCGTCGGAATCGGTGGGCAGGGTGAACGGCCCGATATTCTTGGCGTAGGCTTCCAGGATCAGCGACAGGCCCTTGGGCACAGGCTGCTGCGAGGCGTGAACCTCCACATGGTAGTGCGCGGAGTTGGAGGCGGTGTGCGTCGTCTCGCTGGAGGACTGGCTGGACTGGTTGTGGGACACGGAGCCCTTGACCGACACCGAGAACGGCCCGTAGCCGAACTTCGCCTCGAAACTGCCCTGCTCGGCGAGCGTGTCCGACTTCGAGCTGGACTGGGTGGAGCCGTAGCTGGATTTGACCTCCATATCAAAGGTGATGTCGACCTCGTCCACGCCCAGCGTCGGGATCGGCATCAGGGAGATGATCGGCACATCCACTTCGCTGGTGACGGTCTCGATCACCGGCGGCTGGGGCTTGCCGCTGGAATCCGGCCCCGGCTCGATGATCACAGGGCGCTTGAGCACCATGTTGACCATGATCGGCTCGTACTTGTAGCCCTTCTTCGGGTCCTTGTCGTCGAGCGCCACCCGGTTGAAGCCGGTATCCAGAATGTATTTGGTCTGGGTCATGACCATCTGGTTGTTGGCTTCGGTGGCGGCCATGAGCGGGCCGCCGATGAGGTCGCGCATGGGCAGGCCGGTGAAGGCCTGGGCCATCGAAACAAGTTCGTCATTATCCGCCATTGTCATCTCCTGTTGGTTTGCATCGCTGGGATCCCGGCCCCGGCTTCAATTCACCCCGGGATGTTGGCGCGAAGGGCGCGGTCATAGCCGCGGATGATTTCGTAGAACCCGCTGGGCGGATCGACGCTTTTCAGGACGATCTCGATGGTCCCGCTCTCGGTGTCGGGCTGCGGCGATGCGTCCGGGTCAGGGCCCTTGCGCGGCCGGCGCCCGCGCCCTGCGCCATCGGTCCGGGGCGTGCCGGGAAAGGCGATGGACAGGGTCTCGCCATCCTCGGCGGCATGAATTTTCAGAACCATGCGGAACTCGGCGATCTCCATCGCCTGCATGCCGGTGAGGCTGACCAGCGGCGCGTAGGCGGTGTGCAGGGCCGGACCGTCCGGCGTGTCTATCGGGTATTCAAAGGCCACCATGCGCGGCGTCAGAAGCGGCGGTCCTTCCGGCTCGCCGTGCGGCGCTCCGGGCGGCGCGCCGCCGCCGCGATCACCGTCATCGCCCGCCGATCGGGCCTTGCGCGCGGCGAGCGGCAGGCCGTCCTGCGGCCGGCCGCGACCTGAGGGCGGGGGCGGCGCAGGCGGCGGTTCGGGCGGGCGTGGCTCGCGCACCTCGAAGAAGCGGTAGACCATCTGGAGGTTCTGCTCACGGGCGATATGGGCGGCCTGGTGAACCGCCGTCTTCACCGCCGTGACGAAGGATTCGAGGGAGATCATGACCCCACCAAACTATTTCAAATTGTATTTTTGCAGGATCGCGCCAGAAGTAAAGCTTTAAGTAGAAGCTTCTGGCCCTTCACTGCGGTTCGCGCGAAGCGCTTAAGCCGGGAGGAGGCTGCCGCCATTCTGCTGCATCTGCGAAGAGGCTTGACGCGGCGCGGTAGGAAAGGGTCATCTGCGCGCCATCCGCCGGAGCCCCTGTCGAGGGATGAAAACCGGCCAGATCAGTTTTGAGGAGACGGACCTATGAGTTCCGAAGATCCAATTGTCATCGTTGGCATGGCGCGCACCGCAATGGGCGGCCTGCTGGGCGAATTGTCTGCCCTTTCGGCCAATGAGCTTGGCGCGCTGGCGGTGAAGGCCGCGCTCGCGGAAGCGGGCATTGCCGGGGATGATGTGGACCAGATCTATATGGGCAATGTGCTCGGAGCCGGTCAGGGCCAGGCTCCGGCCCGCCAGGCGGCGATCAAGGGCGGCCTGCCCAAATCGGTGGAGGCCACGACGCTCAACAAGATGTGCGGCTCGGGCATGCAGGCGGCCATCATGGCGCGCGCGGCTATCGCCTCGGGCGAGGCTTCGGTGATCGTGGCTGGCGGCATGGAATCCATGACCAACGCGCCGCACCTCCTGCCCACCCACCGCACCGGTTTCAAATACGGCCACGACGTGATCAAGGACCACATGGCGCTGGACGGGCTGGAAGACGCCTATGAGCACAAGGCCATGGGCGTCTATGCCGACATGATCGCGCGCGAGCACCAGTTCACCCGCGAGGACCAGGACGCCTATGCGCTGGAAACCCTGTCGCGGGCCCTCAAGGCCACCGAGACCGGCGCGTTCAAGCGCGAGATCACCCCGGCGACCATTTCAGGCCGCGGCGGCGATACGGTGGTGGACACCGACGAGCTGCCCAAGCGCGCGCGTCCGGACAAAATCCCGCAGCTGAAGCCCGCCTTCTCCAAGGACGGGACGGTCACCGCCGCCAACGCGTCCGCGATTTCGGACGGCGCGGCGGCTCTGGTGCTGATGCGCCGCTCCGAGGCTGACCGGCGCGGCCTGAAGCCGCTGGCGAAAATCGTCGCCACCGCCGCCCACGCCCAGGAGCCGGCCTATTTCACCACCGCGCCCGTGCCCGCCATGCGCAAAGTGGTCGAGCGCGCCGGCTGGACCATGTCCGATGTGGATTTGTGGGAGATCAACGAGGCGTTCGCCGTGGTGCCGATGATCGCCATGAAAGAGCTGGGCCTCAGCCATGACGTGGTGAACGTGCATGGCGGCGCCTGTGCGCTGGGCCACCCCATTGGGGCGTCAGGCGCGCGCATTCTGGTGACGCTGATCGCGGCGCTGGAAACCCGCGGGCTGAAGAAGGGCGTCGCCTCGCTGTGCATTGGCGGCGGCGAAGCCACCGCCATGGCGGTGGAGCTGATCTAGACCAGACGGTTTTTTAGAGCGTGTTCTGGGCCGTCCCTGGCGGGCGGCCCGGGCATTTCACCTAGCCGGTGCTGCGCCCGAACGCCGCGTTTAGGCGCGACATCTGGCCGGCCACCGGGTTCGGCGTGACAGGCGCAGACTCGCCGTCAAACAATGACCGGTCCAGCCGCGACAGGCGCTCGTGCAGGGTCGAGGCGCGCAGCGCCAGATCGCCCAGACGCGGCGGGCAGGGATCGTCGCCGGCCGGCCACAGCGCGTCTTTCTGGCGCGACGGCGTCAGCCGGTAGCGTTGCTCGGCGGCTTCCACAGGGTTCATGTCGCCTTCGGCCACCGCGCGCTGGGTCAGGAGCCAGGACGCGCACTGCATCAGCTGGGTGGTCAGGCTCATGGATTCGGACGCATAGGCGAGCGCGCCGGAGCGGCCCAGCCGCTTGGCGTCATCGCGCCCGGCGCCGTCGAGATAGCTGGCGGTCTCCTCCACCAGCTCCATCCCGTCCCGGAACAGGCGGCGGAACAGCTCGGACGCTGCAAATTCGGACACCCGGCTTTCAACCCCGGGTCCGCGATCTGTATCAACCGGGCTCATCACGTACGCGTTCCCCTCATCCTCGTCCCCTCATGCGACCTTGCGCTTTCCATCCCCCAAGCAAGCCGGGGGCCAGAGCGCTCCGGCAACCCGTTCAGCCGCGCCGGAACACCGCCTCGGCGGCGCTCATCTTGTCGCGCTTGTGGGCGATCATCGCTTCTGCACGGGCGATCTCGCTGCGCAAGGTCTCGATGCGCAGTTCAAGCTCGGCGACCGCCATCAGCGACAGGTCCTCGCCCGGTTGAATGGCGCCCGCAGGCTCCGTATGCGGTTCATCCTGAAACATGGCGCACCCGCTTTCCGTTTGCGTCTCAAGTCTGGCAATCTAGCGCCTAAGCGCAGCGGAGTCCCGTTTTCCATGACCCATACCACCCGCATCGTCACCGCACCGTCCCCCGGCGGGCCTGAAGCGCTGCGAATCGAGACGCGCGATCTGGCCCCGGCGGGGCCGGGCGAGGTGCTGATTGATGTTGTGGCGGCAGGCGTGAACCGGCCCGATGTGTTCGAGCGCATGGGGCTTTATCCGCCGCCGCCGGGCGCGCCCAACGGGCTGGGGCTGGAGGTGTCCGGCCATGTGCGCGAGGCGGGCGCGGGCGTCAGCCACGTGAAGCCCGGCGATCCGGTGGTGGCGCTGACGGCGGGCGGGGGATATTCGGACATTGCGCGCGCCGATGCGGTTTGCGTGCTGCCTGCACCTGACGGCGTGGACCTGATCCATGCGGCTGGCCTGCCCGAAACCGTCTTCACCGTGTGGAGCAATGTGTTTGACCGCGCGCGGCTTCAGCCCGGCGAGCGATTCCTGGTCCATGGCGGCGCCAGCGGCATAGGCACGACAGCGATCCAGATGGCCAAAGCCCATGGCGCCCACGTCATCGCCACGGCGGGCTCGCCGGAGAAATGTGATCTGTGCCGCCAGTTGGGGGCGGATCTGGCGCTCAACTACCGAAACGATGACTGGGTGCAGGCGGTGAAGGATTTTGGCGGGGCGGATGTGATCCTGGACATGGTGGGCGGCGACTATGCCGCGCGCAATCTTTCGCTCCTCAACACGGACGGGCGCCTGGCCATGATCGCCTTCCTCAAAGGCGCGCGGGTGGAGCTCGATCTGATGCGGGTCATGCTCAAGCGCCTGACCCTCACCGGATCGACCCTGCGCAGCCGCCCGGCTGAGGAGAAAGCCGCCATCGCGCGCGGCGTACAGACCCAAGTCTGGCCGTGGATTGCAGCGGGCGCGGTGCGGCCTGTGATCGATTCGGTGTTTGCGCTGTCGGACGTGGCCAAAGCCCATGCCCGCATGGACGCCATGGCTCATGCCGGCAAGATCCTGCTGACGCCGTGACCGCACGGTTGCAAACTGATGTTTTCACAGCCGCGCGCACAGGCTATAAGCGCCTCGAACAAATCCTTTCGTCACGTGGTTGCTAATACGCCGGTGCTGAAAGGTCGGTCGACGGAAAGCCCGGCGGTCCGCGCCGGGTTTTTTTATTGCAAACGAGGTTGGACGATATGGCTGACATTCTCATGCCGAAGGCGACAGCGGTCTGGCTGGTGGACAACACCGCGCTGACCTTCGAGCAGATTGCCGATTTCACCGGCCTGCACCATCTGGAGATCAAGGGCATCGCCGATGGCGATGTGGCGGCAGGCGTGCGCGGCGCCGATCCGGTTGCTGCCGGCCAGCTGGAGCGCGAAGAGCTCGCCAAGGCCGAGGCCGACCCGTCCTACCGCATGGCGTCGAGCAAGCCGAAATACTCCGAATACCAGGACACAGGCCGCAAGGGTCCGCGCTACACCCCGCTATCGCGCCGCCAGAACCGGCCCGACGCCATCGCCTGGCTGGTGCGCAATCACCCCGAGCTGACCGATGGCCAGATCTCCAAGCTGATCGGCACCACCAAAACCACCATCGAATCGGTGCGCAGCCGCGAGCACTGGAACTCGTCCAACATCAAGCCGACCGACCCGGTCTCGCTGGGCCTGTGCACGCAGATCGATCTGGACGCCCAGGTGACCAAGGCGTCCGCGCGCCGCGCCCAGATGGAGAAGGACGGCACGGTCAAGATTGAAGAAGACGTGCTGAAACCCGCCGAGGAATATGACGCGCCGAGCTCCTCGCCGACCACGCTTGACGAGCTGTTCGGCAAGCCCAAGCGCAAGGCCGGCCGCGACGACGAGGACGACGAGGACTAGGACGGGGGGCTAAGACGCCTCGCCCGCCCGCCGCTCGGCGGCGAGATAGTCGTGGCTGCGCATCTCCATCAGGCGTGAGACCGTGCGCTGGAACTCGAAGGCGTAATCGCCCTCGACATACAGCGCATCGGCCTGCGCCTGCGCGCTCATCACCAGCTTGGTGCGCGCCTCATAGAGCGCGTCGATCAGGGTGGCGAAGCGCTTGGCCTGGTCGCGCCGCGCGGGCCCGAGTTTCGGCGCATGATCGATCATCACGGTGTGAAACCGCTCGGCCAGCGTCAGGTAATCGGCCGGCCCCAGTGCGCGATCGCATAATTGCTCAAAGCTGAAACGCGCCACGCCCGCCGCCGCGCGCGGGACCTCCAGCGTGCGCCCTTTCACGGTCAGCTCGCACGGGCGCGCCTGAGCGCCCAGCGTCAGCCGGTCAAACGTCGCATCCATGGCGGCGTCGGCGGCGTCGCCCAGCGGCGCGTAATAGACCGGCGCCGCTTCCAGACGCTCCAGCCGGTAATCACGCCCGGAATCGAGCCGCATCACATCAAGGCGCGCCTTGATGGCGGCGATGAAGGGCAGGAAGAGCTGGCGGTTGATGCCGTCCTTGTAGAGGTCGTCCGGCGCGCGGTTGGATGTGGCTACCAGCACCACGTCTTGCGCGAACAGATGGTCGATCAGCCGGCCCAGCACCATGGCGTCGCCCACATCGGTGACCTGCAGCTCGTCAAAGCACAGAAGCCGCGTCTCGCGCGCCAGCGCCGCCGCCACGCGCGGCAGGGGATCGGCTTCCTGACGCGTGCGCTCTGTGGTGATGCGGGCCTGCAGCTCCTGCAGGAATTGATGGAAATGGACGCGGCGCTTGGCCGCGACGGGCGCGGCGTCGAAGAACAGATCCATCATCAGGGATTTGCCTGTGCCCACCCCGCCCCACAGATACACCCCGCGCGGGGCAGGCCGTGACCGGCCGAACCAGCCGGACTTGCCGCCCTTCCACGCCTTGATGTCCTGAGCCAGCGCGGTCAGACGCGCCGCCGCCCCGGCCTGCGCCGGATCAGCCTGCAGCCGCCCGTCGGCGACAGCTGCCTGCAGCGCCTCGGCCGGCGTCATGCGCTCAGCCAGACGGCGATCGCGCCGCCCATCAGCGCAGCGGCCAGCACGGCGGCGAGGATCAACAAAGCGGGGCGTTCAATGCGGCGCATGCCCACCCGATTAGCCTGCCCCGCGCGACTTGGCAAAGCGGCCCCCCGGTTGCACAGTGCGCGCCGGAGAGGGGCATGATCACCAAAGGCCTGAAGCCCGCCGAGAAACAGCTGCTGGCATCCGCCGGTTTTGCGCCCGATGCTGTGCGCGTCATCACGGATGAGGCTGAGCGCCTGCGCTGGCTGTTTCTCAAGCGCCCGGGCGCGGGCGCCCTTTGGTGGGGCGCCGGCATTGTTGCGGCGGTGATCATAGGCGGCCTGTGGCAGGCGACAGGGATTTGGGGCGCGCTGGCTGTTCCCATTCTGGCTGCCGGGACGCAGATGATCGCCGGTTTGGCAGATGTGGAAATCAACGCCCCGAAATCCAGCGATCCTCCGCGCTGGGCTGCGCGCAGAATGGCGCAGCTCTCCCTCAAGGCCGCCGCCATGATAGTTCCGGAAAGCAGCGAGGCCTTCGGCGAGCTCCAGGCGCATGCCGAAGCAGGCAGCGGGCTCAGCAGCCCCTGGTCGGCCATGCGCGTCATTGCCGGGCGCCTGGCTGCGCCAAAAGGCGGCGCAGGCCCGGCCAGCTCAGCCCGCAAGTCCGCAACCTCCGGCGACAGCCTCGGCGCCACCCTGCGCTTTGGTCTCATCATCCTCGCCGTCGTGGTGATCATCATCACCCTGGCGCTGGGCGCGCGCCCGTTCTGACCTGCCGCCTTGCCCGCCAACGCGGTTTGCAGTGAAGTGCGCGCCTGTTCCGGCCGAGGAGACCGCCCGCATGACCGCCCAGCCTGATCTCACCCTGTTTCACGCGCCCATGACCCGTTCCATCCGTCCGCGCTGGGCGCTCGAAGAGATGGGCCTGCCCTACACGCTGGAGCGCGTGGCGTTCGACCGGGGCAATGTGGGCGGGGACGCCTACCGGGCGGTCAATCCGATGCAGAAAGTGCCGGCGCTCAAAGACGGCGATCAGGTGATCCTGGAATCCACCGCGATCCTGGAATACCTGGTCACGAAGCATGGCCCGACCCCGCTGGCGGTGACGCCGGACGAGGCCGATTACGGCCGCTATCTCGAATGGCTGCATTTCGCCGAAGGGACCATGTCCATGTCGGTGAATCTCACCCTGGCCCATACGATGCTGCTGCCCGAAGAGCAGCGCAATGCGGGCCTAGCACAGTGGGCGCTGGCCAATGTGAACCGCCAGCTCGTTCAGGTGGCCGAGCGGGGCCTGGGCGATGGCCGCGAATGGCTCGCCGCCGGGCGCTTCACCGCTGCCGATATCTCGATGGGCTATATGTTCTATCTGCTGAAAATCGTGAAGCAGTTCGACAATGCGCCCGAGCCGGTGAAAGCCTATTTCGACCGCATCAAGGTGCGCCCCGCCTGGCGCAGGGCCAGCGCGGACTGACATCGCGGGTGCCCGCGAGCGTAAACAGAAAGCCGTCATGAACCAGGGCGCCGAAACCATCGAGGCGGGGCTGGCGCGCCTGGCGCGCCTGCATCCCAAATCCATCGATCTGTCGCTGGGGCGCATAGAACGCCTGCTGGCGGCGCTGGGCGATCCGCAGCACCGCCTGCCGCCATTGATCCATATCGCCGGCACCAACGGCAAGGGCTCCACCGCCGCTTTCCTCAAAGCCATCGCGGAAGCGGCGGGCGAGCGGGTCCATGTCTACACCTCGCCTCATCTGGTGCGCTTCAATGAGCGCATCGTGCTGGCCGGAGAGATCGTCAGCGACGACGCCCTGCGCGACGCCTTCGCGCGCTGCGAGGCGGCCAATGACGGGGCGGACATCACGTTTTTTGAAATCACCACCGCCGCCGCCTTCCTGCTGTTCTCTGAAACACCAGCCGACCGGCTGATCCTGGAGACGGGGCTGGGCGGGCGGCTGGATGCAACCAATACGGTTCCCAACCCCCAATGCACGGTGATCACGCCGGTGAGCCTCGATCACCAGGCGTTTCTGGGCGACACGATTGCGCAGATCGCGGGCGAGAAAGCCGGCATCATCAAGCCGGGCGCGCCGGTGATATGCGGTCCGCAGGGCGAGGCGGCGCTGAAAGTCATTGAGGCAGCCGCTCGGCGGCGGGGCGCGCCATTGCAGGTCTGGGATCGTGATTTCTCTATCCGGCCCGAGCATGGCGGTCTGGTCTATGAGGAAGAAAACCTGCTCTGGGATTTGCCCGCGCCGGGCCTGAAAGGCGCCCACCAGATGGCCAACGCCGCCCTCGCCATCGCGGCGGCGCGGGTATGCGGTTACGCGCTGGATGCTGTGCGCGCGGGTGTGGCCAATGCCCGCTGGCCGGCCCGCCTGCAACGCCTGACGGCCGGACCGCTTGCTGACATCGCCCGGGGCGGACATGCTGAACTATGGCTTGATGGCGGGCACAATCCGGCGGCGGCGCAGGCGCTGGCTGCGGCGCTGGGCGAGATGGAGGCGGCGCGCGAACGCCCGCTGGTGCTGATCTGCGCCATGTCGCGCAACAAGGATGCGCAAGGTTTCCTCAGCTGGTTCGCGACCCTGGCCGCGCGGGTGATCGCGGTAAGTTTCTCCGGCGGGCGCGAGGGCGCCCATACGGCCCAGTCCATCGCGCAGGCCGCCCGCAAGGCCGACCTGCCTGCCCAAACCGCCGCCGGTCTGATCGAGGCGGTCCACGACGCGTTGGAGGATTATGACCAGCCGCGCATCGTCATCTGCGGCTCGCTCTATCTGGCCGGCGAGGTGCTGGCCATGGGCACAGGCGACAGCGTGCAGACGACACCGGGTTAGGGCGCCCTGCTTTTCGCACCTGCAGCAGTGGCGGGCGATGACATATTCAGGCTCAGGCGCATAATGTCGCGGCCTGACGCCGTGCGAGATCCGCCATGCCCCTGAACGACACCGAAAGCGCCAAGAGCGCCCGCCTGCCCGGCACGCCGGATCAGCTGGCGGCCTTCTGTCTGGAGGCGCTGGCCGGCGGATGGGGCGAGGACTGGGATGCGCCGCTGGTCAATCCGGTGGGCGATCTGGCCGCCCAGCTCTTTTCCGGCCTGCGCCGGGGCGCGGTGTCGGTGGAGGGGCTGAAAGCCCTGATCCAGCATTTCGCCGATGACGGCCTGGCGGCGCGGGCGAGGGCGCTGTCAGCGCTGCATGGCGACGGGTTGTCGGGCGCCGCCGAAGCGGATGTGCGCGGCCAGCTTGAGGCGCTGGCGGGGGAAGGGTTTGACGCCTTTGCCGCTGCGGTGACGCGCAAGCGCGGCGGCGTTGTCTTCACCGCCCATCCGACCTTCGCCTTGTCGCGAGCCGTGCGCGATGCGCTCGCCAGCGCCGCCGTCACTGGCGAGGCCGGGGCGCTGGTGGGCGCGGGCCATATCCACGGGCCGGATGAGGATGTCACCCTCATCAACGAACATGACGAGGCCATGGCCGCCGTGGAGGCCGCTCGCGAGGCGCTGACCGGTCTCAACGCCCTGGTGCTGGACGTGGCGCGCGCCGCCTTCCCGGACCGCTGGCGCTCGCTCGATCCCGACCTCATCTCGCTGGCGAGCTGGGTGGGATATGATCTTGATGGCCGCACCGATATTCACTGGGGCCGCTCCATCGCCTTTCGCCTGCAGGAAAAATCCCGCCAGCTCATGCGCTATGCGGCGCTGATCGAGGCGTCGGGCGCTGCTGAGCTGGACCCGCTCGCCGCCCGCCTGCGTGCAGCCGCCGAGGCGAGCGCAGGGCATGCGGCGCTGTTCGAGGCCGATCTGGATGACCCCTCGGCTGTGGTGCGCGCCGCCAATGCGCTGACGGTGGAGTATCCAGAGCGCCTGACCAGCCTGTCGGGACCCATCGCTGAACTGGACCGCGCCATCGGCGATGCGGACGATGACGTGGCGTCTCGCCTGGTCCTCCTGCGCTCGGAGATGAAGGCGGCGGGGCTGGGGGCGGCGCATATCCATCTGCGCATCAACGAGGCCCAGCTGCGCGGCGCCGTGCGCGCCGATCTGGGGCTGGAGGATGACAGTGATGATTTCGGGCGCCTGGCCCTCACCCGCGCCGCAGAGCGGGCGGCGGAGGCTGAGGTGCGCACGGTCAGCTTCGCCTCGGTCTTCCTGGAGCAGATGACGGCCCGGCGCCAGTTCATGCTGTGCGCCCAGCTTATCAAGCACGTGGACAGCGACACGCCCATCCGCTTCCTCATCGCCGAGTGCGAAACCGCGGCCACGGTGATGGGGGCGCTTTATCTGGCGCGTCTTTATGGCGTGGCCGATCGGGTGGACATCTCGCCCCTGTTCGAGACGCCTGAGGCGCTGGAGCGCGGCGGACGCCTGATCGAGCGCCTGCTGGCCGAGCCGGTCTATCGTGATTACATCGCCGGGCGAGGGCGGCTGGCCATCCAGCTGGGCTATTCGGACTCGGGCCGTTTCATGGGTCAGGCGGGCGCCCAGCTCGCCATTGAACGCCTGCACATCCTCACCGCCCGGGCGCTGGCGCGCTATGGCGTCAAGGGCGTGGCGGTGGTGGTGTTCAACACCCACGGCGAATCCATGGGGCGCGGCGCCCATCCCGGCGGCTTCAACGAGCGGCTGGACCATTTGCTGACCCCCTGGGCGCGCGGCAAGTTCGCCGCCGCAGGCGCGCCGGTGATCCACGAGACCAGCTATCAGGGCGGGGACGGGTTTTTGCATTTCGCCCGGCCCGAGCTGGCGCGCTCGGTGATGATGTCGACCGCCCGCCATTTGCTGGCCGAGCCCGGCGCCCCGCGCGGCGATCCCTTCTATGGCGAGATCGACTACACCTGGGACGTCTACCGGTCGCTCAAGGCCTGGCAGGAAGCCCTGTTCGACAATGCTGATTACCGCACGGCGGTCACGGCGTTTGCGCCCAACATGCTGGCGCGCAGCGGCTCGCGCCGGGCCAAGCGGCCGGGCGCGCCGGGCCAGAGCCTGGATCTGTCCATGCTGCGCGCCATCCCGCATAACGCGGCGCTGCAGCAGCTCGGCATTCCGGTGAATGTGTCCGGCGGGCTCGGCGCCGCCATTGGATCAGAGCCTGAACGCATGGCGGCGTTTCTGGAGCGCTCGCCGCGTATGGCGGCCCTGCGCGGGATGATTTCGCGGGCGCGCACCCTGACCAGTCTCAATGCGCTGCGCGGCTATGCCCGCCTGTTTGACGCCAGCGAATGGACCGGCCGGGCGGCGGCGGCCCAGTCCGAAGCCGCCGAGCGGGCCTTTCTGGCGCTGGCCGGGCGCCTCTCCGACCAGTCGCGCCAGACGGCGCTGACCCGGCTCAGCAATCATCTGTCGGCGGATCTGATGCGGTTTGACCGCATCGCCGACGGGTCGGACCATGCCTGGCGGGACGATCCCGACCGGCGCGCGGTGGAGGCGCTGCACGCCATCCGCCAGGCGCTGATCATGCAGGCCTTCCTGACCATTTCGCGCCTGCCGGCGTTTTCACGCCGCCATGATCTGACACGCGAGGACCTGATCGATCTGGTGTTCGCCCTGCGCCTTCCCGAAGCGGTGACTGCGCTGGAGGAGATTTTCCCCGCCGCGCGCCCCGGCCTGGAATTACTGGACGCGGTGGAGGAGCAGACCGGCGCCGACGAGCCGGCGCGGCGCGGATACCCGGAGATACAGGCGCGCATCGTCCAGCCGCTGGCCGAGCTGCACCCGATGATCGGCCAGATCACCGTGGCGATCAGCCATTATTACCGGGCGTTCGGCTGAGCGCGCGTCAGGCGACGCCGATGCGCGGCGGGCCGCCATGAGCCGCTTCAGACGGCCCGAAGGCGCGGTTGAGCGAGGCGGTGGAATCGCACGCCAGCTCGATGGCGGCGGTGAGGTGTTCGAGCACCTTCACATTATTGGCCAGCACATGCAGCGCTTCGGGGCGCGTGTCGGCGGAGATTTTCGTACACCGCACAAGCACTTCGGCGCGCAGGGCCTGGAGGATGTCCTCCAGCTTCAGGCCGGCCGGATTGTCGTCGGAGACCAGGTAACGCGTCATGTCCGCCTCCTTGGTTGCGGGTCTGAAGCGCGAGAATGGCATGGCTGCGTCATTTTTCCGTAAACGCGCGCCCGGCGCCTTGCCCGTGCTGGCCGGGCGGTTCAGTTTGCCTGCGATCAATCAGGTTGAGGAGAATGCGATATGTCCGAACGGATCGGAGCGGCGGCGCTGGTGAAGGCGCTGGATGGCTGGCAGGCGGTGGAGGGGCGCGACGCGGTGCGCAAGGAATTCCGCTTTGATGACTTCAAGACTGCCTTCGGCTTCATGGCGCGCGTCGCCCTGAAAGCTGAACAGATGAACCACCATCCTGAATGGTTCAACGTCTACAACACGGTGGATATCACGCTGTCCACCCACGACGCCGGCGGCGTCACGGCGCTGGACAAAGAGCTGGCCGAATACATCGAGACGGCGGCGCGCTGAGACGCTGGTCAGCCCGAATGGATCATCACCGTGTCGAGCAGGACCCGGGCCCGCCCGGGGCCGAGCAGGCGGTCGGTTTCAGCTTGCAGCAATGCGGCGATCGCCTCGGCGTCCGGCACGTGAGGCCAGGCGTACTGGCGCGCTGAATAATTGAGCACGGTGCGGGTATAGGCGTCGCGCAGCCAGGGTTGACGCTCCTCGACCAGCGCCCGGTCCTCACGCCTTGGAATGTCGAGCCCGAATGCGATCTGCAGCTGGCCCGCCGTACGTCCGCGCGCGCGCACCGGCGCGTGGACCGGTGTCTGGGCGAAATAGGATTGCGCCGTGGTGATGTGGCGCCCCGGCGGCGCCTCTGGCGCACTTGGCGCAATCGCCAAGGCGGCCGGAGCGGACAGGGCCGCAGCCACGACGCTCAGGCATGACAATACACGCATCATGTCGCCTTTATGGCCCGCGCGCGTAAAGGATTGGTTTGCGAGCGGACGTATGAGCGCCGCCGGGAGGCGGCGCTCATACGTCCGCTTACCAGTCCATATCCTCTTCGTATCCCAGATCGATCAGCGCCTGGCCGTAGCGCTCCTTGAACGCCTCGCGAATTCTCGAGGTGAAGTTCTGGGGCCAGGGGCTGGACCCTGGGTTGGCGTGCGTGCTGGCCAGGTCGATACCCGCCACGTCGGGCACGTTCAGGAAGCGGGCGATCTGCTCCAGATGCGCGGCTGGTCTGGCGGCGAAATCCTCCAGACGCAGGGTCAGCACCCGTTCGTCGTCGAAAGGCGCCAGCAGCAAGTCCTCGATCACGTGCTTCGAGATATTGTCCAGCTCATACAGGATCCCGTCTTCCTTGGACAATTCGTTGAGGATCGGTTTGTCCTGCTTGAGCTGATCCCAGACCCAGCCGTTCAGCTCGGTATGGTGGTCACCCTTGTGGTGGAAATAGTTCGAAATCAGCACCTGACGCGGGTCGCGGATGATCCGAAGACCCCGCCAGTCGCCAGCCGTGCGCCGGATCTTGTCGAGGCTGCGCTGTGTCGCGTTCGCAAACAGGACGACATCGCGGCCGTTCTGGCCGAGGTCCGAAAAATCGATATTGGGCAGATCCAGATCGTCCAGCCGCGAATAATGGTGCGGCGGATTGGCGATCTTGTAGCTGCGCACCCGTGCGCCGGTGCTTTCCGCGATCCGGCCAAAAACCTCATTGCGGAAGAACCTGGAGCCGCATTTATGGTGACCGAAGAACACGAACACGTCCGGTGCATCGGGGTATTTGATGGCGCCGATCTGGCGTTCGGCCGCAGTCACGCGTTCCTGAAGCATGGTTCCGGTCTTGCGGAACGTGCTGACGGTCTTCTGTGTCCCGGTGGCGATTTCCAGCGCCTGCTTGGACGTGGTCTGAAGGGCCGCGAGCGGCGCCTTGACGTCTGCATCGAGAATGGAGCGCAGGGTGTCGATTTCCCGGCGCAGCTTGGCGTCTGATTCACCGGCGGTCATCGCAACCGCTTCGAACCGTTCAGTGAGCCTGCCGATGGATTCCGCCGTGGCCTCGTCCACTTCGGCGCGCAGCCGCTGTTCGAGGCCCTGGCGGATCGCTTTGAGCTCTTCGCGAAGCGCGTTGTCGCCCTGAGTGGCGGCTGAATGCGCCGACAGCGCTTCGGCTTCGGCTCTTTTCAGCGCCTGTTGCATCGCCTCAATCTGTTCGCGCAGCTCGGCTTCGCGCTGTTTGGCGGCTTGCGCCGCCCGGCCGAAGCTTGCAGTCGTCACAGCGGCGCGTGCACTGAGTTTTTGTTCGAGAGCCGCCTGCAAACTCGCCAGCTCGTCCCTCAGCGCTGTGGCTTTCGCCGAATTGTCGTCCGACAGGCGCGCTTCAAGCGCCGAAAGCTCGGCCCGCAAGGCCGCCTCACCGCCGATGAGGGCATTTCTGCCAGCCTCGGCTATCTGGCCTTTCAAGGCGTTCGCGATCCGGGCCTGCTCGGCTTCAAGGCGCCCCAACTCGGCGCGCAGAGGGGCCTCGGCGCCCGATTGCGCCGCCTGGCTGGCGCGCGCGATTTCCTCTTTCAGCAATTCGGCGGCTCGGGCCTGCTGGGTTTCCAGCCTGGCCAGCTCACCGCGCAGATCGGTCTGGGCGCCCGAGCGCGCGGATTGCGCCGCGCGCGCGATTTCCTCTTTCAGTGCGTTGGCAGTTTGGGCCTGCTCGCCTTCAAGACGCTCCAGTTCGCCGCGTAGCTCTGCGGCCGAGCGAGATTGCGCCGCCTCACTGGCGCGCGCGATTTCGTCCTTCAGGGAGTCCGCCGTGCGCGCTTGTTCGGCTTCCAGTTTCGCCAGTTCTGCGCGCAAGTCCGACTCGGCTCCCGCACGCGCAGCCTCGCTGGCTCGAACGATTTCGTCTTTCAACAAATCGGCCGTGCGGATCTGTTCAGCCTCCAAACGCGCCAGCTCGGCGCGCAGCGTGTCCTCGGCCCCCGAGCGTGCGGCCAGCCCAGCCTGCGCGATCTCTTCCTTGAGCGCCTGCGCGGCACGGGCCTGCCTGGCTTCAAGACGTGTAAGCTGAGCGCGCAGAACGGCTTCTGCGTCCAGCCGGGCCGCCTCGCCCGAACGGGCAATCTCGCCCTTGAGCGTTTCTCCGGTGCGCGAAATCTGGACTTTTAGCGTTTTCACGGTTCGCAGCTGCTCGTCATTGAGCGCTATCAGCCGGTCTTCGAGATCGCGCGTAGAGCGTGCCTGGGCGCCCCCGTACTGAACCAGACGATCATCAAAATCACGCTGGTCATTCACCAGGCGCTCAACACGTCTTTCACGCCCGGCGGCCAGCTCGTGAATGCGGGCGATATCGTCGGCCAGCCGCCGGTTTTCGGCCGACAGGGTCTGGACGGCCCGCCGCAGCCGCCAGCCCAGCGCGCCCAAGCCGATCAGAAGACTGGCGCCCAGCAGGGCTCCGGCCAGAACCAGGCGTGATCCGAGCAGCCCGGGTCCCAATGCGGCGAAGGCCAGAGCGGCGAGGGCGGCAAGCCCGGCGATTGCGAGAAGAGTCGATCCGCCTGCGCGCCAGAGCGTGCGGCGGGTGTTCTGCAGTGTGGGAAACAGGCCGGGCGCGAGGCGGCGCAGGGCGTCGCCGGCCGGCGCGTACCAAGGCCGGCTCAACGGGGGCCGGGGCGGGGTCAGGCCGGCAGGCTCCACGACCGTTCGATCAGCGTGGCCTGACATCTCGCGTTCCTGAGCGGGACGTTTATCCGGCGCGCTTCCCTGAACAGGGCGCTGTGGGGCTGGAGTTTCCTGATGGAGCACGTGCACGTCGCTGGGCCGGGGCGGCGGCGGTGTGTCAGGTTGTGTGCGCCGGACCGGCTTGGGCAGCCCGCCTGCGCCGGACGCCGAAGCATCCACGACGAGCTGACGCAGCGTCTCTTGCAGCGTATCGAGATTGTGGTTCTCGAAAGCGAAAGTCCGCGCAGCTCGGCCCAGCGCCTGACGACGGCCCGGATCGTTCATCAGGTCCACCAGGGCGCGTTCCAGAGCGCCTTCGTCTTCCTGATCGACCACCATGCCCAGGCCATTGTCTTTGAGATAGCCGATGGTGGCGGCGTCTGCCGGGCCATGGGCCAGAAGCACTGCGCCGGAGGCGAGGCACTCAGGCATTTTATTGGCCATGGAATAGCGCACATAGCGCAGCGTGGCCTCGTCGAAATTATAAGCGATGACCACCGCGTCCGCGCGGCGCAGCCATTCGCGGTAGACGTCCAGAGGGCGCGTCTCGTCGGTCACCGAGGTGAACTCAAAACCCGAAAAATCGTCCTTCGCCTCGCGCAGCCACCAGGGCTGGGTGTTGATCTCCAGCGATACGGCGTTTCCGGCTTTGCCAAGCCTCTCCACGGCGCGCGCCAGACGCAGGACGCTGGCGCGCTGCATGTTAGCGGCCAGTCCGCCGGCATAGCGGATACGCAAACGCCGCCCGGAGTGTGGCGCGCGCTCCGGCCAGTCGCTGATGCGCACGCCATTGGCCAGCGGTGTGAACGGAGCGCCGTAACGCGCTTCAAACGCCGAAGACATCGACTCGCAGATCGACAGGCGCGCCTGGGCGTGTTCGAGCAGGAGGTTGAGGTCCGGCTCCAGAACGCGCCATTGCTCGGGATCGCGCTCGGCCAGATCGCGCGGCCAGTCATCCATCACCCAGGCCACGACCGGCTTGCCAATCTCGTGCAGCAGGGACATCGCCAGGGAATGCAGCCACGGCATGTCAGGCACCGGGCGGTACAGCACCGCGTCGGCGTCAAAGCTCAGCGCGGCGTCGCGGGCCGCCTGTTCCGAGCAGGGCTTGGTGACGTATCCTCCAGACCCGTCCGGCTTCGACAGGGCGAGCCCGTCCTTGCCGTGACGCGCGATCTGCAAGAGCTGGTCCGCGGGCCAGCCGGCAAACAAATTGGCCTTGATCTCGCCGGTGGCGGTGCCGTTGGCGAACGGCGTCATGTCGAGCATCAAAAGGCGCGGATAGCGTCGCAAATGGCCATTGGCCTTGACGTCTTCAGGCGAGCGCGCATGCGGAAACAGGTCGTGGAAAGGCCGCCGCTCGAACACCTCAAGCTGGCCGCCAATGCCGGCGTTGTAGATCATCTGGCCGGTGCCTTCGAGCGTCCGGCGCGCCTCGGTATAGGCTTCCACCATCTTGTCGACCTGCGGGTCGTGCCAGCGGAAGCCCTTGCCGAAATAGTTCGGATCGAAATGGTTCGGGTCATCGGACTTCATGTCCAGAACCCCGACCCCGTAATCCTTGCTTTCCTTCGCGTCTTCAGGGATCGCGTAGCTGGCGTCGACGCCGATCAGGTAAATTTCCTCGAAGCCGAGATAGGCCGCGATCTGCATCATCGAGAAGGTGACAGTGCACCCCGTGTAGGTGATCTTGTCGGCTTCCATGGAGAAATCGAAGCCGTGCGGATAGCTTTTGCGCGGGCGGTGATTGTAGAAAACCGTGTCTTCATCGGCCTCGAACATATAGCCCAGATAAGCCGGGAACAGCTTGATCGGGCCCTTGAACTCGTTGATCCACGCGGCCCGGTCTTCGGCGACCAGATGGTCTTCGACCAGATAGAAGGTGGGCTTCCAGTCAAGATCCTTGGCTTTCAGGAAGAAGCCGTTCACCGCGAAGGTCACTTCGTCTTTCAGCACTGACAGATCGGTTTCGTTCAGGCTGGGCCCGTTGCCGATCAGGAAGCAGCGCTTGCGCCCCTTGAACTGCTCGCGCAGCGCGCGCAGGCGCGGGCGATAAACCGCGTCGAGATCGTGTTTGTAGATCTGGATGACATGGCGGACGCCGCGGATCTTGTCCTCGAGCGGGATTTTTTCGGTGGGCAGATAGATCGGCGCCCGGCTTGGCAGTTTCGCCAGCAATTCCTGATATTCTTGCTCTTGCGACGTCATGCCCATCGAAAGCTGTGTCATCTGGCTCTACACGTCCTTCATCGGATCAAAAAAACCGGCCCGCCGGGCGGGGTGTGTCTGCAAGTGGTGTGGGCGTCAGTCTTGAATGCGTCATCTGGTCCGGCGCCAGGCGCCCGGCCGCTTCAGGCGTTTCATATTACACTCCGCTCGCGCAGCGCCTGCTCCCAGGCCCATGCCGAAGCGACAATGCCCGTCAGATCATCGTGGCGCGGCGCCCAGCCCAGTTCGCGCTTCAGACGGTCTGCGCCGGCGACGATCGCAGCCGGGTCGCCTGGACGGCGCCCCGTTTCGCGCACCTCGAAATCGACCCCCGAGACGGCTTTGACCGTATCGATCACTTCGCGCACGCTGGCGCCGCGCCCATAGCCGCAATTGAGCGTGACGCTGCCATGTCCGGCGCGCAAGCGGGCGAGCACCATGGCGTGGGCGTCCACCAGATCACTCACATGAATATAGTCGCGTACGCAGGTCCCGTCACGCGTGGGATAATCGGTCCCGAACAGATCCAGGCGCTCGCGCAGCCCCAGGGCCGCCTGGCAGGCCGCCTTGATCAGATGGGTGGCTCTTGCGGTGGACTGGCCGGCGCGGCCCTGCGGGTCGGCGCCCGCCACGTTGAAATAGCGCAGGACCCCGAACTCCATCGCGCCGGCGGCTGCAGTGTCGGCCAGCATCCACTCGGTCATCAGCTTGGAGCGGCCATAGGGCGAAAGCGGCGCCAGGGGCGCGTCCTCGCTCACCGGTTCGTCGCCCGCCATGCCGTAAACCGCCGCGGTGGAGGAGAAGATGAAACGGGTCACGCCACAGGCTGCCGCCGCGTCGATGAGATTGCGCGAGGCGGCGGTGTTGTTGGCGTAGTAGCTCAGCGGATCAGCGACAGAGTCCGGCACCACCACTGATCCAGCGAAATGGATGATGTCGGTGATGGCGTGTTCTGCGATAAGTCTGGAAACAAGCGCCATGTCCCCGGCGTCGCCGCGCACAAAAGTGGCGCGCTTGTCCACCGCCCAGTCAAATCCGGTGACCAGATTGTCCAGAACAGTCACGCGCTCGCCTGCATCAAGCAGGGCCAGCGTCATGTGGGCGCCGATATAGCCTGCGCCGCCTGTCACCAGAACAGTCATCCGTCCCCCAGTTTCGCCCCCCCCGGGCGGCCTGCCTGCGTGCAAGCGGGCCGTTCAGCCTGCTTGGTAACGCCCATCGTACAAGGGTTCAAGCCGGAATGCGCCCGGTGGCGGACCGGTGTACAGAACACGCGTCTGATGGTCTGGTGCGGGCAGCAGGAATCTGGTGGAGCCGAGGGGAATCGAACCCCTGACCTCGTCATTGCGAACGACGCGCTCTACCAACTGAGCTACGGCCCCGTTCCAGAGGCGCGATCGGATACGGAGGCGCCCCTGTGTTGTCAAGCGCGCCCGCCAGCGCCGCGCCCGCCTTGCAGGCTGCGCGCGCGCCGGGTAAGGCAGGACCGGCAAGGCCGCTTCGCCCCGCCAAGGAGGCTCCATGACATTCGGACAGGCGCTGATCGCCTATTTTATTCACCCGGTGCTGACGCTTCTGGTGATTGTGGTTTTCGTCAATGTGATCCTGACCTGGCTGGTCGGGTTCAACGTGGTCAATCCGCGCAATCAGCTTGTCAACATGATCGGGCGGGCTACCGAGGCGATCACCGCGCCGCTGCTCAATCCGATTCGGCGCGTGCTGCCGTCGCTGGGCGGGATGGATTTCTCGCCGCTGGTGCTCTTGCTGATCATTTTCTTCGTGCGCGACTGGCTGGTTATGGGCCTGCTTTGGAACGCGCTGGGCTGACGGCGCGCTTGACGCACGCCGGGGCTCCGGTCCATGAGCGCGCGCCATGACCCAAACTGATCCGATCCTGCGGCCTTCGGGCCGGCGCGCCGTGCTGATAGACGGCAAGGCCGCCGCATCTGAAGTTGACGCCGCCGCCCGGGAGTGCGCGCTGGCGCTGGCTGAGCGGCTGGGCCGCAAGCCGTGCCTGGCCGTGGTGCTTGTGGGCGAGGATTCGGCCAGCCAGGTCTATGTGCGCAACAAGATCCGCCGCACCGAGGCCGCCGGTATGACCTCGCTGGAGCATCGCTTGCCTGCCTCGGTGAGCCAGGACGAAGTGCTGGCGTTGGTGGCGCGTCTCAATGCGGATGCGGGCGTGGACGGCATTCTGGTCCAGCTGCCGCTGCCTGACGGTCTCGACGACACGGCCGTGGTGCAGGCCATTGATCCGGCCAAGGATGTGGACGGGCTCACCGCCGCCAGCGCGGGCGCGCTGGTGCTGGGCGCGCCGGGCCTGCGCCCGTGCACGCCGTCCGGCTGCGTCTATCTGGCGCGCCGGGCACTGGGTGATCTGTCCGGGCGCCATGTGGTGGTGATAGGGCGCTCCATCCTGGTCGGCAAGCCGGCCGCGCTCCTCTTCCTTCAAGCAGATTGCACCGTGACGCTGGCTCATTCGCGCACCCGCGACCTGCCGGCTCTGACGCGTCAGGCAGATATTCTGGTCGCCGCCGCCGGGCGGGCGGGCATGGTCTGGGCGGACTGGATCAAGCCTGGCGCAACGGTGATTGATGTCGGCATCAATCGGGTCGACGGCCCGGACGGGACCAGCCGCCTGGCGGGCGATGTCGATTTTGAGGCGGCGCTGGATATAGCAGGCTTCATCACGCCTGTGCCCGGCGGGGTGGGGCCGATGACCATCGCGATGCTGCTGATCAACACTCTGGCCGCCGCCGCCCGGCGTGCGGGCCTCGCGCTGCCGGAGGGAGCGGCGCGCGTGCTCACGCCTTAACGTCCCCTTAAGCCTGTGAGCATACCGCTATTCATAAGTTGGAGGAGGCGCCTGTGTCCCCGGATCTGAACGTGCTGCATGTCGAGGACGACTTCGCGGACGCCATGCTGCTGCAGCAGGCGCTGCGCGATGCAGGGGCCTATGCGTTCAATTTCGAAGTGGTGCGCACTCTGCGCGATGCGGGCTTCAAGCTCCAGAGGCGCGCATACGACCTGATCATCGCCGACCTGCGCCTGCCTGATTCGACGGACCCGAACGAAACCGTCGGCCTTCTGCAAAAGCACGCCGGCGAAGCGCCGATTCTGGTGCTCAGCGGGTCGGTCGGCCTCGATGCCGAGAAAATCGGCTCGGACATCACCCTGCTGGACAAGAATCTCTATTTTGACGGCCGCGCCTCGAAGCGCAGCGCCGAATTGCTCAGCCAGGTGCTGGATGCTGCGACACGCGACCGCGACGCGTTGATGCTCTAGCCGCTGGATGGCTGGACCCGCAGCCCTAGCTGATGCGCCATGAGCGTGTCCCTCACCTCCTTCCCAAAGAACTACCGCGCGCTAGTGTTCGGCGCCGGCGGCGGGCTTGGCGGCGCGTTTGTACGCGCGCTGGCCGCCGATCCGCGATGCGCAGCCGTGTTCGCGGTCTCGCGCCGCCTGATGGACATTCCCGGCGCGACCGCGCTGCAGGCTGACTTCAATGAGCCCGCCAGCATCGCTGCAGCTGCCGAAGCGGCAGGCGCCGGCGGTCCGCTGCATCTGGTGATCACGGCGACCGGGATCTTGCATGACGGCGCGGACCTGCAGCCGGAGAAATCCTGGCGCGACCTGGACGCAGACCGGCTGGCGCAGGTGATGCGCATCAACGTGATCGGGCCGTCGCTTGTCGCCCGCCATACGCTGGACCGCCTGGCGCGAGGCTCGCGTGACGCGCCGGACAAGGCTGTCTGGGCGGCGCTCTCGGCGCGGGTGGGGTCGATCAGCGACAACCGGCTGGGCGGCTGGCACGGCTATCGCGCGTCCAAGGCGGCGCTCAACCAGATGATCCGCACCCTGTCGGTGGAGCTGGCGCGCAAGGCGCCCGGCGCCGCCTGTATCGGCCTGCATCCCGGCACGGTGGACACGGGACTGTCCAAACCGTTTCAGCGCAATGTGCCCGACGGCAAGCTGTTCACCCCGGAATATTCAGCCGCGAAATTGCTGGGCGTGATCGACGCGATCGGGCCGGCGGACAGCGGTCAGGTGTTCGACTGGGCCGGCGCGCGGATCGATCCCTAGGCGGCCGCGTCCGCCCGGTCGGGCAGGGTGAAGTGGAAGCGTGCGCCGAAACAGGGCTCGGTATCCACCCAGATGCGTCCGCCATGGCGCTCCACCGCCTGCTGGCAAATCGCCAGGCCAATGCCGGTGCCGGCGTAGGCCTCTCGCGTCTGCAGCCGCTGAAACGGCGCGAACACCTTGTCGGAAAAGCGCGGGTCAAACCCGATGCCGTCATCGGCCACGGTGATGCGCCAGGCCTCGCTGTCGCGCTCGGCGCGCACCACCACGCGCACATGGGCGCCCTTGCGGTATTTGAGCGCATTGGTCAGCAGGTTCTGGAACAGAAGCCGCATCAGGGTGAGGTCGGCGCGCACGGTGGGCAACGGACCGCATTCGATCTCGGCGCGCGCCTCGGACACCATCAGGCTGAGTTCATCCAGCGTGGTCTCCAGAAGCGCGTTCAAATCCACCGTCTCGAGGGTCATTTCGCGATTGGACGTGCGCGAATAGGCCAGCAAATCATCGATCAGCCGGCGCATGCGCTGGGCGGCGTCCACCAGATAGGCCAGGCTCTGACGGCCATCGGCGTCGAGCTGGTCCTCATAGCGCCGCGCCAGAAGGCTGGCGAAGGCGGAAATTTTGCGCAAAGGCTCCTGCAGATCGTGGGAGGCGACGGTGGCGAACCGGTCCAGCTCCCGGTTGGAGCGTTCCAGCGCGGCGGCGTGCTGCTCCAGCGCCCGCGGCGCCGCGAAGGCCATTTCAAGCCCGTCCGGCCCGGTGCGCCGTGTGAAATCCGGCGCCGCCTCGTCCAGAGCGCGGCCGGTCCATGGACCCGGTCCATAGGCGGCGGCGAACGCCGCGTTGACGGCGGTGATCGCCCCGCGCGCATCCAGCACGGCGGCCGGATCGGGCAGCGTGTCGAACACCGCCCGCCAGGTCAGGCCGGTCTGGGGCGTATCCGCTGACGCGTCAGGCATGGCGCATACCCGTGGGGCTGTGCGAATCGGACATGGGCGGCAGTATACTGCTAATGTATGCGGCGCTGTCGCGTGCCCGGGTCATGGGCGCCGCGCGCGCTGGCCATGGCCATACGAGGCGGTATGCTGCGCGCCGAGTGTTCCGCTGGCCTTTTTCAGGATTTTACGCCTTGACCCAGACGACTGCGCCGATCTTCCAGGTGTCCGACCTGCATGTGACCTTCGACACGCCTGATGGCGCCGTCAACGCTGTGCGCGGCGTCAGCCTGGAGATCGCCCGCGGCGAATGCCTCGCTGTGGTGGGCGAGTCCGGGTCAGGCAAGAGCCAGACCTTCCTCGCAGCGATGGGGCTTCTGGCGTCCAACGGCAAGGCGTCGGGCTCGATCCGCTACGCCGGCGAAGAGATCCTCAATCTCGCGCCGCACAAGCTGAACCGCGTGCGCGGCCGGAAGATGACCATGATCTTCCAGGACCCGCTGACCTCGCTGACACCGCACATGCGCGTCGGCGACCAGCTGAAAGAGGTGCTCGACGTCCACCTCAAACTGCGCGGTGAAGCCGCTGAGAAGCGCTGTGTGGACTGGCTGGAGCGCGTGCGCATTCCCGAAGCGCGCCGGCGCCTGCGCCAGTTCCCGCACGAGCTGTCGGGCGGCATGCGCCAGCGCGTCATGATCGCCATGGCGATGCTGTGCGAGCCGGACCTCCTGATCGCCGACGAGCCGACCACGGCGCTCGACGTGACGGTGCAGGCCCAGGTGCTCGACATCATGGATGATCTCAAAGCCGAGACCGGCGCGGCCATTGCGCTGATCACCCATGACATGGGCGTGGTGGCGCGCATGGCGGACCGGGTCCAGGTGATGAAGGACGGCGCCTATGTGGAAACCGGCGATGTGCACGATATTTTCAACGCCCCGCGCCACGCCTATACCCGCATGCTGCTGGATGCGATGCCGCGCCTGGACCAGCCGGGCAAGCTGACCGGCGCTGCGCCGCGCAAGGGCGAATCCACCGACGCGCCGATGCTGGAGGCGGTGGATCTGAAGGTCCAGTTTCCGGTCAAGGTCGGGGGCGGGTTGTTTCCCAAGACCAAACCGCTCAAGGCGGTGGACGGGCTGAGCTTTGCGCTGCTGCCTGGCGAGACGCTCGGGATTGTGGGCGAGTCCGGGTGCGGCAAGTCGACGCTGGCGCGCGCTGTGCTGCGCCTGGTCCCGTCAAAGGCCGGGGCGGTGAGCTGGATTGGCAAGGATTTGCTGGCGCTGAACCGCAAGGACATGCGCGCCGCGCGCGAGGATTTGCAGATCGTGTTCCAGGACCCGATGGCCTCGCTCAATCCGCGCATGACGATCGGCGCTTCCATCGCCGAGCCCATGCTGACCTATCGCCGCTTCATGAGCGCGCGCGAGCGCGAGACCGAAGTGCGCGCGATGATGGCCCGGGTCGGGCTCGATCCCGACATGATCAACCGCTACCCCCACGAATTGTCCGGCGGCCAGAACCAGCGCGTGGGCATCGCCCGCGCGATGATCCTGGAGCCCAAGCTGGTGATCTGCGACGAGGCGGTGAGCGCGCTGGATGTGTCCATCCAGGCCCAGATCATCGAGCTGCTGGTTGGGCTTCAGGAAGACTTTGGCTTGTCCATGCTGTTCATTTCCCACGATCTGTCGGTGGTGCGCGAAGTCTCTCACCGGGTCATGGTGCTGTATCTGGGCCGGGTGGTGGAGCTGGCTGACCGCGATACAATCTACTCCGATGCACGCCATCCCTATACACGGGCCCTGATCAGCGCCGCGCCGATCCCCGATCCGGCCATCGAGAAATCGCGCAAGCGCCTGAAACTGTCGGGCGATCTACCCAGCCCGCTCGACAGCCGCGCCCAGCTGCGCTTCCTGAAATCGAAGCTGATCGACGATCCCGAGGCCGAGCAATACCGGCCCAAGCTGATCGAAGTGGCGCCCGGGCACTGGGTCGCCGAGCATGATCCCATCGAGACGCTGGCCGAGATCGAGCCCGTCTGACCGGCGCGTGTCAGCAATTTCATTTGCTGTGCGCGGGCAGACGCCTATCCTTCATGACGGGACGGGGCGGGCTGTAAGAGGTTGCAGATGACAATGATGTGGCGCAATGCGCTGGCGCTGGCCGCAGCGCTGGGCTTTCTGGCTCTGGCGGGCTGCGAACGATCAGGTGATTCAGAAATTGATCTGCGCGCGGCGTTCGAGGCGGCTGATTTCGCGCACGAGGCCAGCGATATCCCGGCCGATCCCGGCGTTCGCTACGGCGTGCTCGAGAACGGGATGCGTTATGCGATCATGTCCAATTCCACGCCGTCGAACACGGCGGCGGTGCGCCTGGTGCTTGATGTCGGCTCGCTGGCCGAGGCTGACGACCAGCGCGGTCTCGCCCACTTCATCGAACACATGGCCTTCAAAGGCTCCACCAACGTGCCGCGCAACGAAATGGTGCGCCTGCTTGAACGCTATGGCCTGGCCTTCGGACCAGACACCAACGCGTTCACCGGCCATGAAGTGGTCGGGTATCAGCTGAACCTGCCCCAGGCCAGCGAGGAATTGCTCAGGATCGCCCTGTTCCTGATGCGTGAGACCGCCTCGGAACTGACCATGGCTGACGCCGAGATCGAGTCCGAACGCGGCGTGATTCTGGGCGAGGAGCGCTTCCGCAACACGCCCGTCAGCCGCTTTCTGAGCGAATACTACGAATTTCTCTATCCCGGTTCGATGATCCCGCAGCGCGACCCCATCGGGACCACCGAGGTCATCGAGACCGCCACGCGCGAGGCCTTCGTACGCTATTACGAGGCGTATTACCGGCCCGAGCGCGCCCTGCTGGTGGTGACCGGCGATTTCAATGCCGATGATATCGAGGCGATGATCCGCGACGGGTTCGACATCAGCGTGCCGGGCCTGGAGGTGGAGCGCGTCGAGAGCTTCGCCAGCTGGTCCCAACCCGGCGAGCCGGGCGCCGATCCCGAGGCCGGAACTGTCACCCGCAACGACGCGCCGCGATTTGCGTTCTTCCATGATCCTGGCGTCTTCACCCTCATCACCGCAGATGTGATCGTGCCAGGCCCAGGCGCACTCGATACCCGGGAGGGCCGCGAGCAGGCGCTGCTGCGCCAGCTGGGTCAGTCCATCGTCCAGCGCCGCTTGCAGGCGCGCATCAATCGTGGGGATTCGCCGCTGGTTCAGGCGAGCCTGTCCTATGTCAGCGAGTTTGATATGGCCACGCGCGCAGGCGTGTTCGCCGTGTCCTCGCCGGACCGCTGGCGCGAAGGCGTGGCCATGGTCGAGCAGGAGCTGCGCCGCGCTTTGGAGCACGGCTTCACCCGCGCCGAGCTGGACGAACAGCTGGCCAATGTGCGCACCGCCGTGCGCAATGGCGCCGATCAGGCGGCCACGCGCCAGACCACCAGCCTGGCCGACGGCATATGGTCGAGCTGGCTGCGCGGATCGGTGTTCAACCATCCCGAATATGCCCGCGAATGGTTCGACGCCCGTGAAAGCGAGATCACGCTGGCGCGCGTCGAAGCGGCGTTCCGCGAAGCGTGGGAGGCTGCGCCGCCGCATGTGATGGTGGGCCTTAATCAGGATCTGGCCGAAGGCGAAGCGGCGGTGCGCGAAGCCTGGCTCGCCTCCACCGCCGAGCGGGTCGATCCGCCGGCTGAAACCGGCTCCGACGCCTTCGCCTATACCGATTTCGGACCCGCCGGAGAGGTCGCCTCGCGCGACGAAATCGACGAGTTCGGCGTCACCCGGGTCACGTTCGCCAACGGCGTGCGGCTCAATGTGAAGCCCACCGACTTTGAATCACGCGTGGTGCGCGTGCGGGTCGATTTCGGCGCCGGCGACATGACCGATCAGCCTGTCCCGGCGGCCGGCTCGATCCTGGGCGCGGCTTTCGGGGGCGGCGGACTCGAGGCCCATGACCGAGACGATCTTCAGCGCCTGTTGGCCGGGCGTTCGGTGGGTTACGGGCTGGGCGTGGGGTCGGAGAGCTTCTTCTTCTCCAACGCCACCACCCCGTCCGATTTCGAGCTGCAGATGCAGGTGCTGGCCGCCTTCATGACCGCGCCGGGCTGGCGCGAGGACGGGCTCAATCAGTTCCGCGCCATCGCCGAGGAAGTGCGCCGCGGCCAGAACGCGCAGGCCGTCCAGGTGGCGGTGAATCGCGGCGGGCGCATCCTGCGCAGCGGCGACGCCCGCTGGGGTTTCCCCACAGCCGAAGAGATCGCCAACTTCACCATGGACCATGCCCGCGAGATGCTGGCCCCGGCGCTGGCCGAGGCGCCGGTGGAGATCACCATCGTGGGCGATATCACGGTCGACCGGGCCGTCGAGGTGGCGGCCGCGACCTTTGGCGCCCTGCCCGAGCGCGCGGCTGAGTGGCCGGAGTATGACGCCAACCGGCAGCTGCGCTTCCCCGAACCCGCGCCGGAACCGGAAGTGCTGTATTTCGACGGTCAGGATTATCAGGGCATGGCCAATGCCTATTTCCCCATCGGCGACGCGTTCGACCGCCGCCGGGGCCGGGCGCTGGACCTGATGGCCGAGGTGTTCTCCCTGAAAGCCACCGAACGGTTCCGCGAGCGCGAGGGCGCCACCTATTCACCCATCGTCCAGGGCCAGCCTTCTACGGTGTATCCTGATTTCGGCTTTGTCTGGGTGGGCCTGGATGTGGCGGTGGACGATATCGAGCGCATGTACGAGATCATCGACGAGATCGCGGGCGTCATGGCGTCCGGCGAGATCAGCGAGGACGAGCTGCAGCGCGCCCGCCAGCCGGTGCTGGAGCGCCTGCGCGAGGAGCGCGAGCGCAACCCGTTCTGGATCAACGCGCTCGCGCGCTCCCAGACCGACCCGGAGCGGCTGGAATATCTGCGTACCGCCGAGCCGCACTATCGCGAGGTCACCGTCGAGGAAATCGCCGGCCTCGCACGCGAAAGCCTCGACCCGTCCCGCGCCTTCCGCCTGACCATCCTGCCCCGGATCGTGGAAGACCAGCCTGAAGGGATGGATGCGCCGGACGAGGGCGAGGGGTAATCGTCAGCGGCGCCGGCGTCTGGCGTTGAGGGTTAAGTTGCGGCGCGGTTCTTGAAAACCGAACCTGCTTTCCCGGCCAACCGCTGGGAGAGCCGGGATTCCTCCATTCAAGCCGATAACCGGCGCGCAGGCTGAATTGACACAGGATGGAACCCGGATCGGCTACGCCGTCCGGGAAAGCAGCATCGGGTGCTGCAATGTGTCCCGCCCCCTACGCTGCGTCGCGTTCCAGGTCTTCGGTCCATTCGCCCAGCGCGGCCAGGGAGTTCATGCGGGCGCGGTGGTTGAAGGCGCGCTGGCCGGCTTCGACGTTTGAGCCGCCCCAGGCCTTCAGCGGCGCGGCCTGCAGGGCGCGGCCATAGGAGAAGGTCAGCGGCCAGGGCAGGTCGAAGCCCTGATTCATCATCGACAGGTGCGCGGTGGCGTCCTCGTCCGACTGGCCGCCGGACAGGAAGGCGATGCCCGGCACCGCGGCGGGCACGGTGTTGATGAGGCACTGCACCGTCATCTCGGCGACTTCCTCGCGGCTCGCCTGGTCGGGGCACAGGGCGCCGGCGATGACCATGTTCGGCTTCAGGACCGTGCCTTCCAGGATCACGCCCTGGTCGAACAGTTCCGAATAAAGGCGGCGCAGGGCGAACTCGGTCACCTCATAGCAGCGCTCGATGGAGTGATCGCCGTCCATCAGAACCTCGGGCTCCACGATGGGGACGATATTGGCTTCCTGACACAACGCGGCATAGCGCGCCAGCGCGTGCATGTTGACGTTGATGCAGTATTGCGAGGGGATGGACTCATCCCCGCCGCGGCCGAGATCGATCACGGCGCGCCATTTCGCAAAGCGGGCGCCGAGCTTGTAATACTCCTCCAGCCGCCCGCGCAGGCCGTCGAGGCCTTCCGTCACCGTCTCGCCCGGCGAGCCGGCCAGCGGCTTGGCTCCGGAATCCACCTTGATGCCCGGAATCGAGCCGGCGTCGGTGATCAGCTTTGTCAGCGGCGTGCCGTCGGCGGCGAACTGGCGCAGCGTCTCGTCAAACAGGATTACGCCGGACACGTATTCGGTCATGGCGGGCCGTGTGCGGAACAGCATCTCGCGCCAGTCGCGGCGGCTGTCCGCCGTCGAGGTCAGGCCGATCGTGTCGAAGCGCTTCTTGATCGTGGAGGTGGACTCGTCCGCCGCCAGAATGCCCTTGCCCGGCGCCGTCAAGGCGATGGCGGTTTCGTTGAGCTGGTCGAGATCCATGGCGCCTGTCCCTTTGCGAATGTGGAGAGCTGTATCCGCCGCCTGTGTGTCCCCGCCCGCGCGCAGGGTCAAGATGTCAGCCTTCAAGAACCGCGATTCCGGGCAGGGTCTTGCCCTCCAGCCATTCCAGGAAGGCTCCGCCCGCGGTGGAGACAAAGGTGAAATCGTCCGCCGCGCCCGCCCGGTTGAGCGCCGAGACCGTGTCGCCGCCGCCGGCCACCGCCGTCAGCCCGTGCTCACGGCAACGCAGCGCGGCGAACTGCGCCGCCTCAACCGTGCCGGTGTCAAAAGGCGGCGTCTCGAACGCGCCAAGCGGACCATTCCACACCAGCGTGCGCGCCGTCTCGATGGCGTCGGCGAGCCGGTCAATGGTCTCCGGCCCGCAATCGAGGATCATGTCCGGGCCCTGCACATCATCCAGCTCCGCCACGCGCCGGTCGGCATGGGCCTTGAACTCGCGCGCCACCACCACGTCGACAGGCAGCATCAGCGTGCAGCCGGCCTGCCCGGCGGCCTCTTCTATGGCCCGCGCGGTGTCGAGCAGCTCGCGCTCATACAGGCTCGACCCCACCGAGTGGCCGCGCGCGGCCAGGAAGGTGTTGGCCATGGCCCCGCCGATGAACAGCCGATCCACCTTGGCGACAAGGTTTTTGAGAAGATCAATCTTGGTAGAGACTTTCGCGCCGCCCACAATCGCCAGCAGCGGGCGCTGGGGCGCTTCCAGAGCCGCTGTCACATGGTTGATTTCTCGCTGCAAGGCGAGGCCGGCATAGCTCGGCAGAAGGCGCGCCACGCCCTCGGTCGAGGCGTGGGCGCGGTGCGCGGCGGAGAAGGCGTCGTTGACATAGATATCGGCCAGGCGCGCCAGTGACGCGGCGAAGTCGGGATCATTTTCCTCTTCACCGGCGTGGAAGCGCGTGTTTTCCAGCAGCAGCACGCCGCCGGGCTTCAGGAGGCCCGCCGCTCCTTCGGCGTCCGGGCCGACGCAGTCGGAGACGAATTTCACCGGCGCGCCCAGCAAGTCCTCCAGCGCCGAGGCCACCGGCGCCAGCGACATGGACGGCACGCGCCGGCCGCGCGGCCGGTCGAAATGGGCGGCCAGGATCACCATCGCTCCGCCATCACGCAAATGGTTGATGGTCGGCAGCGCCGCGCCCAGGCGCGTATCGTCGGCGACGCGCATGCCCTCCATGGGTACATTGAAGTCCACCCGGACCAGCACGCGTTTTCCGGCGATGTCAGCGTCTTCAATGCGGCGGATCATGGCGTGTCCCTCTCGGCCTGGGCGGACCCTACAGAAACCGCCCCATCGCCACTGTGGTGTCGATCATGCGGCAGGCGAAACCCCATTCATTGTCATACCAGGTCATCACCCGCACCAGCTGGCCGTCGATGACATTGGTCTTGTCCAGCGCCACCACTGAGGAGCGCGGATCATGGTTATAGTCGATGGAAACCAGCGGCAGGTCGTCATAGCCCAGCACGCCCTTCATCGGCCCGTCAGCGGCGGCGCGGATGGCGGCGTTGACCTCTTCGATGGTGGTGGCGCGGCCCGGGGTGAACACCAGATCGATCACCGACACGTTGGGCGTGGGCACCCGGATCGCCGAACCGTCGAGCTTGCCCTTGAGCTCGGGCAGCACATCGCCCACCGCCTTGGCGGCTCCGGTGGTGGTGGGGATCATGGACAGAGCGGCGGCGCGGGCGCGGTGCAGGTCCTTGTGGTTCCGGTCCAGCGTCGGCTGGTCGCCGGTATAGGCGTGGATCGTCGTCATGTGGCCGCGCGCAATGCCGATGGCGTCATTGAGCGTCTTGGCCACCGGCGCCAGGCCATTGGTGGTGCATGAGGCGTTCGAGACGATGATGTCGTCCGCCGTCAGCGCGTCATGATTGACGCCATAGACGATGGTCTTGTCGGCGTTCTTGGCCGGGGCCGAGCACAGCACGCGCTTGGCGCCGGAATGGATGTGCGCCATCGACCCTTCTTTGGAATTGAACGCGCCGGTGCACTCCAGAACGATATCAATCCCCAGATCGCCCCAGGGCAGTTTGGAGGGGTCGCGGCTCGACACCTTTGTGATGCGTCCAAAACCGGCGTCGATCCAGTCTTCGCCCACCTTGATCTCGCCGGGATAGCGGCCGTGGACGCTGTCATATTTGAGCAGGTGCGCATTGGTTTCGGGCGTGGAGGAATCGTTGATCGCCACCACCTGAACTTCGTCGTGGCGCTGCTGTTCCAGCACGGCGCGCAGCGCCAGGCGTCCAATGCGTCCAAATCCGGTGATCGCCACGCGAAGGGCCATGATGCTCGCTCCTCAAATGCGGTGATCGGCGCTGACCCGGTGCGGGCCTCCAGCGCCGGTGACTGTCGCGCGGGGGTTTAGACGCTTCGCGCGCGTGCGTCCATACGCGCCGGGCGCCGCTGGGCGCGGCGGCTTGCGTCCATGCGCGCCGCCTGCAATGACTAATGGCGAGTTAATTGGTTTGAGTGTGCATGAGGGGCGTGATGAAGGTTCTGGTTCTCGGTGGAGACGGGTTTTGCGGCTGGCCGTCGGCGCTGCATTTGTCGGCGCGCGGCCATGATGTGGTGATCGTGGACAATCTGTCGCGGCGCAAGATCGATGTGGAGCTGGAGGTGGATTCCCTCACCCCCATCGCCCCCATGTCTGTCCGCCTGGCGGCCTGGAAAGAGGTGTCGGGCCGCACCATCAGCTTCCATGACCTGACCGTGGGCAAGGACTATCAGGAGCTGGTCAATCTCCTGCTGGCCGAGCGCCCCGACGCCGTGGTGCATTTCGCCGAGCAGCGCGCCGCGCCCTATTCCATGAAGTCGGCGCGCCACAAGCGCTACACCGTGGACAATAACCTCAACGCCACCAATGACGTGCTGGCCGCCATCGTGGAGACCGGGCTGGACATCCATCTCGTCCATCTCGGCACGATGGGCGTCTATGGCTATGGCACGGCGGGGATGAAAATCCCCGAAGGCTATCTCAAGGTGAAGGTGGATACGCCCCAGGGTCTGGTGGATACAGAAATCCTGTACCCGGCCAATCCGGGCTCGATCTATCACATGACCAAGACCCAGGATGCGCTGTTCTTCCAGTTCTATAACAAGAACGACAAGCTCAAGATCACCGATCTGCACCAGGGCATTGTCTGGGGCACCCAGACTGAAGACACCCGCAAGGACGAGCGCCTGATCAACCGGTTCGACTATGACGGCGATTACGGCACGGTGCTCAACCGCTTCCTGATGCAGGCGGCCATCGGCTTTCCGCTCACCGTGCACGGCACAGGCGGTCAGACGCGCGCCTTCATCCACATCCAGGACACGGTGCGCTGCATCCAGCTGGCGGTGGAGAACCCGCCCCAGACTGGCGAGCGCGTGCGCATTATGAACCAGATGACCGAAACCCACCGGGTCAGCGATCTGGCCGGGCTCATCGCCAAGCTCACCGGCGCCGACGTCGCCTTCCTGCCCAATCCGCGCAACGAAGCGGACGAGAACGAACTCAATGTGGAGAACGCGGCCTTCCTGGCGCTGGGGCTCAATCCCATCACGCTGGCCGAGGGCCTGCTGGAAGAAGTCACGGATATCGCCCGCAAATACGCAGACCGTTGCGACCGCTCCAAGGTGAAATGCGTCTCCTACTGGAACCGCGACCGGGAAGCGGCGCAGGAGAGCGCGGCGGGATAGGAGAGGGCTGACGGCTACTGAGGCTGATCGGCGATCCACGCCTCCATCCGCGTCTCCAGATAATCCAGCGGCACCGCGCCCTCTTCCAGCAGGGCGTCGTGGAAGGCGGCGAGATCAAAATCCTCGCCCAGCGCCGCTTCTCCCTGCGCCCGCAGCCGCCGGATCAGGATCTCGCCGGTCTTGTAGGCCAGCGCCTGACCGGGCCAGGAGATATAGCGCGACACCTCATTGGTGATGTTGAGCGGCGCCAGCGCCGAGTTCTCCAGGAAGCAGGCTTCAGCCTCCTCCCGGGTCCAGCCAAACCAGTGCAGGCCGGTATCGGCGACCAGGCGGCAGGCGCGCCACATCTCATAGGTCAGCCGGCCGAAATTCTCATACGGGTCTTCATAGAAGCCCATGTCGAGCCCGAGATGCTCGGCATAAAGCCCCCAGCCTTCACCAAACGCGGTGATGTAGCTGCGGCGGCGAAACTCGGGCAGGCCTTCGATTTCCTGGGCCAGCGCAATCTGGTGGTGATGGCCGGGCACGGCCTCATGCAGGGTCAGGGAGGGCAACTCGTAAAGCGGCCTCTGATCCAGGCGGTAGGTGTTGACCATATAGCCGCCCGCCCGCCCGGTTTCCGCGTCGCCCGACCAGTAGCGGCCCGTGGTGTAGTTGGGCGCCAGGGCGGCCGGGACGGGCCGCACGCCGTATGACAGGCGCGGCAGCCGATTGAAGAAGGCCGGCATCTGGTCGTCGGCCAGCTTGGAGAGCCAGGCCGCGCGCATCATCAGCTCCATTTCGCTCTCGGCGTAAAACTGCGGGTCGGTGCGCAGGAAATCGAGGAATTCGGCGAACGAGCCCTCAAACCCGGTTTGCGTGATCACCTCTTCCATCTCGGCGCGGATACGCGCGACTTCTTCGAGGCCCGTCTGGTGAATCTCTTCCGGGGTCAGGTCCAGCGTCGTGTGCTGGCGCACCAGAGCCGGGTAGAACGCCTCGCCGCCCGGCAGGTCGCGCGCGCCCAGGGTCTCACGGGCGTTGGGTATGTAGCTGGAAACAAAGAAATCATGCAGCCGGCGCAGGGCCGGCAGGGCGGCGGTTTCGATGGCCTCCAGCGCCTCGGCGCGCAGGCGTGTGCGCTCGGCCTCGGGCAGGCTGTCGGGCAGGGCGTCGATGGGCATCAGAAGCGCGCTGTCTTCGGCGGCCACGATCTGCGCGTCGATCTGGTCGGCCACGCCGTCCAGAATGGCGCGCGGCTGGGTGAAGCCGGTCTCCAGACCGCGTTCCAGCCAGGCCTGGTGCTGGGCGAAATAATCGGGCAGGGCGCGAATGCGGGTGATCCAGGCCTCGGCCTCCTCCACCGTGCGGGCCCGCGCGCTCATGGCGGCGAAATCGGGCGAGGTATGAAACCCGCTATCATTGGTGAAGGGGATCATGGCGCTCTGGGCGCGTGGCAGCTCGATGGCGGAGCGCAGCGTGTAGGCGAGCACGGCGTGGCTCGCCACATCGGTTCCGGTCAGCGTGGCCGGATCGATCTCCTCCAGCCGGGCGTGGAAACCGGCCATGGCCTCATCCCAGGTCTCTACAGCCTCGAAGCTGGCGTCGGGCCAGCGCGAGGCCGCGTCCAGATCGCCGCGCCGGCCGCGCGTCATCACGTCGCGCTCTTCCAGAAACGCCTCGTAATCGGCGATCAGGACGGTGAAGGGGCCGGGCTCTTCAGACTGCGCCTGTGCGGCGACAGAGGGCGTGAAGGCGAGCGCAAGGGCGAGGGCGAAGGTGCGGATCATGACGGCGTCTCCGAAACGTCTGGGCCGCAACGGGGCCCGGTCTGAGCGCCGTCATCAGACCCGAGCCCGGCCCCCGGCTCAAGAGCCGGGGCGCCGAAACCCGTTTCAAGTCAGCCGCCCGCCGCGGCTGCCTGCAGCGCGGCGATGTCGATCTTCGTCATTTTCATCAGCGCGGCGGACACGCGCCCGGCGGTCTCACCGCCGCGTCCCATCAGGCGTGGCAAAGCCTCCGGCACGATCTGCCAGTGAACGCCATAGCGATCCTTCAGCCAGCCGCACATACTCGCTTCGCCGCCCTCGGTCAGGGCGTCCCAGAGCCGGTCGGTCCCGGCCTGGTCCTCGGTCAGGACGCAAATCGAGGTCAAGTAGCTCGGGGCCGGCTCGGGATTGCCGTTCATCGTCATGTAAGGCGCCCCGCCCAGCGTGAACTCGACCACCAGCGCCGGACCGTCCGGGTCCGGGCGGTGGATGAGATCAATGGCGCTGTCTGCGATCAGGTCGACATAGAAACGGGCCGCCTCCTCGGCCTGTGATGGCAGGAAGAGGCAGGTTCGGACAGGCGATTTGAACTCCATCGCGGCCTCCCTCAGACTTCGAGGAGGATTTCAAAGCCGCCGAAAATCATGCGCTTGCCGTCAAAGGGCATCTCCATGCCGGACATGTCGGGATCTTCCATGATTTTCGCCCAGGCAGCGTCGCGCACCTCTTTGGAGGGCCAGACCATCCAGTTGAGCACCACGCTCTCATGCGGTTCGCGCAGCACCGCCGTGTGCATGGAGTTGATCTTGCCTTCGGGCAGATCGTCACCCCAGCATTCGGTGCTGGATACAAGGCCGTAGCGCTTGAAGACGTGCGCCGCGCGCTCGGCGTGGGCGCGGTAGTCTTCTTTTTTGTCGGTCGGTACAGGCAGCAGAACGCCGTCGATATAGGCCATGGACATGTCTCCTCCGGTGTTGAACGAAGGCGAAGGTCCGACATCTAGTTCAAAAAAGCAACTGGATAATTCGCAGAATCAACTTAAATCTGGTCCATGGCCCGCAAGAAGCCCTATGACGATGGATGTGCGACGGCTCATGCGCTCGATCTGATCGGCGAGCGCTGGGCGCTTTTGATCGTGCGCGAGCTGATCCCGGGCCCGAAGCGATTCAGTGATCTCAAGGCCGCGCTGTGCGGCATCAGCACGAATATCCTGACCACGCGCCTCCTTGAGCTGGAAGCCGGGCATCTCGTAGTGCGCCGCAAATTGCCGCCGCCCGCCGCCTCGCAAGTCTACGCGCTTACGCCCTGGGGCGCCGATCTTGAGCCACTGATCAAGGATATCGGCCGCTGGGCGGCGCGTTCTCCGACCCTGGCGCCGGGCAAGCCGATGAGCGCGGCGTCAGTGATGCTGTCTTTTCGAACGATGTTCAACGCAGAGCGCGCCGCCGGCCTCGATGTGGAAGCCGCGCTGGTGCTCGACGGCGTGCCCCACCGGGTGCGCATCAAGGACGCACAGCTGGACATCGCGATTGGGGAGGCGTTGCGGCCCGCCTTCACCCTGTCGGGCGATCCCAACCTGGTGGCCGGTCTGGTCTATGGCGGCCTGACGCTGGACGCGGTGCGCGCGGCGGGCCTGTCGGTTGAGGGCGATACAGCGCTGGCGCAGCGTTTCGCCACGCTGTTTCCGTTGCCCGAAAAAGCCGAGCCGGCCGCCTCGCTTTAGAGGCGGCCGTCCCCGGATTTCACCCCGCCTCGCGGAAACTATCCACTTCGAGATCGTATTCGCGCACTTTGCGATAGAGGGTCGAGCGGCCCACGCCGAGGCGGCGGGCGACCTCGGCCATACGGCCCGAATAGGTCTCGATGGCGAACGCGATCAGATCACGCTCGATGGCTTCCAGCGAGCGCAGATGACCACCTGCATCCAGGATATCGACCCTCAGGGCGTCGTCCTCGTCTCCCAGCGCGGCGGCGTCAAACACCTCTGTGCTGGACGGCGCCGCCGCGATATTGGCCGGAGACGGCGCGGGCGCCGGCATCGCCTCGGCTTCGCGCAAGGTCGGCGTCAGGCCGGAGATTTGCGGGAAGTCTTCAGGGGTCAGATAGTCGCTGTCGCTGAGCACCACAGCGCGGAACACCGCATTCTCCAGCTGGCGCACATTGCCCTTCCATTCGTGCCGCGCCAGCAAATCCATGGTCTCCCCGGTGGCGTCTAGCACGGCCTTGCCCTCCTGGGCATTGAAGCGGGCGATGAAGTGGCGCACCAGGGCCGGGATGTCATCCCGGCGTTTGGCCAGAGACGGCACCTCGATGGGGAACACGTTGAGCCGGTAGAACAAATCCTCCCGGAAGGCGCCGGTCTTGACCTGTTCGGTCAGGTCGCGATTGGTCGCCGAGACGATGCGCACATCCACCTTCACCGGACGGCGCGACCCGACCGGATCGACCTCGCCTTCCTGCAGGGCGCGCAGGAGCTTGACCTGCATGTCCAGCGGCAGTTCGCCGATCTCATCGAGGAAGAGCGTGCCGCCATCAGCCTCCTGGAACTTGCCCAGATGCTTGGCCACCGCGCCGGTGAACGAGCCCTTTTCGTGGCCGAACAGGGTGGATTCCACCAGGTTTTCCGGGATCGCCCCGCAATTGACCGCCACGAAGGGACGCCCCGCGCGGTCCGACGCCGCCGCGATGGAGCGCGCCACCAGCTCTTTGCCCACGCCGCTTTCGCCGGTGATCAGGATCGGGATGTTGGATTTGGCCGCCCGCTCGCCCAGCCGCACCACCTGGCGCATGGCCGGGGCCCCGGCGATCATGTCGTCAAAGCCCAGCTGACCCGAGCGGGTCTTCTTCAGCCGGGTGACTTCACTGGAGAGATCTTTCACCTTGAGCGCGTTGCGCAGCGACACCGCGATGCGCTCAGGGCTGGCGGGCTTCACAAAGAAGTCCACTGCGCCGGCGCGCATGGCCCGCACCACGGTCTCTAAGCCGCCGTGGGCGGTGAGCATGATCACGGGCAGATCGGGCTCGCGCGCCTTGATCGCCTCCAGGGTCTCCACCCCGTCCATGCCGGGCATGATCATGTCGAGCATAACCACGTCGATCCCGCCGCGCTTCACGGCGGCCAGGCCGGAATCGCCGTCCTCGGCGCCCTGGAAGGTATGTCCTTGCTTCTCCAGCACCGCCTGCATCAGGCGGCGCTGGGTCGGATCGTCATCGACGACCAGTACGGTCTTCGCCATTGCACCCACGCCCTTTCGGTCCCATCCACCGGGGGCGGCTTCTGAGCGGCGCCGGCCGGGGCGTTCCCCGTCCCGGCTCCGCGGCCGTCTCCCGTCTTGATGCGCACCGTTATGGGACACGCCCGGTAAAGATCACGTGTAAGGCCCGGTGAGAATTGGTTAGGGTAAAGAAAGGGTTAGGGACGAGGCGTGGCCACCGTCCGCCACCTATTTGACGCGCCGCAGCACGAGGGCTAACCCTTTCATCTGTTTCCAGTCCTTGTTTTTGGATGCCCCCTTCATGACCGACCCTGCCCCCCTGCCTCCGCCGCTGGCGCAATTCGCCGGCAAGCCTGTGCCTGCGCCGGACTGGTTTGCCGACGCGCTGGCGGCGCCTTTCGAGACGGGGGCCGTCGAGCGGGACGGCGTGCGTCTGGTGTGGAAGGCGTGGGGCAAGCGCGGCGATCCGGCGCTGGTGCTGATCCATGGCGGTACGGCGCACAAGGGCTGGTGGGATGCGCTGGGCCCGTTCCTGGCTGCGCCAGGGCGCCGGGTGATCGCGCCGGATCTCGCCGGCATGGGGCAAAGCGGCTGGCGCGAGGTCTACACCATGACCGACCACGCCGCCGACATGCGCGCGGCGGCTGAAGACGCCGGCGCGTTCGAGAACGGCAAGCCCATTTTCGTGGGCCATTCATTCGGCGGGTTCGTGACGCTGCAGGCCGCTAAGGAGTTTGGCGCGGACCTGCGCGCTGCGGTGATCCTGGACAGCCCGATCCGCAAACCGGAAAAGCAGCGCGAAGGTTCGCCGCCGCGCCGGGGCGGGCGGGTCTATACTGATCTCGCCGCCGCGCTGGCGCGCTTCCGACTGCTACCGGCCCAGCCGTGCGACAATGTGTGGCTGGTGGACCATGTGGCGCGCGGTTCGCTGCGTGAAGCCGAGGGCGGCTGGACCTGGTGGTTTGATCCCGATCTGTGGGCCAAGCTCACCTATCAGCGGCGCGATCCTGAAGCCGCGGCGGCGGCGCTGGGCTGCCCGCTGGCCTTCATCCGGGGCGAACGCTCCGACCTCATGAACACAGAGACCTGGGCCTATATGCGCTCGGTCTTCACCCGCTCGCCCTTCATCACCGTGCCGCGCGCGCGCCATCACCTGATCCTGGATGACCCGCTTGCAGTGGTGTCCGCGCTCGATGCCCTCGTCGAGGGGTGGGCGCCGCGTAAATCAGGCTGACGGGTCGCATGCCCCTGCGGCGCTTGCCGCCTTGGCGGGGGCGCCCGGTCATGCTAGAGGCGCCCCATGCAGGAGCGAGCGCTCCGGAGCCTTTCCAGACAAGGATCGAGACGATGGCTGAAGACTACACCCGCGGTCAGATGGACATTTCCCATCACAAGGCGACCTACGGCGCCGTCATGAAGGTGTCGGTGTTCATCTCGGTCCTGCTGGGTCTGATCGTGCTGTATCTGACCCTGGTGTTCGGGGCCGGCACGAACTGGATCAGCGCCCTGATTGTGTCTCTGATTGCGGGCGGTCTTGCCGGGTTCATGCTCAAGCAGGGCCCGCGCTACTGGGCGTTCCTGGGCGTGCTGACAGTGATCGCCCTGATGGCGGGCGGGATCACCCTGCTGCTCGCCAGCGCCTGACGCGACCGCGCCGGGCCAGAAACCCATTGCCTTTCCAGCCGAGTCGCGCATGCTGGACACAGGTTAAAGCCGCGCCGCTCAAGGGATTTGCATGCGAATCGCCATCCTTGCCGAAACTTATCCGGGCGAGACCCGGGTCGCCGCCACGCCTGACAGCGTGAAAGCGCTGGTCAAAACCGGCGCCGAGGTGCTGGTGGAATCCGGCGCGGGCGCCCGCGCCGATTTCGCCGACGCCGCCTATGAAGCCGCTGGCGCCGCCGTGAGCGCGCGCGGTGATGTGGTGAAGGCGGCGGACGCCCTGTTCTGTGTGCGCCGGCCCGATGCCGCCGTGATCAAGGGCCTGAAGAAGGGCGCCGTGATGGTCGGGCTGTTCGAGCCCCATGGCGCGGTGGACTTCGCCGGGTCCTGCGCCAAGGCGGGCGTCAATGCGCTGGCCATGGAATTTACCCCGCGCATCACGCGCGCCCAGTCCATGGACGCGCTGTCGTCCCAGTCCAACCTCGCCGGCTACCGCGCCGTGGTGGAAGCCGCCACGCTCTATGGCCGCGCCTTCCCGATGATGATGACGGCGGCGGGCACCATCGCCGCTGCGCGCGTCTTCGTGATGGGCGTGGGCGTCGCCGGCTTGCAGGCCATCGCCACGGCCCGGCGCCTGGGCGCCATTGTGACCGCCACCGACGTGCGCCCCGCCGCCAAAGAGCAGGTGGCCTCGCTGGGCGCCAAATTCGTCGCGGTCGAGGATGAAGAGTTCAAGGCCGCCGAGACTGCCGGCGGTTACGCCAAGGAAATGAGCGACGACTACAAGGCCAAGCAGGCCGAGCTCGTCGCAGCGCACATCCTCAAGCAGGACGTGATCATCACCACCGCGCTGATCCCGGGGCGCCCGGCGCCGCGCCTGCTGACCAAGGCCATGGTCGAGACCATGAAGCCGGGCTCGGTGATCATCGACATCGCCGCGGCCAATGGCGGCAATTGCGAGCTGACGAAATCGGGCGAGATGGTTGTCCATAACGGGGTGAAGATCGCCGGCTATGGCGATCTGCCTTCGCGCCTGGCGGCCGATTCCTCGAACCTGCTGGCGCGCAACCTGGTCAATCTCTTCCCGCTTCTGCGCGCCGAAGACGGCGCGCTCAGCCCCCACTGGGACGATGACATCATCAAGGGCATGGCCCTGACCCGGGATGGCGAGATCGTCCATCCCACCCTCAAAGGAGACGGCTCATGAAACGCCGCATCATCCAGCTCGCCATCGCCGTGACGGCCATCGTCACGCTCAGCGCATTCGCCGCCGCCGCCATCATCGCGGGCTAAGCCCCGCACGCCGCCTCACGGAGCCTGACATGGACGCAGTTGATCCGAATGTTTTCCGCCTGGCGATTTTCGTGCTCGCCGTGTTCGTGGGCTATTACGTGGTCTGGTCGGTGACCCCGGCCCTGCACACCCCGCTCATGAGCGTGACCAACGCCATCTCCTCGGTGATCATTGTCGGCGCCCTGATTGCGGCCGCCGCGGCCGCCGCCAGCGAAGGCGCGCAATTCGCCAAGGGCCTCGGCGTGCTGGGCGTGCTGCTGGCCAGCATCAATATCTTTGGCGGCTTCCTCGTCACCCAGCGGATGCTGGCGATGTACAAGAAGAAGGAGCGCCCCGCCAAACCGGCCAAGGGTGAGTCCTGATGCGCGCTCAGTCCAGCGGCGTGATCGCGGCGGCCACCGCCTTCCTGTGCGCCGAGGGCGCAGCGCAGGCCCAGATGGTCCCGCGCGCCGAGCACGGCGCCGTTCCGCTCATACTCGAGCCCATGGAGGCTTTTGAGCCGATCACCGTTGCGCGTGGCGAGCGGGTATTTAACGAGCGCCTGACGCCGCGCTATGTGGCGCGCATGACCGAGGACGCGCCCGAGCGGCCGCGCCCCGGTCCGCTGCCCGGCGCTGCGGCGGGAGATTTGTTATACGGCGTGCGCCTGCAGACCGGTTTTGCATACTGCCAGCGTATTGATGTCGCGGCGCCCAACCGCACCGTGCAATGCTATCGCGATTTCGACGACAATGGCACGTTCGATGGCGGATACGTCACCGAACATAACGGCTTCGCCACCCAGGTCATTCCGTCGCTTCTCCACGGCCTTGCCGGCATTCCCAGCGTTGCATTCGAGCGCGCGTCGCCGGCGGCCTTCGGCTCGGTTGACGGGCACTGGACCTTCGACCGGTGGCGGCGCGGCAAGGCCCGATTCCACCTCTTCGTGGAAGGCCAGCGTCTGTCCGATCCCATGACTTGCGAGCCCCTTGATGACCATCCCGGTCTGTGTTCGCTGGCCGGCTTGGCGCTTCGCATCACCGAGACGTCAGGCGGCGGGGCGACGATCACGCTCGCCGGCCAGGCCGAACGCCGCCTAATGATGATCACCACCAGCGGCGCGTTTTAAGCCGCACCGACCGTCCCGCCACGAGGCTCTGTTCATGTCCGCAGATTTCGCCGCCCTCCTGTATCTCGTCTCCGGGATCCTGTTCATCATGGCCCTGCGCGGCCTGTCGAGCCCCGAGACCTCGCGTCAGGGCAATTATCTCGGCATGGCCGGCATGGCCGTGGCGGTGGGCACGACGCTGATCGTGGTCGATCTGACCGGCCTTGGCATCATCCTGATCCTGGGCGCGGTGATCATCGGCGGCGGCATCGGCGCAGTGATCGCGCGGCGCATCGCCATGACCGACATGCCCCAGCTGGTGGCGGGCTTCCACTCGCTGGTGGGTCTGACCGCCGTTCTGGTGGCAGCCGCGGCCCTGTACGAGCCGGAGGCGTTCGGGATTTCCGCGCCGGGCGGCGGGCTCAAGGCCTTGTCGCTGGTGGAGCTGGCGATCGGCGTCGCCATCGGCGCCATCACCTTTTCCGGCTCGGTCATCGCCTTCATGAAACTACAAGGCCTGATGAGCGGCGCCCCCATCGTGTTCAAGGGCCAGCACTGGCTCAATCTCGGCCTCGGCATCGCGGCGGCGGTCTTCATCGTGTTCCTCACCGCCAGCGGCGGGGACAACAAGACCGCGTTCTGGATCATCACGCTCCTCGCTCTGGTGCTGGGCGTGCTGCTGATCATTCCCATCGGCGGCGCGGACATGCCGGTGGTGGTGTCCATGCTCAACTCCTATTCGGGCTGGGCGGCGGCCGCGTTGGGCTTCACGCTGGAGAACACGGCGCTTCTGATCACTGGCGCGCTGGTGGGCTCGTCGGGCGCCATCCTGTCCTACATCATGTGCAAGGGCATGAACCGGTCCTTCATCTCGGTCATCCTGGGCGGGTTCGGCGCCGATGCGGCCTCCGCCGGCGCTCACGGCCAGGTGGACCGCGCCGTGAAGATGGGCTCTGCCGAGGACGCCGCCTTCATCATGAAAAACGCCAGCAAGGTCATCATCGTGCCGGGCTATGGCATGGCGGTGGCGCAGGCCCAGCATGCCCTGAAGGAAATGGCCGATACGCTCAAAGCCGAAGGCGTGGATATCGCCTATGCGATCCACCCGGTGGCCGGCCGCATGCCAGGCCACATGAACGTGCTGCTGGCCGAAGCCCAGGCGCCCTATGACGAGGTGTTCGAGCTGGAAGACATCAATGCCGAGTTCGCCACCGCGGACGTGGCCTTCGTGATCGGCGCCAATGACGTGACCAACCCGGCCGCCGAGGACGATCCCACCAGCCCGATCTACGGCATGCCTGTGCTGCAGGTGTGGAAAGCGCGCACGGTGATGTTCGTCAAGCGGTCCATGGGGTCGGGCTATGCCGGCATCGAGAACCCGCTCTTCTTCCGCGACAACACGCTGATGCTGCTGGGCGACGCCAAGAAGATGACCGAGACCATCGTCAAGTCGCTGGACTAGGTTCTGTACCCATAAACGGGATTCCCAAATCAGCTGGGTCGTGATTCAAGCTCCTTGAAGGGAGTTTGGTCATGGCCCGATTTGATTTGAGTGATGCGGAGTGGTCGATCATCGCGCCGCTCCTGCCGAACAAGCCGCGCGGTGTGCCGCGCACGGACGACCGGCGTGTGCTGAACGGGATTTTCTATATATTGCGGACGGGATCGCCCTGGCGCGATCTGCCGGAGCGCTACGGCCCGTACACGACGGTCTACAACCGCTTCAACCGGTGGGCCAAGGCGGGGGTATGGGTGAGTGTTTTCAATGCTCTGGCCGACCAGTCTCCAGAGTCGATGACCTTTATCGACAGCTCCATCATCCGCGCCCACCAGCACGCCGCAGGCGGAAAAAAGGGGGTCCGGATCACGCCATCGGTCTCTCTCGCGGGGGACTGAGCACCAAGATCCACGCCATCGTGGACGATCAGGGTCTGCCCATCCGCCTGGCCCTGTCTCAAGGCCAGGCTGGTGACAAGAGCGCCGGCGCCGAGCTGATATCCACCCTGCGCCGCGCCCGCCATGTGGTGGCCGACCGCGGCTACGACGCCCGCGCCCTTGTGGAGCAGATCGAAGCCATGGGCGCCACAGCTCACATCCCGACCCAGAAAAACTGCAAGGTCCAGCGATCGGTCGCGCCGCACATCTATCGCCAACGCAATCTCGTCGAGCGCTACTTCTGCAAACTCAAGCACTTCAGACGATGCGCCACACGATTCGAAAAGCTGGCCAGAAACTTCCTGGCCGCCATCGCACTCGCATCAGCAAGACTCTGGATCAGAGCTTATGAGTCCACGACCTAGGCGCAGGCCGCGCTCATGCGCCGTCCAGCACCGGATAAGCTGTGCTCATCTTGATCGTCTCCATGGAGAAATGGCTGGAGACGTCGTTGAGATCGGCGATCTGGATCAGCTCTTTGTAGATCGCGTCGAAGTGCTCCATGTCGCGCGCCGCCACCTTGATGAGGTAGTCGGTCTCTCCGCTCATGCGGTGAAACTCCAGCACATGGCCGAGGCCGGACACGCCGCGCGCAAAGCGCTCCAGCCAACGGTCATTGTGCTGATTGGTCTTCACAGCGATGAAGGCGACCAGCTTCAGCCCCAGCGCCCGCGGATCGGCCAATGCGACCTTGCGCAGGATGACGCCGCTTTCCGTGAGCCGCTTGACCCGGCGCCAGCACGGCGTCTGGGACAGGCCGACCCGTTCGGCCAGCTCGGCGATGGGCAAATCGGCATCCTGTTGCAGCCAGTGCAGGATCTTGCGGTCAATGGAATCCAGTTTCGCGGCCATGAGTAGAATAATCTCCTATATCCGGATCACTGAGCGCATGATTTTGGACGCCTTTTCTACGCGAACTGCGCCATCCTTCCAAGCATCATCGCTCCGGACAGGACCTGACCGCCATGATCAAGCGCGCCTTCACCGAACACCCCGCCTCTGTGGGCGAGAGCTATGGCGCGCATCTGGCCCAGGCCTCGTCCTTCGGCTTCGCCATGATCGGCGCCGGGTTCGCCTGCCTGGTCCACGGCCTCTTCCCCTTCCTGTTCGTGAAGTCAGGCTCGCGTTGTATCGAGGAATTGCACCGGCGCATGGTGACCCATCGCGATCAGCGCCACGCGGCCCCGGCCACCGGCGCGCCCGGAACGGTCCGGCGCGAGGGCGAAGCCTGACTCTGGCGGCCGTTTCGGCCCGCGTGAATCGAGTTCCATCGTGATCTTTCTCTGGCGGCCGCGCGCCGCGCTCCCTCTGCTTCCCGGCCTGGCGGTTGCGCTGGTGCTGGCGGGCGCTGCCCTTGCCGTTTCCGGCGTGACCCCGGCCTGGCTGGGCGCCCCGGCGCTGGCGCTGCTGGCGGGCATGGCCCTGCGGGCGGTCTTGCGCGGCGCGCCGGCTGTGATCGAGCGTGGTCTCGCTACGGCCTATGGTCCTGTGCTCAAGGCGGCGGTGGTGCTGCTGGGCCTGCGCCTGGGCAGTCACGACATCGCGGCCATTGGCTGGTCGGGCGCCGCACTGGCGGTGGCGGCCGTGGCCATCGGGTTCACCGCGACGCTGGGCCTCGCGCGCCTCATGGGCGTGGACCGGGACATGGCGCGGGTGATGGCCGCCGGCGTCTCCATTTGCGGCGCGTCGGCGGCGCTGGCGGCGGGCGCGGCGCTCAAGGCCAGGCAGGAAACCATCACCACCACGCTGGCGGCCATCACCCTGATGGGAGGCCTCGCCATGGTCGCCATCCCCGTGATCGCTCACGCAGCAGGGCTCAGCGCGCTGGCCGGCGGGGTCTGGGCGGGAGCATCGCTGCACGAGCTCGCCCACGCCACCGGCGCGGCTTCGGCCATGGGCGAAGAGGCGGGCGCGGCCGGCGTCAGCGCCAAGCTCATCCGTGTGGCCATGCTGGCGCCGGTGCTGATGCTGCTGGCGCCGGGCGGGGCGCCGGGTTCGACGGGGCTCGGCCGGCTTCTGCCGCCCTGGTTCGTCACCGGATTCGCAGTGGCGGCGCTGGTGGCCTGGCAGGCGCCCCTTGCGCCGGAGCTTATTGCGGCCAGCGCCTGGCTCGCCTCGCTCTTGTTCTGTGCGGCGCTGGCGGCGCTGGGTCTGGCGATTGATCCGCGCCGGATCACGCAGGCGGGCTGGCGTCCTCTGGCCCTGTGCGCGCTGGCCTCCCTGATCCTGCTCGGGACCACATTCACAGGCGCCGCGCTGTTTTTGTGAGCGGGTCATTTTGGCTCTGGACACGACATAAGCATATCTTTATATTTGTTGACGCGCCGATTTGAGCTTCAGCTTGCGGGCGCGGAACAAGTGCAGCTAAAGCGAAGCGACTGAGTGGTTCACACGCCCTGACCGGGGCGTGCGTGCGCCCAGACGCTGCCTCCTGTTCCCGCCCGTGCGCTCAAGCGCCAGCTGTGACCGGAGACCGATATGCCCGCCTTACTCACCACCCCGAAGCCCGTCCAGACTTACGCTGACACGTCCGCGATGGCCGTCCCCGTCACACTGGAAGCGCGTCTCGCGGCGCGCCGGGCCGTCCGGCCCCTGCGCACGGTGGTGCTGGGATGCGGCGTGGCGGGCGGCGGGGTCATTGATAATCTGCCCGAACCCCTGATCCTCACCGCCATTCTGGCGCGCACCGGACGTCCTGAGGGCGCTTACCCGGCGCCGGTATTCACCGATGCGGACGCTGTGTTCGCCACCCGGCCCGATCTGGTGATCGAGGCCCTGCCGGGCGGAGCCGAGGCTGAGGCGCTTCTCGCCCGCGCGGTGGCGCAAGGCTGCCACGTGATCAGCGCCAACAAGGATGTGGCCGCACGCCGGCCCGACCTGATCCGCGAGGCGCGAGCGTCGGGCCTTGTCTTCGCCCACTCCGCCGCCGTCGGCGGCGGCGCGCCGGTGCTGGAGACAGTGGCGCGGCTGGCCGCGTCCGGCGCCGGGATCGCTCGTGTGCGCGGCGTGCTCAATGGCACATCCAATTTCGTGCTCGACCGGTTGCAGAGGGGAGAGAGCCTGGAAAGCGCCGTGGCGGCGGCTCAGGCGGCGGGATTCGCCGAAGCCGACCCCAGCGCCGATCTGGACGGGCTGGACGCGGCCAACAAACTGGTGCTGATCGCCCGTGAAGCCTGGGGCGTCAGCCTGGACCCGGCCTCGGTGACGCGCGAATCCATCTCTCATCTCCCCGCCAGCGCTGCGGCCAGCGCCCGGCGCCAGTCGCGCCGCCTGCGTCAGGTGGCGCTGCTGGAGCGCGTGGGCAGCCGGGTGCGCGCATGCGTGCGGATTGAAGCGCTGGACGAGGCCGACGCGCTGGCGCGCACGCGCGACGAAGGCAATTGCGTGGTGCTCAGCCCCGAACGCGGCGCACAGGTGATCGTCGCGGGCAAGGGCGCCGGGCGGGCGCCCACGGCGGCCAGCATGCTGGGCGATGTGCACCGGCTGATCGCATCGGTATGTGCATGACGGCTCTGGCAAGGCAGACCCAGCCGGCGTCCTGGCCGGTGGAGGACATCGTGTGCGGCTTCGCGGCCCGCAGCGGCGCCTGGTACGAGGCGGCGGGACGCGTTGCAGGCGCGCCGGACGGACCGGTCACTGTGGTGCTGGGCGGCATCTCCGCCGGGCGCAGGCTTCTTGCGGATGCGGATGGCGCGGGCTGGTGGCCCGGCGTGGCGGGGCCCGGCGGGGCGCTGGACCCGCGCCGTGGGCGGTTCCTGAGCCTTGATTTTCTCGGCAGCGAGGCGCGGCCCTTCCCCAGCGTGGAGGACCAGGCGGACGCCGTACTGGCCCTCGCCGACGCCGCCGGAATCGAGCGTTTCGCGCTGGCCGGGGCGAGTTATGGCGGCATGATCGCGCTGGCCATTGCTTCCTCGGCGCCGCACCGGGTCGTGCGGGCGGATATTCTGTGCGCTGCGGCGCGGCCTCATCCCATGGCCGCAGCCTGGCGCTCCATCCAGCGCGAGATCGTGCATCTGGGCCTGGAGACCGGGCGCGGCGCGCAGGCGCTGGATCTGGCCCGGCGTCTGGCCATGACCACCTATCGCACGCCGGAGGAGTTCGTAGGCCGGTTCGCCAGCCCCGCTGAAACAGAATCCTATCTGGCCGCCTGTGGCGCGCGCTATGCGGCGGTGACGGAGCCGGAGCGGTTCCTCGTGCTGTCCCAGTCAATGGACGCCGTGGACATCGCCATGGAGACCATCGCGGTTCCGCTGCGCTTCCTCGCGATCAATTCCGACCGGCTGGTGCCGCCCGAAGATGTGGCGGCCACCGCCGCCCGCGCCCCGCGCGCCAGCGTCATCCGTATTGACAGCCTGTATGGCCATGACGGTTTCCTCAAAGAGGTCGAGGCGGTCAACGCCTTCCTGGCAGGGCGGTCATGAGCCGCATCCGCACACGGGCGGCGCGCGCGGGCATCAATGCCGATCCGGTTGAGGGCGCGGTGGTGGCGCCGGTCAGCCTGTCGGCGGCCTATCGCCGGGACGATCCGGCTGTGCCCGGGCCCTTCGACTATGCCCGCACCGCCCATCCGGGCCGGGACCTGCTGGCGCGCGCCATCGCCGATCTGGAAGGCGCAGCGGGCGCGGTGGTCACCGCGTCGGGCATGGCGGCCATCGATCTCATTCTCAACGACCTTCCCAATGGCGCGCGCATCGTGTGCGCCCATGATTGCTATGGCGGCACGCGGCGCCTGTTCGATGCGCGCACGGCGCAGCGCGGGTTTGATCTGGTCTATGCCGATTGCACCGATCCGGCGGCGCTGGCCCGCGCGCTGGCGCCCGGCGCGGCGCTGGCATTCTTCGAGACCCCGTCCAATCCGCGCCTGCGCCTGACCGATCTGGCCGCCGCGTGTACGCTGGCGCGCGAGGCGGGCGCATTGAGCGTAGTGGACAATACCGTCCTGTCGCCGGTGCTGCAGCGGCCCCTGGAACATGGCGCAGACGTGTCGCTCGCCTCCATCACCAAGCTGATCAATGGTCATTCGGATATGGTGGGCGGCGTGGTGTGCACGCGCGATGGCGCGCTTGCAGAACGCCTGGCCTGGTGGGCCAATGCCGCCGGTACGGGCGGGGCGGCGTTTGATGCGTTCCTGGCCCTTCGGGGTTTGCGGACCCTGCCGGTGCGCGCGCGGGTGCAGTCGCAGAGCGCTGGAGACATCGCCGTGCGGCTGGCCGCGCACCGGTCTGTGGCGCGGGTGGATTATCCCGGCCTCACGGACCATCCCGGCCACGCGATCGCCTCGCGCCAGCAGGACGGGTACGGACCGCTTCTGAGTTTCGAACTCCACGCGGGAACGGACGCCGCGCGGACGCTCACGCAGAAACTCGCCCTCTTCACCCTCGCCCAGTCGCTGGGCGGGGTTGAATCGCTGGTGTCCATCCCGGCCCTGATGACCCATGCGGCAATGAGCCCGCAGGCGCGCGCGCAGGCTGGCGTCGGTGACGGTCTGGTGCGCCTGTCGGTGGGGCTGGAGGATGTGGAGGATTTGTGGGCTGATCTCGACGCGGCGCTCAGCGCGCTCTAGTCAGATTTCCTGCGAAACCGGGTCCCGTGCAGGCGCGAAGCCCGCTAGTGTTCTGTCGCGCAGTGTTGCACGCACATCAGGGAGATTCTCGCCATGGCCGCCCCAATCGGCTCGAAAGCCAATCCGTCCCAGTATGACTGCTATCCCGATCTGGCCGAGGACGAGCCCTATTTCGTCATCCGCGCCCATGACGCCCTGTCGAGCGCGCTGGTGGAGCTGCACGCCTATATCGGCGCGGGGCAGTCTGGCGCGGCGCACAACAAGCTGGCCGAAATCATGGAGCTGACCCGCGACCGCGCCCCGCGCCCCGCCGGCAGCCCGAAATACCGCGAGACCTTCGCCATCTCCCAGTCCATGGAGCAATGGCGCGACACCCATCCCAAGAGCTGACGCCTGAACGACAACCGGCGCGCCGTGGGAAGCGGCGCGCAGGGTCAGTCGGGGGAACACATCTTCAGATACCGGACCCGGCCGGGCGCGGGCTTGGGGGGAGGGAATCGCGCCCGGCCGGTCCGTGGCTCATCCGTGCAATCAGGCGGCGGACGCCTTCTTTGCGCCGGAGAGCAGCTTGGCGCCGGTCCGGCCATCGGTGCGGCCATTGACCTCGATCCGGCGCGGCTTCATGGCCTCGGGCACTTCGCGTTCGAGCCGGATGGTCAGCAGCCCGTTCTCAAGGCGCGCATCGCGGACCTGGATATGGTCAGCCAGGTGGAAGCGCCGTTCGAACGAGCGTTCCGCGATGCCGCGGTGCAGGAAATTGCGCGCCTCCTGAGTATCGTTGACGGCGCGCTTGCCGGCCACGGACAGGACGTTCTCCTGAACCTCGACATCAATGTCGTTTTCCGCAAAGCCCGCCACAGCGAGCTCGATCAGGTATTCGTGCTCGCTGACCTGCTCGATATTGTAGGGCGGGTAGGCGACACCGGTCTCCTGCTTGGCGGCGGTGTCGATCATGTCGGCCAGCCGGTCAAAACCGACAATGGTCCGGTAAAGCGGGGTGAAGTCTACAGTACGCATCGTGATCCTCCTTCGAAGCGATCTGGCGCGCTCCCGGTGTGGAAGAGCGCCCTTTGCAGTTTCTGTTCGCCCCCTGTCGGGCCTGCCTGAGCAGCGCCGGACGTCAGGGCCGTCGTTCTGTCAGGCCCCGTCTGGCTGCCCGACGAGACCGATGTGGGAATCGATTCTGCGCTCTGCAAGAGGCGCCCCGCCACTTGCCGGACCGACGTGGTTTGGCCATGACTTGTGACCCTGGCCGCAACGGAGTTGCCTGATGATCCGGTCCGCCCGCCCCCTGTCCGCCCTGGCGCTCTGCGCCGGTTTCAGCCTCTGGCTCGCTGCATGCGGCGGCGGGGCGCCCGATCCCGACGCGCCGCCTGCAGATGATGCGGCTTCGGACGCGGCGTCCGACGGGTCTGAAACCGCGCCGCAGGACACGCCCGGATCGGAGCCTGCCGAAGCGCTGGACTTCACCCGGCTGGGCGATGTCACCGCGGCGCCCTGGCGTGATGCGGCGGCGCGCGCGCGCGATGCGGCGCGCAATCCCGCTGACACGCTGGAATTTTTCACCCTCGATCCGTCATCCACCATCGTTGAGATCTGGCCGGGCGGTGGCTGGTACACCGATATTCTGGCGCCCTGGATTGCGGCCCATGGCGGAACCTATGTGGCGGCCTGGACAGCAGTGGAGCCGGACGATGCGGGCGCACTGGCCCTGCGCGAGCGGTTCGCGGCGCGGTTTGAACAGCCCGCCTTCGGCGACCTCACCCTGACCGCTTTCGGGCCGGAAGGCTTCACACGGTTCGAGCCCGGCGCCGCCGACGCCATCGTGACCTTCCGCAACACCCATAACTGGATGGCGGGCGGTTTTGTCGAGACCGCCTATGAGGCCATGTTCGAGGCGCTGAGGCCCGGCGGACTGCTGGGCGTGGTGGAGCACCGCCTGCCCGCCAACCGGGTGCAGGACCCTCGTGCGGCGTCGGGCTATGTGCAGGAAGACTATGTCATTGCGCTCGCCGTGGAGGCGGGATTCGAGCTGGTCGGCGCCAGCGAGATCAACGCCAATCCGGCCGACACGGCTGATCACCCGTTCGGGGTCTGGACCCTGCCGCCGGTGAGCCGCACCTCGCCGTTGGGCGAGCCGCCCGACCCGTCCTTTGACCGCGCACCATACGAGGCGATCGGGGAATCGGACCGGATGACGCTGCTGTTCCGCAAGCCGGAGACCGACTGATGTTCGCCGCCCTTCTGGCTGCGCTGGCGCTGGCGGGCGCAGATCTTCCGGCGCCCGAGGCCCGCACAATTCCGGCCGAACGTATCTTTGCCTTCTGGGGCGAATACAACGCTTTGCCGGAGGACGAACGCGACGCCTTCACCCTGCGCTATGAGCTGCGTGCGCAGCCCGGTCCGGACGGGCAGGCGCGGCGCTTCTGGACGGGGCTGGAGGGCGAGGACTGGCGTGCGCTGGAGCCGGGCCCGGACGGCGCCGTGGCGCCGCCCGCGCCGGACCGGCTGGCGGCCGGCCTTTTGCTGGCGACCGACGCGCCCCAGGGCGGCGTTGCGGTGAATGTGCAATTTGCCCTGACCGGTGCGCCGTCGCAAACTTATGAACTTGCCTATCTCCAGGCGGCGCTGGCCCAGACCCGGGCCGCCATGCGCCGCGCACTTGGTTTGCGCGCTCTGATCGCGCCGCGGCCCCGCCGCATTGACTTCGTGTTCGACGGACCTTCGCCCGACGCCTTCGCGGTCTTTCCCGACGGGCGCGAGGAAGAGCTGACAAGCGTGTTCGAGCGCGTGATCCAGCTTGACCCTGGCGCGCGCGAACTGCGCGGCGTGCAGACAATCCGGTTCGGGCGCGCCCCGGACGCCGTGCGCATCATCGTGGCGAACTAGTTTGGTTCAGCACTTCACCAGGCCGCCGCACACTTCCGGCGCGCCCTGGCAGCACTCATTGACCAGAAAGCCCAGAAGCTCGCGCACGGCCTCGAGATCGGGCGCATAGATACGCTGACGTCCGTCCCGGCGCACCGTCACCAGCCCGGCGCCCAGCAGGACGTTCAGATGGGATGACAAATTGGACGCGCTGACCTGTGCCGACCCGGCCAGCGCCCCCGCCGCCAGTCCCTCCGGCCCGGCGCGCATGAGGGCGCGAAACACGGTCAGCCGCGTCTCATGCGCCAGCGCGCCCAGCCGCGCCGAGGCCTGGCCGGTGAGGGCGTCCTGGGCCGTTGCGAGCGTGTCTGCGATCATGTGCTGCCTCTCATTTCAATATCTCTTGAAATGTTGAAGTAAGGATCGTATCACGGCCACTCACGGGCGGCAAAACCGGTTTGATGGCGGGGCATGCGATGAACATTCTGATCCTGTGCACGGGTAATTCGGCGCGGTCGATCCTGGGCGAGGCGTTGTTCGCTGCGCTGGGGAAGGGGCGCGTCACCGCCTTCTCCGCCGGGTCCAATCCAAAGGGCGCGCCGCACCCTGAAGCGCTGGCCACGCTGGCGCGCCACGGTCATGACATCACGCGCTTTCGCTCCAAGCGCTGGGACGAGTTCGAGGCGCCGGGCGCGCCGGTCATGGACGCGGTGATCACGGTGTGCGATTCGGCGGCCAGCGAACCCTGCCCGGTCTGGCCCGGCGCGCCGGCCCGCGCCCACTGGGGCCTGCCCGACCCCGCCCATATCGATGATCCCGACGCCTGCCGCGCGGCGTTCGAGGCGACGTATGCGGCGCTGGACGCGCGCGTCCGGCATGTGCTGGCCTCGGACGCCGGCCCGCACGATCCCAAAGGGCTGAGCGCCGCCCTCAAAGCCGCCCATGAGGCCTGTTCATGACCGATATCACCCGGGACAAGCCCGCCGCCGGGATCGGCCTGTTTGAAAAATGGCTCTCTGTCTGGGTGGCGCTGGCGATTCTGGCCGGGGTTGGTCTGGGCTATGTGTTTCCCGGCGCGTTCAATGGGCTGGCGGGGCTGGAATACGCCTCGGTGAACCTGCCCGTGGCGGTCCTGATCTGGGCCATGGTCTACCCGATGATGATCAGCGTGGACTTCACCAGCCTCGCCCGGGTGAGCGACAAGCCCAAGGGGTTGGTCATCACCCTCGTCGTAAACTGGTTGATCAAGCCTTTTTCCATGGCGGCTCTGGCGGTGGTGTTCTTCGAGTTTGTCTTTGCACCCTTCATCGAGCCCGAAGACGCAACACAATACATTGCCGGGCTGATCCTTTTGGGCGCCGCGCCATGCACCGCCATGGTGTTCGTGTGGTCCCAGCTCACCAAAGGCGACCCGAATTACACGCTGGTGCAGGTGGCGGCCAATGACGTCATCATGGTGTTCGCCTTCGCGCCGCTGGTGGCGATCCTGCTGGGGGTCACCGATATCGCCGTGCCGTGGGACACGCTGATTCTGTCGACGGTGCTGTATGTGGTGATCCCGCTGGCCGCCGGCATCGCGACGCGGCTGTGGCTGACGCGCGGGCTGGCCAGGCCGGACGGCGAGTCGCGAGTCGCGGCTTTCACGTCCCGCGTCAAACCGGCCTCAGTCATCGGGCTGATCGCGACGGTGGTTTTGCTGTTCGGCTTTCAGGGCGATGTGATCCTGGAACGCCCGCTGGTCATCGCCATGATCGCGGCGCCGCTGCTCATTCAGGCCTATGGTATCTTCGCCATCGCCTATGCGGCGGCCTGGGCGTGGAAGACGCCGCATCGGATCGCGGCGCCCTGCGCGCTGATCGGCACATCGAACTTCTTCGAGCTCGCCGTGGCGGTGGCCATCGTCATGTTCGGGGTCAATTCCGGCGCGGCGCTCGCCACTGTGGTGGGCGTGCTGGTGGAGGTGCCGGTGATGCTGTCGCTGGTGGCGCTGGCCAACCGCACGCGGCGCTTCTTCCCGGAGGCGTGAAGTCCATGACCGCTGATCCAAACGATACGCCGCAAATGGACGAGGACAGCTTCCGCACGCCCGAACCGGACCGGCTGTTCCCGCCCGTGCGCGCCACCCACCGCCCGCGCATCCTCCTGCTCTACGGATCGCTCAGGGAGGTGTCCTACAGCCGTCTGGCGGCGGAGGAAGCGGCGCGTATTCTGGAGCGGCTGGGCGCGGAGACGCGCTTCTTCAATCCGTCGGGACTGCCCCTGCCCGACGGCGCCGAGGCCAGCCATCCCAAGGTGGCCGAGCTGCGCGAGCTGGTGACCTGGTGCGAGGGCATGGTGTGGTCGAGCCCGGAGCGCCACGGCGCCATGACAGGCGTCATGAAATCCCAGATCGACTGGATCCCGCTTTCGCTGGGCGCGGTGCGGCCCACGCAAGGCAAGACGCTCGCGGTGATGCAGGTCTGTGGCGGGTCGCAGAGCTTCAACGCTGTCAATCAGCTGCGCGTACTTGGCCGCTGGATGCGGCTGATCACCATTCCCAACCAGTCCTCCATCGCCAAGGCCTGGCAGGAATTCGGGCCGGATGGACGCATGCGTCCCTCGCCCTATTATGACCGGATCGCCGATGTGATGGAGGAGCTCATGAAATTCACGCTCCTGACCCGCGACTGCGCCGATTATCTCGTGGACCGGTATTCCGAACGGAAGGAAACGGCCGAGGCGCTGATGGCCCGGGTGAATCAGCAGGCTTTGTGAGGCGCGGCGTCCCTCACGCCTCGACACCGGGGCATGTCGCGCACTAGCATCGCGCTCCAGCCTTGGGAGCACCCCATGATCCTCGCCGCCTTCGCCTCCGCCGCCCTTCTGTCCACTGCCGAAGCGCCCGGATCCTATGAGCTGCGCCTTGAAGAGCGGGTGTGCCGCGTCGTGCTGGATGCGCCGAGCGCTGCGCCGGAAGGATCGTTGGTCACCGTCGATGGCGCCGCCGGCCTTGCGATGGCCTTCCCAGATTGCCCGGCGGGGCTCGATGAGGCGGCGTTCTGGCGCCTCAACACAGAAGACAGCGTGCTGACCCTGTTTGATGGTATGGGCGGCGTGCTGATGACTGCCGCCCCGGACGAGCTGCGCGGCTGGGCGGGCGAGACCGCCAGCGGGGCGCAGGCGCAGCTGTCGCGCCGCTGAGCGCACGCGCGCGCCCAGCCTCGACAAGACGCGGCGCCAGCGGCTAAACCGGCCCGGATAATCATCGAACAAAACAAAAGACGCCGCCCGCCAGAGGCGGCGCAAGGAGGAAGCCCCATGTCCGGCCCCCGCGAAATTCCCCACTACATCAACGGCCAGCGCCTCGCCGGGACGTCGGGCCGTCACGGCGATGTGTTCGACCCCAATACCGGCGCGGTGCAGGCGCGCGTCGGGCTGGCCAGCGCCGCAGAGCTGGGCGAGGCCGTGGCTGCCGCCAAAGCCGCCCAGCCGGCCTGGGCCGCCACCAATCCGCAAAAGCGCGCGCGCGTCCTGTTCCGCTTCAAGGAGCTGATGGAGCGCGAGATCGATGACCTGGCGCATTTGCTGGCCACCGAGCACGGCAAGGTGGTCGCTGACGCCAAGGGCGATATCCAGCGCGGACTGGAAGTGATCGAGTTCGCCTGCGGCGTGCCGCACCTGATGAAGGGCGAGTACACTGAAGGCGCCGGTCCCGGCATCGATGTGTATTCCATGCGCCAGCCGCTGGGCGTGGCCGCGGGCATCACCCCGTTCAACTTCCCCGCCATGATCCCGATGTGGATGTTCGGCGTGGCCATCGCCTGCGGCAACGCCTTCATCCTCAAGCCGTCGGAAAAAGACCCCAGCGTGCCGCTGCGCCTGGCCGAGCTGATGACCGAGGCGGGCCTGCCTGATGGCATCCTCAACGTCGTCCACGGTGACAAGGAAGCGGTGGACGCCATCCTGCACCACCCTGACATCAAGGCGGTGAGCTTTGTGGGATCGTCCGACATCGCCCAGTACGTCTATGTGACCGGCGCGCAGAACGGCAAGCGCGTGCAGGCCATGGGCGGCGCCAAGAACCACGCCGTCATCCTGCCCGACGCTGATCTTGACCAGGTGGCGCGCGACCTCATCGGCGCCGCGTTCGGCTCGGCCGGCGAGCGCTGCATGGCCCTGCCTGTGGCGGTGCCGGTGGGCGACAAGACCGCCGATGCGCTGATCAGGAAACTCCTGCCCGAGATCGAGAAGCTGGTCCCTGGCGCTTCCACCGATCCCGATGCGGCCTATGGTCCGGTGGTCTCCGCCGCCCACAAGGCGCGGGTGGAAAGCTATATCCAGATGGGCGTGGACGAGGGCGCCGAGCTCATCGTGGACGGGCGCGGCTTTGCCTTGCAGGGCTATGAGAACGGCTTCTTCATCGGGCCGAGCCTGTTCGACAAGGTGCGTGCGGATATGCGCTCCTATCAGGAAGAGATTTTCGGCCCCGTGCTGCAGATCGTGCGCGCGCAGGATCTGGAAGAAGCCGCGCGCCTGCCCAGCGAGCACCCCTATGGCAATGGCGTGGCGATCTTCACCCGCAATGGGCTGGCGGCGCGCGAGTTCGCCTCCAAGGTCAATGTGGGCATGGTGGGCGTGAACGTGCCGATCCCGGTGCCGGTGGCCTATCATACCTTTGGCGGCTGGAAGCGGTCTGCCTTTGGCGACACCAACCAGCATGGCATGGAAGGGGTGCGCTTCTTCACCAAGATCAAGACCGTCACCCAGCGCTGGCCCACCGGCGAAGTGACGGATCAGGCGTTTGTCATTCCGACGATGGGGTAGGGGTGCGTGCGGGTAGGAGGCTGGCAGGCGTGTTCACGCGCCTGAGCCTCATACCCGCTTCCTCATCAGCGCCACGTCCTTGCCCGGAACATCTATCTCCAGGCCCAGACGCGCCGCGACATGGCGCAGCGTGGCCTCGCTATAGAAGACCACATGGGTGGGATCGAGGCGGTAGTGCCAGCGGGCGAAGGCTGTCTCGTCGGTTTGAAAGCTGGTCATAACGGCCAGCCAGCCGCCGGGTCTCAGGAGGCCGGCGAGGGTTTCGAACTCGGTCCAGGGATCGTGGAAATGCTCGGCGGTTTCGGTGCAGGTGACAAAGTCATAGCGCGCGTCCAGCACGGCGCGGCCTGGCGCGAAGAGCGGATCGTATAGCGCCATGGCGTGCCCGGCTTCGCTGAGCATGGCCGCCAGCGCCGGTCCCGGCCCGCAGCCATAATCCAGCCCGCTTGATCCAGGCTTGAGCCGCGCCATGAGCGGGTCCGCCATTTTTGACAGGAAATTGCGATAGCCCGGATCATCAGGGTGGTTCCGGTGCAGGCGGTATTGGGCGTGCTCGGCCTCGCGCGGCAGGTGATGGCGCGCATCCATGAAAATTGCTTGGCACGCCGTACAGCGCCAGTAATCCGTCCCGTCCACTCGGGCGAAGGGCGCAGGCTCCGGCGTGCGGCAGACCGGGCAGGGCGGGGTGGCCCCGATGGCTGTTTCTGAGGGTGCGGGCGGGGGCATGGCGCGTGTTATAGACCCCGCCGCGCTGAACGGAAGCCGCCCATGCCCACGCCCTTGCACGCTGAACGCCTTGACGCTGTGCACGACGCCCTGCGGGCGCTGGGCGCGCGGCGCATCGCCGATCTGGGCTGCGGCGATGGCGATTTTCTGATCCGTCTGGCGCAGGATGAGACCATCGACCACATCACCGGCGTGGAAATCAGCCGTGCGCGGCTGGACGCGCTGGCGGCGCGCCTGGCTGAAGCGGGACCGGACGCGCAGGCGCGCGTCACCTTGCGCCATGATACGCTGATCGAAGCCGGGCGCTGGATCGGTGCGGCGGACTGCGTGGTCATGGTGGAGGTCATCGAGCATCTGGCGCCCGCCGAGCTCGGCCGGCTGGAGCGGCGCATCCTGCACGAGGCGCGCCCGCCCGCGCTGATTCTCACCACGCCCAACGCCGAATACAATGCGCGGCTGGGCGTGCCCGCCCACCGCTTTCGCCATCCCGAACACCGGTTTGAATGGAGCCGGGCGCAGTTTCGCGACTGGGCGCGGCGCGTGGCGCGCCGGGCCGGTTATGGCGCAGGCTTTCAGGACATGGGGGGCGTCGATCCAGATATTGGCGGCGCCAGCCAGATGGCCATATTGATCCGCCATGGGGGCTGAGGCTGAGCGCCTTAAGTCCCTAGATCTGCAGGCGGTAGCCGCCGGTTTCGGTGATCAGCAGGCGGGCGTGCTGGGGGTCGGGTTCGATCTTCTGGCGCAGGCGGTAGACATGGGTTTCCAGCGTGTGGGTATTGGCCTCGCGGTGATAGCCCCAGACCTGGTCCAGCAGCTCCTCGCGCGCCACAGGCTTGCCGCTGGCGCGGTACAAGTATCTGAGAATGCTGGTCTCTTTCTCGGTCAGGCGAATCTTCTTGTCCTCGGTTGTGAGCAGCAGCTTCATCGCCGGCTTGAAGCGGTAGGGACCCAGCGGCAGCACCGCATCCTCGCTGGCCTGATGGCGTTTGAGCTGGGTGTTCACCCGTTCGAGCAGCACCACGAAGGAGATCGGCTTGGCCAGAAAATCATCGGCGCCTGAGCGCAATCCCAGCACGTGATCAGCGTCGCCGGACTGAGCCGTCAGAAGAATGATCGGCGTGGTTATCCCGGCCTTGCGCAAGTGGCGGCAGGCCTCCCGCCCGTCCATATCCGGCAGGCCGACATCCAGGATGATCAGGTCCACCGGCTCGGATCTGGCCAGCTCCATGCCGGGCCTGGCCCCGTCGGCGGTCAGGACGGCGAACCCGTCCTCAAAGCCAAACTGTTCGGCCAGCGCCTCACGCAGCAAATCGTCGTCATCGACCAGAAGAATGGTGTGGGTCGTCATGGCGGGCGCTCCCTGGCCGGACGATTAAGCCGCCAGCCTTGCCTGTTCCGCCGCCCGGCGCAAGCGCGGGCGGTCGGCGGCTCACTACCGCAAGGCGCGGCGCGGGGCGATTGACGCATGGGTGAGCGGTGTCAAACTTTGCGTGATGGCGGCGCACCGCGCGCGGCGGGCAGGCGCTATCCGGAGGATAAGATGGCCGCGATTCGTGTTTTGCGGGACGTAAACGGGCCGCACGGGGTCGTCATGGCCCTTGAGGGAGACATGTTGGGTCCGCTTCCGGCCGCCATCGGGCGCTCAGGCCTCATCGCGGCGGAGACGAAGCGCGAGGGCGACGGCGCGACCCCGGCGGGCGCCTGGACGGTGCGCCGCGCGCTGTGGCGCCCCGACCGGCTGGAACGTCCGGACACGGCCCTGGTCCTCGACCCGATCGGGCCGGATGACGGCTGGTGCGACGACCCGGCGGACTCCGCCTATAACCGGCCGGTCAGATTGCCCTGGCCGGGGCGCCATGAAGTGATGACCCGCGAAGACGGGCTCTACGACATTGTCGTCGTGCTCGGCCACAACGACGACCCGCCGGTCCCCGGCCTCGGCTCGGCGATCTTCCTCCACTGCGCCAGCCCGGACTATCGGCCCACCGAGGGCTGTATCGCGATTGCGCGCGATGATCTGGTGGCGCTGCTGACTCTGCTGAAGGCGGGCGATGTGATCGAGGTGGGGTGAGGGGGGACTCCTGAACACTCCGCTTGCGCTTCGGGCCGACGTGTTGTCCTGTCGCGCGCATTGTCCGTCCCAGCGTGAAGGGGAGCGCCATGCAGCTACAACAGGCGTCCTGGCCCGAGATCGAGGCCCATCTCAAGACCTCCAAAGGCATCGTCATACCCATCGGCTCGTTCGAGCAGCATGGGCCCAACGGGCTGATCGGCACTGACGCCATCTGCCCTGAAGTCATTGCGCGCGAGGCGGGCGATGCGGGCGGCTTCCTGGTGGGGCCGACCTTCAATGTGGGCGTGGCCCAGCATCATCTGGGCTTTCCCGGCTCCATGACGCTGCGCCCCTCCACCATGATCGCGGCGATCAATGACTGGATCGATTCGCTGGTGCGCCACGGCTTCCGGCGGATCTATTTCCTCAACGGTCATGGTGGCAATATCGCGACGATCTCGGCGGCGTTCGCTGAAAGCTATGCGGCCTGGTCCATGGATGGCGACGCCTGCCCCTACAAGCTGCGCCAGATGAACTGGTGGGAGCTGCCCGGCGTCATGGGCGTGTGCAAGTCCATCTTCCCGGTGGGCGATGGCAGCCACGCCACGGCCTCGGAAGTGGCGGTGACGTACTACGCCTATCCGGACGCCCAGAAGGACGTGGTCATGACGCCGAAAATCGCGCCGGAAGGTTCGTTCACGGATGCGGCCGATTACCGGCGCAATTTCCCCGACGGGCGCATCGGCTCGGACCCCTCCCAGGCCACGCCGGAAAAGGGCGCCCAGATTGTCGCGGCGGCCCGGGACTCCCTGGTGCGCGACGTGGAGGCCTTCTTCAAGGGCTAGAGCTTTAACCGACCTGACTGCGTCAGGCCGCACGCTCCAGCTTTTGATCTGGACCGCAATTTTTCCGAAAACCGGTTCCCACTTTTCGGATTGCGCTCTGGGCTATTTGCGAACCAGAGGCCACAGGAGTTCGCGGCGCGCGCTGACTGGCGCCATGGCTTCGATGCCGTAGGTCTCCGGGTAGCGCCGCGTGATCAGCGCGGTGCCGAACAGCACGTCCCAGAAGAACAACAGGTTCCCGTAATTGCCCTTGTACCGCGTGACGCCGTCCGTGGCGTCCAGACCGTGATGGGCGGCGTGGGTGGCGGGGGTGGAGATGGTGCGCTCGATAAGCCACATCAAAGGCGACAGCGCCTTGATCCGGTAGAGCGGCTCGTCCCAGCGCCAGCTGGAATGGGCGGCGAAGATGACCGTCATCTTGATGATCAGATAGACCACGTAGACTGGTCCGAACCCCAGATGGACCAGCACCGCCGAGATCCAGATGCCCGGCATGAGCAGGTAGTAGAAAAGATTGTTCCGGTAGACGATCCGCACGCTCATATAGGCGCCCGAATGATGGGCGCGGTGCAGATTGTAAAGCCAGGGAATCTGGTGGTTCAGCCGGTGCCACCAGTACTGGGTCATGTCGTCGCCGACGAGCAGGATCAGAACCATCGCCCAGATGGGCAGGAAGGCCAGCGCGCCCGCCGAGCCCGGACGGATCATCTCCACCAGCAGCGGCGCCACCGCGAAGATCGCCGGCACGGTCAACAGGATGATGGTGAGGGTGGACACCGCCTCGATGAAGGCGTCGCGCGCGCTCGCGCGGTCCTTCGGGTTGAACCGGCCCAGCAAGATTTCCAGCAGGGCGAAGCCGATGAAAATCGCCGGAATGATGATCTGGTAGGCCATGGCGCTCCCCGGTGCGTATCGCAATCCAGACTGGACCGCACCACGCATAACATCCAATATCAAAAACACATTCTGTCATGCATGGAGGTTATGGTTTTGGAGGTCCGTGAAGCGCGTCTCCTGACCGCCTGTGCCCGTGAGGGTACGCTGACGGCGGCTGCGCAAGCGCTCAATGTCTCCCAACCTGCAGCGTCGCGCACCTTGGCGCTGATCGAGGCGCGCCTGGGCGGCGCTCTGTTCGACCGGAGCGGACGGCGTCTGATCCTGACACCGCTGGGCGAGGCAATCCTGCCGCGCGCCACGGCGCTGGCGCAGCAAAGCGCGGACCTGATCGCCCAGGCGCGGGCCTGGCGCACGGGCGAGGCCGGCGTGCTGACCCTGGGCGCCGGTCCCGCCGTCGCCTTCCATCTTCTGCCGGGGGCTCTGGCGGTCTATTACCAGGACGGGCGCCGGGTCCGGCTGCGCGTGCAGGCAGGCGCCTCTGAACAGCTTGTAGAGGCGGTGCGCAGCGGCGCGCTGGACATGGCGGTGTGTGACAGCGAGCCGGCCGAGGCTGATTCGGCCCTGGCGGTGACTGCGCTTTCCGGCGCCGGAATCGCGGCCGCCGTCCGGCCCGGACATCCCGCCCTTTCGGGCGCACCGCTGGCCGACTTTCCGTTCGTTTCAGCCACGCCGCCCGCGCGCATGCGCCGTCCGGTCTGGCCCTGGCCGTCAGCGGACGCCAATCTGGTCAGTGATGATTACGCCCTGCTGGCGCAGGTCTGCGCGGTGTCTGACCATGTGCTGGTCGCGCCCGAACCCGTCCTTGCCCGGCTTGTCGCCGAACGGATTTTACGCCTCGCCAGCGCGCCCTTTGAAGGACTTGTCGTGCGTCCTGGCGTCATCACGCGCGCCGGCGCGCCCGACAGCGCTGCGCGCGAGGCGCTAAGGCGTGCCCTGATCTGCGCCGCCGGCGGTTGCGCCGCAGCTCAGGCCGCGTCGGTGAGGCGCCCGCGGAACTGAACCAGCTCCTCGCCCAGACGGTCAGCCGCTGAGGCGAGGCCCCGCGCGGCGTCCTCGAACCGGGCGGCGGCCTCGTCGGCGCGGGCCGCTGCGCCGGTGACGGCGCCGGCCTCTTCGCCCACGCGGGCGGTGGAGCCTGCCGCGTCGGCGGCCAGGCGGGCGATCTCATCAGTGGCGCAGGACTGTTCGGCGAAGGCGTTGCGCGCGCTGGAGGAGGCTTCGCGGATGTCGGAAATGGTGCGGGCAATGCCGGTGAGGGCGCTGTTGGCGGAGGCGGCCGCCGTACGCATCGCTTCGATCTTGCTGCGGATATCGCCGGTGGCGCGGGCGGTCTGGACCGCCAGCTGCTTGACCTCGCTGGCCACCACGGCAAAGCCGCGCCCGGCATCGCCAGCGCGCGCCGCTTCGATGGTGGCGTTCAGCGCCAGAAGATTGGTCTGTTCGGCGATGGCGCTGACCAGTTCGGCGATGTCCTCGATTTCGCGCGCGGCATTGTGCAGCTCCTCCATGGAGCCGCCGGCGCGGCCGGCTTCGGTCTCGGCGCGGATGGAAATCTCGTCGGCGGCGCTCAAGGTGCGGGTCACTTCGGCGATAGAGGCGGCGAGCTCCTGAGCCGCGGAGGCCACGGCCTCCACATGGGCGCTGGTGTCGCGCGCCTGACCGGCGGCGCCTTCGGCGCTGGTGCGCGTGGCGCCCGCATCCGTGCGCAGCTGACCGGCGAGCTGGCCCAGCTCGCCCGAGGCGGCCTGAAGATCGGTGAGGACGGCGGTGACGCTTTGCTCAAAGGCGCTGGACACTGACGCGATGGTCTCGCGCGAGCGGGTGATCTCCTCCTGACGCGTGCGGTCGGCGGCCAGCAGGCCGTCGGCTTGCGCGCGGGCGGTTTCCGACTGGCTGAGCGCCGCATCGGCCTCGCCCAGCGCGCGGGCCACGCCGCGCGCCAGCCAGATCAGCAATGCGGTCTGGGCGACCACCACCACCGCGTGGAACACCACGCGCCACACATCGCCCCCGTCGGGAAACACGGCGGCGGGCAGGGCGAAATTCAGCACCAGATGGTGCACGGCCGCCGTCGCCGCCGCGGCCAGCAGGGCGCGCCAGTCCACCAGCACGGTGACGGCGGCCAGCGCGGCGAAGAAGGTCATGTGCATGTCGATCTGCCAGGCATGTCCGCTGAGCAGGAAGGTCAGGGCGGCCGGGCAGGCCATCATGGCGGCGGCGAACACCGCGCGCGTTGTCCAGGCGTCCGGCGCCGCCCGCCAGGACAGGCCGGCCAGCGCGGTGATGGCGGCCAGGATCAGCGTGCCGGCCAGCGCTTTCGTCGGGTCGATGACCAGGCCTGCGGCCAGATATACCAGCGTAAAAGCGCACTGGGCGGCGAACAGGACGCGCAGGGCGCGGGCGCGGACAGTCTGAAGGCGGGTCATGAGCGGGTGTCCTCAGCGAAAGTGCGGGCGCAGCCGCCCAGAATGACGGGATCAGCGATCAGCCACGCGCCGGCCTCGCGCAAGGCGGCGCGGCTTCCGGGATGATCGAGATTAACGATGAGCGTGCCGGGCGCGCCGCCAAAGCGCACAATATCGACCCCGGCGCGGGCGGCGGCCCGGGCGAGTTCGGACGGCGAGGCGTTGGGCGCGAACGCTACGGCGGCCTGTCCGGTCTCGGGCGCGGCCAGCACGGCGCCGGCCACAGGCAAGCCCGCGCTCAGCGCCAGACAGGCGCCGAGAGACAGGGCAGGTATGACAGTTGTTTGCGGTGCGTGGCGGGCCATGCCGGTCCTCTGGCGAACTGGCGCGCAGACTGGCCCGGCACGGTTAATTTTGAGTGCGCGTAATGACGGCCTGGCTCAACCCCAGGGCCCTCCAAATCCGCCACGCGGCGCGTCATCGCCGTCGACCGATCCGCCCCAGGGACCATGATGGCCCCAGGGCCCGGCGGGCGGGGTGGGGGCCGAGCCGCCCAGCTCGCGCAGGCGGGCGATCCGGTTGGCGGTCGCCGGGTGGGTGGAGAACAGATTGTCCGCGCCCTGGCCGTTGAGCGGGTTGATGATGAACATGTGGGCGGTGGCCGGGTTGCGTTCGGCGCTTTCATTGATGGTGCGCCGCGCGCCGCGCTCGATCTTCTCCAGCGCGCCGGCGAGCCATTGGGGCTGGCCGCAAATCTCTGCGCCGACGCGGTCGGCCTCATATTCGCGGGCGCGCGAGATCGCCATCTGGACCAGGCTCGCGGCAATCGGCGCCAGGATGGCCAGCGCCAGCGCCGCGATAATTCCGCCGCGCTCGCGCCCGCCGCCGAAGAAGAGGGCGAAATTGGCCAGGAAGCCGATGGCGCCCGCAATGGTGGCGGTCACAGTCATGGTCAGGGTGTCGCGCATTTTCACGTGGGCAAGCTCATGGGCCATCACACCCATGACCTCCTGCCGGTTGAGCTGGGCCAGCAGGCCCGTGGTGGCGGCCACGGCGGCGTTATTGAGATTGCGGCCCGTGGCGAAGGCGTTGGGCTGGGGGTTGTCGATGATGAAAATGCGCGGCACCGGCATGCCGGCGCTTTCGGCCAGGCGCGCGGTGTCGGACGCGTATTGATGCAGGCGCGGATCGCGCTCCTCGGGCAGGATTTCACGCGCGCCATGCATGCGCAGCACGATCTTGTCGGCGTTCCAGAACGCAAACAGATTCATCGCCGCCGCCACGCCCAGCGCCAGGATCGCGCCCACGGCGCCGCCGATCAGATACCCCACCCCCATGAACAGGGCGGTCATCGCCGCCAGCAGCATGAAGGTCCTCAAACCGTTTGCAGTCATGTGCGCTGTGTCCATCCTGACTTGGCCCTTGGGGCCGTGAGCTCTATCTATCTGGGCAGCGATCAACGGAACTGCAAGCGATGACCGGCCCGTCTGACATGGAACATAAACCGCTGAGCCCGGCGGCCCAGCGCGCGCTGGCCGAGGCCGAGGCGCGGCGCGCAGCTTCTGAGCTCGAAGCGGCGCCCGAGACCGAGCTCGAGACCGAGCTGGGGGGGCCCAAAGGGCCTGAACCCACGCGCTATGGCGACTGGGAGAAAAAGGGCATCGCCCACGATTTCTGAGCGTTAACCAAGCTTAACGCTCGCAGGCTCTGCAGGCTGTGTTAAACTGGCACACATGAGCTGGATGATCGCCGCCCTCGCTGCCGCCCTGAACGCCGACCCGGCCCTCGCTGGCGGGCCGGACCATTATTATGGCGAGGCGGCGGCTTACAAGCCGGCGCGCTCGCCCTACGACGCGCCGTATGAAGCGCGACCCCGGCCCGGCGATGACATGCGCCGGCCCGACGCTCCCCATGTGGCGCCCTACGACGCTCGCTACGATGCGCCGTATGCGCAGCCCCGGCTCGCGCCGCACGAGGAACACGCGCCTGTGACGGCTTACCGGAGCGCCCACGCGCCGCGGCCTGTGCAGCTGTCGCCGGACTTCTTCCACGGACCGCTCATAGGCGGCGTCGAGCGTCCGCCGGTTCACCTCTACCCGGCGCGCCACGGCTATGTGATCCATGGCGGGCGGTCAGGCCCGGTCTCCGCCGGTCAGGCGGCGGCTGCGCGGGGTCTTGGGAGTAAATCCAAATAGCCATTGGCGCCCAAACGCAAAACGGCCCGGCGTGATGCGCCGGGCCGTTGCGTGTGTGTCCGGTGCGGCGCGTTAGCGCGGCGACAGGATCATGGTCATCTGGCGGCCTTCGAGCTTGGGCTCGAACTCCACCTTTGCGGTCTCGGCGAAATCGGCCTTGACCCGGTTCATCACGTCCATGCCCCGGTCCTGGTGCGCCATTTCGCGGCCCCGGAAGCGCAGGGTGACTTTCACCTTGTCGCCTTCTTCAAAGAACCGGGCCATCGCGCGCGCCTTGACCTGATAGTCATGCACATCGATGCCCGGACGCAGTTTGATTTCCTTGACGTCCTGCGTCTTCTGGTTCTTTCGGGCTTCCGCCTTCTTTTTCTGTTCCTGGAATTTCAGCTTGCCGTAATCGATGATCTTGCACACGGGCGGATCAGCGTTGGGCGAAACCTCGACAAGATCCAGACCTGCTTCTTCGGCGGCTGCGAGAGCCGAGTCGAAGGGCACGATCCCTTGTTTCTCGCCATGTTCATCGATCAGGAGCACCCGCGGTACGCGGATCTCCCGGTTGATGCGCGGGCCCTCTTTTTTGGGCGGCGGCGCGGCATGCGGGCGTCGAGCTATGCGTCTTCTCCATGGAAGCTGACAATTGGAACGCCATAATACAGGTTCTGGCGCTGTTCGGGTAGGGAATATCGCGAGGATGCGCCCAAATGCAAGGCGCTCACGCCGCCACGCCCGCATCGGCGAAGCCGCCGGCGCAGCGCATCGCCTGCACCGCTTCGGCGGCGTTGATCTGCGCAAGGGTGGGCGCGTGCATCAAAAGCGTCGGCGAGGCGCCGCGCGGGGCGCTGTACACCGGGGCGGTGTCGCCGGGATGAAACAGGACGGCGGGCGAACCGGCGGCGACGATGAGGTGCAAGAGCGCCACATCCTCGCCAAAGGCGCACTGGGCCTGGCGGCCCAGCCCGGCCAGCTGGATCAGATTGGCGCGGCCCGTCAGATCGCGGGCGCCCGGTGTGATATGGGCGATGTAGCGTCCCAGCTCGCGGGTGGACGGTCCGCCGACAATCACCGGCTCCACGCCCTTCTGGCGCAGCTCATGGGCCAGAGAGGCCCAGCGTTCCTTGGGCCAGCGCTGGGCGGGCGGGCTTTCATCCCCGGCGGGGCAGAACAGGGCGTAGCGCGGCTGCAGCCCGAAATAGGCCGGGTCCAGCGTGCGCGAGCGCTTGGCCACGAAATCCACCCAGTCGAGCTCCGGCCCGGCGGCTTCGCCCAGCGCGTGACCGACCCGGCAGAGGCCTGCCGCGCCCAGCCTGTCAGCGACCTGGTCCAGCGGATGGCCCGGCTTTTTGGGATCGTGAAGCGCCTCAATCCAGCGCACGCTGGCGAAGCGCATGGCGCCGCGAATCTTGCTGGAGGCTGCGCCCGCGCCCAGATCATAGACGACGTCAAAGCCTGAATTACGCGCCGCCTTCATGCGTTCGAAGAAATTCTTCTTCGCCGTATCGCCCAGCGTCGTCTCCACCGCATTGAAATACGGGCAGTATTTCAACAGGCCCTCATAATCGGGACCGGTCAGAAGCGTGATGCGCGCGGTGCGGTGATGGCTGCGGATCAGGCGCGCAGCCGCCAGCATGCGCACCACGCTGGTGAGGTCACCATCGTGGAGCACGAGAATTTGTTGTTTGTCGGCCTCGCCCGGATTCATGACGCTACTCTAGAAGTTCGCGGTAGACCTGCAAGGTGGACTCTTGCAGCGCCTGTTTTGAGAACAGCTCGATCACCCGCGCCCGGGCCTGCCGGGACAGGGCTGCCCGGGCTTCAGGCGTTAGCGGCAGCGCTGCGTGCAGTGCAGCGCGCCAGGCCTCCAGATCGCCCGGCGCGGCCCGCCAGCCGGTCTGCCCATCGGCCACCACCTCGCGCGCGCCGCCATGATCGGCCGCGATTACCGGCGCGCCCATGGCCTGCGCCTCGGCGGCGGTGCGCCCGAAGGCTTCCGGCTGCAAGGACGGGCAAACCACCACATCGGCCGCCAGATAGGCAGCCGCCATATCGCTCTCATGACCGGGCAGCACCAGCGTGATGCCTGCGGCCTGCGCCTTCGCGGCGAGCTCGTCCTGATAGGCGTCCCGCCCCTGGGCGTCGCCAATACACACCAGCCGGAAGGGCCGCCCAGGGCCGCTCCATCCCGCCAGCGCCTCGATCATGAAGGCCTGACCCTTCCAGCGCGTCAGCCGCCCGGGGAGCAGGATCACGGCCTCCTCGGGCTCTGCGCCCCAGCGCGCGCGAATTTGCGCGATGCGCTGCGGGCTGACCGTCTCCGGGTCGAAGACATCGAGATCCACTCCGCGGGGAATGACCCGCAGCCGGTCCTCGCCCACGCCATGTTCGGCGCGCACATGGTCCGCGATGAAATTGGAGTTGGCGATCACCCGCTCGCCCGAGGCCATCACGGCGTTGTAGGTGCGCTTCAGGCCGGAGCCTGCCGAATACGTCCCGTGATACGTGGTCACAAAATGCGCGCCCATGCGGCGCGCCGCCCAGCGCCCGCTCCAGGCCGGGGCGCGCGAGCGGGCATGGACGATGTCCACGGCTTCAGCCTTGATCAGGCGGGTCAGCCGCCCCGCATTGCGCCACAGCGTGAGCGGGTTTTTCGATTTCATGTCGAGGCGCACCAGCTCGCCGCCCGCGTCCGCCAGCGCGCCCTCCAGCCGGCCGCCGCGGCTCGCCACGAGGCAGCGCCCGCCCGCGCGGGTCACCGCCTCGGCGATCTCGATCGTGGTGCGCTCGGCGCCGCCGGCGTCGAGTTCGGGGATGAGCTGGAGTATCACCATCACATGCGTCCGCCTTGCCGCGCTGCACGGCCCGCGTCATGTACCCTCATCGGATGCGCGCGCCAACAGCGCGCCGCGCCAGCCACACTACACCCGTAGAGGCCCCGCCATGACTGACCCCGCCGCCGCGCCGCTGGACTATCTAGACCGGGAGGGCGCCCGCCTCGCCTATGCGCGCCGGCGCGGGCGGGGTCCGGGCGTGTTGTATCTGGGCGGGTTCGACTCCGACATGGGCGGGACCAAGGCGACCGCGCTGGACGCCTGGGCGCAGGCGGGCGGGCGCGCGCTCGTGCGCTTTGACTATTTCGCCCATGGCGCCTCGGACGGGGACTGGGACGACGCCGACATCACACGCTGGCGCAGCGACGCGCTGGCGGTGCTCGATCAGGCCACGGACGGGCCGCAAGTGCTGGTGGGCTCCTCAATGGGCGGCTGGCTGGCCATCCTGGCGGCGCTGGCGCGGCCCGAGCGGGTCAAGGCGCTGCTGCTGATCGCCCCGGCGGTGGATTTCACCGAAACCCTGATCTGGGAGCGCCTGCCCTTGCATGCGCGCGAGGCCATTGCCCGCGACGGCAAATGGACGCGCCCCGGCGGCCCGGGCGGCCAGCAGGTGATCACCGCGCGCCTGATCGAGGACGGGCGGCGCTGGCTGTTGCTGGACGCGCCTATCCCGCTCACCTGTCCGGTGCACATCCTTCAGGGCTGGCAGGACCGCGACATGCCGTGGAGCCATTCGGTGCGCCTGATGGAGCACTTGCCAGACGCGCCGGTCACCCTGACGATGACGCGCAGCGGCGATCACCGGCTGGTTGAGCCGGATGATCTGGCGGAGCTTATTCGCGTGGTGGAGGCGATGTCGGCATGATCGGCCAGCTATACGAGACCCATGTCCTGCCCCATCTGATCGGCTGCGCCTGCGGCGCGCCGCAGATAATGAAGCAGCGATCACGCCTGATCCCGCAGGCCAGGGGCCGGGTGCTGGAGGTCGGGTTCGGGACCGGGACCAATCTGTCCTTCTATGATCCGGCGGCCATCACCGAACTTGTCGCGCTGGAGCCCTCTGAGGGCATGCGCCGCAAGGCCGCGCCGGCCATTGCCGGCTTTCCGGTCCCGGTGACCTGGCTGGCCGAGGGCGCCGAGACCGCCGCGCTGGAGCCCGCAAGCTTTGACACCATCGTGCTCACCTATACGGCCTGCACCATTCCGGACCCCGACCGGGCGCTGGCCGCCCTGCGCCGGGCGCTGAAACCCGGCGGCCAGCTTTTGTTCAGCGAGCATGGCTTGGCGCCGGATGAAGGCGTCGCCCGCTGGCAGCGCCGCATCGAACCGGTCTGGAAGCCGCTGGCCGGCGGCTGTCACCTGACCCGTGATCCCGCCGCGATGATCACCCGCGCCGGGTTTAACATCACCCGGATCGAGGCGGGCTATCTGCCCAAGACGCCAAAGATCGCGGGATACAATACGGCGGGGTATGCGGTGGGGTGAGGCGCCATCCGCTTCCTCATCCCTTGAGCCCGGCCTATATCCCGAGCCCATGAGCACGATCGTCAAAATCTGCGGCCTCAATGACGCCGCCGCCGTGGACGCCGCTGTGGCGGCGGGGGCGGCGTATCTGGGCTTCATCATATTCCCGCGATCTCCACGCGCGCTGACGCCGGCCGCCGCCGGGGCGCTGGCGGCGCGAAAAGGACCGGCGCGATCGGTCGCGGTGCTGGTGGACCCCGATGATGCGCTGCTGGGCGAGGTGCTGGTGCGCATGAAGCCCGACATCATCCAGCTGCATGGCGATGAAAGCCCGGCGCGCTGCCAGGATGTGCGGTCTTATGTGGGCGAGGGCGTGTGGAAGGCGCTGGGCGTGTCGGATCGCGCCGATCTGGACCGGGCGGCGCGCTGGCGCGGGGCGGTGGACGGGTTCGTGTTCGACGCCAAACCGCCCGCCGGCGCCGACCGGCCCGGCGGGCTGGGAATCGGTTGGGATTACGCTCTCCTGAACGGGTTTGACGCCGGCGCGCCCTGGCTGCTGGCCGGGGGACTGACCGTGGACAGCGTGGCGGACGCCATCCGGCAGAGCGGCGCGCGCGGCGTCGACGTGGTGTCCGGCGTGGAATCAGCGCCCGGCGTCAAGGATATTGCGAAGATCGAAGCCTTTATCGCTGCAGCGCGATCTGCGCGCCCGCTTGCGCCGTGAGCCGCAAGCGGCTTGTCTCTCACCCCGCCTCAACTCTCAGGACCGTCCCATGACCAAGCCCAACGCCTTCTCCCAGTATCCCGACGCGGCCGGGCGCTTTGGCGCCTATGGCGGACGCTATGTGGCCGAGACGCTGATGCCCAACATCCTGGCGCTGGAGGCGGCCTATGCTCAGTACAAGGATGATCCGGACTTCGTCGCCGAGTTTGACCTGTTCAGCCGCGATTTCGTGGGCCGGCCAAGCCCGCTCTATTTCGCCGAGCGCCTGACCGAGGCCTTTGGCGGGGCGCAGATCTGGTTCAAGCGCGACGAGCTCAATCATACCGGCGCGCACAAGATCAATAACTGCCTGGGTCAGGTCCTGCTGGCCAAACGCATGGGCAAGACGCGCATCATCGCCGAGACCGGGGCGGGCCAGCATGGCGTCGCCACGGCCACGGTGGCGGCGCGGTTCGGCATTCCGTGCGAGGTGTTCATGGGCGCCACGGACGTGGAGCGCCAGAAACCCAATGTGTTCCGCATGAAGCTCCTGGGCGCCAAGGTCCACGCCGTCACCTCCGGGCGGGGCACGCTGAAAGACGCCATGAACGAAGCGTTGCGCGACTGGGTCACCCATCCCGACGAGACCTTCTATGTGATCGGCACGGTGGCGGGGCCGCATCCCTACCCGATGATGGTGCGTGATTTTCAGTCCGTGATCGGAAGAGAGGCGCGCGAGCAAATGCTCGAACGTCTGGGCCGCCTGCCCGACGCCGCCGTGGCGTGCATTGGCGGCGGGTCCAACGCCATGGGGCTGTTTTATCCCTTCCTGGAAGACGAAAGCGTGCGCCTGATCGGCGTGGAGGCGGCGGGCAAGGGCCTCGACACGCCCGACCACGCCGCCAGCCTGAATGGGGGCAAGCCGGGCATTCTGCACGGCAACCGGACTTATCTCCTGCAGGACGCCGATGGTCAGATCACGGAAGGTCACTCCATTTCCGCCGGTCTCGACTATCCCGGCATCGGGCCGGAGCACGCCTTCCTGCACGATATGGGACGGGCCGAGTACCGGTCCGCCACTGACGCCGAGGCGCTGGAAATGTTCCAGATGTGCGCCCAGCTCGAAGGCATTATCCCGGCGCTGGAGCCCGCCCACGCCCTGGCGCGCACCCGCGATCTCGCCCGGGAACTGGGCAAGGACGCCGTCATCCTGATGAATATGTGCGGCCGCGGCGACAAGGACGTGTTCAGTGTGGCCGGCGCGCTGGGGGTGGAGCTGTAGGGGATGCCTGCATCTGATTTGAGTGTGAACCCGACAAGCCAGACGTCGTTTGAGTGCAGCAACTGCCGCACGACGACGCGGCGCTTCTGGGGGGAGATAGTCGAGAACGCCCAGACTCAAGCAGTCTATTACGTGACCTGGTGCAAGCAGAGCAGTGAGCATTATCCTCGCTTCGATCTGCTCATCGGGTCTTGGGGCGACAACACGTCCGCAGATGATCGCCATCTTGTGGCCGTCGAATTCCGAGTGGTGGCTGGCGAGCCTTCCTTCATGGTCATCGACGCTCAGATTGATCGCTATAGGCCGCTTGCCTCGATGGCCTTGCGCCGGTCCGACGTCATCGGCACGCCGGACCAGTCACGGGTTTTCGACATGGTCGACGCCATCTGGTTTGGCGACTGGCTTATTGAGGAAATGCACTCGGATACGGCGAAGGCCGCGCGCAATTCGTAGGCAAGCGATCATCCGCGCCTGACGCGAGACAATGCCTCGAACTTCATGGCCATTTAAATCTCTCAGGCCCGAGGCGCGAAATCCGGTTGGCGGATTCGCGCAGAGGGCGTAGATGTGCGCCTCTGAAGCGAGCGGGGACGCTTGTTTGTAACGACAATTGTAGCTACAATGCAGTTTGAATGGGATGAGGCCAAGGACCGCGCCAACCGCACCAAGCACGGCATCGGGTTTGACGAGGCTGCCGAATTGTTCTTCGGCGACTATGTCTTGATCCCGGCCCGCGCAGGTGCCGGTGGGGAAGAGCGATGGATAGCCGTCGGTCCTCTTAGCGGGCGTCCGGTGATCGCCGTTGTGCACACGGACCGCTCGGGCCGCATCCGCATCATCTCGGCGCGGCCTGCGCGTCGAGAGGAAAGGAGACGCTTTCATGGGACGTATCGTGCGGGTGAATCTTGAAGACCTGCCGCCCATCTCCGAGGAGCGCCTGCGCGAGATCGAGGCGATCCCCGACGAGGACATCGACTTTTCCGATATTCCGGAACTCACCGAAGAAGACTTCGCGCAAGCCGTCTGGCATCCCGGCTATGGCAAGAAGCAGGTGACGGTGCGGCTGGACCGGGACGTGCTGCACTTCTTCAAGCAGGGCGGACGCGGCTATCAGACCCGCATGAATGCGGTGCTGCGCGCCTATATGGAGGCCGTGAAAAAGGCTTCGGCCTGACCGCTTGCGGAAAAAAGCACGCCAGACAGCAAACGGGCCGGACGCGTTGCGCCCGGCCCGTTGCTTTGGTCAAGTCTGGATGAAGCCGATCAGTTCTCTTCGGCGTCCGGCGCGGTGTCGCGCACTTCGAACACCTGGTTCACGGTCTGGCCGTTTTCAAACACCAGTTCGATCAGCACCTCGCCCGTGGCGAGCACGTCACGGTCAATTTCGAACAACATCATATGATCGCCGCCCGGCGCCAGCGAGATCGAGCCACCCGACGGCACGTCGAGGCCCTCGACGCGGCGCATGCGCATGACGTCGTCTTCCATCGCCATGGTGTGCAGTTCCACGCGTCCGGCGGCATTGGTGCGCGCATCAACCAGACGGCCTTCGGCATTGCCAGCGGTCACCGTCATGAAGGCGGCGGTCACGTCACGGCCCGGCGGGGGATTGCGGATCCAGGCGCCGACAACCGTGTAGGCGGTCGGTTCGGACGCCGCGGCGGGCTCCTGCGCGGCCGGGGTCTGGTCCATGGATTCCTGGACACTGGCATCAGAGGCGACGTCCTGAGTGGACGGGCTTGTTGCGTCGGCGTCGTCATAGGAGGCGGGGGCGGCGGGGTCATTGCAGGCTGCGAGCGCGAGCGCGGAGGCGGCGGCGAGCCAGATTGTGTGACGCATGGGGAGGGGTCCTTGTCTTGCCAACCGGCGCAGACAGACCCGCGCCGGACGGAGATGTTATGTGGGGATGACAAACCTGTAATGCAAGCGCGCGGCGTGTATCAGGCTTTCCAGTAGCCGACCCGGTCACGCACTTCAGCGATCACCGGTTCGGCGGCGGCGCGGGCGCGCTCGGCCCCGCGTATCAGGATACGGTCAATCTCTGCCGGGTCCGCGATCAGGCGGGCGTATTCATCCGCGATAGGCGCGATGAACTGCACCGCGATGTCGGCGAGCTTCGGCTTGAAGGCGCCGAAGCCCTGACCAGCATGATCGTTCAGCACAGCCTGCGCACTGATCCCGGTCAGCGCCGCGTAGAGACCCACCAGATTGCGCGCCTCGGGCCGGGCGTCGAGCTCGGCTGTGGTGGCGGGCAGGGGCTCGGCGTCGGTCTTGGCCTTCTTGATCTTGCGCGCGATCGCATCGGCGTCGTCGTGCAGATTGATGCGCGAATTGTCGCTGGGATCGGATTTGGACATCTTTGCCGTGCCGTCTTTCAGCGACATGATGCGCGCGCCCGCGCCAGACGGCGGGATCACCGGTTCGGGCAGGGGCAGCACGGCCTCACCGCCGCCAAAGTCGCGGTTGAAGCGGGCGGCGATGTCGCGCGACAGCTCCAGATGCTGTTTCTGGTCCTCGCCCACGGGCACGTGGGTCGCCTTGTAGATCAGGATGTCAGCCGCCTGCAGCACGGGATAGGTGAACAGGCCGACGCTGGCGCGCTCGGCGTCCTTGCCGGCCTTGTCCTTGAACTGGGTCATGCGCTCCAGCCAGCCCAAACGCGCCACGCACTGGAAAATCCAGGCGAGCTCGGCATGGGCAGGGACTGCCGACTGGGCGAACACCGCGCTGCGGTTCGGGTCCACCCCGGCGGCGATATAGGCGGCTGCGGCGCTGCGCACGCGGCCCGGCAGTTCGGCCGGGTCATGGGCCACGGTGATAGCGTGCATGTCCACCACGCAGTAGAAGCAGTCGGCCTTGCCTTCCTGCAGGCGCACCCAGTGTTTGAGCGCGCCCAGATAATTGCCGATATGCAGCCCGCCTGTGGGCTGCATGCCCGACAGGATGCGTTCAGGGCCGGAATAGACGGGCAGGGCGTCGCTCATGGGTGATCCATATCTGGTCAGTCGCGAAAGAACAGGGCGCGGTGATAGCCTCGCGCCTCGCAAGGCTCAAGCGTGAACGGCTTGCCGGGTCAGGACGCGTCCGGCTTGCGCCGCACCAGATCGCGCAGGTCTGAGGGCTTGAGCGCCCCGACGGCGAGCGCTGCTGCGCCATAGACGGCGGCGCCCAGCGCCACCACCGCGCCGAGCACGATCAGCTTGCCGGGATACTCGCCGAGGGCGGGGGCCAGCCCGGTGATCCAGTCTGCGCCCGGTCCGGCCATGGCCCAGACCGCGGCGCCCATGACAGCCGCTGCGAGCACCTGTCGGGGCAGGCGGGCGATGAGGCGCGCGTCCAGCCGCCACAGCCCGCGCGTCAGCAGGGTGCGCGCCAGCAGCGCCACATTGATCCAGCCCGCCACGCTGGTGGCGATGGCCAGACCCAGAAAGCCCATGCCGCCGAAGAACAGCGTCACGGCCAGCAGAAAATTCACCGCCACCGAGACCAGCGCATAGCGCATGGGCGTGGCCGTGTCCTCGCGGGCGAAGAAGCCGGGGGTCAGCACCTTGATCAGGATGAAGGCCGGCAGGCCCGCGCCGTAGGCGATGAGGGCCAGCGCGGTGTTGGCGGTGTTCTCGGCGGTGAACGCGCCCCATTCGAACAATCCGCCGACCAGAAAATGCGGGATCACCAGAATGGCGGCCACGGCGGGCAGGGTGAGCGCCAGCGATATCTCGATAGAGCGGTTCAGGGTGTACTGGCCGCCGGCCTCGTCCCCGGCGCGCAGGCGGCGGGCGAGGTTGGGCAAGAGCGCCAGGCCCATGGCGATGCCGATCACGCCCAGCGGCAGCTGGTAAAGCCGTTCGGCATAATTGAGATAGGAGCGGGCGCCCTCCTCCAGCATGGAGATCGAGGAGGTGACCAGCACATTGATCTGGGTGACGCCCGCCGCCACCGAGCCGGGCACGCCCAGCACGATCAGGCGCTTGACCCGCGGCGTCACGCGCGGCGCGCGCAGTGTGAGCTTTAGCCTGGCCCGGCGTGCCGCCAGCACCAGCAGCACGACCTGCATCACGCCTGACACGGTCACGCCGATGGCCAGCCAGACGGCCAGCGCTTCGCGGTCTGCGAACTCGAACAGCAGCACCCCGATGAGCACGAGATTGAACAGCATGGGCGCGCCGGCGGCCGTGGCGAACCGGCCATGGGAATTGAGCCCGCCGCCGATCAGCGCGGTCACCGTCATGCACAGCAAATAGGGCATCATGATCTGCAACAGCAGAATGCCCAGTGCGAACAGGTCCGGATCATTCACCTGCCCTGGAAAGAAGGCGTAGCCGATCCATGGCGCCAGCAGCTGGATCGCCACCACCACCAGAAGCGTGACCGTGACGAGCACGCTCAGCGCCTCGCTGGCGAAGGCGTCGGCTTCGTCCTTGCCCTTGCCTTCCAGCTCGCGCGCATAGAGCGGCACGAAGGCGGCATTGAACGCGCCCTCGGCCAGCACGCGGCGGAAGGTGTTGGGGATCACCAGCGCCTGGAAAAACACGTCGGCCACCGGCCCGGCGCCCAGGCGCCCGGCCATCAAGCTCTCGCGCATCAGGCCGAGGATTCGGCTGCCCAGCGTGAAGGCGCTCACCACGCCGAGATTGCGAAACAGCCTCACCGCCCGGCGCTCGCAGGAATGGGGGCAGGCCCGGCGCCGGACGGGGTTCCCAGCGCCGCCTCAGCCTCGACGAGTACCGCTTCGAGCGCCTTGGTGATGGTCTCCAGAAGCGCCGGATCATCGGGCTTGGCGCCTTTGCAGGTGACGTAGAATGTGTCCACCGCGCGCTGGCCATAGCCGTCAATGCGCGCCGCCTGCAAGGACAGGCCGAGCCCCGTCAGCGTGTGCGCCAGCGCATGCAGCAGGCCCGGCCGGTCGCGGCCCGAGGCTTCGATCACCAGCGCATTGTCGGCGGCCTCGAGGTCCAGCTTCACATAGGGGCTGACCGCAAACGCCGCCTCGCGCCGGCGCAGGGGCTGGACCGGCAGGCGCCAGCCGGGCGCCAGCCCGTCGCGCGCGGCGCTCTCCACGGCGTCTTTCAGGCGCGAGCGCGCGCGCGGGTCGGACCAGCCGAACGGGCGTCCGCCGCCCTCCTGGACGAAGAATACGTCAAAGGCCTGGCCGCCATGGGTGGTGGCGACCTGGGCGCCCACCACGTTCGCGCCTTCGCGCGCCAGGGCGCCGGCGATGTCGGCGAACAGCCCGTCGCGGTCGGGCGCCAGCACCATCACCTCACAGGCCGAGCGGCGCTTGTCGATGCGCACGCCTGCGGCGATGTCGCGGCCCATGGCGGCGCTGGCGCGGACAAACGCCGCGTGGCGCAGCCGGTCGCTCTCGGCGAAGGCCAGCCAGTAGGGATCATCCATCTCGCCGATCCAGCGCTCGGCGAAGTCTGCATCAAATCGGCCGACCACAGACCGGAAGGCGGCGCGGGCGGTTTCGGCGCGGGCGGCCAGGCGCGCGCGGGCCGCGTCCTCGCCGCGCTCCCCGCCCTCGGCCAGCACGGCGGCGGTGGCCTGATAGAGATCGCGCAAGAGCTGGGCTTTCCAGCCATTCCACACGCCCGGACCCACCGCGCGGATATCCACCACGGTCAGAATGGTCAGGAGCCGCAAGCGCTCCAGCGTGCCGCACAGGCGCGCGAAATCGAGCACGGTGCGCGGGTCGGAAATGTCGCGGCGCTGGGCCGCATCGCTCATTTCAAGGTGGTTGGCGATTAGCCAGGCGGTGAGCTCCACCTCGTTCTCGTCCAGCCCCAGGCGCGGCCCGGCAACCCGCGCATTGGCGGCGCCCTCCACGCACTGGTCGCCCTTGCCCTTGCCGGTATCGTGCAGCAACACGGCCAGATGCAGCGCCCGGCGCGACGAGATTTTCTGCGCCAGGCTGGTGGCCAGCGGGTGATCGCCCGCCAGCTTGCCTTGCTCGATCAGACGCAACAGGCCCAGCGCGTTGAGCGTATGCTCGTCCACGGTGAAGCGGTGATACATGTTGAACTGGGTGCGCGCGACGATATCGCCGAACTCGGGGATATAGGCGCCCAGCAGCCCCGCCTCGGTCATGGCGCGCAGGGTCATGCGCGGATCCTCGGCGTCCAGCAGCACCGCAAAGAAGCTGCGCGCGGCGCGCGGATCGCTGCGAAACGCGTCGTCGATCAGGCGCAGGGACTGGCCGATGCGCGCCACGGCGTCCGGGTGCAGATCGTAATGGCGCGCCGCCGCCGCCTCGAACAGGCGCAGCATCATCACCGGATCGGATTCAATCGCCGCCGGATCGGCGAAGGTCAGCCGTCCAGCGCGCAGCGTGAAGCCTTCCTCGGCCAGGCCTTCGGCGTCCGCCATGCCGTCGGACGGCAGGAACCGCCCGGCGGCGCCCGGCGCGTCTTTCAGCTCGTCAGCCTCCAGCTTGGCGCAGACCAGGCGGGTGAGCGCGCCCACATCGATGGCTTTGAGGAAATAGTCGCGCATGAAGGCTTCCACCCCCAGCGCGTCGGCGCGGTCGTCATAGCCCATGCGCACGGCCACGCCGGGCTGCATGTCGAAGCTCAGCCGGTCGTCCTTGCGTCCCACCAGGGCGTGCAGGTGGAAGCGCACGGTCCAGAAGAAATCGGCGGCGTTGAGATAGCGCTCCACATCGGCGACGGATAACAGGCCCGCGGCCACCCAGCGCTCCATGGCGTCGGCGCCGTAAAGCACCTGAGCCAGCCAGCGCACGGTCTGCAGATCGCGCAGGGCGCCCTTGCCGTCCTTGATATGGGGCTCGACGGCGTAGCGGCTGTCGCCCTGACGGTCGACGCGTTCATCGCGCTCGGTCAGCTTGGCGGCGGCGAAGGCGCCCGCGCGCTCGCCCAGCAATTCCTCTTCGAACGCGCTCAGCAGTTCACGCACCAGGCGCACATCGCCGGTCAGGCTGCGGATATCCAGAAGCGCGGTGCGCTCCGAGACGTCGTCACGCGCCAGCGCGATCGCCTCTTTCACCGTGCGGATGGCGCCGCCGCCCACGGGCAGACCGCTATCCCACAGGGCATAGAGCGTGCGCTCGACAATCAGCGTGGCGTGCTCGGGGGCGGGATCATCGACCAGGAACAGCAGATCGATATCGCTGTGCGGGGCCAGCTCGCCCGCGCCATATCCACCTACCGCGCACAGCGCCAGCCCCGGCGTGCGCGCGCCCTGATCGGTCAGATCGCTGGCGATGGAATCATACAGCGCGCGCAGCACGGCGTTCATCACGCCGGACAGGGTCCGCGCCGCCTCCAGCCCGCCGCTGGCGCCCTGAAGACGGGATTCGGCATGGGCGCGGCCGCGGGTGAGATAGGCTTTCAGCTTGGCCAAAGCGGCCTGACGCTCCGCCGGCTGGTCCCAGCCCTTGCGCGTGGCGGCGGCGAGCTCTGCGCGCAGGCGCAGGCCGTCAAGCGAGGCGGGAAGGGATGTGGGCCGGATCATGGGCGTAGTTCTACGCCAGCCCGCCCCGCCCTGTCAGCGCTCTTCCACCTCGACCACCAGCGCTTCGCTGGCGGGCACCTGGCCGCGCACCAGCGCCTGATAGGCGCCCAGAGCCTCAGGTCCGCCGGTGAGGCTTCGCCAAGCCAAGAGATCATCCGCCGCCGCCACGAAATGGGACCAGGCCTCGCCCTGGCGTTTGGCGAACCCGTCCGGTCCCCACTGCGCGATGCGGTCGCGGGCATGGTCGGGGGCGAAGAAGAAGGCGGGTCTGGGTCCGGGCAGATCGGATGCCGGCGCGCTGTCATCCCAATGGGCGCCCCCGACGCGGATATTGGCTTTCAGGTTGGCGCCGAACCGCCCATGCAGGGCCCGGTTCACCTCCGCCGCCCCGGCGAAATCCACGATCAGCCGGGCGGGGGCGGGGTCCATTGCGGCGATGTCGTCATAACCGGTGATGTCGTCATACAGCCCCGACGCCTCCACAAAGGCGGCGTTGCGCGACGAGGTCAGCGCTTCGATGCGCAAACCCTCGGGCCGGTCGCGGCCCAACAGGAAGGCGAGCGCCAGTGCGGTCTTGCTGGATGCGCTGGTCAGGGTGAGGCGGTTCGCGCCCTGGAAGGCCGCCTCGCGCAAATGCGCATCGATCAGGAAGGAGGTGAGAAACAGCGGCTGCAGCACCATCTGCGCGGCTTCGCGCTGCGGGTCATAGGCCGGGTCGGCGGCGCAGCGCACATAGCGGTTATACACTGCCGGCAGGGCGGAGCGGTGGTCTGCCGCATCGACAAAGCTGTCAGGGCGGATCTTGCCGGGGGTGACCACCAGCTCGCTGGCGGCGGGGAAGTAGCCATAGACCCGCTCGCCCAGGTCCAGTCCCGGCGCGCGGCTTTCAGTCACCTGGGCAAAGCCCCAAACCGGCAGGCGCCCGCGCCCGTCCGCGCCGGGGAAGAAGCGCCAATAGCCCATGGCCTGCCCGAAGGCGGCATAGGTGATGTTGTTGGCGGTCAGCGCAAAGCGGCGCACGGTCAGGCGGGCTTCGCCCGCGTTCAGCGCGCGCGGCGGGTCCTCAACGATGTCGGCGTGCGTTATGTCAGCTTGATCAATGCTCAGCGCCCAGCCCATGGCCCTCGTCTCCCTCAGTGTCGAGATTATCAGTGGTGCAGGTGTGCGTCCGGCCGGTCATCGGATGACCAGCGGCGCAGCACGGCCGGGTCCGGGTCGCCATAGTCTTCGGGCAGATCCGGGCAGGTGGCGCTGCGCAGGATGTCGCGGATGATCGCCAGGCGCGCCGCGCGCTTGTCATCGGCGTTCACCACCCGCCAGGGGACCGGATCGCCGGTGACGGCCAGCATCGTGTTGCGCGCTTTCGAATAGGCGTCGAACTTCTTGAGGGCGACGGCGTCCACGGGCGAGATTTTCCACGATTTGAGCGGATTGACCCAGCGGTCTTCCAGCCGTTTGGCCTGTTCGTCACGCGACAGGTCCAGATAGTATTTCAAGAGCACCAGCCCGTCATTGACCAGTATGCGCTCGAACGGACCGACATTTTGCAGAAAGGCCTTGTGCTCGGCATTGGTGCAGAACCCCATCACCGGCTCCACGCCGGCGCGGTTGTACCAGGACCGGTTGAACAGCACCATTTCGCCGCCTGCGGGCAGATGCTCGGTCCAGCGCTGGAAATACCAGCTCGACCGGTCGCGCTCGGTGGGCTTGCCCAGCGCCACCACACGGGTGTCGCGCGGCGACTGGTGCTGGACGATGCGCTTGATCACCCCGTCCTTGCCCGCCGAATCGCGCCCTTCCAGAATGATCAGGCAGCGCGCCTCGGTGGCGATCAGGTGGCGTTGCAGGGCCACCAGTCCGATCTGGAGGCGCTTGAGTTCGCTTTTGTAAATTTTCTTGTCCATCGCCGGCCACCCTGGGCCTGCGCGCGCCTCAAGTCGAGGCTGGCGCGCGGCGCCGCCTGTCCAAACCGTCATATCATGTTGGCTTGTGCGGCGCGCTGATTGGGCTAAACAGGCTCGCCCCAGCCCTTGCGGACGAGCCCCGCCATGTCAGTCCATGCGATTGAAACGCGCGCCCTGTCGCGCCGCTTTGGCGAAAAGCGGGCCGTGGACGGCATCGATATGGAGGTGCGCCGCGGCGAGATTTTCGCCGTGCTGGGGCCCAATGGCGCAGGCAAGACCACGCTGGTGCGCATGCTGGCGACGCTTTTGCGTCCCTCTGGCGGCAGCGCGCTGGTGCTGGGCCACGACATCGAGCGTGAGCCGCGCGAGGTGCGCCGCAAGATCAGCCTGACGGGCCAGTTCGCCTCGGTGGACGAAGACCTGACCGGGTTTGAGAACCTGCTGTTGCTCGCGCGCCTGTCAGGGCTCAAAGGCGCCGAGGCCAAGGGCCGCGCCATGGACCTGCTGGGCGCGTTTGATCTCGCTGACGCGGCCGCCAAGCAGGCGAAAGCTTATTCCGGCGGCATGCGGCGCAAGCTGGATATCGCATCCAGCCTCATCCGCCGGCCCGAGCTGCTTTTCCTTGACGAGCCGACCACCGGGCTCGATCCGCGCTCGCGCAATCAGGTCTGGGATATTGTGCGGGGCCTGGCGGCCAGCGGCACGACCATCCTTCTGACCACGCAATATCTCGAAGAGGCCGACCAGCTGGCGGGCGAGATCGCTGTGGTGGATCACGGCCGCATCATTGCGCGCGGAACCAGCGCGCAGTTGAAGGCGAAAGTCGGCGGCGGCGTGTTGCAGATCAGCCTGGCGGGTGCGGACCGGCGCGAGGAGGCGTCCGGCCTGCTGGCCGGGCTGCTGGACGGCGAAGTGCGCGCCGGCGGCAATGGCCTGTCCCTGAGCGTGGATGTGTCTGATCCCGATGCGGGGCTCGCCGCGCTCTCCGCTCTGTCGTCGGCTGGGATTGAATTGTCGGGCTATAGCCTCAGCCAGCCGAGTCTGGATGAAGTCTTCTTCGCGCTGACCGGACGCCCGCCGGAGGCGGAGGACGGGCCAGCACCGGAGGTCGCGCCATGAGCGACACGACGACGCCCCTCAAGCAGGCCGCCGAGACGGTGGTGCAATCGGCGCCGGCCATGGCCGCCAGCCCGCCCCATGCGGTGTCGGTCAGCCTGACCTATGCCTGGCGGGCGCTTTTGAAGATCAAGCACATGCCCGAGCAGCTGTTCGACGTGGTGGTGACCCCCATCATGTTCACGGTGATGTTCACCTATCTGTTCGGCGGCGCGCTGGCGGGCTCGACAGACGCCTATCTGCAATTCCTGCTGCCGGGCATTCTGGTGCAGACGATTGTTTTCACGTCCGTTTATACCGGATTCACGCTCAATACCGACATTTCCAAGGGCGTGTTCGACCGCTTCCGCTCCCTGCCCGTCTGGTCGCCGGGGCCGATCGCCGGGGCGATGCTGGCCGATGTGTTCCGCTTCACGGCGTCGGGGTTGATCGTCTTCATCATCGGCACGCTGATGGGCTACCGCCCCGAGGGCGGCTTCATCGCGGTGATCCCGGCCCTCATGCTGCTCAACGGGTTCGCGCTGGGCTTTGGCTGGATCTTCACCGCGCTGGCTCTGTCGGTGCGCACGCCCTCCACCGTGATGACGCTGGCCTGGCTGGTGCTGATGCCGCTGACGTTCGCCTCCAATATCTATGTCGATCCGGCCACCATGCCGGGCTGGCTGCAGGCGGTGGTGTCGGTCAATCCGGTCAGCCTGCTGGTGACCGCCATTCGCGACATCATGGCCGGAACGCCGGACCTGCGCGCCGTCCTGCTGGCCCTGCTGGCGCCGGGTCTGATCGCGGCCGTATTCGGTCCCATCACGATGTGGCTTTACCGCAAGGAGCGTTAGGCGAGCACGGGGCGCAGGCCGGGCCCGCTTCAAGGCTTGCGCCGCGCCAGCCTGACAGGCGAAGGTGGCCGTGATGCGATATCTTGGCCCTGCGATTTTCACCCTCATCGCCCTGATCGCCGCCGCCGCGGCGGGCTGGCATGTGCTGACCCGCAATCCGGACGGCCTGTCCCTGCGTGATCTCGGCCAGACGGCTGGCGAAGCCTATGTGTTCGGCTATCCCCTGGTGCTGATGGAGGAGACGCGCGCGGTGATGCTGGCGCGGGTCGAAGCTGAAGGCGAACCGGGTGCGATCAACACGCTGCATCACCGCCGCGACCTGCCGCAGGCCGGGGATGACACGGTGGTGCGGCCCAATCTCGATACGCTGTATTCCATCGCCTGGCTCGACCTGTCTGACGGTCCTGTTGTGCTGCGCTGGCCGGATATGGGCGAGCGCTACTGGCTGTTGCAGGTGCTGGACGCCTGGACCGATGTGGCCGGCGCGCCGGGTTCGCGCGTGGCGGGTTCAGGGCCGGGCCTCGCCTTCATCACCGGTCCGGACTGGGACGGGCCGGCCCTGCCGGGCGCTGTGCATGTGCGGGTCTCCACCCCCATGGCCTGGCTGATCGGGCGCATCGAGATCGCGCCGGGCGAAGACTTTGCGCCAGTTCATGCCCTTCAGGACGCCATCTCGCTCACCGCGCCACCGCCCTCAGCCTCGGCGCGGATGGGCGATGCCGGCCTGCGACCGTCCGATGCGGTGGCGGCGCTGGCGCCGAATGAATTCTTCACGCGCCTCGCCGCGCTAATGGCGCTGAACCCGGCCAGGGCGGAGGATGCAGAAATGACCGCGCGCCTGGCCGCGCTGGGCGTTCACCCGGAAACCGGCGCGGTTGACTGGAGCGGGCATGGGCCGCTGGCGCGCCGGGTGATGGGGCGCGGGGTAACGGTGGCGCGCACCAGACTGGCCGAAGCCGACCGCCAGCCGCCCGGGCCGGAGGGCTGGCGCACGCTGACTGAGGGGCTGGGCGCGTATGGGACCAATTACGCCCTGCGCGCCGGCGTGGCGCATATCGGGCTGGGAGCCAATCTGGCGGCGGATGCGATCTATCCCAACACGTCGGTGGATCGCGACGGCCAGCCGCTGCATAGCAGCCACGCCTACATTCTGCGCTTTGAGCCCGGCGCCCTGCCGCCGACGGACGCATTCTGGTCGATCACGCTCTATGACGTGGATGGTTTTCTGCCCGAGGGCGCCGGCTGGCGCCATGCGCTCGGCGACCGGGACGATCTGACCTACGATTCAGATGGCGGACTGACCATCAGGATTTCCACCGAACCGCCCCAGGCCTCCCCGGATTCCAACTGGCTGCCGGCCCCGCCGGACGCGCCCTTCGCCCTGACGGCGCGCCTCTATGCGCCCGGCGAGACGGCGCTGTCTGGCGAGTGGACCATGCCGGGCGTGGAGCGGCGCTGAGGCGCGCGCTCTTGTACGGCGCGGCGCGCGCGGGCAGGCTTGGCGTGATGATGTCCGCCCGCCCCGCGAAAGCCGCCATGACCAGATTATCCGCTGCCCGCCGGGCCGTCGCCGGCCTCATGGCGCTCGCCGCAATGGGGTTGCTGGCCGCCTGCGCCGGTGGTCCCCTGATCGACACCCGCCATGCCAGCGAGGCTCATGACAGCCGGGTGCGCTATATCATCGTGCACTATACGGCGGTGGATTTTGAAGAAGCCCTGCGCCTGCTGACGCAAACCGGGGTGAGCAGCCATTATCTCATCGACCGCGATCCCGCCCGCATTCACCGCCTGGTCCCCGAGCGCCGCCGGGCGCGCCATGCGGGCGTCTCCAGCTGGCGCGGGGAGACCTATCTCAACACCGCTTCGGTCGGGATCGAGATCGTCAATCGCGGGTATGACTGGGGCGCGCCGGAAGACTGGGAACCCTATGACGAGGCGCAGATCGCGGCCGCCGCCTGGCTGATCGCCGACATCGCGGCGCGCAACGAGATTCTCCCCCACCGCATTCTGGGCCATGCGGAGGTTTCGCCGGGACGCAAGTCTGATCCCGGGCCGTTGTTTCCGTGGCGGCGCCTGGCGTGGGCCGGGCTCATTCCGTGGCCGGACGAAACCCGGCTGGAGGCGCTGACCGCGCAGTATCAGGAGGCGCTTCCCGACGCGGCCTGGCATCAGGCGCGCCTGCGCCGGCACGGCTACCCGATTCAGGAAACCGGCGCGTGGGACGATCAGACCCGCACAGTGCTAACCGTCTTCCAGATGCGCTTCCGCCCGGCCCGCCATGACGGCATGACCGACGCCCAGACGGCGGCGCTGCTGGATCTGGCCACGGACCCGGACGGGTTGATGATGCGCGGGTCTGACGGCATTTCGCGGGCGTACCGGGGCCGCTAGCCGATTGGGCTGGTCCCGGCGCCAGAGGACCGTGCGCCGCAAGAAATCTGCTTGCGGAATGTCTACGACGCTGCTCCAGTCTGCACGAGCTTGCAGGGGAGTTCGGGACATGCCGGGATCGGGAATGAATGTCGTGCGGCGGGGTCTGATCGCTGTTGTCGCCGCGTCGCTTGTTAGCTTGGGCGCGGCAGGCTGTACGACCGTCCAGCGGCCGGACACGGCGAGCCTGCCCAGCTTCACCTCCGATGAGGACTTGCGCGAGTTTCTGGCGCCCGGCGGCGATCTTATGGTCGCCGCGCGCGTTCCGCCGCCGCCTGCGCCCCCGCCACCCCCGCCGCCGCCCGCCCCGCCAGGGGCCTCACCGTCCGCCCCTGCACCCTCCGCCGCGCCGCAGGAGAGCGTCACGGTCACCGCCTCGGTTTCGACGGAGAACGATTCCATCACCAATGTGCAGGTCGCCGGGGTGGATGAGGGCGGGATCGTCAAGGTCAGCGGGGATTATCTGGTCATCCTGCGGCGCGGGCGCCTGTTCACCGTGTCCACGGCGGACGGGGATCTGCGCGCCGTGGACACAATCGACGCCTATCCGCCCGGCGCCAGCGCGCGCTGGGACTGGTATGACGAAATGCTGGTGTCCGGCGATCTCATCGTGGTCATCGGCTATAGCTATCGGCGCGGCGGGACCGAGATCAACCGCTTCCGTCTGGCTGCGGACGGGACGCTGACCTTCATCGATTCCCATCATCTGAGATCAGACGATTATTATTCGGATCGCAATTACGCCTCGCGCCTGATCGGTGACCGGCTCATCTTCTACGCGCCGCTGTCGTTCCAGTGGAATTCACGCGACGTGCTCGACGATATGCCGGGCCTGAGCCGCTGGACGCCCGACCGCGAGGGGCCGGAATTTGAACGCATCGCCAGCGCCAGCAATGTCTTCATCCCCGCACCTCTCCGCGCCCGGGGCGCGGAGACGGTGGAGGCCATGCACACGGTCACGCAGTGCGATCTGGCGGAGCCGGAGCTGCGCTGCAAGGCGACCATCGTGCTGGGGCCGGAGTCGCGCACCTTCTTCGTCGCGCAGGACGCGGTCTATGTGTGGGTCAGCGCTCCCCGCATGGCGGAGGATGACAGCCAGAACTTCCTGATCCGCATCGCGCTCGGCGACGGACCGCCCAGCGCCGTGCAGGTGGAGGGCGAACCACTCGACCAGTTCTCTTTCAACGCCAATACCGCCCGCAGCCGGATTGACGTGCTGGTCGCCGACGAGGGCTATGGCGATGCGATGTGGAACGCGGATCTGACGCGCGGCCGCCCGGCTTTGCTGCGCCTCCCACTCGCGCGCTTCGGAGATGGCGGCGGGGCGGCGCCCGCCTCCGACTATCAGTTCCTGCCGGGCGACGAGGACGCCTATCTCGACCGCAACCGCTTTATCGGAGACCGGCTGCTCTACGCCCTCAGCCGCTGGCGTGGCGGGAAGAGTGATTACTCGCTCGTGGTCGTGCCGGTGGAGGGTGGCGAGCCGGTTGAGTTTACCGTGCCTGAAGGCGTCGACCGGATCGAGCAGCTGGGCCGCGACGCGGTGGTGGTGGGCGGCGAGGAGGCGGCAGTCTTCCTCACCGTTGATTTGATGGAACCCGAGCCCTCCATCATCGACCGCTATGTGGAGCGCGGCGCGCGCGAGGCGGAATCGCGCAGCCACGCCTTCTTCTACAATCCCGATACGGCCAGCCCGAACGGCGCTGACGGCCTGCTCGGCCTGCCCGTGATCAATCGCGGCGCCAGGGCAGCCGGTGCGGACATGCTGTTCCTGCGCCGTGATGATCGCCGGCTGTCAGACTATGGACGGCTGGAGTCCGAGGCGCCGGCGGGCGTGGATGATGGCTGTCAGGCGTCCTGCGTCGACTGGTATGGCGATGCCCGTCCGATCTTCCTGCGCGGTCGCGTGTTCGCGCTGCTGGGCTATGAGCTGGTGGAGGGCGACGCCTCGGGCGCGCGCATTCGCGAGACGCGGCGCATCGATTACACGCCGCAGCCTGAAAGGCGGGCGGGGAAGTAGGCGGGAGGTTTTGGGGAGGCGGGGCAGGGCTGCCTGGGGATGCGTGCCGCCGCCCGGGGCGCGCAGCACCGCCCTGGCGCGCAACACCGTCGCGCGCCGGCCATGTCATCTCAATTCAACGATGGACAGCGAATAAATGGAGCGGGCGATGAGATTCGAACTCACGACCCTCACCTTGGCAAGGTGATGCTCTACCCCTGAGCTACGCCCGCTCATAATCCTGCGTGACAGGGCCCCGGCCAAGGCCGGGAGGCGGGTATATCGCGCATCGCGCCAGGTTTGGCAAGCCCGCCTGTTCACCGCATCGGCAGTGCGGCGGCGGGCCTCGCCAAGGCTTGCACGCGCCTGCCGGACAAGGCTAATCGGGAGGTCATGACACACGCGCCGCAACCGCCCGCCCCGCCGGTCAGCCGGGCCGATCTGTTCGCCTTTTTTGACGCGCTGGGCGTCGCCCATCGCACGGTGGAGCATGCCCCGGTTTTCACGGTGGCCGAGGGCGAGGACATCAGGGCGGACATGCCCGGCGGGCATACCAAGAATTTGTTTCTGAAGGACAAGAAAGGCGAGCTGGTGCTGATCAGCGCGCTGCAGTCGACGCAGATTGCGCTCAACCAGCTGCACAAATTGATCGGCGGCGGGCGACTGTCGTTCGGGTCGGCGGAGCTGCTGGTAGAGGCGCTGGGGGTCACGCCCGGCTCGGTGACGGCGTTCGCCATCATCAATGATCCAGGCCATCGCGTGCGCTTCATTCTGGACCGGGCGCTGATGGACCATGAGATCGTGAACTTCCATCCCCTGAAGAATGACGCGACCACGGCGCTGACCAGCGCTGACCTTCTGCGCTTTGTGCGGGCGCTGGGCCGTGAGCCCGAGGTGCTCGACCTGGCCGCCCTCAGCGCCGGTTGAGGCTTGCAAGCGCGCGCGCAAGCGGCCACCTAGAGCGCAAGCGGTTCGACACATCTTTCTCGAGGAGCAGACCCCATGGAGATTATTGGCGCCAGCGGCCAGAGCCCGGCCCCGTCCGCTGCGGGCGGTGATGACCTCATCCGCAACGGCACAGACAAGAGCTTCATGGCCGACGTGATCGAGCCGTCCAAGACCGTGCCCGTGCTGGTGGATTTCTGGGCGCCCTGGTGCGGCCCGTGCCGCCAGCTGACCCCCGTGATCGAGGCCGCCGTGCGCGCGGCCAAGGGCGCGGTGAAGCTGGTGAAGATCAATATCGATGAAAACCCCGGCATTGCCGGCCAGCTGCGCATCCAGTCCATCCCGGCCGTAATCGCCTTCCAGAACGGCCAGCCGGTGGACGGCTTCATGGGCGCCCTGCCCGAAAGCCAGATCAAGCAGTTCATCGCCCGCCTGTCCGGCGCGGTGGATGGCGCGGCGGTGGAGGATCTGATCGCGCGCGCCCATGAGGCCTTGGCGGCGGGCGATGCGGGCGGCGCGGCGCAGGATTTTGCCCAGGCGCTGCAGATGGACAAGGACAATCCCGAGGCCATCGCGGGGCTGGCGCGCCTCTATCTGATGAGCGGCGATCCCGATCAGGCCAGGGCGCTGATCGACAGCGCGCCCGAGACCAAGAAATCCCACCCCGCCATCGCGTCCGTGCGTGCCTCCATGGAGCTGGCCGGTGAAGTAGAAGGGGCCGACGACCTCGACGCCGCCGAGCGGCGCGCCTCGAAAGCCGCCAGCGATCCCGAAGCGCAGTTCGCGCTGGCCCGGGCGCGTCTGGCGGCGGGCGATATGGAGGGCTGCGTGGACGCGCTGCTGGTCTCCATATCGCTGGACCGGGAATGGAACGAGTCCGCCGCGCGTCAGCTCCTCCTGCGCGTGTTCGACGCCTCCGGCCCCATGTCGGAGCTGGCCAAGTCCGGCCGGCGGCGCCTGTCGTCCATCCTGTTTGCGTGAGGTAAACCTGCGCGGCGCTAGAAGCGGGCGCGCAGGCCGACCGCCACATAGCGCGGGCGATAATTGACGCGCTGCAGTTCGGTGGTCCGGTTGTCGAAGAAGACCTGATCGCCCGAATTGGGGTTCCAGATCGCGCCGATCCGGCCGCCGTGCTCATATCCGGCGCTCAGATTGACCGATACATTCTGACTGACAGGCAGGTTCACACCGGCTTTCAGCGATCCGGTGAAGTCCCAGTCCCGGCGGCTGTCTGTCGTGTTGATCGTGAAGTTCTGATCAGATGGCGGACAGATATTGCACAGGACCGTTTCCTCGCTGCGCAGGCTGGAGCGGGTGTTGGCCAGGCCGGCCGTCGCCTTGAAGAAGGGGATGAACGGCCCGATCGAAAAGTCGCCCGGCCGTCCCCCGGCGCGGATGCCGATATTAAGGCCATAGCGGTCATTGCTGGCGCGCTGGTCGCGCGATTGCTCGATATTGACGCCGCCGCCGGTATGCTGGCTCCAGCCTTCGAAATCCTGGACCATGGAGGCGTAGTAGAGCGTGATGAAAAGCTGCGCGCAGGCCAGCGAGTCAAAACCCCGGAACCCGTAATCGCCGCTGACGTCCCAGGCCCGCCATTCATTGCGGGCTTCATGGACCGAGCCGAAATTGCTGACATTGATTCCGGACGAGCCGGACGGCGAAAGCGCGCCGTAAACAAAGCCGCTGTCGCCGCTTCCGCCCGGGGCGATCACTGTCATGTCGCTTTGCGTTTCGCGGCTGGTGCGAAAGCCAATAGAGGCTCCAGGCTGAATGCGTGTGCGCCCGCTAACCGTGCTCGCCACCGGCGGCTCAGATGTGACGGGCACGTTGATCGCGGCGCCATAGGCGTGCGCGTAACCTGTTCGTGACGTGGCCGCGCCGAAGCGCTCGCCGCTGGACGGGGTGTCGCGCTGGAAACCGATGCCGGTCCCCGGCAGGTTCAGATTGGCCCGCCCGTAGTGACCGGAAACACCGAACCTGAGAGCGTCTGCCGGCTGCCAGGGAGGCGGCGTCAGATCGCCATAGGGCCGGCGTCCGGCCAGCAGATCGTCCAGCAGATCGAGATACTCTCTGAGGGCCGGATCTCCGCCGTCAGCTCTGGTTTCGCTGCCTGAACGGATCAGTTCGGACGCAGTGTCTTCACGAAGGCGCTCGACTTGCTGGCGTTGCCGGGGCGTCAGCGTGTACTGGCGCGCCGCGCCCCGCACCCGCGCCGCTGTCACCGTCATGCCGGCCGCGGCCTGAGTGTTCTCATGCGCGCCGGCCTGGCCGTCAGTGGCGGCAGCCGGGCCCGCAAAGGCGAAAAGGGCGGTGGCCACGCCGGCTGCGCCCGCCAATAAAGAGGTCCGTCCTGTGACCGGATGTCTGGACATTAATCTGCTCCCCGAAAATCAAACCCTGACGGGCAAGGATGTGCCGCCGGCTGACCCCCGATGCCGAGGGGAGGACAGATAATGACGTTTCAACCTGAGGCGTCGTCATCCATTTGGATGAGGCGCCAGGGCGTCCTTGCCGATCACGCCCAGAAACGTGACGGTGGCCCGGATGATGTCCGCCTGGGTGCGTGCGCCCATCTTGTCACGCAGTCGGGCGGCATGGGTGCGCACCGTGTTGATGCTGACAGCGCGCGCGCGGGCGATGTCCTGAAGGCTGAGGCCTGCGGCCAGCGCCAGGGCGACATTGAGCTCTGATGGCGTCAGCCCGTACAGGGCGGCGAATTCCAGCCGCGCGTGTTCGCCAGGCTCGGCTGTGCCCGCCAGCGTCAGGTCCACCGTCACGGCGGCGAACACGGCGGCTGTCTCACCGCGATTGGCCCAGGCATGGGCAGTGCGGCGCTGGACCACCGTATCGAAGGGATAAAGCGTGACCTCGCTGTCCGACAGGATCAGCGTCAGCTCGCCCTGCAGCACAGTGATGTAGTCGATGGTGTCGGTCCGGTGCATGCCGGGGTGATGAGCGGTGTCCACGCGCACGGTTTCAGTGCCCTCGAACGCGGCCGCGTAATAGGCGTCGAGTTGCTCAGGGGTGATGTGGGGCCGGTCGGGCGGCACGATGATGAACTGGAACGTGGTCGCGCCGCGCGGCGGCGCCAGCGGCAGGCGTACGATCTCCTGGTGGGGCGGATCGCGCAGGGCGTCGGCATTGCGCCGGGTGAACCAGTGGACTGCCCGGAAATCACCGGGCGAGACATGCGAATCCTTCAGGACGTAGGATTTGCCCTGTGCGTCTGCGGCGGTCACGACCCGGCGAAAACTGCGTTTGGCCATGCGGTCTCCCGGTCATGAGCGGGCGCAGGCTTTCAGATCACGGCAATCTGAAAGGAGGGGACGATATTGCAGCCTCCCCATGCGCCGCTAGATTGGCGCGCAAGAGCAAACCCCGGTTCCGGAGGCCAAGGCAAGCCATGAGTGATGCAATCGACGAGTTCGGCCCCGAAGAGCAGAGGGGCCGCGTGCTGGTGATCGCCGGATCGGACTCCTCGGGCGGGGCGGGCATCCAGGCCGACATCAAGACCGTGACGGCGCTGGGCGGTTATGCCGCGACGGCCATCACGGCCGTGACGGTGCAGACCACGATGGGCGTCAGCGCGGTGCATCCCGTGCCGCTGGACATCATCACCGGCCAGATCGGCGCCGTGCTGGACGATATCGGCGCGGATGCGATCAAGACCGGCATGCTGGCGAGCGCCGATGTGATCGAGGCGGTGGCCAGGGCGCTGGATGCGGCGAAGGCGCAGGCGATCCCGCTCATCGTGGATCCGGTGATGGTCACCTCGTCCGGCGCCCGGCTGGTGGATGACAGCGCATTGGCGGCGATCAAGTCGGTGCTGGTCCCGCGCGCGGCGCTGATCACGCCCAATATACCCGAAGCCGAGGCGCTGACCGGGCTGTCAATCGAGGACCTGGACGGCCAGCGGGCCGCCGCCGAAGCGCTGCTCAAGGCGGGCGCGCGCGCCGTGCTGGTGAAGGGCGGGCATCTTGAAGGCGGGGACGTGATTGATTGTCTGCTCACGCGCAACGGCATGCGCCTGTTCACCCGTCCGCGCCTGCGCACCCGCCACACCCACGGGACGGGCTGCACGCTCGCGTCGGCTATCGCTGCGCTGATGGCCCAGGGCCTGGCGCTGGACCGGGCGGTGGAGCAGGCCGGGGATTATCTGCACGAGGCGATCCGCCAGGCGCCCGGCTTCGGCAAGGGCTCAGGACCGGTGCATCAGGGCTGGACGGTGCAACGCAGCTTCGCCAGCGCGCCGGTGCGCGAGGGGTAGAGGTCAGGGGCCGGGTCGGGGGGTCAGCCAGTCAGGGGTCGAGATCCAGCTCGTACAGGTCATCGAAGGTGAGCACCCGCCCGGCGCCCGCAATGGCCTCGGCGATGTCCGGCTGGGCGGCGAGGGCGAGAAGGTTGGCGCGCGCCTGTGTCTGGACATCAAAGGCCGTGGCGCGCTCGTGGGTTCGGTAGTCATGAAGCATGGCCAGCACCGTCTCGGCGCCGCCGGGCGTGCTCACCTCCTCGCGCAACACCGCCTCGGCCTCTTCAATCCGGCCGATGTGCAGCAGGGCCCTGAGATAATCGGTCGAACCGCCGTCCCGCAGGTTTTCCAGTTGCGCCTCTGCGTCGTCCCGGTCGCCGGCCTGAAAGGTTGCGACCGTGCGTACGCGCGCCACGATGGCGTGGCCCCGGCTGGTCAGCATGTCCTCGTCGACCTGTTCAAGCGCGTCCAGCGCCTGCTGACCCCGCCCGGCCATGACATGGCGATGGGCGATATCGACGATATGGCCGCCCGCCATCTCGGGCCGGTCGGTCGCTCCGGCCGTATGCGCCGCGCGCCAGTACATCGCCTCGGCTCCATCGTCGTCGCCGCGGGCGCGCAGGACATCGCCCAGCCGCGTGTACAGATTGGCATGATACTCCCAGGCGTCCGGGAATCGCTCGCCAGCCTCAACGCGCTCGAGCAGAGACTGCGCCACCGCGTGCGCGCCATCCAGATCACCCAGATGCAGCAGGTTGGCGGATAACATGACGCCGGTGCGCAGGGCAGGCCGGCGCGATTGCAACTCGGCCCGCAGCGCCTCGGTCTCGCGCTGCAGCCCCCTGCGGACCTCGGTGAGTTCGTCAAATCCTGACCAGGTCCACAGCTCCGCGTACCGGCGCGCCGCGCGCAGATCGATCAGGGCGGAGGCGCCGACCAGGCGGCGCGCCTCATCCATCGCCTCGTTGATCCGGCCCCGTTTGACATGGGCTTCGATGACCATCTGGCGCACCCAGTCCAGACCGGCGGGACCTTCCGGCGGCGTCCACCGGCGCAGCAGCGCGTCCAGGAACGCATCCAGCTCCGCCTCGTAGCCGAAACCGCGCAGGCCCTGCGCAACAGATTCAAGGTGATTGGGGCGGACCTGCTCAAAGAGTCCTTGTTGCGCAGCCGGAGCGGCGACTTCCGCTGCGGCTTCCGGCCAGCGCGCGTCGAGAGTGTGGATCATGAACAGGTAATAGCCGAGACCAGGCAGGCCGGGGTGGATCTCCCGCGCCTCCAGCATGTAGGGAAGCGCGCTGTCGTGGTCGCGTTTGAAATAGTGCGCGGCGCCCATTTCCATCGTGACTCCCGCCCGGAAAAGGGCGGGGAGCCGGGCATAGGCCGGCAAGTCTTGAAGCGCCTCGCCGGTGGTCAGAACGTCGTCCCACCGTTCTTCATTGATGGCGCTGAAGAACTCCAGCCCGAGGCGGGTCGGATCATCCGACGCTGACGCCGCTGTATGCGCCCCTGCAAATATCGCCAGCGCAGCCGCGGCGGCTTTCAACCATGTCATGACGCCGCCCTCCCGCGTGAGGCGAACATGATGGGCAGGCACGGGCGGTGTGGCAAGCCGGTTTCAGGCGTTCAGCCCGCCCGGCCGCACACCCGGTCAGTCCAGTCGGCGAAGTCGGACATGGCCTGCTCATAGCCCAGATCGTGCAGGGTTTCGTGGCGTCCTTGCGGGTCGAAGCGCATGGTCACGTCGGTGAAGCGTGCGGCGTGGAGGCGCGCTGCGAGGGTCTTCACGGCCGCGCCCTGATCGACCACCGGGTCCTGGCCGCCGGCGGCGAGATGGATGGGCAGATCGGCGGGCATCAGGCGCAGCGCCGCCTCGTCTTCACTGCGCAGCGTGCCTTCGACCAGGCTGCGCCACATGGAGATCGACGCCGGCCAGCCTGCCATGGGGTCGGCGATATAGGCGTCCACCTCCTCGGGCAGGCGCGACAGCCAGTCATACTCGGTACGCGCGTCTTTGAACTTGCGCCCCCACGCCTTGAAGGTCAGCGCCTCCATCCAGGTCGAGGGATCGGTCGCTTTCTTGAACAGGGCTTCGATGGACAGGACCGTGCGGATCAGGTCCGCGCGCGAGCCCATGGCCAGATTGGCGTTCCAGATACCCAGCCCGTCCACCGCGCCCTTGCGGGCCATGGCGTGGGTCATGGCGGTGACACCGCCCATGGAGTGACCAAACAGGATCAGCGGCAGGTCTTCGAACCGGGCGCGCAGATGGTCCTCCACCGCACGGGAGTCGGCCACCACCCGGCTCCAGCCATCGCGCGCCGCAAATACGCCGCGCGGCGCGTCCGGCGCGATGGTTTCGCCATGTCCGCGCTGGTCCTGCACGGCCACATGATAGCCGCGCGCGCTGAGAAACTCCGCAAAGCGCTGATAGCGCCTGGAATGCTCGGCCAGACCGTGATGGATCTGGATGATCCCGCGGGCGCCGCCCTGCGCCTGCGCCACCCGCAAGCGGATGTGCGCGCCGGTCGGGCTTTCGAGGGTTTCAGCCTGGAAGCTCATGGAAAGGCGTTCTCCTGCGCGCGTCAAACGGTTAGCGTTGCGCCGGGCACCATAGCCGCGCCGGGGGAGGACGTCATGGCACAAACCGCATTGCTCGCCATTGATCAGGGCACCACATCCAGCCGGGCGTTGGCGTTCGATCTGACCGGGCGCGTGATCGCCACCGCGCAGGAGGAGTTCGCGCAAGGCTATCCCCGGCCGGGCTGGGTGGAGCATGACCCCGAAGTGATCTGGGCCACGGTGCTGTCCACTGCGCGCAAGGCGTTCAGCGCCGCGGAGGATCAGGGATACCGGATCGCCGCGCTGGGCGTGACCAATCAGCGTGAGACCACGCTCGTTTGGGACCGCGCCAGCGGGCGGCCCATCCACAACGCCATTGTCTGGCAGGACCGGCGCACGGCGGATTCCTGCGCCCGGCTGCGCGCGGACGGGGCGGAGGAGATGGTCGCCGCGCGCGCGGGCCTGGTGCTCGATCCGTATTTCTCCGCTACGAAGCTGGCGTGGATTCTCGACGCCGTGCCCGGCGCGCGGGCGCGGGCGGAGGCGGGCGAGCTGGCCTTCGGGACCGTCGAAAGCTTCCTTATCTGGCGCCTCACCGGCGGGCGGGTGCATGTCAGCGACGCCACGAACGCCAGCCGGACCAGCCTCTATAATCTCGCGCAGGGCGACTGGGATGACGAGCTGTTGCGCCTGTTCGCGATCCCGCGCGCCGTGCTGCCGGTCGTCGCCGATTGCGCCGGAGAGTATGCGCAGACTGATCCAGTGATCTTCACCCGGCCCGTGCCCATCAGCGGCGCAGCCGGCGACCAGCAGGCCGCCGCCATCGGGCAGGCCTGCCTCAAGCCAGGCGAGATGAAGTCCACCTACGGCACGGGCGCCTTCATGCTGGTCAATACTGGTGATGCGCCTGTGCGGTCCCGGGCGCGGCTTCTCGCCACCACCGCCTGGCGTCTCGGTGGCCGCTCATCCTTCGCGCTGGAGGGCTCTGTGCTGTCAGCGGGCGCCACCATCCAGTGGCTTCGCGACGGGCTGGGCCTGATTTCGCGGGCGTCGGAAGCGGCCGGCCTCGCCGCCGGGGCTGATCCGGACAGCGGCGTGTATCTGGTGCCGGCTTTCTCCGGCCTCGGCGCGCCGCACTGGGACCCGGACGCGCGCGGGATCATCACCGGTCTGACGCGCGGATCGGGCAAGGCGGAGATCGCACGCGCGGCGCTCGACAGCGTCGCCTACCAGACCCGCGATCTCCTCGCGGCCATGCAGGCGGACGGGGTGAATGTCAGCACACTGAAAGTCGATGGCGGCATGGCGCGCGACGCGGGCTTCCTGCAGCGCCTGTCCGATCTGTGCGCGGTGGAGACGGTGCGCCCGGTCAATACTGAATCCACCGCCTGGGGCGCGGCGTTTCTGGCGGGGCTGGGCGCGGGCCTGTTCAACTCCATCGAGGATGCGCGCGCGCTCTGGCGCGCCGACCGCAGCTTCCGCCCCGAACTCGACACGGCTGCCCGCACCCGCCTGCTGGCGGGCTGGGACGCGGCGGTGAAGCGGGCGCTGGGGTAGGCGCTACACCCTCTTGCTGACAGCAATCGCCGCGTGGCAGCCGGCTTTGATCGCGGCGGAGAGAAGCGGGTAGCCCGGCGCACTGCGCGCGCCTTCGTCCACGGCGAGATTCTTGTGAGCCACCTCCTCGTCGCGGAAGCGGGTGATGCGGTCAACAAGCTCGGTTTCGCCCATGGCGTGGAGCTGGGCGATCTGCTCGTTGTAATGTTCTTCGATCACCGTCTCGACCGCTTCGGTGCAGGCATGGGCGGCGCGTTCGCCCATCAGGGCGGTGACGGCGCCCAGCGCATAACCGGCCGCGTTCCAGATCGGCGCCAGCACGGTGGGGCGGGCGCGCCCGGCGCGGATATCGCCGTCAAAGGCGTCGAGATGGTGCTGCTCGTCCGCCTCCATCTCGCGCAGCTGGCGGGCGATACGCGACGTGGCGCGGTTTGATCCGAACACCGCGCGCTGGCCCTTGTAGATGCGCACCGCGCCATATTCGCCAGCATGGTCCACGCGGAACATCGCCGCGATGGCGCGCGGATCACGGGCGGGGCCGGGGCGGCGGACGGGGCGGCGTTCAAACGGTGCGCTCATGATGCGCTCCTTGCGGGCTTGCGAAACAGGACAATGAGGGAGATAGCGCACAGCGCGCCGCTGAACAGCACATTGTATCCGGCCATGGAAATCCCGAAGAGCGACCAGTAGACCTCGTCGCAGGCGACCAGAACCTGAGGCGTGTCCATCTGGGCCATCATATCTTCCAGCGTTACGCCGGTCATGTCCGCCGCGGGGCAGCGCGTATCCAGAAGACCGTATTCCAGCCCGGCATGGCGCACGGCGCGCCATGTGGCGAAGGCGAACAGGCCGGCCATCAGCGCGGAGCCGGCGCGCACGGCGAGACCCGGCAGGGGCGGGCCAAACCGGTAAAGTGCGAACAGCACGATCCCGGCGATCAGCGGCCAGACATGGGCCCAGCGCTGGTCGATGCACAGCGGACAGGGCGGCAATCCGCCGAATATCTCGAACGCAAACGCGCCCGCCAGCAGGGCGCCGGACCCGGCCGCACCCAGCAGCGGCCAGACATCCGGGCGCAGGGCCTGGTCAACACCGCGCAGGACAGGATGAGCCGGGGTCTCCATGGCCCTGACCCTAGCGGGTTCATCGCCCGCCGGGGAGGGGGCGCGTCGCCGCAGGACGCGCGAGAGCGCGATCCCGGTCAGCACAAGCGCCCCGGTCCCGGCGGCCAGGACATGCGGATTGCCGGCGCCCCAGCCCGCTGCGGCCCGCAGCGCGTCGCTCAGAAGATCCAGAAACGCCAGTCCGAACAGCGCAAAGCCGACGATCAAGAGGGTGATCCAGCCCAGGCCCAGCACCAGCCCGGCCAATAGAACCAACCCGTCGCGGGTGATCAGGCCGATGGCGGCGATGGCGATGCCGATGCCCGGCGCGGTGTTGGTGGTCGGCAGAGGCACCAGGATCGACGTGCAGAACACCACAAACAGAACGCCCGTCACCCGCTCGCCAATGGGCCCCGTCAGAACGCTCAGGCGCGGGCGGGCCAGCATTTCGATCCAGCCGAACCATTTACGTGCGCCTTGCGCCGTGCGCTGGAGCGACGCCAGGCTCAGGCGCCGCGCGCCGAATTTGGCCGGCATCCAGGGCTGGTCGCGCCCGGCGGCCATCTGCAGGGCCAGCGCCATCATCGGCAGGGCGACGATCTGGGGCACGCCATAGAGGAAAGGTATGCACACCGGGATCGCCAGGACGAACAGGATCACCCCGAAAGCCCGCTCATTGAGCCTCGCGCCGAGCTCGGCCAGGGTCAAACCCTCCGGCGGCGCTTCGGCGGCGATGACCTCCAGCGCCGCGATCAGGCCGCGGCGCGGCGCGGCGGCATCGGGTGAGGCGTCTGCTGAGGCGTCTGGGCCGGACATGGCGGCTCCTGGGCAGGCACCGGAGGGGCGCGGAGAGGTGAGGCCTCACCGATAGGCGGGAATGGCCGGCGCAATCAAGTGCGCGAGGAAGGTCGCGCCCGGCCCGTAGCGGCGCCCGCGCCTCTTCACACCGCGCCCGGTTTGAGGCATGGAAAGCGTCCAGTCATCGAACATGCGCGGGCGTGGCGGAACTGGTAGACGCAGGGGACTCAAAATCCCCCGGCCGCAAGGCCTTGTCGGTTCGAGTCCGACCGCCCGTACCAGTACAAAGCCAAATTCGGCCTGCTGCTGAACTGGTTACAAAGCTTGGTGCTCTCTCGCGGTGGCAGCGCCGTTCGATGTCCAGCGGGGGTTGGGCTTTCAAGCCTGCGTCAAAGCCAGGCCGGATTTGTTTACATGTCGCCATCACGTGTTAAAAGTTACGCATATTTTTAACGTGAGCGCTGCAACGTGTTAAAATCCACCTATACCATTCCGTCCCTGCCGCCGCCCGTCGAGCTGGAGACCGTGCCCGTGCTCAAGGCTCTGGCGGCAGCCAATCGCGCTTTGGCCGAGCTGAAAGGCCGGGCGGGAAACATCCCCAATCAGGGCATCCTGATCGACACGCTGGTTTTGCAGGAGGCGAAGGCCTCATCCGAGATAGAGAATATCGTCACGACCCATGACGAGCTGTTTCAGGCCGATCTCTTCCCGGATGGCCCGCTCTCTGCGGCGGCCAAGGAGGTCGCGCTGTATCGCGACGCGCTGAAGCTCGGCTATGACCGGATGCAGACCGCTGATCGTCTCATCACCAATAACCACCTGATCGAAGTTTTCCGCCTTCTCAAAGGGCGCGATGACGGATTCAGGACCCTCCCTGGGACCGCCCTGAAGCACGACCGCACCGGCGCAATCGTCTATGTGCCGCCCCAGGACGGGGGCCAGATCGTCGCGCAGATGTCAGCGCTGGAATATTTCATCAACGCCGATGACGCTTGCGCGCTTGACCCGCTGATCAAGATGGCGGTGATCCACCATCAGTTTGAGAGCATCCACCCTTTCCCGGACGGCAACGGACGGATAGGACGCATACTGAATGTCCTGTACCTCAGCCGCACGGGCCTCCTGGATATCCCGATCCTCTATCTCAGCCGCCACATCACACGGACCAAGAACGATTATTACCGCCTGCTGCAGCAGGTCAGAGACGCGCAGGGCGGCGCTGAATCGTGGCAGGCTTGGGTGCTCTACATGCTAGAGGCGGTGGCCAGCACGGCCTCCACCACGCTCGGCCTGGTGGAGGCCATCCGCGGGCAGATGGCTGGCATGAAGCATCATATGCGTGAAGACCTGCCCAAGCTCTATTCGCAAGACCTGCTGAACAATCTGTTCCGTCACCCCTACACCCGCATCGATTTTGTGATGCAGGATCTGGGCGTCACACGTCAGACCGCCGCCAAATATCTCGACACGCTGGCGAGCCACGGCTTTGTGCGCAAGCATCAGGCCGGACGGCACAACTACTACATCAATGCCGCCCTGGTCGGGCTGTTCATTGATCCCCCGGAGGGGAATGGGTGATGGAAACGAAGGCGCAGGGGACTCAAAATCCCCCGGCCGCAAGGCCTTGTCGGTTCGAGTCCGACCGCCCGTACCATCCTCTCTCGATCCGCTAATCGAAATTCACTCACGGTTCAGACCGCGCTGGGCTATGCTCGCGTCTCGGCGTTGCGCTGGAGGGAGACGCGTCATGAAGTTTCTGGCTGATCTGTTCCGCCCGATCCTGACCATAATCGTTACGGTTCTGGTGGGTGCGTTCCTGGCGTCGGTGTTCTGGCCGCCAGCCAATGTCTGGATTGTCGATCTGATCCCCGCCTGGGGTCATCTCACGCCCGCGATCGAGCAATGCCGCGAGTGGCTCGGCATTCACCAGCCGGTGGAAGACACGCCCTGGTGGCGCTTCTGGGACTAGAAATCAGCCGCTCCAGCCGGGGAAGAGGCGCGCAAACGCGCCCCCGGCTTTGGCCAGCGCGTCCGGCGCGCCGCGTTCGATGACGCGGCCCTGATCCATCACCGCCACCTCGTTGACCAGCGCCAGCAGGCGCGGGCGGTGGGTGACGATCAGGGCGGAGCGGCGCGCATCCTGATCGAGCCAGCGCGCCAGGCTGTTCGCGATCTCGGCTTCGTTGTCGGCGTCCAGACCTTCGGTCGGTTCATCCAGCAGCAGCACCGGCGCGCCCCGCAAATAGGCCCGCGCCAGCACCAGGCGGCGCGCCTGGCCGCCCGAGACGAGCGCGCCCTGTTCGCCGATCCACGTCTCCAGTCCGTCGGGCAGATCGCGCACGAAAGCGTCTGCGCTGGCCAGCGCCAGCGCGTCCCACAGCGCCGCGTCATCGGCGTCAGGATGGGCGAGGCGCAGATTCTCCGCCACCGTGCCGGACAACAGCTCGGCGCGCTGACCGGCCAACGCCAGGCGCGCACGCGCCGCGCCGGGATCAAGCGTTGCGAGCGAGGCGCCGCCGAGCGTCACCGCTCCGGCCTGCGGCATATAGAAGGCCAGCGCCAACCGGATCAGCGAGGATTTGCCTGCGCCAGACGATCCCACGACGGCGACGCGCGCGCCCTCGGGCAGCGCCAGATCGAGCCCGTCTAGCGCCGGCCGGTCCGCGCCGGGATAGGTGAAGCGCACGTTTTCGAACGACAGATCATGCCCGGCCGGCGCAGCGGCGGGATGTGGAGGGCGAGTGCTGACCGGCGCCATCTGCGCCAGCGCGCGCATGCGCCTCGCGGCGGCGCGGGTCTGGCCAAGCTGCTCGCCGGCCTGCACCATGGGCGCAGCGGTTTCAAACAGGGCGAAGCCGGCAAAGCCCGCCAGCGCCGCGAGGGCCGGACCGGCGCCGCCCGCATGGGCGGCGGCGAAGCCGGCCACCAATGCAACAGGTGCGGCCAGGCCCAGCACAGCCGCGTGAAACCGTCCCTGAGCGGCGAGCGCCCGCTGGGCGTTGATCCAGTCCCGGCTGGCGGCTTCCAGTCTGGTGATCACGCGCGTCTCTGCGCCGCCCGCTTTCAGATCAGCCAGACCCGCAGCGAGATCGGCTGCTTCAGCGCGCGCCCCGGCGCTGGCGCTGATCACGGCGGCGCCCGGCGCCTCGCCGCTGCGCGCGGCGATGAAGGGCAGGAGGATGGCCGAGACGGCGTAGACGCCCAGCACCGCTGGCAGGGCCGAGGGCGCGGTAAGCGCCAGCAGCACGCACGCCCCGGCCACGACCGCCAGCGCGGCGGCGACGGGGGTCAAAAGGCGCATGAACAGTCCGTCCAGCGCGTCCACATCGCGGGTGACACGCGCCAGCAGATCGCCGCTGCGCATCCCCGTCAGCGGTCCCGGCGCCAGCGGCGCAGCGGCGTCGAACACCCACAGGCGCAATCGGGCGATGGAGCGGAAGGCGCCGTCATGGCTGGCGAGGCGCTCGAGATAGCGCAGCACCGGACGCATCAGGGCGAGGATGCGCAAGCCCCCGCCGCCAATCAGCGCCCCGAACGCCAGCCCGGCGCCGGCGGCGGCCGCAGCCGACACCCAGCCTGCCAGCGAAAACAGGGCGAGCCCGGCCAGTGCTGCGAGCATGGCGAACACGGCGCCCAATGCGAGCCGGAACCGGTCCTCCCGGGCGAGGGCGAGAAAATAGATGAGGTCCTTCATGCCGCCTCGGCCCTGATCTGAAGACTGACCACATGGAAGCAGGCGGCGCGCACGGCGGGTGAATGGGTGGCGATGATCACCGTGCGCCCGCGCGCGGCGACGCTGAGCGCCTCCACAAAACGCTGCTCGTTCTCGCCATCGAGATGGGCGGTGGGTTCATCCAGCAGGATCAGCTTGCGGTCAGCCGCCAGCGCACGCGCCAGCGCGATGCGTTGGGCCTGACCGCCCGACACGCCCGCGCCCTGCTCGCCCAGCCGCGTGTCGAGGCCGTCGGGAAGGCTGGCGGCGAACTCCATCACCCCGGCGGCCTCGGCGGCGGCGAGGATCGCCCCTTCGGGCAGGTCGGGATCAAACAGGGCGATATTCTCACGCACGCTGCCGTGGAAAAGGCGGGCGCGCTGCCCCACCCAGCCCGCGGCGCCGGCCAGCGGCGCGGCGAGGGCGGTGTCATCGAGGCGAATCTCGCCCCCCGTCAGCGGGGCATAGCCCATGAGAAGCTTCAACGCCGTGGACTTACCCACGCCCGACGGCCCCCACAGCGCGGTGATCTCCCCGGCGGGCGCCGTGAAGCTGAGCGGCGCCAGCCCTTCACGTCCGCCAGGATAGCGGCAGGCGGCGTTCATGAAGCGCACTTGAGGCGCTGACGCGATCACGGGCGCAGGGCGCGCGGCAATTGCATTGGCGCCGTCATCTTCGAACAGGGGCGCCAGCGCCTCGGCGGCGGCTTCGGCGTCGGCGCGGTCATGATAGGCGGCTGCCACGCGCCGGAACGGCATGTACACCTCCGGGGCCAGCAGAAGCGCGAACAGGCCGGCCTGCGCGCTGACGCTGGCCCCAATCGAGACTGGCCAGGCGCCGCTGAGCGCCAGCGCAGTCTGGATCGCCACGCCGGCGGTGGCGGCGGCGGCGATCAGCTCCAGAGCGCCCGAAGACAGGAAGGCGGCGCGCAATATCGCCATGGTGCGCAGGCGGAAGGCCTCGGCGGCGCTGGCGAGACCTTCGCGTTCGCGCGCGGCGGCGTCAAAGGCATTGAGGGTTTCCAGCGCCTGGAGCCGGTCATTGAAGCGTCCGGCCATGCGGCGCAGCGTGTCCATCTGGCCGCGTGCCGCAGCGGCGGCGCCCATGCCGGTCAGGGCCAACGCCAGCACCAGAACCGGGGCGCTGGCCAGATAGATCAGTCCCGCCGCCGGGCTCGCCCACAGCGCCAGACCGGCGAGCATCAGGGGCGCCGGCGCGGCCAGACGCGAGACGGGCAGGAAGCGTGAGAAATAGCCGTCGAGCTTTTCCACCCCCTCGATCAGGGCTGACGACAAGGCCCCGCTGTCGTGACGTTCGGTGAAGCCGGGACCGCGCACTGCCAGCGCATCGGCGGCCGCGCGGCGCACATGGGTGCGCACCCGGGCGCCGGCCTCGAACCCGGCGCGCGCTTCGCCCCACTGAACACCGGCGCGAATGGCGGCGAAGACGGCGGCCAGGGCCGCCCAGGTCCAGGGCGATCCGCCGGCGATCAGGGCTGCGACCGCGCCGGCGGCGCACCAGGCAAAACCCGCATAGAGCAGCGCTTGGGCCAGACCCAGCGCCGACCCGAGCCAGGACAGGCCCGCCGAGCTGCGGCCCCAGGCGGACAGCAGGGCGCCATGCGCGCGCCGCGCCTTGGCGGCGGCGTCAGCCGGGGTTGGGAGGGAGGCGGTGAGCGTCTCTGGCATGCGCCTTCGCGTCAGATTGCGCGCCGTGCAGGGAGCGCGCGGCGATCACGAAAGGGGCGGTATAAACGAAATGCAGCGCCGGGCGCCAAGCCCTTGCAGGCAGGGCATGAGAATATGCCACGGGGCTGGACTGCACCAGGCGGCGCCCGGCCGACGCGTCAGCCCGCCATGGCCCGCGCCCGGGCGCCCGGCAGCTGATCGAAGCCCTGGACCCCGACCGGACCGTCCCATTGGCGAATCAGGTCGTCAAACTCGTTCGCGGCGACCGGTTGCGTCGTGCCGTGAATGAACCAGCGTCCCGTCTCGTCGCGCACCGGCACCAGCGTGCTGCAGAAATGCAGCGGGGCGCCCGTGACGCGATCCTGCGCCGACCAGACCGCCTCCATAAGCGCCATCCGGCCGTCAAATCCGCCTCTGTCAATCAGAGCGCTGACGCCGGCACAAACCTCCGGCGTGTCGCCCGGATCAAGGGCCGAGCCGATTTCCAGCGCCGGCGCGCCCGGCGCCAGCGTATCACTGAGCTTGATCGCGGCATGGCTCGCGGTTTCCACCCACAGGGCGCCATCGCGCAGGCTGAGCAGATACATCACGTGAGGGGAGTATTCGACGACGGCCTTGAACGATTCAAAGACGGGCCGGTGTTCGGGCGCTGTCAGAACGGCGCGCAGGCGCGCTTCCACCTCGGTTGACGGGCGCTGCACGCCGCCTTCCAGACGCGAGATATAGGCCTGGCTCACCCCGAGAAGATCGGCGGCCGCGGCCTGCTTGAGATTGTTACGCGCCCGGAAGGCGCGCAGTTCATTGCCCCAGATCATTGATCCTGAGAGCCCTTCTGCAAAATCAGCCATCGGCCACGACGGACATTTCCATATCAGGTTTGCAGTCAATATGAATAAATTATGCACATGATCACTGATTATGTTCATTCAAGCGATGCGTGAAAGGGCTGCGCACCGGGCGCCGCGGCGTTCTTGACCCTCGCCGCCCTCGCCGTACTGTCCTGTCAAAGCACGCGCTGGCCGAGCGCGCCGCGCTCCGGGAGGGATATATCATGGGTCTGATATCGGCGATCCGCCGGGAATTATTCTACATTACCGAGCTGCGCCGCCTGCTCGGCGCGCTCCAGTCCATCACCCCGGACTCCGAAACGCTGACGCCCGATCTGCTGGAGGCGAGCGTGGATGCGCACGCCAAGCGGGTCGCCTTCCTCGATGAAGACAATCGCCAGATCACCTATGCCGAGTTCGACGCCTATGCGAACCGGATCGCCAACTGGGCCGTGGAGGCGGGCGTCGAGCCGGGCGGCACGGTGGCGCTGTATATGGGCAATCGCTGGGAATATGTGGCGGTCTGGTATGGCCTGACCAAGGTGGGCGTGATCGCCGCCCTGCTCAACAATCAGGTCCAGGGCCAGGCGCTGGCCCATGGCGTCACCATTGCAGGCGCTGATCATCTGATCGTGGAGGGCGCGCTGGCGGGCCAGTATCTGACGGCGCGCGACGCGCTGGACGGCAAGACCCGGGTTTGGGTCACCGACGGCGCCCAGGGCGAAATCGAGGACGCATCCGATTTCGACGCGGCGCTGGCCGGGACGTCCGATACGCGGCCTGACCGTTCGCGGCGGGCGCATCTGCGCGCCAAGGATCCGTGCCTGAAAATGTACACTTCGGGCACCACCGGCCTGCCCAAGGCGGCCATCGTGGCCCACACCCGCGCGCTCTACTATCTGCAGGTGTTCGGCGTGGCGGCGAAGGCGAAGAAATCCGACCGCATGATGATGGTTCTGCCCATGTATCACGCCACAGGCGGGCTGTGCGGGGTGGGCGCGGGCCTGTCGTTTGGCGGAGCGGTGATCGTGCGGCGCAAGTTTTCCGCCAGCCGGTTCTGGGCCGATGCGGTTGAGACCAAGGCGACCATGTTCATGTATGTCGGTGAGCTGTGCCGGTTTCTGGTCGCCGCCGATCCGGCGCCTGAGGAGAAAAAGCACAAAATCCGCGTGGCCATCGGCAATGGCTTGCGCCCCGATGTCTGGCCGCGCTTCGTGGAGCGCTCGGGCATTCCGCGCATTCTGGAATTCTATGGCGCGACCGAAGGCAATGTCGGCCTGCTCAATCTGGATTCAAAGCCGGGCGCCATCGGCCGGGTGCCGCCGCTTTTGAAGAAGCGCTTCAACATCAAGCTGGTGCGCTTTGACGTGGAGAAGGAAGAGCCGGTTCGCGGCGCGGACGGGCGCTGCATCCCCTGTCAGCCCGGCGAGGTGGGCGAGGCCATTGGCGAGATCCGCCACGATGATGCGCGCTACCGCTTTGACGGCTATGAGGATGAAGAGGCGACGAAAAAGAAAGTGCTCACCGGCGTGTTCGCCGAGGGCGACCGGTATTTCCGCACCGGCGATCTGATGAAGGCGGACAAGCTGGGGTACTATTATTTCATCGACCGGATCGGCGACACCTTCCGCTGGAAGTCGGAGAATGTGTCCACCAACGAAGTCGCAGAAGCGCTGGGCGTTCACCCCCATGTGGTCCAGGCCAATGTCTATGGCGTGGAGGTGGAGGGCTATCCCGGCCGCGCCGGCATGGCGGCGCTGATCGTGGCCGACGGCTTCGATCTGGACGCCCTGCATGCCCATGTGCACCGCGAGCTGGCCGCCTATGCCCGCCCGCTCTTCATCCGGCTGCACAAGGAAACGCCGGAGATGCACACCACCGGGACGTTCAAGCTGAAGAAGGCCGATCTGGTCAAGGAAGGCTGGGACCCCGAGACCATCACCGATCCGGTCTATGTCGACGATTCCGAGGCGGGGCGGTATGTGCCGCTGACGCCGGAGATTCGCCGGCAGATCGAAAGCGGGGAGCGGCGGGTTTGACGCCCGACGCGATCCTCAAATTCTGGTTCAACGAGGCCGGGCCCAAGCGCTGGTTCGGTGGCGGCCCGGCGTTCGACGCTGACGTGCGCCGGCGCTTCGGCAGGATGGCCCATGATTACCGCACCGTGCGCACGGTGGACGGCCATCCCTGGATGGCGCAGGCCGACAGCGCCTTGGCGCTGGTCCTGGTGCTGGACCAGTTTCCCCGCAATATCTGGCGCGGCTCCAATGCCGCCTTCTCGCTGGACGCGCTGGGGCTGGAGGCGGCGCGCCTGATGCTGGACGCCGGTCAGGACATGGCGCTGGCGCCCGACCGGCGCGTATTCGCCTATATGCCCTTCATGCATTCGGAAGCTCTGGCCGATCAGGATCTGTGCGTGCGCCTGTGCGACGAGCGGCTGCCCGCCGGAAACGATACGCTGCGCCATGCAGTGGCCCACCGCGACATCATCGCGCAGTTTGGCCGCTTCCCCTATCGCAACGCGGTGCTGGGACGCCCCGATACGCGCGAAGAAGCCGAATGGCTCAAATCTGGCGGATATCGCCCGGGCTAACCCGTCCGCCGCCGATCCGGCGCCCGGCAAAACACGCCCCCCGGCAGGGATGACTCGGCGCGCCGGGCGTGCGCCTCGGCTAACGCGTTGAAATTACATGCGCTCGCTCTGGCAGGCGGCTTGCAGACCGGAGCACAGGTTTCATTGCTGGAGAGCTCATCCATGCCCGCCGCCCGTCCGTCCCGCATCACGCCCCAGGATATCCGCATGATTGCCTTCACCCTGGTGGAGCGCCACGGCGCCCAGGCGCTGGGCTATGCCGATCAGGCGGTGTGGGAAATGGAAGACCAGGGCGAGGCCGAGTGCGCCGACGCCTGGCGCGCCCTGCGCTCGGAGATCGAGGATGCGCTGTCGGGCCGGATCGTGCGCAGCCAGCCCGTGCGCCTGCATTGATTTTGGCGAATGACAGGATGATCCATGATCGTATTCCGGTCATGGTCCGGTGTGATATTGCATGTGCACAAGAACTGCCTCTCGCCCGGAGCCTGCCTGACTGATGAGCCGAGATCAGAACACTGTTGAGAAGTGGATGGAGCAGTCCGGGATCGCGGAGCTGTTCAGCACCCAGCGCACCACGCAGGCCATGCGCGACGCGCTGGCGGGCGCGCGCGATCTGCTCGACGTGCCGCCGCCGCCTGTAGAGCATTGCGACGATATCACTTTGCCGGGTGCGGAAGGCGATCTGGCGGCTCGGGTCTACCGGCCCTATGGCGCCATCGAGGGCGCGGGCCTTCTGTTCTTCCATGGCGGCGGCTTCATGGTCGGCGGGCTGGGCAGCCACAACGCCCTTTGCCAGCGGCTGGCGGCGGTGTCCGGCGTGCCGGTCTGCTCGGTGGCGTACCGGCTGGCGCCCGAGCACCCGTTCCCGGCAGCCGTGGACGATGCGCGGGCGGTGCTGGACGCCGCCCTCGGCGGGGCGTTGTCAGAGCACGGATTTGATCGGGCGAAGCTGTCCGTCGGCGGGGATTCGGCCGGCGGCAATCTGGCGGCGGGGCTGGCGCAATATGCGCGCGGGCGGCTGGCGTTTCAGCTGCTGATCTATCCGCTCTTGCAGCTGGCCGAGGTGAAAAAGGCGCGTCCGCGCTGGCAGGAGGGACCGATCCTGTCGGTGCGCCTGCTGGAGGATATTGTGAAGGTGTATCTGGCTGGCGCCGACGCGTCGGATCTGCGCGCCTCGCCCCTGTTTGAAAACGATCTGTCGGGCGTGGCGCCCGCCTATATCCTGGCCGCTGAATTTGACCCGCTGATGGATGAGGACCGCGCCTATTCCGAGCGGCTGGCGGCCAGCGGCGTGCCCGTGACGTTCAAGCTGTGGAACGCCTCGCCCCACGGATTCCTGAACATGTCACGTCTGGCGCCGGCCTGTATTCCGGCCATCGAGCATGCCGCCAAGGCGCTGGCGAAAGCCTATGCATGAGCGCCCGTCCGGCATCCCCTGCTTGCATCTCCGCCGTCCGGACATTAGCTCAACGGGTATGATCCTGCCCCCGGCCTACCGGCCTGACCCCAGCTTCGCCGCCCTCGGGCCTGACTTCGCCGACGCAGTGGCGCCGGCCGATTTTCCCAAGGCCGAGCCGCGCTACTGGAACCATCGCTGGGCCCGCGAAATGGGGCTGGACGGGCTCGACGCGAAAGCGCGACGGCGTCACTTTCACCGCTTTGAGCCGTTGCCGGACAATCAGTCCGCGCCGCTGGCGATCCGCTATCATGGCCACCAGTTCCGCACCTATAACCCGCAGATCGGCGACGGGCGCGGCTTTCTGTTCGCCCAGGCGCGCGACAGCCGCGGGCGGCTGCTGGACTTCGCCACCAAGGGATCAGGCCAGACACCCCATTCGCGCAGCGGCGATGGACGCCTCACCCTGAAAGGCGCGGTGCGCGAAGTGCTGGCGGCCGAGATGCTGGAGGCGCTGGGCGTCTACACCAGCAAGGCGTTCTGCGTGTACGAGACCGGCGAGGCGCTGCATCGCGGCGATGAGCCCTCACCCACGCGCTCTGCCGTGCTGACGCGCCTCTCCCATTCCCATGTGCGGTTTGGCGCCTTCCAGCGACATGCCTATTTCGACCGCTCCGACCTGGTGGGCGAGCTGGCGGCTTATGCCGTTGAGAGCCTGGTGCCCGAGGCGGGCGCGCATCCGGGCGGCCTCGGAGTCGGCCTGCTCGACGTGGCCTGCCGCCGGTCGGCGCAGCTGGCGGCGCAGTGGATGGCGGCGGGCTTCGTCCACGGCGTTCTCAACACCGACAATCTGGTGGTGACGGGCGAGAGCTTTGACTATGGCCCCTGGCGCTTCCTGCCGCATTTTGAACCGGGCTTCACCGCCGCCTATTTCGATCACTCGGGGCTTTACGCCTATGGCCGCCAGCCGGAATCGGTGTTCTGGGCGCTGCAGCAGCTGGGCGGTGCGCTCAGCCTGATCGCCGAGCGCGAGGCGCTGATCGAGGCATTGTCGGGCTTCCCCGAACACTACAAGCGCGCTGTACGCACCGCCTTCCTGCACCGGCTGGGGCTGGAGGCGCTGGATGACGAGGCCGATGGTGCGTTCGTGACGGCGTTTCTCGACGCGATGAAGGTCACCCGCTTGCCCTTCGAGGCGGTGTTCTTTGACTGGTTCTGCGGCGATCAGGGGCGCGCGCTGGCGAGCCCGCGGGCCGGGACTTACAAGTCCGAGCTGTTCGCATCCGTCCGTGACGGCGTGGCCGCCCGGGAGCCGGTGCGGCCCGAGCGCCTGGAGCATGCCTATTTCGCGCGATCCGAGCCGGTACATCTGGTGATCGAGGCGGTTGAGGGGCTCTGGGCGCCGATTGCCGAAAACGATGACTGGAGCGCGTTTGAAGCGGCGCTGGAGGCTATCGGCGAGGCCCGGGCGGGCTATGATCTGGGACAAGGGCAGCCCGGATTTCTGCAGGACTGATGTGATGGACCAACTGCAATTGCTGGCCGCGCCGGGCTTCGCCGCGCCGGGGGTCGTCCATGCCTTCACCACGCGCACCGGCGGGGTCAGCGAGGGGCCCTATGCCAGCCTTAACCTGTCCTGGTCGCGCGGCGACGACAAGGCGCGGGTGGAGGAGAACCGGGCGCGGGTGGCGCGGGCGCTGGGCGGGGTCGAGCTGGTGTTTCTCAATCAGGTGCATGGCGCGGTCGTCCATCGCGTGGACCGCAAGCCCGAAGGCGTCTGGTCGGCGGGCGAGGGCGACGCGCTGATCACCGACCGGCCCGGCCTCGCCCTGTGCGCCCAGACGGCGGACTGCACGCCGGTGCTTCTGCACGACCCCGAACACCAGGCTATCGCGGCGATCCATGCCGGCTGGCGCGGGGTCATCGCGCGGGTCATCCCCGCGGCGCTGGCGGCGATGCAGGCGGCTTACGGCACGCGGGCGGGCGCCGTGCGCGCCGCCATTGGCCCGGCGGTGTCGCGGCCCAATTACCGGGTCGGGCCGGAAGTTCTGGCGCAGTTTGAAGCCGAGTTCGGCGCGCTGGACGAGGCGCTTGCGGGTCCGCGCGACGCGCAAGGCGGGGCGGGGCTGGACGTGGCCGGGGCCTGCGCGCGCCAGCTTGTGGCAGCGGGCGTCAGCACCGATGCCATTGCGCGCTTGCCCCTTTGCACATTTGCCGACGAGGCGCGCTTCTTCTCCTGCCGCCGGGCGGCGCGCGACGGGCATGCCGGCGCGTTTGGCGGCCAGTGCGGGATTATCGCGCTTACCCCCGGCTGATCTCGGTCCCGGCCCTTGTGCGAATCCGGCGCCGCCGCGATAAGCGGGGCAGGAGGCTGCGTTCATGATGCAACTGGCTATGGAATCCTGGATCTATCTGGGCGGGGTCGCGGCGATCCTGGCGGTGCTGATCGTGCTGGCGGTGCGCAAGCCGCAGGCCCCTGCGGGCGTCGATCTGGCGCGCTTCGACGAGGTGCGCGCCGAACGCGATGATTGGCGCGCCGATGCCGAGGCGCGCGGAAGCGAACTTGCCGAAGCCCGCGAGCGGATCGCCCGGATGGAAGCGGAAATGACCGCCGCTCGCACGCACCACGCCGAAAAGCTCGCCGAGTTGGAGAAGGCGCGCCACGCCCTGTCAGAAGCGTTCGAAGCGACCGCGGCCAAAGTGCTCAAAGCCAGCGGCGAGGAGCTGCATACCCGCAGCACAACTACCCTCACTGAGATGCTCAAGCCCTTGCGCGAACAGCTCGATGGCTTTCGTAAACAGGTGGTGGAGGATTCCGAAAAGCGCGTCGGCCAGACCTCCGCCCTGCATCAGCTGGTGCAGACCCTTCACGCGGATGCGCGCACCATGTCCAGCGAAGCCAAAAATCTCGCCAACGCGCTGCGCTCGCAGTCGAAAATCCAGGGCGACTGGGGCGAGATGGTGCTCTCCAGCATTCTGGAGAAGGCCGGCCTGCGCGAGGGATCGGAATTCCAGACCCAGACCAGCGAGACCGGACCGGACGGGGCGCGCCTGCGTCCGGACGTGGTGGTCGCCATGCCCAATAACCAACGCCTGGTGATCGATTCCAAGGTCAGCCTGACCGCATTCGAGCGCTGCGTGAACGCCGAGACTGACGAGGATCGCGGCGCGGCGCTGAAAGCCCATCTGGCCTCGGTGCGCGCCCATATCCGCTCGCTGGGGGACAAGGATTACGCCCAGCTCTACGAGGGGGTGAGCTTCACGCTCATGTTCATTCCGCTGGAGGGTGCTGCCTCGGTGGCGCTGCAGAATGATCCCGAACTGGCCGCCTTCGCCTGGGAGCGTGACGTCATGATCGCCACGCCCACCACGCTGATGATGGCCATGCGCACGGTCCATAATCTGTGGACCATCGACCGCCAGAACCAGAACGCCCGCGACATCGCGCAGCGCGCCGGCCTGCTCTATGACAAATTCGAAGGCTTCCTCACCGATCTCGACAAGGTGGGCGACCAGATCGGCCGCGCCCGCGGCAGCTGGGAGGAGGCCCGCAAGAAGCTGGTGGATGGCCGGGGCAATCTGGTCTCGCAGGTGGAGACGCTCAGAAAGCTCGGCGCCAGCACCAAGAAGCGTCTGGGCGACAACTGGCTGGATTCGGCAGGCGAAGACGAAGTTGACGAGGCCGAGGCCCCGCCCGCCATCGAAGACGGGCGCGGCTGACGCATCGGACCGCTCAGGCCGCAGCGCGCTTGGCGGCGTAGTCCTGCAGTGCCTGCGTCACAGCCGCCATCGCGCCGGTCCAGTCACGATAGACTTTCCCGGCGAAGGTGCGGGTCTGGGGATACCAGAGCATCTCGCGCTGGCCGAGCATGGCCCAGGTCACCAGGCTGGGGCGGATGAACCAGACATTCCCGCCCACGGCTGCCGCCAGATTGGTGCTGGCGTTCATCGGTCCGAGCACCAGATCACACGCCTTGCCGATGGCCGCCACGCCGTCGAGATCATTCTTGAGATCAAGGTCTTCAGGCGTATGGATGCGCACGCCGAAACGCTTTTCCGCGGCTGCAATCTCGTCTGCGGTTTCGCCATACTGCAGGTTCACGAAGGTCACCCCCGGGGTCTTCAGGACCGGCGCCCACAGATCGAAGGCGGCGAAGTGTTTGGACCGCGTGGCGTCCATCTTCAGCGATTTCCAGAGCAGGCCGACTTTCAGACCCGGGCCCATGGCGGCGAGCTGCTCGCGGAACGCCTCTACCCGCGCCTCGTCAGCGATCAGAAAGGCGGGACGGTCCGGGAAGCTCTGCGTATCAGGCCGGAAGGCGCGCATCAGGCTGCCAATGGGCGACCAATGGTCATGGTCGCCCTCGCGCACCAGATCCGGCGCGCTGCGATGCTGGCGGCCTTCGCGTTCGATCGTGTAGTGGCGCGCAATTGTCGCGTTGGGGAATGAACGTTGGAACAGCGGGATGAGGCGCTTTTCACACGCCAGGCGCAGCGCCCCATCGGGGCCCAGCGCCTCGATCACGTCAGGCAGGATATTGGCGAACAGCACCTCGTCGCCCAGCCCCTGCTCACCGAGCACGACCAGCGTCTTGCCCTTGAGCTCGCCCTTGTCCGTCCCGTTCCATGATCGTCCGGGGACCAGGAAATTGGTGGCGTGGCGGTAGTGCATGTTGCGCCGCCACTCATACCATTCCCAGCCCTTGGCGATCTGACCGGCGGCCAGCAGCGTGTGTGAATAGCCGTGGCTGGAGACGACCTTGTCCTGTTCCGTGGCGGGGTTTTCCAGCGCGGCCTCGAAATGGGGCAGGGCGGCCTGCGCGTCGCCATTGAGCTCCAGCGCATAGGCCATGTTGTGATGGGCGCGCGCAAAGCCGGGCTTCAGGCGCAGGGCTTCGGCGAAGAAGGTCAGCGACTGGTCCGGCTGGCCCCAGTCCATCAGCGTGGTGCCCAGCGCATTCCACAACTCGGTGGTTTCGGGCGCGGCGTAGATCGCGGCGCGCAAAAGTTCGACGGAATCCTCGTAGCGGCCCTTGTCGCGCAGCACGCCGGCCAGATTGATGACGCCGCTCGGGTTATGGGGCTTGAGCTGCAGCTGCAGGCGCAGGAATTTCTCCGCGCCGTCGAGCATGTTGAGCTTCCACGCCGCCATGGCGAGGTTGGAATAGATGTCCGGATTGTTTGGCTCCAGCCGCCAGGCGCGCTCATAGAACTCCAGCGCCTTGGACAGGCGGCCCAGCCGCTCCAGCGCCAGCGCCATGGCCTGATTGGCGATGGGCAGATCGGGGTTGAGCGTGAGCGCGTCCAGGCACAGGCGCGCCGCCTTTGCAGCGCCGGCGGGGCCGGTGTCCATTTCCCGGGTCGCGCGGCGCAGCAATGCCAGCGCCTTGGGATTGATCTTGCGCAAGGCGATGGCGGCGAGATCGAGGGCGGGGGCGGAGGCGGGACCGGCGGCCTCGACCTCCACTTCGCGCAGACCCTCTTCGCGGCCGGCGGCCAGCTCGGCTTCAAGATCAAGAACGGGATGCATGGCAGGCTCCTCACAGGCGGTCTGAAACCGAGACAGGCGCGCTTCGCTTAAGGTTCCGCTAACAAGGCGCGGCGCGCGCCGCAGCTTTCCCGGGTCAGGGCAACGCTTTTTTCACCTTGGCTGGACACAGTGCGCGTGACGCGTCCATCTTTGGTGTGCGCCATCCGTCACGGGGGAGTCTGTCCATGCCGCTCAAGCTGTCGCTGAAACCCGGCGAGCGATTCGTCCTCAATGGGGCGGTTGTGGAGAATGGCGACCGGCGCGCCACGCTGATGCTTCAGAACAAGGCCAGCGTCCTGCGTGAAAAGGACATCATGCAGGAGCAGGACGCCGACACCCCGGCCAAGCGCATCTATTTCCCCGTGATGATGATGTATCTGTCCTCGTCGAGCTCCGACGGGCTTTACGATGCGTTTGTGGTGCGCATGACCGAATTCATGGGCGCCGTGACCAATCCGGACATCCTGCAGCAATGCGTGGAGGTGAGCCGCGATGTGATGAGCGGCGAGTATTACAAGGCGCTGCTGCGCTGCCGCAAACTGATCACCTATGAGGCCGAGCGCCTCGGTACGAGCGGGCGTTAGAGCTGTTCCATGTCATATCAGGCCTACCAGACCGCCAGCGCCCGCACTGAAGATGCGCGCACCACCGAGTACCGGCTCATGGGGTTTGTCACCCGCGAGCTGATGTCAGTGCGCGATGCCGGTCCGTCTGACATCCGCAAGAAGGCCAAGGCGCTCGACCGCAATCGCCGGGTCTGGTCGGCCTTCGCCGCAGACTGCGCGAGCTCGGGCAACGCTCTGCCGGAAAATCTGCGCGCCGGGATCATCTCCCTGTCGATCTTCGTGTCAAAAGAAACCAGTGCGGCCATGCGCGGCGACACCGATCTTGACACCCTCATCGACATCAACCGCACCATCATGCAGGGCCTGGCGCCGGCGGCAGAAGCGGCGGCGAGCTGAGATATTTCAGGCGGTTGGACGCGCGCCGAACAGCGCCGATCCCACCCGCACAGACGTGGCGCCCAAGCGGATCGCCAGCGGGTAGTCCGCGCTCATCCCCATGGACAGTTCTTCCACGCCGCATTCGCGCGCCAGCTTGGCCAACAGGGCGAAATGCAGGCTGGCTGGTTCCGCCTCGGGCGGGATGCACATCAGGCCTTCAATCTCCAGACCATGCTCTGTGCGGCAGCGTGCAACGAAGGCGGCGGCTTCGGCCGGATCGATGCCGGACTTCTGCGTCTCGCGGCCGGTATTGACCTGCACATACAGGCGCGGACACCGCCCGGTCTTCACCATGGCCTTGGCCAGGGCAGCGGCCAGGCGCTCGCGGTCCAGCGTCTCGATCACGTCAAACAGGGCACAGGCGGCCTCGGCCTTGTTGGTCTGCAGCGGCCCGATCAGGCGCAGCTCCAGGTCCGGCAGGCCTTCGCGGCGATGGGCCCAGCGAGCTTCAGCCTCCTGCACGCGGTTCTCGCCGAACACGCACTGGCCGGTGGCGAGCATGGCGTCGATGCGCTCATCCGGCTGCTGTTTGGACACCGCCACCAGCGTCACGGCGTTTGCCGGGCGCCCGCCCGCCTTGGCGGCGGCGGCGATCCGCTCAAGGATGGCGGTGCGCGATTGCGCGATGGAGGCGTTGAGATCGGACATGACCCATGGCGTATGATGCAGCGGAGCGGCTGGCAAGGCTTGCGATGAGGCTGGATGGCCCGCGCGGGCGCCTGCCGGCGCTGTTCGCGCTGACCGACCCGGACCGGACGCCCGATCCGCTGGCGCTGGCGCGCGCAATGCCGCCCGGGACGGGGCTGATATTGCGCACCTTTGGGCGCCCGGCGCTGGCGGCGATGGCCGGTGATCTGGCGGACATCGCCCGGGCGCGCGATCTGGTGTTTCTGGTCGCGGCGGATCCTGAACTGGCCGCGCGCTGCGGCGCGGACGGGGTGCACTGGCCCGAGCGCATGCTGGCCCGGGCGGTGCGGGCGCGCTTTCCAGTCATGACTGCGAGCGCTCATCGTCCCGGCGCCATTCGGCGCGCGGCGGGTCTGGTGGATGCGGTGCTGGTCTCCACGGCGTTTGCATCGGCAAGCCCCAGCGCCGGACGGCCCATGGGCGTGTTCCGCATCGCTGCCGCAGCGCGCCGGGCGCGCTTGCCGGTCTATGCACTGGGCGGAGTCACCGGGGCGACCCTGCCGCGGCTGAGCGGGCTCGGGATTTCCGGCGCCGCGGCGGTGGCAGGTGTGTCGGACTAGCGCGGCGCCAGCGTCAGGAGGCGCGCCCCGTCGGGCAATGCGTCCGGCGTCCAGTCATCGCGAATCTCGACGCTCTCGCCCGCCGCCCAGCGCACCGCCAGATCGCGATAGTGGGGCGAGAGTGGATGCCCCGACTGTCCCGGCGCATGCATGAAGCGCGAGCGGTTCAGGTCAGCCAGGTCATAGACCGCCCTCAGGCTGGCCGCATGGACCGAGTCGTACGCGCCCGACGCATAGCTGAAATGGTTCACATTGATGGTGGAGCCGTCGCCGGGCACGGGCTGGCGCACCTCGAACATGGCGCCAACAAGAGGAATATCGGCCAGCGGGTGGGCGAAGCGGGCCTGATGGGCCTCGCCCCAGCGCCAGGCGTCGATATTGCGGCCATAGGCGCTGGCGGTCTCGGCCATAGCGGCGTCCAGCGCCAGTCCCGCCGTCACCGCGCAGGTTTCAGTCTGGCTGGTGCGTACATCATCGCACCAGCGCGACGCCTCGCCGGTGAGGACATCGTCGAGAAACACCCGGCGCGGCTGGTTGAACCAGGGCGCGGCGGGGCCGAGCTCATCCATCCACACGGCGGCGGACAAAACCCGCATCCAGGCCGAGAAGATCAGGCCCTCCGGCCCGTCCGCGTCCAGCGATCCGTCCCAGCGCTCCAGCCGGGCCAGGGCCTGCACGCCCAGCTGGCTTTCCGGCGTCGCGCTGAGCAGGGCGGGCAGGAGGCGGCGCGCCTGATGTGAGGTCACATCCATCTGGATATCCTCGAAGCCCGCCACATCATGCAGCTCGGCCTCGTCCAGGCGGGTGTCGATGCGGGCGGCGCGATAGGGGTCGAAAAGGCCGGGCAGGGGGTGCGGGTAGGCGTCGGAGACGACCCGGTTATTGCCCGACACGATCCGTCCGCCGCGCGGATTGACGATGCGGGGCAGATCGTCGAACGCGATGAAGCCGGTCCAGTCGCCGGCCTCGTCACGCAAGGGCATCAGGCCCGCCGTGGTGTAGCCGATGGTCCCGTCGACGCCGGCATAGAGCATGTTCTGCATGGGCGCGGTCCAACCGCGTCCCGCCTCGACGAATTCGTCCCAGCCCTCAGAGCGCATGATGGCGAACACACCGTCGGCGACGCGGTTTTCCGGGTGGGTGACGGTGGAGCGGCGCACCACGGCGGCGTCGGCGGGAAAGCCCGCCAGATCAAACCAGTCGGGATCCAGGATGGGTCCTTCGGCCGTATCCTCCACCACGATATCCACGGGCGTCCGGCGCCCGCGTACAGTGATGGCTTCGGTGCGAGTGGTGATGTCCAGCGCCTCGCGATCACGCGCCACCAGATCAATGACGTCAAACCCGGTATTGGTGAAACCCCACGCGCCATGGGCGTTGCGGCCCAGCACCACAAAGGGCGCGCCGGGCAGGCTGGCGCCGATGACCGGACCGAAGGAGAGATCAAGACGCACCAGATACCAGATCGACGGCGCCGACAGGCCCAGATGCGGATCATTGGCCAGCAGGGGCCGGCCTGTGCGCGACTGCGCGCCCGACACCACCCAGGCGTTGGAGCCGGGCATGGCGTCCGGCTGGGATTGCGCGCCGGGCGCCGGGAGGGGGCGGACCTGCACCGGGCCGAAGGCGTCGCGGACATCCTCGTCCTGCAGCGTTGTCGGGGCCCAGTCGGGATAGGGCGCCAAGAACTCGGCCAGGCGCTGGGCGTCGAGCACGCTTTCAAGGCGCACCCGCGCCAGGTCCTGCTCGGCGCCGCTGGCCAGATCATGAGCGAGATAGGCCACCATCGCCGCGGAATCTTCCGGCGTCCATGGCTCGGGCCGGGCGCGCAGGAGGATGTATTCGGGCGCCGGTGCGCCTTGCGCCAGGCGCGCATTGACGCCGGCGGTATAGGCTTCCACAGCGAACCGTGTCTCTGGCGAGACTCGCTGCGCGATGTCCTGGGTCAGGCGCTCATAGCCCAGCGTGCGCGTGCGGACATCGGCGGTGAGGAGGTCGGGACCCAGCAGTTCGGACAGGCGCCCGCGCACAAAACGGCGGGCCAGATCCATCTGAAAAAAGCGCTCGGAGGCATGAGTGAAGCCGAGGGCGAAATAAACGTCGCTGTCTTCGTCCGCGAAGATATGCGCTACGCCGTCGGCATCACGCACCACCCGCGCTGTGCCGGACAGACCGTCCAGCATCAGCGTGCCGGTCTCAACCGGTTTGGAGGCGTGGAAACGCTCCACCACATAGGCGCTCAGGCCCGCCAGAGTGAATACGGCCAGCGCGGCGAGCGCGATGGCGCCGCGGATCAACCAGCGTGTCATGCATAACCCTCCCCGGCGACCGTGACCGGCCGCACGCAGGGGAGAGTATCAGGCGCGGCGCGCGCTGGCAGGGGGCATTGTCAGACCGGCAGACCGCGGGTGCGCAAGGCGGCGCGGGCGGCGGATTCGCCGGTGAACAGCTCGGCCTGGAAGCCGGCGGCGCGCGCTGCGGCCACATTCTCTTGGCGGTCGTCGAGGAAAACCACCTGGGCCGGGTCGAGCCCGATACGGGCGCGCGCAATGGCGTAGATCGCCGGATCAGGCTTCACCACGCCTTCATCGCCAGAGACGATCACATCGCGAAAACGTGCGATGGACGGGAAGGTGTCATAGAGGTGCGGGATTTTCTCGGCCGGATAATTCGTCAGCGCGTATTGCGCGATGCAGGCTGTTTCCAGCTCACCCACCAGCGCCTTCATGCCGGTGATCCAGCCGTCGAACATCTCCGGCCAGCGGGTTTCCCACGCCTCGATCAGTTCCGCTTTTTCGGGATGGGCCTCGATGAGCGCAAGGCGGTTTTCGGCCATGGGCACGCCGCGATCATGCGCCTGATGCCAAGCCATCGTACAAACGCCGCCGAGGAAGTCATCCACGGCGGCGTCAGAGGTCAGAAGTTTGGTGTAGAGCCGGCGCGGATTCCAGTCGGCAAGCACATTGCCGATATCCCACAGGACCGCACGCGCGCCGGGCACGGCGCGTCGCTTAGCCGGCGCGCGCTTTGAAACGCGGGTCGGTCTTGTTGATCACATAGACCTTGCCGCGGCGGCGCACGATCTGGCAGTCGCGGTGGCGTCCCTTGAGGGAGCGAAGGGAGCTGCGGATTTTCATCGTCTCGTCTCGCTTTGCCAGCGCCAGGCGCCGGTGAAAAAATGTGAGCGCGGTTGCTACGGCAAGCCCCGCGAGGAGTCAACGCGCGAAGGCGCTATTCCTCGCCGGGAACCTGAACCTTGGCTTTCTTGGCTGCGCCCTTGGCGGGGCGGGCTTCGATGCCGCGGCCCGTGGTGCGCTCGGTGATCCGGGCCGATTTGCCGCGGCGGTCGCGCAGATAGTACAGCTTGGCGCGGCGCACTTTACCCTTGCGCTTGACCTCGATGGACTCGATCAGCGGGGAGTGGACCGGCCACACGCGCTCGACGCCTTCGCCGAAGGAAATCTTGCGCACAGTGAAGTTCTCGTTCAGGCCGCCGCCGGCGCGCCCGATGCACACGCCTTCAAAGCGCTGCACGCGCTGGCGTTCGCCTTCGCGGATCCAGACATTGACCGACAGCGTATCGCCGGCGGAGAAGTCAGGAATGACTTTCTCGCCAAGGACGCGGACGGCTTCTTCCTGCTCGAGCTGCTGGATCAGGTTCATGGTCATTCTCCCTTGCGCCGCTGATATCTCTGCCAGAGATCGGGTCGGCGCACGCGCGTTATCTCTTCGGCCATTTCCTTGCGCCACCGGGCGATCCGGCCATGATCGCCTGACAGCAATACTTCCGGGATGTCCCGCTCCTCCCAGACCCGCGGACGGGTGTAGTGGGGGTATTCGAGCAGGTCCCCTTCAAAACTCTCGTCTACCGTCGACTCGATCTTGCCGAGCACGCCGGGGATCAGCCGCACGCAGGCCTCTATGAGGACCATGGCGGGCGCTTCGCCCCCGGCAAGCACGGCGTCGCCGACGCTTACCTCAATCATGCCGCGCGCTTCGACGACCCTTTGGTCGAGGCCTTCGAAGCGGCCGCAAAACACGACAACGCCCGGCCCGGCCGCCCAGTCCCGGACCATGGTCTGGGAGAGCGGCGCGCCGCGCGGTGTCATGTGGATCAACGGCCTGTCCCCACGGGACACACTGTCGATCGCCGCTGCCGACACGTCGGGGCGCAGCACCATGCCTGGGCCGCCGCCAGCTGGCGTGTCGTCAACGGAGGCGTGCTTATGACGGGAAAATGTTCGTATGTCCACCGTCTCTAGCGCCCAGAGTCCGTTGCGCCGGGCGGTGTCGAGCAGTGACACGCCCAAGGGTCCCGGGAAGGCTTCCGGGTAGAGGGTCAGGACTGTGGCGGTGAAGCTCATGGCGCGCGGTGTATGGGCCAGCGCGCCCGCGCGTGCAAGGGCGGGGCGGGCGATCAGGGTGCGGCGGCAGGCGCCGGTTCCTCAGGCGGGCAGACCTCGTTGCTCTCGGGCGCGGGAAGGGGTGCGCGATCGCCCCCGATACTGAATATCATGGGCAGCACGATGCAACGGCCATTATGCGCCCCGATCACGCGCACCGTGAGGGCGGCGCGTTGTACTTCATACACAAAGGCTTGACGCACCTCGTCATCCCCCGTGGTGTTGCAGGCGCTGCGCGGGTTGATCAGGGCGCCATCGGCGCCTACCGCACCGCCCGTGAGGCAGTGTCCCTCGTCGCCGCGCGCCAGAGCCCGCGGCGGAAAGTCCGGCTGGCGGTGCACGAGCCTCTGCGCAGGCAGGCTCCAGCCTGACGGCGTGTCGGCGGGCAAGACAGTCACCGCGCCCGCGGCGATCCAGACTCCGTCCGGCAGGCGGATCGCGTCGAGGCTTGCCTGCACGAGAGCCTGCGCGTCAGGTGCATCCGGGCAGCTTGCGGTCAGGGTGGCGGCGTCAGGTGTCCTGATGAGATCGCACACGAGGGGCGGAGGCGGCGGCGCGGGCCGGTGAACCATGGGCGGCGGCGTTGCGGCCAGCAGCGCGGCGGTGACCATAAGCAGCACGCGTTGGCCTCCCTAAAAACCGGATTGTCACGCCGGTCACGAACGCCGGGCGATCCTGCCCGCGACTGCGGGCGCTGGCAATCGGGCTGGTGCGTCAGACATGTGTCTCAATCGGGCCGCAGACGGGCGGCCGGCACCGGATAGACCCGGCCCGTCCCGATCACCACGGCGTCGGGCGTGCGGGCAAACAGGGCGGTGAAGGCTGCGTCACGCACATTGAGCCCGCCCGCATAGGCCCCGAAGGCCGGCAGCACGAGCCGGGTTCCATCCGTCGCGAAACAGCGCCGGCGCACCGAACGGCCGGTTCCGTTGATGCGCGCACAGGGGTGGAGATGGCCCGCCACCTCGCCCGGCGCGGGCCCCGCCTGCGGTTCATGGCGCAGCACCAGCGAGCCCAGCTGCAGCCCGGCCATACGCTCGCCGCCGAAGCGGGCGGGCGGAACGGGATCGTGATTGCCCTCGATCCAGATCCAGCGCGCGACGGAATTCACAAGCGCTGTGAGGGCTTTGGCGTCACCCTCATGCATCCGTCTGTCCGCGCCCAGATCATGAAAGCTGTCGCCCAGCGCGATGACGCAGGCAGGTTTGAGGCGGGCGATTGCGCCGGCGAGGCGCGTCAGGGTCGCGCGGGTGTCGTAGGGCGGCAGCATCTGGCCACGGGCGGCGAAGGCGCTGCCTTTCTCCAGATGCAGGTCCGCACACAGCAGCGTGTTGCTCGCGAGATCCAGCGCGGCGCCCGACACATCCGGTTGCAGGCGTGCGCCATTGACTGTGATGACCGGCGCCAGGGTCTCTCCGGTGGGCCCGCTCATTCGCCGTCCTCGTCATAGCCGGCGAGCGAAAGGGGTCTGGCTTCAAGGCCTTGCAGCTGCGCCCAGCGCATCAACGCATCCTCGCGCCCGTGGGTGATCCACACCGCCTCGCGCGCGCATTCTTGAATAGTGGCGGTCAGCTCGTCCCAGTCGGCATGGTCGGAAATGACCAGCGGCAGTTCCGCCCCGCGCTGGCGGGCGCGGGCGCGCACACCCATCCAACCGGATGCAAAGGCGATTACTGGGTCAGGGAAGCGCCGCGCCCAGGGCGTCTGGAAGGCGGAAGGCGGGGCGAGGATGATCTGGCCAGCAAAATCAGTCTTTTCGCCGCCCTCATCCTTCACGGTCGCGGGTCTGAGATCACCCAGCTCCACGCCATGATCGCGGTAAAGATCACACAGTGTGGCCAAGGCGCCATGGATGTAGAGCGGGGCGTCATATCCCGCCTCCCGGATCAGGGCGATCACCCGCTGGGCCTTGCCCAGCGCGTAGGCGCCGACCAGATGCGCCCGGCCCGGATTGGCCGCGACGCTGGCCAGCAGGCGGGCGATCTCGCCCCCATCGTCCGGGTGGCGGAAAACCGGCAAACCGAATGTCGCTTCAGATACATAGATGTGAGAGGGGACCGGCTCGAAACGGGCGCAGGTGGGGTCGCGGCGGCGCTTGTAATCGCCCGATACCGTGATCACCAGGCCCCGCCATTCCAGCCGCGCCTGGGCGCTGCCCAGCACGTGGCCGGCGGGATGGAGACTGACCGACACCTCGCCCATGCGCACCGTCTCGCCAAAGGCAAGCGATTGTCTTGTTTCAGTAAATTCAGCGCCATAGCGGGCCGCCATGATGGCGAGGGTTTCCGGCGTCGCGGCCACCGCGCCGTGACCGGCGCGGGCGTGGTCGGCATGGCCGTGGGTGATGAGGGCCCGGTCTGAAGGGCGCACCGGATCAATGAAAAACCCGCCCGGTTCGCACCACAGGCCTTGAGGCGTTTCGCGCAAGAGATCAGCTGGCCGGATCATGTCATGGCGATATAGCCCGGGCGCGGCCCGGTCCAGCCGCTTGCGCGCGCCTTATCCGCCGGGCAGGGTGAGGATAGTGAGGGGATAGCGGGGAACAAAATCCATGAATCGGGTGACAAAACTGGCCGCTGTGGGGTTGTCGGCGGTGCTTGTGGTGACAATCGCCGGCGCTTTTGTGTTCGGGCTGCGCCTGACCCCGCTGGAGCTGCGATCCTTCGACCCGGATGCGGCGATTTTGGCGGCTGAGGCCTATGATGCCGAGATCACCCGCGATGAGTGGGGCGTGCCCCGGGTGATCGGGGCCACGGGCGCCGACGCCGCGTTCGCGCTGGCCTTCGCCCATGCCGAGGATGATTTTGGGACGGTGCAGGATGCACTGCGCCAGGCGCTGGGCCGTGAAATGCTGGCCGCCGACGAGAGCGAGGCGCGCACCGCCTGGCTGGTGCAGGCGCTGGGCGTGCCCGATCTTGTGCGCGCTGAATATGAGACCCAGCTGAGCGTGGAGATGCGCACGGCGCTGGAGGGCTATGCGGCGGGCCTCAATTACTATGCCGCCCTGCACCCGGACGAGCGCGCGCCCGATTTGTATCCGCTGACCGGGCAGGACGTGGCCGGCCTGTCGGCTTTTTACAGCCCGATGTTCTACGGGCTCGGCCGGGTGCTGGCTGACCTGATTGCGCCCGAGCGCCCACGCGAGGCGGGGCGGGGTCAGGAGCTGCAGGTGTTCTGGCTGGAGGAAACTTCCGACAGCGAGCTCGGCTCCAACGCCTTCGCCGTGGCGCCGGCCAGGTCCGATGACGGCGCCACGCGCCTCATCATCAACTCCCACCAGCCGGTGGAAGGCCCGGTGGCCTGGTATGAAGCCCATATGATCAGCCGCGACGGGCGGCTGAACTTCGCTGGAGGCACATTTCCCGGCTCGCCGGTGATGCATGTGGGGTCGAGCCCGGATCTGGGGTATGCGGCGACGGTGAATGCGCCCGACCTGATCGACCTTTATGAGATCACGCTTTCGGATGATGGTTCGCAATACCGGCTCGACGGCGAGTGGGTGGATCTGGAGACCCGCCCGGCGCGCATGCTGGTGCATCTGTGGGGGCCGTTCGCCTGGCAGGTGACGATGCCGGTGGAGCGCACCGCCCACGGTCCGGTGATCCGCAATGATCGCGGCGCGTTCGCCCTGCGCCACGCCACCCATGACGATATCCGCTCGGTGGAGCAGGCCTGGCGCTCCATGCATGCGCGCGATCTGTCCGAGTATCAGACCGTGATGGACATGCTCGCCATGGGCAGCACCAACCGGGTGGTGGCCGACGCCGACGGCCGCATCGCGCGCTATTACGGCGCCCGCCTGCCGCTCCGGATGGAGGAGGCAGGCCTCGACTGGTCGGGCGTCCTGCCCGGCGACCGGTCAGACCTGATCTGGAGCGAGTTTGCGCCGGTGAGCGCCCTGCCCAACATGATCGATCCGGCGTCGGGCTATGTGCTGGAGGCCAATCACTCGCCCTTCCGCGTGACGGGCACGGATGAGGACCCGGACCCCGCCGCCTTCCCGGCGAGCTTCGGGATCGAGACCCGCATGACCAATCGCGGCCTGCAGGCGGTGGACCTGATGGCGGCGCTGGAGACGGTGTCGCGCGAGGCGCTGCTGGCGGTGAAGTTTGACGATGCCTACCACCCCGATAGCGAGATGATGGCCCTGCGCGCGCAGTGGCTCGCCATGGATCATGGCGATGACCCGGCGATGGACGAGGCCGCGCGCGTGCTGGAGGCCTGGGACGGGCGCACCAATATGGAAAACCGCCAGGCGGCGCTGGCCATCAAGGCCTTCGCCCCCATCACCACCGCGCCGCTGCTGGGAATCGAACCCCCGCCGCTGAGCGAAACGGTTCCGGCCGCCATCGAGCGCCTGATGACGCATTTCGGCACGCTGGAGCCGGAATGGGGCGCGGTGAACCGGCTGGTGCGCGGCGATGCGAGCCTGCCGGTCTCCGGCGGGCCGGACGTGCTGCGCGCGGTCTATCCCGCACCGCAGGATGACGGGACTTACCGCATGGTGGCGGGCGATGGCCTCACCTTCCTGGCCGAATGGCTGCCCGATGGCGAATTCGCCCTGTGGGCCGTCCACCAGTTCGGCGCCTCCAACCGCCCCGGCCACGTCCACTATGACGACCAGATGGCCATGTTCGCCGCCCACGAATGGCGCAGGGTGCCCATGGGCGAGGACGAAGTGCGCGCGGCGGCGGTGCAGGTTTACAGGCCGGGGGCGCGGTGAGGGGGGCTATTCTGAGCCGGACGGGCGCCGGCCTGGAGGACGTTTCAACGACACGACATTGTCCGCCACTGTGCGGTCAAGTCTGGCCTCGAGCGATTGCAGGGTGTGGGTGTCGTAGGCGTGCTTGCGATTCTTGATCAGGAGCACAATGATCACCCGCTCCTCATACACGTGATAGATCACACGGAAATCGCCGACGCGCAGCCGAAGCAGGCCGTCTTCGCCCTTGAGCTTCTTCGCGCCACGTGGGCGGGGATCCCTCTGAAGGCGTTCCAGGGCCTGAATCATGCGCGCCTGCGTGGAGCGATCGAGCTGTCTGAGCTCTTTGGCGGCGGCCTTGGCGATGACGATCTGGAGCGTCATTCCACCCTCCCAGACATCCGGGCCTACTCAAACCCGAGTTCAGCCTTGAGGTCTTCAAGCGTGACGCCGCCATTTTGCTTGTAGTCGTCCAGCGCCGACTTGGCGTCTTCGATATCCTTGGCCAACTCCACCGCAACCAGATGGTCATAGGACGCGCGCGACAGCAGCACGGCTTCCTGATTGCGCCGGCGGACGAAGACCGGGCCGTTATGGACGGCCTCGTCCATCAGATTGGCGAACTCGCGCCGCGCTTCGGTGGCGCTGTAAACGGGGCGGCCCTCTTCAGGGATGACGGCGTTGCGGGTCATGGCGGATCCTCGGCCAGTGCAAGTCAATTGCACATTCTATGCAAATTACGCAATTTATGCAATTCGTGCAATTGCGGCGTTGCAAACTGGCTGGAACGCGCAGGGCTTAGCTACTCCGCCGCCCCCACCCGCGCCCTGCGCGCTGCACCCGCCTCCGCAGCCTCGATCCCCAGATCGGCCAGCAGGGCTGTGTCCGCGTGGAGGTCCGGGTTGGGCGTGGTGAGGAGCTCCTCGCCGATGAAGATCGACGCGGCGCCGGCCAGGAAGCAGAGCGCCTGCAGCTCGCGGCTCATGGTTTCGCGCCCTGCGCTGAGGCGCACCACGCTGCGCGGCATGATCAGGCGGGCGGTGGCGATGGCGCGCACGAAATCGAGCCCGTCCAGCGGCGCGGAGCCCGACAGCGGCGTGCCGGCCACGTCGACCAGGTGATTGACCGGCACACTTTCAGGATGCGGGGTCAGGCGGGCGAGCTCGGTGAGGAGGCCGATGCGGTCCTCGCGGCCTTCACCCATGCCGATAATGCCGCCGCAGCAGACCTGGATGCCGGCGGCGCGCACGCGCGCCAGCGTATCGATCCGGTCCTGCCAGGTGCGGGTGGTGATGATGCGCTGGTAGTATTCCGGCGAGGTGTCGAGATTGTGATTGTAGAAATCGAGCCCTGCATCCTTCAGGCGCTCGGCCTGGCCGTCGGAGAGCATGCCCAGCGTCATGCAGGTCTCCATCCCCAGAGCCTTCACGCGGGTGATCATTTCGGCAATGGCCGGCTCGTCGCGCGGTTTCAGCTCGCGCCAGGCCGCGCCCATGCAGAAACGGGTGGCGCCGCCCTCCTTGGCTTCGCGGGCGCGGGCCTCGACGGCATCGGGGTCCATCAGTTTCGAGGCTTTCAGCCCGGTGTCGAAATGGGCGGACTGATTGCAATAGCCGCAATCCTCAGCGCAGCCGCCGGTCTTGATCGAGAGGAGGCGCGATTTCTGAACGGCATTGGGCTGATGCACGCGCCGGTGCAGGCTCTGGGCGGCGAAGACGAGATCATTGAACGGGGCGTCGTGGATCGCCTGCACCTCGTCGCGGGTCCAGTTGTTGCGGGGTTCTGTCAGGGCAGCGATATCGTCTAGAAGATGGGTCATGACGCCTCGTGATGATCAATCGGTCCCGCACCCTAGGAATCCAGACACCTGGCGGCAAGCCGCAGGGCGCCTCATGGCGCGGGTGCGGCCGCTGGGGCCGCTGGCGTTCTGGTTCACGGCTGTTGTGGTGCTGGGACTGGCGCTGTGGCCGGGCCAGGGGGGCGCGCCGCGCCTGTTTGGCTGGGACAAGCTGGAGCACATGAGCGCGTTTGCCACGCTGGCGGTGCTGGGGCGGTTTGCGTTTCCGGCGCTGGCGCGGGTCTGGCTGGCGCTGGGTCTGACGGGCTTCGGCATCGCCATCGAGCTGTTGCAGGCAATCGAGGCGCTCAACCGCTCGGCCTCGCCCTATGATCTGGGCGCCAATGGTGTGGGGATCATCGCCGGCCTCGTCGTGGCGGCGGCCGTGGCGTGGGCCGGCCGGCGTATGGACATCCATCCGTGAGCCGCCCGGCCCACGCGCCCTGGCGCGCCGGACCGCCGCGCTTCACAGTGGGCTTGCGGCCCATCGATCCCGCAAGCTGGCTGTTTCCCGACAGCGAGGCGCATGTGCTGGAGTGGAAGGCGGGCCTGCTGGCGCGGCCCCAAGAGGTGTGGCGACAGGCGCCGGATGCGGCCCCAGCGGCGGACGAGGCCGCCGCCATGGTGTGCGCTGAAGCCGGCGCGCCCGCAGGCGATTTGATCGCGGCGGCGCGCCTCGTCAGTGATGATCTGGTGGTGATGACGCGCGGCGATGACGGGCGCTGGCTGACCGGCGCCATCGTGCTGAGCGCGCCCACATTTTTCAGCGTCGATCACGCCTTCGGGCGCGATCTGACAGCGCTGCACGGCCCGGTGCCAGACGGGCAGGCGCTGGCGGCGCGCATTGCGCGGGTGTTTGACGCCGTGCGGCCGGGCCAGGTGCTGGGACGCTTCAACTGGACGCTTCAGTGGGGCGATGCGCGTTTCACCCCGGACGCCGTCCCCTTGCGCGCGGCGGCCGCCGCTGCGCCGGTGAGCCAGGCGTGCGAGCATCTCCATGTGCGCGTGGAGCGCCAGACGATCATCAAATTGCCCGAGACCGGCGCGGTGCTGTTCACCATTCGGGTGTGTCTTGATCGGGTGGCGTCGCTCAAGCCTGACGAGATCGCCGCGCTGGCTGTGGCTTGGCGGGGGCTGGGTGCGGAAGGGCGCGCCTACAAGGGCTGGGCGGCGCTGGAGCGCCATGCGCAGGCGGTGTTCGCGGATTTGTAGAGCCGCAAAACGACACCGGCCCGCCAGCATGTGCTGGCGGGCCGGGGCTTCAATTCAGGCTGAAGGGGCCGGCGTCAGTCGCCGCCGCCACCGCCATCGCCGCCGCCGCCGTCCGGCGCGTCCGGTGCGTCGGGCTCGGCCTTGGCTTTCGGGGCGGGGCGGTCATCGGCGCCGGACGAAACGGCCGCCGCGTTCAACGGCACGGCGTCGGCGCCGTACCAGGCCGGCGGGACAATGCCCTTGCGGTCGTAATCATGGGTGTAGCGCAGTACGACGCCGGCCAGCAGCAGGATGGCGATGACGTTCGGGAACAGCATCATGGAGTTGGCCACGTCGCCAAACCGCCACAGCCCGTCCACATTGACCACCAGCGTGCCCAGGAAGGCCACGCCCACCCACATGAAGCGGAACGGACGCGCCGCCCAGTCGCCGACGATATAGGTGGCCGACGTCTCGGCGTAGTAGGACCAGCCGATGATGGTGGTGAACGCGAACAGGCCCTGCGCCGCCAGGATGATCCAGGCCCCCGCGTAGATGCCTTCCGCGAACGCTGCTGTTGTCACGGCCGAAGCCGACAGGGCGTCGGACTGCCAGGCGAACTCCACGATGGACCCGTCCAGATTGGCGTAGCTGCCCGACACGGTCAGGATCACCAGCGCCGTCATGGTGCAGATGATCATGGTGTCGATGAACACGCCCAGCATGGCGATCTCGCCCTGTTTGACCGGGTTGCTGGTCTGGGCGGCGGCGTGGGCGATCGGGGCGGACCCCTGACCGGCCTCGTTGGAGAACAGGCCGCGCGCCACGCCGGCCCGCACAGCGGCCATGATCACATAGCCCGCGAACCCGCCCGCCGCCTCGCGGAAGCCGAAGGCCTCGGTGAAGATCAGGGCGAAGGCGCCGGGAATCTCGCTGGCGTGGGTGGCCAGAATGACCAATCCGACCAGAATGTAGGCGACGGCCATGAAGGGCACGACGCGTCCGGCGACCACGCCGATGGATTTGATGCCGCCCACGATCACGACGAAGACCAGGAAGGCCAGAACCGCCCCGACAACCCAGCGCGGCAGGTCGATGCCGAGCGAGAGGCTCGCCTCGAGGGCGGACTGGGTGACGGAGTTGGCCTGCAGTGCGCCGCCGGTCACGAGGGCCGAGCAGATCGTGCCGATGCAGAAGAAAATGGCGAGCCATTTCCAGTTTTTGCCCAGCCCGTTCTGAATGTAGTACATCGGTCCGCCATGGAAGCTGCCATCGGCATGCTTCTCGCGGTAGCGCACGGCCAGCGAGGATTCGGCATAGGCCAGCGCCATGCCGAAGATGGCCGTCACCCACATCCAGAAAATCGCGCCCGGCCCGCCCAGCGTGATGGCCGTGGCCACGCCCGCCAGATTGCCGGTGCCGACCTGGCCCGAGAGGGCGGTGGACAGGGCCTGCCAGGGCGTGATCTCGCCCTCGCCGCCGCTCTTGCGGCCGGCCCACAGCTCGGCGAAGGCGGGGATGAGCCGCTTGAGCGGACGCCCGCCCAGCAGCACCATCATGATCACGCCGGTGCCCAGAAGGGCGATGGTGATGATCCCCACCGGCAGGATGCGTTGTTCGCCCCAGGTGCCGCCCCACAGAAAGTCACTGAAGATCGTGACGCTGTCGAAGAAATTGTCCATTCCAGTTCCCCGCAATTTCCTGATTTATCGAGACCCTAGGCAGACTGAGCCGTGTCGGGAAGTCCCCGCGTGCAACTGACGGCGTGATTTTCCATCGCGCCTGCCCGCGTGGGCGCCGTGCGCGGGCCGCTACATCGCCTCAATCGCGAATACGCCCCAGGCCCACAGATCATCGGTCATGTCAGACAGATCCAGCGCGGTGTCGCGCGGCCAGACCAGCAGGAAGGGGCCGAGCTCGCCCAGCACCAGCGCCTCTCCGTCCACGGAATGGGCCAGGACTGGCTCGTGGGCGGCGATCATGGCGGCGTCGATCTCAACCTGATAGCCGTCCAGACAGGTGATGCGCGCGCCGGCGCCCGCGGCGCCGGCCGCGTCCAGCACATCGCTCAGGCGCACGCCGCGCCAGGTGCGGGCGGCCTCGCCCAGCGGATAGCCGGCCGCGATCTCGTGATGGGGCAGAAGGGCGATATCGGCGAAGGTGAAGGTGTGGGCGGTCCCGGTGACGCCGAAACGCTCGAACAGGCCGCCCTCTACGGGCTGGCGGCCGCCTGCGCCCGTGACGGTCAGCAGGACGGGCGAAATTGCATCCGAAGCGGTTGCGGCGGGCGGCGCGGCGCCCGGCTCGCAGGCGCTGACGAGAAGGGCCGCCGCCAGGGCGGCCAGAACCGGTTTGAAGCGCGCCATACCCTGCCTCCCTGGCGGCGATGGCGTCGAGCATGACCCGGCGCGCCCCGCACGGCAAGGCGCCGGGCACTTCCTGCCGGGGGGCCCGATCTTGCCGGGCCGGTATCGGCGCGCGGGCCTGCGCGGATGGGTAAGGCCGCGGTAATGCCTTGAAAAGCCGATGTGATTTGCCCGGGAATTGCAGCCGCCTGGCGGCACAAGGCTTGCGCTGGCCCCGGCGGGACAAAATGTCCGCCGGCCAAAACGGCCGTTCGCTTCCAGAACGGAGGAACCCCCCATGACAAACTCGGTGAATACGAACCCCGGAGCGATGATCGCGCTCCAGAATCTGAACAAGTCCAATATGGAGCTGCAACAGGTGCAGAACCGTATCAATACGGGCCTCAATATCGCGGGTGCGAAGGATAATGGCGGCATTTTCGCCATCGCCCAGCGTATGCGCGCCGAGGTGTCGGGCTATGGGGTTGTTCAGCAGTCTCTGGACCGTGGCAACGCGACGCTTGATGTGTCGCTGGCCGCGGGTGAAGCGATCTCGGATCTCCTGATCGAGATGAAGGAAAAGGCTCTCGCTGCCGCTGACACATCGCTGGATACGGCCAGCCGGAGCGCTTTGAACGAAGATTTCATGGCGCTGCGCAACCAGATCTCGACGATTGTGGAGAACGCGGAATTCAACGGCGTGAACCTGATCGACGGCTCGACAGACGCTTTCGTTGCGCTGGCAAACCAGGACGGCTCGAACACCATCACAGTGCCCTCAGAGGACATGTCCCTGTCGGGTGCCGTTGTGACGGTGGGCGCCGCCGCCTCGTTTGCGACCGCCACCCAGGCCTCGGACATCGCCTCTCAGATCGCCTCCTCGCTGGATGCGGTCAACGAGTCGCTGGCCCGGCTCGGGACCAAGTCGAAGGCGCTGGAGATCCACTCCACGTTCGTGACCAAGCTGTCGGACACGCTGGAGAAAGGCATCGGCAATCTCGTCGACGCAGATTTGGCCAAGGAGTCCGCCCGGCTCCAGTCGCTGCAGGTCAAGCAGCAGCTGGGAATCCAGGCGCTCTCCATCGCCAATGCGTCGCCGCAGTCTGTCCTGTCCTTCTTCCGCTAGGGAAGGTGCCGGGGCCGCCGCATGGCGGTCCCGGTTTTTCTTTGGCTTCGAAACGCGTTAACCCTTGATTAACCCTGCGGCGGGTCGCGCCGCCAGCCCCGCCCGAATCACCCGGCAGATTATGCCCGGCGGGTAGAAATTGCCGGGCGTCTCGCGGCTTTACCGGGCAAAAACTGCCGCATGCCGTCCGGCCTCGCGCTGCCCTTCCGAAAAATCCTCATAAAAAACAAAGACCTGAAAAATCATCATCCATGGGCCGCCAATTGGCCCCGGGCTTGCTGTTGCTCCTGCGGGCCAGAAGGCCCCGCCCGCAAAATGCGTGCGTTCACACGTAGAAACGTAGGAGCCAAGAAATGGCGACGATCAATACGAATCCGGGCGCGATGATCGCCCTGCAGAACCTCAACCAGACCAACCGCGACCTGATGCAGGTCCAGAACCGGATCAATACCGGTCTTGCGGTCTCCTCCGCCAAAGACAATGGCGGCATTTTCGCCATCGCCCAGGGCATGCGCAGCGAAGTGGCCGGCCTTCGCGCCGTCAACCAGTCGCTGGATCTGGCCGTCTCGGTCACCGATGTCGGCCTGGCGGCCGGCGAAGCCATCTCCGACCTGCTGATCGAGATGAAGGAAAAGGCTTTGGCCGCTTCCGACACCTCGCTGGACACGGCGTCGCGTGATGCACTGAACGAAGACTTCTCCGCCCTGCGCGATCAGATCGGTACGATCGTGGAGAACGCCGAGTTCAACGGCATCAACCTGATCAATAACGGTGCCGATGCGATTTCGGCTCTGGCCAATGCTGACGGCTCGAACACCATCACCGTCGCGGCCGAGGACATGAGCCTCACCGGCACGACCCTCACCATCACCGCCGGCACTGAAATCGACACCACGACCAATGCTGCGGCGGCGGCCACGGCTCTCGAGACCTCACTCACCAACATTAACTCGGCTCTGGCGCGTCTGGGCACTTCGTCCAAGTCGCTGGAGATCCACAAGACGTTCGTGGGCAAGCTCTCCGACACCCTTGAAAAGGGCATCGGCAATCTGGTCGACGCCGATCTGGCCAAAGAATCTGCCCGGCTCCAGTCGCTGCAGGTCAAGCAGCAGCTGGGCATCCAGGCGCTCTCCATCGCCAACTCGGCGCCGAGCACGATCCTGGGCTTCTTCCGCTAGGAAAAGGCCTGACTGAATTCGGCGCCGGGACGGCAGAACGCCGGACCGGTGCCGGACACGGCGCACAAAATGTGCGCGTCCAACCGTAGAAACGGACCCTCGAAAGGAGCCAAGAAATGGCGACGATCAATACCAATCCGGGCGCGATGATCGCCCTGCAGAACCTGAACCAGACCAACAAGGACCTGATGCAGGTCCAGAACCGGATCAATACCGGTCTTGCGGTCTCCTCCGCCAAGGACAATGGCGGTATTTTCGCCATCGCCCAGAACATGCGCTCTGAAGTGGGCGGCCTGCGCGCCGTCAACCAGTCGCTGGATCTGGCCGTGTCGGTCACCGATGTGGCGCTGGCCGCCGGTGAAGCGATCTCCGACCTCCTGATCGAGATGAAGGAAAAGGCGCTGGCCGCTTCCGACACCTCGCTGGACACGGCGTCGCGTACGGCCCTGAACGAGGACTTCACCGCGCTTCGCGATCAGATCGGCACGATCGTGGAGAACGCCGAGTTCAACGGCGTCAACCTGATCGACGGCTCGGTCACCGGCGGCATCTCGGCTCTGGCCAATGCTGACGGCTCCAACACGATCTCGGTCGTGGACGAGGACATGAGCCTGGGCGGGTCCATCGTGGCCCTGGCGGCGACCGCATCGTTTGCGACCGCTACCGAGGCGTCCGACATCGTGAGCGATATCGAAGACTCCCTGACGGCCATCAACTCTTCGCTGGCCCGGCTGGGGACGTCGTCCAAAGCGCTCGAGATCCACAAGACCTTCGTGGGCAAGCTGTCCGACACCCTTGAAAAAGGCATCGGCAATCTCGTCGACGCTGATCTGGCCAAAGAGTCCGCCCGTCTCCAGTCGCTGCAGGTCAAGCAGCAGCTGGGCATCCAGGCGCTCTCGATCGCCAACTCGGCGCCGAGCACGATCCTGGGCTTCTTCCGCTAGGACGAGCCTGACCGGGGATGACGGCCGGAGCCGAACGGGGGTTCCCTCCGGCCGTCCTCACCGGCCTCCCGATCCGGGAGGCGCCAAGACAACCCAGATGTCTCCCGATCCGGGAGGCGGCGTGCAACCAGGGAGGCGCCAGACGCGCAAACGGCGTCTCGTGCAGGACACATGACAGATATTGCGACGCTCATGTCAGGGACGGCCATGTCCTCCCCTGAATGGGCCGCAAACGCTGAAGTGGCGGTGACCCGCTCCGCTCAGCGCGGCCTCAAAGGGGACGAACCGGTCGTGGCGGCTGCAAAGCCCGCCGCCGGCAAGGCCTTGCCGAAAACCGTGGACAAGATCGAGGCGATGCGCGCCCAGCTCGATGTCAGCGGGCGATCCCGCCTGCTCATAGACCGCGAGGACCGCGCCGGCCGCTTCATCTACCGCATCCTCAATCCCGATACCGGCGAAACCATGCGCCAGTGGCCGCCGGAGGGTTATCTCGATCTGATCGCGTATCTGCGCGACGGACAGGGCGGATTGCTCGACCAGCGGGCCTGATCGCCCGGCAAGACTGACCGGCCCGCCCGGCAGAAATTAACCACACCCATGCGCGTCCGGCCGGACCGGGCGACGGCGTCATCGCCATAACCCCATGATTTAAATAGGTTCTGAGTCTGGCCCGCCATGTGGTCCGGGCCTTGCTCCTGTTCGTGCGACAGCGCTGCGGAATGCGGCGGCGGGATACAGGAGAAGACCTATGGCGTTGAGCGTCCACACCAACACTTCGGCGATGATCGCCCTGCAGAACCTGAACAAGACCAATCAGGACATGAACGGGGTCCAGAACCGGATCAACACCGGCTTCCGCGTGTCGGGCGCCAAGGACAATTCAGCCGTTTTCGCCGTCGCGCAGGGCATGCGCTCTGACATTGGCGCGCTGGGATCAGTGCAGGGCTCGCTGGACCGCGCGGTGTCCATCACCGATGTGGGCATCGCCGCCGCCGAGGCGATCTCCGATCTCCTGATTGAGATGCGCGAGAAAGCCACCGCCGCCATGGACCCGTCCATCGACGCGTTCGCACGCCAGGCCTATGACGGCGACTTCAAGGCGCTGATGGAGCAGGTCAATGTGATCATCTCCAATGCCGAGTTCGACGGCGCGAACATCCTCAACGGCAGCCTGACCAACGGCATCGACTTCCTGGCCGACGCCGATGCGGCCCGCACCATCAACCTGTCCGCCCACGACATGTCCTTCTCCGGCGCCATCATGACCATTTCCAGCACGGCGAGCCTGGGCACGGTCACGCTGGCCGGCCAGGTGGTCAGCGCAATCTCGGAAAGCCTCGATAATGTGAACCAGGCGCTGGCCAATCTGGGCTCTGACGGCAAGAAGCTGGAGGCGCACCGCACCTTTGTGGGCAAGCTGACCGATGCCCTGACCAAGGGCGTGGGCAATCTGGTGGACGCAGACCTCGCCAAGGAAGGCGCGCGCCTTCAGGCCCTGCAGGTCAAGCAGCAGCTGGGGGTTCAGGCGCTGTCCATCGCCAACTCCGAGCCGCAGATCATCCTGTCGCTGTTCAACCGGTAGGCTGTCCCGCCCGCCGCACCAGAAGCCGCCTGGCGCTGACGCGCCGGGCGGTTTTCGTTTGCGCGAGACTCAGACGAGGTTTCCTGGATCAGCTGGAGCGCCGCGCCATGATCGACCTGCCCTACGGGCGCCAGTCCATTGACGACAGCGATATCGAGGCGGTCACGCGCGTGCTGCGCAGTGATTTCCTGACCTCGGGCCCGGAGATCGAGGCGTTCGAGACCGAATTTGCGAACGCCGTGGACGCGCCTTTCGCTGTGGCCTGCAACAGCGCCACGGCGGCGCTGCACCTGGCGCTGGACGGGCTGGATCTGGGTCCGGGCGATGTGTGCATCGTGCCGGCCGTCACGTTTCTGGCGACGGCCAATGCGGCGTTGTATTGCGGGGCCGAAGTCATCTTCGCCGACGTGGACGCTGACACGGGCCTGATGACGCCCGATACGCTGGCCGAGGCGCTGAGCCGCGCCGGGCCGGCGGCGCGCGCCGTGCTGCCGGTGCATCTGGCCGGGGCGATGTGCGACATGAAGGCCTTGAGCAAGGCCGCGCGTGAGGCCGGGCTGGCGGTGGTGGAGGACAGCTGCCACGCGCTGGGTTCGATGGATGGCCAGGGACGGCCCGCCGGCGCCTGCGATCACAGCGATGCGTCCACCTTCTCCTTTCACCCGGTCAAGACGCTGGCGTGCGGCGAGGGCGGCATGGTCACGACGCGCTCGGCCAGGCTGGCCGATCATATGCGCCGCGCGCGGTCCCATGGCGTGGAGCGTTCGCCAGACCATTTCCAGCGCCGCGAGGGCGTGGCCGAGCCCTGGTGGTATGAAATGGTCCAGCTGGGCTGGAATTACCGCATGCCCGACATCAACGCCGCGCTGGGCCGGTCGCAGCTTGCGCGCCTGCCGGTCTTCGCGGCGCGCCGGCGCGCGCTGGCGGCGCGGTATGAGAGCGCGCTGTCCGGCCTCGCCCCGCTGGTGCGCACGCCCGCGCACGCGCCCGGCGATCCGTGCCGGCATCTCTATAATGTGCGCATCGATTTTCAGGCGGCCGGCGTGACGCGCGCCGACGTGATGGCGCACCTCAAAGCCGACGGGATCGGCACGCAGGTTCATTATATTCCGCTCTACCGCCAGCCCTTCCACGCCCCCCGCCACACCGCCGGACCGCTGCCCGGCGCCGAGGCCCATTATGAGCGCACGCTCTCGCTGCCGCTCTGGCCGGGCATGGCCGACGAGGATCCCGCGCGCGTGGCGCAAGCACTGGAGCGGGCGCTGACTCTGTAAGGCGCCAGACCCATGCTGCACCTGCGCGCGCGCCCCGCGTGGACAGGTCCGGGGCGATTGCTTAAATCAGCCATTCCCCTTCGCGTGTCCGGCGCGAGGGGGACATCGCTGTTTTGGTCCGGACCTGATCTGAAAGCCCGCTCCCATGTCGCAAGACGCCTTCCCCGTCGAGACGCGCCGCCATTCGGCCGCGCACCTGATGGCCGCCGCGATCAAGGATTTGTATCCGGACGCGCAGTTTGGCGTGGGGCCGGCGACAGCGACCGGGTTCTTCTATGACATCACCCTGCCTGAGCCTCTGACGCTGGACGATCTGCCGAAGATTGAAAAGCGCATGAAGGAAATGCGGTCGGACAAGCATCGCTTCGTCTGTGAAGAGCTGCCTATCGCCGACGCCATCGCCTATATGGAGCGCCAGAACCAGCCGCTGAAAGTGGAGCTCTTGAAGCTCCTGCGCGACAAGGGCTCGACGGCCATCGCGAAAGAGACCGGCGACGAGTCCGTTGTGGGCGAGGGCGCAGAGACTGTGACCTTCTTCCGCACCGGCGATTTCGTCGATCTGTGCCGCGGTCCGCACGTGGATCACACCGGCCAGGTGGGCCATTTCAAGCTGCGCTCCATCGCCGGCGCCTATTGGCGCGGCGACCAGAACAACGCCCAGCTCCAGCGCATTCACGCCCTGGCTTTCCTGTCCAAGGAAGAACTGGACGCGGAGGTTCTGCGCCTGGAGGAGCAGGCCAAGCGCGATCACCGCAAGATCGGCAAGGAGCTGGGCCTGTTCACCATCGCCGACGAGGTCGGCTCCGGCCTGCCCCTGTGGCTGCCGGCGGGCAATGTGATCCGCGACGAGCTGGAGCTGCTGGCGCGCAAGACCGAGCACAAGGCGGGCTATCAGCGCGTCTCCACCCCTCACATCACCAAGGGCGATCTGTATCACCGCTCCGGGCATCTGCCCTACTATGCGGACGATATGTATGCGCCGATCATCATCGACGAGCAGGAATACTATCTGCGCCCGATGAACTGCCCGCACCACCACATGATCTACAGCCACGACCAGTGGTCCTATCGCGACATGCCGGTGCGTCTGTCAGAATACGGACAGGTCTACCGCTTCGAGGCGTCGGGCGGCCTGTCCGGCCTGATGCGCGTGCGCGGCTTCTGCCAGAATGACGCGCATATCTATTGCCGCGAAGATCAGGCCAAGGACGAGTTTTTGGCCGTCATGCACATGCATGCGCACTATTATCATCTGTTCGGGATCACCGATTTCTGGATGCGCCTGTCCCTGCCCGATTTCGACAATCTCGACAAATATGTCGACGATGCGGAGGGGTGGAAGCGCGCCCTGTCGATCCTGAAAGCGGCCATGGACGAGTCCGGCTATCCCTACCGGGAGATCGAGGGCGAAGCGGCCTTCTACGGCCCCAAGGTGGACTTCATGGTCAAATCGGTGGTGGGCACCGAGTACGCCATCTCCACCAACCAGCTCGACTTCATGGCGGCCAAGCGCTTCGATCTCGAATATACCGCCGAGGACGGCTCCAAGCAGCCGGTCTATGTGATCCACCGCGCGCCGCTGGGCAGCCATGAGCGCTTCACCGCCTTCCTGATCGAGCATTACGCCGGCAAATTCCCGGTGTGGATCTCGCCAGTGCAGGCGGTGGTCATCCCCATCGCTGACCGTCACGATGAATACGTCAACAAGGTGCGCGAGCGCCTGTTCGGCAGCGATGTGGACACGGTCAATGGCGGCATCCGCGTCGAGGCCGATATCGGGTCCGAGCGCATGCAGAAGAAAATCCGCAACGCCCAGAACCGCAAAATACCCTACATGCTGGTGGCCGGCGATGCTGAAGCCGAGGCGGGCACCGTATCGGTGCGCCACCGCGATCACGGCGATCTGGGCGTGATGAGCGTGGACGCCTTCATCGACCGGGTGCGCGACGAGCAGCGCAATCGCCGCGACCTGCCGCCGCCGCAAGCGCCGGCGGCCTGACGCAAGGCTTGCGCGATGGTTCAGACGGGGCGTCCCCATGGGGCGCCCCGTTTTGTTTTTTGGGTCCTGATTGACCTGGCGCGCGGCGCGCTGTGGCGGCTGCGCTGCATCGGGCGGATGTTTACACAGTTTTACGCGGCGTTAACCGCAACGCCCGCTCTTGATAGCTCTGCAATGGTGTGTGCTGCGGCGGCGGCGTCCCGATTGTGTGTGGATACCAGATATTGCGGTCTTGCATCTGGTTTACACAAGACTAACGGGTCAGTTACCGTCAGCATGGGTTTTTGGGAGTTGATTCGGCATGCCGTCCGGGGCGCCTTGGAGTGTGAAGGGCATTGACCCCCGCGCCCGCGCGATCGCCAAGACGGCGGCGCGCCGGGAAGGCATGACTCTGGGCGACTGGCTCAACCGCGTGATCCTGGATGACGGGCCTCAGGCCGGCGCTGCCGACTGGGAAGAGCGCCTGTCGGGCTATCCCGGATTTGGCGGCGGCGGCGGGGACGGCGATGACGATGACGCCCTGCGCGCGGTCATTCGCCGGCTGACCGACCGGCTGGAGGCCTCCGAACAGCGCTCGACCCTGGCCCTGACCGGTGTGGACCAGTCGGTGCTGGCGCTGTCGCGCCGCCTCGAAGCGCTGGAAGAGACCCGCGACGAAGACGAGGGCGAGGTTGAAGAGGCGCTGGCGCGCACCCGCGCGCGCCATGACGAATTGCTCGAGCGCCTGCGCCGTCTGGAGCGGGCCGGGCCGGGTGGCTGGGCGGACCCGGCGGCGCTGAAAGCGGTCGAGACCACGGTGGGCAAGCTCGCTGCGCGCCTGTACGAGACCGAGCGCGATGTGCGCGCCGAGCTGGATAATCTCACCCACAAGGACGAACGCCGCCGCGACGGGGCGGAGCGCGCCGCCAAGGCGCTGGGCGCGCGGCTGGACGAGACCGAGACGCGCCTGCGCGATGACCAGAGGGCGCTGCGCGATCAGGTGGAGGCGCAGACCCAGCGCGTGGGCGAAACCCTGCGCGGCGTCGAGGACATCGCTCGGCGCCTGCAAAGCCGCATCATCGCCGCCGAGAACGCCACCCATAGCGCCGCCGAGGCGCTGGCCGGCTCCCAGCAGGCGCTGGACGCGCGGCTGCGCGAGCTGGAAGCGCGTCAGGGGTCATCTGTGGGCGCCGACGAGATCAATCGCCGGTTCGAGGTGCTGGGCCGGGAGCTTGCCGCCATCATTCGCGAGACCCGCGAGGACTGTGCGCGCCAGATCGCTTCGCTGGACGGCGCGGGCGCGGGCTCGGGCCGGCTGGAGCGGGCGCTGGAAGCCGCCGAGGGCCGCCTGTCCGCGGCGGAGGCGCGCCAGGCCGACGCGCTCAATCGCATTGCTCAAGAGGTCGGGCGCGTGTCGCGCGCTGTCGACCGGCGCATCGAGGCCGCCGAGCAGCGCCTTGAGCATCGCTTCAGCGAGACCGAGCGCGCGCGCCGGGCCCGCGAGGACCACACCGGACTGGAATCCCGGCTCGACACGGTTCGGGCCGAAAACACCGCCGCTGTGCGCCGGATCGGCGAAGAGGTCGCCCGGCTGGGCGAAACCCTCGCAGAGCGCGTGCAGAAGGCCGAGGAACGCTCGGCCCAGGCGGTCGAGGCGGCAGGCGAACGCATGGCCCAGGTAGTCGAACGCATCGAACAGGCGCGCGCCCGCGCGCCGGAAGCCGATCTGGATGCGCGCATCCGCGCCTCGGAAGAACGCACCGCCCAGCGCATCACCGACGCCATGGACGGGGTGTATCAGCGCCTCGATCAGGCGCGCAGCGAAACCGCCGACGTGTTGTCCCCGGTCCAGCGCGCCATGACGGCGCTGGCTGACCGGCTGGAAGCCATCGAGCGCCGGGGCGGCGCCAAGGCGCCCGCCATCGAGGGCCACTCTGCCGAATCTCCTGTGCGCCGGCGTGGCGGCGGCGGCGGGGATGATGGCGGCGATGGCGGTGATGACGACCAGCCCGCGCGCCCGCGCGCGGTGGCCCTTGACACATTCGAGACCGCGTCGGCGTCTGTGGATTTTGATGCGCCCTTGCCTCAGGCGCCGGGCCTGCAGGACCCGATTGGCGAGGATGACAGTTTCGACATCGCCGCAGGCGAGCCGGACGAGCCGGACTTCGCTACGGGCGAATACGGAGCCCCGGCCTGGACCGAGCGTGCGCCCGAGCCTGCGCCGTCCCGTCCGTCCCAGCCTGCGCGACCGGCGCGTCTGGGCGCCACCGCCGACGCCGATTTCCTGGCCGCCGCGCGCAAGACCGTGCGCGCCAACCGCTCCACCAGCGCCGACTGGAGCCCGCCCGCCGAGCCGGGTTCGGGCCGCACCCGTGTTATGCTGGTGGCCGCCAGCGTGCTCGGCTTCGCGGCTGTGGCCGCTGCGGCGGGCATGCTCGCTCTGGACGCCTTTGGCGGCGGCGAGCGCCCGGTGACCGCCTCGGCGGATCCGGCAGAGACCCTGACCACGCTGTTCGCCGACGCCAGCGGACCGGATGTGCGCGCGCGCGTGTCCGAGCCCGCGCCCGCCGTGACCGGGACATCTGAATCGCCTGCGGACGAGGCGCAAACGACTGACGCAGACGCACAGGCTGACGCTGAGACATCGCCCGCCGCAGACTCCACACCCGCCCCGGCTTTGCCTGAGCCGGCGCCCGTGCAGCGCGCGGACCCCGTCCCTGCTCAGCCCGAGCCGCGCGCCGAGACACCGGCGCAAACGCCCGCACCGACACCTGCTCCGGAGCCCGCTCCCGAACCCATGACGCTGGAGCGCGCGGCGGCGAACGGCGATCCGGTGGCGCGTTATCAGCTGGCGCTGGAGCGGATGGACGCGGGCGCAGTCAGTGACGGCGCCGCCCTGATGCGCCGCGCCGCCGAACAGGGCGTGCCCGACGCCATGCGCCGCTATGCCGGCATGCTGCAGCGCGGTCAGGGCGTCACCGCCGATCCGGAAAGCGCCCGCCTGTGGATGGTGCGCGCGGCGGAAGCCGGCAATGTGCTGGCCATGTTTGAAGCGGGCGGATTGTTCATCGCGGCTGACGACACGCCGGACAATCAGGCGGCCGCGGCGCGCTGGTTCCAGCAGGCGGCGCTGCACGGCAATCGCGACAGCCAGTTCAATATCGCGCTCCTGTTCCAGGAAGGCTTCGGCGTGCCGCAAAGCCCGGCGGACGCCTATGCCTGGCTGCGCATTGCGGCCAATGCCGGCGATGAGGATGCGGGCGCGCGCGCCGCCACGCTGCGCCGCGATCTCAGCCCCGAACAGCGCGCCGCCGCCGATGGCGTGGCCGAAAGCTTCACGCCGCGACCCGCCGACCCGCGCGCCCAGGGCCGCTATCCGCGCCAGCCCTGGCAAGCGGCCGGCTAGGGCCGTGCTGATCTACCTGCCGATCGCGGAAGTCTCTCTCAACCTCTTCGTCCTGCTTGCTCTGGGTCTTGGCGTCGGGTTCCTGTCCGGCCTGTTCGGCGTGGGCGGGGGATTTCTGATGACCCCGATCCTGATGTTCATGGGCGTGCCGCCTGCCGTGGCGGTGTCCACCCAGATCAACCAGATCGTCGCCTCGTCCATGTCCGGCGCGATCGCGCATTTCCGGCGCCGCTCGCTGGACATCAAGATGGGGATCATCCTGATCATTGGCGGCGCCGCCGGATCCGTGGCGGGCGTGCAGATTTTCGCGCTGCTGCAGGCCACCGGTCAGATCGATCTGGTGATCGCGCTTTGCTATGTCGGATTTCTCGGCGTCATCGGCTCGCTGATGCTGTTTGAAAGCGTCGGGGCGATTATCCGCCGCTCGCGCAATATCGCCCCGGCGCGCCCCGCCCGGCGCAAGCGCACGCTGATCGACGCCCTGCCGTTCAAGACGCGGTTTGCGGTGTCGGGGCTCTATATGAGCGTGATCCCGCCGCTGGCGCTGGGCTTTCTGGTCGGCGTCCTGGCGGCGCTGATGGGCGTGGGCGGCGGCTTCATCGCCGTGCCGGCCATGATCTATCTGTTGCGCATGCCGACCAATGTCGTCATCGGCACCTCGCTGTTCCAGATCCTGTTCGTGACCGCCCTGACCACAGTGCTGCACGCGGCGCAGAACCAGACCGTGGACATCGTGCTGGCCGCGATCCTGATCGTGGGCGGCGTGGTGGGCGCCCAGATCGGTGCGCGCTACGGGGCGAAAGTGAGAGCGGAGGAATTGCGCGCGGGCCTCGCCCTGATCGTCGTCGCCGTGTGCCTGAAGCTCGCCTGGGACCTCACCGCCGAGCCGTCCGACCTTTATGTGCTTATCGAGCTCAGGGGGCTGCCATGACCGCGCGGCTGATCCTGATCGCAGGGCTGGCGGCGGGGCTGGCCGCCGCTGGCGCGCCGTCGTTCGGGCAGGCCGGGACTGTGGACCCTGAACCCCAGATCGCGGCGGCGCTGACGGAGAATGTGGTGGAGATCCGCTCCAACTTCTCCGGCGCGGAACTGGTGCTTTATGGCGCTGCGGTGGGGCTGACCGAGGGCGATGACATTGCGGTGGTGGTGCGCGGCCCGGTGCGCGATCTGCGCGTGATGCGCCGCCAGCGCGTGATGGGCGTCTGGGTCAATGCCGATCCGGTGATTTTTGAAGAAGTGGCGGGATATTACGCCGTGGCGTCGACACGGCCCCTGGCGGAGTTCGCGACCTTCTCCTCGCTGCGCCGCAACCGCATCGGGATGGACCATGTGCGCCTGTCCGCGCCGGACAGCGAGCGCATCGAGACCCGCTTCGGCGTGGCCGGCGTGGTGGTGTCCGATATCGGCGCGGCGATTGTCGATTACCGCACGGCGCTGGTGCGCAACAAGGCGCGCGACGCGCTGTATGTGGAAGCGCCTGACGGGGTGGAGATCCTGGAGGCCGGGCTGTTCCGCGCGCGGGTGGTGCTGCCGCCGGCGACGCCCACGGGCGTGTATGACGCTGACGTCTATCTGTTTCGCGACGGCGTGCCCATCGCGGTGCGGCGCACCTCGCTGGAGGTGGTCAAGGGCGGGACCGAGCGGGCCATCTACGACCTTGCCCATGAACGCCCGCTCGCCTATGGCCTGTTGTCCGTGCTGCTCGCGGTGTTCGCTGGATGGCTGGCCGCCTTCGTGATGCGCCGCACCTGACCGCCCCGGAGGACCGTGATGAAACGCCTCAGTGATGCCCCGCTTCTGCCTGTGGTGCTCGGCTTCGCCGGGCTCATTCCCTTTGTCGGTGGCGCGCTGGGGCTGGCGCTGGGCGGGCAGATCGCGCTGCAGGCGGCGAACGCCCTGCCGGTCTATGGCGCGGTGATCCTGTCCTTCCTGGCGGGCGGGCGCTGGGCGGCGGAGCTGGTGATCCGCGCCGACGCGCCGCGGCCGGGCGTGCTCATTCTGGCGGTGAGCGTGGCGCTGGCGGGCTGGCTGGCGGTGCTGATGCAGGTCTGGGCCCGGCCCGGCCTGCCGCTGGACATGGAACTGGCGGGCTGGGGCGTGCTGATCTTCGGCTTCGCGCTGCAATATTTGTGGGACCGCTCGGCGGTGCGCGGGGCGACCTTTCCCGGCTGGTATCTGCCGCTGCGGCTGCTGCTGACGGCGGGCGCCATGCTCAGCCTGATGCTCGCCGCCTTCATCCGCTCGTCACCGACCTTCAGCCTCTAGGTGCTGTTGACAAAGTACCGGAACCACAGGCGGATTGAAGCGAGATGGATGAAGCCGAGATAGCTGTCGGCGGTCTTGTCGTAGCGTGTGGCGAGGCGGCGTGAGCAGCGCAGCTTGTTGAAGCACCGCTCGATGCGGTTTCTCAGCCCATAGACGAAGTCGTCGATCTGGACGGGGTTCTTGCGGTTTCGGCGCGCCGGGATCATCGGCACGGCGCCGGCGGCTTCCAGCGATGTTCGGATATTGTCGCTGTCATAGCCTTTGTCGGCCAGCAGGACGCGCGGGACTGGGCCATGCGCGGCCATCACCGCCTCATAACCTTTGTAGTCGGAGACTTCACCGCCGGTGATCTCAGCGGCTATGGGCAGCCCTTCAGCGTTGGTGCGAAGGTGTATTTTGGTCGTGAAGCCACCTTTTGAGCGCCCAAAACCCTGTTTTTGAGTCCCCCTTTAGCGCCCGCAGCCTGATGGTGCGCGCGAACGATAGTGGAATCGACCATTTGAAGACTGTCGGGTACGGCCCCGCTCTCGCCCAGCGCTTCCAACATCACCTCCCACACGCCTGACAGCGTCCAGCGGCGGAACTGGCGGTAGACCCGCGTCCACGGACCGAAATAGTCGTGAAGATCACGCCAGGGCGCGCCGGTGCGCGCGATCCAGAACACGCCGTCCAGCACGCGGCGATGATCAGAAGGCGGGCGGCCCCGCTTGCCTCCGGTCGCCACCACGAAAGGCGCAAAGAACGCCCACTCCTCGTCCGTCATCAAACCGCGAACCAAGACCACCTCCCAAAAGCCAGTCTTGAATCACGCTTCGGGCGGGTTGGGAATCCACTTCGTCAACAGGTCCTAGCGATCAGCACAGGCGCAGCAGACGCGCGAGCCAGTGGCAGCTGGGCGGCGGCGTCGGGGCGACGGGCTCCGGTTCAGGCTCGGGTTCGGGCTCGGGTTCAGGCTCCGGTTCGGGTTCCGGCTCAGGATCCGGAACCAGCTCCACCGGCGGGGCTTCCAGCCCGCCATTGGGCTCGCTGGCATTATTCACATGACCCGACCGGCGCGGACGCAGCAAGGCGGAATCGCTCAAGGTGACGGCGCCGCCGAACAACTCGCCGAACGAGGTGGTGAACGCCATCTCGGCGTCCACCACGATCACCGAACCGCCCGGGACCAAAAGGCCGGCGGGCAGGACCGGGGCCGCGGCGGCGGGCTCCATGCCATCGGCCTGGCTCCAGGCCAGGAAAATCGTGCCGTCATCATGCATGCGCACCGAAGAGACGCGCAGCGCAAGGCCCGCCGCGTTGAAGGGCGCCGCCATGGCGCGGCCCGCGGCGAAATAATCGGCAAGCTCGGCATTGTTGACGGTGTCGCGCTGGGCCGTCAGATCGGCCACCACCAGCGCAGCGCTGGACACCTTGCGGTCGGCGCTGAGCGCCAGGCTGAGCTGGGCCGCGCCCAGATACAACGCGATCAGGATCGGTGCGATCAGCGCAAACTCCACCGCCGACACGCCGCGCCGGTCGCGGGCGAAGCGGGCCAGAGACACCAAGCGGGCCAGACGCGCGATCATGGATCAGGTCCCGAACTGTTCGTTGCGGAAGGCCGCCGAAGCGACGATCAGGCGCTTGTTGCCGGGCAGATTGGCCAGCCCATTGAACTGGCCCGGCGCGATCAGCGGCCATTCATAGACCGCGCGGACGACGACGATCTCGCCCGGCCCGCCCGGATCGAAGTCAAAACCGGAGGAATCCACCCCGTCTTCGCCCACCAGCGCTCCCAGCTGGGCGGCGCTGAAACTGTCGACCCGGCGCACATCCACTTGCAGACGCGCGCAGTCCACGATTCCGCCAGCGCGTGCACAGATGCGGTCGCGGAACTCGCCCGGCCCGTCCCCGGCCACAATGACCTCGCCGGTGCGGATATCGCGCGCGGCTTCGGCGGTGGCGGTTTCGATCATGGTGGAGGCGAAGAAGAACAGGGCGATCTCGATCACGCCCATGAGCAGAAGGAAGAACGGTCCGGCGATCAGCGCGAACTCGACAGCCGTTGCGCCCTCGCGCGCCTTGATAAAGCGCAGGGTCAGCAAATGGCGGCGGCCCGCCTGTTGGCGCACAGGTTCACTCATGCGGGCAGCTTTAACCGAGCGCGCTTAATACCCGGTCAAAAGACACGGTTAGCAAATCGTGACCGGGTGGTGCGCCGCGGGCGATTACTCGCCGGTGGCGGGCAGCCAGTGGGGGGCCAGTTCGGCCAGGCGCGCCTCGATCACGCCGACCTGTTCCAGGCCCAGTCCGGGCTCGCGGCCGGGCAGGCTGCGGCCCAGATCGAACAGCGTCCAAGCGGTCTCGGCCGAGCCCGCTTCCATGAAGCGCTGACCCAGGCGCCAGTAGGCTTCCGGGGCGTATGGATCGGTCTCAATCGCTTCCAGCAACAGACCGGCCGGGTCGAGATCAGGTCGGGCGGCGAGGCCTTCAGGCCCCCAGCCGATCAGGGCGCTTGCGGTGAGCAACCGGGCGGCGGGCGCGGCGTACTCGCCGCTGTCGATAAAGTTGGACAGCGAGTCCACCGCCACGCGATGGGCGCCTTCCAGCGCCGCATCCAGACCCTGCGCAGCGCGCTCAAACTGCGCATCGCCGATCCCGCTGCGCGACAGGTCCATCACCAGGGCGCAGGTCAGCCGCGCGCCGCCAACCATGGAATCTTCCGGGCAGGGCCCGAAATGATGGGTCTCCTGAACGCTGATCAGCAGCGCCTCGGCCAGGTGACCGGTACTGCGCGCCCGCTCAAAGGCTTCGTAGAAATCGGCATGGTCCGGCGCGCGGGCCGCCGGTCCGGTCACAGCCGCCAGCGCCGCCGCGCCGGCGGCCTCCAGATACTCGTCGCCCTTCAAGGTCAGGCGCGCGCCACGCACGCCGCCGGGCAGGCGCAGGCCCAGCGGGCCGTCGGTTGCCGCGGAACTGACCGGGCGGCGGGTTGACGCAGACGCGGCCGGCGCCGGCGCCGGGCTGGAGGCTGCGGGACGGGAGGGGGTGGAATTCGAGGCGGACAGGGCGCGCATCACCAGCTCGGCGTCGACCCCCTCATCTCCCGCTTCGTCAAACATGGCCAGAAGTTCGGCCAGGGTGGGCGGCGCATCCCCGGCCGGCGGCGCCGCAGGGGCGCTGGCCTGCTGCGCCGGCTCATCCGCCTGTGCCGCCTCGGCCGGTTCGCCATCCGGACCGGTCTGCATCACCCAGCGCTCGCGGCGCCCTTGCGGGCTTTCAGGGCTGTAGACGGTCAGCTCGAAGGCGCAGGGAAAACGCGGCTCGGCCTCCAGCCGGGTCATCACGTCAGGATGCACCGGCGCGGCGTGACGCAGCCAGCCCCGCGCCGAGCGCGCGGCGTCGCCGTCCAGAGGCGCGGCCTCGCACCAGCTGCCGTCTTCGCCGCCGAAATCGGCGCGGAACAGGCGGTCGTCTTCAAAACTGGCGTCGAAGCCGGCGGGGGTGTCTTCAAAGCTCAGCGTGTCGTCGGTTGCGGCTATGCCCATGGCCGCTTCCAGCCAGATGCGGTGGAATGTACCGGCAGCCCCGAAGGCGATCTCCTCGCGTGCGCCCGCGCCTGACAGCGCCACATAAGTGTCGAGACGGCGGCGTGTCTCGCCATACAGGCTGGCGTTTGTCAGCGTCCGCCCGTCGGCGGACAGGGTGAGCAGTCGGCGGGTGCGCCAGTCGGCCAGCGACTCCGCGCCGCCCTCGACGCGCCATCCGGCCCAGTCCGGCCCAAGGCGCGCAGCGACCTGAACGCTGGTTCCGGCGCCTTCGCCGGCAAGCGGCGTGCGGGTGCGGGTCCAGACCGTGTCGGCCAGAGTCTCGAACGGCGCGCTGCGGGCATCCAGATAGGCCTCGCCCTGCAGGTGGGGCCCGGCGGGCTGCGCACCGGCTGCGGCCAGCATGGCGGCGCCCGTCCAAGCGATGAGTGCAGTGCCAGCCATGAGAGATCTCCGTTTGCGGGGCGTCAGGGGGAGAACACGCGACGATCATGGCGCGGTCAAGGCCGCGGGCGCTGCACCGGTCACGCCGGCAGCGAGATGCGCGCGCGCAAGCCGCCCAGAGGCGAGTCCTCCAGGCGCAACTCTCCGCCATGGGCGCGCACGGTATCACGCGCGATGGCCAGGCCCAGCCCCACGCCGGTCCGGTTGGCGTTGCGCGAATCATCCAGCCGGTTGAACGGGCGGAAGGCGTCCTCGCGCAGGTCCGGCGCAATGCCCGGGCCGTCATCATCGATGACCACCTCGATGCGCGGTCCCTGCCGCCGTGCGCTCAGCGCCACGTCCTGCCCATGGGCGGCGGCGTTCTGCACCAGATTGACCAGGGCGCGCTTCAGGGCGCCTTCTCGGGCCTGGACAATGAGATCCTCTTCCAGATCAAGGCGCAGATCCACGCCCTGCCGGGCCGCATCATCGCCCAGTGTCTCGCACAGGGCGGTGAGGTCCAGCAGTCCGGGCTCTTCACCCGCCTGGCCGCGCGCAAAGGCCAGATACTCCTCGAGCGCCGCCTCCATGTCGGCGATGTCGCTGCGGGCGGCCTCGCGCTCGGGACTGTCGGGCATCAGGGCGAGCTGCAGGCGCAGGCGGGTCAGCGGCGTGCGCAGATCATGGCTGACCCCGGCCAGCAGCTGGGTGCGCTGCTCCATATGGCGCTTCAGGCGGGCGCGCATATCCAGGAAGGCGCTGGCGGCCTGGCGCACCTCGCGCGCGCCGGCGGGCTTGAAGCGCTCCACGTCCTGACCGCGCCCGAACGCCTCGGCGGCCTCGGCCAGCTGCCGGATGGGTTTGACCTGGTTGCGGATGAACAGGATGGCGACGGTCATCAGGAGCAGCGTCGCGCCGCTCAGCCAGATGACGAAGATATGGCCCGTGGTGGCGAAGACCTGATCGCGTGCGGCGATGAAGCGCAAGACGCCGCCGCCCGCCTCGACGCGGATGTCGACATAATTGGGATAGCGCGTGGTGTCGAACCAGAACGGCTCGGTGAGCTGGCCTGCCAGCGCGCGGCGCAAGGTGCGGTCCAGGACCCGGAAAAAGGCGGTGCGCCGGCTGGTGGGCAGGGCGTCGGCGGGGTGGAACTCAACGCTGAGGCCCAGGGTGGAGAAGGCGAGGTCGGCGATAGGCTCGAAATCCTCATCGCTGGAGCGCGCATGCATCTCCACGATCATCGCCACGTCGCCGGCGATATTTTCCGACAGGCGCGCTGTGGTGGACCGCCAGTGCTGTTCGAAAAACGCCCAGGTCACCGCGCCCTGCATCAGCGCCACAGGCAGCACGATGATCAGCAGCGAGCGGGCGAACAGGCCCTTGGGCATGATGGACCGCAAGCGAAAGCGCATGACCGGCCTCACCCGTGCACAGGCGTGACGGAGGTCATGGGCGCATAGACCGGCTCGGCCACCAGGCGATAGCCCTCGCCGCGCACGGTCTGGACCCAGACGGGCGCCTTGGGGTCGGCCTCCACCTTGCGGCGCAGGCGGGTGATCTGGACATCCACCGCCCGCTCGCCCGCGCCGGCGGCGGCGCGTTCTGACAGGGTCGCGCGGCTGACCGGCTCGCCCGGCTGGGCGGCCAACGCATGCAGCAGCGCGGCTTCCCCGCCGGTCAGGCGCACCGGCTGGCCGTCGCGCGTCAGGCGCAACGTCGTCATCTCGAACATCCACTCGCCGAAGCTGACCCGGGCGGGGCCGAGCTTGCGGGGCAGGGAGCGGCGCAGGATCGCCTGCACGCGCAGCACCAGCTCTTCGGGCTCGAACGGTTTGGCCAGATAATCATCCGCACCCAGCGACAGGCCGCGAATGCGGTCTTCCGGCTCGCCGCGCGCGGTCAGGAGGAGGATCGGCGTGGCGGCGCGTTCACGCACGCGCCGCGTCACCTCGAACCCGTCCAGGCCTGGCATCATCACGTCGAGAATCACCAGATCGAAGCTGATCTGCTCCATCAGGGCCAGGGCGCGCGCGCCGTCGGGCGCGGGGGACACCCGCAGGCCCTTCTCGCGCAGAAAGCGCGCCAGCAGCTCGCGGATGCGGTCATCGTCATCGACGACCAGCACGTGGTGGGGGCGGGGTTCAGACATGGCGCGCCGCGGTCATGGCGTGATCATGCCTCAGCGCGCGCATTGCGCCAATGGCTGCGCGCCAGCGCGGTTGGCGGAAGATCGGGTCCGGTCAGCCGGGCGTGTCCTAGCGCGCCTGGGCCATCTTGCGCGGCGCGGCGTGCTTGGGCGATGGCGGGTTCAGGCTGCGCACCGACTCGCTGACGATCGTTCCGATGATCGCGATCAGGATCCTGGAGATCACCGTCAGGAACACCAGAAGGATGGTGGCCTTGTTCACGAAAATCTCGAGGAAGTTATTGTATCGCGCCGGCAGGCCCGTGCCCGTCATATAGCGCTCCACGTCGGACGCCCATCGCAGCATGACCTGCAGGACGTCGGGAAACTGGAAGGCCAGAACGCCAAGGATCAGATAGGACAGAACAAACGCCAGAAAGAGCGTAATGCTCAGGCGCAGCGACCGGCCGGTCAATTGACCCAGAAGGCCCATGGGCAGACTCCCTCAAATCATCGCGGGCCCCCTCGGACCCGGTCATGCCATGCGGGCCAGTTTAGCAGACCGCGCGCGGCGCGTCTCGCCAGCCTTGCCCTGCCCTGGCGCGCGCGCCGCCGCGCGCTATTCCACCCGCGTGATGCGCGCGGCGCTGCCGTCGGCTGTCCAGGCATTGGTCTCATAGCTCTCGCCCACCGCCAGTTCGCGATAGGGCTTGCAAATCTCGTATTCCGGCTCGGTGCGTGAGGCGGCCTGGAACAGGACGCACAGCGTGCGGCCGTCAAACTGCCAGGAGCCCGAGCGCGGCCGGGAATCCTGATAACTGCCTCCGCGGCGGAACTGGGCTGTGTAGCGCCCCTGCCGGGTCTCGACCGCGTAGACGCGTCCCTCCGGCCCCAGTGCGGACTGGGCCTGCGCAGACGCCGGCGCGGACATCATCAGGGCGGCCCCGGCGGGCAGCGCCAGCGTCGCGGTCAGCATGGTTTTCACTAAACGTCTCATGGCCCTACACCCCCCCACGATCGCGCCAATCGGCAGACTTCACCATCGCGAGGCGGGACGCAAGAGGCGGGCCAAGTTGCAATTGGCGCAAAAAAGCCCCGCGCCGGGGTGCGGCGCGGGGCCCGGGGCAGACGGCAGGGCGGGTTATTCGACTCGCAGGATCGTGACTTCCACGCCGTCTTGCGACCATTCGGTGGTCACGTTCGACTCGCCGACTTCAAGATCGGTCCAGGTTCCGCACGACGGCTCCTCGCTTTCGGCGCCGGTCAGGCACAGGACGCCGTCTTCCAGGGTCTAGGTCCCGGCGCTGGTTGTTTCGCCAGCTTCGATGACATAGGCGCCTTCGGCATCGAAGGCGATCGTGAACACGGCCTCGGGTTCGGTCACTTCGAACACCTGACCGGCGGGCGACGCAAAGGAGGCCGACGCCAGCAGCAGGGCTGACGCAGCGCCAAAGAGAACACTCTTCATGACGATTTTCATCCGGGTAGCTCCGGCCATCAGCGCACTGTCCTCGACAGCGGCTCCGGAGCGAGGCGGACATTATCACGCCTATTGGCGCGCGCAATCGCCTTTATAGGCAGGCGGTCACGGCGTTCAGTGCCGGCGTCCCCAGGTCAGAGCGCACGCCAGATCAGTACGGCGGCCAGCGCGACGACCAGGGCGATCGCCGAGAAGATCAGCGACCGGCGCAGCACGCGTTCCTGCCCCGGCTTGCGCACGCCCTGGCGGGCGTCGGTCTTGGTCGTTTCTTCGGTCATCGGGCGCGTCTCCAGTAGCTTCAGCGTGTTCAGCTTAGACGGGCGCACACCGGACGGCTACCGCCGGGTGCGATCAATCGGCAGGCGCAGCAGGGACTTCCGCGCGGGAGGAAAAAAATGGTTAACGAAGCCTTATGCTCGCCGCTATTCACGCGCTATAGTGATCAGAATCGCGGGTTGGCGGCATCAAGGGGGAGGCGCCGGCTCCAGTCTCGAAGGGGTTCGCCATGTCGTTATCCGCCGCCGCCAAAGTGTTCGCCATCGCCGCAGTCTTCATTGCGGCCCCCGCTATCGCCGATAACGCGCGCTGGGCGTCGGCCCAGCAAAGCGGATGGGGCGGCTATTACGCCGCGACGCCGCTGGACGAATGCCGCCGCTCGGCCGGGGGCGAGCTGGAAATGCGCGCCTGCCTGTCGCGCCTGCTGCTTGAAGCCGAAAGCCATTACGACATCACCTATCAGCGCCTGATCTCCATGGTCACCGGGCGCGAGGACAGCTTCCAGCGCGCCACCGAGGCCGAGGCGCTGCGCTTTGCGCGCGAAACCTGGCGCAGCTATCTCGATTTCCAGTGCGATTTTGAAGGCGCGATGCTGGGCCATACCTATGCCGAGCGGAATCTGCAGGCGACGTCCTGCCGTGTGTCCTTGCTGCGCTCCCAGCGCGCACGCCTGGCCGAGCTCGCCGGCCAGATCGATGCGGGCCATGTCCAGCCAGGACAGCCGACCAATCCCGGACAGCCGGGCCAACCGGGACAGCCGGGATGGCCCACAGACCCCACCCAGTGCGAGGGTCCGTTCTGCGCGGTGGAGACCGAGCGCTTCCAGCAATGGACGGCCAGCTGCCGGCGCGGCGGGATGTGCGGCGCCCATACCACGGCGGGCGGAAGCGGCCAGTCCGATCACCGGCTGGAGCTGCGCGCCCGGCCGACGGGTCAGGGCTATGACATCGTGTTCACCTCGGACCAGCACCCGGTAGACGGCGCGCGCGCCATTTCGGTGCGCGTCGATGGCCGCAACCCGGTGGTGTTCCGGCCCCAGACCCACTACTCGGCCGATGCGTCGGGCGCGTTCGTGCTGTCTGATCCCGATTCCACCTCCCGCCTGATCACCGCCATGCGCCGCGGCGGCCGTCTCACCGTCCAATATGTCGACACGCGCGGCCAGGACCGGCTGGCGACCTTCTCGCTGATGGGCGTGAGCCGGTCGCTGGAGTGGATCGATGTGCGCCTGAACCGCCCGCGCTACTGAAGCCGGGCGGAGTCAGGGCCGGCCTCAGACCGGGCGTCAGACTTCGGCGCGCGGATCGCGAAGAACAGCGCGTAGATCACCGGCACCGCCACCAGCGTGATGATGCTGGCGAAGGCCAGGCCGGAGATGATGGTCATCGCCATGCCCTGGAAGAAGGCGTCGCCCAGAAGCGGCGTCATGCCCAGAATGGTGGTCCCCGCCGCCAACAGGACCGGCCGCAGACGGCTGACCGAGCCATCCACCAGCGCGCCCCAGGGCGCTTCGCCCTCGCGGATGCGCCGGTCGATCTCGTCGATCAGCACGATGGCGTTCTTGATCAGCATGCCTGACAGGGACAGAAGGCCCAGAAGCGCGGTGAAGGAAAAAGCGATCCCGGTCGCGAGCAGGCCCGCCGTCACGCCCACGATGGACATGGGCACGATCAGCCAGACGATGAGCGGCTGGCGCACGGTCATGAACAACAGGAAGCTTACCGCCAGCATGACCAGGAAGCTGATGGGCAGCACCCCGCCCAGCGATTCATTCGCCATCTGGTTGGCTTCATACTCGCCGCCCCATTCCACGCTATAGCCGCGGGGCAGATCCATGGCGGTCACCACGGCTGAGAAGCGGGCGAAGGCCTGGGCCGCCGTCTCGCCGGGCCGGGGATTGGCCTGGACGGTCAGGGTGCGCACCTTGTCGCGGCGCAGGATCAGCGTCTCTTCGGCTTCCAGCGTGAAGCCCGACACCACCTGGCTCATGGGCACATAGGCGTACTGCGCCGGGCTCCAGATCAACCGGTCGGACAGATTGTCCGGCTGGGCGCGTTCGCTGGCCGGCGCGCGCGCCACAATGGGGATGAGGTCGATGCCTTCGCGGTAGACGCCGATCTGGTCGCCGTCTGTGGCCAGGCGCAGCGCCTCGCCGATATCGCCGCGTGTGACGCCCACCGTGCGCGTGCGCGCCTCGATGATCTGCGGCGTCAGGATCAGCGCCTGATTGCGCCAGTTGGTGCGCAGATCGCGCACGTCCGCCTCCTCGCGCAGGCGTACGATCGCCGTTTCGCCCAGCTCGCGCAGGACATGGGAATCAGGACCCTGGAAGCGCGCCTCCAGCTGGGCGCCCGACGGCGGGCCGAACACGATGCGGTCCGAACGCGCCTGCACATGGGGATAGTCCTGCGCCAGGTAGTCCAGAATGCGCGCTTCCACGTCCGGAATATCGCTCATGTCTTCGGTCTGGACGATGAGCTGGGCGAAGGCGGCGTTGGGTTGCTCGGTGTTATAGGTCAGCATGAAGCGCGTGGCGCCGCGGCCCGCAAACGCGTCCACCTGGGTGACGCCCGGCTGTCCGCCGGCCCAGCGCGCCAGATCCCGGGCGAGATCGCGCGAAGCGAGCACGTCCGTGCCCTGGGCCTGGGTCAGGCTGACGAAGAACATCGGCGTGTTGGAATTGGGAAAGAAGGACGCCTTGACGAAGCCGAAGCCCCAATAGCTGGTCACGGTGATGGCGGCGAGCACGCCCATGGTGATCCAGCGGCGTTTCAGCGCGCCGGTCAGGATCGCGCCATAGCCGCGATAAAGCCGCCCGGAATAGGGGTCCGCGACGGTCCCGCGTTCGGACTTGAACAGATGATAGGCGATCATCGGACCCACGGTGAGCGCCAGCACCCAGCTGAGCATCAGCGAGATGGCGATCACGGCGAACAGCGAAAACAGAAACTCGCCGGTTGAGTCCGGCGACAGGCCGATGCCGGAAAACGCCATGATGCCGATCACGGTCGCGCCCAGGAGCGGCCATTGGGTATTCGCGGCGGCGTCCTCGGCGGCCTTCAGGCGCTTGACCCCGCGCTGCACGGCGACCTGCATGTTTTCGGTCACCACCAGGGCGTTATCGACCAGCATGCCCATGGCGATGATCAGCGCGCCCAGCGAGATGCGCTGCATGGTGATGCCGAACACCGACATGAAGAACAAAGTGCCCATGACGGTGAGCAGCAGCACCGAGCCCACGGCGACGCCCGCGCGCCAGCCCATGGTCAGGCACAGCACGCCGATCACGATGCCCACCGACAGGGTCAGCGAAATGAGGAAGTTGTTGATGGAGCTATCGACCACCCGGTGCTGCTGGTAGATCGGGGCGATCTCCACGCCCAGCGGCAGCTCCTGCGCGATCAGCGCCAGGCGCGCTTCGACCGCGCGGCCCACATCCACGATATTGGCGGTGGGCAGGCCGGACACGCCCAGCGTGAACGCCGCCTCGCCATTGTGGAAGATATAGACTTCGGCGCGCTCCACGGGCGCGCGGATCACGTCGCCCAGATCGGACAGGCGCAGGGTCTGGCCGGAATCGCGCGGCGAGATGAGCAGGTTGGAAATGGATTCCACCCCGCCGATGGAGCCGGGCATGTCCACGCGCACCCGCAGATCGCCGGCGGTCACCTCGCCGGCGGACACCACCACATTCTCACTGGAGAGGGTTTCGAGCACCTGGCCCACGGGCAGGCCGAGCCGGACCAGGTTTTCCTGCGGGATTTCGATATAGATGCGCTCTTCGGGCACGCCGTCGGTGGAGACTTTCGATACGCCATCGGTGACCAGAAGCTCGCGGCGCAGCAGCGCGGCGATGTCGCGCACTTCGGCGTCGGTATAGCCCGGCGCGGTGACGGCATAGAAGATGCCATAGACGTCGCCGAAATCATCAATCACCTGCGGCTCGCCCGCGCCCGGGGGCAGGCCGGGGGCCGCGTCGCTCAGGCGCTTGCGCAGCTCGTCCCAGATCTGGGTGAGGTCACCGGAGTCATACCGGTCGGCGATCTCCACCGTGATCTCGCTGATCCCGGGCTGGCTCTTGGAATAGACCGCTTCCAGCTGCGGCATTTGCTGGATGGCGGTTTCCAGCCGCTCGGTCACCTCGCGCTCCACCTCTTCAGCGGACGCGCCGGGATAGGCGGTGTAGACCAGCGCCTGCTTGATGGTGAAGGCCGGATCTTCCAGCTGGGCGACCGTGTTGATCCCGTAAATCCCCCCAAAGAAACAGGCCAGGATGACCATCCAGGTCAGCACCGGCTTTTCGATGGACAGGCGCGCCACAGACATGGCGGCGTTGGTCTTTATGTCCGCCATGGCGAATATCCCGAGTGAGTGTCAGCGAACCCTAGCGGCCGGAAGCAAGACCGTTGCGCCCCTGCATGGGGCGGATAGGCATGCCGTCGAACAGGGCGCTGACGCCGGTGGTGACGATCTGCTCGCCCGGCTCCAGCCCGTGGCGGATCACCACCGTGTCGCCGCCCATGGGGCCGACCTCGACGTCACGGGCACGCACCTGTCCCGCCTCCGGGTCATAGACCCAGACGCGGAAACCCCCGTCCGGCGCGGCGCTGAGCGCGCCGGCCGCCACGCGCACCAGCGCCGGTTCGGACCCGGTCAGGGCCTCAAGCGAGACCATCACCGTGGCGGTCATGCCCGGCAGGATATTGCCCGGCAGGTCCGGCGGCAGGGCGAACACCGCCGTATAGGTGCGCGAGGCTGGTTCCGGCTCGGCGCCCAGCTCGCGGAAGGTCAGCGGGAAGGTCTCCCCGGGCAGGAAGGGGAAGCGCGCGACCAGCTCGGCGGGCTGGTTCTGGTCGACCACCGCCACGATGCTTTCGGGGATCTGGATCGCCACGCGCAGCTCGCTCATGTCCTGCAGGCGCGCCACCGGCTGGCCGGCGGCCACAGTGGTGAAATTGTCCACCAGACGGCGCGAAACCAGACCCTGAAACGGCGCGTTGATGGTGGCGTAGCGCAGGTTCTGACGCGCGGTCTCCAATGACACGCTTTGCAGATCAAATTCGGTCTGGGCCTGTTCCAGCGCCGCGTCTGACGCGATGCCGCGCTCATTCAGCGTGCGCTGGCGTTCCAGATTCTGGCTGGCCTGCTGGCGCTGCACTTCGGCCTGACGCACCGCGCGGGCGAAATCCGCCGCGTCCAGCCTTGCGACCACCTCGCCTTCGGGGAGGATCTGGCCTTCCACGACGGGAAAGTCCGCCAGGCGCCCGCCCACCTGGAAGGCGAGATCGACACTCAGGCGCGGCTCCACGCGGCCGACAAATTCGCGCAAGGCGGCGGCGTCGCCGCTGCTCACCGTCTCGACCCGCGCCAGGCGCGGGACGGGTTCTGTCTCCACCGGCGGCGGGCTGCAGGCGGCGATGATCAGCATGACGGCCAGAGAGACCATGGCGGCGGCGCGGGTCATTTTGGGGAGGGCTCCGAAACCAGCTGGATGAGCCGGGCTTCAACGGCCTCTTGCTCATCAGGGGTGATCATGTCGAGGCCGAGCAGGTCGGCCAGATGAATGCCGTCAGCGGCCAGAAGCGCGATGCGCGCCATGACCGGATCGGGCGCGCGCCCGATCACGTCTTCGCGGATGCGCGTCATCATCTCGCGCACCGGATCGAGCAGTTCGGGCGATTCCGCCGCAGCGGCGAGCAGGGCCATCGCGACGTCGCGATTGGCGTGCTTGAAGGTCAGCAGGGCCTGCAGCAAGGCCGCCACAGGATTGGCGCCGCTGGCTTCGGCGCCTTCCAGCGCGGCTTCGCAATCATGTTTGGCCTGGGCGATCAGGCGCGAGACCATGCCTTCGATCAGCGCCTGCTTGGATGGGAAATTGTAGAGCACGCCGCCCTTGGAGAAGCCGCTTTCGCGCACCACGGCGTCTATGGTGAGACGTCCCGATCCTTCGCGCGATACCACGCGTTCGGCCGCGTCCAGGATCACATCACGCGTGGCTGGCCGGACGGTGTCAGCGCTGGCGTCGGTGGAGGAACGGGTGTCAGCCATGGAGGGGTCCGGGGATTGCTGCAGTGCATCTATACCGTCTGGTCGGTTTTTATCTAGACCGTCCAGACGGACGGTTCAAGACGCGGCGCATGAAATTTTCGCCATATCCGGGAGGCCAGCCGGGCCCGCGCTGTATGACATTTCCTTGAAATTGCGATTCCAGCCGCAGGAATTGCTTTGCCGCGTGCGCCCGGCGCGGTATCCGGGCGCGGAGGGGCGCTGCGCGCCAGCGGAACGGGGATGGTGATGCCGGATCTGGCTTCAGTCGCGATATTGGGCGTGCCGCTCTGGGCGCTCATCGGTTTCCTGTTTGCGGCGTACGCCATCGTCGCCAACGACGTGATCCAGACCCTGGGGACCTTCCTCGCCTCCAACGCCAAACGGCCCTGGCTGATCCTTTGGGCGTTCGCCTCGACCATCATCGTGATCGTGATGGTGTATGGGTATTTCGCCTATGATGGGGACATCGCCTACGGGCGCCTCAACCGCATCCCGTTCCCGGATACCGGCATCCAGTGGTGGCACGTGCTGCCGCCGCTGGCCCTCTTGGTGCTGACCCGGTTCGGCATCCCGGTCTCCACGACCTTCCTTGTACTGACGATCTTCACGCTGACCGGCGGCGCCGCCACCGCAGGCGTGCTGGGCGACATGATGATCAAGAGCCTGATCGGATACGGCGTGGCGTTCGCCACGGGCGGGATCATCTTCGTGGTGATCGCCCACGCGTTTGAAAAATGGGTGGCGCGCACCGAGGTGGAGGAGGACAGCCATCCCTGGTGGACCATCCCCGCCGTCGCGTTGCTGATCTGCGTGCTGGTCTATCTGCTGGTCAACGGCCCCACCCTGCCGGGCGCGGACAATCTCAACATGATCGGCGCCGGGGCGGTGGTCGCGTTCGCGGTGCTCGTGGCGGTCTTCACACGGCGCTTCAACACCTGGTATGTGCTGCAATGGCTGTCCACGGGGTTCCTGTGGTCGCAATGGCTGATGCAGGATCTGGCCAATATTTTCATCTACCTGCCGCGCGAGACCACATTGCTGCCCGATGGCAGCGTGCAGGTCACCTTCTCCATCGGCTTGTTGATTTTCACCACCCTGCTGATGGTCGGTCTGCACGCCATCATCTTCGCCGCGCGCGGGGGCGAAATTCAGAAGATCGTCCTGCGCAAGACCAACACGGTGGACGTGCGCTCGGCCACGGTGGTGGACTTCCTCTACGGGTTGATCCTGATGTATTTCAAGGAGCTCAACGATATCCCGATGAGCACCACCTATGTCTTCCTGGGCCTGCTGGCGGGCCGGGAGATCGCGATCACCTTTATGACCCGACTGCAGCCGCGCGGCGCCGCCGTGAAGGACGTGGCCGCCGATATCGGCCGCGCCGGGATCGGTCTGGCGGTGTCGGTGACGCTGGCGCTCATGCTGCCCTTCATGGCGACGGGCCAGTTCCCGGACATGATCCAGGCGCTGTTTGGCTAGAGCGCCGGTCAGAAGGCCGGCTTGAAGACGCCTACCGCGCCGATGACGATCAAGAGGGCGTAGAGGCCCAGCACCCACAGCCGCGTGCGGTTCATGGCGCGCAGGAGCGGGACTTCGGTCGCGTCGCTGGAGCCGTCCGTGATCAGCCGCTTCAGGAGCGGGCCGACGGGCGTGTAGCTCACGTCAATCATGATCGCGATGGCGAAGATGGCGGTGAACAGCCCCGCTTTCAGCGCCAGCCAGCCCGGCAGGTCCAGCCAGCCGGCGGGCCCGGCGAGCGTCAGCGCCACGAAGCCCAGCGTGAGGGCGATCTTCAGCCAGAACTCGATTGTTTTCAGACGCGCTGCCAGCGGCGTCTCGGCGTTGAGATAGGCGCCCCATACCAGTCCCAGCCAGATGAACCCCACCGCCCAGCTCAGCGCCACGAGCCAGCCCGGCAGGGGCGCCCAGCTCACCGCGATCATGGAGATCGACACCGGAACCATCAGCGCCCAGGCGGTCCGCGGTCCCATATCGTTGAGCACCAGGAGCTTCAGGAAATGCAGGCGGGTCTCCAGCGGATAGCGGCGCTTGCGGAAGTGCTGGCCCAGGATGAACACGCCGATATCGCCACCCAGCCAGACGGCGAACAGAACGATATGGCTGAACACCAGCGCGTTGTAGATCCAGTCTGCGCTGATCATGGTGCGTCCCTCCGCCGGTGTGTCCGGCGCGCACCAAAGCGCCCGCGGCGGGCCTCGTCAACTTTGTTCGGACAAATTTATTGCGGGTAGCCTCAGTCGTACTCTGTGCGCCAGCTCACCGCCACCGACGCGTCGCCATCGCCGCGCAGGCGCGACAGGAGCGAGATCGAGCGCGTCAGCGCCCACTCGATCTGCGTGGTCGGACCGCCATCGGACCCGGCGCTTTCCAGCTCCAGATACACCGTGTCGGTGAGATAGCGCCCGCCGGCCACCACGGTCTGACCGCCCGAATCGGTGCGTACCCCGAACGTGTCGAGCCCGGTGGCCTGGCGCAGGGCGCCCAGCGGATCAAAGGCCGATCCGCCCGACAGCGACGCCAGAGATGCGGCGAGCTGGGCGTACTCCACCGCGCTGAGATTGGCTGCGCCCTCGCCGAACACCAGCCGGGCGGCGATCTCGTCTTCTGGCAGGGCGGGCGTCGAGGCCAGCGCGATGCGCGGATCGCGCGCCGTGCCCCGCACGCGCACGCGCGCGGTGATGTCGCGGGCCTCGCGCGCCAGCGAGATGTCGAGCTGGGCTTCGCCCGGATCGCCATTGAGGGTGACGCGCCCGGCCTCCAGCTGGAACACCCGGCCCAGCATGTCCGCCCGGCCGCGCTCGGCATTGATCACGCCGCTGACATGGGGGGCGTCCAGCGTGCCGGTGATCTCCAGATTCATCGACCACTCGGTGTCGAAATTGGGTCCGCGCACGAAGATGCGCGCCGGGGCGCTGACGGCGTAGTTCAGCCGGATCGGGGTGGCGCGCTCCCGGGCTTCGCGATTGCCGCCCGGGGCGTTGATCTCGGTCACGGTGATGTAGGGGATGGAGGGCCGCGAGGCTTCCGGCGGGCGAATCTCGGCGCGGTCAATTACGGCGGCGCCGGTGATCAGGCCTTCTTCATCGGCAAACTGAAAGCGCACATCGCCCGTGCCGATGGCTTCCAGATCCGGGCTGCCGGCCAGGCGGAAGCGGCGGAAATCGACATTGAGATCGGCTTCCAGCATGCCCAGACCCTCCGGCCCGATGCTCACCTCGCCTGCGCCGCTCAGCGTGCCGGCATCGCCATCGGTTGCGGTGAGGCGCTCCACGATCAGGCTGGACTCGCTGAAACGGGCGAGCAGGGAGATCGCCTCCACTGCCAGCCCGGCGCGGCCGTCCCGGAAGACGCCGTCCTCCAGCCCCAGACTGCCCTCAAAGCGCGGCGTACCGACCGTGCCGGTCAGGCGCGCAGAGACATTCGCCTCTCCAGAGAGGGTCTGGGCGGCGGCCAGATGGAAGGCGGCCAGCGCCCCGATCTCGCCTTCCACCAGAGCCTCGCCGGACAAGGCAGCCCCGGGACGCATCAGATCATCGGGCCCGCCCACAGGCCCGCTGGCGATCTGCCCGTTGGCGCGGGCCGTCAGGCCGACGCCTTCGGCGCTGGCAGTCAGCGTGAGGCCGGTTTCGTCGAGGACCAGGCGCACCTCACCGGCCAGGTCTTCGGCGTCGGGCGCTTCGAGCGGGCGCAGGCCGGAGCCTGACAGGGTGGCGTCCGCGCGCCAGACGCCATCGGTCCGGGTCGCGGTCAGATCGCCGGTGAGCAGGCCGATGACCGGGCTGCGCGCCCGGCGCAGGGACAGAATGCCCGCCGGAACCGAGTCCAGGCTCGCCGTGAGGGTGGGCGTCTCGCCCCCGGCGCCGCTCGCGCGCAGCTCGCCATTGCCGATGCGCAGAGCCAGATCGAGGGACGGGACGGGACCGGCCTGCACCTCCATGGGTTCCAGCGTGGCGATGGCGAAGGGGCCGTAACGTCCGTCCAGCGTCACTTGAGCGCCCGGCTCGCCGGTCAGCCGCAGGACGCCGTCGGCTTCAGCGTTGAACGCGGCCCCATAGGCGCCGTCGGCCTCCAGGCGTATGGCGACGGCGTCGAGCGGTCCGTTGAGGGTCAGGAGGAAGCGGTCGAGATAGGCCAGATCCTCGCCCACAATGTCTTCCGCCTCGGCGCGCACGGCGATCATGCCTTCGCGAAGTTCGGCCTGAAGCGACATCTCGCCAAACCCGCTGACCGGGCTGACGATCAGATCGGCGCCGATAATCTCCGGTCCCACTGAAGCCGTGCCGTCAATACGTACGGCCGCCAGCTGGCCGTCCAGCCGGCTGAGCTGAAGGGTTTCGCCGTCGCGGGCGAACTGCGCGCCCACATCCACCGGTCCGCGGTCGCTGGCGCCGGTCAGGCGCCCGGCGCCGGACAGCGCGTCCAGCGGACCCGAGGCTTCGACGCGCAGGCGCGCGCCGGTAATGCCCAGCGGACCGGCGCTGAGCGCGCCCGCCGTCGCATCCAGCCGCACGTCGAGGCCTTCGGGGCCATATTGCGCCTTGAACGCCGCTTCCAGCGCGCCTTCGAGAGTCAGGGCGGCCAGGGGTGATGAGCCTGACCAGGCCAGATCTCCGTTGAAGCGCCAGTCATCGCCCGCCTGCTCGCCGCGCGCCTCGAGCACGAATTGCGGACCTTCAGCGCTGACCACATCCAGATACAGCCCGCTGCCCGCCTCGCGCCGGCCCGACACGGCGGCGGACAAGGGCGCTTCCAGGCGTTCGGCCAGTTCGCCCGCCGGCGTGAAGCCGTCCAGCTGCGCGTCAAAATTCAGCGCGCCGGCGAAATCGCCTGCCGCGTTGAGCGCGATGGCCCCCTCGCCCTCGATCAGGTCAACGAGACGATTGAACCGGGCGCGGTCCGATTGCGCCGCCATGCGCCAGCGGCGCTCAGGCACCGACACGCCGCCTGATCCGGAGAAGACCCCGGTGGGCAGGCGCGCCACATAGCTGTGCATCTCGATGCTGGTGTCCTCGCGCACGAAGGTGAAGTCGGCGGCGATTTGTGGCGTCTGGCCGATCAGGCGGTCGAGCGCATCGACATCGTAGGACGCGCCGGTGACGGCGAGCTCGGTATTGATGCGCGGCGCATCCAGCCCGCCTTGCGTGGACACCGGACCGCTGACAGCGCCCATCCTTATGCCGCCGGGCAGGGTGACGGCGCGTCCGGCGATCTCGCCGGTGAAGACCGGATTCTCGCCTGACAGGTCCGCCACGCCGTCAATGGCCAGATGCTCGGCCTGTACCGCGTCATTGGTGGCCAGCGCCACCAGCGCGCTGCGCGCCTCCAGCTCAATCTGGCCGATGCGCGGAGCGGTCATGGCCACCTGGAGCCGGGCGTTGGGCGCTTCGATCAGCGCAGTGAGCCCGCTGATATCGGGCGCGGTGATGCCTTCGCGGCCCAAAGGCGCGCGCGCCTCCACGCTCAGCGTGCCGCCGAGGAGCTGCGAGATGCGCGCCAGCCGGCTCCAGGCGTCGGGCCGGACCTGACCAGACGCCTGCGCCACACGGTTCGCCCAGGTCAGGCGCGCGTCTACGGCCAGGTCATCGCCGATATAGATCTCGGCGTCGCCCGCCCCTTCATCCAGCGTGCCGGACGCGGTGACGACGCCGGTGGCGCCCTGGGTTTCAGCGTCGAGCAGGCGCGACAGCAGGCCGCCCGGCGGCGCGTCGAAGCGGGCGTCCAGTATGATCGTGTCGGAAAAATCGATCTCGGCGAGCAGGCGGTCGCCCACAGCGTCAGTGCGCTGGGCGTCCAGTTCGCCGAGCCAGCGTCCGCCATCATGGCGCAAATCGCCCGACAGGGCGTAGACGGCGGCCGGACCGGCGACGCCTTCGGCCAGGCGGATGGCGTCAAAGCGCGCTTCGCCCACGCGAATGCCTGGCAGGCGGGACAGATCAAACCCGCCGTCAGAAGGTGGCCGCTCGGCGCGCACGGGACGGCGCGACATCGCCACCTCGCTCACCGTGAACGTCTCGATGCGCAGCACGTAACGGCGCAGAGTCCAGGGCGACCAGGCAATGGTTACGTCGCGCGCGTCGAGCCACACGCCGTCGGCATCGCGCACCCGGATGCGGTCAATCTCGAAACGGCCCAGCACATTGCCGCTGACCGCGCCGATCTCCACCTCGCCATAGCCCGCGATCTCGCGCCCGTTGACGGTCTCGCGCACCAGCTCGCGCCCGAAGGGGCCGCTGAGCAGCAGCAAGCCGGACACGATCACCACCGCCAGAATAACCAGCAGCGTGGTGAGCGTCGCGCCAACGCCGATGGCCCAGCCGCGCCAGCGGCGCCGCCGCTTCGGGGCGGGGGAGGCGGGTGTCATGTCCGCCATCAGAAGGCCTGTCCGATGGAGATGTAGATCTGTATCCAGTCCTCGTCCGGGCGCCGGTCCAGCGGCGTGGCGATGTCAAAGCGCAGCGGGCCGAAGCCGGGATAATAGCGCACGCCCAGCCCCGCCCCGTAGCGGATATCGCCCAGGTTCGGGCTGAGCTCCGGCCCGGCCGCTCCGCCATCGATGAAGGCGGTGAAGCCCAGGCGTTCCGACCGGCGCCAGCGCGCCTCGGCGCTGAACTCGGCCAGCGACCGTCCGCCGAACACCTCGTCCTCGCCGGTGTCGGGATTGAAGCGCCGGGGCGAGAGCGACTGGAAGTCGTAACCGCGCACCGACCCGCCGCCGCCGGCATAGAAGCGCTCGTCAGCGGGCAGGGCGTCCGGGGACGTGCCAAGAATGGCCCCGGCGCGCACGCGCGCGGCCAGCACCAGCGTGTCGCTCAGCGGATAATAGGCGCGCATGCCGCTTTCCACGCGGATATAGCGCGTCTCCTGGCTGCCGATGGACCAGCCCGGCGCGGCGGTGGCGTTCAGATAAATGCCGCGCTGGGGGTCCAAAAGACTGTCGCGCCCGTCCCAGATCACCCCGCTGGGCAGTGAGAGCGTGGTCGCTGACCGCGTGCCCAGCACATCGGTCACCCGGGCGGTCTGGAGCCGCGTCCCGGCGGTGACGCTCAGCCGGTCCGTGACCTGCCGGGCGACGGATGCCGATACGCGAAACACATCCTGATCAAAGGCGTCAGTGCGCTCGGCCAGAAGCTCGGCGCTGAGGGTCAGGTCCTGACCATAGCGGCGCCAATGGGGCACGGTGAGGCGGGTGACGAAGCCCTGCACCAGCTCGGCGGCCTGACCGCTGATCAGCAGCGTCTCGTCGCCGCGGAACATGTTGCGCCGGGTCCAGGCGGCCTCTGCGCCCGCGCCTTCGGAGGTGGACCAGCGCACGGCGCCTTCGATGCGGTGGCGCGGCGTGGGATCGGCGCGCACGTCCACCGGGCGCAACCCGTCCTCGTCATCGGGCGCCAGGCGCACATCGGCCACCGAGACTGATTGCAGGACCTGCAGGCGGCGGCTGTACTCATTGAGCGCGCTGCGGTTGGCGGGATCGCCGATCTCGTACGGCGCCAGGCGTTCGATGAAGCCGGGGCGCAGATCGGCCAGACCGCCGGCGAATTGCGGCGCGCCCAGACGGATGAAGGGGCCGGGGTGGAAGCGGAAGGCGGCGTCGGCGCTCCGGGTGGCGTGATCGACGATGATGTCGTGCTCGCCCTCGCGCGCTTCAAGATAGCCGTTCTCGTGCAGCAGCGTCACGACGCGTCCGCGCGCCTCGATGACGTCGGCGGAGACCACCGGATCGCCAACGGCCAGCTCCAGCGCGTCCTGCGCCTCGCCGCCGGGCGCGCCGGGCGCATCGGCGTCCACCCAGTCAATGGCGATGGCGTCGAACACGAAGCGCTCGCCTGTGCGCACCCGCACCACCGCCTGCCCGTCCTCAGCCACGCGCGGATCGACGACGGCGCCGTAATAGCCCTGGGAATTGAGGTAGCGTTCAAGGATGTCGCTGGCTTCGCGCGCCCGCGCCCTGGCGCGCCACGGCGCATCGGGTTCACCGGATGGCCGCGCGTCTGCCTCGCCCACCGCCCGTGACAGGGCACGCGCCAGGGCGGCGTCTTCCACGCCTTCGATTCGCGCCAGCGGCTCGGCCATCGCCGCGGCAAGCCCGAGCCAAAGTGCCGCCAGCATGGCGGACAGAAATCGTATAGCGCGAAAAATCACGTGGTCAGCACCGGGCGCGTTGTTACCCCCCGGCGCTACACTAGCGGTGCGCCCGCCTGTGCGCGAGGCGCGAGCCGCGCTGCGTGTGCAAAAACTGGCGCGCTGCGCGTGAAACTGCTGGTCTGACCCGTCGCAGGCATTAGTTTGCACACGGGGCGGGCGCGTTGGCGTCTGCAGGTGATCAGGGCGCAGTCACATGTCCGCAGACGGGACTTCGCAGGGCGGTTCGGGGCGGGAGTTGGCCGGGTGGCTGCAGATCGCCGCCGTGGCGCTGGTGGTGCTGGCGGCGATCGCTGCAACTTTTGCGCTTATGAGCAGTGGTGAAACCGGCGGGACGCCGCCCGAGGCGCGCGCCGCCGCGCCTGTGCGCGTCATCCAGCCCGAGACCGTCAGCCACCGCGTGCAGGTCGCGCTGACGGGGACCGTGACGGCCAGCGCCTTCATCGACATGGCGCCGCAAGTGGGCGGACGGATCACCGCCGTCTCCCCCGCCGTGCGCGCCGGCGGGGCGTTCGAGGCCGGTGAGACTCTGTTTGAAGTCGACCGTCGCGATTACGAGATCGCCGAAACCCGCGCGCGCGCCGGGATCGCGGATGCGCGCAGCGCGCTCAATCAGCTCGACGCCGAAGCGGCGATCGCCCGGCGCGAATGGGAGCGGATGTATCCCGAGCGTGAAATCACGCCGCTGGCCGCCCGCGCGCCGCAGCTGGAGGCCGCCCGTGCCCGCCTGCTGGCGGCCGAAGCCGAACTCGCCCAGGCGCGGCTCAATCTGGAGCGCACCCGCGTCAGCTTCCCCTTCGCCGGGGCCGTGACCGAAAGCCGGATCGAGCTCGGCCTGCTGGTGGCGCCGGGTCAGCCCTATGGCCAGGTCTATGCCGCCGAGCAGATCGAGCTGGTGGCGCCCGCGTCGCCCGCTGATCTGGCCCGGCTTGAGGGCGCGGACGGGCGCGCGGCGCAGATCATGATCGAGGGCCGCGCGGCGCCGGTTCCCGGACGCGTCGCCCGGGTCGGCGCGCGGGTGGACCCGCGCACGCGCCTGGTCGATGTCTTCATCGCGCCCGAGGCCGATGCGCTGCCGGAGCTGCGCCCCGGCCTGTTCGCCACGATCACGCTGGACGGTCCCGAGCTTGATGACGTGATGCGCCTGCCGGTCGCCGCGGTGTCGGGCCTCGACACCATTCACCGCGTTGCAGACGGGCGCATCGAGCGCACCCGCATCACCGTGCGCGCGCGCACCGCAGATCATGTGTTCGCCGCGCCGTTTGATGCGGGCGAGGGCGTCATCGTCTCGCCGGTGCCGGACATCCTGCTGGGCCGCCGCGCGGAGATCGTCGCACCGCCGCCGGAGCGGTCATGAGCGACCCCGATGACATCCCGCCCTCGCTGATCGAGGACTGGCCGGGCAAGGGGCTGACGACCTGGTTCGTGCGCAATCCCGTGGCGGCGAACCTGTTGATGATCCTGTTCCTGCTGGGCGGAGCGCTGACCGCCGCGACCCTGCCCACCGAGGTCTTCCCCAGCCTGTCGCCGCGCACCGTCCAGATTGCGGTGATCTATCCCGGCGCCACGCCGGGCGAGGTAGAGGAAAGCGTCACGCGGCGCGTCGAAGAAGCCGTGCGCGGCCTCGACGGCGTGGAGCGCGTGCGCTCGGTGGCGGCGGAAGGGCGCGGGACGGTCACGGTGATCCTGCGCGATTTTGCCGACGCCCAGGTGGTCAAGACCGATGTGGAGACCGCCGTGAACGGCATCGCCGGCTTCCCGCCGCAAAACGCCGAACAGCCCGAAATCCGGGTGCCGGTGCCTACCACCACGGTGCTGACCCTGGCCCTGAGCGGGCCGGTGGGTGAAGCCGCGCTGCGCCGGGCGGGCGAGCAGGCGGAGAACGAATTGCTGGCGCTGGACGGCATCTCCACAGCGCTTTTGCGCGGCGTGCGCGAGTACGAGATCGCCATCTCGGTCAGCGAAGACGCGCTGCGCCGCTTCAATATCAGCTTCTCCGAAGTCGCTGACGCGGTGCGCGCCGGATCAGTGGATCTGTCAGGCGGCGAGATCCGCACCGCGGGCGGCGATATCCTCTTGCGCACCGATGCGCGCCGGGTCACGGGCGAGGCGTTCCAGTCCATCATCATCCGCTCGGACGCGTCGGGCGCACGGGTGCGTCTGAGCGATGTGGCCACGGTCACCGACGGCTTTCGCGAAGACCCGCTGATCTCGCTGCATCAGGGCCGTCCGGCGGTGTTTCTCGACGTGCTCAACCGCCCCGGCGAGGACTTGCTGACCGTGCGCCGGGTGGTCGATGACTGGCTGGAGACCGCCGCCCTGGCGCCCGGCATTGATGTGTCGGTGGTGGTCGATCAGAGCGTGATCTTCGCCGACCGCATTGCGCTGATCACCCGCAACGCCATTCTGGGCTTCACCCTGGTGTTTGTTTTTCTGGTGCTGATGCTCGATCTGCGCCTGGCCTTCTGGGTGTCGATGAGCGTGCCCATCGCCTTCCTGGGCGGGTTTGCCGTGTTCGGCGCGGCGGGCGTGACGATGAATTTCATCACCACGTTTGGCCTGATCATCGTGCTCGGCATCGTCGTGGACGCCGCCATCGTCGTGGGCGAGAACACCGACCGCGAGCGGTCCAAGGGCCGGCGGGGCCAGGATGCGGCCCTTGCGGGCGTCACCGGCGTCGCCGCGCCGGTGCTGGTGGGCGTGCTGACCACCATCGCCGCGTTCGGGCCGCTGATCTTTACCGGCGGCACGTTTGGCGAAATCACACGGCCTATCCCCATCGTGGTGGTGTCCATTCTGGCTGTCTCGCTGTTCGCGGCCTTCCTCATCCTGCCCTCGCAGCTGTCGTCAGGCTCGGACTGGTCGCGAGGCCCGCTGGCGCGGGCGCAGGGCGCGGTGCAGCGTCATATGCAGAACTTCGCCGACGGACCGGTGGCGAGCTGGGCGCTGTTCGCGGCGCGGCGGCGCTGGCTGGTCAGCGCGGCGGGGATCGCGATGCTGATTGCGATCATGGCGATCCCGGTGTCCGGCCTGGTGCGCTTTGTCTTCTTCCCCGCCATCGAGTCCGAGCTTATCAGCGCCGATCTGCGCCTGCCCGAAGGGGCGCCGTTCGAGGAAACCCGCGCCGCAGCCGAAGCCATGATCGCCGCGGCCGAAGCCATCCAGTTTGAATATGCCGAGCGCGGCGAGCCGGTGATCCGCACTATCACCGCCACCATTGGCGGGCGCACCAGCCAGTTTGGCGGTCCGGGATCGTCGGTGAGCACCAGCGTGGCGGGCAATCTGGCGCAGATAGAACTGGTGCTGGAGCCCGCCTCCAGCCGTTCAATCCGCTCCAGCGAAATCGAGGCGCTGTGGCGCCAGGGCTTCGAGCCGCTGGCCGGGCTGGAGCGCCTGACCGTCATCTCCACCGCCGGGCCCCAGGACGCGGACATTGCCTATGAGATGACCCATCCCGACGATCGGGTGCTGGAGCGCGCGGTGCTGGAGCTGGCCGAGTATATCGGCGCGATTGAAGGCTCGCGCGACATTAATAACGGCTTCGATCTGGGCAAGCGCCAGCTCAACTTCACCCTTACACCCGCCGGTGAAGCCGCCGGGCTGACACCGGGCGATATAGCGCGCCAGGTCCGCCAGGCTTTCTTTGGCGAAGAGGTGCAGCGCATCCAGCGCGGACGCGACGAGGTGCGGGTGTTCGTGCGCTATCCTTTGTCAGACAGGCGCGATCTGGCCGGCCTGTCAGACCTGCGCGTGCGCACGCGCGATGGCAGCGCCCTGCCGCTCAGCGCCGCGGCCGAGATCACCGAAACCCGCAGCTATACCCGCATCGAACGCATCGATGGCCGCCGGATCATCGAGGTGACGGCCAATGTGGACACCGCCGTGATCACCCCGGGCGCGGCGCGCGAGCAGGTGGAAGCCTTCCTGCCCGAACTGGTGGAGCGCTATCCCGGCCTAACCTTCGCGCTGGCCGGCGCCGGGCGCGAGCAGGCGGAGGATTTCGCCAGTCTTCTGATCGGGCTGCTGTTTGCGGTGATCATCATGTATGCGCTGCTGGCCACCCAGCTGCGCAGCTATGTCCAGCCGCTGATCATTCTGATCGCCATTCCCTACGGGGTGGCCGGCGCGATCCTGGGCCATCTATTGCTCGGGTTTGACCTGTCGTTTCCGTCGATTTTCGGGATGGTGGCGCTGTCAGGCGTGGTGGTGAACGCCTCCATCGTGCTGATCGACCGGTATAACCGCACCGTGGCGAATGGCGGTGATCCGCGCGAGGCCATCGCCGAAGCCTGCGCGCGCCGCTTCCGCCCGGTGCTGATCACCACGGCGACGACCGCGCTGGGCCTGTTGCCGATCATGTCTGAATCCAGCCCGCAGGCGCAGTTTCTGGTGCCCATGGTGGTCAGCCTGGGCGTGGGGCTGATCTTCGCCTCCATCGCCATTTTGCTGTTGCTGCCAGCCTTTGTGATCGTCGTGGACGATATGCGCGCGCGGCCCGGCGCGGCCCTGTGGGCAGTGGCCGGCCTCGTCATCACAATAGGGGGGCTGATCCTGGGCGGCCTGCCCGGCGGGCTGATCGCCGCCGTTCTTGTGGCGGCGGCATATGTCGGCTGGCGCCAGATGCGGCCGCGCGCCGCCGCCGCGTCCTGAGACGGGCCGGGGTCAGACGCGCCGGCCCCACAGATTGCGGATGCGCTCGTCGGCGTCGCGGCCCAGATTGAACCAGGCGGTGCGGTCGCGCGAGGCGTCCACCACCAGCAGCTTGTCCTCGCGGGCCAGCAAATGGCTCAGCTCATTGCGCAGATGAGACGCGCTGGACGCGCCGCGCAGGATCCAGACGCCGGGCGTAATGGGCTCCACATCGCCGTGATCGGCGAGCGCGGCCTCAAAGCCTGCGGCGCTGGGCCCAGCCAGCTCGGCGACGATAATGAAATTGGCGGTGCGCGCATCGGCCGGCGCCGGACGCTTCTCTCCGGGGCTGCGCCGGGCTTCATCCAGCCAGGTCTTCAGCTGGGCGATATCCTGAGCCGATTTGAAACCGTCTTCGCGCTTGTCCGATACCGATGAGTGCGCGGCAACGCGCCCCTCGCCGATGAAGGCGCGCATCTGGGCGCCGGTATAGGGGCCGTAAACGCGGCCTTCGACTTTAACAAACCAGGACATGATGATTCCGTCGTCGCGCGGCATTGCTTCAACCTCCCGGCCCAAAATCCCTCAGATGGGCCAGCTTCACCTCCATTAGAGGCAAGATTCAGGCCGTTCCTGTTTTATGGGCGCCATGCGTGACGTCTGCATGCGCGGGAGGGCCGGATTTCAGGCGGCAGGCTCGTCCGGCGCCGTCTCGTCAGGTGGCGGGTCGAACCGGACCGCAAACCCATTCTCCAGCCAGCGCGCCACCTGGCCGGTCATGCCGCCCACCCGCACCTGTTCGCCGATGCGCGGACGCTCCAGGCAGGCGAACCCGGCGCCTGTAACCGATACGTCGAGCACATCAGCCTGGATCACCACGCCGTCACGCAGATAGACGCTGGCGCGTCCCCGGCCGGGCTTGCGCGGCGCAGCGCGGTCCTCTTTGAGACCCAGGCGCTCCATATTGAAACGCCAGGTGATGGCGTCGGCCAAACGGTCACGCTTGCGCTGGGTGGCGGCCAGGCGGGCGGCGAAACCGGACTGGCCCGCGCGCACCACCTCGCCCTCGACCCGTCCCAGACCGTCAAACAGCATGACCACGCGCTCGCCCCGCTTGGGCGGCGTGGCGGTGGTCACGCGTACACCGCCGGGCGACACATCGACCAGCTGACATATGAACTCGCCCTGGCTGGCGCACAGGGCGCGGCCCGGAATGGCCAGGCGCACACGGCGATGCCGGCGGCGCTCTTCAGCGCCGCGCGCGGCTATCTTGATCTTGCGCCGGTCCAGCCGGCTGGTGATGTCCGTGATCTGCGCCATGGCACGCCGCTGTGAAACACAAGGGGGCAGTCTGGCGCGGGAGGTTTAAGAATTCGCTATATCAGCCGTCATTGGCCGCCAGCGCCCGGCGCGGCGTGCGCTCGCGCGCGGCGAACAGCGACAGGCTGGGGTCGGGCAGGCGGGCGGGATTGAGCACCGCCAGGCGGTGGCGCACCACCGGGCGTCCGCCCAGCCGGCTGGCGTCCAGCGGCTGATACAGGCCCAGCGCCCGGTCCACCTGACCTTCAGGTCCGCGCAGGGGCAGCAGCGTCACCTCGACCGCGCAGGCGCGGCCGTCCAGCGTGATGGCGTCGGCCATGGCGGTCGCAGGGGCGGGCGCGCCCAGCGCGCCTTCCAGCAGCGCGCTCATCATGGGCCGGTCCTGACCGGTCCACAGGCTGAGGAAATTCTGGTCGCGAAACTCGCGCTGATGCAGGCGGCACAGGCCGGTCCCGGCGAGCCGGAAGACGTGATGATCCTGATCCATGCGCCGCAACAGAAACAGATGCGACAACAGCGCGCCCAGATCCTGAGGCGCAATGTCGGCGCGCGCTGGCGCCGAGCCGCCGCGCCGTCTCGCATCCCAATAGGCATGCAGAGTTCTTGAATTGGGATGCCGCACGAGCCCGCGTCCTTCTGTAAACCCCTCACCGGCGGCAGGCCCGCTATGAAACGGCGCGGGTGCAGCCTTGGCGCTCCGTCTGCAAGCGGCTTGCCAGTCGCGCCTCGTGATGTGTTTTCAAAGGTTTCGGATCGGCCCCACTATAAAGACAGCCGCCTGGCGCGGGGGTGGCCGGGTGTGACGGGTCGGTCAGGCGCCGGGGCGCCGAATTGATCACCGGCCTGCCCGATGCACTCTCGCGCACACCCGCTTGCGCCAAACCGGCCCCGCGCTTGCATGAGGGGGGAGAGAACAGATTCGGAGACCGTCATGCGCGTATCATCCCGGCACGCAGCCCTGATCACCGCCGTCGCCGCCGGCGTCATCGCCGCCAGCGCCCCCTCGTGGTCGTTGACGCCGCCTTCGCCGCCGCCGGGCTCGCACCATCCGTGCTGCGCCCATCCGGGCGGCCCGAACATCCGGCCCCCGTCCATCCATATCGGCGGCCCGAACATTCATGTGCGCGGTCCCAATATCCATGTGGGCGTGCACAACTCGGTCAATGTAAATGTCAATGTCCAGGCCAGCGCCTCGGCCAGCGCCATCGCCACGGCGACCGGCCAGGCCGGCGCGGGCGCGTCCACCTTCGTCTATGCCGGCGGCGGCTATGTGGCCGGCGGGACGGCGCCGGGCGCGACAGCCCTGACGGGCCTGCGGCTCGCGGGCATGACCGAGCGCGTCCATGAAGAGCGCACACGCATCCGCGAGGAATGGCGCCTGATTCGCGCGATCTGCATCGACGATCGCGGGACGCCCCACCCGGCGGCCCGTCCTGATCCGTCCGAGCGCGTGGACCCGGGCTTTGAGGGCGAGCTGTTCCGCTGTGTCACCGGCACCGCCCTTCAGGCGACGCTGGGCTGGCGCACTGACGGCATGGACATGTTCGAGGGCGGCGAGACCATCATGTGTGAAAAGGGCGAGGCCCTGCGACACGGCCCCGGCGGCGAGGTATTCTGCGCCCGCCAAACGCCCCAGCGTGACTGCAATGAACGTTCGCTCCTGCGCCTGCACGGGCCGGGCATGAAGATGGTCTATATGCGCTGGGAAGAGCATTACAGCGAGACGGTGGAGCGCTCCAGCATGGTCGCCGAGGCGTCCTCGATGACCCTGATGCTCGATGGCGGCGTCGGCGGTTATCGCTGACGCCCGCCTGAGACGTCGGTGATCCCGGCGCGCAGCGAGCGATGTAAACCGCCTGTTCACTCTGCCCCCGATCGGCTGAAGCATTAACGCGGCCTTGAGGTTTTCGCGGTCACATCAGGCCCAGGGTGCGCCATTGCGCGCGCCGGACGTCTGAAGGGGCCCTGACCGCCATGAATGCTGTGCGTCTGATCGTGCTCGCCGTCGCGGGAGTCGCCGCCATCGGTGCGGCCGTGCTGGTGCGTGGCGCCATGCAGCCTCCTGCGCCTGTGCAAGTCTCCAGTGAAGCGGCGCCGGTTGCGGCGCCCGAACCGGTCACCGCCCGCGTGCTGGTCGCCGCCCGCGACATCGCCGCCGGCGAGCGGGTCAGTGCGGGCGCGTTCCGCTGGGCCCACTGGCCGGACGAAGCCGTGATTTCAGGATATCTGGTGCAGTCGCGCAACGCTGACGCCATGGAGCGCCTGTCCGGAGCTGTGGCGCGCACCGCCATGGTGGCGGGCGAACCGATTCTGGAGCCGCGCCTGGTCCAGCCTGGCCAGGCGGGATTCATGGCCGCTGTCATCGAACCGGGCATGCGCGCGGTCGCCGTGCCGATCTCTGCACGGTCAGGCGCGGGCGGGTTCATCCTGCCCAATGACCGGGTGGACATCCTCCTGACCCTGTCGGCCAACGAGAATTTCGCCACGCGCAATGTGGTGGAGAATGTGCGCGTCCTCGCCATCGACCAGAGCCACGCCGAATCGCGCGAAGGCGCTTTGGTGGGCGCCACGGCGACGCTGGAGCTGAGCCCGTCCCAGGCGCGCGCCGTATCCATGGCGGTGGCGTCGGGCACCGTATCGCTGGCGCTGCGCTCTATCGCGGACACCGAAGGCGGCGCGCGCCTGCCCGATGGCGCGGACGAAACCGGCACGGCCAGTGTCGTGCGCGTGTTCCGCTATGGCGAAGAGCAGCGTGTCGCGCTGGGAGGCGGCGCCCCATGATGATCGCTTTGTTCCGAAATCTCTGCCTGGCTGCCGCCGCTCTCACCGCCACGGTCTGTGGCGCGGCTGACGCCCAGCCTGATCTTGAGCGCACCAACACCATGCAGGTGGTGATCCGTGCGCCGGGCGAGGGCCGGGTGTCCGAGCGGCTGAACCTGCCTCTGGGCCAGGCCGCCATTCTGCATTTGCCGGTGGATACCGTCGAAGTGATGGTCGCCAATGATGCGGTCGCCGACGCCGTGGTGAGGACGCCGCGCCGGGCCCTGTTGCTGGGCCAGTCGGTGGGCCGTACGAATATCTTTTTCTTTGATGCTGACGGTCAGCTGATCCTCGATCTGGACGTGCGCGTGGAGCGCGACATGGACGGTTTGCGCGAGGCGCTGGCCCGCTTCGTGCCAGGCGCGCGCATCGAGGCGGAAAGCATGAATTCCAATATCGTGCTGTCGGGCGCCGTGCCGTCCGCCGCGGCCGCCGATGCGGCCATGCAGGTGGCGCGCCGCTGGGCCGATGATCCCGAACAGGTGGTATCCTTCCTCGCCATCGAGGGCCGCGATCAGGTGATGCTGCGCGTGCGGATCGTGGAAATGCGCCGCACCATCGTACGCCAGCTGGGCGTCAATCTTTCGGGTGATCTGGCCACGGGCGGAAACACGCCCACGATCAACCGGATCAATACCGAGAATGCATTCGGCATTGCCGGGTCGGCGCTGGGCGGGCTGACCGGCCAGATGGACCTGCTCAATGCGCTGGGGCCGGGCACGCGCCTGGGTGCCACCCTGAACGCGCTGGAACGCATCGGTCTGGTGCGCACGCTGGCCGAACCCAATATCACGGCAATCTCGGGTGAATCCGCGCAGTTTCTGGCAGGCGGGGAATTTCCTGTGCCGGTCGGGCGCGACCGAGACGGCAATGTCACCATCGAGTTCAAGCCCTTCGGCGTTGGGCTGGGCTTTACGCCGGTCGTGCTGTCAGAGGGGCGCATCTCACTGCGCATCTCCACCGAAGTGTCGGAACTGTCCAATGAGGGCGCCATCTCGCTGGGCGGGACGCCGCAATTTGACGGCCAGGGCAATGTTGTCGGCACGACGGGCGGGCTGACCATCCCGGCGCTCAGTGTCAATCGCACCCAGACCACGGTCGAGCTGCCCTCGGGTGGCAGTCTGGTGATCGCCGGCCTGATCCAGGAAGAAACCCGCCAAGCCATGGACTCGGTGCCCGGCATCGACCGCCTGCCGGTTCTGGGCGCGCTGTTCCGGTCGCGCGACTTCACCAATAACGAGACCGAGCTGGTCGTGCTGGTCACGCCCTATCTGGTCGACCCCGCCAATCCGGGCGCGCTGGAGGAGCCGGGCGAGGGCTTCGTGGCCGCCTCCATGGCGTCAAACATCGTGCTGGGCCGTCTCAACCGTGTCTACGCCGCGCCTGGTGCGCGGGTGGAGGGGCGTGGCTGGACGGGCCCTGTCGGCTTTGTGCTGGAGTAATCGTGATGGCTATCAAGCATCTGTGTCTGGCCCTGGCTGGCGCCGCGCTGCTGGCGGCCTGCTCGGCCCACGCGCCCCAACCCCTGCCGCAGGCGACCGCCGCGCCCGAAACCGTGCGCGTGGAGATGGCTTATGACATGCGCGATAACGGCCTGACCTGGCGTCAGCTCGATCTGATTGCGTCGGTGGCCGCCGAGTACAAGGCACGCGGCCATGGGCCGCTGGTGATTTCCTATCCCCAGGATTCTCACGGCTCGGATGCGGCCATTGGCGTCATCGCCGATGCACGCGCCCAGCTCTTCGCCCACGGTCTGGACTGGCGCGCCATTGGCGGCGGCGCCTATGACGCCGGCGGCCGCCCCGGAGCGCCGATCATTTTCTCGTTCAACCGCTACCGCGCAGTTGCGCCGGCCTGCGACCGCAGCTGGCCAGACCTGACCCATGCCCGCCCTGGCGAGGCCTGGCCGCAATTTGGCTGCGCCACCGCAACGAATCTGGCCGTCCAGGTGGCCGATCCGCGCGATCTGCTGACGGCCGGGACGCTGGACCCGTCCGACGGCGCGCGCCGCGCCGCGGTTCTGGAGCGCTATCGTCAGGGCCTGCCGACATCCAGCCAGCGCACGGCGGATGAGAGCGGTACCGTGTCCACTGCCGTGGGCGATTAGGAGAGCGCACATGGCCAAACACGCAGACGCTTTCCAGGATGACAGCTTCGACGCCGAGGACAGCTTCCTCGACGATGCGGCCATGACGCCGGTGTCCGATCCGTTCCTCGACGCCTCCGCCGTCGAGCGGCGCATGCTGGGCGAGCCTGACCCGTCTGCGTCGAAAGCCGCGCCGGATCCCGCCGGCCTGCGCCCGTTCGGCGCGCGCCTGGCCGAAGCCAATCAGGCGCCCGAACCGGACTTCGCGCCAGCGCGCCAGGCGTCTGCCGCCAAAACCGCGCCTGCGCACCCCGCGCCGGCCGCCGCGCGTCCTGTGGCGCCGCTGGCGCCAGTGGACGGGCTTTATGGCGAGGTTGGCGGCGATGAGGATGACGCGTTGATCAATCAGCCCGTGCCGCGCATCGCGATCCAGGCCTTCTGCGAGCGGCCCGAGACCGGGCAGCTGATCCATCACGCCGGCGCGGACCGGCGTCTGTCGCGCGCCCATCTGACGGTGGAGCTGGGTGGTCTGGCGGCGGCCATAGAGCGCTTCCATGACGCCCAGACGCCCGAGCTTCTGATCATCGAGACCGGCATGCGCGGGCGCGAGCTGTTCGCCCAGCTCGAGGAGCTGGCGGGGGTGTGCGACGCCGAGACCAAGGTGGTGATCATCGGCGCGGCCAATGACATCACGCTGTATCGCGAGCTGATCCGGCGCGGGGTGAGCGAATATCTCGTGCCGCCCATGACGCCGCTGCACCTGATCAAGACCATTTCCGGCCTGTTCCTGGACCCGGATGCGCCGTTCGCGGGCCGCACCATGGCGTTCGTCGGGGCCAAGGGCGGGGTGGGATCATCCACCGTGGCCCATAACGTGGCCTGGCACATCACTGAATCCCTGCGCACCGACGCGGTGCTGGTCGATCTTGATCTGTCCTTCGGGACCGCCGGGCTCGATTTCAATCAGGATCCGGCACGGACCATCGCCGAAGCGCTGGCCCAGCCCGACCGGCTGGACGATGCGCTGCTGGACCGGTTGCTGGTCAAATGCACCGAGCGCCTGTCGTTGTTCTCCGCGCCCGCCACGCTGGAAAGCGACTGGGATTTCGACGCGGAAAGCTTCGACGTGGTGCTCGAAAAGGTACGCCGCCAGGCGCCCTTCATCGCACTGGACGTGCCCCACGTCTGGAGCCCCTGGGTGCGCCGGACGATTTTGTCGGCCGATCAGGTGGTGGTGACTGTCACCCCGGACCTGGCCTGCCTGCGCAACGCCAAAAACCTGTTTGATCTGGTGCGTCAGGCCCGGCCCAATGACGAGCCGCCCAAAGTGGTCGTCAACATGGCCGGCTGCCCGAAAAAGCCGGACATCCCGCTGAAGGACTTCGCCGATGCGCTGGGTGCCGCGCCGCTCCTGGTGCTGCCGTTTGATCCGGCCCTGTTCGGCAAGGCGGCCAATAACGGCCAGATGATCGCTGAGGTCGACGCCAAATCCCGGCCCGCTGAAGGTTTTGCTCATCTGGCGAGCGTTCTGGCCGGACGCGCTGCGCCGCCAGCAAGGCGCAAATCCCTGTTCGGCTCCCTGTTCTCGAAAGGCTGAAAGCAGCTCTGATGTTTGGCAAACGCCCGCCCGGTTCGCCTGATGGTTCGCGCACGTTCGGCGCGGCGCCTTCCGGTGCGCCCGAAGCGGCGAGCGTGGCCGTGCGCGAGCGGCCCAAACCGGCTGCGCCCCGGCCCGCCACCCCCGCTCCGGCACCAGCCCCTGCCTCGCGGTCTGCAGGCGAGATGAAAGCCGCGCCGGCCCGCCGCAAGGCGCAGGAGCCTGAACGCGTCGGTGCTGAGCGATCGGCGGAATATTATGCGATCAAGACCACAATCTTCAACGCGCTGATCGACACCATTGATCTGGGCCAGCTTTCGCGCCTGGACAATGAAACCGCGGCCGATGAAATCCGCGACATCGTCACCGAGATCATTTCGATCAAGAACGTGGCGATGTCCATCGCCGAGCAGGAACAGCTCCTGCAGGACATCTGCAATGACGTTCTGGGCTATGGCCCGTTGGAACCGCTGCTGGCGCGCGACGACATTGCCGACATCATGGTCAACGGTGCCGGCCACGTCTTCATTGAAGTCGAAGGGCGGGTGCGCAAGACCAATATCAAGTTCCGTGACAACGCCCAGCTGATGAATATCTGTCAGCGCATCGTGTCCCAGGTGGGCCGGCGCGTGGATGAATCCAGCCCGATCTGCGACGCGCGCCTGGCCGATGGCAGCCGCGTCAACGTCATCGCGCCGCCGCTGGCGCTGGACGGGCCGACCCTGACCATTCGCAAATTCAAGAAGGACAAGCTCAAGCTCTCCAATCTGGTGGGCTTCGGCTCCATCTCGCCGGAAGGTGCCCGGATTCTGGAGATCATCGGCGCCTGCCGGGCAAACGTGCTGATCTCCGGCGGTACCGGCTCGGGCAAGACGACGCTTCTCAACTGCCTCACCGGCTTCATCGGCGAGGACGAGCGCATCATCACCTGCGAAGACGCCGCCGAACTTCAGCTGCAGCAGCCCCATGTGGTGCGCCTGGAGACCCGCCCGCCCAATCTGGAGGGCTCGGGCCAGGTGACCATGCGCGATCTGGTCAAGAACTGCCTGCGCATGCGCCCCGAGCGCATCATCGTCGGCGAGGTGCGCGGCCCTGAAGCGTTCGATCTGTTGCAGGCCATGAATACCGGTCATGACGGCTCCATGGGCACGCTGCACGCCAACAGCCCGCGCGAGGGTCTGTCGCGGCTGGAGTCCATGATCACCATGGGCGGCTACAACCTGCCCACCAAAACCATCCGGGAGATGATCTCCGGCTCCATCGATGTGGTCATCCAGGCTGCGCGTCTGCGCGACGGGACGCGCAAGATCACGCACATCACCGAAGTGCTGGGCATGGAAGGCGATGTGATTATCACCCAGGATCTGTTCCTGTACGAAATCACCGGCGAGGACGCGGACGGCAATATTCTGGGCCGCCATGTCTCAACCGGCATTGCGCGTCCGAAATTCTGGGATCGCGCGCGTTATTTCGGGCTGGAGCAGGCGCTCGCCGAGGCGCTCGACGCGTCGGAGGCCTGACGCCATGGCCGGTGACATGGTCTATATCCTCGCCGCGGTCTGCGCCTTCGTCGCTGTGGCGGCGGCAGGCCTGGCGCTGGCACCGAGCGATGGCGGACGCACGCGCAAGACCCGTGTGGCAGTGGCCGTCGGCCAGCCGGTCCAGCGCGGGCAGCGCAAGGTCGCCGCCCTCGACGCCGCCGCCCAGAAGCGCCGCCAGATCCAGGAAACCCTGAAAGACCTCGAAGCGCGTCAGAAGGCCGAGCGCAAGAAATCCCTGACCCTGAAAGGCCGCCTGGAGCAGGCGGGTCTGAAGGCCACGCCTTTGCATTTCTGGATCGCGTCGGGCGGCCTCGCCGCGATCGCCCTGCTGGGCGTGATGGCGACGGGTCTGCATCCCGCCATCGCCGCCGCCGCTGCCATCGTGGCCGGTCTCGGCCTGCCGCGCTGGGTGCTGGGCGTGATGCGCAAGCGCCGCCAGGCCAAGTTCACATCCCATTTCGCCGATGCGCTGGACATCATCGTGCGCGGCATCAAGTCCGGCCTGCCGCTGAGCGAATGCTTGAAAGTGATCGCGCGCGAATCCGAGGCCCCGGTGCGTCAGGAGTTCGAGCTGCTGGTGGAGGGCCTGTCGGTCGGCGTCGATCTGGACGAGGGCCTGCGCCGGATGACGGGCCGCATGCCGTTGTCAGAGCTGTCCTTTTTCATGATCGTTCTGGTCATCCAGCAAAAGACCGGCGGCAACCTGTCCGAGGCGCTGAACAATCTGTCGGGCGTGCTGCGCGCGCGCAAGATGATGCGCGAGAAGGTCCAGGCCCTGTCCTCTGAAGCGAAGGCGTCGGCTTTCATCATCGGCTCCCTGCCGCCGGGCGTGGCGATCATGGTGTCGATCATGTCGCCGGCCTACATGGAGCCACTGTTCAACACGCCGCTGGGTCAGATGATGCTGATGGGCGGCGCGCTGTGGATGGGCATCGGCATCGTGATCATGCGCGGCATGATCAATTTCAAAATGTAGGCGGAGGCCGTCATGACAGCATTCGCCACCTGGATCACGCAGCCGGAGAATTTCTTCGCGGCGCTCGCGGCCATCCTGGTCTTCGCCACGGCGCTGACCCTGTCGGGCTCGTCCATGCGCAATGACAATCTGTCGCGGCGCATGAAGCAGGTCGCCAACCGGCGCGAGGAATTGCGCCGCAAATCGCGCGAAGCGATGGAGCGCGAGAAGACCAGCGGGCTTCGCGGCAAGGACACGCGCAGCCCGTTCCGCAAGGTGGTCGAAGGGCTGAACCTCCAGAAATTGCTGGAAGACCCCAATCTGAAAACCAAGCTGGTCCAGGCCGGCATGCGTGGCCAGGGCCCGATCTTCGCCTTCTATTTCGCGCGCTTCGTGGCGCCCTTCCTGCTATTCGCCGCCGTGGCGCTGTATCTGTGGACCATCAATGATTTCGGCCTGTCGGGCATGCAGCGCCTGACGGCGGCCATGGGGGCGGCGGTGCTGGGCTATTATGCACCCGCGCTGTACCTCTCCAATGTCGGCGCCAAGCGGCGTGAATCGATCATGCAGGCCTTTCCCGACGCGCTGGACCTCCTCCTGATCTGCGTGGAAGCGGGCATGTCTATAGAGGCGGCGTTCCAGAAGGTCGCGTCGGAAATCGGCTCCAGCTCCATCGATCTGGCCGAGGAATTATCCCAGACCACCGCCGAGCTCGCCTATCTGCAGGAGCGGCGCATGGCGTACGAAAACCTCTCCGCGCGCACCGGCCATCCCGGCGTCAAATCGGTGGCCACGGCGCTGATCCAGGCCGAACGCTACGGCACGCCTCTGGGCTCTGCGCTGCGGGTGATGGCCAAGGAAAACCGCGATATGCGCATGAGCTCGGCCGAGAAGAAGGCGGCGGCTCTGCCCGCCAAGCTCACCGTGCCGATGATCGTGTTCTTCCTGCCGGTCCTGTTCCTGGTGATCGGAGGACCCGCCGTGCTCAATCACCAGAATCTGTAAGCCCCGATCAGGCCCCGCCCGCATGCAAAAGGGTTTTTGCAGCGGCCGGTTTGGCTTTAGGGTGCGCAGCCCTGACCCCCAGCCGGAAGGATCTGCGCCATGTTCGGCGGAGACAAGGCGGCCAACCGCCGCCGCGACGAGATGCGCCAGGCCAGCGAGGCCGCTGATCACGCGCTTGAGGCGCTGGCGGCGGGTGATCTGACGCGCGCCCGGCGCGAGCTGGACATGGTCCCCAAGAAAATCACCTTCGCCGATGGCGGCTGGAAGCCCTTGCTGGCGGCCGCTGTCCTGGATGTCATGTCCGGCAAGCGCCGCGCCGGTCTGGACAAGCTGATCGCGGCGTGTGACGGGCTGGACGAGACCAGCCTGTCGCGCGACGACAAGGGCTATCTGCGGCTATACGCCCTCTACCGCGCTATCGATGCGAGCAAGGACGGGCGGGCGCCGCGCGAATTGCGTGAGCGGGTGGAGGATTTCCGCTTCGATCACACTCTGGTCAGCGGTGAACTCAAGACCCGGTTTCCGCTGAAGAAGGTGGAGGAGCCGGTCTCCGCCCCGCCTCCCATGGCGCCGCCGCCCTCGGCGGACGAGCCCTTCTAGCGTCGCGGCGCCCACAATTACGCAGACTGGACCTGCAAAGTCCCCGCTCGCCTTCGGGCGGCGGCTCTGTTACATGCGCCGCCATAGCGCAGGAGACTTTCGTCCATGGACTTTCTCGACATCACCTTGCTGACCGGCGCCTTCGTTACCTTCTTTGTGGTGATCGACGTGCCCGGCGTGGCGCCGATCTTCGCGGGCCTCACGGACGGCACCAGCGCGGCGCACCGCGCCAAGATGGCGTTCAAGTCTGTGGCCATCGCCACGCTGGTGCTGGTGGGCTTCGCCTATGGCGGGGAATGGCTGCTGGGGGCGCTGCATATCAGCCTGGATGCGTTCCGCGCCGCGGGCGGCGTGCTGCTGTTCCTGATCGCGCTGGACATGATTTTTGAAAAGCGCACCAAGCGCCGCGAAGAGCGCGCCGAGAAGGTGTCTGACGAGACTGACCCGCATACCGAGCACGAAGACATTTCCGTGTTCCCCATGGCGATCCCGATGATCGCTGGTCCCGGCGCCATCGCTTCGATCATGCTGTTCATGTCTCAGGCCTCCGGCTCGGTGGGCGCGCAAGTGTCCGTGCTGATCGGTCTGGGCGCCAATCTGGTGATCTGCCTGATCGTGTTTCTGATGATCGGGCCGGTCATGAAGCTGATGGGTGATACGATCGCGGCGATGATCACGCGCATCCTTGGCGTCATCCTCGCGGCGCTGGCGGCGCAGTTCATTTTTGACGGCGTGCGCGGGGCGCTTCTCACCGCGGCCTAGGGTTTACGCGGCGTTAACCGTGTTTTTGAACCCGGAATTAGCCCATTTGCGCCATGATCCGGCCCATCACTGGCTGGAGCATGAGCGCATGCCGAGCGTACGTTTCATTCTGTTGAGTGCTGCGGGACTGGCCGCCATGGGCGGTCTTGCTGCGGGGGCCGCCTGTCTGCTGGACGGCGCGTTCGCCCAGGCGGTGGCCTTCACCTGGCCGGGTCTGGCGGGCGGGGTCGCGTTTGCGCTGGCTGCGCCGGGGCAATCAGCCGAACCGGCCTAGTAAGCCGCTCCCGGCGGGTCTGTCTCGCGCAGGCGTGTGCGGCGCGCGCGGTGATCGGGCATGATCTGATCGAGCAGGCTGTAGAAGCGCCGCGAGTGATTCATCTCCAGCAGATGACACGCCTCGTGGGCGCACACATAGTCGATCAGCGCCTCGTCATAGGCGATCAGGCGCGCATTCATCCGGATCGAGCCGTCGGCGGAACAACTGCCCCAACGCGAGGCCTGCTCACGCACCCGCACAGTGGGCCGGGGCGCGCTGAGCGCCTGCGCATAGCCGGCCACTTTCGGGGCCATCACCGCCAGCGCCTGCTCGCGCCGCCAGCGTGACAGCGCCCGGCGGATGGTGGCGGCGCAAAGTGACGGCTCCAGCCCCGCATCTACCCGCACGTCCAGATAATCGCCGTCGCGGGTCAGGGCTGTGCGGGCGCGGTCATGGGGCGTGACCCGCAGGGTCAGCACGCCTCCGAGCCAGCCAATCTTCTCGCCGTCCACGCCGTGAAGCGGCGGGGCGATGACGCGTCTTGCCTGCTTGTCCAGCCGGTCGAGGATCCAGCCCGCCCGCTCGCGCACGGCCCGGTCGGCCTCCGAGGCGCTGGCGCGCTGGGGCAGCACGACGCTGAGGCCGTCCGGGCCCACTTTCAGCCCGATCGTGCGCCGGCGCGCCGAGCGGTCGAGTGTGTAGGCGAGCTCGCGCTCGCCCAGACGAATCGTGCGGGTGATCATGGAATGAGGATAGCGCGCCCGCGCACGCCGCGCAGCCGGCTCGCGCCGGTCAGGGCGCCTTGTGAACCTGCCCGCGCGCCATCACGAAGCCCACCTGCCAGACCGCCGAGATGTCTTCCAGCGGATCGGCGTCCAGCGCGATGATGTCGGCCGACAGGCCCGGCGCGATGCGCCCGGTCTCATTCTCCAGCCCCAGATGGCGCGCCGCCGTGATGGTGGCTGTGCGCAGCGCCTCCATGGGCGTCAGGCCCGCTTCCACATAGAGCTCGAACTCGCGGGCATTGTCGCCATGGGCCGAGACGCCTGAGTCTGTGCCGAAGGCGATGGTCACGCCGCCGCGATGGGCTTGGCGCAGCATGTCCAGCATGCGCGGACCCACATCCAGCGCCTTGGCGCGCTGGAAGGGCGTCATCCAGCCTGCATCGGCCTGCTGCGTCACCCATTCGCCCGCCATGACGGTGGGGACCAGGACGGCGTTGTTGCTGCGGAACAGGCGGATGGATTCGGCGTCCAGAAACGTCCCGTGCTCGATGGAATGGCCGCCCGCGCGCAGGAAGGCGTTGATGCCGCTCACGCCATGGGCGTGGGCGGTGACGCGCCGGCCCATCATGGTCGCTGCTTCAACGATGGCGCGCAGCTCCTCTTCGAAGAACTGCACCTCCACGCCTGCGCCGGTGGAGGACAGAACCCCGCCCGTGGCGGTGATCTTGATCATGTCCGCGCCTTCCTGGACCAGCTGGCGCACGGCGCGCGCGCAATCGGCCGCGCCATTGCAGGCATAGGGACTGCCATTGGCGCGCATAACCTCCACGCTCCAACCATTGATGTCGCCATGCCCGCCGGTGGGCGTCACGGCGCCGCCGGAAATGCGCAGGCGCGGGCCGGGGACCATGTTCTGGTTGATAGCCCTTTGCAGCGCGCGCACCGCCTCCATGTCCGCGCCCACATCCTGAAGCGTGGTGAAGCCGGCCATCAGCGTGCGCCGGGCATACTCCGCGCCCTGCAGCGCGCGGTCGGCGCTGGACTCAGTGAAGGTCGCCAGGCGCCGGTCCGGCCCCTGCTGGGAGGTGATGTGAACGTGGGAATCAATGAAGCCCGGCAGCACCCAGCGGCTGGAGAGGTCGATGATCTCCGCGCCCTCGCGGGTGATGAAGCCGTCCTCCACCGCCGTAATGCGCCCGTCCTCTACAATGATGGAGGCGTTGGCGCGCGGGTTTGCGTCGCCCGGCGCCGCGATCAGGGTTCCGGCATGGATGATGGTGACGGGCGAGTCGGCGGCCGATGGCGCGGCCAGCGCGCACGCAGCCGCCAGCGCAGCGAACAGACGGATCATGAAACCCTCCCCGGTATCGTGTTGTGTTCTCGCGCTAATCTCGCGCCAGCCCGGGCCAGGTGTCAAATCACGCCTATCTCAAAAACGGCAACAGGCTCGCCTGATTGAGGATGGAGAAGGTGGCGGCCGAGACTTCCACGGCGGTCTGGGCCTGGGTGAGGCGCGTGGCGGCCTGGGCCATGTCGGCGTCTTCCAGATCGGCCAGCATGCGGGTGAGATAGTCGGCGCGCGCCTCGTGTCCGCGCACCGACGCCTCCACCTTGGCCTGGCGGGCGCCGTTCTCGCCCATGGCCTCGTTCACATGCTCGAAGGCGGCGATCACATTGGTGATCTCGGTCTGGATGAAGGCCTGTTGGGCGGCGGTCATGGGGCCGTTGAACGGACCGTCCGGCCCGTCATTGAAGTCCGCGAGCCGGCGGAACACGCCCATCAGATCGCCTGCGACTTCCGACGCGGTGGCGTTCACATCCACCGCCAGATTATCGTCGATCTGGGTGCTCTGGCGGCGCGAAGCGTTGTCGAACGCGTCCATGGGATCGCCCAGCGCCTGCAGCTGGCCGATGGTGGAGACGGTCATGGGCTGCGCATCGGTGCGCACGCCGGCGAAGACGTGGGAGCCGTTGAACCGTGTGTTCAGCGCGATCACGACCCGGTCAAAGGATTCCTGGACCTTGTTCATCAGGAAGGTGCCGTCCGAGGTGGTCAGCGTCTCGCGCAGCTCCGACACCGAGTCTGACAGCTCGCGATAGGCCAGATCCTGAACCTCCAGCCGGTTGCCCAGGCGGGTGTTGGCGCTGACATAATTGTCCACGCGGACCTGGGCCGAGCGTGCGGAGATGATGGCTTCGGCGCTGTTGCCATAGCCTTTGAGGTCCGGCGCCTTGCGCCCGGTGGAGAGCTGCTCGCGCGCGTCAAACGCCTCGCGCTGGGCGCGCATGAGGTCCATGAGGGCGGACTGGGAGGCGGCCTGGGTTGAGATGCGCATCGTTCGGTCCTCTAGACCATGTTCAGAAGCGTGTCGGTCATTTCCTTGGACGCCTGCATCAGGCGCGCCGCGGCGTTATAGGCCTGCTGGTAGAGCGTCATGCGGGCGAGCTCTTCATCGAGATTGACGCCCTCCACATCCGAGCGTTTGGCGTCAGCGGCCTGTTTCACAGCGCCTGCTGCCGTCTCATTGCGCTCGGCGCGCGCGGCGCGGGCGCCCACATCGCCGGCCAGACGCGCGGCGTACTCCACCGGACTGGCCATGCCGCCCACCAGACCGCCCGCGCCGGCATAGCGGCGCTTGTCGGTGAGGGCGTTGAACAGGGCCTGGCCGCCCCGGCTGTCGCCCTGGCTGAGCACCAGATCGCCGGGCGCCGTGCCGGCGTCGAGGTCGAGTTTGGCGAAGGCGAGGCGGGTGGAATCCGAGCGCATGGCCGGATTGACCGAGAAGCTTTCAGCCCGGGTCATGCGCGCTGCGTCGCCCAGGCCAAACAGCTGGGAGAAGGACAGGCCGGTGGCGGCGCGCTGGGTGGAATCGCGGGTCACGTCGATGGTGAAATTCTGATAGCCCGGCGAGGACTGGAAGCTCAGCCGGCCATCGCCGTCCAGGCTGAACTGGCCGTATTGGCCAAGACCCGTGGCGGGACTGTTGAGGGCATTGATCTGATCCTGAAGGCTGGCGCCGGTGACCGGAACCGCGATCTGCGCCGCGCGCCGCCCGTCCGGCGTCATGACGGAGAAGCCAAGCTCCCCACCGGGCGCGAGGCCATGGGCGCTGGCGCCGGTCAGACCGGTTTCGAAAAAGCCGGGCCGGGGCGCGTCGACCAGGTCGTTGAGGCCGAAGAAGTGCGACAGGCCCCGCCCGCCGATGGAGGCGGGATCGGCGGCGTCTTGCAGCGCCGCCAGTCCGTGAGACGGGTCTGTGGCGCTGATGCTCAGGCGTCCATCGGTGAAGCTGGCGGTCGCATTCCCGCCAAAGGCGGCGTTGAGCGCGTTGACGAAATCACCCACGCTGGCGGCGGGCGCGCCATTGACTGTGAAACCGGTCGCGGTGACGCCCACGCTGACGCGCTGGACCAGCGCGCCGTCGCTGGTGACGACGGCCAGCTCGGCCTGTCCGGACCCGGTGACGATATCGCTGGCGAGCAGCCCGGTATTGCGCCCCTCCAGCAGGTTGGGCGGCGGATAGGCGGCTGAATCGTTATGAGCGGCGTTCAGCGCATCGGCGGCGCCGGCGGCCATTTCGGCCAGCGCCCCGGCGATCGACGGCAATTCCTTGTCGCGCAGGTCGATCAGCCCGCGCAGCTCGCCCGACCGGATGGACGGCGTGATGTCCACGATGGCGCCGGAGGTGGACACCCGGGCGGTGATGCGCCCGTACTCCACGCCATAGGCGCCGGTCCCGGCGGGCGTGTAGTCCAGCGTCAGGCGGGCATTGTCGATCAGGCCGACCCCGTCCTGGGTGCGCACGAACAGGCGCCCGTCCGGCTGGCGCTCGCCGCGCACATCCATCAGCTCTGACAATTCGTCCATCAGCTCGGACTGCCGGTTCAGCGTGCCGGTGACGTCAGATGCGTTCGCAGTGAGGGTCTGGGCTTGTGAATTGAGGGTCTCCAGCTCGCGCAGGATCTCGTTGGCGCGGTGCACGCCCGTGCCGATGCGCTGGTCGGATTCGTCACGCATGACGCGCACTTCGGCGGACAGGCGCGACGCTTCGTCGAAAAAGCTCTGCAGGTCCGACGCTGCGCTCAGGCGCGACACCCGGTCGGCGCTGTCGGCGGCGGCGGCGCCCAGCGAGGCCATGATCTGGTTCATCCGCCCGAACAGCGAGCCCGCGTCATCGGTGGCGCCAAACTGCGATTGCAGCCGGTCAAGCGCCGCCGCGACCGCTTTGGACGCCGCCGCATCGGACGAGGCGCGCATGGCGGCGCCGGTGAGATAGATGTCGGAGACCCGGTTGATCCCCTGGACAGTCACGCCTGCGCCCATGCCGCCGGAGCTGCGCGAGGACTGCAACAGCTCGGTGCGTGCATAGCCCGGCGTATTGACGTTGGAGACATTGTTCGAGGCGGTGCGCATGCCCAGCTGTGCAGCCTGCAGGCCGCTGAGCGCGCTGCCGATGATCCCGTTGAGCGACATCAGCCCGCTCCTTCAGGTTTGAAAGGAAAGAGGGCAGGTTTGCGGGCGAAAGGGGCGGGATTTGCCGGGCGAACGGCAAGACCTGCCGGGTCGGAGGCGCGCACGTTCTCACGCCCCGCAGCAGCGAAATCAAAGCAACAGATTGTTTTTAATGCCCTATCTGTCATGACCCTGCTCATGTCGGCGAGATGTGCGCGCCTGTATGGCCTGAGTACAGCGCAAGGTGCGGGCCAACGCGCCAGACGGCCCCAGGGCGGCAGGAATCGCCCCTGTTGACCCGTCAGAATCTGCCGGGCGGCGCCATATGCCAGGGACCATGATCATTTTAAGTATATGATTTTATTGAATTGTAAGCGGTGGGCTGGGCTGGCGCGGCGCTTGCTTGTGGGGTTGCGTATGCCTGCGCCCAAAGCGCGCGGGCTGATCAGTTCGCGGCAAAAGGCGGCGCACCCCATGAACATCAGGGTTTGTCATCATGCCGCTTGCGGCTGCCATCATCCCAGGCCTGGTCCCCGGCGCGGCTGAGATCCGTACCGGCGGCGGGGCCGCGTCTGACCATACAGCGACCGCTGGCGTGTTTGATGCGCTGCTGGGCGAAGCCGTGTCTGCGGATGCGCGCATGGCGGGCGGCGGGGCGGATGACCGGCTGCGCCAAACCCTGATGACCGGCGCTGCGCGCCAGCGTCCCGCCCCGGGAGGCGAGACCGGCACTCCGGACCGCGCCCCCGGCGCGCCCGATACACAGCCGCCAGGCGCGCCGGTCAAGGGCGTGACCGGCTGGTCACCCGATTCCATGCCGGTCGAGCCGGACGCCGAATGGCCGGGCGCCGGTAATAAGGACACGCGGGGGCCTTCGCTGGATTCCACGCCGGTGGAGCCTGGATCCGAAGAAGCCGGCGGGCCGGTCAAGGGCGCGCCGCGGCCCGGTCTGGATTCTTCACCGGTCCAGCCGGACACGAGCGCGCCAGGCGCGCCGGTGAAGGATGCACGCGGACCGTGGCTGGATTCCACGCCGGTGGAGCCGGGGACAGAAGAGACGGGTGCGCCGGTCAAGGGCGCGCCGCTTCCCTCGCTCGATTCCTCGCCGGTTCAGCCGGATCGGGCCGCGCCGGGGGCGCCGGTCAAGGATGCGCCGGGACCGTCGCTGGATTCCTCTCCGGTGGAGCCGGGGACTGAAGAGACGGGTGCGCCGGTCAAGGGCGCGCTGCGGCCGGGTCTGGATTCCTCACCGGTCCAGCCTGACCGCACCACGCCGGGCGCGCCGGTCAAGGATACGCCGGGACCGTCGCTTGATTCCACGCCGGTGGAGCCGGGGACGGAAGAGGCGGGCGCACCGGTCAAGGGCGCGCCGGGCCCGGTCCTGGATTCCTCACCGGTCGAGACTGATTTACAGGAACCGGACGCGCCGGTGTCTGCATCTCAGCAAACGCCTTCGCCAGGCGCTGAGGCCAACTCCACCGCTCAGCCCGCCGCGCCTGTGGCGGCGCCGGACGTGACCCTTCCGGCCAACGCAGCGTCGGTGCGGCGTGACGCTGAAGCGCGCCGCGTCGCGCCGGGCAGCCAGGCGGGCAAGGCAGGCGACGAGCCCGCCAAGCCGGGACCGGCAGGCGAGAAAGCGCAGGATCAAAGCGCAACGCCCGCCCCCGCCAGCGCCCCGGCCAAGACGCCAGCGCCGGACCTGCCGGCGGCTGCACGCAGCGCCGATGCGTTCCAGGCGCTGCTTCAGGCCCAGGGCCGGCCATCCGCCGAGGCCGCAGCGCCGCGCGCCGGCGACATGCCGCTGGACCCGTCCGGCGACACCGGAATGCGCAGCGCGCCCGATCGCGCCGCTGAGGTGCTGCGCAGCTCCGCACCGATGCCGCCGGGCGCCGCGCCGCGCTTTGCGCCGCAGACCGTCCAGACCCTGGCCGCCCAGATCGTGCGCCGGCAGAGCGAAGGCGGGCGGGTGTTCGATATCCGCCTGGACCCGCCCGAACTGGGACGGGTCGGCGTGCGCCTGGAAATGGGCAAGGACCAGATGGTCAAGGCCATGCTGACCGCCGAACGCCCGGACACGCTCCAGGAATTGCAGCGTACGGCGCGTGATCTGGAGCGGGCGCTCAACGAGGCCGGGCTGGATCTGGCCGAGAACGGGCTGTCCTTCACCCTCGGCGGCGAACGCGGCGAACGCGATGCGCCCGGGTTTGAGACGCCGCGCGGTGCGCGCAGCGTCGTGGAAATAGATGTGGCCCGGCCCGGCGCGCCGATGACCGCGCTTTACGGTTTCGCTCTGGCCCGCGCCGCGGGTCTGGACATTCAGGCATGACACGCATGAGGACGCATCGCCATGGCGCTTGATCTCAACCCGATCGGCCAGATTCTGCCCGGCATGAACGGGGCGTCCGACAGCGGTCTGGCTGCGGGCAATCTGGCGGACAATTTCGACACGTTTCTGCGCCTGCTGACCCAGCAGCTGCAGAACCAGGACCCGCTCAACCCGATGGATTCACAGGAATTCGTCAATCAGCTGGTGCAATTCTCCTCGGTGGAGCAACAGATCGCCCAGACCCGCTCGCTCGACGCCCTGCTGGCCATGCAGAGCGCCAGCGCGGTGATGTCGGCGTCCGGCTATGTCGGCCGGGATGTGACGCTGGCCACCGATACGGCTGAGCTGGCCGGGGGCGAGGCGCGCTGGAGCTACAGCCTCGATCGCAATGCGCAAACTGCTGACCTGGTGGTCAGCGATCTCAATGGACGCGTGGTGGCGACCCTGCCGGGCGAAACCGGTTCGGGCGGTCATGATCTGGTCTGGGATGGCCGCGACATGGCCGGCAACGTCATGGCGCCCGGCCTCTACCAGCTGGAAGTCGTGGCGCGTGACGCGCAGGGCGAACGCATTGCGGCGCCGGTGCGGGTGTCCGGCCGGGTCACCGGCGTGGACCTGTCCGGTGACGAGGTCCGTGTTGAACTGGGCGCGGTGAGCGCGCCCTTCGCCAATGTCATCGCGGTGCGTGAAGCGCGCGGCTGATCAGAACCCGGGCGCCTGAAGGCGCCCTGACAAAACACTTGGAGCCGGGGCAAAAGCCCCCGGCATCCGGGCAGGACGTGGGAGACTGAAAGCATGTCTATCAATTCAGCCATGATTGCGGGGGCGTCGGGCCTGCTCGCCAATTCTTCGGCGCTGGCGGCGATCTCGGACAATATCGCGAATGTGAACACCACCGGCTACAAGCGGGTGAACACCGTGTTCACGCCCAACTACAAGATCGGCGGCGGCGGCGAGGCGCGTTACAGCTCCGCAGGCGTCACCTCCAACTCGCGCCTTGATGTGAACTCGGCGGGCATCCTCAATCCGAGCGCCTCGCCCACGGATCTGGCCATTGACGGCAACGGCTTCTTCGTCGTGCGCCCGTCGTCAACTTCCACAGCAGGCACGGATTCAGTGCTGTTCACCCGCTCGGGGGCGTTCCAGACCGACAATTCGGGGTTCCTGCGCAATGATGTGGGGATGTATCTCTATGGCTGGCCAGTAGGGTCGGACGGCAGCGTCAGCCAGAACCCGTCCAATCTGGACGAGCTGGAAGCGATCAACCTGTCCAATATCGGCGGCGCGGCGGAAGCCACCAACTCGATCCGCATCAACGCCAATCTGCAGGCCAGTCAGGCCGTATCGCCTGCGGCGGCGACCTATGACTCCGCCGATCCCGCCAACAACATGGCGTCGGGCTCGGTGACCCCGGACTTCCAGCGCACCATCCAAGTGTATGACAGCCAGGGCGGGGTGCGGTCGATCACCATGTCCATGTTGAAATCGCCCACGGCCAACGAGTGGTTCACCGAGCTGCACGTAGAGCCCGCCAGCGACGTCGCCACCGGGGCTGGCCTCAACAACGGCCAGATCGCCACCGGCGTCGTGGCGTTCGACACCAATGGCCAGATCAATCCCGGCGCCTCGACCCTGCCGACCACGCTGAACTTCCTGTCCTCTGACTTTGGCGGCGCGCTGGGCGCCAACCAGGTTCAGTGGGCGGGCGGCACAGGCGTAGGCGCGCAGGCGGTGAGCCTGGATCTCGGCACGGCGGGCGCGCCGGGGGGCATCACCCAGTTCGACAGCCCCTCGACGCTGAACTCCACCACTGTGGACGGGGCCATCTTCGGCGCCTTCGCCGGGGTGGAAGTGGGTCCGGACGGATTTGTCTCGGCGCGCTTCTCCAACGGCGTCGTCCGCCAGATCTACCAGATACCCATCGCCACGGTGGCCAATCCCAACGGGATGGCCAGCGTTGGCGTGGCTTCGTTCCAGGTGACCGAGAACTCCGGCGCCTTCACCATGAATGCCCCCGGCCGCGGCGCTGCCGGAAGTGTCGCCGCCAACTCGGTGGAAAACTCCAATGTCGATATCGCCACCGAGTTCTCCAATCTGATCATCACCCAGCGGGCCTATTCGGCCTCCTCGCGCATCATCACAACGGCGGACGAAATGCTCGCCGAAGCCATCCAGATGAAGCGCTAGACCTGACCCCTTTCCCGCCGTCCCACCGGCGTTCCCTCGCCCCGGCGCGCAAGCGCCGGGGTGAATTTTTTCTAAATATCTGATTAGCCAGACGTTTACCTTGGGCTTTAGAGGTTCGGAAAGACGCTTGGGGTATAACACACCCATCAAAAGGGCGCGCGACAGACGCGCCTGTTGACAAGGATGGGTCGGATGGAACGTCGAGCGAAGAAGGAAAACTATGTGATCGGGCCGGATGGCAGCCCGCTCACAGTGGCCGATCTGCCGAACCCGGAGACCCAGCGCTGGGTGATCCGGCGCAAGGCTGAAGTGGTCGCGGCGGTCCGTGGCGGGCTCCTGAGCCTGGACGAGGCGTGTGATCGCTACCGCCTGACAGTGGAGGAATTCCTCTCCTGGCAGCGCGCGATCGACCGCCATGGCCTGGCCGGCCTGCGCACCACGCGGATCCAGCACTACCGCCAATAGCCGGTCTGCAACACGCAATTCCTGCGGGCGTGCGCCTCCCCGGCGCGCGCCCGCAGTGCATTCTGATTCAAGCTGTTAAGCCCTCGTTTACGCGGGCAGTGGGAAAAACTTGCCTAGCCGGGGGCCAAAAGCGCCTCTGGACTGTGTTTCAGGCGGGGCCCATCACACGTGACGGCGTTTTTTGAACAGCTTTCCCGATTGGGAATTGGCCGGCTGAGCCTGATTTTCGGGCTCACCGCAGGCGTGGCGCTGGCGCTGATCCTGTTGCTGGTCAATCCGGGCAGTGGGTCGCAGGCGCTCTTGTACTCCGGTCTTGAGACGCGCGACGCCGCGTCAGTGGCCGAGCGCCTCGACGGCGCCGGCATCCCCTATGAGCTGCGTGACGGCGGCTCGGCGATCTATGTGCCCGCCGCGCAGGTCGACCAGGCCCGCCTGCGCGTGGCGTCGGGCGGCGCGCTGAGCTTTGGCTCTGTGGGCTACGAAATCTTCGATTCCAATGATGGCATCGGCGCCACCAGCTTTGTCCAGAACGTCAATGCGCGCCGGGCGCTGGAAGGCGAGCTGGCGCGCTCCATCAACGCCATCAACGCGGTGTCGGGCGCGCGGGTGCACCTCGTGCTGCCCGAGCGCCGCCTGTTCTCTCGCGAGCAGCAGGAGCCGTCGGCGTCTGTGGTGATCAGCGTGCGCGGGCAGCTGTCCTCGGGCCAGGTCTCCACCATCTCCAATCTGATCGCCACGGCCGTGCCGGGACTGTCGCCGACGCGCATCACCATTGCCGATGATCAGGGCCGCCTGCTGGCCAGCCCGTCAGAGGGCGATAATCCCGGCGGCGCCGCCATCGAGGAGCGCCGCACCGGTCTGGAAGCCGCGCTGCGCCAGCGCATTCTGGACGTGGTCGAAGGCGTGGTGGGCCCCGGCGCCGCGCGTGTGGTGGTCACGGCGGAAGTGAACCGCGAAAGCCTGACCGAGACCCGGCTGGAATTTGATCCCAATCTTCAGGTGGAAGTGAGCCGCGAGGTTCAGAGCGAGGAATCCAGCGAGCCCGCCGGGCGCCAGGGCGCCGTGTCGGCCACCGAAAACCAGCCCGGAGCAGAAGAGCAGGGTGCCGGCGGGCCGGGCGAGATGTCCACGTCGCGGCGCAGCACCAATGTGCGCAATTTTGAAAACTCGCGCACCACCAGTACGCGCGTGGTGCAGGCGGGCGAGCTGCAGAGACTGGCCGTGTCGGTGGTGGTTGACGAGCGCACGGCGCGCGGAGAGGACGGATCGCTGGTGTTCGAGCCGCGCACCGCAGAGGAAATGGACCGCATCCGCGCGCTGGTCGCCGCGGCGGCGGGCATGGATGTGCGCGCCATTGATGGCGAGCGCCATGTGCTGGAAGTGGCGCAGATGCGCTTTTCCCGGCCCGACCTGACGGCGGGCACGCCCGCGCCCGAGGGCTTCCGCATGGAGCGCGCCGACATCATGCGCGCCGCCGAGCTCGCCGTGATCGCGCTAATGGGCCTGTTGATCATCTTCCTGGTGGCGCGGCCGCTGGTGCGCGGCGCGGTTGGCGGCGGCCCCGCCCTGCCGGCGCCGGCGTCTGGCGCCGCGCTTCCGGCCCGCCCCGGCCAGGCCCAGATCGCCGCCCAGCCGGGCTCGGACCGCGCCCTGCTGCCCGAGGACGAGGACGACGAGGAGCGCATCGACGTCGCCCATATCGACGGCCAGGTGAAGAAATCCTCGGTGCGCAAGGTGGCGTCCCTGGTCGAGCAGCACCCTGACGAGACCATGAGCATTCTGCGCACCTGGATGCATGAGAGCGCGTGATGGCAAGCAATTCAGGGGGGCTTCGCAAGATTGATGATCCCGCCAGCCTCGCCGGGCCAGAGAAAGCGGCTGTTCTTCTCCTAGCGCTTGGCGACGAGCAGCGCCGCCTATGGGAAATGATGGATGACGAGGAGATTCGCGTCGTTTCCCAGGCCATCGTCGGGCTCGGCAATGTCACCGCCAGTGCTGTAGAAAAGCTGATCATGGACTTTGTAAGCTCCATGTCGTCGACTGGTTCCATCACAGGTTCGGTCGCGCAGGCGCACCGGGTGCTCTCCGCCTTCCTTCCCTCCGGGAAGGTGGACTCGATCATGGAGGAGCTGCGTGGTCCGGCCGGGCGGACCATGTGGGACAAGCTGGCGAATGTGAACGAGGTCGTGCTCGCCAACTACTTTAAGAACGAATACCCCCAGACCGTCGCGGTGGTGCTGTCAAAGATCAGGCCCGAGCACGCCTCGCGCGTGCTCGGAGCCCTGCCAGAAGACTTCGCGCTGGAAGTGGTGATGCGCATGCTGCGCATGGAGCCGGTGCAGCGCGAAATCCTCGACAAGATCGAGGAGACGCTGCGCAATGAATTCATGAGCAATCTGGCGCGCACCTCCAAGCAGGACAGCCACGAGCTGATGGCGGACATTTTCAATAATTTCGACCGCCAGACCGAGAACCGCTTCCTGGCCAATCTGGAAGAGCGCAACCGCGACAGCGCAGAGAAAATCCGCTCGCTGATGTTCGTGTTCGAAGACCTGGGCAAGCTCGATCCCCAAGGCGTGCAGACGCTGATGCGCTCGGTGCCCAAGGACCAGATGGGCCTGGCGCTGAAGGGCGCCTCGGACACGCTGCGCGATCTGTTCTTCTCCAACATGTCCGAACGCGCGGCGAAAATCCTGCGCGAGGACATGGCGGCGATGGGGCCGGTGCGCCTGAAAGACGTGGATCAGGCCCAGCAGGCCATGGTCAATCTCGCCAAGGATCTGGCCGCCAAAGGCGAAATCCTGATCGCCGACGGCGGCGGCGATGACGAGCTGATTTACTAGGGAGGCGGATATGACGACATCATTCAGACGGTTCGCCTTCGACCGCGAATACGCTGCGGACGGCACTGTGCTGCGTGATGGCGAGCGCGTGCGGCGCGTCTTCACCGAAGACGAGGCGCGCGCCATGGCTGACGCAGCGGCCAGCAAGGCCGCTGAAGGCGATGCCGCCAGGATGGCCGAAACCCTGCGCCAGATTTCCGGGCGGATGCAGGCGGTGCTGGCGCGCATGGATAGCGAGTCCGAGGCGATGCGCGCCGACGCCGTGCGTCTGGCGATGGCCGCCGCCCGCGCCATCGCCGGCGCGGCGCTGGACCGCTATGGCGCCGACACCATCGAAGCCTGCGCCCGCGAGGCGCTGGCAGAGCTGCGCGCCGAGCCGCGCCTGGCGGTGCGGGTCGCGCCCGAGCTGGTGGAAGAGATCGCCGAGCGCCTGGACAGCGAAGCGGCGCGCATGGGGTTCGAGGGCGCAGTGATCGTGCGCGCCGATGAAGAGGTGGGTCCGGGCGATGTGGTGCTGGAATGGCGCGCCGGCGCCGTGGAGCACACCGCCGCCGATATCGAACAGCGCCTTGAAGACACCGCCCGCAAATGGCTCGCCGCGCCGGCGGGCGGCGATGCTGCGGCATCCGGCGCAGACGCTGGCGGCCAGGCCGCCTGAAGGAGACGATGATGAGCCAGGACGATTTGAAGCTTCAGGACCTCGCCGGCTCGAAAGCCGCGCATGGCGGGCTGACGCATAGCGGCGGCGCAGGCCAGTCGCTGATCGAGGACGAGGTGCGCACGGCTGTCGACCTGGCGCCGGTGTTCGACGTGCCGGTCAATATCTCCGCCGTGCTGGGCAAGGCGCATATCGACGTCAACTCGCTGCTCAAGCTTACCGCCGGCTCGGTGCTGGAGCTGGACCGCAAGGTGGGCGAGGCCATCGACATCTACGTCAATAACCGCCTGGTCGCCCGCGGCGAGGTGGTAGTGGTCGAGGACCGGCTGGGCGTGACCATGACGGAAATCATCAAGGATGGTGACGGCGCATGACCCGGACTGAAGCTGTATCTGAAGGAGCTGCACGATGCGCGTTCTGATCGTAGGCTCGCTGGGCGGGCAATCGACCATCGCGACCAAGATCGCCATGGACCGCGGCGCGAAGGTCGCGCAGGTGGACACCATCGAGCAGGCGACCGCCTATCTGCGCGCCGGGCGCGGGGCGGATCTGATGATGGTGGACGTGTCGTTGGATATCGGCGCATTGATCGCCGCCAACGAGCTGGAGCGGATCATCGTTCCGGTCGTGGCGTGTGGTGTAAATGTGCGCCCCGAGGCCGCTGCAGGCGCGATCCGCGCCGGCGCCAAGGAATTCATCCATCTGCCGCCCGATCCCGATCTGATCGGGGCGGTTCTGGCGGCGGTGTCTGATGATGACCGCCCGCTGGTGGCGCGCGATCCGGCCATGCTGAGCGTGGTGGCGCTGGCCGAGCGCATCGCGCCGTCGGAGGCGTCCGTGCTGATCACCGGCGAAAGCGGCGTCGGCAAGGAGGTGATGGCCCGTCATGTCCACAAAATGTCGAAGCGGACCTCCAAACCCTTCATCTCGGTCAATTGCGCGGCGATCCCGGAAAACCTCCTGGAATCAGAGCTTTTCGGTCACGAGAAGGGCGCCTTCACCGGCGCGGTAGCCCGGCGCATCGGCAAGTTTGAAGAGGCCGACGGTGGCACGCTGCTGCTGGACGAAATTTCCGAAATGGATGTCCGCCTGCAGGCCAAGCTGCTGCGCGCCCTGCAGGAGCGCGAGATTGACCGGGTCGGCGGCGGCAAGCCGGTGAAGGTGAATATCCGCATCATCGCCACCTCCAACCGCGATCTGGCCCAGGCCGTACGCGATGGCGTGTTCCGCGAGGACCTTCTGTTCCGGCTCAATGTCGTCAATCTGGCGGTGCCGCCCCTGCGCGCCCGGCCCGAGGACGCCGTGGCGCTGGCCGATCATTTCCTGCGCAAATACGCCAAGGCCAATGGCGTGGCCTACCGCCCGCTGTCCGAAGCGGCCAAGGCGCAGATCACCACACGCGAATGGCCGGGCAATGTGCGTGAGCTGGAAAACGCCATGCACCGCGCCGTGCTGCTGGCCCACGGGGACCAGATCACGCCTGAAGCCATCCGCTCGCCAGACGGCTCGCCCTTCACCGCCTATGGCGGGACGATTGCGCGCCGGGCCGCCGAAGCCGCCGACGAGGCGACCAACCGCGTCGGGCGCACGGTGGCCGAGGTGGAGCAGGACCTGATCCTGGACACGCTGGATCATTGCCTGGGCAATCGCACCCATGCCGCGACGATCCTGGGCATCTCGATCCGCACCCTGCGCAACAAGCTCAAGCTCTATGCCGATTCCGGCGCAGAGATTCCGGCGCCGGGCGAAACCCGCGCCGGCGCGGCCTGAGGAGAATAAAGACCGCTGATGGCTGACGCTCCCGCTTCCAGGCCTGCCGGTTTTGACTGGGCGGCCTTTGGCCGCCGCCTGGCGCGTGGCGACATCATCATGGCGGTGGGCGTTCTCAGCCTGCTGGTGATGCTGCTTCTGCCGCTGCCGCGCGTCCTGCTGGACGTGGCGCTGGCGGTGTCCATATGTTTTTCCGTGCTGATCCTGATGACGGCGCTGTTCATCCGCACGCCGCTGGAATTCACCGCCTTCCCGGCCATCCTGCTGATCGCGACCATGCTGCGCCTGGCCCTGAACATCGCCTCGACCCGGCTGATCCTGGCTGAAGGCCATGAAGGCACGGCGGCGGCGGGCGACATCATTCAGGCCTTCGGGGCCTTTGTGATGCAGGGCAGCATCATCATCGGCATTATCGTGTTCATCATTCTGGTGATCGTGAACTTCGTGGTTATCACCAAAGGTTCGGGACGAATCGCCGAGGTGGCCGCGCGCTTCACCCTGGACGCCATGCCCGGCAAACAGATGGCCATCGACGCCGATCTGTCGGCGGGCCTCATCACCGAGCAGGAAGCCAAGGACCGCCGCAAGGAGCTGGAGGACAAGTCCAACTTCTTCGGGGCCATGGACGGCGCCTCGAAATTCGTGCGCGGCGACGCGGTGGCGGGCATTCTGATCACCTCGATCAATCTCATTGGCGGCATGATCATCGGCGTGGCCCAGTCCGGCATGGCGTTCGGCGATGCGGCCAGCACGTATTCCACCCTGACCGTCGGCGACGGTCTGGTGTCGCAAATCCCGGCGCTGATCGTGTCGCTGGCCGCGGGCCTTCTGGTGTCCAAGGCGGGCGTGGACGGCGAGGCGGACAAGGCGGTGTTCGGCCAGCTCTCGGCCAATCCGGCCTCGCTGGGCATGGTGGCCGGGTCGGCGCTGGCCATCGGTCTTCTGCCGGGCATGCCGCTGATCCCGTTCGCCATACTGGCCGCAGCGGCGGGGACCGGCGCGGTCATGTCCGGACGGCGGCGGGACAAGCGCGCTGACGACATCGTCAACAGGCAGACCGATGCGGCCGATCAGGCCGCGTCCGAGGCCGCCACTGCAGAGCCGCCGATTGAGGACACGCTGCATATCGACGAGCTGAAGATCGAGCTCGGCTATGCGCTGCTGCCGCTCATCAATGATGTGGAGGGGCGCCGCCTCACCGACCAGATCAAGGCGCTGCGCCGCAATCTGGCGCAGGAGACCGGTTTCGTCCTGCCGTCGGTGCGCATCATCGACAACATGCAGAGCCCCGGCGAGCATTACATGATACGCGTCAAGGAGATGGAGGCGGGGTTTGGCGAGCTGAAAATGCGCTCGCTGCTGGCCATGGACCCGACCGGCCAGCAGGTCGAGCTGCCCGGCACCCATGTGAAGGAGCCGGCCTTCGGCCTGCCCGCCACCTGGATCGATGAAGGCCTGCGCGAGGAGGCCACCTTCCGCGGCTATACGCTGGTGGACCCGGCTGCCGTGCTGGTCACGCACCTCACCGAGATTCTGCGCGAGAACATGGCCGACCTGCTCTCGTACGCGGAGACCGAGAAATTGCTCGAAGCGCTGTCCAAAGAGCACCGCAAGCTGGTGGACGACATCACCCCGTCCCAGATCACCCGCGCCGGCATCCAGCGCATCCTGCAGAACCTCCTGAAAGAACGCGTCTCCATCCGCGATCTGCCCACCATCGTGGAGGCCATCGCCGAAGCCTCGTCGGCGACCCAGAATCTCGACGCCGTCACCGAGCATGTGCGCACGCGCCTGGCGCGCCAGATCTGCTATTCCAACAAGGGTCCCGACGGGACGCTGCCGGTTTTGTCGCTGAGCCCGCAATGGGAGCAGGCGTTTGCTGAAGCCATGATCGGCGATGGCGAGCGGCGCCAGCTCGCCCTCGCCCCGTCCTCGCTGCGCGACTTCGTGGCCCGGGTCCGAGAGGGCTTTGACCGGGCGGGCGCGTCGGGCGACGTGCCGGTGCTGCTGACCAGCCCGCAGGCGCGTCCCTATGTACGCTCGCTGGCCGAACGCTTCCGGCCCCAGACCGTGGTGATCAGCCAGAACGAGATCCACCCCAGCGCCCGGCTCAAGACCGTCGGGCAGATCTAGAAAGGCGCCGCCATGCGCATGCGCACCTTCACCGGAGACAGTCTCAGCGCCGTCATGGCCGAGGTGCGCCGCGAACTGGGGCCGGACGCGGTGATCATCACCTCGGGCGATGCGCCGGGCGGCGGCGTGGAAGTGCGCGCAGCGGCCGAGCGCGGCGCCATGGGGACCAAGGCCGAGGACAGCGTGACCGCGCTCGCCCGCCGCGACGCCGAGCGCACCCGCGAGCGCGGCGATTCCAGCGCCGGCCTGACCCGCATCGCCCGGGCGTTGAGCTGGCATCAGGTCACGTCCGAGCCCGCCGAAGCGCTGATGACATCGGCCATGGCGATGCAGGACGGCGAAGCCACGGCCACGCTGGCGCGGGCGCTGGACCAGCGCTACGGCGTGCACCCCATCGAGGCCGATCCCGGACGCCCCATATTGCTGGCGGGTGGTGCAGGGGCGGGCAAATCCTCCTGCGCAGCGCGCTTGGCGGCGCGGGCTGTGCGCCATGGCGTGCGCCCGGTTCTGATCAGCGCCGACGCCCGGGCGGGCGCGCGCGAGCAGCTGGCCGCCTACGCCAGGGCGCTGGATTTGGAGTTTGAAGCGGTGGAGGGCCCGCGCGAGCTGTCCGCCGTGCTGACCCGCGCCGCGCCTCAAGCCGCGATCATCGATGCGCCGGGCATCAATCCGTTCGAGCTCGATGATCTCGATGATCTGGCTGATCTCGCCTATGCCGCCGACGCGGAGATTGTCGCGGTGATGGAGGCGGGGCTCAGCCCGGGCGACGCGGAAGACATCGCGGCCCTGCTCGCCGCCATCGGCGCGGGCCGGGCGATCATCACCAAGCTGGACGCCGCGCGCCGGCGCGGAGCGCTGCTGGCGCCGGGCGAGGCGGGTCTGGCCTATGCTCATGTGGCGGCCTCGCCCTTTATCGGTTCAGGCCTGGCGCCCGCCACACCGTTGAGACTGGCGCGCGCGCTGCTTGAAGACGACGCTGGCGAGGAGGATCATTCATGACCACGCTTGCCGCAGAAGCCCATGAGGCCGCGCGCGCGCCGCGCCGCGCCGGGCCGGTCATCGCCATCGCTTCGGGAAAGGGCGGTGTGGGCAAGACCGCGCTGACGCTCGCGCTGGCGCGGGCCTTCTCCCAGCGCAAGGCGCGCACGCTGGTGGTGGACGCCGATCTGGGCATGGCCAATATCGACGTGCAGCTGGGACTCAACCCGCCGGGCGATCTCGGCGCCGTAGTGGCCGGGCGCCTGACCCTGGCCGAGGCGGTGGCGCCCGCCTGTGGCGGATCGCACAAGGCTGGCGGGTTCGATGTGATCGCCGGACCGTCCGGGTCGGCGTCGCTGGCGGGGCTCGATATCGGCGCCGTGGGGCGGCTGGCGGCGGGCCTCGCCGCGGCGTCCATGGGCTATGACCGTACGCTGATTGATCTGGCCGCCGGGGCCGAGCGGGCCAATATCCGCCTGGCCGTCGCCGCCGACGATGTGCTGGTGGTCATCAATGACGAACCCACCTCGCTGACCGACGCCTACGCCTTTGTGAAAACCCTGCGCATGCGCGACGAGGGGGCCGCGCCCTTCGTGGTGGTCAATAACGCACCCGACAAGGCGTCGGCGCAAAACGCCTACGCCATGTTCGCGCGCACATGCGAGAGCTTTCTGGGCTTCCGCCCGCTGCTGGCCGGGATCATCCGGCGCGACCCCCATGTGCCCGGCGCCATCCGCGCCCAGACCGCGCTGGACCAGCGCTTTCCCGGCACGGATGCGGCGCGCGACGCCAGCGCCCTTGCGCGCGCGCTGGAGCGCGGGGTCGAGCCGGGATAGACTGCTCTCTCAAATTTCAGGGGGGGCGTCATGATTCGCTTTGGATTTCTGGCGGCGCTGGCCGGCCTCGTCGCCGGGTCATGCGGGACCGCCCACGCGCAGGAAGGCGAAGCCGGGTTCGAGGATCAGGCCGATGCCTGCATCGACTTCACCGCCTTCAGCTTTGATCTGTTCGAAGCGGGCGCCGTGCTCGCCGCCCCGGCGCTGGAAAGCCCCGATGCGCGCGCCGACGCGGCCGTGTTCGCCGACGGATCGGTCGTGGTTATCGCCGCAGATTTCTGTGTAGAGCCTGTCTTCAACGTCACTGCGCGATTCCCGTCGCCTCAGGGCCTGTCCGCAGCGCGTGACCGGCTGGCCTGGCTGTTCGGGGCCGTGGACAGCGCCACCGGATGCAATCCGGGCGGCGATGGCGCCGCGGCCGTGGACGCCGCCGCCGCGCTTCTGGGCGCAGGCAGCGATATCGCGCCGACCGACGCGCCCTTCCACGAAACCGATGATGGCGCGGTCTATCTGGCGGTGACGCTGGAGGGCGGACAGGCGCTCGCCAGCCTGATCTGTGAGGACTATGCCGGCCTGATCACGGACGCAGGGGAGTAGGCGATGGGCGCGGACCCGGTCACGCTGCTCCTGGCAGGCTTCACCTTTTTTGACGTGTCCTTCATCGCCATGGCCTCCATCGTGTCGGCGCTGGTGATGCGGCGCTGGTCGCAGATCACGGGCGCGGCGCTGCTGGCTTACGCCGTGGACGTGGTGCTGCGCTTCGCGCTGGAATACGCCAGCGCCGGGGACATGCCGGCCAATTTCGCACTGCAGCTCGCCTTCACGCGCATGGACATGGCCGGGCTCGCCGCCACGCTGCGCCCGTTCCTGTATTTCGGCGCCATCGCCCTGCTGTTCGGGCTGAAACGCCGTTACACGCGGTAGGCGCGGCCTTTAGGGCCGGCCGACAATCCCGTCGCGGCGCGGATCGGCGGCGCCTTCCAGCGTGCCGTCGTCCAGCACGCGGATGATGTGGATGCCGGAGTTTTCGCCCCGCTCGCCGTCAATCTCGAAGCCGCGCTCGCGCAGGGCCTCAAGGATGTCCGCATTGAAGCCGCGCTCGATATTCACCACATCGCCGCGCGCCACGACATTGGGCAGATCGGCCGCCGCCTGCGCGCTCAGCCCCCAGTCCAGCATGCCCACCAGCGTCTTGGCGGTGTAGGCGATGATCGAATTGCCGCCCGGCGAGCCGGTGGCCAGCACGAAATCCCCGTCCGTATCAAACACAATGGTCGGCGACATGGACGAGCGCGGACGCTTGCCCGCTTCCGGCGCGTTGGGGTGCAGGCGGCCTTCCTGGTCACGCGGGACGAAAGCAAAATCGGTGAGCTGGTTGTTCAAGAGGAACCCGCCTTCGGTCATCCGGTTATTGCCAAAGCCCGATTCAACCGTGGTGGTCATGGAGACCACATTGCCGAATGTGTCGCGGATCACGAAATGCGTGGTGCCTCGATTGTCCGGCGTGGTGTCGGGCCCGGCCGGCTGCGCGCCCGGCGGCATGCCATGGCTGATGGCCGGGATCGCCAGTTCCGGATCGATCAGATCGCGGCGCGCAGCGAGATAATCACGGTCCAGCAGCCCGGCCACCGGCACATGCGCGAAGTCGGCATCGCCGACATATTGGTCGCGGTCGGCATAGGCCAGGCGGCTCGCCTCGATGAACAGGCGCCAGCCCTCCACCGTGTCGGGGCCGTGAGCGCTCATGTCGAAGCCTTCCAGAATCGTCAAAATCGCCCCGACCGCAACAGCGCCGGACGAGGGCGGCGGCGCCGAGCAAACGAGATAGACGCGGTAGGGCGCGCACAGCGCCGCGCGCCGCACCGGCTCGTAGCCGGCGAGATCCTCCAGCGTGATCGTTCCGGGCAGGGGCTCTTCAGCGGCGGCATCGATAATCTGCTGCGCGATCTCGCCGGTGTAGAAATTGCGCCAGTCCGCCGCCACAGCCGTCAGCGTCGCGGCATAGCCCGGATTGGTCAGCACATGACCAGCGGGCCAGGCATTGCCGTCGGGATCATAGAAATAATCGCGCGACTGCTCGCGTCGTGCCAGCGAGGAGATTTGCCGCACGCGCTGGGCCAGAGAGGACAGGCGCGGCGAGACCTCGAACCCGTCGCGCGCCAGCGCAATGCCGGCGTCGAACCCGTCGGCCCAGTCCAGCCGGCCATGCTCGTCATGGGCCATGGCCAGCATGGCGATGGCGCCCGGCACGCCGGTGGAGCGTCCGCTCTGCCAGGCCTCGATAAAGCCCAGCGGTTCGCCGTCCGCGTTCAGCCAATGGTCTTCGGTGACGCTGGCAGGCGCCGTCTCGCGCCCGTCATAGACGATGGTTTCACCCGTCGCGGCGTCATAGCGCACCATGAAGGCGCCCCCGGCGATTCCGGAACTTTGCGGCTCGACCAGACCCAGAACCACCTGCACCGCGATGGCCGCATCCACCGCGTCGCCGCCCTGGCGCAGTGCTTCCAATCCGGCTTCGACCGCATCGGGATGCGCAGCGGCGACCATGGCTTCGACCGGCGCAGCCGCAGGCGCGGCGGCGGGTTCTGGCGCTTGCGCCGTGTCAGGCGCACGTGAGTCCGGCGCGCCGCAGGCGGTCAGCCACAGGGCCGTGCCGGCGAGGGCGGCGAAGCGGGTCAGGTGACGCATGGCAAGTCCTTTCAACGCAGGGGAAATTCAGGTCTAGACGCCGGCGGCCTCGAAGGGCTCGGCGAGGTCTTTCAGGGTATCGATGACGGCGCGCGCCGCGCGCGGCAAGGGGCGGGTCTCAGGCGACAGGATATAATAGCCCCAGTCCAGCGCCGTCACCCCGTCGGCCACCAGGCTGATCAGCTCACCGCGTGCGATGGCTCCATCGGCCAGGCTGCGGCGCACCAGAGCCGCGCCGCGTCCAGACGCGGCGGCGGCGACCACATGCTCGGGCCGCGCGTAATGATCCCCGGCGGCCAGATCGGCCCGCGCCAGGCGCCGGCGCTCCAGCCAGGTGCGCCAGTCGGGCTGCGCGGGATCGCGTCCCGGGCTCATGTCGTGGATCAGGGGCAGGGCGGTCAGCGCCGCGCGCCAGTCCCCGCCAAAGGGCGCCAGCAGGACCGGCGAAGCGGCGGGGGCCACGCTTTCGGTCAGCAGCCGCACCGCCCGGTGGCCGGGCCAGGGGCCGGGGCCATAGCGGATATCCAGATCGAGGCGGAACCGGTCCAGGTCTTCGGGCGCCGGGTCGGCGATGAGGTCTATGTCTGCACCGGCCAGGCGTGACGCTAGCCAGCCCGCGGCCAGCGCGCCCGGCGCACCCAGACGCACGCGGGCGCTGACGCCGGATTCCTGGCGCAGCAGACGGCTGGCTTCGGACAGGCGGGCGAAAGCCTCGTTCAGCGCCGGCGCCGCCCCGGCTGCGCCCACGGTCAGCGACACGCCGCGGCCCTGACGCTCCAGCAGGCGCACTTTGAGGACATCTTCCAGGAGGCGAATCTGTTGGGACACCGCGCCGGGCGTCACGCCCAGCTCCCTCGCAGCTGCAGCAACGCTGCCGCGCCGGGCCACAGCTTCGAAGGCCCGCAACGCATTGAGCGGCAGCAGGGGCTCGACGGGCCGCGCCTCCGGCCTGTCAATGTTTAGAATATCTGACGGACCCACGAGAGCGTCTTCCTTGTTCGCCGCGACGGCCTTCAGCTTTAACCGCCTGCGAACCGGCCTGCAAGCACGCTCAGCGCGGGCGTGAGGGCGCGGCTGATCCGAGCCGTTGAAGGAAAGCTAAGCGATGATGTGTTGACGCACCCTGCCTTGGCCAGTGTCACGAATCTGCCACACCCGTCACAAAAGGGCGGCAAGTACGGAGGCGCGCCACTGGAACTTTCACCTCGCCGCCACACCTAAACCATCAGTTAGCAGCCGCAACACGCGCACCCTTCATCGCAAGGTCGCGCCGCGCGGCCTCACTCAGGGGAGTTCCCATTTCATGCGCATCAAACAATCCACCTTCTTCCTAGCGGGCGTTTCGCTCGCTGTCCTCGCCGCCGGCGCCGCCATGGCGCAGGACGCGCCGCCGCCGCGTGCGACCAGCGATGTGATCATCGTCACTGGCACGCGCACCGAAGGGCGCACCATCACCCAGTCGCTGGCCCCGGTGGATGTGATCTCCGCCGATGACCTGACGGCCCACGGCACCACCGAGCTCAATCAGGCGCTGGCCTATTCGCTGCCGTCCTTCAACTTCCCGCTTCCCGCTATCTCGGACGGCACCGACTCCATCCGCCCGGCCCAGCTGCGCGGCCTGGCGCCGGATCAGACCCTCATGCTGGTCAACGGCAAGCGCCGCCATGTCAGCGCTTTGCTGAACCTCAACACGGTGGGCCGCGGCGCGGCGGCGGTGGACCTCAACACCATCCCGACGTCGGCCATCGGCGCGGTGGAAGTGCTGCGTGACGGCGCCTCGGCGCAATACGGTTCGGACGCCATCGCCGGCGTGATCAACGTGCGCCTGCGCGAAGCCAGCGAAGGCGGCGCGGTGACCGTGACCTATGGCGAGCACGCCACCAATGTCGACCTTCCGCGATCGAGCCGCAATGTGCGCGATGGCGAGACGTTGACCATTTCGGGCTGGGCGGGTTTCCCGCTGGCTGAAAATGGCTTCCTGACGGTGTCGGCCGAGTACCGTGACCGTCAGCGCACCAATCGCGCCGACGTGGACACGGTCAATAACTACAATCTGATCGGCGGGCAGCCGGATCCGCGCGAGCTGACCTTTGACCGGCTCAACTGGAATCACGGCAATGGCGATGTGCGCGATGTCAGCGTGCTGGCCAATGCCGGCCTGCCGCTGGACAATGGCGCGGAGCTCTATGGTTTCGCCAGCTATCAGGACCGCGAAGCGCGCTCGTTCGGCTTCTATCGCCGCGCGCGCGACGCCCGCAATGTCGAGTCCATCTATCCCGACGGCTTCCTGCCGGAAATCCACCCGGACGTGACCGATTGGTCGGTCGGCGGCGGCGTGCGCGGCGATGCCGGCGCCGTGGCCTATGACTTCAGCGTCGTCCACGGACGCAACACGGTTGATTTCAACATCCGCAACACGCTGAACCGCTCTCTCGGCGCCACGAGCCCGACCGAGTTCTTCGCCGGCCAGCTGCAGTTCAGCCAGACCGTGGTCAATGCCGACTTCGTCCAGTCTGTGGCGCTGGGTGGCCTCGCCGGCCCGCTCAACGTCGCCTATGGCGCTGAATACCGCCGGGAGAATTTCGAGATTGGCGCGGGCGAGCCCGATTCCTATTTCGGCGTGCCGGGCCTGGCTGCTGGCAGCCAGGTGTTCCCGGGCTTCCAGCCGCAGAACGAAGTGGATGAAAGCCGCGATTCATGGGGCGGGTATGTCGACCTTGAAGCCGATGTCACCGACCGCGTGACGGTGTCGGGCGCGGTGCGCTATGAGCACTATTCCGACTTCGGCGACGCGCTCAACGCCAAGATCGCGGGCCGGTTTGACATGACTGAAAATGCCGCGCTGCGCGGCTCGATCAGCACCGGCTTCCGCGCGCCGTCGCTGCACCAGAGCCACTACACGGCCACCTCCACGGTGTTCATCAACAACGTCGCCACCGAAACCGGCACGTTCGCGGTGGACAGCCCCATCGCCCGCGCACTGGGTTCACAGGACCTGGAGCCGGAAACCTCGGTCAACTACTCGCTGGGCGCGGTCTTCCAGAGTGGCGGCTTTGTGCTGACCATTGACGGTTTCCGCATCGAGATCGATGACCGCATCCTGCTGTCGGAAAACCTGAACCAGGCCAATGTGGTGGCGTTGCTGCCCGCCGGCGTCGGCGCGGCCCGCTTCTTCCTGAACGCGGCTGACTCGGTGACCGAGGGCGTCGACATCGTCGCCAATTATTCCTGGGACACCGACACGCTCGGCAGCTTCCGCGCCACGGCGGCGGCCAACTTCACCAATACCGAGCTCAGCAATATCCAGTCGACCGGCGTATTGTCGGCCCTGACCCCGCCGCCGACCCTGTTTGCACGGGTCAATATCGGGCGCCAGGAAACGGGCTCGCCGAAAAACAAGTATATTTTCGGACTCGACTGGAACCGCGAGAACCTCGGCGGCCTGATCCGCGCCACCCGCTTTGGTGACGTGCAGGTGCTGTCCAACAATCCGGCGCTGGACTGGACGATCGAGCCGCAATGGGTCGTGGACGTGGAAGCCTCGGTCCAGCTGCTGGAGAACACGCGGTTTGCGCTGGGCGCCAATAATGTGTTCGACAGCTACCCGACCCAGAACCCGCAATTCAACGCGGCGACGGGCCCGACGCCCTTCATTTACAACGCCTTCTCTCCGGCGGGCTTCAATGGCCGCTATGTCTATGGCCGCGTGAGCGTGTCCTGGTAATCATATAGCGGTCCGCCTGCCGGAACCGCGCCAGACGAACCGCCCCCGTCCGGACCCTGTCCGGGCGGGGGTTGTCGTTTCGGGGCTGCCCGGCGGTGCCCGAACCGGGTAAGGGGGGCGCATGAGCGAATCTCACCTCACCCGCCGCGCCCTGTTCGCGCGCACTCTGCCGATCATGGGCGCCAATGTGGCTGCGCCCCTCGTGGGCCTTGTTGATCTGGCGGTGATCGGCAATACCGGCGAGACCGCCGCCATCGCGGCGGTGGCGCTGGGCACGCTCGTCTTCAACATGCTTTACTGGTCGCTGGGCTTTCTGCGCATGGGCGCGACGGCGCTGGCGGCGCAAGCCGATGGGGCCGGCCAGCCTGGCGCGGTGCGCGCGGTGCTCTATCGCGCGCTCCTTCTGGCCGGCGGCTTCGGGCTGATCTTCATCGCGGCGCAATGGCCGCTGCGCGAAGCCGCGCTCGCCCTGTTCAGCGCCGGGCCGGACGTGGCCGCCGATACCCGGGCCTATATCGATGCGCGCATCTGGGGCGCGCCTGCGGCGCTGGCAGGATTTGCAGTTTATGGCTGGCTGATCGGGCTGGGCCTGACCGGCCGGGCGCTGGTGCTGCAGATCGCGCTCAATCTCGCCAATGCGGGCCTGTCGCTCTGGTTCGTCTTCGGGCTGGACTGGGGCGTGGCAGGGGTGGCGGGCGCCAGCGCGCTGGCGCAATGGCTGCATCTGGGGCTGGCGGCTGTGGTGATCGCCGGCGTGCTGCGCGCCCGTGGCCGCGCCTCATCCGAGCGCGTGTTCGAGCGGCAGGGCCTGATGCGCCTGTTCGCGGTCAATCGCGATCTGTTCGTGCGCACGCTGGCTTTGCTGGCGGGCTTCTACTGGTTCAACGAGGCGAGCCTGCGCGAGGGCCCGGACGTGCTGGCGGGCAACGCCATTCTCTTGCAATTCATCGCCATCAGCGCCTTTGTGCTGGACGCCTTCGCCCATGTGGCCGAGGCGGAAACCGGCCGGGCCGCAGGCGCGCGCGACTGGGACAGGCTGAAACGCGCCTTCCGCCTGACCAGCGAGATGGCCCTGGGCGGGGCATTGCTGCTGACGCTTGCCTTCCTGTTGTTCGGGGAGGCGTTCATCCTGGCCATGACGACCGACCCGGCGGCGCGGGAGTCGGCGCTCGGCGCTCTGGTCTTCTGTGCGCTGGTCCCGCTGATCGGCGCGCCGAGCTGGCAGCTGGACGGGCTGATGATCGGGACCACGCGCGGCGCGCTGATGCGCAACGCCATGATCGCCGCTCTGGTGATCTATCTGGCGCTGGACCTCACCTTGCGCCCGGCCTTCGGCGTGACGGGGCTGTGGCTGGCGTTTCTGAGCTATTACATCGCGCGGGCGACCACATTGGCGGTGGGCCTGCCGGGGCTGAAGCGCGCGGTGACGGACTCCTGATTTATCGCATTTTCGAACCGCGAAACCGGTGTCCACTTTCGCTGAAAATGCTTCTTTAGAGCCCGAACCGGCTCCACACCGCGCGCAGCTCCACCTGATCCAGCGCTGCGCCCATGAAGCGCGACAAAACGCCCGGGCGCGCCGGGGCCAGCGGACGGATGCGCACCTTGTCGCCGAACCGGCGCTTGAGCTCGCTGCGCGCCTCGCCCAGCCCGTCGATCAGGCCCAGATCCAGCGCCTCGGCGCCGGTATAGACCGAGCCGTCAAACAGCTCGGCCCCGTCTTTGAGCTTCTCGCCGCGCCGGGCTTTGACGTGGTCGATGAACTGGGCGTGCATTGCCTCCATCAGGCGGGTGATCGTGGCGGCCTGCTCCTTGGTCTCCGGACCGAAGGGATCGGCCAGCAGTTTCGATTTGCCCGCAGTCTTCACCCGGCGTTCGACGCCAAGCCGGTCCATGGCGCCGGTGAAGCCGAAGCCGGCGCTGATCACGCCGATGGAGCCGACGATGGACGCCGGATCGGCGAAAATCTCATCGCCCGCGCACGCGATCCAGTAGCCGCCGGATGCGGCCACATCCTCGCAGAACACCAGAACCGGTTTGTCCTTCTCCGCCGCCAGGGCGCGAATGCGGTCATGGATCAGGCGCGATTGCACCGGGCTGCCGCCGGGCGAATTGACGCTGATCGCCACGGCGGCGGCGCTCGTGTCGGCGAAAGCCTTGTCCAGCAGCTTTTCCAGCCGGCTCAGGGACAGCGCGCTGGAATTGCGCCCGCCGGCTGCGATCATGCCTTCCAGCCGGATCAGCGGCACGCTCGGCGCGTCGGCCCCGAACACCTTGCGCAGGGCGCGCGTGGCGCGGTCGAATTCGTCGCGGATGACAGACATGGCGGCTCCAGTCGCAGAATGAACCTTCAGACTTGGCGTGTTCAGCCCGCCAGTTCAAGGCGCGCCGCCCCGCGCAGCACGGCATCCGCCCTTGGTGTCCACGCTCCGCTGGCGTCCTCATGCAGCACCAGAGGCGCCATCAGCACCAGAGGCGCGCGCCCGCCCGCGCGCGCTTCAACCAGAATGCGCTTGGCCGGCGCCTCAGCGCGTGGGTGGACGGGCAGGATTACGGCGCTCGCCTTGCCCTGCAGCGCGCTGAGCGCCTCACCCAGCCGGTCTGCCCGGTGGATGAACACCAGTGACCCGCCGGGTTTAAGGCGTTTGAGCCCCGCTGTGATCCAGTCCGCCAGGGGAGCGGCGCTGATCCAGGCCGCCTGTTTGCCGGGTTTGGGCGCGCGCAGCGAGGCCGGATCATCGAAATAGGGCGGGTTGAAAAACACCGCATCCAGCGCCGCATCGGGGCGCCAGGCCAGCGCTTCCGCCTCGACAATGGCGACCCGGTCCTCCAGCGCGTTCGCTGCTGCGTTGTGCCGGGCCAGCTCAGCGGCGCCCGCGTCCAGCTCCACGCCGGTCAGCCGGGCGTCCTTGTGGGCATGGGCCACCGACAGAATCGCAGCGCCCGTGCCGCAGCCGAACTCGGCTGCCCGTGCGCCGGCCGCCAGGCGGACCGAGGCCGCCAGCAGGATCGCGTCGAGGCCGGCGCGATAGCCGTCAGCGGTCTGGGTCAGGATCAGCTGACCGCCCAGAATGCGGTCTTGCGTCAGTCGGGAGTCCTTCGTCATTCGTCCGCAGGCATGGCCTCGGCCAGGGCGCGGCGCGCCTTGTCCGCGACGTCTTCCGGCACCAGAACCCGGCGGCGGATCCAGGGTAGGGCGCCGCCGAAGGTTGCGGCGGTGTGGGCGTCCAGCGTCACCGGCTCGATCCCGCAATCGCGCAGGACCGCCTCGGCGAAGTTCAGCTTCACCGGATCGTTGGTGGACAGCACCTCGATCATCATCGCACGCATCTCCCTGCTTGCCCGGCGGCGGGTGTGGCGCCAGAACCAGCCTGCGTCCCTGTCACGCAGTCTGGTCAGCTTGCCGGAGGCGCCGGGGCTACCTATTCTGCAGGCGCAAATGATCTGACTGCAAGAGGCAAGGCGCGTGAACGGACTTCCCCTGCCGGACTACGAGGCGGCCCCGGTAAACCCGGCGGTTCGCCTGGCGGCTCTGGCCAGCACCGATATGGCGGGCGTGGAAGCGCTGATCGCCGACCGGGCGTCCAGCGCCACGGCGGTGATCCCCGCTATTGCGCACTACCTGCTCGACGCCGGCGGCAAGCGCATCCGCCCCCTCATCACTGTCGCGACCGTGCGCATGCTGGGCTATGACGGGCGGGGCCATCTGCCGCTGGCGGCGGCGGTGGAGTTCATCCATTCGGCCACGCTCCTGCATGATGATGTGGTCGATGACAGCGATCTGCGCCGGGGCAAGCGGCCCGCCAACAAGGTCTGGGGCAATCCCCAGTCCGTGCTGGTAGGCGATTTCCTGTTTGCGCGCGCCTTCATGCTGATGGTGGACGCGGGCTCCATGGATGCGCTCCACGTGCTGTCGCGCGCGGCGGCTGTGATCGCCGAGGGCGAAGTGCGCCAGCTGGCCGCCGCCCGGCAGGTCGCCACCACGCGGGCAGAATACATGGACATTATCGCCGCCAAGACCGCGGCCCTGTTCGCCGCCTCCGCCCAGGTGTCTCCCATCCTGGCTGGCGCGTCCAAGCAGGTCGAAACGGCCATGGAGACGTATGGCCGCGAGCTGGGCCTGGCCTTCCAGCTGGTGGATGACGCGCTCGACTATGGCGGGCTCGCCGTGGAGCTGGGCAAGAATACCGGCGATGATTTCCGCGAAGGCAAGATCACCCTGCCCGTCGCGCTGGCTTTGGAAGCGGGCGGCGCGGACGAGCGCGGATTCTGGGTGCGCACCATGGCCGATGGCCGTCAGTCTCCGGACGATTTTGACCGGGCTGTGGAGATCCTCAAGCGCCACGGCGCGCTGGATGCCACGCTGGAGGCCGCGCGCGGCCATGCCGCGCGGGCAGTCGAAGCGCTGGACGCTGCGCCGGACAATGTGTGGAGCCAGTCGCTGGCCGCTCTCGCCGAGTTCGTGGTGGAGCGCGCCTATTAGGGCGCTTGCGTCGCCTCAGCCGCAGTCAGCCCGCTGTGAATGGTCACATCCCTCCGCGTTGATGAAGCGCTGCGTACTCATCATCTCCGGGTCCGGACGCGACAGCATCTCGCCGGCCTCGGCCCGGGCGCGCACGTGATTGACGAAGCTCTGGGCATATTCGGCGAAGGTGTCGGTGACGCGTCCCTCTGCGCTGGCGCGGGCTAAGACTGTGTATCCGTCACCGCCCCCGGCGGTGAAGGAATTGGTGACCACCTTGTACTCCGCATTCGGATTGATGGGCGTCCAATCTCCGGCGAGGCGTGAATTGACCTCCACCGCGCTGATGCGCGCGCCGGGCTCAGCGGACAGATCCACTGCAAAGCGCAAACCGGCCGCATACGGATAGGCGCCGCCGCCGCTGGCGCTGGCGGCCACGGCCTCTTCCAGCGTCGCGATGATTTCCGCGCCTGACAGGGTCAGCACGTGCAGCGTGTTGGCGAAGGGCAGGACGGTGAAGGCGTCGGCGATGGTAACCGGGCCGGCCGGGATGCTGGTGCGCACGCCGCCCGCATTCTGGATGGCGATGTCAGCGCTGCCTTCACGCTCCAGAAAAGCCTGCGCCACCAGAGCGGAGATATGGGCGCCGTGTTCATAGGTCTCCTCGCGTGAACACAGCGGCTCGGCGCGCCCTTCGCCGGGCAGGCGCACCATGCACAGCGTCTCGGCGGCCTCGCCGATAATGGTGGTGCGCAGATCAGCCAGCTGGGCGGTGAAGCCGGCCAGCAGCGTCTCGCTTTCCGAGTCGGCATCGACCGGGTGCAGCGCGGGGTGATCCTCCAGCGCGGCGCGCACAAGGGCGGCGTCTGCATCGGACAGAGCGATGTCAGCGTCATCTTGGCTGTACGCATAGCCGCTGGCGGCGGCGGGAAACATCGGCGCGCCCGAGCAGGCGATCACGCGGCCCGCCTCATCAAAGCTGACGCGCAGCTCGCCCAGCACCTGCGCATTGTCGAAGGCGTGGACCACGCACACCGGATCGCCGTCGGCATTGGTCTCCATGGTCGGATAGGGCCCCTCCGGCGTGAAGCCCAGCGGCGCCAGGACGCCGCGATCGCCCAGCAGGGTATGGGAATCGCCGCCCACAATGACATCCACGCCGGTCAGCGCGCGCGCCAGCGCCAGATCATTGGCGTATTGCAGGTGGGTCAGCAGGATGATCTGTTCCACGCCGCCTGCGCGCAGCCGGTCGATCTCGCTTTGCGCCGTCTCCGTTTCGTCGAGGAAGCGCGTGTCAGGATCGGGCGAGGAGGAGACCCGGGTCTTCTCCGCGATCACCAGCCCGATCACGCCGACGCGCCGCCCGCCCCGCTCGAAAACCGCCGAAGGCTGGAGGCGGTCCACCAAAGGCGAGGCGTCATGAGGCGCCACATTGGCGCCCAGCACGGCGGTCCCGCAGTCGCCGCCCGTCAGGAAGTCGAGGAATTGCGCCAGTCCGGCATCGCCGTGGTCGAACTCGTGATTGCCCACAGCAAAAGCGTCAAAACAGATGCGGTTCATCATCGCCGCATCGGCCTCGCCCTCGAACAGGGTGTAGTAGAGCGTACCCGTGATGGCGTCGCCGGCATGCAGGGTCAGCACTGGATCGCCCGCCGCGGCGCGCGCTTCGATCAGCGTGGTCAGCAGGGGATATCCGCCATAGGCCACCGGCAGGCGCCCGTCCGCCGGCGCCGCCGCCTCCAGCGCCAGATCGCTGACATCGAAATCCAGCGTGCGTGGCTCGAGATGGCTGTGATGATCATTGATGTGCAGGATGGTCAGCGTATACGGCTCGGCCTCGCCGGCGGCAGGGCTTTGCGGGTCCGGCGCGCTGCAAGCGGAGAGCCAGAGTGCGGCGGCGATGACCGATAGCCTGATGCGCATGGCGGAGCGTCCCTCATCCTGTGTCGTCAGCGCCTCCTAGCACAGGCGGGGCGGGCCGGGAACGCGCCTGCCGCCGGTTTTCCGTTTGCGCATGCGTGCTGCACTGCCGCACACTGAGGTTTTCCCGCCCGAAAGCCACGCCCATGTCCTTGTCCGCCCCTCCCATCTCACCCGCGCTTGAAGCGGCCCTGGCCCAGGTCTGGCGCTGGCATGATGCGGGGCTGGAGGGGATTGTGCGCACGCCCTTCCTGCGCGCCGACCGGATCGGCGAGGCTTTGGGGTGCGAGCTGTGGGTCAAGCTGGAGACGCTCCAGCACACCGGATCTTTCAAGGAGCGTGGGGCGCTGGCGCGGCTGATGAGCCTGACCAGGCCCGAGCGCGAGGCCGGTGTGGTGGCGGCGTCGGCCGGCAATCACGCCCAGGGCGTGGCCCGCCATGCCGCCCGACTGGGCATTCGCGCCGTGATCGTGATGCCGCGCGGCACGCCCATTGTAAAAATCCAGAAGACCGAAGGCATGGGCGCCGAGGTGGTGATCGCCGGCGACAGCTATGACGAGGCGCAGGCGCGCGCCGAGCGGCTGGCGGGGGAGCAGGGCCTGACCCTGATCCATCCGTTCGATGACCCGTGGGTGATCGCAGGCCAGAGCACGATCGCGCGCGAAATGCTGGCAGAGCAGGGCGATCTCGATGTGATGATCGCACCGGTGGGCGGCGGCGGCCTGTTGTCAGGCCTGGCGCTGGCGGCGCGCGAGACGCATCCGGACATCGAGATTATCGGGGTGCAGGCGGAGCTTTACCCCTCCATGGCCAACCGGCTGCAGGGCCTTGCGCGCCCCATTGGCGGCAGCACGCTGGCCGAAGGCATTGCGGTCAAGGCGCCGGGCGGGATCACGGCGGCGCTGTTGTCGGCTATGGCCGTTGATCTCATTCTGGTTGGCGAGCCGGCGCTGGAGCGCGCGCTGTATCTCTATCTCACTGAAATGAAGGTGCTGGCTGAAGGCGCGGGCGCTGCAGGTCTGGCCGGGGTGCTGGAACAGCCTGACCGGTTCGCCGGGCGCAAGGTCGCCACCGTGCTGTGCGGCGGCAATATCGATACGCGGCTGCTGTCCTCCATCCTGCTGCGCGGCCTGGTCCGGTCAGGGCGCATGGCGCGCCTGCGCATCGAGCTGATCGATGTGCCGGGCCAGCTGGTGAAGGTGTCCACGGTGATCGCACAGGAACAGGGCAATGTGATCGACGTGGCCTATCACCGGGTGTTCTCCGACCTGCCGGCCAAGGTCACCTATATCGACATCTCGGTGGAGGCCCATGACCGCGCCCATATGGAGCGCATCCTCGCCGCCGTGAAAGGCGCCGGATTCAAGGTGGAGATCGCGGCCTACTAGCACCGGAACGCACGCAGTCATCACGTCTGCACACTGAACGCAGAACGGCCCGCCGGATTGCTCCGGCGGGCCGTCTGATTTGAGACTGACTGACCTGGACTTAGTTCAGGTTGATCAGGACTTCCACGCGCCGGTTCAGCGGCTCGCGCACGCCGTCCGGGGTCGCAACGGCCGGGCGGGATTCGCCGTAGGCGTTGATCGACACCGCACCGGCGGGAACGCCGAGACGGACCAGCTCGTCACGCACCGCACGGGCGCGGCGCTCGGACAGGCCGACGTTGTAGGCGGCCGAACCGGAGCGGTCGGCGTGGCCATCGATGCGGACCGCAGCGACGCCGCAATTGCGGGCGGTGCTGATGGCGCTGTTGATGACGTTGCGCGACTGGTCGGTGACGTTGGAGCGATCCCACTCGAAGTACACCACGAACTCGGCATCCTCACACGACGGCGGAGGCGGCGGAGGCGGGGGCGGCGGGGGAGGCGGCGGCGGAGGCGGAGGCGGGGGCGGCGGCGGCGGCGGAGCCGGCGGCGCGCCGAAGCTGTAACGCAGGCCGGCCCACAGTTCGTGGCCGGACAGATTGCCCACGTTCACGCCGTCATAGCGCGTCGAGCCGTAGCCGAAATAGCGGTACTCGGTGTCGAGAACGATCCGCTCGGTGATCGGCCACGCGATGCCCGCGATGCCCTGATAGGCCACAGACAGATCCTGGTCGCGCACTTCGATATAGCGCGGATCACCCGGGATGATCGAGCCGACCGGACGCGTGCCCGTGTTCCAGCCCGACAGCGAGCCGTAAGACTGGGCGAAGCCGATGCCGGCGCCGAAGTACGGACGCCATTCGGTCGCAAAATCGAACTCATAGAGCACGTTCAGCATGGCGGTCCAAGCATGGAACGAGGAGCGGCTGTCCTCGTAATTGCCGATCGCGCCGGTGCGGTTGTAGCGGTGGGCGACTTCGCCCTCGATGCGCCAGTTGTCGGCCAGATGATAGCCGAGCGCCAGCTTCTGACGCCAGTCGCTGCCACCGTTGATCGTGCCGCCGTTCGGGGCGCCGCCGAGGGCGCCGCTGACCGTCGTCGATTCCGGCGTGCCATAACCAATTGCACCGCTCAGATACCAGCCCTCATCGGCGGCCGCCATGGACGGCGCGCCGAGAACCAGTCCCAAAGCCGCAGCAGAAAGCAGATAGGTTTTCATGCCTTGGATCCTTCATAGAGATTGAACTCACGCACCTTATCGCGCGGTTATGTGACAGCTTTAACCCATTCTATGCAGCGCTGCACAAAACCGTGCCGCACTGTGTCCCTTGTGCACCAGTTTTTGGGGCCGGGGAAGGGGTCAGCCTTCGGTTTCGATCCGGAGGGTTTCGTCGCCAATATTCATTTCGAGCGTGTTGGTCTGGCTGTCGCGCCAGATGGCGTATCCGACCGCGCCAATGACGACCAGCGCCACTGCAAGGATGATATACACGACGGGTTTTGAGTCTCTCATGATTTCCCATTTCAAGCTGCATTGCCAGGACCGAGAGTCGCATGACCGGCAACATGGCGGCAAATCATGGTCCCCCCGATTGACCGTCGCCAAGGCGTGAACCCTGACGTCCGGCCTGGACGGACAACACCAAAGCGCCCAGTTCGGTTCCCCGGCGGCGGCCAAGACATGCCGGCCTTTAAGGTCGCACGGTGCGCCTTTATCGCGTCGAGCCGGGCTCTCCATTGGATGCGCCGGCGCGGAACAGCCACAGAAATCCCGCGCACAGAAGGCCCAGCGCGGTCAGCACCAGAAGCAATAACCAGCCCGTCACGCCTTCTTTGAACAGCGTCCAGATGAACTGGCCCAGACACAGCGTCGACACGATGAGCAGGGTCGGTTTGCGCGGCAGATAGTTGACGACCACCGCGCCCAGCGGCGCGCCGAGCGCCACGACCGGCGCCGCGGCGAGCCAGTTACGGAAGACCGCCGGATCAATCGCATAAAGCGCCGGGTTGACCTGACCGAGCAGGGCATTGGATGAAATGCCCACCAGCGAGGTGAAGGCCATGAGCAGCACCGATGTCGGGATCGCCATTTTCAGGTCCGCCCGGTAGAACAGCACCAGCACGGTATAGATCATCATGTCGATGCCGATGCCGGTGAGCGACGCCACCACGCCGCCGGTCAGGCCGACCGCAAGGCCGATTGGCGTGTCCAGCCGGTCATGGGGATGGCGCGGACCCTCTGGCTTCACGATCTCGTTCAGCTTGAGCCAGTGTATGATCCCGAAACTCGCCCAGGTGACGGCGAACACCAGCTTGACCAGCAGGTCCGATGCGTAGGGCGCGATGAACGCGGCGCCCAGCGGCGTGCCGATCAGCGCGCCCAGCAGCGCCGGACGCAGCAGCGCCCAGTCCAGCGTGCGCCGCGCGGTCAGGATGTAGATGCTGGCCGAGACCATGCCGATGGACTGGACCGCCAGTCCGAAATTGCGCCCCAGCGTGGCGGGCAGGTCGAACAGGAGCACCAGGACGGGAAATCCGACAGTGCCGCCGCCCATCGGGGTGGAGCCGGCGAAGTAGGAGCCGGCGGCCATGGCCGCGGCGATGGGCCAGTGGTCGCGCACAACCGGCCAAAGGCCGTTGAGCGACACGATCAGCAACCAGCTGATGTAAAAGGCGGCCAGCCATAACAGGAATGGCCAGAAACGCCGCGCGCCGCGTCCGGTCTGCTCCGCCAACGCGCCCATCCTGATCAAAACTCCCCAGCCGGCCCGCGCAAATATGAGCGCCGCCCGGGCGGCTTTCCAACCCCATTGCGCAGACGGAAGTTGGCGCGTCTGCCTGGCCCGAAGCGCAAAACGCTCCAGCAGCCGACGAAAAACGGTTCACACCGGGCGCGCGCGCACTAACCTCATGTCCACGCGACCGGCCCTCAAAGAGGCTGGCCTACAAGGGGAGGACTTGTCTGTGACGGCTGAAACAGACGCGCCGGCCAGCGCACCTGCGCCGCTGGCCAAACCCGCCCGCGCCTATGCGCTGGGCGTTTTGCTGGTCATCTACATCTTCAATTTTCTTGATCGCCAGATCGTCAACATCCTCGCCGAGCCGATAAAGAATGATCTGGGCCTTGCCGACTGGCAACTCGGGGTGATGGCGGGCTTCGCGTTCGCGATCTTCTACACGGTGCTGGGCATACCCATCGCGCGATACGCCGAGCGGGCCGACCGGGTGAAGATCATTTCCGCCGCTGTGGCGGTGTGGAGCGCCTTCACCATCCTGTGTGGGTTTGCGGGCAATTTTGTCCAGCTTCTGGCCGCGCGCATCGGGGTGGGCGTGGGCGAGGCAGGCTGTTCGCCGCCGGCCCATTCGCTGATCAGCGACTATACGCCCAAGGAGAAACGCGCCTCCGCGCTGGCGCTCTATTCCATGGGCATTCCGCTGGGATCGCTGGCCGGCATGGTGGTCGGCGGCCTGATCGCCGACGCCTATGGCTGGCGTGTGGCGTTCTTTGTGGCCGGCGCGCCGGGGCTGGTGCTGGCCCTGATCACCTGGCTGACCCTGCCCGAGCCGCGCCGCAAGGGCATGCGCAGCATGACGGCCGCATCGGCGGCCAGCCGGCCCAGCCTGTCCCAGGCCGCCACAGAGCTGCGATCGAAAAAATCCTTCTGGTGGATCTCGGCCGCCGCCGCCCTCGCGGCGATGATCGGCTACGGCCACATCACCTTCTACGGCTCATTCTATTTCAGGAATCACGCCGAAGGGCTCGCCGCCATGGCCGAGCAGGTGAATGCCGTGCTGGGCACCGGCTTCGGGCCCATCGGCTTTCTCGGCACGACGCTGGGTCTGTTGATCGGCATTTGCGGCGCAGCAGGCACGTATCTGGGCGGGATACTCGCCGACCGGTCAGCGCGTCTCAATCCGGCGGGCTACGCCATCGTGCCGGGCATCGCCACCGCGCTCACCGTGCCACCCTTCGTGGCGGCCATGCTGGTCCCTGATGTCGGCCATTCATTCATTCTGCTGGCCATCCCGGTCTTCCTGGGCGCCATCTGGTACGGACCGGTCTTCGCCAGCGCCCAGAGCCTGGTGGCGCCGCACACCCGCGCCACGGCGGCGGCGGTGCTCTTGTTCATCATCAATCTGGTGGGGCTGGGACTCGGTCCCGTCAGCGTGGGTCTGGTCAGCGATATGCTGGCTGTGTCCATGGGGGAGGCTGAAGGCCTGCGCTGGTCCATGGTGATTTTCGGCGTTGTGGCGCTGGCCTCGGCGGGCGCCTTCTTCATGGCGGCGCGCACGCTAAAAGACGAGATCGTGAGCTAGCGTTCGCGGGGAACCGGCGGAGCATCACCCCGCCGGTTCCAGCTCGCTCTGAATGCGCCTCAGTCCCAGTCCAGCGGCGGATGGACGCGGCGGTTGAGCTCCACGATATGGCCGTCGGGATCGCGGAGCATCGACACCATGACCTGATAGGTCACGCCGTCGCCGGGATATTCGCGCAGGGTCGGCTCGCTCATCACCCGCACGCCGGGGACCTCTGCGGCAGCTGGGAAGACCGTGTCCAGCTCGCTTGTGTTGAACAACAGCACGACATCGCCGGTCTCAAAACCGGTTTCCGGCACGTCGGGCGGCGGCGCGTCGCCGGCATTGGCCAGCTGCCACAGGCCGAGCATGCCGATCTGGTCGTCATTGGCTTTCAGGAGCACCAGGCGCGACTGGCTGGACCCGTCCCGGCTGGTGATCATCTGGTCATAGCTGACGGTCATTCCAAGCGCGTCGCGATAGAGCGCCAGCGAGGCCTCCAGATCGCGCACCAGCAGGGTGGTGCGGCGCAAATCCAGCGGATTGCGCTCGGCGGCGGCGGCTGGCGGGACCGGTGTTTCCACCGCGCCCGCTGGCGGCGCTTCATTGCAGGCGGAAAGCGACAGGGCGGCGAGCCCTGCGGTGATGATGGACAGCGTTTTCATGGCAACCCCCTTTGGCGTGGACATCAGTCCACCCTGTCAAACACATAGCCGCCCCGCGCCGGGCCCCAGATCAGCGTGCCCTCGGCGTCGAAGCCGCGGTCCCAGTTGGCGTGTCCCTGGGGGGTGTGGATGGAGCGCGACACTGTGCGCACCGCGCCGCGCAGGCCCGACGGACAGGTGTCGAAATTCGACTGCCAATAGCCGTGGGCGATGCGGTGCACCTCGCCCGAGCAGCTCACCGCGCCCAGCTGGTCTTCGGCGATGCGCGCCGGATCGGCGTAGGCCCCCACCACGCTGGCCGGATCATTGAGGCTGTAGATGGTGCGCAGGACCAGGCGGTTATTCAGCTCCCAGATGCGGATGATGCGCTGGAAATAGGGGCGTTGCTTGATCTCGGGGTCAAAATCGTCCGGGCTGGAGCCCAGGAAAGCGTTTTCCTGATAGAGCCAGATGCCGTCCTCGCGATCGGGCCAGATGCGCACCGTCTCGCTTTCCACATAGCCCCAGCCCTCGGTACGCGACTGTTCAAGGGTGGAGAAAGACCCGATCAGCAGGCCCGCCAGCTCGTTGGCGCCGGGATAACCCGGCTCATCGTCCGGCTCCGCGGAGGCGGCCCAGGGCGCGGTGAGGCAAAGGCACAGTGCGGCGATCAGCATACGCATGGCGTGTCTCCTGTCAGGCTTCGGGCGCCGGCACGGCGGCGGCGAAGGCTTTGGCGATGTCTTCGCGGGTGGCGATCCAGACGCCGGTTTTGGAGGTCACGTACTCCAGGAAGGCTTCGAACGCGCCGATCCGGCCGGGCCGGCCGATGATGCGAAGATGCAGGCCCAGGCTCATTATGCGCGCACCCTCCTCGGCGGACTCTTTGCGGAGCCAGTCGAACGTGTCGCAGGCATAGGTCAGCCAGTCCTTCGCGGTCAGGGACGGGTCGAGCCAGAATTTCATGTCATTGGTGTCGAGCGCGTAGGGCAGGACGATGATCGGCTTGGCCCCAGCGCCGCCGGGCAGATCCACGACATCCCAGAAGGGAAAATCGTCCGAGTAATCGTCCATGTGATAGAGATATCCGGCCTGCGCCAGCAGGCCGCGCGTGATGTCCGTATGCAGATAGCGCGACAGCCAGCCCGCCGGGCGCCGGCCGCAGGTCGCCTCAATGGACGTTCCGGCGCGGTCGATGAAGGCGCGCTCTTTCTCCTCGTCCATGAAGGCCTGGAACTGCCATCGCCAGCCATGGCTGCACGGCTCGTCACCACGCGCCATCAGGGCCTTGGCGATCCACGGCGCGCGCTCCAGCGCCTGGGCGCACACCGTCCAGGTGGCGGGCGTTCTGTACCGATCGAGCAGTTTAAGCACCCGCCCTGCGCCGCGATTGATCCCGTACTGATAATTGGTCTCGTTGCCATGCACCCGGATCGGTGCCTTGAGCGTCACGCCCAGCTCGTCCACCGGTTCGGGACCCTTGTCGCCGTCACGGATATTGCGCTCGGCGCCCTCCTCGACATTGACGACGATGGAGAGGGCGAGCCTGGCGCCATTGGGCCAGGTGAAGCCGGGGGGAGGGGTGCGGGTCATCAATGCGGCTCCTCGCCGCCCGACACATTCATGCTTTCCGCCGTGATGTATTCAGCTTCATCCGAGCACAGGAAGGCGACCGCCTTGGCGGTGTCTTCGGGTTTGCCGGGGCGTTTGAGCGGGATGCGGTCGGCCATGGCCTTGAGGTAATCCTCAACGCTGGCCGCGCCGACCACCTTGGAGAAATACTCGTTCTGCCAGGCGCCCAGCCCCGTGGTGACGTGGTTGGGGCAAACATTATTGACGGTGATCTGGTGCGGCCCCAGCTCGATGGCGGCAGAGCGCACGAGACCCACGAGGCCGTGCTTGGAGCTGGTATAGGCCTGGGCGTGGGGGAAGCCGGATTTCGCCGCCTGGCTGGCGATATTGATGATGCGTCCGCCCTTGCCCTGTTCCACCATCACTTCGGCGGCGGCCTTGATGCCGAAAAAGCACCCGGTCAGATTCACATCGATCACCGCGCGCCAGTCATTGGCGGTGACGTCCAGCAAAGGCTTCATGATATAGCCGATGCCGGCATTGTTCACCCAGATGTCCAGCGAGCCATGGGTGTCGCGGGCATGGTGGGCCAGCGCGCGCATCTGTTCGAGATCGCGCACATCGCACACGCAGGTTGACGCCTGGCCGCCCGCCGCGCGGATGTCCGCCGCGATGGCCTCCATCTCGTCGGTCGCGCCGATATGCTGCGCCGGGGTGGCCGGGTCGGCGGCCTGAACGATGTCGGAAATCACCACCGCCGCGCCTTCGGACGCCAGACGCAGGGCGATGGCCTCGCCCAGCCCCTTGCGACGGCCGGAGCCGGTGACGACGGCGGTCTTGCCGGTAAAGCGTCCCATGATGCGCCTGCCTCAGCCCAGCTTGTCGGTCAGGATGAAGGAGAGATCGTCGGCCATGGCCTGAAACTCGCCGGCGATTTTCTGCATGGTCTCGGTCGAAACCTCGCCGCCGAATGTCTCCATGTCGTTCACGTCGATGATCTCGATATAGGCATAGGGCGGTTTGGCGTCGGAGCCGAGCAGGCCGGCCGATTTGAACACCTCGAAGCTGTCCACCGATTTGAGGCCGTTCACCGTCGGCAGGTCTTTTGCCTTGGCCCAGGCTTCGTAATCGGCGGCGGTGACGCCGGGTTTCAGATTGAACAGGGCGATGATTCGTGTGGTCATGGCTGGGTCTCCTCCCCGGATGGGTCCGGCGGCTTGCGGCAAAGCGGCGCATAAGCGCAGGCCATATTGGCGGCGATCGGCTATAAATGGTATATCATTTGAAATCGGCGGCTTTGCCAAGTCAGTATGCTAAAGAATTACACCGCCGCCAGCCGAGACAGAGGTGAACCGTCATGCCCGAAGACCGCTCCAAGCCCATTCTGGCCGATGCGCCGGCCTATGACGGCCCGCCCGATTACCGCCTGGTGGGGCGTCACGGCATGTTTCCCCACACCAGTCATGACGAGACCGAGCGCTTCAATTTCCTCGCCCACATGAACCGCCATCTGGCCAGCCGCGTGCTGCCCGGCGTGAAGGATGCGTTCGAGGCGCGGGTCGAACCGGCGCGCACGCGTAAAGAGGGTCCGTTCAAATCCCGCCACGACGTGCGCAAGGCGCTCACCGCCGATCCGGCCTTCCAGATATGGTCGGCCCTGCGCCGCGCCACCATGGAACAGCGCCAGCAGGCCGGGCGCTGGGTCACGCTGCGCCAGGGCGAGGCGCTCAACGCCCGCGCCGCGGAGCTGACCGATGGCGATGACCGGCTCGAGCTGGACGCGGCCTTCGAGACTCCGCGCTATCTGGCGGCGGTGGACCATCACTGCATGCCCGGCAGCTATCACACCGAAATCGTGCCCGGCGATATCACCGGCGCGGCCAATTATGATTGCGGCCTGTTCGCCACCACGGGCGGGGCGCTGGGCCGGTATAATGATGGCGGCGGCCAGGCGGTGGCGGCCTGGGTGAAGAAGAATTTGCCGGACTTCAAGCCCAGACGCATTCTCGATCTGGGCTGCGGGCTTGGCCATAACGTGCTGCCGCTGGCTGAAGCCTTCCCGGACGCGGAAGTGGTTGGCGTGGATTCCGGCGCGCCCATGCTGCGCTACGGGCTGGCGCGCGCCAAGGCGATGGGGGTGGAGAATGTCCGCTTCATCCAGGCCGACGCCGAGGATCTCTCACGCTTCGCCGATGACAGCTTTGACTGGGTGCAGACCACCATGTTCCTGCACGAAACCAGCAAGAGCGCCATGGAGCGCATTTTCGCCGAGACACGCCGGGTGCTCAAACCCGGCGGCATCGTGCTGCACGTCGAGCAGCCGCAATACACCGACGCGATGCCGCTCTATGAGCAGGCGATCCGCGACTGGGATGCGTTCTACAATAACGAGCCGTTCTGGACGACCATGCACGAGATCGATCTCGATGACCTGATGATCCGCGCCGGCTTCAAGGATGACAGCGTGCTCCATGGCGGCGTGGCCGCGGTGGTGGACGCCAAGCTGTTCCCGTCATCGGGCGAGGACGCCGTCGAGGACTACGGGCGCAAGGCCGCCTGGCATGTCATCGGCGCCAAGAAGGAAGCCGCGTAATGACGTTTGACCCCCTCTCTCAGGCCGGCGCCAAGGCACGCGGCAAGCGGCCCTGGTTTCTGGAAAGTCAGGACGCCGAGCGCGTCATGAACATCGTCATGGCGCTGGCCCAGGAAGTCTCGGTGATGCGCCAGCGCCTCGACACAGTGGAGCGGCTTCTGGAGACGCGCGGCGTCATCACCCGCGCCGATATCGAGGCCTTCACGCCCACCAAGGCCGAGGCTGATGAACGCGGCGCGTGGAATCAGGAATTCATCGCCCGCATCCTGCGCATCGTGCAGCAGGAGAACGAAGCGATCACTCGTCCCGACGAGGTGAGCTCGGAAGACGCCGCGCGCGAGTTCCAGGACCATTAGGTGCTGCCGGCCTGAAGCGTGATGTACACCGCGAGGCCGTTGCCGATTTTCGCGCCGGTCATCCCGCTCAGGTTTGAAGGCTCCGGCATCGCCCAACCGTCTTCCAGCAGCCCTTCGACGTGAAACGCCAGGGCTTCCTGCGCCATGGCCCGGGCCTTATCAAGCGTCGCGCCAGCCGCAATGCAGCCGGGAAAATCCGGGAAGGACACCCCGAAATCGCTGTCGTCGTCCTTGTGGATGAGGGCGATGTACTCGGCCATGCGGCCACAATATCCGCGCCTCATTGATCTGAAAAGCGGCCGTTGGGCGGGGCGTAATACCCGCCTCCTAACCCTCCGTCTCCAGATCGGTGACCATCAGGGCGGCTTCGAAATCGGGCAGGAGGTCGAACGCCTCCGGCGCCGTCATCACATTGTGGCGCCGGCCGCGGGTCCAGAAGCGCCAGTAGGACGAGACGTGCTGGATGCGGCCGATATCCTCGCCCATCTCCACGAACAGGCGCGGCGCGCGCGCCATAAAGGCTTTGAGCGCCGCCGGGTCGCCGCGCTCCACGAAACGCGTGAACTCGTCATTGTATTCGCCCAGGCGTGATTTCAGGCGGGCCCAGCGCCGGGCGGAGAGCTGGGTGATGGACTCGATCACGCCGTGCAGCTCGGCACGGTCCGCCGGAGACAGGCCGGGTATCCGCACGCCCTTGATATCCTTGATGAAGGCGGCGAGATCCGCATAGCACTCGCCGGCGCGCCAGCTGTAATAGAGCGTGCCCTTCCAGCCGAACACGCCTTCGCGGTATTCGCGGGCGGTCATGCGCAGCGCATCGCGCAGGACGGCCAGCTGCGGCGAATCTTCATCCTCGAACAGGACTTTGGCCAGGCGGCGCGATTTGTCGAGGGAATCCATGGAGGCCTTGCCCATGGCCTTGCGCACCAGAAGATCGATCTGGCTGGCGACAAATTCAGTGATCTGGCGCAGCTCGTCATCCGAAATGGCGAAATAGCAGGACGCCACGGTCTCGCCACTGCGCCGGAAATACTCATGCAGAAGATAGGGATCAAAGGATGGCAGAAGCGCCAGCGCGCGCAGGCGCGCCACATCCGCGGCGAACGCCGTCTCGCCCGGCCCCACGCCCAGATGCTGGGCCAGCTGGGTCTCAAATCGCGGGTGTTCGACGAAAATGGAATGGCCGCCCATGTCCAGATCGCGGTCGCTGATCGGCACGATGACCTTGGTGGCCGATGTGCGCGATCCGCCCAGCTCCTCGCGCTCCCAGGCGCGCAAGGTGTGCTTGACGATGAAGGCCCGGTTCAGCCGCGCATTGCGGAACATGGGGTTCTTCGCCCAGTCCGGCTCATGGCAATGGCGCTCGCGGATCGATACCAGATCGATCACGCGGCTCGTCGAGCCGCCGCGCTTGAGCAGACTTAACTTGCCATAGCCGTCTTTCGCCATGTGACCGGGGCCGCTAGAACCAGTGAAGAAACCAGTCCTAGCAAGCCTGTGTGAGCGCAGGGTTAACCGGCGGGAGGCGGGCCATGATGGCGATCAGCGGCGATTTGGGCGTCCAGGAAATCGTGCGGATGCTGGGGCTCCAGCCTCATCCAGAAGGCGGATGGTATGGCGAGACGTTCCGGGCCGGGCCCGGGCCGGACGGCGCCCGCGAAGCGGCCACCGCCATCTACTTCCTGCTGGCCGCCGACCAGGTGTCCGCCTGGCATGTGGTGGACGCGGTGGAAGTCTGGCTGTGGCATGCCGGCGCGCCGCTGGTCCTGACGGTGAGTGAGGACGGCGTCAGCGCGCGGGCCGTGCGGCTGGGGCCGGACCTGCGCGGCGGCGAACGGCCCCAGGCGGTGGTGCCCGCCGGCGCGTGGCAGGCGGCCGAATCGCTGGGCGCGTGGACGCTGGTCAGCTGCGTGGTCGCGCCGGGCTTCCGGTTTGAAGGTTTTGAACTGGCGCCGCCGCATTGGCGCCCGGGTCCGGACGGGCCGCCGCCCCGCACTTCAGGCCGCGCCTGAGACCCCGCCTGAGGTTCAGCGGCCGCCTTGTTCCAGCGTGCGGCGGATATAGGCGGCGCTGGGCCGGCCGCCATAACCCATGGCCGTATTCACCGAGATGTCCAGCGTGCTTCCGTCATAGTCCGCGCGTGGTGTCTCACCGACGCCGATGCGCACGGTCTTCAGATCCCGCAGAGAACGGCGCGAGGCCTGCTCGGCGGCCAGAGTGACCATCACCATGGTGTCGATGATATAGGCGTTCTGGTCGGGCGCCGGCGCGGCCAGCTCGGCGCGCACATTCTGACGCGACAGGCGCGCCAGCCGGTCGGCCATGTCGCGCGCGGCGCCCTGGAGCTGGGCATTGCTGGCGGGCGCAGCGACCAGCGTATGGGCGCGGCCCATGGGCTCCACCGCCACGCCGTCGGGCCGGTCATCGGGGAAATACGTCCAGCCGCCAATGCGAGAGACGCGCAGCAGGACAGTCTCGGTATCGGTGATCCAGACATCGCCGCCGCCGGATGCGCTGGTGCGCTGCACGGCGAAGACTTCCTGCGCGCCCTCCACCCAGATCAGGGCAGGTTCGGCGGACCGGTCGAACACGAAACGGCCGCGCCCGTCCGTGCGCTCATACCAGAGCGACGGTTCCGCGCGTCCGGTCTGTGACGAGACCAGGCGGTCAAACGGATTCGATTGTGCGGCCCCGTCCGCTGGGAAAAGCGCCCAAGCCCCGGCGCTCACAGCGAACAGGAGGATCATTCCCCTGAACATGGAGGGGAAGCTGCAAGCGCATATGGGCGATTTTCAGGCAGGCGCTGCACGGAAAATTCCGCGCTATCCGGCCATGTACTGCCCGCCATTGGCCGACAGGGTGGCGCCGGTGATGAAACCCGCCTCATCGCTCACCAGAAAGCTCACGCAGCGCGCGATCTCTTCCGCTGCGCCGAGGCGTCCCACCGGGATGGAGCCCACGATCTGTTCGCGCACCGCTTCGGGGACGGCCATGACCATGTCGGTGGCGATATAGCCGGGGCAGATCGCGTTGACGGTGATGTTGCGCCGGGCGCCTTCCTGGGCCAGAGCCCGGGTGAAGCCCAGATCGCCCGCCTTGGCGGCGGAGTAGTTGGCCTGCGCAAACTGGCCCTTCTGTCCATTGATGGAGGAGATGGTGACGATGCGCCCGAACCCGCGATCGCGCATGCCGTTCCACACATTGTGCGTCATGTTGAACACGCCAGTCAGATTGGTGTCGATCACCTCGCTCCATTGCTGCGGGGTCATCTTGTGGAACGGCGCATCCCGCGTGATCCCGGCATTGTTGACCAGGATGTCCACGGCGCCGTGCGCGGCCTCGACCGCCGCCACGCCGTCGCGGCAGGCCTCATAGTCGCCCACCGACCATTTATAGGCCTTGATCCCGGTCTCGCCGGTGAAGGTCTTGGCGGCCTCGTCATTGCCGGCGTAATTGGCCGCCACCTCATATCCGGCCGCTTTCAGCGCCACGCTGATGGCCTTGCCGATCCCGCGCGTTCCCCCGGTCACAAGCGCCGTTCTCGCCATAAAGAAATACTCCCTGTCCCTGACTGCGAAGTGTGCTTATGCTGCGCAGCAATCGACACCCGCACCTGCAGCATCCGCCGCAGCATAGCGGGGGCAGGCGCTGACGCCAGCGCTTTGTTTGAATGTGAAAGTTAATCGCGCCGCTCCGGGAATGAAAGCCTCAGCCCGGCCGGCGCGCCGCCCCGCGGGGCGGTCAGGAAGGAGCCTGTCGTGACGCAATCTGAAGCCGCCGACACGATCATCATCAAAAAGTACGCCAACCGCCGCCTGTACGACACGTCAGCGAGCCGGTATGTCACCCTCGATCACCTGCGCGAACTCGTCAAACAGGGAAAGAATTTCAAGGTGCAGGACGCCAAGAGCGGCGAAGACCTGACCCGCGGCGTGCTGGCCCAGATCATCTTTGAAGAGGAATCCAAGGGCGAGACGCTTCTGCCTGTGGAGTTTCTGCGCCAGCTGATCTCATTCTACGGGGATTCCATGCAGACCATGGTGCCGGGCTATCTGCGCCTGAGCATGGACAATTTCTCCAGCCAGCAAGCCGAGCTGCGCGAAAAGATGGCCAGCGCCATCGGGTCGCCCGCCGCCTCCATGGCCCTGATCGAGGAACAGACCCGGCGCAATATGGCGATGTTCGAACAGGCGATGAAAATGTTCACGCCCGGCCTGACCGCCGCCCCGGGGGCGCGCGCGGATCAGCCATCGGACATGTCCAAGGGCGACGTGGACGCCTTGCGCGCCGAGCTGGACGCCATGCGCAAGCGCCTCGACCGGCTGGCAGGCGACACCTGATCTGTGCCGGAATGACCCATGTTGGCGGACGTCTGACCGTTAACGGGTCATCAACAGGTGTAAACAAGGCGTAAAGACTGGTCCGGGATTTGCGGGGTGGGGCGCATGAGCGGTCTCGTTCCCATCCCCGCGCGCCATTCCGGCGCTCTTGTCCCGGCCCGCCGGACGGCGCGCGTCGAGCCTGCTCCTCATTCTGCTGATGTGCGCGACGAGCCGCGCGGCCGTGCAGACGCACAACGCCGCTCCGGCGCCCGTCCGCAGACTTCAGCACCGCTGAGCCCCGAGGGCGTCGCCTGCCTGCAGACCGGTCCGGTTCGCCGCGGCCTGCGCGCCGACGCCTGTGAGCGCCAGCGCTATCACGCCGCCTATGCCGCTTCGATGCATCTGGGCGCGCCTTCGCGCCCGCGTCAGGAGCGGGCGGCATGAGGCAGGATTACTTGCGCCGCATGACAATGGCGGACGGGGCCTGGCTGCTGGCGCTGTATTTCGTCTTCCTCTGACCGTGAAAAAGCCCCGGAGCGATGCCCCGGGGCTTTTCGGTCGTGCCGGCGATCCTCTAGAGAGCTTATCCCTGCAGGTCGCGGCGTGCGGCGATCGCCGTGATGGTGAAGCCGGCGATCACATTCACCAGACTCATCAGGGTGATGAGGAAGAAGGTCGAGGTGCCGAACAGCGGCGTCAGCAGGAACAGAAGCATCGACACCAGGAACGTGGCCATGGACAGGCCGTGATTGATGAGCGAGCTGGTGCCCGAGCTCGCTGCCTTGATCATCTCCATGAACAGCATGATCAATGCGAACATCAAGATCAGGTCCGCGGTGGTGATCACCCAGTTGCCTGAGGGCAGGGTCATCGACAGCAGTTTGGAATTCAGCGTGCCGACATAGCAGGCCCCGGCGTCCGCCGCGGCGCTCGCCATGCCCGCGCACTGCCCGGCCTGGAACCGGTCGAGCGTGCCGACAAAGCTGCTGGCGCCGTCACTGGACGTGAGCGCCACAAACAGCGCGATCGCCGCGTAAATCAGGACCGCGAGGGCCATTTTCGGAAAAATCGTAAACATTGAAAGCCGCTCTCCGCCTCCGCCTTCACCATTGCGTCCGGCCGCATATCCTTTGGCCACACCCGCTCCAACTGCCCCTGACATCGTCCCGCTCCCTTGCGCTGGGGCCTGACACCGCAGCCGCCCCCTCGGAAGCTGCGTTCAGGCCTCGTCCCAACCGCCGGACTGACGCGCCCGGCTGTTGAGCCATATGATACCTAGCATATCGCTTAAAGAGGCGAAAAGGCGGCCAAGATTGGTGTACTTCGATTTTCCCGCGAGGCGTGGCCTGTGGCCCACGTCTATGAATTCCATGGCGAAGCCCTCTCGCTTCATCAGCGCGGGAATGAAGCGGTGCTGATGGTCGAAGTAGGGCAGAAGAAGATAGGCGTCGCGCCGGAACGCCTTGAGCCCGCACCCGGTATCGTCCGCCTCGTCCTTCAGCAGCCGTTTGCGCACGCCATTGCCGACCCGCGAGGCGAGTTTTTTCCAGCCGCTGTCCTGGCGCTTGGTGCGCCGCCCGCCCACCAGTCCCAGCGCCGCCGGCGCATTCCGCCGGGTCAAGGCGTCGACCAGCGCCGGGATGTCGGCCGGCGGGTTCTGACCGTCCCCATCGAGGGTGCAGATGACCGGCGCGCGGGCTGCCAGCACGCCGGTGCGCAGGGCGCGTGACTGGCCGGCATTGCGCCGGTGGGACAGGATGCGCAGCTGGGCGATGTCAGCCTTCAGCGCTGTCAGCTCCTCCAGCGTCGTATCGGTGCTGGCGTCATTCACGCAGATGATCTCGAACCGGCGCCCGTCCAGCGCTGCGTGAATCTCGCGCACCAGGTCGGCGGCGTTGCCCGCCTCATTGTGCATCGGGGTGATTATGGACAGGTCAGGCGGCGTGGCGGTCATGAACATCCCCCGGGGCGAGAGCCCGGCTTGCGGTTTGCGGCGGGCCGTTACATACCGGGTTCCGTACGCTGGCGCCCGTGGAAATTTCCGCCGTCCGTTCGGATCAGGCAGACGATGCAGATTCTGGAAAAACTTTCAGGGGGTTGGCGCACAGCGCTCATCGCTGCAGCTGTAGCGGCTGTCGCCGGATTGCTGGGCGTCTTCACCCTGCCGGTGCTGGACCGGGATGAAGCGCGCTACGCCCAGGCCACCGCGCAGATGCTCCAGACCGGCGACTTCGTGCGCATCACTTTCCTCGACGAAGACCGCAACAAGAAGCCGGTGGGCATACACTGGCTGCAAAGCGCCGCCGTGGCGGCGACAACGGGCGAGGCGGCGCGCGCCATCTGGGCCTACCGCTTGCCGTCCGTCCTCGGGGCGATGCTGGCGGCCCTCGCCGCAGCGCTGATCGCCGGCCGCCTGCTGGGCGGGCGCGCAGGCCTTTATGCAGGCGCGCTTCTGGGCGCCAGTGTGTTGATGGGGGCCGAGGCCGGGATCGCCAAGACCGACGCCATGCTGGCCGGCGCGACGGGGCTGGCGCTGTATGGCCTGCTGCGTCTGTGCCTCGCCAGCCCGGATGACCGGCGGACGCGCCGGACCTGGGCGTTGGCGGTCTGGGCGCTTCTGGGGTTGGGCGTGTTGATCAAGGGACCGGTTGCGCCATTTGTGCTGGGCGTCAGCGCCGGGGCCCTGGTGATGCTGGACGCGTGGTCTTCGCGCACCGAGGGCGGCGCCGCCGCCGCGCTCATGCGGTCCATGGCCTGGCTCAAACCCCTCGCCTTCTGGCCGGGACCGGTGCTGGCGGCCCTGATCGTTGTGCCCTGGCTGATCTCGGTGCAGATCGCCACGGATGGGGCCTTTCTGCGCGAGGCGCTGGGCGATGACCTGGGACCCAAGCTGGTCAGCGGCGATGAGGGCCATGGCGGACTGCCCGGATATCACATCCTCCTGCTGCCGCTGACCCTGTTTCCCGCCGCGCTCTTCCTGCCGGCCGGTCTCGCGGCGGCGCGCCGGGCGCTGCGAACAGGCGGTGATGCGGCGCTGGCCGCACGGGTGTTGATCGCCTTCTCCCTGCCCGTCTGGCTCATGTTCGAGCTTCTGCCCACCAAACTGCCCCACTATGTGCTGCCCGCCTTCCCCGCCATCATGGCGCTGTGCGCCTGGGGCGCGATGGAGTGGGACCGCACCCGCGTGGTCTGGAAGGGCGTGGGCCTGGCGTTGAGCCTTATGGGCCTGGCGGTCTGGAGCGCAGCCTTCGCCTGGCTCACCTTTGTCCATCACAGCCCCGTCGTGATCCTGGCGCTGGTCCTCGCAGTGATCGCGGTGCTGGCGGCGGTTCAGAGCCTGGCCGCGTTCCGGCGCCGGGCGGCGGGCGCGGTCCTTGCGGCGGTGGCGCTGGGGCTGGTCTGGCATGGCGCGGGCAGGGGGCTGATCGCCCCGGGGACGGATCTCTCGCCGTCGCAGTCTGCGGCCCGGATCACAGCCGAACTGGACTTGCGCCCGGCAAACGCGCCTCTCATCTCCACCTATACCGAACCGTCGCTGGTATTCAGTCTCGGGGGCGCGGTCCAGCTTGCCGATATCGATGATCTGGCGGAGGCCTGGCTGGCGCCGTCGGGCGATGCCGACTTCGCGCTGTCGCCGCAATTCCAGACCCAGGGCCCGGCGCTGGTCATCATCGATCACAGCCGTGCGCCGCAAGAGGGCGAGGGGGCGGCGCGGGCGCAGGCGCTGATTGCCTTGCTGCAGACCGAGGCCTGCCGCTCTGGCGAGGTGCAGGGCTATAACTATTCACGCGGGCGCCAAGTGCGCCTGACCCTGCACCGCACTGGCCCTTGCGGCTGAGGAGAGCGACATGACTGCGACATCAGAACGCCCTGACCGTACAATCAGGCCGGACCCCGCCGCTCGGCAGGCCGTGGAGATTGTCGAGGTCGGGCCGCGCGACGGGCTGCAGAATGATCCGACTCTCATCGATACCGGTGTGAAGCTGGAATTCATCAACCGTCTGATCGAGGCGGGCGTGCGCCGTCTGGAGGCGGCGAGCTTCGTCAACCCGAAGCTTGTGCCGGCCATGGCCGATGGCGATGCGGTCATGGCCGGGGTGCCGCGCGGACAGGGCGTCACCTATATCGGTCTGGCGCTCAACGAGCGGGGCCTGCGCCGCGCCATTGATGCGGGATGTGACGAGATCAATTTCGTGATGGTGGCCTCTGAAGGGTTCGGCAAGGCCAATCAGAACGCCACGCCGGAGGAGACCGCCGATCTGCTCGAACGCATCGCGGTGCTGGCCCATGACGCCAGAATCCAGCTGGCGGCGACCATTTCGGTGGCGTTCGGCGACCCGTTCGACGGCGAGGTAGACGTGGCGCGCGTCGCCGCCCTGGCGCGCCGGGCGGCGGCGGCTGGCGTGATGGAAATTGCGCTGGGCGACACGATTGGCGTCGCCAGTCCCTGGGACGTGCGCGCCATGGTGGCGGCGGTGCGCGAGGCCGCGCCCGGCCCGCGGCTGCGTCTGCATTTTCACAACACCCGCAACACCGCTCTGGCCAATGTCTATGCGGCGGTGGAGGCGGGCGTGGGCGTCATCGACGCGTCGGCAGGCGGCATTGGCGGGTGCCCGTTCGCGCCGCGCGCCACGGGCAATGTGGCGACCGAAGACGTGGTCTACATGCTCCAGCGCGGCGGCATCGAGACCGGGATCGACCTTGAAAAGATGATTGAGACGGCGCGCTGGCTGGAGATGGTGGCGCTGCGCCACCCCATCGCGTCCATGGTGGCCAGGGCCGGCGGATTTCCCGGCCCGCGCGGCTGAGCGCTCAGTTTTTGCGGCGGATGCGCAAGAGCCGGCGCCAGGCGGCCAGACGGCGCAGCTTGCCGCCCACCTGCTGACGGGTCCGCACCATGCCGGCGCGCGCCATCAGCGCCAGCCAAAGCACGGGGCCAAGAATCGGGCCGATTACGCGTCCATGCAGCCCGCAATGGGTGCGGAAATAGCGCGTCAGCCCTTGCGCCTTCCAGGTTTCCACCATGAACAGGCTGGCCTTGCTGGTGGAGCCGTAATGCAGGATCACCGCGCGTGGTTCGAACATCACCGCGCCGCCCGCATCGCGGGCCCGCCGGCAGATATCGATATCCTCCACATGAAGGAAGTAGCCCTCGTCAAACCCGCCCAGCGTCTCAAACCCGGCGCGGGTCATCATCATGGCGGCGCCGGACACCACGGGCGACGGGTCGGCGTCGCCCGGAAGCGGCTCGTTCTCGCGGTGAACATCGCGCATGAAGGGCAGAAGGCGCGGCAAGCCCAGGAAGCCGGACAGGGCCGAGCCAATGGTCAGCTCCCCGCGCCGCGCGCCGCGCTGCTCGCGTCCGGTGGTGTCCATCAGACGCGCGCCGACAATCCCCGGTTCGGGCAAATCGCCGAGCGTCGCCATCATCTGCGCCGCAGCGCCCGGCGACAGAACCGCGTCCGGATTGAGGAACAGGAACACATCGCCGCGCGCCTGCGCCGCCCCCATGTTGCAGCCGCGCGCGAAGCCCAGATTTCCGCCTGAATGAATCAGCCGCAGCTTGGGCCGGGTGCGCGCAAGCGCGTCGAGCCGCAGAACGGTTTCGCGCGGGTTGTCGTGATTGACCAGCACCAGCTCGGCCACCTCATGGGCGGTCATCACTGCGTCGATCGCCAGAAACAGAGATGGCCCGGTGCGGTAACTGACCATGATCACCGACAGCGGCCGGGTCAGGGCCCGCATTTCAGCCGGGCTCTTCGCGGTGGTCTCAGCCGGAGCGGCCGCATCAACAGCGGCGCCGGGCGTCACCGCAAGCGGTTGGTTTGGGGCCGTCACGTTTTCCCCTCATTCCCCTCATGCGGCGGTCTGAATGACCAGACCCGCCACCACGGTGCGCCATTATGCTCCTGCGGCGCCGGATCCACACCCCAGCTGCCGCCCGGCCGGCATCGCAAAATCCGGCCCAAGGTCAGCCAGCCCCCTCGCCAAAGACCCTGCGCCCGGATCGCGTCAGCTGCGTAGGACGAGCATGTCGGCTCGTGCCGGCACCGGACACCCAGAGCATAGAACACCGGCGATACTATCACCTTATACGCGCCGATCATCAACAATCCGGCGCGCGCCGGCAAGGACAGAATGAACGAGCCATGTCCTTCAGATCGCGCCCTTATCGCCCCGTGCGAGAAGGGCTGTCCACCCTCCCGGTGCAGTTCGCAGCGCGAATTTTCACGCGGCGCGCACACGGGCCGCCTCCATGGCCTCGGCGGCGGCGTCAAACACCAGCAGGATGGACCCGTGGCGCTGGCGGTAGGCGCGCGCGCCTTCCAGCACCGCCAGTGCGGCGAATCGGCCTTCAGGCGGGGCGGCGCCGTCCTGGAGCATGGCCCTGAGGCCGTCACGCGCCGCGAGGACCTCTTCCAGCGTGGCGCCCAGAGCCGCCCGTGCGAACACCGAGGCGCTCGCCTGTCCCAGCGCGCAGGCGCGCACTTCAAGGCCGAGCGCGCTTATCCGGTCCTCTTCAACGCACAGATCCAGATCCAGCTCAGACCCGCAAATGCGCGACACCTTGCGCGCACGCCCGTGGGGCGCAGCTAGGCGCCCGATATGGGGAATGTCCGCTGCGAGGGCGATCAGGTCAGGTGAGTACGGATCAGTCGTCATTTTTTTATGCGCCAGATCTGGCCTTCGGGTGTGTCGTCCACACTGACATCCATCAGCGTCAGCTGCTCACGAATAGCATCGGCCGCCTCGAAATCCCTGGCCTGGCGTGCAGCGAGGCGCTGGGCCAGAAGGGCTTCGATGGCGGCGGTTTCGTCCTCGCCCAGAGCATCAATGCCGAACCAGGCGTCCGGTTCATTCCCGAACAGGCCCAGAAGCATGCCGGCAGCCAGCAGCTCGCCCTTGGCCTGTGCGCGCTCGGCATCTGTTTCGGCCTTATTGGCGCGTCCGGCGATCTCGAACAGGGCGGCGAGCGCCTTGGGCGTGTTGAGATCATCGTAGAGCGCGTCGAGCACGGCGGCGGGCGGGGGCGTGTCGGCCGCCTCCACGGATTTCAGACGCCGCAGCACGCCATAGAGCCGGTCCAGGCTCTTGCGGCTCTGCTCGATGAGCTTGCCGGTCCAGTCCAGCGGGGCGCGGTACTGACCGGACAGCAGCGCATAACGGATCACCTCGCCGCGCACGCCCTCGGCGAGCATGGCGTGGACGGTGACCACATTGCCCTGCGACTTGCTCATCTTCTCGGCGTCCATGGAGAGGAAGCCGTTATGGAGCCAGTAATTGGCCAGCGGCTTGCCGCCATGGGCGCAAGCCGACTGGGCGATCTCGTTCTCGTGGTGGGGAAACACCAGATCGATGCCGCCGCCATGAATATCGATGGTCTCGCCCAGCGAGGTCTCGATCATGGCCGAGCATTCGATATGCCAGCCCGGCCGGCCGCGTCCCCACGGACTGTCCCAACCCGGATCTTCGGGCCTGGCCGGCTTCCACAGCACAAAGTCGCCGGGGTTTTGCTTGTAGGGCGCCACTTCGACCCGCGCGCCGGCGAGCATGTCATCCAGCGAGCGCCTGGAAAAATCGCCATAGGCCTCATAGGCCGTCACCGAAAACAGGACATGGCCCTGCGCCGCATAGGCGTGGCCCTGGGCAATGAGGCGTGCGATGAAGGCGATGATTTCGGCCATGGCGCCGGTGGCGGTCGGCTCGAACGTCTTGGGCAGGACATTCAGCGCCGCAGCGTCCTCGAGATAGATGGTCGTGTACCGGCCGGTGATCACCTCGATCCCCACGCCCTCCGCAGCGGCCTTGGCGTTGATCTTGTCATCCACGTCGGTGAAGTTGCGCGAGAACAGGACCGCCTGGTCGCCGTAGAGATGGCGCAACACCCTGAACAGGACGTCAAACACCACTTCGGGGCGGAAATTGCCCACGTGCGCTGGCGCGTACACGGTGGGTCCGCACACATACATCGTCACCCGGGACGGGTCTTGCGGGACAAAGTCCCGCTTGCGGCGTGCGGCGGTGTCGTAGAGGCGCAAGGCGGTCATGACGTCACTGTGATGTGGCCGGAGGGAACGGGGCGCAGCCCCGCTGGCGCAGCGCTCTCAAGGGGTCTACACTGTGCCTTGTGCACAAAAAAGGGGGAAGGCCGCATTGGATTCTCCAATCGGGCGCCTACTTTACCGCCGGGCGCAATGGGGATAGCCACGCGCTCCGGATATACGCCACTGACCCGGCGCAAGCCCAGCGGACCTGTTCGCTGCCTTCGCTGGATCCGGAAACCGGTACTTCGGGCAGGCCCGTCCTGTCCGCCCGTCAACGAAAGGATCCGCGTTCCATGGACGCCATGACTGACAAGACGAACCTGGACGCTGCGCCAGCCGATCTCGCCCGCCCGACCCGTGCCGAGGCTGAAGAAGCCGTGCGCACGCTCATTCGCTGGGCCGGCGATGATCCGCGCCGCGAAGGCCTGATCGAAACGCCCAAGCGCGTGGCCAAGGCCTATGAGGAATGGTTCCGCGGCTATGGCGAGAACCCGGTGGAGATTCTCGGCAAGCGCTTCGAGGACGTGCAGGGCTATGACGACATGGTCATGCTCACTCATATCGACGTGGAATCGCACTGCGAGCACCACATCGCGCCGATCATCGGCACGGCGTGCGTGGCCTATTTGCCGGACCGCGCCGTGGTGGGGATCTCCAAGATAGCCAAGGTGGTCGAGGCGTTCTCAAAGCGCCTGCAGACCCAGGAGACCATGACCGCCCAGATCGCCGACGCGATCACCGAGGCCATGAACCCGCGCGGCGTGGCGATCTTCGTCGACGCCAAGCACCAGTGCATGACCACGCGCGGCGTGCATCATCCGAACGTGTCCACGATCACCACGAGCTTCACTGGCGAGTTCAAGGCGAACCCGGAACTGCGCGAGCGCTTCATGCGCCTGTGCGAGCGCTCCACGCGTTAAGCGCTGGTCGAGTCAGAACAAAAAAGCCCCGGCGCGCTGCGCCGGGGCTTTTTCATTGCCGGAGCAGCGCCGGCTATTCCGGCGAGCCCATCGGGGTCAGTGCGCGGGCGCGCTCGGCCTCGCTGGCGCGGCGCTCTTCGGGCAGGGCGATCAGGCCGCGATCTCCGAGATAGCCGAACGGCCCCCATGCCTCGTCATCGGTGAGCTCCTCGATGAACGCGCGCAGGCCCGGCACGATGCCGTCATGCTGGTTCTTCACATAGACATACATGGAGCGCGAGATCGGGTATTCGCCCGACGAGATCATGTCATAGGCCGGGGTCACGCCGTCGATTTCGGCGCCCTGCACCCGGTCGGCATTCTGTTCGAGATAGGAGTATCCAAACACGCCGAACATGCCCGGCGTGTTGTTGACGGTGCGCAGGATGACATTGTCGTCCTCGCCGCCATCAATCCAGGCGCCGTCTTCACGCAGCCGGCTGGCCAGCGTGTTGAAGCGCACCCGGTCGCTGGCGCGCAGCTCGTCCATGCAGGCGATCTGGCGGGCGCCGGCATTGATGCCGAGCTCGATCCAGGCGTCGCGCGTGCCGGACGTGGGCGGCGGGCCGAACACCTCGATGCGTTCGGCCGGCAGGTTGGAATCGATTTCCGACCAGCGCCGGTAAGGGTTGGCGATGAAGGTCATGCAGTCATGGCCGGCCACATCGGCGTGGCTGACGCCGTCGCGCAGCAGGCCGTCTGCAGAGAACATCGCTTCGCCATCGCCGGTCACCGGCATCGGGATTTCCGCAGCCAGGGCCAGGTAAATGTCTTCCAGATCGAAATTGACCGGGTCGGCATTGGTCGAGTTGGCCACAACAATGCCGTCAAACCCGATGCGGATTTCGGTGATCGCGGTCACGCCATTGTCACGGCACAGCTGGAACTCTGTGGCCAGCATGCGGCGCGAGGCGCCGGTCATGTCGGGATAGTCCAGCCCGACGCCGGCGCAGAACAGGCTCATGCCCCCGCCCGTGCCGACCGATTCCACAACCGGGGTCGGAAACTCGGTCTTGGCGCCGAAGTTTTCAGCCACGGCTGTGGTGAACGGGAACACGGTGGACGAGCCCACGATGCGCAGGCCCTGGCGGCCTCCGCCGCGCCGGGCGGCGCCGTCCGTACCCGGAGCGGCCTCGGCCTGATCCGTGGTTTCGGTGGTTTCGGTGGTCTCGTCGCCCAGCGTGATGGCTTCGCGCGGCTCGCCGCAGGCGGCCAGAAGCGCCAGCGCGGCGGCGCCGGCGGACAGGTGAAAAAGACGGGTCATGATGTGTGTCATCCCTGCATTCGCATGGAGCGCGCGGCGCGCGCCCGGATGTCCCAAGGGTATGCCTGCGTGGCGCCCTTGCTGGCAAGGTGAACCGGGGCCCGCGCGCATGAAGTTTTTGCGACTGCATGGGCGCTGCGCGGCCCACCGCCTTTACGCGCAGGCTTTCATGTGAAAGATTTCACCGATGGCGCATGCAATTTTCCTTTACATGGCCAAGCAATGCGCATATCTCGCGCATCCCGGCGGAGGTGACGATGCCGGATTGGGTTAACTGCAATCAGGGGGTCACGTGCGTTGGCACAATACCATACGCCCCTGGACCTGGTCCGCTCTCGGCCTGTTGAAGGCCCGGTCGCCTGCGCGCGTCCGGACCGGCTGACAGCCGCAGCTTCCTGGTTCCAGGACAATTTTCCCGGCGAGGTTCTCTACGCCGTCAAGGCCAACCCATCCGCGTGGGTGATCGACACCCTGTACGCGGCCGGCATCCGCTGGTTTGACGTCGCGTCCCTGCCGGAAGTCGAGCTGATCGCCGCCCGTTGCCCGGGCGCGACCATGGCGTTCATGCACCCGGTCAAAAGCCGCCATGCCATCCGCACGGCGTATTTCGATCATGGCGTGAAGATTTTCGTGCTCGACTGCGAAGCCGAGCTTGAGAAGATTCTCGCCGAGACCGGCAATGCGTCCGATCTCACACTGGTGGTGCGCCTGGCGGTCTCCAATGACGGGGCCACTCTGCCGCTGGCGGGCAAGTTCGGGGCAGGCGAGGCTGAAGCGCCCGACCTGATCAGGCGCGCCCGCGCCCATGCGGCCGAGCTGGGCGTCAGCTTCCATGTCGGCAGCCAGTGCATGGCGCCCAGCGCCTATCGCTCGGCGATGATGGAGGCGTCGCGCCTGATCGTGAAAGCGGGCGTGACGGTGGACATCGTGGATGTGGGCGGTGGCTTCCCGGCGATCTATCCGGGCATGACGCCGCCGCCGATGAGCGAGTTCATCGGCGCGATCCGCAGCGCGTTCGAGGACATGATGGTCCTGTCCAACGCCGATCTGTGGTGCGAGCCGGGCCGGGCGCTGATCGCCGAGGCCGTGTCAATCCTGACCCGCGTGGAGCTGGTCAAGGGCGACGCTGTGTACATGAATGACGGCTCCTATGGCTGTCTGTTCGACATCGTTCACGCCAAATGGCCCTTCCCGATCCGCGTGCACCGCCGTCACGGAACGCCGTCCGAAGAGGCCGGGCTGTTCAAGCTGTACGGGCCGACGTGTGATTCCATCGATTCCATGCCGGGGCCCTATGCACTGCCGGCGGATCTCATGGAAGGCGATGTCATCGAGTTCGGCATGCTGGGCGCCTATGGCACCGCCATGGCGACGCGGTTCAACGGCTTCGGGGATGTGGAGACTGTCGAGGTCGCCGACTTCCCCTGGCGGTCCATGTATGATGAAACCGAGACTTCCGAGGCTGCTCCGGCCGCGGGCGATGAAGGCGGGCGCGTCGTGCCGTTTGCACGCGGACTGCGCCGCAGACGCCATCGCCTGATGAAAAACCGAATGATGAAGAGGCGCTGATGACCGAAAATTCCCAACGCAAGGCCGAGCTGCTCGCCAGCCCGGTCGAGCATATCGACATCGCCTCGTTCGATGGGCGCGTGATCATTGATGCGTGGGAGAAGATGAGCTTCTCCTCGCGTGATGCTGCGCGCGCCGCCCGCATCCTCGGGGCCGCCGTGGCGGATCCCGACTGTTCGGTGATCCTCACCCTGGCCGGGTCGACCTCGGCGGGCGGCTGCATGCATGTCTGGCGTGACATGATCCGCCACAACATGGTCGACGCCATCGTCGCCACCGGCGCGTCCATCGTGGACATGGATTTCTTCGAGGCGCTGGGCTTCAAGCACTATCAGGCCCACGAAATTCCCGACGACCGGATCCTGCGCGAGCTCTATATCGACCGCATCTACGACACCTATATCGACGAAGAAGAGCTGCAGACCACCGATCACACGATCGGCGACATCGCCAATTCCCTGCCGGCCAAACCGATCTCCAGCCGCGGCTTCATCAAGGCGATGGGCAAGTGGCTGGCTGACGGCAACGCCAAGAAGGAAGGCTCCCTCATCGAGGAATGCTACAAGCACGGCGTGCCGATCTTTGTGCCGGCGTTCGCCGACTGCTCGGCGGGCTTTGGCCTGGTGAAGCACCAGGTCGAGCGGATGAAGGCGGGCAAGCCCTATCTCTCCATCGACGCAGTGGCCGATTTCCGGGAACTGACAGATATCAAGATCAAGGCGGGCAAGACCGGCCTCTTCATGGTCGGCGGCGGCGTGCCGAAGAACTTCGCCCAGGATACGGTGGTGTGCGCTGAAATCCTCGGCCACGAAGTGCCGATGCACGAATACGCCGTGCAGATCACCGTGGCCGACGTGCGCGACGGCGCCTGCTCCTCCTCGACGCTGAAAGAAGCGTGCTCGTGGGGCAAGGTGGACGTGACGCTGGAGCAGATGGTGTTCGCCGAAGCCACCACTGTGGCGCCCGTCATCGTGTCAGACGTGTTCCACCGCGGCGCCTGGAAAACCCGGCCGCGCCGCCGCTTTGCGGATATGTTCGAGGACTGATCCGGATACGGAAATATATGAACGTCTGAATTAGACCCCTCGCCCCCGGGCGAGGGGTTTTTTCATGTCTCAGCGGCAAAGCCCCTCAGTCCACCTGCGCGTTCTCGTCGATCTCGACCGGAACGGACGGCGCCGTCGGCAAGGGCGGCAGATCGCCGTTCAGCGCGCGGATCAGCGCCGCGTCACGCCGGTAGACATCGTGGACATAGCGCACTTGCCCGAACCGGTCGGACACGGCGGTGAAATATAGGATGTGCACCGGGATGCGGTTCTGCAGCCGGACCCGGCGCGTCTGGCGCGAGTCGAAAGCGGCGCGCACGTCCGCCGGGCTCCAGCCCTCCGCCTCCAGCACCCAGATCGCCAGCTCAATGGGGTCACGCACGCGCACGCAACCAGCTGAGTCATCGCGCTGGGTGTCCAGGAACCGGCCCTGGTGGGGCGTGTCGTGGATGTAGACATTGTGCACATTGGGAAACAGGAATTTGACCTGGCCCATGGCATTGTTGGGCCCGGGCTGCTGGATCACACGGTAGCGCCGGTTGGCCCAGTCGGCATCGGCGGCGTTGACGCGCCGGCCGGTATTGAGGTCCACCAGATGATAACCGTTGGCATAGGCCCAGCCCGGGTTGGTGCGGAACCGGCGCAGCCAGGGCTCGCCCAGGCTCATGGGGGTGTACCACCACGGATTAATCTCGACGATCTGCATCTCTTCAGAAAATATCGGCGTCGATGTCAGGCGCGCGCCGATCTGGGCCTGGTGCACGCGCTCCACCACGCCATCGGCCCAGGCTTCCAGGCGGTAATCGGCGATGTTCACCCGGATATGGCGCGCGCCCAGATCTTCCGGCAGCCAGCGCCAGCGCTCCAGATTGGCCCGCAACTGGTCGACGCGCTGGCCATTGCCGGTGTTGAGCTCGCGCACCGTGTCGGCGCCCAGTACGCCATCGGCGGCGAGGTTGTGCCGGGCCTGAAAGCGCATAAGCGCGGTTTCCAGCCGGGCGTCGAACGCATCACCGGCGGCTCCGGGATGCTCCAGCAGTCCCAGCTGATGCAGGCGGGCGCGCAATGCGTCGATGCGCGCGCCGCTATCACCCCGGCGCAGGCGTGGACCCTCCGCCACCGGGACCGGCGCGGTGGGGGAGACCGTGCGCCGGATCAGTTCCCGGCGCAGCGCCTGGTAGTCGGGATGAACGGGGGCCAGCGCATCCAGCGTGGCGGCGATGGCCCCGCGTTCGCGCGCCTGGGCGTACTCGGTGAGCAGATCGGCGTCGCGTCGCGGCGCGCTCCAGTCCGGGTTCAGGCGGCGCGGATCCACCTGGCCAAAAACCAGGTCCGCCGCGAGCCGGAGCCAGGCATTGCGCGCCATCTCGTCCCGCTCCGGCCCCGGCGCCATGGCGCGCAAGGCGTCAGGATCGGGATAGCGCGCCGGATCGAGCCCATGGGTCCAAGCCTCCGACAGGGCGCCAGACAGGTCGGCGATTTCCGATTCGCGCCACGGCGCATTCCAGGACTGAGCGAGGGCCGTGGCCGCCAGCGTGGCGCATAGCGCAGAGGCTGCGATCGCGGCGATTAGACCCTTCACCCACCCCATGCGACTCGCTCCCCCGGAGGCCGGACACCGTTAGCGGGACGTTAACAAATCCGGCGCCCGGGGGGTAGCCAAAGTCGATCAGGAATCCGTCAGGCCCGGCAGTTGTGGCGCGGCGCCGTTCACGCGGACCTGGGCCGCCATCACCGCTGCAGCGGCGCGATAGGCTTCCTGCGTATTCGCCGCTCCATCGACCACGTCCTGGCCCGCCGACAGGAGGGGGGTGTAGACGCGCGTGCCGTCCGCATCGTCATCCACGGTAAACTCGCCGGCGGCCTCGAACACGCTGTCCCAGGCCGCGCGGATGAGCGCCCAATAGTCGCCGGTCTGCGCCCAGTACTGCTCGGCGGCCTCAACGCCGGCCAGCTCGGTGCGCCGGTAGGTGTTGATGCCGTGCTCGCGCACCAGAGCGCGCTGCTCGCCATCGCGCAGCACCAGCTTGGTATTGTCCTGCTCATGGGTCCAGCCCCAGGCGGTGATGGTGTGGCGGTTGACCGCCTCGATCACATCATAGTCATCGCGCGTGGTGCCGTCGCGCCGGGGGAGGGGACGCCAGCTGACGTCAGGCTCCCAGGTCGACGCATTCACGCCGTGGGTCCAGCGCGCCAGCCCGGCATAGCGGGGGCTGTCGTCAACCTGATAGACGGTTTGCGACCAGGCGCCGGTCGACTGGTCCGTGGACAGGTCGGCGAAGTCCCAAGTGTTGAAGCCCTGATAGCGCATCACACGCGCCGGCTCGTAGGCCCAGTCCTGGCGCCAGTGCTTGATCACGATGGGCGCGTCGGGCGGACCGACCAGAAGCAGGTGCTGGAGCGAGATGAAATCGCGCTCGTCCGCGATCACATAGACCACTTCGCGCGCCGGCGTGACTTCCGCCTCATGCAGTTCGTAAGCCGCCTCTATCGGCAGGTGCTCGCGAAAATCGAAGGTCACATCGTATTCGCCGGCCATGGCCAGGATCGCCGCGCGATCCTGCTCCAGGCCCGATTGCGGCGTATCGGCCAGCGCCGCCGACGCCGACATCACCACCGCCAGTCCGGCCGCGGCGATACCATTCCAGACATTCAGTCCCATTGCTCTGTCTCCCGGGTGCGGGCGGCGATGCGCCGCCTCAGTCGTGATCCACCAACTGCATATTGCGAACGAGTCTGACTTGCAAATGCAAATCATCTGAGTCATCAAACAGCGACTGAGAATGATTTGCAAGAGGAGGCTGCTCATGTCATTCACGAGATCGATGCGCGCATGGCTGGCGGCGGGCGCCGCCGTTGCGCCGCTGGCGCTGGCGGTTCCGGCGTTCGCCGAGGCAGAGACTGACGCCTCTCCCGGCGCCGAGGGCAGCGATGTCATCGTCGTCACCACAACGCGCACCCAGCTGTCCAATTTCGACTATCCGGGCATGGCCAGCGCGATGACGCTGGAGACGCTGGAGCAGGTGCGGCCTATCGACCTCGTTGAACTCTTGCGCGACATGCCGGGCGTGGAGGTGGCAGGCGGGCCCCGCCGAACCGGCCAGACGATTCGTCTGCGCAGCTTCGGGCGGGAGAACGTGACCCTACTGGTGGATGGCGCCCGCCAGAATTTCAGCTCCGCCCATGACGGCGTGCTGTTCCTTGATCCGGGCCTGCTGCGCCGGGTGGAGACGCTGCGCGGCGGCGCCTCCGCTCTGTACGGATCGGGCGCGTCGGGCGGCGTGATCGCGTTCGAGACGCTGCGCGCCGACGACATCCTGCCCGATGGCCGTGACTTTGGCGCCCGCGCCTCGGCGGGCTACCGTTCAGGCAATGAGGAAACGCGCGGGTCCGCCGCCCTGTTCGGGCGCTCGGGCGTGTTCGACGGCATGGCGGCGATCAGCCTGCGGGAGTCGGGCGATATCGCGCTGGGCTCGGGGCAGGACCTGCCGGCCGATGACAGCACTGCCTCGGGGTTGATATCCGGCGGCGTGGATCTTGGCGGCGGCTTGCGGTTGGAGGCTGGCTGGCTGGGCTTCCGCAACAGTGCGGTGGAGCCCAATAACGGTCAGGACCTGTCCGTGGTGGATTCGCTCAACCCGCTGGTGGACAAGGATATCAGCGCCGATACATGGCGCTCCCGCGCCCTGTTCGAGCCCGAGACGCCGCTGATCGCGATGGACGTCACACTCTATCGCAACGAAGCGTCGGTGGACGAGACAGAGCAGGTCAGCGGCCGGGTGGTGGGCCGTGATCTTTCCACCACCGGCCTGCGCGCCGAGAACCGCGCCGCGTTCACCCTCGGCGCAACAGAACTGGCGCTGGTGACCGGGGCGGAGTGGTATCGTGACCGGCAGGCGGGGTTTGATTCAAATACGCCGGACAATGAGCGCGGCGGCGTGCCCACCGGAAGGGCAGAATTTACCGGGGCATGGGCGCAGTTGGAAACCACGCTGAATCTGGGCGGCGCAGGCGCGCTGACCCTGCTGCCGGGCGTGCGCTTTGACCGGTTCGAGACAGAGACCGACGGCTCGCCGTCAACGTCTGACGAACAGGTGTCCTCCCGCTTCGCCGCCAGCTGGGCGCCTGCAGAGTCCGTGCGCCTGTTCGCCAGCTGGTCTGAAAGCTTCCGCGCGCCGTCGCTCAATGAGCTGTATCTGTCCGGAACGCACTTCTCCCTGCCGCACCCGGTTCTGGGCCCGCCTGTGTTCATCACCAACGCCTTCATCCCCAATCCCGATCTGCGCCCCGAAACCAGCACCACCGCAGAGATTGGCGCCGCCTTCATCCGCCAGGGCCTGATCACGCCTGATGACCGGCTGGAGGTGAAGGGCGCCTGGTTCCAGACCCGGGCCGATGATTTGATCAATCTGGGGGTCGATTTCGCCTTCTCGCCCACCTGCTTTGCGCCGCCCTTCTTCCAGCCCTGCTCGGCGGGCACGTCTTTCTCTGAAAACGTCGCCGACGCCGAACTGACCGGGTTCGAGATTGCGGGCGCCTACACATCCGGCCCGCTCAGCCTGTCCGGCTCGGTGTCGAAAGTGGATGGCGAGGACCGCGCCACCGGCGCGCCTCTGGGCGCCCTGCAGCCGGTCAATGGCCAGGTCAGCGCCCGCTACCGCTTCGAGGCGTGGGGCCTGGACGCGGGCGGACGGCTGCGCTTCGCCGGTGACTTTGATCAGGGCGCCAGCCCGGCCGAGGATCGCGGCGGCTATGGCGTGCTCGATCTGTCCGCCGGCTGGCGGCCCGGATTTGCGCGCGATGTCCGTGTGGATGTGGGCGTGGAGAACGTCTTCGACCGCGATTACGAGCGCGTCTTCGTCGGCGTGTCCGAGCCTGGCCGCACGCTGCGCATCGACCTCACCTGGACCGGCGCCTGGTAGAGGGGAGGCCCCGCCCGCCTCCTCCCCGGCGGGCGGGGCCTTATCGCGCAGGAACAGGCTTGCACCCAAGCGTGAAACCGGGCGCAGCTTTCGTTTGACAGGGGGCGCCTTGTCAAACGACGGTGTGAAGATGCGTGGCAGGAGGCCGACATGCTGGCATTGGTGTGGTCGACTGTGCTGGCCTCCGTCCTGATCGACTCGAGCAGGGAGCCAGATGCGTCGCCGCCGCGCCCATCCGACGGCGGCGTATACACGCTGGTTCTGGAAAACGACCTGTTTGCCGGCAGTGATCGTCAGTATACCAATGGAATACGCCTAGAATCGATGGCCCCTGCCGGCGCGCCGTTCGCGTTCGTTTCCAATGCGGCGAGAATTGTACCGTTCTCCGGGATCGGGCCCGACGCCAGGTACAGGCGCGGTTGGTCGCTATCGCACCTGCTTTATACCGCAAGCGACATTTCCCTGGAGAACCCGCCTGAAGATGATCACCCATATGCGGGATATCTGGCGCTGAGTGTTTTCTCCACCGCCATCCAGGACAATAGCGAGAACACCCTCAGTCTCGAACTCGGTCTGATCGGTCCGTCAGCCCAGGGCGAGTTTGTTCAGCGCAATTGGCATCAGCATGTCTTGCATGAAGCGATTGATCCGGCGGGCTGGTCGACCCAGCTTCATGACGAGGTGGTGTTCGCCGTTGCCCTGCAAAGACTGCGGCGCTGGGACGTCCTAAGCTCGCAGCGATGGAACACCGATGCCTACACCCATGTTGGCGCGACATTGGGCACGGTCAGAACAGACCTCTCGGCCGGATTTTTCACACGGTGGTGGCTGGGTGACATTCCGTCTGGGGTCGCTGCACCCCCTCGCATCCGGCCAGCGATCAGCGCCTCAAGCTATGTGGCCAGAATTGACGGCTGGAATGCCTAGGACCTGTTGACGAAGTGGATTCCCAACCCGCCCGAAGCGTGATTCAAGACTGGCTTTTGGGAGGTGGTCTTGGTTCGCGGTTTGATGACGGACGAGGAGTGGGCGTTCTTTGCGCCTTTCGTGGTGGCGACCGGAGGCAAGCGGGGCCGCCCGCCTTCTGATCATCGCCGCGTGCTGGACGGCGTGTTCTGGATCGCGCGCACCGGCGCGCCCTGGCGTGATCTTCACGACTATTTCGGTCCGTGGACGCGGGTCTACCGCCAGTTCCGCCGCTGGACGCTGTCAGGCGTGTGGGAGGTGATGTTGGAAGCGCTGGGCGAGAGCGGGGCCGTACCCGACAGTCTTCAAATGGTCGATTCCACTATCGTTCGCGCGCACCATCAGGCTGCGGGCGCTAAAGGGGGACTCAAAAACAGGGTTTTGGGCGCTCAAAAGGTGGCTTCACGACCAAAATACACCTTCGCACCAACGCTGAAGGGCTGCCCATAGCCGCTGAGATCACCGGCGGTGAAGTCTCCGACTACAAAGGTTATGAGGCGGTGATGGCCGCGCATGGCCCAGTCCCGCGCGTCCTGCTGGCCGACAAAGGCTATGACAGCGACAATATCCGAACATCGCTGGAAGCCGCCGGCGCCGTGCCGATGATCCCGGCGCGCCGAAACCGCAAGAACCCCGTCCAGATCGACGACTTCGTCTATGGGCTGAGAAACCGCATCGAGCGGTGCTTCAACAAGCTGCGCTGCTCACGCCGCCTCGCCACACGCTACGACAAGACCGCCGACAGCTATCTCGGCTTCATCCATCTCGCTTCAATCCGCCTGTGGTTCCGGTACTTTGTCAACAGCACCTACATGTTTGGCGGAATTGCTGGGACCTGGGTGGGACGGGACATTTTTCTGGACGGGAACACGTTTCGATCATCGCGCTCCGTCGACAAGCATGATGTGGTGTGGTCCGCCCAGGCTGGCATTGCGGTGCAATGGGAGCATGTGCGGGTCAGCTACACCCATATTGTGAGGTCTGACCAGTTCACGACTCAACGCGAGCAACATCGCTTCGGATCGTTCTCGATCTCGGTCGTCAGATAGCCTCGCCGTCTTTTCCTGTGGACGGGCTGTGGGAAAACGCCGCAGGGCGCACACAAGGGGTGGACGTTAAGCGGTCCTTCACCACAATATATTGCTATCGTGATTGCGCCATTCTGCGCGAGTCACCCCCGTCGATGAAGGACGCCTGAGACGCCATGACCCTCCTGACCCCATCCAGTGACCGCCCGGGTCTGCTCACCTCGAGCCATTCCTACAAACCCTTCCGGTATCCGTGGGCCTATGATTTCTGGAAAATCCAGCAGCAGGTCCACTGGCTGCCCGAGGAAGTGCCGTTGGGCGAGGACTGCAAGGATTGGGCGACGCGTCTGGATGACCGCGAGCGCAATCTGCTGACCCAGATTTTCCGCTTCTTCACCCAGTCGGATGTGGAAGTGGGCGCCAACTACATGGAAAACTACATGCCGCTCTTCAAACCGGTTGAAGTGCGCATGATGCTGGCCTCCTTCTCCAACATGGAGACGGTGCATATCGCCGCCTACGCCCTGCTGCTGGAAACCATCGGCATGCCCGATTCCGAGTTCTCCGCCTTCATGGAGTACCAGGAAATGGCGGCCAAGCACGATTATCTGGGCAAGTTCGGCGTGGAGACCGAGAAGGACATTCTCACCTCCATGGCGGTGTTCGGCGGCTTCACCGAAGGCCTGCAGCTGTTCGCCAGCTTCGCCATGCTGATGAACTTCCCGCGCTTCAACAAGATGAAGGGGATGGGCCAGATCGTGTCCTGGTCGGTGCGCGACGAGTCGCTGCACTGCGAGGGCATGATGAAGCTGTTCCACACCTTCGCCGAGGAAACCGGCGCGCTGACGCAGGGCGTGAAGGACGACATCGCCGATTGCTGCAAGACCGTGGTGGCGCTGGAAGACAAATTCATCGAGCTGGCATTCGAGGCCGGCGAGGTTGAGGGCATGACGCCGCACGATATCAAGCAGTACATCCGCTATATCGCCGACTGGCGCATGGGCCAGCTGAAGCTGAAGCCCATCTATGGCGTCAAGGCGCACCCGATCCCGTGGCTGAGCGAGATCCTCAACGGGGTCGAGCACGCCAACTTCTTCGAGGCGCGCGCCACCGAATACTCCAAGGGCGCCACCAAGGGCGCATGGCACGGCGATGACGGGGTGTGGGGTCTGTTCGACAAGCGCCTGACCCAGAGCCCGGCCAACGAACTCCCGGCGGAATAGGTATTGCAAACGCCCGCGCCCTCACGGCGCGGGCGTCTTGTCCTTGAACCGGCAGATATCAGCGATCGCGCAGCGCCAGCATTCGGGTTTGCGCGCCTTGCACACATAGCGTCCGTGCAGGATCAGCCAGTGATGCGCGCCCTTGAGATAGGCCGCCGGCGTGATGGCTTCGAGCCGCACCTCCACCGCGTCGGGGTTTTTGCCCGGTCCGAGCCCGGTGCGGTTGGCGACCCGGAAGATATGGGTGTCGACCGCGATGGTCGGCTCGCCGAACGCCTCGTTCAGCACCACGTTGGCGGTCTTGCGGCCCACGCCCGGCAGGCGCATCAGATCCTCGCGCGTGCGCGGCACCTCGCCGCCGAACTCCTCGATGATCAGGCGCGACAGGGCGATGACGTTCTTGGCCTTGTTGCGAAACAGGCCGATCGTCTTGATGTGCTCGCGCACCCCGTCTTCGCCCAGCGCCAGCATTGCGTGAGGGTTGTCCGCCACCGCGAACAGGCCGCGCGTGGCCTTGTTAACGCCCACATCGGTGGCCTGGGCGGACAGCGCCACCGCCACCACCAGCGTATACGGATTGACATAATCCAGCTCGGTGCGCGGCTCCGGCCGGATCTCGGCCAGGCGCGCATACACCTCCTCGGCCTGCTCGCGGGCCAGGCCGGGGGCGCGGCGCTTGGCGGGCCGCTTTTTGCCGGGCGCCGGCGTCTTCATTCGCCCAGCTTGGGAATATTGATCAGGCGCGGATGGCCGGTCTTCTTGTCGCGCACGATGATTACCCGCGACAGATCGGCCCCCTCGGTCTCCTTGCCCATCTCGCGCAGGCGGGCGAAGGCGGTTTCGCGGATCGTCTCGTCATCGGCATCCGGAGCGACCGGGATAGAGGCGCGGCGCTTGCCGCCCTCCTGCACCACCAGCTCCACCGTCTCGATGGCGGCGCTGAGCATGGCGGCGTCGGCCTTCGGCCACTTAGCCTGGAACACGCTGGGCTGCCCGCCCGCCATCTCCCACAACTCCTCGGCCATGAAGGGCGCAAAGGGCGCCAGCACCCGGATCACCGCGTGCAGCGTCTCGCGCGTGACGGGCTCGCCTTCGGCGGCGTTGAGATACTTCATCAGCTCGGCGATGGCGGTGTTGAGGCGCAGATTCTCCAGATCCTCGGTCACCGCCATAACGAGCTTGGCCGCCGCTAGCGTCACCGCCTTGGGCTCCTCGCTCGCAGGCGCGGCGATGGCGCCGGTGGCGTAGCGCCACATCCGTCGGAGGAATTTCAGGGCGGCGGCGACAGCGTCCGTGTCCCACTGCCGCATGGCCTCAACCGGACCCATAAACATCATGTGTACACGGAAGGCGTCGGCTCCGAAGCGCTCCACCACATGGTCGGGCGTGACCACATTGCGCAGGGATTTCGACATTTTCGCGCCCACGCGCTCCACCGGCTCGCCAGTCGGGGCGTGTACGAAGGATCCGTCCTCGCGCGCCTCCACCTCGTCGACGGGCAGGACGATCCCGCGGGCGTTCTTGAAGGCGTGGCTGGTGAGCAGGCCCTGATTGACCAGCTTCTGGAACGGCTCTTTCGTGGCGGCCAGCCCCAGATCGAACAGGACTTTGTGCCAGAAGCGCGCATAGAGAAGATGCAGTGTGGCGTGCTCGGCGCCGCCCACGTACAGGTCCACCGATCCCCAGGCGCGCTCGACCTCCGGGTCCACCAGCGCCGCGTCATTCCGCGGGTCCTTGAAGCGCAGATAATACCAGCACGACCCGGCCCATTGCGGCATGGTGGAGGTCTCGCGCCGGCCCTTGAGGCCGGACTTCGGGTCGGCCACCTCCAGCCAGTCGCCGGCGCGCGCCAGCGGGCTTTCGGCCTGACCCGTCGGCTTGTAGCTCTCGATATGAGGCAGGGTAAGGGGCAGCTCGTCGAGGTCCAGCGTGGTGCGCGTGCCGTCTTCCCAATGAATGATCGGTATGGGCTCGCCCCAATAGCGCTGGCGTGCAAAGGTCCAGTCGCGCAGATTATAGCTGGTCACGCGCCGGCCCATGCCGCGCGCTTCCAGAAGGTCGGCGACCTGCTCGCGCGCATCGCGCCAGCGCACGCCGGCCTGGTACAGCCCGCTATCCTCGGGCGCGGCCAGCATCACGCCGTCCTCTGTCCAGCAGGCCTCGCCTGCCAGCACGGCGCCGCGCGCCGGGTTATCCGCACCCGGATCGATTACAGGGACGATGTCGAGGCCATAGCTTCTGGCGAAAGCGAAATCGCGCTCGTCATGGGCGGGCACGCCCATCACCGCGCCCGTGCCGTAATCGGGCAGGACATAATCCGCGACGAAGATCGGGACCTTGCGCCCCGTGACCGGATTGATCGCCTCGGCGCCCGTGAGCACGCCGGTCTTCTCGGCGTCGACGGTGCGGTCGAGATCGGATTTCCGCGCCGCCGCTTCCACATAGGCGGTCACGGCTGCGCGCATGTCCGGCGTGGTGATCGTATCGACCAGAGGGTGCTCCGGCGCCAGCGCCAGGAAGGTCACGCCGCCCAGCGTATCCACGCGGGTGGTGAATGTCTCGATTCCCGCTTCGTGGCCATCGACAGCGAAGCACAGGGACACGCCCTGGGACCGGCCGATCCAGTTGCGCTGGGAGTCCTTGATGCCCTCGGGCCAGTCCAGGCTGTCGAGATCGGCCAGCAGGCGCTCCGCATACGCCGTAATGCGCATCTTGACCTGGCGCAGCGGGATGCGCACCACCTCATGGCCCTGCTCGGACTTGCCGTCATACACCTCTTCATTGGCCAGGATCGTGCCCAGTTCCGGGCACCAGTTCACTGGCGCAGTGTCGAAATAGACAAGACGGCGGGTGTCCTGGAACGCCTGTACCGCCAGCTTGCCCGCGGCGCGTACATCATCCGGTAAGGGCAGTTCCTCGATCGGGCGCGCGCGTCCGGCGTCGGCGTCATACCAGGCGTTATAGAGCCGGATGAAGATATACTGGGTCCACTTGTAATAGTCCGGGCTGGAGGTCGCGATCTCGCGATCCCAGTCATAGCCAAGACCCAAGAGCGCCATCTGGCGCTTGTAATTGGCGATGTTTTCTGCGGTGGACACAGCCGGGTGCACGCCGGTGCGTACGGCGTATTGCTCCGCAGGCAGACCAAAACTGTCCCAGCCCATGGGGTGCAGCACGGTGAAGCCCTGCATCTTCTTGTAGCGGGCCACGATGTCGGTCGCGAGATAGCCCACCGGGTGACCCACATGCAGGCCCGCCCCGGACGGGTAGGGGAACATGTCCAGCACGTAGAAGGTCTTGTCGCCTGGCCTCGGATGCGGCGTGCGGTTGACGCCCAGCGTGTCCCAGACCTGGCGCCATTTGGCTTCCAGGGCGGTGAAATCATAGGCGGTCTGGTCGGTCATGAATCGCATTCCGTGAGGGGCCCGGTCTGCGCCTTCACCTAAAGACGCGGCCCGGGCGATTGTTCTGTCGTCTAACCGGCTTTGGCCACGCTGATACGCACCGCGTCGCCGAGAATATCGGCTTCGCTCACCGCCGCGCCGGGGATATCCGCCGAGGTGAGGGAGACCGCCAGCGTTTCCGCCTTGATGAAGTCGCCATGGGCTTCCATCGCCGCAGCGATGTCCGGCCCGCCGGCGATCCCCAGCGCGATGCGGTCGGAGACTTCCAGTCCGGCTTCCTTGCGCGCGGACTGCACGGCGCGCACCAGGTCGCGGGCGAGGCCCTCGCATTCCTGATCGGCGTCCACGGAGATGTCCAGCACCACCGCGCCGGTGCCGGCGAAGGGTTCGGCGGCGCTGCCCTCGGCGGCGACCATGCGCAGGGTGAACTCGTCCGGGGACAGAGTTTCACCCGCCACTTCCGCCGAGCCGTCGGGTGTCAGCGTGAAAGCGCCCGCGCGTGCGGCGGCCATCACCTCTTTCATCTTCCCGCCCAGACGCTTGCCGATTTGCGGGTTCACTTTCAGCTCCACCGAGCCGAAAGCGTCGAGATCGGTGGACAGGGCCACATCGCGCACATTCAGCTCTTCAGCGATCAGGCCGATATAAGGCGCCAGGGCCGGGGCGTCGGCGTGGACGATGGTGAGCGATTTCAGCGGCAGGCGTACGCGCAGACGGTGACGTTCGCGCACCGACAGCGCCGCCGAGCAGGCTTCGCGTACCAGATCCATGGCGCGGGCCAGATCGTGATCGTGGGCGAACTCGTCCGATGCCGGCCAGAGCGTGAGATGGACCGAGCGATCACCGGTCAGCGACTTGTACAGCTTCTCCGTCACGATTGGCAGGAGCGGTGCGAGCACGCGGCAGACTTGGGTCAGCACCGTATACAGCGTATCAAAGGCGGCATCGCGCGACGCGGCGTCGGTGGAGCCCCAGAAGCGGGCACGCGAACGGCGGATATACCAGTTGGTCAGGGCGTCGAAATAGGCCGTCGCCGCCTTGCAGGCGCGCGGTATGTCGAATCCGTCCAGCGCCGTCTCCACCGCCGCGGCCAGTTCGCCGGTCTTGGTCAAAATATAGCGGTCCAGCGGATCGGACGCATCGCGGATGATCTGCGGGGCACGCGCCTCCAGATTGGCGTACAGCGAGAAGAAGGCATAGGCGTTCATCAGGGGCGCAATGGCCTCGCGCTGGACCGCCGCAATGTCGCGCGCCTCCTTGGGCACCAGCAAATCGCCGCCATTGAGCACCGGCGAGGCGATCAGGAACCAGCGCATCACATCCGATCCGGCCTTGTCGAAAAACTCCAGCGGATCGGGATAATTGCGCAGGCGCTTGGACAGTTTCTGGCGGTTCTCATCCAGCACCACGCCGTGACAGATGGCGTTGAGGAAGGGCGGCTGGTCGAACAGCATCGTGCCCAGCACCATCAGCGTATAGAACCAGCCGCGCGTCTGGGCGACGTATTCCACGATGAAGTCGGCGGGGAAATTGGCCTCGAACCAGTCCTTGTTCTCGAACGGATAGTGCACGCTGGCAAAGGGCATCGAGCCGGAATCAAACCAGACATCGAACACATCCTCCACCCGGACCATTTTCGATTTGCCCGTGGGGTCGTCGGGGTTGGGCCGGGTCAGATGGTCGATGAAGGGACGGTGCAGATCGGTGACCGTTACGCCGAACGCGGCTTCCAGCTCTTCGATGGAGCCGTAGACTTCAGTGCGCGGATAATTGGGATCATCGCTGACCCAGACCGGGATGGGCGTGCCCCAGAAGCGTGAGCGCGAGATATTCCAGTCCTGCGCCCCGGCCAGCCAGTTGCCGAAAATCCCGTCCTTCACGTGGGCGGGCGCCCAGTTGATGCGCTGGTTCAGCTCCACCATGCGCTCACGGAAGTCGGAGACGCGCAGATACCAGCTGTCCACCGCCTTGTAGATCAGCGGCTCGTCCGTGCGCCAGCAATGGGGATAATTGTGGTCATAGGTGTCGTGGCGGAAGAGCTTGCCCTCTTCCTTCAGGCGCTGGGTGATCGGCTTGTTGGCGTCAAACACCAGCATGCCTTCATAGTCGGGGATCTCGCGCGTATAGCGGCCTGCCTGATCGACCGGAACCACCACGGCGATGCCCGCCCGGCGGCAGGCCTTCAAATCATCCTCGCCAAAGCCCGGCGCCATGTGCACCACGCCCGTGCCGTCCTCGTCGGTGACGAAGTCCTCGATCAGGATACGGAAGGCATTCTCGTGGCCTTCGAAATAGTCAAAAGGCGGGTGGTAGGTGAGGTTCTCCAGCGCCGCGCCCTTCACGGTCGCGATGCGTTCGGCTCCTTCGAGCTGTTTTTTGTATTTTTCCAGCGCATTGGCCGACAGGATATAGCGCTCGCCATCCTTGGCCATGACGGCGTAATCGATATCCGCCCCGGCTGCGGCGGCCAGGTTTGACGGCAGGGTCCAGGGCGTGGTGGTCCAGATCAGGAGCTGCGCGCCGGACAGTTCGCCCTGACCGTCCCGGATGCGGAACCCCACGGTGACCGCCGGATCGGTCCGGTTCCGGTAGGAATTGTCCAGTCGCGTTTCGAAATTTGACAGCGGGCTTTCCACCGCCCACGAGTACGGCACCACGCGGTAGTCGCGATAGACATGACCCTTGTCCCAGAGCTGTTTGAACGCCCACAGGCAGCTTTCCATGAAGCCGGTATCGAGCGTCTTGTAGTCCTTCTCGAAATCCACCCAGCGCGCCTGGCGGGTGACATAGGTCTCCCACTCGCCGGCGTATTTCATCACCTCGGAGCGCGCCGCCGCGTTGAAGGTGTCGATGCCCAGCTCCATCACCGCCTTGCGCCCGGAAATGCCCAGCGCCTTTTCCGCCGCCAGTTCAGCTGGCAGGCCATGGGTGTCCCAGCCGAAGCGGCGCTCCACCCGGCGGCCCTTCATGGTCTGGTAGCGCGGGATCACATCCTTGGCGAAGCCGGTCAGCAAATGCCCGTAATGGGGCAGGCCGTTGGCGAAAGGCGGGCCGTCAAAGAAGACGAACTGATTGTCTTCAGGCCGCTGGTCGATGGAGGCCTGGAACGTGGCGTCAGCCTTCCAGAACGCCAGAATCTCCTGATCCACCGCCGGCAGGTCCGCCGGGCTGCGCGCTTCAGGAAACCGGCGGTCTGGCGCCGTCGCTCGGGTCTCGGCCATGATCGTCCTCATTAAGGCGTGTCCTCGCGCCAATCACCGTTTAGGGACGGGGCGAGGAGAGGGGAGGCGCGCGTGCGCGCGCAACATGCGGCGGTAGCGCTCCGGCGCCATCCGGTCAAGGCGTGCGAAGGCTTTGGGCTGTGCGCTCTGGCTCATTTGTCCGGACAGGCTATCATTAAGTGCGCTGGAAGACCTCTGAGGAGCCCTCATGACCGGACTGACCCGCCGTTCGCTTGCCACCGGCGCCGCTGCGCTGGCCGCCGCCGCCGGAGCCGCGCCTGCATACTCGCGCCAGCGTGACCGCAAGAGCTTCTGCCTCGTTCACGGCACCTGGCATGGTGGCTGGTGCTGGGTCCATGTGGCCGCCCGGCTGCGCGCGGCGGGACACACGGTCATCACACCGACACTGACAGGGTGCGGCGAGCGCGCCCATCTGATCAGCCCCCAGACCGGGCTCGATACGCATATCAACGACATCGTGGGCGCCATCGAAGCCGAAGAGCTCGACGACGTGATCCTGGTCGGTCATTCCTTCACCGGCATCGCCATCACCGGCGCCGCCGACCGGCTGCCCGGGCGCATCGCCCACATCGCCTATTTCGACGCGCTCATCCCCACCGACGCCCGCCGGGCCGGGGTGATGCGCGATCCTGGCACGGGCGCCTACCCGGACTGGTGGATCGCGCGCACCGCCGATTTCCGTGACGGCTACAAGATGGTGTTCTGGGATCACTACCCGGCCAGAATGCTGGTCCCGGAAGATGATGCGGCCAATATCGCCTGGCTGGAGCGCCGCCTGACCTGGCACCCGATGAAGACCTGGCTGGACGAGCTGACGCTGGAAAACGGCGGCTGGGAGCCGCTGTCACGCACTTGCATCCATGCGGCGGGTCAGGTCTTTGCGCCAAGCTCCGAAGCGATGATCGGGCCGGGCCGGGGGCCGGGCTGGAATTTCATTGAACTGGACGTGGCGCGCAACGGCTTCATGACCAATCCGGACCGGGTCGCGGCCTGTTTCGAGGCCCTGACCTAAATCTCTCCCGCGATGCGCTGCGCCAGCTCGGCGTGACCGCGTAGCTGTCGGTCCTGCTCGGTGGAATCGATATCCAGCGACCAATCCCCGCGCCCGTGCGATCCGCCCAGCACGATCGCCCCGCGGCGCGGGAACATGTAGAGCGACGCGCCCTCGAAACTGGTGGTGTAGGCGTAGTCGATGCCCGGCTGGGGCAGGAGGATGGTGAGCTGGCCGCGCACCGGCTCCAGCGCCTCATCGCCGAACAGGGCGCGTGCACCCAGCCCGGTGCAGTTGACGATCACCCGCTCGCGCAGGCGCGACAGGTCGCGCTGGGTCTCGAACCGCGCCATGCGGATGCGTCCGCCCGCCCGTTCAAAATCGGCTGTCAGCGCGCGCAGATAAATGTCCGGATCGATCATCAGCTGGTGGAACTGGTCGACGCCCTGATAGCCCCACCACGCATCCGCGCCGGCGCGCCGCCGGAAGCCGGGATAAAGCCAGGGCATGTCCGGCGTCCCTGTGGGATCGCTCGGCGGCCGGTGGAACAGATCGAACGCGCGCACCCAATACACGCCATAGCGCGGATCATTGGCCAAATGCTGAAAAGCCCGGTGCGAGCGCAGTGCTGCAACGCTCATGCGCTCCAGGAAGGGCGCGTCCACATCGGTGCGCCGGTACAATCCGGCGATGCCCCAATAGGCGCCCGCGATGTTGGAGGTGGTGTAGGGCGGCAGAGCGTCGGCATAGATCGTGACGTCATGCCCGCGCCGCACCAGCTCCAGCCCGGTGGTCAGGCCGATGACCCCGCTGCCGATCACCGCGCAGCTGCGTTCGTTCGTCGCCGTCTCCAGCGCCTGCACCGCCTCGGCTGTGGTGCCCCAGCTCGTGGTCACGCCGGCGCCGCCATGGCCATAATGATGCACCAGCGTCTGGCGCCGGCTGAAGCGCTCGGCCTGCACCACATAGCCCGTGGGCCGGAAAGGGCGCAGGCCCGCCTCCGTGCGGATGATGCGGGTGGGATCGGTGTTGAGGCGCTCCAGAACCGGCGGTCCGGACCGCGCCCATGAAGCCGGGGGCAGGGCCAGTGCGCCGCCCCCTGCGGCTGCGAGGGTCAAGAAGGCGCGCCTATCCATGTCCATTCCCGGGTCTGCGATGGGCGTCACTCCGCCCCACGGGTGTCTATCGGTCAAGCACGCGGCGCCGCAATTCTCCCGGCAGGACGGTTGCGGCAGCATTCGAATCCCTGACGTGATCGGGCATCATGGATTCAATCTTCGCCCAGATACTTCTGCCGCTCGCGCTGGCCTTCATCATGCTGGCGCTGGGCGTGGGGCTGACGCCGGCCGATTTCCGGCGGATCTTCGCCCAGCCCAAGGCCTTCCTAACCGGCGCGGTGCTGCAATTCGTCACCCTGCCAGTGCTGGCCATCGCCATTGTGGCGCTGATTCCGGCGCCGCCCGCGCTCAAAGTGGGCATCGTGCTGCTGGCCGCCTGTCCGGGCGGGACCACCTCCAACCTCCTCACCCACATGGCGCGCGGCGATGTGGCGCTGTCGATCTCCCTGACGGCGCTGGCCAGTCTGTTGTCCGTTGTGACCGTGCCGCTGGTGCTGATGATCGCGCTGGCGCTGTTCATGGGACCGGATGCGCCCGATGTCGGGCTGGTGACCACGGGGCTTGTGATCTTCGCCCTGACCGTGATCCCGGTCTTGATCGGCATGGGCGTTCGCCGTGTGGCGCCAAAACTGGCGGCAGCAATCGAAAAGCGCTCGCGTTTCCTGTCGGGCGCCGTGTTCATCGCCGTGGTCGCCGCCACGGTGATGGCGGATGGAATCGCGGTCACAGTTCAGCGTTTCGCCGAAGCCGGACTGGTCTCGCTGGCGCTCAATCTCGCCGCCATGGGGCTCGCCTTCGCGGTAACCAGCGTGCTGGCCCTGCGCATGCGCCAGCGCATCGCCCTGACGCTGGAGTGCGGCTTGCAGAATGCAACGCTCGCCATCGTGGTGTCGGTGTCGCTGCTGGGCGATCTCGCCTACGCTGTCCCGGCCGCCGTCTATGGATTGCTGATGTTTGTCACGGCGGGCGGGTTCATCCTGTGGGCGCGGCGCTGGTCATATGCGGCGCGGCGCGCCCGGCGCATGGGTCGTTGAGCGCTTCGCTCCCCAATTTAGTCCCCGTCTCGCCCGGTCTCTTTCCACAACGCCTTGGTGGCCTCGTGCTCGGCCAGCGACTGATCGCCCAGACGGGTATATTTACGTTTGAGCAGCTCCGTCACGCCGCTGGCCGGCAGGGACCAGTAGCGCTCCACGCCGGCCAGCACGCCGGCCGGATCGCGCACCAGATCCTCATAATGGACGATGTGCTTGTCGCCCGGATGGGCCACCCAGCGGTCCCGGAACGCGGTCAGATCCTGATGCAGGCCGACCTCTTTGGCGCGCGCGATCCAGTCATCATCGGTGACGCAGCCGTCAAACGCCGCCGTCTTCTGGCGGTAGACGCCGGTCTCCTGACCCCGCCTGTAGGCGCGCACTATGTCATCGGCATGGCGCAGCAGGATCACCTTGGGCAGGGCGTGCAGCAGAGCCTGGTTGTTCGTGCTGGGCAGGACGTGCAGCTTGAACAGCGTTGACGACTGCACCAACTCGCGTGCGGTCTCTGCATCGAGTTCCCAGCCATAGCTGTGCTGCATATGGAAGTCAGGAAACTCGCGTGAGCATTCGCCAGGCCATTTGCGCCACATGTCGCAGCGCAGGCCATGGGCGCGCGCCAGCGTCTCCATCAGCGCGGTGCTGGCGCTTTTCGGGATCGCGATCAGCAGCATGGCCGGCCTCCTGTCATGCCTGCAGCAGGCGCGCCAGCGTCTCCACATCGCCCGCCCAGGCCGGCGCTTTCTCGCGCACAGGCGCCCGCTCGGTCACCCCGCCAAACCCGATGAAGCTGTCAGCGGCGCCTGCCGCATAGGCTTCATAGTCGGTCATGCCGTCGCCGACCATAACCGCTTCCGCCGCGCCGGTGTCGCCTTTCAGGGCGCGCACCACCACCGCCTTGCCGCCCGAGCGCGACAGCGGATTGTCCCGGTCAAAGCCGTTGACGGCCGCATCCGGTCCGGAGCCGTCGAAGGTGAATTGATTGGCGCGAATATCGCTTTCCGCAAACCCCAGATCGAACAGCGCCGGCGCGATCAGATCCACAAACCCGCCCGACACCGCCGCCACCGGGGCGCGCGCGCGCAAGCGCTCCAGCAGTCCGGCCATGCCCGGAGTCAGCTTCTCACGCAGCGCCTTGCTGGCCGCGTCAACCGTCCGCCGGGTCAGGCCGGCGATGGCGATGCGCTGCTCGAGCGAAGCGCGAAAATCCAGCGTGCCGGCCATGCCCTGATCGGTGATCGCCGACAGGCGCGCGGCGCGCTCCGCCCCGTCGGGTGTGGACAGCAGCGCGCGCGCCACGGCGAAATCCAGGCTCTCCACAGCCAGCAGCGTGGAATCCACGTCAAAGACGACAAGCCGGGTCACGCCCCGCCTCAACTCGCCGCGCTGATCCCCGTCCCGATGGGACAGGTCACGCCGGTGCCGCCAATGCCGCAATACCCGTCCCGGTTCTTGGCCAGATATTGCTGGTGATAGGCTTCGGCAAAATAGAACGGCCCGGCCTCGCGGATCTCGGTGGTGATGGCGCCGCGGCCTGCTGCGCGCAGCGCTTCGCCATAGACGGCCTCGCTCGCCTCGACGGCCTCGCGCTGGGCTTCGCTGGTCCAGTAGATGGCGGAGCGGTATTGCGTGCCCACATCATTGCCCTGGCGCATGCCCTGCGTCGGGTCATGACCTTCCCAGAAGGCTTTGAGGATCTCATCCAGGCTGATCTGTGCCGGGTCGAACACCACCCGCACCACTTCGGTATGGCCGGTGCGCCCTGAGCACACTTCCTCATAGGTGGGATTGGGGGTGATGCCGCCCGCATAGCCCGCCGCTGTGCTGATCACGCCCGGCAGGCGCCAGAACACCCGCTCCACGCCCCAGAAACAGCCCATGGCCAGGATGATCTCTTGCGCGCCGGCGGGGACTTCGGCTTTCAGCGCGCCGCCCAGTGTGAAATGGGTTTCGGCGGTGGGAACCGACTGGAAGCGCCCGGGCAGAGCCTGATCGGCGGGCACCAGATTGGTCTTGAATTGGCTGTCGCTGCGCAGGCGCATGGACGGTCTCCAAAGCTCGGGTCAAGGCGCGTGACTGCGCCGTTGCAGCCAAGATAGGCGCGCCTGGCGTCTACGTCACGGGCGCCGGACTGCACAAGGGCGCGGGACCCCGCCTGCAGCCGCGCATTTGGCCATGGCTCACCCGCTTGACCGGCCCGCCAGATCGGCTAGGTTCCGCGCCCTTATGGGTGAGGTGGCCGAGTGGTCGATGGCGCACGCTTGGAAAGCGTGTAGGCGGGAAACTGTCTCGTGGGTTCGAATCCCACCCTCACCGCCACAGCCCTTGGGGAATCGTGTCTCCCCATCCCGCTGCGGCCGGATTTTCCCGTTGTTTTCGAGGGTTATGCGTCAGGGCTGTTCACCTGCCCCAGCGCATCACGGCCGAATGTCCGTCGTCAGAACATTTGGCACAGATGGCATCGTAGATTAGTGGAGCATCGGCCTCGTCTGGTTGGTTGATATTAGGCGGCGTGCTTTCGGTGTTGCAAGCGTCGATGTTCGATGGTCTGTCGCTTGATCTTTTCACGCTCTTTGATGATGGCTGGGGCCCTGCCGAAGTAGGCGTCGGCGGGCGTCACGTTGTTCAGGCTCTCGTGGTAGCGTTGGTGATTGTAATGTTCGACGAACGCTTCGATCTGGGTCTCAAGATCGCCGGGCAGGAAGTAGTTTTCCAGCAGGATGCGGTTCTTCATGGTCTGGTGCCAGCGCTCGATCTTGCCCTGCGTCTGGGGATGGAACGGCGCACCGCGCACATGGCTCATACGCTGGGCCTCGATGTATTCGGCGAGCTCGCCGGCGATGTAACAAGGGCCATTATCCGACAGCAGGCGCGGCTTGTGATGGACGTTCACCTGGTCGCAGCCGGAAGCCGCGAGAGCGAGGTCCAGCGTGTCGGTCACGTCCTCGGCCCGCATATTGGTGCAAAGCTTCCAGGCGATGATGTAGCGCGAGAAGTCGTCGAGCACGGTTGACAGATACATCCAGCCCCAGCCGATGATCTTGAAGTAGGTAAAGTCGGTCTGCCACATCTCGTTCGGCCGGGTGGTCTTGGTGTGGAACTGGTCGGCGGCCTTGATCACGACATAGGCCGGGCTGGTGATCAGATCATGGGCCTTCAGAAGGCGATAGACCGTCGCCTCCGACACGAAGTAACGCGTCTCGTCGGTGAACCGCACAGCCAGCTCGCGCGGGCTCAGCTCGGACTGCTCCAGCGCCAGTTCGATAATCTGGTCATGCACCTCGGCGGGGATGCGGTTCCACACCCTGCTTGGCGCTGATGGCCGGTCCTCTAGCGCTTCAGGTCCGCCTTCCAGATACCGGTCATACCAGCGATAAAAGGTCCGACGGGCTATACCCAGCTTGTCGAGCGTGACCTTGGCAGGCAGGTGCGACTGCTCGACGATCCTGATGATCTCGAGCTTCTCGGATGCGGGGTGCCTCATGCGTCGTCCTCCCCATCCGCGATCATGCTTTTTTTGAGCAGACGGTTCTCCAAGGTCAGATCAGCCACGCATTCTTTCAGGTCACGCGCCTGATGGCGCAGGTTCTTGACCTCGTCACTGGTGGCAGCACGTGCCGTGTCGCCCGCCAGTCGGCGCTTGCCAGCCTCCATGAACTCCTTCGACCAAGTATAATAAAGGCTCTGGTCTATGCCTTCCTTGCGGCACAGCTCGGCGATGCTGTCGTCACCGCGCAGGCCTTCCAGAACAATGCGGATCTTGTCTTCAGCCGAGAAGTATCGAAGCGTTCGTCGAACATTACAATCACCAACGCTACCACGAGAGCCTGAACAACGTGACGCCCGCCGACGCCTACTTCGGCAGGGCCCCAGCCATCATCAAAGAGCGTGAAAAGATCAAGCGACAGACCATCGAACATCGACGCTTGCAACACCGAAAGCACGCCGCCTAATATCAACCAACCAGACGAGGCCGATGCTCCACTAATCTACGATGCCATCTGTGCCAAATGTTCTGACGACGGACAGTTTATAACGACGCCTCGCGGCTATCAAAATAGCCTTGCAAGGCGACTTTTATTGTAAATACATCGTTATAGAGAAATCATGGCCGTTCAAGAGAAATGCTATTTGATTTTGCACGCAGCCTACAACAATCCGTATAAAGAGCATTAATTTTTTTGTAGGTGATATTAACCATAAGCCCGTAAGGTCAGATACTCTGAAAGTCACTTGGCATCTTGGCAGCATATTGATCGCAGCTCATGAATCTGATCTATATTGATGAGAGCGGGCTTTATGAAAATAGTGACATAGATTGTCTATGTCAGAAATATGAAATACCAGTTTCTGAAAGACTTACACTTACAAATGTTATTGAGGACGCTGGCAGAACATATCTGGATCGTCGCAGGCTGCACTTTCAGCCGGGGATGTTGCCGCGAACTCGGCGAGATTTGCGCCAAGCTAGAAACCTAATTGCTGCTCTCATCGAGGCAACGCCAAAGCCTGGCCAGGTCGCTGCAGACCAGGCCAGTGTTAACATCAGCCGCTTCCACTTGGCTGCTTTGCGCGAGGGCGGGCAGAGATCTGGAATGCGTGCGCCTGCTGGTGGCCGTCTCGATGAGGTTTACAGCACGCTCGCATGGCTCGCTCGCCTGTATGATCATGCGCTTGAGGTCTGCGAGGGGCCGGGCGAGGAGCCAATGGCAGCCTGGCGCGCTGCGCTGACGCATTTTTACATACGTGTCCTGAAGCGCTCGCCAACCAAACCCAATGACCCCGTCCTGGAGAGCTTCCTTGCCGACTGCCAAGCACCGCTTCAGCGGCGAGCAGCAGACGAATGAGCCCACAGTGCGTATTGATATGATGTTTGTAATTGTATTGCCCTTCATCATTAAATTATTTAAACTGAATCTCATATATACAGCATTTTAATGCAGCTTGAGGTTCTTAGATTTATAAAGCGTCAGATTAAACTATGCTACGTAGTCGATTCAGAGCAAGTTGAGGCAGAACGATGAAATCCAGCAAGATGCTTTCTATCCTCGCCGCTGACATGGTGGTTGTCGGCTCGATCTCTTCACATGGTGATGTGCAGATCGATGGAAGGGTGGAGGGGAGAGTGCAGGCTGGATTGTTAGACATTGGTCCAGACGGTTTTATCAAAGGTGAAGCCTTAGCGCTTAAAGAAGCCTTGGTGCGCGGCCGTCTCGAGGGCCAGTTGAAATCACAAACCGTGGCACTCGCATCGAGCGCGTCAGTCCAAGGTGAGATCGTCCATGCGGCGTTAAAGGTCGAAATGGGTGCTTTCCTTGAGGGGCGCTGCCGGCGTGTTTCGGATGGGGACAGTCGATTTGCCTCTCTGGAAACCAGCTCGAGCGGATATTCCGCGGTCCAGCCAGACCCAATTCCAGAGCCGGTCACCACATTCAGCATTGAGACGCCGCCAGGGGCGATAGAGGCTGTGATGACTGAGTTTAACGAGGCTGACATTGAGGCGATGGTGGTTGACGCTTCAGGCAGTGGCGCCAATCAAAGACGCTCTCGAACTCAGCCAGTTCCTTTAAGCGCTGATGACAAGACCGGCATGAAGCCGCCACATCCATCTGCAGTAACTCCCAATCCCGAAGGTGCGGCTGAATCGTGATGGCACAAATATAATCTTTGCTAACAACTATAAATCGTATCAGGCGATCGCCATCTCAGTTTGCCTAATCAGCTAAGCGCACTATTTCACATGCGCTGAGTGCTGGCAGGATAGCTGGACCAGTCGGGGAGGCGGCGAGGCCAGATACAGCTGTTTGGGGCAGCGTGTCTGGCCTTCATTCTGAACGGGTTAGAGGGGCCTGAAAGCGCTACGGTGCCACACCCTATGCGCCAAGCCTCTCTTCAACAAGACTTTATCGCGAGCGAGTTGACCCAGCCCCCTGATCCGGGCCGTGAGTTAGTAGAGTCTGTTCGCCTTTCTTTCTGGGTTGATGTGGTTGGTCAAGGCCCGGTGAGCGGAGCTTGCGCGTAGCTCAAGCGAGCCGGGCCGGGGGTGACGGGTTCGCTCGGCGTAGACACAGGGCGCAAGCCCACCAAGCGCGGTGTGCGGACGCTGGGTGTTGTAGTCGATCCTCCACGCCTCGATCAGGCCGCGYGCTTCRTGYAGCGACGAGAACAGGTGCTCGTTCAGGCACTCATCGCGGAACCGACCGTTGAAGCTCTCCACGAAGGCRTTCTGGGTAGGCTTTCCAGGTGCGATATAGTGCCATTCCACGCCGCTCTCTTTCTGCCAGCGCAGAAGCGCGTGACTGGTCAGTTCGGTGCCGTTGTCGCTMACGATCATGCGCGGCKTTCCTCGYTKCTCGATCAGACGATCAAGCTCACGGGCCACGCGCATCCCAGACAGCGAGGTATCGACCACGACGGCCAAGGCCTCCCGCGTAAAGTCGTCGACCACGCATAGCGTCCGGAAGCGCCGCCCGTCTGACAGCGCGTCAGAGACGAAGTCCAGGCTCCAGCGATGGTTCGCCGCCACGGGCAACAGGATCGGGCGCCGGGTTCCCACGGCCCGCTTGCGGCCACGCCGCCGCCGGACCGCCAGCCCTTCCTCTCGGTAGAGCCGGTAGATCTTCTTGTGGTTCGCATAAAGGCCCTCGCGCTCGAGCAGTATGCCCAGCCGGCGATAGCCGAACCGGCGACGCTCGCCGGCGATATCTCGCAGGCGCGTGCGCAAGACGTCATCGTCGCTTGCCTGATCGGCGGCGCCAATCCGGCCGCCCAGCCCGACGAACATTTCTCGCAGGCCCATAACGCGCATCTGCGCGCCCAGCACCCCGAGCTGGCGACGAAGATCGACGCCAAGCGCATCATCTTTGTCGACAGCATTACCGATCTCACCCGTCAGGCCATGGCATGGGCCAAGACCCGGCCCGAGGCGCTGTCGGAGCGCACCGGCAAGCCGGACACGCGCGGCGCCTACGGGCTTCTGGCGCGCGAGGTGATCGGGCTGTTGAAGCACCTCCAGCATGCGCCCGGGCGCACGGTCATTTTCGTGGGCATCCTGGAAAAGGTCGTCGACGACATGAACCGGGTGACCTGGCAGCCCCAGATGGACGGGGGCAAGGTCGCGCGCGAGCTGCCTGGCATTGTCGATCAGGTGCTCACGCTGAGCCTGTTTAGCCCCGAGACCGGCCAGGAGGGCGCCAGCGCGTGGCGCCATGACCCCGACAAGGGCGACCAGCGCCGCCTCGTGTGCCGTTCGGGCAACCCCTGGGGCCTGCCGGCCAAGGACCGTTCAGGCCGCCTCGACCTGACCGAGCCAGCCGATCTCGGCGCGCTCCTCTCCAAGATCAATCAACCCGCAAAAGGATAACCCAGATGACCTTCGACATGAATGATGTGGAGCCCCAGCAGTCGGGCGATCTCATTGCGGACGGCACGTTCGCCAGGGTGACCATGTCCATCCGCAAGGGCGGCGCGGACGGGGCAGGCGAGGTGGATCGCGGGCTCCTCAAGCCCTCCAACCAGCCCGGCAGTGACGTCTTGATGCTTGATGCCGAGTTCACCGTGGCCGAAGGCCCGTTCGCGAGGCGCAAGTTCTGGCAGAATTTCACCGTCCAGGGCGGCAAGCTCGACGAGCAGGGCCAGTCCATCGGCTGGAAGATCTCCAAGGGGGTGTTTCGCGCCATGATCGACAGCGCGCTCGGTCTGGACCCGCAGGACATGAGCGAGGGGGCCTGTTCGAGCGCGCGCGGGGCCCTGGACGGTTTCCTGAAGGGGTAGGCCTGTGCGCCGTGTGCGGCCGTCAGGAGCGCGGATACGGCTTCTGCCGCGACCTTCGCCCCGATCTTCATCCACGCTGGCGCTTCTGCTCGCGCGTCTGTCAGGACGCGGGCGTGCGCCTCTTCCAGGAGCATGACGCCATGATCGACAGGACGGAGATGGAAGCGCGCGCCATTCGCGAGGCGCGCCGCGCGCTGGCCGAGACGCTGAGCGAGCTGGGGCTGATGGAGCCCTTTTTTGCGCGCCCGGCTGCAGACATCGACCGGGTGATCGAGGCATGCGTGGACGGGTTCCAGGCCTCCATGCAGCGCCAGTCAGACGCCGGCGATCTGCCGTTCTGATAGGCGCGCACCCATGATCGACCTCAACCATCGCTCGGGCTTCGTCTATGGCCGTGCCGACGCCCCCGCACCGCCGGGCGCGCGGATCAACACGCTCATCGATGACGCGCTCGTGGCCGAGCGCGAGAGCCAGCGGCCGCGCGATTATCTCGGCGCCAGCCGCATTGGCGAGCCGCTCGCGGGCACGCAAGCGGCGCGCTACCTTACGGGCCGCGGTCTCGCAATCGCCGCCGAGGCCGATCTGCTCTTCCATCGCGACCTCACGCACTGGGAGACCAGAACCGGCTATCCAGCGCTTCTGGGCCAGGTGCGTGATCGCCAAGGGGAGGTGATCGGGCTCCACCGCACCTATCTCGTTGAAGACGGCGGCCAGGTGCGCAAGGCGCCGGTCGCCAAGCCGAAAATGATGCTTGGCCGCATCGCTGGCGGCGCGGTGCGCCTTGGGCCGCTCGGCGATGACGACAGGCTGGCGCTATCGGAAGGCGTCGAGACCGGGCTTGCGGTGATGACGGCCTGCCCCGGCCTGCCGGTCTGGGCGACGCTGTCCACGTCCGGGCTCGAGCAGGTCGATCTGCCGGCCGCAGCCCGGCGCGTGCTCATCCTGGCCGATAATGACGCCTCGGGGGCCGGTCTGCGCGCCGCGGACGCCGCCGCCCGGCGCCTGCGCGCGCAGGGGCGCGATGTCGCCATCGCCGTGCCCCCCGAAGAAGGCCAGGACTTCAACGACCTCCTGCTGGGCGAGGGGCCTGAGGCCGTGGAGCGCGTGATCGGCGCGGCGCAATCGGTTGTCGAGACAGGGACCGTGATGCAGATCGGCCAGCACCGCCCGGTCAACTATCGCGGCAGCGGCGAGGCCGTCCCCACACTGCGCGCCGATGAGGGCGATCTGGCACGCTCGGTCGAGCGGGTCTGGAGCCTCCTCATGGCCTCCAACAGCACGCCGTGGGTGTTCCGTTTTGCAGGTCAGCCCACATGGGTGGTCCCCGACGACGAGGGCCGCCCGGTCGCCGCCGGGATCACTGAAGAGCGTCTGCGGCACATGCTGGCGCGCCTGGCCCACTGGAAGAAGCTGAACGCCAGGGGCGAGCTGGTTGCAGCCCCGCCCCCGGTCGCCGTCGTCAAATCCGTGCTGGCCACGCCCGACCCGGCGCTGCCTGTTCTGGTGGGGATCGTCAATACGCCGGTCTTTGGCCGGGCGGGCACGCTGCTGACCACGCCGGGCTATCATCCCGATGCGCGGCTTCTCTATGCTCCGACGCCGGGGTTCGGCGAAGTCGAGGTTCGACTGGTCCATGCAGGAGTCGAGCACAAGGCCGCACGCTGGCAGCTGAAGCTCAATGATAAGAAAACGAGCATGTTCTCTCTGGATCAGCCCAAGGTTGGGGAACCTCCAGCAAGTAAGGGGAACCTCCAAAGAGAAGGTTCCCCTCAGCAACCTATTGAAAAAAATGGAAAAGGGGAACCTGGGGAACCTGGGGAACCTCTCCCCACCCTTACGCACACGCGCACGCGCGCGCATGCGATAGAGAATACCGCAAAAGGTTCCCCAGGTTCCCCAGGTTCCCAAATCCCAAATAAATCAGCCGGTTGTGCAGGGGAACCTCCGGGGGAACCTCCAAACGCAGGTTCCCAAGGCTCACACCTGCCCGACTGGCTGCGCGAGCTCGATCCATGAGGCGCACACACCCCGATCCGACGGCGGCGGCCCCGTACCGCCAAGCACCAGGCCGCCGCCGCCTTCCACCAAGACCAGCCACCACAAAGGAGACCGCTCATGGCTGACCTGACTGTGTCCAGCGCCGCGCGTGGCGCAACCCCGCAACTGCCGCCGGGCGCAGGTGCGCACCGCACCATGCTGGCGCTCGATCTGGGCACATCCACCGGCTGGGCGCTGCGCACCGCGGATGGTCTGATTACCAGCGGCACGCTCTCGCTGCGGCCCAGCCGCTATGACGGTGGGGGCATGCGATATCTCCGCTTCTCGGGCTGGCTCGCCGAGCTCGACCGGTTCTCCGGTCCCATCTCGGCCATCTGGTTCGAGGAGGTGCGCCGCCACGCCGGTACCGACGCCGCCCACATCTATGGCGGCTTCCTGGCGACACTGACCGCATGGTGCGAGCGCGAGAGCGTCGCCTATCAGGGCGTTCCGGTGGGCACGATCAAGCGCTTCGCCACCGGCAAGGGCAATGCGCCCAAGGACGCCATGATCGCAGCGGTTCGCGCGCGCGGGTTCTCACCCGCCGATGACAATGAGGCCGACGCCATCGCCATCCTTCTGTGGGCCATCGAGACCCGGGGAGGTGTGCTGTGAGGTGGGCGCCGCGCGGATACGGCGGCCAGCGCCGCAGCCCCGAAGAGGTCAAGCGCGAGGGCTGGCGCGAGCAACGCGTCCTCGCGGTCTCACTCGATGATGATCGCCTGACCTGGCCCGAGCGCGAGCTCGTGCGCCAGCTGGGCGAGAAGCTCTATGGCCCCCAGAACAGGGATATGCGCCGATGACCCATTGGACACCCAGCCTCGTCGAGGAACGTTTTGCCGAAGCCGCTCTCGTGCTCGATCGCCTGCCCGCGCCCCGGCGCCAGGGCTACTTCAACACCTGGCCCGAGATCGTCCACAGCTTCGCTGACAAGGCCGAGCAGGAAGCGAGGCCCATGCGGGTGCTGCCGTCTCCCGCCGCCATCAGCCGGATGGAGGAGACGCTAGGCTGGACGGTGGGGCTCGATCCCGTAGACGGCAAGATCATCTGGATGCGCGCCCATGGAGCGCGCTGGAAAACGATCTGCTGGACGGTCGGCTTGCAGCGCTCCGCCGCTCACGAGCACTGGCTCTACGCGCTCTGCGTCATCGCGTGGCGGCTGAACCGCCGTAAAGTCCCCCGGCTCCGATCGCGGCGCTATGTGATTGAAATGGTCAAGGGCGCTTGCGAGGACCCGGCCAGCCATACCAGTTAACTCCTTGTCCGTACGTTGTCCGTATGATATGGAGGCTGGGATAGGAGAACAGCCATGCCCGTAGCCGAAGCCAAGTCCGAACGTATCGAAGTGCGCACCACGCCGACGATGAAGGCGCTGCTGCAGCGTGCAGCCGCGTTTTCGCACAAGAACGTGACGGAGTTCCTGCTTGAGGCGGGCATCCATGCCGCTGAGGAAGCGCTCGTTGATCGACGCATGTTCCGGCTGGACGACGCCCAGTGGCAAGCCTTCCAGGATGTTCTCGACCGTCCCGTCCAGAGCAAGCCGCGCCTCGCCCGACTGCTCGCCGAGAAGAGCGTGCTTGAGTGACGGCGGAGAACCAGGCGTTCTCTGCCGTGCGAAAGCTCGATGCCTCCCACGACGTCGACGCGTTTGATTGTGGCAAGGAACCCCTCGACCGTTTCCTGCAACGCCACGCTCTGGTCAACCAGAAAGCGGGCAGCGCTCAGACCTATGTCGTCTGCCGCGGGGACCTGCGTATCGTAGGCTATTACAGCCTCGCGGTCGGCGCCGTCGAACATGCCGACGCTCCGGGTCGTGTCGGCAAAGGGCTTGCCCGCCATCCGATCCCGGTAATGCTCCTTGCCCGTCTTGCCATCGACCGGTCCGAGCAGGGAAAGGGGCTCGGCAGGGCTTTGCTCAAGGATGCACTGCTGCCCACGGCCCAGGCGGCCGACATCGCGGGCATCCGGGCACTGCTCGTTCATGCCAAGGACGATGAAGCGCGCGCCTGGTACGAGCAATTCGACTTCGAACCGAGTCCGACCGACGCCTATCATCTGTTCCTGTTGATGAAAGATCTGCGGGCGCTCCTCGGGGAGTGACCGCAATCTGGCGAAACAAGGCGAAAACCGTCCGCCGGACATTTTTCGAAGAGACGAAAAGCCCGGTTCTCGGGTAGTTTCTGCCTATCCTCGGGAGAGGCGCGCGTCGCGGTCTTTGTCCCGCTTTCAGACGAGTTTCCGGTTCCTTCCTGGCCGAAATCGTATGCTGGGGGGCCAAGCGCGCCATATCGCTAGCGACAGGGCCGGATTTCTGGGAAGCCACCCGGAAGCCGGATCCACCCGCATCCTGCCTAATCCCCAGAAAACACGAGCCTTTTCATCTGGACACCAATGGTGACCGCTGGACCCCGAACGGAGTCCACCCGGGAAGCCACTGGAATCCACCTGCCGGAATCCACCCCCGCCAGCCCACAGGATCACCGTCATGACCCTCGCCTTCGCGCCCGAGCGGATCGAGCACTGGCCGCTTGCGCGCCTGCAGCCCTATGCGAGGAACGCCAAGGTCCATGGCGCCGACCAGGTCGCCAGGATCGCCGCCAGCATGGCCGAGTTCGGCTGGACCGTGCCCTGCCTCGTAGCCGAGGACGGCGAACTGATCGCAGGTCATGGCCGGGTGCTGGCGGCTGCCCAGCTCGGACTGACCGAGGCTCCGGTGATCGTGCTGGGGCATCTGACGGAAGCGCAGCGACGGGCCTACCGCATCGCCGACAACAAGCTGACGGAGCTCGGAACCTGGGACGAGGCGCTGCTCTCGGCCGAACTGAATGACCTCCTGGCAGAGGAGTTCGAACTGTCGCTGGTCGGGTTCTCCGACGGGGAGCTGGACAAGCTGCTGGCCTTCGTGCCGGAGGGTGAGGGCGGTGGCGGCGGCTGCGTGCCGCCGGTGACCATCCCCGAACCTCCCCGCAACCCGGCCTCGCGCACCGGCGATCTGTGGATACTCGGTGACCATCGGCTGCTCTGCGGCGACAGCACGAACCATGCCGATGTCCGCCGTCTGATGAATGGCGAGCGGGCGATCCTGTTCGCAACCGATCCGCCGTATCTCGTGGACTATGACGGCTCGAACCACCCGACGCGCAACAAGGACTGGAGCCAATCCTACGGCGTTACCTGGGACGACAGCTCGCAGGGCGCCGAGCTCTATGACGGGTTCATCGCCGCGGCTGTGGCTGAAGCCATTACCGAGGATGCGGCCTGGTATTGCTGGCACGCCTCGCGCCGCCAGGCGATGCTGGAGGCCTGCTGGGAAAAAGCCGGCGCGTTCGTTCACCAGCAGATCATCTGGGTAAAGGACCGCGGTGTCCTGACCCGCTCCCATTACCTGTGGAAGCACGAGCCCTGCTTCATGGGGTGGCGCCGTCCGAACCGTCCGCCAAAAGTTGCCGAGGAGACGCTGCCCTCCACATGGCCGCTGGCGAGCTTCGCCAAGGACGACCGCCCGGACCATCCGACCCCGAAACCCCTGGACGCGTTCGGGATCCCGATGCGCCAGCACGTGGCCCGCGGCGGTCTCTGCTACGAGCCGTTCTGCGGCTCAGGCTCGCAGATCATGGCCGGTGTGGACGGCCTCGCCGCGATAGACCCGGTTGTGCAGGAGGCGGTAGACATAGCCCTTGTCGATCAGGCTGCCCTGCTTGCTTCGGAAATCCTGGCGCCGCAGCTCGCGCGCCAGCACGGTTGCAGAACTGGTCTCGACGAAGCGCTCGAAGACCGCGTGGACCGACGCGGCTTCGGCCTGGTTGATCACCAGCTTGCGCTCGCGCACGTCGTAGCCGAGCGGCACATAGCCGCCCACCCAAATGCGTTTATTGCGATCCAGCCCGCGCCAGCGGCTGACACCGGCTGCGCTGGCACTAAATTGCTCAGCCGCCTCGCGGTGGTTCGTTTCCGCCGTCACCGCTGCGAAGGTCAGCAGATAAAGCCTTGGACATGTCCTCCGGCCTCCCGCCCCGGCAGACAGTGTGATTCAGAGTTCGCACCTCACGTGGATCCCAAATCCGGTTCAATCAGGCTGGATCACGCTCTAATGGCAGGAATCGCCACATGGAGATTGGACGGCTGCCGTAGATCAAGGCGTGATGTCCCGTACTGTCTGACGTGCGCTTGCCCCCTCAGTGATTATCCGCATGCCCGGAGTGTCGAAGTCGATACGGTTCAGGTCGATGGTGCGAACCTCGCGATCAGACATCGTGTGAAAGAACATTCTGCGGGCGGTTAGATCCCATGCGGTCGTTATCTGGGTGGCGCTCTCAATGTCGGCGGCGATGGTGTCGGTCGGCCCCGTTGCACCGACGGGGATGTTGAAGCTGTCTAGGATGCGAAACGCCTCGAAAACCGCTTCATTGCCGGTCTCAAGTGGTCTGGCAGAGGCGCTTAGCGCTACCGCGCGCACAAATCTGGAAGGGGGGGTAAAATCACCGGGCAGGCCCCGAAGCCCGGTGCCCGCCCCAAACGGCGCAAAGGTCTCCCCAGCGATTTCGACCGGAAGCTCCGCCACAGGTGACAGGCCAAGATAGTTTCGCAAATTAGTCAAATGCCAGCCGTAATCGGGGGAGTTGGTTATAACACCCATGAAGCTTTCATGGATTTGCACATTCCCTCCATTGACAATCTCGATAACAATGCTGGCACCACTCGGGTCTTCAATTTTCCAATGGAAGGGCAAAGGGGCACCGCCGAAACGCGGATCTTCGACATTTACAACGCGCACCGCCTCAATATTGACGCGCACCTCGTCAACAGTCGCGAAGGACGATAGAATCCACCGCATCAGGTCGCCGACGCTGAGGGATCGCGCTGCCTGTGATGACTCGTAAGGCGCAAAACTCGCGTACTCAGGAAAATAGTACATTCCCACGTACAGACCGGCTTCGTTCATGCCGTCAGGCCCGTACGGCTCCCCATAAGCGCCCAGCGAAATGAAACCGTAGCGCCCCGTCCAGGAGAGTCCGTTAAAACCCTCCGGGGTCTGGGCTGTAAACTGATGATCGCGCGGAAACAGGACAAGCGTGTCGTGGTCTGCATCGCTAAGAGCCCACTCGACGGTACGGGCGACAATCCGGCTGCCGTCTGACGCCCGAAGCGAGATGCCAGTGCATGCGGATGCCGGGATGATCGTTGTGCAAGCAAGTGACAGGACTGACGCTAAAAAACCAACCAATTTCACGGGTCGCATCTGGAAAAAACGCTTCATGCATACTCCTTTTAGAATGAAATTTGCTTATATTAAACGGTCAAATGGGTTGGGACTCAAGCGACTTTGACGAACGTCCGATCGTGTCCCGTTTCGCGCTATAACTCACAGTGGGCCTGAAGGCTCCAGCGGTGCCGATCTGCTCGGCCTGACTGTGCGGGAGGCCCGCTGATAAGGAGGTCAGCGCGGACCGGCGTGAGGGTTTCCGGGTTATCAGAGAGTGGCTCAGCCCTCGCCATCCTCGTCGCCTTTTGGATACGAATAAGGCTGGCCCCCAACAGCTCCTTCTCACAAGTAGGAGCTTCGGGAAAGCCCGGAGCCATTCGCCTTGCTCAAAAAATTCAATTCGGCCTCTCGATCGGGCTGGTAGGGGGGGGTGGGGGCGGAGGTGCGCAGGGATGATTAGGACCTGTTGACGAAGTGGATTCCCAACCCGCCCGAAGCGTGATTCAAGACTGGCTTTTGGGAGGTGGTCTTGGTTCGCGGTTTGATGACGGACGAGGAGTGGGCGTTCTTTGCGCCTTTCGTGGTGGCGACCGGAGGCAAGCGGGGCCGCCCGCCTTCTGATCATCGCCGCGTGCTGGACGGCGTGTTCTGGATCGCGCGCACCGGCGCGCCCTGGCGTGATCTTCACGACTATTTCGGTCCGTGGACGCGGGTCTACCGCCAGTTCCGCCGCTGGACGCTGTCAGGCGTGTGGGAGGTGATGTTGGAAGCGCTGGGCGAGAGCGGGGCCGTACCCGACAGTCTTCAAATGGTCGATTCCACTATCGTTCGCGCGCACCATCAGGCTGCGGGCGCTAAAGGGGGACTCAAAAACAGGGTTTTGGGCGCTCAAAAGGTGGCTTCACGACCAAAATACACCTTCGCACCAACGCTGAAGGGCTGCCCATAGCCGCTGAGATCACCGGCGGTGAAGTCTCCGACTACAAAGGTTATGAGGCGGTGATGGCCGCGCATGGCCCAGTCCCGCGCGTCCTGCTGGCCGACAAAGGCTATGACAGCGACAATATCCGAACATCGCTGGAAGCCGCCGGCGCCGTGCCGATGATCCCGGCGCGCCGAAACCGCAAGAACCCCGTCCAGATCGACGACTTCGTCTATGGGCTGAGAAACCGCATCGAGCGGTGCTTCAACAAGCTGCGCTGCTCACGCCGCCTCGCCACACGCTACGACAAGACCGCCGACAGCTATCTCGGCTTCATCCATCTCGCTTCAATCCGCCTGTGGTTCCGGTACTTTGTCAACAGCACCTAGGCGGGTATGGCGGGGGAGGGCGACCTGCAGTTCGTGCTCGAGGCAATGCAGGAGATAGGGAGACTTCATTTGAGCGGCGAGGCCGCATGATTGCAGTGCCTCGCGATGTCACCGGTCCTCCGAACAGGTCGCTGAACGAGGTGACCAAGGGCATTTCAGTATCAACCAAAATCACCGATCCGCCCGGCGTCAGAAGCCCCTCTGGCAGTTCGGGAACACCGTTTTCGGCGCTCATGGCGTCAGCTTCGCTCCAGCTGACATATGTCGTCCCGTTTTCGCACATGCGTACCGATCTCACGCGTAACCCCATGTCGGCGCCGTTGAGGGGCGCAGTCATGATTCGCCCAGCCGCAAGAAAATCGGCGAGATCAGCCCGGGTCACTGTAGCTTGTTGGGTGGTCAGGTCAGCCACCACAAGCGCGGCACTGGAGACCTTGCGGTCGGCGCTCAGCACCAAACTGAGATGAGCGATACCAATGTACATAGCAATCATCATCGGCGCGATTAGTGCGAACTCGACTGCAGACACGCCACACCGGTCACGAACGAAGTGAATAAGTGATCGAAAGCGGGCTGGAACTGCGGCCATCAGATCAAATCTTGAATTGTTTGTTGCGGGATGGGTGGGCTGATGCTGGTTCGGAAGGACGCCAGTTCACGCAGTCATGGTACAGGGGTGCATCGCGCTCCGCCCGCGCGGGTCGGCTCCTGCTACGCTTAAGCTTGGCACGCGCTGAGATTGGGATCAAAAATGGCGTCCTTATCGGTGCTGGCAGAAGCTCAGAGTGAGGGCAGAACACTGAATTTTGCTGAACAGATTGAGAATAATATTTGTAGAGACAAATTCACATTTTGTATTGGCAAAATTGTTTTCGCTCAACCAAATGTAGCGTGTGAATCCGCAGTCAAATTTGACCCCTTGAACCGCCCCAGCATTTTCCGAAGCTCCTATTCGTGAGAAAGCCCAATGCCGGGCAGGCCTTGGCGATCACCGGCTCGGCAAGGACGCAGCCTGGAACCGTTCTTGCTGTCACCTCGCGCTCGCAGGTTATCGTGCAGGTGGACGCTCCGGACGCCGCGAACGACCGGTCGCGGGACGCGTGCTCACCTGGTAGGGCGGGCTCGAATGCCGGGGGCTCCATCAAGGTCGAAGCCTGTGCGCAGTCGAACGGCGCGATCGAGCTGTTCCTGCCCATGGGCTACGCGATCGAACCTCGCGAGGCGTTCGCTATACATCTCGGCTGCGACAAGGGTCTCGAGACCTATCACCCGCTTCATCAATGTTCTGAACTTCCACGGTGAGCCGTACGTGCCGAGGCGGGACGCCCTGATGAGCTATTCCCATGCCCGATGAGATCGTCACCTCTGAGGGCATCATCGCCGAGGCACGCGGCTGGCTGGGCGTGCCCTGGGGCCACCAGGGAAGCACTCGCTGCGGCGTTGACTGCGTTGGGCTTGTGGTGTGCCTCGCCGATGTGCTCGATCAGTCTGCCCATGACAGCATCAGCTACCCTCGGCGATAGGTAGAGTGCTGTCATGAGTGCGGATCTATTGAAAACCTGATAATTTACTGATTGCGGATGCAAGCAGCTTAACGTCGACAAAATTTTTTCTGGTTTTGATTTATCGCATGCGATTACTAAAATACGTCATTATTTAATTATAATAAAGCTACTGCGCCTTTGTCTGCATGATGAGCAACATGACCACGAACTTTCATAAATCGAATGGCGCGTTGAGCAGATTCAACGGTCATATTATCATAAACGCGCGCCATGTCTCTGATTGCGTTGAATCTTGAGTTCAGGTCCTCATGTACAGCATTTTTGACGGGCGCAGCCTGTTTCGTCAGGCCGACAATCATGAGGAAATCCGCTTTCTTAATTCCGGTGGCCATGCATAACAATAACAATCCATCAGGACTTTCGTGGTTCATGGCTCGCTTCACGACATGTGTGCTGACATTGGCCAGTTCCGCAAAAGCAACCTGAAATTCAATAATCTTGTCTTTTTTCAACAGTGATATCAAAAGTGAGGCGTTAAGCGCGTGGCGTACCCGAGTGACATCAAGATGCTTGCGCGCGGCTTCCGTCTCAGATTCCACGAGGAGACGCTTGGCCAGGCGCTCGTGTGACGCCGCCAGGGCAGCTTCGAGGACTACCGGGTTAAGACCTTCAAAGCGTGCAATGATCTGCTCGCGCAAAGTGCTTTCCACGATGGTAATGAGGTCCGCCAGAAGATCGGCAGGCGTATTGGAGCGGCGCACCAATGAGCCCTGGATCATGGGGCTGCGCTCGGCGCGCTCCGTCGCTATTTCGAAGGTGACCCGGTCAACTTTTGCGCCCTCATTCAGTATGAGGCGAGCCAGACTTGTATCATCGCCTTTGACAGCGATTGCTCTTGAAACCTTCTCGGATACGCTTTTGCGCTCGGCAATGGCGCGAATGTGCTCCTGAGTTTGGCTTTCAACGATATTAACAAGATCGACATCATTTATAACTGGAGACCGAAGCAGTATTGGTCCCGCCACCTCAATGGCATCCATTGCCAGTTGCGAAATAAGTTCATGTGGCGCTTGGGCGCAATCGGCCAAGCGTTCGGATAGCGTCGCTCGGGCATGCTCGGTGACCTTTTTGGCAAGAGACTGCAAGAGCGCGTCGAACTCGGCATACACAGTAGAATTTTGAGACGGGGGTTCTTCAAGGAAGAGGTCTGTTACGTCTCTGAGTACCTGTCGCCTGGATTCAGGTGATGTTTCCTGTGACAGGGCGACAAGTCTGTGAAGGCTTTGCGACGGTTGATACATTTTTTCTCCCTCACAATGCTGTTGAGGCCGAGAGCCTGTCTGACGCAGCGAGCGTCTTTTCTTTCATTTCGATCGGTAGAGTAGAGATTGCCGAGCCAGCGGCGGCGGTCACGTCGGGGACCGATTGAGCCAGATCCACCCATTCGTTGACGGCGCGCGGGCCACTTACCTCGGAGCGCATATTCTGAGCGATGGCGAACATGCCGCCATTATCTTTGGCTGATGCGAGGTTGAACCCGGAATTCATGCGGTTATGAACATGATTTCGGCTCCGCTGGGAGATCATTGCCCCTGGTTATTTATTTCCAGAAATATCATTGCTCCACCATTTTGCATTCTACATAAAATTACTCTGACGCTATTATATCGGCCGACCAAAACAAGAGATTAATATATAACTGAACATCGGATTAAATAATGAATAAACTATTATTGATTTAAGATTTTATTGTTGTAGCCACAAATGGCATATGTAACGCAATGCCTCTAAATCAGCTGTTCGGCCTCGGGGTGATTTGTTAATATAGAGTAGGGAATATTTCGCTTCCTCACCCGAAATCGCCAAATCTGTGGGATGCTCCCTATTCGTTGGGCAGTTTCTGACGGTTTTTAAGCTACTCTGAGCTCCCTCTGATCAGGTTGATAGGTTTGGCCCAACTGCCAGTAGATTATGGCGGGGGGCATGAGCGGTGTGCAGGTGCCGGTGATTGTAGAAGTTCATCCATGCCCCCACGCACGCCTTCGCCTGCAAACCGGTCTCCCGGGCATGCAGGTAAACGCACTCATACTCAGGGATCGCCACAGTGCGCCTGAACCCGTTTTCGGACCACGGGGAGTTGGAAGATCCACGCGTCACGGTGCAATGGCGGGCGGCATGAGTCCTGGCGCTTTTCGTCCCTCCGCAGGCGTTCGGTCGGCGATGGCGCTGTACGGACGCTGGGTATTGTGGTGTCTGCGCCATCGCTCGCATTCTCCATGGGCATCGGCAACCCACCGCAAGGTGCCCAATCGACGCGGCGTCTGATATTGAGGTATCCGGGTTTGATCAGGCGACGCCGATGCGAGGCGGTCCGCCCTTATGGGATGCGGAGGGGCCAAATGCGCGGTTCAGTGTCTGAGTGGAGTCCATCGCCAGATCGATTGCGGCTGTCAGATGATCAAGGATCTTGATGTTATTGGCGAGCACATGGAGCGCCTCTGGGCGCGCATCGCTTGTTAGCTTGACGCACCGCGTAATGACCTCGGAGCGCAGCGCTGTGAGTATGTCCTCAGGCCTGAGGCCGGCGGGGTTGTCTTCGGAAGCCAGAAAACGAGTCATGAAAGTCCCTTTTATTTATACAGAGTTGAGCAGCATGACATGAATTGTTGATAAAGACGTAAATGCCGTCAAAGGCCTAAATCAAGGAACCGGCGAGGGTCTTGAACGCAAAGCGCATCCCTCGAGCGCGCGTCGGGCACACGCCCCGGCTTACGGACCCGCGTGACAAAACTCTTTCGCACCGGGGCCCATGCTTCTGATCGGGCTCACCGGGCGGAAAGTCTCGGCGAGCGCGCTACTTTCATCAAAAGGGTTCTGCGCAAAGACGGGTGACCCGGGTGCCACAATCTGGATCACCCACACATCCGGACCCCAGGGGAGAGCATATACCTAATCTAGGCTATTGCGCGCCATCACTGACCGAGCCAACAATAGGGGCTTGTATCTACAATTACTTTTCTTCTTTTGTTCAGGGAAACTCAATACCTTATCCCGCTTTTAACGCTCCGTAACGAGAAGGGGCCGCCTCATCCTGTTCACCCAGCTACCAGTACATGACAGGCGGGCGGTTCGCCCTGCGCGACCCTCGTGGGCGCGACGCGCCGTGACAATCTGCTCCAAAAACATGAACAGGCCCGCCTTCAAGCCGATTCCCCGGGACCGCGAAGAGACATTGATGAGCAGCTCCAATCAACTTGGCATTCGCTCCCTGATGCACGCCAGACAATATGGCGCAACCAGCCGCATCATCGATATCCCAACATTGATCCAGCGCTACAATGCGTCCCATGGTGATTCAGCCGAGCGCATCTTCGCGAACTCCATGCTCAATAGATCGATTATTATAAAGCACGCAATACGAGCGCATGAGGCGATGTACTTTGAAAGGCCTCCGATATCGACAGTGAAAATTGTCTTCCCATTTTCTGGTGGCGACCTTTCTAAAGGCGGCGTATCATTAATGCTTGGAGAGAAATATTTTGAAGATCGTTTATTTAGGTATATCGAATCGAAAGATGGAAATGAGCTTATACAACGGGATCTCAAATTTATATCGCTATTGAACTCGATTCCGTCTTTTGATCCGTTTTTGATTTCCGAGCGCGCTGCATTAGATGGCTTCTTGTTGCCGAAGGGCATCGTTGATATATCTGCATTTGACCTGCTCCAGCTCAAGCGTTCCACGTCAGACTCGCTGTCACAGATCACGTCTTTGATGATGGAGGGTAACGCTTCAGTCGCGGCGACCCAACGGTTCGCAGCCGCCTTTCTCAGTGGTGGCGATGACGAAAGCCTCGCGCCCCTGCGCAGCGCCCTGCGCATGGACCGGGCGGAGTTTCGCGAGGCGATTTATGCGTGGAAAGGTATCTTGTTCTACAGATGGAAGATGCGCTCTGCCCAGAGCTCATATGAAGACATTGTTGACATCGTTAAGCAAATAAAGCCGTCGTTTGTTGATCCAAACACCGACTATATAATTAAACAAAGGTGCCGACACGTAATAAAATCCGTGAACGTATCGCTTTTTCAATTAAAAATGGCACTTGAAGAGCATGATTCAACAATAGAGCAATTCATTTCTGTCAAAGAGCCAGCTATTATCATAAAATTTTTGAAAAAATCAAACGCGCTTTTTTCGGTCCTCGGTGAGCACTCGGGAATATTGAGTCATGCGCATGATTACATGAAATTCGCGTTTAAGAGCTCGGAATTTCGTTCAATGAAGATCGATCATACGATCAACATGCTGAACGGTTTAACAGACTGCCTTCCCGAGTACGAGGAGGTCTGAATGCCGGCTGCATTCAAGCTTGTTTCAGCCTTGCCACGAGCGTGCGCCGCAAGCGAGGGCGGGCCTGACCTTGACACGGTCGTGCCCAGCCTGGCGCGCACACCAGCGCAAGACTGCCCCCTTTATGCCGCAAGAGAAATCAGCGTCAGATGTGGGCGTCGTATAATACCTGTCTCGCCGGTACGGATCCGGGCCAGCCTCCAGAACCCGCCAGGCGGACAGCGCCAATGTGCGCCACAGAAGCCAAAAACCACAAGCATTGGAATCACGTTCGGACGCGCGTTATGCTGATCACAAGCAAACTGCCCCAATTGATCATTCTCTTCTCGGTCTACCTGTTGGGACGATATCTGTTCGGCATGGATTTTGTTGTTTTAGACACCGATCACGCCCAATCTCTCATATTATGGGGGATTGGGGAGCGCGATTTGTTCGTAGACGAAAGGGGCCTTATTGTAAATATACTTGGCTCCTGGATCGGCCTGTTCAAGACACAAGACGGCATTCTCGATTTTGAATTTGGCCCCTGGGGCGTAATCGGTTTGTTGATCATCCTATTGTATCCGGTCATATTCATCTGGGAACGCGATGCTGATGAGAATTGATCAGGCTGGGACCACGATATTTGCGTGACAGACCGTCGACGGCCGCCATTCGCACGGGCCCCCACCTCAAAGGAGGCATCGGCGAAGACGCAGACCGGGGTTTGGACTGCACTCTAACGGGCCGCGGCGTTTTTGGGATCGCCGTCTGCGGGCAGGCTGGCAGACAGGGAGTTGAGGATTTCGAGGGCCTTTTCCGATGGCAGCAGGTTCCAGTTGACGCCGCGCATGGCATAGGACCAGAAGTCGGTGCAGTGACTGATGATGCTGGAATTTTCGCCGACCTGGGCGAACATGGACTTGGCGTCCCTGAGGAAGTTTCCCAGATGCCTTGGATCGCGGTCTTCGGTGAGTTTTCGGATCACCTCCTGATAGCCCATCAAAGCCTCAGCCAGCGCGATCATTGAATGATTAAGGGCGCGCACGATGTGGTGCGAGCGCAGGCGGACCGTGCGCATGATGTCAGGCCCCCGGTCGATGGGCTTGATCTGGGACAGGGTGGAGACGATGTCGGAGAAAAAGCCGGAGGATTCCTCCAGCTTCCACTGGTAGTACAATATGCCCTTCCAGGCGAAGATGGCTTCCTGAAAATCGCCCTTGCTCATGCTCATCGCCTCGCGCAGCGGGTCGAGCCGCTTGTCGTCACGGCTGGCCAGGAAGGCGCTGGCAAGCCGTGACGACGCTTCGGCTGCTCCTTCTGGCAGGGCCAGGGCGGTGATCTGGGAGAGGGATTTGGCGACCATTTCGCGCAATTGCGTCAGATCGTGATCGGACAGGTCGATCAGGCCCACCGGCAGCTCGATGCCGTCAAATCGCGCACGCTCGGAAATCAGGAACGGATCGAATGAGGGAATGTCATTGAGGATGAACAGGAGCTTCTCATCGCGCGCATAGGCGTCGTCGATCATGTTCAGCCCGCAGAACTTGAGCATCTTTTCCGTGAAATAGCGCTCGTCCACAAAAAGGGATGCGCCGCCCTGGTTCAGGTCAGAGGCGGCGAACGGAAAGATCATTTTGGTCGAGGACGCATTCTGATGATCAAAAATATCGCGCTCATAGGCGCGGATCGAGTGCTTTATGATGAAGGCGCGGTTGAGCATGCGTGTCTGGAAAATGCCTGCGGACGCAGATGGATTCTGGCCAGTCTCCTGGAAGCGCTCGATCAGGCGCGGAATATCCAGAATGCGGCTGGTCGAGCCATACAGACGCGCATGCAACAGGGACCGGACGCCGGGATTGCGAAAGCCACTCATTGAAACCATGCCTCCGGGGCGGAACCGACGCGCCCCATCCAACGCATTGTGCAGCGAATGCGATCCGCGGATCGGACGGGTGCGGCATTCTTGTATGGTTAATCCGGTGGTACGCTTGTTCGCCGCGCTCGCAATCGGTGGTCTGGTTCAGAAAATTTGTGTGCCCACAACAAGGGCAAAGGGACCAGGCTCCGGATCGAAGCCCATGCGGGCGGGCAGAAATTGATGCCCTGAACCGGCTGGCAGTCCGACACCGGGCGCGGCCCAAGCCTGGAGCGCCGAAGACGACGCCCTGCCTGACGATCACGACAGTGCAGATTGACAGGCCGGGCGGGTCTACGTCCCAGGGGAGGCTGACGCAATGCGGCCGGAAATGGTCAAGGCCGCCAACCGTCGCGCTGGCGTAGGTTGATTTCTGGACACGGCGTATCCGAAGCGCCACAAAAGGGCATGGCGCAGATAGTGAGCTAGAAGGAGCTGGTGTTTACACCATCATCAGCATTGCATGCCATGCTTGAGGCCTGTTTGAGTTTCAGAGGCATGACCATGACACGTTTTCTGGCTTCCGAAGACAATCCCGCCGGCCTCAAGCCTGAGGAGATACTCACAGCGCTGCGCTCCGAGGTCATTACGCGGTGCGCCAAGCTTACCGGTGACATGCGTCCTGAGGCGCTCCACGTACTCGCCAACAACATCAAGATACTTGACCATCTGACCGGCGCCATCGATCTGGCGGCGGACTCCACCCAGACGCTGAACCGGGCCTTTGGCCCTTCGGCATCCCATAGGGGCGGACCACCTCGCATCGGCGTCGCTTGATCAAACTGAGGCATCTCATTGCCAGAGGCCACGCTGATCACGCCACGCCAAGATGGTGTCGTAAAATGTCTATTGGGCAGAGCCTCGTTGGCTGAAAAACGTGTGACCGTCCCGATAAGGAGGCGACCCGTGAACGAGCTATCCAGCATGCACGCCGTGATTCTCAAGTCGGAAGCAAAGCACCAAAGTCTCACAGCACCGCCAATGGCCGATTGCCTGCGGCGCATGACGGCTACCTATATGGGCGGCGCAAAGCGCGCCAGCGCCCCATTCGAAGGCATCCAGGTGGCGAATGGACCCGAAGCAGCGCATGTGGCTCCTGGGCCATCCAAGCTGAGTGAGGGTATCAAGCAGGCCACGCTGATCGCCATGCTGCGCGCACCGGCGGGCGCAACCATCGGGGAGATCGTAGCCGCCACCGGATGGCAGCCGCACATTGTGCGCGGAGCGATGTCTGGCGCGCTCAAGAAGAAGCTCGGCCTGACGATCACGTCGCAGAAGGTTGAGGGACGCGGGCGCTGCTATCACATCGCCTGACGTAGGGGCCTCTCGACGCGCATTGAATATGGCATTACGTTAGCACCTAATTCGGTGCGCGTCGGGAGCTTGCGTATGAACATCACCAAGGACATCACCCCTTTGACGCAGTTCAAAAGGGACTCCGCGCGCATGATCGCCGAGTGTCCGTCGTCAGAACATTTGGCACAGATGGCATCGTAGATTAGTGGAGCATCGGCCTCGTCTGGTTGGTTGATATTAGGCGGCGTGCTTTCGGTGTTGCAAGCGTCGATGTTCGATGGTCTGTCGCTTGATCTTTTCACGCTCTTTGATGATGGCTGGGGCCCTGCCGAAGTAGGCGTCGGCGGGCGTCACGTTGTTCAGGCTCTCGTGGTAGCGTTGGTGATTGTAATGTTCGACGAACGCTTCGATCTGGGTCTCAAGATCGCCGGGCAGGAAGTAGTTTTCCAGCAGGATGCGGTTCTTCATGGTCTGGTGCCAGCGCTCGATCTTGCCCTGCGTCTGGGGATGGAACGGCGCACCGCGCACATGGCTCATACGCTGGGCCTCGATGTATTCGGCGAGCTCGCCGGCGATGTAACAAGGGCCATTATCCGACAGCAGGCGCGGCTTGTGATGGACGTTCACCTGGTCGCAGCCGGAAGCCGCGAGAGCGAGGTCCAGCGTGTCGGTCACGTCCTCGGCCCGCATATTGGTGCAAAGCTTCCAGGCGATGATGTAGCGCGAGAAGTCGTCGAGCACGGTTGACAGATACATCCAGCCCCAGCCGATGATCTTGAAGTAGGTAAAGTCGGTCTGCCACATCTCGTTCGGCCGGGTGGTCTTGGTGTGGAACTGGTCGGCGGCCTTGATCACGACATAGGCCGGGCTGGTGATCAGATCATGGGCCTTCAGAAGGCGATAGACCGTCGCCTCCGACACGAAGTAACGCGTCTCGTCGGTGAACCGCACAGCCAGCTCGCGCGGGCTCAGCTCGGACTGCTCCAGCGCCAGTTCGATAATCTGGTCATGCACCTCGGCGGGGATGCGGTTCCACACCCTGCTTGGCGCTGATGGCCGGTCCTCTAGCGCTTCAGGTCCGCCTTCCAGATACCGGTCATACCAGCGATAAAAGGTCCGACGGGCTATACCCAGCTTGTCGAGCGTGACCTTGGCAGGCAGGTGCGACTGCTCGACGATCCTGATGATCTCGAGCTTCTCGGATGCGGGGTGCCTCATGCGTCGTCCTCCCCATCCGCGATCATGCTTTTTTTGAGCAGACGGTTCTCCAAGGTCAGATCAGCCACGCATTCTTTCAGGTCACGCGCCTGATGGCGCAGGTTCTTGACCTCGTCACTGGTGGCAGCACGTGCCGTGTCGCCCGCCAGTCGGCGCTTGCCAGCCTCCATGAACTCCTTCGACCAAGTATAATAAAGGCTCTGGGCTATGCCTTCCTTGCGGCACAGCTCGGCGATGCTGTCGTCACCGCGCAGGCCTTCCAGAACAATGCGGATCTTGTCTTCAGCCGAGAAGTGTCGCCGGGTCGCTCGGCGAATGTCCTTCACAACGGTTGCAGCAGGGGCTTTGGGCTTTGTGGATTTGGATCTCATCTTCGTTCCTTCGTCACTGCGACGAGACCCAAATCCTCCTTAAATCACAACCCCAAACCTGTGCCATAGGTGCTGACGGGGGACAGTCTGCACTCGGCACTCTGCCTGCAGCTGGCCTGCTCCCGATCTTGAGCGAGCGTTTGTGGACGCATTACAGGCGTGATCAAATCGGTGTGATCGCCCCGGGGACACTGTGTGTGATCCTGGATGGCGGGCACGGCGGTGCGGTCGATCATCAAACGCTGAATGCTGACATAGCCAGGATCAAGAACCTCCTGAGCGACGCGGTCGAAGTTGCCGGTATCGTGATTGATATCAACTTGACGTTCGGCGCGGCCGCAAACACTGCGGGTACTCTATCGGTAGGGGATTTCCGGCATGCGCTAGCCGCTGCTACAAAGGCAGAGCAAGAGCGCCGCTTGTTTGTGATCCATGATCCGGTCGGCCAGCACGCCTCCTTGCAGAACCTCACTATTCTGAGCCGCCTGGGCTCCAGCCTCTCGAGCGGAGACATAAAGCTTCACTATCAGCCAAAGTTTAATCTGCACACGGGGCGCTTCGATAGCGCAGAAGCGCTCATGCGCTGGACCGACCCGAGCCATGGCTATATTTCTCCTGACGTCTACATCCCGCTCTGCGAAGAAACCGGACAGATTCGCAAGCTGACAGAATGGTCTCTGAAACAAGCCCTCAACGATCAAGCAAATTTCAGGGATGCGGGGCACCCTATTGCAATCGCAGTCAATATCTCAGGCGCTCTTTGCAATGATCCGAATTTTGTCAACTTTGCTGCCAAAATAGCAAAGCAATCGTCCGGAGGCCTCATATTTGAAGTTACCGAAAGTGCGATTATGCATGATCTGGAAGCTGCGTTGGAATCGATTGAAACATGGCGCCAATCGGGTGCAAAAATTTCGATTGACGATTATGGGACGGGGCAATCCTCTCTTGCCTATCTCAAGCGCATCCCCGCCGATGAACTCAAACTTGACAGAGCCTTTGTCAAAGATCTGCATACGCAACCCCGAGACCGCTTGCTGGTCAAGTCAACGATAGATCTGGCTCACCACCTTGGCCTCAAATTGACCACCGAGGGCATTGAGGATGAGGAGACGCTCAAGATCGTCAGATTGCTCGGCGCAGACCACGCTCAGGGTTACGGACTGTGCCGCCCTGTGCAGTCGATTAATCTGGTTGGCTTCCTGCAGCGCCACGACGGCCTTGCTCCCGGTGCCACTGGCCGCAAGGCACCGCATTGAGCGCAGGCCTGACAGGCTGATTGACCCTGCACTACCGAGCCCGCCAGGCCCCACCCCGGCGGCATCTCCTGGTCCAATTGTCTGGTGGCCCGAAGCGCTTGTTCATACAAATTGATTATGTTTAACGCCGTGATTTTCGCAGCATAAAATATACAAACAAAATATTCATTTTTGGAGTTTGGCAATGAGAGACCAAGCTGGAAAAATATTTTTTGTTGTATGCGTGATCATTGCGCTGTTAATAATTTTAGGCGGATGAACTCCCTGTAATAGAATTTATTCCTATATCGCAAATCAGGAGCCGCCCGCTTGCTCGTTCTGTAGGATTATTATTGAAAATAACTGGTTATTGGTCTCAAAGTAAATACTGGAATTATAACGACTCATCAAATAAGACAAAATCTCTTTCAGACAAAGCTGTTCTCTGAATGCTGTTCTCAAGCCTGCGGCGATTTCATTGAGGTTGCCCTTAAAATAGTTTTCACAATGGACATAATTGTAGGACGTCGTCACCTTGATCGCGGTCACGGGCCCGTTTCCAGAGGAATGGTCCGATATGGCAATGCTGTCTGCGGGGCCGAGCAGCGCGCTCATGATGTCGATCATCGTCGCTGCGAATGAAAGCTGACCAATGACATTCGGATGATCGGACGCTCTAAGGCCGAAGGATATCTGCGTGCTCTGAGCGTGCGCGCGTGTCATGCGGGCGACAAGCTCACCTTGTGTTGTGGCAGGGGCCTCATTGGCTATTGTCGCGGCCTCGTACGCCCTGACCCAGCGATCAATCTGATGCAGCGCTTGCAGGGAGACTTGGCTGGTGGCAACAATTTCGCCCAGATTCTCCATTGGAGCGGCTCGTTCGAGAGCCATGACAGCGACGCGAAGGCGCGTAAAGTGCAGCTTCATGAACTGATAAATATTCAATCTCGGGATCTCATCGAGCTTGTTCGGATCAAACTGATGAAGAGCGCTGCTTTGGCGCACAAACAGCGCGATGCTGCCTAATTCAGTTGCCCCGTCTGACCACTTCAAGGGCGCCGCAGACACTGAAAGCCAGGTTATGCCTGCATCAGGAATGGATACGCCCATAGGGGTGGGCGGAACCGGAAGCCCGGTTTCAATCGCCAGCATGGCTGGGTGGCGGGGACCAGCGAACGCGGTCCCATCCGGATGCAGCGCCTGCCATCTGGGGTCCATGGAATCACGACCCAGCAAAACGTCATGACTCAAGCCAAGCAAATCGCAGGCAGATGTGTTGGCCGCTACGATCTGCCCATCCGGCGCGTGCACAACAGCGCCCTGTGGCAGAATATCGATAAGTCCTTGAATGCAATTGATATCCAAATGAGCCCCGCTATCAATGATCAAAGATGCATGTTACCTTTGTGAACCAAATTAAATCAAGCTGGCCTCTTCGCGCCTAAAGCCGGTTGAACACGAAAAGCCTTTAAATAAAATTCTCAAAGCGATGGCCCCCCTGTTTTTAGCGGCACCTGCCTACAACCCCACGCTACACCCGTCTCTAATGATTATCCGCACCGGGTCGCCCCCGCTTCCAGCCGCGATCAGTGAAGATCATGACATCAGGAGTCCGGCTGTTCAAGGCTGTGCAGCCGGCTGTGTCGACTGAAGCGCACCGGCAGGCCCGAATGCGCGCTCCGCAGCGCTTGGCCCTTGCGGGCTGCTGCGGAACCCCAATGCCCGTGGGGTCATGAGCCGGAGCGGCGCAAGGCATGGGATTGAGCCTTTCCGTGTGCGATCGCCGGAGAACAGGATGCAGAAGTACGCGATGAAACCGCCTATCGAGTATGTATTTGCCCGCAATATCGAGCGCTGTATTCGCTGAATGTGGGCCAGTCCAGCGATACAGGCGATGTCCGATTGGTCAGAAGGCCGTATGGCACTGTTTCCTTTGCCCAGCTAACCTCACGACAATGGCCACCCCAAAAATCTTCAGCAACCTTGGCGTCAGTGCAGAGAAAAAAGTAAGCAGATTTAATACTCTTTAAAACATCGCGGATTGATGCCGCACAGTTGCTCCTGTAGCCAATATCCGGATATGTTGCAGTTGCATCAATAAAGCTCTCATAAAGAATCCTGTCGGCAACGGAGTATTCTTGATTTCCAATTATTGTAACGCCCGATCTCAAAACGGCGCTAGCTGCGATCTGACTGGAAATTTCGCTGCAATACGAAACAACAAACAGTCTAAGATTTCCAATTTTTGTAAAAAGATTTTTTTGGATTTCACTTTCATGATATGCCGCAACAGCAAAGTCAAATTGCGCCGAGTGGAGTTTCTGTCCAATCTTTGAGTTCAATACCATGCTGTGGTTTGCGCCTCTGATGCCGACCCGCTCGAGGGCTTTCAGGAAGGGTGTGATGCCAGGTCCGATCATGCACGCGTCTGAAATGCCGAACTCAATGACCTTGCGGAGCGAAACCGATCCAAGGAAGTTCGCCATTTCATTATCAAACTCGCTCACCAGGCGGCTGGAAAGCTTGTAAAAGTCATTGCCGCGAGGCGTCGGGCTAACGCCTGTCCTCGTTCTTTCTAGCAGCTCCACACCCACTTCCTCTTCGAGGAGGGTGATCGACCGGGACAGGGCCTGCTGCGTGACGCCGACGGCCTGCGCAGCAGCGGATATCGAGCCGGCTTTGACAGCGCTATTAAAATGCCGGAGTTTTTTCAGGTCCATCTCGAATTTCCTAAAATGCTTCAAAAATAAACTTGTCGTCTGTCATTGTATTTGAAATATAGGGGCACGTATTGGTTTGCCCAAAAATTTTTCAGTGAATGACAGTCGTTCGCATGCCGCCTCCTCTTCGCGAATGTTGTTACGAAAAGGCACCATATTCGGATCAGCCATAAAATATTTGTGGGTGAAGAAAGCATTTGTGGCTCAAGTGATGCATTATCCGGTTTTTGTCTCCGGAAGGGCGTTCTGACTGAGCGAGCCGGTTTTGGGGTGTCCCATGGCACCAGAGCCATGGTGACGGCTATCTGCGGGATGAAGCGATGCCGCTTCCCCGAAACCCATGCTCCTTTCATAGCCTGACAGCTTGATCGTCTGAAGTGGACGCGGCACCCGGACTTCATCGGGCCTGCGGACATCATTTGAATATACATTGTTGTTTCCTCTTGTCTGTCACGCCGCCGGACGCGGTGGGTAAGGAAAACGCCGCAATATCGAAGCCAGTGATTTTCATGGCATAATTAATGGTAAAAGAAAAACTAATGTTAGCACCAAAGGAGACCGAGAGTAAATTGGCGATTAGTCTTATTTCACCGCCTGAATTCCCCGATGCAATCTGGCGCATGCCCCCCGGTTTTGTCTCATCTTGCGACAATCGCCCTCTGGCCGGGCAAGCCGTAGATTGTGTCGGCTCAGCGCGAACGGGCCGGGGGGCGCAACTCCGCTCAAGCGCAGTTTCGCTCCCGGTTGCTCGCGCGCGCTCGGGAAGCAGTTGCCCCGCTCAGTGAAAGTCGGGTGCAAGCCCCCTCTCCACCTGGCTATGCGATAAAGTAATGGATGATACGGCTGGCGCTCGCGATTGCGGCATGTCCACGGGCGGCATGAGCTGGTACCCGGACGGAGTTTCGGGCGCACGAAATGTGGCGTCGCGACCCGGAGGCATTAACGCACCAACCGCGAAGGCTATTAGATCGTCGGCGATGATGGTCGTGCATGGTTCTGTCCGGCAGCCATCTAGGCCTCTGCGATCTCGCCCAGGGGCTGCCTGTGGCTCCAACCCTTCGATAACGGTGCCCAAGTAAGGCGGCTGCGTCCTATTGATTGGTGGAGGTATCAGGCGGCCGGGCGACCAGCCGCTGTGCCGGTGCCTCAGCCTCTCAATCCTGCGCCAGGAACATCGGCGATATTGATGTCCTAGTGCCGTCTGCGCTGGAAAACTTGTGCGCTGCTAGAGGTCGCTCGGTTGATCTGAACAGTTCCCGGGCGTTTCCAAAGTGTTTGCCCGCCTGGGTCGCGCTGTAATCGCTTCGAGCATCGACTGGTTGAAGTGGGCCTGATCGCGGGTTTTCTAGTCAAGCGATGAGTGCTGGCACCGGCTGCAATAGAGGGCCAGATATCGGCCGGTCCTGGCGCGGACATCGGGCGCGCTGGCTTAGGCTCGCAGGCCAACCTCTTCGCTTTTTTGATAGGCCGGATACGCGCGCTAGCTCTAGTGGAGCGCTTGACCCATGAGGGTGCCGGAGCCCGTTTATAGACACTGCTTCTTAGGAAATTGCCAGTAAAGCTAAACAGTTAAATGAAGCGCTCCTTTGCGCAATGGCTCTAGAAGGGAGCGGTCATGACCTCGGTGTCGGCCTATGCCGCGCCTCTTGGTGCCGTGTCGAGTGCACAGGCCTCGCAATCGTCCGCGGTTGCGGCATCGACCTCCTATGGCCAGCGCCTGTCCTTTTCCATGGATGCCGTTTCGGCCATCCAGGTGACCAACGCGCTCAGCCAGCGCCTCAACCATCTCAACCAGATCCGTGCGCTGGAACGCGCTGACGGTCTCGTCAACGTATCCCTCGCCGCCGTAGAGGCCATCGAGGACACGCTCATGGAGATGAAGGCGCTGTCGGTGCGCCTGCAGGACGCAAGCCTGTCAGAGGATCATCGCGCCAAGCTGGCACAGGAGTATGGCGCGCTCATCCCGCGCATCAACCAGATCACCGAAATGGCGACATTCGGCGGGCGCAATCTCCTCAACCCGCAAGCGGCCAGCCAGTCAGGCGATGTCATCGTGCAAGGCGGGATGAGCATCAACGCTGTGGATTTGCGGCCAGGTATTACAGGCGCGATCAGCGATATCGATATTCTGGTCCCGCCTGCGCTGGAAAACCTGCGCGCTGCCTTTGACTTCGAAGGCAGCCTTAACCCTGTGGCCTGGACGAGTGGTTTTGGCGGCGCGGTTTTGCAGCCCTTGAATGGAAGCGCTAATTTTTCTTTTGACGGGCCAAATAAAGATCAGTCCGCCAATACAGAAGGGCCATTAATTTATGCAAATAATTCTTATTCGATTCCTCATTATTTAAATCGAACTATGTCGGTCAATTTAACGATTGATTTAATAGACGATGAATCGGATATAACAAATTTTATTTATTCTAGGTATAATTGGACAGATGGATCTGCTAGATACGTTGGATTAATGACGCAAAAAAAGACCGGCCATATTTTACTAATGGTGGGGGCGCAAGAGTTCGTCTTTTCAACAGGTGGCACACTCAAGCCTGGTGATTGGGCCAATCTCACCTTCACCCAAAGTGGTGAGGGTGAAACGCGTGGAGATCTAAAGCTCTACTTTGATGGGGCGCTGATTGCGAGCATCAATGCACCGCTTCCAACCCAAATAGAGGATGGAGTCATCAGGCTGCACAATGGCCGCTTTAGCGATCTCGCAGTGTGGGACCGGGTTCTGGATGGTCAGGAGGTGGCGCAGGCAGCAAATGCCATGAAGCGGGGGGTGCATAACTGGCGCCCAGAGATCACCACGGCGGATTGGGCCTCAAAGATGGCAGCCCTTGACCAGTCGCTGGGCAATGCCCGGCAGGTCGCGCAGCAATATGGCGGCGCATCGCGCTCCATCACGGCCCGGCTGGGTATGCAGCAGCGCATGACCGACATCATCGACGCAGGCGTGGCGCGGCTGGTCAATCGCGATATCGAGCGGGTGGGGGCGCTCCAGGTGGCGTCCCAGGTACGCACCCAGCTGGCCCAGGCCATGATGCAGACGCAGACCGGCATCATGAACGCTCAGGTCGGTCTCCTGTCCAACAGCCTGGCGCTCTTTGACTCCATCAATATCAGCGGGTTCACGCCGGGGCGGCTGAGGCCTTTATCCCCAGCCAGTCTTTCAGCTGAAACTTAGCTGACGCTCAACTTATCCATCAACTTGGCCATCCCGATCTCCTCCGCGCCCATACGACACGCGGCAAGGTGATCGACGAGCCTTATGCCGGAGAGTGGCAGGCCAGGGTGAAGTTCGCGTTCAGGTTCCGCTCCACCCAAGGGTGCTCAATGGCAGCGCCCCGCGCGGCGCCTGCGCCAGCGCTGCGACCCTCGGCTCCCAATTCGAGAGGGCCGCCCGGAGCGGGTCGAACGCGCCGGCCGCCGTGACCGCCGCAATCCCACATGCGGCTGCGCCCTCCTCGCGAAGGGCACCGATCAAGTCTGGCGATTCAGCGCCTGGTCTCAATGCGCCATTTATCAAAAATCAATCATTTGGCGCTATCCAGAATTTGGAATAATAAAGTGAAACTATTAAATGAAAAACTCTGATGCTGGCGGAATTGTTCTATTAAACCACGGTCGCATTATATATATCTGCGATTATTTCGATAGATTTCTGGGGGAGCGGGTGCATGAGTTCCGTGGGGGCAAGTTTGAGCCCTTCGCTGGCGAGCTCGCATTGGCCCTTGGCCGGCGCAACACGGAAAGCCTGAGCAAACAGGAGATGACATGGGAGACCTGCCATGATGAAGCGGGCATTTGCGTCAAACGCTTCGTCCCAAACCCAGACATGTCCGAATCAGAATTGAGCGATCCGAGCCTCGTTCGCGCCCGTGAAATCATCCTTGCCTCGGTAACGCATGAGTTGCGCACACCGTTGTCGGGGCTGATTGGTGCATCAAACCTGTTAATGGAAACTTCTCTTGCCAGTGACCAAAAAAATTATGTTGAGTTAATCCAAAAGGCTTCAGAGCACGCGTTGGGTATCATTGATGATATTCTGGATCTGGCCCGCATTGAAGCGGGTGAGATCGGCTTTCTGAAAGAGCCAGTCGACATCCGCGGGTTAATCGAGAGCACGATCGAGATCCTTGGATTTAAAGCCTCGGACAAGCGACTGACCCTAGATTATGTCGTTGAAACATCGGTGCCTAAAATCATCGAGTCGGACGAAAAGCGACTCAAGCAAATCCTCTTCAATGTCGCCGGCAACGCCGTCAAGTTTACCGAAGATGGTGGCGTGCTGATCCATGTGACCTATGACACGGGCGAGCTGAAATTCTCCATTATCGATACGGGGCCGGGTATTTCACCAACAGACCAGGCTCGGCTGTTCATCCCGTTTGAACGTGGCGCTGCCGAGCGGTCGGCGGTCCCCGGATCTGGACTGGGTCTGGCCATTGTGCAGCGTCTGGTGACAGGTGCGGGCGGCACGATCAATGTCCGATCTTCGCTCGGGAAAGGGGCCGAGTTTCAGATTACCCTTCCCGCCCCGGCACAGGAGCTGATGCAGGAAGATGCGGCCCTAAGCCAGATGGGGTGCGTGATCCTGCCGGCCAATCACCTGCAGGGCTATGCGCTGCAAAGAACGATCGAACAAATGAACGGGCGTGCCAAGATCATCAATTTCAAATCCCTCGATGAAGCGCTGTCGCAGGAGAACGCCTCCGTCATCGCTTCAGAAATCTATATGGAGTCAATCAAGGATGACTTTGCCGATCGGCTCAGTCGCTTCATGATCATTACCCATAGTAAGGGTAACATCAAATCAGAGGCGGCCGGAGGCGCTTTCAAGTGGCTAACGTCGCCTCTGAGGCCAACATCGCTGAGCAAAGTGCTGCTGGCGGTGTCGCCGGGCGAACCCGGTCTGGCCGTCCGAATCCAGACTGGCGCGGAGACTCTGCTGAAGGGGATGAGAATTCTCGTCGCCGAAGATGACCCGGTTAATGCCAAGATCATCGGCTTTATCCTGCGTCGGCATGGTGCGGAGGTCTTGATAGTTGAGAACGGCAAGGCCGCCCTCGACATTATCGGCAATCCATTGCTGGTGGTAGATTGCGCCATATTCGACATGAAGATGCCTGTCATGGGCGGCGTGGAGGCGGCGCGGCGTGTGCGTGCTCATGACGGGCCGGCGGGCCGGGTGCCGATCATCGGGCTGACCGCCAATCAGGCAGAAATCGAACGGAAGATGTGCGTGGCGGCGGGTATGGATGCTTTTATAACGAAGCCTGTCATCGCCGATTTTCTGGTGCAAAGCGTTTGCAACTTGGTGGCCACTCGGTAGTGACCCTGGGTTCACAGGAACCCTGATCGCAATCCGGTCTGCCGCGTTTCCAGAGTTAGTTATCTAAATTGTTGCCGTTTTGAGACGCGAGACAACGCCTACATTTACTGAAAAGGCACCAGAGCAAATGACCCAGCCCCCTGATCCGGGCCGTGAGTTAGTAGAGTCTGTTCGCCTTTCTTTCTGGGTTGATGTGGTTGGTCAAGGCCCGGTGAGCGGAGCTTGCGCGTAGCTCAAGCGAGCCGGGCCGGGGGTGACGGGTTCGCTCGGCGTAGACACAGGGCGCAAGCCCACCAAGCGCGGTGTGCGGACGCTGGGTGTTGTAGTCGATCCTCCACGCCTCGATCAGGCCGCGTGCTTCGTGTAGCGACGAGAACAGGTGCTCGTTCAGGCACTCATCGCGGAACCGACCGTTGAAGCTCTCCACGAAGGCATTCTGGGTAGGCTTTCCAGGTGCGATATAGTGCCATTCCACGCCGCTCTCTTTCTGCCAGCGCAGAAGCGCGTGACTGGTCAGTTCGGTGCCGTTGTCGCTCACGATCATGCGCGGCGTTCCTCGCTGCTCGATCAGACGATCAAGCTCACGGGCCACGCGCATCCCAGACAGCGAGGTATCGACCACGACGGCCAAGGCCTCCCGCGTAAAGTCGTCGACCACGCATAGCGTCCGGAAGCGCCGCCCGTCTGACAGCGCGTCAGAGACGAAGTCCAGGCTCCAGCGATGGTTCGCCGCCACGGGCAACAGGATCGGGCGCCGGGTTCCCACGGCCCGCTTGCGGCCACGCCGCCGCCGGACCGCCAGCCCTTCCTCTCGGTAGAGCCGGTAGATCTTCTTGTGGTTCGCATAAAGGCCCTCGCGCTCGAGCAGTATGCCCAGCCGGCGATAGCCGAACCGGCGACGCTCGCCGGCGATATCTCGCAGGCGCGTGCGCAAGACGTCATCGTCGCTTGAGCGCTTCTGATACTGGAAGGTCGATCGGTCCAGCTCTGCAAGGGCGCAGGCCCGACGTTCGCTCAGACCGTGCCGGGTCACCATGTGGTGCACGGCCTGGCGCTTAACGTCGGGCGTCAGAAGTTTTTTGCTGCGATGTCCTTCAGTGCTGCATTGTCCAGCATGGCATCGGCCAGAAGCCGCTTCAGCCGGCTGTTCTCCAGCTCCAGCACCTTCAGACGCTGGGCATCGGACACCGACATCCCGCCGAACTTGGCCTTGTATTTGTAAAAGGTTGCGTCGGAGATGCCGTACTTGCGGCAGACCTCCTTCGTGCTCACACCGGCGTCGTGCTCGCGCAGCATGCCGATAATCTGCTCTTCCGAATAACGGCTCTTTCGCATGGTCCATCCTCTCCTCGATGGACTCTACCATTCAATGGCCGGAATTCACGGGGCTGGGTCAAGTTATCTAAATTGTTGCCGTTTTGAGACGCGAGACAACGCCTACATTTACTGAAAAGGCACCAGAGCAAAACATATGCCCTAACGCCCGTGGGTCAAAGCAGCCTGCGTGCCGGAGTTACGCTGATTGATCGACGACGAATGCGGCCCAGGAGGCTGCCCGTCTTGGGTATCGAGGAGCGGCCATCCGTTGGCTTGCTGTGGCGCGGTGCCAGCCGAAGCCGTCCCTCCCGAGCCGCCAACGCTGGCCGTGGCGATTTGGCGACCATAATTGCGCTGGTTGATGACAAAGGTTGAGTTGCGCGCGCCGGAAATCTCGACGAAGTTGCCGATCGCTACGGCATTGAGCGTGGTCTGGCGCAAGGAGGAGGGGCCCATGGCCGCAACGCCGCCAGAGAAACTCGCCGCCGAGCTCGAGGGCGCTGCGCGCCGCCCGCTCATGTCCACAATCTGCCCGTTGACGACGACGCGATTACCCTGCTGGTCGCGCGCCGGCGGGGTATAATGGGTGCTCATGCTGCCGGGTGCCATCCCGTAGGGCTGGAGCATCGGGTCGCCCTGTTGCGCATGGCTGACGCTGGCCGATACCAGCGCGAGGGCGATTGCAGAAAGGGCTGTGAACATTCGCATGCGAGTTATCCTCTTTGATAGAGGAAGTGCTCGCAAGCCGTGTGCCAAGGCCGGGCCGGGGAGGCACACTGTGGCAATCAGGCCGGCCAGTGCCGGGTCCCTGAGGCGACCGGCCCCTGGCGCGGACAGTTGCTTCTAGACGATCAGCCTGTACTGGAAAGGTCCGTGCCCCGCCCGCTGACGCTAGACCGGTGTGCCGTTGCGGCACATAACTGCACGATCGCCTCGAGCAGTGTGGTTTCGCACACCGGCTTGGTGAGGAACACATCCATGCCCGCAGCGAGGCAGTGGTCGCGGTCTGCAGGGCTGTTATTGGCTGTGAGGGCGATGATGGGCAGGTCGTCGGGCGCGGCTGGGTTGCGCCTGATCGCCGCCGCTGCCTGCGGACCGGTCAGGTGCGGCATGCGCACGTCAAAAACAGCACAGTCGAAGCGGGCCTCGGCCGCAAGCCGGACAGCCTGGGCACCATCGGGGACATGGTGCACGCTGGCGCCATTGCGCGTGAGGATCAGCCTCACGACCATGGCATTTAGCGGATCATCCTCGGCCAGCAGCACCCTTAGGCCGATCAATGGCGGGGATTTCGGGGTGGGTTCAGCCGGCGTAGCGCCACCAGCGCTATCGCTGCGATAAAGCTCGATCGTCATGGCCCATCCCTGCAAAGCGGTGCGCCTGCGTGCTCACTGGTGCAGATTAGGCTAGGCGGGTTAAATTTGGTCTAATGGAAGGTAAGGAAAAATACCGGGCGGCGCGTGTGGCGCACCGCCCGGTTTCCGTGCCCGCTTAACGCGGCAGGTTGTTGATGCTCACCGAGTTGCTGATGGCAGCGGTCGTGATGGCGACCGCACCGGTGACATTGCCCATGCTGATGTTGGCGGTTGCGCCGGTATAGGCGTTGTTGACCTGGTTGCTGTTGATGTTCAGAGAGGCCGTTTCCGGCAGGGTAGACACGCTCAGCGAGTTGGAGATCGCCGCCGTGGTCGAGCTGAAATCGCCATTGATGTCGCCGACGCCCACATTCGACCAGGCCTGCGGATCCCAGTCAGCAAACTGGGTGTTGTTCAGGCCGAAGCGCGCCGAGTCCGAAATATCGTAGGACGCAGAGTTGCCCATGGCCGCCGAGGTGAAGTTCACCGAGCCGGTGACGTCATTGAGATCAGCGTTCAGAAAGGACTGGGAGTCCCCGCGGAAACGCTGCAGGTTTCTCGCCTCGATATTGCCGCTTCCTGTGACCGAGAGCGAGTTGGCGATGGAGGCTACGGTGCCATCGATCGCCACATCGCTGGCGTCGGGGGCCTGGATGTCGGACGCGTCAATCGTCAGGTAGGAATAGACTTGGCGATTGCCGAAAATGTCCTGCTGGTTGTTCAGCCGGCTCACGCCGCTGGCACCCAGCGCATCGACCTCCACTGAAGCCGAGTTGCCTATCGCCGCAACCGTGGCGTTCAGCCCGCCCAGGGCATCATGGGCATTGATATAGGCGCTGGCCTGAACATTGACGTCGTTGCGCTGAATGTTCTGCAACGAGGTCACGCCGCCTAGCTCGGCGCTGAACGAGTTGCCGATCGCCGCCGAGGTCAGGCTTACAGTCTCGCTCACCGAGTTGATGTCGGCATTGAGCTGGGCGCGGGTCTGGGCCCAGTTGCGCTGCTCGTTACGCACGTTGTTGGTCTGGGCTTCCGCAGCTGCGGCGAGACCCAGCATGGACACCGAAGCCAGAAGGCCCGCGGTCATCATCTGACGATACATGGTTGTCTCCTCTTGTTCGTCACACCGCCGGAGATGGCGGGCAGAGGAGACGCCGCAAGATAGCAGCCAGTTTGCAATGGTTGGATATTAATCATTTATAATATTATAATAATATTTTTCAATTAATTATGTTCTTAATGCGGCTTTAATGATAACGGGCGGGATTGCCAGAATTAATCGTCGTGGTGCGGGCGCTCAATAGGTGAGTGTTTTTGGCACAGCCCCTTGAGCCGGATGCGCGCGCCTGCACGCGCGCGCTGCACCGCAGGGCGGCAAGAGCGCAATCCAGAAACCGGGCACCGGTCTTCGGACAAGCGGCGCTCCGGATCAAATGCTCAAAGCTAAACCTTCACCTCGTCCTCGGGCAGGCTTGCGGCCAGCGAGTTGAGGATTTCGAGGGCTTTTTCTGATGGTAGCAGGCTCCAGTTGACGCCGCGCATGGCATAGGCCCAGAAGTCCGTGCAGTGATTGATGATGCTGGCGTTCTCGCCGACCTGGACGAACATGGACTGGGCGTTCCTGAGGAAGTTTCCCAGATGCCTTGGATCGCGGTCTTCGGTGAGTTTGCGGATCACCTCTTGATAGCCCATCAAAGCCTCAGCCAGCGCGATCATCGAATGATTAAGGGTGCGCACGATGTGGTGTGAGCGCAGGCGAACCGTGCGCATGATATCGGGACCCCGGTCGATGGGCTTGATCTGGGACAGGGTGGACACGATGTCGGAGAAAAAGCCGGAGGATTCCTCCAGCTTCCACTGATAGTACAATATGCCCTTCCAGGCGAAGATGGCTTCCTGGAAATCGCCCTTGCTCATGCTCATCGCCTCGCGCAGCGGGTCGAGCCGCTTGTCGTCACGGCTGGCCAGGAAAGCGCTGGCAAGCCGTGACGACGCTTCGGCTGCTCCTTCTGGCAGGGCCAGGGCGGTGATCTGGGAGAGAGATTTGGCGACCATTTCGCGCAATTCCCTCAGGTCGCGATCGGAAAGGTCGACCAGACCCACCGGCAGCTCGATGCCGTCAAATCGCGCGCGCTCGGAGATCAGGAACGGATCGAAGGAGGGAATGTCATTGAGGATGAACAGAAGTTTCTCATCGCGGGCATAGGCATCGTCTATTGAGCTCAGTCCGATAAACTTCGTTATTTTCTCTGTAAAATAGCGCTCGTCCACGAAAATCGATGCGCCGCCCTGGTTAAGATCAGATGCCGCAAAAGGAAACACCAGTTTGGTTGATGAGCCATTCTGATGATCAAAAATATCGCGCTCATAGGCGCGGATCGAGTGCTTTATGATGAAGGCGCGGTTGAGCATGCGTGTCTGGAAAATGCCTGCGGACGCAGATGGATTCTGGCCAGTCTCCTGGAAGCGCTCGATCAGGCGCGGAATATCCAGAATGCGGCTGGTCGAGCCATACAGACGCGCATGCAACAGGGACCGGACGCCGGGATTGCGAAAGCCACTCATTGAAACCATGCCTCCCGGCCAAGGCGGGACTGTGACGCCTGCACTGTCGTCAAGCCAACGGGGCGGATGCGGGCGCACGGCTGCGGCCTTCGGGCCGGGCACCGGGTGTCTGCCGAGGTTCGCAGAGGGTGTGCGCAGGATAAGCGCGGGTTGCGCCGCGTGCACTCAGGGCAGCGGCTAGAGAGTGCAGGTGCATTCATGGCTGACACTTGAAGATGATGGCTGCGGACCTGTCACCGTCGGGCGGCGCGCCCGGGTTCAGTCATCATGCCGCATGAATCTTTCAGAACCCTCACCACCCCGCGGCCCGGGCGCTGGCGCGGTGCCGCTGCAAGTCGGGCGCGCCTCTTGGTCCGGAAGGCACCGGGTCCTGCCTTGCCGCGCGTCGGCCGGTTGCGGATAGGCGGGCGCTGGTCAGCGCGATACCGCCAGCCTGTACGGGCGGCAATACTGATCGCGGGCCGATAGCTGCTCACACAACTCGCGCGCGGCGTGCTCATCGGGCAACGGGCCTGCAATCAGGCGGAAGAACTGCCCCTGGGAACTGGCACCGCGTAATTCCACCTCGTCTACCCCGGGGCTCAAACCCGCAAGCAAGGGCCCATACGCCTGCATCAGGGCGGCCCAGCCCGCGCCCATCTGCTCACGGCGGCGATAGGATTCCAGGTGCACCGAATAGAGATGGGTCGCTGGTGCCGCCGGGGCAGGTGTCTGCGCGTTCACCGCAGCCGTGGGCTGGGCTTCGGCCGGAGTTTGGGCCGGCGGCGCGCTGACTGGTGGGGCGGCCTGGGCGGTCATGGCCTGGGCGTCTGCGCCGCGCCGCTCGAACGTGCCGCTGGCGGCGATGGCGCGGGCGACCTCTTCACCCAGACAGTCGACCGGATCGAGATTGTAGAGAGCGGCCACGAACTCGAACACGGCGCGATCAATCATGCTCCTGACTGCGGTCTGGACGGGCTCAAGGGAGCGGCCGCCGGCATTGATGTCGATCACGCCCCCGGTGAGGAACTGGAAGACGCCGCTCTCCACCTCCCGGCCAACAATCTGTTTTCGGAAGGCGCGCACGGACAGCACATCACTTGAGCGCACGTCGATAAGCCGCAGATCTATGCCGACATCGATAACGAAGTTATTGACCCCAAGGGCTCCTGCGCCGCCCGCGGCGGAATCGCTACCCACAAAAACGTTCGCGCCCCGCGAGCGGATATTGGGGTTGAACTCGGTCAAACCGCCCACGATGTAGAGGTCAGCGCCCTGCATCTGCCCGAGTTGAACCTCACGCAACTGTGTCTCGCTGTCCCGGACAAGCCCGCTCTGGGTGTATCCTAGCTCGGCTTGAATCACGCCCATATCGAAGCGTTCTACGACCCTCATGCCGGCGTCCGCGAGCGCGGTCATGGCCATCAGGGCGGCGCCCTGGGTCAGCCGGCGCCCGGAAAAATAGTCGTTCGCTCCCGTGAAATCCGTGATGTGACCGACCGCGATGCGCGGGGGCGGGAAGGCTTGCGTGCGGGCATGGACCGCAAGGCACTGCAGGGCATCGGTGTATTGCGTCTCAAGCACAACTTCCGCCGGCCCCCGCAGTGGCTGGACAGGCTCAGACATACCAGATGTGGCGCAGGCCGACAGGCTCAATGCTGCGAGCGCTGAACCGAATGCCGATTTGGCGCGTCGCGTTGAGCTGCGAATGTTCATCTTGGTCATTCCCTTGCATCCGACGGGTCCCATTTAGGACAAAAAGCTTTCCATTGCGTGTTGAAGCGGGGCGGGCGGCTGAAGCCGTGCCTTTGCTGCTCGATCAGCTGATGTGTCAGCTCATGCGGGATCAGGCTGATGCTGTACTGTGCGCCCATGACGATGACGCCGCTCTCTTCAATCTCCATCTGAGCCAGCTCGATCTCGGATCGAATGCAGCGGCAGGCGACATATTTGAGCAACGGCGCACCCTCGCGGGCTTCAGCGAGCAAACGGACCACCCCCGCACACGCTGGCAGGTCCCCGAACCAGGCGTGGTGGCAGGTGAAAACCTCTGACCTTTTCAGCGAGATCACAGCCCGTCTCCGCATCCGATTGTCAGGTTTGGGGAAAGCCGGGCGACGGACTTGATGCGCCGCCCGGTTTCCGGTTCCGCTTAGCGCGGCAGGTTGTTGATGCTCACCGAGTTGCCGATGGCCGCGGTGGTCAGCGACACGGCTCCGGTCACATCGCCCAGCTGGATATTGGCGGTGGCGCCGGTATAGGCGTTGTTCATCTGCTGGCTGTTGATGTTCAGCGAGGCGGTTTCCGGCAGGGTAGACACGCTCAGCGAGTTGGAGATCGCCGCCGTGGTCGAGCTGAAATCGCCGTTGATGTCGCCCACGTTCACATTCGACCAGGCCTGCGGGTCATAATTGGCCCACTGGGTGTTGGTCAGGCTGAACTGGGATGAATCGCCGATATCATAGGACGCCGAGTTGGCGATGGCGGCGGAGGTGAAGTTCACCGAGCCGGTGACATTGTTAAGGTCGGCGTTCAGGAAGGACTGAACATCGCCGTGGAAGTGCTGGAAGTTGGTGGCCTCCATATTGCCGCTCCCGGTGACCGAGAGCGAGTTGGCGATGGACGCCACCGTGCCGTCGATGGCTACATCGCTGGCGTCGGGGGCCTGGATGTCGGAGGCGTCAATGGTCAGGTCGGAATGGAACTGACGGTTCCACACCGCGCGCTGGTCGTTGTTGACGGTGCTCAGGCCCGAGGCGCCCAGGGCATCGACCTCGATGGACGCCGAGTTGCCGATGGTGGCCACCGTGGCGTTAAGCCCGCCCAGAGCGTCATGAGCGTTGATATAGGCACTGGCCGAGGCGTTGTTGTCGGCGCGCTGGACATTGTTCAGCGTGGTCACACCACCCAGCTCGGCGCTGAACGAGTTGCTGATCGCCGCCGAGGTCAGGCTCACCGACTCGCTCACCGAGTTGATGTCGGCATTGAGCTGCGCGCGCGTCTGGGCCCAGTTGTTCTGGTTGTTGCGCACATTGTTGGTCTGGGCTTCCGCAGTGGCGGCGAGACCCAGCATGGACACCGAAGCCAGAAGGCCCGCGGTCATCATCTGACGATACATGGTTGTCTCCTCTTGTTCGTCACGCCGCCGGACATGGCGGACAGAGGAGACGTCGCAATTTGAAAGCCAAATATTGGCTCAACGTAATTAATTATTAAATAAAAGTAAATGCTTACACAAAGGAAAACCGAGCGTAAATTGGCAATTAGTCTTACTGCGCGGCCGGACTTTTCAGCTGCGATCTGGCACATGCCCGCCTGCCGTGTATCGTTTTGCGACAATCGCCTGCCGGCCACCCAAGCCCGTTTGCGGTCCTGACGCCTGCCTGATGTCAGGGCGGACTTGCGAGGGTGATCGCGCAGGCGAGGCAAGCCGTCGATACTGTCAGGCACGCGCGAACTGGCAGGCGGCGCGAAACTCTGCAGGAGCGCACATTCGCTGCCGGTCGCTCACGCTTGCTTTGGAAATAGCTTCCCTACTCAGAGAGGGTTGGGTGCATGTTCCTCTCCCTCCGCCATACACCCGTCGCTTTATTAGCGGATCGGGTTGGCTTTCAAGCCATTCCCTTCATGGCCGGATGGGGTACACGCGCTTTCGCGCCGAGCGCGCCCGCAAGCAATCGCTGGCGGCGGCGCTCTACAATGACGCAGAAACCCAGCTGCCGTCGCGCACCGCCCTTGAGCGCGCCGTCGAGCAGCTCGAGGCCGAAGGCCGGCCCAGCTATGTGCTGGCCATCGAGGTGAACCGCCACGAGCACCTGCGCGCCGCCCTTGGCTTCGCCGCGTTTGCGACGCTTCTGCGATCACTCGCCGAACACCTGCGCAAGGAGTACATACCCGGTCATGTCGGCATCATCGCGCCGGGTGTTCTGGGCGTGCTGCTCGACGCCGACGCGATTCACGACGCGAACGACGATGCCGGCGGCGACACGCTGGGGGCGCTGGTCGAACGGCTCAGAACCCGCCTGGCCGCGCCGGTGCGGGTCGGCGAGATCGATGTGGATGTCACGACGACCTGTGGTGCGGCGCTTCACAGCCTGGACAAGCACGAAGAGTCCGCCTTCCGCCGCGCTGTGATTGCCCTGGACCAGGCTCAGACGGCGCGCCGGCCCTTCGCCATGTATGATCCGATCCTCTTCGGCGATCCGGCGCAGAACCTCACCTTGATGAGCCGCCTGCACTCGGCGATCTCGAGCGGGGATGTGACGCTGCATTACCAGCCCAAGCTCAATCTGCGCACAGGCCGCTATGACAGCGCCGAGGCGCTGATGCGCTGGACCGACCCCGAGCGCGGCTATGTTCCGCCGGACGCCTATATTCCGTTCGCCGAGCAGACAGGCCATATCCGCGAGCTGACCGAATGGTCCCTGATGCGCGCGCTGGTCGATCAGATGGCGCTGAGCAAGGCCGGCTTTCCAATGTCGATTGCGGTCAATATCTCCAGCGTTCTGTGCACGGACGATGATTTTGTCGCCAAGGCGGTCAGGTTTGCGGGCCAGTCCTCCTCCGGCCTGATCTACGAAGTGACCGAAAGCGCGGTGATGCACGATATCGATAAGGCGATCCGCTCGCTTGAGCTCTGGTCCAAGGCCGGCGCCAAGGTGGCGATTGACGATTACGGCACGGGCCAGTCCTCGCTGGTTTATCTGAAACGCCTGCCGGTGCAGGAGCTGAAGCTGGACCGGGCTTTCGTCAAGGATGTGGCCAATAGCAGCAAGGACCGCACGCTGGTCCGGTCCACGGTCGACCTGGCGCATAATCTGGGGCTGCGCCTGACGGCCGAAGGGGTCGAAGACAACCAGACGCTCAATGTCCTCAAACTGCTCGGCTGCGACAGCGCGCAGGGCTTTGGCCTGTGCCGTCCGATCAGTCTCATCGACCTGGTCGGCTTCCTGCAGCGCCAGGATGAAGAGATGGCCGCGCCGCAAGCCCCGGACGCCGATGTGTCCCGCCAGGCCGGACGAGCTGAATAATCCGCGTCCCGCCTGGCCGGGCCCGGCCCGCGCAGATTTGCATCAGGGCCCCGGGCGATAGTAGGAACAGACCGGCCTGCGCAGGCGTTTGCCTGTCATAGCCGTTGACGGAGCCCTGTCCTGACCCGCCGCCAACCTCCGCCGTACCTGCGCAAGACGCCAGGTACGCTGGCCTCACGCATCGCCAGCTCCCGCCCGCGCTGCAGACTGTTGCACCCGGACCGGAAACAGGCCCGCCAAACAGGGCGCGGGCGCGATGCAGCGGCGCCAACAGACATGCCTGTGCGCGGATGGCGGGATATTCTGCAGCGGGCAGGGGAGAATTTTCTGGGCCACCGGCTGATGCTGATCGCGGCGGGTCTGACCTTCTTCGCGCTTCTGGGCATTTTCCCGGCGCTGGCCGCCATTGTCTCGGTATACGGACTGTTCACAGACCCGGCCAGCATTGCAGAGCAGATCTCCTTGCTTGAGGGGTTCCTGCCGGGCGGCGCCCTTGACATGCTCTCCTCCCAGATGACCGCCATCGCCTCGCGCAGCGACGGGGCGCTGACACTCGGACTGGCGACGGGTCTTGCGATCGCCCTGTGGACGGCCAATGCCGGGATGCGCAATCTCTTCAACGCCCTGAACATCGTCTACGAGGAAAAGGAAACACGCGGCATCATCCGCATGACCCTCGTGTCGCTCGCCTTCACCGTCTGCTTGCTGATGTTCGCCGGAATCGTCATTGCGCTGATCATCATCCTGCCCATCATTCTGGGATTCCTCGGTCTGGGCGCGTGGGAAGGCTGGCTCTTGCTGGCGCGATGGCCCGCACTCTTCGTGATCTTGGCGCTGGGCCTGTCCATCGCCTACCGCTGGGGGCCGAGCCGGCGCCGGGCGCGCTGGCGCTGGGTGACGCCGGGCGGGTTTCTGGCCACGCTTTTGTGGATGATCGCAGCGTTCAGCGTGTCCTGGTATGTCGAAAATTTTGGCCGGTATGATGTCACTTATGGATCGTTCGGGGCCGGCATCGGCCTCATGATCTGGCTGTGGATTTCATCCATCATCGTCCTGCTGGGCGCCCAGCTGAACGCCGAGCTGGAGCACCAGACGGCCCGCGATTCCACCGCGCCCCCTGACCGCCCCATGGGACGGCGGGGCGCGACCATGGCCGACACCATCGGCCGCGCCACCGGCAAGACCGGAACCGGCGGCGCCGGGGCGGGTTGAGTCCGCTGGATATCAGCGCAGCCGCCATGACTTGCCATGTCAGTTTTCATCAAGACGCTCGCCATTATCATCATGCTGACGGGGCTGGCTCTGTCATGGACCCCCATTCCGTTCGGGATTGTGTTGATCGCTCTGGGCGCCGCGATGATCGTGACGGCGTCGCAAAGCACCAGGCACTGGCTTCACCGGCGGCGTGTCAAGAATCCAAAGCTTGATCGGTGGCTGTGCGCGATAGAAGACAAGGCGCCCGATTGCATCGCCCGCCCGTTGCGCGAGACAGACGCGGGGAGCCGGGACCGCTGAGGCGCGCCGCCTGACCGCCGGTTTCGAGCCCGGTCCCGGGTCCGGATCGCACCCGCCGGGCGCCGCCTTCGGCAGGCAGTGGCGGAACTGCCCCGCCGGCCAGACGTTAGTCCTGCGCGAAGGCGCGCACCGCGCCGCCACGCCAAAGAGGAATTTTCATGGATATTGTCCGCATCATCGCCGCCATTCTGTTGCCGCCGCTGGGCGTGTTCCTGCAGGTCGGCATCGGCGTTCAGTTCTGGATCAACATTCTGCTGACGCTGCTGGGCTATATCCCCGGCATCGTGCATGCGGTCTGGATCATCGCGCGGCGCTAGGCTCCTATGGAACACATGCGGGCGCTGGAGCGGCTGGAGCAGCTGGCGCGGCTGATGGACAGCCGGTTCCGCATTCCGGGCACCGGCATCCGCTTCGGGCTCGATCCCATTCTTGGCCTCGTGCCCGGCCTTGGTGACGCGGCCGCCGCGCTGCCCGCGCTGTACATTCTGTTCGAGGCCCGCCGCATGGGCGTTCCGGTGTCGCTGCGGATACGGATGATCGTCAATATCGCCATCGATTTTCTGATCGGAGCGATCCCGTTGGTGGGCGACCTTTTTGACGTCGGCTTCAAGGCCAATAACCGCAATGTGGCGCTGCTCCGCCGCCACCTCGAACGGCGCGCCATGGCTGCTCCGCCCGTGCGCCCGGCGTCTGATCACGCTGACGAAGGAGGCTGACCATGGCTGGCAAGGAACGCAATTCCATCAAGGACGAAGCGACTTACAAAGCCTTGCGCGAGGACGGCGCGAGCAAAGAGAAGGCCGCGCGCATCGCCAACGCCCGGGCGGCCGGCGGCGAGCCGTCGATAAAGGGCGGTCAGGCCTCCCCCTATGAAGACTGGTCCAAGGATGCGCTCTATGACCGCGCCAAAGAGATCGGCATTGACGGACGCTCCGGCATGACCAAGGCCGAGCTGATCCACGCCCTGCGCCATCACTAGCGTGTTCGTGGAAGAACCTGCTCGCGGGCGGGATGAAACCGGCCGGCCTGATCCGCTTCGTAGTGGACCAGGCGGATTGTATCAGCCTCAAGGACAATCTCGTTGAACCCCGCCGGTTCAATCCGGGTGCGCCCGGAAAAGGCGGTGGAGGCGCCCACAAACCAGCAATTGCTTCCGTCATGCTCAATCGGGACGGCGAATGTGCGGTGCAGATGCCCCGTCAGCACGAGGCTGCAATGGCGCGCTAGTTCGGTCGCCGTTTCCGGCCCGCGGCGGGTGCGCCCGCGGCCTGACTCCTCCGGTGTGATCAGCGGGTGATGACAGGCGGCGATGCGGATCGCGCCGTCCTGCGGATCGAACCGGTCGACCAGCGCTTTCACGTCACGATGCGCCACGCGCCCCAGCGACCAGTCCAGGCGCGATTGTGCGCGCCGCGCCGTGTGCAGGGTCTCCACATGGAAAGCGTCCGTCTTCAGACGCGGCGAGACGACCGGCCCCACCAGGCGGTGAAAGCGCTGCCAGGGCGTCATGAAGCGGTGATCGAGCGCGTAGACCGGCACATCGTGATTGCCCGGCGCGCCGACAACAGGGACATTGAGGGACTCAAAGAAGCCGCGCGCCTTGTCGAACTCGACGCGGCGCCCGGCCTGGGTGAAGTCGCCTGTGGCGATTACCGCGTCGGGCGGATCAGCCTGGCAGTATTCCCTCAGGGAATCGACCAGAGGCTGGCTTTCGTCGCCGAAATGCAAATCGGCCATGTGCAGGAGACGGGTCATACCTTGGGGGACATGACACACAGGCCATCTTCGATCAACTCGAACACCACCGGCGCCCGGGCGTGGATCGGCTCGCCGTCCACGATGAGCGGGATGCGCCGCTTGGCGTGGGCTTCGATCCTCATCGCGCTGGTGCGCCAGGCGCGGGGCTGGTTTTCAAAATCATTGAAGGCGGCCCGCGCCACCATGACCGTCATGTCGATCACGCCGAACGGCCGCCCGGCATAGATCTCCAGCATCGGCTCAAACTCCGACTGGCCGTCGCGCGCATGGGCGTCGCCCATGCGCCCCACCGAAATATAGGCCGCCTTGGCCGGGCGGTATTGCGTTTCATCATTGATCAGAAAGCCGATATAGCGCGTGGACAGGGTGCGCATCCCCGCCTGCACCTGGCGCCAGATGGCGGTCAGGCGGCCATCATGGGGCGGCTCGCGCAGCAGTTCGCGCGCGCGGGCGAAGGCGGGCGTGATGCCGACGGCGGCAGCGATCATGAAGACACGGCCATCCACGCGGCCAAACGGAATCCGGCGCGGCGTCCAGTCCGCCGATGCGGCGACGACCGAGGCCATGTCCGCCTCGCCGCACAGCCGCCGGGCGAGCAGATTGGCGGTGCCGGCGGGCAGCACAAGCAGAGGCGGTGGATCATCGAGGGCGCACAGCGCCGTGGCGAGAGCCGCGACCGAGCCGTCGCCTGCGGCAATGGCCAGGTAGTCGTGATTTGCCTTGATTGCGATCTCGATTCCCGCCCCGACATCGCCGGTGATGTCAGCGGCGGTGACCGGGGACCAGCCCGCGCTTTCAAGCCCCGTCACGACCTCTTCGATCGTGAGGCCGCGGGTGAACGCGCCTGCATTCCGGTTCACAAGAAGGTGCAGCGCGCGCGCCATGGTCACTCCGTCAGCCTGAGGCATAGCCTGAACAACGCGCCGGGGCGCCATTGGTTGCCGTGACCACTCAGTGGGATAGTGCAGGCTTATGGCCGATCAGGCAGCTCGACGCTATGTCCAAGCGCGTCGGTCACGTAGAGCTTTTTGACAAGTACGAAGACCACCACCGTCAGCGGCGCGGCCACGATCACGCCCACGCCGCCGAACACTGCGCCGAACAAAAACACGTTCAGCAACAGCAGGGCGGGCGGGATATGCACGGTGCGGCGCTCGACCATCGGCATGATCATGTTGGATTCAACCTGCTGCACCACCAGGATCAGCCCTGCGGCCCACAGCAATGCCGCGCCGCCTTCTGTCGCGGCGAGGGCGAGCGCCGGCGCCGCGCCCACAACGGGTCCGATCATGGGCACAAAGGCGGCGAGCCCGGCGAACAGGCCCAGCGCAATGGGCGCCGGCAGGCCGATGGCCCAGGCGCCCAGACCGATCAGCATCCCGACAATGGTCATGGAGATGACCTGACCCTGCACCCACCGGAACAGGCCGATGCCGCTGAGTTCAAGCGCGTCTTCGACCCGGTCCTGCTGGCCCTTGGGAAACATCAGCGCCGTCCCGCGCTGATAGAGGCCGGGTTCGGAGGCCAGAAAATAGCCCGCCACGATCACCAGGACGAGCAGGGCCAGCGCGCCCGCCGCGCCGATACCCCATGAGGTCGCATTGATTGCCCAATCGATATAGGGCTCAAGCGCTACCCCTCCGCTGTTTCCCCCGTTCTGGCCCGATCCGTCATCGCCACCGCCGCCGCCGGACGCATCAAGGCCGATCCAGCCGCGGATCGTCGGCTCGGCGTTGCGCAAGGCCGAGCCGAGCTCGCCGAACTGCTCTGAGATGCGCGATCCGACCAGCCAGCCGATCAATCCCATGGCCAGGGCGATGGCGAGCGCGCCAGCGGCCAGCGCCCAGCGCCGGGGCAGGCGGGCCCAGTTCTCGAACGGCCAGGCGGCGGCGTGGAAGATGACCGCGACCACCACGGCAGCGAAGGTGAGCATCAAGGCCTGGCGCCCTTGCCACGCCAGGAACAGGAGCGCGATGGCGCCAGCGACCACCGCGACCCGGATCACGAATGGCTGCAATCCGGCTGCCCTCGCGCCGCCGGACGGCGCATGCCCCGCAGCCATATCGCCTCGGCTCTCGGGTGCGTCCTTCATCCATGAACTCTCTGGCGTTGCCTGCTCGGCGCGGCGGTCGTGGCGCGCCTCGAATGTCCAACGCCGCGCGCCGCCAGTGCGTTCCGGCCGGACTCACCGCCAGACCGATCCGGGCCGGTCAGATCGATCCAGTTCAGTCCGAACCGGTCGAGATATTTGCGCAAACGGTCAGCATTGTTGGCGCCCTGCTTCCTCGAGCGCGAGGCGGCGCACAGGGCGCTGCCGCTGGCGCTCATGGATGCGCTGGTCCGGCAGACCCGGATCACCTCGGCCAGCTGCACGCGGTCGAACCCGCCTCGACAGTCGCGCTCGTCTGACTGGCTTGGCGGCCATAGATCCTGTTGCGGTTCTGCAATCGCCGCCCCTCAGGGCTTCTCCTCGATATGGGCCGCCAGGCGCGCCAGCGTGTCGTCCCAGGCCGCCGAGATGTCTGACAGCCAGGCCGCCGCCGGGTCCAGCGCCTCGCGCCGCACAGACAGGCGCAGCTCGCGGCCCTGTTTCTGGGCGCTTACCAGACCGGCCTCGCTGAGCACGCCGACATGGCGGCTGACCGCCTGGCGGCTGATCGGGGCGCCGCGCGCCAGATCGGTGAGCGACAGGCTGCCCTCGCGCGCCAGACGCCCGATAATGGCCGCCCGCGTGGGATCGCCCAGCGCCGCGAACAGGGGCGCGACAGCGCCGGATCGGGGGTCAGCGCGCAACATGGTCAGCAATATTGGTCATCTGCACCCCCCAGCCATCCTCATTGCGCCGCCACGCCGTCATGCGGTGATCACCGGGCAGTCCGGCGAATCCGCTTTCGGTGAGCGTCAGCTGCGTGCCCGCGCCGGACGGCGCAAGGGCGATCTCCACCGTCAGCATCGCATCGCTCTCCGGATCGTCGGGAAAGTCTGCAGGATAGAAGGCCGGCCACTCCCAGACCAGACGCCGCAAAGGCTCCATCGTGATGATGCGCATGTCCCAATGCATATGCTCCGTACCCGGATAGAGGCCGCGGCAACGGACCGTGGCGCCCTCACGCATCTCGCCGGTCACCTCGGCGCGGAACCACTGGCCGAACTCGGCAGCATCGCTCAAAGCGCGCCATACGCGCTCAGGCGGGGCGGCCAGGTGAATCTGCTTGATGATCGAATCGTCCATGAACGCCTCCATTATGCAACAAATAAGTTGCATGTTGGCGGGCCGGTGCGAAAAGCGCAACATAAATGTTGCGGGCTGGCGAAAAAGCCGCCTCCGCCGCCTGTCAGGTGCACTGCGCCCGCGCCGCCCCATTGCGCCGCGCGCTGGCATGGCTAAACCGCACCCATGCTCACGATCACAAATCTCGATTACCGCATTGGAGCGCGCTCTCTGTTCGAGAATGCGTCCGCGCAGATTTCCAGCGGCTGGAAGGTCGGCCTGGTCGGCCGCAACGGTACGGGCAAGTCCACGCTGCTCAAACTGATCCGCGAGGAGATCGAGACCCCGTCGCCCGATTCCGCGATCCGCCTCAACAAGGGCGCGCGCATGGGCTGGGTCGCGCAGGAGGTCGAGCCGTCCGACGACACGATCCTGGAGGTGGTTCTGGCCACCGACGCCGAGCGCCACGCCCTGATGCAGGAAGCCGAAACGGCCATGGATCCCGACCGGATCGGCGAGATCCATATGCGCCTGGCCGATATCGACGCCTGGTCCGCAGAGGCGCGCGCCGCCGACGTGCTGATGGGGCTGGGCTTCACCAATGCCGACCTCTACCGCCCGACGCGCGAGTTTTCCGGCGGCTGGCGCATGCGCGCGGCCATTGCCGGCGTATTGTTCTCCGAACCCGACCTGCTTTTGCTGGACGAGCCCACCAACTATCTCGATCTGGAAGGCGCGGCCTGGCTTGAGGCCTATCTGAAGAAATATCCCTACACCGTGCTGATGGTGTCCCACGACCGGGAGATGCTCAATCGCTGCGTCACCCACACCATGGCGCTGGAGCACAGGCAGTTGTCGGTCTCGCCCGGCGGCTATGACGCCTGGCTGAGGCTGCGCGCGGCCAAGACGGCCTTGCTGGAGAGCCAGCGCGCCAAGCAGGACGCCGACCGCGCCCATCTGCAGGCCTTCATCGACCGCTTCCGCGCCAAGGCCTCCAAGGCCACCCAGGCCCAGTCGCGCGTCAAAATGCTGGAAAAAATGCAGGAGATCACCGTGCCGCTGGAAGAGCGCACGACGCCGTTCTCCTTCCCCACTTCCACCGACAAGCTGTCCCCGCCGCTCCTGCAGCTGCGCGATGCGTCCGTGGGCTATGGCGAGGATGCGGTGATCCTGAGGGGCATTGATCTGCGCCTCGACCCCGAAGACCGCATCGCCATTGTCGGCGCCAATGGTCAGGGCAAGACCACTTTGGTCAAATCCATCGCCAAGCGGCTGGAGCTGTTGTCAGGCGACCGGGTGGCGCCGCGCTCGCTGCGCATCGGCTATTTCTCGCAAGACCAGATGGATGAGCTGCACCCGGGCGAAACGGTGCTGGAGCATGTGCGCGACGCCCTGCCCAAGGACACGCCGCCGGCCAGGCAGCGCGCTGCCGCCGCCGCCATGGGCTTCTCTCACGAGAAGGTGGAGACCAAGATCGAGAAGCTGTCGGGCGGCGAGAAGGTGCGGCTGCTGCTGGGCCTGATGGCCATGGAGAAGCCGCACATATTGATCCTGGACGAGCCGACCTCGCACCTGGACATCGACAGCCGCGAAGCGCTGATCTACGCGCTCAATGACTATAACGGCGCGGTCGTCCTGATCACTCACGACGTCTATCTGGCCGAAGGCACCGCCGATCAGCTCTGGCTGGTCAAGGACGGCAAGGCCTCGCGCTATGACGGCGACCTGAACGATTACCGCAAGCTGGTGCTGCAGGCCGACCGGTCAGTGGGGTAGGCGGCCGCCTCAGAACGGGACCGGGCCGCCAGCGCCTGTGCGGCGCTCGCGCCAGTCGCGCAGCAGGGCGCTGATTCCGTCGATAAGCCCCCAGCCGCCAAACAGCGCCATGGCAAGCTTCATGTACTGGTTGGCCGGTTCTGCGGCGAAGATGTCGCCCGCCAGCACGATCTGGAACAGCATGAGGGACAGCAAGACTGTGATCACCGCTTCGACGCGGCGCCACAGGGGCGTGCGGCGCCCGCCGAAAATCTGCCAGGCGGTGAAAATGATGGCGGCGGCGAGCATCGACCACAGGAATGGCGCGCGCTCCGCTACGAACGCCGCATCATAGGTGAAAGCCTCGATGAGCGCCGCCGGCGCCGCCCCGCCCGTTGCCAGGTCGAAGACTTGCGCCGGCCCCGCGATCAGGACGGCGAGCCCGGCGCTCCAGAAACCGACGGCGAGCGCCATCAGGGGCCGGTTGACCGCGTCCGGGTCACGCACCGGCGCCAGCGTGCGCGGCGACCAGGCGCGCTCCAGCATGCACCGGCGCACTGCGCCGACGATCCAGAACACAGCGAGCAGAGCGCCCAGACCCTGCAGCGCCAGCATCGCCGCCTCGTCGGCGATGCGCGAGGATGCGCCGGGATCACTGGCGGCGCCCGGATCGGACAGGGCGACACTGAACGCCAGGACGGCCAGCGCGGTCAGGCCGGCGAGCGTGATTTTCCCGAACAGCTGCGCATCGCGCGGGTCAATCACCGGGGCGGGCGTGTGATAGGTCAGCGCCACCGTCGCGGGATCGCCGAAATCGCTCAGCAGGGCGCGCGCGGCCGCCTCATCCGGCTCGCCGCCGCCGGATCGGCCCTCCAGCTCGTCGATCAGCAGCGCTTCCAGCTCCGCACAGACATCGGCGCGCATGGCCCGGGGCAGGCGCCGGGCCACCGCGTGGGCATAGCGTGCAATCATCTCATGGGCGTTCATTGTCCCGCTCCGTCCTTGACCAGACCATCCATGACGGCGCTGAGCGCGCGCCACGAGTTTGAAAGCTTTGCGTAGAGCTGCGCGCCATCCGGGCTCAGCACGTAATAGCGCCGGTGCGACCCGTCCTGTGTGCGCCATTCGCTGGTGAGCAGGCCCTGGGTCTCCAGCCGCCGCAGCAGCGGGTAGAGCGTGCCTTCCTCGATCTCCATGCCCCGCGCCGCCAGCGCCTGACGCAGGGAATAGCCGTACTGGGCCTGCCTCAGTTGCGACAAGGCGGCCAGCACGATCGCGCCCCGGCGCAATTCCAGCTCAAGCTTCAGATACGGGTCATCAGATTTCACCATGCGCGACACAGTACTGTGTGCCACACAGGCGCGCAAGCGCAAAGTTCACAGGCGCGTATTGCACCCCCGGCGCGGACGGAACGGACGGATAGGGAAAGATCTGTCAGGGATCGTCAGCGCGCTGGCGTTCTGATGGGAGAGAAGCGGCGCCTCAGCGCTCCAGCACGTCGCGCACCCAGGGCCCGAAGGGCGAGGCGCCCAGCATGGCCAGCTGGGCGTCGCGGCTTGCGTCATTTATGGCGAGCTGGGGCCGGGCGCCCGGATGCACCGCCAGGCGCAGGGGCCGGGCGCCGCGCGGGCTGGCGATGACACGCGCAATGGCGACCGGGATATCCATGGGATCGGTGCTGCCGCCCCCGCCGCGAACTTCGCCCATGCCGGCGGTCAGCTCGGGATAGGCCGCGATCAGCGCGTCCGGCGTCCGCTCGCGCAGCGCGCCGGTCAGCACGCTCGAATTTTCCCATATCTGCGTGGGATAGCCGCCCGGCTGGATGATCGTCACGTCGATGCCATGGGGCGCCAGCTCATAGGCCATGCCCTCGCTCATGGCTTCCAGCGCGAACTTGGTGGGCGAGTAATGGCCCAGGCCCGGCGCGATCGCCCGGCCGAGCTGCGAGGATATCTGCACGATCAGGCCGTGACCCGCCGCGCGCATGGCGGGCAGCACCGCGCGCGCCATGCGGTGGGGGCCATAGGTGTTGGTCTCGAACATGAGGCGCGTGGCCTCCATGTCCTGAAGTTCGATGGGCCCGCTCACCGCAATGCCGGCATTGTTGATCAGCACGTCCAGCGTGCCGCCCGTGCGCTCCAGCACCGCCGCGACGCCGCGCGCCACGCTGTCCTCGGACGTGACGTCGATCTCCACCACTTCGATGGCGAGCCCTTCATCCTCGGCCAGAGCTGTCAGCTCATCGGCCTCGGGCCGGGGCAGATGGCGCATGGTGGCGAACACCCGCGCGCCAAGGCGCGCATAATGCTCCGCCCCTAGGTTCTGTACCCATAAACGGGATTCCCAAATCAGCTGGGTCGTGATTCAAGCTCCTTGAAGGGAGTTTGGTCATGGCCCGATTTGATTTGAGTGATGCGGAGTGGTCGATCATCGCGCCGCTCCTGCCGAACAAGCCGCGCGGTGTGCCGCGCACGGACGACCGGCGTGTGCTGAACGGGATTTTCTATATATTGCGGACGGGATCGCCCTGGCGCGATCTGCCGGAGCGCTACGGCCCGTACACGACGGTCTACAACCGCTTCAACCGGTGGGCCAAGGCGGGGGTATGGGTGAGTGTTTTCAATGCTCTGGCCGACCAGTCTCCAGAGTCGATGACCTTTATCGACAGCTCCATCATCCGCGCCCACCAGCACGCCGCAGGCGGAAAAAAGGGGGTCCGGATCACGCCATCGGTCTCTCTCGCGGGGGACTGAGCACCAAGATCCACGCCATCGTGGACGATCAGGGTCTGCCCATCCGCCTGGCCCTGTCTCAAGGCCAGGCTGGTGACAAGAGCGCCGGCGCCGAGCTGATATCCACCCTGCGCCGCGCCCGCCATGTGGTGGCCGACCGCGGCTACGACGCCCGCGCCCTTGTGGAGCAGATCGAAGCCATGGGCGCCACAGCTCACATCCCGACCCAGAAAAACTGCAAGGTCCAGCGATCGGTCGCGCCGCACATCTATCGCCAACGCAATCTCGTCGAGCGCTACTTCTGCAAACTCAAGCACTTCAGACGATGCGCCACACGATTCGAAAAGCTGGCCAGAAACTTCCTGGCCGCCATCGCACTCGCATCAGCAAGACTCTGGATCAGAGCTTATGAGTCCACGACCTAGCCGCCCGAAGCCGGAGGATGACCCTGTGATCAGGATGGTCTGGCCCGCCAGCGACGGCTCGGACCCGCCCTCCTGGCCCAGCGCCTGCGCGCCCGCGCCCATGGCGCCCGCGGCGCCGATGGCGGCCGCCGATCCGCGAAGCCAGTCGCGCCTGCTCACACCCTGTCTGGCCATGTCTGTCGCTTTCCTGATGATCCGTCGTGCCGGTGAGGATAGGCAAATTCACCGCGAACTCAAAGCGGCGCCATCCCCTCCGCCACCCGTCACATCAACCCATACATGCGCAGCGGCATCCAGATCGCCATGGCGATCATGATCAGGTTTTCAGTCAGCGAGATGAAGCCCAGCGGCACCCGGCTGTCGCCGCCCATGCAGGCGCATTTCAGCTCGCGCCTGTCGATATAGACGGCCTTGAACACCGAGACTGCGCCGATGGTCCCGATAAACAGCGCCACGGGCGAGGCGATCCAGATGAGGGAGCCTGCCAGCATCAGCACGCCCGCCCCGGCCTCGGCGAACGGATAGATCCGCCCATAGGGGACCCAGCGCCGCGCCAGCAGATCGTAATTGAGAAACATGGTGGCGAAGGCGTCGACATTGGTCAGCTTCTGCAGGCCGAGCAGCACCATGGAGATGGCGATGAAGCGCTCCACGGTCAGCACATGCAAAAGCGGCCCGCCCGTGCTCCAGCCCACCGCCAGCGCCATCAGCGCAGCCAGCGAAAACAGCGCGATCACTGGCGCATAGGTCGTGTCCAGGTCCCCATGGCGCGCGCCGAGCTGGAAGCCTTGCCTGAACACGACGACTGATCGCTTCCAGTCCAGACCTGCCGAGGGGCCCGCGCAAGCGGGCCCCTTGTGCTGTCTGGCCTATAGCGCGCCCTGGCGCGGCCACCCGGGGAGCTTGGTTGCGCCATGTCCGCGTTCAGGTGAAATGAACGCCTGCGCTTCACGCGCCTGCTCCGGGCCGGGCTCCAGCCCGCAGAACGCGGCGATCTGCTCCACGAACCGTTCGGGACGCACAAGGGCTTTTTCGTAGCTCACCAGCGCGACCGGGCAGGGCGGGTCGGCAAGGACATCCAGCGCCCGCGTCAGGAGCGCCAGCACGTCGGTCAGCGCTGTGGTCACCGGCGTACCGGTCAGCATCGACGTGCGCATCGCCGCCGCCGCCGGGTCGCGCATCACGATGACCATTCTGGCGGTGGGCAGCATGGGCACAACGTCGCGGGCGTACAGCGCGCCGTGCGGATCTTTCCAGCCCCACACATTGCCGCCGCGGGCCCGCCGCTCGATCACCGGGCGCATGTGAGCCAAGGCTGCGGCGTAGTCGAGCGAGGCCGGATCGGCCAGCCACTCGACCGGACCGCGCGCCTCCTGGATATCGAGATCCTCGTTATTGGCCTCGCTCTGCCGGGCGCCCATATCCACGCCGATGATGCGCATGACGCCCGCCGTCATCGAGGTGCCCCCGCGCGGCGCGCCGAACACCAGTATCCCCCGTCCGGGACCCGCCGGTTCCGGCCCGATGATCACAAGGGGGTCAGTGCGCTCGTACATCTCTCAAAACTCCAGATCTGCTCGCGAGCGGCGGGATCGGCGAACGTCGCGCGTGACACGCAGTCTGCGGCCCGCCGCCTTGAAATCCGACTATACAGAGGGCGGGTCGAAATTCAGAGATTGGCCGCTGCCAAGAAGGTTGGAATCCGCAGTTGCGCCGGTCCGGTGGGCGGCGGCGCCAATCCGGCGGATTCGCCGTCCGCACCCAACCGCTTGGGCCGCTGCGCCACATGTGCTTAATTGGCGCGTGAGGGGAAATTTCCGACCAACGGGATCGAATCGATGGTGCCTGTAACTCGGCTGGTCATCGCCGCAGCCATTGTGACCCTGGCCGGTTGCGAAAGCCCCGGCCCGCGCGATGTCGTGATTGATCCACTGGCCAGGCTTCCCCCGGCTCAAAGCCAACAGACGCGTATCCAGACGCCGCCGGTCAGGCCTGCCGCCGAGAGCGCTTCGGCGGCCGATAGTGTACAAGAACAGGTCAGCTACGGGCGCATGCCGCGCGTCGGCGCCATTCGCCCTGACGCAGAACGTGTAGAGGGCGGCGCTTACACAATTAACTTTTCAGAGGCGCAACTTGAGGAGGTCGCCCAGATCATTCTGGGGGATTTGCTCGACGAGCCCTATCTGGTCGACCCTCGCGTCACGGGCAGGATTACGGCGTCCACGCCGCGCCCAGTGTCGCGCGACGCGCTGCTGGCGCTGTTCGAGGCCACGCTGGCGATGAACAACGCCTCTCTGGTGCGCGCTGACGGCGTTTACCGGATTTTGCCGGCGGGAGAGGCCCAGGCCTCCGGGCTTGGCCGGCTGTCTGATCCCGGTCGGCCGGGATGGGGCGTCAGCGTCGTGCCGTTGCGCTATGTGTCTGCGTCCAATATGCGCCAATTGCTGGACTCGGTGGTGACCCGTTCGGGCGCCGTTCGGGCCGACACGGCGCGCAATCTCATCCTGATTGTGGGCAGTTCGGGGGAGCGCAGCAACGCCGCCAACGCCATTGCGGCGTTTGATGTCGACTGGATGGCAGGCATGTCCATTGCGCTCATTCCGCTGGTCAACGCCACGCCGGACACCGTGATTGCGGAAATGGACGCGATCTTCCAGTCGTCCGGCGACGGCGCCAGCGCCGGCTCGCTCCGCCTGCAGTCGGTTGACAGGCTGAACGCCGTGCTGGCCGTTGCGGCGAGCCCGCAATTGCTGGACCGGGCGCGCGAGTGGGCCGCGCGCCTCGATATGGGTGGCGCGTCGGGATCAACTCTGCGGTCTTACTTTCTCGAAAACGGGAAAGCTGTGGAGACGGCCGACCTGCTCAATCAATTGCTGGGCGCCGGGGCGCCCATAAGCAGCGGCGTCTCCCCTGATCTGGGCGAGGCGACGGCCCGGACCGCTCCGGCGCGCGCCAGCTCCGGCGCCGCGGGCGAGGGCGGTTACCGGGTGATCGCCGACCCCATCAACAACGCGCTTCTGGTGCTCGCCGATGCGCCTGGCCACGCCATGGTCGAGCGCGCCCTGATGGCCCTCGACCGGACGCCCGCCCAGGTGTTGATCGATGCGGTGATCGCGGAAGTCACGCTGAACGATACATTGAGATACGGCGTCCAGTTCTATTTCGAGAGCGGCGGCCTTGACCGCGTGGGCGACACCAGCCGGGGCGGGTTCTCGACCGGCGACAGCTTCCAGCCGAGCCCGACCTTTCCGGGATTCAACTTCGTCATCGAAAGCGCAGGGGGCCCGCGCTTCACGCTCGACGCGTTGTCGCGCATCACCGACCTGACCGTCGTCTCGTCTCCGTCGGTGATGGTGCTGGATAACCAGACGGCCTCGTTCCGCGTCGGCGATCAGGTGCCGGTGGTCACGCGCACATCGTCCAGCGTCATCAATCCGGACTCGCCCCTGGTCAGCACCGTGGAGTATCGAGATACCGGCGTCATCCTGGTGGTCTCACCCCGGGTAAGCTCCACCGGGCGCGTGACGCTGACCGTGACGCAGGAGGTGTCCAACGTCTCGCGCGCCGCTGCGGGCGCCGGCCTTACACCGACGATTTCCACGCGCAATGTCGACACGACCGTGTCCGTAAACTCCGGTCAGACCATCGTGCTGGCCGGTCTGATTGATGAAAATCGCGACGCGGGCCGGCGCGGCCTTCCGCTGATCAATCGCATTCCGGGCCTGCGTGACGCCTTGAGTTCAACCGAGGTCGTGACCAGCCGGACCGAGCTGGTGATCTTTCTGACGCCCCGGGTCATTTATAATGACGACGACGTCGCCTCGGCGACGGAGGACCTGCGCCGGCGGATGGAATTGCTGCGTCCGGAAGGCTGATTGGGTAATATGGATATCCTGCCGGTAGAGATTTTTCTTCTTGCGGCGAGTCCCTTCGTTGGCAGTTTCATCACGATGGCCGCGCGCGCCTGGCCGGACTGGAGCCGTGTGATGGCCGCCCGCTCCGCCTGCGACGGGTGTGGCCGCATCCTGACCGCCGGTGAACTGATCCCGGTCATCGGCTATGTCGCCCAGCGTGGCCGTTGCCGGTGCGGAACGCACGCAATCTGGCCGCTGCACCCTGTCGGGGAGCTGCTGGCGATCGGTATTGCGGCGGCTTGCGTGACCGTCGCCAGCGGTGCGGGCGCTTGGCTGGCCGCCCTGTTCGGATGGGCGCTGCTGTTTGCGGCGCTCGCCGACATTCGCACACTGGAGCTGCCTGACGTGGTGACCCTTGGTTTGATACCGGCCGGCCTTGGCGCGGCGCTGCTGCGCGGCGGACCTGACGCGGCGGTGCAGGGGGCGGCCGCCGCTGTCCTGGGATTTGCCGCGCTTGGGGCCGTGGCTTGGCTGTACCGGCGGACCCGCGGGCGCGAAGGGCTGGGGATGGGCGACGCCAAACTGCTGGCGGCGGCAGGGGCGTGGACCGCGCCATTGGCCTTGCCGTGGATCATCGCCGGCGCCGCGGCGGCGACTTTGCTGGGTCTTGGGATCGCCAGGCTGGCCGGGACCCGCATCCCGGCGGATATGGCCGTTCCGTTCGGGCCGGGTCTCGCACTTGCTGCGTTCGCAGCGCATCTTGTCGTCTCGGTTCAGGCCGGCGTATGGCCGGGCCTGATTGTGTGGCCGTCATGATGGCGCTGCCTGGCGCGTCTCTGAAGCCGAGACGCACCGCGTTCCGGCGGTCCAGGAAGGAACATCTCTGGACGGAGCCCTGGGTCGTGTGGCGCGGTGACGGCTATCGCGATCTTGTCTGCCCGGCCTGCCGGACCCGCTCGGTCATGGACAAGGTGATCGACGCCAGCCCGCCGTTCGAGCCTCGCAAGCGTTATGCGCTGTATCGCTGCGATGCCTGCGGCAGCCTGCATTACCCCGATGCGCAACCCATCGCGTACGAGTCCCGGCGCGACGCCGATCTGTCGCGCAAATTCTATCTGGAAATCGGGGCCGGCCTCGACGCCATGCTCGCGCCGTTGGCCTGGGTGAGCCACGAGGATGCCACGGCGTATCTCGAAGTGGGCGGCGGGTACGGGTTTTCCGTCGATTTTGCGGCGCGGGCCCTGGGCTGGCGGGCCAGAGGGATGGACCCGTCCAGTATCGCCGCTGTCGGTGCGGCCGATCTCGGCTACGATCTGACGCGTGGCTATCTGTCGGCAAGCGAGCCGGCGCCGGGCGCCCCGTTTGATTGCGTGCTGAGTTCCGAAGTGATCGAGCATGTTCGCGACCCGGACCCGTTTCTGGCCGCCATGGTTTCTGCGGCGAGCGAGGACGGGGTGCTGATGCTCACAACCCCTGACGCCGCCGCAGTGTCTTCCGACCTGCCGGACATCGCCCTGCTCCAGATTGTCGTGGCCGGCCATCACATCGTCATCTTTACCGCTGAAGGGTTGAAGGCGGCGCTCGTGCGGGCCGGGCTGACGCATATTCACGTCACGAGCCGGGACCAGACTTTGCTCGCGGTCGCCGCGCGCCGGCCGGTGGAGGTGGATTTCGACGCCCGCCCGCCGCGCGCCCTGTTCCGCCAGTATCTGCGCACGCGCCGCGATGATCTGGCGGACGATCCCGCGCTCTATGCCGGCTTCGCGGTGCGCCTGCTCAAGGAATGCATTCATGCTGGTGATTTCGAGGACGCCGCCGAGGCGCAGGAGGCCCTGACCCTGCGCTGGCGGCGTGAATATGCGATCGATCTCAACAATCCGTCCCAGCTGCATCCGGTCTTCGAGACCGGATGGCGCAAGACGCGCCGTGCGGTGCGCCGCTACGCCAGCGAATACCCGCTCAATCTGGCCATCGCGCTGTTCTACACAGCGCGTCTGCGCGAGCATCAGGGGCGCGCCGGCGACGCTGAAATCTGCTATCGCGCCTGCGTACGCGTCGGGCGGTCGGCGGGTCTGGTGTTCAAGGAGCTGGCTGCGCCCTGCCGGGAGACCGAGGATTGCGTGCGCCGCGCGATCTTGCATGCGGCGATCCTCGCGGCGCCGCGCCGGCCCGACCAGGCCTGCGCCGACCTCCTGGGACTGGTCCCCGAAGCCGCACACCTGCCCGAGGATCTATGGCGCGAGGCGGTGCTGAGGGTGTTCTCCGGCAGCGTGCTGACGGGCTCCTACAGCGCTGCAGCGCCGCTGGAGATTTACGTTCACGCCCTGTTGGACGCCACGATCCGGACTGCGCATCCGCTCAGCGTCACCGATGGGCTGGCGATCGGGGCGATGGGCATGCTCTCGCTTCAAAACGGCGCACCGGAGGAGGCCGAAAGACGCTTCGCCGCCGCGCGCGATGCGATGACCGATCCCGATCAGCAGGCGGCGTTCGAGGCGTTCAGGGCCGCCGCCGCGCAACAGGCTCAAACGTCCCGCATTGACGAAGATGGCGCCGCGCTGATTGCGGCCATGCAGTCGGACGATATGGTTGCGGGCGCCGGCCCGGCGCGGCGGCTGGGCCTTGCGGGCCATCATCATCCGGCGATCTCCCAGCCCAGCGCTTTCGCCATGGGGCTGTGGATGCTGAATGCGCTGGGCCAGGCGGACGCAGCGGCCGCTTGGTTTGCGCGCGCGGCAGAGCTAGCTTGCGACGATGCCGAAGCGGGTGTCGCGCGCGAACATGAAAAACTGGCGCTGAAACAGGCCGGGCAAACCTTTTTCCAGGGTGAAGATGCACCAGATTAGTGGCTGTGAGCGGGTTGTTTTGACTTGATGCGTTCTTTCACAAGTGGGCCGCATTTCATTGATGATCTGACGCTGACCGGGGACCGTTCAGAATGATGACGAAATTGGTACGCAAACTGGCCTGGCCGTACCGGCTGCTGTTTGCTCAGCGCCGGCGGGAGGACTATGTCGCTCAGGCATTCTCCTGGTGGCTTGCGGCGCTGCGCAGCGGCCGTCCCACCATACGGTCCTTGCTGCCCGGTGCGCACCCCCTTGAGGGTGCAGCCGATCTTGCCATTCTGGTGACATTCGACAAGACAGGGCGGGTGCACGATTACCTCATCCATCAGATGGATGCGCTCACCCGGGCAGGGCGCACGGTGATCCTCGTCTCCAACAGCCCGGTCTTCCCGGTACGTGAGCAGGAGAAGGCGGCCAGGCATTGCGCACTGGTCGCGTGGCGTCACAACCATGGCTACGATTTCGGCGCCTGGCGCGACGGACTGATGCTCGCCCCCGACTATGATCGTCTCGACAGCGTGATCTTCGCCAATGACAGCGTGTATGGCCCGTTCCAGCCGCTCAAGCCCATGCTGGACCGGATGAAGCCGGACGAGGCGGATGTATGGGGGCTAACGGATAGTTGGGATACGCGCTGGCACCTGCAGAGCTATTTCATCCTGTATCACCGGCGCGCCCTGCAGCATCCCGATGTCCGCACCATGTGGCGCCAGTGGAAGCACGTGAACTCGAAGTCCTGGGTGATCCGAAACCGGGAGATCGGTTTGACGGCGGTGCTCCACAAGGCAGGCTTAAATTGCGCCGCGCTTTTCCCTTACCGGGATCTCGTGCAGGGCTTTGCCAGCGAGGCCGCTGAAGTGCTGGCTATGAAAAAAAGCCGCCTGACGCAAACCGAGCGCAATCTGATCGATTCCATGCTCAATCTGGCCAATGTCAGCGCGCCGATGAACCCGACCCACTATTTCTGGGACCGGCTGATCCTGGACGGATTTCCCTTTCTCAAAAGAGAGGTGCTGGCGTCCAACCCGATCGGCATGCCCCGCCTGTTTGAATGGGAGCGTTTCGTGCGCTCGGTGAGCGACTACGACACCGGGCTGGTTGATCGCCACCTGCGCGCCATTCTGAAGCATCGGGTGGTGTGATCTGATGGCGGGCGCCCCCGATTCCCGCGATTGGCTGGAGCGCGTGCTCGGCTTGTCGGTCGCGGATCAGGCGCGCGCGCGGCGTCTGGCGGCTGAATCCGGGGAACGCCTGTCCCGCGCGCTGCGGCGTCTGGGCGCGGCGTCCGATGCTGCGATCGCGGACGCGCTGGCGGCCCATTGCGGGCTTGAACGCGTGCACGCTGAGGCCTTTCCGCCCTCACCGCCGCCCGCAGGCGGCGCCGCGCCGCGCTTTCTGGCCGAGGTGCTGGCGGCGCCGATCCTGGAGGACGAGACGACGATCACCCTGGCCGTCGCAGACCCGACCGATCCGGCCGGCGCCGACGGGGTCCGGTTGGCGTCGGGCAAGCAGGTCCTGCTCAAAGTCGCCAGCGTCGCCGATATTGAAGCGGCTCATGCCCGCTGGCGCGGCGCCGATCCGGGCGGCGGGCTGCAATCGGCCATTGCGGCCGCAGCCGGCGAGAGCGAGGCGGATACCGACCAGCTCAAGGATATCGCCAGCCAGGCGCCCGTGGTGCGTCTGGTGTCGGACATTGTTGCCGAGGCCCAGGAACGGCGCGCTTCCGACATCCATATCGAACCGTTCCGGGACCGGTTGCGCCTGCGCTTCAGAATTGACGGCGTCCTGCATGACCGGCCTGCGCCGCCTCCCGGTCTGGCGCGACTGGTCGCCAGCCGGATCAAGATTCTGGCCGGGTTGGACATCGCCGAACGCCGCCGTCCTCAGGATGGCCGCGCGCGCCTGACCCTGGGCGGGCGGGCGATCGACCTGCGCGTCGCCACGGCTCCGACCGCCCATGGCGAAAGTGTCGTTATCCGCCTTTTGGAAGACCGCGACAGTGAAGTGAAGCTGGATGATCTCGGCCTCACGCCAGGACACCGGCCGGTGTTCGAGCGGCAGCTTGATGCGCCCTATGGCCTGATCCTTGTGTCCGGACCGACCGGATCGGGCAAGACCACAACGCTGGCTGCGGCGCTGGACCGGCTGAATGTTCCCGGCCGCAAACTGGTTTCGATTGAAGACCCGGTCGAGTACCAGATCGACGGGGTCAACCAGATCGCCGTCAATCCCGTGATCGGGCTGACCTTCGCCACGGCGCTGCGCTCGGTGCTGCGCCATGACCCGGATGTCATTGTGGTGGGGGAGCTGCGCGACCGCGAGACGGCAGAGATCGCTGTCAACGCCGCGCTCACAGGACATCTCGTGCTCGCCACGATCCACGCGAACACAGCGGCTGGCGCGGGGCCGCGTCTTATCGATATGGGCGTGGATCCGTCGCTTCTGCGCTCGACCTTGCGCCTGCTGATCGCCCAGCGTCTGGTCCGCGTGCTGTGCACGTCGTGCAAAGTCGAGGTGGAGCCGCCCAAGGGATTGAGGCGCGCTTTCGACGCTGCGGGCTGTCCGTCCTGCTCGCAGACCGGCTATCGCGGACGGGTCGGCGTATTTGAATTCATAGAGACGGGCGCCGACGTCCGCGAGCTTTTGCGTGATGGCGTTTCGGCGGGCGAGATTGAGCGTGCGGCCAGGGCGGCCGGCGCAAGCTCGATACTGGATGATGCGCGGGCCAAGATCGAGGCTGGAATCACCAGTCCAGCCGAAGTTTTCCGCGTTCTGGGCGAGGTTTGATCGCGATGCCGGTTTATGCGGTCAAGGCGGTGAGGCCGGACGGAACCGAGGAAACCGCCCGGATCGAGGCGGCTGATGAAGCGGCGGCGGTCGCCGCCGCGGCGTCAGCCGGTCTGACGCCGTTCAATGTCGCCCTCGCCACCGCGAGGCCCGTGGCGCGTACGACGTCTCGCGACCGCAAGCTCGCCACCCGGGTCGCGCGCGAATTATCTGTTCTGACAGCTGCGGGACTCAGCGTGGAGCCGGCGCTTGCGGCGTTGACGCGCCATGCCGGGGACCGGCGGCTTAAAGCCGCTGCGACAGGTCTCTTGGACGATGTGCGCGGCGGTGCGGCCCTGTCCGAGGCGTTCAGCGCGCGTCCCGGGCTGTTCCCCCCGCCCTTTCCCGAAATTGCGGAAGCCGGAGAGGCGGGCGGGGCATTGGGCCGGGCGCTGGGCGAGCTCGCAGATTCGCGCGAGGAGATGGAGGCGGTGTCCGCTTCGATTCGCGGTTCGCTGATCTACCCGGCCTTCCTGCTGGTGTTCACCGGCCTGTCTGTGACGGCCCTGATTGTCTTCATCCTGCCACCGTTCGAGCGCCTGTTCATCGATATGGGCGCTCCGGTCCCGCCTCTAGCGGCCACCGTGTTCGCCATCGCTGGCGGATTGACGGCCTATGCGCCCGTCTTGCTGGCGGCGGCGGTCCTTGGCGTCCTGGCGCTGCGTGCTGGCCTGTCCCGGCCGCGGGTGCGCCTGGCGCTCGATCGCTGGCTGATCACTACGCCGGTCATTCGGCTGGCCACGCGCATGATGGTGGCTGCCCAGTTCTGCCGGGTGCTCGCGCTTTTGCTGCGCAATGGGTTGTCCGCCGCACCTGCGCTGCGGCTGGCTGCGCGGGCGGCCGGCAATACCTGGGCGGTCCATCGCCTCACCGAGGCTCTCGCAGAGGTGCGGGCAGGGCGCGGGTTCGCCGAGCGGATCGAGGCCAGCGATGTGCTGCCCATGCTCGCCGCCGAACTGCTATCGGTGGGCGAGGAGGTGGGTGATCTCGCGCCGGCTGCGGAACGCCTTGCGCGCTTCTATGAAACACGCGTTCAGAATGATGCGCGCCGCGCCGCACAACTGATCGGACCTCTGGTCATCATCCTGGCCGGTCTTGTCATCGGCGCCGTTATCGTATCGATTCTGCTGGCGTTGGTGAGTGTCAGCGCCGTGAGCTTCTGAAGGAGCCGACATGAACAAGCATCATCGCCGGCGCGCCCGGCGCGCACGAGCCGGCTTCACGCTGACCGAGCTTATGGTTGTGTTGCTTATCCTGGCGCTCCTGATCGCCCTGGTGACGCCCAACATCATTCGCTATGTCGGCCGCGCCCGGGTCCAGGCCGCCGAGGCGCAGATGGCCAATTTCGCCAGCGCCCTGGAAATGTACCGCCTGGAGGTCGGGCAATATCCCAACGCCGCCGCCGGACTGGGGGCGCTGATTTCCGCTCCGTCGGATGCGCGTAACTGGGCCGGACCATATCTTCCCGGCGGGCGCATTCCGGATGATCCTTGGGGGAACCCCTATGTTTACGAGCGCGCCTCGATGGACTGCTTCGTCATCCGCTCCTACGGGCGCGACGGCGTCGCTGGCGGAACGGGAGAAGATGAAGATATCGCGCGCAGCGCCTGCTAGGGAGCACCGCCGCAGCGGCTATACCCTGATCGAGCTGACGGTGGTGCTGGCGATTGTCGCGCTCATCGTCGCGCTGGTCGCGCCCAGACTTTTCATGCCGTCCAGCGCGGCCGAGATACGCAAGGCGGCATCAATGATCGACACCGCGGCGCGTATGGCCCGGGCCGACGCGCGCATGAGCGGCCGTGACGCCCTCGTAATCATCGATCTGGACGCGCACACCGTAGAAGTCGCCCCGCGCGGACAGGTCAGGGCCTTGCCTGGCGCCGTCGAAATCGAGGCCCGGGTCGCCGATTCAGAACTGGTTGGCAGGCGGGCAGCGGTGCGGTTCCTGCCGGACGGCGGCGCCACCGGCGGCCGTTTCGACATCGAGCACGGGCGCATGCGCGGCTCGGTGAATGTCGACTGGATCACCGGAAAGGTTGGACATGCGCCCGCTGAGCAGACGCAATAGGTCCGGCTTCACGCTGGTTGAAGCGCTGGTGGCGATGCTCGTCGCGGCGGCCGGATTCGTGGCCATCTATCAGATCTATGCCAATGCCGCGCGCAGCGAGCGCGCCGCCACCGAGGTGGCTCAGGGCGTGCGTCTGGCCGAAGCGTTGCTGGCGCAGGTCCAGCTCGCCGCCGGAGACGCTCAAGACGGAGAGACCGATGGCTGGCGCTGGCGGGTCCATGCATCGCCGGCTCCGGCTCCCTATGAGCGCCAACTGCTGAACCTGGAGGCCGAGGTGCTGGCGCCATCGGGACGCCGGATTTCACTGGCCGTGGAGCGCGCCGCCACCACGCAGGCGCCGCAATGATAAAAGCGCATCCTGGCTCAACGCGTGCGGGCCTGACACTGGCCGAGCTGCTGGTTGCGCTGTTTGTCAGCGCGCTTGCTCTGGGCATCTGCGCTGAGGGCGTGCGCCGGGCGCTCACGATGCATGGCGCCATTGAACGTGGCCGTATTGAGCGCGAGGCGGTTTCCGCCGGGCTGGGCGCGGCGCGCGAGCGGCTGGAGCGGGCTGTGCCGTTGACGGGGCCAGGCCCGGCAGCTGATTCATCGCGTCTGGCGCTGTTTCATGGCGTGGCTGATGGGCTGATTTTTGTCGCGGCGGACCCGGGCTATCCATCCACCGCCGGGCTGTATGAGTACCGCATCACCGTTGAGTCCGCCGACGGGCTGCTGACGCTCACCCTGACGCGCCGTCCTCTGCTCGATGTGGCCGGGTTCAACGAAGACGGCAGCGATCGCGAGACCTGGCCGCTGGCCGTCATCCATTCAGCGGCCCGCTTTGCGTACGCCGGACCGGATCTCGCCTGGCGTGAGGAATGGCGTGATGAGCCGGTTCTGCCGGCTCTTGTGCGGATTACCATGGACGGCTCGATCATGATCGCCCGCCTGCCGGCCGCCCCCTCGCAGCCGGAGCCTGCGCCCGCCGAGGCCGGTGACGCTGAACAGCCGCCGCCGCCACCCGAAGCGGAGGGGCCGCAATGACCGCGCGGCGCGGCGTCATCCTGGTGGCGATTGTCGCCCTGCTGGGCGGACTGTCCGTGGTTGCAGCGCTGGCCGCGATGGCGGGGCAGGTGTCGTTGCGCGGCTCGCTGGCCGATCATGAGCAGGCGCGGCTGCGTCTGGCGCTGGAAAGCGCAGCGGCGCGTGCGGCTGTCGGCCTGACGCTTGAAGATGACGCCGCTCGCTGGGTCCCTGACGGACGGGCCTACACGGTCCGGATCGACGATGTAGACGTGACAGTCCGGGTCATCGCCGAGACCGGCCGGTTTGATCTCAATCAGGGCGATCCCGGCGTGTTACAGGCCTTGCTGGTTCGGCTCGGGGTCGAGTTTCGCCAGGCGTCTCGCGTGGCTCAGGGGCTCCAGGCGTGGCGCACGCCATCGCTCGACACCGTTGCGCGCTTTGATCCCGCCTATGCCGCCGCCGGCCTCGCGCAGCCCGGCCGCCGGCCTCTGCTGGCGCCAGAGGAATTCCGCCGCATTATCGGCGTGGACGGAGCGCTCTACGAGGCTGCCCGTCCTTATCTGACTGTGATTGGCGCCCCGGCGCCCGAGCCGGCCTTCGCGCCGCCCGAACTGCTGCTGGCCCTCGATCTGCCTGTGTCCCGGACGCGGCAAATTCTGGCGGCGCGGCGCGGGGGCGGCGGGCTCGCCAGCCAAGGCGAGACGCCGGTGACCGGGGGGCAAGTGGCTGTGTTCGCAGAGGCGCGGGCGCCGTCGGGCGCCGCCATGGCCCGGGAAATCGGGCTTGCCTTGATGGGAGCGAACGGGGAGTTTCAGATAACCTGGCGCAGGCCCATGAAGTTGGGCGAGGCCGGGGGCGTTCTGGAGGCGGATGCAGACCTATGACGACGCTGGGGACCCCATTGGCCTCGATGCTGTCCGCCTGGCGGGAGGATGTGGATTCGGCGGCCTTCGCCATGCCGCGGGTTCGCACGGTCCTTGAACGGCGGTGGCGCATCTTGCGGGTCGAAGTCGGCGGCATGCGCTATCTCGATACGCACGGCGCTGAGGCGGAAATCCCCAATGACCTGCCGGACAGCGAAGCGCGGGCGCACATCGCAGCCCTGTCCCGGTCCGGGCCCCTTGTCCTTCGCTTCGCCCAGCCGCTCGGATTTCGTACGGTGACGAAGTTCCCCGTCGCCGCAGCCTCGCATCTCGACGCCGCCGCCCGCCTGGCCTTGCCGCGCCTGTCGCCGCTGCCGCCTGCCAATGTGGTGCTGGCCATCGAACATCATCAGTCCGACCCCGACAACGAAAACTGGTTGCAGGTGCAATTGGCCATCGTGCGCAAGGATGTGCTTGAAACCTCGCTCCAACGCGCAGCTTCGCTGGGATTGGCTCCGGTTGCCACCGATCTGGAGGGCGCCGCGCCGCTTGGGGCGCCCAATTATGATTTGCGGACAGGCAAAAGAGGCGCGGGCGGCCACCGGTCCGTGTTCCGTTGGGCCATGGGGATCGCCGCGCTGGCCTTGATCGTGTCGGCGGCAGGCTGGGCGGATACGGCTCTGCGCCTGCAGCCGCAGCTGGATGAGCGGCGAGGCAGTCTGATCGCCGGCCCTGTCTCCGAGGCGGCCAATGCGCAGGCGCAGGTCAAGGCGTCAGCCGGATCGGCGACCGCGGCGATTGCCGACCTGTCGCGCCGCCTGCCCGACGGCGCCTATCTGACCGCGCTCGACTATCGCGATGGCGTATTGCGGATCAACGGCTTCGCCGCCGACGCGGCGGCGGCGTTGCGGGCGCTGGATGCATCGCCGGAGTTTGACGGCGCCGCCTTTGCCGGCGCCACGGTGCGCGACGATGGCAATGGGCTGGAGCGGTTCGAGATCGTCCTGTCTCATCGGCCCGGCGACGGAGCAGAATCATGACCCCTGCAACGCGCCGGATGCTATCCGTCACCGCCTGCGCGGTGATCGTGGTGGCCGCACTGGGTTCAGCCGGGGCTACGGCGGGCGCCTGGATGGGGACGAGGGCGGCGCTTTCGGCGACCGAACAACGTGCTCAATCAGCCGCATCGGCCGACCCGTCCCGTTTTCTCGCCAGCGGCGCAACGCGGGCCGAGGCCAGCGCGGAGCTCCAGGACCGGCTGGCCGTGGCCGCCCGGTCGGCAGGCGCATCGCTGACGCGGGTGCGGTTCTCCGCCGAGGACGCCGGCGAGCCGATCCGCATTTCGCTGGAGGTTGAAGCCGAAGGGGGGCTGGGCGAACTGGCGCGCTTTATCCACGCCGTAGAGGCGGCGCCTCCTGCGGTGGGCGTCACACGTATGCGGCTGGCCTCATCGGGTGAGGGGGGCCGGCTCGTCCTCACCGCTCAGGTGGAAGCACGCCGATACCCGCAGGTTTCGCCATGAATCGCCGCCAGGTCATTCTGTTCGGCGTTGCAGGCTTGCTCGCCGTGCTCGTCGCTCTGGACTATGCGCGGCGGTCGTACTGGGAGCAGCCGGAGCAGCCGGCTGTTTCGTCGCGCGTCGACGGCGCCCCGGTGGCTGACGCCGGCCCGTTTCTTCCAGACTTTGAGGCCTTTGATGTGATCGATCAGCGTCCGCTGTTTGCGGCGTCGCGCCGTCCGCCGCCCCGGACCCTGCAAGAGCCGTCCATGCCTGCGCCGGTGATGCGTGCGCAGGACGATGTCCGTCCGTCCTTCCTGATTTCCGGTGTGATCTCCGGTCCCGATGGCCTGACGGTGGTGCTGGTGCGCGAAGGGGGCGAAAGCCGCCGCATTTATGCCGGCGAAACCTTCAATGGCTGGCGGATCGACAGCGTGAATGCAGACAGTGTGATCGTGACCCAAGGCAATTCGCGATGGCGCTTGCCGGTGGGGCAAAGCGATTAAGGCGCAGTCGACGCGCTCGTCGAGCCTGTTTGTATTCAGACAGGGCTTCAGGCCTGGCTGGCCGCCCTGGCAGGGGTCTTCAGTTCCAACCCCCTCCGGCGCAGGAAGGGCGGCAGTCAGCCTTCGCTGGACTGGCTTTCGTGCTGGCGCAGGGCGTTCACAAGCGCCCTGAGATCGGCCTGCGCGCGTCGGGTTGCTTCAGCCATTTGTGCGTCTGATGCCGCTTCGGGCTGGGCCGCGTCGCCAGCGGGGCCGCGGTCAGGCGCTGCCGCCCCGGCCGCACCGCCGGTGGCGGATACAGGCGCCCCCGCGCCACGATCCTGCGTGTCGTCCTGCTCTGCGAACAGATAGGGCTGGACCTGATTTTGGAGCATGGCCGCCAGACGGGCCGTGTCTTCAGGCGAGGCCTCGAACGAGTCGGCGAGGCGCTGGGGCTCGGGCCGCTGGCTCGGGGTGGGGTCCGCGCCCATGCGGCCGGACAGAAGCACCAGGCGTTGACCGGACGTGTCCGCTGCGGCCGTCTCGTCATAGACGAGCACGTAGTCACGATCACGCAGCAGGGCCTGCAGCACGTGTTCCAAGGAGCCTTCAAGAGCGACATTGAAGACCCGCTCGCTCGCAAACCGCTCCGCGCCTGTGAGCGTGAAACCGGCCTGAGCGCCCAACCCATGCAGGACGTCACCCAGGCGCTGATCGTCTGCAGACACGCGCCAGACGCCGTCAGCCTGCTCAATGCGGATATCGTCATGGGCCGGCGCAGCCGCCAGCAGCAGCACCACACCGGCAGTCGCGATTGAATTGAGCATGTGCAAGTCCCTCGACTGGATCTGCAGGGAGCCAAAGCCCGCAAGCAGATACGTGACTGACCAAATTCGGCGCCCGTTGAGTATGGACGCTTATCCTGAACGAACCGGCGCGAGCGGCCAAGCCTGTGGCCATGTCCCGCCGTTCCGCCTGTCGTCCGTCTGACCGTTGCGCGTCCGCGGAGACCAGCACAACCCTTGGCCACGGGCTTCGGGTTGTGCTGACACGCGAGACGCTGGCCGCGTCAGTCGGAAAAGTTACTCCGACGTACGGACCGCGACGCTTGAGCCACCGACGAGGACGCCGCTGCCACCCGTATCGACGAAGCGGACCTCGATCCGGTTTGTGGCCGGGGCGAAAGCGATGGCCTGACCCTGGCCTTCGACCCGGATAGAGAAGGTTCGGATCGCATTTTGATCGAAGGGCGCAGTCACGCTGGCCGTTCTGGGCGAGAGGCAGACGCCCGTGTCCGGATTGGTTTCGCAGATCGACAGGTTCACCGGAAGGCCGTTAACAGTGGCTTCCGGCGAGACCTGAACCGCGGTCGACGGCGCCCCGATATTGATCGCGGAAACCGCAAACGCCGTCGCGCCACCGGCAGGCAGCACAGAGACGCCGGGTTGGCTGCCAATGGTCGCGGCAACCGAGATCAGATCGGGGACTTCATCAGCGGCAGATGTCAGCACCATGGTGTTGACGCCTTCGACCGTGAGAGCCGGCGCGATATTGGCGCAGGTGAACACCGGGGCAAACACTTCGCCATTGAAGGTCACGCCCGGATCGAAAGCGAATACAAAGCTTCTTGCGGCGCCCGGAGCGATCGGCACCTCAGGATCATTTGGACCAACCGGTTCGTTTGTCGACGGGTTTGTCTCGCGATAGGTGAACAGGCCAGGGAAGCCTGACGGAGGCGCAATAAGACAGTCGACGCCTGCATGATTGGCGCTCGCCGGATTGATGATGGTGGCGAAAGCCGTCGCCTGGTCTCCAATACGAATGGATCTTGCATTTGGGAGCACGGCGGCGCGCAGGCGGTGGTTTTCGACCGCGTCCAGCATGAAGTTGGCCCGGAGCATGCCCTGGGCTCCGTCAAATGCGACGAAGTAGGTCTGCCCGGCCTGGCCCTCGAAACGCACCACTGCCGGTGGGTGCGGTGACATGTCGGTAGCGGAGAAATCCTCCTCAGACGCATCGGAAACCACTTCTGTCAGATTGCCCGGGGCGCCTGAATACACGGCTATCCGCGTGGGTATCTGAGACCCGGTCGTGTCAATCACGGCGCTGGAGTTGATCTCGAAGTTCAGGCGGAACCACACGGACGCAAATGCGGCCGAGCCGGCGTGAGCCGGTTCGCCCGATTCCGCTGTGGCGCCGATAGTGGTCCAAAGCGACGATCCGCCGAGCGGGTCGTCAGCGCTGATCACCACCTCGACCGCGTCAGCAATGTTATCATTCGCCGGTGCGCTCATCTGGAGGAGGTTCAGAACGGCATTGCCAGTGTCCCCGTTATACCCGTCCACAGCGATGGCATAGGTTTCACCTGCCTCGGCGGTGAACTGGACGCAGCTAAACAAACCAGAACCCGCATCCGGACAGTCGTCATTCTGTGCGACCATCGTCAGACCGCCCACGTCTGAGCCTGTATAGACGGCAAGCGTGGTGTCAAAATCATTGTCGGCGACCTGGTCTCGCGCTGTATCCACGCGGATCGTCCCGTCTGCAGGCGCGCGCCAGCTCCACCAGACCGACGCTCCGCCCGCATTGTTTGCGTGATTGGGCTCGCCTGGTTCCTTGCTGGCGCCTTCATTACTGAATGACGTCTGCACCATCAGCCCGCTCAGGTGGAAAGCGTTTTCGAAGTCATCATTCGGAACAGGCGGGGGAGGCGGAGCCGTGACGGTCACGTACGCGGCGCGCGAAGTCGTGTCGCCTCCACCGGTGGTGAAGTTAATATTGCCGAAATACTCGCCTGCGGAGCCAAAGGCTGCTGCGTTCACGGACACTTGCACCGTGGTGGTAGCGCCGGGCGCCAGGCTGCCATTCGCGGTCAGGGCCGCATCCAGTCCGGATGCGGATGCGGGCGCCGGGCTGGTGAACTGCAGGAAGGCCGCATCGCTGCTGACGGTCCAGTTCAGGGTCGAACCGCCATTATTGCGAAGGGTGTATGTCCGGGTCCCGAAACTTCCTGGTTCATCCAACGCGCCTTCAGTTACGAAGAAGTCTGTCGGCGTCACGCCCATCACCCCGGCGTTCCCGCCGCCTTCCAGCATCTGGGCGGCCAGATCGACCCGGATCCGCGGTTGGGTGATGTTGTTGCTCGGGTTGGTCACCGGCGTGCCGGTCGCCTGCAGGGCGGCCAGCGCGTCGCCCACTGAGGCGCTAGGGAAGGCGTCGAACAGGAGCGCGAAGGCGCCCGCGGCATGCGGCGCGGCCATGGACGTCCCGGAGGCGCGCGTGGCGCGCGCCTCGCCGGAATCGTTGATGCTGTGGGTCGCCGCATCAATCGATTGCCCCGGCGCCAGCAAGGCGACCAGAGGCGACGAATTGGAGAAACTGGACAGGCTGTCGGTCTTGGTCGTCGACCCTGTTGCGATCGCCCCCGGGATACAGGCCGGCGCGCCGATGGAGTCGGAGAAACCGTCATTGCCAGATGCGATCACAGTCGCGACCCCGGCGTCTCTGAGATTATTGATCACGGTCGCTCGCGAGTCGCCCGGACAAGCGTCATAGAAGCGGCCGCCACCCAGGCTCATATTGATGACCCGCAGGTTCAGCGCGACGTGATTGGAGAACAGCCATTCCAGCGCCGAGACCTGGCTGGAGGTGAAAGACCGGGTGCAGGGCGGGGTCGTGGAGCCGCAAATGTCTGCATCGTCGAAACGTGTAAACACCTGCACGGCGATGATGTCGGAGTCGGGCGCCATGCCGGTCAGGTTTAGGCCGGGGGCGTTCGAGGCTTCGAATGTGGCGCCAGACGCGATGCCAGCCACGTGAGTGCCGTGGAAGCAGCCTGCGGCGCCTTCGCCCGGCGCATCAGCCTCGTTCTCGCAATTGTCACCCGCATCGACGCTTTCGGTGTCAATCGGACCGCCATTCGGGCAGAAGCTCGTTGCGTTCTGGCCGGCACTGGTGACCGAAAAGCAGACCGAGCCCGTGATGCGGTCGGCGAAGGCGGGGTGCTGGTGATCCACGCCTGTATCGAGAATCGCGACCCCGACCCCTGTGCCTGTCGTGCCGGCGTTGTGCAAAACCGTAGCGCCTGTCAGGGGCAGAGATTCCGCCATGATCGGATCAGACAGCTCGTCTTCGATGATGCGGGCCACGCGCGGAGACGCGGCAAGGCGTTCGATCTCTTCGCGGTTGAGGACCATCGCCGCGCCGGGTGTCATCACGAAACCAGGGTTGCCGTCATATCCCGGCAGGATGCGGGGCGCGTCGGAGCCGTCGGCATTCTTGGCCAGATCGGATGCAGAGACGCCGAAGGTCTCGCGTATCGCCTCATCACGAAATTGCGCCAGGTCGCCGATCTCATCTTCGTAGCGCGCCAGATTGCCATCAATCATCGGCGGCATGGAAAAGTCGAACATCACGATCACGTGGATCCGCTCGCCTCGTTCAAGCCGGCTCTCGGTCTGTTCAGAAAGTTCGATCGGCGCAGCAAGTGCGCTGCCAATCGACAGCACTGAAGCAATGAGGGCCAGTATGGCTGCACGGACAAACCCACGTGATGAGGTCATGACGCACCTTCGCTAAGTTGTTTTCGGAAGATTCCCCTAGTGTGCGGCAGTGCTACCGCGCGCCCAGGGCAATTGAAAGGAGAAACGAATGCGCATGCCGGATATCGGCGCGTCCAGAGACAGCGCGCGCAGCCCGGGAGCGCAGGTTGGCGAGCCTGGCTGCTGTGCCTCAGCCTTCTGGGCAACCGCAACGCTTTCGACTATGCCACCGGCATGGAGAGCATCCTGTTCATCACAGGCGCAAGACTGGATCACGCGGTATTCAATTCCGGCGTGCTGGACCACCTGGTGCGCACCCGCCCTGAAGCCCGCTTCACCCTTGTCTGCGGCCCGCAGGCGCAGGGGCTGATGGCGCAGACGCCGCGGCTGGAACGGCTGATTGTCGTGCGGCCGCGCCCTTTCGGGCTTCATGCGCCAGGCCTGTTGCGCCGTGTCATGTTTCGCCATTGGGATCTGATGGTGGACCTTGCGAGGTTACCTCTGACCCGCATGATTCCGGCCCGGCAGGTTGAAAGGCGGCGCGCCAGCAAAATTGTCGCGCACGCCGTGCGCGAGGCCGCCGGCGTGCTGCATCTGGAGCCTCCGCCCGCCCCGCGCCTCTACATACCGGGAGGCGCCCACGATAGCGCCGATGCACGGCTTCCACCCGGCGTCCCGATTCTGGGGGTGTCTCTGGCCGCGCGATATCCTGCCGCGGCCTGGCCCGAAGACCGGTTTGCCGAGCTGGCCCGGCGGCTGACTTCGCCCGGCGGGCCTATGGACGGCGCTGTGATCGCCGTGTTTGGCCCCTCCGGCTGCGATCACGATCGGGCGCCCATGCTGCAGACGCTGAAGGAAGGCGGCGCACTTGACCTGACGGATATGACGAACCTCAGCGAGATCGCCGCCTGCATGGCGCGCCTGCGCCTCTTCATCGGCAATGATTGCGGACCGCTGCATGTAGCGGCGGCTATGGGTGCGCCGGCGCTTGGCCTGTTCGGGCCGACCGACGAGCTGCGCCGCGGGCCGTTCGGGCTCGATTGTGCTGCGGTGCGCGGCCCAGCCGGCCATCTGGAGATCACAAGCGGTGTCAAATCCTGGCGGCGGCGCCCCAAGAGTTTGATGACGGATCTGACGGTGGACGCCGTCGCGGAAGCCGCCGCGCGCCTGCTGGCCAGAACCGGGCGCTGATTTGAGGACCAGTCCTCCGCTGAACGCTGCTGACCACAAGGGCACAGGTGACGCGGCATGGCATTTGCCGCGCGTAACCAGGCCCGGAGGCGGTGGACGTTCGGCTGCAGCGCCCGGCGCCGTGCCCTTGCAGGCCTGCGTACAGGTAAGCTAAGGGGTCTGGCGGGTTCCAGAGCGGCTGAATGCTGCACAATCTCAGCGGCTGCAGTCGAAGGGGACGGGCTTGAAAGGCATCATTCTGGCGGGCGGCAACGGCACTCGGCTGCAGCCCATGACGCTGGCGACCTCCAAGCAGCTATTGCCGGTCTACGACAAGCCCATGATCTATTACCCGCTGTCCACGCTGATGCTGGCGGGCCTGCGCGAGATCCTCATAATCACGACTCCGGAAGATCAGTCGGCATTCCGCAGGCTGCTGAGCGATGGCGGCCAGTGGGGGATTTCGATCACCTACGCCGTCCAAGCCGAGCCGCGAGGCCTGGCTGAAGCTTTCATCATCGGGCGCGACTTCATCGGGTCCGACAGTGTTTGCCTGGTCCTCGGGGACAATATTTTCTACGGGGACGGCCTTGAGGCCATGCTCACCGAGGCGGTCAGGCGTACATCGGGCGCGACGGTCTTCGGCTACCGGGTTCACGATCCTGAACGATATGGCGTGGTGGAGTTTGATGAGGCCGGCAATGCCGTGTCCATTGAAGAAAAGCCCAAACGGCCCAAATCGCATTACGCGGTCACCGGGCTGTATTTCTACGACAATAGTGTTGTCGACATCGCGGCGTCAGTCAGCCCCTCTGGGCGAGGGGAGCTGGAAGTCACCAGCATCAACCAGACCTATCTTGAGCGCGGCGCCCTCACGGTGCAGCGGCTGGGCCGCGGCTTTGCGTGGCTGGATACCGGGACGCCCGATGCGCTGATTGATGCGGCACAGTTTGTGGCCACGCTCGAAGCGCGCCAAGGCTTGCAGATCGCCTGCCTTGAGGAGATCGCCTTCAGGAAACAGTGGATTGACGAACGCCAACTCGCGGACGCAGCCAAGCGGCTGGGCAAATCCAAATACGGAAGATACCTCAAAGGCCTGATTGCCTGATCCGCGGCTGCCGCGCCAACGGGCTGCAGAGCCAGATGACATGGAGTGTTCATGCCGGCGCCGGAAGACTCGACATGTCCGGTATGCGGCTGCCGCGAGACGGTGGTCCTCCAGAAAGAACTAAACATATCCTGCGCCGACTATTTCGAAGGCGCGCGCCTCTACAAGGAAGACGCCGGCCAAACCCCGCTGGCCCAGTGCGGCGGGTGTGGTTTTGCGCGCTTTCCTGAGATGCACGCCTGGCCGCCGGAGACGTTTCAGGCGCGCATTTACAATGAGGATTATCAACGCTGCGATCCGCCATTTGAAGACGAGCGGCCGGCAAGACTCGCCCGCTGGCTGGCGCCTCATTTTCAGGGCAGACGGCTGATCGACTATGGCGGCGGCAACGGACGAACGGCTCAAAGGCTGCGCGATCAAGGTGTTGAGGCTGTATCCTTTGATCCCTTCTATGGGGATGAGACCCTGCCGCACTGGCGGGCCGATGGGGTCACCGCGTTCGAAGTCGTCGAACACGTGCCTGATCAACGGGCATTGTTTACGGCCATGCTGGACCTGCTGAAGCCGGGCGGGATCCTGATCTTCTCCACCCTCCTGCAGCCGCCCAGCCTTGCGCCGGACTGGTGGTACGCCTCTGCGCGCAACGGCCACATCTCGTTCCACACAACGGCCAGCCTCACCAGAACGCTGCAAGACGCAGGCGCGGCGCTCATGTCGATCTCGGACGAAATTCATCTCGCCGCCCGGGACGCCAAAGCTCTGAACCGATGGCGGGAGATGACCCCGATCGCGGTGAGCGGAACGCCGCCTCACGCGGTCCTCGACACCTAGATCTCCGCCGGCCCGGCCTATTCCTGCGGCGGTCCGCGCCAGACTGTGCGAAAGCCCAGATGCTCGGTCGAGAAAGTTTCGTCGCCGGGTTGGCGCGCCGCAGGGCGATAGCGGTGGCAATAGGTGTCCGAACACAGGAAGGACCCGCCCTTGATCACGCGAAAGCCATCGCGCTCCCACGTGCTGCTGGTCCATTCCCAGACATTGCCCGCCATGTCGTACAGGCCGAAATCATTGGGCGGGTAGCAGCCCACGGGCGCCAGTCCGGTGAAGCCGTCTGCGCCGCTGTTCTCGAACGGAAATGCGCCCTGCCAGTGATTGGCGCGGAAGTCTCCGCCGGGGCGGGTCTCGTCGCCCCAGACATAGGCCGCGCCCTCCAGCCCGCCGCGGGCCGCGCGCTCCCATTCGGATTCATTGGGCAGATCGTGGCCGCGCCAGCGCGCATAGGCCAGCGCATCTTCATAAGCGATCTGCACCACCGGAAAGGCGCTGCGCCCATCGATCGAGCTTCCGGGGCCGGTGGGCTGGCGCCAATTGGCCTCGGGCTCATAGCGCCACCAGGCGCGGATATCCGACCAGTCGCGCACCTGCACCCCCGGTCCGAACACCGCGCCGCCGCCCGTAAGGGGCCCGGCGCGCTCGGCCAGCGTGACATAGCCGGTGGCCGCCACAAACGCCATGAACTCACCATTGGTCACCGCATGGGCGGCGATCCAGAACCCGTCCACAGCAACCGTGCGCACCGGGCGCTCTTCGGGGTAGAAGTCCTGCGAACCCAGCACCACCTCGCCCGGCGCGATCCAGACCATGCCGTCTTGCGGCGCGTCCGGGTCCGGCCTCGCGATTTCGAGGCAGGCGCGCGGCGCTTCGGTTTCAGGCGCGCCGCAGGCGGCGAGCGCGATGAGCATCGTGGCCCAACAGGCCGCCGTGTACAGGCGCGCGCGTGCGTGGCCTCGCTGCATGGTCAGGCGCCCTTGGCCGCGCCGTGCGCCGCCTGCAGATCGGCCTCCACCGCCCACAGCCTGTCCTGGCCCCAATGGGCAGGCCGGTCGTTGACCTGGAAGGCGGGCACGCCCCAGATTCCGAGCGCCAGCATCGCTTCGCGATTGGCTTCAGCCTGCGTGCGCCATGCGTCATCGCTCAAACCTGCCCGCACGTCGGCAGGGGTCAGGCCAGCCTGCGCGCCCAGATGATCAAGGCCGCGCGCCGTACCGGCATCGATCCCGTCGGCGAACACGCCCTTCAGGAAGGCGCGCGCAAAATCCGGTCCGCGTCCGAGTGTTATGGCGTGAAACAAGACCGCCAGACCCCGCTCGGCAGGGCGTCCCACCGGGTCGGCAATGCGTCCGAAGGGCAGGCCCAGCCGCTCGGCCTCGCGCTTGGTGTCGCGCACGATGTAGAGGCGCTTGGCGCGCGGCACGGGCAGGCCGCGCATCACCATGGGCAGGACCGGCCGCAGGTGCAGATCGGCGTTGTACGCCTCCGCCAGCGCCGTCAGGCGGTCCATGGCGAGCCATGTGTAAGGGCTGCGCAGCGACACGAAGGCATCCAGACGCGGGCGCGTGGACAGGGCCTGTCTTGAAGGGGGGATTAGGCCGGCTTCGAGGCGCGGAAAGAAGGGCGTGTCTTCCACGCCTGCAATCCTGGCGAGGCGTGCCTCGAGATACCCCAGCCGGTCCGGCCCCCAATACCATTCGCCCTCGAAATGGAAGGTCGCACCGAGATAATGGCCCAGGCGCTGTCGCTCCGCCGCGCCGCGCGCGAGCGTAGCCTCCGCGTCGCCCGACGTACCGTGCAGGGCAGACGATGTACCCCACGCGTGTTCGATTGAACCCGCAGCGGACGTGAAAGCATGCGGGTCCACTATTCCAGCCAGAGCGCCCTCGGCGGCGCGAATCCGGTCCTGCGTCAGGGCGGTGGCGGGCGGTGGCGCCAGGCGCAGACCGGCGGCCAGCGTTTGCGCATCGCGCAAGGACCAGGCCTGCAGGCGTTGGCGATCAGGCGCTGCGGCGGCGTCAGGTGGTGGAACCAGATACGGGCGCACGGTGACGCCGTAGCAATCGGCCAGATGGCCCAGCGCGCGCGCCGCCAGCCATGAATACGGGTCATCGCATTGATGGAAATAGCGCACCACAGGCCTCGCCCCGGACAGGCGCCGGCGCAGGCCGGACAGCCCGCGTTGCGCCGCGCGCAGGCGGCGGCTTGCGATCAGGGCCGGGATCAGGCTGCGCGCAGAGGGCTTCATGTCACCATCTTGCGTCCGGCGCTGGCGAGTTTGGAGAGGTCTGGCAGGGGTGGGATGCCGAGGCCTTTCAGCACGGCCGGGCGCTGCTCCAGGCGCGACTTCCAGTCATTCAGCGCGTCCAGCCCGTCGAGCGGCACGCCGGCCCAAAAGTGAGCAAATACCCAGGGAAAACAGGCGATGTCGGCGACCGAATACTCATCCCCCGCCAGATAGGGCGTCTCTTTCAGGCGCGCGTCCATCACCTCGTAAAGCCGGCGTGTCTCGCCCTGGTAGCGCTGGATCGCCAGTTCGATCTTTTCAGGCAGGTAGCGGAAGAACACGTTGGCCTGGCCCTGCATCGGCCCCAGCCCGCCCACCTGCCAGAACAGCCACTGGATGGCGCGCCAGCGCCCGTCCTCATCAGAGGCGATCAGCCGGCCGGTCTTCTCGGCGAGATACAAGAGGATCGCCCCGGATTCGAACACCGCCCGGCCGCCAGCCTCGTGGTCGATAATGGCCGGAATCCGTCCGTTGGGATTGATCTTCAGATAGTCAGCGGCCTTCTGGCCGCCTGCCTGCAGATCCAGCACATGAACAGTATAGGGCAGGCCAAGCTCCTCCAAAGCAATGGAGATTTTCCAGCCATTGGGCGTGGGCGCGGTATAGAGATCGATCATGGTCTCAGTCCTCATAAGCGGTGAGCAGGCCGCGATCCGACAAAGCCTGACGGGCGGCGTCGCCGTCTGATGGCGTCATGGCGGCGATCTCGGCCAGCAGCGCCTGCCGGCTTTGCTCGGCGCCCTTGCGCGCCAGCATGCGCACCTCCTGATCATAGGCGGTGAACACTACCCATTTCTCGTCCGCCTGCACCGCTTTGCGATTGGCGGGTAGGAAATGACCATACCCCTCCCGCATCAGCGCAAACAGCGGCTCAAGGCTGGCGGGGATGGCGTCGTCGGCCAGCCAGGTCTCGTCCCCGCACTGGCGCTCCCAGCTGGTCTCGGTCCAGGTCAGCAGGCCCGGCGCGTGGCTGGCAACAAAGTCGCGGGCCAGGCTGTCCGTGGCGAAATGGGCTTTCATGGCGCCCAGCAGGCTCAGATCGGCCAGGCTCAGACGGTCTCCGAACAGGGCGGGCATTTGGGCGAAGTGCGCCTCCAGTGCTTTGATGAAGCGGGCGAACTCGCCTCGGATTGCGTCCTGATGCTCTGCTCCGGCGGCCATGACGCCCATGGCCTTGCGGCCCCAGGGCAGCACCATGCCGGCGACCGCATCGACCATGGCCTGCTCCTCGGCGTTCGGGCTCCGGCCTTTGGGTGCGCCGGCCATGTCATGGCTGATCATCTGTGCGGCTTCGTGCGCCGCGGCGTCGTCGATCCAGCGCAGGTGCAGGGCGGCGCGCACGAACCACTCGTCGATCCAGTCGTCCAGCACGCGGCACAGAATGCGCTGGACCGGGCTGCGCGGGATCACGCTCTGGCCGGGAAAGCGCATGTCCAGCAGCTGGGTGATGTAGGTGGAATCGTGGATCACCCAGCCTTCAGGCGTCTCCACCACCGGCATGAGATGGGTGCCGGCGCGCGCTTCCAAACGATCACGCACGTCCGGTGATTTCTGCAGCGCCTGATGCGGCACGCGCATATAGCGCATCGCCGCCTCCACCATGCGTGTGTAGTAGGACGGATCGCAGCCGTAGATCCGATAGTTGCCAGGCAGCATGGCAGGCCTCTTGTGTCTTGAGCTTCAGCTTTGGCGCAGCACGCCGTGCTTGAGGATGGCGATGAGGGTGTCGGCGTAAGCGTCGGCGATATCTGGATCGGCCATGTCCATGCCTGCCAGCGCACGCGAATTGGCGCTTTGCGCGAACGGGCCCAGCGCGGCGTTGGTCGACAGGATGAAGGCGAAATGCGCGTCGATGCCCGCGGCCCGATTTTCCCGGGTCAGCTGGTGAAAAGGCTCCAGCGCGAAGGCGTAGGCCGGGCGCAGATGCTTTTCGACAATCCACTCATAGCGCGGGCCGCCGGCGATCCCAGCCTGCATAACGAAACCGGCCAGGTGGGGTATCCGCGCTGCTGTCCGCACGGTGGCGCGGACCTGGGCGTCCAGCCGGGCGACGGCATCGTTGAGATCGACCTCGGCGATGGCTTCCGCCATGGCCGCGTGCACCTGTCCGAATAGGAAGTCGGCCGCCGCCTCCCACAGCGCATCCTTGCTGCCGAAATAATGCCGGATCAATCCGTGGGCGAGCGCGGCCTCGTCGGCGATCGCGCGCAGCGAGGCGCCGTCGAAGCCGGCCCGGGCGAAATGCGCCGAAGCGACCTGCAGCAGCGCCTGACGCTGATTATCCCCGTCCGCATCAAGCTTCGCCGGACGCCCGGGGCGGCGGGCCGGGTCCTGGCTGGAGGCTGCTATGGCGGACATGGGGGGTTCCCAATTGCGGGTGGACAGCGCCGCGTGTTTAATTATACATTCGTATAATAACAAGTCCGCCGATCCTGACAAGCCCGCAGGCAAACGTCTCAGGACAAGCGTGGGCAGACGGGGAGGACAAGGGATGCGAATCGGACCGCTTGGACCGGGGAGCCTTGCAGCGCTTGCGGTTATCCTTGGCATAGGCGTTGGCGGTTGGCTGGCGTTTGACCGTTATGGTGACCGCATTCCCGGCCTTGTGCAGGACTGGCAGGACCCGATCGGCCCGCACCGGGAGATGGTCTGGGAGGCCGGTCCCGAGACCGCCGGGGATCGGGGGGACAGGCCGAACATCATCCTCATTGTCGCGGACGATCTGGGCTGGAATGACATTACGCTGCATGGCGGCGTGGCTGGCGGGACTGTCCCCACCCCCAATATCGACCGGCTGGCGCGTGAAGGCGTGCAGCTAACCCATGCCTATGCAGCCAGCGGCACGTGCGCGCCTTCGCGCGCGGCGCTGATGACGGGCCGCTACCCCACACGCTTCGGGTTTGAGTTCACCCCCATGCCCGCCGCCATGCCGATCATCATCGGGCGGGCCCAGCGCCGGCAGCCCCATGATCCGCCCTTCCATTTCCCGGACCGGGAGCAGCCCCTGCCTGATTTTGCCGAAATGGGGTTGCCGGCCAGTGAGATAGCTTTGCCCTCATTGCTGGCGCAGGGCGGATATCACTCGGTCCTGCTCGGCAAATGGCATCTGGGCGGCGCTAACGGCTCCGACCCGATTTCCCATGGTTTTGACGAGAGCCTGGAGCTGGCCGGTCTGTTGTATGCGCCCGCCGGGGATGAGCGCGTTGTCGAGGCGCGCCAGGCGTTTGACCCCATCGACACGGTGTATTGGGCCGCCGGCCGGGCGGCGGTGAGGGAAGGAACCGGGCCGCGTTTCGAGCCGGATATCTACCTCACCGACTATTTCACCCGCGAGGCGGTGAGAGTCATCGAGACCAACCGCAACCGCCCGCTTTTCCTTTACCTGGCCCACTGGGCGCCCCACTCGCCTCTTCAGGCGTCGGTGGAGGATTACGAGGCTCTGGCGCATATCGACGATCACCCGCTGCGGGTTTATGGCGCCATGATCCGGGCCCTCGACCGCAGTGTGGGAGAAGTCCTCGACGCGCTGGAGGCGCAGGGGCTGGCTGACAACACCCTCGTCATTTTCACATCCGACAATGGCGGGGCCCACTATATCGGCCTGCCCGATATCAACCGGCCGTATCGCGGCTGGAAGGCGACCTTCTTTGATGGCGGGGTGCGGGTCCCGACTTTCGTGCGCTGGCCGGGGGTGATCGAGCCCGGCGGCGAGATGGAGGGACTGGCCCAGCATGTCGACATCTTGCCAACGCTGGCGGCTGTCGCCGGGGTGCGCATCCCGCAGGACCGGGTCATGGACGGGCGCGATCTGACGCCCTTCCTGACGGGCGCCGAAACGGGCTCGCCGCGCGACACCCTGTTCTGGCGCAGCGGGCACTACCGCGCGGTCATCCATCAGGGCTGGAAGCTGCAGATTGCGGGCCGGCCCGATCAGGTCTGGCTGTTCGATCTGGAGCGCGATCCGGGCGAGCAGAACAATCTGGCTGATCGCGAGCCGGAGCGCGCCGCCATGCTGCGCGCGATGCTGGACGCCCATGAGGCCGAACAGGCCGAGCCGCTCTGGCCCTCCATCGTGGAAATGCCGGTCAATATCGACAGGCCGCTGGGACGGCCGCGCGAGGAGGAGGACGAGCATGTCTACTGGCCCAACTGATCGCTGGCGGGCGACGGCGCTCGCCGCCGCCTTTGCGCTCCTCGCTGCGCCCGCCTTTGCGCAAGACCTGATGGATGATCCCGATCAGGTTCAAGAGGCCGTGCGGCCGAACTTCCTGATCGTGATCCTGGACGATATCGGTTTCACCGATCTGGGCGCCTATGGAAGCGAGATGCGCACGCCGCATATCGATGCGCAGGCGGAGCGGGGGCTGATGTTCTCCGGTTTCCGGGTCGGGCCGACTTGTGCGCCCTCGCGCGCCATGCTGATGACCGGCGTGGACAGCCACCGCACCGGCGTGCCGACGCTGGAGCATCTCATGCTGCCCGAGCAGCTGGGCCAGCCTGGCCATGAAGGCGAGCTGAACCTGCGCGTCGCCACCATTGCAGAGCATTTGTCGGCGGCGGGCTATGCCAGCCTGATCACCGGCAAATGGCATCTGGGGCGGTCGCCGACCAGCCTGCCGTCGGCGCGCGGATTTCACCGCAGCTTCATTCTGGATTCGTCCGGCGCCGACAATTGGGAGCACCAGACCTATCTGCCCCACTACACCCACGCCGAATGGTGGGAGGATGACGCGCCGGTGGAGAGCCTGCCGGAGGATTTCTATTCCTCGGCTTTTCTCGTGGACCGAATGATCGACTATCTCGATGAGGTCGCGCCCGATCAGCCATTCCTCTCGGTTCTCTCGTTTCAGGCCAATCATATTCCACTGCAGGCGCCGCGCGAATACGTGGAGCGCTATGACGGCGTCTATGACGCGGGGTGGGAGGCGCTGGCCGCCGAGCGCCACGCCGCCGCCATTGCACTGGGGCTCGTCCCTGTCGATGCGCCCATGGCGGCCATGCCCGAGGGTCTGAGGCGCTGGGAGGATCTGTCAGCGCGTGAACGCAGGCTGAGCGCCATGAGCCGTCAGGTCGCCGCCGGCATGCTGGAGGCGGCGGACCATCATTTCGGGCGGCTGGTGGAGCGCCTGCGCGAAACCGGGCGCTATGACGATACGGTGATCATCATCCTGTCCGACAACGGGGCCGAGTTTAATGATCCGGGGCGCAGCCGCGCCTTTTTTGGCTGGCTCGCCACCCAGGGCTATTCGCGTGACCCCGAGCGGCTGGGCGAGCGCGGGACCTATACATGGATCGGGCCGGAATGGGCGGCGGCGTCCACCTCGCCCCTGTCCATGTTCAAATTCCACGCCGCCGAGGGCGGGGTGCGCGTGCCCCTGATCATAGCCGGTCCGGGCGTCGGCGAAGGCGGGATCGCGCCGGCCTTCTCCAACGTCACCGATATCGCGCCCACTCTGCTCGATCTGGCGGGCGCGAACCCGGTGGAAGGGCGCGAACCCTTCGCCGGGCGCAGCCTGGCGCCGCTCCTGTCCGGCGCGGCGGACCGCATTTACGGCCCGGAGGAAGCTATCGGCTTGGAGATGTCAGGCCAGTCAGCCCTGTACCGGGGCGATTACAAGCTCACCCGCAGCCTGCCGCCCTATGGCGACCGGCGATGGCGGCTGTTCAACCTGGCTGTTGATCCGGGTGAAACGCGTGATCTGTCGGCTGAACAGCCCGAGCTGATGGCCGAGCTGATGGCCGCCTATCAGGCCTATGAACAGCGCGTCGGCGTGCTGCCGGTGCCAGCAGACTATAACGCCCAGCGCCGCCTCGACATGCTGGGCTGGCGCGCCTTCTATATCAATAATGCGCTGGCGATCTGGCTGGTGGGCCTGGTCTTGCTGGGATTGATCGGGGGCGGGGTGATGATGGTGCGGCGGGGGAGGCGGGGGCGTTGAGGCGGGCGTCTGCCGGCGTCCCGCGCCCTCAAGCCTGCGCCGCCGCATAGGCGCTCGCCCAGGCCCACTGGAAATTATAGCCGCCGAGCCAGCCGGTCACGTCGACGCACTCGCCGATGAAGTAGAGCCCCGGCACGCGCCGGCTCTCCATGGTTTTTGATGACAGGCCGTCCGTGTCGACGCCGCCCACGGTGACCTCTGCGGTCCGCCAGCCTTCGGTGCCTGACGGTTTGATGGTCCAGTGCGACAGATGGGCCGTCAGGGCGTCAATCGCGCCATGGGACAGATCAGCCATGCGCGGCGTGGCCGGAACATCGCCGCGGGCTTCGAGCAAGGCCACCAGGCGGGCCGGCAAAAGCGTCTCCATCGCGCTGGCCAGAGATTTTTTCGGGTGCTGCGCCTTGAAGGTGGTCAGGGCTGCGCCTGCCTGAAGCCCGGCCAGCAGGTCCAGTGTCACGGGTTCGCCGGCCGTCCAGTAGGACGAGATCTGCAGGATGGCCGGGCCGGACAGGCCGCGATGGGTGAACAGCATCGCTTCCTCGAACGCGGCGCGGTCATTGCGGGCCTGAACCTGGCAGGCGAGGCCGGAGATGGAGGCGAAATCCTCCTTGTCGCGGCCTTCAAACACGAAGGGGACGAGCGCCGGGCGCGGGTCAATGATGGCGTGTCCGAATTGGCGCGCCACATCATAGGCAAACCCCGTCGCGCCCATTTTCGGAATGGACAGCCCGCCGCTGGCGATCACCAGGCGCGCCGCATCAACGACGCCGCCCGATGTGGTGACGCGGAAGCCAGCTTTGGTCTTCGCGATGTCCTGGACGGACGTGTTGAGGCGCAGTGCTCCGCCGGCATTGCGCAGATCGCCGAGCAGCATGTCGATAATGGCGCCCGACCGGCCATCGCAGAACAGCTGGCCCAGCGTCTTCTCGTGCCAGGTGATGGCGTGGCGGGCGAGCTGATCGATGAAGTCCTGGGGGGTGTAGCGCGCCAGGGCGGATTTGGCGAAATGCGGGTTGGCGCTGATGAAATTCTGAGGCGCGGTGTGGATGTTGGTGAAATTGCACCGCCCACCGCCGGAGATGCGCACCTTCTCGGCCGGCTTTGCGGCATGATCCACGACCAGCACCCGCAATCCCGCCTCGCCCGCGCGCGCGCCATAGAACAGCCCCGCCGCGCCGGCCCCAATGACCAGCGCGTCGTATGAAGTGTGTGTGTCCTGGTTTGGCGGCATGACGCACGCTGTCGGGCGTGGCGCGCGATGCGTCAAGGGCGATGTGCGTCCCGGACTCACCCCTCGGCAGCGCTCTGTCGTCTTGATGCCTCGATCGCGACCAAGAGCGCTTGCAAATATAAATTGTCCACGGATGATCGTGTTTATATCGCGTTATCAAAACTGCAAAAATATTTGCTGATTCGGAACCTTACTTCCCGCTCCGGGTTGTTAGTCGAGTGTTCTTGAAAACAGGACGCACGAAAAACAGATGGAGACACCCATGAAGAAGCTTTTGCTCAGCACCGCCCTTGCAGCGGTCACCACGTTCGGCATGACCGCGCACGCCAGCGCGTTCCAGACCCAGGCGCAAACTCAAGCGCAGGCTGAAACCCGCGCGGCCGCCCAGTCCAACTCCAGCACGTCCGTGCCGGCCTTCCTGTCCAGCTCGTTCACGGGCATGTCGGTCTATAATCTCGACACGGACACTGACAGCGCCACAGCGCTGCGTAACCGCAATGCGGATTCGGCGTCAGCGCAGAACACCTCGCGTTGGACTCGTTCGGACACGTTCAGCTCCGATCGCGATGATTGGAATGACATTGGTCAGATCAAAGACATCGTCATGACCCAGGACGGCGAGATTCACGGCATCCTCGTCGATGTGGGCGGCTTTCTCGGCCTCGGTGCGCACACCGTGCTGGTCGATATCGACGAGCTGTATTTCGTTTCCGACAGCGATGAGACCGATGAGCTCGAAGACTTCTTCGTCGTGATCTCCATGACGCAGGACGAGCTTGAAATCCTGCCGGAATGGAATGACGACCTGCTGCGCGCCGGCTTCGGTACGCGCATTGGCAATGCCCAGGGCAGTGACGCCATGGAATCGGGTTCATCCACCACCCATCGCACCTCCATGACGCCGGCGCAGACCCAGTCCACCCGCGCGCCGACCACCACGACGGCCGGACTGACTGAAGGCAATAACGCCCGTGACGACGCGGACGAAGCCCGCGCCGACGCCCGCGCTGAGGTCACCGCGTCCCGCGCCGAGCGCAGCGCCTCTCCGAGCAATCGGTCCGAGGCTGAAGCCGAAGCGGTCGCGGAGCGCAATGAGCGCACGAACGGCCAGGCCGAAGCCGCTGAAGCGCGTGCGGAACGCGCCGCCGCCCAGGCCGAGACGGCGGCAGCCCGCGAAGAGGCCGCCCGCGCTGATCGCGCGACACGCGATGCAGAGCGTTCGGCTGCTGTGTTCTCCGACGAGTACGAGATGCTCGGCGCCGAAGAGCGCACGGTGGATCGTCTTATGGGCGCGGACGTGTTCGACAATGCCGGCAACAAGGTCGGTTCGGTCAAGGACGTGGTCATCGGCGGCGACGACGATGTGCTCAGCCTGCTGGTTGATGTCGGCGGGTTCCTCGGGATGGGCGCGCACACCGTGAACCTGCCTATCAACGACGCCGAGATCGGTTGGAGCCAGAGCAATGACGACGTGCGGGTGCAGGTCGAAATGACCCGTTCGCAGCTCGAAGCCATGCCGGCCCACGAAGAAGACTAGTCTGTCTGCAGACTGAACGGTCGAGGGGTCCGCGCGAGCGGGCCCCTTTGTTTTTGGGTGATGGCGATTGCGCTGCAGCCAGACGCCCAGGGCGCGCGGACACGGGCCGCGTCCAGCTCAGGGAGACATGATCCTGACCCACGAAAAAGGCCGCACAATCGCTTGTGCGGCCTCGTCTCGTTTAGTACCGGCTCAGGCTATTTCGCGTCGTGGTGCGGCATCGCCTTGAGCTGCTCTTTGGTGGCGTCCAGGTGGACGCGTACATCGTCGCCGTCGGTCTTGCGAAGGACGGTGAGCTGGCCGAACGGCAGCTGGACGGAGTGGGCGCCCATTCCGAGGAAGCCGCCGACATCGATGACGGCGTGGGTGATCTTGCCGTCCGGGCTGACCTTCAGATCGGTGATCGATCCGATGGAATTGTCGGTGCGGTCATAGACTTTCGCACTTTCAATGTCGGACGCGGTGAGAGCATGGACCTCGGCCCGGTGATAACCATCGCGGGCGAACCCGAAGGCGCCGCCGTGATCATGTCCGTGCGGCGTGTTGGCTGGATGTGTCATGAAAAGTCTCCTTGATCCCGGGGGGCGGGATGGTTGCGCAGGCGCCTCCTGCAGGGTCGTGACCGGATCAGCGAGCGGCGTCGCCGCGGCCGGGGGGGCATTTCGCGGCTGGAACCGCTTCGGGCATGATCCGGTCACTCAAAAGGAACGCCGCAATGCAATGGGCGTTCCCAAGCAAACACGGTGATTTGTGTCCGCGGCGCCGGCCGGCGGCGGCGTCGATGTCAGCGCGCGCGGCGCGGCGCCATGTGAGGCGGCAACAGCGCGCCCAGAGACGCGCGGGCCCTCGAAACCCGGCTCTTGATGGTGCCGATGGCGCAGCCGAGGCGGATGGCCGCCTCTTCCTGGCTGAACCCGGTGGCGCCCACCAGTGTCAGCGCCTGACGCTGGCTTTCGGGCAAGGCGGTCATGGCCGTCATGAGCTGCGACAGGGCCACCGCGTGATCCTGCGATGGCGGCTGCGACAGTCTTGCGGTCAGATGGCCGTCCGCATCCTCGACCTCGCGCCGGCGCTTGCGCACATCGCTGAGGAAGGTGTTGCGCAGAATGGTGTGAAGCCAGGCGCGCAGATTGGTGCCCGGCGTGTAGCGGGCCCGGTTGGCCCAGGCCTTGGTCAGGGTCTCCTGCACCAGGTCCTGCGCCCGATGCCAGTCGCGCGTCAGCCGGATCGCATGACGGCGCAGCTCGGGCGTTTCGATCCGGAGCTGGTCGTGGAACGGGTGCGTCCCGGCTTGGCAGGCGGCGGGCTGCGGGGCGTGAACGAGGGCACGCGGCTCTACCGAAACGGCAGTGTCGTGGGTCATGGGTCCACTCTCTTCCTGAGGCTGAATGTCAGGCTAGCGTGGCGCACGCCGGTGGCCGCTAACCTCGATCAGGCGGCCTTTGCACAGGGTGGAGACCGGGCTTGTTCGCACCGGGAGAGGCGCCTGTGACCGCGCGGCCCGTGACCTTCGCCCCGCGCGACCTACAACCTGTTGCCGGGCCGTCGGGTCAGGGAGCGCGTCATGGCCGAGAACACACCGCGCGGCGTCGCCACGCCGTCAGGACGCATCAGCCGCACCGCGCGGGTGGCGGGTCTGGGCGTAGAGCTGGCCGGGCGGGCGCTGATCGCCGGGGCCGGGGCGCTGGCGCGCGGCGAGGCGCTGGCGCCGCGCGATCTGGTGCTGACGCCCGGCAACCTCAATCGCCTGGCCGACGAGCTGGCGCGCCTGCGCGGCGCGGCGATGAAGGCCGGACAGCTGGTGTCCATGGATTATGGGGCGGTGCTGGCGCCCGAGCTCGCCGCCCCGCTGGCCCGATTGCAGGAGAACGGTCCGCCCATGCCGCCACGCCAGTTGCGCCGCGTGCTCGACCGGGCCTGGGGGCCTGGCTGGATGGCGAGATTCGAGCGCTTCGAGACCCGTCCCGCCGCGTCGGCCTCCATCGGTCAGGTCCACAGGGCGCGTCTGCGCAGCGGGCGTGAGCTCGCGGTGAAGGTCCAGTTTGAAGGCGTGCGCGACAGTATCGACGTTGATCTGGACACGCTGGCCTTCATGGTGCGCCGCTCAGGCATGCTGCCCAGCGGCGCCGACATCGATCCCTTCCTCGACGGCGTTCGCGCGCGCCTGCACCGTGAGGCCGACTATGTCAGCGAGGCGACGAGCCTGAAGGCCTATGCGCGTGCGCTGGGCGATGATCGCGACTTCATCATGCCGGGCGTAGTGGACGCACTCAGCGGCGAGACCGTGCTGGCCATGGACTGGATTGCAGGCGGGCCGCTGTCCACGCTGGACGGCGCGCCCCAGCCGGTGCGCGACCGGGCGGCCCAGGCGCTGATCAGCCTGACCGTGCGCGAGGTGTTCGCGTTCGGCCTCATCCAGTCCGATCCCAACCCGGCCAATTTCCGCTTCCGTGAGGACGGCCGCATCGCCCTCCTGGACTTTGGCGCGACAGAAACCGTGACGCCGCAGCGCGCTGGCGGCTTGCGGGCGGTGTTGCGGGCGGGGCTCGCGGGCGATGACGCGGCGCTGGGCGAGGCGCTCCTGCAAGCGGGCGCCATCAGCGATAGCCAGCCGCCGCAGATTCGCGCCCGCGCCATTGACGCCGCGCGCCTCGCCCTGGAACCGCTGGGAGGCGGCGCCCCGTTCGATTTCGCCGGCGCGGGACTGGTGGACCGCCTGCGCGAGGAAGGCGCCGCGCTTCAGGCCGCCGGCTTCAACCACACCCCGCCGGTGGATCTGGCTTATATCCAGCGCAAGGTGGCGGGCGTGTATCTCATCGCCGCGAGGCTGCGGGCGAAGCTGGCGCTGAGGCCGCTGGTGGCGGACTGGCTGTAGGGCGTCCACTGGACGGCGCGGCGGCGATAAGCGAGGTTGAGGTGTCAACCAGACTGGACGTCTGACTCGCGGGGACCCCCAACCGAATGGACAAGACACTTCTTATCGCGGCGGTGGTGATCGGCGTGCTGGTGGCTGTGGGGGTCTGGCTGTGGACGCCGGATCTGTCGCGTGAACGGCTGGAGGCGGCGTATCTGCGTTCCGCCTCGGACATGATGGATGTGGAGGGCGCGCGCCTGCATGTGCGCGCCGATGGTCCGGCAGACGCGCCCGCGATCATCATGATCCACGGGTTCGGTTCCAGCTTGCACACCTGGGAAGACTGGGCCGCCGCCCTTTCGGACCGGTACCGTGTGGTGCGCTTCGATCTGCCGGGCTCCGGCCTGTCGCCGCCGGACCCGGCGGGGCGCTATGACGATGCGCGCGCGTTCGAGCTCCTCCTGGGACTGATGGCCCGTCTGGAGGTTGGCGAGGCGGCGATCATCGGCAATTCCGTGGGCGGACGGATCGCCTGGTCTTTCGCCAGTGAACACCCGGACAGGGTGTCGCGGCTGGTTCTGATCGCGCCGGACGGGTTCGCCAGCGTGGGGTTTGAGTATGGCGAGGCGCCCAAGATCGGCGCGGTCACCCACGCCATGCGCGCGATCCTGCCGCGCTTTCTGGTCAAGATGAATCTGGACCAGAGCTATAGCGATCCCGCGCGCCTCGAGCCGCACGTGGTGGCGCGATACTATGATCTTCTGCGGGCGCCGGGTGCGCGCCTGGCCCTGATCCACCGTATGGAGCAGACGATTCTCACCGATCCGCTGGCGCGTCTGGCCGCCCTGGACAAACCGGTGCTCCTGCTCTGGGGCGAGGATGACCGGCTGATCCCGGTGTCGAACGCGCAGGACTATCTTGGCGCGCTGCCGGACGCTCAGCTGACGGCGCTGCCCGGTGTCGGGCATCTGCCCCAGGAGGAAGCCCCGGATGAGAGCCTTATTCCGGTAGAGGCCTTTCTCAGCGCACTGAGGGACGGCGCATGACGGCAATTTTGCCTGAAGCTGACGGCGTCACCGCGCCGCCCGTGCGCGAGCCGGTGGCGCGTCATCTGTGCACTGATTGCGGCGTGTCGCGCATGGAGGACCCCAAAGCGTGCGGGCGGGCCTGCCAGTTCATCAAGCCGGACTATGAGCGGCTGGAAGCGAAGGTCCATGGCCGCACGCGCGATCCGGCGCGTCCCGACGAGCTGCATTTCGGACCCTTCCGCCGCATGGTGCGCGCCTCGCTCAAAGCCCCGCGGCCAGGCGCCCAATGGACCGGCATCACCACGCGGCTGGCCGAGCGCCTGCTGGAGCGGGACGCCGTGGATGTGGTGCTGACCATGGCGCCGGACCCGGAGGATCGGTGGAAGCCCGTGCCGGTGCTGGTGACCAAGGCCGAGGGCATGGCGCAGGTGCGCGGCATGCGCATGGGCTACGCGCCGCTCCTGGCGCTGCTCGAACCAGTGCGTGAGCGCGGCTACAAGCGCGTCGCCGTCATCGGCATTCCGTGCCAAGTCTACGCCCTTCGGGCGCTCGAGGAGGAGCTGGGCCTCGACAAGCTCTATGTTATCGGCACGCCGTGTTCTGACAATACGACCACGCAGCGCTTCCATGATTTTCTGGCGCTGTTGTCTGACCAGCCCGAGACCATCACCTATCTGGAGTTCCGGGCCGATTATCAGGTGGAGCTGCGCTTCGAGGACGGGGAGGTCAAAACCATCCCGTTCCTGAAACTGCCCATCTCCAAGCTGCCGCCCGATTTCTTCCCGCTCACCTGCCGCACCTGCGTGGATTACACCAATGTGCTGGCCGACATCACGGTGGGGTATATGGGCGGGCAGGGCGAGCAGTGGCTGCTGGTTCGCAATGAGACCGGCGAGGAGCTGATCTCGCTGATCGAGGATGAAGTGACGCTGGCCGAGCCCGGCTCGGCGGGAAAGCGCCAGTCGGCCGTGACGGGGTTCATCGCCAACACCGAGCGCGCGGCGGGCGGATTGCCCCTGCGCGGCATGCCCGATTGGGTGCGGCCCCTCGTGGCCTGGCTGATGCCCCGGATCGGCCCCAGAGGGCTGGAGTTTGCCCGGGCGCGGGTGGAGATGAAGGCGTCTGAAACCGTGCTGCATCTGCGCCGTCAGGAGCCCCGGCGCATGAAGTCCATGATCCCCGATCATGTCTGGAAGCTGGTGGCGCCCTATGGGCTGACGCCCTTGGAAGGCGAGCAGGCCGGTGGCGATGGCGAGACCGCGCAAGACCCGCCGTCAGGCACGATCGGATAGGTGGCACCCCGCGCGGACTGGCCGCGCCGGTGCGCCGATCTATGTTTCCTATGAGGCGATCAGCCACGCTTGTATTTGTTTGTCCGCGCCATAACGGCGGAACGCCAGGCGGGCTTGATCATCACGGGCGCTGACAGGGGGCTGACAGGCGATGAGTGTGTTTCGGGCGATCTACACCTCGCGGCCGTTCGGGTTTGATACCGGCATTCTGCGCAGCGTCCTTATGGACGCCCGCCGCTGCAATGAGCGCGATGGCGTCACCGGCGCCCTGATCTGCCGCGCAGACATTTATCTTCAATGGCTTGAGGGTCACGAAGAGCTTGTGCGGCGCACGCTGGAGCGCATCAAGCGCGATGACCGCCATCTTGAGGTCAAGCTGCATGTGGCCGAGACTGTTCCGGAACAGGTGTTTGGCGAATGGGCCATGCTCCACGATCCGGCGACGAGCTGGATCTGGACTCAGGACGAGGTCACCGCCGGGGCGGCAGAGCGCGCGACGCCGGAAGAAATCACCGGCTTCTTCCTCAGACTGCGCGACGAAAGCCGTATGCCGGATGCCGGTTGACCGCTTGAGCAGACGACAGCCTGAGGCGGCCGCACGCGCGCCCGCCATACGTGAGCCAGTCCGGACCCGGCCCAATTTTGTTGCAAAGCAACATGTGGACGGAGTGACGGGCGTGCGCTAGCGTTCATGAAAATTCTGACTTGCCGGGGCGGGACAGTCCGGATCCGGCAAGCAATGAAGCGCGTTGCCGGCCAGGCTGGTCAGGCGCAGACGCGATCGGGGGGACGAGTTTTGACGAACCAGATGATCAGGCTTCCTGTTGCGGCGCGCAATGAAGTGTTGGATGCGAAAGCCTGGACCGCCATGCGCCAGGCCTGCCTGGCGGACCCCGGCGCGTTTCATGGCGCACTGGCCAAGCGGCATCTGGCCTGGCTGATCCCTGACCAAGGCGAACAGGGCGTGTGGGCGCAGTTTGATCGCGACAGCGGCGTTTGGCGCGGCTGGGACGCGAAAACGGCAGCGCCGGTGACGCTGGACCTGCCTGTCTCGTTTGAGCCATGGGACACGGCGTTCAACGCCTCCAACGCGCCCAACTGGCGCTGGTTCGAGGGCGGCCTGACCAACGCCGCCTTCAACGAGGTGGACCGCCATGTGCTGGCCGGTCATGGCGATGAAGCCGCGCTGATCTTCGAAGGTGACCGCTGGAACATGTCGAGCGAAGGCGGGCGCGGCGGGCCGGTGGACACCTATCCGGTGTCGCGCAAAGTCCTGTTGCTGGAGAGCGCCAAGTGCGCGCTGGCGCTGAAGGCGCTGGGCCTGAAGGCCGGCGACCGTATCGCGCTGAACATGCCCAACATCCCCCAACAGATTTTCTGGACCGAGGGCGCCAAGCGCCTGGGCGTGATCTACACGCCGGTGTTCGGCGGCTTCAGCGACAAGACATTGTCAGACCGCATCGCCGACGCCGGCGCGCGGGTGATCGTCACGGCGGACGGCACCTATCGCAACGCCCAGCTGGTGCCGTTCAAGCCCAGCTATACCGACCCGGCGCTGGACAATTTCATCGCGGTCAACGTCGCCAAGTCGATCCTGGCTGAAACCCTTGAGAACTCCGCGTTGGAGATCAGCGAAAGCGACGCCGCGCGCATCACCACCGCGGTGGACGAGACGCTGGCGGGCGAGGTGACGGTGGAGCGCTCGGACGTCATGCGCGGCGTCGGGCGGGCTTTGTCGGAGATGGGCCAGACCGGGTCGATCAGCGCCCGGCAGGCCGCTGATCTGCGCATCGCCGCGGCGGCCGCGCTGGTGGATTCGCCGCCGCGCGCCGACACCGTCATCGTGGTGCGCCATACCGGTCAGGCGGAGCTGAACTGGACCGCATCGCGCGACCGCTGGAGCCATGAGCTGACGGATGCCGCCAGCGAGACCCTGCTCAAGGCCGCGCGCGATGCCGGGTTTGATGTGGCCGATGAAGCGGCCTTGCTGACGCTGCCCGACGGCGAGTTTGTGCAGGCAGTCTGGGCCGCGTCCAAGCCGCTGCCGGTCGACGCCGAATACCCCAATTTCATCATCTACACCTCGGGCTCCACGGGTAAGCCCAAGGGCGTGGTGCATGTCCATGGCGGCTATTGCGCCGGGATCGCGGCGACCATGGAAGTCGCGTTCGATGCCGCGCCGGGCGATGTCATGTTCGTGGTGGCCGATCCGGGCTGGATCACGGGCCAGTCCTATCTGATCGCCGGGGCGCTGTTGACCCGGGTTACCTCGATCATCGCCGAGGGCTCGCCGGTCTTCCCCCATGCGGGGCGCTTCGCCTCGATCATCGAGCGCCAAAAGGTCAATATCTTCAAGGCCGGAGTGACGTTCCTCAAATCGGTCATGCAGGACCCGGAAAACCTCAACGATATCAAGACCTATGATCTGTCCGGCCTGAAGGTCGCGACCTTCTGCGCCGAGCCGGTCTCGCCTGCGGTCCAGGCTTTCGCCATGGAGCATGTGGCGCCCTGGTACATCAATTCCTACTGGGCGACCGAACATGGCGGGATCGTCTGGACCCATTTCTATGGCGCGAAGGATTTCGCCCTGCGCCCCGATGCCCACACCTATCCGCTGCCCTGGATCGTGGGCGATGTGTGGGTGGAGGACGCCGACGTCGCGAGGCCGGACGTGGGCGCGGACGTGCTCAAGCGCGGCGAAGATCAGGGCGCGCCGTGGCGCCGGGCGGACAAGGGCGAGAAGGGCGAGATCGTCATCGCGCTGCCCTATCCCTATCTGGCGCGCACGATCTGGGGCGACACGCAGAATTTCGTAGTTGAGTCCGACGGCCCCGGCGCCCGCATACAAGCGGGCTGGAGGGGCGATGCCCAGCGCTATGGCGACACGTACTGGCGGCGCTGGCGCGGGGCATGGGCGTACACACAGGGCGATTTCGCCATCGCCCATGAGGACGGCTCGTTCTCGCTGCATGGCCGCTCGGATGACGTGATCAACGTCTCGGGCCACCGCATCGGCACCGAGGAGATCGAAGGCGCGATCCTGCGCGACAAGGCGCTCGATCCCAACTCGCCCGTGGGCAATGTGCTGGTGATCGGTGCGCCGCATCGCGAAAAGGGCGTCACCCCGGTGGCTTTCATCACCCCGGCGGCGGGCGCGAAACTGACCCTGGACGACAAGCGGCGTCTCACAGATCTGGTGCGCACCGAAAAGGGCGCGGTCGCCGTGCCGTCTGATTTTCTTGAAGTGCCGGAGTTTCCCGAAACCCGCAGCGGCAAATACATGCGCCGCATGGTGCGCGCCATCGTGGAAGGCGGCGAGGTGGGCGACACGTCCACCCTGCGCAATCCGGGCAGCCTGGACGCCCTGCGGCGCGTCGTGGCTGACTGGAACGCCCGCCAGAAGCGCTCTGAAGAGCAGGCGCTGTTTGAGCGCTACCGCTATTTCCTGGTCCAGTACAACGCCGCCGCCAAGGGCAAGCGGGTGGCCACGGTCACGGTCAACAACCCGCCGGTGAACGCGCTGAACGAGCGCGCGATCGATGAGCTGGCCACTATCGTGGAGCACTTGTCGCGCAAGGACGACGTGGCCGCCGTGGTGTTCACCGGCTCCGGCTCCAGCTCCTTCGTGGCGGGCGCGGACATTCGCCAGATGCTCGAAGAGGTTAACACGCTGTCCGAGGCGATGGCCCTGCCCAGCAACGCCCAGCTGGCGTTCCGGCGCATCGAGATGATGAACAAACCTTGTATCGCGGCGATCCAGGGCCTCGCGCTGGGCGGGGGGATGGAGTTTGCGCTGGCCTGCCATTACCGCATCGCCGAACCGACGGCGCGCTTTGGCCAGCCGGAGATCAATCTGCGCCTGCTGCCCGGCTATGGCGGGACGCAGCGCCTGCCGCGCCTGCTGGCGGACCGCCATCCCGAGACCGGCCTGCGCGACGCGCTGGACCTGATCCTGGGCGGACGCGCGATTGACGCGGACGCGGCGCTGGCGCTGGGCGCGATTGACGTGGTGGCTGACGGCCCCACCGACGTCCTCTCGCTGGCCCACGCGGCTGTGCGCGATTTCGTGCGTGACCCCGATGGCAGCACGCTGGGGCAGGCCTTCAAGGAGCGCCGCGCGGCGACGCAGCGCTGGGAGCAGCCGGGAGAAGCCGATCTCGACGCGGCGCTGGCCGATGATTTCGTGCAACGCATCCTGCGCCAGCTGGACTGGGCCGGACGCGGCAAGGCAGGTGAGCGGGCACTGGACGCCATCAGAACCGGCTGGAATTCCGGGATGGCGGACGGGCTGGCGCGCGAAGCCGAAGCCTTCGCCGAAGCCATCATGGACCCCGAGGGCGGCAAGACCGGCATCCGCCTGTTCATGGACAAGCAGGCGCCGTCACTGCCCGTGCGCCGCGATGGCGTGTGGATCGACGACGAGCACGCACCGCGCAAGGCCACGCTGATCGAAGACGGTCAGATGCTGGCGCTGGGCGCGCCCTTCTATCCGGGGATCACGCCGATCCCGCCCTATCAGCTCGCCTTCGGGATTGCGCGCGATCCCGATACCGGCGCGCCGCGCTTTGGGCCGCCGGCCACGCACGAGAAGGAGCTGATCGTTCCCGTGCGCCTGCCCGAGCCCAACGAGGCGCTGGTCTACATGCTGACCTCGGAGGTCAATTTCAACGATAACTGGGCGCTCACCGGCATTCCGGTCTCGCCGTTTGACGGCCATGACGAGGACGTGCAGATCACCGGCTCCGGCGGTCTGGCCCTGATCGCGGCGCTGGGCGCCGAGGCCAAGGCCGAAGGCCGGCTGAAAGTCGGCGATCTGGTCAATGTCTATTCAGGCACCAGCGAGCTGTTGTCTCCGGCGGCGGGCGAGGACCCGATGTATGCCGGCTTCGCCATTCAGGGCTATGAGACCAAGACGGGCAGCCACGCCCAGTTCCTGAACGTCCAGGCGCCCCAGCTTCATGTCCCGCCCGCCGACCTGACGCTGGAGCAGGCGGGCGCTTACACGCTGAACCTTGGCACGATCACACGCTGCCTGTTCACCACACTTCAGATTACGCCGGGCAAGACGATTTTCGTCGAGGGCGCCGCCACCGGCACGGGGCTCGACGCGCTCAAGAGCAGCGTGCGCACGGGGCTCGCAGCCACGGGGCTGGTCTCCAGCGATGACCGCGCGGACTTCATCAAGACCCAAGGCGCGGTCGGCGCGATCAATCGCAAGGACCCGCAAATCGCCGGCGCCTTCACGCCGGTGCCCGACGACGCGGACGCGGCCAGGGCCTGGGAGGCGGCGGGACTGCCGATCCTGGAGCGCTACAAGGCGATGAATGACGGCAAGCTTGCCGATTATGTGGTGAGCCACGCCGGTGAGCGCGCCTTCCCCAGGAGCTTCCAGCTCCTGGCCGAGGGCGGGGCGCTCGCCTTCTACGGCGCGTCTTCAGGCTATCATTTCAGCTATATGGGCAAGCCGGGCGAGGCCTCGCCCGCCGACATGCTGGCGCGCGCGGGCCTGCGCGGCGGGGAATCGGTGCTGCTCTATTACGGGGCGGGGTCCGGCGAGCTCGCCGATCCCAAAGGGCTGGAGATGATCGAGGCGGCGCGCCTGTTCAAGGCGCGCATCGCGGTGGTTGCCTATTCCGACGCCCAACGCGAATTCCTGCAATCGTTGGGTCTGGAAGACGCGGTGGAGGGCGTGATCTCCATCGAGGGCCTCAAACGCCGCGACCCGGATTTCCACTGGCCGCTCACACTGCCGCGCCTGCCCGACGCCAAGACCGAGACCGAAGCCTTCAAACGCGGCGTGCGCGATTATCAGCAGAACACGCTCAAGCCCTTCGGGTCGGCAGTGGGCAAGCTCTTGCGCTCGCCTGGCAATCCGCGCGGGGCGCCCGACCTGGTGATCGAGCGCGCGGCGGTGGATACGCTGGGCGTGTCGTCCTCGCTGGTGCGCCCGTTCGGCGGACGCGTGGTCTATGCTGAGGACATGTCGGGCCGGCGCTATACCTTCTACGCGCCCCAGGTCTGGACGCGCCAGCGGCGCATATTGATGCCCACCGCCTCGATCCTGGGCACGCATTTGTGTAACGCGCACGAGGTCACGGTCATGAATTCCATGATCGCGGCGGGCCTGCTGGATGTGACCGAACCGACCATGACCCCTTGGGAAGACCTGCCCAAGGCCCACCAGGCGATGTGGGACAACGCCCATTCGGGGGCGACCTATGTGGTCAATCACGCCTTGCCGGCGGCGGGTTTGCGCAGCCGGGACGAGTTGTTGGAGCATTGGGCGGCGGCCGAGGATTAACGGCCGCCCGCCACACCGATTTTTTTGAGTGACCAGGAGAGCTTTCATGGCCGGCAAAACCCGCGACGTCGCAGCGCCTCAATCGCGAACCTCAGGTGCGGGCCGATTGGATGGAAAAATCGTCCTGATCACGGGCGCTGCGGGCAATCTCGGCAGCGAGATGGCGCGCCGGTTCGCCGATGAGGGCGCCACGCTGATCCTGACCGGGCGTACGCGCGATCGCATTGAGGCAGCGTGCGCCGCAGTGGTCGCCCAGACCGGCGTGGCGGCGGAACGTGTTGCGCCCCTGGTGCTCGACGGCGGTGATCCGGGGTCGGTGCGCGCGGCCATGGACGAGGTGAGGGCGAAGTTCGGCCGCATCGACGTGCTGGTCAACAATGCCGGATCGCCCGGTCCCAAACAGCCGCTGGACAATGTGCCGCTGTCGAAAGCCGAGATGGAGGCCAACGGCGATACCGAGACCGTCGGCGACGCCATGCGCAATATTTTGGCGGTCACCTGGAATCTGGCGCGGGCGGCGGCGGACCTGATGCAGCCGGGCGCGGCGATCATCAATATCTCCACGATCTTCTCCCACACGCGCTACTATGGCCGCATCGCCTATGTGGTGCCCAAGGCGGCGCTGAACGCGCTGTCGCGCCAGCTGGCCGGCGAGTTCGGGGCCCGCGGCGTGCGGGTCAATAATGTGTTTCCCGGCCCTATCGAGAGCGAACGCATCCGCACGGTGTTCGCGGCGATGGACAAGGTTCAGGGCAATAAGGACGGCGAAACGGCCGAATACTTCATGGGCCGCATGTCGCTGCGCCGCAGCGTCGACGGCGCGCCGCCCGAGCGCACCTTGCCGACCCCGGCCGATATCGCCCAGACCTGCCTGTTCCTCGCCAGCGACGAATCCGCCGCGCTCAATGGCGCGGAGATCGACGTGGCCCACGGGATGAGCGTGCGCAAGGAATCGCGCTCCACCTACAAGACCCGTCCGTCCCTGCGGGCGCTGGATGGCGCGGGCCTGACGGTCCTCATCGTGGCGGGCGAGAGCTGGGATGATGCGCTGGAGACGGCGCGCATTCAGGTCGGCTGCGGCGCGCGCGTGCTGCTGGGCATGGCGCGCGAGGCTGACGTGGCGCAGGCCAAGGCCCGCACCCAGGCCCAGGGCCTGGTCGACGGTCTGACCATTGTGCGCTTCAATCGCACCGAGCCGGAAACCATGGCCGAGACGCTGAACGCCTACAGCGCGCAGCACGGTCCGGTGACCAGCGCCATCGTGCTGCCGCTCAAGCCGGCGCAATACTTCGCCGGGGCGCTGCTCGACGCAGACGACGCCACTGTGGACGAGTTCATGGACGTGGAGCTGGTGGGCGGCATCGCCATCGCCCGCACCCTGTCGCGCTACTGGAAGACCCGCAGCGATTTGGAACAGCCGCCGCGTTATGTCTTCATGACCAATGCCAGCGACGGCGCGGGCGATGTGTACAGCCAGGTGCTCACTGCTGCGATGACCCAGCTGATCCGCATCTGGCGCGACGAGGCGCGCGTGGATGTGGAGGCGGGCCGCTTCCCCCATGCTGTGTGGGGCAATCAGATTGTCCGCTTTTCCAATCGCGAGCGGGAAAACATCCGCTTCGCCGCCGGCCATGCGACGCGCATCGTCTTCAAGGAGCAGCGGATCGCCAATATCGATCTGCATGTGCCCGAGAAGATCGGCGAGGAGACCGGCGCCACCAGCGCCATGGTGGGCTTTGCCGAGAACATTACCGGCCTGCATCTGGGCAAGGTCGCCCTGATCACCGGCGGTTCAGCGGGCATTGGCGGCCAGGTCGCGCGCCTGCTGGCGCTGGCCGGGGCCAAGGTGATGATGGTCGCCCGGCGCGCCAGCGAGCTGGAAGCGGCGAGAGACCGCATCATCGGCGAGCTTCAGGATATCGGCTTCTCCGGCGTGGAGCGCCGCGTGCGCATCATGGCCGATGTGGATGTCAGCGATTTCGCCTCGCTCAAGACTGCGCTGGACGCCACCATCGCGGCATGGGGCCGGGTGGATTATCTCATCAACAACGCCGGGGTCGCCGGGGCCGAGGACATGGTCGTGGACATGGATCTCGACGCCTGGCGCTTCACCCTCGACGCCAATCTGATCTCGAACTACTACCTGACACACCACGCCGCGCCGCTGATGAAGGCGCAGGGCGGCGGGTATGTGCTGAACGTGTCGTCCTATTTTGGCGGCGAGAAGCTGCGCGCCGTGGCCTATCCCAACCGGGCCGACTACGCCGTCTCCAAGGCTGGCCAGCGCGCCATGGTGGAGAGCTTCTCGCAGTTTCTCGGGCCGATCATCCAGCTCAACGCCATTGCGCCGGGTCCTGTGGATGGTGACCGCCTGTCGGGCGTCGGCGGCAAGCCGGGCCTGTTCCAGCGCCGTGCGCGGCTGATCCTGGAAAACAAGCGCCTCAACTCGGTCTATGCCGAAGTGATCAAGTCGGTGCGCGAGGGCGCGTCTGTCGCCACGGTGCTCAACCGGCTATCGCATAATACGGCTGGGGTCCTGTCCCACGACATGCTGGCGCCGTCGGGTCTGCGCAAGCTGGCGCTGAAAATCGCGCGCGAGGGTGACGGCGTGTGCACCTGGGACCAGTACATTCTGACCCCGGCGCTGGCCGAGCGGCTTCTGTCGCGCCTGCGGCTGGGCGGTTATTTGCTGGACGTGCCGGCGTGGCGCGACCTGCCCGGGGACAAGGCCAAGGGCGGCTGGCTGCGCATCACGCCGCCGGACGATGCGCCCTTCCTGCCCCAGGGCCTGATCAACAAGAACGCCGAGCAGATCGGCGAGGGCGTATTGTCCCAGCTGCATCTGGGCAAGATGCCCACCGAGGCCGATGTGGCCCAGGCCACGGTGTTCTATCTGGCTGACCGCGCGGTCAGCGGCGAGACCTTCATGCCGTCCGGCGGCCTGAATGTGGAGCGCTCCACGGTGGAGCGCGACATGTTCGGCGGGCCGCGCCCGGAGCGCGTGGAGAAGCTGCGCGGCAAGACGGTCTGGTTCGCCGGTGATCATCTGGCCGACTATATCGCCGCGGCCTCCCAGCGCCTAATCGACGAATGCGGCGTGGCCGGTGTGGTCGTGCTGGCGCGCACCAAGGCGGGTGGCAAGGCGGTCACGGACATGATCGACGGCGAGGCGGCCAAGTCAGTCCATGTGGTCGTGTCGGGCGATGATATCGAGGACGCCATGGACAAGGCGCTGGCCAAATGGGGCCGTCCGGCCACTGTGGTGTCGCTGCCCGGCGACGTCCTGCCCGACCGGCTGTTCGAGGACGATGCGCCGCTTACGCCTGAAGCCTTCAGCCAGGTGGTGGAGGACAATCTGACCCGGCATTTCCGGGTGTCGCGCAAGGCCTCGCTCTATGACGGGTGCCAGCTGGTGCTGGTGTCGCCGGACGTGGCGGTGGGCGCCAATGCGCCGGCCCACGCCATCGCCAACTTCATCAAGACCACGCTGCACGCGTTCACCGCGACGCTGGCCGTGGAGAATGAGCGGCTGGTGCACAATGTGCCGACCAACCAGATCAACCTCACCCGCCGCGTGCGCTCGGAAGAGCCGCGCAATGAGGAGGAGCACCAGGAGGAGCTGCGCCGTTTCGCGACGGCCATTCTGCTGGTCGGCGCGCCGCTGCCCGATTCGCAGGATTCGCGTTATCGCTCGCGCATCTATCGCGGGACGTCGATGACGGTGTAGGAGCATTTTCAGCGAAAGTGGGAACCGGTTTCGCGGTTCGAAAATGCGACAAGTGGAAAGGGAGCTATACGCGCTCGATAATCATCGCCGAGCCTGTGCCCGAGCCCCCGTGGGCGACGGCCAGGCCCAGCGATCCGCCGCAGCGGATGAGCTCGTGAACCAGCGTGGTCAGCAGGATCGCGCCGGTGGCGCCCATGGGATGTCCCATGGCCAGGTGGCCGCCATTGAGATTGACCCGGTCCGGGTCGGCGTCGCGGTCGCGCCGGAACAGGGCAGGCACGGCGGCAAACGCCTCCATGAACTCGATCCGGTCAAAATCGCGCAAGCTCAGCCCTGTCTCTTCAAGCAGCGCGTCCATGGCGGCGAAGCCCGCCGTGAGCTGGTCCACCGGATCACCGCCCCGGTCTATGCGAGCCCGGATGCGCGCTTTGGGTTTGAGCCCCGCCGCCTCGCCCGCGGCTTTCGAGCCGATCAGCACCAGCGCCGCGCCGTCGGCCATGGGCGGGCAGTGGGCGATGGCATGGAGATGCGTGATCTGCTCAAGCCCCGGATTGGCCGCCAGCATCATGGCGTCGTAGCCCGCCGCGCCCAGCTTTTCGAAAGCCGGGGGCAGGGCGTCTAGCGCTGCCTGATCCATGCCGGAGCGGATGCATTCATCGCGCTCCAGCAGCGCGTCTCCGTCCGGCCCGCGCACAGGGATGACCGCCGCGTCATGGCGCCCCTCCGCCCAGGCGCGCGCCGCGCGCTGGTGGGAGGCGATGACTTCATGGTCCAGCGCCGCCCGGTCCAGACCGGCCTTGGTGGCCAGCAGATCGGCGGACAGCGCCACCGGCGCATAGCGCAGGGCGCGCGCCAGATCCGGGTCGGTGTAATAGCTCGCCTTGTCGCCCATGAAGGGCGCATGGCTCATCATCTCCACCCCGCCCGCCAGCATCAGGCGGTTCTCGCCGGCGCTGGCCAGCGCGGCGGCCTGTCCGGCAGCGGTGAGGCCCGCCACGCAGAAATTATTCAGCGTCCAGGCGGTCGTGTCATGGGGCAGGCCGGCGTGCAGCCGGCTGACCAGCGCGATATTGCCGCCCTGGGCGCCCACCTGACCGACACAGCCCAGGATCAGCGCGCTGGCGCTGTCGACGGCGCCTGCGCCTGCGCGGTCTTTGAGCGCCGCGACCAGCTGGGCCACAAGTTCATGGGGCCCGAGCCCGGCCAGCGCGCCGTCCTCACGCCCTTTGCCGCGTGGCGTGCGCACGGCGTCGTAGATATAGGCGTCGGTGAGTGTCATGCGCCGATCACCAGCGACACGTTGGCGGTGGCGGACCCGCCGACATTATAGGTGGCGACATTGCGCGCGCCTTCCACCTGACAGTCTCCGGCGCTGCCCTGAACCTGACGCGCGGCGTCGAGCGCCATGCGCACGCCTGTGGCGCCCACCGGATGGCCAAGCCCGATCAGCCCGCCCGACGGATTGACCGGGCAGCGCCCGCCCAGCGCGATGCGGCCGTCCTCCACCGCCTCGCCCGCGCGGCCCGGCGCGGTGATGCCGAAATGCTCGATCGCGGCCAGTTCGGTGATGGAGAAGCAGTCATGGGTCTCGAACGCGTCGATCTGATCGGCGCCGGACAGGCCTGCGCGCCCGTAGGCGTCGGTCATGGCCTTGCGCATCCACGGGAACATCCAGCCATCATTGCGCCCGCGCGAGGCCGCCAGCTTGGTCTCCAGAAGTAGCGGCGCGGTGGTGTGGCCCCAGCCCTTGATCCGGGGGATGTCCTCCAGCCGCTGCCCCGTCCTTGCGGCGTGGGCGCGCGCCGCGTCTGCGCCGGCCAGCACGATCATGGCGGCGCCGTCAGTGACCTGACCGCAATCGGATTTGCGCATGCGCCCTTCGATGACCGGGTTGGCCTCGTCATCTTCCGAGAAGCTCGCTTCGGTAAAGGTCCAGCTGCGGCTCTGGGCGTGGGGATTGCGCCGGGCGTTGGCGAAATTGATCCGGCTTATCTCGGCCAGATGGGCGCGCTCCAGACCAAAGCGCGCGTCATATTCCTCAACGATGTCGGAGAACATGGCAGGCCACAGATAGGTCGCGCCCTGCGCCTCGCGCCCCGCCCAGGCGGCGGCGCCCAGATGCTCGGCGGCGGTCTGGCCGGGCACGTTGCGCATCATTTCCACGCCCAGCACGGCGGCGATCCCATAGCGGCCCGATTCGATGTCGGCCATGGCCGCCAGGATCGCCATGGAGCCTGACGCGCAGGCCGCCTCATGGCGCATGGTGGGCAGGCCTTCCAGATCGGGGTGGATATGGCCCATGAACCCGCCCAGCAGGCCCTGGCCGCAGAACAGCTCGCCGGCGAAATTGCCTATATGAATGGTCTCGATCTGCGAGGGCTCCAGGCGCGCATTGTCCAGCCCCTCCAGCATCGCCTCGCCCATCAGGGCCTTGAGATCATGACCCTCGCGGGTCCAGTTGCGCGCGAAATCGGTCTGCGCCCCGCCCAGAATGAACACCTCGCCCGCCATGGCCGCCTCCCGCTGTCCGTCTGACAAAAGAGGCTAGGGGCAATCGGCGGGGGGACACAAGCGCTGACCGGAATGGTCTTGCCTTGCCCGGCCTTGCCTCGCGATCTGTGACGCCGCACACTTCGCACCATCTGACACGCCGGCTTGGCGCCTGCGCGATCCGAAGGAGAGCCGCCATGACCATGATCGTGACCGAGTTCGAGCGCGAGGAGCTGAGCACGCCGCTCAACCAGCTCAACCCCTATCTCAAGGGCGTCTACGCGCCGGTGCGCGAGGAGGTGACAGCGCTGGACCTGACGGTGGAGGGCGAGATTCCGCGCGATCTGTATGGTCTGTACGTGCGCAATGGGCCCAACCCGCTCAACGCGCCGGAGGGCATGCATCACTGGTTTGACGGCGACGGCATGCTGCACGGCATTTATTTTGAGAACGGCAAGGCGGAATACCGCAACCGCTATATCCGCTCGGCTGATCATGACGCCGAACGCGCGGGTTCGCTGGATGCCGGTGGCATCATGATGCCCGCCAACAAGACCCGCCAGCCGACGACCTACAAGGATACCGCCAATACCGACGTGGTCTTCCACAATGGCTCGCTGATGGCGCTCTGGTATGTCTCCGGCCAGCCGGTGCGCGTGGATGCGCGCACGCTGGAGACGGTGCGCACAGAGACCTTCTCCGGCCGCCTGCCGAAAAACGTGTCAGCCCATTCCAAGGTCGATCCGGAAACCGGCGAGTTCGTGTTCTTCGATTATGATCTCTACAAGCCGGTGATGAGCGCGGGGGTGATCTCACGCGACAATGACCTCAGCTGGTTTCGCGAGATTGAACTGCCGGGTCCCCGCCTGCCTCACGACATGGCGATCACCGAGAACTACATGGTCCTGATGGATTTGCCGGTGGTGTTCACCGAGTCCGGCCTGCGCAACGGCATGTGGCAGATCAAACAGCCCAAGGGTCAAGCGACTAGGTTCGGCGTGCTGCGCAAGGACGGGACCGGCGATGTGCGCTGGTTCGAGGCGGACCCATGCTACATTTATCATGGCGTCAATGCGTGGGAGGAGGGCGACGAGATCGTCTTCTTTGCCTGCAAGATGATCCCCAATGGCCTGACCCCCGACCCGGCCTACGGGCCGTACGCGCCCATGGTTGGCGTGCTGGCGCTGCAGGCGGTGCTGCATGAATGGCGTTTCAATTTGAAGACCGGCGCCGTGAGCGAGCGGCCCGTGGATGACCGGGTCACCGAGTTTCCGGTGATCAATCTGGACAAGACGGGGCGCAAGAGCCGGTATTCCTACCATGTCTCCATCCCCAACACGCAGACCCAGTTGTTTGACGGGCTGGTGAAGTACGACCTTTCCACCGGCAACGGCGAGGCGCATCCGTTTGGCCCCGGACGCTACGGCTCCGAGCCGGCCTATGCGCCCAGGGTCGGCGCGAAGGATGAGGATGACGGCTATGTCATCAGCTTCGTGTTCGATGCGCAAAGCGGCGCGTCAGAGGCGCTGATTCTCAATGCCAAGGATTTCTCGCAGCCGCCGCTCGCGCGGGTGAAGCTGCCCCAGCGCGTCCCGGCCGGTTTCCACGCCGCTTGGGCGGCGGGCGACCAGATCCGCGCCGTGTGACGCGAACCTAGCGCGCGATCTCGATCAGCACTTCGTTGCGTCGCATCGGCGTGGGGGTCCAAGGCGGATTGTAGCGGGCATACACCGGCTCGCCGATGATCTCATAGCCCTCGGCCGTAAGGAAAGCGGCGAGCTCGTCGGCCTTGCGCATGAAACGCGACTCATTGGGGCCGCCAGCAAACCGGATTGCGGCGAGGCGCCGGGCCGGCTGCTCCCGCACGGTGACTGCCGGATCATTGGGGCGCGGCAACGTCTCCAGGGTCCAGGTCTCGGGCATGATGAAGGCCACGCGCCACGTCTCGCCGCCGGCTTGCGTGCGGGTCTGGGTGACGGGCGTGGTCATCGCGATGCGTTCGGACCGGGACTGGATCACCGGGGCGGTCATGGCGATGTTTTCGCCGCCCCCGCCGCGGGGCGGCTGGTTGTCGCCGAAGATGAATCCGGCCAGCGGGCGGAAGCCCTGATTTCCGGCGCGCGTCATGTCGCCGCTCGCTTCCACCTCGGCCAGGATGAGCGCGGGATAGTCGCGGATCTCGATATCGCCCTGCGCGCGCACCAGCACATAGGCCGGTTCATCGGAGGCGTGGGCTTGGGATGAAGCAGCGGTGACCATGACGAGGACCAGCATCCAGCGGAGCGTGTGAATCATCGGGGAACTCCTAAACACGTCCTCTATACGTCGAACGCCGCCTTCCGGATTGCGTTCCCCATTACGGCGCGTGACCGCCCCATATTCCCAGCGCCGTGAGCAAGGCGAGGCCAGCCAGCAGGGCCGCCGCCAGATAGCGCCAGGCCGGCCGGCGCAAAAGCGCCGCCACCGATGCTGCGCCGCCCGCCAGCACGGTGAGGGCCGGGATCGTCCCCAGTCCGAACCCCGCCATCACCAAAGCGCCCTGCACCGGACTGCCGGTGAGGCCGGCATAGAAAGTCGCCAGATACACCATGGCGCAGGGGATCAGTCCCCAGGCGAGGCCGAGGCCTGCCGGGCCCAATCGGTGGAGATGATGGAGCCGGCGCGTCATGGGCGAGAAGAGCCGTCCGGCGACGCGTCCTCCAGCGCCGCCGAACACCGGAATGTCCAGCACCGAGAAGGCGGCGGCCATGAGCACAGCTGCGCTGAGCCAGCGGGCGATGGTGCGGGCCAGGTCTGGCGGCTGGCTGTCATGAAATCCCCAGCCAATGGCGCCCGCCGCTGCGCCCAGCGCGATATAGACGCAGACCCGCGCCAGCTGCGCCTGGGTCAGCACGACAAGACGCCGCCGTGCGCCTGCGTCGCCCGCGCCCTGAATGGCGATTGCCGCGGCGATTCCGCCGCACATGGCCAAGCAGTGGACGCTCGCTGACAGGCCTGCGAGGAGGCCCGCGAGCATGTCGAGCTCCAAGCGTCCGGCCAGCGCTGGACTGATATTGATTCCGGAGTGCGTCACAGGTTAGTGCCGTCAGGCATACGAATATTACCTTGGCCGAGTTGCACGCCGAAACGGGCAGGCCATTCTGGCTCCGCGGTGCCAACCTAAACGGACGGCGGGCGTCGGCAAGATGAGACATAATGCCCTACTGCTATTGCGGATATTTAACCGCACAAGGGGTGTGAATTTTAGTTCCCGGCCAGGAGGGGCGGATGACCGTGATAGCGGCAGGCAGGAAAACCGGATTTGATTACAATGGGGTGGCGGTGCTCGGCATATGCATCGCGGGTGCGGTGTGGGCGCTGCTTGCCGCTGCGATCGGGGCGGATGCAGCCATGCGCACCCATGCCTGGGTGATCCTGGCCGGTTTCCTGACCGGGATACTGATCCTCGTCGGCGCCTATTCCAACGGCGGCGTGGACGTCGACAAGCGCGAATACAACGAATCAATCGTGCGCTATGGCGTCATCGCGTCCATGTTCTGGGCCATTGTCGGCATGCTGGTGGGCGTGATCATCGCCGCCCAGCTCGCCTGGCCGACCATTTTTCAGTTCGACGCCTTCCCGCAGATCAATTTCGGGCGCCTGCGCCCGGTGCACACTTCGGGCGTGATCTTCGCGTTCGGCGGCAATGTGCTGATCGCCACCAGTTTCTATGTCGTCCAGCGCACCTCGCGCGTGCGTCTGGCGGGCGGGGTCTGGCCCTGGTTTGTGTTTTGGGGCTATCAGTTCTTCATCATCATGGCGGCCACCGGCTACTTGCTGGGCATCACCCAGTCGAAGGAATACGCCGAGCCAGAATGGTATGCCGATATCTGGCTGACGCTTGTGTGGGTCGCGTATCTGCTGGTGTTCTTGGTGACGCTGGCGCGGCGCAAGGAGCCCCACATCTATGTGGCCAACTGGTTCTACCTTGCCTTCATCGTCACCATCGCGCTGCTGCATGTGATCAATAATCTGTCCATGCCGGCCGATTGGCTCGGCTCGCGCAGCTATTCGGCGTTCGCCGGAGTCCAGGACGCCATGACCCAGTGGTGGTACGGCCACAATGCCGTGGGCTTCTTCCTCACCGCGGGCTTTCTGGGGATCATGTACTATTTCATCCCCAAGCGCGCCGAGCGGCCGGTGTTCTCGTACCGCCTGTCCATCGTGCACTTCTGGGCGCTGATCTTCATCTATATCTGGGCCGGCCCGCACCACCTTCACTACACCGCGCTGCCCGAATGGACGCAGACGCTGGGCATGACCTTCTCGATCATGCTGCTGATGCCCAGCTGGGGCGGGATGATCAATGGGCTGATGACCCTGTCGGGCGCCTGGGACAAGCTGCGCACCGACCCGGTGATCCGCATGCTGGTTGTGTCGGTCGCCTTCTACGGCATGTCGACGTTTGAAGGTCCGGTCATGAGCATCAGGGCGGTCAACTCGCTCTCGCACTATACTGACTGGACCATCGGCCACGTGCACTCGGGCGCGCTGGGCTGGGTGGGTTTTATCTCGTTCGGGGCGATTTACTGCCTCGTGCCCTGGCTGTGGAAGCGCAAGTCGATGTTCTCGCGCGCTCTGATCGAGTGGCACTTCTGGCTCGCGACCCTTGGCATCCTGCTCTACATCACCTCGATGTGGGTGTCGGGCATCATGCAGGGCCTGATGTGGCGCGCCTATAACGAGCTGGGCTTCCTGGAATACTCCTTCATCGAGACGGTCGAGGCGATGCACCCCTATTACATGATCCGCGCGGCGGGCGGCCTGCTCTATCTGGTCGGTGCATTGTTGATGGCCTGGAATGTCTACAAGACGATCCGGGGCGATCTGGCGGACACCGAAGAGATCACCGCCCATCAACCGCTTCTGAAGCCTGCGGAATAGGGGAAATCCACCATGGCCAAAAAACCCAATCCGATCTGGGGCTGGCACAAGAAGGTGCTGGAACAGAACTCGCTTCTGCTGACCGTCGGCATTATCGGCGTCGTCTCCATTGGCGGGCTGGTGGAGATCACCCCGCTCTTCTATCTCGACGAGACGATTGAAGAGGTGGAGGGCGTGCGCCCCTATGCGCCGCTCGCCCTGATGGGCCGCGATATCTATGTCCGGGAAGGCTGCTATACCTGCCACTCCCAGATGATCCGGCCGCTGCGCGACGAGGTGGAGCGCTACGGACACTATTCGCTGGCCGCCGAGAGCATGTATGACCGCCCGTTCCAGTGGGGGTCCAAACGCACCGGTCCCGACCTGGCGCGGGTCGGCGGCAAGTACTCCGATGAATGGCACCGCGACCACATGCGTGATCCGCGCTCGGTGGTGCCCGGCTCGATCATGCCGCCATACGCCTTCCTGGAACGCACCCCTCTGGAACTGGACGTGATCCCGGGGCGCATGCGCGCGCTGCAGCGCCTGGGCGTCCCCTATACCGACGAGATGATCGACGCCGCCATTGATGATGTGCGCACCCAGGTCGACCCGTTTGCATCGGGCTATGACGCCTTCCTGGCGCGCTATCCCGGCGCCCCGGTGCGCAATTTCGACGGTAATGAGCAGGTGATCACCGAACTCGACGCCGTGATCGCCTACCTGCAGGTGCTCGGGACCATGGTGGACTTCTCCACCTATGAAGCCGACGCCGATGTCAATCTGAGGTGACCGGCGATGTATGAAGCGCTCGCCAGTTTTGCGCAGACCTGGGGCCTGGTCGCCTTCATGATCTTTTTCATCGGGGTGATCGCCTACGCCGTGTGGCCGAAGAACAAAGACAAATTTAACGCCGCCGCGAAATCGGTGCTGGACGAGAATCCTCGCCCTGCCGAGGCCGACGAGCAGACCGACACGAAGGATGGCCGGGATGGCTGAACATGAGAAAATGCCTGTTGATGACATAACAGGCGTCGAGACCACCGGTCATGAATGGGACGGCATCACCGAGCTGGACAATCCGCTGCCGCGCTGGTGGCTGTGGATTTTCTACGCCAGCATTGTCTGGTCCATCATCTACATGATCTTCATGCCGGCCTGGCCTGCGCTCCCGGGCTTTGACGGCCACACGCGCGGCCTGCGCGATCACTCCGAGCGCGCCAATGTAGCGGTGGCCATGAGCGAGCTGGAGGCGCGCCGCGGACCGATGTTCGAGCAGTTGCAGCGCGTGGTCGACGAAGCCGGCGTCACCGCGATTCTGGACGATGGCGATCTGTTGAACTTCACCCTGGCGGCCGGCCGCTCGGCCTTTGGCGACAATTGCGCCACCTGTCACGGCGTGGGCGGCGGCGGCGGGCTGGGCTATCCCAATCTGCGCGATGATGACTGGATCTGGGGCGGCTCCTATGACGCGATCCGCCAGACCATCGTGGGGGGTATTCGCTGGGATGCGCACCCCGACACCCGCTTCTCCCAGATGCCGGCGTTCGGACGCGACGGCCTGCTGACGCGTGAGGAAATCAGCGCGGTCACCGACTATGTGATGACATTGGCTTCGCTGACGGTGTCGGCGGACGCCGATCTGGCGCAGGGGCGCGAAATCTTCGACGCCCAGTGCGCCACCTGCCACGGCGCTGACGGCCGGGGCGACATCACCCAGGGTGCGCCGAACCTGACCAACAATATCTGGCTCTATGGCGGATCGCGCGAGCAGATCCAGGCCAGCATTCATCGCGGGCCCTATGGCGCGATGCCGGCCTGGGACAACCGCCTGCCCGAGCCGGTCATCACGGCGCTGGCGGCCTATGTGTATCTTCTGGGCGGCGGCGAGACGCTGGCGCAGACGGAGGCGTCGCTGGCGGCGCCCCGGACCGGGCTACAGGCCGGTCAGCCCGGCTAGCGGACGAAGGGCGCGCCGGTCGCCGGCGCGCGGAGACAGGTCATGAACCTCATCCACAACAGGCCGCACGCCGGGGGCGACGCCGCCGAAGGCGTGGCCCGGCTGGACGCTGAAGCCGTCAACTCGGCCAGCCAGCGCGACCTGTACCAGAAGCGCCAGCAAATTTATCCCAAGCTGGTCCACGGCAAGTTCCGCCTGGCCAAATGGGTGTTTCTGGTGCTGGCGCTGGGCGTGTACTACCTATTGCCCTTCGTGCGCTGGGACCGGGGGCCGGACGCCCCCAGCCAGGCGGTGCTGATCGATTTTCCCAACACGCGCTTCTATTTTTTCTTCATCGAGATATGGCCCCAGGAAGTCTACTACATCACGGGCCTCTTGATCCTCGCGGCGCTGGTTCTGTTTCTGGTGACGGCGTTGTTTGGCCGGGTCTGGTGCGGCTATGCCTGCCCGCAGACGGTGTGGACCGATTTGTTCATCGCCGTGGAGCGATTGTTCGAGGGCGACCGCAACAAGCGTATCCTCCTCGACCGCGCGCCGATGAGTTTCAACAAGGCCTGGCGCAAGGGCGGCAAGCACACGGTCTGGGTGCTGATCGCGGCAGCCACGGGCGGGGCCTGGATCCTGTATTTCCACGATGCGTTCGACCTCCTGCGCGACTTCTTCACCGGCCAGGCGCCGCTGACGGCCTACGTGTTTTGCGCTGTCCTGACCTTCACCACCTATTCGCTGGCCGGGCTCATGCGCGAGCAGGTGTGCACCTATATGTGCCCCTGGCCGCGCATCCAGGCCGCGCTCACCGACCGGGAATCGCTCAACGTCACCTACCGCACCGACCGGGGCGAGCCGCGCGGGCGCCACAAGAAGGGCGAGAGCTGGGATGGGCGGGGCGATTGCATCGACTGCAAGGCCTGCGTCGCCGCCTGCCCCATGGGGATCGATATCCGCGACGGCGCGCAGCTTGAATGTATCGGCTGCGCCCTGTGCATCGATGCGTGCGATGACATCATGGATAAGATCAGCCGCCCGCGCGGTCTGATCGCCTATGACACGGACGACAACATCACGCGGCGCAGCCAGGGCGAAAAACCCCGCTTCAGCTTCATCCGCCCGCGCATCGTGCTGTATGTGGTGCTGATCGCTGGGGTGAGCGCCCTGATGCTGCTCGGCCTGAACACGCGCGACGAGCTGGGCCTGCACGCCGACCGGGACCGCAACCCGAATTTCGTCGTCCTCACCGATGGATCAGTGCGCAATACCTACACCATCAATGTCCAGAACAAGGCCTATGCGGACCGCGCGCTGCGCCTCGACGTGGCGGGTGATCCGGCGCTGCAGGTCCAGGTGCTGGGCGTACGCGGCGAACCCGTGCTCGAGATCGGGCCGGACCGGACGCGCCTGTTCCAGGTCTTCCTGACCTTGCCACCCGGGGCGGCTCTGCGCCATTCCATACCGGTGACCTTCACCATCACCGATCCGGCGACGGGCGAAACGGCCGCGGCGGAAAGCTTTTTGGTGACGGGAGCTGCACCATGACCCGAAGCGAAGACACACCGACGCGCCGCCGCGAATTTCGTCTCACAGGATGGCATGTGCTGGCGATCCTGCTCGTCTTTTTCGGCGTGGTGTTCTCGGTGAACGGGTTTTTTATCACCACAGCCCTGAATACCTTCACCGGCGAAGAGGCGACTCGCGCCTATGTGCGTGGGCTGGAATACAATGCGGTGCTGGACGCGCGCCGCGCTCAGGCCGAGCTGGGCTGGAGCGCCGCGGTCAATGTCGCTGACGGGCGCATTCTGGTCAGCGTGACCGATCCTGACGATGCGCCTGTGGGCGGACTGGACCTCTCCGGCGAGTTGCGCCGTCCGGGCGATCCGGCGCTGGACCGCCCGCTGGCATTTTCCGAGGTCCGGGCGGGCGTCTATTCTGCGCCGGGTGAGGATCTGGAGATCGGCCGCTGGCTGGTGCGCGTGCGCGCGGCGGGCGATGACCCGTTCGAGCTGGAGCGCGATGTGTGGCTGCGATAGACTCCTCCTGGGTCGACGGTGAAGCGGCGGCCTTCATCCGTGGTGAAGGCGACGCGCGCGCGCTCGACCTGGCCGTGGAAGGCGCCTGGTGCGGCGCGTGTATCGCTAAAATTGAAGGCGGCGTATCGCAATTGCCGGGGGTGCAGCGCGCGCGGCTGAACCTGACCTCCGGCCGGCTGTCCATCAGCTTCAACGGGCCTGACGCGCTGGCGGACCGGATCGTTAAGGCCATCAAGGCGCTGGGCTATGGCGCGCGGCCCTATCTGCCTGAAACGGCGGCGGACGCGGTCACGGGGCAGGAAAAGAACCTGCTGCGCGCCATGGCGGTCGCGGGCTTTGCCACCGCCAATGTGATGCTCCTGTCCATCGCGGTCTGGTCCGGCGCCGGCGAGATGACCCAGTCCACACGCACCCTGCTGCACTGGGTGTCGGGCGCCATCGCCCTGCCGGCGGTCGCCTATGCCGCGCGTCCCTTCTTTGGCAGCGCGTTTCGGGCGCTGAAAGCGCGTCGGGTCAACATGGACGTGCCGATCTCGCTGGGCGTCTCGCTGGCGTGCGCCCTGTCGGTCTATGAGACAGTGATCGGCCATGGCGACGCCTATTTCGACGCGGCGGTCATGCTGCTCTTCTTCCTTCTGATCGGGCGCTATCTCGACATGCGCCTGCGAGCGCGGGCCGGGGCAGCGGCCCGGCGCCTCGCCGCGCTGGAGGCGCGCGCCGCGCGCCGGGTGGAGCCTGACGGCAGTTTGCGTGCCGTGCCCGCCAGCGAGATCCGCCCCGGTGATCATCTGCTCATCTCCGCCGGGGAGCGCATTGCGGTGGACGGCGTGGTCAGCGAGGGCGAGGGGGAGGCCGACGCCTCGCTGGTGACCGGCGAGTCCGCGCCGGTGGCGCTGCGGGCGGGTAGTCAGGTCTGGTCCGGCATGGTCAATCTGGGCGCCGCGCTGACCGTGCGGGCGACGGCGGCGCGTGACAATTCCCTGCTGGCGGAGATTACCCGGCTGGTGGAAGCCGGCGAACAAGGACGCTCGGCCTATGTGCGCCTGGCCGACCGGGCGGCGAAAATTTACGTCCCGCTGGTCCATATCATGGCGTTCTCCACGCTGGTGGGCTGGTTCATCATTGCCCAGGAGCCGCGTCCGGCGATCATCAACGCCATTGCGGTGCTGATCATTTCCTGCCCCTGCGCGCTGGCGCTGGCTGTGCCGGCGGTTCAGGTGGTCGCCTGCGGGCGGCTCTACAAGGATGGCGTGCTGGTGCGGTCCGGCGATGCGCTGGAGCGGCTGGAGCGGGTGAGCGTTGTGGTGCTGGACAAGACCGGCACCCTCACCGAAGGCCGGCCGCGCCTGATCAATGGTGATAGCGTGCCGGACGGCATGCTGGCGCTGGCTGCGCGCCTCGCGCGCGCCTCGCGCCACCCGCTGTCGCAGGCGCTGGCCGAAGCGGCTGGCCCCGGTGAAGCGGCTGCTGGCGCAGTGGAAGTGCCCGGCCGGGGCGTCGAGGCCGAGATAGACAGGCGACGGGTGCGGTTTGGTTCGGGCCGCTGGATCGGCGCGCCGGTCCAGCCTGAGAGCCTCGAGGGCGAGGGCGCGTTCGAGCTGGAAGCCTGGCTGCAGGTTGAGGGCGAACAGCCGGTGCGTTTTGCGTTTGCTGACCAGCTGCGCGCCGATGCGCGAGAGATGATCGACGCTCTGCGCGCGCGCGGGCTGGAGCCGGAATTGCTGTCCGGTGACCGCGAGGCGCCGGTGGCCGCCGTGGCGCAGGCGCTGGGCATCACGCGCTGGCGCTCGGGACTCACCCCAGGCGACAAGACGACCCGCCTGTCGGAACTGGCTGCGGCGGGCGAGCGTACGCTGATGGTGGGCGACGGGATCAATGACGCGCCAGCGCTGGCGGGGGCCTATGCGTCCATCTCGATGGGCTCGGCGGCGGACATCTCGCGTTCAGCCGCCGATCTGGTGATCCAGCGCGACCGCCTCGTCTCCATCCCGCTGGCGCTGGACGTGGCGTGCGCGGCGCGACGCCGGGTGGACGAGAATTTCGCGCTGACCATCCTCTACAACGTCATTGCCGTGCCCATCGCCGTGCTGGGCTTCGTCACGCCGCTGGTGGCGGCGGTGGCGATGTCGGCATCGTCGGTGGTGGTGACGGTCAACGCCATGCGGCTGATGCGCCGATGACCTCGCTTTTGTGGCTCATTCCTCTGGCATTGATACTCGGCGCGCTGGGGCTGCTGGCCTTTTTCTGGTCGATGCGCACAGGCCAGTATGACGACATGCAGGGCGCCGCCCAGCGCATCCTGATCGATGACGACAAGCCGATTGTCGATGACGAGCCCGAGGACACTGACGGCGCAGATCGCCCTGGCGACGAGCCGTCAGACGGGGCCGGCCCGCGCTAAATCAGATCACGCCGGATCAGGCGCGTTCGGCCGCCATGGCTTCGCGGGACGTGGCCGGGCGCGGCGCGAAATCCTTGTAGGCGCGCCAGCTGGCATGGGCGATCAGCGGGAAGGTGAAAGCCAGCCCGATCAGGAAGGCCGCCGAGCCCAGGATCGTGATTACTGCAATCAGCCAGGCCCAGGTGAGCATCACGCCGGGCTGGGCCTTCATGGCTTTCACACTCGCCGCGATGGCGGTGAAGGCGTCCACATCCTGATCCACCAGCATGGGAAAGGAGATCGCCGAGATGGTGAAAGCGCCCAGCGCCAGCGCGCCGCCAATCAGCGTGCCCACCACCAGAAGGGCGAGCCCCTGAGGGTCAGCCAGCAGGAAGGGCAGGACATTGGTGATGGAAAAGTCAGAGCCATGGGCGAACATCGCGAACAGGAACTGCGCCAGCCGCGCCCAGGCGAGGAAAAAGACCAGCAGAAGCACGCTCAGGAGCGCCAGCTGAGTGACCCGCCCCACGGCCATGGACCAGAAATCGAACAGGCGCGGCTTGCCGCCCGCGTCGCGCACCTGACTGATACGGTAGACTCCGACGGCGAAGGCCGGGGCGACCAGCGCGAACCCGGCCACGAAGACCGGCGCCAGTCCGCCATAGCCAAGTGCCGTCAGGCCCAGCGTGATCGCAATCCCTGCCAAGGTGAACACGGCGCCATAGCCCAGCGAAATCCCAGGCTCCGCGGCCAGGTCGGCCAGTCCGGCCTTCAGCCACGCCCAGGGTGCGTCGCGGCGCACTTTCTCGATAATCACCATGTCCGCCTCCACCAGAACTACACGGCGAGTCTCCGGAAAAGCCCTTCCAATTGCAAGGAGATTCTGCGCGGCGCGGTGGTCCGTTCGCTGGTCGATGGCCCATAGGCGTGGCCCGTGCGCGAGTGCGATGCAACATAAGCGCTATCTATAGCCATCATCAATATAAATGACTGAATGCCAAGGCGCACTTTATGGTACGGTCCTCACCGATGGTCATGCTGCACCCCTCGCAGGAAGACCGCTTGGCACGCAATCAACGACCCGGGAGAAGACAATGGACGGTAACAGCGCAGGTAAATGCCCCGTCATGCATGGCGGCCTGACTTCAGCAGGCTCGCCGGTCACACACTGGTGGCCCAAATCGCTCAATCTGGACATCCTGCATCAGCACGACACCCGGTCCAATCCGCTGGGCAAGGAATTCGACTACCGCAAGGAGGTCCGGACGCTGGACTTTGATGCGGTGAAGCAGGACTTGCATGCCCTGATGACGGACAGTCAGGAATGGTGGCCGGCCGACTGGGGCCATTATGGCGGTCTGATGATCCGCCTTGCCTGGCACTCGGCGGGCACCTATCGGCTTGCTGACGGGCGCGGTGGCGGCGGCACAGGCAATATCCGCTTTGCTCCGCTGAACTCCTGGCCGGATAACGGCAATCTGGACAAGGCGCGCCGCCTGCTCTGGCCGGTGAAGAAGAAGTACGGCGCCAAGCTGAGCTGGGCCGACCTGATCCTTCTGGCCGGCAATGTCGCCTATGAATCCATGGGCCTGAAGACCTATGGCTTCTCCTTCGGTCGCGCAGACATCTGGCACCCGGAAAAGGACACCTATTGGGGCGCAGAGAAGGATTGGCTGCCGCCGAGCGAAAGCCGGTATGACAATGTCGATGATCCCTCGACCATGGAAAACCCGCTGGCAGCGGTTCAGATGGGCCTCATCTACGTCAATCCGGAAGGCGTGAACGGCCAGCCCGATCCGCTGAAAACGGCCGCCCAGGTTCGCGAGACCTTCGCGCGCATGGCGATGGACGACGAGGAAACCGCAGCCCTCACCTGCGGCGGCCACACCGTGGGCAAGGCCCACGGCAATGGCGATGCCTCCACGCTGGGCGCGGAGCCGGAAGGCGCTGATCTTGAGACCCAGGGCTTTGGCTGGATGAACCCGAATCTCGGCGGCAAGGCGGCTAACGCCATCACGTCCGGCCTTGAAGGGGCCTGGACGACGGAGCCCACCAGGTGGGACATGGGCTATTTCAAGCTGCTGTTCGGCTATGAGTGGGAAGTGAAGAGAAGCCCGGCCGGCGCGTCGCAATGGCAGCCCGTCAATATCAGGGAAGAGGACATGCCGGTTGACGCTACCGATCCGTCGGTGCGCCGCATGCCGATCATGACCGACGCCGACATGGCGATGAAGATGGATCCCAAGTATCGGGCCATCTGCGAGCGGTTCATGGCCGATCCGGACTACTTCTCGGATACGTTTGCGCGGGCCTGGTTCAAGCTGACCCACCGCGATCTGGGGCCGAGAGAGCGCTATATCGGCCCGGAAGCGCCCACCGAAGACCTTATCTGGCAGGATCCCGTTCCGGCGGGTTCGACCTCCTACGACGTCAATGCCGTCAAGGCGAAGATCGCCGCAAGCGGGCTGTCGGTGTCCGATATGGTCGCCACCGCCTGGGACAGCGCGCGGACCTTCCGGGGCTCTGACCTGCGCGGCGGCGCCAATGGCGCGCGCATCCGCCTAGCCCCGCAAAAGGACTGGGACGGCAATGAGCCGGCCCGTCTGCCCAAAGTGCTGTCCGTGCTGGAGCCGATCGCCAAGGGCGCCGGCGCGAGCCTGGCGGATGTGATCGTGCTGGCCGGCAATGTCGGTGTGGAGCAGGCCGCGAAAGCTGCAGGCGTCTCAATCGATGTGCCGTTCAGCCCCGGCCGCGGTGACGCCAGCGCCGAGCAGACCGATGCGGACTCCTTTGAGGTGCTGGAACCGGTGGCCGATGGCTTCCGCAACTGGCTGAAGAAGGACTATGCGGTTCAGCCCGAAGAAATGCTGCTCGACCGGGCCCAGCTCATGGGCCTGACCGCGCCGGAGATGACCTGTCTTCTGGGTGGCATGCGCGTCATCGGCGCCAATCACGGTGGGACGAAACATGGCGTGTTCACGGACCGGGAAGGCGCTCTGACGACCGACTTCTTCGTGAACCTGACCGACATGTCCTATAGCTGGGTTCCCAAGGGCGCCAATCTCTACGACATTGTAGAACGCAAGTGCGGCAAGACCCGCTTTACGGCCACCCGCGTGGACCTGGTGTTCGGCTCGAACTCCATCCTGCGCGCCTATGCGGAAGTCTACGCTCAGGATGACGCCAGGGAAAAATTTGTGACCGACTTCGTGACAACCTGGACCAAGGTCATGAACGCCGACCGTTTCGATCTCGCCTGATCCAATTAGACCAACCCACTGACGCGGCGCTCCGGTATGTCCGGGGCGCCGTTTCTTTTTGGGCTGGGCGCTGGCGGGCGCGGATACGGGGTGTATGCTGCGCGGCAAAACATGACAGTCGGGGAGTGAGATACAATGAACTGGAAGCTTCTGGCGGCGGGGGCCGCTCTGGTCTGGGCGGGCGGATGTGAAAGCCTGCCAGCACCGTCAAACTGGATGGGCGCGCGCGAGTCGGCTCAGGAGACCAGCGGCGGGACCGTTCGCGAGACCGCGCCGGCGTTCGAGGCCGAGATTCTGCGCAGCGCCTATGGTGTGCCCCATATCATCGCCGCCGATCATGGCGGGCTGGGTTATGGTCTCGGCTATGCCGCAGCGCAGGACAATATCTGCGAGATCGCCGACCGGATGATCACGGTGCGCGGCGAGCGCGCGGCCTTCCTCGGGGCCGGATCGCAGAACGCCAATGTCGCCTCGGACCTGTTCCATCGCGGCGCGGCGAGCCCGGCGGTGGTGGAAGCCTATCTGAACGGCCCGGACGGCCATCCTGATACGCCCAGCGAAGAGGCGCGCGCCTTCGTGGCGGGCTTCGCGGCGGGCATTAATCGCTATTTGCAAGAGACCGGTGTGGATGACCTGACCGACCCGCGCTGCCGTGGCGCGGCCTGGGTGCGTCCGGTGTCGGACATCTATGTCTGGTTGAGCGCCCTGATCGCCCCGTTCGGCAATCCCATCTCCTCCGTGGCCAACGCCGCCCCTCCTGCGGACCCGGCGCCGGTGACCGAGGCGCGCCTCGACCCAGATTTCGATGCGCCGGTGATGGGCAGCAACGCCTATGGTCTGGGGCGGGAAGCGACGCGCGGCGGGCGCGGCGCGCTGCTGGGCAATCCGCATTATCCCTGGAACGGGACGCTGCGCTTTTACCGCTCCCACCTGATCATTCCGGGCGAGTTGAATGTGGTGGGCGCGGGCCTCATCACCACGCCATTTCCCGGCATCGGCCACACCGAACATCTGGCCTGGACCCACACCGTCTCCACGGCGCGCCGGTTCGGCTATTTTGAACTGACCCTCGATCCACAAGACCCCACCCGCTACCTGGTCGACGGCGAGTATCGCGAGATGACGCGCCAGGATGTGACGCTGGACGTGCGGGGCGAAGACGGCGCGCTGACGCCGGTCACCCGCACGCTGTACTCGACCGAATTCGGGCCGCTGGTGGTCACCGGCGATCTGCCGTGGACGCGCGAGCGCGCCTATGCCCGCGCGGCGCCCAGCGAGGGGTTGCGCACCATTGACCAGTATCTGGCGGTCTGGGCGGCGCGTGATGTGCGCGACCTGCACGACGCGCTGGGCCGCTATCAGGCGACGGCGTTCAACACGATCGCTGCTGACGCGTCGGGCGAGGCGTTTCACGGCGATATGGGCATGGTCCCGCACGTGACATCCGAGCTGATCGCCGCGTGCGCGCCCTCGCCCGCAGCGCGGGGCGCCTGGGCGTCCTTGCGCATTCCGGTGCTGGACGCGTCGCGGCCCGAATGCCGCTGGGGCAGCGACCCGGACGCGACCCGTCCCGGCGTGTTCGGACCGTCCAGTGCGCCGGCGATTTTCCGTGATGACTGGGTGGCCCAGAGCAATGACAGCCACTGGCTCAGCCAGCCGGCCGCGCCCATGACCGGATACAGCCCGGTCTATGGCGACGAGACCGGCGCGCGCAGCCTGCGCACGCGCCTCGCCATCGACATGATCGAGCAGCGCCTGGCCGGCGCCGACGGGTTGGGCGAGCCGGGCTTTGATCTTGAGACGATCACTGCGGCCATGTTCTCCAACCGCCACCATGGCGGCGAGCTGGTGCGTGACGGTCTGGCCGCCCTGTGCCGTGATGAGGGCGGGGCGGAGCTGGAGGCGGTTTGCGCCACGCTGGAAGGCTGGGACTTGCGCGTGGACCGCGACAGCCGCGGCGTTTTGTTATTCAACCTGTTCGTCGAGGCGGGCGGGCTCCAGTGGCGCCAGGGCTTTGACCCGGCTGATCCTGTGCGTACGCCCCACACGCTGGATGTCTCTGACCCGGCGGTGCTGGCGGCCCTGCGCACAGCGGCAGGTCAGCTTGAGGCGCTGGGGATTGCGCCCGACGCGCGCCTGGGCGACGTCCAGGCGGAGATGCGGGGCGAGGAGCGCATTGAGATCCACGGCGCCACGCGCGGAATGGGCGTGTTCAACATGATCATTCCCGAAGCGCCGCGCCCGCAAGTGGGCTCGCAGCGCGTCCTTCACGGGTCCAGCTGGATCATGGCGGTGGAGTTCACCGAAGAGGGTCCGCGCTCGCGCGGCCTGTTAAGCTATTCCCAGTCCACCGACCCGACCTCGCCGCATTATGGCGACCAGACGCGTCTGTATTCGGACAAGGGGTGGGACGAGCTCTACTTTGATGAGGCCGCGGCGCGGGCCAACGCCGTATCGGCGCGCACTCTGCGCGAATAGCGACAAGCCGCCCATCCCCGCGCGTCTGAGTGCGGGGACGGGCGCTCGGCGTCTTTTCTAGAGCTTGCCCAGCATGTAGTCGGCGCTGGAGACTTCGAAGCCGCCGCCCGCTTCGACGAAGAGATGCTCGACCACACCGTCATTGACGACCATGGCGTAGCGCTGGGAGCGCGGGCCCATGCCGAATTTCGACCCGTCGAGCTCCAGACCGATGGCCGAGGCGAACTGGCCGTTGCCGTCGGCGAGCATGAGTACATCCTCGCCCGCGCCCTGATCCTTGGCCCAGGCGCCCATGACGAACACATCATTGACCGAGGTGCAGGCGATCCGGTCGATGCCTTTGGCTTTCAGCTCGTCCGCCTTGGCGATGAAGCCCGGCAGATGCTTGGCCGAACAGGTGGGGGTGAAGGCGCCGGGCACCGCGAACAGCGCCACGCGCTTGCCCTTGAAGGCGTCCGCCGTGGACATGGGCGCCGGGCCGTCCGCGGTCATGGTCATGAAGGTCACGTCAGGCAGGGCGTCGCCGGTCTTGATGGTCATGGGGCCTCCGAGGGGTTTGCGTCCGGCGCACACACGCGCCGCCTACCCCTGCGAGATAGGCCGGGCCCGGGCGCCGCGCAAGGCGAAGCTGGCGCACGTGACTGGACAGACCCCCGTCCGGCGCGAGAGACTTGGGTCATGAGCAGACCGCTGCCCCATACCGCCGCCGGTTATCTCGGCGGACGCCTGCTGATCGCCAGCCCGCTGATCGGCGACCCGCGCTTTGACCGCGCCGTGGTGTTCATGTGCGCCCATGGCGAGGACAGCGCGATGGGGCTGATCATCAACCGCCCCATGACCGGGCTGCGCCTGCGCGACCTTCTGGACCAGCTGGACGTGACCGGCGCGGAAACCGCAGCGGACTGCCCGGTGCATGATGGCGGTCCGGTGGACCGCGACCGGGGTTTTGTCCTCCATACGCTCGATGTTACTTGCGGTCCGGCCACGCTGCCGGTCGGGGCAGGGCTGGGCCTCACGGCGACTCGCGAGATTCTGGACGCGCTGGCCTCGGGCGCCGCCCCGCGCCAGGCGTTGATGGTGCTGGGGTATTCCGGCTGGGAGGCGGGCCAGCTGGAGGATGAGATCGCGGCCAATGCCTGGCTGGTCTGCGAAGCCGACGAGGCGCTGGTCTTCGGCGCCGATGACGAGGTGAAGTGGGCCCAGGCCCTGAGCACGCTGGGCGTGACGCCGGAATACCTGACCGGCGCGTCAGGGCATGCCTAGGTTTTCCGCTTCCGCTTGACGCGGTGAACGAACGTTCGCATGGATTGCGAATGAGCGCGCTCGAGACCCGCACCCGCATAATGGACGCCGCCCTGGCCGCCTTGCCGGCGGAGGGATTTGAAGGTCTGTCTATTGGTCGCCTAGCGGCGCGCACCGGTCTGTCAAAGAGCGGCCTGTTTGCGCATTTCGGCGGGCAAGGCGCGCTGCAGATCGCAGTCATTGATGCGGCGGCGGCGCGGTTTGACGCCATGGTGACGCGCCCGGTGCTGGCGGAAGCGGACACTCTGGAGCGCCTGAAACTGCTGGCGCAGCTATGGCTCGCCTGGGTCACGACGGACGGGCAGGGCCGGCCCTGTCCGCTGATGCAGGCGGCGATGAGTGCGCCGGGGCTGGCCGATGAGGCGGGCGGACATGCCCGCGCCGTCCGGGCGCGCTTCCATCCCTTTGTCACGAGGCTGGCGCGCCGCGCCGTGCAAGCCGGGCAGCTGCGCAAGGACACCGATCCGCAGCGCTTCGCCTTCCGGTTTGAAGCGCTGGGCCTGGCGGCGGGGCTGCATGCCCTGAGCGATGACCCGGCGCGGGTGCACGCTTGCGCTGAGGCGGAATACGCCGCCCTGTTTGAGGAGTTCGCGGCGTGAAAATGCTGGCGGTGAATCTGGCGGCGCGCCTGACCCCGCAGCGCTTTCGCGCCGAGGCGGGCCGGCGTTTCGTCACGCCGCGCGTGCGCCGGCAGTCCGATACCGGACGCGACTTTCTGCAGCAGCTGGAGCGCGCCGATTTCGACGGCCCCCTCGGGCGCCAGCGCGCCTGGACGGGCGGGGAGGGGCCGCTGGTTTTCTTCCAGCATGGCTGGGAGGCAGACAGCGCCGATCTGGCCACACTGGCCGAAGCGGTGATGGCGCGCGGGGCGCGGGTATGCCTGATCGACGGTCCGGCCCATGGCGAGAGCGAGGGATCGACGGCGACTTTGCTGGATTTCGCCGCGGGGCTCGCCGCCGCCGCGCGCGCTTTTGGTCAGCCGGACGCGGTCGCGGCCCACTCCATGGGCTTGCCGGCCAGTGTCATCGCCATGCGCCGTCATGGGCTGGCGCCGCGGCGCGTAGCAGGGATCGCTGGGCCGGACTCGCTTCCCGCCAATGTCCGCTTCCAGGGCGGCCATATGGGCATGAGCGAGACGGCAGTCCGGCGCCTGCTGGAGGCCGTCAGCTTCCGCCTGGGTGAACCGGCGGAGGGGCTGAGCATTGTGCGCGAGGCGCATGCCCTGACCGCGCAGGCGCTGATTTTGCACGGGCGCGGGGATGTCATCACCCCGCCAGAAGCCGGCGAACGCATCGCCGCCGCCTGGCCGGGCTCTGAGCTGGTGATGTTTGATGGTCTGGGTCACCGCGCGGTGCTGCGCCACCCGGACGTGGTGGCGCGCGTCAGCGGCTTTCTCGCGCCTGATTGAACAGACAAGTGTGGCGGGATGGCCGCCGACGCCTTAGATAGGCCGTCACCAACCCGCCTTGCGAAAGGGCCGTTCATGGCCGCCACCCGCGCCGCGCGCGACCTGACCCAGGGTCCGGTCTTCGGCCATGTCCTGCGCATGGTGATCCCGATGTCGTTCGGGATTGTGGCCATGATGCTGGTCGGCGTGGTGGACGCCTACTGGGTCGGGCGGCTGGGCACGGCGCAGCAGGCGGCTGTGCAGTTCGTGTTCCCCGTTTCCATGCTGGTCATGAGCATCGCCATCGGGCTCGGCGCCGGCGCGGTGTCCGTGGTGGCGCGCGCCGCCGGGCGCGGCGATCACGGCCGGACCCGCCGCGTGGCGACCGATGCTGTCACCCTGTCGCTGATCGTCGTCGTCATCGTCGCCGCGCTGGGCGTCGCGACGATTGATCCGGTGTTCCGTGCGCTGGGCGCCACGGAGGCGATGATGCCTTACGTGCGCGAATACATGGTCATCTGGTTTGCCGGCATCGTGTTCATGGTCGGGCCCATGGTGGCGGGCAATCTGTTGCGCGCGCTGGGCGATGCCATCATTCCCAGCCTGATCATGGTCTTCGCCGCCATCATCAACATGATCTTGGACCCGATCCTGATCTTCGGCTGGGGACCCATTCCGCGCATGGAAGTGCAAGGCGCGGCCTGGGCCACTCTGATCTCCAACCTGGTGGTGTTCATCCTGGCCATGGGGATCATCATCTGGCGTGAAAAGCTGATCGACTTCTCCTTCCCGGGCTGGAGCGAGCTGATGTGGAACTGGCGCGAGATCGCCCGGGTGGGCGTCCCGGCGGCTGGCTCCAACATGATCGGCCCGTTGGCTAACACCGCCGTGTTCGCTGCCGTGGCGGGATTTGGCGAGCCGGCTGTGGCGGGTCTGGGCGTGGGCATGCGGGTGGAGGCGTTGGCGATCATTCCGTTGTTTGCGCTGTCGGGTAGTATCGGGCCGATCACCGGACAGAATGGCGGCGCGGGACGCACGGACCGGGTGCGTGAGGCGTTCGTCAAATCCTTCCTGTTCAGTCTGGGCTGGGGCCTCCTCATCGCCATTGTCCTCGCGGCGCTGAGCGGGGTGCTTGCGCCCGTCTTCCTGCCTGGCGAGGAGGGTCAGGACATGGCGCGCGCCTACTGGCTGATCGCGCCCTTCGCGGTGGCCGGATATGGCGTGGCGATGGCGGCGGCGGCGGGGTTCAATGGGCTCGGCCGTCCGCTGATGGGGGTGGCGGTCAATCTGTTCCGCGGTGTTGCGCTGGTGGCGCCGCTGGCCTGGCTGGGCGCGATGCTGGGCGGCGCCACGGGCGTCATCTGGGGCGTGTTCGCCGCCAATATGATCGCCGGTGTGGTGATCGCCGCCGTCGTACTGCGCCTGTGTCCGCTGACGGCTGTGGATGCCCGCGTCCGCCGGCCGGACCCGCCGGCTACGGCGCCGGACGGCGCACCAGGCGCGCCGCCAGCTCCGCTTTCTCGCCCAGCCCCGGATGCGGGTAAGCTGTGAGAGGGCTGTCCGGCCAGACCCACCGCGTGTCCGGCAAAAGCGTGCGCATGGCGTCCATATCGCAGCCATAGGGCGGTCCACCGGGCTCGTCTTTCTGCATGAACAGGGCGAACAGCGATCCGCCGGGCTTCAAGCTGGCGTGCACCATGGCCTCCCAGTCGGCTCTCAGGCGCGGATGGATCGCGCACAGAAAGGTCTGCTCCCACACCGCGTCAAACGGTGCGTCCGGCAGGAAGGCCAGGGCGTCGGCGGAGACGAAGGTTCCGGCGAGCGCCTCCTGGGCAAAACGATCACGCTGCCAGTCAATGGCGCTGGGCGCCATGTCGACGCCGGTGACGATGAGCCCAAGCCGGGCGAAGGCTTCGGGCTCGGCGCCGCGCCCGCACCCGGGAACCAGCATGCGGCTGCCCGGTTTGAACGCCCCGGCCTCCGCCCAGTCCGCCAAGGCCGGGTGAACGCCCACGCGCTCCCACGGCGCGTCATCGGCGCGAAACCGCGCGTCCCAGTCCACGACCTTGCGGTCGTCAAATGTCGGTGTGCCGGTCATGCCCGGTTCATGGCCCTCGCCGCAGCGTGTGTAAATAGCCGCAAGGCAAGCGGGTTCCCTGAATCTGGCGGAGGCGCTTAAACTGGCCGCTGGTTGGAGGCAGGCAGGGGAGGGCGCGATGACGGTTATGCAGCATGACGCGGCGCCTGCGCCTGCACGTCCCGGCATGCGCCCCCTCCTCCCGCCCGCCATCCTTTTTGCGGGCGCGGCGGGCGTTGTGCTCATCCTGGCCGGGTTGATGGTGCTGGCCAGCCTCAACGCCGCGCCGGACTGGTCGCAAGGCTGGCGCCCGATCCGGTCCCCGCTCGAGCTCGATGGCCGCTTCTGGGTGTCTGTGATGACCGGCGCCCTGGCCGCCCTGTCATCGGCGTGGATCTGGTCGTTGAAACCCGGCGACCTGGCGGTGCGCCTGTTTGCGCTCAGCGGCGTCGCCACCTTCCTGTTCTGCATGGGCGCGGCCGGTAATCTCGCGCCCAGCGCTGTTGCTTTCCCGGTCGCCCTGACGCTTGCAATGATGAACGCTATCGGCGCGGTCGCCTTTGGTCTGGTGATGATCGCGCTGTTCGCCATCTATCCGGCGCGCCTGCCCGGTGCGGCCTGGCTGATCGCGGCGTGTGTGGCGGTGTTCGGCGGCTGGACGATGTTCGCCGCCTTTGGACCTCTGGACCTTTCCATCGCGGTTCAGCGCATCACTTTTCTGGAAATGCTGGTCATTATCGCGGTCAGCCTGGCGCAGATCGCGGCGGCGCGCGGCGATCCGGTGCAACGCGCGATTGCCGTGTGGCTGAGCGCCAGCGTGATCATCGGTGCGGGAGGATTCATCGCCACGGTGGCCGCGCCCGTGACGTTTGGCGCCCGGCCGCTGATCGATCCTCAGTACGCCTTCGCCTTCTTCCTGATCATCTATGCCGGACTGGCTGTCGGCCTGCTTCGCTACCGCGTGTTCGGGCTGGGGCGCTGGGCCTATCAGGTCCTGTTCACCGTGGCGGCGGCGATTGTGGTTCTGGCGGTGGATGCGGCGCTGATCGTCATGCTGTCGCTGGATCCGGCGCGCGCCATCGGCCTGTCGCTGTTTCTGGTCGCCGTCGCCTATCTGCCTGCGCGCGCCTGGCTGTGGTCGCGCCTGTCACAGCGCCGACGCATGGATCAGGCGGGGCTGATGCGCGCGGTGGCCGATGTGGCGCTTCAGCCGGGCGCCGATCAGCGCGCGCAACGCTGGCAGGCCTTGTTGCGCGACCTGTTTTCACCGCTCGACATCACACCGGCGCTGGCCGGCATGCACGAGGTCGGGATCGAGGCGGACGGACGCCGCCTGATCACGCCTGCCCGCGGAGGACTGCCCGGGCTGATCCTGCATGACAAGGACAAGGGCCGCGCCCTGTTCACGCCGGAAGACTGGGATACGGTGCGCGAGCTGGGTGCGCTGGCCGATTATCTTGACGACAGCCGCACCGCCTATGACCGCGGCGCGGCGTGGGAGCGCACGCGCATCGCGCGCGACATTCACGACCATATCGGCGCCCAGCTCCTGACCGCGCTGCACGTGCGCGAGGACGGCCGCAAGGATGAGCTCATCCGCGCCACCATAGGCGATCTGCGCGATGTGATCCGCAATGCCGAGGGCGAGCCGGCGCCGTTCGATAGCCTGATGGCGGACTTGCGTGCGGAGACCGCTGACCGGCTGGAGGCTGCAGGCCTGGAGCTGGACTGGCAGGTGGACGCCGGGCGCGAGGACGCGCCGAACCGCGCCGCCATGCAGACCCTGCGCGCGCTGGTGCGCGAGGCGGTCAGCAACGCCATCCGCCATGCGGGGGCGTCGGCGCTGAGCGTCGCGCTGGCGCTGGACGGTGATGTGCTGACACTGACCATCAGCGATGACGGGCGCGGGTTCGATCCGGACGCGGCGCGTTCCGGGCGGGGGCTCGACAATATGGCGGCGCGGGTCGAGGCGCTGGGCGGGTCTTTTGCGATTGACACCGGACCGGGCGGCTCGACGCTGCGAGCTGTGTTCGCAGCGTTCGGCTGAGCCGGGTTCAGGCGTCGCTGGACGCTGCCAGGCCCAGGCGCGCGGCGTGCCAGGCGGCCTCGGCGCGCGAGGAGATGCCCAGCTTGCGATAGACCGCCTTGATGTGCCCGGCCACGGTTTGCTCGGCGATGCCCAGCGCTTTGGCGGTCTCGTGATTGCGCAGGCCCCGGCCGATATGGGCCAGCACTTCCTTCTCCCGGATGGTCAGATCGCAATCGGGGGCCGCCGGCCCGGTCAGGCGGAAATGATCCATGATGCGCCGGGCGATGGAGGGCGACAGCGCGGGCGCGCCCGCCAGCGTCTGGCGGATCTGGCGGGTCAGCACCTCGGCGGGCTGGTCTTTGAGCAGATACCCGTCCGCACCTGCCGCCAGCGCGGACACGATGGAGGCGTCATCACCCAGAATGGTCGCCACCACGCACAGCGTCTGCGGCGCATGGGCCTTGATGGCGCGCAGCACGTCCACCCCCGAACCATCCGGCAGGCCGAGATCGACCAGCGCGAGCTCAAACGGCTCGCGCCCCGCCAGTTCACGGCCCTGGCGCACGTCAGATGCGGTGGTGATCTGCGCGTCCGGGCAGGCCTCGGAGACCACGGCGCACAGCCAGGCGCGGACGTCGGCAATGTCTTCAACGATCAATACGCGCGTCATCTCATCGGCCTTTCCAAGGCGCAGGGCGGCGTGTGCCCGCCAACGTCCTTATTGCGAGATTTCTCGGCAAGCATTCTCATGCCCCAATTGGCATGCGCGGGTGAAGGCATCGCGCGCCCCGGCTGCGCCTTCGGGTCCCCCGACTCCTGCGCGCAGGAAGCTGCCGAGATTGAAACAGGCTGGAGGGTATCCTCCTTCGCAGCCCTGCCGGAAGGCCCCCAGCGCCGCCGCATTGTCCTGACCGGGGCCCGGATCGGAGAGCGCCACCCCCCACAATCCGCATCCGGCTGCAGAGCCCAGCGCGCAGGCCGCCTCGAAAGAAGCGCGCGAGGCTTCGTCTTGATTGTCTTCTTGCTGGACCAGCCCCAGCATGTAGCAGCCGTCGCCCAGGCCGCCGTTACACGCGCCCTGAAAACCGGCGCGTGCCTGTTGCGGGTCGCGCGGCTCCGCATTGCGATGGCTCAATCCGAAATTGAGGCAGCCGGGCATGTTCCCGCCATTGCAGCCCCGGGCGTAGAGCGTGCGGGCCATCGAAACGTCCGCGCTACCGCCCTGACCGTTCTCGAAGAGCTGGCCCAGATCACTGCAACCGCGCGCCGATCCCAGTTCGCAGGCACGCGCAAAAGCGCCGCGGGCCAGAGACGCATGCGCTGCCCCGCCACGGCCATCGCGCAGCAGGATGCCATGCTGGAAACACCCGTCCGCCTGATCGCCGCGGCAGGCCTCGCTGAGCAAGCGGCGCGCGGCGGTGTCGTCGCCGGGGCCGCCGCGGCCTTCTTTCAGGAGAAACCCGGCGACCAGACAGCCGCGCGCCTCGCCCTGGTCGCAGGCCTCGAGCGCGCTTGCCCGTGCGGTTGCGTCGTCGCCGGCGCGCAACGCCGCCATGGCGCGTGTATAGGCGTCAAGCCCGGGTGAGGCTGCGCTGGCCGCTGATGCAGCCATCGCCAGCAGCGCCAATGCCAGACCCGCCATTATCTGCAAGGCGCGTGCTGTGCGCATGGAACCAGGGTTCATGGGGTCCTCCATCATCAACATCAATCAATCCAGCTGAACGGGCTTGGCAGGGGCGCGTGCCCGTAGCGTGCGTCGCACGCCTGCACAGCGTCCCAGGCGATATTGCCCAGGCGAATGAAGCCCGCCATTCCCTCCGGGCTGGAAGGCCCGCCGAGGCTTTGAAGTTGCTCCATTCCGGCCCCCAGCCCGCGCGACCAGCGCTGAATCGCCTCGTTGAGAAAGGCTTGATAGCTGGCCTCGTCCTGGCCCGCCGCAGGAGGATTGGCGGACACATGCGCCCGAATGGCGGCATGCGCCCGCGCACTAAAGGGTTCCCGGGTCTCCTCGCCAGCGAGCCCGGCGCTCAGGGCGCCCATCGAGACATACACCGAGGCGCAATCAAGGTCCGCGCTCACCCCGTCCTGCGGCGGCGGGGGAAGCTGCGCGTGGGCCGCAGCGGCGAGGGGGGATGCAGCGATGCTGGCGGCGAGGAGGCGGGCTGTCATGGGCAGGTCCTTTGGTCTGAAGGTGTTCATCAACATCAGTCAATCCAGCTGAAGGGGAGCGGCAGGGCGCCATCCCCTGATCGGGGGAGGCTCAGCCCTCCGCCCCGAATTCCCGGCGGCAGATCTGGACGTCGAACCGCACCCCATCCACCGGTTCGGCCCCGCTCTGAACGCGCTGGAGCCGCGCCTGGGCCTGAGCCATCACACGGGTCTCCAGCTCAAGCTGATCGCCTCCATGGGCGGCGATATGAGCCTGCACGGCGTTGCGGGCTTCGGCGACGGCCCGGGCCGTGTGTTCGGGACCGTCGGACGAGACCATGTACAGCGCCGCTGCACAGATCAGGGGCTCGGGCGCGCCGAACCAGAAGGTCGGGGCGAAGCCGAAGGTCTCATCGCATTGGGCGAGACGGCGTCCATAGGGAGGCGTATCCTCGCGCGACGGCAGGGTCGCGCTGAAGGAGAGCGGCGCCTGCTCGGCGAGCGGGAAGGCGGGATCGGCATTGCGCGGCTGGGTCTCCAGCGGCCCGCCCTGAATGGACATCACCTGCAGCATGAACGCGACATCAGACTGTCCCGAGCGCGCCTCCAGCGCCCGGTAGCGCTGGTTCCAGTCAATCACGGTGGCGTTGCTGAACACCCAGAACGCCCCGCCCAGCATGTCGGCGCCGAGCCAGCCGAAAGTGTCCATGCCGAGGATCTCGGCGGGTGAGGGAATCCACGGGGTCGCCATGCGCTCATGATTGACCGCGTAGTAGAGCGCGGCGCAGCTTCCAAGGCTCGGCCCGGCCTCATCGGCTGCGGCCGCAGAGGGCGTTGCGGGCCCGAGCGCCAGCACGGCAGCGGCGAGGATCGGGATTATCACGGATTTCAGGTTCATCATTGCGCTCCTGCGAAGCGGCGCGGACCGGCGCCGCGTGAAACATTTCACGGCGCCGTCACCCACGCTGCCATCCCCTGAACAGGGGGTTCACGGCTGGAACCCGAACTGCCGTCGGCAGGCCTGAACCTCCCGGCGAACGGCTTCGGGCGTCTCCGCGCCGGACTGAAGGGCCTGAAGGCGCATCCGAGCCGCCGCGACGACCTGGTTCTCGAGTTGAAGCTGATCGCCTCCATGGGCGGCGATATGGGCCTGCACGGCTGCGCGGGCCTCGGCGGTGGTGCGCGCCACATGCTGGGGACCGTCTGTCGAGACGAGGTAAAGCGCCTGGGCGCAGAGCAGCGGGTCGAGGGTGGGGGCGCCCTGCGCGGCGGCGTTCATTCTCGCACGCTCTGTGGAGACGAACTCGCAAGATGGCTGGTCGCCCGCTTCACAACGCGCCTCGCGATAGGCAAGCACTGCCGCCGTCTCGGTGTTTCGTGAATGCTCCATCACGCGGCGATAGCGCTCGCAGCCGTCCGCCAGCTGATGCTCGTCGCAGGCGCGCTGAAAGGCCGAGATGGCGCCGCGCCAGTTCTCCGGCGTGGACGGGGCGCCGAACAGGCCTGTCGGGTCGTGGAAATCGCCGAGCGCGAAGCAGCCATCGCCTGAGCCGAGGTCGCAGGCGCGAGCAAACGCCCAGCCGGCTTCCGGGTCGTCTTGCGTCGAGTAGAACTCCGCCGGTTGCACCGTACAGATCACAGCGCCGCGGCAGGCGGCATCAAAGCCTTCAGAATCAAAAACCGGGATCGGGTCGAGATTGCGCCCATACAGAACGCAGGCTTGCGCATGGTTGAGTTGGCAGGCCGGCCCCAGGAAATTCAGCCCTTGGGTGTTGTCGTCAGCCATAAGCGGCTGACCTTCGGCGAAGAGACCCTCGCCGATGGCGGCCGATAGGGCAGACGGCGACGCGGAGCGATGTGTTTCGCTCAGCTCGGCCGCCAGACAGCCGGCCCTGTTTCCAAGCGCACAGGCCCCATCGTACTGGTGTTTGGCAATGGCGGCATCCGCCCGCCCGCCGTCGCCAAGCAACCACATGGGCGCAGCTTGGGCGCAGGCCCACAGATCATCCCCGAGTTCGCAGGCGTCAGTCAGGAGTGCGCGGGCCTCAGCCAGGTTCCCGCTGGATCTGAGCGCCATCACCTCTTCATAGAGGCTGTCTTCCGGGGCAGCATCGCCGCCCTGGGCCGAAGACGGCGCGCCAACGGAGAGCGCCAGCAGGAGGGCGGCGAGAATCGGGGATCGAATGGACGTCAGGCTCATGGCTCGGCTCTTTTCCCATCGGCGACCGAGCGGAAGGCGCCGTCGCCCCAGATCAGCACTTGAGCGCATGGCAGGGCGCCATAGCCGTCGCAGGCCGTGCCGTGCACCAGCGACAGCCAGACCGGGACATGGCCGATCAACTCCACCCGGCCGGCGAATCCGCCCGTGGTGTGCTCGTCCCAGCCGCCGTCGCCATCGGACACGAAGATCCGCACCGGCGAGCCGCCCGTGCCTGCCCATAGGGCCAGAGACTCCCCGCAGTAGACCTTTGACTGGTCGAGCACCGGGTCCACGACCCCGTCGAGATTGAAGTCCGCCGCCACGATCACGTCCTGCGGGTCATAATTGAGCGTCTGGTTCATCTCCGCGCGGCACTCGCGCGCGAGTTCGCCGAGCCGGGCGCTGATCGCCGTCTCACCCGGTCCGCGCCAGGGCTCGAAGTCTGAGCCGTCCGCCTGCACGGACGCCGCCTCAAATGCGCTCGCCCCGGCAAGGGCGTGCGCCCGCGCGGGTGATGCGCCCGTCATCGACATGGCATAGGTGAGGAGAATGGCAAGGACGGGTGCTTTCGCGCTCATGGCATGGTCATCCTTTGGGTGTCTTGGGCTTCCCACATGTCGCATGCGCCTTGGCTGTGCGCCGCCCCCTGAACGGGGGGCTCGGCCGGATTTGCCGACTGCCAAGCTGCACGATCAATGTCGCGGAAGGTCCGCCGCCAAGGGCGTCTCGACGATATTCGGGCGGAAACCAGCCCAGTTCCGGCGACAGGCGGTTCATTTCCACGTGACAAATTCAGTCTGCATGGTCGACTATGCTTGAGCACGGCCATTGCAAACAGGAGATTTCATGAAACAGCTGGTGCTGGCCGCTTCGGTCGTCATCTGCCTGACCGCCGCCGGGCAGGCGCGCGCCGACAGGTATTACGACTGCGAGGCCACCTTCTTCACCCAGAGCGGCGGCCCCGTTCAGGGCCGGCTTTGGATATCCGATGTTGGACGGAGCGATGCGAGCCAGTTCCGCCGGGCCGAGGGCCGCCTGGAGTTCACAGAGCTGGCGCCGGCGCGTTGGCAGGAAGGCGAGGTCCGGCTGGATCTGGCAGGCGGGCCCGCCGTGGGGCACGCTGAGGCGCTTGGCGCCGGGGTCGCCTTCTCTGGCGTGTACGGGACCCAGCGCGACGGGTTGTGGTGGGCGGACTGTCAGTCGCGGGCCACGCCCCCGGCCTGGGCGCGGGACGGAGAAACAGTCAGCGGCGTCGAGCAGGAGTTGCGCGCGCTTCAGGGACTGAACATGGACACCGGCCGCATCCTTGCGGCGTCAGGCTCCGATGACGTCGATATCTTCCTGGGCATGTTCATGGGCCGAAGCCCGGTTATCGCCGCCGGACCGCAGGCGCGGATCATGCTCAGCTCAACGCCTCCCGGCTTTTCCGAGCTCGACCCCGGGACTGCCGATTGCTCCGGTGTACGCAACGAACGTCCCGGGGGCGGCATTCCTTTCGTATCGATCGAACGCGGCGCAATCATCTGCGTCTTGACCAATGACCGGTATCTCGGCGCCCTGCGGGTGACCAGCGCGGACGGCGGCGACGATCCGCATCTGCGCTTCTCCTTTGAGCGGTGGGGGGTGGTGCGGTGATGGAGGCGAACATGACGCTGGGCAGATTTGCAATGGCCGCCGCGCTTGCCGGTTTGACCGCGACGGTTGCAGCAGGCGGAGCATCCTTCGCCGCGGACCCTATGGATTGCGCCGTGATCTCCTTTGGCCCCGATGGCAATGTTGCTGCGGCGGGCAGCGCGCGTCTTGAACGGGACGTTTCAGCGAATCCCGGCATGCGCGGAACGATCACGCTTCCCGGTGAAGGCGCCCAGCAGGTTACCGGCGCCTGGGAACAGGGATCGGCCGTGCTGTTCTTCGGCGCGGAACGAGCATTGTTCAGCGGTCGCGAGTATGCGGGCCGTCCCGGGACAAACACCCGCATCCTGGCGGGCCGGATGGATGGGAGGCCAGTGTTTTTCAGCTGTGATCCGGCTGCCGGGCCTGCACCTGCGCCGGTCCCGGAACCGGACCGGGACGCCGGACCGGCGCCGCGTCCCGCCGACGGGGACGCCTGGCGCCCCCTGACCGTCCCGTTCCAGTCGGCGATCGATCTTGATGCAGGCCGGGTCGACCGGCTCGATGGATCATCGGATTTTCCTGATGCAGAGTTTATCCTGGTCAATCTCGGCAATCCGGCCTTTGTTGTTCCGGAGATTGTGCGGACAGGCTCGCCGGAGGATGGCTCCGGCTCGCTTGCGGACCGCTGCCGGCGGGCGAGCGAATCCGGGGGCTGGACGCGGCAAATGGCCCTCCCGCTGGACGCCGTCACGCCGGGGAGCGTGATATGCGTCCAGACCACCCGGCGCGTGCTCGGGGCGATCAGACTTGACAGGGTTGGTGAGGCGGACGCCGGGCTCAGCTATCAGATGTTCAGGCGCGGCGGCCCGGGATGAATTGCGGATTCCGCCGCTACACGCCGGCGGTCTGACGCCGGGACTGAGCTGTCCGTGCCGATTGGACACTCGGGAGGCGCGCCCTGAATTCCGGTGGGATTGTGCGCAGCTTGTATGTCCTTGGAGCAAGTGCGCGCCGGCCGGTGAGGCACGGGCTGCACGCAAGCCGTCCCCTTGCCGCATGCAGCCCGCCTCAGGTGCAGTCCCCAGGGCCTGCAGTGCGCATACTGCCGGTGATCCGGGCGTCCCGGCGCCCCCTGTTCAGGGGAGGACAGTCTTGCCAGCCCGCAGCGCGCGCCGTACATCGGCTGGCATGCGGGTGTGGCGGAACTGGTAGACGCGCTGGATTTAGGTTCCAGTGGGGCGACCCGTGGAGGTTCGAGTCCTCTCACCCGCACCATTTTCTCTCGTTCTCCTTCGCGTCCGCTCAGTCGATCCTCGCTAAAGCTGCGGGCGCGCTGTCGCGCTCTCGCCTCGGCGAAGCCGGGGCTTCGCTCCGGCGTAGCCGAGTGCGAACCCTGGCGGGTTCGGGGACTGGCAGCGCGTCGCAACATGTGTGTTTTCGCGGCACACGCAGGCCCTTCGGTCCTGACTGACCCCCGTTGCGCACGGAAAATCCCCGTGACATAACGCGCGCTCGCTTCTAAAGCGGGCGTGACCGGACCGGCGCATCGCCCGCGCCTGTCCCTGTTGAACGCCTTGGCGCAATGCTGACGGCCCCCAAAATCACGAAGGCCCTTTACCTCATGAACGTCCAAGAGAAATCCTCTGAAGGTCTGTCGCGCACGTTCGAAGTGGTGGTTCCCGCCTCCGACCTCGAAAAGAAGCTCGCCGCCAAGATCGAGGAGATCCGCCCCGAGGTGCGCCTGAAGGGCTTCCGTCCGGGCAAGGTGCCTGCGGGCCATATCCGCAAGATGTTCGGCGCGTCGATCATGGGCGATATCCTTCAGGAAATCGTGCCCGAAGCGACGCAGAAGACGCTGGACGAGCGCAATCTGCGCCCGGCCTCCCAGCCCAATATCGAGGTGAAGTCCGACGCCGACGACGTCCTGAAAAAGGGCTCCGATTTCGCCTTCCAGATCGCCGTCGAAGTGATGCCGGAGTTCGAGCCGGTTGATCCCAAGACCCTGTCAGTGACCCGTCCGACGGCGCCGGTGGGCGACGACCAGGTGGATGAGGCGCTGGGCGAGCTGGCCCGTCAGGCCCAGGCCTATGAGCCCAAGGCCAAGACCGCCAAAGCCGCCGATGGCGACAAACTGGTGATCGATTTCGTTGGCATGATCGATGGCGAAGCGTTTGACGGCGGCACGGCGGAAGACGCTGAGCTGGTGATCGGCTCAGGCCAGTTCATCCCCGGCTTTGAAGAGCAGCTGGTCGGCGTGAAGGCCGGCGACAAGCTCGACGTGAAGGTGACTTTCCCGGAAGCCTATCAGGCCGCTCATCTGGCGGGCAAGGCGGCGGTGTTCGCCACCACGGTCAAGGAAATTCAGGCCCCGGCCGAAAGCGCCATTGATGATTCGCTGGCAGAGCGCCTGGGCCTTGAGAGCCTGCAGTCGCTCAAGGACCTGCTGGTCAAGCGCTTCGAGACCGAGCACGCGCAAGCCTCGCGCATGAAGGTCAAACGCTCCCTGCTCGACCAGCTGGACGAGGCCCATAACGGCATCGACCTGCCCGGCCGCATGGTGGAACAGGAATTTGAGTCCATCTGGCGTGAAGTCGAGCAGGCCATCAAATCGGGCGAGCTGGATGACGAGGACAAGGAAAAGTCCGAGGACGAGCTGAAAGCCGATTACGGCAAGATCGCCGAGCGCCGCGTGCGTCTGGGCCTGGTGCTGGCCGAAATCGGCCGCAAGGCCCGCGTGGACGTCACCCAGGAAGAGATCGCCCGGGCGGTGAACCAGGAAGCCGGACGCTATCCGGGCCAGGAGCGCCAGGTGGTGGAGTTCTACCAGAAGAACCCGGGCGCCCTGCAGTCCCTGCGCGCGCCGATCTACGAAGAAAAAGTGGTCGATTACATCCTTGAGCTCGCCGATGTGAGCGAGGTGGAAATCACCCGCGAGGCGCTGTTCTCCGACGAGGATGAGGCCCCGGCCAAAAAGGCCCCGGCCAAGAAGAAGGCGGCGCCCAAGAAAGCCGCCGCCAAGGCCGATGCTGACGAGGGCGCTGAGAAGGCTCCGGCCAAGAAGAAGGCTCCCGCTAAGAAGGCTCCCGCTAAGAAGGCCGCCGCCAAAAAGGACTAGCGGCTGCCATCGCCGGTTTGCGGTCCGGCGCCCGCCGCCTAGAGTAGCGCAGCGGGCCGGCCGGTCTGCAGCGCCCATCCGAATGCACGGAGCCGAACATGCGTGACGACCCGCAGGACGTGATGATGAACCTGGTGCCCATGGTGGTCGAACAGACCGCGCGGGGCGAGCGGGCCTACGACATCTATTCGCGCCTGCTCAAAGAACGCATCGTCTTCGTCACCGGCGTGGTCGAGGATCATATGGCCTCCCTGATGGTGGCGCAGCTTCTGTTCCTCGAATCGGAAAACCCGAAAAAAGAAATCGCCATGTACATCAACTCGCCGGGCGGGTCGGTGAGCGCGGGTCTGGCGATCTATGACACCATGCAATACATCCGCTGCCCCGTGGCGACGGCTTGCGTCGGCATGGCGGCCTCTATGGGCTCGCTGCTGCTGGGCGCCGGCGCCAAGGGCATGCGCTTCGCCACGCCGAACGCGCGAATCATGCTGCACCAGCCCTCGGGCGGTTTCCGCGGCAACACCGCTGATATCGAGCGCCACGGCGAAGATATCCTGAAAATCAAGCGGCGGATGAACGGGATTTACGTCAAACACACCGGCCAGGATCTGGCCGTGGTGGAGAAAACGCTCGACCGCGACACCTTCATGGACGCCGAAGAGGCCATGAAGTTCGGCCTGATCGACCACGTGTACGAAAAGCGTGGCGGGGCTGAGGGCGCCGAATCTTAAGGCCATTTGCGGTAAATTGAGGCTGGTGCGGGCTGCGCAAAAGCGGCGCCGTGCAGTTTTGCGCGCTTGATCGCAGGCGCGGGCGTGTGTTCGTATAGGAATGGAAACGTTTCGCTAAGGTCCGGCCCTGATCTTGCTTGAGACGCAAAAGTGCGACTCAAGCCGGCCCGGACCGGGCCTGGCGCGCGTCGCGCAGAGGGGCCGCATGTGGATTGCACGATCCGCACGGCGAGGCCGGACCGACTGGAGCAGGCATGACCAAGGCGACAACAGGCGACGGAAAGAGCACGCTGTATTGCTCGTTCTGCGGCAAGAGCCAGCATGAGGTCCGCAAGCTGATCGCCGGGCCGACCGTGTTCATTTGTGATGAATGCGTCGAGCTGTGCATGGACATCATCCGCGAGGAGAACAAGACCTCGCTGGTGAAATCCAAGGAAGGCGTGCCGTCTCCGCAGGAAATCTATCAGGTGCTTGAGGACTATGTGATCGGCCAGGGCCACGCCAAGCGCGTGCTCTCGGTGGCGGTGCACAATCACTACAAGCGCCTCAATCACGCCGGCCAGAACGGCGATGTCGAGCTGTCCAAATCCAACATCCTGCTGGTCGGCCCGACGGGCTGCGGCAAGACGCTGCTGGCCCAGACGCTGGCGCGCATCCTGGATGTGCCCTTCACCATGGCCGACGCCACCACGCTGACCGAAGCGGGTTATGTCGGCGAGGATGTGGAGAACATCGTCCTGAAACTGCTGCAGGCGGCCGATTACAATGTCGAGCGCGCCCAGCGCGGCATCGTCTATATCGACGAAATCGACAAGATCAGCCGCAAGTCCGACAATCCGTCCATCACCCGCGACGTGTCGGGCGAGGGCGTGCAGCAGGCGCTGCTGAAAATCATGGAAGGCACGGTCGCCTCCGTGCCGCCCCAGGGCGGGCGCAAGCATCCGCAACAAGAATTTTTGCAGGTGGACACGACCAATATCCTGTTTATCGTCGGCGGCGCGTTTGCGGGACTTGAGAAGATCATCGCCCTGCGCGGCAAGGGCTCGGCTGTCGGCTTCGGCGCCGATGTGCGCGATCCCGATGCCCGCCGTCAGGGCGAGGTTCTCAAAGAGGTGGAGCCCGACGATCTGCAGCGCTTCGGCCTGATCCCTGAATTTGTCGGCCGCCTTCCGGTGATCGCCACGCTGGAAGATCTCGACGAGTCAGCGCTGATCCAGATCCTGACAGAGCCCAAGAACGCGCTCGTGAAGCAGTATCAACGCCTGTTCGAGATGGAGGGCGTCGGCCTGTCCTTCACCGAGGACGCGCTGGCGGCCATCGCCCACCGCGCCATCGCCCGCAAGACCGGCGCGCGCGGCCTGCGCTCGATCATGGAGGGCATTCTGCTCGACACCATGTTCGAACTGCCCGGCCTCGACGGTGTTGAAGAGGTGGTAGTCAACGCCGAAGTCGTCACCGGCGCCGCGACCCCGCTGCACATCTATTCCAAGAAGCATCAGGCCCAGGCGGCGCCGCAAAAGGGCGCCTGATCCTCACCGGTTTCATTGAAACAGCACATTGCGGCGGTCCCTATTGGGACCGCCGTCAGCTTTCCAGTTCGACATCCCAGTAGAGATAATCCAGCCAGCTCTCGTGCAGATACTTGGGCGGGAAGCGGCGGCCCTGGGCCTGCAGCTGATGCATGTTCGGCCGCTCGGCCGGCCGGTGCAGGGGCATCTTGGCCTCGCGCGGCGTGCGTCCGCCCTTTTTCAGATTACACGGCGCGCAGGCGGTGGCGATATTGTCCCACGTGGTGCGTCCGCCATAGGCGCGCGGGATCACGTGATCAAAGGTCAGCAAATCCAGCTTGTCCGTGCCGCAATACTGGCAACGGAAACCGTCGCGCAGGAACAGGTTGAAGCGGGTAAAGGCCGGCGGGCGGTCCTGGCTGATATAGTCGCGCAGCGCCACGACAGACGGCGCCGGCAGGGAGACGCTGGGCGAGCGGATCAGCGTGTCATACTCAGACACGATGTCGACGCGCTCCAGGAACACCGCCTTGATCGCCTCCTGCCAGGGCCAGGTGGACAGCGGATAGTAGGAGAGGGGCTGGTAGTCCGCATTGAGGACGAGACAGCGCAGGTCTTCAGGAGCGGTTCTGAACACCCGCATCACACCCTCCACAAGGGCGAGACGCGCGGGGTGTCCGCGGCAGTCAACGGGCCAGTGGCCCCGTATGATGCCAAAGGCGTCCTGAAGACGCGTCTCCTTCAAACCAGACGCCGGAAATCATTGGACGAATCACCGGCGCGATCCTTTGGTCGGACGCACTCTAACCGAGGTCGTGTTACACGCCTATGACAGTGCGCTGACAGGTCTTTGATATATGGGGACGAGGCGCGCCTTAAACCAGCTTGCCGGCGAAGGCGTCCTTCAGGAAGCGCCCGCCCAGATCGAGTCCGTCCGGTCCGATGGAGTGCGGCACGCCGCCGGAGATGTGAAATTCCGCCCCGTGGCCCGCCGCCGCCAGACCCTGCGCCGCCATCAGCGTCATGCCCACGGGCAGGACCTCGTCCTGATCGCCGTGGATGAGCAATATGGGCGGTTTGCAGGTCATTTCCTGCGACAGACGCTCTGGCCCGGCCAGTGCGCCCGAATAGCCCAGGATCGCCGCCGGGGCGGTTTCACGGCGCAATCCGGCGTGCAGGGCCATCATCGTACCCTGGCTGAAGCCGATGATCGCCAGATCCGATGGCTGCAGCTCCCAGCGGTTCAGCTCCGATTTCAGGAATTGCTCGGCGCTGGCGTGGGCGCTGCGCACGCCCGATTCCATCGCCACCGGGTCGAGGCGGCTGATAGGAAACCATTGATATCCGCCGGGATAGCCCGGCACGGGTTCGGGCGCGTTGGGGCTGGCCCAGGCCACGTCCGGGAAGTCCGCCGCCCACGCTTGCGCCAGCCCCGCCAGGTCAGCGCCGTTGGAGCCATAGCCGTGAAACAGCACGACCAGTTTCTTCGCCTTGCCGCCACGGGGCGGGATGCGCGGTCCGTCAATGAGGATCATGGAAAGCGGCAGGCCTCTGTCAGCAGGATCAATCAGCCCGGATCATAGCTCGCCCGAAGGCGGTGCGAACCCCGTTACTGCGCCCGGCCTTTCAGGCCCGCGACAGGTGCGCACGGGTGCGCTAGGAAGCGGGCATGACCGGTTTTATCACCCGTTTCGCGCCGTCGCCCACCGGACGCCTGCATCTGGGCCACGCTTTCTCGGCGCTGACCGCCTTTGACGCGGCGCGGGTCGCAGGCGGAACCTGCCTCTTGCGCATCGAGGATATCGATCAGACCCGCTGCACGCCGGACTTCGAAGCGGGCATTTACGAGGATCTGGCCTGGCTGGGGCTGGGGCTGGACTGGCCGCGCCCGGCGCGCCGTCAGAGCGATTATTTTCCTGAGTATGCCCGCGCGCTGGGGCGCCTGGCTGGCGCCGGTCTCGTCTATCGCTGTTTCAAGACGCGCAAGGAGATCGCCGAAGAGATAGCGCGCGCACCTCATCATCCCGGCGAGGGGCCGGAGGGGATCATCTATCCCGGCCCGGACACGCCCATGAGCGAGGCGGAAGAGGCCGGCCGCCTGGCGCGCGGGGAGGCCTATGCCTGGCGCCTGTCGCTGCGCGCCTGCCGCGAGGCGCTCTGCGCGCGCTATGACGCGCTGGTCTTCACAGAGGAGGGCGAGGGGCCTGAGGGCGAGCATGGCGCGATCGCCGCCCGGCCGGACCTGCTGGGCGATGTGATTCTGGCGCGCAAGGATGTGGGGACGAGCTATCACCTGGCCTGTGTCCATGATGACGCGCTGCAGGGCGTCACCCATTTGATCCGGGGCCAAGATCTGTATTTCGCCACCCATTTGCACCGGCTGTTGCAGGAACTGCTCGGCCTGCCCGTGCCGGTCTGGCGCCATCACCGCCTGCTCACCGACGATACAGGCCGCCGCTACGCCAAGCGTGACCGGTCCTTGACGCTGGAGGCTTTGCGCGAGGCGGGCGCAACGCCAGAGGATATCCGGGCGCGGGTGGGGCTGTCATGAGCCAGGACGCGGCGAGCGGCGTGAAAGCGGACGCCCGTCGGGCCGAGCTGGTCAGCCGGCTTGCTGACACCCTGCTGGCCGATGGCCTGGCGGCGGCCAGCCTGCGCTCGCTGGCACGGGCGGCGGGCACCAGTGACCGGATGCTGCTGTATTATTTTCCCACCAAAGAGTCGCTCATGACCGCCGCACTGGTGCATCTCGCCGGTCGGCTGGAAGCGGCGCTGAGCGAAGCGGCGGCGCCATCGCGCGCTCCGGCTGACATCCTGTTTGTGCGCGTCGGTCATCAGGTTCTGGATGACGCATTCTGGCCCTATATGCGCCTGTGGCTGGAAATCGCCGCCCGCGCCGGAGCCGGTGAGGCGCCGTACCTTGACGCGGCGCGGGTCATCGCATCGGGCTTCCTCAGCTGGATCACACACCAGCTTGATGCGCCCGCTGAACGCCATGCCGCCGACGCCGCGCGTCTGTTTGCGCAGATCGAGGGTCTGGTCATCCTCAAGGCCGCAGGGCTTGAGGAGGCCTGTGATACGGCTCTCGGCGGCGGAACGATCTAGCGGGCGCGATTAAAGACGAAGCCCAGAACCAGCGCCACGCCGGCGCCCCACAGGATCGCCGCCCCGGCGCCGGCTTGCAGCGCCAACTCAGCGCCATAGAGCGTGGGAACCCAGGCGAGCGCCAGCCCGTCCAGCAAGACCGCCGCCGCGACCACGACGCTGACCCCCAGCGCGAGATCGCTGCGGGCTAGTCCGCCGATCTTAGCGATCAGCCAGATGAACGGGGCGGTGCCCGGAATGATGAGCGCGTACAGGAGGATGCGGGCGGCGCCGTCATACACGCCCAGCGGGCCAAGCCAGCGCAGCAGCAGCGCCGCGGTCAGCCATAGGGCGGCGCCCAGTGCGGCCAGCCGGATCAGTTGTCCGGTTGAAAGCGGCAAACGTCCGGTCCGTACGGGGTGGGTCTGCATTGATGTGACCTCCAACATTTTCGTGCTCAAGTTAGCGTAATGTAGCGTCCGCTACAATATCCGTCCGGCGGCGCCCGCGCCTTGCCCTGACGGGCGGGTCAGCGTCTATTGGGGGTAGTGAGATCACGTGTATGGACGACCCCCATGGCCCTGTGGCGCGACGATAATCAGGAGCTGGTGTTGTGGGGCGAGGGCGTCCGCCTGCGTCCGCCTCACGCGGATGATTACGAGGCGTGGGCCAAGCTGCGCTATGCCAGCCGCCCCCATACCGAGCGCTGGGAGCCGGCCTGGGCGGAGGACGAGCTGACGCGCTCGGCCTACAAACGGCGGCTGCGGCGCTATCAGACCGATCTCGACAACGGAACGGGCTATCCGTTCTTCGTGTTCCGTCATGACGATGACGTACTGGTCGGCGCGTGCAATCTCAACAATGTACGGCGCGGCGTGCTGCAGGCTGCGGACCTTGGATACTGGATCGGCACGCCCTATGTGCGCCGTGGCCATGCCCGGGCGGCGGTGCGCCGGGTCCTCAACTACGCCTTCGCCACCTTGCGCCTGCACCGGGTGGAAGCTGCAACGCGGCTGGAGAATGACGCCTCGCGCGCCCTGCTGGAATCGCTGGGCTTCACCCATGAGGGGCGGGCGCGCGAGTTTCTGAAGATTCACGGCGCCTGGCGTGATCATGACCGGTTCTCGATTCTCTCGGGCGACCCGATCCGATGAGCGAGGCGGCGTTCCGCTCTGCGGCGCTGGCCGCCGGCGCGCTGGCGCTGGAATGGGACGCGGCGTCTGAAGCGCTCACCCTGTCAGGCGACGCGGCTGCCATGGGCCTGTCCGGAGTGGCCGGGGCGGGGCGGCTGGAGGCACTGGGCGAGCGGCTGGCCCCGGGGGACCGGGCCGCGCTTGAAGCGCTCGGCTCCGGGCGTGAGCTGGACGTGCGTCTGCGCCTGGTGGGCGAGGACCGGCGGCTGCGGCTTGTGCGCCTGATTGGGAAGAGCGAGGCTGGGGTATGGCGCGGCCTGATCCTGCCGGCGGGCGTGACGCCGGAGGACGGGCTTGAACGCTTGGATCTGGAAGCCGATTTGCGCGCCGCGCTGGAGGCTTGCGCGATCACTGCGCATCACCAGCCCATCGTGTCGCTCAAAGACCGTCGTCTGGCCGGGTTCGAGGCGCTGGCGCGCTGGGTGCGCCCTGACGCCAGCGTGATGCGCGCCGATGACTTCATGCCGCTGGCGCTGGAGCTCGGGCTGGCCGGGCAAATCGGGAAGGCCGTGCGGGCGGCGGCTGCGGCCGATGCAGCCGCATGGCGGGCGCTGGCGCCGGACGCGGGCGCATTGTTTGTCGCCGCGAACGCCACCGCAGGCGAGATCTGCGATCCCGGTTTCGCGGGCGCGCTGATTGCCACGGTGGAGGCGGCGGGCCTGCCCGCGAGCGCCTTCAAGCTGGAGATCACCGAGACGGAGATCATGCGCGACCCGGACGCCGCCGAGCGGGCCATGCAGGCGCTGAAATCCGCAGGGTTCTCGTTGGCGCTGGATGATTTCGGGACCGGATATTCCTCGCTGGCCCGGCTCGACCGGTTCCCGTTCGACACGGTGAAAATCGACCGCTATTTCGTGCGCGCAGCGGGCGCGGATGCCTCGGCGCGCGCCATCATCGCCTCGGTGGTGCGCATCGCCCACAGCTATTCTATGGGCGTGGTGGCCGAGGGCGTGGAGACCGAAGCGGATGCGGTTTTGTGCGCGGAGCTGGGCTGTGATCTGGCCCAGGGCTTCCGGTTTGCGCGCGCCTTGTCAGGCGACGCTGCGGGCGAGGCGGTGGTCAGCGGTGTGGCGGGGCGATTCCTAGCGCCGGGCGCCTGACCGGTCAGGCTTCCGGAGCGTCTGCCGGACCGGTGAGGGTCTTGATCGCTGCGCGCGCCAGAGCGTCGGCGCGCTCGTTTTCCGGGTGGCCGGCATGGCCCTTGACCCATTCCCAGACGATCTCGTGGCGGGCCGCCGCGGCGTCAAGACGCTTCCACAAATCCTCATTCTTCACCGGCTTTTTGGCGGATGTCCTCCAGCCATTGGATTTCCAGGCGTGCATCCAGCGCGTCACCCCGTCGCGCACATAGGTGGAATCGGTCACCAGCCGCACCCGGCAGGGCCGCTTGAGCGTCTCCAGCGCCACGATGGCGGCCATCAGCTCCATGCGGTTATTGGTGGTTTCGGCTTCAGCGCCGGACAGCTCGCGCTCCTTGCCAGCATATTCCAGCAGCGCGCCCCAGCCGCCGGGCCCGGGATTGCCCGAACAGGCGCCGTCGGTGTGGATGACCACGGTCTGGCTCAACTGGCCGTGACCTCATACTTCCCCGAAAGGTCTTTCACGCCGGCGTCTATCAGCTCGGCCAGCACGTCCAGATCGATATCGTCGAGCTTGTTGATGTAGAGGCAGGACTTGCCCATGCCATGCTTGCCGATGCGCGACAGGATCGCGCCGTAATCGGTGTAGCCGGGCATGATGTAGATGGAGTGCTTGGCCTTGCGCGGCGAAAACCCGGTAGCGAGGAAATCGCCTTCACGGCCGGTGTCATAGCGATAGTGGTACCGGCCATAGCCGATCATGACCGGCCCCCACATCACTGGGTTCCACCCTGTGACGCGGCGGAACAGGGCGTCGAGCGTGTGCGCCTCCTCGCGTTTCTGGTCGGGTTCCATAGAGGCGATGAAGGCGTCCACCGTCTGGTCGGACGGCTGGGTCTTGGCGCCGCTCATCACGCCACCTCTTTGGGCAGTTTGAACACTACATCCTCGCGCGCCACGGTCACTTCGCGAATGGTGATGGCGTAGCGCCCGGCCATCGCCGCGATCAAATCCTCGACCAGGTCCTCGGGCGCGCTGGCGCCGGCCGAAACGCCCAGCGTGGTCACGCCGTCAAGCCAGTTCCAGTCAATCTCCTCGGCGCTGGGGACCAGATGCGCGGCGCGCGCGCCGGCTTTCAGCGCTACTTCAACCAGACGCACCGAATTGGATGAGTTGGGCGCCCCCACCACCAGCACCAGGTCGGCATCCGCGCCTATGGCTTTGACCGCCGCCTGACGGTTGGTGGTGGCGTAGCAGATGTCTTCCTTGTGCGGCGACGCCATGGCGGGAAAGCGCGCCTGCAGGGCGGCGACGATCTCGGCTGTGTCGTCCACCGACAAGGTGGTCTGGGTGACAAAGGCCAGATTGCCGGGATCGCGCGGGGTGAAGGCTTGCGCGTCGGCCACAGTCTCGATCAGGTGAATGGCGCCCTCGGGCAGCTGGCCCAGTGTGCCGATCACCTCGGGGTGGCCGGCATGGCCGATGAGCAGGATTTCCTTGCCCGCCTTGTGATGTCGTTCGGCTTCCACATGGACTTTGGAGACCAGCGGGCAGGTCGCGTCGACATAAAGCAGGCTGCGCCGCGCCGCCTCGTCGGGCACACGCTTGGGCACGCCGTGGGCGGAAAACACCACCGGGCGATCGTCCGGGCACTCGTGGAGCTCCTTGACGAACACCGCGCCCATGGCTTTCAGCCGGTTGACCACATGCTTGTTGTGCACGATCTCGTGGCGGACATAGACCGGTGCGCCGTAGCGCTCGAGCGCCTTCTCGACGATCTGGATCGCCCGGTCCACACCGGCGCAAAAGCCGCGCGGGGCGGCGAGCAAAACGGTCAAAGCGGTCTTGGCGGTCATGGCGGTCCTCTGTCAGCCGGCGCGGGCGGGCGTTGCCCTTCGCGCGCGCGCGTCGTAGAGACGTCTACCAGACCCGGCCCGCCCCGCAAGGGTGCGCCGGAGGATGTCATCGGCGGCGCCGCCCGGCGCCGCGCTCTCAGGTCCGGGACTTTTCGTCATGCGTTTCGCCGTCATCAGCCTCGCCGCCGCCGCCCTGACCCTCTCCGGCTGCCAGGGAGTGCGCGAATCGCTGAGCGGACCGCAGCCCAATCCGGGACCGTGTCCGAACGCCCTGTCGCTGTATGACGCGCATCGGATCGTCAATTTCTCCGGTTCCGAAATCGTCTATGGGAATGTGGGCTTCACCGGCGAAGTGCTCAACGTGGTCAGCACCTGCACCTATACGGACCGCTCGGCGACCCCGATCGAGATGGAAATGGGCATGCGCCTGGGTTTCGGCCGCGGCCCGGCGGCGGTGGGTGACAGCCATTCCTATGAGCTGTTCATCACGGTGGTGCGCCTTGATACGCAGCGCAATGTGGTGGGCGTGATCCACCGGGAGAATTTCACGGTCACTGCAAATTTCCCGGCCGGCTCTGACCGTGTGGAGATGGTCGAGGAATTTTCGTCGATCCGCATTCCGCGCGCCGACGGCGACACGTCGGGCGCCAATTTCCAGGTTCTGGTCGGGTTTGAGCTGACCGATGAGCAGCTGGAATTCAACCGGTCCGGAATGCGCTTCCGCGTCACCGCTGGCCAGGACGGCTAGGGCGCCCCCATGACGTCTCTTGTTGAAGAGCTGACGGGTGCGGTCTCGGCCGCGTTCGAGGCGGCAGGCCTGCCGCGCGAGCTGGGCGGCGTGATCGAGAGCGACCGCCCCGATCTCGCCCCCTATCAGTGCAATGGCGCGCTGGCTGCCGCGAAGGCGGCGAAGGCCAATCCGCGCGCTCTGGCGGCCTCCATCGCCGAGCACCTCAAGGCGGCGCGGCCGGACCTTGCGGTCGAGATCGCAGGGCCGGGCTTTCTCAATCTCGTTCCGCCGCCGGCGCTCTATGCAGGCCGGGCGAACGCGCTGGCCGCCGATACGCGCACGGGCGCGCGCACAGCGCCAGCGCCGCTCAAAGTGATGATTGATTTTGGCGGGCCCAATGTGGCCAAGCCGATGCATGTGGGCCATTTGCGCTCCAGCGTGATCGGCGACAGCCTGCAGCGCCTGATGCGCTTCCTTGGCCACAGCGTGACCAGCGACATCCATCTAGGCGACTGGGGCCTGCAGATGGGCCAGCTGATCACTGAGCTGGAGGATGAGCAGCCGGACCTGCCTTACTTCGACGCCGGTTTTTCAGGGCCTTACCCTGAGGCGGCGCCGGTCACCATTGATGATCTGGCCCGGCTTTATCCGCAGGCGAGCGCCAAGGGCAAGGCCGACCCGGCGCGTCAGGAACGCTCGCGTCAGGCCACGGCGGAGCTGCAGGCCGGACGGCCGGGATACCGCGCCCTGCTGCGCCATTTCATCTCGGTTTCCATTGCGGCGCTGAAGGTGGATTTCGACGATCTCGGCGTTCATTTCGACCTGTGGAAGGGTGAAAGCGACGTCAATGATCTGATTGCGGACATGGTCGCCGACCTGTGCAAGCGGGCCATCGCCGAGGAAAGCGACGGCGCGCTGGTCATCCGCGTGGCGCGCGAGGACGACAAGAAGGAGCTGGCGCCGCTTATCCTGGTCAGCTCGCAAGGCTCGGCGCTCTACGCCACCACAGACCTCGCCACCATTCTGGAGCGCCGCCGCGAGCTGGATCCCGATCTGATCCTCTACGTGGTCGATCTGGGCCAGTCGGACCATTTCGAGCAGGTCTTCCGCGCCGCGGTCAAAGCCGGCCTGGCGCAAGAGGGCGGGCTGGAGCATGTGAAGTTCGGCACGGTGAACGGCCCGGATGGCAAGCGCCTGCGCACCCGCGATGGCGGCACTTTCCGGCTGGCTGACCTCATTGAGCAGGCCCGCGAGCGCGCCCGCGCGCGCCTGACCGAGGCGGGGCTGGGAACTGAGTTGTCACCGGAGGCCTTCGAGGATGTGGCGCGCAAGGTGGCCAATGCGGCCATCAAATTCTCCGACCTGCAGAATGTGCGCACCACCAATTACGTGTTTGATCTGGACCGGTTTGTCAGCTTCGAGGGCAAGACCGGGCCGTACCTGCTGTATCAGGCCGTGCGCATCGGCTCGCTCTTGCGCAAGGCCGAAGGTGAGGGGCTGAAAGTTGGCCCGGTGCAGATCAGCCATGACGCCGAGGCTGCGCTGGTGCGCCGGCTGGACGGGTTCGACGCGGCGGTGCATCGGGCCGAAGCCGGGCGCGCGCCGCACATATTGTGCGAGCACGCCTTCAACCTCGCCCAAACCTTTTCCGCCTTCTACACCCAGTGCCCGATCCTGCCGGAGAAGGACGAAGCCAACCGCGCGAGCCGCCTCACCCTCGCGCGCACCACGCTGACTCAGCTGCGAACCGTGCTGGGCCTGATCGGTCTGGATGTGCCGGAACGGATGTAGTTCAGGCCGGCGGTGGGCAGCGCACCAACGGCGGCGCGGGGTCGGGCAAGGATCCGCCAGCCGCTTCTAGCGCCGCAGCCAGATGCGGCAGGCGGCGGCGGTCCAGACTCGGATAAAACAACATCTCGCGTGATGCGCCCGGCAAGCCCGGGGTGTCGATAGCAGCAAGGCGGGCATAGGCGGCGTCTTCATTACCCAGCATTTCATGCACGTAGAAGGCATGAATGCGGGCTCTGGGTTCGTCGATGATCATCTGGCCCATCTCGGCGACCCGGGCCCCGTCGCCCTCCGCGCAGATCTGGCGCAATTCACTGAACATCTTAGCAAATCGACCCAGATCGCTGCTTTGGATACGCACGTTGACAGCCTGCGCCTCATCCAGCGCACCCACGCGCAACAGAGCGGGATGGGCCTCGATCAGCGCAAAGCCTTCAAACGGCGCCTGTTGCAGCGTGCGGCGCGCGAGATCGGCCGCAAGTTCAAAGTCACGGGCCTTTGTCGCATGCTGGATGAGGAAGGCTCGATGGTAGGCGTCGACGTCTGGCAGCAGGCTGTCCAGACGCCGCACAACTTCCTGCGCCTGATCGAATTGCCCAAGCATTACAAGCGTGTTCGAGTAATCGAACCACCGATCCACGTCATTGGGGCGGTCTGCGAGATAATCAGCGTAGGCCGAAGCCGCGTCGGCCAGGTTGAACAGCTCCTGATCGCGCCTGGCGCGATAGGCAGCGGCCTCGGGACCATCGCGCGCGCTGCGGATGGCTGCCTCCATTAGGGCTGTGAATTCACGGCGATAGGCCTCGCCCGTGTCAGGGTTTTCGCGCATCACCAGCGAGGGCGTGTTCTCGTAACGGTAGATGACTGCCGCGGCGGCGTGGGCGTCCGCAAAATCGGGATCTATGGAGCGCGCCCTCGCCATCAGCTCCCCGGCGCGGCCCCAGTTCTGCGGAGCGCCGGTGCGCGAGAACTCGCGCATGGCTGCCTGACCGCGCAGGTACGCCTCATAGGCGGCGATCGAATCGGTTCCGGCTGTGACCATGGCGGCCAGGGCGTCCGGGTTCAGCGATGTGTCGAGCAGCCGGGCCACATCCGTGGAGATGTCGGCCTGTATGTCAAGAATGCTACCAAGCGGCCGGTCATAACGTTGCGACCAGATTTGCACCCCGTCCTGCGCCGCGATCAACGAAACGGTGACGCGAAGGGTCTCGTCTTCCACCCGGACCGCGCCCTCCAGAAGGTGCGCGACCCCCAAAGTTCGGCCGATATCCGCAGGCGCGCCCCCCGAGGCCGTCGCTGCCTCGCTGGCGCGGCGCGACGCGACGCGCAAGTCGGGCATGCGGGTGAGCGCGTTGGTGACCTCCTCGGCCAGGCCGGCTGCGAACCAGTCAATATCCGCCCCCGGGCTCAGATTCTCGAAACCGACGACCGCGACTGAACGATTGACTTGCGGGGTGCCGGATGGCTGAAGGAGGATTGTGGCGAGCATCGCGGTCAGCATCAGCGCAGAGGCGGCCAGCGCGGCCGGGGCCAGCCGCCGCAAGCCGGGCTTGTTCCCGGCCAAATCTGAGTCAGGCCCGCCCTGATCCGGTACGGCTGCCGGAACCGGCCGGGCAGCGACATCGAACGCGCCTGATTGGAGTGCAGCGCCGGGAGCTGTTGTTGAGACCGGCGCGATGAAGCGGTATCCGCGCCCATGCTCGGTTTTGATCCAGACGGGCCGGCGCGCATTGTCGCCCAGCGCTTTACGAAGCTCCTTGACTGCGGTCGTGAGCACCGAGTCGGATACAGCCATACCGTCCCAGACCTCCTCGATCAGCTCGGCCTTGGTCACCAGCCGCATGGGCCGGCGCATCAGCGCCACCAAAAGCCTGAAGGCGCGGCCGCCGAGCGGCGCCGGAGCGCCATTCAGCCTCACCGTTGCATCTTTCACATCGACACTCAGCCGACCGGCGGCGATGAAATAGTTCGCCTGCGCGGCGCCGCCGCCAGTCTCTGGGTCATCGCTCGCCAAGGTGTGCCCCAACTCCGCCTGAGTGCCATTCTAACGCATTCCCGCGATTGCGCATGCATTCAGGCGCCTCAGAACTCCGGAAAAATAGATTTAAGATCAGTGCCTTGTGTTTTCTCAGGAAGTTCTCAGGTTTTCGGCAGGATCAAATCCGGTGCGTCGGACAGTGTCATGGCCGTCGCAAGGACGTGCTGTCGGCCCGTTCAAGACTGAACCACAGGAGACGATCAATGACCCGCATTCAGGCTCTCATTGCCGCCGCTGTCGCCACGGCTGCGCTTACGCTTAACGCGCCAGCCCAGGCCCAGGAATTCGAGTTCGAATACGAAACCTGGCAGCTCAACAGCGTGGAAGGCCGCGCCAACGTGCTCAACATGCTGGAGCGCCGTGTGCGCGCCTACTGCGCGGTTGCTGACGCCCGCACGCTGCTGGCCCGGCGTATCGCCGAAGATTGCCAGGAGCGCACCTTGGCCCGCGCGGTGGAGCAGATTGGCGACGCCCGCGTTCTGGCACTTCACCGGCAGCGCGCGCTGACCCGCGAGGCCTGAACCTCCTGCCCCGATTCCGGTTCCTGGCGAACCCCGAGTCGTCCGGACCGGAGGGCCGGAGCGCGAAGCTGACGCAATCCGGCCGGCGAGCCGCGAACGAAGCCCGTCAGGCTCCGTTCGCGGCTCGATGCGCTTGCATCCCGCATCCCCGATTGACTCGACTCCGTGTCTGGCTAGTTTGGCGCGTCGGTCGCGAGCGCCGGGAGGCGGGCGGGATCGGGCATGCATGAAGGCCCCCTGCGGGAGAGACCGGCCAAAGACGCCGGCGCCGAAGGCGCAACCGCCCCGGAAACGCTCAGGCGACAGGACCGCAGGATGATGGCCGACGCTGGAAAGCGGGCGCGGAGGCATGTCATCCGCCGCCCCACCGAAGGAGCAATGCGCCGCAGGCCAAAGGTCTGTGGACGCAGGAATCTCTCAGGTCTCGGGACAGCGGGGGCGCATACGGTTCCGGTTCTTGCCGGATCGTAGCCGCCAACCCGCGCTTGAGGATTCTGACGAGATGGCCGACGACGCAAGCCTTCAAAAGACCCCGCTTTACGATCTCCATGTGGAGCTCGGCGCGCGCATGGTGCCGTTCGCGGGCTACGCCATGCCTGTGCAGTACGAAGGTGTGATGGCCGAGCATAATCACACCCGCGCAGCCGCCGGCCTGTTCGACGTCTCCCATATGGGCCAGGCGCGCGTGTCCGGTGATGAAACCGCCTTCGAGGCTCTGGTCACCGCCGATCTCGGCGCGCTGGGCGCAGGCGAGCAGAAATACACGCTCCTGCTCAATGATGAGGGCGGGATCATGGACGATCTGATGATCTCCCGGCCGGACGATGGCGATCTGTTCATGGTGGTCAACGCCGCGTGCAAGGATAGCGACTTCGCCCACATGCGCACGCGCTTCGGGTCGCGCGCCGGGCTTCACGAACTGAAAGACCGCGCGCTGCTGGCCCTGCAGGGGCCGCAGGCGGGCGCGGTGATGGCCGAACTGTGCCCGGACGCGGCCAAGCTTGTGTTCATGCAGGCGGGGGCGTTCAGCCTGGCGGGCTTTGACGTGCTCATCTCGCGCTCGGGCTATACCGGCGAGGACGGGTTCGAGATTTCAGTGCGCGCGAGCGAGGCTGACGCGCTGGCGCGCCGGCTGCTGGGTGATGAGCGGGTGAAGCCCATCGGCTTGGGCGCGCGCGATTCGCTGCGCCTTGAAGCCGGCTTGTGCCTCTATGGCCATGACATGGACGAGACCATCACGCCTGTTGAGGCGAGCCTTGTGTGGGCGCTGGCCAAATCGCGCCGCGAGCGGGCCGATTTCCCCGGCGCCGCGCGCATCCTGGCCCAGCTGGAAGCTGGCCCGGAGAAGAAGCGCGTCGGCATTCTGCCCGGCGACCGCGCCCCGGCGCGTGAAGGCACGGAGATCGTTGTGGGCGGCGAAACGGTCGGGGTGATCACCTCGGGCGGGTTTGGTCCCACCGTGGGCGGACCGGTCGCCATGGGTTATGTCCGCGCCGATCTCGCCAAACCCGGCCAGTCCATCGAGCTGATGGTGCGCGGCAAATCGCGCCCGGCCGAGATCGCCAAAACCCCGTTTGCGCCGCACCGTTTCTATCGCGGCTGACCTGATTGTCTGGAGGAGACGCACCATGACCACCCGCTACACCAAGGACCATGAATGGATCCGCATCGATGGCGATTTCGCCATTGTTGGCATCACCGCCTACGCCGCCGAGCAGCTGGGCGATGTGGTGTTTGTCGAGCTGCCCGAAATCGGCAAGACCCTGTCCCAGGGCGATGAAATGGCCGTTGTGGAAAGCGTCAAGGCGGCCTCGGAGGTTTACGCCCCGGCCTCCGGCGAGATCGTCGCGGTCAATGACGCGCTGGAAGGCACGCCGGCCATGGTGAACGAGGCGCCCGACGGCGCGGGCTGGTTTGTGAAACTGAAACTGTCCGACCCGGCCCAGCTTGAGGCCATGATGGACGAAGCTGCCTACAAGGCGCACACGAGCTAGAAGGGTCTGACCTCGCGATGAGCTGGCCGCCGCACGCCTTTGCTGTCACCGACCGGGCCGAAGCGGCGGCCGTGATCGCGGCCTGGCCTTTCGCCACGTTTGTGGTGAATGGTCCGGACGGCCTGACTGCGGCGCGCACGCCGGTGGCGCTGGAGCACGCCGAAGATGGCGGGCTGGAGGCGCTGGCGGGTCATGTGTCGCGGGCCAACCCGATCTGGCGTGCGATCGGAGACGGCGCGCCGGCGCTGGCGCTGTTTTCCGGGCCGCACGCCTATGTCAGCGCCTCGGCCTACCCGTCCAAGGCGGTGCATGGCCGCACGGTGCCGACCTGGAATTATGTCGCCGCCGAAGCCCATGGCGATGCGGCGGTGTTCGAGGACGAGGCGCAGCTGCACGGGCTGGTCGAAGCGCTGACGCGGCGATTTGAAGCGGGCCGGGCGCAGCCCTGGTCTGTCGATGACGCGCCGGCGGACTATGTGTCGGCGCTGATGAAGGGGATTGTGGGTCTGCGCCTGACGGTGAGCGCGGTCCACGCGACGAAAAAGCTCAGCCAGAACAAGGCGGGCGAGGATTTTGACGGGGTGAAGGCGTTCCTGAACGCCGAACCTGAACCGGGCGCGCGCCAGACGGCGGCGCTGATGAGCGAACTGGAGCGAGGCTGATGCGTTATCTGCCGCTGACACCTGAAGACCGCAAAGACATGCTGGAGACGATCGGGGCGCCCAGCGTGGACGCTCTGTTCGCCGATGTGCCCGAAACGGCGCGCCTGAAAGGGCCGGTGGACCTGCCGCGCCGGGCCACCGAGCTTGAGGTGGAGCGCGCCTTCACCGCCATGTCATCGCGCAATCTGAGCGCCTCCACCGCACCGTTCTTTGTCGGGGCAGGGGCTTACAAGCACCATGTGCCCGCCACGGTGGATCACCTGATCCAGCGCTCGGAGTTCTTGACCAGCTACACGCCCTATCAGCCTGAAATCAGCCAGGGCACGCTGCAGACCCTGTTCGAGTTCCAGACCCAGGTGGCGCTGCTCACCGGAACCGATGTGGCCAACGCCTCCATGTATGACGGCTCCACGGCCTGCGCCGAGGCGGTGCTGATGGCTTGCCGCATCACCAAACGCCAGCGCGCGGTGCTCAGCGGCAATCTGCATCCCCACTACGCCGAAGCCACGCGCACGCTGGCCAAATACATGGATATCGAAATTGAGGCGGCGGCGCCGGTTCCCGGCGGACTGGACGCGGTGAGCGATGCGCTGACCGACGATGTCGCCTGCGTGGTGGTGCAGAACCCGGACGTGTTCGGCCAGGTCCATGATCTGCGCCCCCTGGCCGAAGCCGCGCATGCCAAGGGCGCGCTGCTGATCGCGGTATTCACCGAAGTGGTGTCGCTGGGCCTGATCGAAAGCCCCGGCGCCATGGGGGCCGATATCGTGGTGGGCGAGGGCCAGTCGCTGGGCGTGGGGCTGCAGTTCGGCGGGCCGTATGTGGGTCTGTTCGCCTGCCGCGACGACCGCAATTTCATTCGCAACCTGCCGGGCCGCCTGGCTGGCGAGACCGTGGACGCTGACGGGCGGCGCGGCTTTGTGCTGACCCTGTCGACGCGCGAACAGCATATCCGGCGCGACAAGGCGACCTCGAACATCTGCACCAATTCAGGCCTGATGGCGCTGGCCTTCACCATTCACATGACGCTGCTGGGCGAGGCGGGCCTGCGCACGCTGGCAAGGCTCAATCATGAGCGCGCCTGCGAGATGGCCGACCGGCTCGCCGCCCTGCCGGGCGTGGAGGTGCTCAACAGCGCCTTCTTCAACGAGATCACGGTGCGCCTGCCCAAACCCGCCGCGGGCGTGGTGGAGGCGCTGGCCGCCAAGGGGATCTTGGCTGGCGTGCCCGCCAGCCGCCTCTATCCGGGCAAGGGGCTGGATGACCTCCTGATCCTGGCGGCAACCGAAACTAATACCGACGCCGATCTCGACGCGCTCGAGGCGGGTCTGAAAGAGGTGCTGTAATGAGCATGAACACCCAAGGCCGTCCCTCCCGTCCGCTGCACACCCACGATGCGGGCGCCTATACCGACACGTTTTCCGGTTCGCGCGGGCTGGACCAGGCCGAGCCGCTGATCTTCGAGCGCGGACGGGTCGATGTGACCGGCGTGGACCTGCCCGAACCCACCGGCGCGGCGCTGCGTATTGGCGGGCTGGAGCGCAAGGCCGAAATCGGATTGCCGGGCCTCGCCGAGCCTGAAACCATGCGCCATTACGTGCGGCTCAGCCGGAAGAATTACGCCATCGATCTGGGGCTTTACCCGCTGGGTTCGTGCACAATGAAGCACAATCCGCGCCTGAACGAGAAAATGGCGCGCCTGCCGGGCTTTGGCGATATCCACCCTCTGCAGCCCCAGTCCACCGTGCAGGGCGCGTTGGAACTGATCGGCGAGCTGGCGCGCTGGCTGATGGTGCTCACCAACACGCCCTGCGTGGCCATGAGCCCCAAGGCCGGCGCCCATGGCGAGCTGTGCGGCATGATGGCGATCCGCGCGGCGCTGGACGCCCGCGGCGAAACGGGCCGCCGGCGCGTGCTGGTGCCTGAAAGCGCCCACGGCACCAACCCGGCGACCGCTGTGCAGTGCGGCTTCTTCTGCGACGAAATCCCCGCCGACGCCACGGGCCGCGTGGACATGGCGGCCTTCAAGGCCAAGCTCGGCCCCGATGTGGCGGCGATCATGCTGACCAACCCCAATACGTGCGGGCTGTTCGAGCGGGACATCAAGGAAATCGCCGACTTGATCCACGAGGCGGGCGGGTATTTCTACTGCGACGGCGCGAATTTCAACGCCATCGTGGGCCGTGTGCGGCCGGGCGATCTGGGCATTGATGCGATGCACATCAATCTGCACAAGACCTTCTCGACCCCCCATGGCGGCGGCGGTCCGGGCTCGGGCCCGACGGTGTTCTCGCAGGCGCTGGCGCCGTTCGTGCCCGTGCCCTACGTGGTGCGCGAGGGGGAGACCTGGCGCCTGGTCGAACACGAGCATGAAGCCGAGGGCCAGCCCTTTGGCCGCATGGTCGCCTTCCACGGCCAGATGGGCATGTTCACCCGCGCGCTGAGCTACATGATGAGCCATGGCTCGGACGGGCTGCGCCAGGCGGCGGAAGATGCGGTATTGAACGCCAACTACGTGCTGGCGCGCCTGCGCCATGTGATGACGGCGGCGTTTGACGGCACCTGCATGCACGAGGCCCTGTTCGATGACCGCTTCCTGAAGGGCACGGGCGTCACCACGCTCGATTTCGCCAAGGCGATGATCGACGAGGGCTATCACCCCATGACCATGTACTTCCCGCTGGTGGTCCACGGGGCCATGCTGATTGAGCCCACCGAGACCGAGAGCAAGGCCTCGCTGGACCGGTTTTGCGATACGCTGGAAGGGCTTGCCCTGGCGGCCCAGGCCGGGGAGGCCGAGCGCTTCACCGCCGCGCCGCGCCATGCGCCGGCCAAGCGCTTGGACGAGACGCGCGCCGCGCGCACCCCGGTCCTGCGCTGGAGCCCGCCGGCTGAGACGCCGCAAGCAGCCGAGTAGAGGGCGCGGCGCCAGAGACACGGCGCCACAAATTCGCCCCGCGCTCCGTTCACTGACTGCACAAACCGGCCCGGCCCCCTTGGTCGGGCCGGGTTTGGCGCTCTAGATTGAGGTCCCGCCCGCTGATAAGCGGCTGGGTTGCGGGAGCTGGAATGCGGTGGCGATGAACGATCATCTCAACGGCTGGGGGAAAAACGGGGTGGGGCAGATAATTCAGGCCGTGCTGCGAGCCGTGGGCGTGGCGCTCGGCCTGTTCATGCTGGCGATCGCCATCCCGCTGTTTTTTCTGCCTATTCCGCTCGGTCTCCCTCTGGCGATTCTGGCGCTGATCCTGCTGGCCGCCACCTCCAAGACCGCCCATCGCGCGATTACGGGCTGGTTGCGCCGGCATCCGAAAGTCTGGGATAAGGTCAAACATCTGTTTGACCGGGGCGACAAGGACTGACTTTCGCCGGTCAGTGATTTCATCCGAAGACCCAAAGGGTTCGTCCATGACCATCACACTCCACCATCTCGGCCAGTCGCGCTCCGAGCGCATTATCTGGCTGCTGGAGGAGCTGGGCGCGCCTTACGAGCTGGTCCGTCACAGCCGCGATCCGCAGACCCGTCTGGCGCCGGCGGCGCTGGGGGATATCCATCCCCTGGGCAAGGCGCCGGTTCTGGTGCTGGACGATGGGCGCACGCTCGCCGAGACAGGCGCTATTGCCCAGTATTTATTGGATAAATTCGATCTGGCGAACCGGCTTCATCCGGTTCCTGGAAGCCCCGCCTGGCCAGTGTTTCTCGAATGGATGCACGCCAGCGAAGGCGCGGTCTTTCTGCCGTTTCTGATGAACGCCTATCTGCGCCCCTCCGGGCTGATGGACAGCCCGCTGGGCCAGTTCATGGCGGCGGAACGGGCCAAGGTGCTGGCCCATGTGGAGAGCCACCTCAAGCGCCATAGCTGGTTTGCCGGCGAGGCGTTCAGTGCGGCCGACTGCCTGATGGGATTCCAGCTGGAGGCGGCGGAGAAAGCCGGAGCGATTTCAGAGGGTTCATCCGTGCACGACTGGCTGACCCGCGCCCGCGCCCGCCCCGCCCACCAGGCCATGCGTCAGGTGACGGCGCAGGACTGATTGCCTTCCTCTTGCTAGGCAAGCGTTGCGGGCTGTCGCTCCCTGCTATATAATCATCATTATATAGTTGGAGGCCGGCATGCAAAAACTGAAAATCACCACTGTGGGGGCCTCGTCGGGCGTCATCCTGACCAAGGAGGTCATGGCGCATCTGAAGGTAAAGAAGGGCGACGTGCTCTACCTGACCGAAGCGGCGGACGGCAGCTATCGCCTCACCCCGTATGATCCTGAATTCGAACGGCAAATGTCGCTCGCGGAAGACATCATGCATGATGACCGCGACGTCCTGCGCGCGCTGGCGAAGTGAGCGAACCGTCCGGTCCGCCGCGGCGCAAGGATTGGCGCTGGGTCGATCTGGCCGTGATCCACGCCGTCCACGACCGCCAGCTGGCCGAGCATGGCGGCGCGGACGCCGTTCGCGATGCGGGCGGCGTGGATAGCGCGCTCGCCCGCCCGGTCAATCTGGCCAGTTACGGCGCGCCCGACGCGGCGGATCTGGCGGCCGCCTATGCCTATGGCCTTGCCAGAAATCATGGATTCGTGGACGGCAACAAACGCACCGCCTGGATCGCGGCGCGCCTGTTCCTGGCTGATAACGGATACCGTCTGGCCTTCGATCCCGTTGATGCAGTGCGCGTTATGGAAGGCGTGGCGGGCGGGACAGTGACTGAGACCGCGCTGGCCGCCTGGTTTCGCGACCGGCTGGTGTGAGAGAGCCTATCCCCGCCCTATGCCCTCACTTGTCCCCGGACGGATGCGCCGCATGACGGGCCGTGTGCGTGTCAAAAACCGGCCGTGATGAGTTCAAGACGGGCATTTTGGAGTTCAAACCCACCGAACGCGGTGACGTCAGCCCATCGCCTCGCCGGCGAGCGCTTCGCTGGCGTCTTCCAGGATGGCGTCGCCGGCCTCGCCGAACACCGCCTCGCGCCCGACCTCGAGCATGACCGGCACGGCCAGCGGGGAGATGAGGGTGAGCGGCATGTGGTCAACCCGGCCCGCCACCTTGGCCAGCCGGTCTGAGAGGCGCCGGATGTCCAGAAGGCCCGAAGCCGCGTCCTGCCAGGCGGCCTGGAGCAGGATATGGCCGGGCTCGTGCTCGCGCAGCACGTTGTAGATGAGGTCAGATGAAAACGTGACCTGGCGCCCGGTCTTCTCGTGACCTGGAAAGCGCCGCTCGATCAGGCCGGCGATCAGGGCGCAGTTGCGGAAGGTGCGCTGCATCAGCGCGCTCTCGGCAAGCCAGGCGTCGAGATCATCGCCCAGCATGTCTTCGCTGAACAGCGCGCCCATGTCAGCGCCGGCCATGTCGGACAGGCCCCAGACCGCCAGCGCGTACTCATTGGCGACAAAGCCCAGAGGCCGCAGCCTCGCGCGCTCCAGCCGGCGGGTCAGCAGCATGCCCAGGGTCTGGTGCGCCAGACGCCCCTCGAACGGGTAGCAGACCAGATAGAATTTGCCGCCGCGCGGGAAGGTCTCCACCAGCAGCCGGTCCGGCTCGGGCAGGCGTGAGCGCTCTTTTTGCAGGGCCAGCCAGTCGCGCACCTGCGCGGGCAGGCCGTCCCAGGCTTCGGGGCTGTGGACCAGCTCGCGCACCCGCTCGGCCAGGAAGGTGGTGTAGGGAAATTTGCCGCCCTGCCAGCTGGGGATTTTCGGGTCGGTTCCGCTGGCGCGGCTGACCAGGCATTCGGTTCCGCTCACGCCCTCAAAGCGCAGCATCTGGCCGGCGAACAGGAAGGTGTCGCCGGGGGTGAGCTGGTCGGCGAACCATTCCTCGACCTGGCCCAGGCGCGGTCCGCCGCCGCGTAAGGCTGGCGTGCGAGCGATTCCAGAAGCGGCGGGCAGAGGCGCCCCGGCGGCGTAGGAGGGCGGGGCGGTGAGGCGCCCGGGCGCGGCGCGCTGGCTGAGGCTGGCAGGTGGTGGCTGAGGCGCCGGAGCGGCGGCGCCCTTGCGTCCGGCGGCCAGGCGCACGTCCAGCATGGGGCTTTCGATGATCACGCCGATATTGAGCCGGTGGCGCTGGGCGGTGTCGCGATTGCGCGCCCGCCAGCGGCCGTCGCGCCCTTTCACGATGCGCTTGAACCGGTCATAGGACCCCAGCGCATAGCCGCCCGTGGCGACGAACTCCAGCACCCGGTCAAACACGCCGCGCTCAAGGCCCGCATAGGGCGCGGCCCGGCGCACCTCGTCATACAGCGCATCAGCCTCGAACGGATCACCGCAGGCGCGGCCCATGACATGCTGGGCCAGCACGTCCAGCGCGCCGTCGCGCAAGGGTTCCCCGTCCAGCGCGCCGGCGTCCACCGCGTCGCGCGCGCAGGCGCATTCGAGGTGCTCGAACCGGTTGGTGGGCACCAGCACGGCACGCGAGGGCGCATCGAGCCGGTGATTGGCCCGGCCCAGGCGCTGCATCAGGCGCGCGGCGCCCTTGGGCGCGCCCATCTGGATGACCAGGTCCACATCGCCCCAGTCAATGCCGAGATCGAGGGTGGAGGTGCACACCACCGCCCGCAGTTTCCCGGCGGCCATGGCCGCCTCCACCTTGCGGCGCTGCTCCACCGACAGCGACCCGTGGTGCAGGGCGATGGGCAGGGCGTCCTCATTCACGCCCCACAGCATCTGGAACACGAACTCGGCCTGGGAGCGGGTGTTGACGAAGACCAGCGTCAGGCGCGCGTCGCGGATGCGGGCATAGACATCGTCAATGGCGTGGCGGCCCGAATGGCCCGCCCAGGGAATGCGCGCCGCGTCGGGGGTCATGATCTCGACCACCGGCGCGGCGCCCGGTGCGCCGCGGATGATGCGGGCATGACGTTCCTGGCCGGGATGCTGACGCGCCAGCCAGCTTGCATGGCCCGCCTCATCCATCACGGTGGCCGACAGCCCCACCCGGCGCGCGTGCGGCGCGTAGGTGGACAGCGCCGCCAGACCCAGCGCCAGCAGGTCGCCGCGCTTGCCGGGGGCCAGCGCGTGCACCTCGTCAATGATCACGGCTTTGAGGTCGGCGAAGAACGCCGCGCCGTTCTCCTGCGCGCAGAACAAGGCCAGCTGTTCGGGCGTGGTCAGCAGCATGTCGGGCGGCGAGGCGCGCTGGCGGGTGCGGCGCGATTGCGGCGTATCGCCGGTGCGCGTCTCGATGCGCAGGTTCAGCCCCATCTCGGCCACCGGATTGGTGAGATTGCGCGCCACGTCATAGGACAGCGCCTTCAAGGGCGAAACATAGAGCGTGTGCAGGCGGTGCGGCCGGTCCGCGCCGGCGCCGTCGGTCAGGGCGGCCAGCTCAGTGAGGCTGCCCAGAAACCCGCCCAGCGTCTTGCCAGCCCCGGTGGGCGCGATCAGCAGTGCATCCTCGCCCGCCTGCGCCGCCGCCAGCATGTCCAGCTGATGCGCCCGCGGCGCCCAGCCACGCGCGTCGAACCAGGTCTGGAAGCGGGCGGGCAGGGCGCTCATGGGGTGAGAGATAGCGCATGGGGCGGGGAAAGGGGATGGGGGGGAGACGGGGCGGCCTTCTTGTCCTCCCCCGCTTGCGGGGACGTTTGCTTCAACTCTCGTGGGAGTTAACCCAGCGCTTTTGGGGTGGATCGAAAATCGGAATCCAGACGCCGTCTACTTGGTCGAAGCCAATAGACTCAACGGTGACATCGATCTCGTGGGCGGGCTGGTCTGCGAAGTCTCGATACAGCACCTTAATGTCCAGATAAATTTTCTTAAAAGTTGGGTTTCCCTGCCAAGGTTCATCGCCCACAATTACCCTGTAAACCATCTTGCTCGTTTCGCCGGGAGCAATGTCGGGGTACTTGAGGGAACCAGTATAGCCTACTGCGCCTTCCCGAAGGCCGGCATTCGCCAGGCCTCTCCTTTCTTTGAATGGATACGGAAACAAACTCAGCACCAAATTTTTTCTCAGATTCAAGGCGGGAGTTTGACCCGCATTCTTAAAAATAATTGTTACTTCGATGTTGGGAACGGGATATTCAATTTCATCTGTCTCCCTGCCAAACACTTTGCAGTGAACGCTTTCAATGCAGAGATAGGGGCGCAATTGTCTGTATCCGATGCCTTTAGTTTCTCTGGTGAGTTCTCGGGAGGCGCGCAGAGTCGCAAATATCAACCAAATGCCGACACTACTTACAATTATCCCAATGACCGCCGCCCACGCCAAGATGCGAGTGAAGAGAGCTACATCTTGCTGGGCCTGCAAGTTATATGCGTATCGATCATGCTCTTGGGCGGCATTGGATTGACCTATATTTATGGTAGCATCCGCCATTTCTGGATCGATTGCCCCCAAATCAATGTCAGCTGGATCGGAATAGTAAGCGGCAGTGTTGGCGCGCTGATTGACCTGGAATTGGCGATACTGAAATACATCTAGCACCGCTGCCATCAACAGAGCGGCGGAAACCAATAGCGCTAGTCCAAGCGCAACGATTGTGATCCGATTGCGTTTAAACATACCAGTAAGAATGCTCCCCTGAACTTTCCACGGGAGAGCTTATTGCGGATGTTCGGCTCTGTCTCCGAGATTCCGACAGGGGCGACCCTCAACCTCCGCTCCTTCGCTGGAAAAGGAGGTCGTGCCCACTTGTCCTCCCCCGCTTGCGGGGGAGGTGTCCGCGCAGCGGACGGAGGCGGGATGCGCCGCACTTCGGAATTTTCTTGAGCGGCCGCCTTCGGCGGCGCCCCCACCCGGCTTCGCTACGCTCAGCCACCCTCCCCACTTCGGGGGAGGGGAAAAGCGCGCTCACCATTTCCCTCCCCTTGATGGGGAGGGTGGGCCGGGGCGAAGCCCCGGGTCGGGTGGGGTGAGGGGCCGCGCGCAGCCGGTTCCAGTTGTCCGCCGTCCTGAACACCCCCCGCTGCACCTGCGCCGCCGCGCCGCCTTGAAGGGGCGGGTGCGGGGCTCCACTTGTGTGAGCACACGAAGCGGGCGACGCTGGCCCGCATGGCATGATGGCGCCCGGACGCGTATCGTCACGGGCGCGGAGAACCAAGCTGATGACCGAGACCCGGACCCTTCCCCTTCTGCCGCTGCGCGATATCGTGGTGTTCCCGCACATGATCGTGCCCCTGTTTGTGGGCCGCGAGAAATCCGTGCGCGCGCTGGAAGAAGTCATGCGCGGCGACAAGCAGATCCTGCTCGCCACCCAGCTGAGCGCGGCGGACGATGACCCGTCTTCTGACGCGATTTACGGCCAGGGCGTCATCGCCTCGGTGCTGCAGCTTCTGAAATTGCCTGACGGCACGGTGAAGGTGCTGGTCGAGGGCGGTCGGCGCATGGAAGTGCTGCGCTATCTCGACAACCAGGCCTATTTCGAGGCCGAGGCGCGCCTGGTTGATGAAACCGGCGGCGATGCGGCCGAGATGGAAGCGCTGATGCGCGCGGCCGGCGACAAGTTTGAAGACTACGTCAAGCTCAACAAAAAAGTGCCGCCCGAGGCGCTGGCCGCGGTGGGCGAGATCGCCGATCCGGCCAAGATGGCCGACACGATCGCCGCGCACCTGGCCGTCAAGATCACCGACAAGCAGGAGCTGCTCGGCAATCCCGACGTGGCCCAGCGCCTGGAGAAGGTGTTTGCGCTAATGGAGGGGGAGATTTCCGTCCTCCAGGTCGAGACCAAGATCCGCAACCGCGTGAAGCGGCAGATGGAGAAGACCCAGCGCGAATATTATCTCAACGAGCAGATGAAGGCGATCCAGCGTGAGCTGGGCGAGGGCGATGACGGCCGCGAAGAAATGGCCGAGCTCGAAGAGCGCATCGAGGCGACCAAGCTGTCGAAAGAAGCCCGCGCCAAGGTCGACGCGGAGATGAAAAAGCTGCGCCAGATGAGCCCCATGTCGGCCGAGGCCACCGTGGTGCGCAATTATCTCGACTGGATCCTGTCCATCCCGTGGAACAAGCGCAAGAAGGTCCGCAATGACCTGAAAAAGGCCGAGGACACGCTCGAGCGTGACCATTACGGGCTGGAGAAGGTCAAGGAGCGCATTATCGAGCACCTGGCCGTTCAGGCGCGCACCCGCAAGCTGCGCGGGCCGATCCTGTGCCTGGTCGGACCGCCGGGCGTGGGCAAGACCTCGCTGGGCCGCTCCATCGCCGAAGCCACGGGGCGCGAGTTCGTGCGCATGTCACTGGGCGGCGTGCGTGACGAGGCCGAGATTCGCGGCCACCGGCGCACCTATATCGGCTCCATGCCGGGCCGGGTGATCCAGTCCATGAAGAAGGCCAAGAGCTCCAACCCGCTCTTCCTGCTCGACGAGATCGACAAGCTGGGCGCCGATTACCGCGGCGACCCGTCTGCGGCCCTGCTCGAAGTGCTCGATCCTGAACAGAACAGCGCGTTCAACGACCATTATCTGGAGGTCGATTACGATCTGTCGGACGTGATGTTCATCACCACGGCCAACACGCTCAACATGCCCCAGCCGCTTCTGGACCGCATGGAGATCATCCGGATCGCGGGTTATACCGAGGACGAGAAGCTGGAGATCGCGCGCCGCCACCTCATTCCCAAAGTGATGAAGGCGCACGCCCTCAAAGGCGATGACTGGGTCGTGGAAGATGGCGCGCTGCGCGATCTCATCCGCTATTACACGCGCGAATCCGGCGTGCGCAATCTGGAGCGGGAAATCTCGCGCCTGGCCCGCAAGGCGGTGCGCAAGCTGGTGGGCGGCGAGGCCGAAACCATCACGGTGACCAGCGAGAATCTGGCCGACTTTGCCGGCGTGCGCAAACACCGCTTTGGCGAGACCGAGCTGGAGGACCGCGTGGGTCTGGTCACGGGTCTGGCCTGGACCGAGGTGGGCGGCGATTTGCTGACCATCGAGGCGGTCAAGATGCCCGGACGCGGCAAGATGACGGTGACCGGGAATCTGCGCGATGTGATGAAGGAATCCATCTCGGCGGCCAATTCCTATGTCCAGTCACGCGCCCCGGCGCTGGGCGTGAAGCCGCCGGTGTTCCGCACAACCGACATCCACGTGCACGTGCCCGAAGGCGCGACGCCCAAGGACGGCCCGTCAGCGGGCGGCGCCATGATCACGGCCATTGTGTCGGCGCTCACCGGCATTCCGGTGCGCAAGGACGTGGCGATGACGGGCGAGATCACGCTGCGCGGCCGGGTTTTGCCCATTGGCGGCCTGAAAGAAAAGCTGCTCGCGGCCCTGCGTGGCGGGGTGAAGACGGTGCTGATCCCCAAGGACAATGAAAAGGATCTCGCCGAGATTCCTGACAACGTGAAGTCAGGTCTCCTCATCATCCCGGTGGAAACCGTGGACCAGGTGCTCGAACACGCGCTGGCCGCCAAGGTCCAGCCGGTCGAATGGAGCGAAGCCGACGAAGCTGCGTTCGCCGCCGCTGCGCGGGCTGAAGCGGCTCCGGGCGAAGCGCGGGCGCATTAGGGAGCCATTCCCGGAAACGGGCATGCCACCCGCCTGCTTGTCCGGACGCTCCGGCCTTGAGCCGGGGCGTCCGGGGCGCGAACACGGGTGATTCTGCACCGGATGTCTGTAGAGGTGTCCGCTTCCCGGCTCATCCTGCGCCCGGCCGCGACGGCCCGCAGCCTGACTTGGTCTCAGGATTGAAGGCGCCTGGCGCCTAGAAAATTCCCAGAAATTTTTTGCGCCTGGACGGACGCCCGGCCTCGCCGGCCATGTCACTTGGACCGGGCTCTGCGCCCGTATCGGAGAGCTCCGGACCCGCAGCGGCGCCGGGGCCTTCGGCCTCCATGGGGGCGCCGGTGAGGGTTTCAGCCGGTGCGGGCGCGGGCGCCGCCGGTTCAGCCTGCGCGAGGTCCGGCGCATCCGTGATCGCAGCCTGAGCCGGGGCCGGCGTGGCGGCGGCGGGACGCACCGGCGCGCACACATCGGCGTCGCACAAAGGCGTGCTCATGGCGTGGGCGGCCAGGCGCGAGGGCGCGGTGTTAGGGCCGTGATAGGCGCCCAGACCCAGCGACTGGCGTACGGTCTCGCGAAAGGCGGTCGCGCGCGCATCAATGGTGGCGGTGCGCGCCTCCATCTCCTGCAGGCGGGACAGATCGGCCGGGCGCGGGGCGCGCACGGCGGCCGGGGTGATGTCGTTGCGCGCGCGGGCCAGGGCGGCGCGGGCATTGTCGAGATCGAGCGGTTTGGGCGCGTCACTCATGTCAGCCTCCTCATTGGCGCTGCTGTGCGGGTCACGATTTGCGAGCATACCATTCCAGCCCGCCGGTGCGCGAGACCATCACCACGTCCACGTCGCCGCCCACCCCGGTCTGGGACATGTGCAGCTGACTTTTCAGGATGTTGAGCTCCACCAGCGACTTGGCCGTCTGGGCCAGCTGACGCTTGCCCGAGGCCGAGACCACCTGGATGAAGGGATTGATGAATTCCTGCTGGGAAATGGTCTGCACCGCGTGGGCGAATTCCATGGTCAGGTTCGGCAAGGCGCCGCCGCGCAGCGCGTCCATCGCCTCATTGCCGGCGGCGTCATCCACGCCCGCCTGCTTGAGCGCGGCCTCGGCGGCGGACTCATTGGAAATCCAGTTGAGCGACATCATCACATCAAACATCAGCGGGTGAATGCCGCGCAGGAAAGTGTGGGTCATGTCCGCCTGGGCGAAGGTGCGCAGGAAGGCGTTGGGCCCGTCATCCACGCCCACGCGCATGGTCTCGTCGGCGGCGCGCTTCATGACGCCGTCGATGAGGATCGACGCGTAGTAATGGGTGTAGACCGGGAACACATCGCCTTCGCCAAACCCGGCAAAGACCAGCCCGGCATAGGGTTCGAGGAAGGCCGGGCGGGTGGCGATCTTGAAAGCGAAGTCGAACAGCTTGTCGCGCACATCGGCCTGCATGCCGAACTCGCCCAGCGCCTCCTGGATCAGGGCGTCGAGCATGGCGGCGTAGCGTTCATGGAAGCGGGCGCGGTCCAGGCCGGCCAGCGCCTCGACGGCCTCGCGCGGTTCGCCCGCCTCGTCATGATCGAGGTGCTGGCGGTACAGATCCAGCGCCGCCTCGAACGCCGCCGCATCGCTGTCATACCCGCCGCCGGGATAGCGCCGCATCGCCTTGGCGTGGCTGAGCACGGTGATGAAGGCGGCGCGCATCAGATGCGCAAACTCCTCCATCTCCTCGGCCTCGGGGAAGAGCGTGCGGTTATTGTCCAGAAACCGGAAGAAGGCGCGCGCGCAATCATCCACGGACGCAAAGTCCGTCTCGCCATGACGCCTGGTGAAAGCGTGGGCGATCTGTGACCAGGACCGGCCCAGCACATCGCCGCGCGAATAGACCATGACGGCCATGCTCGGCCCCAGGCGCAGGATTTTCTCCGCCTCCAGCGTCACCACCGGATCGGGGCCGCCGCCATAAGTGACCGCGCTGTCGGCCGCCAGCACCACCGCCTGGCGGTTCATGATCATGACTTCAGACGTCATTGTGCGCGCGTCTCCCCCCGCCCCGCCGCAGCGCCCCCTCGGCGATCCGGCGGCTTTGCCACAAGTCTTGACGAAACGTTAGCGCGTGCGTGCGCCCGTGTTAAGCCGGTGCGTGACGGTTAAGGGCGAAAGCGCGGCTTCGGCGCCACGCCGAGGGTGCGGAATGACCGGCGTCAGAGCGGAACGGCGTTGGGTGCGGTGTGCGCGGCGGCGGGCGCGGCGTGCGCCGGGGCGGGCGGATTGGGTAGCAGCTTTAGCTTGCGCGCGGCGAAGCCCAGACCGGCCCGGGCCGCCAGGCCCAGCCCGCGGCTCTCCTCGATGGACGGGGTCAGGCCCAGACGGCGCCGGATGAGACCATTGAACATCATGGCGTGATTGCGCACGCGCACATCGCTGCAGGTGTACTCGGCGGCCATGGAGACGTTGAGGCCCTCCAGATTGGTCACGCGGTGGGGTGTGTGAACCGGCCAGCACAGCACATCGCCGGGTTCGAGATCGAACACCTGCGCGCGCGCATCGAAAGACGCCTTGTAGGGCAGATCGTCATTGAACGGGTGCATCAGCACCGCTTCTACATCGGCTTCGTTCAGCACCGGCGCGCTGCGCGGATAGACGTAGACCCGCTTACGCCCGCGCACATGCCAGAGCATGGTGTCGGTGCGGTCGATATGGAACGGCACGCGCGCGCCGGGCGCCGAGATCAAGAGCCCGCCCTTGATCACGTCGGGCCGGAAGCGCGGGTGCAGCTCGCGCAGCTCGGCGAATACCGCGCCCAGCAGGGCGCGGTATTCGGGGCGGGTATTGAACACCTGGCGCAAATTCATCCACACCCGGCCCTCGCGCGCGCCGGCCAGCAGCTCGTCACCCTTGCGCTCGCCCGGCGACAGATCGGTCCAGGACCGCGACGAACCGTCCTCGTCCATCATCGCGATGTCCAGAAGCTCGCGCGGATGGGTGTCGATCAGCTCTTCCAGCGCGGGGTCGCAGAACAGGCCGCTATCGGCCAGGCGATGGCGCGCGCGGACAATGCCTGCGCGAAACCGCCCGCGATCTTCCTGGGTCCACCGCTCGATCCAACCCATCGCTCACCCTCCCGGCCGTTCCGTCCTGGCACAAGGGCCGGGCGGTTGCGGGTGAGCGGGGCAAGGATCGGGCCGGTGTGAGACCTGAATGCCTGAGATCAGTCGCCGGGGAGAGCGCCGTCAAGCGCCCTTTCGAGTGACGCGATAAGTCCGGGAAGATCATCCTGAGCTGTCGCTTCGACAATTGAGATTTTGATGCGGTTGTATCCGTGAATGAGGCGGTGGCGCATCGCGATCGCTTGCTGGAACGCGATGTCCGGAAACTGCGCCTGAGTCTCGACCGGCACTGAATTGGCCGCTTCGCCGATGATTTCGAGGCGCCGCTGGAGGGCGAGCATGCGAACGTCGTCGCTTCGTTGTGCAGGGTGGCTTGGCCCAGCCGCAATCTCCACTGCCTTGCGGGCATAATGGAGCATGTCCTCCAGCAGGGGCCGCACCCGCTTCATACCGCTACAAGTTCGCGCTCGATATCGTCTTTCAGGGCCGGGTGAAGGCAGTCGCGCGGCACCGTGTCGACGCGCAGGCCAAGCCTTTCCACCAGGAGGGCGTCCATGTCAGCCAGCCGGAACAGGCTCGGCACGGTCTCGAAGTCCACCACAATGTCGAGATCGTTGTCTGCCCTGTGGTCGCCGCGCACTCGCGAACCGAAAACAGCCATCGCCGAAACGCCAAAACGCTCGCGCAATTCAGGCTTCAAGGCCCGCAGACGATCCAGCAGTTCAGTGTCAAGCGCGCTCATGCGCCCAATATAGCATCGCCTGGCGCGCCCCTACATCCTGAACACGCCAAACCGCGTCGGCTCAATCGGCGCATTGAGCGCCGCTGAGAGCGCCAGCGCCAGCACGCGGCGGCTGTCGGCGGGGGCGATGACGCCGTCATCCCACAGGCGGGCGGTGGAGTAATAGGGCGAGCCCTCGGCTTCATAGGTCTCACGGATCGGGGCCTTGAAGGCGGCTTCTTCCTCCGCGCTCCAGCTCTGGCCGCGCAGCTCCATCCCGTCGCGCTTGACCGTGGCGAGCACGCTGGCGGCCTGTTCGCCGCCCATCACCGAGATGCGGGCATTGGGCCACATGAACAAAAAGCGCGGGCCGAAGGCGCGCCCGCACATGCCGTAATTGCCCGCCCCGTATGAGCCGCCGATCACCAGGGTGATCTTGGGCACGCGCGCGCAGGACACGGCGGTGACCAGCTTGGCGCCATCCTTGGCGATGCCGCCGGCCTCATATTTGGAGCCGACCATGAAGCCGGTGATGTTCTGGAGGAAGATGAGCGGGATGCCGCGCTGGCAGCACAGCTCGATGAAATGGGCGCCTTTCAGCGCGCTTTCGCTGAACAGCACGCCATTATTGGCGATGATGCCCACCGGCATGCCGTGCAGGCGGGCGAACCCGGTGACCAGCGTCTCGCCATAGAGCTTCTTGAACTCGTCAAACTCCGAGCCGTCCACCAGGCGCGCGATCACCTCGCGCACATCATAGGGCGTGCGCACATCCGCCGGGATCACGCCCTCCAGCGTCGCCGGATCGAGCAGAGGCGGGCGCGGCTCGGTGATGTCCAGCGCGGGGCGCTTGGTGGTGTTGAGCCCGGCCACGATGCGCCGGGCGATCTGCAGGGCGTGGTCATCATCGGCGGCGTAATGGTCCACCACGCCGGACTGGCGCGCATGCACATCCGCGCCGCCCAGATCCTCGGCCGAGATCACCTCGCCGGTAGCCGCCTTCACCAGCGGCGGACCGCCCAGGAAGATCGTGCCCTGATTACGCACGATGATGGATTCATCGCTCATCGCCGGCACATAGGCGCCCCCGGCGGTGCACGATCCCATCACCACGGCGATCTGTGGAATACCTTCAGCCGACAGATTGGCCTGATTATAGAAAATGCGCCCGAAATGGTCGCGGTCAGGGAAAACTTCGGCCTGGTGGGGCAGGTTGGCTCCACCGGAATCGACCAGATACACGCACGGCAAACGGTTCTCGCGCGCGATCTCCTGAGCGCGCAGATGCTTCTTCACCGTCATGGGATAGTAGGTGCCGCCCTTCACCGTGGCGTCATTGCACACGATCATCACCTCGCGGCCCGACACCCGGCCAATGCCGGTGATCATGCCCGCCCCGTGCACATCGCCCTCATACAGGCCATTGGCCGCCAGCGGCGACAGCTCCAGAAACGCCGAGCCGGGATCGAGCAGGCGCTGCACCCTGTCGCGCGAGAGCAGCTTGCCGCGTTTGAGGTGCTTCTCACGCGCGGCCTCAGACCCGCCGAGCGCCGCCGTATCGGTCTTGTCCTTCAGCTGTGCGACCAGCGCGCTCATGGCTGCGGCATTGGCCTCAAAGACCGGCGCATCGGGATCAAGCTGTGTGGGCAGAACAGGCATGGCGGCTCCAGAGCATCTGGCCGTAAAAGGCGTGCGGTCTGATTAGCCCGCCCGGGCGAGGGGAGGCAATGGCGCGGCGCGTCTTGCACGCGCTCATTTGGCGATAGCGCGCGCCAATCCATCGGCCAGCGCGTCCCACACCCGCCTGATGCGCGGCGTGTGTCGCATGGCGCCATGGGCGGTCAGCCAGACCGGCAGGGCAGGCAGGTCCAAGTCCAGCACGATCTCCTCCAGGTCCGGGTCGCGCCGCCCGGCGCTGGCCTGCACAAACCCGATCCCGCATCCGGCCCGCACCAGCGCGATATAGACGGCGTTGTCGTCGCAGCGCACAGCGAACTGATCGCGCGTGACCGGCATCCCCGCCGCCGCGAAGCCGTCGAGGATCAGCGGGCTGGCGTCATAGCCGACCAGATCGTGGATCAGAAGGTCTTCGGGCGCGCGGGGACGGCCACGCCGGGCGAGATAACCAGGCGATGCGAAGATCGATATCCCGGCATCGCCGATATGGCGCGCCACCAGCTCCTGCTGCACCGGGCGGTACATGCGCACGGCGATATCGGCTTCGCGAAACAGAAGATTGGAGGTCGCGTCGCTGGGGACGAGCTCGATCTGGATGCGCGGCTCGGCCCGGCGAAGATCGGCGATGATGGCGGGCAGGTGCAGCATCGACATGGCCGCGCTGGCTGTGATGCGCACCACGCCTTCCAGGCGCTGCTCACGCCCGGCCGCAGTCAGGGCGGCGGTCTCCGCCCCCTTGCGCATGGCCTGCACCGGTTCCAGCAAGGCCGCGCCGGTATCGGTCAACGCCATGCCGCGCGCCTGCCGGTGGAACAGCGCCGCGCCCATCTCGGCCTCCAGCGCGCGCACCTGGCGTCCGATGGTGGGCTGGCTGGCGTTGAGCTTGCGCGCCGCCGCCGACAGGCTGCCGGTTTCGGCCACCGCCAGAAACGCCTGCAGCCGCGACCAGTCGAGAGAGGCGAGCACCTGAGCCATTCATAAATGAATATCACATCTCGATTTTCAGGCAATGTCGCGCCGTCGGTGAATAGGCTTCAATGCGTCCATCAGCCATCACGCAGAAAAGGCGCACGACATGACCGGAACCGTTCTCATTCTCGGAGCCAATGGCAAGATCGGCGCCCATAGCGCAGCCGCCTTCAGCCGCGCCGGCTGGACCGTGCGCCGCTATACGCGCGGCGAGGACATGACAGAGGCGGCGCGGGGCGCCGACGTGATCGTCAACGGGCTGAACCCGCCGGACTATCACGACTGGGCGCGCCAGATCCCGGCGATCACGGCGCAGGTGATCGCCGCGGCCCGCGCCAGCGGGGCGTCGGTGATCGTGCCGGGCAATGTCTATCCATTCGCCATGCGCGGCGGGATCTGGTCCGAACTGACCCCGCACCGGCCCGCCACGCGCAAGGGCCGTGTCCGCGCCCAGATGGAGGCGGCGTACCGCGAGAGCGGCGTCCAGACCATCGTGTTGCGGGCGGGCTCATTCATAGACCCGGACGGTCAGGGCGATGCGATGTCGCGCCTGCATCTGCGCGACATTGCAAAGGGGCGCATCACTGCGTTCGGCCCGGCGGACGTGTTCCACGCGTTCTGCTATCTGCCTGACTGGGCGGAGGCGGTTGTGCGCCTCGCCGAAATGCGCGGCCAGCTTGACCGCTTTGAGGACATACCCTTCCCCGGCCATGCCTTCACAATCAACGACCTGCAGGACGCGCTGGAGGCCGAGCTGGGCCGGCCCCTGAAGGTGTCAGCCTTTCCCTGGGCGCTGCTGGCGGTGGCGCGGCCGTTCTGGGCGCTTGGCCGGGAGCTGTATGAGCTGCGCGCGCTCTGGCGCACCCCGCACATGCTGGACGGGACGCGCTTCAACGCATTGCTGCCCGATTTCACACCCACCCCGCTGCGCACGGTGCTAGTTGCGGGGGTGAGGCGCGGCGAGGTCTTCGCAACGATCTGAATGTAGAAGAGCACGAGAACGCGCGCCTTTTCATCTCCCCCCGCTTGCGGGGGGAGTGGCCCGAAGGGCCGAGGGGGGGGAGCGGCGGAACGATCATCTGCAATCGTTGCAGAGGTGGCATTCCCCTCTCCGTCAGCTTCGCTGACACCTCCCCCGCAAGCGGGGGAGGACAAGTAGGCGCCCCCTAATCCTCCCCCTCCTCCACATCGAGGAAGTCGACGTGGAAGCTGGCGGCTTCGTCTTCGGAGAAGAGGTCTTCGTCCTCGCCGGGCAGAATGCGGCCGGGTTCCGGGATCATGAAATCCGGCGGCAGGCGGCTGGAGAGGAGGCCGGCGGCCTTGAGGTCGCTGACGCCGGGCAGATCACCCAAAGAGGCCAGGCCGAAATAATCCAGGAAGGCGTCGGTGACGCCATAGGTCACCGGCCGGCCCGGGCTGCGCCGGCGGCCGCGCAGGCGGATCCATTTCATCTCCAGAAGCTGGTCCAGCGTGCCGCGCGATACCGCGACGCCGCGGATATCCTCGATCTCGGCGCGGGTGACCGGCTGGTGATAGGCGATGATGGACAGGGTCTCGAGCGCAGCTTGAGAGAGCTTGCGCGGCTCCTCGCGCTCGGTGCGCAGAAGAAAGGCGAGGTCCGGAGCGGTCTGGAAGCGCCAGCGCCCGGCGACCTCCACAAGCTGAATGCCGGCATTGGCATACTTGGCTGTCAGCGCCGCGATCACAGCGCGCACATCGGCGCCGGCGGGCAGGCGGGCGGTCAGCGTTTCGAGGTCCAGCGGCTCCACCGCGGCGAACAGCAGGGCTTCAGCCATGCGCATCAGCCGGGCGTCATTATCCACGGCCAGGCGCACGCCCGGCGGACCGGCATCGCCGCCGGGGCGGGTCTCCGCTTCACTGCGCAGCGCCTTGATCGCTTCGGTGACCGGGTCGCGGTCAGGCCGCGCGCCTTGCGTGTCATCGCTCATGCGCTGTCCTCTCGGGTGGCGTCATTGCGGTCGTCACGGTGAGCCGGACGCATCCAGAGCGGCGCGTATACGCCGTCCTGGCGCAGGTCCGCCTCACCGTCCTTGGTGATCTCCAGCGCGGCGAGCAGGCTGGAGGCGGTGATGCTGGCACCCGATGGCGCGTCCTCGTCCAGACCGGCGGGCAGCAGCGCGTCAAACCGCTCCCAGCCCGTCAGGCGGCGCAGCACGCCGGTCAGCCGCTTGCGCGCCTGTTCCAGCGAGTACACGCGCGGCGCTTCAGGCTGATAGGTGGCGAACGCGCCGCGCTCCCGGCGCAGGGCGTAGGCTTTGAGGAGGTCGTAGAGCTCGGCTTCATACAGCGGCGTGCGTATGGAGCGCACGCCGGCAGGCTGACCACACGGGAACACATCACGGCGCAGAAGCGCGCGGGCATACAGGGCGCCGGACGCCGCGCGCATCGCTTCCAGCCGGGCCAGGCGGAACGCCAGCGCCGCGGCGAGCTCTTCGGGCTCCGGCCCGTCTTCTTCCGGGCGGGGCTTGGGCAGGAGCAGGCGCGATTTGAGGTAGGCGAGCCACGAGGCCATCACCAGATACTCGGCCGCCAGATCCAGCCGGCGCAGCCGCGCCGCGTTGACGAAGGCGAGATACTGGTCGGCGAGCTCCAGAATGGAGATGGCGTTGAGGTCGATCTTGTTCTTGCGCGCCAGCGCCAGCAGCACGTGCAGCGGACCTTCCCAGCCGCCGATATCGAGCACCAGCGCCTCGCCCTCGTCGGCCTCGCGGGCGGCCTCGAAATCGTCGGCTGTATCGTCAAACAGCGAGGTCATGGCGCCTCCAGCCCCGCCTCTTCAAACAGGCGCGCCAGCGCCTCCAGCCCCGCGCGCGGATCAAACCCCTCCGGCGCCTTGCGCGCCGCCAGCGCCGCGTCGGCGCGCTTCAGCGCGGCGCGATCAAGGCGCGGCGTCGCGTTCGCGATCTCCATCATCTCGGCCATGTCGCCATTGCAATGAATGACCATGTCGCAGCCTGCACCCAGCGCCCGCCGGGTGCGCTCGCTCAGCGATCCCGCCAGCGCTTTCATGGACAGATCATCGCTCATCAACAGGCCGTCAAACCCGATATCGCCGCGAATAATGCGGGCGATCACTTCAGACGAACACGTGGCGCAGTCATCGGCGTCGATCGCGCGGTAGACCACATGGGCGGTCATCGCCATCAGCGCACCCCTGATGGCGCGGAAGGCGGCGAAATCCGTGGCCGCCAGTGTTTCCTCGTCCGTATCCACAATCGGCAGGTCGTGATGACTGTCGACGCCAGCCCGGCCATGACCGGGCAGATGCTTGATCACGCCCAGCACGCCCTGATGGAGAAGGCCTTCCAGCGCGGCGGTCGACATGGCGGCGACGGTGTGCGGGTTGCTGTGCAGCGCCCGGTCGCCAATCACATCATGGGCGCCCTTGACCCGGATATCGGCGCAGGGCGCGTAGTCGGCGTCGATGCCGAGGGCGTATAGCTCATGGGCGATGAGCTGGTGATTGATCCGCACCGCCTCCAGCGCCAGTTCCGGCTCGCGGTCCCACAATTGGCCGAAGCGCTCCGCCGGCGGCGCATTGCGCCAGTTGGGCGCGCGCAGGCGCTGCACCCGTCCGCCTTCCTGATCCACAAAGACCGGCACATCGCGGCCCATCGCGTCGCGCAGGCTGTCGGTCAGCGCGCGCACTTGGCGCGGCCGATCCACATTGCGGGCGAACAGGATGAACCCCCAGGGATCGCAATCGCGAAAGAAGGCTTTCTCGTCCTTGCCGAGCTTTTCGCCCGCCAGGGCGAAGGCCACCGCCGCAGGCGCGCCACTCATCGGCGCGCCACCAGGCAGGACTGGCCGCGCGCGTCCAGCGTGGCGCAATAGGCCGCCGCGTCTTCGCGGGTCTCGAACCCAGCTACGCGCAGGCGGTGGAACACGCCGCGATCACCCAGATCGGCGCGCTGGATGTCCGGCGCGCGGCCCGAGGTCAGGTCGCCGTAGCGCGAGGCGAAGGCCAGCCAGCCGGCTTCGGCCTCTTCCAGCGCGCGATAGGCGCCGATCTGCACGACGAAGGCTCCCGAGGCCGTGGCGGGGGCAGGGGTCGCCGCGCGCAGCTCCACCTGCGCTTCGGCGCGGGCGGGTGTCTGCGGTTCAGGTTCGGGGGCGGGCTGCGCGGCGGGCTCCGGCGCGGGCTGAGCCGGCTCATCCATAGCGTCAGTGTCGGCGGCCTCCACCTGCAAGGGCGGCAGGCGTTCGGGCCGCGCCACGGGCTCCTCGGCGCCGGGGCGCGGCGCAGCGGGCTGCGCATCGGCATCGGCCTCACCGTCTTCCCGGTCGCCTTCGCGGGCGCGCAGCTCGAACGCTGTGAGGTCCTGATGGGGCGTTTCAAACCCGCCCGGCTCGTCCGGCGCCACACGGTAGGGCTGAGGATCGGCCATGATCAGCGGGCTCTCGTCGCGCTCGCGCATGCCCAGCTGGAACGCGTTCCAGACCACCGCCATGAACAGAGCGAACACCACCACCGCCGCCAGCAGCACCAGCCAGCCGCGCCGGTCCTGTTCGGCCTCGCGCGCGTCAAAGGTCTCGAAATCATCAGGCGGGGGCGCGTACGGCCCGCCGCCGGGGCTGTTTGGGCTCATGGGCGTTCCCGGGGCTTTCCCTTGGCGATGACGGCCGCGTGATTCGCGTTCTGCCGCCTGTCACTCACCATAACAAGACGGGACGGCGCGCGCGCCCCCCTGACGCCGCAGGCGCGCCGCAGCCCGCTATCAACTGCGCAGCTGGATGCGCGCCTCGTCCATCAGCTGGTCCATTCGGGTGCGGATCACGTGCTCGGAATGGCCCACGCCCTTGGCCTCGAAGTCGGCGAGGAGCTTGCGCATCACGTCGGCGTCGCCCGGTTCTTCCAGGTCGGCTTTCACGACCTCGGCCGCATAGGCGTCCGCGTCATCGCCGCTCAGGCCCATCTCCGCCGCCGCCCACAGGCCCAGCAGCTTGTTGCGGCGCGCCTGGGCCCGGAACTCGGAGGTCTGATCGTTGGCGAACTTGTTTTCAAAGCCTTTTTCGCGGTCGTCAAAGCTGGACATCGAAAGCTCTCTTCCGGTTTGGGGAGGGGCGGATCATCGCAGGGTCAATCGTTATCGCGCACCCCGCGCGGAATCAATCGCGCCGGGTGCGGGTCGGCGCTTCAACAATGCGACTCGCGCTTAAATCGCAGTTGTGATAATCTTCGCGTTATCAGGTCCGGTCATGGGGGTTGACATGCATGTCACCAAACGCGGCTTTCTGACGTCCGGCGCAGTCGCCTCCATGGCGCTCGCCACCGGGTGCAAGGGCTCTCCGTTCTGGCAGAATGTCTGCCAGCCCCGCGTGCGCCGCAATATCTATGATCTTCTGCAGGAGGACGCAAACCACCCCGTGGTCGCGACCTACCGCGCCGGGGTCCAGGCCATGAAGGCGCTGCCGGCGTCAAACGCGGCCAGCTGGACCTATCAGGCCAATATTCACGGTACAACCACACCGCAATCCCAGTGGCCCGCCGGCGCGCCCTGGGCGACCTGTCCGCACGGAAACATGTTCTTCATCGCCTGGCACCGGCTTTATGTCTGGCACTTCGAGAAAATCATCAGTGACCTCACCGGGGAGCCGGATTTCGCCCTGCCTTACTGGAATTACACCGACCCGGCCCAGCGCGTGATGCCGCAGCCCTTCCGGGATGCGGGGTCGCCCCTCTTTCAGGCGGGCCGCAATGTCAATAACGGCGCAGCGCTGAGCGCGGCGGCGACAAGCATCGCCAACGCCATGTCGCGGGACCAGTATCTTGGCGCGGGGCAGTTCCAGAGCACGATGGAAGGCACGCCCCATGGCGCAGTGCATGTCGCCATCGGCGGCGTCATGGGCAGCGTGCCGACGGCGGCCAATGACCCTGTCTTCTGGATGCATCATTGCAATATTGACCGCCTGCAGGAGTTCTGGCTGCAGGCCAGCGCCGCCCACAATCTGTCGACGGCGACGTCCAATCCCGCCTGGACCAACGCGGTATTCCGGTTTGCGGAGCCGGACGGGACGATCGTGGAAAGGACGCCGGTCGCCACATTGTCGACCGCGATTCAGCTCAATTACGTGTATGATGAAGGCTTGCCCCAACTGGAGTCTTTGTGCCGCGCCATGGAAGTTCCCCTCGAACCCAGAGTTCTCGCAGCGGCGGAGCAGGCTGAAGACCGCCTGGCCGAGGCCGTCACGCAGGCGCGCGCGTTTGGCGTGCGGGGCATTGCGCTCGACGAGCGCCCCGTTGTGGACGTGCCCGTGGGCCGCGATGCGTCGGCGCTGATGTCGCAAATGGGCGGAGAGGCGCGCTATTTCCTGGTGATTGACGGCCTGAGCGCCCGCACCAATCCGGGGGTGCTGTACGCGGTCCATATCGGCGCCGACGGACCGGTGGGCGAGGTCGATCCCGAAGACCCGCGCCTGGCCGGCGTCATTTCCTTCTTCGGGCGCACCGATGAGGATCATGGCCCGGATGGGACGGGGGGCCACCCGGCGCCGCTGCTCATCGACATCTCGGCGGCGCTGGAAGCGCGCCAGCTGCATGCCTCCATCGCCGAGACGGGCACAATCCGGGTGAGTTTCACGCCTTTCTCCGGCGTGGTGGAGACCCGCGGCGCGCCGGCCCCGAGGCCGGCGACAGGCTCGCAGCCTTTCATCGCCAATATGAGCGTCGTCGCCGCTGATCGCACGGGCGCGGGCGGCGCTGTGGAGTTCAGGCGCCGCGATCCGGATTGACGGACCGGCCGCCGGACCGCATTCGAACCGGGAGCCTGCACCTCGCGCCTGAGCGCGGACATCGCCCCGATCCCCGCCCCAAGGACATCGCCGCAAGGGAGAGAGTCCCCCTTGCGGCGATCACTTCCTAGTGGTGGTGGTGGCAGAGTGACGGAATCAGCCAGCACAGAATTCCATCAGGATCCTCGCCGTTCGCCATCGGCGACTGCGCCCCGTTGGCGCCGCCAAAGCCTGCAAATTGCGCCTGCAGAGCAAATACGAACGCCACGATCAGGGCGGTGATGAATTTGGTCATTCTGTCCTCCTGTTTCATTGAATGGGCGCGTCATACGCGCATGCGCCGGGTTAACGGCAATGCCATTTTAGAGTGCGCCGAGTGCATGTAAAGGAATGATCGAATGAATTAAGAAATCCTTTAGGTAGCGATGGTTTGCGTTGGCGCCTGCCGCGCGCAGCTCCGGCGCTGGCGCAGCCGCCCGCCCGCCATCTTGCGGCGGCGCGCCATTCCAGAGTATGATCATTCCCTCAAAACGGCCCGTGCATGACGGGCCGTTTCTCGTTTGCCGCAGGCCGGCCCGGCGTCCCGCCACGCCTGCTTGCGGCCTCCAGCGGAGTTGCGCCCTCACCCATGTCCCGCCGCAAGAAACTCTACGAAGGCAAGGCCAAAATCCTTTATGAGGGGCCCGAGCCCGGTACGCTGGTCCAGCATTTCAAGGACGACGCCACCGCGTTCAACAACAAGAAAAAGGCCGTGCTGGAGGGCAAGGGCGTCCTCAATAACCGGATCTCCGAGCACATCATGGAGAATCTCAACCGGATCGGCGTGCCCACCCATTTCATCCGCCGGCTCAACATGCGCGAACAGCTGGTGCGAGAAGTGGAGATCATTCCGCTGGAAGTGGTGGTACGCAATGTTGCCGCCGGCTCGATCTCAACGCGCTTCGGCCTGCCCGAGGGCGAGCCGCTGCCGCGCACGATTGTCGAGTTCTATTACAAGGATGACGCGCTCAACGACCCTCTGGTCAGCGAGGAGCATATCGCCGCGTTCAACTGGGCCAGCCCCCAGGACATTGACGACATGATCGCGCTGGCCCTGCGGGTGAATGATTATCTGTCGGGCCTGTTTACCGGCGCCAGCATCCGCCTGGTGGATTTCAAGCTGGAGTTCGGGCGCATCTATGACCAGAACGACATGCCGCGCATCATTCTGGCCGACGAGATCAGCCCGGACAGCTGCCGCCTGTGGGACATGACCACCGGCGAGAAAATGGACAAGGACCGGTTCCGGCGCGATATGGGCAATGTCACCGAGGCCTATGCCGAGGTGGCGCGCAGGCTGGGAATCATGAAGGAAAGCGCAAACGGCGACGAGGCGAACTCATGAAAGCGCGTGTGCATGTCTATCTCAAGCCCGGCGTCCTGGACCCTCAAGGCCAGGCCGTGGCGACCTCTTTGAAGCATCTCGGCTTTGACGAGGTGTCCGCCGCCCGCCAGGGCAAGCTGATCGAGATCGATCTCAACACCGCCGACGCCGAGGAAGCGCAAAAGCGAGTCGCCGACATGTGCGACAAGCTCCTCGCCAACCCGGTCATCGAAACCTACGACATCGAACTGAGCGCGTAGGGGGGCGTCTCCCCCCTCCGTCCCGGATCAAGTCCGGGACACCTCCCCCGCAAGCGGGGGAGGAAAAGGGGGCGCGTGGCCGAGTCATTCACCCCCAGCCGTCCGCCCCGATTGCGCGGCCTGCCGCCGATCCGGTATAGGCTGGCGCGACCCTTCTTTCCGGCTCGTCATATAAAGGAGCGCCCCCGCTCATGGCCGCGTATCAGTACGTCTACCACATGGACAAGCTGTCCAAGACCTATCCGGGCGGCAAGCCTGTGTTCACCGGCATTTCGCTGCACTTCCTGCCCGACGCCAAGATCGGCGTGGTGGGCACGAACGGGTCGGGCAAGTCGACGCTTTTGCGCATCATGGCCGGCCAGGACACCGATTTCGCCGGCGAGGCCTGGGCGGAAAAGGGCGTGCGCGTGGGCTATCTGGCCCAGGAGCCCAGGCTCGACGAAGCCAAGACGGTCTGGGAAAACGTCATCGAGGGCTCCGAAGACAAGCGCATTTTCGACGCCTACAACGCCATCGCCATGCGGCTCGCCGAGGAGTATTCCGACGAGCTGATGGAAGAGATGAACGCCCTTCAGGAACAGGTGGACGCGCGCGACGCCTGGGACGTGGATTCCAAGATCGAGATGGCCATGGAGGCCCTGCGCTGCCCGCCGGGCGAGGCGCAGGTGACCAATCTGTCCGGCGGCGAACGCCGGCGCGTGGCGATCTGTCAGCTGCTTCTGTCCAAGCCCGACATGTTGCTGCTGGACGAACCGACCAACCACCTGGACGCCGAGAGCGTGGCCTGGCTCCAGCACCATCTGGAAAACTATCCCGGCGCCGTGCTGATCGTCACCCACGACCGTTACTTCCTGGACGCCATCACCACCTGGACCCTTGAACTCGATCGCGGTCAGGGCGTGCCGTATGAGGGCGGCTATACCCGCTGGCTGGAGCAGAAATCCAAGCGCCTGGCGCAAGAGTCGCGCGAGGAAAGCGCCAAGCAGCGCGCCCTCAGCCGCGAGCTGGAATGGATCCGGGCCAGCCCGAAAGCCCGTCAGGCCAAATCCAAGGCGCGTATCAAATCCTATGAGGAAATGCGCGACCAGGCTGATCGCGACAAGATCTCGACAGCCATCATCCGCATCCCGCCGGGCCCGCGCCTCGGCGGCAATGTGGTGGCGTTTGAGAACGTCTCCAAAGGCTTTGAAGACAAGCTGCTGATCCAGGACCTGACCTTCAAGCTGCCCCCGGGCGGCGTGGTCGGCGTGATCGGTCCCAACGGCGCGGGCAAGACCACGCTGTTCAAGATGATCATCGGCGAGGAGACGCCCGATACCGGCTCTGTCACGCTGGGTGAGACGGTGAAGCTGGGCTATGTCAATCAGAGCCGTGACGCCCTCGATCCGAAGAAGAATGTCTGGGAAGAGATTTCCGGCGGCAATGACATGCTCGATCTCGGCGGCCGCGAAGTGCCCAGCCGCGCCTATGTGGGCGCCTTCAACTTCAAGGGCGGCGACCAGCAGAAAAAAGTCGGCGTGCTGTCGGGCGGTGAACGCAACCGGGTGCATCTGGCCAAAATGCTCAAAGAGGGCGGCAATCTTCTGCTGCTCGACGAACCGACCAACGACCTCGATGTGGAGACGCTGTCGGCGCTGGAATCAGCGCTGGAGGATTTCCCCGGCTGCGCCGTGGTCATCTCCCACGACCGCTTCTTCCTCGACCGCATCGCCACCCACATCCTGGCCTTCGAAGGCGACAGCCATGTGGAATGGTTCGAAGGCGCCTTCTCCGACTATCTCGAAGACAAGAAGCGGCGCCTGGGCACCGACTCGCTGGTTCCGAGCCGCGTGAAGTTCCAGAAGTTCGGACGCTAGGGGGCTTCAGGGGGGCTGCGGGTGGTCATCGCCATCAGCCCTCCCGGCCTGCCGTCCGGGCAACGGAAGGCATCGGCCGGACTTGGGCGCCGGCGCGGCGTGTGAGCAATCGGACCAGTTTACGGACCGGCTGCGCCGCCGGGTGAAGCAGTGCGGGGTGTGAGTGACCCCTAATCCCGCCCGGCCCGGGCCGCCTCGATCGACTCGCGCCGTTGCGCCAGCCAGATGCCGCGCAGCATGACATAGGGGTCCTGCGCCGTTCCGGCTTCGCTATCAGCCTCGCTCTCGCGCGCCATTTGCTGGAACGTGTCTTCCAGCTCAAGGCGAATCTCGCCCACACGCAAGACCCGCTCGGTCCAGCGTATGGCGTCATCGGGCTCGTTGGCGCTCCAGTTGAACGGGTGGGCGTAGCGGTCGGCGACGCGGCCCCCGGTGTCGCGCAGGGTGGATGGTCCCAGGAAGGGCAGCATGAGATACGGGCCTTCGCCCACGCCCCAGACGGCGAGGGTCTCGCCGAAATCGGCGTCGTGACGCGGGACGCCCTCGCGGCCGGCCACATCGAACAGCCCGCCCAGACCCACGGTCGTGTTGGCGGCGAAGCGGAAGGCGCTGTCGGCGGCGGGGCCTGGCTGGCCCTGCAGGATCAGATTGGCGAACACCACGGGTTCGCGCAGGTTTCGCAGCACATTTCCGATTCCGGCGCGCACAAAGCCTGGCGTGTAGTCGCCATAGGCGCGGGCCGCCGGGCCGACCAGAGCGCGGTCCGTCACCACATTGAAGCCCAGCATGGCGCGGTTGACCGGCTCGAACGGGTCGTTGGCGTGGCCGGGCGCGCCATCGGGCGTGCCGGCGCAGGCGGACAGGCTCACGGCGGCGGCGAGGGCGAACGTCAAAGCAGGCAGTGCGGGGCGCATGGCGTCTCCGGTTGAAGGGGTCGCGGGCGGACAAACAGTCGCAGGCGGACATGGAGCATATCGCAGGTGGGTCAAGGCCGCGCTGATGCAGCGCATATTCACCGTCTTGTGCACGGCGCGCCCGTTGAACACGAGCGGATAATCGCATAAAGATATCTTTATATCGTCCGGCATGCGCCGGGGAGTCTGACCGGAGCCGATCATGTCTCAAGGGGATGTTGCAAATTCAGGCGCGCCGCGCGTCTCGTTCGAGTTCTTCCCGCCGAAGACCGAGGATATGGAGACGCGGCTGTGGGAATCGATCCGCAGGCTGGCGCCGCTGGGCCCTGCCTTCGTGTCGGTGACCTATGGCGCGGGCGGCTCGACCCGCGAGCGCACCCACCGCACGGTCAAGCGCATCGTGGACGAGACCAGCCTGCTGCCGGCCGCGCACCTGACCTGCGTCAGCGCCACCAAAACCGAAATCAACGAGGTCATCCAGAGTTACTGGGACGCGGGCGTGCGCCATATCGTGTCGCTGCGCGGCGACCCGCCCGAGGGCATTGGCGAGCGTTATACGCCCCATCCGGGCGGCTATGAAAACGCGGCGGACCTGAGCGCGGGCATCCGCGCCATCGGCGATTTCGAGATTTCCGTGGGCTGCTATCCGGAAAAACACCCTGAAAGCGCCAGCCTGCAGGCCGATATCGATCATTTGAAGCGCAAGATCGACAATGGCGCGACGCGCGCGATCAGCCAGTTCTTCTTCGATGCCGATGTGTTCCTGCGTTATGTCGACACGGTGCGCGCGGCGGGGATCACCATCCCGATTGTGCCGGGCATTATGCTGCAGCCCAACTTCAAGGGCCTGAAACGCATGGCCAAGCTGTGCGGCGCCTCGATCCCTCAGCGATTGGACACGGTGTTCGACGGCATGGATGAGGACGAGAAGACCCGCGAACTGGTCACCGCCCATATCGCCGCCGATCTGTGCAATGCGCTGAAAGCGGGCGGCGTCGACCAGTTCCACTTCTACACGCTCAACCGCGCCGAGCTGGCGCTGGCGACCTGCGCGCTCCTGGGCGTCAAACCCGAACCGGCTGAGGCGGCCTGACACAATGACACGGCAAGACCGCATCAAGGCGCTCGAAGCGCTGGCACGCGAACGCATCCTGGTGCTGGACGGCGCCATGGGCACGATGATCCAGCGCCTGAAGCTGTCGGAAGAGGATTATCGCGGGCAGCGCTTCGCCGACTGGAAGACGTCGGTGCAGGGCAATAACGATCTGCTCAATCTGAGCCGGCCGGACGCCATTCGCGAGATTCACGCCACCTATTTCGCGTCCGGATCGGACATGGTGGAGACCAACACGTTCTCGGCCACCCAGATCGCCCAGGCCGATTACCACATGGAGGACATCGCCGCCGAGATCGCCAGCGAAGGCGCGCGCCTGGCGCGAGAGGCCGCCGACGCCGCCGAGGCCGAAACCGGCCAGCCCAAGGCGGTATTGGGCGCCATCGGCCCGACCAACCGCACGCTCTCTCTGTCGCCCGACGTGGAAGATCCCGGCTATCGCGCCGTCACCTTCGATCAGGTGCGCGAAACCTATGCCGAGCAGGCCAAGGCCATGGCGCCGTTCGTGGACTTCTTCCTGATCGAGACGATTTTCGACACGCTGAACGCCAAGGCTGCGATCAAGGCGCTGCTGGATTTGCGTGCCGAGGGCGGGGTGGACGCCGATATCCCCATCATGCTGTCGGGCACCATTACCGATGCCTCCGGCCGCACCCTGTCGGGCCAGACCACCGAAGCCTTCTACAATTCGGTGCGCCATGCCCGGCCCTGGGCCATCGGGCTCAACTGCGCGCTGGGCGCCGATCAGCTGCGCCCCTATGTGGCCGAGATGAGCCGCATCGCCGAGACGCGCGTGCTGGCCTATCCCAATGCCGGCCTGCCCAACGCATTCGGCGAGTATGACGAAACGCCCGAAGAGACCGCCAATTTCATCGCCGACTGGGCCCAATCGGGTCTTGTGAACATTGTCGGCGGTTGCTGCGGCACCACGCCGGACCATATCGCGCGCATCGCCAAGGCCGCCTTCAACGGGCGCCCCCGCGAAATCGCCACACGCCCGAAAGCCATGCGGTTGTCGGGCCTTGAACCGTTTGAACTGGCATGACGGGCAATAACCCCCATAGGCCCCCCTTGACCCCCTTTTGGGGGAGTGCTAATTTGGCGTCATCCAAACGGAGGACGTCATGAATATGCACAGCACAACACCGTCGAAAGCCAAGGTCAAAGTCGCCGATTGGTCGCTTTGGATCAAGCATGTTTCCGGGAATCCGGCGCTGGCTGAGCATCTCGCCAGCCTCAAAGCAGGCGAAACCATCACATTGGTGGTAGGGGGGTATCAGGGGGTCTGGGAGAGGAAGGCGGACGGCAAGGACGGGCGTCCAACGCTCGGCCTGAAACCTCTGAGCGACGGCACTCGTAAAGCATGGTTCGCCCTTTACGGTGACCGTAAGGGCCAGCTCGTCGATATCGCACTGGGGCAAAGCGAGGCCGCTCTGCGCGCCCGCGCGAAAGCGCCGGGACCCGCGCGCAAGGTTTCCAGTCTTGAGCCCGCCTCGCCCGCAGATCAGGAGGCCGCGTGGGCGGCGTTCACCGCTCTGCGGTCCGACGGGTGGCGGTTTGATCCCGCGCAGGTTTTTGATCGCGCTGCGCTGCATGAGCGGGGGGCGGGCGCATGATCACGATCGACACCAATCTTTATCTCTACGCTGTTGATGCTGGCGAAACAGTCAAAGGTCCTGTGTGCGCCGAACTGGCCAGCCGGGCGCAGCAGGCGGGCGCGCCGATCGCTTTGCAGGTGTGCGGGGAGTTCTATGTCAATGCTGTGCGCAAGGCCGAACGCACGCCGTGGGAGGCGGCCCAGGCGGCTCGCAATCTCCTGGCGGCCCATCCCAGTTTTCGGGCCAGCCGCTCTGCGGTGGAGCGCGCGCTGGCCGAGGTGGCGGCTGGCCGCTTCAGCTATTGGGACGCGCTGCTGCTGGCTTCCGCCGATGAAGCGGGGTGTGACGCGTTGCTGACCGAGGACATGGCCGACGGCGCTCGTCTGGGCGGCGTAGAGGTCATCCATGTATTTGACGGCGCCGCGCTGTCTGCACGCGCCGAAACTGCCCTTCGCAATCTGGAAAACCGAACACGATGACCGAGAAAACCCCCTCCCGCGCGGTGTTCGTCAATGTGGGCGAGCGCACGAACGTCACCGGATCGGCGAAGTTCCGCAATCTGATCCGGGACGGCGACTACGCCGCCGCGCTGGATGTGGCCCGCCAGCAGGTGGAGAGCGGCGCGCAGATCATTGACGTGAACATGGATGAGGGTCTGCTCGACTCCAAAAAGGCCATGGTCACCTTCCTCAATCTGATCGCCGCCGAGCCTGATATCGCGCGTGTGCCGCTTATGATCGACAGCTCCAAATGGGAGGTGATCGAGGCGGGTCTGAAATGCGTGCAGGGCAAGGCCATCGTCAATTCCATCAGCCTGAAGGAGGGCGAGGACCAGTTCCTGGAGCAGGCGCGGGCGTGCCTGGCCTATGGCGCCGCCGTGGTGGTGATGGCGTTTGACGAGGGCGGCCAGGCCGAGACGGCCCAGCACAAGTTTGACATCTGCAAGCGCGCTTATGACCTTCTGGTGGACACGGTCGGGTTCGATCCCAACGATATTATTTTCGATCCGAACATTTTCGCCGTCGCCACCGGGATCGAGGAGCATAACGACTACGCCGTCGCCTTTATCGACGCGACGAAGCGCATCCGCGAAGAACTGACCGGCGCCCATGTGTCAGGCGGGGTGTCGAACATTTCCTTCAGCTTCCGCGGCAATGAGCCGGTGCGCCGGGCCATGCACTCGGTCTTCCTCTATCACGCCATCAAGGCGGGGATGGACATGGGGATCGTCAATGCCGGCCAGCTCGACATCTATGACGAGATCGATCCCGAGCTGCGCGATCTGGCCGAGGACGTGATCCTCAATCGGCGCGACGATTCCACCGAACGCCTCCTGCAGGCTGCCGACCGCTTCAAGGGCGATGGTATTGTTGCGAAGAAAGAAGACGCCGAATGGCGCTCGCGCCCCGTGGCCGAGCGGCTGAAACATGCTTTGGTCAAAGGCATTGACGAGTTTGTCGTCGAGGACACTGAAGAGGCGCGCCAGCAGTTCGACCGGCCGCTGCACGTCATCGAAGGCCCGCTGATGGACGGGATGAACGTGGTCGGCGATCTGTTCGGCGAGGGCAAGATGTTCCTGCCCCAGGTCGTGAAATCGGCGCGCGTGATGAAAAAGGCCGTGGCCCATCTGATCCCGTACATGGAGGCCGAACGCGCCGCCAGCGGCGAAGAGAAGCAGTCGGCCGGGCGCGTGGTGATGGCCACGGTGAAGGGCGATGTCCACGATATCGGCAAGAACATTGTCGGCGTGGTGCTGCAGTGCAACGGCTATGACGTGATCGACCTGGGCGTGATGGTGCCGGCGGAGAAAATCCTGGAAACCGCGCGCAAGGAGAACGCCCATATCATCGGCCTGTCCGGCCTGATCACCCCGTCGCTGGACGAGATGGTGCATGTGGCGGCCGAGATGGAGCGTCTGGGCCTGGACCTGCCGCTGATGATCGGCGGCGCCACCACCAGCCCGGCCCACACGGCGGTGAAGATCGAGCCGGCTTACTCACGCGCGCCCGTGGTCCATGTCCATGACGCCAGCCGGGCGGTGGGCGTGGTGTCGCGCCTCATGTCGCCCGAACAGCGCGCGCCCTATTGGGAGGATTTGAAAGCCGCCCACGAAAAGACCCGCATCACCCGCGCCCGTACCCAGGCCAGCCGCGACCGCGTGCCGCTGAACGATGCCCGCGCCAAGGCATTTGATGCGGATGCGAACGATTATACGCCGGTCACCCCGAAGAAGCCGGGCCTGACCACGATTGATGATGTGCGTCTGGCGGACCTGGCGCCCTATATCGACTGGACGCCCTTCTTCATGGCGTGGGACATCAAGGGCGTGTACCCGAAAATCCTGGATGATCCGAGGCGCGGCGAGGCGGCGCGGGCCCTGTTCGCCGACGCCCAGGCCATGCTCAAGCAAATGATCGCCGAAGACTGGCTGCAGCCGCGCGGCGTGGTGGGTCTGTGGCCGGCCCGGCGCGATGGCGATGATGTGATCGTCTACTCCGATGAGAGCCGCAAGACTGAAGCCGGGCGCTTCTATGGCCTGCGCCAGCAGCTGCGCAAGGAAGGCGACAAGCCGCATTACAATATCTGCGACTTCATCAGCGCCACCAAGCCGGACTGGATCGGCGGCTTCGCCGTCACGGCCGGGTCCGCCGAGGGCGAGATCGCGGACCGTTTCCGGGAGGCCAATGACGATTATTCGGAGATTCTGTTCAAGGCGCTGGCCGACCGCTTCGCCGAAGCCTTCGCCGAATACCTCCACGCCCGCGTGCGCCGCGAGATCTGGGGCTATGCGCCGGACGAGGCGCTGACCACGGATGACATGATCGCCGAGGCCTATCACGGTATCCGCCCGGCGCCGGGCTACCCCGCCCAGCCCGACCACACTGAGAAAGACGCGCTGTTCCGCCTGCTCGAAGCGCCGCAGCGCACCGGTATCGAGCTCACCGAAAGCCAGGCGATGAACCCGGCGGCCTCAGTCTCGGGCATGTATCTGGCCCACCCGGACAGCGTCTATTTCGCCGTCGGGCGCATCGCGCTCGATCAGGTGGAGGACTATGCCCGGCGCAAGGGCTGGACAACCGAAGAGGCGGAAAAGGCGCTGGCGCCCATTCTGGGCTATGACCCGGACGCGCCCGCAGCGGCCGCGGCGGAGTAGGGTCCTATTCCGGCTCGCCCCACCCGCCCCCGCCGGGGGTTTCGATCTCCAGAATATCGCCCGCTTCCACGTCGACGCGGAACAGGGCCGGCAGGGTCTCCACCGCTCCGCTTTGGCGGATCAGGCGCTGGGCGCCGGGCAGGGCCGGGTCGCCGCCCTTGAGGCCTGGCGGTGCGATGGTGCGCCTGCCGGACAGGAGCGCGGCCTCCATGGGTTCCAGGAACTGGATACGGCGCAGCGTGCCGTCGCCGCCGCGCCAGCGTCCCGCGCCGCCCGAGCCGGGGCGCAGGCGGTGGGCCAGGATGCGCACGGGATAGCGCAATTCCAGCACTTCCGGGTCGGTCATGCGTGAATTGGTCATGTGGGTGTGGACGCCCGACGCGCCGTCAAACCCTTGGCCATCGCTCAGCACGCCCGCCCCGGCGCCGCCGCAGATCGTCTCATAATACTGGCGCCGGTCATCGCCGAAGGTGAGATTGTTCATGGTGCCCTGGCTGGGCGCCAGGCGCCCCGTGGCGGCGAAGAGGGCGTCCACGATCAACTGGCTGGTCTCCACATTGCCCGCAACGACGGCGGCCGGCGGCTGCGGCGCGATCAGGCTGCCCTCGGGGATGATCAGCTTGATGGGTTTCAGGCAGCCTTCATTGAGCGGGATCACGTCCTGTACGAGGCAGCGCAGCACATAGAGCACGGCGGCGCGGGCCACGGCGCTGGGGGCGTTGAAATTATCGCTCAGCTGGGCGCTGGTGCCGGTGAAATCGATCACCGCCTCGCGCGCCGCCCGGTCAACGCGGATGGCGACACGGATCACGCCGCCGCCATCCATGTGCATCTGCGCCTGACCATCTTCCAGCGCGCCGATCACCCGGCGTACGGCGCGTTCGGCATTGTCCTGCACATGGCCCATATAGGCGCGCACCTTGGCCAGACCCTCGCGCGCGACCATGTCAGTGAGCGCCCGCCCACCGGCGGCGCAGGCGGCGAGCTGGGCCTTGAGATCAGCGATATTCTGGTCGGGATTGCGCGCGGGATACTGTCCTGCGCCAAGCGCCGCGCGCACGCCGCTGGCGTCAAACTTTCCGTCTTTCAGGATCCGCACGGCGTCCAGCACCACGCCTTCTTCCTCGATCGAGCGGGAGAAGGGCGGCATGGAGCCCGGCGCGATCCCGCCCACATCGGCGTGATGGCCGCGCGCGGCCACGAAGAACAGGCGCGTCCCGTCCTCATCGCAAACCGGCTGGATGACGGTGATATCGGGCAGATGCGTGCCGCCATTCCACGGCGCGTTGAGGGCGATGGCGTCCCGGGGGCCGAGATCGGGATGGGCGTCCAGCGCCGCACGCACGCTGGCCGACATGGAGCCCAGATGCACCGGCATGTGCGGCGCGTTGGCCACCAGGGCGCCGTCTGCGTCGAACACCGCGCAGGAGAAATCCAGGCGTTCCTTGATGTTCACAGAATGGGCCGTGCGTTCGAGCACGGCGCCCATCTGCTCGGCCACCGCCATGAAGCGCCGGTTGAAGAGTTCCAGCGTCACCGGGTCGGCTTGCGTCGTGTCATCACCGGGCCGGGCCGCAGCGTCCGCTTGCCGCGTGAGGACCAGCATGCCGTCTGAACTGCGCGCCGCGCTCCAGCCGGGATCGACCATAATGGTCTGGTGATCGTCCACGATCAGGGCGGGGCCGGTGATGGCGTGGCCGGGCGCGATGTCAGAGAGGCGATGCACCGGCGCCGCCTGCCAGCGCCCGCCATGATAGACATCCGCCTCGCCTGCCTGCACCAGCGGGCCGTCAGCCTGCGCCAGCTCTGCCGCCACCGCGTCGGCGCCCGGCGGTGCGCCTTCCGCTGCGGCGGCGGCCGATTCCAGGATCAGCGCGGCGTCAGCCTCCGGCGCAAAACCGAACAGGCGCCGGTGCGCCTCGCCAAAGGCGGCGCGGATATCGTCCTCGTCACCGGCTGGAACCGGGATCGCGGTGTCGGACCCGGCGGCCCGCAGGCGCAATTCAGTTCGCATACGAATGTTGTCGCCCCCCTGATCGGCGACGCTGGCGCGCGCCTGATCCGACAGCGTATCCAGCAAGCCCCTCGCGGCCTTGAGGCCCGCCGCGTCGAACGCCCGCTCCAGCCCCGCCTCGTGCAAGGCCCGGATGGGCGCGAGCCCGATGCCATAGGCGGACAACAGACCCGCCTGCAGGTGGATCAGCGCCGTGGTCATCCCAAGCGCATCTGCGACCAGACAGGCATGCTGCCCCCCGGCGCCGCCGAACGCGTTGAGGGCATAGCCACGCGGGTCCACGCCCTCGGCGGTGGTGATCTGGCGGATCGCGCCGGCCATCGCTTCCACGGCCACTGCCAGGAAACCTTCCGCAGCCGCTTCGGGACTGGCCAGGCCCATGGCGTCAGCGAGTTTGGAGAGGGCGGCGCGGGCGGCGTCCGCGTCCAGGCCCTGATCCTGATCGGGGCCGAACACGCGCGGGAACCAGTCCGGCTGGATGCGGCCGAGCACCAGATTGGCGTCGGTCACCGCCGCCGGTCCCCCGCGGCCATAGCAGGCCGGTCCCGGATCCGCCCCGGCGCTGTGCGGACCGACACGGGCGCGCTCGCCGTCAAAGCTCAGGATCGATCCGCCGCCCGCCGCCACGGTGTGCACCGCCAGCATGGGCGCGCGCAGGACGCGGCCATCCAGGCGGGCGAGGTCGGTGCGGGCGTAATCGCCGCCATCATGGCGCGACACGTCGGTGGAGGTGCCGCCCATGTCAAACCCGATGACCTTGTCGAACCCGGCGGCCTTGGCCGTCACCGCCATGCCCACCACCCCGCCGGCCGGGCCGGACAGGACGGCGTTGCGCGCCGCAAACATATTCGCATCCGAAAGACCACCGCCCGACTGCATGAAATAGAGCGGCGCGCCGTCGAGGCCTTTGGCCACGCGCGCCACATAATCCTGCAAAACGGGCTGGAGATAGGCGTCGATCACGGCGGTGGAGGCGCGCGGGATGAGGCGGATGAGCGGGCTGGCGGCGCTGGACAGCGTCACATGCTCAAAACCGGCCTCGCGGGCGAGCTCCGCGAGGCGTTGCTCCTGCTGGTCGTTCGCATATGAATTGATGAGCGCGATGGCCACGGACTGGAACCCGTCAGCGCGGGCCTCTTCCAGAGCCGTGCGGGCGGCGGCCTCGTCCGGTTCATCGGCGATCTGGCCATTGGGCGTCATGCGCCCAGAAAGACCACACACGCGCGCCGCCAGCGGGGCGGGGCGGTCAATGCGCAGGGCGAAAATGTCCGGCCGGGTCTGGTCGGCGATGGTCAGCGCATCTTCAAAGCCCTCGGTCACCAGAAACAGCGTGCGCGCGCCCTTGAGCTCCAGCAGGGCGTTGGTGGCCACCGTGGTGCCCATCTTCACTGCCGACAGCGCGCCGGCCGGGATGGGCGCATCTGGGGCCAGACCTAGCGCGCGGCGCACACCCGCGCTGGCGGCGTCCTCATAGGCGGGCGACTGGGACAGAAGTTTGAAGGCCTCCAGACGGCCATCGCCGTGGCGGGCGAGAATGTCGGTGAACGTGCCGCCCCGGTCGATCCAGATCTCCAGAGCCTTGGTCACGCGCATCTCCTGCGTCTATTGGGGGGAGGAGTTATGCAGCATAGCATGCGCAGTCCCGCAAGGTCGCTCACGAGGCGCTCACGGGGCGCCCACGGTCCCTGAGCGGCTTGACGCGACCCCATCCGGGCGTCAATCAGGATGGCCGCGCACACCGGACGCATCGGGTGGCGCCTCTTTAAAGACCCCACGGACCCGCCATGGAATTCTGGCGCAAGCTCGCCGCCCTTCTGACCGGATCGCAAGACCCGTTCGACTGCGCGGAGGAGGACTGCCCGCCGGGCCGGCGCGTAGATGATGCCGAGTTCGCCATGGCGCTGATCGGGCTGGGCGCCAAGATGGCCAAGGCCGATGGCGAGGTCAGCCGCGAGGAGGTGGCCGCCTTCGCCCAGGTGTTCCGTGCGCCGCCGGGCTTCGAGGCGCCGCTGGCGCGCGCGTTCGATCTGGCCAAGCAGACCACGCTGGGCTTTGACGGCTATGCAAGACGCCTCGCCCGCCGCTTCCAGCATCACCCGGCGGTGCTGGAGGATGTGCTGGACGGATTGTTCCACATCGCCAAGGCCGACGGGCGCGTGACCGCACAGGAGGAGGCGTATCTCGAAGCCGTGGCGGAGATTTTCGGCTTTGACGCCCACGGCTTCGAACGGATCAAATACACCCATATCGCCGCGCCCCATGATGACCCCTACGTGATCTTGGGCGTGAGCCGCGCCGCCAGCGACGCAGAGGTGAAGACCGCCTACCGCGCCATCGCCTCGCAAAACCATCCTGACCGCCTGATGGCGCGAGGCGCCCCGGCGGAGCTGCAGCGCATCGCGGTGGACAAGATGGCGGTCATCAATGCGGCCTATGACGCCGTGATGCAGGCGCGCGGCGTCCGCCCGCGACGGCTGGAGGCGCAGCCGGGGTGACGGGGTCTGCCCGCAGACCCTACTCCACCGGCGCCTGCTCGGGCGCTTTCTTCGGCGTCTTCTTCGGCTTCGCGGCCTTCAGCCTGTCGGCGGGGATAATCTCGAAGTCGAGGCGCTCGGCGTCGGCCGGGTCGATATCGACCTTGACCACGCCGCCCTTTTTCAGCTGACCGAACAGGATCTCGTCAGCCAGGGGCTTCTTGATGTGCTCCTGGATGACGCGGCCCAGCGGACGGGCGCCGAAATTCTCGTCATAGCCCTTGCGCGCCAGCCAGAGCGTGGCGGCCTCAGACAGCTCGAACGTGACGCCGCGCTCGGCCAGCTGGGCTTCCAGCTGGAGCACGAATTTCTCCACGACGCGGCCGACCACTTCGGGCTTCAGGCCGGAGAAGGCGATGGTGGCGTCGAGGCGGTTGCGGAATTCCGGCGTGAACAGGCGTTCGATGGCCGCCGTGTCCTCGCCCTCGCGCTTGCCGCGCCCGAAGCCGATGGATTCCTTGGCCGCATCCGACGCGCCGGCATTGGTGGTCATGATCAGGATGATGTTGCGGCAGTCGATCTTCTTGCCGTTGGCGTCTGTCAGCTGGCCGTTATCCATCACCTGCAGGAGGATGTTAAAAATGTCCGGGTGGGCCTTCTCGATCTCGTCGAGCAGCAGCACCGAATGGGGGTGCTGGTCCACCGCGTCGGTCAGCTGGCCGCCCTGGTCATAGCCGACATAGCCCGGAGGCGCGCCGAGCAGGCGGCTCACCGTGTGGCGCTCCATGTATTCGCTCATGTCAAAGCGCAGCAGCTCCACTCCCAGCGAGGAGGCGAGCTGGCGGGCCACCTCGGTCTTGCCTACGCCCGTGGGTCCGGAGAACAGATAGCAGCCGATGGGCTTGTGCGGTTCGCGAAGGCCGGCGCGCGCCAGCTTGATGGCGCTGGCCAGCTTGGCGATAGCCTCGTCCTGACCGAACACCACCCGCTTGAGCGTGGCGTCGAGGTCCTTGAGGACCGTCTCGTCGGATTTCGACACCGACTTGGCCGGGATGCGCGCGATCTTGGCGACCACGGCTTCCACGTCCTTGACCCCGATGGTCTTCTTCCGGCGGGACTGCGGCAGCAGGCGCATTGAGGCCCCGGCCTCGTCGATCACGTCGATGGCTTTGTCGGGCAGCTTGCGGTCGCCGATATAGCGGTCGGACAGCTCCACGGCGGTTTTCAGCGCTTCATTGGTGAAGCGGATATCGTGGAAATCCTCGAAATACGGGCGCAGGCCCTGCAGGATCTTGATGGAATCGGCCACGGACGGTTCGACCACATCAATCTTCTGGAAGCGGCGGGCGAGCGCGCGGTCTTTCTCGAAGTGCTGGCGGTATTCCTTGTAAGTGGTCGAGCCCATGCAGCGCAGGGAGCCTGACTGCAGCGCCGGCTTCAAAAGGTTGGACGCGTCCATCGCGCCGCCCGACGTGGCGCCGGCGCCGATGACGGTGTGAATCTCGTCGATGAACAGGATGGCGTGGGGGCGTTGCTCCAGCGCCTTGACCACCTGCTTGACGCGCTCTTCGAAGTCGCCGCGATAGCGCGTGCCCGCCAGCAGTGTGCCCATGTCGAGCGAATAGATGACGGCTTTTTCCAGCACATCAGGCACATCGTGCTCGATGATCTTGCGGGCCAAGCCTTCGGCGATGGCGGTTTTGCCCACGCCCGGATCGCCCACCAGAAGCGGGTTGTTCTTGCGGCGGCGGCACAGCACCTGGATGCAGCGCTCCACCTCGTGGTCGCGCCCGATCAGCGGGTCCACATCGCCGGCGCGGGCCTTGGCGTTGAGATCGACGCAATACGCCGCCAGCGCATCATCCTTGTCCTTGTCGTCGGCCGCGGCGGGCGCGGCTTCGTCCTCGTCTTCATCGTCCGCGCCGCGGGCCGGGAGCGCCTCGCTGGCGCCGGGGCGCTTGGCAATGCCATGGGAGATGAAGTTGACCGCGTCGTACCGGGTCATGTCGCGCTCGGCCAGGAAATAGGCCGCATGGCTTTCGCGCTCGGCGAACAGGGCGACCAGGACATTGGCGCCGGTCACCTCGTCACGGCCGGAATTCTGCACATGGATCACGGCGCGCTGGATCACGCGCTGGAAACCGGCCGTCGGCTTGGCGTCCTCGCCGGTCTCGATCACCAGGCTCGCCAGCTCGCGCTCGACATAATCGAGAAGGGTCTCGCGCAGCTCATCCACATCCACGTCGCAGGCGCGCATGACGGCGGCCGCGTCCTCATCCTCGCACAGGATCAGCAGCAAGTGCTCGAGCGTGGCGTACTCGTGCTTGCGCTCCTTGGCGGCGGCCAGGGCGCGGGTGAGGCTGTGCTCAAGGGCGGATGAAAATGAGGGCAAGCGCCTAATCCTTTTCCATGGTGCACTGCAGAGGGTGCTGCGAGCGCCGTGCGGCGTCCATCACCTGGGCTACTTTGGTCTCGGCCACTTCAAACGTAAACACGCCGCAGACCCCCACTCCATGTTGGTGCACATGGAGCATGATGCGAGTCGCTTCCTCAGCGTTCTTGTGAAAAATCGTCATCAGAACGCCCACGACGAACTCCATCGGGGTGTAATCGTCGTTTAACAGCAGGACCTTGTACATTGACGGGCGCTTAGTGCGCGTGCGCGTTTCGAGCGCGACGCCTGCGCCGCGTCCGGCGTCCTCGTCATCCTTGCGCCGTTCAGTCATGCCCACGGGCCTCGGGTCAGCGCTGACACAGTTTCCATACCCTGATTAGATAGGCATCCATGGCCGCGTGGGAAGCCCCTGTCTCAGCCAGCCGCGTGGATTGCAGCGCCCGGTTGGAGATAAAAAAAGTCCGGCGCTTTGGGGCGCCGGACCAGTCAGGGAGGATCCGTGGGCGCGCCCGGCAAGCCGCGCGCGCCGATGGGGTAGCGTCGCGTCTAGCGCTGCGACTGCATCAGCTCGACAGCCGCGGCGGCGCGGTCGTTGAGCGGCTTGAACGATTGCTTGACCAGGCCCGACATCAGCTCGGACTGGCGGGTGATTTCGGCCAGATAGGCCTCCATCGCCGACTTGGCGTAGTCGGCCTGGACCTCGATGAGCTCCTGGACGGACTTGGCGCTGGCCATGGTTTTGGCCGCAGCGGCGGAGTCTTCCATCGACTTCTTGGCGTAGGCGACCGCGGCGGTGTTGATCTCTTCGATCGACTTGGCGGTGGTGGTGGCCGACGCGATCATGGCGTCAACGGTGTCTTTCTGGAACGCAGTGAACTCGTTCAGCGCGTTCACGGACTTTTCAAAGCCGTCCTTGATTGCGTCGTTCGACGCGGCGGTGACGGTTTCGAAGGCTTCCTTGGCGGGATCTTTTTTGGCGGCGGCGGCCATGGTGATGACTCCTGTCATTTTGCGGGGAGGCGAGGGCGCACGCGCAGCTTTGCCGGATGATGTCCGTGCGGTCGCGGGGCGGGCCTCGGTCTTGGGGGACAGCTGGACGGCGGCCGTATCGGGCGCGACATATCCGGACGCATCGGCGTTGCCGCCCGTCGTCTGGTCGATGGTCGTGCTCATTGTTCCGGTCTCGGTCGTCATGGCGTCCTCATTTTATCTCGCTCGGGGCGGATCCGCCCTTCGCAAGTGCAGCAAATCTCTCAAAACCGGCGACGCAAGTCAAGAAAAATGTTGCGCTGCACAAAAGCCGAAGTGCGTCATGCGGTTAACGGCCCGGCAACAGCTCGGCGCCAGTGTGTCAGGCTATGGCGCACGCACTCATTCGATGGATGGCTTCGGTTCTCGCCGTGCTGGCGTTCGCCAGCGCGGGGGCTGCGGCGCAGTCGGAACGCTACGCGGCCTTCGTGGCCGACATGGAAAGCGGCGAGGTGCTGCATGCGCGCAGGGCCGACGCCATGCGCTTTCCCGCCTCGCTGACCAAGATGATGACGCTCTACATTCTGTTTGAAGCCGAGCGTGACGGGCGGGTTTCGCTGAGCGACGAGCTGGTTGTGTCGGCGGAAGCCGCGTCGCGTCCGGCCTCGAGGCTGGGGCTGGCTGAAGGCGCCACCATCGCGGTGGAAGATGCCGTGCGGGCGCTGATCATCGCCAGCGCCAATGATGTCGCCGTCGTGGTCGCCGAGCATCTGGGCGGCACAGAAACCGCCTTTGCGCAGGCCATGACCGAGCGCGCCCGCCGTCTGGGCCTCACCTCCACCACCTTCCGCAATGCCTCGGGCCTGCCCGATCCGCTGCAGCGCACGACGGCGCGCGACATGGCGCGTCTTGCGTATGCCCTGCGCCGCGATTTTCCTGAGCGCTACGCCTATTTCTCCGAGACGCGCTTTGTCTGGAACGGCCGAACCATCAACAGCCACAACACGCTGGTCAACACCATGCCGGGCGTGGACGGACTGAAGACCGGCTATATCCGCGCGTCAGGATTCAATGTGGCGCTGACGGCGCAGCGCGACGGGCGCCAGCTGGTGGCCATTATCATGGGCGGGGCTTCGCCTGCGGTGCGCGACGCCCATGCCAGAGAGCTGATCGACGCAGCTTTCATCACGCTGGACGCGCGCGATCAGGGCCGGTTGCTCGCGACATTGGAGGCGCCGCGCCTCAACCCCATACGCGAACAGGAAATTCTGACCGCCGAGCTGGCAGACATGCCCGCCCAGACCGCCCAGGGCTCCGCTGGCGCCGCCCCGCCCGTGCGGGTGACTTTGGCCGATGTGGACGAGCTGGCCGAGCCGGCGCGCGCCGCAGAGCCTGCGCTGGCGCTGCCGCGGGGCTGGTCCATTCAGGTTGGCGCCTATGGCTCTGAAGCGGCGGCGCGGGCGCGGCTGGAAACCGTGTCAGCATTGGGGATCAGCGATCTGGTGGCGCAGGCGCATCACGCCCCGGAGCCCTTGTTGCGCGGCGAGACCCGGCTGTGGCGCGCCCGGTTTGCGGGGCTGGACGCAGACATCGCCCGGGCGGCCTGCGCCCGGCTGCAGGCGCGCGGCGAGGCGTGTTTCACGGTGGCGCCGGACGCCTGAAACGAGGCCTCAGAGTTTTGCCCTTATCCGTTCGGCCAGCGCTTCGAGCGCCTTCACATCTGCCTGACCGGCCTGGCCATGGCCTGCGATCTGGCGGTCGGCCCAGCGCGGAATGACATGAAAATGCACGTGAAATACGGTCTGACCCGCCGCCGCGCCGCTGAACTGGGCGACCATGACGCCGTCGGGTTTCAGCGCCGCCTCCACCGCCCGGGCCACCTGCTGGACGCGCTCCATGGCGGCGGACGCGGCCTCGGCGGGAAGGTCGAGCAGATTGCGCGCCCGCGCCTTCGGGATGACCAGCACATGCCCCTCGCTTTGGGGAAAAACATCCATGATTGCAATAACTTGCTTGTCCTCAAACACTTTGACCGAAGGGGCGTCGCCGCGCAGGATCTTCGCGAAAATATTCTGGTCGTCATAGGTCCCGTGCAGGCTCATGGCGGGTCTCCGGTCTCGCTCGAGGAGCGCAAATCATAAGCAAAATCGAGGTGATGCGCCAAGTCAGGGCGCGGTCTTGAACGGCGACTCGGCGTCCATCGCCTCGCATTCGCGGATCATGGCGGGGCGTTCGGAGGCGAGATAGCGGGCGACGGCGGCGCGAAGGCCTTCATGTTCAATATGATGGGCTGAATGCACCAGGTGCGGGCGGTAGCCGCGGGCGAGCTTGTGGGCGCCCTGGGCGCCGGCTTCGACGCGGGTGAGGCCGTGGGACAGCGCGTACTCGATGGCCTGATGATAGCAGAGCTCGAAATGCAGGCTGTCATGGGAATCCAGCGCCCCCCAATAGCGGCCATAGAGCGTGTCAGACCCGATAAAATTCAACGCGCTGGCGATATACCGGCCGTCGCGGGACGCCATCACCAGCAGGATTTTATCCGCCATGCTCTGGCCGATAAGCGAGAAGAATTCCCGGTTGAGATAGGGCTGGCCCCATTTGCGCGCGCCGGTGTCGAGATAGCAGGCGAAGAACACGTCCCAATGGGCTTCGGTAATGTCCGATCCGGTCAAAAGTTCAATGTTGACATTGGCTTGGGCGATTTCGCGCTCTTTGCGCAGGGCCTTGCGTTTGCGTGATGCCAGGGCGTCGAGGAAGTCGGCATAATCGCGGTAGCCCTCGCTGGTGAAGATGAACTGGATGTCGTGCCGGGCGAGAAGCCCTTGAGAGTCAAGGGCCTGACGATCCGTCTCGTCGGGAAACAGGACATGCCAGCTCGACGCGCCCAGCTGGCGGGCCGCGGCGATACCGCCCTCGATGAGAGTATTACGGGTTTCAGGACAATGGGTTAGGATGCGCTGGCCGGTGGCGGGGGTAAAGGGAATGGCGGTGACCAGCTTGGGGTAATAACTCCCGCCCGCTCGCTCCAGCGCATCGGCCCAGGCATGGTCGAAGACATATTCGCCGTAGGAATGTTCTTTTAGATACATCGGCATAGCGCCCACCAGCGCGCCGTCCGCATCGTGCGCCAGCAGGTGGCGGGGCGCCCAGCCGGTCCCTGCGCCGACGCTTCCGCTCGTTTCCAGCGCGTCCAGAAAGGCCCAGCTGGTGAAGGGGCTTGTCCCCCTTTTGGGTGACGAAACCACCCCTTCCTGGTGACGTGAATCGGGTTGAGGGGGACATGACTCGGGCTGAACGGTACATGACAGGGCGTCCCACGTCCGCTCGGGCGCGGCGCGCAAGGTTTCGGCGAGGGAGAGGCGCAGGGAGGTCATATCGCGGGCCGCCGGAGGTCGGATGAGGATGAACCCGGGGATATAGCGCCGCGACCCGGGAGGAGCGAGGCGCGCGGTGGCCGCGGCGGGCTGACGCTGCACTGCAACATGCTGCGCCGCGTCAAAACCATCTCACCCGATCTCAATCACCGCGTCCACCTCCACCGCGGCGCCCAGCGGCAGCACCGCCACCCCCACCGCCGAGCGGGCGTGGCGCCCGGCCTCGCCGAACACCGCCACCATCAGGTCCGAGGCGCCGTTGATCACTTTGGGAATGTCGGTGAAGGCGGGGTCCGCATTGACGAACCCGCCCAGCTTCACGATGCGCGCCACCTTGGTGAGGTCGCCGCCGCAGGCCGCCTTGAACTGGGCGATGAGATTGATGGCGCACAGGCGCGCCGCGGCCTGGCCGGCCTCCAGCTCCATCCCTGCGCCCAGGCGCCCGGCCACCAGCCCGTCCGGGCCCAGCGATATCTGGCCGGAAATGTGGACCAGCGCGCCCGAACGCACAAAGGGCACGTAATTGGCCACCGGCGCCACGGGCGCGGGCAGGGTGATCCCCAGATCGGCCAGGCGGGATTCGATCAGGTTCTGGGCGGGGGTCTGGGGAGCGGTCACGGCATGGGCCTCCGGGGCGGCGGATCGGTTGGCTTGAGATAGACCGTGTTCGTGGCGCAATTGCAATCGGGTGGGGGGTGGGGGGAGCGGCGGGGCGGGTGATTCAGGGCGGGGCGTGTGTGGGCGATCACTGTCTGCGAGAGCGGGGGCGCAGGCCGATCTGCCGGGCGTGGATATGCGCACCGGTTCTCTGCGGGAGGAATAGGGGTGTGTCCCGGGTTTCGGGTGTCTGTCCCCGGTCATCCTGCGGTTATCCGGGAGGTGTGCACCCGATTATCCTTCCACAGGATGACGCTCTACTTCAGCGCAGCGCCTCTCCTACTCGCTGAAAGCAACGAACCGCTTCTGCTGCAGGACAGCTGATCGATAGATGGTGACAGAAAAACGCTGGGATATCATTCCAAGTTGCGCGCGCAAATGTCATGTGGCCCTGACCATGGTTGCGTTCGATGTCCTTCCATTGCATACCGAACGCGTTCGACGCCTTTTCGCCGAAGAATATCAGAGCTTTTGGGGACTGGGCGCGCAAAAGCACCTCGTTCCAGTGGCTTGAAAACTCGACCCACCTCTTTCTGTCTGGGTCTCTGGGGTTAATCCACTTAGAAGCCTCACTGGTTGGGGCCTGGGGAAAAACTGCCGCGTGGGCTACCGTCGAGTTTTGTAGAATTGAGCTTAGTTTCGCGCTTGCCATATGCGCCCGGAGCGAAGTTCCAAACTTATACTGATCGGAGAGGTAGAGCAGCTCGCTAGGCGCGGAGGTTTGGACATGCCGATCCGCGCCTCCGCCTTGAAAGGAGATCAGCGCAAGATCGGGATTTTTCTTTAGCGGCCCATAAAGCGGATTCAATCCGAACTGAACTGCTTTGGACAGAGATTCGTCTTCTAGCATTCTTCTACATTCTTCGTAAAGCCTCTTTTCAAGCTCTACAAAATCAATTTCGCTGAACGATCTCATTATGTATTACTTTCATTTAGGTATCCGATTTTTTTGTGATTGGCTCGGTAGGTTGTGATTGCGATTTCACCATCGGTTATCAATACCCGGCCCTTTAACTTTTCAAGTCTGCTGATTTTATTTCTCAAATCCGCAAGAGCCTCATCGACCGCTTCGGCTGTCATCAACAAGCCTCTTTCAATGGTTTCCCCATACTCGGCTATAAGCTCTATGTCTTTGGCCTTCAGGCCACGTTGTTGAAGGCGCGTACGTGCGTGCTTTGTCAAGGTCAGCTCAGTCATTTGACGCACCCCCAGTTTTGTCTACCCCGTTGAAATCTGCGATCGCGTCAGCAAACGCATCAAGATGGTCGCGTTTGTAGGGCTCATTAGCTGGAGGGTCGTGCCTCAGTGTGTTGGCCTCCTTCCAAGTTTGGCCGGGAAACTTGATGCTTAGGTCTCGCCAAGCATTTCGGATCGTGTTTCCAGCTGCGAGGTTCGCGAACTTAGAGGGCGTGAGTGTTTTACCTTCGTACCAAATTTCCGAGTGCCGAACCTGTGCGATATATGCCTTCCCCTTGTAAACAGACCTTAGCTGAGTGCCGTTTCTTAAGAGTAACCGATCCCAACGATATCCTTCGTCAATATCGCCAAAATGGGCGCTCCAAGCTTTCTCTTGCACCAGAAGATCTTCATGAGAGAATGCGCTGCTTTGAATGTGACCAAGGCTGTCTAGACGCTCGAACCGCTGAGCCCAGAAGTCTTGTAGCAGCCGGTCGATAACTGCCACTGCGTGCTCGCTATCGTCAAGCATAGCTACGAATGCGTGATATGTGTCGCGTTGCACGGGCACGTGAACGTAGTCGAACGGGTTTGTGCTTAGGTTCGTTTCGTGCATGGTTGCCTCCATCGCTAGAGGGAGCATAGCAGGTTATAGTACTTAAACAATATGGAAAAGTACTCGAAGAGTGAAATTGGCTAACTATCAGAAATATATAAAGAAATAGAATGAAAGTCTCGACCGTGCAGCCATTCCCCACCCCTCGCCCGAACGACCCGGTGCTCAATCCTCCCCATCGTTCCATGCTGGAAGAAACCGCAAGGCGATCGCCGGCTGTCAAGGACGACCGGGCTTTGCCCGGTCGCCGCACGGCGGCGGCCCGAAGGGCCGTCCTTGACAGGCTGCGACGCTTGCGAAAATGGCTCGGCAAGGAATGACGGGAAGATAGGGTCGCACTGTGCGAAAGCCCGCGCTGTTTTCTACCCGCAGACTTGGTGTGCCTTCGCTGTTGACCATGCTCCAGCAGTAGCCGGGACACACACCCATTTACCGACAAGAGACACGCGCACCCGTTTCCCGTTGCCGAAATCGGCGTTTGCCCCCGGTCTGGCGCGGCGACCCCCTCGCGCACCAATCGCCCCCGGGGTTGAAGGGCGCGGCCATGCGCGCCATGGTGCGCGGCATTGGGGGAGGCGGGCGTCCGGCCCAGGCGGGCGCGGCGCGACAGGCGATGCGCATGGCGTTATGTGAACCCGTACACGCGCGCGAGACCGCGATAACCGCCGCCGATGGCCGGGTGCTGGCGGCGTGCCTGTACGCGCCGGCGCGGCCCCAGGCCGTGATGGTGATCAACCCGGCCACCGGCTACACGCAAGGCTTCTACCGCCCGTTTGCTGAGGCCGCCGCCGCGCGCGGCTGGGCGGCGCTGACGTTTGATTATCGCGGCCAGGGCGCCTCGCTGGACGGGCCGCCGCGCACCGATCCTGCCCGCATGCTCGACTGGGCGCGCTATGACGCGCCGGCCGCCGCCGCCCACGCCAGCGCGCTTTATCCTGGCCTGAAGGTGGATGTGGTGGGCCATTCGGTGGGGGGGCAATTTGCCGGCCTGATCGAGCCGCATGTGCCGGTGCGCGCGCTGGCGCTCCTGTCCTCCTCCGGCCCCTATTGGGGCCATCATGCGCCATCGATGCGCGCGCAGGCGTGGGCGTTCTGGCGGCTGTACGGCCCGGCGGCGCTGGCCATGACCGGCCATGTGCCGCGCGGGGCGCTGTGGCGCGGCGCGCCCCTGCCGCCGGGCGTGTGGCGCGACTGGCGCCGGTTCGGCGTCAACCGCGAGGGATTGCGCGATGTGTTCGCCGAGCACGGGCTGGACGCGCGCTGGCGCGCCTTCTCCGCCCCGGTGCGCGCCTGGGTCCCCGATGACGACCCCATCGCCACGCCGGGCGGCGTGCGCTGGCTGCTGGAGCGCTATGAGCGCGCCCCCAGCGACATGAAAATCGTGCGCCGCGACGATCTGCGCCGCGGCCCCATCGGCCATGACGGCCTGTTCCGTGAGCGCATGTCCGACGTCTTCTGGCCGCAGGTTTTTGGGTGGCTCAGCCATGATCCGTTGAAGGTGGCGGCGGAGTAGGGGGGGCGCAAGAGCGCACCACTTCCCGGCGCGGGAAATAGGTGTCTGCCCCGCTTTTCCCCGGTTTCCCGGCCCGGCCCTATTCCGGCGGCGGCCCGATAAGCACCAGGACCCCAATATAGACCAGCGACAGACCGAGGCCCGTCAGGGTGGCCGCATTGATCCTGCGCTCTTTGATCAGGTCGTAGGCAGGGAGTGCAAAAAGCTAGGCCAGCCACATCGGCAGGACGGTGAATGGATTGAGGTCGAACACATAACCGATCCGCGCCAGCGCCGGGAACATGATCGACAGGCTGGCCAGGAGCATGAAGCGTTTGTGCAGCGAAGCCTTTTTGCGCCAGTTCAGCGCCATGAGATAGTAGAGCGTGAAAAAGGCCGTGTTGACGCAGTTTCCGTAGAAGATTTGCGGCGCGCCGGTCCGCATCATGTTGTCGTACGACACCCAGATTGCGCTTGGCAGCATCACCGAGACAAGCAGAAGGCTCGCCACGCCGAGCGCCTTGTGTGCTGAAGCCCGGTTCTGTCCGATCAGCCAGGTTTGAAAAACGATCAGGGCGAACCAGCTTCCCGTCAGGATCGCGTGCAGGTGCAGCAGGGGCCGCATCGGGGGCAGTTTGTCGGCATTCAACAGCGCGTGCAGCGGAAAAAATACGGCTACAATCCCGAAAAGCACAAAACTGTAGTAAAAGAAGAAGCGCTCACCGCGTTGAGGCTCGCCCATTTTTCGTCCCCCTCCATTGCCCGGGAGCAGAGTAAGAACGACCAGCTGCCCTGTCGACGCGGAAATTGAGACTGGTCAAAAAGGGGATATACGCCGATTGACTGACCATCTGCAGGCGCACCCGTTCGGCTTTGAAACAGGTCTGTGTCCCCGGTTTTCCCGAGGAGTTGATATGAAAAACGCCCCGGCGGATAGCCGGGGCGTCGATCTTTCCACGCTGCAAAACGGGGACGCGCCCATCTGACGGCCACGGCTCAGTGCACCCGTTTCGCGCAGGAATGGGTTTGTGTCCCCGGTTTTCAGGATCATGCTCCAAGACCGGGTCAATTCGGGCAATGCTCCCCTGAACAGGGGGGTGCGCAGGACCCATTGCGCCTCCAGTCTGTCTGCGCGCGTTCGTGAACAGGGAGGTGAATGATGCGGTCTTCAGGTCTGGTTCGTTGGATGCGGGCTGCACTCGCCGCTGCGACCCTATCCATTGCCCTGCCCTTCTGCGTTATGGCGCAACAGGCTGACACGCCGGGGGGATGGGGCGTGACCTACACGCCGGATGAGCGCGTGTTATCGAATGGCGATCCTTGGATATTCTGTATGCTTTGGCACGGCCGATCGCCACAGCCTCTATTGAATATAACGCTGACAGATCAAACGGTGCGTATGAACCTGGCGGCTGCAGAACTCGCCGGCGGAACCGGCGAGGAGCTTCAGGTATCGCTCCAATTTCCGCGCGGCCAGACCAGCTACATCCGTGCCAGACACTTGGATGGCGTGATTGCTGTATATCTGTCCGAACAGGCCCTGGAGACAGTATTGCACGAGCTTTCGTTCGACGGCACATTCACGATCACCAGTGATCGCCACGGCAGCTATACGTTTCCTCCCGTGAACGGCCTGGGCGCTACCATGAACATCCTGCGCAGCTGCCGCAGGCAGTTGCCGGCTCAGTAAGGTCCAGATCCGATCAGCCTGTCCATGGCCGGCTGCAAATCATGATGCCAATGGTTTGAGGCCGTCGCACCATGGTGGATGTTGTGCGTGTTCAGGCTGGGCGAAGCGCAAAAGGGAGGGCGAAACGGGGACACACCTGTTAGGTGACCTCAGGTCAGGGCAGCGCTTTCAGCGCAGGACAAACGGGTGCGAGTCCCCGGCCTTCCGGCCTTTCGCCGTCGGGCATTATTCAGTTTTCAGCGCCTTCCGCCGCCGCTGCGCGCCTAGCAATCAGCTCGTCGGCGTGCTCGCGGCTGTCGACTTCTTCGATGGTGTCGATCAGGCAGCGCCAGCCATCATCGGGGATGACGTATTCCATGTGGGGCTGGCAGATGCGCTGGTTGTCGCTGAAGCTGACGCCGATCTGCACGCCAAAGCGCATGCCCGAGCAGCGCTGGCGGGTGGTGACCAGATACTGGCGGCTCGGCCCGCCGCGGATCAGCAGATGGCGGTCGTCGATGACGGTATAGCCTGAAATGGTGCGGATGCGCACGCAGCGCGCGGCGTCTGCGTCGTCGTCTTCATCCCTGTCCAGGGCCTCGCCGGGATTGCCGTCTTCGTAACCCGGGGCGCTGTCCTGCAACGCCGCGCCGTTCACAGGCGCGGCGGCCAGCGCCAGCGCCAGGGCGCTGGCGGTCAGCAGCATGGCGGCCAGGATCGGGCCGTGTGCCGGACGGGTGGCCGGACGGGTCTGGGCTTCGGTTTTGGAGCGGGTCGCCATGAGGGCGCCTCCTCTTGTTTTGACAGCGGCGATGCGCCGCCGGGCTGGGGGCTGACATTGAGCCTCAACCAATTGGTGTTTACAGGCTCACCATGGCCTGATTGAGGCGCCGCACCGCCATGTTGTCCACCCCGAACCCCCATCCCCGCACCCGATTGCGCGTCGCCATCGCTGGCGCCGGCGCGGCGGGGCTGGCGTGCGCGCTGGCGCTGGCGCGGGCCGGGCATGAGGTGACCATCGCCGACGCCGGCGCGCCGGGGCGCGGCGCGCTCTGGGCGTCAGCGGGCATGCTCGCGCCGGGCTTCGAGACGCTGCTCGAGCTCGATCCCGCTCACCCTCTGGCGGACGGCTTCGCGGCGCTGGCCGCGCGCGGCGGGGCGCTGTGGGCGCAGTGGGCAGGGGTGGCGGCGGCGCTGGCGCCAGGCCATGCCCGGCCGGGCGTGGTGGTCCCGCTGCTGGACGAGACGGATGCCGCGCGTGCAGACGCGGCGCTGGCGCGGGCGGCCCGGTTTGGCGTGAGTGTGGAGCGGGTGAGCGCGCAGGCGATGCGGGCGGCCGAACCGGCGCTGGGGCTGACGCGCGGCGGCTTGCGCTTTCCTTCAGACGGCCAGATCGATAATCGCGCGCTGGGCCCAGCTTTGGTGGAGACGTTTCGTGCAGCCGGGGGCGTCGTGCTGGGCGAGGCGCCGGTGCGGGCGGTGGAGAGGGTTCAGGGCCGCGCCTGCGCGTTGGTGCTGAATGACGGACGGCGCCTTGAGGCGGACCTGATCGTGCTGGCCGTGGGCACGGGCAAGATCGAGGGCGCGCCGGTCTGGGCGCAGGCCGCGCCGGTGAAGGGCCAGATGATCGCCTGGGGGCCGCCTGCGCCGGTGCGGCTGACCCATGTGGTGCGTCATGTCTCGCTGTATCTGGCCGCCAAACCGGACGGGCGGGTGATCGCGGGCGCCACCAGCGAGCCGGGCGTGGCGGGGCTGGACACCGATGACGCTGCGCTGGCGGGGCTGAGCGAACGGGCCGGGCGTCTGGTTCCGGCGCTGGCGGGGCGGGCGCCGGACGAGGGCTGGGCCGGGCTGCGCCCGCGGGCGCGCGACGGCATGCCGGTGATCGGCGAGGCGGCGCCCGGCCTGGTGCTGGCGGGCGGCGGTTACCGCAATGGCGTGCTGCTGGCGCCGGCGATCGCGCAGGCGGTCGAGACGCTGGTGCGCACCGGATCGCTGCCCACGTGGGCGCGCGCCTTCACGCCGGACCGGGCGGGCCTGCGGGGCGGGTGACGGGGCCGGATTGTGCAGGCGCGGTTAACGAAAGCTTATGGCCTCTAACCCCAGGCTGGCGCGTGAACGGGCGAATCGCCCCCTCGCACGCCCTGGCGCCGCATCCGGAGTGGCCATGTCCGATCCCCTGTCCATGCTGGGCGACGCCCTGCCATCGCCCCGGCGCCTGATCGCCGACGCGGCGCGCGAGACGGGCGCCAGCTTCGACTTTCTGGTGCGCACGGCCCAGCGTGAGAGCAATTTCGATCCCGCCGCGCGCGCCCGCACCTCCAGCGCCGCGGGCCTGTTCCAGTTCATCGAGCAGACCTGGCTGGGCATGGTGTCGCGCCACGGCGCCAAGCATGGCTATGGCGAGCTGGCCGGGGCGGTGACGCGCGATGCGCAAGGCCGCTTCCAGGTCAGCGATCCCTCCCAGCGCGATGCGATCTTGAACCTGCGCTTTGATGCACGCGCGGCCAGCGTGATGGCCGGCGAGCTGGCGGCGGAGAACGCCTCTATCCTGCGCGCCGCGACAGGCCGCGAACCGACCGAAGGCGAGCTGTACGCGGCGCATTTTCTGGGCGCGCAGGGCGCCGCCCGCCTGATCGCCCACACGGCCGACAATCCGGCCCAGCGCGCCGATCAGCTCTTCCCCGCTGCGGCCGCCGCCAACCGGCCGATCTTCTTTGATCAGGGCCGCCCGCGCAGCGTCAGCGAAGTGCTCGCCCGCCTGACGGGTGAGAATAGCGGATCGGTGGAGGCGCCCTCGGCCTGGCGCGCTTCGGCGCGGGCGCCGCGTGAGGCTGCCGCCGCACCGGCTGAACCCCAGACCGCGGTGGCGCGCGCCGCCTCGGCGCTGGGCGTGGGCGAGAGCGGGCATCGCGGCGGCCTGGGCGGGCTCGCCGCCATGGGCCGTACGGGCAGCGTGCTGACCCCGGCGCTGGTGGAGCTTCTGGCCTCGCTGGACGCGCCGGCCCCGGCCAGGCGTAAAGGGTAAGTTACCCGTTCACCGCGTCTGACAAGCGGGCGTTAAGATTTGGCGCGCAGGCTGGATGCGTTCCTTTGCTGGGAGGCGTGTGGAGCCCATGAGCGTGCATACCCTGAGAGCCCGCCTGACCCCGGATGATCTCGTCCGGCTCACCAATCGCGGCGATGACGAGGCGCGTGCGCTGGCCGCCCGCAAGGTGTGCGCGCGCTACGCCGCGCCGGGCCTGAGCGAAGAAGAGCGCGTTCTGGGCGCGGAGATTGTCCGCGTGCTGGCCCGCGACGCCGCCGAGCTGGTGCGCCGGGCCCTGTCGGTGACGCTGCAGCGCTCGCCCCATCTGCCGCCCGACGTGGCGCGCCAGCTGGCCGCCGACGTGGATTCCATCGCCATTCCGGTGATCGCCGGCTCGCCGGTGCTGACCGATGACGACCTGATCGACATTGTGCGCTCGGGCGCGGCCCGGCGCCAGGTGGCGGTGGCGACGCGCGAGCGCCTGTCCGAAGCCGTCACCGGCCAGATCGCCGAGCATGGCGTGACCGAGGCCGTGGGCGTGCTGGCGGGCAATAGCGGCGCCGCGTTCAATGCCGGCGCGTTTGCCAGCGTGTTCCGCCGGTTCGCGCAGACGCCCCAGGTGCTCGAACGCTTCATCGACCGCGATTCCCTGCCGCTGGAGATCACCGAGAAGCTGGTGGCGCGCATTTCCGATCAGGCCCTGCAGCGCCTGGTGTCGCGCCACGCCCTGCCGCCACAGCTGGCGGTGGAGCTGGCCGAGGGCGCGCGCGAACGCGCCACGGTGGATCTGGTCGACCAGGCGGGCCTCGCCCCTGATCCGCGCCGCTTCGCCCAGCAGCTCCAACTCAATAGCCGGCTGACGCCCTCGCTCCTGCTGCGCGCCCTGTTCCGGGGCCATATGAGCTTTTTCGAGCATTGCGTGGCCGAGCTGGCGGGCCTTGAGCACTCCAAGGCCTGGGTGCTGATCCACGACGCCGGACCGCTGGGCCTGGAGGCGATCTTCCGCCGCGCCGGCCTGCCCGAGCGCATATTGCCCGCCGTGCGCGCGGCGCTGCAGGCCTGGCACTCGCTGGAGATGGGCCCGGGCGGCGCGCGCGACATGATCCGCTTCCGCAAACACCTCGTCGAACGCGTCTTCACCCAGTTCCAGGGCGCACCCCTGTCAGAACTGGACTACTGCCTCGACCGCCTGGACGCCGACATCGCCGCAGCAGGCTATGCGCAGCGGGCGGGGTAGGGGCATTCGAAACAGCAAGCCATTGGCCTCAATGATAAAAATGTATCGTTGATGCCTCCTCTCCCCCATTTATGGGGGAGAGGGTAGGGTGAGGGGGCGGTCTTTTCCGCCTCACCTTGCGCCGCCGCGTTGTATTGGACCGTCCGTGCACCCCTCACCCCACCCTCTCCCCTGAAGGAGGGGAGAGGGGGCTGGACCAGGGCGTGTTTTCAAGGAATAGCTGGCGGCTGGCTCAACTCCAAAAGTGCAGCGCTTGGAGGCTCCTCTCCGAAACCCTCTAACCCCGCTCGCCCACCAGTTTCGTCACGCGGGTTTCGAGCTCTTCGGCGAGGGCTTTGCCGATGGGGTCGGTGTCGTCGCGCACGTTTTGCAGGATGGCGGCGCGGATGGCGCCGACATGGGCGTCGACCAGGGCCACGGGCGCGGCGGCGCGCTGCTCGGGCGTCTCGATGAGCTTGGACAGCGAGGCGGCGATGCGGGTGATGATGGGAAACTCGTAGGTGGCGCCCAGCCCGCGCAGATCATGGGCGCTGGTGAACAGCGCCTCGCCGGTCTCGCCGTCCAGGCCTTGCGTACGCGCGGTGCGCATCAGGGCTTCGAGCTTGGCGACTTCTTCTTCCAGCCAGGCTTTGAAATTCTGGCGCAGATCGCCCACGGCGGCCTCGGCGCGCGCCATCATGGCTTCATTGGCGGCGGGCAGGGCGCCGCCCACCTTGGCTTTCAGCATGTTGGGCGGGGTGATGATCTCGATGGGGCGTTCGCGCTGGGTCATGGGTCAGGCGTCTCCGCTGGGGTGTTTCAGGACAGGGGGGCCGCGTCGTCGCGGCGCTCCGGTCCCTGATAGCCGCTGGCCAGTCGGCGCCGGTCGGGTCCGAAAAACACCTTGGTGCGCACGAAGGGGCGGGGCCGGTTCACGATCATTTGCAGGCGCTTGTACAGGCCTTCGGCGGCGAAGGGCTTGACCAGGAACTCGGTCACGCCGGCGTCGCGGGCCTCTTTCACCTTGGACGGCTCGGCATAGGCGGTCAGCATGATGATGGGCAGAAGCGGGCAGGGGCTTTCTTCGGGGTCACGCAGGGTGCGCACCAGGGCCAGCCCGTCCACCGGCTTCATCTTCCAGTCGCAGATCAGGATGTCGATCTTTTCGCCGCGCAGGATATGCAGCGCCGCTTCGACGTCGGAGGCTTCATAGACATTGATGATGCCGAACGCGCCCAGCACCGAGCGCACGATCCCGCGCATGGCGGCGTTGTCATCCACCACGGCGATGCGCAGCTTGCCCAGCCCGTCCGGGGCAGACCCGTTTGCGATCATGTCGTGCGCCCCTTGTCCGCCGCACAGGCTTTCCCAACCGGGGTAGATGAATTTGTTTAATGGCGCGCTAAGCGCCCGCGCCCGGGGGCCGGCGGGCGCGTTCAGTCGGCGGCGAATTGCTCCATCAGGATGCGCTCGCCCAGCGCCTTGCCCTCGTCAAACAGAAGCGTCAGCGAGATGGAGCGCGCCTCGTTGATGGTGACGGTGGCGGCGTCGCGAAATTCCTGATTGTCGGCCACCACCGAGACCGGGCGCTTTTCCGGCTCCAGCACGTCAAAGCGCACCCGGCTGCCATGGCGCAGCAGCGCGCCGCGCCAGCGGCGGGGGCGGAAGGCGCTGATCGGGGTCAGGGCCAGAAGCTGGGCGTCCAGCGGCAGGATGGGGCCGTGGGCAGACAGGTTATAGGCGGTGGATCCGGCGGGCGTGGCCACCAGGACGCCATCGGCGGCCAACTCCTGCAGGCGCATGCGGCCATCGACGCTGATGCGGATCTTCGCCGTCTGGCGCGTTTCGCGCAGCAGCGACACCTCGTTGATGGCCAGCGCTTCAAACGTGCGCCCGTCCACATGGCGCCCCACCGCGCGCAAGGGATGGATGGCGGCGCGCTCGGCCACGGCGAGCCGTTCTGGCAGACCGTCCTCGCGCGGTTCGTTCATCAAAAAGCCCACCGAGCCGAAATTCATGCCGTAGACCGGGATATTGCGCCCCATCACGGCGTGCAGGGCGTCCAGCATCACGCCATCGCCGCCCAGCGCGATCAGGCAGTCCGCCTCGTCCAGCGCCACCTCGCCATAGCGCTTGGCCAGCCGCTCACGCGCGGCGCGGGCGTCGGCGCGGTCAGCGGCGTGATAGGCGAGACGCATGGGGCATTCCGTGCTGATGAAGGGCGGGCGCGGGCTAGTGGATTGAACCGCCCGCGCCCATCCGGTGCAAGGCCCGGCGCGCATCATCACGGGTGAAGGCGCCATAGATGTCGGTGCGGGCGCGCGCCAGCGCATCGGGCGCCATGGCGTGGGCTCGGCCCGATGCGGCCATGGAATCGATGAGATCGGCCGCCTCGCCCGGCGTCATGGCCATGGCCCGCGCCGCCAGGAGGCAGGCGCGCAGCGGCGAGCGGCGCATGGCCTGGCGCCAGTCGGCGGCCTCCATCCCGGTCAGGCGGGCAATGGCGTGGTCGGCGATTTCCGCGCGCCCGTTGCGCGCCGCGCGCAGCACGTCAGCGGCTGTGAGGGCACGGTCGGACATGAGCTTGCGAGTCACTTCGTCGGCGTCGCGGTCGGCGTCGGCGTCCACGTCCGGAAGCGGCGCGTCCGGCTTGGGTGCGGCGATGTCGGCCAGTTCCGGGTAACGCTCCACCAGTAGCGTGCGCACGCGCTGCGCGGCGATGGCGTGGAGCGAGCGCACGAAGCCGGCGCTGAGATCGCCGCGACCGGCCAGCGCGTCCTGCAGGATTTCATGGCTGCGCGCCACCGCCATGAAATCGCCCGCCGAGGTTTCGGCCAGGATCGCCCCTTCATGGGCGGCCAGCGCCATCAGGCAGTCGCGCTCGCGGTGGCGGGCCATGGCGGCGGTGACGGGTGCGCTCAGGTGAATACGCCCGATCAGCGCCATGCGGTGATCATGGCCCAGATCAGCCAGTGCGATCAGGTCACGCTCGTCCAGCGCCAGCGAGCGCTCCACGATGGGCCGGGCGATGTCGAGTGGCTCGAAGGCCAAAAGGCGCACCGCCTCGCGCGGGGCCCAGTCGCAGCGCGCCAGACGCACGGCGGCGTGGGCGCGCGCGCCGGATTCGGCGATGCGCAACAGATCGGTGAGCACCGGATCGATCTCGGCGATGATGGTATCGGGCAGAGGCCGTATGGCGCACAGATCGCTGAGCTGGACAGCCTTGCGCCCGGCCGCGTGGTGGCGGCCGTCGGGGTCTGGCGATAAACTGACGTGCGGCATGATACCGGTCCGTACTGTCCCTCTGGCGGAACATGCTGACTGCGCTATGGTTAGGAATGCGTTAGTGCAGCCAGGATCAAGCGCATGGCCCGGGATATGGAAGAGACTGCCGCTGCATGCCTGCGGGCGCGATTTGACGCGGTGCGCGGGCGCACCCTGGCGCTGGCCGCGCCTTTCTCACCTGAGGATATGGGCGCCCAGGCGATGGCGGACGCCTCGCCCGGCAAATGGCATCTGGGCCACACGACCTGGTTCTGGGAGACGTTTCTCCTCAAGGCGTTCGATGGCGGCTATGAGCCCGCAGACGCCCGGTTCAACTATCTGTTCAACTCCTATTACGAGGCCATTGGCGCGCGTCAGGCGCGGTCCGAACGCGGGCTGATCACCCGTCCGGGGCTCGACGCGGTGCTGGCCTATCGCCAGCATGTGGACGCGGCGGTGGGGCGCTGGTTCGACCGCGCGGACCCGGCGGCGCTGGACGCGGCGCGCGGCGTGATCGAGACGGGCCTCGCCCATGAGGAGCAGCATCAGGAGCTGTTCCTGACCGACATCAAATATCTGTTATCGCGCGCGGCGTTCCGCGAAGCGGGGTTCGCGCAGCCCGCGCGGCCCGTCATCAGTGAGGCGGCGCAGCCGCTGGAGTGGATCGCGTTCGAGGGCGGGGTGCATCGCTTCGGCCATGAGGGCGATGCGTTCGCCTTCGACAATGAAGGCCCGGCCCATGACGGCGTGCTGACGCCCTTCGCCCTGGCCTCCCGCCCGGTGACCAATGGCGAGTTTCTGGCCTTCATCGAGGATGGCGGCTATCGCGAGCCGCGCCACTGGCTGTCGGACGGCTGGGCGCTGATCCAGGCGGAAGGGCGCGACGCGCCGCTCTACTGGACCAGGGACGAGACGCGCTGGCGCGAGTTCACCCTGCATGGCGATCAGGCCCTGGACCTCAACGCCCCGGTCAGCCATGTCGATTATTTCGAGGCGTCGGCCTATGCCGCCTGGACCGGCGCGCGCCTGCCCGAAGAGCGCGAATGGGAGCATGCGGCGCGCGGCGTCGATCCGGTTGAGGGGCGCTGGGCGCAGCCTGATGGCTGGCTGCAGGCTTGCCAGGTTAATGGGCCGATGAGCGGGCCGGCAGGGCTGGCGGGAATGTTCGGCGAGGTGTGGGAGTGGACGCGCTCGGCCTATGCGCCCTATCCCGGCTACCGCGCCGATGCGGGGGCCATCGGCGAGTACAACGCCAAATTCATGTGCGGCCAATATGTGCTCAAGGGCGGCTCCGCCTTGACGTCGCCGGGTCATGTGCGCGCCAGCTACCGCAATTTCTTCCCGCCTGCCGCGCAATGGCAGATGACGGGGCTGAGGCTCGCCCGGGACATCTGACCGGTTTGACGCCTGCGCCGGGGCGCGCGATCATGGGATAAAGGCGGGCGGCTCGACCCGTTCGCCGCGTCAGGGAGGCGATTATGGACGATCAGGCCCGCATCAGCGTCAAGGATCAGGTTTCGCCTGAGGAGTGGAAGGCGCGCTGCGATCTGGCCGCGCTGTACCGGCTCATTTTCATGCATGGCTGGGATGATCTGTTCTTCACCCATATCTCCATGCGCGTGCCGGGGCCGGAGGAGCATTTCCTGCTCAATCCGTTCGGATTGCTGTTCGAGGATGTGACGGCGTCCAACCTGGTCAAGGTGGACATTGAGGGCAATGTCCTGCCGCCCAGCCAGTACGGCATCAACCCGGCGGGATTCACTATCCATTCTGCCATCCACCACGCGCGCCCGGACGTGAAGGTGATCATGCATCTGCACACCGATCAGGGCGTGGCGGTGTCAGCGCAGAAGCGTGGGCTTCTGCCCATCTCCCAGAGCGCCATGACGGTGATGAAGGACGTGGTCTATCACGGCTATGAAGGCATCGCGCTGGACGCCGACGAGAAGACCCGCCTGGTGGCCGATCTGGGCCAGCACAATCTGATGATCCTCAATAATCACGGCACGCTGACCACCGGCGATCACCCGTTCTCGTGCTACGTGCGCATGTACATGCTCGAGCGCGCCTGCAAGATGCAGGTCATGGCCCAGGGCGCCGAGCTGGTGGAGTGGGACAAGGCCATGCAGGACCGGGTCTACGCCCAGGGCGAACAGGCCTTCACCAATGAATTCTTCAAGGAAATCGCCTGGGCGGCCCTGCGCGCGCGGGTGGACCGGCAATGCCCGGGCTATGATATCTGATCGCGTGTAGGGCGAAAACGGACTCGACTCAACGCTTCTGACGTGTGCGTAATGCGCCCTCCCGGACAGGGGAGGCGGGCATGGCGCGGCGGACCGGCCGGATGGCGGGATGCAGTGCGATTGCATTGGTCCTGTTGTTGCTGTCATGCGCTCCGGCCCACGCCGGAGCGTGGACCAAGCCGCGTGGCGAACTGCTGATGATCACCACGCAGAGCGTGCACTATCTCGACCGCGCGCCGGGCGGGATATCCCAGTCCAAGCAGGAGACCGCGCTTTATGCCGAATATGGCTGGCGCGACCATGTCACGCTGGTGGGCCGCGCCGCGCTGCAATCCATCGACCGCAGCGGGATCGAACCCTGGCGCGGCGTGGGCGGGGTCGAGGCGGGCGCGCGGCTGCGCCTGTATCGCGGCGGGCCGTGGGCGGCGTCCGTTCAGGCCACTGTCAGCGCGCGCACGGGCGGGGAGAACCGCAACCATGCTGCGCTGGGTGAGGGCGGGGGTGATCTGGATGTGCGTCTGATGGCGGGGCGGTCATTCGGGCGCAGCACATTTGTCGACGTCCAGGCCGGCTGGCGGCGCCGGCCGGGCGGAGCGGCGGATGAGGTGCGGCTCGATGTGACGGCGGGAACCCATGCCTGGCGCGGCATGCGCGTGATGGGGCAAAGCTTTTCGGTGTGGTCGGCGGGCGGCGCGGCGGGCTTTGACGGCTATGCCAGCCACCGCGCGCAGGGCTCGCTGATCTGGCCGGTGACCAGCCGTTTGCACCTGCAGGCTGGCGTTATGCGTACGACGGGCGGGCGCAATACCGGCCATGAGCGCAGCGCGTTTGTGGCGGTCTGGCGCACATTCTAGACTGAGCTAACTAATTTGTGACTGCCAAACGCTTTGATTTTATGCCGATCCGGCGCATATCCCCTCCCAACCCCGCAGGAGACCGGAATGAAGCGCATCGCCTTTTTGATCGTTGTGGCCGTCGTGTTTGCCTTGATGGCAGGCGCGGTGGGCATTCGTGCGCTGATGACCGGCGATGCGGGCGCCGGCGCGGAGATGCGCGGCGGACGCGCGGTGCCGGTCGCCGTGATACCGGTGGCGCCGCGTGAGTTTTCCGAACTGGTCGAGGCGCTGGGTACGGCGAACGCGAACGAGTCCGTCGTGATCACCGCCACGGTGGCCGACCGCATCTCCCGTGTCGGCTTTGATTCCGGCGATCAGGTGAGCGCGGGCGATATTCTGGTCGAGTTGACCGATACCGAGGCGGCGGCGGGGCTGACAGAGTCGCGCGCGGCTCTGCGCGAAGCCCAGCGCGAACTGGACCGCACCCGCGAGCTGGCCGAGCGCGGCATCGCCTCGCGCGCCCGGCTGGACGAGCTGACTTCCGGCATGGAGCGCGCCCGCGCGCGTGTCGCCGGGCTGGAGGCGCGTGTCGCCGAACGCATTATCCGCGCGCCGTTTGATGGCGTGGTGGGCCTGCGCAATGTCAGCCTGGGCGAGCTGGTGCGGCCCGGCGATGTGGTCGCGCAGCTCGATGATGTGAGCATCATCAAGCTCGATTTCACTCTGCCCGAACGCTTCCTGTCGGTGCTGTCCGCGGGGATGATCATCCAGGCGCGCGCGGCGGCCTTTCCCGAAACCGAGTTCACCGGCCAGATTGTCAATATCAGCAGCCGCATCGACCCGGTGACGCGCACCGTCACCGTGCGCGCCGAGATCGACAATGAAGACCGCCGCCTGCTGCCGGGCATGCTGATGACGGTTCAGCTGCGCCGCGATGTGCGCGAGCGCCTGGCTGCACCGGAAACCGCCATCACCCGCTCGGGCGACCGGGTGACGGTGTTCGTCCTGCGCGAAGCGGGCGAAGCGGTGACGGTGGAGCAGCGCCGCGTGGAGCTGGGCCAGCGCCAGTCGGGGTATTTTGAGGTTCTCGACGGGCTGCAGCCGGGCGAGCGCATCGTGATGCACGGCGTGCACCGCCTGCGCGACGGGATGCCGGTGCGCGTACAGGCGAGCGCGGAGCCGTCAACGCCGCGCATCGCGGCTGCTGTCCAGAGCGCAGCACGATGACCCTGTCCGATATCGCCGTACGCCGTCCCATGGTCGCCTTCGTGGCGAGCGCGCTGATCATCGTGTTCGGCATTCTGGGGCTGCGCGACCTGCCGCTGCGCGAGCTGCCGGACGTGGACCGGCCGGTGGTGTCGATCAATGCCGATTTCCCCGGCGCCAATGCCGAGATCGTGGAGAACCGGGTCACCGAACCGCTGGAGGCCCAGCTGTCGGGCATTGACGGGATCGAGGAAATTTCCTCACGCACCGAGGATGGCGACTCTCGCATCACCGTGACATTCGGCCTGTCGCGCGATCTGGAAGCGGCCGCCAATGATGTGCGCGACGCCGTCAGCCAGGCGCGCCGCCAGCTGCCTCAGGATGTCGAGGAAGTCCGCGTCAGCAAGCAGGATTCCGATGCCCGTCCGTTCATGTGGTACAACCTCATGTCCGAGACGATGACGGCCGAGGAGCTGACCGACTACGCCAACCGCTTCCTGCTCGACCGGCTGACCATTATTGACGGCGTGACCAATGTGAATATCGGCGGCAATCGCCGTTACGCCATGCGCATCTGGCTCAATCCCGCCGCCATGGCGGCGCGCCAGGTGACGGCGTCGGACATTGAAAACGCCATCCGCACCGAGAACATCGAAGTGCCCGGCGGCTCGCTGGAAACCAGCGGCTCCCAGATCGCCGTGCGCGTAGAGCGCCTGTTCACCAATCCGGACAGCTTTGCGCGCCTGCCGGTGCGCACCCTGCCGGATGGTCAGGTGATCCGCCTCGCCGAGGTGGCCGATGTGGAGCTGTCGGCCGAAGAGCCGCGCGCCATGTTCCGCGGCAACCAGCAAAACATGATCGGGCTGGGCTTTATCCGCCAGAGCCAGTCCAACGCCGTCGAGGTCGCCTCGGCCATCCATGCCGAGATGGACCTGATCCGCGCCCAGCTGCCCGACGACATGGATCTGATCGTCGCCAATGACGAAACGGTGTTCATCCGCGAGTCCATCCGTGAAGTCTGGATGACACTGGCCGTGGCCGCGACGCTGGTCGTGCTGGTGATCTATCTGTTCCTGGGCAGCTTCCGTTCGGCCATCGTGCCCGCCGCGGTGGTGCCAGTATGCCTGATCGGCACCTTCGCGGTGCTGTCCATGTTCGGGTTTTCGCTCAACATTCTGACCTTGCTGGCGCTGGTTCTGGCCATCGGACTGGTGGTGGACGATTCCATCGTCGTCATCGAGAACATCCAGAGACGGGTGGATCTGGGCGAGCCGCCCCTCACCGCCGCGCTCAATGGCGGGCGTCAGGTGTTCTTTGCGGTGGTGGCCACCACGGCGACACTGGTGGCGGTGTTCACGCCACTGGTCTTCCTGCCCGGACTGATCGGGCGATTGTTTACCGAGCTGGCCGTGGCCATTGCCGGCGCGGTGATCCTGTCGAGCTTCGTGGCGCTGACCCTGTCGCCGATGATGGCGTCCAAGCTGGCGCGTCCCAGCATCAATCTGCGCGGCCCGGCGCGCTGGGTGGACAATCTGACCAACAAGGCGCGGGCGAACTATATCTCCTCGCTGAAAGTCGTGGTGAAGGCGCCCTGGCTGGTGATCCCGCTGGTCCTTTTGTCGGTCGGCGGCTCGGTCTTCATGTTCGCCCAATTGCCCGGCGAGCTGACCCCGGACGAGGATCGCGGCAGCTTCTTTGGCCGGTTCTCGGCCCAGGAAGGCGCCAGCTTCGAGTTCACGTCCGAGCAGGCTCTGATCGTGGAAGACACGATCATGGATTATGTCGAGGGCGGGGAGCTGCGCCGGCTTCTGGTGGCGGTGCCCGGCTTTGGCGGCGGCGGCGGTGATTTCTCCAGCGGTATTGTGGTGGGCACCATGGTTCCCCAGGCTGAGCGCCGCGCGGGCCAGGAAATCGTCAACGAGATCAACGGGCGTCTGGGCGAGCTGACGGGGGTGCGCGCGTTCGTGACCATGCGCGGCGGCCTGGGCGGCGGCGGCGGCGGTGATGACGTGTCCATCGTCATCCTGGGCCCCGAATACGACCAGCTCAACGCCGAAGCCGAGGCGATGGTCGAGGCGATCCAGGCGGGCAATCCGAACCTGCAGCGCCCGCGCAAGGATTTCGAACCCAACTCGCCGCGCCTGGTCGTGGAGATCGACCGCGAGCGCGCCGGCGCGCTGGGCGTGTCGGTGGCCGAGGTCGGCCGCACGCTGCAGACCCATCTGGGCGCGCGCCGGGTCGGCCAGTTCATCGACCGGGGCGAAGCCTATAACGTGATCATGGAGAATCGCTCTGCGGACCGGTCCGGCGGCGGCGATCTGGAATCGCTCTATGTGCGGGCGCGCGGCGGCGAGCTGATTGCGCTGTCCAACCTGGTGTCCTTGCGTGAAACCGGCGAATCCGCCACCCGCAACCGCCTGAACCGCCAGCGCGCGGTGTCGGTGTCGGCGACGCTGGCCGAAGGTTACACGCTGGGCGAGGCGGTGGCCTGGCTGGACGCCTACGCCAATGACAACCTGCCCAATGACATGAGCACGCAATACACCGGCTCGGCGCGCGATTTCCTGGATTCCAACAACGCCATCCTGTTCGCCTTCGCCATGGCGCTGCTGATCGTGTTCCTGGTGCTGGCCGCGCAGTTTGAAAGCTTCATCCAGCCAGCGGTGATCATGCTGACCGTGCCGCTGGCCGTGGCGGGCGGATTATTCGGCCTGTACATGGCCGGGTCGTCGCTGAACATCTATTCCCAGATCGGATTGATCATCCTGATCGGTCTGGCCGCCAAGAACGGCATTCTGATCGTCGAGTTCGCCAATCAGGTGCGCGATGAGGGCAAGAGCGTGCTGGACGCGACGCTGGAGTCGGCGGGCACGCGCTTCCGCCCGATCCTGATGACCGGCATCTCCACCGCTATCGGCGCCCTGCCGCTGATGCTGGCCAGCGGGCCGGGATCGGAGAACCGGGTGACCATCGGCGTGGTGATTTTCACCGGCGTGATGGTGGCGACCCTGTTCACCCTGTTCGTGGTGCCGGCCGTCTATGCCTCGGTGGGCCGCTACACCAAGACCCCTAACTGGGTGTCGCGCCAGCTGGCCAAGGAAGAGACCAAGGCGCTGCCTCCGGGCAGCGTGGCGCCGGCGGAATAGGGCCGGCGTCCTAACCGAAGGCCTGCCGCCACAGGAAGATCACCACCACGCCCTGGAACAGGAGCGGGATGGCGACGCCCAGAGCGCCCGCGGCGGCGGCCATCAGCATCAGCACGCTGCGCGGCAGGCGCATGGCGTTGGCCTTCAGGCGCTCGGCCGGGGTGGCGTAGGGCGAGCGTACGATCTCGTCGAGATCCTCAAACCCGCCGCGCGTCAGCAAAAAGGCGATCCACACCAGCGCCAGCACGGCGAGCCCGGCGCAGATCATCAGCCAGGTGCGGTATGCGCCTGCTTGGGTGAACTCATTCCAGTCAACTTCGATGCCCCAGAGGTCCATCGCGCGTCCTTTTTCAGGCGCGGCGCGTCAGCCTTCGGCCCAGCGCGCCATCGCCTCGATCCCCGCCACCACGCGCGGAGCATGGCGCGTCACGAAGTCCGCGTCGAGGCTCTCGCCAGCGGCCAGCGCATTCAGCGCCGACTCGCCATCAAAATCCACGAACGCGAGGCGCAGCGACAGCTCAGCTTCCGGCCGGCCAAAGGCGGAGCCGGGCAGGGTGGCGGTCCCGGTCTCCTCCAGCAGGCGCTCGCACAGGGCCTCGCTGGTGGTGATGCCGCGCGCGGCGAGCTTGTCGCGCAGCGCGTCAAAATTGGGGAAGGCGTAGAAGCCGCCGCGGATCGGGTTCACCGCTGCGCCGGCCCGGGTCAGGCGCTCGGACACATACCCGGCCAGCGCGCCGAGGATGGCGCGGGAGCGTTCGAGATAGAGCTCGATCTCCGGCCCGCCCTCGAACCCGGCGATGGCGGCGTGCTGGATGGGGGCAGAGACCGAGGTGTAGGTTTCGCTTGCCGCCGCCGACATGCCCTTGCGCAGCCAGGCTAGCGCCTTGGGAAAGGCGAAGAACCCCAGGCGCCAGCCGCCCGCGCCGGCCCATTTGGACAGGCCGTCGGAAATGATCGTGCCGCCGCGATACTCGCGCGCCATGGAATGGTGCTGGCCGTCGAACTGAACCCCGCCATAGATCTCGTCCAACAGGAGGAGCAGGCGGTGATCATGGGCGGCCGCCGCGATCTCGCGCAGCGCCTCGCGGGTATAGGCCGTGCCGGTGGGATTGCCGGGCGAGTTGAGGATCAGGAGGCGCGGGCGTTCGGGGTCTGAGGCGCACAGGGCGCGCAAGGATTTGGCCGTGACGCCGAGCCCGGTTTCGGGATCGGTGGGCAGCCAGGTGATCGGCCGGCCCAGAATCCGCGCTTGGGGCGCATAGCTCACCCAGCTGGGCGTGGGGATCACCAGATCGCCGTAATAGACCATCTGCAGCAGGAACATGAGCTCCTTGGTGCCCGGTCCGATGAGGATGTCTTCGGGGTCGAAATCGAGGCCTTGCGTGCGCTTGAGATAGCCGCAGATCGATTTGCGCAGGGCGGGCAGGCCCTGGACGGGCAGATAGTCTTTCTGGTGGGCGTGGGCGCGCAGGGCGCGCTGCATCACGTCCGGCACGGGGAAGGGCGACTGACCCAGACCCAGGCGGGATATCTGGCGGCCTTCCGCCTGCAGCGCGGCGGAGCGCTCATTGATCGCCAGCGTGGCCGACAGGCCAAGCCCGCGGACATTGAGATTGAGCTGGACGCTGGGCGACACCGTCTCAAGTCCGGGGGCGGCAGAGATCGTGTCGGGCATGGGAGGGGTCAGTCCGGCTGCTTCAGGCCATGGGCGAAGAGTTGGGCGAGGTCGGAAAAGAAGGCGCCCATGTCCAGCGGACGCGCCTCGGCGCCTTTCAGGAGGCGCTGGTGCAGCACCGCGATCAGCACCGGCGCATAGAGCGCCAGCGCGGCGTGGCGCACCGCATCGCCGCGCGCGCCCTCGGGGTCGAGGCTGGGCGCCAGGCGCGCTTCGATGGCCTTGAGTGAGGGCTCAACAATGGTGTCGAGATAGGCGCGCGCCACCAGCGGATCATGGATGGACTCCACCAGGGCGAAGGCATGGGCCTGGGCGAACTGGTCGGTGTCCGCGCCCTCCAGCGCCATGTCGCCATAGCCGCTGACCGCCGCTTCCAGGCTCGCCTGCGGCTGGGCGCAGCGCACCAGCCAGTCGCGCGCGCCGTCAGCAAAGAGGGCCAGAATGGCGATGACCACGCCCTGACGGTCATTGAAATAATGGCGCAGGGTGGGTTCCGAGACCCCGGCGCGGATGGCGAACTGGCGCAGGCTCACCGGCGCAGACCTGTCGGCCACGGCGGTGCGCGCGAGGATGTGGAGCAGTTCGGTTTTGCGATCGCTGACGCCGCGTTCGGCGCGCGCTGCAGTAGCTGCCATGACGGCCCCCTGATGTGTCGTTTGCGCGCCGCCCGCCGCCCCGGAGGCGGAATCAGCGCGAGGTCGATTGCTTACCTTAGGCATCACAGGCCCCGAGGTCACCTTTCAGGGGCGGTTCGGCTGCCCCGGCGCAAAAACCGCATGCGCCTGCCTTGTCATTCGTAACGAGTATTGCATATACAATACAAGAGCCGCGATGACGTGGCGCATCCGCCCGGATCCGGGCTTCAAACAGGGAGGATCCCGATGAGCATTGTCACCCGACTGGCCAGCGCGCTCGCCTTGAGCGCCGGACTGGCCGGCGCCAGCGCCGCCCCGGCGCTGGCCCAGGCCTATGTTTCAGGCTCGGCTGGCTTCAATTTCCAGACCGACAGCAAGAATTCCGGCGCGTTCACGCGCGATTTTGTCACCGGGGACGGCGTGGCCGTGCCGCCGGGCGTGACCCTGCCGTCTGGCACCGACGTGGGTTGGACCACCGAGTTTGACACCGGCCTGTTCGTGGCGGGGGCCGCTGGCTACCGGTTCAGCGAAAACCTGCGCCTCGAGGCCGAGATTTCCTGGCTGGGCGCGGATGTGGATACCCACCGCGACGTGCAGGCGGGCGGCAATGCGCTGGGCGCCGCCGACGCCGCCGTGCTGATCACCGGCTCTGCGCCGCTGGGCGTAACGGTGGCCGATCTGGTCGCCGACGGGCAGGGCGATGTGCGCTCGCTGGGCTATGCCATCAACGGCTACTACGACTTCCCGATCCCGGACACGGATTTTGCGCTCTATGGCGGGATCGGGCTGGGCGTGGCCGAGCTGCAGGTCGACTACCGTCCGTCTGATGTCGGAATTGTCGACGACACCAAGATGGTCGCCTTCTGGCAGGTGATGGCGGGCGGATCGTTCGATATCGCGCCCAACACCGCGCTGTTCGCCGGCTACCGCTATCGCCGTCACAACGAGGCGGATGTGCAGTCCTCGCTGATCCCCGCCAATCTGAACGTCGAGGCGCGAAGCCACATCCTCGAAGCCGGGGTGCGGTTCACCTTCTAGCCCCCTGTCCCCAGTGAACCGGACGACCGGCCTGGAGAGCGCCCTGCAGATGCCCCCATCTGCAGGGCGTTTTCTTGTGCTGGGGCGCAAAGCGCGCCTATCGTGCGCCGCAACGCACACGATGCTCACACCATGAGGAGACCGCCCATGCGCGCCCTGGTCTGCAAGGACTTCGCCCCCTACCAGCAGCTGAGCGTGGAGGAGGTGGCCGACCCTGCCCTGCCCGCCGGCTTCGTCATGCTGGACGTGAAGGCGGCCGGGGTGAACTTCCCCGACATCCTTCTGGTGGAGGGCAAGTATCAGATGAAGCCCGAACGGCCCTTCATTCCCGGCATGGAGGCGGCGGGCGTGGTCAGCGCCGTGGGAGAGGGCGTCACCGGCATCAAGACCGGCGACCGGGTGATCGCGGCGACCATGCTGGGCGCGTTTGCAGAAAAAGTCCCCGTTCACGCCAGCCAGGTGGTGCCCATGCCCGCCTCCATGAGCTTTGACGAGGGCGCAGCGCTGACCACCATCTATGGCACGAGCTGGCATGCCCTCAAGGACCGCGCGAAACTGAAAGCCGGTGAAAGCGTGCTGGTGCTGGGCGCGGCAGGAGGCGTGGGCATCGCCACGGTTCAGCTGGCCAAGGCGGCGGGCGCGCGGGTGATTGCGGCGGCGAGCTCTGACGAAAAGCTCGCCTTCTGCCGCGAGAACGGCGCGGACGAGACGATCAATTACTCAACCGAGGACCTGAAGGCCCGGGTCAAGGAGCTGACCGGCGGCAAGGGCGTGGATGTGGTCTATGATCCCGTCGGCGGCGATCTGGCCGAGGCGGCGCTGCGGGCGTCGGGCTGGGATGCGCGTTATCTGGTGATCGGGTTTGCGTCCGGGCCAATCCCGAAAATCCCGCTCAATCTGGCCCTCCTGAACAGCCGCAATATTCTGGGCGTGTTCTGGGGCGCCTGGGCCGGGCGGTTCCCGCGCGAAAACGCGGGCAATATCAAGGAAATCTTCGACATGTTCGAAGTGGGCAAGGTGCGCCCGCCCGTGTCGGCGAGCTATCCGCTCGCTGAATACGCCAAGGCGTTCGAGGATTTGCTGGAGCGCCGGGTGCGGGGCAAGGTGGTGCTGAACCCCTGAGGCGCTCCACCCCGCCCTGCGAGCAATCTAGAGCAAGCGGGGGCGGGGGCGCTCGCCGCGGATATGGACGGTCTCCACGTCGGAGAACTCTGACGGCGGGACATAGTCGCGGCGGAACCAGGGATATTGCGCGGAATCGAAAATCTCGCGCAGCCAGTCGATGACCTTGCGCGTGCGCGTCACCCGGCGCTGGTCGGGGTGGTAGACCATCCACAGCGTGATCGGCACCTGCAGCTCCAGATCCAGGTGGATCAGGGTGGGTTCAACACGCGCGGCATAGGTCGGCAGGAGCGAGATCACCGCGCCGGACTTGACCGCCTCGATCAGCACGATGGCGCTGTCGGTGGTCAAGGACGGGTCCATCATCTGCTTGATGGCCGCAGCCTCGCGCGGCCAGTGTGTTTGTTGCTCGCGGTAGCTGACAATATCGGCTGTGCGGTGATTGAGCACATCCGCCAGTCCTTTAGGTGGTCCGTAAATATCAAGATAATGGCGTGAAGCAAACGGAACATAGTGCAATGTGGCCAATTCTGTGGCCACATGGCTCATGCGTTTCGATTCGGACATCTGCAGGACGATGTCGGACTGGTCGATAGAGGACTCGCCCTCCGTGCGCGTGCTGATCTCGAGAGATATATTCGGGTTGGCTTCGACAAAGCTGGTGAGATGGCGCGCGACCCAGTAGCCCGCCACGCCTTCCGGGGCGGTCAGCCGCACCCGGCCGGCGTCTGCGCGGTCAGCCTGGTGGGCGATGCGTTCAATGTCTCCGGCGGTGCTCTGCATGATCTGGACCTGGGTCCAGATGCGCTCGCCCACATCGGTGAGCTCGATGCCCTCGGCCAGACGCGTGACCAGCTTGGCGCCGATGCGGGTTTCCAGCTGGTCGAGCCGGCGGCTGACCGTGGGCTGGCCGATGCCCAGCCGGCGCGCTGCGCCGCTCATGGAGCCGGCCGCCACCAGCGCATGGAATATGCGCAGGTCGTCCCAGTCGAACAGAGGCGCTTTGCCGGTCATTGGATCAACCTAAACGTTTTTCGCATGGGGGGCATTCCATAATCGCAGAGGCGCAATCGCCGCCGAATTCGTAAACAAACCCTTAACGCTGACCGGGGATGAGATGCGAGACGAGTGTATGCTCTCCAATGCTGAAGGGCCAGACGCCCTTCGGACCAGACGGCTGCTTGCCGTGCTGGAGAGGCATGCCTTCTCGCCATCGGATTCCATACGCGATATTCGCGCAGCGCTTGAACTGGGCGCCAGCGCGCTGGGCGGCGAGCTGGTGGCGGCTGAAACCGTCGCGGCCTGCGAGGCGCACACCCGGCGCTGCTTTTTCATCCGCCGGGGTGAACATACCGCAGCGGACGGGTTCATTGCCCTGCTCTACCTCAACGATGCCGGCTATCAGGCGCTGATGTATGGCCGGTTCCGGCCTGAACAGCCTGATCTGGCTCATCTGGCGGCGCCGCATGAGCGCGCCCAGGCCATCTATGTCTGGTGCCTGGCGGGCCGCGAAGCCGAAGACAAGCGCGCGGTGGTGCGCGCGGTCACCGAGGCGCGCCGCGACGCCTTCCCCGACATTGCCCTGTTCGCCCGCCCGGTCAGCCGCGAAGGCCGGATGATGACGGCTGCGCTGGACGCGCCGTCCGCCGGTCTGGCGTGGCTTGGCTGGGTGCCCGCCGCCGCTCAAACGGCGCAGGGGGGCTGAGATGGACGGCACGCCCCTCTCCGAGTTTGAACTTCCCGTGGTGGTGCGCGTGGCGCGCACCATGGATGATTTGCAGCGCGTCGCCGTGGTGCGGGCGCTGGTCTACATGTCCGAACAGGCCTGTCCCTATGATGAAGAGTTCGACGGCAATGATCTGGCCGGCGCCACCCACCTGATCGCCGAGGCCGGGACCGAGCCGCTGGGCTGCCTGCGCCTGCGCTGGTTCGCCGACTTTGCGAAGGTGGAGCGCGTATGCGTGCGTCCGGGCCATCGTCAGGGCCGGGTGGCGCGCACGCTGATGACCGACGCCATCCAGCTCATCCGCCGGAAAGGTTACCGGCGTTTTGTCGGTCACGTGCAGCAGCATCTGATCCCTTACTGGAAGCGGTACGGCTTTATTCACAGGGCTGAACGCGGCGTGTTCGTATTTTCAGATAGGGCCTATGCCGAAATGGAAGGGCGTTATGAGCCGCTTTCCAATGCGCTGAATATTGACAGCGACCCGCTGGTTCTGGATCGTCCCGAGGGGGCGTGGGACCGGCCGGGGCCGCTGGACAAATCGGTGCAGCGCGGCGTGGCGCCCGACCAGTTCAACCGGCGGCCCGCGCCGGCGCCGCGGACTGCGGAGGACGGCGCAGCTCCGCAGAAGGCGGAAGAAAAGGCGGATTGACATGATGCCAGGCACCCCGGTTTTGCTGTGCCTTGACCTGCAGCAGGAGTTTGTGACGCCCGGCCGCCCCTGGTCCGACCCGGATGGCGAAGATATCGCGCTGACCTGCGCGCGCATCATCGAGGCGGCCCGTAAAGCAGGCTGGTCGCTGGTGCATTCCCATCTCCATCAGGGCGCGCCGATGATCGCCGGCCACGGCCTGACACAGCCCATTCCCGGCTGCGAACCGCGCCCGGGCGAGGTGCTGCTGCGCCGCGCGGGCGTCTCGGCCTACGCGCACCCGGACCTTGACGGCATTCTGGAGGGCGGCGACGCGGCCTCGGCCTTCGTGATCGGCTTCTCGGCGCCCATGTCGATGACCGCGACCCTGTTTGATGCGGCCGATCGCGTCCATGCGCTCAGCCTGATCGAAGAAGCCATCGGCGCGGCCGATGTGGGCGAATGGGGCGCCGAGCACACCCGCGCCCTGTGCCTGGACACCGCCCGCAAGATGCACCGCGCGGTGCGGCTCGCCGATGTGAAGGGGCTGGACATGCCCGCCGTCACAGCGCCGGGCGGGCGCCGCATCGCCTGATGCCTGTTCGCCTGGGATCGTCCCGCCGGACGGCAGGCGCGCCTTGCCTTGGCGCTCCGGGAGTGGTGGTCTGACGGGAACAGGAATCTCGGGAGCCCGCCATGATCCGCCGCCATCTGACCACAGCCATCACCTGCGCCGTCACCGCCGCCGCCAGCCTTCTGGGGGCCGCCGGCGCATACGCGCAGGACGCAGAGGGTCCCATTGATGCCCGTCCCGACTGGGCGCTGGTGCTGCATGGCGGGGCCGGTGTCATCGAGCGCGGCGACATGGATGAGGCGACTGAAGCGGCCTATCGCAGCGCGCTGGGTGATGCGCTGGCGCTGGGCGCGTCCATGCTGGAGGCCGGCGCCCCGGCGATGGACGTGGTGGAGGCCATGATCCAGTCGCTGGAAGATGATCCGCTGTTCAATGCCGGGCGCGGCGCCGTGTTCACGTCAGAAGGCCGCATCGAGCACGACGCGTCTGTGATGCGCGCCTCTGACATGCAGGCCGGCGCTGTCGCGGGCGTGCGCGGCGTGCGCCACCCGATCTCGCTGGCGCGCGCGGTGATGGAGGACAGCCCCCATGTGATGCTGCAGGGCGCCGGCGCGGAAAGCTTCGCCGACGATCAGGGTCTGGAGCGTATCGAAGAGAGCTATTTCTTCACCGAGCGCCGCTGGCGCGCCATGGAGCGTCAGGTCCAGTCCATGGGCCTGCCCGTACCACCGCGCCCTGACGGCGCGCCGGAGCCCGAGCCGGTGCGCGAGGGATTGTTGGAGCAGATGGACCGCGAGCACCGCTTCGGCACCGTGGGCGTGGTGGCGCTGGACCGCTCCGGCGAGATGGTGGCGGGCACCTCCACCGGCGGCACCACCGCCAAACGCTGGGGCCGGGTGGGCGATTCGCCGGTGATCGGCGCGGGCACGTATGCGGGCGGCGATTGCGGCGTGTCGGCCACGGGCACCGGCGAGTATTTCATCCGCCTGTCGGTGGCCGCGCGCATCTGCGCGCGCATCGAACTGGCGGGCGAGGACGGTCAGACGGCGGCCGATACAGTCATCCGCGACGAGCTCACCGCCATGGGCGGTGATGGCGGGGTGGTGATGCTCCATGCCGGCGCGCCGCTTTGGAGTTTCAACACCTCAGGCATGTACCGCGCCGCGCAAGTGGCCGACGGCGAGCCGGTGGTGGCGATCTTTGAGGACGAGGGCTAGGGGGCAGCCCGCCCCTCAGCGCCTGCGGCGGGTGTTCGGATCCTGAGCCAGCGCCGTGACGTGCTCCAGAAAGGCATGGGTCGGGGTCACGCCGAACAGGGGGTGGAAGTCGGTGTCATACGGCACCAGGCGCACACCGGGCACGTCCGCCAGATTTGTGGCGTGCAGAATGTCGACCGGGTGCTGGGCGGGGTAGTGCAGATGGGCGGCGCCCTGCCAGCCTTCGAACATGGGCCGCACGTCCAGCGGCCGGCCCGGAATGCGCGAATTCATGCGGTCGCGCATCAGCGCCACGCGCGTCTCCTCGGGCGGATGGTGGGTGCCGGCTGAATAGGTCAGCGCATTGGCGACCCGCGACGTGGCGGCGAATTGCAGGGCTGGAAAGCCGGACGCTGAATTGCCCACGTAAAAGGCGAAATCATAGGGTTCCGCCTGCGACTCGATCCAGTCGAGGCCTTCGCGCAGGCGGCCATAGAAGGAGCCAAAGCCGCGCTGGAAGATGAGATTCTGCCGGTCGCCCAGCAGCAGCATGGACATGTCCAGCTGGCGCAGCGCGCGCCAGATGAAGAACTCGCCCCATTGCACGCTGCGTGACGCGCCCGCAGACCGCGTGAGCATGATCGCCAGGCCGGTGGCGCCGCTGCGGAACATGCGCGCGCCGTCATGGGGCTGGAGCACCTCGCCCGAGCGGGCGAACAGGCGCAGCTCGGCCATGTCGGTGCGTTCCTCGCGCTCTCGAAAAGAGCCTTCGAAAACCAGGTCGTCGGGCAGGCGCGCCGTGAAACTTTCGCAGGCGCTCAGGAAGGAGGGGATGCCAAACGGCGCGCGTTGCTTCCACAAAGTCTGCAGCAACATGTGAAGACGTGAGAACGCCGCAGAGCCATGCACCTCATAGGACTTCATCAGCCCATCGACATGGGCCTCGATCGCCTCCCTCGGCGCGTCTTCTGCCAGTGTAGCCATCGAATTACCCTTCCGCCGCCAATCAGGCTTTGACCGCCGGTTGTAACTCGAATCAGGCTCCCCCGCCAATTGGTGCGATGTCAACTTTGAAGGGCGCGGCCTCGCGCACCGCGTGCCCGCGCGTCAGCGCACAAACGCCCGCACATCGCGCGCCAGCGCCTCGATGGAGGGCTGGTGCAGATACATCATGTGGCCAGCCTCGTAATAGGTCAGCGTCACCCGCTCCCGGTCAAAGCCGGGACGGTTGAACACCAGCTCCACCGGATAGAAGGGCGTGGCCTGATCATAGAGGCCGTTGGCGGCAAGGACGCGCAGATCATCGTTCTGGCGCATCGCGCGCTCCAGCCAGGGCGCGACATTGACGAAGGAATTGCGTCCGCCGGCCTCGCCCGCATCCCAGTTCCAGGTGGGAACCCCGCCCAGCGTCACGTAGGGCGTGGTGATCTCGACACCCAGATTGCGGGTGAAGTGATCCAGCATGGCGGCGGTATAGGCGCCGTCAATGCCATAGCCGGACGGGTCGCCTTCCGGCCCCTCGCTGACCGCGTCCGGCTCAACGCCGGTAAAGCGGGAATCAAACCGGCCCACCGACAGGCCCTGATCGCGAAGGAGCTCGGTGCGGAAGCGGGTGAGGTTCACGCGCAGATTGGCGCGCGTCACATAATCAGCCGAGAGGCCGGTGAACGCGGCGTAGCGTGCGGCGATCTCGCGCTGGCGGGCCTCGGGCAGGGACTGGCCGCGCAGGATGGCGGGCAGGTATTCATCGCTGGCGAAGCTGCGCGCCTCGTCGAGGAAGCGCGCCCGGTCGCCGCCCCAGGCGGCCTGGTCGACCCGGTCATGATACCAGGCGGTGGCGGCAAAGCCGGGAATCGCGGCGGCGAAGGCGATCTCGTTTCCCGCACTGGTCCGGTTCAGCGAGAAGTCCAGAATGGTGGACACCAGCACCACGCCATTGATGGATACATCATTCCAGCCCAGCTCCATCTGGCGCATCAGCGCGCCGATGCGGGTCGTGCCATAGCTTTCGCCGATCAGGTATTTGGGCGAGTTCCAGCGGCGGTGCTCGGCGAGCCAGCGGCGGATGAACTGGCTGATCGCCTCGGCGTCTTCATTGACTCCCCAGAATGTCGAGCCTTCGGTCTCGCCCAGCGTGCGGCTCCAGCCGGTCCCGACCGGATCGATGAACACCAGATCAGCCCGGTCCAGCAGGGTTTCGGGGTTCTCGCGCACATCAAACGGCGCGGCGCCATCGTCTTCAGCGTCCGAGGGCAGCACCACGCGCTGGGGCCCGAACACGCCCATGTGCAGCCAGAGCGAAGCCGAGCCGGGCCCGCCATTGAAGATGAAGGCGACAGGGCGCGTGCGCGGATCAGTGACGCCCTCGCGCAGATAGGTGGTGTGGAAGATCGCCGCGGTCGGCTTGTTCTCTGCGTCGCGCAGGAACATCTCGCCCGCGATGGCGCGGTAGCGGATGCGCTGGCCATTGGCGGTGACCTGACCTTGAGTTTCCCAAATGCGCGGCTCGCTCTGCTGCGGCGTGCCCGAATCGTCTGCAACGGCGGCGGGCGCGGCGGCGAGCAGCACGGCGCCCAGCGCCAGAATGGCCAAACGGATCATGGTCTTCCTCCCCGGGAGCTATCGAATGTTCCAGGGCGCAATGGAGACGCGATGGCCGGTCGGGTCAAGCGCGCGGCGGTCACGCTGGCGTGATGGCGGCCGGCGGACAATCCGCCAGCCGCGCCACCACAGACTCCGCTAGTTCAGGCGCTCCGTCACGCCAGGCACGCCGGCCTGCGCGGCCAGACCGGTCAGGTCATGGACCTCGCCCGACCAGGGGGTAAGCGGCGCCGAGCCGGCGATGGCGATGTAGTAGTCGGTGATTTCGGCCGCCGGCCCGCCATAGAAGAAGGGCAGAATGGGCGTGAGATAGCCGCTGACCGCGCTCAGCCGCGGGCCATCCACGTAGGGGCTGCCTTCGCCCGATATGCGGAAGGCCGCCACCCGCGCCTCGCCCATCGACGCTTTGAGATCATTGATGCCGCGCATGCGATAGAGCAGCGGGACGTCATAATTGATCGGCAGGCCCACATAATTGGCGCCGCTATCGCCCTGCATGGGCTCGGGCAGGGCCTGCGCGGGCAGCATGTTGACGCACTCATCGATGCACAGCGTGTTGAGCGCGGCGACCGAGCCTTCGAAAGCCCCGCCCTCGCCGTTGAGATACATGGCCAGGGTTGGCGCATCGTTCACGCTTGTCTTGCTGGAATGTCCGAGGCCCCAGAGGCCGTAGAAATGACGCTCCGGGTCCAGCGCCGCGACGGTGAGGGCGTGATTGACCATGTGGGTGTAGCGCGAGGCGCCTGCCTCGAATTCCAGCGCCCGGGCGCCCAGCTGCGCATTAAGCGCCTGAACCGCGCCGAAGCTGCCAAAGCCCGGCTCCGCACCTTCGGGGCGCTCGGCGCTGAGGGCGGCGAGGCGGTCAACATCGCCCAGCCGGTCAATGCCGACAAACCAGATCCGGCGCGCCTCGGGCAGGGCGGCGTTGAGGTCGCGCAGCCGCTGAAGCTTGGCGAAAAATTCCTGATTGGCCCATTGGGCGTCGATCTGGGCCCAGGCGTCGAACACGCCGCGCGCCGCCGTCTCGTCGCCGGTTTCAAGATAGAGATTGAACGCCATGGCCTGATCGGGACCCAGCTCTGCCAGATAGGTGCGCGCCGGGCCTTCGCTGGCGAAATACTCCACAAGCGCCAGATCAAGGGCCTGCACCGCGCGGAAGCCATGCATCTCGCCGAGCATCACGAAGCGGGCTCCATGGATGCTGTCATCAAACTGGAAACCGGGCGCCTCGGCGGTGAGATCGATCCCGGTGCGGTTCGCGTCCAGCCAGGCGCGATGGTCGCCGCCGCCGAACCGGTCCTGCACGACCGGCCAGAAGGGAAGGGCGATGACGCCCGCAATGAGCAGAAGAATGAGCAGGAAGATCGCGCCCAGCACTTTCAGGATTAACTTCATCGTCCCCTCCCCAGGCGTCGCTGGCGCATCCCCTCGACGCACCGCAGCATACGATGATGCAGGCAAGCGCTGGCGCGTTGCAAACGAAAGGTGGCGCGGCTAAGCCGGAATTGCAGTCCTGCGTTCACCCAGCCAATCTCTGAAGCGCCATGACCCTGACTCTCGCTGATCCCGCCAAGACGCCCTTTCTCGCCGATCTTGAGGCGCGCGGGCTGCTGCATCAGAAGACGCCAGAACTCACCGATGCGCTGATCGCGGCCGAACGACCACCGCTCTATGTCGGGTTTGACCCCAGCGCGCCGAGCCTGCATGCCGGCAACCTCATTCCGCTGCTGGGGATGGACCGGTACCGGCGCCGGGGCGGGCAGGTGATCGTGCTGCTGGGCGGGGCCACCGGCATGATCGGCGATCCGTCCGGCAAGGACGCCGAGCGCAATCTGCAGGCCGAAGAGGCGGTGCTGGCCAATATCGCCAGCCAGCGCAAACAGTTCGAAGCCCTGTTCGCCGCGACGGACGGCCAGGCGCCGATCTTCGTGAACAATGCCGACTGGTATCGCGGCATGGATGTGATCGCCTTCCTGCGCGAGGTGGGCAAGCATTTCTCGGTCAATGCGATGCTGCAAAAGGACTCGGTGAAGAACCGCATCGAGAATCGCGAGCAAGGCATCAGCTTCACCGAGTTCACCTATGCGCTTTTGCAGGGGTATGACTTCGTACACCTGCACCGCGCTTATGGCTGCCGCATCCAGATGGGCGGGTCGGATCAGTGGGGTAATATTGTCGGCGGGGTTGATCTGATGCGCCGCATGGAAGGCGTGCAGGGCCACGCCCTGACCTATTCCCTGCTGACCAATTCCGAAGGCAAGAAATACGGCAAGAGCGAAAAGGGCGCGGTCTGGCTCGATCCCGATCTGACCAGCCCGTACGAGTTCTACCAGTTCTGGCTCAACTCCGCCGACGCCGACACGCCCAAATTCCTGGCCTGGCTAACCGATATTGATCTGGGTTATCTGGAAGCGCTCAAAGCCTCCCCGGCCCATGAGCGCCGCCCGCAAAAGGCGCTGGCCGAGCTGTTGACCGCGCGTGTGCATGGCGCGCGCGCAGCTGCCCTGGCCGAAGAGGCGAGTGCGGTGATCTTCTCTGGCAAGTCAGACAGTCTGAGCGCGGAGCTGACTGCCATGATCGCGCGCGCCGTGCCGACGCTGGAAGCGGGCGAGGGCCCGTGCGTGCTGATCGATGCGATGGTGGCGCTGGGGGCTGCAGCCTCAAAGGGCGAGGCGCGGCGGCTTATCCAGCAAAATGCGGTGTCGGCCAATGGCGCGAAACTGAACGAGGAAGGCGCTGACCTGCGTGATCACCGGGCTGGCGCGGGCGCCGTGGTGCTCTCGGTGGGCAAGGCCAAACGCTTCCTCGTCCGGTTCGATCGTCAGTAGGCGGATACGGGTTGGCGCAGCCTAGTAGGCCGGGCGCCAGACGCCGTCAGCGCCTTCGCACATCAGGACCTGAGCGCCATTGCCAGCGCCCATGTGGCGGCAGTTGGAGCCATAGGCCGGGGCATAGCCCGCGCCGGCGGTCTGGACATGGGCCTGGGACTGGTGCGGCGTCTGATAGCCGTAGTCCTCGCCGCCCAGAAGCCCGCCGGACTGCGAGCCGGCATAGGCGTCATAGCCATAGCCATAGCCGTCATCCTGGCCCGCATAGGCGTCATAGCCGTAGCCCTGCTGGCTGTAGGTTTGCTGGTGGCCATAGGACTGCTGCTGGTAGGCGCCCTGGCTGTAAGGCTGTTGATAGGGCTGCTGGTAACCGCCCTGATAGCCGCTCTGGTAGCGGCCGCCGGCCTGGCCGTAGCCGCCGCGCTGGCGCGGGAACTGGTTGCAGTCGGTGTTGCCGGTGATGGCCGCGCCGGCCAGGGCGCCGATGGCGCCGCCGGCGATCACGGCGCCGGAGTTCGACCGGTTGGAGCTCTGCGGCTGCGGCTGGTGATAGCGCCCGCGATATCCGCCATGGCGTCCGCCGCGGTATCCACGGTGGTTATAGCGCGGGGGCGGCGCGGTGTTGCGCGGTTCGGTCGCGTTATGCACCTGCGCACCCACAACGGCGCCCAGCAACCCGCCGACCACCGCGCCCGTCACCGAGCGGTTCTGCTGCTGGCGCACGCACTGTTCGTAGGTCATCGTCGAGGTCTGATAACCATAGGACTGCGACTGGTAGTGCTGGGCCGAAGCGTGCGGCGCTGCAAAGGCGGCGGCGGACACGGCGGCGAGGGATACGAGGGCGTATTTCATATCGGTCTCCTTGGCTGACCGGGCGGAGGCGGGACCTCCATCCGAAATCTTACGCAAATCCTAAGCCTTTGGCGATGAGCCTGAGATGAACGGCGCATGGACCTCTCATTCATCCCGGAAAAAAGCAGAAGCGGGCCCGGCGAAAAGCCGGACCCGCTTGCCCTGTCCCCGGTCATGTCCCCCCGGACTGCCCGAGCCGTTATTGCAGGCGGGCGACCTGCCACTGGCCGTAACCGTCGCGGCACATGCGCACCCGGTCATAGGCGACCTGACCGTTGGGCATGAAGATCTCCGCGTCGCCCCAGCGGCACTGGCGCGAGTTCCAGGTGTGGTAGTCGCGGGCATAGACCACGCCGCGCACGCCTGAATGCGGGTTGTGCCAGTAAAACGGGTTGCCCGAACTGAACGACTGGTGGACGCCATAGGTGTAGTGGCCCCGGTCGCAATCGTTCAGCGAGGCGCCGATGCCCGCGCCCAGCAGGCCGCCGCCCAGATAGCCGTAGGCGTCGCCATCACTGACCACAGCCCCGAACAGGGCGCCGATCAGCGCGCCTGCGATCACCGAGTCGCCGCTCGGACGGCAGAAGCTGTCCACATAGTTGAAAGTGCGGCTGGAGTAATGCGTCTGGTAGCGGGTGTGGTAGCGCCAGTTATTGCGCACCGGGTAGTGGTTGATGTGCCGGTAGACGACCCGGGTGCGCGGCGCGTGGTGGAGGTGCACCGTGCGGTGGCGCTGCGGCTGATATCGCTGATGGCGCGGCGGCGTATAGTGACGCGGCGGCTGGCGGTGTTGCTGATACTGGCGGCGCGGCGGATGCGCGCCGGGATGGGCGCCGCGATTACGGTGCTCCACGTGCGGACGGCGCGGCTGGTGGCCGGCCTGCGGCCCGCGCTGCGGGTGTCCGCCACGGGCGTGGGGCGGACGATTGCGGTCCGGCTGAACGCCGGGCCGGTGGCCGCGCTGGGGTCCGCGGCTTTCAGGACCGCGCGGTTGATTTTCGACAGCGGGATGGACGCCGCGCCGGTTTTGCCACTGGCCGCGGGGATTTTGCGCGCCGCGCGGATCCTGCCGCATGTCGCGGTGATCGGGACGCCGTGCGCCTTCAAGCTGGCGGCGGGGCACCGGATCGCTGTGCTGGCGCCGGGGCGGCGGGGCGGCGTTCTGGCGGTGCTGGGGCGGGGGCGCGCCGCGCTGCTGCTGGCGGGGAGGGGCGGCGCGTTCGGGACGGCGGTCCGGGCGGCCGGCGGCTTCACGGCGAGGTTCCTGACGGGCGCCGCGGCGATCACCGCTCTGCTGGCGCCGGTGTTCCTGACGGGCGCCGCGGCGCTCGCCGCGATCACGCTCCTGGGCCGTTTCGGCGGCGTGGGCGGACAGGGCGGCGGTCGGGACCGCCAGAAGCTCGGGCGCCGTGGCGAGTACCGCCGCCAGCGCCGTGGCTGCGAGGAGCTTGGTCATCATCGCGCAGGGCCTTTCTGTTCAGGCGCCGGGACAAGGTCCGGCTGATTAACACACGTTAAGGATCGCGACCTGACCCGAACATGAACGCGACAGTCATGTGACGTGTTCCATGGCTTGACCGGCGCGCCCGCCAGCGTCAGACACCGCGCCATGACCCGCAGACGCAAACCCGCTCCCCCGCCCCGGCGCCTGACCCTGACCGCGCAGTCGCTGGGCGCGCGCGGCGATGCGGTTTTGCCCGGTCCTGTCTATGCACCCGGGCTTCTGCCCGGCGAGAGCGCCGAGCTGGAGGTGCGCGGCGAGCGCGGGCGGGTGCTGCGCCGGCTGAGCGACTCCCCGGACCGCGTGACGCCGTTCTGCCCGGTGGCCGAACGCTGCGGCGGCTGCTCTGTGCAGCACATGGAGCTTGGCGCCTATCGCGCGTGGAAGCGGGGCCTGGTGGTGGAGGCGCTGCAGCGCGCCGGGGTCAGGGCCGAGGTTGGCGAGCTGATCGACGCCCATGGCGAGGGGCGCCGGCGGGCGACCTTTCACGCCATGAATTCAGGCGGGCGGCTGGTGTTCGGCTTCATGGAGCGGGCGGGCGACCAGATCGTCGACCTTCATGACTGCCCGGTCTCCCATCCCGCTATCCGCGCCGCCATCCCCGCCCTGCGCAAGCTTGCGAAGGCCGCCGCTCACCCCAAGCGAAAGCTGGAGATCGCCGTGGCGGCCAGCGATAGCGGCCTGGATGTGGCGCTGACGGGGGCGGACAAGCTCGATCTGGCCATGCGGGAAAGCGCGGCGGACAGCGCGGGGGATAATGACTGGGCGCGGGTGACAATCAACGGCGATCCGGTGTTCAAAATCGCCGATCCGGTGTTCAAAATCGGCTCTGTGGTGTTGTCACCGCCGCCTGGCGGGTTCCTGCAGGCGACGGCGGCGGGCGAGGCGGTGCTGGCGGGCATCGTGATGGATGCGGCGCAGGGCGCCACGCGGGTCATCGACCTCTATGCCGGATCCGGCGCCTTCGCCCTGCGCCTCGCTGCCCAGGCGCCGGTGCTGGCGGTGGAGGGCGATGACGGGCCGCTCAACGCCCTCAACCACGCCGCCCGGCGCACGCCGGGGCTGAAACCTGTCGAGGCCAAGGTGCGCGATCTGGCGCTGGAGCCGCTGAGCGTGAATGAGCTCGCCGGCGCCGATCTGGTCGTCCTCGACCCGCCGCGCGCGGGCGCCAAAACCCAGTGCGAGCGCCTGTCCGACAGCGCGGCGCCGGTGATCGTCTCGATCTCCTGCAACCCCGCCACCTTCGCCCGCGACGCCGCCATCCTGATCGAAGGCGGCTATCTCATGGGCCCCGTCACCCCCGTCGACCAGTTCGCCTGGACCGGCCATGTGGAAGTGGCGGCGGTGTTTCGGAGGCGGTCAGTCGTTTAGCACCCCCACCAGATACGGCAAACTCACATCCATGCGGTAGTCGATGCCGGAATGGTCGTCGGGGAATTCGTGGTAGTCGTGGGGCACGCCCAGCGCGTCGAGGCGGCGGTGGAGGCGGCGGGCGCCGTAGACCAGGTCGTACTGGTCCACATCGCCGCAATCGATGAACAGGCCCTTGAGCTGTTTGAGGGCGCTGTGATGGCGTTCCACCAGGGTGAGGGGGTCGAAGGCGAGCCAGTTGGCCCAGAGATCATCGATCCGCTCGCACGTGTCGTGGGTGACGGGCAGGCGCACGCCGAAGGGCTGGGACGGGTCGGGGTCGTAGGTGGCGGCCATGGCCAGGGTCATCAGGACGTGGATGTCGCCGCCGGACGGTTTCACGCTAGCCTCGAACGCCTCCATGAAGCCTTGCACCCCGCCCTTTTTGGCCAGCGCGCGCAGCACGGACGGGAACTCGCGCCCATAGCACAGCTCAAACGCCATATCGCCCGAATGGCAGGCGGCGGCGGCCCAGAAATCGGCGTGCAGCAGGGCGTGGGCGATGGCGCCATAGCCGCCCGAGCTTTTGCCGAACACCGCCCGGCGCCCGGCGCCGCCGCAATTAAAGCGCGCCTCCACGGCCGGCGTGAATTCGGTGATCAGCACATCCTCCCACGGCCCCATGACCGAGGAGTTCACATACTGATTGCCGCCCAGCCGCGTGAAACAGTCAGGAAAGGCCACCACCGCCGGCGCCATCAGGCCCGTCCCGATCAGCCGGTCGAGGCGTTCGGGGACGTTTTCGCCGAAATTCTTCCAGGCGGTATGGGACAGCCCGCTGCCGGTATAGCCGGTGAGGTCCACCAGAAGCGGCAAGCCGGCCCCGTCATGGCCGTGGGGCGTATAGACATCGATGGCGCGCGACGTGGGATCGCCGAGAAAATTGTCTTTCAGGAGCGCGCTGTCCACATGGATGCGGGTGAGGGTTCCGGCGGGGTGATTGTGGCGGGCGGTCATGAGGCCTCCTTCAGGCGGGACGGCGGCTGCGGAAGGCGGCGGCCAGCGTGCCATCGTCAAGGTAATCGAGCTCGCCGCCCACAGGAACGCCGCGCGCCAGCGAGGTAAGGGCGACGCCGGTTCCGGCCAGCTTGTCGGCGAGGAAATGGGCGGTGGTCTGGCCGTCCACCGTGGCGTTGAGGGCCAGAATGATCTCGCTGATCTCGTGGGAGCGCGCCCGCTCGATCAGGCGGGCGATGTTGAGTTCGTCCGGCCCGATGCCGTCAATCGCCGACAGGACCCCGCCCAGCACGTGATAGCGGCCCTTGAAGGCGCTGGCGCGCTCCAGCGCCCACAGATCGCTCACCGTCTCCACCACGCAGATCACCCCCGCCTCGCGGCGAGGATCGCGGCACACCGTGCACGGATCGGCCACATCGAGATTGCCGCACACCGAACAGGGCCGGACCTTGTCGGCGGTTTCGGCCAGGGCGTGAGCCAGCGGCAGCATCACCGTGTCGCGCTTTTGCAGCATTTGCAGCGCCGCGCGCCGCGCCGAGCGCGGGCCGAGCCCCGGCAGCTTGGCGAGCAGCTGGATCAGACGTTCAATCTCGGGTCCGGCCGCCGCCATGGGGCTTGCTCTCCGCAGGGAGGATGATTCGGTTGATGGCACTGTAGCGCGGACGTATGCGACTTTTGCAGCTGGTTGCTTGATAAAAGCATCCCTTCCCAGCGTTTCCCCGGCGTAAGCCGGGGCCCAGTGCGGCCCTGAATCCGGGTCACGGCTTTCGCCGGGAACACCCAAGGTGGGCGATCAAAACCAGTCCTCGTAGAGATCGCGCCAGTCCGGATTGGCCGCTTCGATAAGCTCCAGTTTCCAGCGCCGGCGCCATTCCTTGATCTGGAGCTCACGTTTGAGCGCGGCGCTCATCTGGCCGTGAAACTCATACCAGACCAGCCGGGTCACACGGTATTTTCGGGTGAACACCGAGCCCACGCCTTCGCGGTGCTGCCAGATGCGCCGAAGCGGAGATGAGGTGGAGCCGCAATAGAGCGTGCCATTGCGCCTGCTGGCCATCAGATACACGGAAGGCTGAAAGGGCTCTTCGCGCATGAGGCGAATGTAGCAGGGCTGCGCGCGTTTGCGAGCCAAATAATCCGTGTCGCCCTCATTGCGTGCCCCGGCGAACGCCTGGCTTTAGTGGTGCCGGTGATTCTGGGTCCCGGCTTGCGCCGGGAAAACGCAAGATTTGGAAACGCATGGAGGATCGATGGACGCCTGTGCCGCCCCCTCTGCTTCCCCCCTTCGCAGACGCAGCATGCGCTTCGCACCGGCCCGCGCGGTTGCCAAATCCGCTGCGTAGGGCTACCTCGCCCGCGCAAACGCCTTGCGGGGCAAGAAGAAACGTACGGACAATCCATGTCGAACGGACAGTCGCGCTTTCATGTGCCCACGCCGCCCTTTCGTCCCGGGGATGCGCCCGATTTCAGCTATCTGAACCTGCCCAAGGCGGGGACGGCCAAGCGCCCCGAGGCGCTGGCGTCCTGGCGCGAGACCAGCGATCTCGCGACAGGTCTGGTAGGTGTGCTGGACCATAACCACCAGGCGGTGGGCGACTGGGACCCGAAGCTGAGCCCGGAGCTGATGCGCGAGGGCTTGTCGCACATGGTGCTGACGCGCATTTATGACGAGCGCATGCTCAAGCTCCAGCGCCAGGGCAAGATGAGCTTCTACATGAAGTCCACCGGCGAGGAGGCCGTCGCCGTGGCCGCCGCCATGGCGCTGCGCCCCAATGACATGGTGTTCCCCAGCTATCGCCAGCAGGGGATTTTGTTCGCGCGCGGGCGCAATATCGTGGACATGATGTGCCACTGCATCTCCAACAGCCGCGATAATCTCAAAGGCCGCCAGCTACCGGTTCACTATGCGTGGGCGGAGGGGCATTTCTTCACCGTCTCGGGCAATCTGGGCACGCAGTTTCCGCAAGCCGTCGGCTATGCCATGGCCTGCGCCTACAAGGGCGAGGACCGGGTGGCGGCCAGCTGGATCGGCGACGGCACCACGGCTGAAGGAGATTTCCATGGCGCGCTGACGCTGGCGTCCACCTATCGCGCGCCGGTGATCCTGAATGTGGTCAATAACCAGTGGGCCATTTCCAGCCATCAGAATATCGCGCTGGGCGATGCGCCGACCTTCGCGTCCAAGGGGCTGGGCTATGGGCTGGCGTCCTTGCGCGTGGACGGCAATGACTTCCTGGCGGTGTATGCGGCCACGCAATGGGCCGCCGAGCGGGCGCGCAAGGGCGGCGGGGCGACGCTGATCGAGATGTTCACCTATCGCGCCGACGCGCACTCCACCTCCGATGATCCGTCCAAATACCGGCCCAAGACCGAAGCCGGCGTCTGGCCGCTGGGCGATCCGCTGGAGCGGCTCAAACAGCACCTGATCGGCAAGGGCGAGTGGGACGAGGCCCGCCACGACACGCTGGTGGAAGCGATGACCACGCTGGTGGTGAAATCCTATAAAGAGGCTGAAAGCCACGGCACGCTGCATGACGGCCCGCTCTCGCCCACGGAAAGCATTTTCGAGGACGTGTACGCGCGCCCCGACTGGCGCCTGCGCCGCCAGCGCCAGGATCTGGGGGTCTAGTCATGCCAGCGATGAACATTATTCAGGCGCTGAACTCGGCGATGGACGTGCTTCTGGACACCGACCCGGACGTCATCATCTTCGGCGAGGATGCCGGCTATTTCGGCGGTGTGTTCAAGGCCACGGACGGGCTGCAGGCGAAATACGGCCTCGACCGGGTGTTTGATGCGCCCATCAACGAGGCGGCCATCGCGGCCATGGCCATCGGCATGGCGGCGCGGGGGCTCAAACCCATCGCGGAGATCCAGTTCGCCGATTATATCTTTCCCGCCATTGACCAGATCGTGTCGGAGATGAGCCGCATCCGCTACCGCTCGGCGGGCCAGTTCACGTCCGGGTGCGTGGTGCGCAGCCCCTGGGGCGGCGGCATCCGTGGCGGCCAGACCCACTCCATGAGCCCGGAAGCCTTCTTCACCCATGTGCCCGGCCTGCAGGTGGTGGTGCCGTCCAACCCCTATGACGCCAAGGGCATGCTAATCGCGGCGGTGGAGAGCGGTGATCCGGTGATCTTTTTTGAACCCAAGCGCATCTATAATGGCCCGTTCGACGGCGTGCCCGACAAGCCGCTCGCCTCCTGGGCGCGCCATCCCAAGGGCGAGGTGCCCGAGGGTCGCTACACGGTGGAGCTGGGCAAGGCCGAAGTGGTGCGCGAAGGCTCGGCCTGCACGCTCATCACCTATGGCACGCTGGTGCATGTGGCCGAGGCCGCAGCCGAGCATTCGGGCCTTGATGTGGAGATCATCGATCTCAAATCGCTGGTCCCCTACGATATCGAGACCATCGCCGCATCGGTGAACAAGACCGGACGGGTGGTGGTCGCCCAGGAGGCGCCGCGCACGTCCGGCTTTGCCGCCGAGCTGGCCGCCCAGATCCAGGAAGAATGCTTCTACGCGCTGGAAGCGCCGATCTTCCGCCTGACAGGATGGGACACGCCCTATCCCCACGCCCATGAATGGGCCTATTTCCCGACGCGCGACCGCATGATCCGCGCGCTGAAAACCGTCACGGAGGCCTGAAGCCATGGCCGAATACACCTACAAGCTTCCCGATGTCGGCGAGGGCGTGGTCGAGGCCGAGATCGTCGAATGGCACATCAAGGAAGGTGACAAGGTCGTTGAGGACCAGCACATCCTGGATGTGATGACCGACAAGGCGACGGTAGAAATCCCCTGCGCGGTCAATGGCGTGGTGAAAAAGATCGTTGGCGAGCCCGGCGAGGTGCTGGCCGTGGGCACGGTCATCCTGGTGATCGAGATCGATGGGACGGCTCCGACGGAAGATGACGCGCCGGCCCCGGCTAAGGGTGAGGCCAAAGCGGATTCGTCACCTCCCCCGCCTGCGGAGGAGGTGTCCGCGAAGCGGACGGAGGGGGGAAGCGCCGCTTCCGAAAAACCCGACGCGCCCAAAGCCTCAGCTGCCCCCTCCGTCCCGGGTCAAGTCCGGGACACCTCCCCCGCAAGCGGGGGAGGAAAGGGTGCTGCGCCTGCCCCGTCACGCCCCTCCGGCGAGCGTCCGCTGGCGAGCCCCGCCGTGCGTCAGCGCGCGCTGGAGGCGGATATCGATCTGTCCGCCGTGCCGGGCTCCGGTCCGGCGGGACGGGTGACCCATGATGATCTGGATGATTTCATCGCCTCGGGCGGGCGGCTGGCGTCGCGTGCGGGCGCCACTGCACCGGGCCGTGCGCCGCGCACCGGGACCGAGACGATCAAGATCATCGGCCTGCGCCGCAAGATCGCCGAGAACATGGCGCTGGCCAAGCGCACCATCCCCCACATCGCCTATGTGGAGGAGATCGACCTCACCGCGCTGGAAGACCTGCGCGCCCATCTCAATGCTTCGCGTAAAGAGCGCCGCGAGAAGCTGACCATCATCCCCTTCCTGGTCACGGCGCTGACCAAAGCGGTCGTGGACGTGCCCCAGGCCAACGCCCATTACGACACCGAGAACGCGGTGCTCACTCAGTATCAGGGCGTGCATTGCGGCATCGCCGCGGCCACGCCCAAGGGCCTGATGGTGCCAGTGATCCGCCACGCCGAGGCGATGGACATCTGGCAGATCGCCGCCGAGGTCAAACGCCTGGCCGAAGCTGCGCGCACCGGCAAGGCGACCAAGGAGGAGCTGTCAGGCTCCACGATCACGATCACCTCGCTGGGCGCCATGGGCGGCATCGTCACCACGCCGGTGATCAACCATCCCGAGACGGCGATCATCGGCGTCAACAAGCTGCAGGTCCTGCCGCGCTATAACGCCGAGGGCCAGATCACGCCGCGCAAGATCATGAATCTCTCCTCCAGCTTTGATCACCGCATCGTGGACGGCTACGAAGCCGCCCGCCTGATCCAGGCGGTGAAAGCCTATCTGGAGCATCCCGCGACGCTTTTCATGGAGTAGGGGGGCCTAAAGCCCTTCATCCTTATTTGTTTTCCCGGGCGAGCGGAGCGAGACCCGGGATCCATCCACCAAGCCTCTCCAAAGCACAGGCGGTCCAAACCTGACGGGATGGGTCCCGGATCGGCTACGCCGTCCGGGAAAACAAGTTTGGTGGAGCGGAGTCTTGTGCCCCCGCTTCCCCTTCGCCCCGCAAACCCTCATGATCAAGCCGCGTCAACCAGCCCCAGGAGCACCCCCCATGCGTATCGCGCTCGCCGTTCTCGTGATCCTGCTGGCCCTGACCGGCTGCGCCGAGCCTGTGGCGGGCGGGGTGCAGGCGGGGGCGCCGGGCTTCCTGTATGGTCTGGCCCATGGATTCCTTCTGCCCTTCACCTTCATCGCCGGGTTTTTCATGGAGGTGGCGGTCTACGCCTCGCCCAATAATGGCTGGCCCTATGATCTGGGCTTTCTGATCGGGGTGATGGTGTTCTTTGGCGGCTCGGCCGGGTCGGCGCGGCGGTAGGGAAGGCGCTGCCGGGTTCCCCTCGGAGCGCTGACCGGTTAGATCGGGCGCGATATCCTCTTGAGCCAAAAGGACGCCCCCATGCCCCAGCGCCAAACCCGCCAATGTCAGGTTCTCGTCGTGGGTGGCGGGCCGGGCGGATACCCGGCTGCGATCCGCGCGGGGCAGCTGGGGCTGGACACGGTGATCGTGGACAAGGCGGGGCTGGGTGGCACATGCCTTAATCGCGGCTGCATCCCGTCGAAAGCCTTCATCCACGCCGCGTCGAAGTTCGAGGAGATGCGCCATCTGGCGGATAAGGCCGACATGGGCCTGTCGCTCAGCGCGGCGCCGCAGCTCGACATGGCGGGGCTGACGGCTTGGAAGGACACCATCGTCAACAAGCTCACCAAGGGCGTGGGCCAGCTTCTCAAAGCCGCCAGGGTCGAAGCGGTCAATGGCTGGGCGGTGTTTAGAAACGCCAAAACCTGCGTGGTGACGCTGGCCGATGGCGGCGAGCTGGAGATCACCGCCGAGCACGTGATCCTGGCCACGGGGTCGAAGGAAACCGAACTGCCCTTCATGAAGTTCGGCGGCGCGGTGATCGGATCGACCCAGGCGCTGGAGCTGACCGAGCTGCCGCAAAAACTGGTGGTGGTCGGCGGCGGCTATATCGGGCTGGAGCTGGGCATCGCGTTCCGCAAGCTCGGCAGTGCGGTGACGATGGTCGAAGCGCTCGACCGCATCGTGCCGCTCTATGATTCCGAGCTGACGCGCCCGGTCACCATGTGGCTGAAGAAGAACAAGGTCGATCTCCACCTCAAATCCAAGGCCAAGGGCGTGGTGGAGGAGGGCGGAAAGACCTTCCTGGAGTTCGAGACCGCAAACGGCGAGACCCAGCGTATCGAAGCGGACAAAATCCTGGTTTCGGTGGGCCGCAAGCCGGTCACCGAGGGCTGGGGGCTGGAAACCATGGGCGTCGATATGGACGGGCCGTTTGTGAAGATCGACGGCCAGTGCCGCACCGCCATGCGCGGCGTCTACGCCATTGGCGATCTGACCGGCGAGCCGTTGCTGGCGCACAAGGCGACCGCGCAAGGCGAAGCCGTGGCCGAGATCATCGCCGGGAAGAAGCGCCGCTTTGATCCCGCCGCCATCGCCGCGGTGTGCTTTACCGAGCCCGAACTGGTGGGCGCCGGGCTGACGCCGGATGAAGCGAAAGCCAAAGGCGAAGAGGTGATCACCGGCAAATTCCCGCTGGCGGCGTCAGGCCGGGCGCTGACCATGGAGGGCGGCGCCGATGGCGGCTTTGTGCGCGTCACCGCGCGCAAGAGCGATCATGTGATCCTGGGCATTCACGCCGTGGGCAAGCATGTGTCCGAGCTGTCGGGCGAGTTCGCCCTGGCGCTGGAAATGGGCGCGCGTCTGGAAGACATCGCGGGCACGATCCACGTGCACCCGACGTTGACCGAAGCCTTCGCCGAAAGCGCGCTGGCCGCCCTGGGCCACCCGATCCACATCTCCGCCTGACACCGGCGATTCAACGCGCGGCACGCAGCGCCAAGCCGGGCTGCGCAACCGCACACTGCATACGCGTATTCATCGCCTGTGTTAAGTGAACGGCAACAGCTTCACATCATCCTTCCATGCGTCCGGACAGGCGAGGCGGCCGATCCCCCCCGCCTGTCCGGACGGACTTGCTCAGGCCGCCAACGGGGGCGGCTTTACGGACACCGGGAGGGGTGTGATGGCGAAACATCTGTCTGCAATGGCGCTTGCCTTGAGTCTGGCTGCGGGCCTTGGCGCCGCGCCGGCGCTGGCCGCCGATGAGGCTCGGGAACTGGTGAGCTTTGAGGCGCCGGAATTTCCGCGCGCGGCGCACCGGCGCAATCTCGAGGGGCATGTCACCGTGCGCTACACCGTGACCGAAGACGGCGCGGTCACCGATGTGGAAGTGGTCGAGGCCACCCCGGCCGGCGTGTTCGAGCGCGCTGTGCTGCGCGCGCTGGAAGCCTGGCGCTACGCCGCCGCCGAGCGCACCGACACGCTGGAGCGCCGGTTCGATTTTGCTCTGGCCGGCTAGACACTGACACGGCGCGGCGCGGCCTTAATGGCTGCGCCGGGCTTTTCGCGCCTTGCGCCATTAACCTTAACGGGGTTTCGCCATGACACTCGCACTCCAATCGGTCCAGACGCGCCTGATCGCCGCCTTTTGCGGGGTGACGGCCCTGACCCTGGCGGTGATCGCCGCGGGCATGCTGGCGTTCAACGCGGCGGGCGGGGCGCTGGATGAGGTGGTGGAGCGCACTGCGCCGCGCGCGGCGGCGGCCCAGCGCCTGCAGGCGGCGTCGGCGGCGCTGACCGGAGAGTTCGCGGCGTTCTCGCGCGCCCGCGACGGGCATGACCGCACGGTGTCCGCCTCGCGGTTGGACGCGCTGCTGCAACAGGCGGCGTCCGGCGTGGCTGACTTGCGCGCCGCCGGTCTGGACGCGCAGGAGGCGGAACGCCTGGAACAGGCTGTGAGCGATGTGCGCGAGGCGGTGAACGCGGCCGCTGGTCCGGTGGGCCAGCGCCTGGAGGCGCAGGCCGCGCGCGAGCGGGCGCTGGAGGCGGCCCTGCGTGACCGGGCGCAGGCGGCCGACGCGCTGGAAAGCGTGCTGGACGCCACCACGGAGCCCGGCGCCATCGAAACCCTGCTGCGCGCCGCCATGGCGGTGAATCTGGCTGCGACGCGCTATGCCGAGCTGGGCGCCGCGGCGGCCCCTGGTGATGTGGACGCCATCGAGGACGCATTTGAGATCGCCGCAGACGAAGTACGCATCAATCTGGCCATTCTGGACGGGGCGGTGGACGCCAGCGTGACGGCGCCGGCCAACGCCCTGCTGGCCCGCGCAGACGGGGCGGAGGGTCTGTTCGCGCTGCGCCGGGCGGAGCTGGCGGCGGGTGCGGCGGCCGAAGACCTGGTCGACGAGGCGCGCGCCGCCGATGCGGCGCTGGCCGAGCGGGTCCAGACTACGCGCGAGACGGCCCTGGCGTCTCAGGTCTCGGCCGGCGAGGCGGGGCGCGACGCCATCGCGGCGGGCGCGGTGATGATGATCGTCCTGGGCCTGATCAGCATGGCCATCGGGCTCGGCGTCGCCTGGTTTTATGTGAACCGCAATCTGCTGCGCCGGCTCACACGCATCAGCGCGTCCATGACGGATCTGGCCGGCGGCGAGATCGGCGAGGACATCGATGATGATGGACGCGACGAGATCGCTGGCATGGCGCGCGCCGTGGCGGTGTTCCGCGAGAACGCCATCGAGCGCCGCCGCCTCGCCTCCCAGACCGAAGCCGATCAGGCCGCGCGCGAGGCGCGCGCGAAGACCATCGAAGACCTGATAGCGCGCTTCGAGACCGTGTCCGGGCGCGCGCTCAGCGCGGTGTCGCAGGCGGCAGGCGGGATGGAGATCGCGGCCCGGGCGCTGGACGAATCCTCGCGCAGCGCTGGCGAGACCACGGCCGAGGTCAATCAGTCGGGCGCGCGCGCGGCGCAGAATGTCGACACCGTGGCCGCAGCCGCCGAGGAGATGACCGGCTCCATCGCCGAGATCGCCCAGCAGATCGCGCGATCCAGCCAGATCGCGCAGACGGCGGCGGCGCGGGTGAACGAAACCAATGGCGATGTGGCCGCGCTCAACGAAGCGGCGTCGAAAATCGGCGACATTGTCCGCCTGATCAGGGATATCGCCGAGCAGACCAATCTCCTGGCCCTCAACGCCACCATCGAGGCCGCGCGCGCCGGCGATGCGGGGCGGGGCTTCGCGGTGGTGGCCAGCGAGGTCAAATCCCTCGCCGAGCAGACCGGACGGGCCACCGCCTCCATCTCCGACCAGATCGGCGGCATCCAGACCGCCACCGGCAAGGCGGTGGACGCCATGGCCAATATCGGCGCGGTGATCGACGAGATGAACGCCATCTCCGGCGCCATCGCCGCCGCCATGGAAGAACAGCGCGCCGCGGCCAGCGAAATCACCCGCGCCGCCCAGGAAGCCGCCGCCGGCGCGCGGGGCGTGTCGCAATCGATCTCGCGCGTGGACGCCGCGGCCAGCGAAACCGGCCAGTGCGCCGCCCAGGTGAGCGCCGCCTCGCAAGCGCTGAACCAGGAATCGGGCGCGCTCAAGGGCGCGGTGTCGGAGTTTCTGGCCGGGGTGCGCTCGGCCTGATCCGCTGACACGCGCCGGGCCGGTGAAGGGGGCGGTGCAGCGGACCGCTCATCGGGCGCGTACTCCGCGCCTGTTGCGCGCCGCGCCACCTGTCAGCGGGCGCCTGCGGACCCTCGGGCATTGCCTGCGGACGTGACTTGCAGACACCCCCTCCATTCGGGCGCGCCGCACGCTTGCACGCCAAGGCGCGCACAGGTATACGCCTGCCTCCGGCCCACCGGGCCCGCATGACCCCTGGCGGGGTAGCTCAGCTGGTTAGAGCGCAGGACTCATAATCCTGAGGTCGAGGGTTCGAGTCCCTCCCCCGCTACCAATAATTCCAATTTAAAGTCAGTGATTTGATGGCTTCTATCCGGGTCGCCGCGTGGCTCTGAGACTCCGAGCGTGCTCATCGCAGGTGAGCGCGGAAGCTGGCGGGTGGCGTTGGAGCGGTAGGCGAAAGCGCGGATAGTTTGGATTCAGTATGGGGCGGCCCACAGGCAATGGCCTTTTGATCGAAAGCGCAGGTGATACGTCTGGCCAAAATGGTGATCTGGCCGCGTCGAGTTTCAAGCCCTTTCCGCGCGCGCGTATAATCCTATTGAAATAGGTCCCTATGACCGGCCCGCTCCTGTCGCTCGCCAGCGATTCCCGGCGGTGCGGTCTGGCCTACAATATCCCCTTCCGAGAGATCAGGCCGCAAAGGATCAGCCACAAATCGATTGAACTTCTTGATGCCGGTCACAGCTTACGAGAGGAATACGCATTTTGGCTGCGGGCTTTTCTGTTTTAGCTTTACTGCGAGACAGCCAAAGGTCATTTTGTCCACATGAATGCGAAAAGTGGGGGTGTCCTATGCGGGTTTTCCAACGGCGTCACTGGACAGCACTTTTCAAAATCCTTTCCAGTGCTTTCGTGAGCACGGTTCTTGTTGGGGCCGCAGCGGCGCAACCCGTTGCGGTGGATGATTTTATTAATTCAGACGTTGCAAATATAGAGCCAATTGACGGAGGCTTCTTGGTGAGCCGGATTTACAATGAATTTTCATTTCCTGTGGTTGCCGTGCTTTTGGATGCTGGATTTGTTATCGTTTGGCAGGATTACAGTGAGGCTCCTCCAGATGAGTGGGGCTTGGCGATCCGCGCCCAGCGATATGGTGCTGACGGAACACCCGACGGCACCAAATTTCTTGTTAACACAACAACAGAGCGTGATCAGCGCCGCCCCAGTGTTGCGGCGCTCTCGGGCGGGGGCTTTGTCATCGCCTGGGAAGATGACAGCCGAACTGATGGCGATACGTCGGGATTGGCGATCCGCGCCCAGCGATATGGTGCTGACGGAACACCCGACGGTACCGAGTTTCTTGTTAACACAAGGACTGTGCGTGATCAGCGCCGCCCTAGTGTTGCGGCGCTCTCGGGCGGGGGCTTTGTCATCGCCTGGGAAGATGACAGCCGAACTGATGGCGATACGTCGGGATTGGCGATCCGCGCCCAGCGATATGGTGCTGACGGAACACCCGACGGTAGCGAGTTTCTTGTTAACACAACAACGGAGCGTGGTCAGCGCCGCCCCAGTGTTGCGGCGCTATCTGAGGGTGGTTTCATCATTGCTTGGGAGGATGACAGCCAGAGCGGTGACGATGCTTTTGGTTTGGCCACCCGCGCCCAGCGTTACGGTGCTGATGGCGCGGCCACAGGTGCAGAGTTTCTTGTTAACACAACAACGGAGCGTGATCAGCGCCGCCCCAGTGTTGCGGCACTCTCGGGCGGGGGCTTTGTCATCGCCTGGGAAGATGATAGCCGAATTGTTGGCGATACGTCGGAATTGGCGATCCGCGCCCAGCAATATGGTGCAGATGGCGCGGCCACAGGTGCAGAGTTTCTTGTTAACACAACACCGCAGGGGTCACTCCCGAGCGTCTCAGCGCTTGCTGGTCGTGGATTTGTTGTCTCTTGGCAAGCCCCTTCTTGGGCGCTTCGCGCTCAACGTTATGACAATGATGGGGCTGCTGCAGGTGGTGAGCTCCTTGCAACGATATCGCCCCAAGACCCTCGAGGGCGCGCACACCCGAGCGTAGCAGGACTGCTTGGCGGTGGATTTGTGATCTCCTGGGATGACTTCTCCGACGGGTTTGGAAGCAGTTCAGGAACGAGCGCGCGCTTATTCGTACCGCCTGACCTATTCGCAAATCTTGCGTATAATTTTGAAGTGCTTGCCAATGATTTCTCCCCCTCCGGCGATCCATTGATCCTTACGCATATAAATGGCCAGGTTGCCACCGTGGGCGGCGCAGTTCTGCTTCCCTCCGGCGCTTCCGTAACGCTGCTGGAAAACGGCCACCTGTCCTACGATCCCCGGAGCGCGCCCTTCGCCATCGCCCTGCCCGCGGGTGTGACAGGCGAGGACAGTTTCACCTACACGATCAGCGATGGCTCCGGGTCTGACAGTGCGACGGTTACGGTGGTGCTAACCGGTGTCAACGAGCCGCCGGTGGTCGAATCTGTGTCGCTTGGTTTCTTCGAGAAGGACGCGGCCCGCGACGTTACAGCGGAGCTGTTGTCAGCAGCGAGCGATCCCGACGCCGGTGAGACCGGGCAACTGGTGGTCAGCGCCATTGATACGTCCGGCACGCTGGGTCAGGCGGCTCTGTCCGGAGGCGCCGTGACCTACCAGCCTGGCCCGGCCTTCCTGAGCCTGGCCCAAGGCCAGACGGCGCAGGACAGCTTCACCTTCACGGTCCGCGACCCCCATGACGCCACCGCCACTGCTACCGCGACGGTCACCATCACCGGTGAGAATGATCCGCCGGTGGCGGAGAGTGTGAGCTTCACGGTCGGGGAGCGTGACGGGCCTCTGGATATCACCGGGCTGATCCTTGCCGGGGCGAGTGATCCCGACGCCAATGACGTCATCGCCATCACCGCCATTGATGATACCCAGACCCTCGGCCTTGTGACGCTCGCAAATGGGGTGGTCACCTACGAACCCGGCCCGGCCTTCTTCACGCTTGCAGCCGGGGAGACCGGGACCGACAGTTTGAGTTTCACCGTGTCTGATCTGCTCGGCGCGACGGATACAGCCGTCGCGACCGTCAGTGTGACAGGGTTCGCAGGCTGGCCGCTCACCGTATCGGTTTCGGGCCTGGGCGGCGGGACCGTCAGCAGCTTTCCCGCTGGCGTGAACTGTTCGGGCTCGGGGGGCGCGTGTACGGCCCTGTTCAAGGATATCGATGTCGAACTGTTTGCATCGCCTCTGTCCGGCGCCCGCTTTGACGGATGGGGCGGACAGTGTCCTACTGCGGACGGCGCAAGCTGCATCCTGTCCATGAATGGCGCGCGCGCGGCGACGGCCCGCTTCATCCTCGACAATCCCCCCGAGGGCCGCATCGTGGCGGCGACGCTTCCCGGCGCGCGGTCGGGCTATGTGGGCGGGCCTGACATTACGGTGTTTGCCAGCGTGATCAGCCGTCAGGCGACGCCGGCGCAGAGCTGTGCGATCACGGCGCCTGATGGGGCTCCCGTGGCGCTGACCTACCGGCGGGTCAATGCGTCCAACGAAGCTATAGGCGAGGCGGACCCGCTGTTCGACATTCCCAATGGCGGGCTGGCGAGCTTTGTGCTGGGCCTGACGCCGCAGGCGGCGACGGGTGAGGGCGGGTATGTCTTCTTCCCCTTGGTGACGTGCGAGAATGCGCTGCTCGATCCCATCGAGGGCGTGAACTCGGTGCTTCTGTCCATCGGCGATGCGCCGTCTCCGGATGTCTTGTCCATTGCGGCGACGCCCTCGGGCGACGGCGTGATCCGGATCGCCACGGTGGGCGGGATCAATTTCATGAGCGCGGCGGCGGTCAATATCGGCGCCGGGGATGGCTCGGGCGCGCCGGGCGAGGCGACCATCACCGTGTTCACCGACACCGGATCGGCCAGCCTGCCGCTGACCATCCAGGTGTGCGAGACGGGCCCGGCGGGGGGATGCCTGGCGCCGCGCTCCGACGATGTCACGACGGTGTTCGAGCAGAATGAAGCGAAGTTCTTCGCTGTGTTCGTGCGCGTCGCCAATGATGCGGGCGTCGCGTTCTCGCCCGCCAATGCGCGGGTGTTCCTGCGGTTCCGCGATGCCGACGGGGTGATCCGCAGCGCCACCAGCGCCGCCGTAACCGCTCCGGCGCCAGAGGCGGGATCGGGCGAGGCGCTGACGGCGTCATCCGGGCTGCCTGACGGGCGCTGGAGCGTTCTGGTGCGCACTGACCAGGCCGACTGGCCGCGTCTGGTGCGGGGCGATCTGTTCGTGCTGGCCGATGGCGCGGCGATCCTGGCCACCCGGGACGGGGCACGCCTCATACGACTGTCGCCGTCGCGCGCTCAGGACGCAGGCGAGACGCGCTTTACCGGCGTGATGGCGGGATCAGGCCTGGCGCTGGAGGGCGGCTGGAGCGAGCCGGGGGCGATCCATATGTCCTACACCGACGGGGCGCTGACAGGTTCGGCCTGGGGCGTGCGCGATGCGCGCGGCGCCGGGCGGCCCGGTGCGGAGCGGTTCGAGGCGCTGGCTGGCGTCCATGAGCACCGCGAGCTGGGCCATATCGACATCCTGCTCAACGGCGCGGTGCGGGGCGTTCTGTCCGGATGTGAGGTGCGCGGCGCGCCAGATCGTGCGAACCCGGCAGCGCCGGGCCTGGTCAGCGCCAGCCTGACCCTGTCCGGGTGCGCCGCCGCAGGCGCCTACCGCGCCGTGCTGGACATGCCCGCCAATGAAAACGAAGCCCCGGCCCTGGTGATCGCCGGAGAACGCGGACACTGGCGGGTAGAGTTGGGGCGGTGACGGCGAGGGGCCGGTCACTTTGAAAGGGTGAAGGAGTCAATCGCCTCTGCTCCCGTCTCTAGCGGTCAGGCGCAGCTTCCCGGTTATGTCGGCGCACGCGACACGCGGCGCAAACACAGTCACAATCACCGCCGGTTCGCGACACAAGGGGGCGTGGGATGGGATTGTCAAAGCTGTGCTATGGGGCGGCGGGCGGTCTGAGCCTTCTGGGCGCTGCGGCGCATGAGCTCGTCGGGGCGCCGCTGGTGCTGGGGCCGCTGGCCGGGTCCGGGCTTCCGCCGGAGGTGATCTGGCTGCATCATTTTTCCTGGCATGTAGGCACGATTGCGGTGCTGGCCATGGCGGCGATGTTCGCAGCGGCGATCTGGCATCCGGCCGGCGCCGTGCTGGCCGGCATCGCTTCGGCGATGAGCGCCGGCTTCGCAGCTTTGGGCATCAGCCTGGCGATGTTTGGCGACAGCGTTCTGTGGACCACGCCGGCGCCTTATCCCTGGACGCTGGTGGCGCTGGTGGGCGGTGCGGGCGTCCTTCTGGGAAAGCGCCGCCGCCGGATCTGACGGTGTGCAGCGGCGCCGGCATTGCGTTGGCGCCTGGCCCTCCCCCCTTACCCATCTCCCTCCGCCGCATGCGTCATGTCTTGCGACCGTTCCAGGATCGGGGCGGCGTCGACGTCCTGGCAGTCCATCATTTCGGCGACGCGCTGGAGCGCGGCGATGATCATGTGCTGCTCCCATTGGGGGGCGCGGCGGAAGGATCGCAGAAAGCCGGACTGCAAAAGCTCGGGCGCCTGATCCACGGCGGCGCGGCCTGTCTGGGTCAGCTCGGCCAGGACGGCGCGGCGGTCGGTGGGGCAGCGCCGGCGCGTGACCAGACCTGCGCGCTCCACGCGGTCCAGAATGGCGGTGAGGGTGGGCGGGCTCAGCGAGACGGCGCTGGACAGGGCTTTGAGCGTCATCGTCCCGCCGCGCGCCAGCGCCTGCAGGATGACCAGTTGGGGCGCAGTCAGCCCGGTCTCGCGCTCCAGCTGGCGCGAGCGAATGTCCACCGCCCGGATAATGCGCCTCAGGGCGACGAGGATCTCGTCATGCTCGCTCATGACATCGCCTTAGCGCGGCCTGTGCGCCGGGGAAACTGAAATTGCACCTAATGATTCGTGGTGAAATTAATTGGCGGGGGTGGTTGGCGGTCGGGCCCAGCGCAACCTTGCTCCGGATCGTTGCAAAATTGCCACATTTGGCGCTAATGCCCTTTGTCTATAGGCAAGATTTTGAGGCAAGAATGGGATAATGCGCCCGTCCGACAGCCGCTTCTACGCCAATATCGGCGTGTCCGGTGGTCAAGCGCGGCGCGATCCATATAACAAGCCCCCGAAGTATCTTGCAGCAAAAAGGGGGCATGCAGCATGCAGACTCTTAAATCACGCGCCTTGTCGACCACGATCCTCACCGCCGCGGCGATGACGCTTACCGCCGCGGCCAACGCGCAGGTCGATGTGGTCACCGTGACGGCCACCAAGATGGAATCGGACGCGCAGACCATCCCGGTCGCCGTCAGCGCCCTGAGCGCCGGCGACCTGGATGAACTGCGCGTGGACAATTTCACCGATTATCTGATCCAGCTGCCCGGCATCACCGCGGGCGGGTCCGGTCCGGGCCAGAACACGCTCTATATCCGCGGCCTGGCCTCCACCACGCCGAACCTGACGGTGGCGGGCGTGGCGGGCCTGTCGCCCAACGTGGCCTTCTATCTCGATGAACAGCCGCTGGCCCAGCCGGGGCGCAACCTGGATGTCTATGCGGTCGACCTGGAGCGCATCGAAGTGCTGCCCGGACCGCAGGGCACGCTGTTCGGCGCCAGTTCGCAGGCCGGCACGGTGCGCCTGATCACCAACAAGCCGGTGCTGGGTGAGTTCCAGGCCTATTCCAATTTCGGCGTGTCCTTCACCCAGGACGGCGCGATGAGCAACAAGGTGGAGGGCGTGGTCAACCTGCCCTTCGGCGATAATTTCGCCGTGCGCATCGTCGCCTATGCCGACAATCAGGGCGGCTATATCGACAATGTGGCGGGAACCCGCAATGCATCGGAATCGGCGCGCTTCCGGCCCGCCGGAACCGTGCGCGCCAATGGCGTGCCGGTCTCGGCCCAGCGCGCGGGCTTCCAGTCCACCGCCGATCTGTCGGGCGTGACCTTCCTGGACGCGGACAATTCGGCCATTGCACGCGACAATTTCAACACGGCCACCTATGCCGGCTTCCGCCTGTCGGGACGCTATGAGTTCAATGCCGACTGGCGCCTGACGGCGGGCTACGCCCAGCAGCGCATCGAGTCTGACGGCGTGTTCTTCGTGGACCCGGAGCTGGATGACCTGCAGATCGAGCGTTTTGAGGAAGACCGCATCCAGGACGAGTTCCGCAATGTGAACTGGACGCTGGAAGGCCGGATGGGCGCGCTGGACGTGGTCTATACCGGCGCCTTCACCGACCGCACGACCGACCAGCGGGTGGACTATTCCGACTATCTGTTCGTGGGCCAGTACCTGCCCTACTACATCTGCGACGGCTCGGTGAGCTATCCCGGCGCGGCCGATCCCTCGGGGGTGTGCCAGGCGCCGAACCTGGCGGTGAACTCGGCCTCCCAGACCGATGTCTGGACCCATGAGGCGCGCGCCACCACCCCGCAGGACCGGCGCATCCGCGCCACCTTCGGCGCGTTCTACAGCGATCTGACGCTGGCCGAGCGCAATGATTTTGAATACCCCGGCTCCATCGCTGCCGCGCCGTTCGGCGGGTTTGCGCCGAACTTTCCGTTCCCGGGCGCCTACCAGTCCGATCCGGGGCCGTTCCCGGCGGGCGTGATCTTCCGCAATGATGTGCGGCGCACCGATGCGCAGCGCGGCGTGTTCGGCGAGGTGACGTTTGACCTGGTGCCTGACACCTTCGCCATCACCCTGGGCGCGCGCTGGTACGACATTGATGTGGATCTGGAAGGCACGGCCAACTCGTCCTTCTGCAATGCCGGCGCGGGCAGTGATCAGAATGCCTTCGGCACGAACATCTCCGATCTCTACGACGGGTCGGGGCGGTTCACCTTCATCGGATCGTGCGATCCGGCCCTGCGCCAGACCTTCACCGAAGCCGATTCCATCGCCGACATCATCGCCATGGGATACACCCCGGCCCAGGCCGAGCAGATCTTCAACTCGGTGCGCGCGCCCTCATCGGCCCAGACCGACGGCGTCATCACCAAGGTCACCGGCACCTGGACGCCCACCGATGCGCTCTTGTTCTACGCCACCTATTCGGAAGGCTTCCGCCCCGGCCTCTTGAACCGTCCGGGCGGCGCGCAGGGGCCGGGCGACTACACCGTGCCGTTCGCGCTCGATACCGATGACGTGCGCAATTACGAGTTCGGCTGGAAGACCGAGCTGTTTGATCGCCAGCTGCGCTTCAATGGCAGCGCCTTCTATGTCCAGATCGACCGGCTGCAGACCACGATTTTCGATCCGAGCATCGTGAACCTGTTCTTCTCCGACAACGCGGCCGACGCCGAGATTCGCGGCGTGGAAGGCGACGTCACCTGGGCCCCGGCGGAGATTGAAGGGCTGACGATTGCGGGTGCGTTCTCAGTGCTCGACACAGAGATCACCCGCGTGATCACGCCCACCGACGATGTTACGGCCGGGGCGGAGCTGGCCTTCGCGCCGAGCTTCCAGGGCAATCTGCGCGCCCGCTATGAGTGGCCGATGGACAATGGCTGGATGGCCCATGTGCAGCCGCAGCTGGTCTACTCGGACGGCTCGCGCAGCGATGTCATCGACATCAATTCGGCGGATCTGAGCAGCTACACCCTCCTGTCCTTGTCGGCGGGCGTCACGGCCAGCCAGTGGAGCATGGAGCTGTTCGCTGACAACATCACCAATGAGCGTGCCCAGTTGAGCAACAACTTTGTGTTCGACCGGGAGCGTGTGTCGATTGCACGCCCGCGTACCATCGGCCTGCGTGTCGGGGTTCAGTATTGAGTCAAACACGGCGGCGGCGTTGTATTGCGCCGTCGCCTGCCAATAATGGAGGCGCTCTGAAAGCCGGGGCGTCTCCATTTTTCTGTTGCAGAGGTGTTGCTTGACAACGACTGAGGATGCACCGCCAGACACGATCCGCCAGGCCCAGTCTCTGGTCCGGGCGGGCCTCTTCGCCGATGCTGCGGGCATGGCGCAGGCCCTTCTGGAGCACAATGCGTCCGATCTGGAAGCGCTCTATATCGCGGCGGTGTGCGCGCGCTATGAGGGGCGCAGCGTTGAGGCGCACGGCTTCCAGCAGCGCCTGATCGCGGCCAGTCCCGATTTTGGCCGGGCCTATCAGGAGCAGGGGCATTTGCGCCGGGCCAGTGGCGACATGGCCGGTGCGCTCAGCGCGTTTCAGCGGGCTGCCCAGTGCAATCCGGCCCTGACCGCCAGCTGGCGGGCGCAGGGCGATATTCTGGATGCGATGAAGCGTGCGCCTGAAGCCGCGCAGGCGCGTGCCCAGGCAGACCGAGTGGACGCCCTGCCGCACGCGCTGCAGGCGGTGACGCATCATCTCTATGAAGGACGGCTGGCGCGGGCGGAGGATGTGTGCCGCGCCTATGTCCAGCAGCACCCGCGCGATGTGGAGGCCATGCGCTTGCTGGCCGCCATCGGAGTGCAGTTCAATGTGCTCGACGACGCCGAGTTTCTGCTGGAAAGCGCGCTGGCGTTCGAGCCGGACAATATCCAGGTGCAGCTCGATTACATTGCTGTGCTGCGCAAGCGCCAGAAATTCGCCGCCGCGCTGGACCAGGCGCGGGCGCTCAAGGCGCGCGATCCGGATAATCCGCTCTTCCTGTCCCATTTCGCCATTGAAAGCCTGCAGACCGGCGATCACGAAACGGCGCTGGAGGCCTTCGATGCAGTCCTTAAGCGGGTTCCCGGCGATCCGGCGACGCTGACGTCGCGCGGCCATGCGCTGAAGACGTGCGGGCGCACCGATGAAGCCATCGCCTCCTACCGCGCCGCGATCGAGGCGCGGCCTGACCAGGGCGATTCCTGGTATGCGCTGGCCAATCTGAAGACTTATAAATTTACAGCGGACGAGCGCGCGCGCATGACCGCGCTGGAGGCGTCAGACCAGATTTCCTACGCCAGCCGCATCCATCTCTGCTTCGCGCTGGGCAAGGCGCATGAGGATGCCGGCGAGACGCAGCGCGCCTTCGCCTATTATGAGCGGGGCAACACGCTCAAGCGCGTCCAGACACGCTATACCGCTGACGGTATGGAAGAAGAGCTGGCCGCCCAGGCGGCGATCTGCACGCCAGACCTGTTCGCCGCCCGGGGCGGCAAGGGGCATGACGCACCCGATCCGATTTTCATCGTCGGCCTGCCGCGGGCGGGCTCGACCTTGCTTGAGCAGATACTCGCTTCCCACTCGAAGGTGGACGGCACGCTGGAGCTGCCTAACATCCTGGCCCTGTCCCATGGCTTGCGCGAGCGCCAGCGGGTCAGCGACCGCACCCGCTATCCGCGCGTCCTGCACGAGCTGGACGCCGAAACGCTGGACGCCATGGGGCGGCGCTATATCGAGGAGACGCAAATCCACCGCAAGGGCGCGTCCTTCTTCACCGACAAAATGCCGAATAATTTCAGGCATATCGCGCTGATCAAACTGATCCTGCCCAACGCCAAAATCATCGATGCGCGCCGAGCGCCGATGGCGTGCTGTTTCTCCGGCTTCAAGCAGCTCTTCGCCGAGGGACAGGAGTTCACTTACGGGCTGGAGGAGATCGGGCGCTATTATCGCGGCTATGTGGACCTGATGGATCACTGGGACCGCGTGCTGCCCGGCCAGATATTGCGCGTCATCTACGAAGACGTGGTCGAGGATGTGGAAGCCCAGGTGCGCCGGATTCTCGATTTCTGCGGGCTGGCGTTTGAACCGGCCTGCGTCGCCTTCCACCAGACCAGGCGCGAGGTGCGCACCGCCAGTTCCGAACAGGTGCGCCAGCCGATCAACACCAGGGGCCTGGAGCAATGGCGCGCGTTCGAGCCCTGGCTTGACCCGCTGAAAGACGCGCTCGGACCCGCACTGAACGACTGGCGCCGCGATGGCGCCGTGCATACCACCCAAAAGGACACGCCATGAAACAGATCGAACCGGCGGTGTTCTTCCCCGCTGCGGCGCTGGCCATAGCCGGGGTCGCGTTTGCGGTGCTGGCGGGCGAGTCCGCCGAGGCGGCGTTCTCCGCGGTGCGCGACTGGATCACCCACCATCTCGGCTGGGTGTATTCGGTGGGCGTAGGCGTGTTTCTGGTGGGCGCCTTCGTGGTGGCGCTGTCGGACTGGGGCCGTATCCGGCTGGGCCCTGAGGACAGCGAGCCGGAATACAAATTCCTGACCTGGTTCGCGATGCTGTTCTCGGCCGGGATGGGCATCGGGCTGATGTTCTTCGCCGTCGCCGAGCCGATGACGCACTATCTCACCGCGCCCTATGCCGAGGCGGAGACCCGCGAGGCCGCGCAAGAGGCCATGGTGCTGACCTTCTTCCACTGGGGCGTCCACGCTTGGGCGGTGTATGCGATCGTGGGGCTGAGCCTGGCCTATTTCGCCTTCCGGCATGGCTTGCCGCTGACCATTCGCTCGGCGCTGTATCCGCTGATCGGCGACCGGATTTACGGGCCCATCGGCCATGCGGTGGACGTGCTGGCGATCCTGGGCACGCTGTTCGGGGTGGCGACCTCGCTGGGCTATGGCGTCACCCAGATCAATGCAGGGCTGGACGCGCTGTTCGGGATCGGCGTGTCAGCCGAGATCCAGGTGGCGCTGATCGCCGTCATCACGCTGATCGCCACCACCTCTGTGCTCGCCGGGCTGGATGCGGGCATCAGGCGGCTGTCGGTGTTCAATCTCGGGCTGGCGGTGGCGCTGCTTGCCTTCGTGCTGATCGCCGGGCCGACTTTGTTTCTGATCAGCGCCTATGTGCAGAATATCGGCGAATACATTTCCAGCCTCGCCACGCTCACCTTCAATGTCGACGCCTATGGCGACGGCGTGTGGATCAATGACTGGACGCTGTTCTACTGGGGCTGGTGGATATCCTGGTCGCCCTTTGTGGGCATGTTCATCGCGCGCATCTCGCGCGGGCGCACGATCCGGGAATTCATTCTGGGCACGCTGCTCGGGCCCACCCTGTTCACCTTTTTGTGGATGACGGTTTACGGCAATTCCGCGCTGCAGATCGCGCTCGCCGACGCGGCGGCGCCGCTGGTGGACGTGGTGCGCGGCGGCGATACGCCGCTGGCCCTGTTCGCCTTCCTCGACACGCTGCCCTTTGCCTCGATCACGTCGGTCGCGGCGATCCTTCTGGTGACGACCTTCTTCGTCACCTCATCGGATTCCGGCTCGCTGGTGAAGGCGACGCTGGCGTCGGGCGGATCGCTCACCTCGCCGCTATGGCAGCGTCTGTTCTGGGCGGTGCTGGAGGGTCTGGTGGCGGCGGTGCTGCTGCTGGCCGGCGGGCTGGCCGCGCTCCAGTCGGCGACCATCGCTGCGGCGCTGCCCTTCACGCTGGTGATCTTCCTGGCCTTTATCGGCCTGGTGCGCGCCTGGTCCATGGAGACTGCGCGCCGGGCCGGGGTGAAAACGGCGGTTCAGCTGCCGGTGTCGGGCGTGGCGGTGCCGTGGCGGGTGCGCCTGAAGCTCATGTTTGCGCGGCCCGACATCAAGGAGGTGACCGCCTGGATCAGCGGCACGGCCGCGCCCGCTTTCGCCGAGGTGGCCGCCGAGATGGAGACGCTGGGCCTGACAGGCCAGGTGGAGACGAAAGACGATGAAGCCCGGCTCGTCGTAGGCCACGAGACCGGACCGGATTTTGTCTACGGCGTGGTGCTCAAGACCTATCCGGGCAAGCATCCCGAGACCGAACCGGCGCGCGCGGAAGTGTTTTTGAGCGATGGCGGGCGTCATTATGACGTGTTCGGCTATACGTCAGTTCAGCTGATCCGCGACCTCTTGCGCCACTATGAGCGCCACCGGCAGTGGATGCATCATCTGAACCGCTAGGCATCGCTTAGAGGCCGCCTCAGCCGCGGGCCGGCGGATTGACCAGGCGCGCGTCCGGCGCGGCGCCGCGCGTCAGGACAACGCGCCCGTCTTCAAGACGCGCCTGCCCGCTGGCGATCTGGCGCAGGCATTCGGGATAGAGCTGATGCTCGGCGGCGAGGACGCGGGCCGCCAGCGCCTCGGCGTTGTCGCCCGGCAGGACGGGGATGGCGGCCTGGCCGATGATCGGTCCGGCATCCATCTCCGCGCTGACGAAATGCACGCTGGCGCCGGTGAGCTTCACGTCTGCGTCCAGCGCGCGCTGATGGGTGTCGACACCCTTGAACGAGGGCAGAAGCGACGGGTGGATATTGATCATCCGCCCCGTCCAGCGATTCACGAAACCGGGGGTGAGCAGGCGCATGAAGCCGGCCAGACACACCAGCTCCACGCCCTGATCGGTCAGCGCGGCGTGCAGCGCGTCTTCGAAGTCTTCGCGGGTCGCGAATGTCTTGTGATCCACGGTGAGGGCGGTGACGCCCACCGCCTCAGCGCGCGCCAGACCGCCCGCGCCGGGGCGATTGGAGATGACGCAGACGATCTCGGCCGGAAAGTCAGGACTGGCGGCGGCGTCCAGCAGAGCCAGCAGGTTGGAGCCACGCCCGGAGATCAGCACGCCTGTGCGCACGCGCGCCATGGCCCTAGACCGCTGTGAGCGCGCCGATCACGCGCGCATCCTCGCCCCCCGCGTTCAGCGCCGCGCATACGGCGTCGGCGTCAGCGGGCGCCACGGCGGCGATCATGCCGATCCCGCAATTGAACGTCCGGCGCATTTCCGCCTCGGCGACACCGCCGGTTTCCTGCAACCAGGCGAAGACTGCAGGGCGGTCGAAGCTGGCGTAATCCACCTCGAAGCCGAGACGATTCGGCAGCATGCGCGGTGTGTTTTCGGTGATCCCGCCGCCGGTAATGTGGGCGAGGCCCTTGATCTGGCCGGAACGGATCAGCGGCAGCAGGGCTTTGACATAGATGCGGGTGGGCTCCAGCAGCGCTTCGCCCAGATGGCGTTCCGGCGCGAACGGGGCGGGATCGGTCCAGCCGAGGCCGGCGCGCGCGGCGGTCTTGCGGATCAGCGAATAGCCGTTGGAATGCGGACCGGAGGAGGCGAGGCCGATCAGGACATCGCCCGCCCGCATGTCTTCGTGGCGCGGCAGAAGCGCGCCGCGCTCGGCGGCGCCGACGACAAAGCCCGCCAGATCGAAATCATCGCCGGTGTAGAGGCCGGGCATCTCCGCCGTCTCGCCGCCGATCAGCGCGCAGCCGGCGCGGCGGCAGCCTTCGGCGACGCCCGACACGATGGCCGCGCCGCGTACCGGGTCGAGACGTCCCGTGGCGAAGTAATCAAGAAAGAAGAGCGGCTCGGCGCCCTGGGCCAGCACGTCGTTGACGCACATGGCCACCAGGTCGATGCCCACCGTGTCGAGACGCCCGGTGTCGATGGCCAGTTTCAGCTTGGTGCCGACCCCGTCCGTGCCGGAGATCAGGATCGGATCTTTAAAACCGGCAGCTTTCAGATCGAACGCGCCGCCAAATCCGCCCAGCATCACGTCGGCGCCGGGGCGCGCGGTGGATTTGGCCAGCGGCTTGATGGCGTCGACCAGCGCATCGCCCGCGTCGATATCAACGCCGGCGTCGGCATAGGTCAGACCCGGCTCGGGTGGATTTCGGGGCGCCAAGGCGGGCCTCCTTCATGCGGCGGACATGAACCGGGTGCATACCTGCGAACGCGCGCCTTGGCGAGGGGCGGGCGCCGCGCGGGGCTTCACCCCGGCGCGGTGCGGCGTATAGTCGGCGGCGACAGGCGTACAGGCTGGAAAGGCGAGGCCATGACACTCAGGCTGATGCAGGCAATCGCGGGCGCGCTGGTGCTGGCGGCGGGTCTTTGGGCTGCGCCGGCGCAGGCGCGCACACCCTACACCGTGGCGGGAATCGAGATTGACGCCACCGCGGACAACGCCTTCGAGGCGCAACGCCGGGCCATGTCCGACGGTCAGGTGCGCGGCGCCCAGCGCCTGATCGCGCGCATGACGCTGGCTGAAGACCGGGCCGCGGCGGGCCTGGGCACGATCAGCGCCGAAGAGGCCGCCGGGCTGATCGCGGGCCTGCGCATGTCCAACGAGCAGCGCTCGGCCACGCGCTATCGCGGGGACCTGACCTTGCAGTTCGATCCGCGCGCCGTGCGCGATTATTTCGCCCAGCGCAACGTGCCGTTTGTGGAAAGCCAGGCGTCGCCGGTCCTGGTGGTGCCTGTGCTCGAGGGCGAAGGCGGCGATTCGCTGTGGAGCGGGGGCTGGCATGAGGCCTGGCGCTCGGGCGGGTTTCAGAATGCACTGACGCCCTTCATTGGCCTGGGATCGCGTCAGGGCGCGGGCGGCGAGCCGCTGGGGCTTGGCCTGATCAGCGCCGATGAAGCGCGCCGGATCGACGAGACGGCGCTGCGCGCGCTGGCCGACGCCTATGAGGTGAACACCGTCGCCGTGGTGCTGGCGCGCGCCGGGGGCGGCCAGGTGCGCACGGTGGGCGTGGTGTTGACCTTCGGACCGGACGGCGCGTCGCGCGAGGACCTGACCAGCGTGGCGGGGGCGGGCGATTTTCGTGAAGCCGCGCGCCGGATCGTGGAGCGCCGCGAAGAAGACTGGAAACGCCGGTCCGTCGTGCGTGGCGGCGAGGAAGCCGAGCTGGAAATCACCATACTGTTCTCCACCCTGACCGAATGGCGCAGCCTTCAGGGCGCGGTGGCGGGCGCCTCGCTGGTGCAATCGGCGCGTCTGGACGCGCTGTCGCGCACCGGCGCAGCCATGGTGCTGACCCATCGCGGCGCGCGCGAGCAGCTGGCCTCGGAGCTTGATGCCCGCGGCGCCCGGCTGGAGCGTGATGCCGACCTTGGATGGACGGTCCGCAGCCGTCGATGACCCGCACCCAGCTCGCCCTCGACCTGGCCCTGGCGCCGGACTACCGGGCCGAAAGCTATGCGGTGAGCGAGGCCAACGCCTCGGCGCTGGCGCTGGTCAATCGCTGGCCGCGCTGGCGCCATGGCCATTTGCTGCTGGTCGGGCCGGCCGGTGCAGGCAAAACGCATCTGTCGTCCATCTGGGCGGCGCGCGCCGATGCGCTGCGCCTCGACCCGGCGACGCTCGCCGTAGGGATCAGGCAGGTGGGGCGCGGCGGCGCGGTGCTGGTGGAGGACTGTCATCTGGGCGTCGACGAGCCGGGCCTGTTTCACCTGCTCAACCGCGCCGCGGGAGATGCCGGCGTGACGGTGCTGATGACGGCGGCGCGTGCGCCGGTGGAGTGGCCGGTGACGCTGGCGGACTTGGCCTCGCGCCTTCTGGCCGCCGAGACCGCTGTGCTGCACGAGCCCGATGATGCGCTGCTGCGCCAGGTGATGGAGAAGCTGGTGCGCGACCGGCGCACGCCCTTGGCGCCGGGCGTGCTGGATTACCTGTTGCCGCGCATGGAGAGATCGGTGGAGTTTGCGCGCCGTCTGGTGGCCTGGCTCGACCGCGAGGCGCTGGCGCGCAAGGGGCCGGTGACGCGCACCCTGGCGCGCGAAGCGCTGGAAACTGTGGCCACGCCATGAGCGGAATCGCGATATCCGGGCGGCCGGACAAAGGAGCGGCAAGATGACCGAAGCGCCGCGCACATCCTCAACGCCAGACAGACCGGACGCGATTGACGCGCCAGCGGCGGCGCCGGCGAGCCCGCGCGACCGGTTTTTGAACCGGGAGTTGTCCTGGCTGCAGTTCAACTGGCGTGTGCTGGAAGAGGCGGGCAATGAGCGCCACCCGTCGCTGGAGCGGCTGCGCTTTCTGTCGATTTCGGCGAGCAATCTGGACGAGTTCTACATGGTGCGCGTGGCTGGTCTGCGCGCCCAGATCCGCAACGGGCTCGACCGGCCCGGCCAGGACGGGCTGACGCCGTCCGAACAGCTTGAGCGCATTGACGTCGAGGCCAATGCGCTGATGGACGCCCAGCAATCGGGCTGGCGCGCTGTGCGTGCGGCGCTGGCGGCGGACGGGATTGAACTGGTGGAGCTGGACGGGCTGACGCGGGCCGAGCGCAGCTGGCTGCGCGATGATTTCCTGGCGCACACGTTGCCGGTAATCACACCGTTGGCCATTGATCCGGCCCACCCGTTCCCGTTCATTCCCAATCTTGGCTTCGCGGTGGCGCTGAAATTGCGCCGCCAGAGCGATTCCAAAGTCATGAACGCGCTGGTGCCGCTGCCTGCGGGCGTGAAGCGCTTCATCGAGATCCCGTGCGAGACGCGCGATGCGGAAGGCCGCCCAGGCAAACGCTATATCGCGCTGGAATCGGTCCTGATCCTGTTCGTGGACGCGCTCTTCCCCGGCTATGACCTGATCGCCAAGGGCGTGTTCCGCATCATCCGCGACAGCGATATCGAGATCGAGGACGAGGCCGAGGATCTGGTGCGCGAGTTCGAGCAATTGCTCAAACAGCGCCGCCGCGGCGTGCTGGTGCGTCTGAAGATGGACGCGTCCATGCCCGAGGAGATGCGCCGCTTCATCGTCCAGCATCTGCATGCCGAGCGTCAGGATGTGCAGCTGGTGGACGGGCTTCTGGGCCTGTCCCAGCTGTCCCAGATGATCCCGGATGACCGCAACGAACTGAAATTCGAGCCCTATGAGCCGCGCTTCCCCGAGCGTATCCGCGATTTCGGCGGCGATTGCTTCGCGGCGATCCGCGCCAAGGACCTGATCGTCCACCACCCCTATGAAAGCTTTGACGTGGTGGTGCAGTTCCTGCGCCAGGCGGCGGGCGATCCCGATGTAGTGGCGATCAAGCAGACCTTGTACCGGACCTCCAAGAACTCGCCCATCGTGGCGGCGCTCATTGAGGCGGCGGAGAACGGCAAGAACGTCACCGCGCTGGTGGAGCTCAAGGCCCGGTTTGACGAAGAGGCCAATCTGAAATGGGCGCGCGATCTGGAGCGGTCGGGCGTTCAGGTCGTCTATGGCTTCATGGAGTACAAGACCCACGCCAAGATCTCGCTGGTGGTGCGCCGCGAAGGCGCGGATTTGCGCACCTACGCTCATTTCGGCACCGGGAATTATCACCCGATCACGGCGCGCATTTACACCGATCTGTCCTTGTTCACCGCCGATCCCGCCTTCGGGCGCGATGCGGGCCGGGTGTTCAATTATGTCACCGGCTATGCGCGACCGTCCGGGCTGGAGCATCTGGTGATCTCGCCCATGGGCATGCTGGAGTTCATTCTGGGCAAGATCGACCGGGAGATCGCCAACGCCCGCGACGGCAAGCCGGCGGCAGTGTGGGCGAAGATGAATTCGCTGGTCCACCCGGGCGTGATCGACAAACTCTATGAGGCGAGCCAGGCGGGCGTGCGCTGCGAGCTGATCATTCGCGGGATTTGCTGCCTGCGCCCCGGCGTGCCGGGCCTGTCGGAGAATATCCGGGTGAAATCCATTATCGGGCGCTTCCTGGAGCATTCGCGCATCGCCTGTTTCGCCAATGGCGCGCCCATGCCCTCACCCCAGGCCGAGGTGTATATCTCCAGCGCCGACTGGATGCCGCGCAATCTGGACCGGCGCGTGGAAACGCTGTGCCCGATCCTCAATCCCACCGTCCACCGCCAGGTGCTCGACCAGATCATGGTGGCCAATCTCAATGACGAGACCCAGAGCTGGTACATGCAGCCCGATGGCCGCTACGTGCGGGTGGATACCGATGGCGTGGCTGACCCGTTCAGCGCGCATGCCTATTTCATGACCAATCCCAGCCTGTCAGGCCGCGGTCAGGCGCTCAAGACCGACCAGCCGCCGGCCTTCCCCTTCGTCGGTCCGCGCCGGTGATGCGGCGCTTCATGCCGCGCCGGCCCGACCCGGCGCTCGATGCCGCCGCGCGCCGCGACATCGCCGTCATCGATGTCGGCTCCAACTCTGTGCGTCTGGTGTTGTTCCGGCTGGAAGGCCGCGCGCTCTGGCCGGTCTTCAATGAGAAGGTCATGGCGGGGCTGGGCCGCGGCGCCAAGGCCAGCGGCCTGCTCAACCCGGATGGAACCGAGGCGGCGCTGCGGGCGCTGAGACGCTTCGCCCATCTGCTGGACGCCAAGGGCGTGGAGCAGCGCCATGTGGTGGCGACCGCCGCTGTGCGCGATTGTTCCGACGGGCCGGACTTCATCGCCCTGGTCCGGGCCGAGACCGGCCTCGAGATCGAAGTGCTCACCGGCGAGGAGGAGGGGCGCCGCTCCGCGCTGGGCGTGTTGGCGGGGATTGGCGAGGCGCACGGGCTGGCCGGTGATCTGGGCGGGTCGAGCCTGGAGCTGACGCCCCTGGAAGGCCGGCGCGCCGGACCGGCGGTGACCCTGCCGCTGGGACCGCTGACCATGCTGGACGGGGCCGTGACGGAGGCTGGCGTTCGCGACAAGGTGGACGCATTACTGGCCCAGGCCGCGCCGCAGCTGGAAATGTCCGGGCCGGTGTTCTACGCGGTCGGCGGCGCTTGGCGCGCCTTTGCGCATCTGGCCATGGCGCTGGATGACTATCCGCTGCGCCTGCTGCACCAGTATGCGCTGACCCCGGGCCAGGTGGCGCGCGCCGCGGATTTTGCGGTGAGCCAGAGCGAGTCGTCGCTGTCCAACGTGCCCGGCGTGTCGTCCAAGCGCGCCGCGCTCCTGCCCTACGCCGCCATGTTGATGCGGCGAATCCTCAAGAAGGGCCGGTTCGACAAGGTCGTGTTCTCCGCCTACGGCCTGCGTGAAGGCGTGGTGTGCGCTGACGATATGCGCCTGATCACGGAGGGCGATCCTTTGATTGCGGGCGCCGAGGCGCTGGCCAGCCAGGCCTCGCCCGAGCCTGATTTCGGACCCACGCTGGCCAGCTGGATTGAGCCGGCGTTTGCAGGCGAGCCGGTGCTGTTCAGCGCAGAGCGTGACGTCGTGCTGCGCGCCGCCTGCGGGCGGCTGGCCGATCTGGGCGGGCGCATGCACCCTGATCACCGCGCCGAGCTGGCGAGCACGCAGACCCTTTATGCGCCGTTTGGCGGCGCGTCTCATGCCGAGCGGGCGTTCCTGGCTTTGACCCTCCATCACCGCTATGCGGGCCGCCGTTCGCGGCCGGACTCCTGCCCGTCGCGGCGGCTCCTGGATGACGCGCAGGAGCAAGGCGCGCTGAAGCTGGGTCTGGCGCTGCGCCTCGGCGCGGCGCTGTCGGGGCGGTCGGCGCCCGTGCTGGATGCGTTCCGGCTGGACCGGTCAGGCCAGCAGCTGGTGCTGCGGGTGGATCCCGGATCAGAGGCGCTGGTGATTGACCGCGCCCACACGCGCTTTGAAGCGCTGGCCAGCGCGATGGGGCTTCAGCCGCAGGTCATCTGACCGCGGTCAGAGCGGCGCAGGCTTCAGCGTGGCTTCAAAGCGCAGGGACGGCGCCTTGTCGGCGCGGCCCTCAAACACATACTCCGCGCCCTTCTGGCGGCCGGTCAGGGTCAGGGCGAAATCGGAGTGATCACCAAACACCGACTGGCGGTGCATGTCGTGCTGTCGCACCCGCAGGCGCACGCGGATCTCCTCGCCCTCGGTGACGATTTCGCCGACATAGTACATGCCCGTATCGCCGCCATAGACGCGGGCGCCGTCGATATAGATCACCCCGCCGGCATCATCGAGCGGAGTGCGGAAGCGGGTGACGTAGAGGCCGGATTGCATGCGCGTACTTTCTGTCTGGTCGAGAGTATATCAAATTACATCTTCAGCGTGTAGTTTGTCGATCCGCTGCAGCGCGGCGAAGGCGGTCATTAATCGCTTCACCCAGTCCGGCATCCGGGACCGGCGCCACGGCGATGGGCCGTCCAAGCTCGTCCAGACTGCGCAAAGCAGCAAACAGGTTTGCCGCCGCCTCGGCTAGGTCTGATCGTTCGGAAAGGTTAATGACGTCACAACCAACAACTTCCGGGCGCGCTCCGAACGCCAGATAGGACTCCCCTGCACGGGGAGCGATTGCATTGAGGCGCACCGGCGCCCTTGGCGCGTAGTGGCTGGCAAGCTGTCCCGGCGCGCTGGGCCGGTCCGATTCGGTGTGAGCGGCGCTCAACGGACCGGTCACGGCCTCGATGGCGCTGCGCGGGACGCCGCCCGGGCGCAGCAGTGACGGCGCGCCTTTGCCAGCGACGCTGACAATCGTGCTTTCCACGCCGATACGGCAGGCGCCGCCATCCAGAATGAGGTCGATGCGCCCGCCCAGCCCGTCGCGCACATGGGCGGCGGTGGTGGGGCTGACTGCGCCCGAACGGTTCGCGCTGGGCGCCGCCAGCGGATGGCCGAGGCGTCCGATCAGGCCGGTGAGGGCAGGCGAATCGGGCCAGCGCACGGCCAGTGTTTCGAGGCCCGCCGTAACGAGGCTGGCGACACCTGAGCCCGCGCGCATCGGCGCTACCAACGTCAGCGGTCCGGGCCAGAAGGCGCGGGCCAGCGCGCGTCCGGTCTCGCCGAGATTCACCAGGCGCTCGGCCATCTCCAGACTGTCCACATGAACAATCAGCGGATTGAAGCGCGGGCGGCCCTTGGCTTCGTAAATGCGCGCCACCGCTTCGCCATTCGTGGCGTCAGCGGCGAGGCCGTAGACGGTCTCGGTCGGGATCGCCACCACCCCGCCGCGCGCCAGCACGCGCGCTGCTGCGTCCAGGGCATCCGGGTCGTTGGCGGACACGGTATCGGTCATGACATGGCGTCTAGCGTATGCGGGGCGCAGCGCAAACGGGACTTGGCTGTTCCCGGTCACATTCACGTTAATGGCGCCGAGGATCATGCCGGTGTCATACTGTCATGACATTCATGCGACACAGACCCGGATCAGTTTCTCAAGAAAAGGCGGCCCCCATGCGCGACATGCTCGATCCCGACTACGAACCGGAGTGCAACCGCTCGGGCAATACGCCATTCGCGCAGGTGTTCAGCGCCCGCATCGGGCGGCGCGGGTTCCTTCAAGGGTCGCTGGGCGCAGCGCTGGGCGGGCTGTTCGCGTCCACCGGCGTGGCCCATGCGCTGGAGGCCGGCGCCGGCCCGTCTTTGAGCTTCACGCCCGTCCCGGTCAGCACTCAGGACACGCTGGTGGTGCCCGAAGGCTATGAAGCCAAGGCGATCTATCGCTGGGGCGATCCCATTACCGGCTCCATGCCGGCCTACAGCCCGGACAATACCGGGGCGGAGCAGGGCGAGCAGGCGGGCATGCACCATGACGGCATGCACTTCTTCCCCATTGAGGGCGAACACCCGTGGCAGGGCAGCTCCACCGACGGCCTGCTGGTGGTCAATCACGAATATATCGAGCCGCGCTTCCTGCACGCCGCGGCGGCTCAGGGCCAGGCCCTGTCCGGTTCGGCTACGCTGGATCATGCCGGTCCGCGCGATCCTGATATGGTGCTCAAGGAAATGAACGCGCAGGGCGTTTCCATCGCGCGCATCCGCGAGGACGACGATGGCGAATGGCGCATCGTGCCTGACCCGCGCAACCGCCGCATCACGCCCCTGACCGAGATGGAAATCGCCGGTCCGGTGCGCGGCAGCGATCTGGTCAAAACGAAGTTCTCTCCCGAAGGCGAGCGCACGCGCGGCACCTTCGCCAATTGCGCCCACGGCGTGACACCGTGGAACACGTATATGGCCGCCGAGGAGAACTGGTCAGGCTATTTCGTCAACACGGGCGGCGATCTGCCGCGCGAGCATGCGCGCTATGGCGTGCGCACCGATGTGTCGCGCTATAACTGGCACCTGAGCGCCGATGGCGCTGACGCGTATGTGCGCTTTGATGCGACGCCGACGGCGCAGACGGCTGAGGACGATTACCGCAATGAACCCAACACCTATGGCTGGATGGTGGAAATCGATCCGTTCGATCCGGCCAGCATGCCGGTCAAGCGCACCACGCTGGGCCGCTTCGCCCATGAAGGCGTGGTGTTCGCGCCGGCGCAGGCCGGTCAGCCCGTCGTGTGCTATTCCGGCGACGATGCGCGCGGCGAGTATATCTACAAATTCGTCTCCGCCGGCGCCTACGTGCCCGGCGAGACGCGCGGCGAGATACTCGATGAGGGAGTGCTTTACGCCGCCAAATTCAACGAGGATGGCTCCGGCGAGTGGCTGGCGCTGGTCCATGGCGAGAACGGGCTGGACGAGAGCAATGGTTTCGCCAGTCAGGCCGACGTGCTGGTCAACACCCGCACCGCCGCTGACCTCGTCGGCGCCACGCCCATGGACCGGCCCGAATGGGGTACGGTCGATTTCCAGACCGGCGCTGTCTACTTCACCCTGACCAATCACAGCAATCGCGCCGCCGACGACACCGACGCCGCCAATCCGCGCGGGCCGAACCTGTTCGGCCATATCATCCGCTGGCATGAGGATGGCGGGCAGCACGGCCAGACCTTTCAGTGGGATCTGTTCGTCATTGCCGGGCCTGAAGGCGACAGCGCGGACATGAATGGCGAGGCGCTGGACGCCGACAGCCGCTTCTCCAGCCCGGACGGGCTGTGGATGGACGCCAACCGTCGGCTATGGATCCAGACCGATATCTCCGAAAGCGTGATGAACCGGGGACCGTTCGAAGCCTTCGGCAATAACATGATGCTGGCGGCCAATCCCGAGACCGGCGAGATCCGCCGCTTCCTGACCGGTCCGGTGGGGCAGGAGATCACCGGCGTGGTGACCACGCCCGATCACCGCACCATGTTCATCAATGTCCAGCATCCCGGCGCCACCACGTCGCGCGATGACTTCGCCGCCGGGCGCTTCACCAGCCACTGGCCGGATGGCGGCGAGTCGATCCCGCGCTCGGCCACGGTGATGATCCGGCGCACTGACCGGGGCGTCATCGGCGCCTAATAAGAAGGACGGCTCAGGGCAGGGTGATGCGCGCGGGCGCGTCACCCGCCAGGACCGGCTCGCCGCCCGAAGCGTCCAGCCGGTCCACGCGGATCAGCGCCAACGCCCGCTGTCCTGCGCCTGAGGTGATAGCGCCCAGAGGCGCCGCGCCTGCAGTCACGGCGGTTCCGGCCTCAGGCGCCGGTCCGTCGAGATCGAGGCGCACCGTGCGTTTGCGCACGCCGCCCTTGCGGTGCATGCGGCTGGCGACTTCCTGACCGACAAAGCAGCCTTTTTTGTAGTCGATTCCGGCCATCAGATCGTGATTGACGTCGGTGGAGAAGGCCTCCGCCGGGCCGTAATCGCGCCCGAGCTCCGGCACGATGGCGGCGATACGCGCGGCCTCGTAGCCGGCCTCGTCCTGCGGCCCGCCCGCCGGCACGATGGCGCGCAAGCCCAGCATGGCGTTGCGCGGATCAGGCGCGGCGGCCAGCGCCACAGTGCGCAGCTCCGCCTCGCCCTCGCCGCGCGCGGCCGCCACGGCGAGGTCATCGCGCAGCGCAATGTCGGCTTTGGCCCGCAGGCGGTAGAGGGAGAAGCGCTTAATGAGCCCCTCCGCCTCGCTGGCCGGGGCGTCGATCAGCAATCCGCCCTCGCCATCATCAAAAATAATGAAATCGGCCAGCACCTTGCCTTGCGGGGTCAGAAGCGTGCTGAACAGGGCGCCGCCGGGCTTCAGGCCTTCAGGTCCGCGCGTTATGACGCGTTGAAGAAAGCTGCGGGCATCCTCGCCGGTGATGGCGATCACGGCGCGGCCAGGCAGGGCGGTGAGGAAGTCGGATGTCATGGCGCCATACTTGGCCTGAGGGGGCGCGCTCCACAAGGTGCGCGTGACGGTCCTGTGAGGCTCTGGCGCAGGCCGCGCGAACAGGCTAAGCCGCTCGGCCATGACGCGTATCCTGTTCATCACCGCCACGCGCATCGGCGATGCAGTCCTGTTTTCAGGCCCGCTGGCGCATCTGGCGCGCACCCATCCCGGCGCGCAGATCACGGTGGCCTGCGGCCCGCTGGCTGCGCCGCTATTCCAGGCGGCGCCGTTCGTGACGGACGTCATCGTCATGGCCAAGCGCCCCGGTGGCCGGCACTGGCTGGACCTGTGGCGGCGTACAGCCGCGCAGCGCTGGGACCTTGTGGTGGATATGCGCGGTTCGGTGACCAGCTGGTTCCTGCGCGCCGGATCGCGCCGGGTGAACCGCCGCGCGCCGGGCGCTGAGCACCGTCATCGTGTGGCGGAGGCGGGTGCGGTGCTGAGCCTCGATCCGCCGCCCGCGCCGGAAATCTGGATTGACGAGGCGGCGCGCGGCCAGGCGGATCGGCTCTTGCCATCCGGCGCGCCGATTCTGGCGCTGGCGCCCGCCGCCGCCGCGCCGTTCAAGGAATGGCCCGCCGAGCGCTTTGCGGCGCTGGCCAATGGGCTGACCGGACCGGGCGGCGCGCTTGAGGGCGCGCGCGTGGCGCTGTTCGGCGGTCCGGGCGATCAGGCGACATCCAGCGCGGTGAGCGCGGGCATCACGCACGCGCCGGTCACCGATCTCACCGGCCAGCTGGACCTGGTGACCGCTGGGGCCTGCCTGCAGCGCGCGCGCCTGTTCGTGGGCAATGATTCCGGGCTGATGCACATGGCCGCCGCCGCCGGCGCACCGGTGCTGGGCCTGTTCGGGCCCACCGATGAGCGTGTCTATGGTCCCTGGGGTTCGAATGCGCGCAGCGTGCGCGCAGGCGGACCGGCCCATGAGGCCGACCGGGGCCGGCTGCGCCATGCCGAAACCTCGCTGATGGGCGGTCTGGCGCTGGAGCAGGTCCAGGCCGCCGCCGAGGCGTTGATCGCACAGAGCGGGCCGTCCGCGCCCGCCTAGTCCAGATAGGTGCGCCGCAGCTGGTTGGAGAAGGCGCGGCCCTGCTCGGCCAGTTGCTGGCGTGCATATTCGCTTTCCGCGCCGCAGCGCAGGCGCAGACGCTCCTGATGGCGGAAGCCTTCATTGAACCGGTCGATCAGCCTTGCGCGATAGGTGCCCGCCGTGGGCGCCTCATAGTCCAGCAGCTCGGCCATGGCGGTGCGCCAGGTTTGGGCCTGACGGCCCTGGCAGGCGAAGGTCAGGCCATGCAGCTCACCCATTATCCGGGCGAGGCTCTCGACCGGGTAGGGGTCGCTCTCCTGACGCGCCGAGGTCGGCGCCGCGGCGAGCGCTATCAGACAAAAACTGACCAGCAATCCGCGCAATGTTGTGACAAACCGAAGGGCGTAGGGCACATCAAACTCCTCGTTCGGGTCGTTTTGGCGCGTGATCGTGGCGCCGCGATGGCGTCAGCGTCTCCAGAAGCCCGGCGTGAACATGACCAGCACCACCAGCACCTCCAGCCGGCCGATCAGCATGGTGGCGGTCATGATCCATTTGGCGGCATCCGGCAGGGGGGCGAAGGAGCCGGCCGGGCCGATGATGTCGCCCAGTCCCGGCCCGACATTGGCCAGCGTGGTGGCGGCGCCGGATATGGCGGTGATGGTGTCGAGCCCGGTGAAGGACAGCAGCGTGGCGGACACCACGAAGGTGGCGAAGAACAGGAAGATGAACACGAACACCGAGCGCACCGTTTCCGGGGGCAGAGCCTTGCCGCGATAGCGCGGCGGCGATACCGCGTTTGGCCGGGTCAGCTGTTCAACATAGGAGCGCATGGCCGACGCGGCGATCTGATAGCGGAATATCTTGATCGAGCAGCTGGTGGACCCTGCACAGCCGCCGATGAACATCAGCAGCAGAAACATCGCCGCCGCGCCGCTGCCCCAGCTCCAGAAATCGGAGGAGGCGTATCCGGTGCCGGTCAGGACCGATATCGTATTGACCAGAGCGAGCCGCCAGGCGGGCAGGCTGTCCGGTTCGGGCGGCGGGGACAGGGTGATCATCACTGTCAGCAGCATCGCCGCGACCGCGATCACGCCCAGAAAGGTGCGCGCCTGGGAATCGATAAGCAGCTGGTCCGGGCGTCCTTGTGCGGCGCGTACATAGAGCACGAATGGCAGCGCGGCGAGCGTCATGAAGACAGCGGCGACCAGATCAGCGCCGCCATCTGTGAAGGCGGCCAGCGAGGCGTCGCGGGTGGAGAAGCCGCCCGTGGCGATGGTGGTCATGGCGTGGTTGACCGCGTCGAACCCGCCCATGCCGGTCGCCACATAGGCCAGGAAACAGGCGAAGGTGAGCGACAGATAGATGATCACGATGGCCAGCGCGATCTGTCCGGCGCGCGGCAGGACTTTCTCTGTCTTTTCAGAGCTTTCCAGCCGGAAGAGCTGCATGCCGCCAATGCCCAGCATGGGCCAGATCGCCATGGCGGTCACGATGATGCCGATGCCGCCGATCCACTGCAGGATGGAGCGCCACAAGAGCAGCCCGCGCGGCAGATCGTCCAGCCCGGTGATGACCGTGGCGCCGGTGGTGGTCAGGCCGGACGTGGTTTCAAAGATCGCATCGGTCCAGCTGATATCGAGGCCGGACAGCTGCAGCGGCAGGGCCGCAGCGAAGGCCAGCACCGCCCAGGCGCCCGATGTCAGCAGGATGGCGCCGCGCGCCGTCAGCCGGTGCTCGGGCGACCGGCCCAGCAGGGTCATGATCCCGCCCACGGCCAATCCCAGCAGCGCCGAGCCGAAGAAGGCCGGCGCCGACCGGCCCTGATAGCCCAGATCGACCAGCGCCGGGGCCAGCATCGCCAGGGACAGGGCGCTGAGCAGGGCGCCAAGCGCGAACAGGACGGTGCGGGCGCTCTGGGTCATGATCGCGCGGGGTTAGACAGGCGCGCGCCCCCGGTCAATGGCGGGTGGAGCGGCTGAGCGGGCTGTCCAGCGCGAAGGCGGGAATGTCGGCGCTGAACTGCTGGCCGTTCTCGCAGCGGAACACATAGGCGCCGCGCATGAAGCCCGACGGCGTGCGCAGCGGCGCGCCCGAGGTGTAGCGGAATGCCGAGCCGGGACGAATCACCGGCTGCTCGCCCACCACGCCCTCGCCGCGCACGATCTCGGTGCGGTTGGCCGAATCGGTGATGCGCCACTCGCGCTCCATCAGCTGGACCGCGCCGCCGCCGGTGTTTTCGATCACGACGGTATAGGTCCACACGAAGCGCCCGGCTTCGGGATCGGATTCCGATTCCAGAAAGGACGGCTCGACGCGGATCACCACGCCGCCGGTCTCTTGGGTATACATGCCTGCCTCCGACAGAGCGCCAGATCATGAGTTCACACCCGCCCGCGCGGCGAATCAAGCGCCCTTGGCGCAGCGCGGTGAACTGGACAGGCGCGCGAGGCGTGCCGACAGTGTCATTCCCGCCCGTGACCGATTCTGGCTGATCGAGACTGACATGACCGCCCGGACCAGCGGAATTCTGCCCGACGCCGCGCTTGAAGCCGCCTTTGAGGCGGGGTGGATTCATGCGCGCCGCCCGCTGGAGCCGGGCCAGATTCAGCCCGCCAGCCTGGATTTGCGTTTGGGCCGCAAGGTCTGGCGCCTGCGCGCCAGCTTCCTGCCGGGACCGGGGCGTACTGTGGCGGCGCGGCTGGACGATGACATCGTCATGCACGCCCTCGACCTGGAGGGCGGCGCAGTCTTGGAGACCGGCTGCGTGTATCTCGCCGAGCTGGAGGAGGGCCTGGCCCTGCCGCCCGGCGTGTCGGCGGCAGCCAATCCGAAAAGCTCCACCGGGCGCCTGGATGTCTTTACGCGGGTGATCGGAGACGGGTCGATTGCGTTCGACCAGCTGCCAGAGGGCTATAACGGCCCGCTCTATATGGAGATTTCGCCGCGAACATTCTCGGTGCTGGCGCGGCCCGGCGACCGGCTGGCGCAGGTGCGCCTGCGCCGGGGCGAGCATGTCCCGCTGCGCGCCATCACGCTGACGGTGGACGTGGAAAATCATGGCGGGCCAGTGGGCTGGCGCGCCCGGCGGCACAGTCCGCTCGTGGATCTGTCCGGCGTCGGCGCCCATGACCCCAAACGCTTCTGGGAGCCGGTGCATGCCGAGCGGGGGCGTATCGTGCTGGACCCGGGCGAGTTCTACATATTGGCCAGCCGCGAGGCGGTGAGCGTGCCGGTGGACGAGGCGGCCGAGATGGCGCCCATCGCGCCGGAGATTGGCGAGTTCCGCGCCCATTATGCCGGCTTCTTCGATCCGGGCTTTGGCGTGGCTGAAGCGGGCGGCGCGGGATCGCGCGCCGTGCTGGAAGTGCGCGGGCGCGACGTGCCCTTCATCCTCGATCACGGGCAGGCGGTGGCGCGGCTGGTCTATGAGCCCATGGCCGGCGCGGTGGGCCAGCCCTATGGCGCGGCAGGCTCCAATTATCAGGCCCAGGGCCTGAAGCTGTCCAAGCATTTCAAGGCCTGAGCGCGCTTATTCCTCGCCGGGTTTGGCGCGCAGCGCCTTGACCGTGCTGCGCTTGGCCTTGGCAGTTTTCTGGCGCTTGATGGAGGCGAGGGTGGGCCGCGTGGGCTTGCGCGCCTTGGGCTTGCGGCTGGCCTGCAGGATCAGCATACGCAGCCGCACCCGCGCCTCTTCGCGATTGCGCATCTGGGAGCGGTGGGCGCTGGCGTGCAGCACCAGAATGCCGTCTGCGCTGAGGCGCGAGCCGGCCAGCCGGGTCAGGCGCTCCTTGACTGGCCCCGGCAGATCGCTGGCGGCCAGGTTGAAGCGCAGCTGCACGGCGCTGGAGGTGGTGTTCACATGCTGTCCGCCCGGACCGGAGGCGCGCACAAAACGCTCCTCGATCAGGCGCTCGTCAATCGTGATGGCGTCATTGATGCGCATGAGTATCAGCCTGACACAGGCTTCAGGCTCAGCGCCAGTACCGACGCGATGAGGCACATCACGCCGAGCCCGGCGATGGCCGCAGGACCGAAGGCGCCGAACGCCGTGCCCGCCAGCGCGCCGAACGCCAGCAGCAACACCCCGATCACCGTGTTGGAGACGGCGGTGTAGGCCGCGCGCGTTTCCTGGGTGGCGAGATCCACCACATAGGTCGCCCGCCCCAGCCGCACGCCCTGATGGGCGAAGGCGAGGAGGAAGAGCGCGATGGCGTGAAACCAGATGCTGTCGGCCATGGCCCAGCCCGCGAGCCCTGCGCCCGCCACCAGAGCGCACGCCAGCGCCGCCACCAGACCCGCCGCGGCCAGCACCCAGCGCGCGGACTTGTCCGCCGAGCGACCCCAGGCCCAGCCGCTGGCGAAACCGGCGGCGCTGGACGCAATCAGAAAGGCGCCGAGCCCGGCCAGATCCGTCCCGGTGCGTGACTGGGCGTAGGCCACGAAAAAGGGCGGCAGGAGCGAGGTCGCCATGAAGAAGGCGCGCGCCAGCACGAAGCGGGCGAAATCGGGATCGGTCTTGAGGAGCGTCAGCTGGCCGATAGCTTCGGTGAAGGCATTGGCGCCGCCCGCCGTCGCGCCGGGCGCTTCGGCGAGCTGGAGATAGGCGAACGCCGCTAGGACCCAGAGCACGCCGCCAGCGGCGAGAATCAGCGCGATCACCGACGGCTCGGTCTCGGGCGCGAGGATCAGCAGGGCGCCAAAGCCCAGCGCGGCGAGGCCCGAGAGTGAGGAGGCATAGCCCGACACCGCGCCGCGCCGTGTCTTGGACACGGTCTTGCCCAGCACATCCTTGTGACTGACCGAGCAGAAGGCGCGCGCCAGCGCGAATAAAGCCAGAAGGCCGATCAGCGCCCATCCCGCCGCCTCGTCCTCCAGTACCAGAGCGGCGCCGGCCATGGCGAACAGGGCCAGCGCCTGACCCACAGCGCCGCCCGCCCAGACGAATTTGCGCCGCTCGCGTTCGCGGATCCAGCGGGCGATGAAAAGCTGGGGCAGGAGCGAGCCCGCCTCGCGCACCGGAGCGATCAGGCCGATCAGGAAGCCCGGCGCGCCCAAGCTCGAAATCAGCCAGGCCAGCGTCAGCTTGGGGTCCACCAGCCGGTCGCCGCTCTTGGTCAGGGCCAGCGCGATGGCGGAGAACACGAAATTGCGCGGCAGGTGGGCGCAGGCGCTTTCGGGAATGTCCTTGCAGACCCGCGCCTCGGCGTCGTCATAAAGCGCGGTGTAAACGGTTTCGGCGAGCTGGTCGGCGGGCGCTTGCCGGGCGGTCATGGGCGAATCTCGTGTGGCGGATTTTGTCCATTCAAGCACACCTGCGCGCCCGCGCCATGGTGGACGCACTCACGCGCCTTCTGTATCACCGCAGGCACGCCGCCTTCACCCGCCACGCCTCTTTTTCAAAGTCAGTCCGCCATGCATGACATCCGCCTGATCCGTGACAATCCGGGGGCGTTCGACGCCGCCATGGCCCGCCGGGGCCTGACGCCCCAGGCCGAACGCCTGATCGATCTGGACGCGCGCCGGCGTGAGGCGACGACGCGCCTGCAGGAGCTGGAGACGCGGCGCAATGCGGCGTCCAAGGAGATCGGCGCGGCCAAGGCGCGCGGCGAAAACGACCGCTTCGAAGCGCTGCGCGCCGAGGTCGAGGCGCTCAAAGGCGAGATGGAGCGCTGCGGCGTTGACGCCGCCAAAGGTGAAGAGCTGCTCAATCAGGCCCTCGCCGCCCTGCCCAACGCCCCTGCCGAGGATGTGCCCGACGGCGAGGATGAACATTCCAACGAGGAAGTGCGCGGCTGGGGCGAGCCGCGCGAATTTGATTTTGATCCGGCGGACCATGTCACGCTGGGCGAGCGTCTGGGCCTGGATTTCGAGCGCGCCGCCGCCATGTCGGGCGCGCGCTTTGCGGTGCTGCAGGGTCCGCTGGCGCGGCTGGAGCGGGCGCTGGGCCAGTTCATGCTGGACATGCACACGACAGAGAACGGCTATCGCGAGACCAGCGTGCCGCTTTTGGTGCGCGACGAGGCGCTGTTTGGTACGGGGCAATTGCCGAAATTCGCGGAGGACCAGTTCCGCACGACCAACGATTTCTGGCTCATCCCCACCGCCGAAGTCCCGCTGACTAACCTCGTGCGCGACGCTATCCATGGCGAGGGCGATTTCCCGCTGCGCCGGACCGCGCTCACCCCCTGCTTCCGCTCCGAGGCCGGGTCGGCGGGGCGTGATACGCGCGGCCTCATCCGCATGCACCAGTTCCACAAGGTGGAGCTGGTCTCCATCGTCACGCCGGAGCAGTCGGAAGACGAGCTCGAACGCATGACCGGGTGCGCCGAAGGGATCTTGCGCGCGCTGGACCTGCCCTACCGGGTGATGGCGCTGTGTGCGGGCGATATGGGGTTTGCGGCGCGCAAGACCTATGACCTCGAAGTCTGGCTGCCGACCCAGAACACCTATCGCGAGATCAGCTCGTGCTCGAACTGCGGGGATTTCCAGGCGCGGCGCATGAATGCCCGCTTCCGCCGCGAGGGCGAGAAGAAGCCGGAGTTTCTCCATACCCTGAACGGGTCCGGCGTGGCGGTGGGCCGGGCGCTGGTGGCGATCCTGGAAAACCACCAGAATGCCGATGGCTCGGTGACCATCCCGGCGGCCCTGCGCCCGTATATGGGCGGTGTTGAGGTGATCAGGCCGTGAAAATGATCCCGGACAATCCGCGTATCCTGCTGGTCAATGATGACGGCGTGCATGCGCCGGGGCTCGCCGTGCTGGAAGACATTGCGCGCACCCTGTCGGACGATGTGTGGATCGTGGCGCCCGAGGGCGAGCAGTCGGGCATGAGCCGTGCGCTGACCCTGACCGCGCCCCTGCGCGTCCAGCAGCTGGGCGAGCGGCGCTTTGCGGTCACCGGCACGCCGACGGACTGCGTGCACATGGCGGTGCAGAACATCATGGCGGGCAAGACGCCGGACCTTTTGCTGTCGGGCGTCAATTCGGGCCAGAACATCGCCGAGGACGTGACGTTTTCCGGCACGGTGGCCGGCGCCATGCAAGGCATCCAGTTCGGCATCACCTCCATCGCCTTCTCACAGGCCTACGGGTTTTCCGGCAAGGCCGCGATCCAGTGGGAGACCGCGCGCCAGCACGGGCCGGGCATCTTGAAGAAGCTGCTGAGCGCCCCGTGGAGCCAGAATGTGCTGATGAACGTCAACTTCCCCGACCGCGCGGCCGACGACGTGGCGGGCGTGGAGGTGACGGTGCAGGGCATGCGCGATCACAACGTGGTCCACGCGGAAAAGCGCATGGATCTGCGCGGCCGGGAATATTTCTGGATGGGCTTTACGGGCAAGAAATCCGATCCCGCCGTGGGGACCGATTTGCGGGCCATTTATGAGGGGCGTATCTCCATCACGCCGCTACATCTCGATCTCACCCACCACGACACCCGCGACCGGCTGGCGAAAGCGCTGGCATGAGCGCCGGGCCGGACACCCGCCTGATCCAGCTGGTGATGGCGCTGCGCTCGGCCGGGATTTCCGACAAGCGGGTGCTGGCCGCCATCGAGCGCACACCGCGCGCCCTGTTCGTGCCCGAAGGCTTCGCCGATCAGGCCTATGAGAACCGGGCCCTGCCCATTGACTGCGGCCAGACCATCTCCCAGCCCTTCGTGGTGGCGGCGATGACCGAAGCGCTGCAGGTGGATGACCGCTGCAAGGTGCTGGAGATCGGTACGGGCTCGGGCTACCAGGCCGCGGTGCTGGCGCGCCTGGCGCGCCGGGTCTACACGATTGAGCGCTATCGCACCCTGGCGCGCGAGGCGGGGGCGCGGTTTGCGGCGCTGCGCCTGACGACCATCGTCCAGCGCACCGGCGACGGCACGATCGGCTGGCCTGAACAGGCGCCGTTTGACCGGATCATGGTGACGGCCGGCGCGTCCGAGCGGCCCGACGGTCTGCTGGACCAGCTGAAATCCGGCGGCGTCTGCGTGGCGCCGGTGCAGAATGGCGCGGTCCAAACCCTGATGCGCTACCGGCGCGGCGAGGATGGCGCGATCAGCGAAGAGGCGCTGTTCGACGTGCGTTTCGTGCCGCTGGTGCCGGGCGAGGCCAAGGCGCTTTAGGTATCGCCGAACACCCGTGCGAAAATCACATCCACATGGCGCGTGTGCCAGGCATCATCGAAGCAGGCTTCAATGCCAGCCGCGCCCAGCAGCGCCATCACGTCGGCATCGGCCTTGAGATGGTCGATCAGGCGTCCGCCTTCATCCCATGTCTTCATGCCGTTGCGCTGGACCAGGCGGTAGGCCTCCTCGCGCGCCGCGCCGGCCTGGGTCAAAGCCAGCAGCACGCGCTGGGAGTTATGAATGCCGCCAAACGCGTCGAGATTCTCTTTGCAGCGTTCGGCGTGCACGATCAGGCCTTCAATCATGGACGCGGTGCGGTGCAGGGCGAAATCGAGATGCACGCACGCATCCGGCCCGATCCCGCGCTCCACGCTGGAATGGGAGATGTCGCGCTCATGCCACAGGGCGACATTCTCCATGGCCGGCGTCACGGCTGAACGCACCAGGCGGGCGAGGCCGGTGAGGTTTTCGGTCAGGATCGGATTGCGCTTGTGGGGCATGGCCGACGAGCCCTTCTGGCCCGGCGAGAAATATTCCTGCGCCTCGCGCACTTCGGAGCGCTGGAGATGGCGCACCTCCACCGACAGGTTTTCAATCGCCGAGGCGATCAGGCCCAGCGCCGCGAAGAACGCGGCGTGGCGGTCGCGCGGAATGACCTGGGTGGAGATGGGCTCGATCTCGAGGCCGAGCGCTTCAGCCACATGGGCTTCCACCGCCGGATCCACATTGGCGAATGTGCCCACCGCGCCGGAAATGGCGCACGTGGCGATCTCGCGCCGGGCGGTTTCCAGGCGCGCGCGGTTGCGGGCGAACTCGGCATGGAAGCGGGCGAATTTTAGCCCCATCGTGGTGGGCTCGGCATGGATGCCGTGGCTGCGCCCGATGCAGGTGGTCATCCTGTGCTCCAGCGCGCGCGCTTTGAGCGCCGCCAATACCCGGTCCATGCCCGCCAGCAGCAGGTCCGCGCTGCGCGTCAACTGGACGGCCAGGCAGGTGTCGAGCACGTCGGAGCTCGTGAGGCCCTGATGGACGAAGCGCGCTTCCTCGCCGACGAGTTCAGCCAGATGGGTCAGGAAGGCGATGACGTCATGCTTCACCTCGCGCTCGATCTCGTCGATGCGCGCGATGTCGAACTCCATGTCCCTGGCTTTCCACACGGCCTTGGCGGCGGAAGCGGGGACGACACCCAGCTCGGCCAGCTTGTCGGTGGCGTGGGCCTCGATCTCGAACCAGATGCGGTAGCGGGTTTCGCTCGACCAGATGGCGGCCATTTCGGGACGGGTATAGCGGGGGATCATGACGCCTCGACGCGCTGGCGGGCTGGGAACATGGGCGCGGGCATACGCCGCGCGCGCGCCCCGGGCAAGCCCGGGGGGTGGCCTTGGGCTCGGGGTCAGGCTTTCGCCGGCCCGGGGATTTCACGGCGCATGGTGGCGGCGGCGGCGAAGAACAGGCCTGAGGCGATGAGAAACATGGCCACCCCCGCCATCAGCGCGTAGCGCAGGGCGTCGCCCTCGCTCATGTGATTGCTGAGCCAGTCAGACAGGGCGCCAATGGCCAGCGGGCCCAGGCCGATCCCGATCAGATTGTTGAAAAAGGCGATGATCGCCGCCGTCGTGGCGCGGTGTTCGGGCCGCGACAATGTCTGCACCGCCGCCAGTCCCGGTCCGAGCCAGGCGTAGGCCAGGCTGATCGGCAGGGCGAGGAGAGCCAGCGATACGTATCCGCTGTCCACCATCAAGGCGGCCAGAAAGAACGGCGCCATGGTCAGCACGGTGACCGCGGGGATCAGGGCGTAGGCGGCGGGATGCGTGCGCCCGAACCGGTCGGCCAGCCAGCCGCCGGCGATGGCGCCAAAAACACCCAGCAGGAAAAGCGGCGCCAGGAACTGGCCGATCTCGGCCATGACCAGGCCCTGGCTGCGCATCAGGAAGGAGGGCAGCCATTGATACATGCCGTAGCCGGCGAACGAGGTCGCTGCAGCGGCCAGCGTCAGCAGGATCAGGGTGGGCGAGGCGAGGATGGCGCGCGCGGCGTCAAACGGACGCGGGACCGAAACCGGCTCCACGATGGCATCCAGACGGCCGCGCTTGGGTTCGCGCACCAGCACCACCAGCGCCAGCGCGGCGACGAGGCCGGGCATGGCGAGCAGGATGAACGCCCAGCGCCAGCCCAGCGCCGCCGCGATCAGGGCGCCCAGCGCCGATCCGGCCGCGATGCCCAGCGGCGCGCCAATGGAGAACAGCCCGATGGCGAGGCCCCTGCGCCCCGCCGGGAAATAGTCTGAGATGACCGCATAGGACGGCGCCACGCCGCCCGCTTCACCTGACGCCACGCCGATTCGCGCCAGCGCCATCTGCCAGAAGCCGGCCGCCATGCCGGAAAGGGCGGTGAAGGCGCTCCACACCACGCAGCAGGCCGCGATCAGGCGCACCCGGTTGGTTCGGTCAGCCAGCCACGCCAAGGGTAGGCCCAGCGTGGCGTAGAACACGGCGAACATGGTGCCGCCCAGCAGCGCCAGCTGGGTGTCGTTCAGGCTGAGGTCTGCGCGGATATCTTCCTGCAGCACCGCAAACAGCTGGCGGTCCATGAAATTGATCATGTAAACCACGCCCAGCACGATCAGCGCCGTCCAGGCGCGCCCGGCTGGCGCGTCCGCGTCGCGCGATGCGTCGGGCTGGGTCATGACGGCGAGGGCTCCGGGCGCATGAGGGGGGGTGCACGGGGGCAGGCCTGACCAGACATGAGGCGAGCCGCGTGCCAAGGCAAGGGCGCGGGCCCGTTTCGCGGCCACCAGTGTCAGGCGCCCATGACTTTCGCCACCGCAGGCGGCATGCGATGTGCGCTGCGCGCGTCGAGGGCGCCGGCGAATGTTGCGGCGAGCTCGGCAAGATCCCAGCGCTGGCCGAGCTTGTCCTTGACCCCGGAGATGACCGGCGCATCGGCCCAGCAGGGCGCAGTGGTCAGGTGATGCAGCGCGGCGGCCACCTCGCGCGCCTCGCCCACGCACTCCCACGGCTTGGCGCCGGTCAGGCCGGCGATGTCGAAGGCATGGTCGAGATTGGCCGGATCATGCAGCGGGCGGCTCTGGAACACCGCTTCATGGCGCTGGGGCTCCAGCCAGCAGGCCATCAGCACGCCGGTATAGACGCATTTGGAGCATTCTCCGCACCAGCGCTGGCCCTCGGCCAGCACGGCGTCCCCGGTGAACACGAAATTGCGGTTGCAGCTGGCGAAAATGTCCAGCGCCCCCGGCGCACGACGGGCGAGATAGTGCGCGGTCCACAGCTCGCTGACCGGGCGCAGGACGGAGAAATAATCGATCCCCGCTCCCGCCGCGGCGTAGGCATCGCGCAGGGCGTCCTCGAACTCCAGCGATTTGGAGAATTGATGGTTCACCGGATGGCCATCGATAGTCATCGTCGGCTCGCTGGCCGCGCGCTCATTGGCGAACACCACCCAGTCCTGACCACAGGCGGCCGCATGCAGCGCCAGCAGGCAGGAATTGATGCCGGTGATGGGGATATGGCCGTTCAGCGCCTCGCCCGAGCGTGACAAGGTGATGAGGCGCGGATCAATGATCCGGGTCATCAGGGTGAGCGGCGCATCGGTCATGGATTGCAGGCGCTCGCCGACGCGCGGCGACAGGATCACGCTGACGGGCTCGCTCTGCGCACCTGCCGCGTCGAGAATGGCGCGGGCCACATGGCTGTCCTTGCCGCCGCCAAAGGCGCACGCGGCGCGGGGGCGCTCCGGGGCGACGCGCACGGGCGAGGCCGCGTCCAGCGCGTCCTCGGCGTCAATCTCGAGCGCAGGCGGGTAGGGCAGTGCGTTGCGCACATAAAACTCGCCCAGGCCCGGCCCGTAGGCGAGCCCGGCGAGGCGGCGCGCGGCGCGGGTCAGGGGCGCCTCCACATTCACCCGGCCCGCCGGCGCCGCCTTGTAATAGCTCGTCCCGATCAGGATCGCCGCCAGGGTGACAAGGCCGCTGCGCACCGGCTCGGGAATGGCTTCGATCCGGGCATGGGGCGCAAACCGCACGGTTTCCTCAAACCGCCCGAAACGCGGACAGTCAAACGCGAACCGGACCGCATTGGCGTCGGCGTCCAGATGCGGTGGCAGGATGCGAAACTCACTCATGCAGCAAGGCTCCGGCAAGGCGGGAGCGCGGACTGTACGGTGATGCGCGCGGACAGGCTATCGCCGGGGGCGGTTCAGCGGGTGACCAGCTGAACCTCGACCTTGCGGCCAACGAAATCGGCGGCGCGCTGCAGGGTCTCGATAGTCACATTGCCGTTTTCCGGGTCGAGCACGCGGTCGATCTGGGTGCGGCTGGTCTTCATCAGGGCCGCCAGCTGCCGCTTGCTGAGATTGCGCTCCTTCATTGCCTGCGCCAGCTGCCAGGCGATGACCTCCTTGACGGCGCGCGCCTGAAATTCATCCCGGACGCCTTCCTCCTCAAGGAAGTCGTCAATGCCCGACCCGATATGTGCGTTAGCCATGTTCGACCTCTTTCTTGCGCTGGCGCGCGAGCGCCATGTCTTGGTCGGGCGTCGTGCGGGTCTTCTTGATGAAGCCATGCAGCGCGACGATCACGCCCTGATGGAAACACAGCAGCACCCGGGAAATTGTCCGGCTCGGCAAGTGAGTGCGCACTTCCCAGAGCCTGTCCTTCATCGCCCGGCAAAGTGGCATGCCGACCGGCCATCGGTATTGGACACGCTGAAGGTCGGCGCCGATCGCCAGCCGGTCATCGCGATCCATGTCCTTCAACCAGTCCCGCACCGGCTCATTTCCGGCAGCCGTTCGGTAAAACACGAGCGGGATTTTCGGTATCTGCTCGGGGTCGCTCACTTATGCACCTTATATGGCGCCACTGCACCATAAAAAGAGCCGCATGGCAAGAGTCAGATGAGGCGCCAGAAGGCGCGAGCCCTAACATAACCCGAACCCATCCGGGTTCGCACCCGGCTTCGCCGAGGCGAGAGCGCGACCGCGCGCCCGCAGCTTTAGCGAGGACGCGAACGCCCGGAGCGAGGGGGGACAAAGTTACCGGGGCGAAGCCCCGCAAGCGCGACCGCGCGCCCGCAGCTTTAGCGAGGACCGGCCGAGCGGAGCGAGGGAAGACAAAGTTACCGGGGCGAAGCCCCGCAAGCGCGACCGCGCGCCCGCAGCTTTAGCGAGGACCGACCGAGCGGAGCGAGGGAGGACAGAAAAATGGTGCGGGCGGCCGGAATCGAACCGGCACGGAGGTTGCCCTCCAACGGATTTTAAGTCCGGTGCGTCTACCAGTTCCGCCACGCCCGCCTGGGTTCATTCGATAGCCGTCCGGCCGGGCCAAGCCAAGAGGGGCGGGCGGTTATGGCGGGTGTGCGCGATTCGTCTGGCGGGCGAAGCGGGCTGGCGTTAGCATCGTGTCAAGAGAACCGGCAGCAGCGAGCGCGTGCGGCTTCATGAGTGCATCTGATCCTCAGTCTGATCCCCGGCCTGATCCCCGATCCGTGGCCGAGTCTGCTTCGCCAACGCAGCCGCATTATCACGGCCATCGCGACCGGCTGCGCGCGCGCTTCGTCGAGACGGGCGGGGAGGGGCTGGCCGATTACGAGCTGTTGGAACTGGCCCTGTTCCGCTCCATCCCGCGCCGCGATGTGAAGCCCCTTGCCAAGGCTTTGCTCGCGCGGTTTGGCGATACAGCACGGGTGTGCGCGGCGCGGGTGGAGCAGCTGACCGAGGTGCGGGGCGTGTCTGAGAAAACGGCGCTGGATCTCAAGCTCATTCAGGTGCTGGCGGTGCGCATGGCGCGCGAGCAGGTGACGGGCCGGCCTGTCATATCTTCCTGGTCGGCTTTGCTGGACTATCTGCGCGCGGCGCTGGCCCATGCCACCACGGAAGAGTTCCGGGTGCTGTTCCTGGACAAGAAAAACCGGCTGGTGGCGGACGAGTTCCAGGCGCGCGGCACGGTGGATCACGCCCCGGTCTATCCGCGTGAGATTGTGAAGCGGGCGCTGTCGCTGGATTCCAGCGCCATCATCCTGGTGCACAACCATCCCAGCGGCGATCCCACGCCCTCGCGCGCCGATATCGAGATGACAAAGCGCATTTGCGAGGCCGGCAAGCCGTTCGACATCGTGGTCCACGATCACATCGTGGTCGGGCGCGAACGCACAGCCAGCTTCAAGGCGCTGGGTCTGCTGTAGCCAGCATCGGCGCAGGGCGGGCGGCGGAATGGGCTTCATGCACTTCGGCGAGCCAGCGGGCGATACCTGACTCCTCAACCCCCGCGAAGCGCAGCACCGCCACGGCGAAATCCACGCCTTCGGGCTGGCCGCGGGTAATGATGGCGATCATGCCCAGCGCTTCATGGGCGGCTTTTTCTTCCAGCGTGCGCACCGCGACGATGCGCTGAAGGTCCGGATAGGTGGCGTTGATGAAGGGTGTAATCTCCTTGGAAATCTCATAGCGCGACTGGCCCAGCACCAGCGCGCGGGCGCGCGTGACGCCCACGGCGGTCATCAGGCGGACATCGCTGGGATCGCCGAAGGTCATGTCATAACCGTCGGCGGTGGCGGCCAGGAAGCGCTCGGCGTCGAACTCCACCGCCACGAAGGGGATGTTGAAGCGGGTCAGCGCATCCATGGCCATCCGCCCGGCCGGGGTGGCGGCGAAGACCAGGATCGGGGGCCGGGCGTCCGGATCAACGGACGGCGTGGACGGGGCGGCTTTGGCCTGGGCCAGCTTGCGCGCCAGCTTCATGCCCAGCGCCGTCCAGGCGGGCGTCAGGGCCAGCGAAATGGCGCTGGCGGCCACCAGCACGCCCGCCGCCTGAGATCCCAGCGCGCTGGCGATGGAGGGCAGGGCCAGCAGGACCAGGCCGAACTCCGAGCCCTGCGCGGTGACGAAGGCGAGCTGGGCAGCGCCGGGGCGGCTCCAGCCTGAGGCCAGCGCCGCGATGAAGGTGAGGATGGTTTTGCCCAGCATCAGCCCGGCTATGGCCAGCGCGATCCAGGGCGCCTGGGCGGCCATTTCGCGCCAGTCGAGGCCCATGCCGACCGTGATGAAGAAGAAGCCCAGCAGCAGCGCGCCGAACGGCCGCGCCTCGGTCTTCACCACCGTGCGGTAGGGCGTCTCGGCGACGATGACGCCCGCCAGAAACGCGCCCAGCGTCAACGACAGGCCCAGCGCGCCTGTGGCCGCGGCGGTGGCGAGCACCAGCAGGAGCGCGGCGGCGGTGAACACTTCGGCCATGTTGGCGCGCGCCAGCAGGGCCAGCGCCGGGCGTGCCGCGAAGCGTCCGATGACGACGGCGGCGAGCGCCGCCGCGAACGCCTTGGCGCCGGCCTCGGCCAGCGCCCATCCCAGCGGGCCGGACCCGTCCAGAGACACCGCGAACACAAGAAGGAAAATGCCCGCGACGTCCTGAAACACCAGAAGCGCTGTGGAGGAGCGGCCCAGCGGGCAGGTGGCGATGCCCCGCTCGGCCAGCGTCGCCGTCACCACCGCGGTGGCCGAGATGCCCGCGCCCAGCCCGACCACCAGCGCCATGGGCCAGTCCAGCCCGAACAGGCGGGCCGCCAGCGTGAACCCGGCGCCGCAAATCACCATCTGCAGCGGACCCAGGACCGCCAGATCCCGTCCACTCTCACGCACGGTGCGCGAGGAGAACCCCAGCCCGATCTCGAACAGCAGGAACACCACGCCGAGCTGGGCCAGCAGGGCTGTGGTGGCGTTGAGCGGGGCGAGGCCCAGCGCGTTGGGTCCGATCAGCACGCCCGCCGCGATGAACGCCACGATGGGCGACAGTTTCAGGGCGCGCGCGATCAGGATGCACGCCAGCCCCACCGCCAGAAGCGTCACGGCCGGCAAGATGGCGAGGGCGTCGGACATTATGGGAGCGTGAATTGAGGGGTGGAGCGGGGCGGGTCTGTGTAAACATAGCCGCGCCAGCGCGCCCGCGCCATTGCCGTTCGGCGCTGGCGGCGCTACATGCCCGCTGATGACCGATGCACGATATGAAAAGCTTGAACAGCTGGGCTCGACCGGCGCCGCGCCGCAGCGTCCCGAGGACGCCGTGCTGGAGCGGGTGGAGAACCCGGCGCAGGACAGCGATTACCTGATCCGTTTTGTGTGCCCGGAATTCACCTCGATCTGCCCGGTGACCGGCCAGCCGGACTTTGCGCATATCGTGATCGACTATGCGCCTGCGCAATGGATCGTGGAATCGAAATCCCTGAAGCTGTTCTTTCAGAGCTTCCGCAATCACGGCGCCTTCCATGAAGCCTGCACCACCATGATCGGCAAGCGTCTGGTCGACGAGCTGAGCCCCAAATGGCTGCGTATTGGCGGCTACTGGTATCCGCGCGGCGGCATTCCCATCGACGTGTTCGCCCAGTGGGGCGAGGCGCCCAAGGGCCTGTGGATCCCCGATCAGGGCGTTGCGCCCTATCGCGGACGCGGCTGAACCCTCTCTCCTGCATGTGATAGGCAAACCTGATAAAAAGTCAGGTTGACATGACATATGCACATGTGTCAGGTTTACGTGACTTTTGGTCATGCGAACCTGATGGAGACAGGAATGGTGGAACGATCCCGGGCGGTCGATGGATTATGGTGCGGGGCCCTGGCGCTGGCGGCTGTCGCGGCGGCGGGTGATCTGGTCCCCTGGATGACGGATATGGCCAGCCAGCTGGCGGCCCTGATGCAGGAGGCGCGCGCATGACCCCGGCCGCCAAACGCTACACTGTGCGGTTTCTGTCCCTGATGGCGGGCTACGCACTGGCGGTGATAGGGGCGACCCTTGTGCTGCGCCACATGGATCCGTCCGGCCCGGTGCGGGTGATTCTCGCCCTGATCCCGGTGATCCCGGCCCTGCTGGCCTTGCGCGAGTTTGTGATCTTCCTGCGGGCCATGGACGAGGTGCAGGCGCGCATCCATGCCGAATCAATCCTCATCGCGGCGGGCGTGGTCAGCTTCGCGGCGTTCAGCTGGGGCTTTCTGGAAAGCTGGGCCGATGCGCCGGCGATCCCGGTCATCTATGTCCTCCCGGCCATGGCGCTGGTCTGGGGCGTGGTCGTGCCCTTCGTATCGAGGCGCTTCAAATGAAGAACCGCATCCATGTGCTGCGCGCCGAGCGGCGCTGGAGCCAAGCGGAGCTGGGCGAGCGGGTTGGCGTGTCCAGGCAGGCGATCAATGCGGTGGAGACGGGCAAGCACGACCCCTCGCTCAGCCTCGCCTTCAAGCTCGCCGAGGTGTTTGACACGCGCATCGAGGACGTGTTCGACCCCAAGGGCTGAGCCGGTTCTGGCCTGAACGGCGCGTTCATCTGTCCCAACGGCGAGTGAACGCGCCGCTCTGTGTGCGTTCACCCTCGATCCTTCAGTCTCCTCATCACTGGCGGGCGACACCGCCGCCGGGATGAAACCAGAGGAGACTACGCCATGTTCAAGAAATTCATGCTGGCCACGGGCCTCAGCCTGACCATGCTCGCCGGCACCGTGTCGGCGGCGGAAGCCCAGCAGCGCAACCGCGTCAACATCAACCAGGCCGGCTACGCCAACGAGCTGTCGGCGCGCCAGGTTGGCCCGCAGAACCGGCTCTATATCGATCAGCGCGGCGCCTATAACTACGTCCAGACCATCCAGGACGGTTCGCGCAACGGCGTGACTGTGGGTCAGGCCGGGCGCGCCAACAACGCCTATGCCGACCAGCTGGGCCGCAACAACACCGCCGTGATCGGCCAGGACGGCGGCTATAACAGCGCCGGCGCCATTCAGACCGGCCGCAACAACACGGTCGGCGTCGCCCAGATGGGCTATGGCCACAGCGCCTCGACCAATCAGACCGGCGCGAACAACTCGCTGGGCGTGATCCAGGTCGGCTCCGGCCAGCGCGCCAATGTGCGCCAGTCCGGCAACGGCAATGTCGCCCTGGTGATCCAGGGCAGCCACTAACGGGGACGGCCAAGACCCGCACCGGGTTCTGGTTCCCCGCCCGCGGCAAGGGACGGGCGCATGACGCGCCCGTCCCGGCCCCGCCGGTTCTCGATCACAAAGGAGATCGATCATGACCGCATCCAAGTTCAAATCCGCCCTGATGCTCGCCGCCGGCGCTGCATCAGCACTGGCCCTGGCGGGCGGCGCCAGCGCCCAGTCCGCCGATCCGTGCTGGCTGGAAGTCGGGACCGGCCGCTCCCATGGCGTGCTGCAGGCCTATGCAGCCCCGCGCCTGGCCGGCTCGTTCGAGCTGACCGTGCGTCAGGACGGCGGCAATGGCGATCTGCTGGTGGACCAGTCGGGCAATTTCTCGCCCTATAACTACTGGCCGACCAATCTGTCGCGCGTCGTTGTCGGCGCCACCGGACTGCGTCCGCACCAGGCCAATTTCTGGCGCAATGCGTGGGCCGCCCAGCCGGGCACGACCATCATCGCCAGCTCCGGCGATCGCCGCGCGGCGCCGGGCGCCCTGCCTGCCGAAGCGTACGGCTTCCGCGCCGATCTGCGGGTGTACGACCACAATGGCCGCCTGATCTGCCGCCGGACCGAGCAATGGCTGTAGGGCTGAACGCTCTTTCAGTCACGATCTGGAGGTCGCCGTGACCCGACCCATATGCCAAGGCCCCTGTGCTGGCGGCGTTCGATATGAGCGCCGCCAGCGCTATTGAGGGTTCAGCGCGGCGAGGGCTGACGCCGGATCCGGGTGAAAGCTCAGCGCGTCCAGCAAGCCCGCATCGGCGAAGCCGCTTGCGGCCACATGGTTCAGCAGCACTTCCAGCGGCGCCCAGAACCCGGTCCCCACAAACGCCGCAGGCTTCAAATGCATCCCGTTCTGGCGCTGAACGATCATGTCAAAGACTTCTTCCAGCGTGCCCGCGCCGCCCGGCAGGATCAGAAATGCATCCGCCTCGGCCGCCATCATCGCCTTGCGTGAGGCCAGGGTGGCTGTAATGCGCAGCTCTACGCCCTCCTGAGCGCCCTCCGAGGGGATCAGAAATTCGGGGATGACGCCCAGAACCGGTCCGCCTCCGGCCAGCGCCGCGCGCGCCGCTTCGCCCATCAGCCCGGTCTGCGCGCCGCCATAAACCAGGCGCAGCCCTGCGCGGGCCACGGCCTGACCGGTCTCGCGCGCCATGGCGGCGAAGGCCGGGTCGTGACCTGCGCCTGAACCGCAATACAGGCAGATACTCCGCATTTTCGCCTTATCCCCCTGCACACTGTCATGAAACGTCATGAATCGCGCGTTGAAACGCGCGCGGCGGCGGTCCAGCATTAGCAACAGGGCCGCTCTGGCGCGAGCCTTGCTTGTCGTCAGTTTCCTTCGTCCTGCCAGGAGTCGGCACATGGCCGCCACGCGCACCTTTGTCATCTGCACGGTTCTCTTCATCGCCGCGATTGCGGCGGCGGCGGCCTTCATCGTGATGCGCCCGGCGCCGGCGCCAACTCCTGCGTCGGCCGCGCCGGATCCGGCCGCCGCCGTTTCACAGCCCGCTCCGGTCGCCCTGACTGCGCCCAGCTTTGACATTGTGCGGGTGGACCCGCGCGGCACCGCGGTGCTGGCCGGACGCGGCGCGCCGGGATCACGCGTGGCGCTGATGTCCGGGGATCAGGAAATTGCGTCGGTCGAGATCGATGCAGCGGGCGAATGGGTGATGATCGTGGACCGCCCGCTGCCGGCCGGATCGGTTGAGCTGTCGCTGATCATGGTCACGCCCGATGGCCAGGAAATCCGGTCTGATCAAGTGGTGGTGGTCTCTGTCCCCGAAAGCCGCGACCGCACGCCGCTGGTGGTGCTTGGCCGTCCGGGCGAGGCGAGCCGGGTGCTGCAAAGCCCGTTCGATGGCGTCTCCATGGGGCCGCTGAGCCTGGAAACCGTCGACTATGACGAAAGCGGGTCAGTGATCTTCGCCGGCCGCGCCGAGCCGGGTTCGTCCGTGCGCGTGATCGCCGACGGCCAGGTGGTCGGCCAGACCACCGCCGGACCCAATGGCCGCTGGACCGTTCAGGCCGGGCGGGACTTCGCGCCGGGCGTCTATAATCTGCAGGTCGATCAGCTCGACGCCGACGGGCGCGTGACCGCCGTCATCGCCCTGCCGTTCGAGCGGGCGAGCGCTGAAGACGCGCTGGCCGCGCGCGAGGCCGGGCGGGTCGTGGTGCAGCCTGGCAACTCGCTCTGGCGCATTGCGCGCCGCCTCTACGGCGACGGGGTGCAATACACGGTGATCTATCAGGCCAACCGCGAGCAGATCCGCGATCCCGACCTGATTTATCCCGGACAGGTGTTCCGCGCGCCCGGGAGCGACGGCGCCGGCGGCAGATAGCCGCCGCTCGTATCTGGCGCCGGGAGGCATTGCGCCCTAATTAGGGATCAATGTCCCCGCCCGCCCAGACCGATCCCCTTGATGGACCCGCGCCCGAAGGCCGCCTCTCAGAGGCGGTGGGGCGGCTATTTGTCATTCTCTCCGGCCCCCAGATGGCGCGCTGGCGCTGGCGGATGGGCCTGGCCTTCCTGATCACGCTCATCGCCAAAGGCTTCTCGGTGGCTGCGCCCGTGGCGTTCGGCGAGGGGATCAATACGCTCACCGATGCATTGGGTGAGGAGGGCGGACCCGGCCCGGGCGCGTTTGCGGCAGCGGCCGGACTCATCATCGCCTATGGCGCGCTGCGTTTCGCCGCCACCGGCGCGCCGCAGCTGCGCGATGCGCTGTTCTCGCCGGTCTCCCATGACGCCCAGCGCCTGACGGCGGTGCAGGGGTTCGCGCATGTGCAGGCGCTGTCGCTGACCTATCACCAGACCAAGCGCACCGGGGCGGTGAACCGGGTGATTGATCGCGGCGCCAACGCCGTTGATTTCCTTTTGCGCTTCCTGGTCTTCAACATCCTGCCGGCCATCGTGGAGCTGGCGCTGGCCGCCAGCGTCGCCGCCGTTCTGTATGGCTGGGAGTTCTCGGTGATCATCGTGGCCGCGGTGGCCGGCTACGCCCTGGTGACATACCAGATGACGCAGTGGCGCGTGAAAATCCGCCGCCAGATGAATGAGGCCGACACCGAGGTGAATGCCCGCGCGGTGGACACGCTGACGAATTTTGAAACGGTCAAAGCCTTCGCCGCCGAAGACCGCGAGGCCGGGCGCTTTGACGAGGCCAAGAGCCGGTATGCCGAAGCTGCGGTGAAGTCCGAGCAGAGCCTGGCCGCGCTCAACGCCGCCCAGGCCGCGATCATGAATGGCGGCCTGCTGGCCGTGGCGCTGCTGGGCGCCTGGATGGCGCTGCAGGGCCAGCTGCAGGTGGGCGATATCGCCGCGCTGACGCTGATGCTGATGCAGGTCTATCAGCCGCTGAACATTCTGGGCTGGGCCTATCGCGAGATCAAACAAGCCAGCGTCGATCTCGAACGCCTGTTCCAGGTGCTGCGCCTGAAGCCCGAAGTCGCCGACCAGCCCGGCGCATCCACATTGAAAGTGACCGGCGGCGCGGTGCGTTTTTCCAATGTCAGCTTCGCCCACGATGGCCGCGACCGCTCGGTGGACAATATCGATCTGGAGATTCCTCCTGGCGCGTTTGTCGGCTTCGCCGGGCCTTCGGGCGCGGGCAAGTCCACCCTTTTACGCCTCCTCTTCCGCTTCTATGATCCGGCGTCTGGCCGCATTGAGATTGACGGGCAGGACATTGCGGGCGTCACCCAGTCGTCCCTGCGCGGCCAGCTCGGCCTGGTGCCGCAGGACGTGGTGCTGTTCAACACCACTTTGCGCCAGAACATTCTCTATGGCCGCCCCGACGCAGACGACGCCGCGCTGGCGGACGCGGTGGCGCGCGCACGGCTGAAGGACTTCATCGACGCCCTTCCGCTGGGCCTCGACACGCGGGTGGGCGAGCGCGGGCTGAAACTTTCCGGCGGCGAAAAGCAGCGTGTGGGCGTGGCGCGCGCCATCCTGAAAGACCCGCCCATCCTGATCCTGGACGAGGCGACCTCGGCGCTGGATTCGCGCACCGAAGGCGAGGTGCAGGCCGCCATCGCCGAGGCCGCGCGCGGCCGCACCACGCTGGCCGTCGCCCACCGCCTGTCCACCATTGCGCGCGCCGACCGCCTGTTCATCCTGGACGCCGGACGCATCGCCGAAACGGGCACCCACGCCGAGCTGCTGGCCCGCGGCGGGCTCTATGCCAGCATGTGGGCCGCGCAGATCGAGGCGGGCGAGGTGGCGCCGGTGCTGGCGGCGGCGCCGGCGCGCTGAGAGGCTGGCGCGGCGATCACTGCGAGGCGGCAACACAGCGGCGCGCCTTCGCTCACGATAATGTCTCTAAAAGAAGTGGCTCCCCGGGCCGGATTCGAACCAGCGACCGATCGATTAACAGTCGATTGCTCTACCACTGAGCTACCGGGGAATGCGCCGTCAGGGACGGAGGACGGTCTTTAGCAACGCCGTGCACAGCGTGCAAGCCGCCCGCGGCGCCCCGTTGCACCCTTGCCGGACACCGGGTCAAAAAAAATCGGGAGCCGATGGGGCTCCCGAAAAGGCATTGGGTGGATGGTGGGGTGTCTTCGAGGGAAGACGCGTAAAGAAATACCGAATCACCGGTTAACGCCGCCCTAACGTTAACGGAAAATTCCGGAACTTGTCTGGTGCCGCCGGGCATCATCCGCCAAGGCGTTTCGCGCCGCCGCCCGGTCATGCTAGCCTCGAGAAAACAGCAGGCGGGCACAGACCCCGCCGCGTTCGATCCGGGAGATAGTCATATGGCCAGACGCGCTGACACCTATGCCGGGTTCTGGCCCTATTATCTGCGCGAGCACGCGCTCACCCCCACGCGCTACCTGCATTATGCCGGCACGGTGCTGGCCACGTCGGCGCTGGTGTTCGCGCTGGTCACCCAGACCTGGTGGGCGCTGATCCTGTTTCCGGTGTTCGGGTATGGCTTCGCCTGGGTCAGCCACGCGTTTGTCGAGCGTAACAAGCCGGCCACGTTCGACCATCCGCTCTGGTCGCTGATCAGTGATTACCGGATGACGTTCCTAGCCTTCACCGGCCGGCTGCGCCCCCACCTGATCGAGGCCGGGGTGCTGGATCACCCGAACGCGGCGGCGGCGAAGTAAAACCTGCCGGTTCGGGAGAGGGGCTCTGGAGGCGCCACCCGGAATCGAACCGGGGTGCAAGGATTTGCAGTCCTCTGCGTCACCACTCCGCCATGGCGCCGCTCCTGAGCAGAACCCCTTTCATAGCCAAGGGCGGCGCGCCCCGCAACGCGCTTGACTGCAGCGCACTGCATGCGCATCGCCCCGCGCCTTGCCGCCTGGGAAGCGGGCGGGATATAAGCGCGGCGGTCACTGTTTCGTCCGCACCGCCGGACCAGCCACAAGGTCGCGCCCCGTGTCCGATTTCACCCAGGCCCGCCTCGCCATGGTCAACAGTCAGGTGCGTCCCAGCGACGTGACGGACATCCGCCTTCAGGACGCCATGGCCGCCGTGCCGCGCGAGCGCTTTGTGCCCAAGTCCCAGATGGGGCGCGCCTACGCTGACACGCAGATCGCCCTGCCGGGCGGGCGCGCCATGTTGAGCCCGCGCGATTTCGCCAAGCTGGCCCAGGCCGCGAAGATCCTCTCGACTGACGTGGTGCTCGATATCGCCTGCGGGCTCGGCTACTCGACCGCCGTGCTGGCGCGCCTGGCCGAGACGGTGGTCGGGCTGGAAAGCGATGCGGCCATGGCCGCCAAGGCGGGCGACCGGCTGGCGGCGGCGGGGGCGGACAACGCTGTCATCGTGGAAGGCCCGCTGGCGGAAGGCATGCCCGGACAGGGGCCCTTCAATGTGATCTTCGTCAACGGCGCCGTCGCCGAGGCGCCCGCCGCCTGGCTCGACCAGCTGGCCGAGGGCGGACGCCTGGTGGTGGTCCTGCGCTCGGGCGAGGTGGGACGCGCCAAGGTGTTCACCCGTTCGGCCCGATCCATCGGCGATCGGGCCGTCTTTGATTCTGCGCCGCCTTTCCTTCCCGGGTTCGAACCCCAGCCGGGATTCGTATTCTGAGGAGGCGCCAGCGCGCCACACTCGCAAAAATTTAATGAAGTGAACGCTGTTCACTTTTGCTTTCGCGCTATATGTGACCAGATAAACGCTGAACCGGGTAAGCTCGAAGGGCATGAGGGCGCCATGAAATTTCTGATCACGGCTGCATTGGCGGCGGGACTGGCGGCTGCCGCGGCGCCTTCTGGCTGGTCCCAGTCACTCGAAGAGACGCTCTCGGCGGCCTACCGCACCAATCCCCAGCTCCAGGCCGAGCGCGCGCGCCTGCGCCAGAGCGCCGAGGGCGTGATCCAGGCCCGTTCGGCGCTGCTGCCAAGCCTTTCAGCCAGCGGGACGCTGTCGGAATCCGAAACCTGGGGGGCCGGCGGCATTGGCGGTGCGGGCGGCGGCGGGGACGGGTCCAGCTCGGTCGGCGCGCAGCTCAGCCAGCCGCTCTATCGCGGCGGCCGCACCCGCGGCTCGATCAATGCGGCTGAAGCGCGCCTGGAAGCCGGACGCGAACGCCTGCGCGCGGTGGAGCAGAACGTGCTGTTCGACGCTGTGTCGGCCCACGCCAATGTGACGCGCGACCAGCAAATCGTCTCCATCCGCTCCAATAACGTGGAGGTGCTGGGCGAACAGCTGCGGGCGGCGCGCGACCGGTTCGAGGTTGGCGAGATCACCCGCACCGATGTCGCCCAGGCCGAAGCGCGCCTGTCGGGCGCGCGCGCCCAGCTGTCGGGCGCCCAGGCGGCGCTGGCGGCGTCGCGCGCGGCCTATGCCCGCGTCACCGGAGTTGAACCGGTGCAGCCGGAACTGATCGGCCCGGGCGCCGGACTGCCCGAGGCGCTGGACGGCGCCCAGAACCTGGCGCTGGACAATAATCCTGACCTGCGCGCGGTGGAGTTCAACGAGCTGGCCGCCCGCGAAGGCATCCGCGTGGCGCGCGGCGCGCTGCTGCCGGAAGTGTCGCTCAGCGCCTCGGTCAATGAGAGCCGCGATTCGGCGTTTTCCGGTGACGGGCGCGGCTCGGCCTCGGTGCAGGCGCGCGTCAGCGTGCCGATCTTCACCGGCGGCCTGAACCGGTCGCGCGTGCGCGAGGCGCAGGCCTCGGCGGACGAAGCGCGCCTCGCCGGTCTGACCACGCGCCGTCAGGTCATCGAGGCGGTGTCCAATGCCTGGAACACCTATCTGGCCGCGCAGGCGGTGATCGAATCGAGCCGCGAAGCGGTGCGCGCCAACGAGATCGCGTTCGAAGGCGTGGAGCAGGAGGCCTTTGTCGGGCTTCGCACGACGCTGGACGTGCTCAACGCCGAGCAGGAATTGCTCAACTCGCGCCTTGAACTGGTGCGCGCCGAACGTGATCTGGCGGTGGCGAGCTATGGTTTGCTGCAGACGCTCGGCCTGCTCAGCGCCCGCGATCTGGAGCTTCCGGTCGACGACGAAACCGCGATCGGTGATGACAGCCGGTCGCGTTGGCCTAACTTCAGCTTAATCCCCTGGAATTAGGGTGCTCTGACGCGTCCCGAATGCTGGACAGGGACGCGCGGTAGCGCCTAAGTTCGGCGCAACCGTTTCCCCTCGACGGAGCAAGGACATCGTTATGGCTCAGGAAAGCGCCGACCAGGAACCGACAATGGAGGAAATCCTCGCCTCCATTCGCCGCATCATCAACGAAGATGCTGAGCCCAAGCCGGCGCAAGAGGCCGCTCCGGAGCCGCAAGCGGCTGCAGAACCCGCGCCTGAGCCGGAACCTGAGCCTGTGGATATGGCAGAGGACGACGTGCTGGAGCTGACAGATCGCGTCGAGGACGACGCCGTGTCCGGCGGCACCGCGCCGATGGCCATCGCCGATGATCTCATGATCATTGATCGCGAAGACGAACCCGAGCCGGAACCTGAGCCCGAGCCGGCCCCTGAGCCCGTCGCCGCAGCGCGCCCCGCGCGCGAGCCGGAACCGGTGCCTCAGCCCGAGCCGGACGACGACTCGCTCCTGGACGCGGCGCCGGCCAGCCTGGCCGCGGGCATGTTCGCGGCGCTGTCGGACAATCTGCGTGTGTCGTCCGACCAGGGTCAGACCCTGGAAGGCATTGTGCGCGAAATGATGCGCCCGATGCTCAAGAAGTGGCTGGACGACAATCTTCCGGCCATCGTGGAAGAGAAGGTCCAGGCGGAAGTCGAGCGCATCGCGCGCCGCCGCCGCTGATCTGAAGCGGCCAGTCTGAATCACAAAGCCCCGGACCTGGTGTCCGGGGCTTTTGCGTTCGGCGAGGCCGTGGACGCCGCGCGCGTCAGCCGGTGACGACGAGGCTCAGCCAGCGGGCAGCCAGAGCCGGGGTGGGGAAATTCTCGATCTCCACTTCCACATCATGGGCGAGCTGGATCTGTCCGGGCTTGCGCTGATCGGCGGAGGCCAGCGTGAACTTGCCGCGAATGCGCGCGCCCACCGGCACCGGGCTCAGAAAGCGCACCTTGTCGAAGCCGTAATTGATGCCGATGGCCTTGTCGGGGAAGGCGGGCAGGCACTGGGCTGCGAAATGGCTGAGCATGGAAAGGGTCAGAAACCCGTGGGCGATGGGGCCACCGAACGGGGTCTCGGCCTTGGCCCGTTCCGGGTCCACATGGATGAACTGGTGATCGAGCGTGATGTCGGCAAACCCGTTGACCTGGGTCTGGTCCACAAGGAACCAGTCCGAATGCCGGGTGGCGCCGATGCGGGATTGGAAGTCCTGAGCGTCTGTCATGGCCGCAATTGACCCGCGCCGCACCTCGGCGTCAAGCATGGCGCTTGCCCGTCTGCCGTGGTCATGCCAGCGTGACGTCCTGAATTTACGGGGAGAATATGATGCGCGCGATTCTGGCGGGGCTTGCAGCGGCGTTGATCTGGACAGGGGCGGCGCTGGCCGATGTGACGGAGCATTGGCTGCGTCACGCGGCGGTGGCTCCGGACGGGACCCAGATCGTCTTCTCCGCGCACGGACAGCTCTGGCGCGTCAGCGCCGAGGGCGGGACGGCTTCGCCCATCACCACCGGGGAAGGGTGGAGCGGCCATCCGGTCTGGTCGCCGGACGGGTCCATGATCGCGTTCGCCAATGACCGGTTCGGCAATCTCGACATTTTCGCCATGCGCGCTGACGGGTCGCAGGTGTCGCGCCTGACCTATCATTCAGCCGATGACCGCCCGTCGGACTTCTCCCCCGATGGTCAGCGCGTTCTGTTCAGCTCGGCGCGCGGCGCGTCTGTGCAGTCGAGCTATTTTCCGACCGGCGCTCTGCCTGAATTGTATGAGATCGCCATCAGCGGCGGCGCGCCGCGCATGGTGTCCACCGTGCCCGCCAATGAGGCGCGCTGGAGCCCGGACGGAACGCGAATCGCCTACCGCCAGGAGCGCGCCTATGAGAGCACGGAACGCCAGCGTGACGTGTCCTCCTTCGCCCGCGATGTGTGGGTGTTCGATGTGGCGACGGGCGCGCACGAGAATGTCTCCGTCAATCCGGGCGGCGATCACGCCCCGGCCTGGGCCGATGACGGATCGCTTTTGCTGTTGTCGGAAATCGATGGCGGGGCGTTCAATGTCCACCATCTCGATCTTGAGACCGGCGCGCGCACGCCGCTGACCGATCACACGCCGCATCCGGCGCGCGATCTGTCGGTCAGCGGCGACGGGCTGGCGGTCTACACCTGGCACGGCGATATCTACCGGGTGCGCCGGGGTGACGCGCCGCAAAGGCTTGATATCCGCCTGTCGGCGCCGCCCCTGCGCGATGCGCCGCGTCCCTTCCCGGTGGCGGGCCGGATCAGCGAGTTTGCGGTGTCGCCCGATGGCCAGGAGCTGGCGTTCGTGGCGCGCGGCGAGGTGTTCGTCACGGCGGCTGATTTCTCCACCACGGTGCGCCTGACCAACAGCCCCGAGCAGGAGCGCTCGGTGAGCTTCTCGCCCGATGGCCGCTCGGTGCTCTACGCTTCGAACCGCGACGGCGCCTGGGCGATTTACGAGACCAGCCTGACCGATACGTCCGAGCCGCGCTTCTCCGCCGCCACCGCCTGGCGCGAGCGCCTGGTCTACAGCCAGCCCGGCGGCGAAGCCTTCCAGCCGGCCTACAGCCCGAACGGCGAGCTGATCGCCTTCATCGATAACCGCGACGCCATCAGCGTCGTGACCCGTCAGGGCCGCAACCGGCGCACCGTGTTCGGGCCTGAGCTCAATTATTCCTACTCGGATGGCGATCTGCAGTTCTCGTGGTCGCCGGATTCGCGCTGGATCGCGTCGAGCTTCACGCCGGGCAATTTCTTCTACGCCAATATCGGCGTGGCGCCGGCGGACGGGTCCGCGCCGCCACGCGACATCACCCTGACCGGCTATGGCGACTACGCCCCGCAATGGCATGAGGGCGGCGGCGCCATTGTCTGGGTGTCCAACCGTTATGGTCCGCGCAGCCACGGCAGCTGGGGCGCCCAGCAGGACGTGATGGCCGGGTTCCTGACCCAGTCGGCCTGGGACCGGTTCAATCTCACCGAACAGGAACGCGCCCTGGCCGAGGAGATGGAGGAGGACGACGAGGCCGGCGAGCGCGATGGCGCCCTGGCTGACTTCTTCAATTGGATCGGCGCGGCGCTGGAGGGTCCCGCCCAGCTCGATCTGGACGCCGTGGAGCAGCGCACCCGGCGCCTGACCATCCATTCGTCGGAACTGGCCGATGCGCGGCTCAATTCCGATTTGTCGGCGCTGTATTATCTCGCCCGGTTCGAGGGCGGGTTTGATCTGTGGATGCACGATCTGCACAAGGGCGAAACCAAGCGCATCGCCCAGCTCAATGCCCGCAGCGCCAGCCTGCAGCTGGCTGACGATTCCACCGCCTTCCTTCTGGTCGACGGCAATCTGCGCAAGGTCACCCTGCCGGGCGGCACGGTGACGCCGGTGGCCATCACCGCCGAGGTGAGCCTGCGCGCCGATTCCGAGCGCGCCCATCTGTTCGAGCATGTCTGGCGCCAGGTACAAGACAAATTCTACGATCCTGACTTCCACGGCGTCGACTGGCCGGCCATGCGCGCGGCGTATGAGCCCAAGCTCGCCGGGGTCTCCACCAGCCGCGATTTCGCACTGCTGATGTCGGAAATGCTGGGCCAGCTCAATGCCAGTCATACCGGCATGCGCTACCGCCCGCAGGACACCGGTAATGTGAACGATTCCACAGCCTCGCTGGGCGTGATCTATGATCTCTCGGCTGACGTCCCCGGACTGGTGATCGCTGAAGTCCTGCCCGGCGGGCCGCTGGACCGGGACGGGTTCGACATCCGGCCCGGCGCACGCATCACCGCCATCGCCGGGACGACGCTGGAGGCCGGCGTCAACCCGTTCAGCCTGCTCAACCGGCGGGCCGGTCAGCGAATCCGCATCACGATCGAGCCTGCACGCGGCGGACGCGCGCGCGAGCTGACCGTACGCCCCTACAGCCAGGGTCAGGAGGGTCAGGCGCGCTATGACCGCTGGATCGAGCGGCGGCGCGCCATCGTGGAGGAGGCCTCGGGCGGTCGCATCGGCTACGCCCATATCCGCTCCATGAACGATACGGGCTACCGCCAGGTCTATGGCGAGCTGCTGGGCCGCAATTTCCATCGCGAGGCGGTGGTCATCGACACCCGCTTCAATGGCGGCGGCTGGCTGCACGATGATCTGCTCACCCTGCTCACGGGCGAGGATTATTTCCGGCTGCGGGCCCGAGACAGGATCATTCGCGGTGCGCCCGAGGAGCGCTGGTCGCGCCCCAGCGCCGTGGTCATGAACGAGGGCAATTACTCCAACGCCCACATGTTCCCCTATGTCTACCAGCTGTTCGGCGTCGGGCCGCTGGTGGGCATGCCGGTGCCGGGTACGGGCACGGCGGTGTGGTGGGAGACGCTGATGACCGGCGATCTGGTGTTCGGCATTCCCCAGCTGCCGGTGCTCGACCCCGATGACCGGCCGGTGGAGAATCAGGAGCTGCAGCCCGATATCCTCATCGACAACCCGCCCGCGGAAGCCGCGCGCGGCGAGGACGCCCAGCTTCAGGCCGCCGTGGCGGCGCTGATCGATATATTGGAGGCGCAGGAGTGAGTGAAGGCGAGCGAGGTGGCCTGACGGTGCTCGATCGCGCCCATCTGGCCATGTATAGCGGCGGGGATGCGGCGCTGGAGGCCGAATTGTTCGCCCTGCTGGAGGGTCAGATCGAGGCGTGCACGCAGCGCATGGCTCAGGCCGCGCCCGGCGATGCTCAGGCCTGGCGCGATGCGGCCCATACGCTCAAAGGCGCGGCGCGCGGCGTCGGGGCGATGCAGCTGGGCGAGGCGTGCGCCGCCGCGGAGACGCGGCCTCATGATGCGGGCGCGCTGGAAGCCGTCAGGACAGCGGCCAAGGCTGTGCGCGACGCCATGAGGCATGCGCGCGGGGCCTGAGAACGCGGCTGAGCCCGGGCTCGGCCGGCTCAGCCGCGCGTACGATCAAAGGTATCCAGCTCGTAGGCGATGGACTGCTCTACCAGTTCACGCCAGACCGGCTCGGCCAGCGTCACGGGCAGTCCGGCCCGGGCCGCCGCGTGGCAGACCTTTTCCACCACATCTTCGATACGGGCTTCATCACGCACGGCGTCGCGGTGCGGTTTGATGCGCGCGGCGGCAGCCATGTAGCGGGTGCGCTCGGCGATCAGGGCGACCAGTGCCCGGTCCAGCCGGTCCACGCCATCGCGCACACCGGACATGTCCTCGCAGGCCTGCGGCGCGGTGCGCGCGGCCAGATCCTCAAGGTCCAGTCCGGGGGGCAGGGGCGTGGAGCGAGTCATAATGCGAAACTTATAGGACGGCGATGCGCGCCGCCCAAGCGGGCGCGGCGCCGCAGGGCTGCGGGCTCAACGCGCCAGCGCCTTCATGGCCCGGTCCACCCCGTCCAGGGTGAGCGGGAACATGCGCTGGGGGCCGATGATCTCGCGCACCAGCTGAACTGAATAGGTATGCGCCCACCAGCTTTCCGGCGTAGGATTGAGCCAGACGGCATGGGGGTAGGTCTCCAGTATCCGGCGCAGCCAAACGCCGCCGGCCTCCTCATTCCAGTGCTCCACCGAGCCGCCGGGATGGGTGATCTCGCTGGGCGCCATGGCTGCGTCGCCGACGAACACGATCTTGTAGTCGCCAGGATACTTGTGGAGCACGTCCCAGACGGGAATGACTTCCACGCGGCGGCGCTGGTTGGAGCGCCACACCGCCTCGTAAGGGCAGTTGTGGAAGTAGAAATATTCGAGATTTTTGAACACCGAACGCGCCGCCGAGAACAGCCGCTCCGTCAGGTCGATATACGGGTCCATGGACCCGCCCACATCGAAGAAGACCAGCACCTTGATGGCGTTGCGCCGTTCGGGGCGCATTTTCACATCCAGATGGCCCTGGCGCGCGGTGGCGCTGATCGTGGCGTTAAGATCAAGCTCCTCAGCGGCGCCGTCCCGGGCGAAGCGGCGCAGGCGGCGCAGCGCGACCTTCAGATTGCGCGTGCCCAGCTCGCGATCTGAATCAAGATCCTTGAACCGGCGATGCTCCCAGACCTTGATCGCCTGCTTGTTGCGCGACTGGCCACCAATGCGCACGCCGGCCGGGTTCCAGCCGGAATGGCCATAGGGGCTGGTCCCGCCCGTGCCGATCCATTTACTGCCGCCTTCGTGGCGTTCCGATTGCTCTTTGAGGCGCTGCTGCAGCGTCTCCATCAGGGCGTCGAAATCCATCGCCTCGATGGCGGCCTTGTCCTCGTCGGACAGATGGCGCATCAGCTCGGCGCGCAGCCAGTCTTCGGGGACTTCATCGCCCTTGAACAGATCGCCCAGCGCCTCAATGCCTTCAAAGACGTGGGCGAACACCTTGTCGAACTTGTCGAAATGACGCTCGTCCTTGACCAGTGCGGCCCGGCTGACGGCGTAGAAACTGTCGAGATCAGCGTTGATGGCGCCCTTGTGCAGGGCTTCAAGCAGGGTCAGGTATTCCCGGGTGGAGACCGGGATTTTCGCCGCACGCAGCTCGGTGAAGAAGCGGTGGAACATGGCGCGGCGACCCGTCTATCCGCCGTCGCGGCGGGCCATGAAGGCCAGGCGCTCGAACAGCTGCACATCCTGCTCGTTCTTCAAAAGCGCGCCATGCATGGGCGGGATCAGCTTGCGCGGATCACGCTCGCGCAAAACCGCCGGGTCCACATCCTCGGCCAGGAGGAGTTTCAGCCAGTCCAGCAGTTCCGACGTGGACGGCTTTTTCTTGAGCCCCGGCACAGTGCGCATTTCGAAGAATTTGGTCAGGGCGTCCGACAGGAGCCGGCCCTTCAGATTGGGGAAGTGCACCTTGACGATCTGCTCCATCGTTTCCTCGTCAGGAAAAGCGATGAAGTGGAAGAAGCACCGGCGCAGGAAGGCGTCCGGCAGCTCCTTTTCGTTGTTGGAGGTGATGATCACCACGGGGCGGCGCTCGGCGCGGATGGTCTGCCCGGTCTCGTAAACATTGAATTCCATCCGGTCGAGCTCCTGGAGGAGATCGTTGGGAAATTCGATGTCGGCCTTGTCGATCTCGTCGATCAGCAGGACCGGGCGCTCGGGCGCGGTGAACGCCTCCCACAGCTTGCCCTTGCGGATGTAGTTGCTGACGTCGTGGACCCGGTCATCGCCCAGCTGGGAATCGCGCAGGCGCGCCACCGCGTCATATTCATACAGGCCCTGATGGGCCTTGGTGGTGGATTTGATGTGCCATTCCAGCAGCGGCGCCCCGAGGGAATCCGCCACCTGACGCGCCAGCTCGGTCTTGCCCGTGCCCGGCTCACCCTTCACCAGAAGCGGGCGCTCCAGAATGATCGCGGCATTGACCGCGGCGGCCAGCTCGTCTGTGGCCACATAGGACGCTGTGCCTTCAAATCGCATGACGGGTCAAATTTCCATTGGCTCGGGGCTCAAACCTGAAAGCGCATACTGAAACGGCGTTCGTCGCCGTGCAACCGACAGGCGCGTTTGCAGTGCAGCTATAGCGCGTAAGGTTATTTCCTTCCGAGGGAGGCCGATTTGTGGCCGGAACGTCGCCACTGCAACGCGCTGCGCCGCCAGCTGATGGGTCAGCAGTAACGCGCACACAACAGGCGGGGACGGCTGGCGGCGAGGAGGAGATCACCTCCCGCCGCCAGCTGGCCTACGGCCTCAGCCCATCACGAATGCGTTGAGCTTGTTGCCGTCAGGATCGCGGAAATAGGCGGCATAGAAGCCTTCGCCGCGCGGGCCCGGAGGGCCTTCGCATTTGCCGCCGTGCGCCAGCGCGATCTCGTACAAGCGGCGCACCTGGTCGGTGTCGCGTGCGGCCAGCGCCACCATCACGCCATTGCCGACGCTGGCGGGCTCGCCGTTGAACGGCAAGGTCAGGCCGATCCCCGCCGGTCCATCCGGCTTGCCCCAGGCGATAAAGCTGTCGCTTTCCATCATGCGCGGCGTGCCCAGTTCATTCGCCAGAGCGTCATAGAACGGCGCGGCCTTCTGGACGTCACGGCTGCCGAGCGTTACGTAGCCAATCATTGTTGTACTCCATTTGTTCCGGTCCGGTGACTATTGCTCAGCCGGTTCTGTCTGTCGAGCGGAATCTGACCGCCGCCCGGCGCGCTATGCGTTTTTCCACGCCGGTGATCAGCGGCGCTCTTGTCAGGACACGCGCTATGGCGCCGAATCGGGCCGAAATAGCGCCTCGAGACGAGCGGAGCGATTCATGGCGACTGCCCCCCTTCACGCCGATACGTCCAGCGCCGATTCAGGCTTCCCGGCCGAGCGCGCCTATCTCGACCTCCTGCGCGAGATCATCGAGACCGGCCACGACCAGACTGACCGCACCGGCACCGGCACGCGCGCGGTGTTCGGCCGCCAGATCCGCTGTGATCTGGCCGACGGCTTTCCGCTGCTGACCACCAAGAAGGTGCATTTCAAGTCCGTGGCCGTGGAGCTGCTCTGGTTCATCAAGGGGATGACCAATGTGCGCTGGCTGCAAGAGCGTGGCGTATCGATCTGGAATGAGTGGGCCGATGCCGACGGCGAGCTCGGCCCTGTCTATGGCAAGCAGTGGCGGCGCTGGACCGGCCCGGACGGGCGCGAGATCGATCAGCTGGCAGATCTGCTCGATGCCATCCGCACCACGCCGGACAGCCGCCGGCTGATCCTGTCAGCCTGGAACCCGGCGGACGTGCCCTCCATGGCCCTGCCGCCCTGCCACACCCTGTTCCAGTTCAAGGTGCTGGGCGGACGCCTGCACCTGCAGCTCTACCAGCGCAGCGCCGACATGTTCCTGGGCGTGCCGTTCAATATCGCCAGCTACGCGCTCTTGCTGTGCATGGTGGCGCAGGCGACGGGATATGAGCCGGGCGAATACATTCACACCTTCGGCGACGCCCACATCTACGCCAACCATAGGGACCAGGTGCGCGAGCAGCTCTCCCGCGGCCCCCGCCCGGCGCCTCGCCTGAATCTCGACCCTGCGATCACCGATCTGTTCGCGTTTGAGTACGAGCACATCACGCTGGAAGGCTATGACCCGCATCCGCCCATCAAGGCGCCGGTGGCGGTGTGAGGGGCGGCGGCATGAGGAAGGGTGCGGCCCTGCGCGCCTTCATGCTGGCCGCGATATTCGCGCTGGCGGCGACGGCGATCCTGGCATGGCCGGGTGTGGCGCGTTTCCTTGCGATTGATCGCTGCCTCGACGGCGGCGGCGCGTGGAACTATGCGCTCAATGTCTGCTGCTTCACTGAAGCTGAATGCGAACAAACCCGATGACTGATTTCCCCATCGCCCTCGTCGTCGCTGTCGCGCGCAATGGCGTCATTGGCCGGGATGGCGATCTTCCGTGGCGGATTTCGTCGGATTTGAAGCGCTTCAAGCAGGTCACGCTGGGCAAGCCGGTGGTGATGGGGCGCAAGACCTGGGACAGCCTGCCGCGCAAGCCGTTGCCCGGCCGGGTCAATATAGTCGTGAGCCGCACGCTGGCCGATGCGCCGGGCGTGCTGGTCTGCCGCGATCTGGACGCCGCGCTGGAGGCGGCTGAGGCCGCCGCCCTGGCCGAGGGCGCACCGGAAATCTGCATCATTGGCGGCGCGCAGATTTACGCCGCTGTGCTGGACCGGGCCGCGCGCATCTATCTCACTGAAGTTGAGCTGGAGCCGGAAGGCGATTCGCGCTTTCCCGAGCTGGACCCGGCGGTGTGGCGCGAGGTCTCCGCCGAGCACGTAGCGCGGGGCGAGGGCGATGACGCCGCCTTTACAGCGCGGGTGCTGGAGCGGGTGTGAGCCCGGCCTCACTGCGCACCGGTGCGTGTCACATGTCCGGTTTCCCTTGAACCTTGGGCGTTCAGCGTTCAGATACTGCACGGACAGCGCACGCTTTGCGGCGGCGCACGGGTTTCACGCCAGGAGACGGGAAACACTATGCCCTGGAATAATAATGCAGGCGGCGGCGGTCCGTGGGGATCGTCCGGCGGCGGCGGCGGCAAGAACAATAATCCCTGGGGCAGCGGACCGAAGGGTCCGCGCCGCGGCCCCGGCGGTCAGGAACCGGATCTGGAAGACGCCGTGCGCAAATTCCAGGCATGGCTCGGCGGCCTGTTTGGCGGGCGCGGCGGTGGCGGCGGCGGGCTCGCCGGTCTGGTCATCGTAGCGGCGGTCTTCGTCTGGGTCGCAGTTCCCGGCAATTTCTACTATTTCGTCGGCGCTGATCAGAACGGCGCCATCCTGCGCTTTGGCGAGTACCAGCGCATCGAAGATCCCGGCCTGCGTCTGAAACTGCCGTATCCGGTGGAAACCGTGGAGCTGGAGTCGGTCACGACCGTGCGTGAGATCCGCGTCGGAACCACGCCGCAGGAAAGCCTGATGCTGACGCGCGACGAGAATATCGTCGACATCACCTTCACGGTGCAGTGGCGCGTCGATCTGACCCGGCCCGATGGCGAGGGCGTACGCGACTTCCTGTTCAATGTGCGCGATCCCGAAGCCACGGTGAAAGCCGTGGCCGAGAGCGCCATGCGCGAAGTGGTCGGCACCAACGATCTGCAGCCGATTATCACCCAGGCCCGCGCCGAAGTGGGCCGCCGCGCGCGTGACATCCTACAGACCGCGCTCGACAACTATTCGGCGGGCATCCAGGTGCTGGAAGTCCAGCTTCAGGAGGCGACCCCGCCGGCCACGGTCATCGACGCCTTCCGTGACGTGGACGCGGCGCGTCAGGACCGCACCCGGCTTGAGCTGGAAGCGCGCGCCTACGCCAATACCGTCATTCCCGAAGCGCGCGGTGAAGCGTCACGCATCGACGAGCAGGCACGCGGTTATCGCGAGCGCGTGATCGCCGAGGCGGCGGGTCTGGCTGACCGCTTCAACTCCATTTACGCCGAGTACCAGCTGGCGCCGGACGTGACGCGCCGCCGGATGTATCTCGAAACCATGGAGCAGGTGCTGGGACGGTCCGACCTGATGATCCTGGAACAGGATGGCGGCGCGGTGCCTTACCTGCCGCTCGACAGACTCGGACAGAACCGGGGTGCGGCCCCCCAGAACAGCGCGACCCAGTCGCGCGGCCGCACGGGAGGCCAGTAAGCCATGCGTACGATCATCTATCTCATCCTTGCTTTGGTCGTCGTCGGTGTCATCGTCCTGATGAACTCGCTCTACGTGGTCACCGAGCGTCAACAGGCGCTGGTGTTGCGGTTCGGTGAGCCGGTCGGCGTAGTCAACGCCATTGTCGATCCGCAGAACCCGCGCCCGAGCGAAGCCGGGCTGCACTTCCGCACGCCGTTCGTGACCACGGTCACGATGTTCGACAAGCGTAATCTCGAGTTCGACACCAATCCGGCTGAAATCCTGGCGTCGGACCAGGAGCGGATCGTCGTGGACGCCTTCCTGCGCTACCGGGTGGTCAATCCGCTGCGCGTGTTCCAGACGGTGCGCGACGAGCGCGGCCTGCGCCAGCGCCTGCAGGCGATTATGGACGACTCGGTGCGCGGCGTCGTCGCCTCCATGCCGTCCAACGAAATCATCTCCGGACAGCGCGCCGAGCTGATGGAACGCATCCGCGTCGCGGTCGAGACCCAAGCGCTCAACCAGGACCTCGGGATTGAAGTCATTGATGCGCGCATCAAGCGGGCCGATCTGCCCCAGCAGATCGCCACTCAGGTGTTCGAACGCATGCGCGCCGAACGCCAGCAGGAAGCGGCGCAGATCCGCGCCGAGGGTGAGCAGCGCTCACGCGAAGTGCGCGCTGACGCCGACCGCCAGGTGGAGGTCATTCTGGCCAATGCCCGTGCGGATTCCGAGCGCATCCGCGGTGAAGGCGATGGCGAACGCAACCGCATCTTCGCCGGCGCCTATGGCCAGGATCCCGAGTTCGCCGACTTCTACCGCACCATGATCGCTTACGAGACGGCCATGCGGGCCGGAACGCCGATCATCGTGCCCGCCGACTCGGAGTTCTTCCGCTATTTCCGCAGTGAGCGCGGCACGGCTCCGTCGCCGCGCTGATGCTGGAATGGGTGCTGATCGGGCTGGGCGTGGCGTGCGTCATTGAAGGCGTGTGCTACGCCGCCGCTCCCGGCGCCATGAAGCGGATTGCCGCAGCGGCCGCCATGACCGACCCGTCGCACCTGCGGCTGGCCGGACTGGCGGCGGTCGCGTTCGGGGTGGGGATTGTCGCGCTTGTGACCGGGACGGCGTAAAGCGCGCGCACACGTCCTCTTGGCGCGAGGCGCCATGGCGCGTTAAGTCTTTGTAGACCTCGCCGCCGGAGCCGCCCCATGCGCCCTTACGTTTTTTTCGCCGCCAGCATCACCCTGCTCCTCGCGGCCCCCGGCGCGGCCTTTGGCCAGCCTTCCGAAGGCTTTGCTAACCTGAACGACCGCCTCAGCCCCGCCGTTGTGAATATCGCCACGGCCCAGCGGGTCGGCGCGGCGGATGGCCTGCCCGTGTTTCCGCCCGGCTCGCCGCTGGAGCGTTTCAACGACATGCTGGGCGAGGGGCCGCGCATGGCCCGCTCTCTGGGGTCCGGCTTCATCATTGACGGTGAAGGCCTGGTCATCACCAACAACCACGTCATCGAGGAAGCCGACGCCGTCGAGGTGGTGCTGCAGGACGGGCGCGTGCTGCCGGCCGAGGTGATCGGGCGTGACCCGGCCACGGACCTGGCGGTGTTGCGCGTGGACGCCGGCGAAGTGTTGCCCCATGTCGAATTTGGCGATAGCGATGCGGCGCGTGTCGGCGACTGGGTGGTGGCCATCGGCAATCCGTTTGGCCTCGGCGGTTCGCTCACTGTGGGCGTGATCAGCGCACGCGGGCGCGATATCGGTGGCCAGTATGACGACTATCTGCAAAGTGACGTGTCCATCAATCGTGGCAATTCGGGCGGGCCGCTGTTCAATCTGGATGGCGACGTCATCGGCGTGAACACGGCGATTTTCTCGCCAACGGGCGCCAGCGTCGGGATTTCCTTCTCGGTGCCCAGCGCGGTGGCCCAGCCGGTCATCGCCCAGCTCATTGAATATGGTGAAACGCGCCGGGGCTGGCTGGGCGTGAACGTCCAGCCCGTGACGCCGGACATGGCGCGCGCCATGGGTCTGTCATCGGCGCGCGGCGCGGTGGTGACGAGGATCGATCCCGAGGGCCCCGCCGCCTCCAGCGGCCTGCAGCCCGGTGATGTCATTCTGGCCATCGCCGGACGCGCGGTCGCCGATGACCGCCGTCTGACGCGCATCGTCGCCGAGACCGAGCCCGGCGCACGCGTCCGGCTGGAAGTGTTCCGGCGCGGCGAATCCCTGACGCTGGATGTCGAGATCGCCCGCCTGCGCGAGAGGGCGCCGTCCACGCGCCCCGGCGTGCGCAATGGGGGGGAGACCGCGCCGGCCGAGCCCGCCAGCGCCAGCCTGTTCGGCCTGACTCTTGCGCCGCTGACCGATGCGCTGCGCCGGCAGTACCGCGTGCATCCCGACGCGGAAGGGCTGGTGGTCACCGCCGTGGACGCCGCCAGCGATGCCGCGGGCAAGGTGCGGGTCGGCGATGTGCTTGAAGAGATCGCCTGGACGCGGGTGGAGAGCCTGACCCAGGCGCGCGAGACCGCCGAGGCCGCGCGCGCCAGCGGGCCGGTTCTGGTCACGCTGAACCGGCAGGGCCAGTACCTGCTCCAGACCCTGCGCGGGTGAGCCTTCGCCGGGACATATTGCTCCTTGGCGGCCCGACCGCGTCGGGCAAGTCGGCGCTGGCGATCCACGCCGCGCGGCGCCTGGACGCGGAGATCATCAACGCCGACTCCCTTCAGGTGTATGACGGCCTGCGCATACTCACCGCGCGGCCCGGGGCGGACGACACGGGCGATGTCCCGCATCACCTGTTCGGGATGATTGATCCGGGCGAGCGCTGCTCTGTCGGGCGCTGGACGCGTCTGGCGGTGGACCTCATTGATGACGTTCGCAGCCGCGGACGGCGCATCGTGCTGGCGGGTGGCACGGGGCTCTATTTCAAGGCGCTGCTGGACGGGTTGGCGCCGGCGCCGGACATCCCCACTGAAATCCAGGCCGAAATTGACGCTCTCTACGCCAGCGGCGGCGTCGAGGCGTTGCGCACTGAAGCCGAGCGGCTTGACCCGGTGGGCGCGGCGCGCGTCGAGGCGGGCGACCGCCAGCGGCTGATGCGCCTGATCGCCGTGGCGCGCGCGTGCGGGCGGTCTTTGTCGCAGCTGCAGGCCGATACCCGGCCGCTGATCGATCCGGCGAGCGCACTGGGCGTGGCGATCCTGCCGGACCGGGCTGCGCTCTACGCCCGAATCGAGGCGCGCTTTGATGTGATGATCGAAGGCGGCGCGCTGGATGAAGCGCGCATGATCGCCGGACGTGCGCTCGCGCCGGACTTGCCAGCCATGAAGGCGGTAGGCCTGCCGCCTTTGCTGGATCATCTAGCCGGGCGCATCACCCTTCAGGAGGCGGTCGAAACCGCCAAGCGCGACAGCCGCCGCTACGCCAAGCGCCAATTCACCTGGTTTTCCAACCAGCATCCCGATTGGGCGCGCATGACCAGCCTTGACCCGAAAGGCGCCTGCGCCGAGCTTGAGGCCATTCTGGACGCCCATTTTGAAAGCACGCCATCATGACTGACGTCCTTTACGAAGCCGATATTGATCGCGCGCCGCTGGACGGGCGCACGCTGGCGATCATCGGCTATGGCAATCATGGCCGCTCCCATGCGCTCAATCTGCGCGACACGGGCATGCAGGACATTCTGGTCGCGCTGCGCGAGGGATCGCCCAACCGGGCGCGGGCTGAAGGCGACGGGTTTGAAGTGGTGAGCCTGGCTGAGGCGGCCCGGCGCGCCGACATTGTCTCCTTGCTGGCCGCCGACGAGGCTCACGGCGAGATCTGGCGCGAGCACATCGCGCCGCACCGCCAGCCGGGTCAGGCGCTGATCCTGTGTCATGGCTTTTCCATCGATTACGGGCTGATCGATCCAGCGCCGGATGGCGATGTGGTGCTGGCCGCCGCCAAGGGGCCGGGCGGGGCGGTGCGGTCAGCGTTCCAGCGCGGCGGCGGGCTGTTGGGATTCTGGGCCGTGCACCAGGACGCCAGCGGCGGCGCCGGAGATTTGGCGAAAGCCTATCTCGCGGGCCTCGGGTGCGGACGGGCGGGCATCCGCGAAACCAGCTTCCGCGAGGAGGCGCTGGCCGACATTCTGGGCGAGCAGGCCGTGCTGGTGGGCGGCGTGTGCGCGCTGGCCCGCGAGGGGTTTGAAACATTGATACACGCCGGCATCAGCCCGGAAATGGCGTATATCGACACCGTTCACGAGATCAAATACATCGCCGATCTGATCCATGAGCGGGGCATGGCGGGCATGTATGAAGCCATCTCCGACACTGCCGAGTTCGGCGCGCACGAGGTGGAGGGCGCCATCCGCGAAGCGGTCCGTCCGGTGTTTCAGGCCATTGTGGAGGACGTGACATCCGGCGCATTTGCGCAGCGCTGGGTCGCGGACTATGAGAACGGGCGAAAAGCGCTTATGGCGCGGCGCAACGCGGCCGCCGCTCACCCGGTGGAAACGGCCGGCGACGCGATCCGGGCCGGGGCGGCGCGGCGCAGCTGACGGCGCCGGACTTACAAAGGACCGCGTCTGCGCGCGGGGCGGGAGTAGCATGCGGCTGGATTCAGTGATCCGTTTCTTCTCCAACATGGACGCGCGCGCCGTGCGTGCAGTGGTCATTTCGCTGGGCCTGTTCGCGCTGGTGGCGCTTATGTTCGTGGTCGGGCGCAGCGGGCTGGTGGATTCCGACGCCATCAACGCCTGGCTCGGCGCGACGGCGCGCCACTGGTATTACGCGCTGCCGGCCACCATTCTGGCCTTCACCGTGCTGGCCTATATCGGCGCGCCGCAGTTTGCGCTGATCGCGGCGTGCGTCCTCGCCTTCGGGCCGTGGAGCGGGTCGGGCTATGCCTGGATCGCCACGCTCGTCTCGGCCAGTGTGACTTTCTATACCGGTCGTCTTGCCGGCGCCGACGTGGTGCGCCGCTATGGCGGGCGCACGGTGAACCGCATTTCGGAATTCGTCGGGCGCAACGGCTTCTGGGCCAGCATGATTATCCGCAACGTGCCAAGCGCGCCGTTTATTGTGGTCAACATGGCCGCGGGCGTGTCCCGGATGACGTTTCTGGCGTTCATCGCCGGGACAGCCATCGGGATCATTCCGAAAATCGCCCTGGTCGCCTTCGCCGGACGCGGGGTGATCGAGCTGGTGGGCGGCGGCAGTCTGTGGCTTGCGGCGTCCGCGCTTCTGGCCGCCGGGGGGTGGCTGGGCGCCATGCTCATCGCCCGGCGCTGGCTCAGCGGTGCTGAGGACAGCGAAGCTGCTGACAGGGAAGCGGGTGACGTGCTTGCAAAGACGCCCGGACCATCGCACAAGGAATAGAGCCAAATTTTACCATAGGCGCACGCGTCTTTGGCGCGGGCGCCGGATCATACGGGTCATGCCATGTTCTCCAGCCTGTTCGGCCTGCTGAGCGCCGACATTGCGATCGATCTGGGGACCGCGAACACGCTGGTCTACGTCAAGGGCCGCGGCGTTGTGCTGAACGAGCCTTCGGTGGTCGCCTACAAGATCGAAAAAGGGCGCAAGCACGTCCAGGCCGTGGGCGCTGAAGCCAAGCTGATGCTGGGCAAGACGCCGGGCAATGTGGAAGCCATCCGCCCCATGCGCGACGGCGTGATCGCCGATTTCGAAGTCGCGCAGGAAATGATCAAATACTTCATCCGCAAGGTGCACAACCGGCAGGCCTTTGTCAGCCCGCAAGTGGTGATCTGCGTGCCGTCCGGCGCGACCGCAGTGGAGCGCCGCGCAATCCATGAAAGCGCCGCCAGTGCGGGCGCGCGCAAGGTCTATCTCATTGATGAGCCGATGGCCGCCGCCGTGGGCGCGGGCCTGCCTATCGACGAGCCCACCGGCTCCATGATCGTGGACATTGGCGGCGGCACGACCGAGGTCGCGGTCATGTCCCTGTCGGGCATCGTCTACTCGCGTTCGGTGCGCGTGGGCGGCGACAAGATGGACGAGGCCATCATCAATTATATCCGCCGCTCGGCGAACCTCCTGATCGGCGAGACCAGCGCCGAGCGCATCAAGAAGGAAATCGGCTCGGCCATGCCGCCGCTCAAAGGCGAAGGCCTGACCCTGGACATCAAGGGCCGCGACCTGATGAACGGCGTGCCCCGCGAGATCGTCATCACCGAGGCGATGATCGCCGACGCGCTGGCCGAACCGGTCGAGCAGATCGTCGAGGCCGTCAAGCAGGCGCTGGAAGCCACACCCCCGGAGCTGGCGGCCGACATCGTGGACAAGGGCATTGTGCTCACCGGCGGCGGAGCGCTTCTGCGCAATCTCGACACTGAGCTGCGTGATCGCACCGGTCTGCCCGTCAGCCTGGCGGATGAGCCATTGTCATGCGTCGTGCTGGGCTGCGGCAAGGCAGTTGAGAATTTGCGCTTGTGGCGGCCCATTCTGGCCGAAGCGGTGTAACGCACCAGCGCGACGAACGGGGATGAGTGTTGGCGCAGCGCTGGACCGGGAGACGGCAGGTAGATGACGGGGTCCGCTTTGCGCCGACCCTGACCATCGTCTGTCTGGCGGTCGCCATCGTGCTCGCCTTTCTTGATCGTCCCGATGCCCGCATCCAGCCGCTGGCCAATATGCGCGCCGGGTTCAATGATCTCGCGGCGCCGGTCCTGGAACTCGCCGCGCGGCCCTTGCGCGGGTTCGCCAATACTGGTCCGTGGTGGCGCACTCAGCTGGCTTTGGCCGAAGAGAACCGCCAACTGCGCCTGCAGGTCTCCGAGCTGCGCGCCTGGCGCGATGTCGCTCTGGCCGGGCAGGAGCGCAATGCGCGCTATCGCGAAGCTCTGAATCTGCAAGCCCCTGACGCAGGCGAGCGGATCACCGCCTGGACGGTGGCGGACCGCTCCAACGCCTTCGTGCGATCACGCCTGGTGGGCGCCGGGGCGGACGCCGGCGTGCGCGCAGGCTTTCCCGCGGTGAATGTCTACGGTCTTGTGGGGCGCATCGTGGATGTCGGGCGAAGCTCCTCGCGCATCCTGCTTTTGACCGACCTCAACAGCCGCGTCGCGGTGATGGCCGACCGGTCCAATGCACGTGCGCTTCTGCTCGGCGATAACACCGGCCAGCCGCGTCTGGAGTATCTCAGCCGGGAGCCCGATCTGATGGTGGGCGACCGCATCGTCACGTCGGGCGATGACAATGTCCTGCCGCGCGGCCTGCCGGTGGGGCAGGCCTTCCTCGACAACGAGGGACGGTGGCGCGTGGCGCTGTACAGCGACGCCGCGCCGCTGGATCTGGTGTGGATCTGGCCGTTCAACGCTGTGGCGGACCCGGGCGAAGAGCCTGAGCCCGTCTTCCCGATTCCGGGGCCGATTGAGGACGTGGCCGGCATGGCCGCACCGGTGGTGTCCGAGGGGGAAGGCTGATGCGGGTTGGGCGCGACAGCAATGCTCTGTGGCCGTCGGTCGCCGGGTTCATCGTGTCGCTGGTGCTGGCGCTGGTGCTGTACACCGCGCCGTCGAGCGTCGGCGGGCTGCCGGACCTGACGCCGTCCCTGCCTTTGATCGCCCTGTACATCTGGGCGGTGCGGCGGCCCTGGTTTGTGTCGCCGCCGGTCATCCTGCTGGTCGGTCTGCTGCAGGACCTGATCAGCGGCGGCGTTATGGGTGTCTGGGCGCTGGCCTATCTGGCGGCGTTCGCTATCGCGCGGCCGCGCAGCGACGAGGGCGCCGCTGACCTAGTGCCGCTCACTGTCCGGTTTGTCGTGCTGTCCCTGCTGGCGTTCGGCTTTGCTTGGGGGGTAGGGTCAGCGGCCATCGGTGTTCCGGCGGGGGTGATGCCGTTGATTACCGAAGCGATTGTGACCATTCTGGTGTTTCCAATGCTGGGATGGGTGTTTGCACGGCGTAAAGAACGCTCTGCCATGTTCAACTCCGGCCGCGGCGGATGAGCTGACGCGATCAATGCGCCCCGAAGCATGAGGCCCAAGCGGCATGCGACGCGACAAGCAGGAGTTCCAGGCGCGGTTTAACCGGCGCGTGATGCTGCTGGGCGGCGCGGGCGCCCTCATGTTCGCCGGTCTGGGCGGCCGACTCTATACCCTGCAAATCCTTGAGCAGGACCGCTACCGCACCCTGTCCGACAGCAATCAGTTCAGCTTCCGCCTCCAGCCGCCCATGCGCGGACGTATTCTGGACCGGTTCGGCGAACCGCTGGCGGAGAACCGCGACAATTACCGGCTCTTTATCGTGCCCGAACAGGCGGGAAATCCGGCGCAGGCGCTGGAGCGGCTGGCGCGCCATCTGCCGATCAGCGAGCAGCGCATGGAGCGCTTGCTGTTCCAGATTGCGCGCGCGCCTCGGTTTCAGCCGGTGACCGTGGCCGAAGATCTGGACTGGGAGACGTTCGCGCGTATCAACCTGCACCTGCCCGAACTGCCGGGCATTCTGCCGGACGTGGGCGAGGTGCGCACCTATCCCCATGCCCAAGTCATGTCTCATGTCACCGGCTATGTTCAGGTCGCGTCGGTAGACGTCGCGCAGAATGACCGGCTGCTGCTCCATCCCGGCTTCCGGATCGGTCGCGCCGGGGCGGAGATCGCCAATGAACACACGCTGCGTGGTGCTCCGGGCCAGTTGAAGGTGGAGGTCAACGCCTTTGGCCGGGTGATCCGCGAGATGCCCGAGCAGTCCATCCCGGCGCGCGCCGGCGGCGACGTGCCGCTGAGCATCGATTTGCGCGCCCAGCGCACGGCGATGCAGGCGCTGGGTCAGGAATCGGCTGCGGCTGTGGCGCTGGACATGACCAATGGCGAGCTGCTGGTGCTGGCCTCGACACCCGGCTTTGACCCCAACGCTTTCGTCCTGGGCATTGGCCAGAGCGAGTTCAATGCGCTTAACACCAACGAATTGCGTCCCCTGTTCAACAAGGCGACCACGGGTCTGTATGCGCCCGCCTCCACCATCAAGGGCATGATCTCCATGGCGGCGCTGGAGCATGGGCTGATCAGCCCCACCGAGCGCATCCATTGTTCGGGCAGCGTGGTCCTGGGCGATCGCCGGTTCCATTGCTGGCGGCGCGAGGGTCACGGCCACGTCCACATGCACGATGCGATCAAAGTGTCGTGCGACACGTATTTCTATGAAGTGGCGCGCCGGCTGGGCATTGACCGTATCCGCGATATGGCGGTGCGGTGCGGGCTGGGTCAGCTGTTTGATATCGGTCTGCCCATCCCCGATCGCGCCTCGGGCCTTGTGCCCAGCGCGGCCTGGAAGCGCGCCCGGCGTGGCCAGCCCTGGACCACAGGCGACACGTTCAATACCGGCATCGGTCAGGGCTATATGCTGACTTCCCCGCTCCAGCTTGCGGTGATGACCGCGCGCGTGGCGACGGGCAGGGCGGTCATGCCGACCCTCGCGCTGCGCCCGCAGGGTTTCGAGTTTGAACCGCTGGGCTTTGATCCTGAACACGTTAGCGCGGTGCACCGGGCCATGCATGGCGTGGTCAATGAACCGGGCGGCACGGCGTACTGGACGCTGCATCCGGGTCTGGGCGTGCCCGACGCCCAGATGTGCGGCAAGACCGGTACGGCGCAGGTCTATTCCATCACACCGGAAGAGCGCGCCCGCGGGGTGCGCGACCAGGACGATCTGCCCTGGCGGCTGCGCAATCACGGCCTGTTTGTGGGATACGCCCCGTCGGACAATCCGCGCTATGCGGTCGCCGTGGTGGTCGAGCATGGCATGGGCGGCACCCGCTCCGCGGCGCGTCCGGCGCGCGATATCTTGCGCGATCTGGTGGAACGCGACCCGGCCGGGAGCCGGCCCGAAGCCGTCGCCGAGCTGGCGCGCACAACCGGGCGGGAGGGCTGACGCATGGGCGTCTTCACCCAGTCGGTCCCGCGCGGCCTGCGCGAGAAACTTTACGAGATCAACTGGGCGCTGGTTCTGCTGATCATCCTGATCGGCATGATCGGCGTGGGCATGTTGTATTCGGTCGAAGGCGGGCAGTGGGACCCCTACGCCTCGCGCCATGCCGTGCGCTTCGCCGCCGGCTTCGCCGTGATGCTCACCGTGGCCCTGGCGCCGCCCCGCCTGTGGATGGGGCTGGCCTATCCGGCGTATCTGGGCGCGCTGATCCTTCTGGTCGGAGTGGAGTTTTTCGGCTCGGTCGCCATGGGCGCCAAGCGCTGGCTGGAGATCGGCCCCATCCGCATGCAGCCATCGGAAATCATGAAGATCGCGCTCGTGCTGGCCCTGGCGCGCTACTACCACGACCTGGAAGAACACCGCGTCTCCAGCCTGTTAGGCCTGCTCATCCCGGTCATGATGATCGCCGCCCCGGTGCTGCTGGTGTCGCGCCAGCCGGATCTGGGCACCTCGGTGCTGATTGCGGCCACCGGTCTGGTGATCGTATTCCTGGCCGGCCTGTCCTGGCGGGTGATCGGCGCGGGCGCGGTGTTCGGCGCCATCGGCGTCTGGGGGCTGCTGCAATACGGGCTGAAGGAATATCAGCGCGAGCGCATCTTCACCTTCCTCAATCCGGAAGCTGACCCGCTGGGCGCCGGCTATCAGATCATGCAGTCCAAGATCGCGCTCGGCTCAGGGGGCATGACGGGCAAGGGATACATGGAGGGCAGTCAGGCTCACCTCAATTACCTGCCTGAAAAACAGACCGATTTCATTTTCACCATGCTGGGGGAAGAATTCGGATTTGTCGGCTGCATCGTGGTGTTGGGGCTCTACGCCATCCTGTTGATGAATTGTCTGATGATCGCCGCATCGTGCAAGTCGACTTTCCTGCGCCTGGTGGTGATGGGGGTGGCCTCCACCTTCGCCTTCTATGTCTTCATCAATGCAGGCATGGTGATGGGGCTATTCCCCGTGGTTGGCGTGCCGCTGCCCATGATCTCCTATGGCGGATCGGTGATGATGACTGTGCTCATCGGGCTGGGATTGATCCTGGGCGCCCACGTGCATCGCGGCGCCGAGCCGCCCAAAGGCGCCGGGCTGTTCGGATAGCGGCGCCAAGGGCGCCCGCCAGCTTGACCGGGCGCGCCGGATCGCCCACCCTCCCGCGCCAAATGGCCCTGTTAACGCAGGGCTTCACTGTGAGTTGCGCGTCCTTGACCGGATGCGCCGGGCGTCAAACGGGGAGATCACTTCATGGCCGGTGGCGGGACGATTACCTGGAACTCGCGGTTCGGGTTCCTGATGGCGGCGATCGGCTCGTCCGTGGGCCTGGGCAATTTCTGGCGCTTTCCCTATACCGCCGGCGAGAATGGCGGCGCCGTTTTCGTTCTGGTGTATCTGGCCTGCGTCATCCTGATCGCCTTTCCCATCCTGATCGCGGAGCTGGCGGTGGGCCGCCATGCGCGCCGCTCCGCCGTCGGCTCGACCCGCAAGATGGCGTTCGACGCCGGCGCCTCGGAGATGTGGTCCATCGCCGGCTGGGTGGCCATGGCGGGCGGGGTGATGATCCTGTGCTTCTATTCGGTGGTGGCAGGCTGGGTGGCGGCCTATATCTTTGAAATGGCGACGGGCGGGTTGGTGAATGCCGCGCCTGAGGAGATCGCATCCTCTTTCGGGAATCTGGTCGCAGACGTTCCCAAGGTGATCGGTTGGCATAGCCTGTTCATGGTGATGACCATCGGCATTGTGTGCCTGGGCGTTACCCAGGGCATCGAGCGGGCGGTCACCATTCTGATGCCGCTCTTCTTCCTGATGCTGGTGGGCCTGGTGGTTTATGCCGGGATGACCGCGGATATGGGCGCAGCGCTGAGTTATCTGTTCACCCCCGACTTCAGCGAGCTGACCGGGCAGACCCTGATTGCGGCGCTCGGCCAGGCCTTCTTCTCCATCGGGGTGGGCGGGGCGATCATGATCACCTATGGCTCCTATCTGCGCCGTGACGACAACCTGCCCCAGTCGGCGACCATCATCGCCGGCGCCGACACCCTGGTGGCGATCATTGCGGGTCTGGCCATCTTCCCGTTCGTGTTCGCTTTCGGACTCAATCCGGCTGGTGGTCCTGGCCTGTTCTTCGAAACCCTGCCGGCGGTGTTCGCGCAGATGCCGGGCGGACAGTGGGTGGGCACCGCCTTCTTCTCCCTGGCGTTCATCGCCGCCCTGACCAGCTCGATTTCGCTTTTGCAGGTGATCGTGTCCTTTGGCGAGGAGCATACTGACTTTGGCCGTGTCGGCTCGGCGGTGTTCTTTGGCGCCATCATCTTCATGTTCGGCGTGGGCGCGGCCTTCTCGGGCGGGTTCTTTGACGTGCTGGACAAGGTGTCGGGCACGGTCCTGCTGCCGCTGGGCGGCCTCCTGATCGCGGTATTCACCGGCTGGATCGTGTCGCGTCAGCTCATGCTGACCGAACTCGAGCAGGCGAGCACAGCCTTCTTCGGCTACTGGCGCTTTTCGGTCCGTTATATCGCGCCCGTCGCCGTGGCGCTGATCATCATCGCGGGCCTCGCCGACACGTTCAGCATCCCGCTGCCTTTCCTGGGCCAGACCGAGGTGGCGACGGACTGATCGCGCGCGGCGCATCCAGCTGGCGCATTACAATGAAAAGCCCCGGAGCAGCGCTGCTCCGGGGCTTTGTCTATTGAGGCTGGATGCAGCCTGTCAGGCTTCGCGCTCTCTCAGCAGACGCCGCTCGGACGGGCTGGGGATGCGGTAGAAGATGTGCGCGCCAATGCGGCGTGTCTGCACCAGCGAGGCGTTCCAGACCGGATCGACCTGCGTGGTGTGATAGTGCGTGGCCGAGCGCGTCATCGGCCGGGCAAAGCCCATCAGCGCATGATCGGCGACCAGCTCGGCCCGCCGCCAGGCGCGGCCTTGCGCGGTGCGGTCCAGCGACCCGTCGCAGGTGAAAGAGAACTGGCACCCGGTGACGCGCTCGGAGCCCTGATAGACCACGCCGCAAACCGTTTCGGGGTAGGCGCGGTGACGCACCCGGTTGAGCACGACCTCGGCCACGGCCAGCTGCCCGGCAAAGCTTTCGCCGCGCGCTTCGTAATAGACCGCTTCGGCCAGGCACTGGCGCTCGCGGGCATTCAGGCGCGCGCGCTGCAGGTGTCCGGCGTCAAAGCTGCGCAAATCGTCCAGCGAGCGGGTCACCACGGCGGCGCTCATTTCGGTGTCGGGCGCAATGGTGTAAGTGGCCGCGACCAGCTGGGCAGGCGCGTCCCATTCCATGGTGTCGCCGGCCTCGAGATAGGCGACCGCCAGGCTGCGCCAGACGGCGGCCTCGTCCTGTTCGCGCGCCCGTTCGGGCGCCAGGGTGACCGCTCCGGCCACCAGCACAAGCGCCGCTGTCGCAGCGGCGCCTTTCAGTGCAGTCCGTGAACGCCGGATAAGATCCTTGGCGGCCAGCATGCAGTCTCCGTCTTGGGCGCTTCGTTTGCGCCGCGCGAAACAGCGGGCGGTCCGAAGCGTCGGCCCGCATCAGGGATTTACGAGAAATTCCTGTGCAAGGATTGAACCATTAAGAGGGGACGTATGTCGCCCGAAGCCGCCGGTCAATAGTGTTGAGGTGAGGCGAAAATTAGGCAGAGCTTGTGCGCTGCAGCAATAACGGCCCAAGTCACCTGCCAGTCAAGGCGATCACGATTTCGCGCGCAGGGCCGCCTGAGCCGCCGCCAGACGCGCAATGGGGACGCGGTATGGCGAACAGGACACATAGTCGAGCCCGGCTGATTCGCAGAACTGGATCGAGGCCGGGTCGCCGCCATGCTCCCCGCAAATGCCAAGCTTCAGCCCCTCGCGCGCCCCGCGTCCGCGCTCGACGGCGATGCGGATGAGGTCCCCGACCCCCTCCTGATCGAGGGAGACGAAGGGGTCTTTTTCAAAAATCCCGGCTTCGAGATAATCGCCCAGGAACTTGCCGGCATCGTCGCGTGACAGGCCGTACGTGGTCTGGGTGAGGTCGTTGGTGCCGAAGGAGAAGAACTCGGCATGGACCGCGATGTCGGCGGCGCGGAGCGCGGCGCGCGGCAGCTCGATCATGGTGCCGATGAGATAGATCGGCGCCACGCCGGTTTCGCTTTCCACCTGGCGCGCCACGGCGGCGACGCGCACTTTGAGGATTTCCAGCTCGCGCGCCACGGCCACCAGCGGGATCATCACCTCGGCCACCGGTTTGACGCCGGTTTCCTTTTCCACCAGCGCCTGCGCCTCGAAAATGGCGCGCGCCTGCATCTCGTAAATCTCCGGATAGGTGATCCCCAGGCGGCAGCCGCGATGGCCCAGCATCGGATTGGTTTCCGACAGATCGCGCGCGCGCTGCATCAGCGCATCGGCGGACAGGCCGGTGGCTTGCGATACCGCCACCACATCGTCAGCGGTGTGGGGCAGGAATTCGTGCAGCGGCGGATCGAGCAGGCGGATGGTGCACGGCCGGTCTTCCATGATGCGGAAAATGGCCGCGAAATCATCGCGCTGCATGGGCAGGATTTTCGCCAGCGCCTTGATGCGCCCGGCCTGGCTGTCGGCCAGGATCATCTCGCGCACCGCCGCGATGCGGTCAGCGTCAAAGAACATGTGCTCGGTGCGGCACAGGCCGATGCCCTCGGCGCCGAACTCGCGCGCGGTCTGCACGTCGCCGGGCGTGTCGGCATTGGTGCGCACCTTCATGCGGCGGGCCTTGTCGGCCCAGACCATCAGCGCGCCGAACTCGCCGGTCAGTTCCGGCTTGATCATCGGGGCTTCGCCGAACAGAACCTCGCCCGTGGCGCCGTCCACGGTGATGATATCGCCCTGGCGGATGGTGCGCCCGCGCGTGGTGAAGAGTTTCTCCGCCGCATTGATGCGGATCTCGCCCGCTCCGGACACGCAAGGCCGGCCCATGCCGCGCGCCACCACGGCAGCGTGAGACGTCATGCCGCCGCGCGCGGTCACGATGGCCTGGGCCGCATGCATGCCGTGAATATCCTCCGGGCTCGTCTCCATGCGCACCAGGATGACCTTCAGCCCCTGGGCGGCCATGGTTTCGGCCTCATCGGAATCAAACACCGCCTGGCCGCTGGCCGCGCCGGGCGAGGCGGGCAGGCCCTTGGCCAGCACATCGCGCTCATAGCTGTCATCGATGGTGGGGTGCAAAAGCTGGTCGAGCTGGGAAGGATCGATGCGCAGCACCGCTTCCTCTTCACCGATCAGGCCTTCAGCCACCATGTCCACGGCGATTTTCAGCGCCGCGCGCGCGGTGCGCTTGCCCGACCGGGTCTGCAGCATCCACAGCCGGCCGCGCTCCACGGTGAACTCGATGTCCTGCATGTCGCGATAGTGGCGCTCCAGCCGGTCGAACACGTCGGTCAGCTCGGCGAACACCTCGGGAAGGGCTTCTTCCATGGAGGGCTGGGTGTCGCCCATGCGCTCGCGCATGGATTGGGTCAGGCATTGCGGCGTGCGGATGCCCGCCACAACGTCCTCGCCCTGGGCGTTGATCAGGAACTCGCCGTAATAGCCCGCCTCGCCATTGGACGGATCGCGGGTGAAGGCGACGCCGGTGGCGGACGTATTGCCCATATTGCCGAACACCATGGCCTGGACATTCACCGCCGTGCCCCAGCTGGCGGGGATGTCGTACATGCGCCGGTAGGTGATGGCCCGGTCATTCATCCACGAGCCGAACACCGCCGAGATGGCGCCCCAGAGCTGGGCGCGCGGATCGGTGGGGAAGGGGTGGCCCAGCGCCTCTTCCACGGCGCGCTTGTACTCAACGATCACCTCGGCCCATTCGTCGGCGGTGATCTCGGTATCGAGCGTGTAGTCGCGGTCCTCCTTGAACATTTCAAGGATTTCCTCAAACGTCTCGTGCGGCACGCCCAGCACCACGTCGGAATACATGGTGATGAAGCGGCGATAGGAATCCAGCGCAAAACGCCGGTCGCCCGACAGCGTGGCCAGGCCCTCGGCCGTCTCGTCGTTGAGGCCCAGATTGAGCACGGTGTCCATCATGCCCGGCATGGACGCGCGCGCGCCCGAGCGCACCGACACCAGCAGCGGATTGGCCGGATCGCCAAAGCGCTTGTCCACCTTGGCTTCAAGGTCGGCCAGAGCCGCCTCCACCTGGGCGTCCAGATCGGCCGGGTAATTGCGGTCATTGTCGTAATAGGCTGTGCACACGCCGGTGGTCAGGGTGAAGCCCGGCGGCACAGGCAGGCCCAGGCGCGCCATCTCGGCCAGGTTCGCGCCCTTGCCGCCCAGCAGATTCTTGTCATTGCGGTCGCCGTCAGAGGCGCCGGCGCCGAACGTGTACACCCACTTGGTCATATCAAGGCCTCATCATTTTCGCCCGCGCGCCGGACAGGCATCAGCCTTCCAGCCGGGAAAAATCCGCCACCGCGTCCGCCGCGGCGCGAATCCGCGACAGAAGCACCAGTCTGTTGCGACGCACAATAGGGTCTTTGTCGTTCACGACAACCGCCTCGAAGAAGGCGTCCACCGGCCCGCGCAATTGGGCGAGGGCGGACATGGCGGCGGAGAAGTTTTCCGTTGTGAGTGCAGCTTGGGCCGCAGCTTCCGCGTTTCCGATTGCGATCACGAGGGCGCGCTCTTCAGGCGCGCTGGCGGTCTCGGCGATTCTGGAGAGAAGGCTGGACGCGTCATCGCCCTGAACCTCGGCCAGCGCGGCGCTGAGATCAAACCCCTTCTTCTCCTCCGCCGAGAGGATATTCGCCGCCCGGCGATACCCCGCCAGCAGCGCTGCCCCGTCCGGCGTATCCAGGAAAGCCTGCAGCGCGCGGGACTTTTTCGTCACGCGCACAAGGTCGTCGTCGCCGAGTGCGAACACGGCGTCGATGACGTCATGGCGGATGCCTTCGTCCTTCAGATGGACTTTCAGGCGGTCGGCGAAGAAGTTCATCAAATCGATGGCCTCAGGGTGCGCCTTTCGCCAAATTTGCTCTTCAATGTCTTCCGGAACGCCCGCTCGTTTTTCCCAGATCAGGCGCGTGAGTTCGGTTTGGTCGTCGAAAATCTGTGACAGACCTGAGCTGCCGATTCGATGTCCTAACGCTTGCATTTTATTGGCATACAAAAAGATGTGAGTGGCTAGAGAGTGTCGGAGTATGACACGCTTCATCTCAATTCGATGGGCGTCCACTATGACAACCTTGATAACCCCCAGCGCCGCCCGCCGCAGCGCGAACGGGTCTTTGGACCCTGTCGGCTTTTCGTCGATCGCCCAGAAGCCCACCAGCGTGTCCAGCTTGTCGGCCAGCGCCACGGCGGCGCTCACCGGCGCGGTGGGGACAGCGTCGGAGGGGCCTTGCGGCTTGTAGTGATCGCGGATGGCGTCGGCGACTTGCTGGCGGTCTGATGCGGAGAGACCCGTGAGCTCCCCCCCTCGGCCCTTCGGGCCACTCCCCCCGCGAGCGGGGGGAGACAGGGGGGCGTCTTGTCCTCCCCCGCTTGCGGGGGAGGTGTCCGCGAAGCGGACGGAGGGGGGATCTCCTGCCTGGAGCGCCAGATACCGCCCCATCACGCCTTGCAATTCAGGAAACTCATAGACCATCTGGCTGACCAGATCGGCCTTGGCGAGTTTGGCGGCCAGCTCGGCCAGGTCCGGGTTGGCGCCCACGTGCTCAGCAAGCTCGCGCGCCAGCGCGGCGACCCGCGCCGTCTTGTCCGCCACCGTCCCCAGCTTGTCGTGGAACGTCACCTTGGACAGCTCGCTCGCCATCGCCTCAAGGCCCTTGGCGCGGTCCAGGTCCCAGAAATGGCGGGCGTCGGACAGGCGGGCCGAGAGCACGCGGGCATTGCCCGCGGCGATGGCGGCGCCGCCGTCCGGGGCGGTCTGGTTGGCGATGGTGACAAATTTGGGCGCCAGCGCGCCGGATTTGGGATCGCGCACCGCGAAGTATTTCTGGTGGGTGCGCATGGTCAGGGTGATGACCTCGGGTGGCAGGTCGAGGAAGCCGGTATCCATGTCGCCCATCACCGCCACCGGGTGCTCGGCCAGGCCCGTGACCTCGTCCAGCAGGCCCTCATCCTCGATGAGTTCGAGGCCGGCTTTCGCGCACACGGCGCGCGCCCCGTCGAAAATGGTCTGGCGCCGCTCGGCGCGGGTCAGGATGACGCCATTGGCTTTGAGCTTCTGCGCATAGTCGGCATAGCCCGTCACCGTGAACGGGCCGGAGCCGTGTATCCGGTGACCTTGCGTGATGTTGGAGGCGGTGAGGCCAAACACCTCCACCGGGACGACCTGGCCATCGAGGAGGCAGATCAGCCGGTGCAGCGGCCGCACCCAGCGCTGGGCTTTTGCGCCTTCGCCGAACTTCATGGATTTGGGCCAGGGGAAGCTGCGCGCGATCTCAGGCAGGGCGGTTTTGAGCACCTGCGCCGTGTCGCGGCCCGGCGTCTCAATCAGGGCGATATAGAACGAACCCTTCTTGTCCTCGCGCACACTGCACTGGTCTAGGCTGGACAGCCCGGCGCCGCGCAGGAAGCCCTCGATGGCTTTTTCAGGTGCATCGGTGCGCGGCCCCTTGCGCTCCTCGCGCACGGCTTCGGTCTTCAGCGGCAGGCCGGACATGGCCAGGCCCAGCCGGCGCGGGCCGGAGAAAGCCTCCAGAGTGTCCCAGTTGAGCCCCGCGCCTTTGAGCGCATCGCCCAGCAGGCGCGCAAGATCGGCCTCGGCGCGCGCTTGCATGCGGGCGGGGATTTCCTCGCAGAAGAATTCGATGAGCAGGTCAGCCAAGGTGCGGTGTCCGTCAGGTATTGGTTGCTTGCATGCGCGCATAGGCCGGCCGGGCGTGCAGCCGGTCGATATAGCGGTCAATGGACGAGTTTTCGCCCATCAGCTTGAAATGTTTCAGCCAGCCCAGCGCCCCGCCGATCAATATGTCAGCCGCGCTGAAACGGTCGCCGAGGATATACTCGCCATCGGACAGGCGCCGCTCCACCAGCGACAGGACCGTGTCCCAATCGCCCCAGCCGACCATGCGCGGGTCCACATCCAGGCCCTGAGACTTCGTAATGATCGCCGGCTCCAGCACGCCGGGGCGGAACACCGACCAGTAGAGATAATCGGCGCGCCTGGGATCGCCGATGGCGGGCGCGAGCCCAGCGTCCGGGAAGGCGTCGGCGAGATAGAGCGAAATGGCGGCCATCTCGGTCAGGGTCTTGCCGTTATGGCGGATGGCCGGGACCTTGCCCGCCGGGTTCACCGCCAGAAAGTCCGGCCCGCGCGTGGCGCCGCCGAATACATCCACCTTGCGCAGCTCGTACGGCACGCCCAGCTCCTCCACCAGCCAGACCGTGCCGGTGGAGCGTGTATTGGGTCCGTGCCAGACGGTGAGGTTGGTCATTACGCGGCGTCCTTTTGCTGATGGGCCACCCACGCGCTCGCGCACCCTTTGGCCAGCTCGCGTACCCGCGCGATCCAGCTGGCGCGTTCCGCCACGGAGATGGCGCCGCGGGCATCGACCAGATTGAACAGGTGCGACGCCTTCAGGCACCAGTCATAGGCGGGCAGGGGCAAAGGCGGGTCCAGAGCAAGCAGGGCCATGCACTGCTTTTCCGCGCCCTTGAACCATTCGATGAGCATATCGACATCGGCATGCTCGAAATTGAAGGCCGATTGCTGGCGCTCGTTTTCGAGGAATACGTCGCCATAGGACAGCCCGGCGCCGTTGAAATCGAGATCGTAGACATTCTCCACGCCCTGGACATACATGGCGAGGCGCTCGAGGCCGTAGGTCAGCTCGCCCGAAACCAGCTCCACATCCAGCCCGCCGACCTGCTGAAAGTAGGTGAATTGGCTCACCTCCATGCCGTCGCACCAGACCTCCCAGCCCAGCCCCCAGGCGCCCACGGTGGGGTTTTCCCAGTCATCCTCCACAAAGCGCACATCGTGAAGTTTGCGGTCGATGCCGATAGCGTCCAGCGAACCGAGATAGAGGTCCTGAATGTCCGCCGGGCAGGGCTTCAGGAGCACCTGGTATTGATAATAATGCTGCAACCGGTTGGGGTTTTCCCCATAGCGCCCGTCGCCCGGACGGCGCGAGGGCTGCACATAGGCCGCGCGCCAGGGCTTCGGTCCCAGCGAGCGCAACGTGGTGGCTGGATGCAGCGTGCCGGCGCCCACCTCGATGTCATAGGGCTGCAGAATCGCGCAGCCCTGATCGGCCCAGTAGCGGTGCAGGGTGAGGATCAGGTCCTGAAACGAGGGCGCGTTGCGGGCGGTCATGGCGGGTCCGGACTGGGAAAGGGAGGCGGTTGCAAACAGGGCGCGACACTAGGCGTGCGCCGGGGCGTGATCAAGAACGCGGACCGGCTGTGCCGCCGCCATCCTCATCGCCTGGCCGGTCCTCCGGTTCGCCCTCCGGTTCGAGGCCGCGGCGCACCGCTTCGCGGGCGGCGTCTTCCGCGGCGGAATTGCGGGCGCGGGTGTTAGGTTGCAGGAGAAAATAGAGCGCTGCGGCGGCGATCAGCAGGAGCAGGGTCAGTCCGATCATCAATTCAAGCCTCCACCCCGACAGCGTCGGAGAGGCGCGCATAGCCGTCGCGTTTCAGGAGTGCGGCCAGACCATCGCGGATGCGCACCGCCAGGCCAGGTCCCTGATAGATGAGAGCTGTGTAGAGCTGGACCGCGCTGGCGCCGGCGCGGATCTTTTCGTAAGCGGCCTGCGCACTATCAATCCCGCCCACGCCGATAATGGGAAGCTCGCCGCCCACGCGCTGGTAGAAGGCGCGCACCAGTTCGGTTGAGCGCGCGCGCACCGGCGCGCCGGACAGGCCGCCGGTCTCGCTGCGGTGACGGCTTTTCAGCGTGTCGGGCCGCGCCAGCGTGGTGTTGGACACGATCAGGCCGGATACGCGGTGGCGCAGTGCGGCCTGCGCGATGACATCGATATCGGCAGGCTCCAGATCGGGCGCCACTTTCACGAAGACGGGCTCGGTCCAGCGCGTGTCATTGACCCGCTTCATCAGCTCGTCCAGCGCCTGCGCGCCCTGCAGATTGCGCAGGCCTGGCGTGTTGGGCGAGGAAATATTGAGGGTGAAGAAATCGGCCAGCCCCGATAGCGATTTCAGCAGGATCGCGTAGTCGGCGGCGCGGTCTTCAGAATCCTTGTTGGCGCCCAGATTGACGCCCACCACGCCGGGCTCGCCCTGGCGCGCTTCCAGCCGCGCCTTCACGGCGTCCAGGCCTTCATTGTTGAAGCCCATGCGGTTGATCACCGCCTTGTCTTCGCGCAGGCGGAACAGGCGCGGGGCGGGATTACCGGCCTGCGGACGCGGGGTGACGCCGCCCACTTCAACAAAGGCGAAACCGGCGTCCAGCAGCGCATCGGGCGCTTCGGCATTCTTGTCGAACCCGGCGGCCAGACCCACCGGATGGGCCAGCTCCATCCCCGCGATCGCCGTGGCCAGCACCGGATCAGCCGGCGTTCGCACCTGCGGGCCCAGACCCTGAATGAGGGCGTTTAGCGCCGCCCGGTGCGCCTGTTCGGGCGGCAATAGCGTCATCAGGCGGGCGGCGGCGTCGGCGATCATGGGCATAATTCCTGGGGCAGGCGCCAGCCATCATCGGTCCGGGTGATCAGATGCACGGCGCGCACGGCGCTGAAGGGCAGGGGGCCGTAAATATGCGGGAACAGCTCGCCGCCGCGTGACGCTTCCCATTTGAGGGTATCGCCCAGTGCGCCCGCATCGATCACCGCCACCGCCAAGCGGTTGGCGCCGGCGTAATGAGTCTCCAGCGTGCCGGCGAGCTGGTCGAGGCCGGAGCAATGGATGAAGCCGTCGGCGCGGTCATGGGCTTCGCCTTCATAGGCGCCGGACACGGACGCGGCGGCCAGAGCCGCCGGATCGGCGATGCGGTAAATCTCGAGTGTGTTCATGGACCCATGGCGGTACGGCGCCCGGCGCGTGCAGGCAAGGGGCAAGGCGCTGACGCGCCGCGCGTGCGCGCGCCCAGCTGGCTTGATTTTCGTCCGCCAGAACGCTTGGAAAAGGAAAATTATCCTGCTAATGAAGCATAGGGTTCTCCGGATGAGGGATCACATGCTCACTCATGCCCAGATCTGGCGCGGCGTGGACCGGCTGGCGCAGCGCGCCGGCCTCAGCGCCTCCGGGCTCGCGCGCCAGGCCGGGCTGGACCCGACCACGTTCAATCCCTCCAAGCGAATCAGCGCCGACGGGGCCAAGCCGCGCTGGCCCTCCACCGAAAGCATCGCCAAGGCGCTGGAGGCCTCACGCATCGGGTTTGAGGACTTCGCCGCGCTTGCCACCGGGGCCGCCAGCGGGCGGTCTGTACCACTGATCGGCTTCGCCCAGGCGGGCAGCCATGGCTATTTCGACGATGCCGGCTTTCCCGCCGGGACAGGCTGGGAAGAGGTGCGCTTTCCCGGCGTCGATGACGAAGACGCCTATGCGCTGGAAATCTCGGGCGACTCCATGGCGCCGGTCTATCGCGAGGGCGACCGCATCGTGGTGGCGCCCCATGCCCCGCCCCGGCGCGGCGACCGGGTGGTGGTCAAGACCCGCGCCGGCGAGGTGATGGCCAAGGAGCTGGGCCGGGTCACCAATCAGAGCGTTGAGTTGATCTCCCTGAACCCGGCCTATGACAACCGCCTCCTGAACCCGTCCGACATCGTGTGGATGGCGCGCATCGTCTGGGCCAGCCAGTAGCGGTCAGTCTGCGTACTGGAACACGTCCTCCAGCGGCTTGCCAAAGGTGCGCGCCACGCGGAACGCCACTTCCAGCGAGGGCGAGTAGCGCCCCTGTTCCATGGCGATCACGGTCTGGCGGGTGATCCCCACCGCCTCAGCGAGCTGGGCCTGGGTCATCTCGCCAGCGTGAAAGCGCTGTTCTCGAATGGTGTTGGAGATGCGGTTGGCGCCCTTGCCCATGGCGCTACACGCCCCGGCGGTAGTCGATGAGCTTGGAGACCGCCTTGACGATCTCGCCCAGTACGAGGCCCGCCAGGATCAGATTGAGGATCCAGAAATGCGCCGCCGCGATCATGGCGAGCCCCATGGCGCAGACGGCAAAGACCGCCATCACAAAGCCGCCGCGCTGGTCACCGCGCATCTCGATCAGCGTGTCGCGCTCGTCCTGACGCCCCGCCTCCTTGCGATTGAGCAGGGCGATCACGATGTGGCCGAATACCGTGATCGCCACCATGGCCGGGATCGAGGCGATCACCAGCCCGTTCGACATCAGCAGGGCGATATCGGTGTTGATCTCCGCACCCGAAGCCAGCGGTCCGCCGAACACCACCGCGAAATACACCCCGTACACCAGGGTGATCGCGCCCAGCATCACCAGGTTCGATTTTTCCAGAAACGTCATGTCTGCCTCCGTTGACAAAATGTCTGAAAAACCAGACATGACGCGATATGGAGGCAGGCGGCGGGGGATGTCAAGTTTCTCTTACTCGCCCGCCTCGATGCGAAACAACCCGTCGTCATATGTCTCGCCCGTGGTGAAGGCGGTCCAGTAGACCTCGTTGGCTTTCACGCCATTGTAGTAGAGGCGCAAACGCCCGGGCTGGACGAAGCCGCCCGGCGTGTTGGCATAGAAATCGGAGTAGATGCGCTCGTGCCAGCCGCGCGGGGTGTCGAAGCCGACGCGCACGATGGCGAAATCATCGTGGCGGATGGAGAAGATCGTCTCGCCGCCCGCCGGATCGTTGAGGCGCACCGTGTAGGCGGGTTGGGCGTCCACCAGATCATCGGGCAGGCGGTCAATGGTCCAGCCCTCGTCAAAGGCGTGGCGAATGGCGCCGAAGCCGAAATTGGACGCCCAGTCATCGGCCCCGGCCTCCACCGGGCCGTCCTGGTTGTAGGATTGCTCTCCGTCATAGGCGAGCTGGAACACGATTTCGCCCTCGCGATACGCCTCGATGCGCACGCGGCCGCTGGCCTGACGGGCGTCGGGTTTGTCGCTCGCATACACCCGCCACATCCGGTAGGGCTCGTAGCGCACAAAGTCGGCGCCCCCGCGCCAGAACAGGCCATACCCCTCCATGTAAAGCGAACCCGGATCGCGCCAGCCCTCGCCGCCGGCGGCTGCGTGGGCGCGCGCCATGATCTCGTCCCCGGTCAGGGCGTCAGGCTCAGTCGTTGTGGGCGGGGAGAGGGCCAGCGCCAGGCTGGCGAGGAAGGTGATCAGCATGGGTCTCTCCTTGAGGCGCCGGCAAGCGGCGGCGGACAAAACGCAGGCCATGGCTTGCGCACCGGAATGGTTCAAATGGTATACCAACTCACCAAGCCGTGGCGAGCCCGGCTGTCCGGTCACGCCCTGCGCCCTCCGGCGCCGGGGTCAGAATGAGGGTCTGAACCGATGAAGCTCCTGCGCGCCGCCACACTGACAGTCGCCGATCTGGACGCCGCCGAGGCGCGCTATCGCGATTATCTTGACTACACCACAGTGTCGCGCGGGGTGCTGGGCGCGGACCTGGCGGAGGCCTACGACGCGCCCGCGTCAGCTGACGCGCCATGCCTGGTCATGGCGCCGGCCTCGGGCGCGGAGATTTATCTGCGCCTGGTGCAGCAGGCGCCGGTGCCGGAATACAAGCCGCTGAGGACCTATGGCTGGAACTCCATCGAGATCTGCGTTCAGGATGTGCTCGCGGCCCATGAGCGCATCAAGCCCTCGCCGTTCGAGGTGATCGGCCCGCCGCGCGAGATCGAGGGTCTGCCGGCCATCTATCCCATGCAGATGAAAGGCCCGGACGGGGAGATCGTGTATCTCACCCAGATCCGCGATGATCTGCCGGCCTATGATCTGCCGCGCGCCACCGCGCCCATCGACCGCCTGTTCATTCTGGTGGTCGGTTGCTCGGATATGCACGCCGGCCTGAAATGGTTTGACGAGACGCTGGGATTCGAGACCGGCCGGGTGATGGAGATCGAATACCATATGCTCGCCGACGCCTTCGGGACGCCGAAGACCGAGTTGCACACCATCTCCACCGGCGTTCATGGCCGCGACGTGTTTCTGGAACTCGATCAATACCCGCCCGCCGCGACGGAGCGTCCCCGGCATGAGGGCATGCTGGTTCCCGGCTGCTGCGTGGGCAGCTTCCTCCACCCCGAGTTCGACTCAATCAAAGGCGACTGGGTCAGCCCGCCCAAAGTGCGCAAGGGCGCGCCCTATAACGGCAAACGCTCCGGCACGCTGCGCGGCCCGGACGGCCTGCTGGTGGAAGTGATCGAGCTTTAAGCCCCCTGCGGCCGCGCCACAAAGTTCAGCGCCAGGCCATTATTGCACCAGCGCTGGCCTGTGGGGCGGGGGCCGTCGTCGAAGACATGGCCCTGATGGCCGCCGCAGCGGGCGCAGTGATATTCGGTGCGCGGGGTCCACAGGCGGCGGTCCGGCTTGGTGTTGACCGCGTTTTCGAGCGGCGCCCAGAAGCTGGGCCAGCCAGTGCGGCTGTCATACTTCGTACGCGACGAAAACAAGGGCAGGGCGCAGCCGGCGCACACGAAAATTCCCTCGCGCGTCTCGTCGTCCAGCGGGCTGGAGCCGGCGCGCTCGGTGCCTTCCTGGCGCAGGATGCGGAACTGGTCGGGCGTCAGGCGAGCGCGCCAGTCGTCCTCGGTGAGGGCGGAGAAATCTTCGGCCTCCTCGCCCCAGGGCACGATGCCCGGATGGGCGAACAGATCGCTCTCGTCAAAGCGGGTACGCGCCAGCGCCGGGCCGGCGGCAGCGATTGCGAGCGCGGCGCCCAGAAACACACGGCGGGTGGTCAGCGTCATGACGCAAATCCTTATCTTGGATGCCTGACGCTCAATCTATCCCGCAAGGCCGGCGCGGCCAGTCACAAGCCAGCGAGCCGGGATCACCGTTTGCGCGAGCGCGGCGCCGGCTCGGGGTCCGGCTCAGGGTCGGTTTCGTCTTTGGGGTCCATGTTCGCCAGGAGATCGCGCCAGCGCCAGCCCGGGTCGCGTCCCGCCGCCGAAGGCCGGGACGACACGGCGTCGTCGCCTGAGGGGTCAGTCCCGGGGGACGCCTCGTCTGCGAGGTCATCGGACTTGTCGCCGCGCGGCGCGCGCTCAGTTTGCGCATCGTCATCCGTCTTGTCGCGGGCGGGACGCGGCGTCGCGGTGCGCGCGCGGCTCTCACCGGTGCGCCGGGCGCTGAGCGGGTCGGGGACTTCATTGGCGGGCAGATCGAGCGGCTTGCGCCCGCCGGCCACAGATCCCATGCGCAGGATGAAGTCGGACAACAGCTCGTAGTTCTGCCGGATTCGGGCCTGGAACTGGGCGTCGATCTCGCGCGCCTGGTCGCTGGCTTCAGCCGCTGTGCTGGTCAGGCGCTCCAGCCCTTCAGACAGGATGCGCTCAATGGCCTGCGCGCTTTCGCGGGCGGCGCCGGGCGCGGCTTCCAGCTTGCGGCGCAGATCAGCCAGCTCGGATTCGACGCGCTCGGTCTCGCGCTTGGACGCATCCAGCGTATCAGCCAGCTGGCGGCGCACGGCTTCTGAGGCGGACTCGGCGGCTTTGGCCGCGCGTTCGGTGAGGGTTTCCGCTTCCTGCAGACGGGCCTGGAAGGCGTCGTCGGAGCGGCGCGCCGCCTCGAACCCGGCTTCGCTGACGCGCTCCAGTGCGGCCTCGGCGGCCCCGGCCTGCGCTTCCAGGCTGGATCCGGCGCTTTCGGCAGCTTCACGGGCGGCTTCAGCCACCGCGCGCAAACGGTCCATGGCCTTTTCCTGAGCCTTGGCGGCGTCCGCGCTCTCCTTGCGAACCAGCTCGCCCAGCGATTCAGCGCGCTTGAGGGCGGCTTCCACGGCGGTCTGGAAGACCTGGCCGGACTTCTCGGCGGCGGCTTTGAGCGTGTCGGCGCCGCCGCGGGCGGTGCGGGTCATGGTTTCCAGCTCGGCCTTGTGGAAATCGAGCGAGGCGGCGATCTTTTCCTGCTCCTTGCGCAGCGCGTCGCTGGCTTCGCCCAGCCGGTCGCGATGCTTGAGATAGGCCGCCTCCAGCCCCTCGCTGCGCGCACGCAGCACGTCGGCGAAGTCCCGCAGCTCGGTGGAGCGCGCATCCAGCGACAGGGTGACCCGGTTGCTCGCGTCCTCCACGCTGTCGCCAGCCGATTTGAGGCGGTCGGCGCCCGACCGTATGCGCTTTTCGCTCTCGGCGGCGCGCGAATCGGCGAGCTCGGCGGCGGCGGCGACCATTTTGGACTGGTCCTGGATGGCGGCGGCGATGAGTGCGGCCTTGTCGTCCAGGCTTTCCGACACGTCTGACAGCTTCTCACGCTCCGCGCGCAGCGAGCGCACCAGCGCTTCGGCGCGTTCGCGCGCCTTGCCCGAACTGTCTTCCAGGCTGTCGGCGTGGTGGGTGATCACTTCTTCCATGGCGGCCAGGCGCGCGAGCGCGCTTTCCATGGTGGAATTGACCCGGTCGATCTGAACCGCGATGGCGTCGGCCAGGCGCGCGGTATCGGTTTCGGCATGGGTCAGGGGCGCAGCCAGGCGCGCCACCGCCAGGTCCAGCCGGCGGGCGCGCGCGCCGGAGCGGGCGACTTCACGGCCGAGCAAGCCCGCCAGAATGAACAACAGCGCGGGCGCCACGGCGAAGACCGACAGGCCGGCCAGCTGTGCGGCGGTCAGGCTGGCGAGGTCTGTGTATCCTGCGAGATACGCGCTGGCGCCGCCTGCCCATAAAAGGCCGAAGGCCAGTCCCAGGAAGGCGATCCAGCCGCCGCCGCGCGCTGGCGCTGCGAGTTCGGGCTCCACCGAGGGGGGCGCCGTCACGTCGCGGCGCGTGCGCACTGTATCCAGCACCCCGCCGCCGGGCAGGCTCGCCGCGTCGCTGATGTTCGCAGCGGTCGGTTCGGTTTTCGCGTCCCTGGCGGCCATGACGCCCCGTTTTTTCAAAGCCGTGCGCGGATGCGCGCCCACACGCGCGCTCATCGTCCCTGTACGGTCAGATGAGTGCAGCACTGTTTTAGGCGCTGAGAGCGGGGAGTTAAAGCACCGGAAGCGTCAGGGCTGCGCGCGTCTGCTCGCAATCGCGCGACACCTCGCTCCACACCGCGCCCGACGCGGTCTGTGAATAGCTCAGTTCGACCAGCGGGCGGGCGGTCTCGGGCTGTGCGCTGACATGGGCGGCAGGCTCGAAGCGGATTGGCGGGCAATCCTCTCGGTCGCGCTCATAGCCAATTCCCAGAATGGCCAGCAGCGCCGCTGCGAGGATATGGAGAAGCTCGATGAGCAATGACATGGACCGCCAGCCTTTCGTCGTAACGGTTATGCGCTCAGGGTCGCTCGCCTGACAAGCGCAAACACTCTGAAGTCGCCGTGAATTCTTGGTAAGAAAGTGCGCTTGAACTCACTAAAATCTTGCAGGGGCGCCGCTAAATCGCCAGCGTGCCTGCGTGAAACGGGTCAGGCCGGTTGCGGTCTCGATGCAGCAGGCGGTCAGGGCAAGGGGACACCATCATGAACGCACACACCGCGCCGGTGGCGGCGAAAGACCGGTTTGAAAGCCTGGATGTTCTGCGCGGCATCGCCGTGCTGGGGATATTGATGGTGAATGTTCAGGCGTTCATGATGTATTTTGGTGCCTATCCCTATCCGCCCGCCCACATGGATGTAACCGGCGCGAACGCGACGGCTTGGCTCGTCTCCCATGTGTTTTTCGAATTGAAATTTGTGACCCTGTTCTCGGCGATGTTCGGGGCGGGAATCATGCTGATGGTGGGCGACAGCCCGGACGCCTCGCGCAAAATCCATTTCTCGCGAATGCGCTGGCTGCTGGTGATCGGCCTCATCCATGGCTTTGTGTTCTGGTTTGGCGACATCCTTACCCCCTATGCGGTCTTCGGCATGATCGCCGTCCTTTTCCGCAAGATGAGCGTGACCAAGCTCCTGTTATGGGGCGGGCTTCTGGTGCTGGTGGGCACGCTGCTAATGGTTGGAAATTACTGGTCGATGTCAGCCTTGCCGGGCGGCCTTGAGCCAAGCCCCTTTGGGGTCGTTCCTGACGCAGACACGTTCGCCATGTTCAGCCAGGCGTATCAGGGCGGGTTCCTTGACAGCCGGATCGTCAACGCGATCGGTAATGCTGTCGGGCTGATCAGCCAGGTGACATTTTTTGGCCCGCGCATTCTGGGCATGATGCTTATCGGTATGGCGCTGTACAAGTCCGGCTTCCTGCTCGCGCGCTGGGCCGCGCCTGTCTATGGCGGGATCGCTCTGGTGTGCCTGGGCGCCGGCTTGCCCGCCCTGTGGTATGTCGCGGCGCCGGTTGCGGCCGCGGGCTTTCCGGCCGAGACTCACTGGATGCACATGTCGGTGAACGCCTTCGTGAGCCTTGCGGTCGCCTTCGGCTACGCCGCCCTGGTGATGCTGATCTGCAAGGCGCCCTGGCTGAAGCTTGTGCGGGCGCCCTTCGCAGCGGCGGGACGCATGGGTTTCACCAATTACCTCACCCAGACCTTCATTATGGTCACGCTATCGACGGGTGTGTTCGGTGCCGCCTTGTGGGGCGAGATCGAGCGCGTCCAGCAGGTCCAGCTCGTCCTCGCCGTCTGGGTGGTGCAGCTCATCGTCTCTGTCCTGTGGCTGCAGGTGTTCCGCTACGGACCGTTCGAGTGGCTTTGGCGGGCGCTGACCTATGGCAAGCTGCATCCGATCCTGAAGGAGCGCGCCGCGGCGTGAGCCAGTCGGTGCGTGACGGCGATCTGATCGCGGTCTATGGCCTGCTGCGGGCCGGCCAGAGCGGGTTTGCCCGCTTTGGCCTCGCCGGCGCGTTCGAGGCGCGCGGGCCGTGCCGGATCCCCGGCCTGCTCTATGATCTGGGCGATTATCCCGGCCTTGTCGGCGGGCCGGGCCAGGTGCGCGGCGAGTTGTTCGCCGTGCGTAATGCGCTGGTGATGCCGCGCCTGGATGCGTTTGAGGATTACTGGCCGGGCGACAAGTCGCGCACCCGCTATGAGCGCCGCCGGCTCACACTGGCGCAGCCTGAGGGGCTGGAGGCCTGGGTGTATGTCTGGGTCTGTCCGCTCACCGGTGCGCGGGCCATCCCGAGCGGGGACTGGCTGGCGCGTTAGCAGCCCGGCTCAGACAGCATCGGGCTGAAGCGCCGGGTCGGCAGCGGCCAGCTCGGGCAGGGCGCGTGCGGCGACGTCGGCGGCGACGAGGCGCGGGAAGGGCGACAATTCTACGCCGAAACGGCGCGCATTGAACATTTGCGGCAACAGATAGATTTCCGCCAGCGACGGCCCGCTGCCGAAGATGAACCCGCCTTGCCCACCTGCGTCAGCGGCCAGCGCTTCCAGGGCCGTGAACCCGGTCTCGATCCAGTGGCGCGCCCAGGCGGTGGCCCCGTCCTGATCCGCGCCATGGTCTGCGCGCAGCTTTTTCATCACCCGCAGATTCTGGATCGGGTGGATGTCGCAGCCAATGGCTGCCGCGAAGGCGCGCACCCGCGCCCGCTCATGCGGATCGGCAGGCAGGAGCGGGCGCTCGGGCCAGGTCTCCTCGATCCATTCGATGATCGCCGGGCTCTGGGTGAGGATGCGCCCGTCCGCCTCCAGCGCGGGGACCAGGCCTTGGGGGTTGCGCGCCAGATAGTCGGCCGCGCGCTGGCCGCCATCGACCAGATTGACCGGCACAGTCTCGTACTTCAGCCCTTTCCAGTTCAGCGCCAGACGCACGCGATAGGTGGTGCCGGAGCGGAAATAGCCGTGGAGAACGAGCTTCATGACGGGCGCTCCTGCGCGTGCGGGGGTGAAATTAGTTGCAAATGATACTATTCTGTCCGAAGAACGATGCACGCGCCGGCGGGCCGATATCAAGCCCCCGTGCGGCGTCCCCCACAGATAATGAAGGAGCCCCGCCATGGCCGATCTGTTCGAGAACCCGCTGGGAACCGATGGTTTCGAGTTCGTCGAGTTCACCAGCCCGCAGCCAGAAAAGCTGGAGGCGCTCTTCACCACGCTGGGCTTCACCGCCGTGGCCAAACACAAGACCCGCGACATCACACGCTGGGCCCAGGGCGACATCACTTTCCTGGTCAATCGCGAAGCGACCGGCCAGGCGGCCGATTTCCGCGCCGCCCACGGCCCCAGCGCCAACGCCATGGCGTTCCGCGTGAAAGACGTGCGCAAGGCCTATGGCGAGGCCATCGCGCGCGGCGCCGAGCCCTATGGCGAGGGCGTGTGGGCCGATGACAGCCTGGCGCCGGCCCTGCGCGGCATTGGCGGTTCGGTGCTGTATCTGGTCGATCGTTACGGCGAGAGCACGATCTATGACGAGGCGTTCGAGCCCCTGCCGGGCGCGGGCGACACCAAAGGCGTCAATCTCGAAACGCTCGATCACCTGACCCACAACGTGCTCAACGGCAATATGAACACCTGGGCCGGCTTTTATGAGCGCGTCTTCAACTTCCGTGAAATTCGCTATTTCGACATCAAGGGCCAGCACACCGGCCTGCTGTCGCGGGCGATGACGGGAGCGTGCGGCAAGCTGCGCATCCCGCTCAACGAAAGCTCTGACGATCAGTCGCAAATCTCCGAATACCTGCGCGAATACAACGGCGAAGGCATTCAGCACATCGCCCTGACCACGCCGGATATCTACGCCACGGTGGAAAAGCTGCGCGCCGCGGGACTGGAGTTCCAGTCCACGCCCCAGACCTATTACGAGCTGGTGGACGAACGCGTGCCGGGTCATGGCGAGGACCTCGCGCGGCTGAAAGCCAACAATATCCTGGTGGATGGCGACCCGGAGAAGGGCGACGGGCTGCTGTTGCAGATCTTCACCACCACGAATATCGGCCCGATCTTCTTCGAGATCATCCAGCGCAAGGGCAATGAGGGCTTCGGCGAGGGCAATTTCAAAGCCCTGTTTGAATCCATCGAGCTTGATCAGATCCGGCGCGGCGTGATCAAGACCGCCGCGGCCAGCTAGACCTATGGACGACACGCCGTCCCGAATACGCCGCGAAGGCGCAACCATGCGCCTTCGCGACTATCTGCCCTACCGGCTCTCGGTGGTCTCGAACAAGGCGTCGGGCCTGATCGCCCGCGCCTATCAGGCCCGGTTCGGGCTGACCATCTGGGAATGGCGGGTCATCGCGGTGCTGGGCGAGGGCGCCCCGCTGACCGCCCAGGCGGTGTGCGAAGCGACCGCCATGGACAAGGTGACGGTCAGCCGCGCCATCCGCGCACTGGACGCGCGCCGCCTAGTCAAGCGCACGCAGAGCCCGGCCGACAGGCGCGCCAGCGATGTCACGCTGACCCCGGATGGACAGGCGATTTATCTCGAAATTGCCCCGCTGGCCCTTCACTATGAAGCCGCGCTGCTGGAGGGCTTCTCGGACGAAGAGCGCGCCCAGCTCGGCACGCTGCTCGACAAGCTGGAGGCGCGGCTGATCGGGCTGACAGAAACGGTCAGCGTCACCCTCTAAATCGAGGCGATGTGACGCACGGGTTCAAGTCATTAGCCAGACGCCGCTTTACACGCCACCTCCACGATATCGCCGCAGCCCGGATGCGACACTTTCGCAAGATGTCTTGCACCTGTCTGGAGCAGGACTTACCTGCGTCAGCAAGAAACCCCGCAATCCACCTTAAACCTTTTGGAGCGATACATCATGACCGCCCGGTCCGAAGACAGTCCGATCACCCGGCGCACCCCGGAGGGCGTGCGTGACCGCATCGCCCTGGTGATGGTGCGCGTCATGCGCGTGTTCGCCGATCTGTTCTTCCGCAAGCGTTACAGCCACCGGGCGGTGGTGCTGGAAACCGTGGCCGCTGTGCCGGGCATGGTGGGCGGGCTTTTGCAGCACCTGAAATGCCTGCGTCATATTTGCGAAGATCAGGGCTGGATTCGAGAGCTGCTCGATGAAGCGGAAAACGAGCGCATGCATCTCATGACGTTCATCCATATCGCCAAGCCGAGCATGCTGGAACGCGCGCTGATCATGATTGCTCAGGCGATCTTCTATAATGCTTATTTCTTCCTCTACCTGTTTGCGCCGCGCACCGCGCACCGCTTTGTGGCCTATCTCGAGGAAGAGGCTGTGGTGAGCTATACGCAATACCTCACCGCCATCGATGACGGCCAGATCGAAAATGTGGCCGCACCGGCGATTGCGCGTGACTACTGGAAAATGCCTGCGGATGCGCGCCTGCGCGATGTGGTGATCCAGGTGCGCGACGATGAAGCGCGTCACCGCGACACCAACCACGCCTTCGCCGATGCGCTGACCAAACCTGGCGAGGCCGACGCTGGCGCGGATGTGAGATCGCAGGCGTAGCGATGCCGGTGAGCGCCCGCCGGGCGTGACCGGTCAGCCGTGAGGGTCGCCGGCGGCGCGGGCGAATGCTTCTTCAACGCGGCGCGCATCGGCGTCAGCACCGGCTCGTTCTTCAAAGGAAGCGCGGGCGCGGGCCGCGGCGGCGTCGGTGACAAAGCTGGCATAGCCGGCCAGCGAACGGCCGACAGCGCACAGATCGCTGTGGTCGGCGCAGAACCCGGATTCGAGCGCCTCACCCGTCCCGGCGGCGGCCATCGCCGCCTCTCGGGCCGGGCCGGAGAGAATGGCATGGGCCTCGCGTGCGAAGGCGCCGTTTTCAGGCGCGCTGAAGCCGGCGGGCGCAAATGCAGCCACCACAGCGATCCAGAATGCAGCTCTCAACATGAAGACCATGTTTGCCTCTCACACACTGCCCATCCCGAGCAAGAATGAGGCTAGCGCATCCAGGGCCGGACTCGCCAGTCAAACCGGGCCGAAAGGTAAATGGTGTGTTAAGGCTGAACAGACAGGGTGAATCGCGCGTTAACCCATCGCCGTAATGTGTGTCAGTTCGAGACGGTGATATGGTCGAGATTGCGCCGCTCGCGCTGGGCGGTGGTCAGGCATTGGGCCACGTCATTCAAAGCGTGGGCTGCGATGCAATAGCTGTCCTCATAGCGGAAGCTGCCTGCGGCGATGCATTGCTGAAGCATCAGGCGCGACCACTCGATGCACCGCTCCACCGCCGGATCGTCCAGCAGCGTATCTAGCATGCCCATGTCGCCGGTCTCGATTGACTGCAGGGCGGCCACGGCCAGGTAACGGCCGACGCGACGCTCGTCCGGCGTCATCTGCTGCTCGCCCACCGCGACCGACAGTTCGGGCAGGTCGGGAAGATTGGCCGGGCGTTCGGCGAACAGCGACACGGCCGATCCCATGCGGCCGTCGCGGGTCAGGCGCATGGCGGTCTCTGAGTCGGCGTCCGCCGCCGGATCCGGATCGGCGCGGCGGAAGCTGGTCTGCAGGCGCATATGAGCGGTGTTGAGGGCCTCGTTGCGCTCTCGCCGGTCGCGCTCGCGGCGCGAGGCCCAGCTTTCGCGCTGTAGCGAGTAGGCGGCCTGGCGGTAGCGCTCGCCCACCTGGCGCATATGGGTGACGTCTTCCTCAATGGCGCCGATGACATTCTGCTGGGCCAGATCCGCGCCCGCAAAGCCAGTGACGAAAATCGGATCGTGCAGCAGCGCCGCGCGCGCAGTCTCGAAGCCGTAATAGTCAGCCACGGCGCGCACGGCATCGACGAACTCGGGGTTCTGGGCGGCCACCAGGGCGGCGTAGGCGATCTGGGCGTCCACCAGCCGGTCGCCCTGATAATAGGAGGCCAGCGAATCCATAACCACGTCGAGATCGGCGCCGGAGCGCAATTCGCGCCGGCCCGCCCGGCTCACATCCAGATGGAACGCGGCGTACACCTCGGCCGTTTCGGTCAGCGGGCCAAGCTCAGGACCTTGCGCCAGCACCGGGCCGTCCGACGCGGCGGCCGGTTGCTCGGCCTGCGCCGGCGAATCAGCGGGTTCGTCCGCGAGAGCGGCATGGGTGAAAGCGGCGGCGAGGGCGGCGGCGATCCAGGCGGTCTTCATGGCGGAACCTGTTGTCGGGCTGGGGGCGAAGATGCCAAGTTTCATAATGACCGCGATCAGTTTCGACGCCAAGGGCAGGCCTGCGGATTAATGCCGATTCAATAATTGTTAACGCGCCCGGCGCAGCGTGCGGTCGTTCCGGTGACCCTCATGTGAGTCGGCCCCGCCATCATGCCCACGACCCCGATGCCTGACCCTCGTCTGACCGCGTGGCTGGACCGCGCCGCCGGGCCTGTCATGCACGGCGCATGGCTGGCGGTGTGCGCGGTGACCGCGCTGAGTCTGGCTCCATTATCGCCTCAGGCTTTCGCGCTGGTGCTGGCTGCGGGCGCGCCAGGCCTCATCGGATTGTTCTTCAGCGCCGCCCGAGCTGATTCACGCGACGGCGCGCGCCTGGTGCTGGCGCTGGCCTGGTGCCTGCCGGGCCTGGCCGCATCGGTGATGTTCGCCAGCGCGCTCTCGCCTGCGGCCCTGGTGTATCTGGCCGGCCCCATGGCGCTGGCGGCGGCCGGCGGCGCGCGCGCGGCGCGCCTGAGCGCTGTTTTGTCGGCCTGCGCGTTCATTCTGGCGGCGTGCTTCAGCCTGCTGGGGCCAGACCCAGTCCTTGCGACGCCCACAGGCGTGCTGGCAGGCGTGGTTGCGCTGGCGGCGTTCTTTGCCCTGACCGGTTTTGCGGCACGCGCGCGTCTGGCGGCGCGGCTCAATGCCGCCCGGCGCGAGCTTGATGAGATCCGCCCCGCGGCGGACGGCTTCACCCATGCGCCGTCACCCTTGCTCGCGCTCAGCCCCGACGGCGTGATCACAGCGTCGTCTCGCGCCCTGCGCCGGGTCGCCCCGGGCGTGCCGCGTGACGTGACAGGACTGCCCGCTGACGGACTGGGTTTTGATGAAGATCAACAGGCCGCCCTGCGCGCCGGACTCGCCTCGGCCCGGTCGGGCGGCGGCGCGGATGGCGGCCGCTTCACTTTCACCGTGCGTGGACCGCGCGGGCGCGAAAGTGCGCTGACAGCGCGCGCCGTGGCGACGCCGGCGGGTTATGTGCTGAGCTTGGCCGAAACCGCCGGGGTTGATGCCGAGGCCGAGCGCCGCCTGGTCGCTGAGCGCGACGCCGCCATCGCCGCCAGCCGGGCGAAATCGGAATTCCTCGCCGCGGTGAGCCATGAGCTGCGCACGCCGCTCAACGCCATTATCGGTTTCTCCGACGTGATGAAGCAGCGCCTGTTCGGCCCGCTGCCCGCGCGCTACGCCGAATATGGCGATCTGATCCATGAGAGCGGGCGTCACCTGCTCGAACTGATTGGCGACGTGCTGGACATGTCCAAGATCGAAGCTGATCGCTACGAGCTGTCGCTGGATGAGTTCGACGTGCGCGACATCGCCGATATCTGCGCGAAGATGATGCGCCTGCGCGCCACCGAACAGGGCGTCACGCTCTACGTCGATGCCGGCGATGCGCCGATTCAGGTGAACGCGGATCGCAAGGCGCTGCGCCAGATTCTGCTCAATCTTCTGTCCAACGCCGTGAAGTTCACGCCCGAAGGCGGCGCCGTCGTCCTGATGGCCTGCGCCGAAGGTCCCGATCTGGTCATGGCCGTGGGCGATAGCGGGGTCGGCATCAGCGAGGACGAAATCGCGCGCCTGGGCCAGCCCTACGCGCAGAGCCAGTCGGGCCGCGATTCCGCCGAGCGCAGCTCCGGGCTCGGCCTGGTGCTGGTGCGCCAGCTGGCCGAGCTGCATGGCGGATCCATGACGATTGAAAGCCAGGCGGGCGAGGGGACGACCGTCACCGTGCGCCTGCCCGTGCTGGCGGGCTCTGCCGGTGCAGCCACCAATGTCGAGCCGCTGGAAGTCCACCAGCGCATCCGCGCCGCCCAGACCGCCGGCGAACACATCGCGCGCACCAGCGAAGGCGCAGCCTGAGGGCAGGGGGCTCGCGTCCATTTCCTCCCCGCAGGCGCTTGGTGTCAGCAAACCGGTCCAATTCTCGCCCCGATGACGCAAAACCTTGGCGCAGCGCGTCCCATCCGCGATACATAGTCCGGACAAATCAGCGCAAGCGGCCCGGGACCCAGCCTCCATGATCTCCACCATGCAACAAGGCGTGCTTCGCGCGCCGCTTGAGCAATCCCCGCGGGCGGAGGATTTCGCGATTGTCGAGACGGCGCGGCCAGACTGCCCCGAAGGCGGGGTGCTGGTGCGGGCGAGCCATGTGTCCATGGACCCGTATGTGGGCGCGCGCCTGCGCGGGCGGCATATGGGCGAGGCGGCGCCCGAGCCCATGCGTGAGGCGATCCCCGGCCATGGCGTGGGCGTTGTGGTGCAGAGCCGCTGCGCTATCGAAGAGGGTTCGATGGTGCATCTGGTGGGCGCGGGCTGGCGCGAATACGCCCCGGCGCTGGAAGGTGAAGTCAGGGTGATCGCGCCGGGCGCTATGTCGCCGTCGGTCTTCCTCTCCGCCCTCGGCATGCCGGGGCTGACGGCCTGGGCGGGGATGACGCAGCTGGCCAAAGTGACGCAAGGCGATGTAGTGCTGGTGGACGCCGCTGCCGGGGCCGTGGGCGGCGCTGTCGGCCAGATCGCCCGGGCGCGCGGCGCGGCGCGCGTGATCGGGATCGCGGGCGGGCCGGACAAGTGCGCGCTGGTGCGCGGGATGTACGGCTTTGACGCCTGCACAGATTATCGCGCCGACGGTTGGCGCGACGCGCTGGCCGAGGCCGCAGGCGGCGGGATCAGCGTGCATTTTGAAAATGTGTCCAGCGAGCTGCTGACCCTCGCCCTTACGCACATGAAACCCTATGGCCGCGCGGTGCTGTGCGGGCTGGCGGCCCATTACCAGAGCGACTCGCCTGCGCCGGGCATTCCCTTCGGCCTGATCATCGGCAAGCGGGCCAGCCTGCACGGGCTGGTGGTGTATGATTTCTATGACCGCTGGGCGGACTTCCTGGCCGAGTGCCAGCCCCTGGCCGACGCCGGCCGGCTTGTCATCGCCGAGGATATTGCCGACGGCCTCGCTGAAGCGCCTGCGGTGTTCGAACGCCTGATGGCGGGGCGAAATCGCGGCAAGGCGCTGATCGCACTATGAGCGGGCAATCCCACGCATGGGGCCGGCGCGGCGCAGTGATCGTGCATGGCCGCGCGGTGCACTACCGGCGCGCCGGGTCGCCGGGCGCGCCGGCGGCGATCCTCCTCCACGGCTCGCCGGAAAGCGCCAGCGCGGTGCATGAGGCGGCGCGTGCACTGGCCGGGCGGTTCTGCGTCATTGCGCTGGACACGCCGGGCAATGGCCTGTCCGCGCCACTGGATCAGCCTGATCCTGACCGGGAGGACTATGCGCGCCAGCTTCTGGCGTTCATGGACGTAATGGGCGTGGCGCGCGCCGGGCTTTACGGCTTCCATACGGGGGCGGGCACGGCGATGGCGGCGGCGCTGCTGGCGCCGGAGCGCGTCTCCGCGCTGGCGCTGGATGGCTATGCCGTCTGGACGGCGCAGGAGCGGGAAGATCTGCTGGCGCGGTATTGCGTGGTGTACCCGCCGGTGTGGAATGGCTCGCACCTTGCGCAGATTTGGGCAAGGCTGGAGGCGCAGCTGGTCTTCTTTCCCTGGTATGACACGCGGCCCGAGGCGCGGATGGCGCTGCCCCCCACGCCCATGGAGACGCGCCTGCGCCGCCTGCGCGACTGGCTGACGGCCCATGAGCACTATCCCGCCCCCTATCGCGCCGCGTTCAAGGCGGTGGGCGAAGACGGACCGGAGCGTGTGGCGGTCCCGACCCTGATCGGGGCGATGGACCGCGATCCGTTGAGCGCGCATCTTGACCGACTGCTCGCGCTGGAGCCGGGCGTAAGGCTGGAGCGCTGGGGCGCGGACCGGGCCGGCGCACTCACCAGTATCGAAGCCCATTTCGCCACCCATCCGGGGAACCCGGCCTCAAAGCCAGATCCGTCAGACAAGACCCTGCTGGAAAGCCTCGCCTCGCCGCAGACGCGCCATGACTGGGCGCCGGATGATCATGGCGGCTTCCTGCTCAAGGTCTGGCAGGATTTGCGCGATGAGGTGATTTCGGGCGCGGGCGATCAGGCGGCGCTGGACGCAGGCCTCGACCCGTACGACCTCCACGCCCGCGTCACGGCAGCGATCCAGGCACGCACCGGCCTGTGAGGCGTCACGGCGTCACCGCTTCCCGCGCCTTGTCGCTGCCGAGATACACTGCAAAGCTCGCCAGCCAGTGGCTGCCTTCGTAATGCTCTTCGGACACGGACGCGACGCCGGCCTGCGTATGCACCGCCTCAGCGGCGTTCAGGGATGCGATGCGCGGATCGTCTTCGGGCAGGCTGGCGGCGATGCCTTGCAGATTCCAGGCGCGCGACAGATTGACCCCGTCCAGATGCACCAGATGGCCATCAGTGGGGTCCAGCACGATGCCCGGCGCCAGCCAGTCCGCCGAGCCATCCTCGGGAATCCCTGGCAGATAGGCCGACAGCCAGGCAGGATAGTCCGCCGCCGGGATCACACGGCGCATCAGGTCGGCGGTCATCAGGCAGGGCGACAGGAAATCGGTCCCCGACGGCTCGTAATGCAGCGGGCAGGCACGGTCTTCGAGATGAAAGGCGAGCGATTTGGCGGTGATCAGATCGGCAAGCTCAGTCCGCCCGGCCTGGCGCGCCCAGTCCAGCGTCAGCGCAAAGCCGAAGGCGGTCTGGTTATGGGTGCCGGAGCGCACCGGATAGACCAGATTGGGCAGCCAGGTGAGGAAGCGGTCCTCAATCACATCCTCCAGCGGCGTCAGAATTTCAGCCCATTGGCCCGCCTGCGGGTCGTCCCAGGCGCGCAGCTCGGCCGTGAGCTGGAGGAACCAGGCCAGCCCATAGGGCCGTTCGAACGAGGCCCGGCCTTCTCCTTCGAAATATGCCAGCTCTCCTGCCAGATTCTCCGCCGTGAAGCTTTGCGCCAGCGCCGCGCGGGCGTCTGCGGCAAAGGGCGCGTCTGGGAACTGGCGCGTCAGACGCGTCAGCAGCCAGTGGCCATGAACCGCCGAATGCCAGTCAAAGCAGCCATAGAAAATCGGCGTGAGATCGCGCGGCGGAAGCGCGTCTTCGTCGGAGACCATCACATGGGCGATCTTGTTGGGGTATTCGCGGTGCACACAATCGAGCGCCAGCTGAGCAAACCGGTCCGCTGCGGCCACGTCCAGCATGTCACTCTCCTGCGCTGCGCCCGCCGTCAGTGCCAGCGCCCCGACCGCCATCATCCCTGCCAGCATCATGATCGGCTCTCCTCAAGCTTTGCCATTGACCACGCTAGCCCAGCCGGGGCGGTGTGCAAATGCCGGGCGGTATCTGGCGCGAGGAGGGGTGATTTCCGGCGCGCAGGGGGGTAGAACCCTTTTCAAGGACCGCTTCGCCAGATGGGCGGCCAAACAACACACATCCCGATATGGGGGGACACCATGGCTGACGGCCAGATATCGAGCCGGGATCTGCGCGATCTCGGCGTGACCGATGCGATCCTGCATTATAACTGGACCGAAGAGGCGCTCTACGAAGAGGCCGTGCGACGCGGTGAAGGCCGCGTCGCCAAAGGCGGAGCGCTGGTGGTTGCCACCGGCCAGCACACGGGTCGCTCAGCGCGCGACAAGTTCACTGTGCGCGATGCGACCACCGAAGACACCGTCTGGTGGGACTTCAACGTCGCCATGGAGCCGGCGCATTTCGACGCGCTCTGGTCTGACGTGCGCGCCCACATGGCCGGGCGCGAGCTGTTCGTGCAGGAGCTGCATGGCGGCGCCGATCCGGCCCACCGGCTTCCCGTACGCGTGGTCACCGAGCTGGCCTGGCACGGCCTGTTTATCCGCCACCTCTTGCGCCGTCCGGCGCCCAGCGATCTCTCACGCTTCGAGCCCGGCTTCACCATCGTCAATCTGCCGAGCTTCAAGGCCGATCCCGAACGTCATGGCGTGCGCTCTGAGACCGTCATCGCGGTCAATTTCGCCCAGCGCCTGGTGGTGATCGCGGGCACGTCCTATGCTGGCGAGACCAAGAAGGCGGTCTTCACCATCCTCAACTATCTCCTGCCCGAAAAGCGCATCATGCCGATGCATTGCTCGGTCAATGTGGGCGAGGCGGGGGATGCGGCCGTGTTCTTCGGCCTGTCGGGCACGGGCAAGACCACGCTGTCGGCTGACCCCAAACGCACCCTCATCGGCGATGACGAGCATGGCTGGTCGCCTGACGGCCTGTTCAATTTCGAAGGCGGTTGCTACGCCAAGATGATCCGCCTGTCGGCCGAGGCCGAGCCGCAAATCCACGCCACCACCCGCATGTGGGGCACGGTGCTGGAAAACGTGGTGATGGACCCGGTCACGCGCGAGCTTGATCTTGACGACGATGCGCTGGCGGAAAACTCGCGCGGGGCCTACCCGCTGCACTACATCCCCAATGCCTGCGACAAGAATGTTTGCGGCCATCCGGGCAATATCGTCATGCTGACCTGCGATGCGTTCGGCGTGATGCCGCCCATCGCCCGGCTGACGCCGTCCATGGCGATGTACCACTTCCTGTCGGGCTACACGGCCAAGGTGGCCGGCACGGAAAAGGGCGTCACCGAGCCCAGCGCCACTTTCTCCACCTGCTTTGGCGCGCCCTTCATGCCGCGCCACCCGGCTGAATATGGCGCGCTTCTGAAAACCCTGATCGCGCAGCACGGCGCCAACTGCTGGCTGGTCAATACCGGCTGGACGGGCGGGCCCTACGGGGCGGGGCAGCGCATGCCCATCAAGGTGACGCGCGCGCTGCTGAACGCCGCGCTCGACGGTTCGCTGGCCGAAGCGCAGATGCGCATTGATCCGGTGTTCGGCTTTGCGGTGCCGACGCAAGTCGCCGGCGTCGATCCCAAACTCCTCGACCCGCGCCAGACCTGGGCGAACCCGTCCGACTACGACGCCCAGGCCCGCAAGCTCGCCGACATGTTCGTGGCGAATTTCGAGAAGTTCGCGTCGCATGTGGATGAGCAGGTGCGCGCCGCGGCGCCGAAGGCGGGGGGTTAGGGGGGCGCAAAGCGTCACCCTTACCGCCATTGACCTGCCGCTCAACGGTCGCGGCATGCGCCAGCGAGGAAACCGATGAGCACGCCCGATATGCATGCCTTCCTGGCTGCTTTTGACGCTCTGCCGCTAGGCTGGACGCAGGGCGAGTATGCCGGGACCCGCTGGGCCGCGACCGTGACCGGCGGCCTTGGCGAGCCGGTGCGCAAGCTCTACGCCGAGCGCCTGGCCGGGGGCGATCATGTCAGCTTCAATCTATACACCACCGCGCGCGGCGCACAGTTGAAGCCGTGCGAAATGCCTGAGGCGAAAGTCATCGATTTCGTGCTCGGCTTCGCACCTGACCCGTAGCGCTGGGGGGCAGGTTGCCCGGCGGGCAAGGCGCGTGGGTCAGGGCGCCTGAGCTCCGTCCGCATCCTCAGTCAGCATCGCCATCAGCCCGTCGACCAGCGCATATTCGGTTTGCCGGCGGCTGTGGCCGTCGGGGTAGTCGGTGTAGCGCACTTCAAACCCGGCCGCGCGCAGGGTTTGCGCCGCTTCGCGTGTGGTAACGCGGAAGCCAAGCTCATACAGGCCGGCGCTCAGCATGAAGCGCACATGGCGCGCGTCCTCACCGGGCTCGGAACGCGAGGGCATGCCGCGCGACATGACGATAGCGCCGGTGAAGGCGTCAGGCCGCAACAGGGCCGCTTCATGGGCGAAGACTGCGCCATTCGAAAAGCCTGCGAGGATGCGCTGGACCGGTTCACGGCCCTCCAGGCGCGCCTCAACAAGGGGGATGGCCTCATCGGCGACAAAGCTCAGGTGCGCGCTGAAGCGGTCGCCGGCCTCACTGAAGCGCTCCTCTCTTTCATGAAGGCCGGGCAGATTGTCCGCCGCGCGCACATCAAACCCGTAATCGGGTTCCGGCACGATGGATTCCGCCCCGGACGGCACGCCCAGCATCACGATTTGGGGCAGATGGCCTGCCTCCATCGGCGGTTCGAGAAAGCGTGCATCGTGACGGATGCTGCCCCCGTCCATCAGGGTGAGCAGGGCGAAGGGCTCATCGCGGTCGAATTGCGGCGGCCAGTAGAGGATGAGCCGGCGCGTCTCGCCATGGGCGGCGCTGTCCAGCGTCAGGTCTTCAAAAATTCCGGCCGTTTCGCGCTGCTCTGGCCGGGGGCGCGCCTGCGCGCCTTCAAAGACCAGCACATGTTCATTCCCGCCCTGGCCGCGGGGAATGAACCACAGATGCGCCTCATCCAGATGGCGCATGCGGAACTGGGATGCGAACAGGCCGTCCTCCATGCGCACCATCGGCTGCTGGATCGAGCAGCAGCTGCGCAGTTCTTCGGCGTCCGAGCGGGCCAGCAACAGGAACCGGTCGCCATTGCTGTCGGCGAGCAGCAGCCGGTCACCCATCCGTGACGCCGCCTCGCGCACCCAGGCGGGATCCGGCGTGTCGCGGCAGATGAATATCTCGCCGTCGAGCTCGGTGTCGGCGCAATCGGCCATTTGCCGCCGCGCGTCTGCGGGCGCAGCGAAGGTCAGCGCCGTACAGGCGGCAGCGATGACGGCGCCGGCAAGACCGTGAAGGCGCAGGGGGGAATGGAGAGCGGAGACCATGACAGACCTGATAGTGGCAACCGGGGATAGGGCATAGCACACCGGAAGGGGGTGAGGCGGCAAGCCCTTTTTCCTGTGAGGCACGATTCCTGATGTGCGGCGCGCCGCAGACAGGCAGGCCGCCCCGTCTCGACATTTGCCCTTGGCAGGCCGCCGCGCAGAACCCACAGTTATTGAGGCATCCGGCCTGGGGGGATTGCGCATGCGGTTGAGGCGCATCACAGACCATTTGAGAGATCAGAACTGGTTCGCGGTCGCGCTGGACTTTGTCATCGTCGTTATTGGTGTCGGCGCCGCGCTCATGGGCCAGCAATGGCTGAGCGAAAGGCAGGGCCGCGCGGACTATGAGCGCGCGCTCGGGGATGTGCGAGACCAGCTGTCGATCGTGTATTTCGCCTCCAAGGAGCGGCTGGCTATCGCGCCGTGCCGCAAGGCGCGCTACCGCGAACTGGGCGGGCTCCTCATGCAGACGGACCAGCCCTGGCCCGGCTCGCCGGGAACGTACGGACCCAATGAACTGGACTCGACCTTCCCGATCGTGCTGCGCTCGCCCTACCGCATCTGGACGTCGCGCATGTGGGACGCGGAGCTGGACAGCGGCACGTTCGACCGGATGGACAAGACCGTGCGCACGCTGGTCAGCTATACTTTCTCCTTCGGGGTGCAGGCCGAGGCGGTGCAGACCAGGGTGGGCGATATGGAGGCCAGCCTGCAGGCGCTGGCCTATCCGCTCGATCTGAGCCTTAGCGACCGGCTGCGCTATTACGACGTGCTGACGCGCGCTGATTCCGCCAGCCTGCTGATTGAGGTGCTCGCGGCCCAGAATATTGGCCGCATCGAAGCGACGGGCCTGCACCGTCCTGTGGATGACACCCAGATGGCGGCGCACCGCACCTATCTCGAGACCAATAATGCGCGGCTCGTGGACATTTACGGGGACTGCGTGACACCCATGGAATTCGATTATCTGGAAGACGCGGCTCGATGAGGCAGCCGCCCCGCCTCTTCCCCGCCATGCGCGCCCATAAGGGCGTCTGGACCGGGACCTACACCCATCTCGATGCGGACGGCCGCGAGATCGACCGGCACGCCGCGCGCGTTGTCTGCGAGTTTCCGGCCTCCGGCGATCCCTTCTACGTCCAGCACATCACATTTACCTGGCCTGACGGGCGAGTGCGTGAAGACCGGTTTGACGGGCGTGTCGAAGGCGACCGCATCGTATTCGACACGCCGACTTTCACCGGCGCTGCCTGGGAGAGCGGGCCGCATGTCCTGCTGCATCTCGACCGCAAGGATGAGCCGGGCGCCCATTTCGTCGAGATCATCGTGATGGCCCCGGACGGGCGCACCCGCGCGCGCACATGGCACTGGTTCAAGGATGGCGTGCTGGTCCGGCGCACGCTGTGCGATGAGCGGCGGGCGGGGTGAGCGGGCGCTGCGACATCGCCGTGATTGGGCTGGGCGCCATGGGCGCGGCGGCCCTGAGCGCGCTGGCCCAGGCCGGGGCGGACGTGGCGGGCTTTGAGCGTTATGACAGCCCCCACGATCTGGGCAGCTCCCATGGCGAGAGCCGCCTGGTTCGCCAGGCCTATGCCGAAGGCGAGCGCTATCTGCCCCTCGCCCGGCGCTCGGCTGAGCTGTGGCGGGCGCTTAACGCCAGGACGGGCGAAGCGATCTACACCGAATGCGGGGTGCATTACGCCGCCCCCGCAGGCGCACGCCTGACCCGCGACGTGGTCCGGGCGGCGCAGGCGGCCGGCCTGCCCGTGCGCAGGGGCGACGACCTTCCCGGCGCGGACCGCATCACCTGCCCGGCGGGTTATGAGCGCGTGTTCGAGCCCGAGGCGGGGTTCGCCCGCCCCGAAGCGGCGATAGCGGCCTGGCTGTCCCGGGCGCGGTCGGCGGGAGCGCGCGTGGCGATGCGCACGCCGGTGCGCCACATCGCGCGCACTCCGGATGGTTTCACGCTCGCGCTGGATGGCGGCGCTGTGAAGGCCCGCCGGGTGATTGTCACCGCCGGTGGCTGGACCGGTGATCTCGCCGCGCCGCTGCGCGCGCGCCTCACCCTCCAGCGCCGGGTGATGAGCTGGTTCGCCGATCCGGACGGCCTGCACGGACCGGAACACCTGCCCGCCTTCGTGATCGAGGCGCAAGGCGGCTGGTACTACGGCGCGCCGGCCATCGGGGCGGACGGGGTGAAGATCGGGCGGCACCATGGCGATCAGCCCTGCGCGCATCCTGACCAGCTTGACCGCGCCCCCGGGCCGGAAGACGCCGCCGATGTGACGCGGTTTGCCCGCAGCGCCTTGCCCGGTCTCGGGCCCATGACGCGCCAGGCGGTATGCTTCTACACCATGAGCCCGGACGAGGATTTCATCCTTTCCTTCGGTGAGCTGGACCCGGACATGGCGGTGGTGGCGGGCCTGTCCGGCCACGGCTTCAAGTTCGCTCCCGCCATCGGCGAGGCGCTGGCCCGCTGGGCGCTGGACGAAACTCCAGCCATCGATCTGTCCACCTTCGCGCTGGCGCGCTTCGGCTGAGGGATCAGATCACCGCCTCGCCCGCCGGGTCGCGCAGATTGTAGCGCGAGGCCATGACGGCACCGTAGGCGCCGGTTTCGGCGATCAGCATGACGTCGCCTTCATGGGTCTCGGGCAGCAGGCGGTCGGCGCCCAGAAGGTCAGCGCTTTCGCAGATCGGGCCGACGACCGACGCCATGCCGGCGCCGGGTTCGCCGAGCCTTGTAAGGTTCACGATCTCGTGGCGGGCGCCGTAGAGGGCGGGGCGGATCAACGAATTCATGCCCGTGCCCAGCCCGATAAACCGCGTCCCGAAGGCGTGCTTGACCTGGGTGACGCGCGCCAGCAGCACGCCGGCTTCGGCCACGGGATAGCGGCCGGGCTCCATCCACAGCTCAAAGCGCGGATGGGCTTTCTTCAGAAGCGCCAGCTCCTCGTCCACGCGCAGAAGATCAAGCGCGGGCGCGTCCGGGCTTTCGGGCACGCCCAGGCCCCCACCGCAATTTAGGATGCGGGCATCTGGAAAAGCCTGCGCTGCCTTGGCCAGGATCGCGCCGATTTCGCGCCAGTGGTCAGGGTCGGTGACGCCGGAGCCCGCATGGGCGTGCAGGCCGATCACCCGCGCCCCGGCGGCGTCGGCGGCGGCGCGCGCGTCGTTGAGGGCGTCCAGCGGAATGCCGAACTTGGCCTTGGGGCCGGCGGTCTTGACGTGCTGGTGGTGGCCGCGCGGCCGGTCGGGATTGACTCGCAGGATAATATCCGCGCCGCGGAACACGTCTGGCCAGTGGGTGAGCGGGTGCAGCCCGTCAATGGTCAGATGGGCGCCGAAGGCCACCGCCGCCTCATACTCGCTGCGATGGGCGAAATTGGGGGTGAACAGGATCTCGTCCGGGCGGATGTCGGCGAAGGTCTCGCGCACCCGCGCGATCTCTCCCGGCGAAACACACTCAAATCCCAGTCCGGCCGCCCGGATCGCGCGCAGCACGTCCGGGTGTGCATTGGCCTTCATGGCGTAGAAGGCGCGCGACAGCGTCCTGATCCCCGCCACGGCGCGGGCGCGGGCGCTGACGGTTTCGAGATCATAGACGTAGAGCCCGCCGGTTGGCGGCGCGACATCGAGCAGCGCGTCGCGCTTGCGGGTCCACCAGGGGGCCGGGCGCGCGGGCTGGGCCGGACCGGGCCGTGCGAGCTGCGCCCAGCTGGGGCCGAACACCGCGCCTTCGGGCGCCGTGCTGATCAGCTCCTCGTGCAGGCGCTTGGCCAAAGCGGCGCCCTCGGTCTCGTCGACCACCACGGTGAAATTGAGATCATTGGCGGCCTGGCTGACCAGCCGGATCGGCTTGTCCTGGAACATTTCCAGCGCCGGGGCGAGCTGGTGCAGAATGCGCCGGATGCCATAGCCCAGAAGGCTGACCGCAGCAGCGTCCTCGATGATCTTCACCCGGCACAGGGGCGCCAGCGTCTCGCGCAGTCGGTCAAGGCGCGCCTGATCGAGACCCGGATCGGGATCGAGGCTGACCGTGACATTGGTTTCAGAGGTGGAGACCAGATCCACCGACACGCCGCACGCCTTGAACCCGGCGAACACGTCGGCGAGGAAGCCGGCTTGGCGCCACATGCCGGCGCCCTCCATGACCACCAGGCGCACGCCGGTCTTGACCGACACGGCCTTCAGGCGCGGCGCGTCATCGCCGGGGGCGCCGGTGATGCGCGTGCCGGGAAGCTCGGGCCGCAGGGTGGAGCGCACCTCCATGGGAATATTCGCCCGGCGCGCGGGGCCAATGCAGCGCGGATGCAGCACCTTGCCGCCCATGGTGGCGATTTCCTGCGCCTCTTCATAGGACAGGGCGCGCAGATGCCGGGCGCCTTCGGTCAGGCGTGGATCGGCGCTGAACAGGCCGGGCACATCGGTCCAGATTTCGAGGCGCGCCGCCTGCAACCGTGCAGCAAAATACGCCGCTGACGTATCCGACCCGCCCCGGCCCAGCAGCACGGTGGCGCCGCTGGCATGGCGCGCGATGAAGCCTTGAGTGAGGACCAGATCGGCGCCAGAAAGTGTCTCTTGCAGCGCCGGGTCGGCGTCCTCGCCCGCGCCATTGTCGAGCCAGGCGCGCGGCTCGTCGGCATTGTTGAGGGCGGTGAGGGCGTCGCGGGCATCCAGCAGCACCGGATCCAGCCCGGCGGCTTTCAGGCATTCCAGTCCCAGCACGCTGGCCATCAGCTCGCCCTGGGCCATCAGCTCGGCGCGCAGGCGGGCGCTGGCCTCGCCCGAATAGCCGATCCCGGCGGTGCGCCGGTCGATGAGATCGAAAATCTCCGCCAGCAGCGTATCCGCGTCGAGGCCCGCGGCGGCGGCGAACTCGCGATGGCGCGCCTTGACCGCTTCAGCCGCCGCCTCGCCGGCGCCCGCCAGCGCGGCGGCAGGCAGGGCTTCGAGCAGGTTGGACACGCCGGCCAGCGCCGAGTGGACGATCATGACCCGCTCGCCGGCCTCAAGCCGCGCACGGGCGATATCAGCGATCACGCGCCACCGTTCCGGAGTGGCCACGGAGGTGCCGCCGAACTTCATCACGATCCAGGGACGGGCGGCAGATGCAGGCATGGCGACGATCCGGTTAGGTCTCACAGCGGGGCTGTGTGACATAGCGCGCCATGCTGCACTGCGCAAAGACGTTCAGCGAGGGGGTGCAGATCCCCGTCCCCCGCGCTGCGATATCAGTAAAACGCCTGCAATCCGGTCTGAGCGCGGCCGAGGATGAGGGCGTGCACATCGTGCGTGCCCTCATAGGTGTTGACCGTCTCCAGATTCACCGCGTGACGCAGGATATGGTATTCCTCGGCGATGCCGTTGCCGCCATGGATGTCGCGCGCCTCGCGGGCGATGGCCAGCGCCTTGCCGCAGTTGTTACGCTTCATCATGGAGATGGCCTCGGGCACATAGGCGCCTTCGTCCAGCAACCGGCCCAGGCGCAGCGCGCCCTGATAGCCCAGTGCAATCTCGGTCTGCATGTCGGCCAGCTTCTTCTGCACCAGCTGGGTGCCGGCGATGGGCTTGCCGAACACGACACGCTCCATGGCGTAGTCGCGCGCCGCGCGCCAGCAGAACTCCGCCGATCCCATCGCGCCCCAGGCGATGCCGTAGCGCGCCTTGTTGAGGCAGGAGAACGGGCCGCGCAGACCCTTCACATTCGGCAGGAGGGCGTCTTCGGGCACCAGAGCGTCGCTCAACGAGATCGACCCGGTGACCGAGGCGCGCAGCGACATCTTGCCCTCAATCTTCGGGGTCTCGAAACCCTTCACGCCGCGCTCCACCACGAAGCCGCGAATGACGCCGTCGAGCTTTGCCCACACCACCGCCAGATCGCTGATCGGCGAATTGGTGATCCACATTTTCGAGCCGTTGAGCAGGTAGCCGCCATCGACCTTTTTGGCCGTGGTGCGCATGGCGCCCGGATCCGATCCGCCATCCGGCTCGGTCAGGCCGAAACAGCCAACCCATTCGCCGGTGGCGAGCCTGGGCAGGTATTTGCGTTTCTGGGCTTCGGTGCCGAAGGCTTCAATCGGGTACATGACCAGAGAGGACTGCACGCTCATCGCCGAGCGATAGCCTGAATCCACCGCCTCGACCTCGCGCGCGATCAGGCCGTAGGCGACATGGGACAGGCCCGAGCCGCCATATTCTTCGGCCACCGTGGCGCCCAGCAGGCCCAGCGCGCCCATTTCGGTCATGATCTCGCGGTCGAAGCGCTCCTCGCGATAGGCGCTTATCACGCGCGGCATCAGCTTTTCGCGGCAATAGGCGCGCGCGCTGTGCGCGATCATGCGCTCTTCTTCGCTGAGCTGATGCTCCAGGTGGAGCGGGTCTTCCCACGAAAAGCTCAGCGGGGTGTTATCTGCAGCGTCCAGCGCGGCCATGGGTCGTCTCCTCATCGTGGCCTGCCGCGCGCGGGCTGGCGCAGCGTGCAGGCTCGGGTTCGAAATGTTATAAAGATATATCCTTTGATCGGAAACCGTTTGCGCGTGTAGTCTGGCAGTGTGGTACTGAGGCGGAGCTATGGCGGCAACCCTTGTAGAGAAGATCATGGCGCGCGCAGCCGGGCGCGACACGGTGTCGCCGGGCGAGATCGTGACGATCGCGGTGGATCTGGCGATGGCCCATGATTCGTCCGGGCCCAGGCGCTGGCAGGCGCGGCTGGAGGCGCTGGGGACAGGTCTGTGGGACCCGAGCCGGGTGGTGATTGTGTCTGACCATTACGTGCCGGCCGTGGACGCCGAATCCGCCGCCATCCTGCAGGTGACCCGGCAGTTCGCGAGCGATTACGGCGTGAAGAATTTCTATGACATGAAGGGCATCTGCCATGTCATCCTGCCCGAAAACGGGCATGTGAAACCGGGCATGGTGATCGCGGGCGGCGACAGCCACACCACGAATGCCGGCGCGTTCGGCGCCTATGCGGCCGGGTTCGGCGCCACAGACATGACCGCCATCGTGGCGACCGGCGAGACCTGGACCGTGGTGCCTGAAACGATCCGCGTGGAGATCGCCGGGGCCTTGAGCGCAGGCGTCACGGCCAAGGACATCATGCTGGCCCTGTGCCGCGATCTGGGCATGGGCAATCATTTCAAGGTCATCGAATACGCCGGCGCGTGCGTGGACGCGATGGACATGGAAGCGCGCACCGTGCTGGCCAATATGGCCGCTGAGCTGGGCGGCGAGACCGGGCTGATCGCGCCGGACGAGACGACGCTGGCTCATATCCGCGCCCATGGCGGCGCGGTGGATGACGAGGCGATGCAGCGCTGGCGCTCCGACCCGGACGCGGCGTACGCGCAGGTGTTCGATCTGGACACCTCCGCACTGAGCCCTCAGGTGGCCGCGCCGCATTCGCCGGCCAATAGCGCGGACGTGGGCGTCCATGCCGGCACGCGGATTGATCAGGCGTATATCGGCGCCTGCGTGGGCGCGAAGCTGAGCGATCTGCATATGGCCGCCTCTGTCCTGAAGGGCCGGAAGATCGCCCCCGGCGTGCGCCTGCTGGTGGCGCCGGCCTCCTCCAAAGTCACGGCGGCGGCGGCCAGAGACGGCACGCTGGAGGCGCTGGTGGAGGCGGGGGCTGTGGTGCTCGCCTCGGGCTGCGGCGCGTGTGCGGGACTGGGCGCCGGCCTGCTGGCGGCGGGGGAGGTGTGCATCTCCTCGACCAACCGGAATTTCAAGGGCCGGATGGGCCACAAGGATGCGTCGGTGTATCTGGGCTCACCCTATACCGTGGCGGCCAGCGCGATCGAGGGCCGCATCGCCGATCCGCGCCCCTTCCTCAAGGACCGGAGGGCGGCGGCATGAGCGTGCGCGAGGGCCGGGCCTGGGTCTATGGCGACGGGATCGACACCGATCTGCTGGCGCCCGGCCACGCCATGAAGAAAAGCCCGGCAGAGCTCGCCAAGCACACGCTTGAAGCCATCGACCCCCATTTTGCAGCGCACATCAAGCCCGGCGACATGCTGGTGGCCGGCGCGGACCTCGGCATCGGATCGAGCCGGGAGCAGGCGGCGATCTCGCTGAAAACGCTGGGCGTTTCGGCGGTGATTGCGAAGATCTTTGCGCGCATATTCTACCGCAATTGCATCAATATCGGCCTGCCCGCGATTGTGTTCAATCCGGCCGGCCGCATCCATCCCGGCGACACGCTGCGCCTCGATCTGGCCGCCGGGCGCCTGTCCAACCTGGCCACGGGCGAGACCTGGCCGGTTCCCGCGCTGCCGCCCCACCTCATGTCCATGATCGAGCAGGGCGGACTGATGGCGAGCCTGACGGCCCGCTTTGCTGACCCCGCCGCCCGCCACCCGATGCCGCCCCGGCCCCAGGGAGCCACCCAATGACCGACCTCAAATCCCGCCTCAACAACGGACCCGCCGTCCTGGCGCCGGGCGTATATGATGCGCTGAGCGCGCTGCTGGTGGCCGAAGCCGGGTTCGAGGCGGCGTATCTGTCGGGCGCCTCCATCGCCTACACCCAGCTGGGGCGCCCCGATCTGGGCCTGGTCAGCGCCAAGGAGGTCGCCGACACGATCGCGCGCATTCATGAGCGCACGGACATCCCCCTGATCGTCGACGCCGATACCGGCTTTGGCAATGCGCTCAACGTGATGCGGACGGTGAAAACCTTTGAGCGGGCGGGCGCCAGCGCTATTCAGCTGGAAGACCAGCAATTGCCCAAGCGCTGCGGGCATCTGGCCGGCAAGAGCCTGGTGAGCCTCTCCGAGATGGCCGGCAAGGTGCGCGCCGCGGTGGATGCGCGCGCCAGCGAGACCACCCTGATCATTGCGCGCACCGACGCCATCGCGGTGGAGGGCTTCAATGCCGCGCTGGACCGCGCCGAGGCGTATCTGGATGCGGGCGCCGACATCCTCTTCATCGAAGCGCCCCAGGACATGGCCCAGATGAACGCCGCCGCCGCCCGCTTCGCCGGCCGTGCGCCCCTGCTGGCCAATATGGTGGAGGGCGGGCGCACCCCGATGCGCACCCTCGATGACCTGTCGGGCGCCGGATACCGCCTCGTGATCACGCCCGGCGCCCTGGTGCGCGCCCTGGCTTTCATGGCCCGCGACTTCCTCAAAACCCTCAAAACCGACGGCGCCACAGCCCGGTACCGCGACCGCATGCTCGATTTCGGCCAGCTCAACGCCCTGCTCGGCATTGACGAGATGAAGGCCGACGGCGAGCGCTATGATGCGGGCGAAGCGCCGAAAGCGGCGGAATGAGGGGGGCGGGCTGGCGGGGGCGTGTGAGAGCGTGAGAGTGTGAGAGTCGGCGCTGAGCCTGAATTCTTATCATGATTATCACCCTCCCGCTTTTCCGGCCGTTCGCGTGCGAGGCCGCCTGGCGCCCCTGCAATCGGGACGCGGCGGATATTCCGGCATGAGAAAGAGCGGCCCGAAGGTTACACCGGCGTGGGGCGGGGGTGGATAAGGGGGGTTGTGGTCGCCAGGCGGTTCAAGGCCGGGGGCAGCATTGCGTGATATCGTGAGCGCATGGTGGATTTCGGGTCGACGAATGCGCTGCTGGGAATTGAATAAAGGGAGGCGGACGACGAGGGTCATGATGCGGGGGTTGTTGGGGCGCGTGTGAAAACGGCCCCAAAATTGTTGCATGAAAAGTAATGTCGATTTTAGTTGAATTTTTACGTGGTGCCCTTATTTTTGTGAGTGGCCACGGAGCGTATGAACCGTGTCCGATTCCGGAGCCCGTGCACAATATCGCGCGGGCTTCCGCGTATTTGGGGGTTCAATCCAAGCATGCATCTAGCTTTCTTGGACGAGTTCGGACATTGCGGACCTTACATAGCTAGGAGCGATCCGCGCTACAATCAAAGCCCCGTTTTTGGTTTGGCGGGTTATGTAATTCCCCACATTGAAGCCCGTAATTTTGCAACATTCGTTCTTAAACTTAAGAGTACGATGCTGGCAGCTGATTTGGCTCACGTCCGAAAGCATCCTGCGACGTGGGAGAAAAAAGGAAGTGCGCTAATCACGACAAAGAATATACGTAAATATGCCCACATCAGGGAGGGGCTGTCCCGCTTTCTAAACGAGCTTTATAAAAGAAGAGGGCGAATTTTTTGGTACGGTCGGGAAAAGTATTTATCACCAGAGCAAAGTCGCCCGAGCGGCTTGTATGCCACTGTGCTAGGGCACTCCATTAGGAGCCTGAACGATTTTGTGGAAGGAAACAACAGTCAATTTATGATGATTCTCGACCAGCACTCGGACCGTATTCGCCTTATTGAAACTGCTGCAAAGACAATGTTTAGTCCGGAAAATCCAACACGTTCTTTAATTGAACCGCCGTTTGAAGTGGAGAGCCACTTATACCAGACGATACAAGCAGCGGACTGGATCGCAACTTTGGTCGGCCGATTGCTCACCCACCAAGTTGCACCACAAGCGTATTCTGACTGGGAGTGGTCGGAGAGGCTATTTGGGGAAAAGGTCCGCTCTCTGTCAACGAATAGCCGCCTTTGGAGGCCGCGCCCCAAGACTACACGGCCATTGGCGTTTGGCCCGCCAAAAGAAAGATGAATAAGGAATTCGTTTTTAAATCGTAGTTCAAAAAATCTTTAATAACATTCATAAAAATCCATCCGTTTTACTCAAATTCAACCCCCCACCCCCGCATGAAAACTCTTCACCCATTCGGCTTCCTGCACCACGGCCTCGCTGTCCATGCCCTGGTGCAGGCGCCAGCGGGAGACTTCTGCCCAGTCCCACAGGGGGCTGGCGGTGGTGATTCGCGCTTTTTAGGGCGGGGAAGCCGGCGCCGCGCTCGCCGCTGACATAGTTGGAGATGGCTGAGCGGGTGAGGTTGGCTCGGGCCGCGATCTCCGACTGGCTGACCCAGACATCCGGCTCCAGCCGCTCGATGCGGGCGCCTGTCTTCTCTACGTCGCGGCAGGCGGAGGTGACGGCGTTTGCAAAGCTGTCCGCCTCGCGGGTTAAGGCGGCAATGACGGCGCCGCGATGCACCGTTAGCGTCGCGTCATCCCAGCCCGCCTCAAAAAAGCGATCCTAGAAATCATCCGCGTGCGGGTCGACGCCGGAGACGATGAGGGCGAATTCATAAGCGTTCATGGCGGGGCTGCGTCCTGGGGCGGGGCGGGATCGTAACGTCAGATTCTGTGAGCTGTGAACATTTGTCAACGGGTGGGAGGAGCTTCCTCTCCCCCCTTTATGGGGGAGAGGATAAAGGTGAGGGGGCGGCGCCGGTCCGGCCCAACGCGGCGGCGCAAGGTGAGACGGAGAGGTCCGCCCCCCTCACCCTACCCTCTCCCCCACAAGTGGGGGAGAGGAGGCTTTGACGCCTGGGGGTTTACCGGCATCGCTTTCGCCTGGCCCAGCCGGGAAGGGCGTTCGGGTTGCTTGATCCACACGCCCGCCAAACCCGATTGGCGAGTCTCCCGCAAGGCGTCTCCGGCGCGTCAAGGCCAAGCCTTCAGCCTGCCGCAGAGCGGTGCCTCGGATCAAGTCCGGGGCGGCCTTGACCCGCCGGAGCGCTTGCGAGTGAGGCCCCCAAGAACGATCCGGGGGATCGTTCGACGGGCCGAACGGGCTGCCGTGGGGTTTAGGGGGAGGATTGGGCCGGGAGCGGCTTGACGCCGGTTATTCCGGCGCCATTTTCTTCCCCCGCTTGCAAGGGAGGTGTCCGCGAAGCGGACGGAGGGGGGGGGACACACCGCTCCGCCTGCGCCGCCCCCGATGATTGACCGCCTGATCCCCCCTCCGTCTGGCGCTGCGCGCCATCCACCTCCCCCGCGCGCGGGGGAGGAAAGCCGTGTGCGCGCACGCCCCGCCTCCCCACATTTCCATTGCGTCTCAATGACTTATGTGACCTTGTCGGCGGCACGGCGCAGTCCGCGCCGCTTCGGGGAGTCTGTCCATGCGTTGTTTGCCCACTCAACTGACCGCCGCTCTGATCGTCCTGGCTGCGGGCGCTGCGCCTGTGATGGCGGACGAGGTGTGGTCCACCCCGTTCGGGGACATGCAGTGGGAGACCACGCTGCGCGATATGGCGGTGTTCAATCTCTATGGCGACGGGGTGGCGCCGTCGGAGATGCGCCTGTTCCTGCCGGACCTGCAGAATGATGTGATGGGCGGGCGCGGCCATTATTCGGGCTTCTGGACCGCCGAGAGCGGCTCGCCGGCGTGCAGCGCGGCGCTGACCGATCCCATGGGCACGACCACCTATGACTGGGGCCGGGTGGAGCTGACCTTCGACAATCCCGAGTTTCCGTCCAGCTGGACGGCCCGGTTCGGCGTCTGTTTCGGCGAGCCGGTGGAAGAGTTCCGCGGCGAGACGCCGGCAGGTGCGGGGACGGGGAAGTAGGGGGCTTCTGGCCCAAACCCTCACCGCTGTTTTCCCGGACAGCCCCGGCCTTGAGCCGGGGCTGTCCGGGACCCATCCCCGCTCCTTTGAGCCGCCTCGGCGTTGGAGATGATCAGTGGATGGGTCCGGGGCCGGCTGCGCCGCCCGGGAAAACACGGTGGGTTGATCTCATCCACCCCAGCCCCGCGTTATTCTATAACGCGCAGACAGGCCCGCGCCGCGCATGCTAACCCTCTGACCGAAACAGATATTCGGCGGAGGGTGTTGAGATGCGGGTCATGATGCGGTTGTGGGCGGCGGTGCTGGCGGCGCCTCTGGTTCTGACAGCGTGTGGCGAGGACGCCGGCACGGCGGATGAGCCGGGCGCGCCCGAAGCCGATCGCTGGGGGCAGAGCGAGCCTGCCGACGCGGTCTTTACTGTGCTCACCAGCGGAACGGCCATCGGCGCGCTGGAGGTCTGGCGCGAAGAGGTCGGCTACGCTATCGGCTATGAATTCCGCAATAACGGGCGCGGGCCGACCTATCAGGAAGATATCCGCCTCGACGCCGCCGGTTATCCTGTCCACTGGACGGTGGAGGGCGCGACCACGTTCGGCAATCAGGTGGACGAAATGTTCCATCGCGATGAGGCCGGCGCGCGCTGGCGTGATTCCACCGGCGAGGGAGAGGCGTCGCCGGACGGCCCGGCGCTCTATGTGCCGCAGAACGCCAGCCCGTATGCGCTGGGCCTGGCGGCGCGGGCTTTGATGGCGGCGCCGGAGCGCACCCTGCCGGCCCTGCCCGGCGGGTCGCTGCGCCTGGACCCGGTGGAGACGCTGGAGGTGACCCATGCCGATGGCGGGGTGCGTGCGGTGAGCGTCTGGGCGCTGTCAGGCACCAGCCTGAACCCGTCCTGGGTGCTGATGGACGGCGAGGATTTCTTCGGCACGGTGTCGCCGCGCTTTGCGGTGCTGGCGCAAGGGTTTGAGGGCGAGGATGCACGCCTGCGCGAGCGGGCGGGGCGTTACGAGTCCGAGCGCTATGGCGCCATCCAGGAGAGGGTCGCGCGGCGATACGAGACGCCGGTGCGCATCGCCCATGTGCGCGTGTTCGATCCTGATGCGCTGGGCCTGACGGATCTGGTGTCGGTACGCGTGGAGGGCGAGCGGATCGTGGCGGTGGAGGCGCCGGACGCGCGCCAGACCGGCGAGACGGTGATTGACGGCGCGGGCGGGACGCTGGTCCCGGGCCTGTTTGAGATGCATGCGCATTTGAGCGAGACGGCGGCGTTTCTGAACATTGCCGCAGGCGTGACCAGCGTGCGCGACATGGGCAATGACAATGACAGCCTGGACCGGCTGGTGGCCGATATCGAGGCGGGCCGGGTGGCCGGGCCGCGCGTGTTCCGCAGCGCCTTCATCGAGGGGCGCAGCCCGTTCAACTCCAATTCCGGCGTGCTGGTGGATTCGGTGGAGGACGCGGTGGCCGCCGTCCACGCCTATGCCGACCGGGGCGGGTTCCACCAGATCAAGATCTACAACTCCATGAGCCCGGACTGGATCCCCGAGGTGATCGCCGCCGCGCGCGAGCGCGAGATGCGGGTGTCGGGCCATGTGCCCGCCTTCACCAATGCCGACGCCATGATCGCGGCGGGCTATGACGAGATCACCCATATCAACCAGCTCATGCTGGGCTGGGTGCTGGATGAGGGCGAGGATACGCGCACGCTTCTAAGGCTGACCGCGCTCAAGCGCCTGCCCGATCTGGATCTCGACAGCGAGGCCGTGACGGCGACGCTGGACGCGATGGTGGCGCGGGGCGTGGCGATCGATCCCACCCTGGTGATCCATGAATCGCTTCTGCTGTCGCGCAATGGCGAAGTGAACCCCGGCGCGGTGGATTATATCGATCACATGCCGGTCTCGGTGCAGCGCTCGGCGCGCAGCGCCTGGGTGGAGATTGCCTCTGATGCGGATGACGCGGCCTATCGCGGCGCGTTCGACCAGATCATCGAGACCCTGCGGCGCATGCACGCGCGCGGGATTTTCCTGGTCCCCGGCACCGACACGGGCGGCTCCTTCACCTTCCACCGCGAGCTGGAGCTGTATCAGCAGATCGGCATGAGCCCGGCGGAGATTCTCGCCTGGGCCGGTCACGGCATGGCCGAATATCTGGGCGCGGGCGACGAGGTCGGCCGTATCGCACCGGGCTATCTGGCGGACTTTTTCCTGGTGCCGGGCGATCCCACGGCGGACCTGAAAGCCATCAAGACCATCGCCATGGTGGCCGCTGACGGCGTGATCTATTTCCCGGCGGATATCTATCCGGAGTTCGGGATCAGGCCGTTTGCGGACGCGCCGGCGGTGAGCGTGGCGGAGTAGGGGAGCGATTCCTCCCTCACCTCCCCACGGCGCCGGGCGGGTTTCCAGACGGGCTGCGGCGCGCTAATCCTTTGGCAATCATGCGCGGACCGGAGGGGGAGTTCCATGAGCGACGAAGTGCGCAGCAGCGGCGGCGCCGAGCGCCAGACCGGCATTCTCGGCCTGATCGAGCGGGCCGGGAACCGGCTCCCCGACCCGGCTTTCATCTTCTTCTATCTGATCCTGTTCATGGTGGTGATCTCCACCATCGCCTATTTCCTGGGCTGGTCGGTGGCCCATCCTACCTTGCGCGACGCCGACGGCGCCCCCCAGGCGGTCAACGCCATCAGCGCGCTGCACCCGGACTCCCTGCGCCATCTTCTGGTGGACATGCCGCGCATCTTCACCAGCTTCCACCCGCTGGGCTATGTGCTGGTGGTGATGCTGGGTGCAGGCGTGGCCGAGCGGGCGGGCCTGTTCGGCACGGCGATGCGCGCCGCGGTGCGCGACGTGCCGCGGCTGCTGCTTACCCCGGCGGTGGCGCTGGCGGCGATGATGGGCAATCTGGCCGCCGACGCGGCCTATGTGGTGCTAATCCCGCTGGCCGCTGTGATCTACGCAGCCGCCGGACGTCACCCCATCGCGGGCATTACGGCCGCCTTTGCGGGCGTGTCGGGCGGGTTCTCGGCCAACCTTCTGCCCGGCCAGCTGGATGCGCTGCTGTTCGGCATCACCGAAGCCACGGTGGTGGCCCTCGATCCGGGCTGGACGATGAATATCGCGGGCAACTGGTATTTCATCGCGGCGATGACCTTCCTTTTCCTGCCGGTGATCTGGTTTGTCACCGACCGCATCGTGGAGCCGCGCCTGGGCCAGTGGACCGGCGGCACGGTGGCGGGCGGCGCGCCCAGGACCGGCGATGAAGACCCTGAAGGCGAAACCACGCCGGCGCAGAAAAAGGGCCTCGCCCACGCCGGGCTCGCCGTGCTGGCGGTGTGCTTTGTCTGGCTGTTCCTGACGGTGGATCTGGTCAGCCTCATCACCTTGGGCGGGGTCTCGCTTTATGGCGGCAATGCGCCGCTCTATGCGGGCGATCCCGAGCTCAGCGTGGCGCAGAATCTGGTGCCCTTCTTCTCGTCCCTGGTGGCGGGCTTCATGATCCTGTTCATCTTCGCCGGCATCGCCTATGGCCGCGCGGCGGGCACGATCAAGGACCATCGCGACATCGTCGACATGATGGCCGGCGCCATGAAGGACATGGGCTATTATCTCGTGCTGGCCTTCTTCGCGGCCTATTTCGTGGAGATGTTCAACCAGTCCCAGCTGGGCCTGATCTCGGCGGTGAACGGCGCCAACGCCATTCAGGCGTCCGGCCTGCCGCTGCCTATCGTGCTGGGCCTGATCGTGGTGTTTGCCGCCATCCTCAACCTGTTCGTCGGCTCGGCCAGCGCCAAGTGGGCGCTGATGGCGCCGGTGCTGGTGCCGATGCTGATGCTGCTCAATGTCAGTCCGGAAATGGCCACCGCGGCCTACCGCGTGGGCGACAGCGCCACCAATATCATCACGCCGCTGATGGTGTATTTCCCGCTGGTGCTGGTGTTCGCGCGCCGCTGGGTGCCGGAGTTCGGCATCGGGTCGCTGACCTCGGCGATGATCCCGTATTCGATCTGGCTTCTGATCGTGGGCATCGCGATGACGGTCGGGTGGGTATATCTGGGGCTGCCGCTGGGGCCGGGCGCGGATGTCGCCTATACCCTGCCGGCAGCCGGCTAGGAGGGCGCCGTCATGGCCAGGACAGACGAGACAGGCGCACGCCGCGGCGGGTTTCTGGATGCGGTCGAGCGCTTCGGCGACCGGCTGCCCGATCCGGTCTTCATTTTCGTCTGGCTGATCGGCATCCTGATGGTGATGTCCGCGGTGGCGGCCTTCGCGCAGTTCACCGCGGTCAATCCGATCACCGGCGAAACGCTGATGGCCCAGTCGCTGTTCTCGCGCGACAATGTCCAGCGCCTGCTGACCTCCATGCCCGACACGCTGACCAGCTTCACCCCGCTTGGGCTGACTCTGGTGATCATGCTGGGCGCGGGGGTGGCCGAGCGCTCCGGCCTGTTCTCCGCCGCGCTGCGCGCCGGGCTTCGCAACGCCCCCAAAGCCGCCATGACGCCCATCGTCATGCTGCTGGCGCTGGTGGCGACGCACTCGTCGGATGCGGCCTATGTAGTGCTGATCCCGCTGTCGGGCGTGATCTATGCGTCCGTGGGCCGCCACCCCATCGCCGGGATCGCGGCGGCGTTTGCGGGCGTGTCGGGCGGGTTCTCGGCCAATTTCATGCCCGGACCCATCGATGCGCTGATCCTGGGCGTGACCGAGCCGGCGGTGCACATCATTGATCCGACCTGGACAGTGAATGTCGCGGGCAACTGGTATTTCATCCTGGGCATGGCGATCGTGTTTTTCCCCATCGGCTGGTTTGTCACCGACAGGATCATCGAGCCGCGCCTTGGGACATATGTCCCCACCGGCGATACGCCCCTGTCGAGCCAGAAGGGCGACAGCCAGCTGACGGCGCAGGAGCGCAAGGGGCTGTGGCTGGCGCTGATCGGCTTCCTCGGCGTGACGGGGCTGTGGCTCCTGCTCACCTTCGGGCCGGGCCAGTATCTGCAGATACCCGGCGCGCCCTGGGACCAGCGCCTGAACCCGATGCTGGACAGCCTGATCGCGTATTTCTTCCTGCTCTTCCTCATTTGCGGGGTATGCTTCGGCATTCCCACCGGCACGATCAAAAGCCATCGCGACGTGGTGCGCATGTCCACCGAGGCGATGAAGGACATGGCCGGCTATATCGTGCTGGCGTTTACCGCCGCACACTTCGTGGTGATGCTCAACTGGACGGGGCTGGGCGCGATCACGGCCATTCATGGCGCCGAGGCCGTGCAGTCGGCCGGCCTGCCCGCGCCGCTTCTGCTGGCGGTGATGGTGCTGCTGGCCGCCACGCTCAATCTGGTGGTGGGATCGGCCAGCGCCAAATGGGCCTTCATGGCGCCCTTCCTGGTGCCGATGCTGATGATCCTGGGGATCAGCCCGGAAATGACCACGGCGGCCTATCGCGTGGGCGACAGCGTGACCAATATCATCACGCCGCTGATGGTGTATTTCCCCATGGTGCTGGCCTTCTGCCGGCGCTGGAATCCCGAGTTCGGGATGGGCGGGCTCCTGTCGAACATGCTGCCCTATTCCTTCGCCTTCCTGATCGGCGGGCTGGCGCTGACCATTTTCTGGGTCTGGGTCGGACTGCCCGTGGGGCCGGGCGCGCCCATCGGCTATGTCATGCCCGAAGGCGTGACGCCCGCGATTGGCGGCTAGATGGCCGGGCCGGGCCCGCGCAATGACCTCACGGACGTGGCCGGGCTGCGCGTCGGCCAGGCCGAAGACGAAAGCGTGCGCACCGGTGTAACGGTTGTCCTGTGCGATGCGCCCGCAACCGCCTCGGTCGATGTGCGCGGCGGCGGGCCGGGCACACGCGAGACCGATCTTCTTGGGCCTGGCGCGCTGGTCGAGCAGGTGGACGCCATCGCGCTCTCCGGCGGCTCGGTCTATGGCCTCGCCGCTGCCGACGGCGTGTGCGCCGGTCTCGGCGCGCAAGGACGCGGCTATGGCCTGATGAACCTGCCCGGCGTGCCCAAAAGCCCCATCGTGCCGGGCGCGATCCTCTATGATCTGGCCAATGGCGGCGACAAGGACTGGGGCCAGGCGCCGCCCTATCGCGCGCTGGGCCTGAAGGCGCTTGAAGACGCCGCCGCCGGCGCGCCCGTACGTCAGGGCCGGGCCGGGGCGGGCTACGGCGCGCGTGCAGGCGCTCTGGCCGGCGGCACGGGCAGCGCCAGCTATGTGACGGATGACGCAATCACCGTGGCGGCGCTGGCGTGTGTGAACAGTTTCGGCTCGGTGCAGATGCCCGGCAGCGAGGCCTATTGGGCCTGGCCGTTCGAAATCGATGGCGAGTTTGGCGGCGCGCGCCCCGACAGCGCCCGTGCGATCAACGCTGAAGACTGGGGCGCGGCCAAGATGGACCCGAGATTGCTGGCCAACACCACGCTGTGTGTGGTGGCCACCGATGCGGCCCTGACCAAGGACCAGGCCCGGCGCCTGGCCGTGATGGCGCAGGACGGGCTGGCGCGCGCGATCCGCCCGGCCCATGCGCCGTTTGACGGCGATGTGGTGTTCGCCCTGTCGACGGCGGCGCGCCCCCTGCCGGACCCGGCGCCGGTCTCGCTCACCCGGCTGGGGTCCATTGCGGCTGACTGCCTGGCGCGCGCCATCGCGCGCGGCGTTCACGCAGCGCAGGGGCCGGGGCAAGGGCCGGGGCAGGGCTGAACAGGCAGGCCCCGGGCGGCTCTGCACCGGCGCTGCAACACGCCGCCGCGCACGCTTGCCAAGCGCGGCGCCCGCCGCTAGTTTCCGCCCTCTCGTGATCGGGGCCACCCCGATCCGGCACGCGCCCGTAGCTCAGCTGGATAGAGCACCAGACTACGAATCTGGGGGTCAGAGGTTCGAATCCTTTCGGGCGCGCCATCTCTAATTTTCCGCCGCAAATATCGCCTAACGCCTTGAAAGGTAACGATATTTTGGGTGTTCGAAAACCGTGTTCACGGTCGTAGGATAATTGGTCTGCAAATGCCAATTTTAGCACTGTTTGACGGTGCTCAATACTCCCATTTTCCCATATTTTCCAAGGGCTTGATAGGAAGTTCATCGAGTGTTCGAACGATTCCTCGTAGGTATCGATCGGTTTGCCGCATTTTTCGATCTTTTCACGCATGACCAGGCGCTCACGTTCAAGACTGCCAATGCGCTTTTCGTATGCGCGGATGACGGATTCGCTATCCGCCTCGACCAAGCGGTCCATCAGCTGTTCAATCTTCCGCTCTACCTGGGACAGTTCCGCTTTCATGGACTGGCCGTGTTTTTTCATGGCCTCTTCGCGTTGATCCCATAGGTCGCGGAACATCGACGATGCGAGATCGAATAGCTCTTCGCTGGGCACGAGAGCCTTCAGGAGGGCTTCGAAGTCACCTTCGACAACTTCCCTGCGGATCGACTTGCCTTTGGCCTCGCAGCCCTTCTGGTAGCAAAGATAATAGGGGTAGCGCTTCTTCTGCCCCTTCGACCAGCAGGCCGTGAGCGGCTTGCCGCAGCAGCCGCACTGGACGAAGCCGCGCAATGGAAAATCGTCGCTGATATCCTTGCGAGCCGGTAAGCGCGCAACGCCGTTCAGACGCTGATGGATCTTCTCGAACGTCTCGAAGTCGATCAGACCTTCATGCTTTGCCGGTCGGAGCTCAATATCCCAGCGCGGCAGTTCGAGATAACCGGCATAAAGCGGCTGGGTCAGGATATCGTTGACCCGCTGGCCGGTCACTTCGCCGCGCCGATTTTTGGGGAAACAGGTGTGCGATTCAAAAAAGCGCATCACTTCGGCTTGCGTCGAAAACCGCTCGTTCGCGTAGCCCTCAAGCCCTTCCTGGACCACAGAAGCCAATGGTTCGTCCCGAACGAGCACTTTGCCCTGGCCGCTCATACGCTCGAATCGATAGCCGAGCGGAGCCTGGAATACCCAGTAGCCATTCGATGCACGGGCACGCATCCGGTTGAGGGTTTGCTCGCCGTTCTTCTGGCGCTGGTGCTGAGACACGCTCGCTAGAAGGTTCTCGATCAGCTGGCTATCGCTATCCTCTCCAAACTCGATAGAGGGAGATTCAAGAATCCCGCCCGCTTTGGTCAGCGCGGAGCGCAATTCGAGGTGGGCTTGCAGGCCGCGCGCAAGGCGGCTGATATCGTCGATGATGACGACATGCGGATTGCGCTTATTTTGTTTGAGAAAGCCCAGCATGCGTTGCATGCCAGGGCGATTGATGAGGCCGCCAGAGGCATCGTCCGTAAAAACGTAGACGACCTGATATCCGCGCATCGCGGCATATTCGCGGCAGCGCGTTTCCTGCGACTTCAGCCCGGTTCCGCGCGTGGTCTGCTTCGTGTCAGACACGCGGCAATAGATAACAGCCTTCTTTCCAGTATTTAGTATTTCCATCGAATCCCTAGCCATCCGATCTGCGCTCGGCTGGCCCCTCAATTTTTTGTTTGGTGTTTGTTCCGATGTTATCACACCTGGAATCTCCACGAATAGCCTCATTTTTCGCGAGTTGAACGGGGTGAACGCCCCAGGCCGCATCAATGAAGGCCGTCATTATGTTCGAGAGTTTGTGGATAAGGTCATGAGCTTGTTCCTCCGAGTATCCCAAGGACCGAACGCGCTCGACATGCTTTTTGTGTATATCTTTCACAGAGCAAATCTCCTCTGTTTTGGGACGAGCCCTCGCCCCAATGAATTTCTCCACGCTAAAATTATCAGACGAGCCCAAAAAATCTGGGGCTTAACGCAAAATACCTTAAATATTACATCGTCTTATAATAAATATTATGCCATAAAAAATCGCTAAAACGCAAGCTCAGAGCCAGTTTAAGCTTGCTGCGCCGCACGCTATCGAGCGCGCTCGAATTGCGCTTTCGAATATCCGCCAAGGCGAGAGAATGTGTGATGCGTCTCAGCTTTCATTCTTGCGCTCTCTAAGGAGCGCTTGAGACGCTGAATGCGCTCTTCGTTTTCCTTGGCGATCTTGCGATGAACATCGGCGGTGATCGCAACGGCTGGCCTCAGATCGAGAGAGGCCGAAGGCTTCGGGCGAGTGCGCAGCCGCATCAGCATCTCGGACTTGGTCGAGATGCTCGCTTGTTCGCTTGGCGCGCTCATCAGCCCCGTTCCCTATCCTGAGATTTGGAGGGGCGATCCTGCTTCGGGGCGTTCAGCCGATCCTTCGCGGAGCGAAGCACGATCTTTCCATCCACCGGCATCGCGTCCAGGGCGATGGTGTGGCCCTTGCCGTCCTTATGCGGGAAGGCCGCGCCGACCTTCGTGAAGTGCGATTTGTCATCCCGGTCGGTCTTCACCTGATAGGCGGTGAAGCTAGGGCGCTGTTTCTCGTTGCGATCACTCATTTTGAACACCTCTTGGCTATGGCTTGAAGCCCTCGACGTACTGCCACCAGCCCGACCGATATTGCGGAAATTCCGAGTACGGATAGGGCGCGGCCTCGCTCACGATTTTAGCGCGCCGAGAGCCCCAGAATTGGGGGATAAGGACTGAATCCGCAGGCGGATGATAGGGATTGGGAAGGAAGCGTCCGGCGAATTCGCGCCGCTGAAAATACGGCTTCTTATCCGCTAGCACCGGATAGAGGTTCTTGCCGGAAACGAAGAGAACCTGTTTTCCATCTGGCAGCGCCAGAACCTCATCTGGGGTCATAAGCGGACGCGCCTGCTTTACGCGGTGGGTTTCCGCGAGAGCCTGATAGTTGATTTCGCCGACGGCTTCGAACGGATCGGAGCCTGAGAAGACGCCCATCGCCGCATTGGTCTTTTGCTTGCGCGCTGCGGCCTGGGCGAGGTCGTCATCGTATTCGAGCGTTTGCGTTCCGAGCATTTCAGAGACCATTCGCGCGGTCTGATAGTCACGCACGCCAAAAAACTGGCGCATGGCCGCCGATCCCAGGAAGCTTTGCAGCGTGGGCGCGCCATAGTTCTTGATGATCTGTCCCACATCTTGAAACAGTGCCCAGGTGCGCACTCCAGCGCCGCGCCCGAACGTGAAGGCGCGCAGCAAGGCTTCAAAGCCGCCGAGCTGACCGGCCTCATCAACGATCATGTGGACCGGCTGCGCAGCAGGCGCGCGTGACTTGTAGAGCATCTGGACGGTGAACATCGCCCGCAAGAGCGGAGCCCAGAGGCTCACATATTCGATGGGAACATTGATGAATACGCTGAGCGGATGGCGCGAGCGGCACAAATCATTGAGCGAGAGGTCGGGGTTCTCCAGCGAGGCCTGGAGCATCGGATCATCCAGGAAGTTCAGGTGCGCATAGACCTCGCCGATGATGCTCCCGAATTCCTTCTCGCTCTCTTGCTGCTTGGTCAGCATCTCGGATGCTGTCCGGCGGACGCTTTCGAGGCTGGATTCCAGCATGGATTCCAAAATATCCGCCCAGCCTTCATGATCGCCCTCGATCATGTTGATCACGCGGTAGAGAGACGGGAACGAGACATGGCCTTGGCGCTCAACGAGCGCCTTTATCAGGTTCTCCAGCCACTCGCGTGCGCGCAGCTCAAAATAGCGCCCATTCGCCGAGCCGCTGGCCGGGATGAGGCTCTCCGACACGAATTTGCAGTCCGCATGAAAATGCGGGCTATCCCAGTCCAGGATATCGAGCGGATTGATCCGGTGTTCCGGCAGCCCAACCATGCCGGTTGGATTCCAGCAATACACATGCGCGTTCGCGAAGGCGAAGCTGACCATGGTGACGGCGGCGATCTCGCCGCGCGGATCGAGAACAAAATTGCGCTTATGGGCATTGCGCGACACCGCCATGGATAGCAGGTCACGCATTTTGCCCGATCCTGCGCCCGCGATGGTGATTATGGGCGCGTCCGTATCGAGTGAAATCGCTCGTTTGCCGAGATAGCCGACTTGAAGGCCCGGGCCGCCGAGCAACCCCGCATGGGCGATTTCGGACGGCTCCGCCCAGCGGGCGGACCCATAGCGGTAGTCTTCATGATTGATCATAGCGCGCTCCATGAAAAAGCCCGGACCTCTTGCGAAATCCGGGCTTCCTCTGTTGGTGTTAAGGGGCATCAGTTCAAAATTGCGCCGAGGATCATCATGCCGATGAATCCCCAAAACACGACCGCGCCCCAGTCGGTCTTCTTTTCGTAAACTCGGCCGACCGGCGCATAAGCATGCCCCTTAAGTTCCTTTTTGGTGAACATTTGGCATTCTCCTTTCTTGGGTTAGAAAAAGCGGGTCGCCAGAGCGAGGCCGCCCATCACCAGCGCCGTCGAGATGGAGGCGCGGGATATGAAGAAGACGAGCGCGGCGCAGACGCAGCCCCAGGCAAGCGCCACAAAGTCTTCAAGGCCGTAGCCATAATTTGATGCTGTGTAGGATTGGACCCACTGGATCGTCCGACCATAAAGGGCCGGGGTGCCGAAAAAGGTGACGACAACCGCGAGCGTGTTCGCCAGGCCAAGCACCGAGGACATGAAAACGGAGCGGGTCGGGTTACCGTGTTTGTTGGGTTGGTTCATTGGGCTGCTCCCGTGCGATTTCGTTCAAGCTCGAAACTAAAATCGCACGGAAGCTGCCGGTTCGTGGGGGATAAGGCTCATCGTTAGTTGGGGGCAGGGGTATTGTCGTTCGCGGCAAGCCATTGAATCGTATCGAACGGGAATTGAGCGCGAAGGATCGTCGCTATGATCCGAATCCGCTCTTTCGATTCCCCGCGCAGACGCGGGCGCACGCCTTCCGCCATTGGCTTGCAAATCCAATCGCGGAACCACTCGCGAATGTGGTCGGTCTCAAAGACCTCCAGATCGAGGAAGACTTCGTTGCGCTTGGCATCGACGATCACACCGTCAAAATCGCGATAGAAGTCGTAGATGCGGTCCAGCCAATCGGAGGGGCTCACGCGTAGAGCGCGGGCTGTGGCGCGCACGCCCGCCAGGAATTGCGGATCGGCAAGCTCTTGATCGCTCACGATGCGAACAGATTTCCGGAGACAGCGTCCGTTGGTGCTGCATGCTACACAGGCAAAACTTGTCATATCGAATTTCCTCAGCTGCTGTTTGTTGATCGCTGAAGAAATTTGTAGCCTTCGATGTGGGGGCAGATTCCTCGCAAATTCCTCGCGAACGTGAACAAGTCAACCGGCCTACTAGGATGAGAGGTGTCCGATTTGAAGCTTCAAAAAGTCCGATCGCGTCTAATCCAATACCGCGTCAATCAGGGCGAAGGCGGCAAACCACTTCCGTGGCACTTACTGGCACAACGCATCATCGAGTCTCCTACCAACGAATTATCCATCCCGAATGACGAGCAGGACTTTGACCCAGCAACGTCAAAAATTGACGCTGGCTGGCCAATAACTGGGGAGAGATTGCGGGTATTTGCCTCTCCGAAATCGACTAAAAGCCGTTTAAAATCGGAGACCGAGCAAGCCGTGATCGAGTTCCTATTAGCTGAAGGTGCTCTCATTGAAGAGGAACTTTTGAGCAACGAGGTCGAAGTCATTCCGATAACTTCGCTTTTGAAAAACTATCTAGGTATTGATCAGGATCAAACAACAGAAATGGCAGAGGAATTATTCAGTCCAATTATGATCGATGAGGATGGATATCAAATTGATTGCTCGGTAGCTTTTGGGCCTCATCATGCCGAACTTTCAGGATGGTTTAAAATGAAGCCAGGGGTCATTGAGCGCGACAAAGATATGATATTGTATTTTAACGGCTGGCTGATAAATTTTGATGAACATGCAGCAAGCGGATACATGCGAGGGGCGAACGAATATCTCCGACTAATTGGAGATTTATTCGTTCATCTAAAAAAGAGCAGCGCAACCGGGTTTGGTGATTCAAATTTGCATTTGAGAGATATAACACACCATCGGACTATAAATCTAAGAACTGATCTTTCGGGCAATTAATATGTGGACAAGGCAAAGCATTCTTTTCCTGCAATATTATCAGCGCGTGAATCAAATTATTAGGGAGGCAAATAAACCGATAAATGTCGAAAATTTCCAAAACAGCCAGTTTGTCGCGAGTTCGATTAGTCAGATCTATCAATTGTTAGATAAATACTATTTTTTATTGAATAATATACATAACCATGAGATATTCAGTTATGAAAACTTAATATCAGTTACGCATAGGGACTATTTTATCTCGGAGCATTTCTTGAAATTAAATAACTATTTTAAATATTTTTTGGATTTAGACATGGACAAAGCACAAGAAGTAATAAATTTGATATTATCATTTAAAGTTAATGACGCGATCAGCCTTATTGAGGATGGCGCTCAATGCGACTATCAAGACCCTCGCACGGGTGCGACTGCCATGCACATTGCAGCGAGTTTCGGCACCAGGCGGCTATGTGAAGTTATTTCCGAGAGTGAAACCTACAACCCGTTGTTAATGGATTTCAATCGTAAACTTCCATCGACGGTAGCCTTTGATTCCGCCCGAGATGCAGAGCTTTCGGAGTGGCTTTCGGCTTTTGAATCCGAAAGGGCCAAGCAACTCGGGCTCTCTTATTTCAAAATATTGCAAGGTGGGTTAGACCCAGCTCCAGGAGTTTAAAAGCCACGGGCAAATCCCAATGAACGAAATCCTTGCCGCACTAAACAGCCGTGGGCGAGAGGACGTTCTAAGATATTTTGTAGAATCATTTGACGATTTTCAGCGCTATGAAGATTATATCGGACAGAAATACAGGCTGATCTTTCAGACCAACGAGTTTGTCAAAAATATTGTTCTAGAAGGCTGGGAGAAGCGGGCCGACTGGGTCACTGGGGTTACTCTTGCCGAGTATCACTTATTTCATTGCGTTATAGAAAAGCTCAAAACATATCCAAACATATCGAATTCGTTAGGCGAACTCCAATTAATTTTTAAAGTTGAATACAGTCCGTATGGAACAACCTGGGCGCAACGCACCGCTTCAAATGATCTAATAATTAATCTCAATCTGTGGAGCCATGCGAATAATTGGCTGCAGGTCGGAGTGCGTCGCCCCGCCGCTCTCCCGGAGTATTTTGGAGCGTCCGGGTTTTCAGACCGGATAGCTGGGACATTAAACTTTGAGCATCGTCCCGAGTACACGACGGCAAAGATGGCTCAATTATTGGTACGTCATATACGCCTTAAGAATTTTAATAAGCAATTTTCGAATGATTATGCGTTGTCAGAGTACATTGGCTCACTCAGCCGATTCAATCTTGATTTCTTTGGCGCGGCAGAATTTGAACTGCTACATGAGATTTTTCATTTTTTGCCTTCTCCTATTGAAAGTGAAATTACTCTTTTCCTGAATAGGTACAGAAAGCACTGTGCGGACAATCACCTGACCCTGTTGCTCGAAAATTTTAACAATTGCGCAAATGAGATTAGATCTGACATCTCTGCCGCGTATACGCTTTTAGACTGGTATGGTCCCGATAAATTTATACGCCTTACGAAGCAGATTACCATCAACTTCCTTTCGAGGCATTTGGAAAGTCGTTTGCCTTATCTGCTTGGGCTTCCAAAGGATTTGTATGATAAAATTCCAGGCTTGGCGAATTCAGCCATTATTGCGGACAAAACGCATCCGCCTGATTTGATGCGGGCAAAAATATTGGCTGTATGCGTTCGAGGAATAGCGTCCTTTTTAGATACTTTGGGCCACTCGAGAGCACTAAATATTGATAAATCGTTCCTTCAGCTATGTGCCGATCTTGAAATTGCCTGGAATACAAATTCTGATACGTTGCGCGCGCAGTATAAACAAAACGGCGCGATCTTCAATTTGTCTGTTATAGCAATTTTGAATGATATAAGGCGGCAAATTGAAACGGGCGACATTTATCTCGATATCATAGAGATTTGAACGTGTATCGACAGGCGACTATCGAGGCGCGTGGTGTTTCCCTCTTTGGTGTTGTGCTGCAGCATTATAGCGAGCTTCCATAGGCGTTTTTTGAAGCATACGTCTTTAGTGCTGACCGCAAGATGTGCGGTGTAGTACACCGCAATCTCGCCAGGGAGGCCCGCTGCGCGCCTCCCGTGGACCCTCCCGGCCTTTGGATGACCTCTGAGCCCGTGCCCGTCACGTCAGCTTATGCGGCGGGTTTCACCCGAGACCGCGCCAGCTTCCGTTCCAGGGCGTGGGCCTTCAGTCATCCAACAAATCGTATCGCCGATTCATCACTCGTCAGCAGGGGAGAATGACCTCCCCCCTCCGACACCTCCCCATGTCCGAACGTGCAGCCGTTTGATCACAGATCAGGAGAGCCTCCAAGCTCCCCCGATACCCCCATGGCAACCGTTTCGCCGATTGAGCACGAGCAGGGCCTTGGAGATCATCCCTCTCCACCGCTGCACCCGAACCATGGATCAGGGACGTATCGCCGCCCTTGAAACCCCACTTTCAGGGAGACAAGAGCCCATAATTGATAAGCTGTGATCGATCAAAATTGCATTATTTGATCGACAATACCCTATCAGATGCTTGCTTTTTGAAAGCCTATAGCCTATTATTTATAAAAATGGTGATAGGCTATGAATAATCAAAATAACTCCAAAGCGCTTGCTCGCAAGCATCTCGACAACCGGCTGGACGCTCTGCGGTCCCAGAATGCGCTGACGCGGCCACCGAAAGGCTGGCTGCGCGCTATTCGTGACGCCTTGGGGATGACGACCCGCCAAGTCGCACGCCGGGCCGGGGTTTCACAGCCAACTGTGACATCCTGGGAGCAATCGGAAACCTGCGACACCATCACGCTTGGCAAGCTCCGCGAGGCGGCGGAGGCGCTCAATTGCGAACTCGTCTACGCGCTTGTGCCGAGAAAGTCGCTGGAGGAGCAGGTTCGGGAACGCGCTGCGGAGGTCGCGGATTCGCAGCTCAGGCGCACCCATCACACCATGCGGCTGGAGGCCCAGGGCTTGAGCGCCCAGGACCTGGAGCGCGAGCGCGATAGACTCATTGACCAGTTGATGCGCGCCAAGCCCAGCCAGCTTTGGGAGGATCAATGAGCGATCCTCTTTTTGGTGATGATGATGACGCCAATACGCCCTTGGAGCCCGAGGAGCGGGAGCAGCTGATACCGACCTACATCACGACGCGCGCAGAGCTGAATGAAGCTGAGCAAATTGGCATTGCCGACGCGGACCGGTGGGCGTTCTCACGGCGTCGCAACGTCCTTGATGATGCGTTCTTGTGCCAGCTCCACAAGCGCATGTTCAAGGGTGTTTGGACATGGGCGGGTCAGTTTCGCAGGACAGCCCGTAACATCGGGATTGATGCATATCGCATCCCGATAGAACTCAGGCATCTTGTCGATGACGTTCGGTTCTGGATGGAAAGCGGCACCTATGATCCGGACGAGATTGCGATACGGTTTCATCACCGGCTTGTCGAAATCCATCCTTTTCCGAACGGGAATGGACGCCATGGTCGTTTGGCCGCCGATCTTCTCGCCAAACAGCTCGGGCGTCCTCGCTTCACCTGGGGAAGCGCCAATCTGGTGGAGCCGGACCAAGCGCGCCAGGAATACGTGGCCGCCCTACGCGAAGCCGACAATCACGACATCACACGGCTCCTGGCCTTTGCGCGCTCTTAAGGGTCTGCACGCTCAAGCGAACAACGTTGTCCCGCCATCACATTGAAAAAGTTGTGAGTCACGCTCGCTATACCCTTTCCGGGTGTTCTCACAATGGATACACTTTTGACATGTCTGATAAAAATTCTGGGTTTCGTATCCGATTTGGGCAAGGCCTTCGAGAAACACTTATTGAAGGGTGTCGCTCACACGACCGTGCTGCAGCGCAGGTTATTCGTGAGTGCGTGCGGCACCATATCTCGGATCGTAACATCCTGACCGCGCGGAATGCCGCTGAAGAAAACTCTGCCAACAAGGATGGGCTCGCGTGAAGGTTATCGACAATATCACCTCGCTCTTAGGCGATGATCTGAAGGACAGCCTCGGCAAGGGCGACCGCCTCAAGATCGCAGCGTCTTGTTTCTCGATCTATGCCTTTGAAGCTTTGAAGCTGGAGCTTCAAAAGGTGGACGGCGTCGACTTCATTTTCACCGCTCCGACCTTCGTGCCTGAAGGGGTCACAGATAGAATCCGCAAAGAGCGCCGTGAGTTCTTTATTCCTAAGGCAGAGCGAGAGCGAAGCCTCTACGGGTCTGATTTTGAAATTCAGCTCCGAAACAAGCTGACACAACGAGCGATCGCCCGAGAATGTGCCGAGTGGATTCGCAAGAAGGCTCGCTTCAAGTCGAACAAAACCCGGTCAGCGATGCAGCAGTTCATGTGTGTGGACGGCTCGAAGGAGCCCGCTGCTTACATGCCGATAAACGGCTTCACTGCCGTCGATTTAGGTTATCAGAAAGGCGACGCGGTTTCGAATATCGTAAACCGCTTCGACGGTGCTCCGTACACCGACACATATATCGACCTCTTCAACCAGATTTGGGCGGATCCGGAAAAACTGGAGGACGTGACCGAGGCCATCTGTACGCATATCGAGTCCGTCTACCAGGAGAATTCGCCAGAACGCGTCTATTTCCTGATCCTCTACAACCTTTTTCACGACTTCCTCGAAGAGGTTGACGAGGATGTTCTGCCGAATGATCTCACCGGGTATCAAGATAGTGTCGTCTGGAACAAACTATTTAATTTTCAAAGGGATGCCGCCACCGGGATCATCAACAAGCTAGAGACCTATAACGGCTGCATCCTCGCTGACAGCGTCGGACTTGGCAAAACTTTCACAGCGCTTGCAGTTATAAAATACTACGAGTTGCGGAACCGCGCCGTCCTGGTCCTTTGCCCAAAAAAGCTCGCCGACAACTGGCTGAACTTCAACACCAATCTGAAGACGAACATCTTTGCTAAGGACCGCTTCAATTACGATGTCCTCTGCCATACAGATTTGTCGCGCACGAGCGGAGAGTCGTTCGGCATTCCATTAAACCGAGTAAACTGGGGCAATTACGACCTCGTTGTAATCGACGAGTCCCATAATTTCCGCAACAACGATATCTACAAGGACAAAGAGACACGGTATCAAAAACTAATGAATCAAGTCATCCGCGAGGGTGTGAAGACTAAGGTGCTGATGCTTTCAGCGACTCCCGTGAACAACCATTTTTCCGATCTGCGGAACCAGCTCGCGCTAGCCTATGAGGGCCAATCAGAGAGCTTAAGTCAGAAGCTCAAATCACAAGCCAGCATCGAGGAGATATTTCGGCGCGCCCAGACCGCGTTCAATATCTGGTCGAAATTGCCACCCGCGGAGCGCACCGCCCCGTCGATCCTCAAAATGCTCGACTTTAATTTCTTCGAGCTTCTTGACAGCGTGACGATCGCGCGGTCGCGCAAGCATATCGAGACCTTCTACGATACGACGGAGATTGGGGAGTTCCCCGAGCGTCGAAAGCCGCTGTCTTTCCATTGCCCGCTCACGACCCGGAAAGACGTTATGAGTCTCAACGAGATTGTTGCGCAGCTCAGCATGATGAAGCTCGCTATTTATGCGCCATTAAACTACGTCCTGCCCAGCCGGATCGCCAGGTATGAAGCGCTCTACGATACCCAGGTTGAGGGTGGCAAGGGCGCGCTAAAACAGGTGGATCGTGAACGCAGCCTTCAGGCGCTGATGACCACGAATTTGTTGAAACGCCTTGAAAGCTCCGTGCAAGCGTTCCGTTTGACCTTACGCTCGCTAAAGACAAACTTGAATTCCACACTTGATGCAATCGCCGACTTCGAAAGAAACGGAGGAGCGTTCGAGATTGCTGATTATACCGCTGACGCGGCCAGTTTTGATCCGGATGATGAAGACCTGTCCGGGCTCGGCGACTTCACGGTTGGAAAAAAGGTCCGTATCAATCTGGGCGATATGGACGTTCAGTCCTGGACGCACGACCTGAAGGGTGATCTTGCGCTCATCGACGCTTTGCTGGCTTCAATGGATCTTATCCGTCCGGAAGATGACACGAAGCTTCAGCACCTAAAGAAGCACGTCCGTGACAAGATCGCAGCCCCACTCAATCCTGGTAACAAGAAGGTGCTGATCTTCACTGCTTTCGCCGACACCGCGAATTATCTCTATGAGAACATCGCTGGAGATCTGGTGAAAAGCGCCGGCCTTCACTCGGGGCGCGTCACAGGTTCCGATGCGCCGAAAACGACGCTGAAGAAGTCCTACGACTTCCAATCGATCCTCACGCTCTTCTCGCCGCGCTCGAAAGACAAGCATCTCGTCCTACCGAACGAAGATAGCGAGATCGACATTCTGATCGCGACCGACTGCATCTCCGAAGGTCAAAACCTTCAGGACTGCGACTACCTGATCAATTACGATATTCACTGGAACCCAGTGCGGATCATTCAGCGCTTTGGCCGGATCGACCGGATCGGATCGCCCAACTCGGAAATCCAGCTGGTCAATTACTGGCCGGACATCACGCTCGACGAGTACATCAATCTCAAAGAGCGGGTCGAGAACCGCATGATGATTGCGGACGTGACCGCCACCGGCGACGACAACGTCCTTACTGCCAAATCTAGCGAGATTGCCTACCGGAAGGATCAGCTAAAACGGCTCCAGGAAGAGGTTATCGAGCTGGAGGATGTGAAGACCGGTGTCTCGATTACAGACCTCGGACTAAACGACTTCCGGATGGACCTTCTCAATTACGTGAAGGATCACGACGATCTTGAGCGTATGCCAAATGGGATGCATGCCGTTGTCCCAGCCGATCACCAGCTAGGCTTGGAGCCCGGTGTCATATTCGCCCTGCGCAACATCCATGACGGGGTAAACATCAATCAGCAGAACCGACTGCATCCATATTACCTCGTCTATATCGGCCAGATTGGCGAGATCGTTGCCGACCACACAGAGGTCAAGCGCCTTCTCGACATGATGCGCGCCAGCTGCAAGGGCGAGTCCGAGCCGATCCAGGCTGTGTGTCGCCTCTTCAATGACACGACCAACGACGGGCGGAATATGAGCCGCCAGTCAGAGCTTCTCAGTGCGGCTATCCGGTCGATGATCGAGGTTAAGGAAGAGAAGGACATCGACAGCCTGTTTTCTGGGGGAAGAACGTCCGCGCTTGTGAATACGATCGCAGGGCTGGACGACTTCGAGCTGATCGCCTTCCTGGTGATCCAGGAGGCGCCATGACGGGCTGTTTCGAATATCCTAGAGCCGCGCGTTTCGGGCGCGTTGTTCCCAAATCCAAAATCTATGAGGCCGGAAGCCTAAGCGCTAAACAGCGCCAGCGCTTTGTCGATCAGGTCGACCAAATCAGCTGGGCCTACAAGCTTGCACCAGAAACAATCAATCTCGCCGCCTCGCCGGGCGTACCTGAAATTCAGGTTTTTGAGCTGCGCATGCGTGGCCCTCAAATTGATGATGAGGTGCTCCAGTCGATCGATAAGGCAATCCCATTCCCGATCCTGTTCGAGCTTAGGAAAGACGAGGAGCGCAGGCTTGTCGCGGCCTATAAGCGGCCCAGCGAAGCTGATGCAGCGAAGTGGGTGATAAGCCAGCATTTCGCGTCTGACTGGGAGCCTGTGGATAAGCCGCGAAAATCGCTTCCTCGCGCCCTCGACCTTGGCGCGCTCTATGATAAAGTATTGAAAGAATTAATTCCTGGGGAAGCGTTTGAGGGCGAAACGCTTCAGGAGCGCGCCTCTCGGGTAGAGGCGATACGGGTTAAAGAGCGCGAGATCGAGCGAATTAAATTGCGTCTGGCCCGTGAAAAGCAATTCAACAAGAAGGTCGCAATCAACGCTGAGCTGCGTGCTGCGACCGCTGAACTCAAACAGCTTGGGGGCCGACTCAAGAACGACCCTGCCGCCAGCGCATAACGACGAATGGACGACCGATGGAAAAACTGAAGATGCACAGCCCGAACCTGACAGACGAGAATATCGGGAAAATCCGCGAGCTATTTCCAGGCTGCGTGACGGAAGCGACAGATGAGAACGGCAAACTCCGTTATGCCGTCGATTTTGATCAGCTTCGCCAGGAACTCTCAGATCATGTGGTTGAAGGACCGCAAGAGCGTTATCGGCTCGATTGGCCCGGGAAGCGCGAGGCGCTATTCGCAGCAAACATGCCAATCGCAAAAACGCTCAGGCCAGTTCGCGCCGAGAGTGTAAGCTTCGACAAAACAGACAACATCTTCATTGAGGGTGATAATCTTGAGGCACTAAAACTAATTCAAAATGCATATTTGGGGCATTTAAAATTCATCTATATCGATCCGCCATACAATCGCGGTGACGACCTGGTCTACAAGGACAATTTTGCGGAAGTCGCATCAGATTACCTGATGAATTCGGGCCAAATAAGTGATGATCAAAGATTCGTTGCTAATGTTGAGTCTAACGGACGTTTTCATTCGAATTGGTTATCGATGATGTTGCCAAGGTTGAACTTGGCCAAGCGACTGCTCCGCGAAGACGGTGTGATCGCGATCTCTATCGACTTCAACGAAAATCATAGGCTCCGCACTCTTTGTGATGAGGTTTTTGGGCGTTCAAATTTCTTGTCTGAAGTGACAATCAGTACCGGCGCGAATCAATCTGGGGATGGAGTAAAGATTCAAAAGAACGCTGAAATTTGTCTCATATATGCGAAAGACCGGGACGGCGTCTATATAAATAGAGTCGACACTGTTCAAGAAACAATTCGGAACCTCAACGACGCGCCATCGCCTCTATCGACGCGACAAGATATGGGATTCACTATTTACTATAATCCGAACTCAGGAGATTTCGAAATTCGCTTTGATTACGATAGAGAGAAAATACCGCTTAACACTATCGAAGATGTTTATCAGGATGACCAGGAACTGATAGCTAACGGATACTTGCCTATCCGACCGGGATTTCGAAGCAATCTGCTCCATAGGTGGAGGTGGGGCGCTGAAACCGTAAAGGCTCGAAGAGACCAATTGGTATTCGAGAAAAATCGTTCTGGTGAATGGTCAGTTGGCTTCCGGCAATCAGGGCTTAATCCACCAAAAAATATTTGGAGCTTCTCTGGAGGTGCAACGGAACTCTCATCGTTGTTCGACGGTGACAAAATCTTTGACTATCCCAAAGGGGTGAAATTCTTAAGGTATCTAATCACCTTGTTTGGAACGTCTCGCGAAGAGGGCCAAAGTGCGATCGTTATGGATTTCTTTGCAGGGTCAGGGTCTTTTGCGCAGGCTGTATTTGAACAATGTGCAGATGATGGCAAACACAGGCCAGCAATAATTGCTCAGTTTCCTGAGCCGCTCTCTAAAGACAATAAAGATCAAGCCGACGCTTTTAACACATGTATAAAAAATAACATCAAGCCGAATATCGCGGAAATTTGCAAAGAGCGTATGCGGCGAGCCGGGCAGAAAATTCTAGGAGGCGAGTGCCATCCCGATTGGAACAAGGACGTTTGCTTTCGCGTGCTCAAAATTGACAGCTCCAACATGCGCGATTCGTATTACACGCCGGAAGAGACCGATCAAAACAACCTGCTGGACGCCGTCGAAAACGTGAAGCCGAACCGGACAGACCCAGAGGACCTGCTCTTCCAGGTGCTCGTCGATTGGGGCGTCGATCTGACTTATCCAATCCGTAGAGAGACAATCAGCGATAAGACCGTCTTCTTCGTCAATGATGAGCCCTATGACCTGATCGCCTGCTTCGATCACGGCGTGACCGAGGAGCTGGTGAAGGAGCTGGCCAACCATGAACCAGCCCGCGTCGTGTTCCGCGACAATGGCTTTGTTTCGGATGCCGTGAAAATCAATGTCGAGCAGATTTTCAAACAGCTCTCCCCCGCCACCGATGTGAAATCGATCTAAGGGCGGGTGCGGCATGAAGCTCAAATTCAAAACCCAGGGCTATCAGACCGCCGCCGTTGAGGCGGTGATCGATTGCTTTGAGGGGCAGCCAAAGTCCAACCCGCTCAGCTATCGGATCGATCCGGGCAAGCGCAAGGACGTTCGATTAGAGTTAGAGGCCGGTTTCAAGAATGAAAATGTCCTGCTTGGCGATGCCGCGCTTCTGACAAACATTCAGGCCGTTCAAAAGCGCCAAAACCTGCCGCTTTCGAAGTCGCTCACCGACTTCTCGACGCTGGACAATAAGGGTCTGCGTAAGCCGGTCAAGGGGGGCTATAAGCCCGGCGCTAAATTCAATCTCGATATCGAGATGGAGACCGGCACGGGCAAGACCTATTGCTACATCAAGACGATGTTCGAAATGCACAAGCGGTACGGCTGGTCCAAATTCATCGTGATGGTGCCGAGCATCGCGATACGCGAGGGCGTACAAAAATCCTTCCAAATTACGGCAGACCATTTCGCCGAGACCTACGGCAAGAAGGCGCGATTCTTCACATACAACTCCAAACGCCTGCATGAGCTGGAGAGCTTCTCCAGCGATGCCGGGATCAATGTGATGATTATCAACATCCAGGCATTCAACGCCAAGGGTGCGGATAATCGCCGGATTTATGATGAACTGGATGACTTCCAGTCGCGCCGCCCGATCGACGTGATCAGCGCAAACCGGCCAATCCTAATACTCGATGAACCGCAGAAGATGGAAGGCAAGGCGACGCTTGACGCGCTGCCAAAATTCAATCCGCTGATGATCCTGCGCTATTCGGCGACCCACAAAACCCAGCACAATCGCATTCACCGCCTGGACGCGCTCGACGCCTATAACCAGAAACTTGTGAAGAAGATCGCCGTGCGCGGTATCCAGACGCGCGGCCTGGCGGGGACAAACGCCTACCTCTATCTCGAAGGTATCGAAATCTCGACGAAGGCACCTGTGGCGCGCATTGAGATGGAGGTGAAGCTCAAGTCAGGCGAGATCAAACGCCAGCTAAAGCGCCTCGAATTCAAGGACGACCTCTACACCGCCTCTGGCGAGCTGGACCAATATCGCGGCTACGTTATCTCGCAGATAGACGCTAATCAGGACGTGGTCGAATTCACAAATGGCGAGCGCCTAGTCGCCGGAGAGGCCCATGGCGATGTGAATGAAAATGACATTCGCCGCATTCAAATCCGCGAAACGATCAAGGCCCACCTAGACAAAGAAAAGCAGCTCTTTGCCCAAGGCATAAAGGTGCTGTCGCTCTTTTTCATCGACGAGGTGAAAAAGTATCGCGACTACGGCCAAGAGGACGAGAAAGGCGAATACGCCCGCGTGTTTGAGCGCGAATACGCCGCTCTGAAGGAGGAATACCTCTCCGAGCTGGCAATCGATAACGAGGACTATCGCGCCTATTTGGGCGGCATCGATCCGGCTAGGACGCACAATGGCTATTTTTCGATCGACAAGAAAAACCGCATGGTCGATCCGAGTGTGAAGAAGACGGGCGAGGAAAAAGGCCTTTCGGATGATGTTGACGCCTATGACCTTATTTTGAGGGATAAAGAAAGCCTCTTGACCCTTTCGGGGCCATCTGACAGCGCCGAACAGCGAGCGAAGAGAGATGTAAGGTTCATCTTCTCGCACTCAGCACTGCGCGAAGGCTGGGATAACCCCAACGTCTTCGTCATGTGCATGCTGAAGCATTCTGACAACACGATATCCCGCCGTCAGGAAGTTGGGCGTGGCCTTCGCCTGTCTGTCGATCGCCATGGTGATCGGATCGACCATCCGTCCCTCGTGCATGAAATCAACGTTCTGACTGTCGTTGCGAGCGAAAGCTACAAGGACTTTGTCAAAGGCCTTCAGACGGAGATCGCCGAGACACTTTCGGCGCGCTCGCGCAAGGCCGACGAGGACTATTTCACCGGCAAGGTGCTCCAGACAGACGATGGTCCGGTTGAGGTGACGCCTGCGATGGCGAAGCAAATCTACCGCTATCTTCTGAAGAACGACTTCACGGACGACGCGGACGCAATCACAGACACCTATCACCAGGCGAGAGATGCTGGAGAGTTGCCGGGCTTCACAGAAGAGCTTGAGCCGTATCGTGATCAGATCATCGACCTGATCGATAGCGTCTTTGACGACAGCAAGCTGCCCCGCATCGAGGATGGACGGAAGCCCAAGACCAACCCGCTGAATGCGAATTTCAAGAAAAAGGAATTCCAGGAGCTTTGGTCGCGGATCAATCGAAAGGCGGTCTATCGCGTCGAATTCGACTCTGAAGAGCTGATCGCCAAAGCGGTCAAGGCGCTTGATAGCGAACTTCGCGTGACGCCGCTGCAATACACCGTCCAACGCGGCGAGCAGGCTTCCGCCCTGACCGACGAGCAGCTGAAGTCTGGCGAGGGCTTCAAGGTGACGGAAACTTCCACCGAGAAAGGCGGCTTCGTCTATTCCGATGTAACCTACGATCTGGTCGGCAAGGTCGCGGAAAACACGCAGCTAACCCGCCGAACCGTCGCGCACATTCTGACCGGCATTGAGGCGTCAATCTTCAACCAATTTAAATCCAATCCAGAGCATTTCATTGCGGAAGCCTCACGCCTGATTAAGGAACAGAAGGCCACGGCGGTGATCGAAAAGCTCCAATACGATGAGGTTGAGGATCGCTACGAGACCGACATATTCACCGCTGCACAGACCGGCCAGGACTTCTCTCGCGCGACGGACAAGCTCAAGAAGCATATCTACGATTATTGCGTGATCGACTCCGGCCAAGAGCGCCGCTTTGTGGACGAACTGGACACCAGCGAAGAGGTCGTTGTCTACGCCAAGCTCCCACGAGGGTTCCTTATCCCGACACCGGTTGGCGACTATAATCCTGACTGGGCCATCTCATTCACGCGCGGGACCGTAAAGCACATCTATTTCATGGCCGAGACCAAGGGCTCTATGTCCTCGATGAAGCTCCGCGAGATCGAGCGCACGAAGATCAAATGCGCGCGCAAATTCTTCGACGAGATCAACCAACAGATCGAGACTGACAAGGTCAAATACGACGTCGTGACCGACTTCGATAAACTGATGGATTTGGTAAGCGGGGTGGCGGCATGATCTTTCAACTTTTTAGGATAAAGGTGGAGCGCGACACAGACCTTTTCGCAAACCCAGATGCCACGCCGTCTTATTTAATTTCAAAGGCCCTTGCCGAACGACCCAAGGCAGAGACCCGGAAAAACCAGCTTTGGCGCATCGGGAATTATGAAATACTAGACGATTTGGGTAATGTCGTATTTTTCGCTTTTGGAAAGGTAACTAAATCAAGAAAAGACTCATACGATGAGGATTCAGGCTCTTTTATTGAACAAGAAGGGGAGGATGCACCGCATACATACGCTCTAATCGACGCAGAAATACAAGTTTGCGCTATTGCGCCAAATTATAAGGTTTCTCAGAATGCCGCAACAGTTGCGCGGAATCTTGCGAAATCTCTATCGATGACTGACACAGCATTAGAAAATCGATCTCGTTTTCGAGTTGATCCGATAATGGACCCCCAATCATTTATTGAATTGCTGCAATCTGCCGAGCGAATTGTGGAATTTGAGATAGGTTTTACCCGACCAAATCCCTTTGATGTAAACCGCCAATTCCAAAGGCCAATGGAGGAGCTTCTCCAAGAAACTGACGGGTTTGAAGGGACGACGAAGATCAAAGGAGAGGCGCTAGGATCAGAACCTCTTGAGGAGTTGGCCCGCTCCGCAGCTGCCGCTGGAAATTCTGCCTCGGCACGTATTCAGCTGACGGATGATGTTTCTCCCAAAAAGCGCAAGTTGGCTGGAAATCAAGCCAGCGTAAATGGCGAGGAAGTCGTAACGCTGGATGAAAAGCGTACGCTTTGGACTATAATTAAAGAAAAATATTCCGAAATTCGGCAAGGACAATAATTATGCAGTGGCGGTTTTGGAGATGGCTTTTTTGCGGTCTAGAAAGTAAAAGGCCGGGCATTTTTCAGCTATTCGACGCTTGGTTGGTTTTTCATATTTTGATTGCGATTTTAATTCAGGCAACAATAACAATTCCTATCGAGGACGCAGCCTCAAAAGTTCTCCTACCATTGGCGAGTATTTTTATTGGCCTTTCATTTGCTTGGGCGGGTAATGCGCAGGCGCTAATGCAAGAAAAAGAAATTGTAGATCTCGCCGAAAAGCATCCAGATGGGCTAGAGACTTATTTATATACATTTCAGCTTGCCATCCTAATCATCTTATTCACCCTCATTATTTGGGGTCTGGCCGGCCTCGAATTTCTCAAGTTAGCGGATCATCACAATATCCCATATGTACGCAACGTAATTGAAGTCGCACTGATTTTCTTCGCTAGCATGACTATACGAGAGTGCTGGCACGTCGTCTTGGGATCGCAGCTAATGATTCTTTCACGTCACGAGATCAGGCGATCGAAGAAAACTAGAAATGATGATTGAGCGCCATATAGTAGCACCCGATTTGATGCTAGCTTGTTTCTGCCATGCTTTTCCTCCCGCTTTGAATTACCCGCAGTATTAGCGGCTGCCGTGTCAGCCACAACAGACCTTCCGCGCCACGGCCTAACGGCCCCGTGAAGGCAATTGTGCCCGCCACTTAGTCGCACCCGCTGTTCCTTCTGCGTTCAAAGCAAAGGAGGAACACATGACCAACATTTATCACGCCACACCTTACGACATTTCAGCCGCTGGGTTCTATTTCAGCACCTATGAAGACTATCTCGAAAAATCCGCATCGCACCGCAACCGCTACGGCGATCCGGTCGAGGAATACGAAATCCAATTTATTGACGGCGAGAACTGTGCGCTTTTCTCAGCGATCGGCGTCAATCAGGCCAACCTTAAACTCTGGTTCGAGGAGTTTGAGGACCTCGACGAAGACGATGCCGTCAAGGCGATCTATCTCGCCGAACATCTCAGCTGCACCGCCGATGAGGTTCTTGGCCATCTCGATGATGTCTACCTCTTCGAAGGCACGCCGCTCGAATATGCCGAGAGCTATATCGAGGATACCGGGCTCCTGAACGAAATCCCTGAGAACCTCCGCACCTACTTCGACACCGAAGCCTTCGCGCGGGACATGGTCCTTGGCGGAGATATCACCGAAATCGAGATCATGGGCCGCACCTGGATCGCCCAGCCCCTTTGAGGGGCTGGGTATATCCCCTTAAGCGTTCAGGCGAGATCTTTTGAGATCGACGCTTTTCTCTAATGGATCAGTCTTTCTTTTCGGGGAAAAGTCCTGGCATCCATTCGTGAGCGAGAGCCGCAGGAAAGGCGAGCTTGAACGGTGCTTTTGGGCTGGCCGATGTCAGAACGCCTTTTTCTACCAAGGATGACGTAACGCGGCGGGCCGTACGATCTGTCGCTTGCAACAATTTCCCCACGTCAGCACGCGGGAGTTCGCCGCGATACAATATGGCTTCCAGCACAAGATCAGACCTTGGTGGGAGGTCTTTTTGGCGGTTTACCCAGTCGATAATCCGCTCTCGAAGCTTCTCCGGCTCGACGAGGCTTTGCATAAATTGAACTTGATCGATGCAGGTCACGAGGAAGAATTTCACGAACTCAGCGAGCGCGGCTTCGCTCAGGTTTCCGCGCCCGTCTCTATCGCCGCGTCTCGGTGAGTCTCCCGCGCTCAGTTGGCGTTTGTAGTCCGCCTCATTGCGCGCCAGCCCGCGCGCGACCGACCATATTCCGCCTGTATCCAGCGCATCGCGTAGAATTCCGTAAGACAACAGGCGCGCTACACGTCCGTTTCCATCAAGAAATGGGTGAAGCCACAACAGTCTGTGGTGTGATGCAGCGGCAGACATAATCCGCTTCGTCTGCCCCAGCTTCGAGTACGCTTGATCAAAGCGATCCAAAAATCGCGGCACAGCGCCAGGGCTAATGGCAATGTGCTGTCCAACTCGAACGTCTCGATTCCGGAGTTCGCCGGGGATTATGCGAATGCGTTCCTCGGTCTCAGGGTTTTCGACCCAGAGCAAATCCTCCGGCAGGCGCTCACAAAATCGCTTATGAATGTCGAGCGCAGCCTCGCTCAGCGTCGGATGTTCGGCTAACCCGCCCGCATCGATCCAAGCCTGCACCTCGATATGTGTGCGCGCTTCCTTTTGCAGGTCGCGTTTTTTCGGATCGCTGCTGTAGTCGTCGCGCAAAGCGCGTTCGATATCGACGGGATGTGTATCGTGCCCCTCAATCAGATTGCTATAATAGCAATTCATGGCGCGTACGAGATCGGCCAGCGCTTCAACAACGCCTTTCGGCAACCGGCTGCGCAAATCCGTTGAGTGCTTGGTGAGCGCGAGTGCTAAATCTGTTATCTCTTCATAGGCTTTGCTGCTTTCACTCGGCAGCATCGGCTCCATTGCTGATGGAGTTTCGCCGCGATCTGTGACCGCTTTTTTGTCCGCTTTTTCTGTCGATTTTTCATCGCTCATAAATTCAATAATATCATCGCTTTGACGCGATTGGAAGAATTTTTGTGTCCGGGAAAATGTCCGCTTTTTTGGCCGCTACATTCAAGGCGAGCCCATGAGAGCCCGCCTTGCGCGCTGACCTAAAAGCCTGGCTGACGTGATGCCAGCTCGCGGCGGATGGCGGCCTTCAAAACCTCCGCATCGCGGGCTTGCCGCGAGGCCGGTGCGGCTGAGGCCGCCGTGTTGAACGCTTTGACCAGCAAAGCCTGGAGTTCGCTCAAGGTCTTGTTTGATAGATCGAAGTGTGTCGAGTGAAGCATTTTATCCTCCATGTCTCTGGAGGCCCCGCCCATCGGAGCCTTTCTGGCTCCCCCGACCACGCTGCCCAAGGAAAGGCATCCGGTGGCGGGACGGTTACAGGGATGGAGGATTGCTCACGCGGTGAAACACGCGATCGGTAAACAACGGATCAGCGCTCCAGATCAGGCCCGTCTGATCGATTGTGATCACCACGTCTCAGCCGGTTCAACCGGTCTCGAGTTGATGGTTTTGAAGGCGCCTTCACCGGGCCGGTAGCGACAGCTGGCTTTGGAGGCTCAGCGGGCAAGGCGACATTTTGCGCGTTTTGCCGGAATTGCTGTTTGAGGGCCTCCTGCTTGCGGTCCAGCGTATTTCGCGCCGCCGATTTCTGGATTGGTTTGGGCTGTGCCTGGGTTTGCTCGCGCTGCGCAGCAGGGCGGGACGGAGGCGCGCCGCGCTTCATGTCCCGATAGTTCGCATAATCACGGTAGAGCTTGAGCAAGAGAGTGTCGCGGCGCTCCCGCGCAGCTTTCAATCGCTCCTGAAGGCCGCGCCGCTCCTGGAGCTGCGCCGCCACCATGGCATCGCGTTGCCGCCGGTCCCGTTCCAGCGCCCACAGGGCTTCCATCTGGTTTTGCTTTTCGAGCGCCTTGTGCTTCCCGCTCAAGCGGTCCCATAGACCGAGCATTCCTTTGCGGAAGCGCTCCGCGCGTTCGCGTTGCTCGCGCTCGCTTCTCTTACGGATGCCGTCATCAATCCGTTTGCGCTCGGTGGCATGTTCAGCCTGAAGCCGACGCCGGTCGGCTTCGATCTTGTTAATATGGGCCTTTGCCTTTTGCCGGATGTCTCCGACGTATTTTTGGATCTTCGGCAGGTAGTCAGAGGCCATATGTTTCCGGGCATCCTCGATGGATGGCAGGTCCTTCGGATCGCCCAGGCGCGCGCGAACGTCCCTTGTCTTCTGGCCGAGCATGCGCGGAACCGAGAAGGGCTCACCATCGAAGGACATCGCGATATGGCCGCGTCGATCGCCCTTGGCGAGATAGAAGCCGCGCTCCTTGAGCGCATGGGCGAAGGAGCCTTTGGAATCGGAAATGGACCAGGCTTCCTGGATCAGGGATTTGATCTCACCGGCATTGCGACCGGCCCGCTTGGCCTGTTGCCATTCGGCGAGCGTGAAATTGCGCGGGTCGCGATTTCTCTTATCGATCAGCCCAGGCGGCATCCGCCAACCGTTCTCCAGATATTGCTGGCGGGAGACCTCTTGAAGCTTGTTTTTGAAGTAGGGGAGCGGCTTGGCCGTCATGGTCTCAGGATCGATCCGGCTCCAAACGGCATGGCAATGCCGCCGCCCTTCCTTTTCATGGAAGACGACAATGCGCGGCTGGCCGGAGAGACCGGTGCGCTCTTCGATGGAGGCGAGAGCATTTTCAAATGTCTTGACCGAGACGGTTTCGGTCTGGGGCGGATTGAGCGATACCGAAAACAGGAACTGCCTGCATTTTGTGCCTTGCGAAATGGCTTCCGCCTCGCGCAGCGCCCCGAGCACGTCATCGGCGAGAAAGCCCCTGACTTCGTGGATTTCGACGTGCTCGTTCTCTTCGGTCTTCATCAGGTGAAGAGCGAGCTGTTTTGCGCCGCCGCGTTGAGAGCCTTTCAGGATCATGACAGCTCCATATCCGAGCGCTGGCCCAGCGCACGCAGAAGCTCCATGCGCATGAGCTGCACTTCGGCGCAGGCGCGGCGAATATCGCGCTCCGTCTCAGGCGTGACGGGCAGCGTCCCGATGTTGGCGGCTTTGGCGAGTTGATTGAGGTTGTTGGCAATGCGCGATTGCCCAAGCATGCCGAGCAGTTTTGCGAGGCTCTGCTTGTCCTTTACCGGACGGCGCAGCCGCTTGCGCGCGCGCCGCGTGGCTGTCCCGTCTTCATTGAACACGCGGTCTTTGATGTAGGAGCCAAGAGGCATGTCGCCCGCCAATTCTTCCAGGCGAGCGCGCTCTTCAAAGGTCAGCCGGAGTGAGAAGGGAGGAAGCTTCTTGCTCATCGCTTCCCCCTGCGTTTGACGCGTTTTGCGTCATTCGCAGGGAAATCGAGAAACTTAAGCAACTGATTCCATTGAGAAAGCACTTCGAACAAACCGTTCGAATGATTTCCCTGGAGGTGCGCCATTTTTTTTCAAAGTGTTAGGTGGATTGGAGTCGGGCGCAAAGCTCTCCAAGCTACCACTAAGCTACCACGCATTGATTTGTTGTAGGGTAAGCAGGCATACCCAAGGCTCAATTGCCCCCCCCACCCTTTTCGAGGGGGCACCACCAAAAAATGGAATTTTGTCCAACGGACTGGGTGAGTCGGTGACGGCTTTTTAGGTTTCAAGATTATTGCGACGTCTCATTTAGGGCGGCACAAAAGACATTGAGGAACGACCTCGCACGTTTCGTAGTCACCGATGAGCCTCCCACGTGGGTAGGAGGGTGCCGTCATGCTTCTGCTGGGCCGCATAGAAACGCTGGCCGACTGCAAACCGGCCTCGAAACGGAATAAAATAAGGGCAAATAAGGTCTGGAATCGCCACAGGCTTAGTCGCCCTCAGGGCTTCGAAGCCAAGATGTCGGGAACGCTGGGAATGCTGGGTGAAGGGTGCCCAAATGAAGGGAGGCGCAGTGAATTTGATGTTCTCAGCTTATGAGTTTACGAACGAGAACGAGCTGGGAAATTAGGAGGCGGCGTTTTGCAGCTCTGGCCCGAGCCGGTACTTTTGTACAATGACGAGACAACCGAAGCCTTGGTGGTGCTTCCCGAAGGAGACTGGGAGGTGTTTGCTTCGACCAAGCAGGCGCACCCATGGGAGCAGACCATCTGTCCATCAGGTTTGATTGTTGCTTTTCACGCTGAATTTCAGGCTCTAACGGTGAACCTGCCTCTTCCGGATGGCTGGAGGCATTGGCCAATTGAGTACCGTAGCGCAGAAGAGCCAGAAGCCCATTTTGCAGTTGATGAAATACTTGCTCCTCCTAGTGTCAGGATTGTAGCGGGCGCCTCGATAGCGGGTGAATTTTGGGACACAGACAGGTTTGAGCCCGTTCGGCTAAAAGACCGAGAGTTTCTCGCCATTTGTGAAAGGTCCGGCGATCAGCACGTCTTCCGGGTGCCGATTTTTCTAGATGAATCGCGGCCTATGGATCCGTTAGAAAGATGGCCGTACATCTCGGAAGATGAAGACGAGGAACGAACCAAGCTTGATGCCAGTGTCCGTGATGACCGGATAGCCAAACCGAAAATCGGCGCGGAAGCGCTCTGGACACCGTCACCTTACCGTCTGACGGCTTCGGAAGCCAAACGGGGGCTGCGCGCTGCGCGGGAGCACTTCGAAGAGGCGTTTATCGCAATAGAAACAGCCCTAAGAATTGGCGCCACACAGCTCGCCCTTGATGAACGACGAGATGAGGCGCGGATGGTCATGGCTGCGCTGGACGGGCTCAAATGGGCGTCCATGGCGCGCGAGGTGCAGGCGCATCGCCTTGGCATCTATGGGAAGCTTTCTGAGCTTGCCGAGCGGGAATGGGGTCAGTTTCAGCAATCGCGCGGAGGCCGGAAAAAGGGGCCGAAGGAAGATGAAGCTGCGAGCCTGGCCCAGTTCGATAAGTGTGTACTGAACGCCGCGCAAGAACTCATCGGACGGTCTGAGGCGCAGCGGGTGATGAAGTCCGCTGTTGCGCAAAAGGCCGCGCGCATGGATGGCCGGACTGGTCCCGTCGATGGTGCCTTCCAGAAGCGCGTGTCCCGATCCCTTGATCGCATGATCGTCCAGGGGCGTTTGCCCAAACAAGCGTTTCAAGCAAGAAGAAAAACGGACACGTAACTCTTACTGTCCGATTTCATCTGGCAGGTCTGCCCTTGTGATCCCCGGTGCATATCCGGGCCAATACAAGGAGCAAGGCGTATGCCTACACCACTCAAGAACTCCCACGAGACAGCGAGCTATCTCGGTCTTTCCGTATCAACGCTGGCAAAGCTTCGCCTCACCGGTGAGGGGCCGCGCTATGTGCGGCTAGGCCGCCGCGTGCTTTATGATCCGGCTGATCTCGATACCTGGATAGCCAGCCGCAAGCGCTACTCCACGTCCGATGTAGCAGCTGCGTCATGAGCGCGGGTCAACAAAAACCTGGCAGGCGCATCGATTTCGCTCGCGTGAATGCCGCCGCGCTGGTGCAAGCTGAGACGGTCGCAGTGTTGCTGGCGCTGGATGGCAGGCGTGAGGGGCTCGAATGGGTAGCGCGAAACCCCAGACGGCAAGACCGCAAACCGGGCAGTTTCAAGATCAACCTGCAGACCGGGCGTTGGGCGGACTTTGCGACCGGAGACCGTGGCGGTGACCTTATCTCGCTTGCCGCTGACCCAGCCCCCTGATCCGGGCCGTGAGTTAGTAGAGTCTGTTCGCCTTTCTTTCTGGGTTGATGTGGTTGGTCAAGGCCCGGTGAGCGGAGCTTGCGCGTAGCTCAAGCGAGCCGGGCCGGGGGTGACGGGTTCGCTCGGCGTAGACACAGGGCGCAAGCCCACCAAGCGCGGTGTGCGGACGCTGGGTGTTGTAGTCGATCCTCCACGCCTCGATCAGGCCGCGYGCTTCRTGYAGCGACGAGAACAGGTGCTCGTTCAGGCACTCATCGCGGAACCGACCGTTGAAGCTCTCCACGAAGGCRTTCTGGGTAGGCTTTCCAGGTGCGATATAGTGCCATTCCACGCCGCTCTCTTTCTGCCAGCGCAGAAGCGCGTGACTGGTCAGTTCGGTGCCGTTGTCGCTMACGATCATGCGCGGCKTTCCTCGYTKCTCGATCAGACGATCAAGCTCACGGGCCACGCGCATCCCAGACAGCGAGGTATCGACCACGACGGCCAAGGCCTCCCGCGTAAAGTCGTCGACCACGCATAGCGTCCGGAAGCGCCGCCCGTCTGACAGCGCGTCAGAGACGAAGTCCAGGCTCCAGCGATGGTTCGCCGCCACGGGCAACAGGATCGGGCGCCGGGTTCCCACGGCCCGCTTGCGGCCACGCCGCCGCCGGACCGCCAGCCCTTCCTCTCGGTAGAGCCGGTAGATCTTCTTGTGGTTCGCATAAAGGCCCTCGCGCTCGAGCAGTATGCCCAGCCGGCGATAGCCGAACCGGCGACGCTCGCCGGCGATATCTCGCAGGCGCGTGCGCAAGACGTCATCGTCGCTTGAGCGCTTCTGATACTGGAAGGTCGATCGGTCCAGCTCTGCAAGGGCGCAGGCCCGACGTTCGCTCAGACCGTGCCGGGTCACCATGTGGTGCACGGCCTGGCGCTTAACGTCGGGCGTCAGAAGTTTTTTGCTGCGATGTCCTTCAGTGCTGCATTGTCCAGCATGGCATCGGCCAGAAGCCGCTTCAGCCGGCTGTTCTCCAGCTCCAGCACCTTCAGACGCTGGGCATCGGACACCGACATCCCGCCGAACTTGGCCTTGTATTTGTAAAAGGTTGCGTCGGAGATGCCGTACTTGCGGCAGACCTCCTTCGTGCTCACACCGGCGTCGTGCTCGCGCAGCATGCCGATAATCTGCTCTTCCGAATAACGGCTCTTTCGCATGGTCCATCCTCTCCTCGATGGACTCTACCATTCAATGGCCGGAATTCAGGGGGCTGGGTCAGTCGCAGGCGTGGCGTGGCCGAGGATCTTGCCAATTATCGGTAGCCCAAGCCCGCTGCTGGCGCCAAAGCTCGCAAAGCTGTGACGCAGATCGTGCAGTCGAACATCGTGGAGCCCGGCGGTGCGCCGGATATCAAGCCAGATTTTCATCAGACCCTGAAAGTGACGCTCGCCCGATGCAGCAGGGAACACGTAGGGGCTTGATTGCAGGCGGGGATGGCCCAAAAGAACCTCAATGGCGGGCGGGGCGAGCGGGATGGCTTTCGCGCCAGTCTTGGAATCCTCAAGCTCCAGAATGCCGCGTTCCAGATTGACCTCTGACCAGCGCAGCTGTTCGATCTCGCTTCTCCGGGCTCCCGTGAGTGTCAAGAGCCGGATGATGGCGAGCGCATTGGGGCTGACACCGTTCTCTTCAGCGACGCGCAGCGCATCGCCGAGGCGGGCCAACTCTGCAGGTGACAGGAAACGTCGGCGCTTGTCCTCGCGGAATTTGCGTATGCGTCGGCAGATCGTCGAGCCGCCGGGTAGGACACCCCAGTCTTCAGCCTTGGACAGCATGTGCGAGACGAGCGCAAGGCAGCGGTTGGCGGCGTAGGGTGATTCCTTCATAGCCAGATGAAAGCGGATCACGTCATCGCGGGTGATGTCTTTGAGGCGCTTGCGGCCATTATCTCCCAGACGCGGCAATACGTGATTGCGAAGGTTCCGGCGAGTTTCCTCGATAGTCCGAGGCTTGTTGTGGGGCTCAACATGGTCACTCAGATAGCGCGCAGCGAATGTCTCCAGCGTCTCTGCGCGCCGGTCTTCGGCCTTGGCAGCGGCGGGGTCTTCGCCTGCCTCTATGCGTCCGAGGAGGCGAAGGGCTTCCTTGCGCGCGCGTTCCGGTGTCCATACACCGCCATCCAATGCGCTGGTCGCGGGCGCGCCGTGGCGACCAATGGTGAACCAGCGCTGGCGGCCATGAAGCCGGTATTTGAGTACATAGGTCCGGACGCCTTTTGCGGAGACCCGAAGGCCAAACCGCGGAATGCCGTCGTCCCAGACCGTATCTCCTGGCTTGGCGGAATCCACGATGCGCTTTGTGAGCCTGGCCATAGTTTCTCCGGTAGCTTTTGCGTTCGAGCTACCACTGAGCTACCACAAGACCGACATGTCAGGGAATCCCTGTAGCCAAATATGTTATCTAACTATCAGAAAAATATACGTCAGTGCATCAGCAGGAATCTTGGGGAAACCCATGCACACAGACTACGAATCTGGGGGTCAGAGGTTCGAATCCTTTCGGGCGCGCCATTTTTTCTTGTTCTCCTTCGCTCCGCTCAGTCGATCCTCGCTCACGCTGCGGGCGCGCTGTCGCGCTCTCGCCTCGGCGAAGCCGGGGCGTCGCTCCGGCGTAGCCGGGTGCGAACCCTGGCGGGTTCGGGGCGGCGGCGGGAGAGGCTACAGGATCGGTGTGCGGGCATCAGGTTCGCTTTGATGCTGCATACAGGAGGCGCGCGGCGCGCAGGTCTCAGCGCGCTTCGCCTGCCATCGCCGCGCGCCGGGCGGCCAGCGCGTGCAGGATGAATCCCGATTGGGCGCCGCGCACCTCGGCCTGGGCGAGGTCGCGGGTCGCGGCGTCGGCGCGCAGGCGCTCCACCCGCACCAGCACATTGGCGCTGCCCGCGCGGGCCTGGGTCAGTGCGTCCGCGGGGCGGGAGAGGGGGTCCAGATAGAGGCCGGCGAGGGCGCGGGTGGTTTGATCGAGATGGTTGTGACCGGCAGGCAGCGCCGTCTGGTAGATCGCCAAAGCCTGAACGAACAGGTCCTCGGAGTCTGCGTGCCGGCCTTGATCCCGGATCACCACGCCCAGGTTTTTCAACGACTGGGCGATGTCGGGATGACCATCGGGCAACGCCGCCTCGCGCATGGTCAGCACGCGGTGGTGCAAGGCTTCGGCGTCGGCGTACCCGCCCTGGCTCTGGACAGAAATGGCCAGATTATTCATCGATCGGGCGATGTCAGGATGTCCGGCGGGCAGGCTGGCCTCACGCATCGTCAGGGCGCGCTGGAACAGGCGTGCGGCGTCCGCATGCCGGCCCTGGGCGAGGATCGCGCCAGCCAGATTGTCCAGCGATGTGGCGATCGAGGGATGGCCTGCGGGCAGGGCCGCTTCATGGATGGCCAGGGCGCGCCCATGCAGGGGTTCGGCCTCCGCGTGCCGCCCCTGGGCGTACATCACCAGGGCCAGATTGTTCAGTGACATGGCGATGTCGGGATGGTTTGCGGGCAGGGCCGCCTCCTGGATGGCCAGGGCGCGTTGGTGCAGCGCCTCGGCCTGCGCATACCGGCCTTCAGCCAGGACGACGACGGCGAGGCTGTTCAGCAAGGGCGCGAGGTCGCGGTGGTCCGCCGGCAAGGCGGCCTCCCGCGCCGCCAGGGCGCGGCGCAGCATGGCTTCGGCTTGAGCAAACTGGCCCTGAGCGAACGCTGACGCGGCCAGATTGTTCAGCGATGCATCCATGTCGGGATGGCCTGCGGGCAGGGCCGCTTCCTGGATCGCCAGGGCGCGCAGGTTCAGGGATTCGGCCTCCGCATGGCGGCCTTGCGCGCCCACCGCCAAAGCCAGATTGGTCAATGAGGCGGCGATGTCGGGATGACCCGCCGGCAAGGCCGCCTCACGCATCGCCAGAGCGCGCCTGTGCACGGCCTCGGCCTGCGCATGCCGGCCCTGGTGAAAATCCGCCAGAGCGAGATTGTTCAACGCCATGATGATGTCGGAATGACCTGCGGGCCGGGCCGCCTCGTAAAGCGGCAGGGCTCGGCCGAACCAGGCGGCGGCGGCGGCGTAATCGCCCGATTGAAAGGCCTGGACGCCCTGGCTGTGGAGCCGTGCAGCCTCCTGCATGCTGCCTGCGTGCGCCGGCGCCTCGGGCCGGGCCTGCGGCTGCGGCTTGGTCTGAGCAGAAGCGCCGCCGGAAGCGAGCGGCAGGGCTGCGGCGAGCAGGATCAGGGCGGGCAGGACTAACGCGCGCATCGCGGCCTCCGTCACTGAACGGGCCGGTTTTCACCGACCAGCACGAAGGGGGCCCAGATGGACGGGTGGGCGTAGGCGGGATCGTCCATCATGACGGTCAGCGACCGGCGCAGAGCTTCGGCGCGCCCGATCCCGGGCTCGTCCTGCAAGGCGCTGATGGCGCGTGTCGTGATCAGGCGGGCCGCGTCATCGCGCACCACCCAGTGGGACACCAGCAGGGACCGCGCGCCGGCGTAAAAGAAGGCGCGGGCCAGGCCGGACAGGCTCTCGGCGCCCACCCCGTCCGGCGCGGCGGTGTTGCAGGCCGACAGGATGACCCAGTCCGCATCGAGACGCAGATCGCGGGCGATCTCGGACGCGGTCAGCAGGCCGTCATCCTCCGCCGTCGCCTCGCCGGGCGGCGTCAGCACCAGGGCGGGCTCGGCCAGGGTGGGGATCTCGTCCGCGATCAGGCCGTGGGTGGCGAACGCGATCACGCGCCGGTCCGACAGGGTGGGATCATTCTTGAGACCGGTTTCGGTGGCGCGATCACGCACCCGAATATCATCGGCGCGCGACCCGCCCAGGGCGCGGGCCAGGGCGAACAGCTCCGGTCCGGTTTCGGGCAGGGCGGTCAGACGGCGCACATCATCGGGATTGGCCAGAAAACCGGCGCCGCGCGACGCCGCTGCGGCGCGAAACCCGGTAAATTCTTCGCCCGCGCCTCGATCGCCGCCGCCCGCGGGCGCCGGCGCCGCGGCGTGGTCGCATTGCCCGGCGAGGGCGCCGATGCACGGATCGCCGACGCCGAAGAAGGCGCGCTGCGCCCGGCTTGGCCCGAAGCGGGCCAGCGCACGCAGGGATGACGGCGCGGGCAGGACAGTCATCGCATAGCGCCGGGCCATCCAGGCGGTGCTGCGCAAGGCGTCCGCATCGGCGTCATCGCCTTGCGGCGGCTGTGTCACCAGCACGCCCAGGGGGATGCCGGTCAGGGCGCCCGACGGGACGATGTAAATATGGTTCAGGCGCTCCATGCGCGTTTCAAACGGCGAGAACAGCATCAGATAGAGCGCATAGGCCCGCGTCCGGTCAAAGATCAGGGGCCGGCTCTCAGCGGCCGCGACATCCACCGCGTTCCAGGGCGCGCGGCCATCCTCGGCGGCGACGGGGTCCAGCCCGGCCCGCAGGGCGCTGACCTCGGCGGCGAGATCCGCCGCGGTGACGTCAATCTCGGCCCAGTCGACCGAGCCGCGGTCGATGAAATAGACAAGGCTGGCGCTGTCTCCCACCAGCAGAACCACCATTGCCTCGTCCGCACGCAACATGGCCTGGGTCTGCTCGACCGACAGGGGCTGGGGGTTTGTCAGCTCGGCGTAGCCTGGAAAGTCCGCGGCCAGGCGCGCGTCGATGCCGGCGGCGAGCCCTTGAAGGCGCGTGATCTCGGCCCGGAAGCTCTGCGTGCGGGCGGCGCGCAAGTCTTCATTGGTTTCCCCCAGCGCGTCGTAGAGATGACGCTCGAAGGCGCGCAGGCGGTTCACGATGTCCTCGCGCTCGGAAACGATCTGCGCCAGCGCATCTTCGCCGCTGGCGAACCGCGCGCTCACTTGGGACAAAGCATCGCCGGCTGCGGTCTGCACAGCCCATTGCGCCGCCCAGTAGGACTCAGCGCGCAGGCATTCATACGCCATGGAGCCGGTCTCGCAGGCGTCCGAGCCTTGAGCTGCGGCGGGAGCGGCCGCGAACGCCAGCCCAAGACAGGCAGCCAGAACATGACGGGCATTCATGGTGATCTCCCCTGAACAAGATCGCGTTTTCTGCCGCTGTCATGCCGCACGCGCCCAGACGGCCCGATGGCCAGGCGGCAGAGTCCTTACCGGCCCGATGGCGGCAGCTTAGCAGCACCTCACATCGGGGCAGCTGATATTTTCTGACAGAGCGTCCGCCTCCATCCCTGCCTTGCGCGTCATCCGCCCCGGTCAACCGGCGCGGTTGCGGCGGCATTAACTGTACGCCCTCTATGGGAATTGGGCGGTTGTTAACGCCGGGGGCCTAGCGATGCATCCATACAATGAAAATACTCAGTAAATGCGTTCAAGGAGAGGGTTTCCATGCTGACCGCCACGGACAGATCACGCTTTGCGCTCAAGAACCCGGCGGCCCTGGGCGCTGTGCTGGTCTACGACTGGCGCGCACGCGGCCTGCTCACCGACGCCGAAGTGATGGCTGGCGCCGTGTCCCATCCCGTCACCACCAGCCTGCTGCGCCAGCTGCAGCGCCAGGGCCTGATCCGCGCCTTGCACGGCGTACGCGCCCAGGGCGGGCGCATGCGGCTTTGGCTGCTCTCTGACGTCATGCGGGTGCAGGCGGCGCTGGATTTGCGGGCCGCAGCCGGTGCGCCGCTGGGCGTGTGCGTGCATGCGCTGGTCACGTTCGAGGATGCCGTCAGCGCCGTGCTGGACGACTGGCGTTGCCATGTGGGCGTGAAGGGCGTGGAGGCGCCGGCGCTGACAGCGCGCAAGGGCGTGCTGACTGATCGCGACGGTCTGGCCGGATTCGTGACGGCGTCTATGAGTGCTTTCGTGGCGCGCTATGCCTTTGACAGCGTGCGCCAGCCCGATTTCCTGCTGCAGGCCTGATCGTCCCGGTTTTAGTCACAGTCCCCGACAAAGGTGCGTCAGATGACGCGCGCCATTGCAATATCCGTCCAAACCGGGTCGCATGCCGCCTCTTTTGACAGGCAGGCGAGGACGAATTCATGGGCGATATCCGCTTTGATGGCCGGGTGGCCATAGTCACGGGCGCAGGCACGGGTCTGGGCCGCAGTCATGCGCTGGAGCTGGCGCGGCGCGGCGCGAAAGTCGTGGTCAACGATCTGGGCGGTTCGCTGGACGGCACAGGCGGCTCGATCAGCGCAGCGCAGAGCGTCGCGGACGAGATCAAGGCGGCGGGCGGGGACGCCATCGCCCACGGCGCCAATGTGACGAAAGCCGACGAGGTCGCCGACATGGTGGCGGCGGCGCAGGCGCGCTGGGGCCGGATCGACATCCTGGTCAATAACGCCGGCATCTTGCGCGACAAAAGCTTCTCCAAAATGACGCTGGAGGATTTCCGCGCCGTGGTGGACGTGCATCTCATGGGCTCGGTCACCTGCACCAAGGCGGTGTGGGATCTGATGAAAGAGGCCGGGTATGGCCGCATCGTCATGACCAGCTCGTCGTCGGGCATTTACGGCAATTTCGGCCAGTCCAACTATGGCGCGGCCAAGATGGCGCTGGTGGGCCTGATGAATGTGCTCCACCTCGAAGGCGCCAAGAATAATATCCGCGTCAACACGCTGGCGCCCACCGCCTACACCCGCATGACGCAAGGCCTGATCCCGGAAGAGGCGGGCCAGCTGATGACGCCCGAAAGCGTCACGGCGGGGCTGATCGTGCTGGCGGGCGAGGATGCGCCGAGCCGCACGATTTTGTGCGCCGGCGCAGGCGGCTACGCCGCCACCCGCATCTATGAAACGGACGGGATTTTCCTGGCCCCGGCTGACCAGACGCCCGAGCAGGTGGCGAAAAACCTCGACCGCATCACCGACCCTAAGGGCCAGGAGCCCTATGAGCAGGGCGGCCAGCAGACCATGAAATTCCTGACCAAGGCCGCGGCGCAGGCGGGGATCAAGCTGGGTTAGCCCGGCTTGCGGTAATGGATCACGCCCCAGGCCAGCTGGCCCTGGTCTGCGGCGCTGACCCAGTGGGCGAGGCCGTCGAGCATGCGCGCCACATAGGCGTCTGACACCGCGCCCTTGAGCTCGCCGCGCCGGGCAGTGAGTTCGGCGCGCACGCGGGCATAGTGAGTGCGCAGCTGGCCGCTCAGGTCCTGCGTCCCGGCATCCTCCAGACCCAGCGCGTCCAGCTGTTCACGGTAGAAGGCGAAGGAGCCGAGGTTCGGCAGATGGATGCGCTCATAGACCGGTTTCAGGGCCGCCGGGTCGGCGATCGTGTCAGCTTGCATGGGATCGGTGAAGATGATCTCGCCGCCGGGCTTCAGCACCCGCGCGGCGCCGGTCAGGACCCTGGCTCGGTCAGCTGAATGCAGGAAGGCGTCCTGGGACCACACAATGTCGAAGCTGGCGTCGGGATAGGACAATTCCTCGAACGCACCGTGATCGACCCTAATCTGATCGCTCAGCCCCTGCTCGGACGTGAGGCTGCGATTGCGCGCGTTTTCGACCTCCGACAGGTTCAGGCAGGTCACGTGGGCGCCATGCTCGCGGGCGAGATGGCGCGCCGCGCCGCCATAGCCCGCGCCAAGGTCCAGAACGCGCGCGCCGGGTTTCAGGCCCGCCAGCTTTGTGGCCATGTGGACGACGGTCTTGCGGCTGGCCTGCGCGATGGGTTCGTCATCGCTGTCATACAGGCCGACATGGATGTCCTCGCCGCCCCAGATAATGGCGTAGAAGCGGTCGGCGTCGTGGCTGTCATAATAGGCCTCGGCCGTTTCCACCGCGGCCCTGGCCGCGGCGCGCGCATCACCCGGCATAGGTCTTCTCCGCCACATGGATGAAGAAGTCGGGATCGTGATCGGCGTAGGTTTCCTGAAAGTCGCCATAGGTGCGCACGGTCTGAAAGCCGGTCTCCAGCATCAGATTACGCACGTAATTCTTGCGCAGCGGGAACATGTTGAGGTGATAGACCGAGTTGTCCGGGAACTCGTAGCGGAAGCGCGCCAGGCTCTCGTCGACAAATTCGGGCGCGGCCGTCACCTGGTCCCCGCAATAGTAGTATTTGTGCTGGCTGTCGAAACCGACATCGAGAATGGCGTCGTAATTGCGCTGGTCCATGATCAATATGCCGTCATGCTTGAGCGCGGCGTAGAACTCGGCCAGCGCCCGGCGCCGGTCGGCTTCCTCATGCAGATGGGTGAAGGAATTGCCCAGGCAAATGACCGCGTCATAGCGCCCGAGAATATTGCGGTTGAGCGCGCGCCAGTCGGCCAGCACGGTTTGCAGCACAAGGCCGCGCTGGCGGGCGTTTTCAAACGCCTTGCCCAGCATTTCGGCTGACCCGTCGGCGCTGGTCACCTGGAACCCGGCTTTCAGGAGCTGGACCGAGTGAAATCCGGTGCCGGTGGCCACATCAAGCACGCTGGTCTTGCCGCGTGCGCGCAGGAGGTCGATGAAAAACTGGCCTTCGCTTTGCGCGCGGGCGTCCCAGTCTATGAGCTCGTCCCATTTCTCGACGAAGCTTTTGACGTATTCCTTGCGGTACTGGCCGGATTCGCGCACCGCGGTGGGGTCTTCGCCATAGTCCTGGGCAGGGGTGGCGGGATATGCGCCGGTCTGGACGCACGCATCTGCAGGGCCGGTCATGAACTGGCTCCTCGGACATAGCTGTGCCCCTCTTCGACCGGAAGATCACGCGAGGGACGTAACGATGGTGTGTGGCGCAACATAACCGGCGCGCGGTCTCAATGTAACCCCTGACATCGAATGCTTTGATCGCGCGGCCTCAAGGTTTATGAGGGATCAGCTGTCCGGCCAGCCGGCCCGGCGACGTGATTTCCAGGGAGAGACCCCATGCGTGAAGCCCTCATCGTGTCCACCGCCCGCACCCCGATCGGCAAGGCCTATCGCGGCGCGTTCAACGACACCCAGGCCCAGGCGCTGGGCGCCCATGCCATCAGCCACGCGGTGCAGCGCGCGCAGATCGACCGGGCCGAGATTGACGATGTGGTTATCGGCGCGGCCATGCAGCAGGGCTCTACCTTCCAGAACATCGCGCGCCAGGCCGCGATCCGCGCCGGCCTGCCCACCGCGGTGTCGGGCATGAGCGTGGACCGCCAGTGCGCCTCAGGCATGATGGCCATCGCCATCGCCGCCAAGCAGATCATATCCGACGGCATGACGGTGACCGTGGGCGGCGGGCTGGAATCCATCTCGCTGGTCCAGAACGAGCACATGAATATCCACAAGGCGTTCGACCCGTGGATCAATGAGCACCGCCCCGACCTCTATATGAGCATGCTGGAGACCGCCGAGATCGTGGCCCAGCGCTATAGCGTCAGCCGGGAGGCGCAGGACGCCTACGCCGTCCAGTCCCAGACCCGCACCGCCGAGGGCCAGGCCGCCGGCCGCTTCGACGCCGAGATCGTGCCGATGACCACGCAGATGCTGGTCAAGGACAAAGCCACGGGCGCTGTCTCTGCCCAGGAAGTCACGCTGTCGAAGGATGAGGGCAATCGCCCCGGCACCACGATTGAAAACCTGCAGAGCCTGAACCCGGTTTTCGCCGGCGGCCAGCAGGTCAAGGAAGGCAAGTTCATTACCGCGGGCAACGCCTCCCAGCTGTCGGACGGCGCGTCGGCGGCGGTGCTGATGGAGGCCAAAGAGGCCGAACGCCGCGGCCTCGCCCCGCTCGGGCGCTATGTCGGGATCGCGGTGGCGGGCCTGGACCCGGACGAGATGGGCATCGGACCGGTCTACGCCGTGCCGAAACTCCTGAAAGCCAATGGCCTGAAGATGGACGATATCGGCCTGTGGGAGCTCAACGAGGCGTTCGCCGTGCAGGTGCTCTATTGCCGCGACAAACTCGGCATCCCCGATGAAAACCTCAACGTCAATGGCGGCGCCATATCCATCGGCCACCCCTATGGTATGAGCGGCGCGCGCATGGTCGGCCACGCCCTGATCGAAGGCAAACGCCGCGGCGCCAAATACGTCGTGTGCACCATGTGCGTCGGCGGCGGCATGGGCGCGGCGGGTTTGTTTGAGGTGCTGTAGGGGGGCCTCAGAACCAGATTGGCAGAACAAAAGCCGGCGGGGCGACAATAGGGAAACACACCTGATTCATTGAGCAAATTGGTGTGTTTCCCCGCTTTCCAGCGCACTTCTACATTCGACGACTGGATGGAGGCCGGCCCTGCCGGGGACTGACAATGCGACAGCATGGATCGCCGGTTATGCTGGATTCAGACGGTAGGACGGTCACGCCGCTCGTACCCGTCCAGCGTTCAGGAAGCGCCGAGACGCGTGGATACGACGAAGCCTTCATCCAGCGGCTCGTGCTCGGCCACCCGGCCTTGCTGCCGCTGAACGAAATCGACCCGACCTGCGTAGACCCGGTTCCGGTTTGTGATGAGTTGCCCACCCGAGCCGGCCCGGTCGACGTTTTCATGATTACCCCGACCGGAATGCCGGTCCTTGTCGAATGCAAGCTGTGGAACAATCCGCAGGCGCGGCGCGAGGTCGTCGGGCAGATAATCGACTATGCCAAGGAACTCCAGCGATGGTCCTATGAGGACCTTCAGAGGGCCTGCGCCAGGCGTATGGGTCCTGAGTTCGAGCTATTCGAGTTTGTTTCCTCGCGCACCGCAAACCTTAATCAGGCGACGTTCATAGACAGCGTTACCCGAAATCTGAGGGACGGACGCTGCGTCCTTCTTGTTGTCGGCGATGGCATCCGGGAGGGCGTTGAAGCCATAGGGGAGTACCTGACCGGGTCAGGCGCGCTTCAGTTCAGCTTCGGTCTCGTGGAGCTTCCCGTCTTCGTAACTCCCGCGGGTCAGCGCATTGTCACGCCGCGCACGCTCGCCAAAACCACCATCATCGGCCGGTATATGTTCGGCTTCTCGCCGGATGGCGCTCCTCGCATCATCGACGATACTGCAGTGACGGATGCAGAGCAGGATGAATCGCTCGACGAAAACAGGCGGCTCATCGGCGAGGAAAATCTGGCTTTCTGGACTGACGTGCTTGCCGGGCTTGAGCTGGATGACCGATCGCAAGAGCCGCCCAAGCCGAAGACGAACGAGACGGTTTATTTCTGGCTCCCGGCCCCGCGCGGCGGCACGACTATCAAGGACAATTGGCTCACCCTTTATCTTGCTCGCAGCAGCAATCAGATCGGCATATTCTTCACTGGCACCCGGACGGGTCTCGGCGGCGAGATCGCACGCGCAATGCTCCCGGAGATCGATGACATCCTCGAAGAACTTGGCCCGGAAGCGCGTCAGACAGAACCGAAACCCGGCAAGATCAACATTGGCGAGTCGCATATCATGGGCTCTTTGACCGACCCACAAAACCGCGCGGCGCTGATCGGCTGGATGCGTGAGCGTGTGAACCGTTACGTCAATGTATTCCGTCCGCGCGTCGAGGCGATTGCCGAAAAACTGGACTAACGTGAATGGAGCTGTCCGCGGCTATCTACCCTCGTATCAAACCTTTCGGTGAAACAGGAATGTGGCCTCGCTTGAACGTGCTCCAGCCTGATCCGACCGCGCCCTAACCCACCGCCACACCGCCATCTTCACCCGCCGGCACATCCGCTTCGGTCAGGATATCCTCCATCACCTCGCCGGTGCGGGTGATGTCGTGGCCGATGCCCTGAATGGTGTTGCACCCCGTGAGCGCCAGCGCGGCGGCGAGGATCAGGAGAGGGGAGAGGGTTTTCATGATGGCGCGGCTCCTCAATCGAATCAATTAGAGCTGAGTTTACGCGTGCGTTCGCACCTGCGCAGCCTGATTTGAACGCCTGTTCCTCCCGCCTCAATCCAGCAATTCCGCCAGCGGGGCGTACCAGTCTTCGGGCAGGTTGGCGCGGTCGCGGGCGGGGATGTTAAAGGGCGGCTTGAGCGCGCCGCGGAAGTACTGGCGTACGAGGGCGTGAAAGCGCTCTCGCGGGTCGTGGCCCTCGGCGATGGCCACCGCATCGAACCAGCGCCGCCCGGCGGCCACATGGGCGACTTCTTCAGAATAGATAATCTCAAGCGCGCTCGCGCTGGCCTCGTCGCCTGCGGCGCGCAGGCGCGTGATCATCACCGGCGTCACGTCGAGGCCGCGCGCCTCGAGCACCATGGGCGCGATGGCCAGGCGCGCGGGCAGGTCGCCTTTCGTCGCCTCCGCCGCGCTCCACAGCCCGTCATGGGCGGCGAGATCGCCATAGGCGCCGCCCAGCGCGGCGAGGCGATCCGTCAGCAGGCCGAAATGGCGCGCCTCGTCATCGCCCACACCGATCCAGTCATCGATGAAGCTGGCGCGGTCCTCATCGGCGATGCGCGCATCCCCGCCAAAGCGCGCCACCATGTCAAAGGCGAGATCAATTGCGTTGAACTCGATATGGGCGACGGCGTGCAGGAGCGCAAAGCGCCCCTCGCGCGAGCCGAGCTTGCGCTTGGGGACGGCGGAGGGCGGGGCGAGGACGGGCTTGTCCGGGCGGGCCGGGCGGTCGGGCGCCAGACCGGGCGCGCCGCACGAGGGCAAAGCTAATACGCCGGCGCGCCAGTCCTGCGCCACGCGCCGGGCGCAGGCCGCCTTGGCGGCGGGCTCTGCCGTCATCAGTACGCTGAGGGCGGCGCTCTGGACGCAAGGGATGGAGGCGGGATCGGTCATGCCGGGGCGTCTGTGCCATGGCGGGCGGGAAAGGGGCAAGGCGGCTGCCTGAGGGGAGGGGCGCCGCGCACCCTTCCCCTTGGCGCCCGCGCGGCCTATACGGCGCGCCGGAGCCGGACGGCGCGAAGGAGAGTGTCATGGGATTCAAATGCGGCATCGTGGGTCTGCCCAATGTGGGCAAATCCACCCTGTTCAACGCCCTGACCCAGACGGCGGCGGCGCAGGCGGCGAACTATCCCTTCTGCACCATCGAGCCCAATGTGGGCGAGGTGGCGGTGCCCGAGCCGCGCCTGATGAAGCTGGCGGCGATCGCCAAGTCAGCCAACATCATCCCGGCGCGCATGAATTTTGTCGACATTGCCGGTCTGGTCAAAGGCGCCAGCCAGGGCGAGGGGCTGGGCAATCAGTTCCTGGCCACGATCCGCGAAGTGGACGCGGTGGTGTATGTGCTGCGCTGTTTTGAGGATGACGACGTCACCCACGTGTCCGGCCGGGTCGATCCGCTGTCCGATTTCGAAGTGGTTGAGACCGAGCTGATGCTCGCCGATCTCGACAGCCTGGAAAAGCGCCGCGCCAATCTGGAGAAGAAGGCCAAGACCGGCGACAAGGACGCGAAAGAGACGCTGGTGCTGGTCGAACTGGCTCTGGCCGAGCTCAATGAGGGCCGCCCGGCGCGCAAGGCCGTGGTGCCCGCAGACCAGCGCCGCCAATGGCGCATGATGCAGCTTCTGACCGCCAAGCCGGTGCTGTTCGTGGCCAATGTGGATGAAGACAGCGCCGCCACGGGCAACGCCCACTCGCGCGCCGTCGAAGCGCGGGCGACGCAGGAGGGCGCGGCCTGTGTGGTCATCTCCGCCAAGATCGAATCGGAGCTGGCGCTGCTGGATGCCGACGAGCGCGGCGAGTATCTCGCCGAGCTGGGTCTGGAAGAGCCGGGCCTCAACCGCCTGATCCATACCGGCTATCAGCTGCTGGACCTGCTGACCTATTTCACCGTGGGCCCGAAAGAGGCGCGCGCCTGGACCATCCGCAAGGGCTGGACCGCGCCGCGAGCGGCGGGCGTCATCCATGGCGATTTTGAGCGCGGCTTCATCCGCGCCGAGACCACCGCCTATGCCGACTATGTCGCCCATGGCGGCGAGGCCGGTGCGCGCGAGGCGGGCAAGCTGCGTCAGGAAGGCAAGGAATACGTGGTCCAGGACGGCGACGTGATGCTGTTCAAGTTCAACGTCTAGGCCGGTTTAAAGCGCGCCCTCATAGACCCGCGCCGGACGCTGGCTGAGACCGGTCAGAAGTTCGTAGGGCAGGGTGCCGGCCAGGCGCGCGGTTTCGGTCAGGTCCGCGCCCAGGAACACCGCCGGGGCGCCGTCCCTCACTTCGGTCTCGCAATCGCTGACATCCAGCACCACCAGATCCATGGACACCCGGCCGAGGATCGGCGCGCGCTTCTCCCCAATGCGGGCGAATCCTTTGCCCGACAGGGTGCGGGGCAGGCCGTCGCCATAGCCAACCGCCGCCGTGGCGGTGAGCATGTCGCGTTCGGCGGTGAAGGTCGCGCCATAGCCCACGCTCTCGCCGGACTTGACCGCGCGCACCTGCAGTATGGGCGCTTCGAGGCGCACCACCGGCTCAAACGGATGCGCGATGTCGAGGCTTGCGCTGGCGCCGTAGAGGCCGATGCCGGGGCGCACCAGGTCGAAATGATAATCTGCCCCCAGCATCACTCCGCCGGTATTGGCGAGACTCAGGCGCGCTTGCGGCAGGCGTTCGGCCAGCGTCATGAAGCGTGCGCGCTGGGCGGCGTTCATGGGGTGGGCGGCGTCTTCTGAACACGCCAGATGGCTCATGATGAGGCGCAGATCGAGATCGTCCAGCACGCCGGGCGCCGCGATCAGCGCGTCGGTGTCGCGCGCGGGAAAGCCCAGCCGGTTCATGCCGGTGTCGAGATGCAGGGCGCACGGTCCGGTGGGGCCTTGCGCAAAGTCACTGAGCTCGCGCGCCTGATTGAGCACGGCCCCGAGGCGGTGATCGACGTAGAGCTGGCGCGAGGCCGGGTCATAGCCGTTGAGCACCCAGATATCGGCCTCGCCGCCGCCCAGCGCCCGGCGCAGCCCGGCGCCTTCCTCCGGCGTGGCGACAAAGAAAGTGCGGCAGCCCTCGCGCGCCAGGCGCGGCGCGAGCGCGGCTGCGCCCAGCCCATAGGCGTCGGCCTTGATGGAGGCGCCGGTTTCGGCGCCGCCGGCGAGCTTGCGCAGGGTCTGGAAATTGCGCGCCAGCGCGTCGCGATCGATGATCAGGCGGGCGCCCAGCCCGGCAGGCGGCGCAGCGGCGGGTGTTGCATCAGCCATGGCGCGCTTACTCGAAATCGCGACGGCCGGATGTGTCCAGGTCGGAGAATTTGGTCCGGTCGGGGTCGAAATGCACTTTCACCGCGCCGATGGGGCCGTGACGCTGCTTGGCGATGATCACATCGGCCTCATTGCGCACCTGACGCATCTCGTCTTCCCAGGCCAGATGCTGCTCGGTGCCCTCCTTGGGCTCCAGGCGTTCGAGATAATAGGACTCACGGTAGACGAACATCACCACGTCGGCGTCCTGCTCGATGGAGCCGGATTCGCGCAGGTCCGACAGCTGGGGCTTCTTGTCGTCGCGCTGCTCGACCTGGCGTGACAGCTGGGACAGGGCGATGACGGGAACGTTCAGCTCCTTGGCCAGAGATTTGAGCGCCATGGTCACTTCCGACACTTCCTGCACCCGGTTGTCGCCGCGGCTGTTGGAGCCCGACACCAGCTGGAGATAGTCGACGATCACGCAATCAAGCCCCACTTGCGGATTGCGCTTCAGCCGCCGCGCGCGCGCGGCCAGGGCGCCAATGGACAAACCGCCCGTATCGTCAATGTAGAGCGGGATGGAATTAATGTCGGCCACGGCGTCGCGCAAATCTTCAAACTGCGCCGCGTCGATCTTGCCCTGGCGGATATGATAGCCGGATATGCCGGTATAGTCGGCCAGCAGGCGCGTCGCGAGCTGTTCGCTCGACATCTCCAGCGAGAAAAAGGCCACCACCCCGCCATCGGTGGTGCGGCGCACGCCGTCACTGCCGGTTTCTGTGCGGTGGGCGCGCGACATGGAGAAGGCGATGTTCAGCGCCAGCGAGGATTTGCCCATGGAGGGGCGGCCCGCCAGGATGATCAGGTCGGACCGGTGCATGCCGCCAAGCTTCGCGTCCAGCGATTTCAGGCCTGACGATATCCCCGACAGACCGCCGCCGCGCTTGTAGGCGGCCTGGGCCATGGCCATGGACTGGGCGAGCGCCTCGCTGAAGGGCTGGAGCGTGCGCGACGCGCCGCCGGATTCGGCCAGCTTGAACAGGCGCTGCTCGGCGTTTTCCAGGAGCGAGATGGCGGTCAGGGAGTCGCTGGGGCGGCTGGCGTCATAGGCCACCTCGCCGCCAAACGCGATCAGCGCCCGGCGCACCGCCAGATCATAGATCACCCGCGCATATTCCGGCGCCGAGGCGGAATCGGGCGCCTCGCTCATCAGCCGGGCCAGGTAGTTGACCCCGCCGACTGCGGCCATGCCCGGCTCGCCCTCGAAATGGGAGCGCAGGGTGACGGCGTCGGCCAGCGTGCCGGCGTTGATCATATGGGCGGCGCGCCGGTAGATCGCCGCGTGCAGCGGGTCGTAGAAATGCTCCGGACGCAGCCAGTCGCTGACCCGGTTATGGGTCTCGTTGTCGTACAGCACCGCGCCGATGAAAGCCTGCTCCGCCTCGATATTTCGGGGCGGACCGGCGTTCTCGGCCTGAGGGGCAAGGGCGTATGAGGGGGCGTCGGCAGCGTCAGCGGTCATAGATCCATGCTAACGGGGCAGGCGCGCCCCGTCATGGCTTGCGTGCGGATAATCCCCGACTAAAGGGCGCGTGTGTGGAAAACTGGCCGCCCGATTGAACCCGAAGGCGGCGCGGGCGCACCCTTCCCGTACACTTGCGTATCAATCGAGGCGTCAATCATGGCCGTCACCCAAGCCGAACGCGCGCTGGACGCGTTTCTGGCCGCCGCCGCCCGCACCGGGCAGGCCCGCGCTCAGGACGCGCTGGCAAGGCGCTGGCAGCCGCGCCTGATCGCCCATGCCTGGCGGCTGACGGGCGACATGGAGCTGGCGCGCGAGGCGGTGCAGGACGCCTGGGTGGAGATCATCACCGGGCTGCACCGGCTGCGTGAGGATCGCGCGTTCGCCCTGTGGGCCTGGCGCATCACCACAAGGCGCTGCGCCCGGCTGATCGGCGGGCGTCAGGCCCGGCGGCGGCTGCAGGCGGCGGCTCTGGCCGAACCGCCCCCGCCCCCGGCCACCGACCCGGAACGCGGCGCCGACGCGGCGCGCATTGCTGAGGCCATGCAGTCCCTGCCGCCCGCCCAGCGTGCGGCCATGTGGCTGTTTCATATTGAAGATTTGAGCGTCGCGGAGATCGCCGTGGCGCTGGACGTTCCGGTGGGCACGGTCAAGACCCGCCTCATGCACGCGCGGCGCACGCTGCGCGACACCCTCACAGGAGGAGACGATGTCTGACATCGACCGTCTGATCGAAGAAACCCTCGACCATGAAGACGCCGAGCTGCGCCGGGCGCTGGGCGAGGAGCCGGGCTTTATCGCCAGCGCGTTCGGCACGCTGCGCGGACCCGGCGCCTGGCCGCGCCAGGTCATGTTCGCCGCTCAGACGGTGATGTTTTTCGTCAGCGTCTGGTTCGCCTGGGAATTCTTTCAGGCCGAGACTGTGCTGGAGGCGCTGCGCTGGGGCCTGCCCTCAGCCGTGCTGATGCTGGGCGCGCTGGTGGTGAAGACCTCCATGGCGGCGTTCCTGACCGAGCACCGCCTGCTGATGGAGATCCGCCGGCTGGAGCTCAGGGTCGAGCGGATGCGCAGCTCAGGTCAGGCCTGAACCGACGCCTGGATGCGCGCGACCATGGAGGAGAGGCCGTTGGAGCGCTGGGGGGAGAGATGCTCGGCCAGGCCGATGCGGCCCAGCACGGCTTTGGGGTCAATCGCCTCGGCCTCCTGCGGGCTGCGCCCGTCATAGAGGCGCACCAGCAGGGCCACCAGGCCCTTGACGATATGAGCGTCAGACTCGCCGCGCAGGCGCAGGCGGTTTTGAGCGTCATGGTCCAGCACCAGCCAGACCTGGCTGACGCAGCCCTTGACCTTGGTGGCCTCGTTGCGCTCGTCCGGCGCCAGCGGAGGCAGGGCATGGCCCAGCTCGATCAGATAGCGGTATCGCTCTTCCCAATCGTCCAGGAAGTCGAATTCCTCGACCAGGGCTTCGATGTCGTCATTCACGCTCATGGCGGACAAACCTAGACCGTCCCGCCTGCGCGGCGATAGCGCCCGTCGCAGGCGGTGACGGGAGGGAATTTATCGATCGATATTGTCAAAGCTTTCCGGATTTATGATCTCGATCCGATTGGTCCAGAGGCCGATGCCAGCCTGTCATCCATTGTCAGTTGGCAGCGGGAGACGGAGGGCGCACGCTGAACTGCGCCATGTAACGGAGACACGCCATGATCACCCTTCTTGCCGCCAGCCTCGCCCTGACCCCCGCGCCGGATATGAACGAGGTGGATCTGCACATCTATTGTCACGCGCAGGCCGGCATCATGACGCAGTATCTCGCCGATACGCAATTTGCTGAAAACCTGATGATAGAGACGGCTCAATGGCTGGACCGCGCGGTCGCCGATGGCCGCACCACGCAGGACCATATTTCCGGGATGCAGGCCGCGCTCTTCCCGATCAATCAGGAACTCATCCTCGCCGACGATGTGGCTGCGCTCGAAAAGCGCTTTGAGCCGTGTGAGGACGCCTTCGGGGGGTAGGGGGTGTGAACACCGGGATGCCAGTGCGGAAAACAAAAAAGCCCCGCCGTGTCCGGCGGGGCTTTTCAGAAGACGTCAGGTGATAAAGTCTAGCCGTTCATGGCCTTGGCGAAGCGTTCGCCGACCGTGTCCAGGAAGCCTTCGGTGGACAGCCAGCCCTGCTGGTCGCCGACCAGGAGAGCGAGGTCCTTGGTCATGTAGCCGGACTCAACGGTCTTGATAACGGTCTGCTCCAGCTTGTCGGCGAAATCCATGACCGCCTGATTGCCGTCCATCTTGCCACGGAAGTGCAGGCCGCGCGTCCAGGCGAAGATAGAGGCGATGGAGTTGGTGGAGGTCTTCTCGCCGCGCTGGTGCTGGCGGTAGTGACGCGTCACCGTGCCGTGGGCGGCCTCGGCTTCGACGGTCTTGCCGTCCGGCGTCATCAGCACCGATGTCATCAGGCCCAGCGAGCCGAAGCCTTGCGCCACCGTGTCGGACTGCACGTCGCCATCGTAGTTTTTGCACGCCCAGACAAAGCCGCCGGACCATTTGAGCGCCGAGGCGACCATGTCGTCGATCAGCCGGTGCTCATAGGTGATCTTCTTGGCTTCGAACGCGTCCTTGAACTCGGCCTGATAGATCTCCTCGAACAGATCCTTGAAGCGGCCGTCATAGGCTTTCAGGATCGTGTTCTTGGTGGAGAGATAGACCGGCCAGCCGCGCTCCAGCCCATAGCGCAGCGAGGCGCGGGCAAAATCGCGGATGGACTCGTCGACATTATACATACCCATGGCCACGCCCGAGGACGGGAATTTGTAGATTTCGTGGGTCACCGGCTCGGAGCCGTCTTCGGGCGTGAAGGTCAGGGTGAGCGTGCCAGGGCCGGGCACCAGCATGTCGGTGGCGCGGTACTGGTCGCCAAAGGCGTGACGGCCGATCACGATGGGGCGGGTCCAGCCGGGCACCAGGCGCGGGACGCTCTTGATCACGATGGGTTCGCGGAACACCACCCCGCCCAGAATGTTGCGGATGGTGCCGTTGGGCGAGCGCCACATTTTCTTGAGGCCGAACTCCTCCACCCGCTGCTCGTCCGGGGTGATGGTGGCGCATTTCACGCCCACGCCGTAATGCTTGATCGCCTCAGCCGATTCCACGGTGATCTGGTCGTCGGTCTCGTCGCGCTTTTCAATCGACAGGTCGTAGTATTTCAGGTCGATATCGAGATAGGGCAGGATCAGCTTGTCCTTGATCAGCGCCCAGATGATGCGGGTCATCTCGTCGCCGTCGAGTTCAACGACCGGGGTGTCGACTTTGATCTTGGCCATGGGGATCTCTTCTGTTTGGCGTGAGGCGCGCTGCGTCCGCACGGGCGGCGGCGCGCGCAATGGGGGGTGGACGAATGTTGCGGCGGTGTCTAGCACCCCGGCGCAGCCATAGAAAGGGCGCCCATGAACCCCGCCGGGCCTGAGATTGAGACGGTCAGCGCCGAGACGGGCGCCCCCGCGCCTGTTTTCATTCTGGTCGCCCCGCAGCTGGGCGAGAATATCGGCGCATGCGCGCGGGTGATGGGCAATTTCGCGATTCCCGACCTGCGCCTGGTGGCGCCGCGCGATGGCTGGCCGAACCCGGCGGCCCAGACCATGGCGGCGGGCTCGCCGGTGCTGGAGCGCGCGGCGGTGTTTGACACGCTCGATGAGGCCGTGGCCGATTGCCAGGTGCTCTACGCCACCACGGCGCGCCCGCGCGGCATGGTCAAGCCGGTGCTGACCGGGCGCGAGGCGATGGCGCGGGCGCGCACTCATATAGACTCAGGCGAGCGCGTCGGCGTGTTGTTCGGGGCGGAGAAGTCGGGTCTGCCCAATGAGGCGGTGACGCGCGCGACCGCCATTCTGACCCTGCCGGTGGACCCGGGCTTCGCTTCGCTGAACCTGGCCATGGCGTGCGGCGTGATCGCCCATGAATGGCGCGCAGGCGATCCGGTCCCGGCGCCGTTCGAGACGCTGCCGGATCGGGCTTCGGCGGCGGAGATGGAAGGTCTTTACGGCCATCTGCAGGATGAGCTCGACCGGGCGGGTTTCTTCTATCCGCCGGAAAAGACGCCGCTGATGATGCAGAACCTGATCAATATCTTCGCGCGCGGCGGCCTCACCGAACAGGAAGTGCGCACGCTGAGGGGCGTCATCAAGGCGCTCACCATCGGGCGGGGCAAGGCGCGGGTGGTCCGAAAGGACTAGCGGGCGGCGGCTCACCGCGCTTGCAGCGCTGCGCTGAGACCCGTATAAGCGCGCGCGATCCCGCACGTGGGGCTCGGCGCGCCATGGGGTGCGTCGCTCCGGTGCCGTGTCCGGTTTTCTTGTCTGTCCATTCAAGCGGGCAGACAGGCCGGTTCGGCTCCGCCCCACGGAGGCCAACCGGAAAAGGACCGATCAAAATGGCTCTTCCTGAATTCTCCATGCGTCAGCTGCTTGAAGCCGGCGCACACTTTGGACACCAGACCCACCGCTGGAACCCGAAGATGCAATCGTTCATCTTCGGCGAACGCTCGGGCATCCACATCATCGACCTGTCCCAGACCGTGCCGCTGCTGCACCAGGCTCTGGTGAAGGTGCGCGAAGTCGCCGCCGGCGGCGGACGCGTGCTGTTCGTCGGCACCAAGCGCCAGGCCTCCGAGCCGGTCGCTCTGGCCGCTCAGCGCTGCGCGCAATACTATATGAATCACCGCTGGCTGGGCGGCACGCTGACCAACTGGGCGACGATCTCGCGCTCCATCGCGCGTCTGCGCGAGCTGGAAGGCTTGCTGGACGCCGAAGGCGGACCCCAGGGCCTGACCAAGAAAGAAACGCTGATGCTGACGCGCGAGCGCGAAAAGCTCGAGCGTTCGCTGGGCGGCATCAAGCAGATGGGCGGCACGCCGAGCCTGATGTTCGTGATCGACACTAATAAAGAGGCGATCGCGATCCAGGAAGCCAAACGCCTGGGCATCCCGGTGGTGGCCATCGTGGACACCAACTCCGATCCCGACGCCATCGACTTCCCGATCCCGGGCAATGATGACGCCGCCCGCGCCATCGCGCTGTATTGCGATCTGATCGCCGACGCGGTGCTGGACGGCATCACCGACAGCCAGGCCTCGTTCGGCATGGACCTGGGCGCCAGCGAGGCGCCGAGCGCCAACGCGCTGGGCCTGGACGAGATGAAGACCGAGGCGCCCGCGGAACCGGCCAAGGCCGCTGAACCTGCTGCGGCCCCCGCGGCGGAAGAGGCAGAAGCCGGCGCCAAAGCCGAATAGGCCTGGCGTCAGACCCATGACACAGCCGGCCGGGGCGCTCGCTCCGGCCGGCGCCACATAACAGACGTCCGCCCCCAAGGCGCGCGCAACGCGACGTAAGGAGACCTCCCCATGGCCGAGATCACCGCCGCCCTCGTCAAGGAGCTTCGTGAGAAGACCGGCGCAGGCATGATGGACTGCAAAAAAGCCCTGTCGGAAACCAATGGCGATCTGGAAGCCGCCATCGACTGGCTGCGCACCAAAGGCCTGTCCAAGGCCGCCAAGAAAGCTGACCGCGTGGCCGCTGAAGGCCTGGTGGCCGTGGCTGCCCACGCGCGCGGCGCCGGCATGGCGGCTGCTGCGGTGGAAGTGAATTCCGAAACCGACTTCGTGGCGCGCAACGCCCAGTTCCAGGCCGCCGTGGCCGAGATCGCCGGCCTGGCGGTGGACGCCGCCGACCTGGCGGCTCTGCAGGCCGCTACGACCAAGTCGGGCGCCAGCGTGTCGGACATGCTGACCAATCTGATCGCAACCATCGGCGAGCACATGTCGGTGCGCCGCATGGCGACCCTGTCGGTGGATGCGGGCGTGGTGGCGCACTACGTGCACAACGCCGCGGCTGAAAACATGGGCAAGATCGGGGTTCTGGTGGCGCTCAAATCCACCGGCGACCAGGGCGTGCTGAACGAGCTGGGCCGCAAGATCGCCATGCACGTGGCGGCGACCGCTCCGGCGGCGACCACCGAAGCGGAAGTCGACGCCGAGCTGGTGGCGCGCGAGCGCGAAGTGTTCGCGGCCTCGGCGCGCGAATCGGGCAAGCCGGACAACATCATCGAAAAGATGGTCGAAGGCCGCATCCGCAAGTTCTTCGAGGAAGTGGTGCTGCTCAAGCAGTCCTTCGTGCTCGATCCTGACAAGACCGTCGCCGAAGCGGTGAAAGCCGCTGAAGGCCCCGCCGGCGCGCCCATCGAGCTCACGGGCTTCGTGCGCATGGTGCTGGGCGAAGGCGTCGAGAAGAAGCAGGAAGACTTTGCGGCGGAAGTCGCAGCGATGACCAAAAGCTAGACAGCTTCAGGGCCCGGCGGATCGCTCCGCCGGGCCCTGTCGCGTCCAGGCGAAGCGCCGGCGCACCAGGGAGGGCGATACGTGAGCGAGACGTGTGACGAACGGTCCCGTCCGGTCCCCCAAGGGCCCTACCGGCGCGTGCTGCTGAAAGTCTCGGGCGAAGCCCTGATGGGCGCCGAACCTTATGGCATCGACATGAACACCGCCGACCGAATCGCGCGCGAGATCGGCGAGGCGGTGGAGGCCGGTTATGAGCTGTGCCTGGTCATTGGCGGGGGCAATATCTTCCGCGGGCTGCAGGCCGCCGCCAAGGGCATGGAGCGCGCCGCCGCCGATTATATGGGCATGCTGGCCACCGTCATGAACGCGCTGGCCATGCAGACGGCGCTGGAGCGGGTGGGCGTGCCGACGCGCGTCCAGTCGGCCATCCCCATGACCACCGTGTGCGAGCCCTATATCCGCCGGCGCGCCGTGCGCCATATGGAAAAGGGCCGGGTGGTGATTTTCGCCGCGGGCACCGGCAATCCCTTCTTCACCACCGACACAGCCGCAGCCCTGCGCGCGGCTGAAATGGGCTGCGACGCCTTGTTCAAGGGCACGGGCGTGGACGGGGTCTATGACATGGACCCGCGCGGCCATCCCGAAGCCAAGCGGTTCGAGCGGCTGGATTATATTGACGTTCTGGCCCGCGACCTCAAAGTGATGGACGCGTCGGCCGTAACGCTTATGCGCGACAACCAGATCCCCATCGTGGTGTTCAATATCCGCGAGCAGGGCGGTCTGGCCCGCGTGCTGGCCGGCAAGGGCACCTGTACGGTCGTGGGCCCGCTGGACGGTGCGGCCCGCAAAGGCCGCTAGAAACGCATTGAGGAGACGAGCATGTCCGCCTTCAGCCTGAAAGATATCGAAAAGCGCATGGATGGCGCGGTCGAGGCGCTCAAGAAAGAGTTCGCCGGCCTGCGCGCCGGGCGCGCCAGCGCCGGACTGCTCGATCCGGTGAAAGTCGACGCCTATGGCACGCTGACGCCGATCAACCAGGTCGGCACGATCGGCACGCCCGAGGCGCGCATGCTGTCGATTCAGGTGTGGGACCGCAATCTGGCCGGCGCGGTGGACAAAGCCATCAGAAATGCCGGACTTGGCCTCAATCCGGTCATGGAAGGCGCGATGATCCGCATTCCGATCCCGCCGCTGAACGAAGAGCGCCGGGCCGAACTGGCCAAGACGGCGGGCGCGTACGCCGAGCAGGCGCGCATCGCGGTGCGCAATGTGCGCCGGGACGGTATGGACGCGATTAAAAAAGCGGAGAAAGACGGCGATATGAGCGAGGACGAGCAGAAGAAATTCGCCGACCTGGTTCAGAAAGCCACCGATAACCGCATCGGCGAGATCGACTCGCTGTTGTCGACCAAGCAGGAAGAAATCACGCAGGTCTGAGCCATGGGGCCAGACTCAAGGAGGCCGCCGACATGGCGCAGCCCGACGCCGCCGACCGGTCGCCGCGCCATGTGACCATTATTATGGACGGCAACGGGCGCTGGGCTGCGGCGCGCGGCAAGCCGCGCGCTTTCGGCCATCAGGCGGGCGTGGAGGCGGTGCGCGAAACCGTGAGGGCGGCGGGCGATCTGGGCCTGACCCATCTTACCCTGTTCAGTTTTTCCACTGAAAACTGGCGCCGTCCGCGCGCCGAGATCGACACGCTGTTCGATCTTTTGCGCCGCTTCGTCACGGCCGATCTCGAACGCCTGCATGGCGAGGGTGTGCGCATCCGCGTCATCGGCCGGCGCCAGGGCCTGACGCCGGACCTGATCAAGACCATCGACCGTGTTGAAGCGCGCACGCGTGGCAACACGCGCTTTCACCTGACCATCGCTTTCAATTATGGCGGGCGCGACGAGCTGGTGCGCGCCGCGGCGCGGGCGGCGGCGGACCGGGGCGGGGATGTGTCGGCGCTGACCGAAGCGGACTTTGAACAATATCTCGACACCGCTGACCTGCCCGATCCCGACCTGGTGATCCGCACCAGCGGCGAGCGGCGCCTGTCCAACTTCCTGCTGTGGCAGACCGCCTATGCCGAGCTGATTTTCATGGATGTGCTCTGGCCCGATTTCGGCGAAGAGCATCTGCGCGCGGCGCTGGATGAATTCGCGCGCCGGGAGCGCCGATTCGGCGCCGTGCGGGCATGACCTCTCCGCCTGTCCCTCGCAGGAACGGGGCGCCGGGCGATCCGGTTTTCCTGAGGCGGGTGCTGTCTGCGCTGGTGCTGGCGCCCGCCGCGCTGCTGCTGGTCTGGGCGGGCGGCACGCCCTTCTCAATCTTCATCGCCGCCTTCGCCGCCGCCATGGCGTGGGAATGGGTGCGCATGTCGGACAAGACCGCGCCGCCGCGCGCCTTCGCCATCGCCACCGGCACAGCGGTGGGCGCGGCCCTGCTCGCCGGACAGGCGCATCCCGGCTGGACAGCGGCGTGGATCGCGGGCGGGGCGGTGTTCGCCGGCCTCGACCGGCGCCGGCGCGGGCGCGCGTATGAAGCGGTGGCGGGTGTGGCTTACATCGCCCTGGCGGCCGCGGTTCTGGTGTCGCTGCGCGAAGGCGAGCAGGGCGGGCTGGCTGCGGTGCTGTTCCTGCTGGCGGTGGTCTGGGCGGCGGACACGTTTGCCTATCTGGCGGGCAGCTGGATCGGGGGGCCGAAGCTTCTGCCTGCCGCCAGCCCCAACAAGACCTGGGCCGGCCTTGCCGCCGGGCTCGCCTTCGGCATCGCGGCGGGAGCGGGCGTGGCGCAGCTGCTGGGCTTTGATCCGGTTTATGCCGCGCTGATCGCCGCGCCGACCGCCCTGGCCGCGGTGCTGGGCGATCTTGTCATGTCGCTGGCCAAGCGCCGCTTCGGTGTGAAAGATGCCGGTACGCTGATCCCCGGTCATGGCGGCGTGCTGGACCGGGTGGATGCATTGATGATGGCGGTCCTGTTCGCCGGCGCCTGGCGCGCGGCAGGTCCCAATGGCTGGCCGGGGGCAGGATTATGAGCGCACGCACCATCACGCTTCTGGGCGCCACAGGCTCAGTGGGGCGCGCCACGCTGGACCTGATCGCGCGCGCCGAAGACGGCGCCTATGACGTCGTGGCGCTGACCGCCAATGGCAATGCGGCGGAGCTGGCGAAGCTGGCGCGCCAGTTCGGCGCAAAGTTCTGCGCCGTGGCGGATGAAAGCGCCGGGCCTGCGCTGGGCGAGGCGCTGGCGGGCAGCGGCATAAAATGGGGCGCCGGGCCGCAAGCGGTGGAGGACGCCGCCGCCATGGACGCCGACTGGGTGATGGCGGCGATTGTGGGCGCAGCCGGGCTGCAGCCCACGCTGGCCGCCGTGCGCCGGGGCGCCTGCGTGGCGTTCGCCAACAAAGAAGCGCTGGTGTGCGCGGGCGTGCTGATGCTGGACGAGGCGGCGCGCAGCGGCGCGACCCTGCTGCCGGTGGATTCTGAACACAATGCGATCTTCCAGGCCTTCGATCCGGACCAGCGCAGCCATATCCGGCGCATCATCCTGACGGCCTCGGGCGGGCCGTTCCATAGCGCCAGCCTTGAGACCATGCGCGCAGCAGGCCCCGCCGAGGCGGTGGCCCATCCCACCTGGACCATGGGCGCGAAAATCTCGGTCGACAGCGCCACCATGATGAACAAGGGGCTGGAGATCATCGAGGCCTGCCATCTCTTCGCCCTTCCGCAGGAGCAGGTGGATGTGCTGGTTCATCCTGAATCCATCGTGCATGGCCTGGTCGAGTACGCGGATGGCGGGCTGCTGGCCCAGCTGGGTTGCCCGGACATGCGTACCCCTATTGCCCATGCCCTGGCCTGGCCCGCGCGCATGGAGACTCCGGTGGACCGGCTGGATCTGGCGCGGCTGGGAACGCTGAGCTTTTTCGCCCCCGATCCGGAGCGCTTTCCGGCGCTGGGGCTGGCGCGCAATGCGTTCATTTCTGGCGGGACGGCGCCCGCCGTGTTGAATGCGGCGAACGAAGTGGCGGTCGCGGCGTTCCTGGGTGGACGGATCGGCTTTCTTGACATCGCGTCTGCCGTCTCGGAGGCTCTGGGCGAGGGGGCGCGCGACGCCGGCGCGAGCGCAGCGCCGGCGTCCATTGATGCGGTGATCGACGCGGACGCGCATGGACGGCGCCTGGCGCACGCGGCGGTGAGCCGGCTGGCGCGATAGCTGCACGAGACACCGGCAAACGCCGGATCAAAGGAACACAGTCTATGACAGAGATGTTTGGCGCAGGGCTTCTGTCCATCGCGGCGTTTGTCGCGGTGATCTCGTTCGTGGTGGTGATCCACGAGATGGGTCATTTGTATGCCGGGCGGCTGTTCGGCGTGCACGCCGAAGTGTTTTCCATCGGCTTCGGGCCCACGCTGGCGACATGGAGCGACAAGACCGGCACGGTCTGGCGCCTCGCGGCGCTGCCGCTGGGCGGTTATGTACGCTTTCGCGGCGACGAGAACGCCGCCAGCGCGCCCAATCACAAAGAGCTCGAAGCGCTGCGCGCCAGCCGCACCGATGCGCACACAGTGTTCCATTTCAAACCGGTCTGGCAGCGCGCCATCATCGTGGCCGCCGGCCCGCTGGCGAATTTTGTGTTGGCGATTGTTGTTTTTGCAGCGTTGGGGATGGCGCGAGGAGAGGTGATCTCGGCGCCCTTGGTGGGCGGCGTGCAGGCCGGCTCCCCTGCGGAAGTGGCCGGATTCGAGGTCGGTGATGAGGTTGTATCGGTCAATGGCAGCGCCGTGCGCAGCTTCACCCAGATCAGCCAGGCGGTGATGACGCGCCCCGGCCAGCCGATCCGTTTTGTGGTCGAGCGTGATGGCGAGCAGGTGATCCTCAACGCGACGCCCCGCCGGGAAGTGCGCGCAGACGGGCTGGGCGGCGAGCGGGCCATGGGCTTTCTGGGCGTCAGCTCCGCCCCCGGGCAGCGTGAACAGGTGCGCTATTCTCTGCTCGAGGCCCCTGTGTATGGCGTGACGCGCACCTGGGACACCGCCTCCATGATCGGCGAGTACATGGTGAGGCTGGTCACGGGACGCGCCTCGCTGGAAATGATTAACGGGCCAATCGGCATCGCCACCACCGCAGGGCAGGTCGCCAACGTCTCCGTTGCGGCGCCTCAAGGGGCCGAAGTGGCGTTGAACCAGCGCATCTGGGCGATGCTTTTGTCGCTCGCCGCGCTCTCCGCCGTCATCTCTGTTGCGCTGGGTTTAATGAATCTCCTGCCCATTCCGGTTCTCGACGGCGGCCACCTCGTGTATTACGCCTACGAAGCCGTGACCCAGCGCGCGCCGAGCCTGGCGGTGCAGGAGATCGGGTTCAGGATCGGAGTCGGCCTCGTACTGACCTTGCTGGTCGTGGCCACGTGGAATGATTTGAGCTATTTGCGCGGTCTGTTTTTCTGATCCGGGAAGCAGGTGGCAGCCGAGGGGACGAGGCGTTTCATGAATCGAATTCTTTTGGCTGTTGCAGCATTGTGGGCCGGTCTGGCGTTGGCGGGCGGCGCAGCGGCGCAATCGCCCGCGCAACCCGCACCGGCGGATCCTGAAGCCGTCGAAACCATCACAGCGCCTCAGGCGCAGGCCCAGCGGCCCGTGCTGCAGATTCTGGTGCGCGGCAATCAGCGCGTCGAAGCCGCCACGATCCTGTCCTATGTGCTTGTGCAGCCGGGCGAAGTGCCCAATCCGCGCCTGATCAATCTGTCGATCCAGACGCTGTTTGCGACCAACCTCTTCTCTGACGTGGACATCGCGGTCGACGGGTCGACCATGGTGGTCCAGGTCGAAGAGAACGCGATCATCAACCGTGTGGTGCTGGAAGGGAATCGCGCCATCCGCGATGACCGCATCACCGACGAGATCGAGCTGCAGCCGCGCGCCATCTTCACCCGCGCGCGCGTCCAGGCGGACGTGCAGCGCATTCTCGAGGTCTACCGCCGCGCCGGGCGTTTCGCCGCCAGCGTGACGCCCCAGATTGTCGAGCTGTCCCAGAACCGGGTCGATCTCGTGTTCGAAATTTCCGAAGGCCCGGTCACCGGCGTGCGCCGAATCGCATTCGTGGGTAATGAGCGCTTCTCCGAGCGGCGCCTGCGCGGTGAAATCATCACCTCGGAAGCGCGCTGGTGGCGGTTCTTCTCCTCCAATGACAATTACGACCCCGACCGGATCGAGTTCGACCGCGAACAGCTGCGCGAGTTTTATAACGACCGCGGCTATGCCGACTTCCGCGTGACCTCGGTGGTTGCTGAACTCACCCCTGACCAGCGCGACTTCTTCGTGACCTTCACCATGGATGAGGGTCAACGATACCGGTTCGGCGAGATCGAGGTGGAGACCGCCATCGAGGATCTCGACACCGACTTCCTGGCCGGCGCCGTGCCGACCCAGCAGGGCGATCTTTATGTGGGCAGCCTGATCGAGGACTCCATCGAGACGCTGACCTTTGCGGCCGGCGCGTCCGGGTACGCCTTCGTGACCATCACGCCGCGCGTCAATGTGAACCGCGACAGCCAAACGGTCGACATCACCTATGCCATCAGCGAAAGCCCGCGCGTTTACATCGAGCGCATCGACATTGTCGGCAACACGCGCACCCTGGACCGTGTGATCCGGCGCGAGATGGACATTGTGGAAGGCGACGCCTTCAATCAGGCGCTCCTGAACGTGTCGCGCGCGCGTGTCGGCCGTCTGGGTTTCTTTGAGGACGTCGAGATCGAGCCCTTCCAGGGCAGCCAGGAGGACCGTGCACGTGTGCAGGTGTCGGTCACCGAGCAGCCCACCGGGGAACTGGCGTTCGGCGCGGGCTTCTCGTCCACCGACGCCTTCCTGATCGACTTCTCGATCTCGGAGCGCAATCTGCGCGGACGCGGCCAGTTCCTGCGCCTGCGGGTGTCGGCCAGCTCGCGCCGCGAACAGATTGATATCCGCTTCACCGAGCCGCGCTTCCTCGACAGAAATCTGGCTGCGGGCTTCGACCTCTTCACCGTGCGCTCCGACTTCTCGCGCGAAGCTTCGTTCGAGACCCAGTCCACCGGCTTGAGCCTGCGCGCCGGATTCCCGCTGACGCGCTCGGTGCAGGCGGGCCTGAACTACACAGTGCGCGTTGACGAGGTGACCACTTTCGCCGGGGTCACGGACTCCATCCGGCGCGCCTCCGGGGCGCGGTCGACCTCGCTGTTGGGCTATTCGCTCAACTGGAACCGCGTGGATGATTTCAACAACCCGTCGGACGGATTCCAGCTCTCTTTCAATCAAGATTTCGCCGGAATCGGGGGCGATGTTCGCTATGTCCGCTCCGAGTTCCAGGGCGGCGTCTACAGGAGCGTCTTCCGTGACGATGTGGTGCTCAGCTTCACCGGCACCGCTGGCTACCTCTTCTCATGGGGCGGCGACGTGGCCCGGATCAATGACCGCTTCTTCAAGGGCGGCAACTCGTTCCGCGGCTTTGAAACGGCAGGCATCGGCCCGCGGGTCGTCCGGCGCGGGCTGGATGATGACGGCAATGAGCGTGTGTTCGCCGGCGATGCGCTCGGCGGCAATCTCTACGCCATCGGCGCCATCGAGCTGGCCTTCCCGCTGGGTCTGCCCGAGCAGTACGGCGTGCGCTCCAGCCTGTTCACCGAGTTCGGCACGATGGGCCTTCTGCCTGATGACGACCAGATCGCCGACGATGGCACCGCAGGGGCCATCTTCACGGTTGACCAACTGGCGCCGCGCGCGTCCGCCGGCCTGTCCATCTTCTGGGACTCGCCGTTTGGACCGGTGCGCTTCGACTTCGCCCACGCGTTCGTCAAGGAAGACTATGATCGCGGGCGCTTCTTCCGCTTCAGCACAATGACAGGGTTCTAAACCTATGAAAAACTTCAATTTCCGCCTTACCGGCACGCCGCTTCGCATGATTGCGGCGCTCGTGCTCGCCGCCGCCGCCTCCACCGCGGCCTCGGCGCAAATCCTGGTCGTTGACCAGGAACGCGCGCTCAATGAAAGCGCTGTCGGCCAGCATATCGCCGCTCAGCTGGAACGAATCGGCACGGAAATGCAGGCCGAAATCCAGACCCAGCAGGACGCCGTGCGCGCCGAGAGCGAAGCGCTCAACACCGAAACCTCGGCCATGACCGAGGAAGCGATCCGCCAGCGTCCGGACCTGATCCAGCGCGTTCAGCAATTCCAGGAAGACATGCGCAACCTGGAGCTCGAGCGCCGTGTCCGTCAGCAGGAGCTGGCCGCCACCGAGCAGGCCGCGCTGCAGCCGGTGATCCCGATCCTGCAGGAAATCATGCAGGCGGTGATGACCGAGCGTAACGGCGTGATCATGCTGGACCAGTCGGTCACCATCATGACGGCCAACAGCGTCGACGTCACGGATGTGGTTCTGGAGCGCCTGAACGCGCGCATCACGACCACCCCGGTCAACCGGGTCCGCGCGCCGCAGCGCACGCCCGAGCAGTAAGCCGGTCGTGGGGGCCGATCCGCGCTTCTTTGAGCGGCTCGGCCCGCTGACCGCGGGTGATCTGGCGGCGCGCACCGGTGCGCGCTGCGAAGGCGACCCGGCCGCGCCGGTCAACGACGTGGCCGAGCCCGCCACCGCCCCTCAGGGCGCGCTGGTGTTTCTCACCCGCGCCCCCGCCGAGCTCTTCTCGGCGCCGGGCGTGGTCGTGATCGCGCCAGACGCGGCGACTGGCCTGATTCAGGCCGCCGCCGTATTGGTTCATGAGGCCCCGCGCGCGGCGTTCGCCCGGGCGGCGGCGCTCTTTCTGACCCAGCGTTTTCATGACGGTCCTGACCTGATCGCGCCGTCGGCGCGGATCGATGCCTCGGCGCGCATTGCGCCAGGCGTCATCATCGGCCCTGACGCGCAGATCGGCGCTCATGCGGAGATCGATCCGGGCGTGGTGATCGGGCCGGGCGTGGTGATCGGCGCCCATACGCGCATCGGCGCGCGCGCCGCCTTGCAATGCGCGATTGTCGGCCAGCACTGCGATATCTCCGCGGGCGCGGTGGTCGGCGAGGCAGGTTTCGGGCTGGCCTATGAAGCCGGTGCGATCGTGACGCTGCCGCATCTGGGCCGCGTCCTCATCGAGGATGAAGTGACCATCGGCGCCAATTCCACCATCGACCGGGGCATGCTGCGCGATACGGTCCTGGGCCGCGGCTGCCGGATCGATAATCTTTGCCATATCGGCCACAACGTCACCGTCGGCCACCATGCGGTGATGGCCGCGTTTGCGGGCGTGTCGGGCAGTGTGGATATCGGGCCGGGCGCGCAGTTTGGCGGCCGGGTGGGGATCGCCGACCATCTCAAAATCGGCGCAGGCGCGCGCCTGGCGGCGGATGCAGCCGTGATGCGTGATGTGCCCGCAGGCGAGACCTGGGCCGGATCGCCGGCCCAGCCGCTGAAAAGCTTCATGCGGGAAACCGCGTGGCTGCGCCGCCAGAGCGGACGAAAGCCCAGGAAAGCCGAGCCGGGGGAGGGCGCAGCATGAGCGCGCAGGACATCATCACGCCGGACGAGATTCTGCGCCGCTTGCCGCACCGCCACCCCTTCCTGCTGGTGGACCGGGCTGAGCGCTATGTGCCGGGTCAGTCAATCCTGGGCATCAAGTGCGTGTCGGCGGCGGATCCCTATTTCCCCGGGCACTTCCCGGGCAACCCCGTCATGCCGGGCGTGCTGATCATCGAGGCGATGGCCCAGACCGGGGCCATCCTGATGTCCAAAACGCTGGATGCCGACATTGCCAATACCGTGATCTATTTCATGGGCGTGGACCATGCCCGCTTTCGCAAACCGGTGCGGCCGGGTGACCTTCTGGAAATGCCGGTGGAAGTCACCGCCAGCCGGCGCGGCGTGTTCAAGTTCAAGGGCGAGGCGCGCGTCAATGGCGTGAAATGCGCCGAAGCGGAGTTCGCGGCGACCTCCGCCCCGCGGGAGGCGGGCAACCCATGACGCAGATTCACCCCACCGCCATCATCGATGCGTCCGCGAAAATCGGGACGGATGCCGAGATCGGCCCCTATTGCATCATCGGTCCCAATGTGGAGATCGGCGCGCGCACGCGGCTGCACTCCCACGTCTCGGTGCAGGGCTGGACGAAGATCGGGGAGGATTGCATCCTGCACCCGTTCGTGGCGCTGGGCGAACCGCCCCAGGATTTCAAATACAAGGGCGGCGAGGTCCGGCTCGAGATCGGCGACCGCAATGTGCTGCGCGAACAGGTCACCATGCATCTGGGCACGCCCACGGCGCGCGGCATGACGCGTGTGGGGTCGGGCGGCTATTTCATGGTGGGCGCCCATATCGCCCATGACTGCATCGTCGGCGACAACGTGGTGTTCGCCAACAACGCCACGCTGGGCGGCGAATCCACGCTGGGCGATTTCGTGATCATGGGCGGGCTGTCGGCGCTGCACCAGAAATGCCGGATCGGCAAATACGCCTTCGTCGGCGGCGGTGCGGCGGTGACCGGCGATCTCATCCCCTATGGCATGGCGGACAATCACGGCTGGCTCGCCGGGCTTAATCTGGTGGGCCTGAAACGCCGGGGCTTCTCGCGCGAGACCATCCATAATCTGCGGGCGGCCTACCGCCTGCTCTATGCCGAAGAGGGCGCGTTCAACGAGCGCATCGAGGACGCGGCGCGCCTGTTCGCCAATGCGCGCGAAGTGATGGAAATCATCGAGTTCATCAGGGCGCCCGCCGCCCGGCCGCTTTGCTTCCCGGAACCGCGCTGACATGGCGGGCGCCTGGACGCGTCTGGGCCTGATCGCAGGCGGGGGCGAGCTGCCCGTCCATGTCGCCGAGGCCGCCCGGGCCGATGGCCGGCTGGCGACTGTTGTGGCGCTGAAAGGCTTCGCTGACCCGGCCCGGTTTGAGGGCGCGAAGACACGCGGGTTGGGCGAGCTGGGCGGGGTGATGAAGGACCTGGCGCAGGCCAGGTGCGACGCGGTGTGCTTCGCCGGCATTGTCAGCCGCCCGGACTTTTCCCAGATCAAGCCTGACTTCAAAGGCATCTCCGTGCTTCCCAAAATGATTGCGGCGGCGGCGCGCGGCGATGACGCCTTGCTGCGCACGGTGATCGGCGTGTTTGAAGCCGAAGGCCTGGCCGTGGTGGGCGCCGACGAAATCGCCCGCGAGCTGACGGCGCGCGAAGGCTATCTGGGTGCGCAGCGGCCTGACGAGGCCCAGCGCCGCGATGCGCTGCGCGCGCTCCATATCGCGGGCGTGATCGGCGCGGAGGATGTGGGGCAAGGCGCCGTGGTCTGTGACGGGCTGGTGCTCGCCGTAGAGGCGCAGGAGGGCACCGATGCGATGCTGCGACGCGTCGCGGATCTGCCCGCAACCCTTCGCGGCACGCCGCAGCAGCGGCGCGGCGTGCTCGCCAAGCGGCCCAAGCCGGGGCAGGAGCGGCGCATCGATCTGCCCGTGATCGGCGTGTCGACGGTGGAGGGCGCCGCCTGCGCCGGGCTGGCGGGCATCGCCGCGCCGGCGGGCGGCGCGCTGATCCTGGGCGCCGAGGCGGTGGCGCGCGCGGCTGAAGACGCAGGCCTGTTTGTCTGGATCGTCAATGATGCGGCGAGCGGCGACGGGGCGGTGGGCGATGGCTAGCCCGGCGCGCATCTATATCGCCGCCGCCGAAGCCTCGGGCGATATGCTGGGCGCCGAGCTGATTGATGCGCTGCGCCGGGCCGACCCCAACGTCCAGATCGCCGGCATGGGCGGAGCGGAGATGGCGCGCCGGGGCGTCGTGTCAACGTTTGATATTTCGGAATTATCGGTGTTCGGCCTGCTGGACGGGGTGCGCATCGTCAAGCTGGTCCATGAGCGGGCCGAGCAGGCGGCGGAGGCCGCGGCCGCGTTCGGCGCCGACGCGGCGGTGCTGATCGATTCCTGGGGCTTCATGCTGCGCCTGGCCTGGAAGCTGGAGGCGCGCGCGCCGGACATAAAGCGCATCAAATATGTCGGCCCGCAGGTCTTCGCCGCGCGCCGCGGCCGGGCGAAAGTCCTGGCGCGCCATGTGGATCACCTGCTGGCGATCCACCCGTTCGACGCTGAGTATTTCGAGCCCCACGGGCTGAAGACGACCTTCGTGGGCAATCCGGCGCTGGCGCGCGATCTGTCCGGCGACGGGCCGGCGTTCCGCCAGCGCCACGGGATCGGGGCGGAAGACGAATTGCTCCTGATGCTTCTGGGCAGCCGCCGGGGCGAGCTGGAGCGTCTGTTCGCGCCCTTCGCCGCTGCGGCGGGCCGCCTGCGCGAAGCCAGGCCCCAGACCCGTCTGGTCACCGCGCTGGCGCCCTCCATCGCGGTGCAGGCGCGCGAGATGATTGCGGCCGAGCCGGCTTTCTCCAATCTGGTGGTCGTGGATGCGCCCGAGCGCCTCGACGCGTTTCACGCCGCCGACGCGGCGCTGGCGTGTTCAGGCACGGTGACGCTGGAGCTGGCGCGCCTGGGCGTGCCGACCATCGCCGCCTATCGCCTGGGCTGGATGAACTGGGCGCTCGCCCGCTATGTCCTGATGAAGGCCAAATATATTTCGCTGGTGAACATCGCCGCCGACGAGATGCTGATCCCCGAATATGTCCAGATGGACTGCACCGGCGACCGGCTGGCGGAAGCCGCCTACGCCCTGCTGGAGGACGCCCGCGGCCGCGACGCCCTGTCAGAACGCCTGCGCGAGGTGACGGCGGTCATGGCCGGTGAGGGCGGCGATCCGGCGACGGTGGCGGCGCGGGCGGTGCTGGAGCTGGTGCGGGCGAAGGCGGGCGGCGTGCGGGTTTGAGGGTGTGGCGAGGGGGAGACGCCGTAGCGAGCAGCGGCTTGACCGGTTCGCCTTGCGCGCCACAGTGAATTAAAAATTTAGATGGACATTCATTATTTAAAATCGAGACATGCCGGGCAAAGACCAGCATAGGGACTCCGCATCCTGGAGTTTTCCCCAAAAGAATTCGCCGCCCAAACTCTCAAATCGATCTGCAGCAATTTGCTTGAATTGAGCTTCTACATCCTCCGCCGACTTCTTGTCCGGGAATGGCTGCGAATTCACGCGTAGCACCCATCGGCCGCTTGCCTTCGGTGGGATACCCGCGTTCAATTCAGCGCAACGGCGCTTCAGTGCGTTAGTTACTCCGATCTTCAGGGCAACCGATTTGTCGCCGAAGGATTTCTGCCTGCCAAGGAGCGCATGGCCGTCACCCTCGTAAGCTGCAAGGTATAGGAACGTCTCCCCATCTTCGTAAATCGAAGTCCTTTCGCCGAAACTTCCGGGAAACGCACGGGAAGGCTGGAAGGTTTGCCCGAACGCCATCACTTGCGCCTCGCAAGCAGTGATGGGCGGCTCGCCGTAGACGTTGACCTCACGGACCTTGATTTTCAGTGCTTGAGCAACTTCATCCGGATCCAAATCTGCGCCATGCACCGCAAGAGCCTGACCTGCTTCAGCCCGATAGGAATGGAATGCGATCCTTGAGATCATCATTTTCTCTTCGGCCCGCCAAGCGCGGCGGACCGGAATTGCATAGGTCCACTTTTCGGCCCAGCCTGCATCCCGTTTTCGATCTAAGCCAACCTTAGAAGCTTTTTCGTAATCACGGATCGGCGTTGCCTCGACCTCCAGAAAGCCGAGCACATATGATCGTAGTGGCTTCGCAGTCTCTGCGCTGCTGGCGCCATAGATCATTATAAGGTCGCCGTGATTTAGCTTGCGAAGATAGGCGTCGCGGGAACTTTCCCGCGTCCAGCCGACGTACCCGTCGTCCTCCGGGCTGAAGCCGTAGAACGATCGGATGCGGATCTTTTTGCCATCAGGCATTCCCGAACTCATTTGGCCTCCTTATAACGCTGTGCGCTTTGGGAAAAGGGGGCATACATCTTTTTCCGTGCCTATCTCCCTCACATCACCGGCTCGGGCACACCCGGCAAGAACGGCCGCATCGCCAACCGGCAGGAAATCGCAGCCGCTCAGCATGGGCGGCTTCCCGGCATGATGGCGGGAGAGAAGCGGCGCCAAACCACCCCCCTTGTCTGCCCGGGCGGCGCAGCCGGTCCGGGATCCATCCACCGATCATCTCCACCGCCGAGGCGGTTCAATCCTGTCGGGATGGATCCCGGAAAACCGCTTCGCGGTTTCCGGGAAAACAACGAGGGTTTCCGGGAAAACAAGGAGGGGTTTCCGAGACAGCAGGGAGAGGTTCCCGGACAACAGGGAGAGGTTCCGGGACAACAGGGAAGGATGACCTGGCCAGCGCGCGCCTGACGGTCCGCCAAGCGCGAACCGTCAGGGCGCCGTATACAGTGCCTACCGCTTGTCCAGCTTCACATAGCCGCGCTCGGGCGCGCCGGTGAAGACCTGGCGCGGACGGCCGATTTTCTGGCTGGGGTCTTCGATCATCTCGCTCCACTGGGCGATCCAGCCGACGGTGCGCGCCACGGCGAACAGCACGGTGAACATGTCGGTGGGGAAGCCCATCGCCCGCAGGGTGATACCCGAATAGAAGTCGATATTGGGATAGAGCTTCTTCTCGACGAAATACTCGTCCTCCAGTGCGATGCGCTCCAGCTCCATGGCCACGGCCAGCAGCGGCTCGTCGCGCACGCCCAGCTCGTCCAGCACGGCGTGGCAGGTGTCGCGCATCACCTTGGCGCGCGGGTCGTAATTCTTGTAGACGCGGTGACCGAAGCCCATCAGGCGGAACGGATCATTCTTGTCCTTGGCGCGGCGCACATACTCAGGAATGCGGTCCACCGAGCCGATTTCCTCCAGCATAGTCAGCGCGGCTTCATTGGCGCCGCCATGGGCCGGACCCCAGAGCGAGGCGATGCCCGACGCGATGCAGGCGAACGGGTTGGCGCCCGAGGAGCCGGCCAGACGCACCGTGGAGGTCGACGCGTTCTGCTCGTGATCGGCGTGCAGGATGAAAATCTTGTCCATGGCGCGCGCCAGCGTCGGGGACACGACGTAATCCTCGGCCGGGACGGCGAAGCACATGCGCAGGAAGTTGGCCGCGTAATCGAGCTCGTTGCGCGGCGTGATGAAGGGCTGGCCGATGGAGTATTTATAGGCGCGCGCGGCGATGGTCGGCATTTTTGCGATCATGCGGTGGGCCGAGATGGTGCGCGCCTGCAGGTCATTGATGTCGGTGGAGTCGTGATAGAAGGCGCTGAGCGCGCCGACCGTGCCGACCATGATCGCCATCGGGTGGGCGTCGCGGCGGAAACCGCGGAAGAACTGGTCGAACTGGTCGTGCAGCATGGTGTGCCGGCGGATCGTCCAGTCAAAGCTGTGCAGCTCGTCCTTGGTGGGCAGATCGCCATGCAGCAGGAGATAGGCGGTTTCGATGAAGCTGGCGTTGTCGGCCAGCTGGTCGATGGGATAGCCGCGATAGAGCAGCACGCCCTCATCGCCGTCGATATAGGTGATCTGGCTTTCACAGCTGGCGGTGGAGGTGAAGCCGGGATCATAGGTGAACACGCCCGCATCGCGGTAGAGGGTGCGGATGTCGATCACGTCCGGGCCCACCGAGCCGGCCAGGACCGGCAGGTCATAGGTCTTGCCGTTGATCGTCAGCTGGGCTGCGCCCTTGTTCTGAACCTTGTTTTTCATCTCGTCACCCTCGCTTCTGGCGGCTGGCCGGGCGCTGCGGGGCGCCCGTGGCCGGCGCGCCGGTCAAATCACATCATCGAGCCGGGCCAGGACTTCGTCGCGTCCAAGGATGGCCAGCACGAAACTCATATCGGGCGCGGGCGCGCCCCCCGTCATCGCCGCGCGCAGCGGCTGCCCGATCTTGCCGAAACCGACCCCTTCGGCTTCGGCGAATGCTTTCAAGACGCCGCCCAGCGCCGCCTCGCTCCAGTCATCATGGCCGGCGAGCGTCTGGCGCAGACGACCCAGACGCGCCAGCGCGTCCTCGTCCAGCGCCTTGGCGGTTTTGCCCGCCAGCGCCACAGGACGCAATTGCAGCATAAAATAAACCTGATCTTCCAGTTCGGCGAGGGTGGCGGCGCGCTCTTTCAGCGCGTCCATGCTGGCGCGTACCCAGGCGCGGCCCGTATCGTCGAGGCGCAGGCCGGGTTTGGTCTCCAGCCGTGCCCACAGAAGATCGGTGAGGCGCGCTGAATCGGCGCGCTTCATGTGGAAGGCGTTGACGCTGGCCATCTTGTCGAAATCGAGCCGGGCCGGCGATTTGTTCAGGCCCGCCAGATCAAAGGCGGCGACCATCTCGGCGTCGGTGAACAGCTCCTTGTCGCCATGGGACCAGCCCAGGCGCAAGAGGTAATTGCGCAGGCCTTCAGGCAGATAGCCCATATCCCGATAGGCCTCTACGCCCAGCGCGCCGTGGCGCTTGGACAGCTTTTTGCCGTCCGGTCCGTGGATCAGCGGGATGTGGGCGAAATGGGGGATATTCCAGCCCAGCGCGTCATAGATCTGGGTCTGGCGCCCGCCATTCACGAGGTGATCGTCGCCGCGGATCACATGGGTCACGCCCATATCGTGATCATCGACCACGACGGCGAGATTATAGGTCGGCGCGCCATCGGAGCGCAGCAGCACCAGATCATCAAATTCCTTGGCCGCCCAGCGCACTTCGCCCTGGACGCCGTCCATAATGGCCACATCGCGCTCGGGCGCCTTGAAGCGCACCACATAGGGCGCATCCGGCCCTTCGGACGGATCACGGTCGCGCCAGGGCGAGCGCAGGGCGCGGCCCTCGTCGAAGGCGGTCTGGCGCAGGACCTCCACCTCTTCAGGGGTGCACCAGCAGCGGAACGCCGCGCCGCGCGCGATCAGGGCGTCCACCACCTCGCGGTGGCGCTCAGCGCGCGCGAACTGGGACACGGCCTCGCCATCCCAGTCGAGGCCCAGCCAGCGCAGGCCGTCGAGAATCGCGGTGACGGCGTCGTCTGTCGAACGGGCCCGGTCGGTGTCCTCGATGCGCAGCTTGAACTGGCCGCCATGGCGGCGCGCAAACAGGGCGCTGAACAGCGCTGTACGGGCTCCGCCGATATGCAGATAGCCCGTGGGCGAGGGCGCAAAGCGCGTGATGATCGTTCGTTTATTTTGCACTTGCGAACGGGTGTTGCACTGCGGGAGCGCAGACTTAGCACGGGGCCCACGCGCAGTGATAGCCTCCCCCTGCCGTTTGCGTCAGGCAGGGGGAGGCGGACCTGTCAGGTCATCAGGGGCGGGGGCGGCGTGCGCGGATCGCGACTAGCGCGCGTCAGCCTCGATATGCAGGGCCACGGTGACGGTCTCGCCCACATTGCCGGCGCCCCAGCTGGACCCGGTGATCCCGAAGGCCGAACGCGACACTTCGAACTCACCCGCCGCCACGGCGCGGCCGCCATCAATCTCCAGCGTGAAGGCGAGCACCACCGGCTCCTCCACATCGCGGATGGTCAGGACGCCATGAGCTTCATAGCCGCCCTCCACGGCGCGCACATCGTCAGAGACGAAGCGCGCCTCCGGGTGGGCGCTGGCGGCGAGGCCTTCGCTGGACAGCATGGCCTGCTGATAGTCGCGCGTCGTCATGGTCCCGCTGGCGGTGCTTACCACCGCGTCGATGCGCGCGTCGGCGAGATTGTCCGGGTCGAGCGTGATCTGGGCGTCAAAATCGGTAAAGCGGGCTTCAGCGGGCGTGTTGAACACGGCGATCGCAGCGCGCACCGAGCTTGCCTCGCGGTCCAGCGCCCAGTCCTGGGCGGAGGCGGAGCTGGCGATGGCGAGCGAAGCGGTCAGGGCCTTGGCGAGGCGGGCGGTGAACTGGCGCATGAGGATACCTCATTGAATTGGGTGCGGCGGACGCGTCGTCCGTCTGTGTTCAATGAGATAAGGTTTCACCGCGCTGCAACAACGCGCCCGGTGCGAAAAGCCGTGCTTCCGCGCAGGAAACGCTCAGCGCCAGCCGTCGAGGCTGAACAGCTTGCGATGCTCGTCCACCGCGTAGCGGTCGGTCATGCCAGCGATATAGTCGCAGACCGTGCGCGCCGTGGCTTCGCCGCCCGCGCCGTCGCAGGTTCTTTGCCAGGTGGTGGGCAGGAGCTGCGGGTCTGACAGGAACGCCGCGAACAGGTCGCGTACGACCCGTTTGCCCTTTTCCTTCATGCGCTTGACCTTGTAGTGCAGATACAGGTTCGCATAGAGGAAGCGGCGCACGGCGGCGAGTTTCTGGGTCATGGCTTCAGAGAACGCCACCACCGGCTGGTCGAGCGCGCGCACCGCGTCCGGGCTGTCCGCGCCGCACTGGCTGAGGCGGTGGCGGGTTTCGGTCAGGACGTCGGAGACCATCAGCCCGATGAGCTCACGCACGGCTTCGTGAATGAGGATGTCCTGATTGATGCCTGGATAGCGGGCGCGCACGCCCTGGAAGACCGGCCCGGCCAGCGGCAATTCCATCAGCTGATCGAGGGTGAGGATGCCCGAGCGCAGCCCGTCATCGATGTCGTGATTATTGTAGGCGATGTCGTCGGACAGGGCGGCGATCTGAGCTTCCACGCCGGCATGGGTGTGCAGCTCCAGCGCGCGCCAGCCCTCATAGGCGGTGAACCCCCAGGCCAGCGCCTCCGGCCCAGCGCCCGGCGCCAGCAGCGGGCCGTTATGCTTGACCACGCCCTCCAGCGTCTCCCACGACAGGTTGAGGCCCTCAAACTGCGGATAGCGGTGCTCCAGCTTGGTGATCACGCGAAGGGTCTGGGCGTTGTGATCAAACCCGCCAAAGTCCGCCATGGCGTCCTGGAGCGCATCCTCGCCCGAATGGCCAAAGGGGGGATGACCCAGATCATGGGCCAGCGCGGCGGCTTCAGCCAGGTCCTCGTCTGCATGGAGCGCGCGCGCCAGGGTGCGGGCGATCTGGGCGACCTCCAGCGAATGGGTGAGGCGGGTGCGGTAGGCGTCCCCCTCATGGGCCACGAAGACCTGCGTCTTCTCTTTCAGGCGGCGGAAAGCGCTGGAATGGATGATCCGGTCGCGGTCGCGCTGGAAGGCGGTGCGCATGGCGCTTTCAGGCTGCGCAAACGCCCGCCCCCGGCTGTGGGCAGGATCACAGGCATACGGCGCGCGGGCGTGTGTCATCGGGAGCAGGGTCTTCCATGGCGGGCTATGGCGGTCCATATACTGTGGTGCGCCGGTAAACGAAACCGGCGGCGGCGCGAGACGCAATTGAGGCGAAGATGAGCAATCCCCAGATCACCCTGTCAGAGACGGCGGCCCGCCAGATCAAGGCCGTGCTGGCCAGCCAGAACAAGGCGTTCCTGCGCGTGTCTGTGGTGGGCGGGGGCTGTTCGGGCTTTTCCTACAAATACGATCTGGAGGCCGAAGCCGCTGAGGATGATCTGCGCATCGAGCGCGACGGCGCCACTGTGCTGGTCGATCCGATGAGCGTGGAGTTCTTGGACAAGTCAGAGATTGACTATGTCGACGAGCTGATCGGCGCCAGCTTCCAGATCCGCAATCCCAACGCGACAGCCGCCTGCGGCTGCGGCGTCAGCTTCGCGGTCTGATCCCCAGGGGGGCTTCCCATGACTGTATCCGAGGCGCTCAAGGCGCGCATTTCCACGCGCGCGTTTCTCGACACGCCGGTTTCCAGAGACGAGATCGAGGCGATTCTGGAGGAGGCGCGCTGGGCGGCGTCGGGCGGCAATCTTCAGCCCTGGCATGTGATCGCGGTGTCCGGCGAGGCGCGCCAGCGCGTCATGGATGCGGTGCAGGAGAAGCTCCAAACCGATCCCTTCGCCAATGAAGCCGACTTTCCAGTCTATCCGGAAAGCCTGTGGGAGCCCTATCGCTCGCGCCGCTTCCAGGTGGGTGAGGACATGTATGCGCTGCTGGGCGTGCCGCGCGAGGACAAGGGCGCGCGCTTTGCCCATCTGATGGAGAATTACCGCTTCTTCGGCGCGCCCCAGGCGCTGTTCTTCGCCATCGACGCGCGCATGAACCCGAACCAGTGGGCGCATCTGGGCATGTTCATGATGTGCGTGTGCCTGACGGCGCAGGCGCGTGGCCTCGCCACCTGCATGCAGGAAGCCTGGACGCCCCATTGCCGCACGGTGGGGAAGGCGCTTGGCGTGGAAGCGCCGCTGCAGATCTATTGCGGCCTCGCCATCGGTCACGCCGACCCGGACGCAGTGGTCAACCAGCTGCGCTCACGCCGCGCCGGGGTGGACGAGTTCACGCGGTTTGAGGGGTTTTAATCCTCATCACCCTGCCCGCCATGCTGGTTGAACCAGGCGATGATATGCCCGGTCTTGTAGAGAAGACGCGAGGGGCGGGAATCGGCGATGCCGTGGAAGGTGTCGGGTATGCGCACCAGCCGGCTCTCAATCCCGCGGATCTGCAGGGCATTGTAATACTGCTCGGCCTCGGCCACGGGCGTGCGCCGGTCCTCGGCGCCGACAAACACCATGGTGGGCGCGCTCACATTGCCGACCAGCGAGAGGGGCGAGCGGCGCCAGTATTCCTCCGGCTCGTCCCAGGGCGTCACGCCGAACCAGTAGCGGTGGATCACCGGCCCGATATCGGAGGCCAGCGCGAAGCTGGTCCAGTTGATCACCGGCTTGCCGACCGCTGCCGCGCGCCAGCGCTCATCGGTCCCGATCAGCCAGGCGGTCAGCACCCCGCCGCCTGATCCGCCCGTGACATAGAGCCGGTCCTCGTCAATGAAGCCGCGCGCCAGAAGGGCGTCGACGCCGGAATTGAGATCATCCACATCGCTGCCGGGATAGTCCTTGTCGATCAGGTTGGCGAAGTCCTGGCCGTAGGAGGTGGAGCCGCGCGGATTGGTGTAGAACACCACATAGCCTGCAGCCGCCATGAGCTGGACCTGACCGGAGAATTGCGGGCCGTAAGCCGTGTGCGGGCCGCCATGAATCTCCAGGATCATCGGCCACTGGCGCTCCGGATCGAAGCCCGGCGGATAGGCGATCCAGCCCTCGATCTCGCGCCCGTCGGCTGAGCTTTCCCAGGTGAAGCGCTCCACCCGCGCCAGATCGCGCGCGCCCAGAACCCCGGCATTGAGATCGGTGAGGGTGCGCGCCTCGCCGCGGCGTGCGCCGGCGCCCACATTGGCGAGATCCTGCGCACTCGCCACCGGCGCGGCCCAGCGGCCATTGGTGGACACTGAAAACATGCCCGACGTGTAGGGCCGTCCGATGGTCAGCCCGCCAATACGGTCGGTAACCCGGTCCAGCCCGCCATTGAGCCCGGCATAGCCCAGCACCGTGTGGCCGCGATCATCAAAGCGCACCCACAGCCCGCGCCCGTTCCCGTCCCACTCAGCCTGCGCGATGCCCCGGTCGAGATCGGACAGAAGGCGGCTGGGTTCCCCGCCTGACAGGGGCATTGTGTAAAGCCGGTTGTCCTGGTGGGAGTAGGTTTCGCGATCCGTGCGCAGGAAGGCCAGCCTGCGCCCGTCCGGGCTCAGGCGGGGGCTGCGCTCGGCGCCGGGCAGGTCGGTGATCTGGCGCGTCTCGCCGTCAGCGGCGCGCACCGCCCAGATATCGGATTCGCGAAAATCAAATCCGTCCTGCGCCCGCCCGCCATGGCTGAACAAAATCTCGGCGCTGTCGGCGGTCCAGGTGAGCCCGCTGATCGACCCGTTCTCGATGCGCGTGACCTGACGCGGCGCGCCGCCATCGGACGCCATGACATGAATCTGCGCCGCGCCCGGCGGCAGATCGCCGATCCCGTCAGCCTGATAGCCGATGGTCTCATCCACACGCGGCGCCGCCGCCCATTCGGCGCCCTGGGGCCGCTCGGGCAGGCCGATATCCACCTGGACGCCTTGCCCCGGCACGAACATGGTGAAGGCGATCTGCGCGCCGTCGGGCGAGATGCTGATCTGGGAGGCCCCGCGTGGCAGGCGCGCCAGGCGGGCGCTGCGCGCATCTTCGGTCCAGGCCATGCGCAGCTCGGTCTGCCCGTCCTCGCTGGAGAGATACACGAGGCGGCCGGAATCCGGCGTCCAGACCGGGCTGGCGTAGTCGCCGGCGCCGGTGATCAGCGGGCGGTGGCCGCTCCCGTCAAAATTCACCAGCCAGATCGAGCCGCGCATGCGGTCGCTCATGATGTCGGCCGAGCGGCGCTGATAGGCGATGGTGCGCCCGTCCGGGCTGATTTGCACGTCGGCGGCCATCTCAAGCGAGAACACGTCGGCGAACTGGAGCGGGCCGGCTTCCGCGTGCGCAGACGCGGCGGACGAGACGGCCAGCACGGCCCCGGCGGTGAACGCAAGCATTTTCATGGGCGTAACCCTCCCTCGGCATTGAACCGCAGGGTAGGGCGGCGTGCGCGGCGATGGCAAGGCGCGATGGCCTCAGCCGATCAGGCGGCGCGCGCCAGCAGGCCGGAGCGGGTCAGGCGGTAAGGCGCTTTCGGGGCGGTCAGTACGCCTATGGAGGGGCCAGCCAGAAGGCGGGCGGGCGAGCGCACGCCCAGACGCACCGCCTCCCAGCTTTCCAGATTGTCCAGATAGGCGCCCGCTCCGGTGCGGCGCACCAGCGCCATGAAGCGGTCCAGATCGGTACGGATGGCGGCGTCCGATCCGGTGGGGAAATCCGCGCCGATCAGGGCCGGGCGAATTTCTGTGAAGGGGTCAAGGGTCATGGCGTCGGCGGGCGCATGGACGAAAAGCTGCCCGGCGTGCTGGGACATCATCCGTCCGGTCTCGGCCAGCGCGGCGCGGGGCGCGTCCAGCGGCGTGTCCTCCAGCCGCACCCAGATCATCGGCTTGATCGCCGGGCCCAGGGCTGACAGGCGGGTGATATAGGCGGCGCGGCAACGCGCCTGGGACAAGCTGTCATAGCCCGCCGGCACGATGAGGGCGCAGCGCGTGCCGGCCTTGATGAGCGTCTCCAGGGCGGCGGCGGCGCGATCCAGCACCAGAAGGTCCAGCGCCAGACGCGCCTCGGCGCGGCGCGCGCCGCGGACGATGGCGCCATTGACCAGCCAGCCGCGCCCGTCCCTGGCCAGGCGCCGCGCGCGCAGGAAGAACCCGCCCACCGCTTCATTGCGCGCATCCCAGGCGGGCAGATAATCCAACGCGTCAATGCGCAGCGTGTCCAGCGCGTCCGGTTCCGGCGCGGCGGGCTTCGGGCCGGCGGTGCGGGGCTCGGCCTCGGGACGCGAGCGCGCGAGGGCGGCTTCAAATTCCGACAGGCTCAGGCGTTCGCTGTGGCCATCGACTTTCAGGCCGCCCAGCTCCTCGTCGCCCATGAAGAAGGTTTCCAGCTCCTTGCGGATCGCCTCGGTCAGGCGCACGGCCGGTTCGCCGGTCAGCGCCTTGAAGATCACCAGAAAGCCTGTGGCGCAGGGGATGATCAGATCATCCTCGGCGATGCGCCGCTCGATCATGGAGCGAGAGGCCAGAAAGGCGCGCTCGCGCAGCTGAGGCCACAGCGCGCCGGCCGCCTCGCGGACCGGATCGAGATTGACGAACTGGTAGCGGCCCAGATCGACATGGTCGACGCTGGCCAGGTGCTTTTTGAGCAGCCGCATGACGGCGTCCTGCATATCCGGCTCCCATCTCCCAGCCGGGACAGTGTGGCGCCGATAGGTTGTGACTTGGTAAGCGGCGCAGACTGATGCGCCGAAGATGAATCTGCTCGACGCGCCGCCGTCCTCCGGGCTAGTTATACGCCATAACGGTGCTGTTGCGCTGCAACAAGGACCGGTCAGGGAGGACGCAACGCCCGGTGTCGCAAGACGCCGGGCGTTTGCTATTCCACCCAGAGCCGCCGCCGAGGCGGCCATTAACGTGACCTCTTTGCAACAGTTCCGTGAAAACTGCCGTGAAAGCGGGCTCTCCGCATCACGATGCGCGCCCAAGTGCTGTGAAGACAGGTTCAAATTACCCGGCAAATCGGCCAACCTGACGAAAGAACAAAGATGTTGCGCTGCAGCATAATTATGGCGACGCCTAAACATTCGCCCGAGGAGGACACACCACCATGACCACCCGTTTCACCCGTACCGCGCTCTACGCAGCGGTCTCGTCGCTTGCCCTGAGCGGCGCCGCGTTCGGCCAGAGCTCTGACGAGCCTGTCGCCAGCGAGCGCCGGACCATCGACGTCGTCACAGTGACGGCTCAGCAGCGCGAACAGTCGGCCCAGGACGTGCCGATCTCGCTCGGCGCCTACGGGGCTGCGGAACTGCGCGCCGCTGGCGTTCAGGATATCAAGGACCTGATTTCCATCGCGCCGGGCCTGATGGTCACGTCGACCCAGGCGGAAACCATCACGACCGCGCGTATCCGCGGCATCGGCACGGTGGGCGACAATTACGGTCTTGAAAGCTCGGTCGGCGTGTACATCGACGGCGTGTTCCGGGCGCGCAACGGGGTCGGCTTCTCCGACCTGGGCGAGATCGAGCGCATTGAAGTGCTGCGCGGGCCGCAAGGAACGCTGTTCGGCAAGAACACCTCGGCTGGCGTGCTGAATATCGTCACGGCCTCGCCGGAATTCGAGTATGGCGGCGCGCTGCAGGCTGACATCGGGAATTTCAATCACCGGCGCTATTCGGGCCATTTCACCGGCCCGATCGGCGGGGACACGCTGGCCATGCGCCTGTTCGCCGCGGTCGGCGAGCGTGACGGCTTCACCGACATGACCCTGCGCCAGCCGGGCGGGACGCGCGAGGTCGATTCCGAAACCAATGACTATTACACCTTCCGCGGTCAGGCCTTGTGGGTCCCCAGCGATGTGGTGGAAGGACGCTTCATCGCCGACTACACCCGGCGCAACGAGTTCTGCTGCTCCGCCGTGCAGTGGCAGACGGCCCCCGGACCGGCGGCGCTGATCGGCGCGGTCGGCGGCCAGGTGCTCAATCCGGCCGATCCGTCGGAGCGCCGCGCCTTCGCCAACCGCGAGTACCAGCAGCAGGTCACCGATTACGGCTTCTCGGCCGAGTTCGACTTCGAGCTGCCGATCGGCACGCTGACCACCATCACCTCCTGGCGAAACTGGACCAACCAGCGCACCCAGGACATCGACTACACCTCGGCTGACATCGCCTATCGCGGCGACGGCAACTCGACCGATCTGACCCGCTTCGACCAGGAAGTGCGTCTGACCGGCGTCGCCGGGAATCTCGACTGGCTGGTCGGCGGCATCATCTCCCACGAGGATCTGGAGCTGAACGACGCCATCCGTTTCGGTGCGGACTGGGAAATCTACCTGGGTCTCGCCGCGTCGGGCGGGGCTGATCCCTTCTTCATCTCCAACACGCTGAACGCCGTCGCCGGGGCGCCGATTTTCGCACCGGGCCAGGCCTTGCCAAACGGATCGGGCGTCAACCAGGACGTCTACAATCAGACGGGCCGTAGCTGGGCGCTGTTCACGCACAACACCTACCAGCTCACCGACCAGCTCGCGATCACCGGCGGTCTTCGCTACACCAGTGAAACCAAGGACGTGTTCGCGACGTTCTCCACCAGCCCGACGCCGGGCTGCGCCTTCCTCGAGACGGTGTTCGGACCCGATCCGATCGCCGGCGCGGCGGGCACGCCGCTTGCGGGCCTGGTGCCGCTGATCTGTCTGCCGTATGCGCGCACCGGACTGGACGCGACCGGCTATGACCGCCAGCGCACCGACGAGGAGCTGTCAGGCACCCTGCGGGCCACCTACGACATCAATGACGACGTGATGCTGTATGCCGGCTTCTCGCGCGGCTTCAAGGCGGGCGGCTACAATCTGGACCGCGAGTTCAACGGTCCGGTCGTGGGCGGTTCCTTCGTTGATTCCGACAGCTCGTTCCGGGCTGAAGTGATCGACGCCTATGAGGTCGGCTTCAAGTCGCAGCTGCTTGACAACGTGCTGCAGCTGAACGGCAACTTCTTCTATCAGGAGGTCACCGACTTCCAGCTCAACACCTTCACCGGTCTGGCCTTTGTGGTTCAGAACATCCCGGATGTGGAGACCTACGGCGCCGAGTTCGACTTCAACTGGGCGACCCCGATCGACGGTCTCGATATCACCGGCGGCTACGCCTATGTGAACGCGACCTATGGCGACAATCTGGGCCCGCTGCCGACGGCGCTCACCCGCCTGCCGGGCCAGCAGATCTCGCTCTCGCCGGAGCACTTCGTCACCGGTCAGGCGATCTACCAGCAGCCGATTTCAGACACGCTGCTCTTCCTGGCCGCGCTCGATGCGCGTTGGGTGTCGGAATACAACACCGGCTCCGACCTCGCTCCGGGCAAGGAGCAGGACGCCTTCACGACGCTCAATGGCCGTCTCGGCCTTGGCTCGATGGACGGACGCTGGAATGTGGAACTCTGGGGCCGCAACCTGACCGACGAGACCTATGTCCAGGTCGCGTTCGACCAGTTCGCCCAGACCGGCACGTTCGGCGGCTTCCTGGGTGCGCCGCGCACCTGGGGCGTCTCCCTGCGCACCGAGTGGTAGGCAAAGGTATCTGACCCGGGCCGCAAGGCCCGGGCCGGACGTCAAGAGAAAGGCCGGGTCCCGCAACGGGCCCGGCCTTTTTCATGTGTCGATGTGAGATCCTCTTCGAGAGCCCGCGCGAGGCGCTCAGGCCTCTTTGACCTTCTCATAGGCGGGCAGGGTGAGGAATTCCTCGAAACTGTCAGCCAGCGCCAGATCCTGCAGGATCGCCTGGGCTTCGGCGAAGCGTCCGGCCGTCCAGGCATTCTCGCCCAGCTCGGCGCGGATGGCGCCGCCGGCGCCGGTGATGGCGGCGCTGACGCGCGCTGCGTCGATCACCCGGCCATCATCGGTCTTTGCGCCGTGGACGCGCCACTGCCACAGCTGGGCGCGGCTGATTTCGGCGGTGGCGGCATCCTCCATCAGATTATGGATCGGCGCCGCGCCGCGGCCCTGCAGCCAGGAGGCGATATAGCGGATCGCCACATCGGCATTGCCCGCAAGGCCCGCCTCGGTGATCGTCCCCTCCACAGGGGTCAGCAGCGCTTCGCGGTCTTCAATGAGCTCGCCCTGCTTGGCGAGCTGATTGGGGCCGGGCATGACCGCGTCGAACGCGGCCTTCGCCACCGGCGCCAGCGCCGGATGCGCCACCCAGGCGCCGTCATGGCCGAGGCCCGCTTCGCGGGTCTTGTCGGCCTTCACCCGCTCCATGGCGGCGGTGTTGGCGGCGTCATCGCCCTTGACCGGGATGAAAGCGCTCATCCCGCCCATGGCATGGGCGCCGCGCCGGTGACAGACAGCGATCAGGCGCCTGGCGTAGGACGCCATGAAGGGCGCGGCCATGGTCACCTGACCCCGGTCGGGCAGGATACGGCCGGGATCGGACTTCTGACGCTTGATATAGCTGAAGATATAGTCCCAGCGCCCGGCATTGAGGCCGGTGATGGACTGGCGCAGCTCCCACAAAATCTCGTCCATCTCGAACACCGCCGTGATGGTCTCGATCAGCACCGTGACCCGCACCGTGCCGGGTGTGAGGCGCAGCGCCGTTTCGCAATGACGGATGACCAGCGCCCACAGGCGCGCCTCGAACCGCGTCTCCAGCTTGGGCAGATAGAAATACGGACCCGTGCCGCGCCGGGCGAGTTCGGCGTGGTTATGGGTGAGGTACAGAACGAAATCGAAGAAGGCCCCCGCCACCGGCGCGCCGTCGACGCTCACATGGGCTTCATCGAGATGCAGGCCGCGCGCGCGCACGATCAGCACGGCCGGGTCATCTTTCAGCTTGTAGGATTTGCCGCTGGCCCCATCGGTGAAGGCGATGGTGCGATGGACCGCATCGCGCAGATTGATCTGGCCCTCCATCATATTGGTCCAGCTGGGCGTGGAGGCGTCCTCGAAATCGGCCATGAAGCATTTCACGTCCGCATTGAGGGCGTTGATCACCATCTTGCGGTCCACAGGCCCGGTAATCTCGACGCGCCGGTCCTGCAGATCGGCCGGGGCGGGCGGGACCGTCCAGTCGCCGGCGCGGATCGCGGCGGTCTCGGCGGGGAAGTCCAGCTGCTCCTCGCCGGAATCCAGACGCGCCTGGCGCGCGTGGCGCTCGGCCAGCAGGCGAAGGCGCTCGGCGTCAAAGCGCCGATGTACGTCGGCCAGCAGGGCCAGGGCGTCAGGGGTGAGGATCGTGTCGAATCCGGGGTGCATCGTCCCATGAATGGCGACGCCGTCGGGCAGAGTGTTCATCAATTCATCCGTTCTTGCGGCAGGCTATCAGAGCAGCGCCCGGATCCGGCGACAAGCCGGATCCGGGCGCTTAGGCGTCCCCCCGGACGCCTATTCCGCTGCGTCGTGCTTGAACTGAGCCGTTTCGGTGCTCTCGCCCATGGCGGTGGTGGAGGCGACGCCGCCGGACAGGGTCATGTTGACCAGGTCGAAATAGCCGGTGCCCACTTCGCGCTGGTGGCGGGTGGCGGTGTAGCCGTCCTTCTCCGCCGCGAACTCGGCCTGCTGCAGCTCCGAATACGCGCCCATGCCGCGATCCTTGTAGCCGCGCGCCAGCTCGAACATGCCGAAATTGAGCTGGTGGAAGCCGGCCAGGGTGACGAACTGGAACTTGTAGCCCATGGCCCCAAGCTCGCGCTGGTAGGTTTCGATGGTGGCCTTGTCGAGGTTCTTCTCCCAATTGAAGGAGGGCGAGCAGTTATACGCCATCATCTTGCCCGGATGGGCTTTCTGGATCGCCTCGGCGAAGCGGCGCGCCTCGTCCAGATTCGGCTTGGAGGTCTCCCACCACAGCAAATCGGCGACGTTGGCGTAGGCCAGGCCCCGCTTGATGCAATGCTCGACGCCCACGCCCTGCTTGAGGCGGTAGAAGCCTTCCGGCGTGCGCCTGGCGTCATAGTCAATGAATTCGTGGTCGCGCTCGTCAATGTCGGAATTGATCAGCGTGGCCGATTCGGCGTCGGTGCGCGCCACAGTCAGGGTGGGCACGCCCATGACGTCGGCGGCCAGGCGCGCGGCGTTGAGATTGCGCTCGTGCTGGCTGGTGGGGATCAGCACCTTGCCGCCCAGATGCCCGCACTTCTTTTCCGCCGCCACCTGGTCCTCAAAGTGGACGCCCGATGCGCCGGCCTCGATGAAGGCGCGCATGATTTCGTAGCAGTTTAGCGTGCCGCCAAACCCGGCCTCGGCGTCAGCGACGATGGGGGCAAACCAGTCGCGCGTGGCCTTGCCGTTTTCAGCCACTTCGATCTGGTCGGCGCGCTGGAGCGTGCGGTTGATCTTGCGCGCCAGTTCCGGCGCGGAGTTGGCCGGGTAGAGCGACTGGTCAGGATACATGGCCCCGGCGGTGTTGGCGTCGGCGGCGACCTGCCAGCCGGACAAGTAAATCGCCTTCAGTCCTGCGCGCACCATCTGCATGGCCTGATTGCCCGACAGGGCGCCCAGCGCATTGATGTAGGGCTCGGTCTTCAGGAGCTCCCACAATTTGGCCGCGCCGCGCTCGGCGAGCGTGTTGGCGATCAGGACCGAGCCGCGCAGGCGCAGCACATCCTCGGGGGAGTAGTTGCGGGTGATGCCGTGAAAGCGCCCGGGCGCGGCGGCGGGTACGAGATCGTAGAAGGTGGTCATGGTTTTGTCTCTCCAGTCGAATTTGTGCGGATAAAGACAGACTGTGCCCGCCGGGTCGACAGGCCTTTGCAGAGAAAGGGGAAACAACGTATACCGATGACACTTGTCAGCGTGTCGTGTTGTAAAGGTCGTGACAAATGGCGGAAGCGCAGGAAAAGCTGTTTGCGGGCGCGCGCCTGCGCCGGATGCGCCGGGATCTGGGCCAGAGCCAGGCGCAGTTTGCTGACAGCCTGTCGGTGTCGGCCAGCTATCTCAATCTGCTCGAACGCAATCAGCGCCCGGTGACGGCGCGTGTCCTGCTGGCGCTGGCCGAAGTGTACGACATCGATGTGCGCGCATTTGCCGCCGATAGCGACCGGCAATTGCTCGCCGACCTGAAAGAAGCCGCGGCCGACCCGGTCCTGAAGGGCGCCGATCTTGATCAGCGTGATTTGAGCGATCTGGCGGACGCCCATCCGCGGGCCGCCGAGGCGATGGCGCGGCTGTACCAGGCCTATCGCGACACCAGCGCGGCTGCGGCAGACCTGGCGCTGCGCGCAGAGGAAGGCGGCGCCGGGTCCGGGCGGTCGGCGCTGGAAGAAGTGCGCGACGCGCTGGACGGTGCGCAGAACCATTTCCCGGCGCTGGAGATCGCCGCCGATGCGCTGCGGGCGGCGCTGCCGGAGGCTGTGTCGCTGGAGGCAGCGCTGGCGGCCCGGCTGATGGCCGCCCATGGCGCGGCGGTGCGGGTCTATGATGACAGCGTTATGGCTGGCGCGCTGCGCCGGTTCGACTTTCACGCCCGCAAGCTGCTGCTCAGCGATCTGCTGACCCCGTCGGCGCGCGCCTTCCATATCGCCGTGACGCTGGCCCAGCTGGAGCTGGGAGAGGTGCTGGACGCCGAAGCGGACCGCCCCGCGGCGCTGGGCGGCGATGCGCGTGCGCTCTACCGGGCGAGCCTGGCCAATTACGCCGCCGCCGCCATGTTGATGCCCTATGACGCCTTCTACCGGGCCGCCGAGACCGCGCGCTATGACATCGACGTGCTGCGCCGGCGCTTTTCCGTGAGCTTCGAGCAGGTCTGCCACCGGCTCACCACGCTGAACCGGCCCGGCGCGCGCGGCATCGCCTTCTTCATGATTCGCGTGGATCCGGCCGGCAATGTGTCAAAACGCTTTGGCGGCGGGGTGCTGGCCTTCGCCCGGTCCGGCGGGGGGTGCGCCCGCTGGCGGGCGTATGACGCGTTCCGCGCGCCCGAGCGCATTCATGTGCAGGGACTGGAGCTGCCGGACGGATCCCGTTTCATCTCCATCGCGCGGGCCGTGACGCGCGCCCTGCCGTCGGGCGGGGCGGCGCTGGCGGCCATTGCGCTGGGCTGTGAGGCCAAGGAGGCGGGGCGCATCGCGTATGCGCCGGTTGATTTCACGCCGGTGGGCCTGTCCTGCCGCCTGTGCGAGCGCGCCGATTGCGCCGAGCGCGCTTTCCCGCCGCTGCAGCGGCCTTTACGGGTCGATCCGCACTTCCATGGGGCCGCGCCCTTCGCATTTGCACACGACTAGCCTTCGCCCATGAGCCGCAGGCGTGTATGGTCTGTCATCCTTGAGTTCGAATCTGGATAAAGCCCCCATGCTGTCACCCCGCCGCAAGGCCGCCCTGATCGCACTCGCCGGGTTTGTCGCGCTGGGCGCCCTGGCGATTCACGCCAGCCCCATGTCCGCCAACAATCTGGAGGCGCGTCTCCAGAGCGAGGCGCAGGCGGCGCTCGTGCGCGTGCGCGCCGATGACTGGGCCGATGTCAGGATGAACGGGCAGGTGGCTACGGTGACCGGCCGGGCGCCCAGCCGCGAAGCGCGCGACCGCGTTCTGGCGTCGGTGTCACGCGCGGCCTGGGCCGGCGGCGTCGTGGCGGGCGGCGTGACGCGGGTGATCGACGAGACCCATCTGGCCAGCAATGGCGACGAGTATGGCCTGCGCGCCGACAAGGTGCGCGGACGCCTGATCGTGCGCGGCCAGGCGCCGGACGCCGACGCCGAGGCGCGCCTGCGCGATCTGGTGGCGGAACTGTCGCCCGGCGGTGCGGTTGTGGAGCTGACCCTGGCGCCCGGCTCGGCGCCGGAGGGCTGGGAGCGCGCGGCGCGCCTGCTTTTGCAGGAGCTGGCGCGCATGGATAATGGCGCCGGGATGATCCGCAACGACCGGCTGGCGATCACGGGCCTTGCGCCCAACGCCCCGACGGTCAACGCCATCCGCGCCGCGTTCAGCGTGCCGCCGGGCGATTTCCGCACCGCCGCGCTGGTGCGCACCGATGGCGGCGGGTTTGACGTCGCCGTGCGCGATGCGCGCCTGTGCGAGATGCTGGCCGCCAGCGCGCTGGGCGCCGATGCGCTGTCCTTTGCGCCGGGCACGTCGCGCTTCACCTCCGGCAGCCGCAGCGAAGCCGCCGCCAGCCGGGCGGGCGCCGCCTTCGCCGCCTGTGAAGACGTGGCGATGTCGGTGGCCGTGCGCGCCGAGGCGGATGCGGACGCGGCTGAAGGCCTCGCCCTGTCTCAGGCTGAAACCGTGATCGCCGCCATGGTGGCGGGCGGCGCGGACGCCGCGCGGCTGAGCGCGCTCGCCCTGCCGTCCGAGGCGCCGGAACAACTGCGTTTTCTGGCGACAACATTGGGCGCGGGCGGGCAACCACTGGCCGATGAAGGCGACGCAGATGACGCTGACGACGAGACCGACGGCGATGACGCCGCGCAGACACAAGGAATTTGAGCCATGCTCTGGTTGATCTGGGAAATGTGGATCGTCCTGGCGCTGTTCTTTGCCGGCGGCGTGATCGCCGGCTGGGTGGTGCGCGGCCGGTCCGATGTCTCTGACGCGCCCGCTGCCAAGCAGCTTGGCTTCGCCACGCGCATGGACGCCCCGAGCCAGCCCGAGCCCAAGCCCGAGCCGGCCCCCGAACCCATGCCGTCGCCGGAACCGGCGCAGGGCGGCATGGGCGCCCAGCCCGATCCCGGCCGCGAGGCGGCCACAGTGCCCGCCGGATCCGGCGATGACCTGACCGCCATCAAGGGCCTCGGTCCCAAGGCCGCCGAGAGGCTGCAGGAGATGGGCGTGACGCGCTATGAGCAGATCGCTGCCTGGGAAGAAGCCGACGTGGCCCGTTTTGACCGCGAGCTCAACGCGCGCGGACGCGTGGTGCGCGATGACTGGGTCGGTCAGGCCCGCGCGCTCGCGGGGTAAGTCGCGTCGCGCTCAATAGCCCGGCGGGATCAGCGGCCCGCCCGCCATCATCTCGAACTGGGTGGCGGCGCGCAAAGACAATCCGTCACGTCCGTGCGGCGCCAGGAACTGGATCGAAACCGGCAGGCCCGCCTTCGTCAGCCCCATGGGAACCGCCGTGGCCGGGACGCCCGCCATGTCGGCGAAGGCTGTGAGGTCGGCCTGTCCGGCGGGCGCCGGCTCGCCGAATGGGAAGGCCGGCTCCAGCGCGGTGGGCGCCGCCACCAGATCACAGGCGCCAAACCAGGCCTGGGCGTCGATTTCGGCTGCGCGCACCAGGGCGTAGGCCGCGTCGATTTTCTCGGCGCTTTGCCGCGCGCCCCAGCCCAGCAGATTGCGCAAGCCTTCAGAGAACCCTTCGGGCGTCTTTTGAAGCTGGGGACCGTGAATGTGCAGCGCCTCGATCTCGCTCACCAAAAGGCCCGCGCGGCGCGACTGGCCGTAGGCGTAGTGTTCCGGCCTGACATCGACAATGCGCGCGCCGGCTGCATCCAGGCGCGCCAGCGCGGTCTCAAAGGCGGCCATAACATCCAGGTCGCATCTGAGCGCATCTTCAAAACGCCAGCGTCCGATGGTCAGGCCCGTCAGGCCCTTCTGCGGGCGCTGGGGCTGGCCGGACAGGGCGGCGGTGAAGGCTGACAGATCGCGCGCCGAGCGCGCCAGCGGCCCGACATGGTCGAGCGTCGAGGACAGGGCGACCACACCGCCGGTGTCTATCATTCCGCGGCTCGGCTTGTGGCCGGCCACGCCGCAATAGGCCGCCGGAATGCGCACCGATCCCATGGTGTCGGTGCCCAGCGCCATGATGCAGAGCCCGGCGGCGACAGCCGAGCCCGATCCGCCCGACGATCCGCCTGGCGTGATGGCCTGGCCCTCGCCGCCCCAAGGGTTCAGCGTGCGCCCGAACCACGGATTGTCGGTGACGGCGCCCAGCGCCGCCTCCTCCATATTCACCGTCCCGGCGATGACCGCGCCCGCGGCTTTCAGGCGCGCCACGCACACCGCGTCCTCGCGCGCAATGCGCCGCTCATAGGCTTTGATCCCGGCATGCCAGGGCAGGCCCTCGACGGCGATATTGGCTTTGACCAGCACGACCGCGCCGTCGATCTCCGACAGCGGCGCCCCGCGCGCCCAGCGGTCAGCGCTGGACGCGGCCTCTTCGCGCGCCGCTGTGAAACGGGTGTCGAGCACGGCGTTCAGCACCGGGTTCAGGCTGGCGATGCGCCGCGCATAGGCGTCGAACACTTCCAGCGGGCTCCAGCGGCCCAGCGCAAACGCCGCCGCCTGGGCCGCCCAGGTGCGTTGAGAGGCTTTGAGCGGCAGGTCGGCGCTGGTCGATTTCATCAAAACCGTTCGTCTATGAGGCGGATGGGTTTCTGGCGCACTTCAGTCTGGGTGAGGTTCGCCAATTCGCCCGGTTTGGCAAGCTCCACGCCAACCTCGATGCCCAGCTTGCGCTTGAGGAGGTCGGCGAACTCGGCGCGCAGCGCCGGGCTGGGGTCGCGCGCCTCGGCCATGACGATGAACTCGTCGCGCCCGGATGCGTCGCGCACCGCCTTGCAGATGAAGTCGCCGGCGAAGGCGGCATGCTCTTCCAGCAGCGGCCCCACGGCTTGCGGGAAGATGTTGATGCCGCGGATTTTCACCATGTTGTCGGACCGGCCGAGGAACCCTTCGATGCGCCGGAAGGCCAGGCCCAGCGGGCTCTTGTCAGTGTGGAAACGCGTCACGTCATGGGTGTTGAAGCGGATGATCGGATAGACATCATCCTTGTAAAGGCAGGTGCAGATCATATCGCCCTGCTGCCCGTCGGCGACGGGCTTGCCGGTCTCGATATCGGCGACCTCGAGATACTGGGCGTCTTCCATCACATACAGGCCGGCCCGGTCGGGGCCTTCGCCCGCGATGATGCCGGTATCGCCCACGCCATACCAGTCAAAGCATTCGGCCCCGCCCCAGGCCTTGGACAGGGAGTCGCGGTCCTCGCGTCCCAGATGACCGGAAATCATGCGGATATTGAGATCGCGCACCGGGTCGATGCCCATCTCGTCTGCGACGCGGGCGAGCTTCTTGATGTAGTCGGCGAAGCCCACAATCACCGTGGCGCCAAAATCGCGCATCAGCTCCACCTGGCGCGCCGAGCGGGTCTCTACCCCTGTGCCCGCCGACATGAAGATGGCGCTGGTCCAGTGGATCACGGCCTCGCGTACATAATGGCCGCCATTGATCATGCCGTGGCCATAGACAGAGTGGACCACGTCGTCGGCTTTCAGCCCCTGAAACCGGTACATGCGCGCCAGCAGAAGGTTCTGAACCTCGCGCGATTTGGCGCCGAACAGCAGCACCTGCGGTATGCCGGTGGTGCCCGAGGTGGTGTGCATGACCACATTGGGCGGGCCGCCCGCATGGCTGTCGCGTGCGTCGAAATCGCCGAAGGGCGGCTTGCGGGCGATCGACTCCATGATATCGGACTTGTCGAAGCTGGGCAGGCTGGCGATCATCTCGAGGCCGGTGATATCGCCAGGGGCCACGCCCGCATCGGCCCAGAGCTTTTGGTAAAACGGCGTCTGCCAGGCGCGCGCCACTGACTTCAGGAACAGCGCGTTCTGGCGCGCGAACAGCTCATCGCGGCTGATCGTCTTGGCGAAGTGGACGAAGTCGGCGCCGATGGGGTGCTGGCGCTGGACCGCGCCCCAGTCGGCGGCGTCGAAATAGCTGCTGTGTCCGTCGGCATTGGCTGCGCTCATGGTGCGCTCCCCTTTTGTATCAGTCGGCGGTTATGCGGTTCGCCCTGAGATCAGGGCGGTCAGCGTATCGGTTGAGGCCGCGCGTGGCAGGGCGGCGACGGCTTCTTGCAGGGACGCGTCGAGACATGGTTGCGGTCCGATGAGTCCAAAAGCGAGGCATTCGGCACGTTTGGCGGCGATGTCGTCACCGCGCATCGGATCGGCGGGCGACCCGTAGAGCGCGTCGAGGGTGAGCGTGTGCGCCTCGCCGCTTGTCGGGCGCACTGCCAGCGTCTGGGGCGTGAAGGCGGCAGGATTGACAGACCCGTCGCTGACCACCTCGATGCGCGCGGCGAGGGCCAGCGTTTCCGAATCGCGCAAGGCCTCAGGCGTAAAGCCGTCGAGCCTGACCTGACCGGTGCGCAGCGCCAGCGCGCCGCAATAGCCAAAGCAAAGCCGGGCGTAATTGACCTGCATGTCCCCATGAGCCGGGCGGCCGACGAGGCGCTCGATCAGGGGCGGGGCAATGAGGCGGATGGAGCGGATGTCGCGCGCCGCAACGCCGCTCTCGCGAAGGCGCTGCATGAGGACAATGCCGCCCTGGGCCGCGCGGCCGGTGGGGAAGGGTTTGTAGGAGACCTCTGCGATGCGGAAGGTCTGGCCCAGCAAGGCGATGACCGGCGCCAGATCGCTGCGCTCTTCAAACAGCGACAGATAGCCGAACGGCCCCTCGAACACGTCATGGGGGCCGGGTATCCCGGCGCCTGCCAGATCATTCGCCACCAGAGCGGCGCGTGCGGCGCCGGCGATCTGCAGGGGCAAAGCGGGCTTTCCCTCCACATGGGCCTGCATGGTCCCGGCGGCCTGGGCCAGCGCATAGCCCAGCGCATCGAGCGCCTGATCGAGGCTCGCCCCGCGCAAGCGCGCAATGCCCAGCGTGGCGCCGAACAGCCCGGCTGTGGCGGGCCGGAAGAACCGGATCGGGCTCAAGGCTGCGACGCCCAGTCCCGCAGCCACATCCACCGCGCCGGTCAGCGCGGCCAGAAAATCCGCGCCCGAAACCGGGCGCGCCTCGGCCTCAGCCATCAGGGCCGCGCCGATCACCGCCATGGGATGAACCACGGCGGGTTCATGCACGCAGTCATATTCCTGGCAATGGATCTGGAAGCCGTTGACGAAAGCCGCTGACGGCGCGGGCAGGCGCGGTCCACCGCCCATTACATGGGCCGACGGCGTATCGGCATCCGCCGCGCCCCAGCTGCGCGCGACGCCCAACACCTCATCGGCGAGCCAGGCTCGGCGGCCGGCGATTCCCACCGCCAGCGTGTCCAGCAGGAAGGCCTGCGCCGCAGCCTGCGCCGGCGCCGGAACGGCGTTCCAGTCCAGCCCCAGCACATGGCGGGCGAAGGCTTCGGGGGCGCTCATGAACGGGTTACTTCACAGACCGGACGCGCCAGCGCCGCGCTGAACGCCGCCAGCGATCCGCCGTCAGAGAGGGCGAGCGCGGCCTTGACGAGATCATCGGCGCCGGAGGCGTCCAGACCGCCATGCAAGGCGAGGCGGCGCGCCTTGGCGGCCAGTTGGTCGAGAGAGAGCGGGTTTTCCGGATCGCCCAGCGCGTCGGGCTGATCAAACATGCGCACCGTGCCGCCAGTGAGCGTCAGGCTGAGCCCGGCGCCATAACGGGCCGGATAGGCGCTCGCATAGGGCGCGCCCTCGCGCACGCTCACGCGGCTGGCGAGTGCGCGGACGGGCGCGTCCTTGAAGGCGTCGGGGTCGAAATCAGCCAGTTGCGGCTCTCCCCGCAGAAGCGTCACGGCAAGCGCATGCTGGAGGGAGAATTTCGCCTGGATGACGCTGGCGGGTTCTGGCCGGTCGCAGAACTTGATCGCGTCGCTATACGTGACGATCTCCGCCGCCCTGATCTCATCCGCCTTGATCCCGGCGGCGCGGGCGGCCAGCGCGGCATCAATCGCGGCGTGGGCGTGGCGGCAGGCGGGCCAGGGCTTGAAGCTGACCTGTTCGATCAGCCAGGGCGCGCCGTGATCGGCCATGACATCTTCAGGGTCGGCGCCGGGGCAGGTGGCGGCGAAGAAGCCCTGCGGGCCTTCCAGGATCGCCAGCGGCCCGTCAAAGCCCTGCGCCGACAATTGCGCGGCGGACAGCCCCGCATGGGCGGCGCGGGCGGTGTGCAGCTGCTTGGCCATGGAGGCGGGCTCATGGCGCGTCTGCCAGAAGCCGGAGGCCTGTGTGGCGGCGAGGCCCAGCGCGTGGGCGGTGCGCCATTCATCCAGGCCCAGCACGCTGGCCGCTGCGGCGGCGGCGCCGAAGGGTCCGCACGTACCGGTATTGTGCCAGAAAGCATAATGGCCGGGCCCCACGGCCCGGCCCAGCGCGATGACGGCCTCATAGCCGCGCACCACGGCGTCGAGAAAGGCTGCCGCGTCCGCGCCCGACGCCTCGCAGGCGGCCAGGGCGGCGGGCATGACGCTTGGCCCCGGATGCAGGATGGCGCGCTTGTCCACATCATCCATCTCCAGCACATTGCCCAGCGCGCCGTTGAGCATGGCGGCGGTGAGTGGCGACGCCCCGCGCCCGGCGCCGACCAGCGTGCATTGCCCGCCGCCTTCGCCCGCCAGCGCCGCCGCCATGGCCTGTCCCGCCGGGCTCGGCGCGCCAGCCACCGCGCAGCCCGCCCAGTCCAGCACATGCAGCGCCGCACGCGCCCGAACCCTCGCATCCACAGGGCGGGCGAGGCGCGCGGCCAGGCGCCGGGTCAGGGTGAGTGTGTCGCTTTGTCCGGACATAATCTGCTAGTAGCATGGGCCAGCGCGCGGCGTGAAGCCCGTGCGTCAAGCTGGGGGGATACCCATGACAGCGCGCCCGCCCGTGCTCTCGCCCGACGCGCTTGTGACGCGCCTGCGCGCCCGCCTGCCGGGCGCGGCGCGGGTCTATGTGCCCGGCGTGGCGGCGGAGCCTTACGTGCTGGCCGAAGCGTTCGCGCGCGATCCCGAGACGGCGCGCGGGCTGACCTTCTTCGGCGTGTGGATCCCCGGCGTGAACCGCACCGACTGGAGCGCGCTGCACGAAACCGCCCGGTTCGAGACAATCTTTCTGGCGCCGCAGCTTCGCGAAGGGTTCGAAGCAGGACGCATCGCCTTCCTGCCGCTGACCTACACCAAGGCCTGGCGCTGGCTGGAGACCTGCGATGTGGATGCGGCGATCCTGCAGGTCTCGCCGCCCGATTCGATTGGCGAGTGCTCGCTTTCGCTGAGCTGTGATTTCACGCCGGCCATCTGGGCGCGCGCGCCTGTGCGCGTGGCCCAGATCAACCCGGCTTTGCCCTCGATGCCCGGCGCGCCGTCCATTCCCTTGAGCGCCTTTGACGCCGTGTGCGAGGTGGAAAGCGAACCGCGCGGGTATGAGGCGGGCGATCTGCCGGAGGCGTTCTCACACATTGCGCGCCATGTCGCGGCGCTGGTGGAGGACCGCGCGGCTGTTCAGTTCGGCCTGGGCAAGGTGCAGCTGGCGGTGCTGCCGGCGCTGAAAGACCATAAAGCGCTGACGATCCATTCGGGCATGGTGTCGGACCCGCTGCTCGAGCTGCTCGATGGTGATGCGGTGGCGGCCATCCGCACCGGCGCGGTGCTGGGCTCGCGCGCGCTGGCGGAACGGTTGAAGGATGAGCGGCGCCTGACCATGTGCCCCGTGAGCGCCACCCATAGCGGCGGGGTGCTGGCGGGTCTGGCGCGCTTCACCGCCATCAACTCGGTGATCGAGGTGGATTTGTTCGGTCAGGCCAATGCCGAGTTCGTCGGCGGGCGCCAGGTGTCCGGCGGCGGCGGATTGAGCGATTTCCTGCGCGGCGCCCAGGCCAGTCCCGGCGGCAAGGCGATTGTGGCGCTGGCCTCCACGGCCAAAGGCGGGACGCTGTCGCGCATCGTTCCGCGCCTGACCGCGCCGGCGGTGAGCTTGAGCCGGGCCGATATCGACATCGTGGTCACAGAGCATGGCGCGGCCGATCTGCGCGGGCTCGGCCTGGATGCGCGCGCGGGCGCCCTGATACAGATCGCTCACCCTGATCACCGCGCTATGCTAGACAGCGCATGGCAAGACATTCGGAGGTCGCTATGACCGTTATGCTGGAAAATGCTTCAGGCGCGCCGCGCTACATGGCGCTGGCCGAAGCGCTGAGGGCGCGAATCGCGGGCGGCGACCCGGCCATCGGGGAGCTTCTGCCCACCGAGCACGCCTTGTGCGAGACCTATGGCGTGTCGCGCCATACCGTGCGCGAGGCGCTGCGCCTGCTGGCCGAATCCGGGCTGATCGCGCGCCGGCGCGGGGCGGGCACCGTGGTGGTGGCCAATCAGACCCATGATCACTTCACCCAGCGCCTGGGCGGGGTGGATGATCTGATGCAATACGCGCGTGACGCGAAGCTGCAGCCCCGGGCCACGCGCAGCGGTCCCTTGGACGGGGCGGTGGCGCGCGCCTTCGGCGTGGCGGCGGGGGGCGAGTATTTCCATGTGTTCGGCGTGCGCGGGCGCCCCGGCGAGACCCCGATCGCGCTCACCGATGTCTATATCCGCGCCGACATCGCCCCGCCGGTGGAGACCATCGTGGAGATGGGCGGCTCGGTCACTGACTGGATCGCGCGCGAGCGCGGCGTGCCCACCGCCCGCATCGAGCAATCCATCAGCGCCGGCGCCCTGACCGAGCGCGAAGCCGAACCGCTCAACGCCGAAGCCGGCGAGGCCGCCCTGCGCACCCGCCGGCGCTATTACGACAAGGGCGGACGCATCATCGCCCTGTCCGACAGCGTCCATCCGGGCGAACGCTTCACCTATGACATGGTGCTGCTGCGCGAGGCGGATTAGCGGCGCCACGCCTGTGCGGGTCGGAGGCAGCCAGCGCCCCGGCCCCGTGGCGCCTGCCGGGGCTCTGCCCGCCTTCATGTGATCTTCCGGACGGACGAATTGCTGCGCGTGCTCGCGTGAGTATGCGGCCCAGCTGACACACCTTCCGGCGGTGAGGGCCTGGATTTTCTCCTGGCAGAGGATTTTTGAGGTTGCGTCCATGCCGCAATCATGCGCCTCATAGGAGAGTTCGCAAGCGACAATACATCTGAAATTTAGGCAAGCGAGGGCAGCCAGTATGGTGTTGTCAGGTTTCCTGAAGCGTTCACTGGTCGCCATCGCAGCCCTGGTTTGGCTCGCGCCGCCGTTCGCCCACGCCCAGGTGGGCGAGCCGGGCGGGGGCGGGCCGGGCGGCGGGTATGGCGGCGAGGTGGTCCCCGGCGTGGATTGGGAGACCCGGCTGCAGATCAGCGAGCGACTGCAGCCGCTGGGCAATGATCTGTTCGGCGACAGGATCGATCCCCATACCGGCAGCATCGACTTTCTCCAGACCGATATCGCACTACCCGGCAACTCGGCGCTCGAGGTTGCGCTGCACCGCCGCAACAGGCCGGGCCGGCAATTCGGCCTGTCCGACGCCGAATTCGGCGATTGGGAATACGTCGTCCCGCGCATTCTGGTGGTTACTGCGGACGCGCGCCCTTGGACTGGAAACCGCTGTACACAGCCGTTCAATGAGCAGTTCACCGCGCTCTGGGTCTCGGCGGCCAATTTCTGGGAGAACCAGCCGGGCAGGTTCCTTCAGGGCCATGAATACTCCAACGGCGTCCAGCTGGAAGTGGGCGGACGTTCCGAGCCGCTTTTGCAGAACCCCAGCAACGCGCCCTGGCCGGCTGGCGCCTCCCATGTCACCCATTCCAACTGGTATTTCACCTGCCTCGGCAATAACAATTTCCTCGGGCGCGCACCCGACGGCACGACCTACCGGTTTGACCGCCATATTGTACGCGACGCCATGCCCATCGCCATGCACGGCTCGCCCGCCTATGTGCACCGCGACACCCACATCCTGGCCGCGACGGAAGTCACCGACGCCCACGGCAACTGGGTGCGCTATGATTATGACAGCCAGGGCCGGCTGACGCGCATCTACGCCAATGACGGCCGCTCCATCGATCTGGCCTATTCGGGCAGTTCCTTGCGCGTGGCCTCCGCCACCGCGAACGGGCGCACCTGGACCTATTCCTATGGCGTGGGCGGCCTCGGGTTTGTGGATGGCGCCTGGCAACCGGACGTGTATCGCGGCGGCAATCCGGTGCTCACGCGCGTGGACCTGCCCGACGGGCGCCACTGGGCGTTCGAGATGGCCGAGTTGCAGATGTCCACCCCGCCCAATCAATTCTGCCTGAGCGGGTGGCCGGAACTCACACTCACGCACCCGTCCGGCGCGGAAGGGGTCTTCAACCTCGAAATGCTCAATCACCGCATCGCTTTCCACGAGATGGCGTCGGTGCTGCCCTATTGTCCGGAGATGGACCTTGAGTTCCCGCCGACGCAGGGCAGCTGGCCGGTGGTCAATACCGCCGTCACGCCCGTGCACAGCCTGGTCCAGAAGACCATTTCGGGCGCGGACCTGCCCACGGCGACCTGGACCTATGCGTATGAGCAGGACATGACCGTCGCCACCGAGAGCGATAACCGCACCAACTGGACGCGGGTGACGGGGCCTCACTCGGTGGTCACCTTCTATCACCGCTGGCGCAACGAGCCTGAAGGCGGCGCGGAGATCTGGCGCGAGGTCCGCGCCACCGCTGCCGGGCCGGTGCTGGAGCGCATCGACACCAGCTATCTCATCGAGCCTCACCTGGGGACCGCCGGGCCCAGCGGCGGGGGCGGCATCACGCTCAACTCCATGCGCCGGCAGCCTGCACAGGTGGTGCACAATCGTGGCGGGGATATTTACACGACAGAACACACCTATGTGACCGATCCGCTGGCGTGGAATTACAGCTTTGGCGATCCGGTCCAGACGCGCATTTTTTCCAACCTGCCCGGCGCCACAGAGCGCATCACCCAGACCACATACCAGCACCTGACCAATCCCTGGGTGCTGGGCCTGCCGGGGCAAGTGGTGCGCAACGGGCGGGAAGTCTATCTGATCGGCTATAACGCCAAGGGTCAGCCCACCACGATCGACCGTTTCGGCGCCCGGGTCGAAACCCGCAGCTATAACGCCAACGGCACGCTGGCCTGGGTGCGCGACGGGCTGAACCGCCAGACCAGTTTTGGCAATTATCACCGTGGTCAGGCGCGCACGATCACCCGGCCGGACTCTGTCCAGATTCTGGTCACGGTGGACAATAATGGCTGGATCACCGGCGTCACGAATGCGCGCGGCTTCACCACCACCTACGGCTATAATCAGAGCGGCTGGCTGACGGCGATCAACCGGCCGCTGCCCCAGGCGGCGACCTCGATCACCTATAACGGCCTCGTTCAGACCATCAACACCGGCACGGTGCGCGAGACCGTCACCCATGACGCGTTTTACCGCCCGATCCTGGTGCGCCGTGAGGCGCTGTCGGGCGGCGGGGGGAGTATTTTCAACCGCACGGTCTATGACGCGGAGGGCAGGGTGGTCTTCACCTCCTTCCCGGCCACTACCGCCAGCACGCCCGACGGGGTGGAGACGACCCATGACGCGCTGGGCCGCGTCACGCTGGTGCGTGAATCCGTGGCGCCCTTCGCCCAGACGGCCACCGCCTACCTGTCCAACAACCGGGTGCAGGTCACCGATCCGTCAGGCGCGGTCACCACCACGACCCGGTCGGGCTACGCCAGCCCGGATGATGGCGAGACGCTGCGCATCGACCAGCCCCAGGGCGTGGTCACTGAGATGGCCTACAACACGCTGGGCAGCCTGATCAGCGCAACCCAGTCGGGCGGCGGGCTGTCTTTCACCCAGAGCTGGGTCTATGACACGCGCGAGCGCGTGTGCCGGCACCGCACGCCGGAGACCGGCGCCACGCTCTATCTCTACAACGCCGCCAATCAGGTCACGGCCATCGCGCGCGGCGAGCCGCAGTTCACGGCCTGCGGGTCGCTGAGCACGGCGGCGCGCATCAATTATGTCTATGACACGCTCGGCCGGGTCAGCGCGATCAACTACCCCTCGGGCACGGCCAACGCCACGCTCTCCTATGACGCCAACTCCAACCTCACCCAGGCCTCGCGCGGCGGGACGGTGTGGAGCTATGTCTATGACAATGCCGACCGTCTGACGCGCGAGACCCTGGCCATTGACGGGCGCAGCTACCAGACCGATTACGCCTTCAACCCCAATGGCGCGCTGGTCTCCCAGACCACGCCGGGCGGGCGCACGGTGAGCTATGCGCCTGATGGTTTGGGCCGGGCCACGCGGGCGTCGGACGCCCAGCGCATCTACGCGTCGAACGCGGCGTATCACCCCTCGGGCGGGCTGAGCGCGCTGAGCTATGGCAACGGGCTCGCCTTCAGCGCCAGTTATAATTTCCGCCAGCTGATGAGCGCCATGCAGGTGTCGGGCGGCGGGGTGACGGCGATCAGCTTCGCCTATAATCACGACGCGCGCGGGCGCATCACGTCGATCACGGATCTGGCGGTGACGGGCCAGAACCGGGCCTTCACCTATGACCAGCTCGGCCGCCTCACCACCGCCTCCGGCCCGTGGGGGTCTGGCGCCTACACCTATGACGCGCTCAATAACATCACCTCCCGCACGCTGGGCAGCCGCGTGGTGGAGATGCAGTACGATGCGTCCAACCGCCTCCACCGGCACCGCGACACGGCGGACGGCAATGTCTGGCGCAATTATGCCTATGACAGCCGCGGCAATGTGACGAATAACGGATCCATCAGCTTTACATACGACCGCGCCGAGCGCCCGGTCTCGATCTCGGGCGGGGCGTCTGGCAGCTTCACCTATGACGCCCACGGACGCCGGGTGAAGCAGGTGACAGGCGGGCAGACGATTTACTCTGTCTACTCGGCCTCAGGCTCTCTCCTCTACCGCGACAACGCCACCACCAGCACCGCGACGGACTATATCCGCTTAGGGACTCGCGCCATCGCGCGGGTGCGCGGGTCCGACGTGGAATGGACCCACGCCGACCATCTCGGCAGCCCGGCTGCAGCCACCAGTCTCACCGGCGCCGTGCTCTGGCGTGAAGACCACACCCCGTTCGGCGAGGCCCGCCAGGGCCCCACCCAGAACGTGGACAATGAAGGGTTCACAGGCCACATCGCCGACGCCGCCACGGGCCTCGTCTACATGCAGGCACGATACTACGACCCGGTGATCGGGCGGTTCCTTAGCAGTGATCCGGTCGGATTCGCCGCGGGCGGGCCGGCGTATTTTAACCGGTATGCGTATACGGCGAATGATCCGGTGAACTACTGGGATCCGGATGGGGAGCAAGCCCAAGCGCCGGCTGCTGCAGCGGGTTGCGCCATGACAGGTCCGGCCTGCCCAGTCGGCGCAGCTGTGGGCTTCACTATCGCAACTGGAGCCACGCTCTGCGCTGTCAACGAGGGGTGCCGAGAAGCGGTCGCAGGTGCCGTTCAGGCAGTCGTCGAAGGCGCCCGTGGCATATGGGATCGAGATGCTGTATTCAATGAAGGTGCTCTTACCGTACCACCGCCGACGGTTGAGCCAATTTTAGGGGAAACGCCTCGGGATTTCAGCCTTCGGGTCACTCGAATTTGTACGGATCTGTGCACAGATTTGATTGTGGATGCATATAACAGGGGTGAAATCCCTGCGGGAAGTTTGGACAGCCTTATAGGGCGTTGCACTCATAAATGCATAGATGACGTGTATGACAATATTGACGACGACGCCTACTGGCCACGGGACGAATGAAATGACCAATACCGAAAACGAATCAGTATTTGAAATTGAATTGCTTGAGGAACTTAAAATTGACTTAAATGCAATTGAGAAATCAAATAATGACCTTTTAACAAAGTATCAAGATAAATTGCCAAAAGATGTTTGGCGTCTTATATTTAGAAAATTTGTGTCAAATTCGTATGACAACTACAACTTTATTTATGAGTTGGCGGCCGCAGACATTGGCAAGGAAGCTGCAAAAACGCTCTTCTATCCAGACGTCGAAGATCCTTCATAAAATTCGGCGCAGGGCGGCTTTATTGGCCTCAGTCTTCGACCCCGCCCAATGGGAAACCATGGTGACCAGCTTGGCCGCCTCACCACCGCCACCGGCCCGTGGGGGTCTGGCGCCTACACCTATGACGCCCTCAACAACCTCACCACCCGCACGCTGGGCAGCCGCGTGGTGGAGATGCAGTACGATGCGTCCAACCGCCTCCACCGTCACCGCGACACGGCGGATGGCCATGTCTGGCGCAATTACGCCTATGACAGCCGCGGCAATGTCACGAATAACGGCGCCATCAGCTTCACCTACGACCGCGCCGAGCGCCCGGTCTCGATCTCCGGCGGGGCGTCAGGCAGCTTCGTCTATGACGCCCACGGACGAAGGGTCAAACAGGTGACCGGCGGGCAGACCATCTACTCGGTCTACTCGGCGGGCGGCACGCTCCTCTACCGCGACAACGCCACCACCAGCACCGCGACCGACTATATCCGTATGGGCGGGCGGGCGATCGCCCGGGTGCGCGGCAGCCACGTGGAATGGACCCACGCCGATCATCTCGGCAGCCCGGCTGCTGCCACCAGCGCCGCCGGCGCCGTGCTCTGGCGTGAAGACCACACCCCGTTCGGCGAGGCCCGCCAGGGCCCCACCCAGAACGTGGACAATGAAGGGTTCACAGGCCACATCGCCGACGCCGCCACGGGCCTCGTCTACATGCAGGCACGATACTACGACCCGGTGATCGGGCGGTTCCTTAGCAGTGATCCGGTCGGATTCGCCGCGGGCGGGCCAGCGTATTTTAATCGGTATGCGTATACGGCGAATGATCCGGTGAATATGGTTGATCCGACCGGAGAATTTGGCGTACCGGGCGCTGCCATCGGTGCGATTATCGGGGGAGGGGCTGAGCTCATTCGTCAACGCGCAGCAGGAGAGTCCCTCAATCTTGGTCGCGCGGGGATCGCGGCTGTAGGGGGTGCAGTCGCAGGAGCGACCGGTGCTTACATTGCTGCTGGCGCTGTCGCGATCGGTGGCGCGACAGGTGTTGGCTTAGCTGTCGCTGCAAATGTCATTTCTCAACCAGTAATTGCTGGAGCAACACAGGTCGCAATGAACGTCGAGCACAATCTTGCCCTCGACTCCGAGGCTGGTCAGCAACCAGTGGAATTGGCTTCTGGCGTTCCAAGCGCAATGGCGGCAGCGGCAGTTACGGCACCAATGGGTGCTGTGGGAGATATCGGCATTGCCAGAATGGTTGCGCCGCATGCAGAAACATTGGCAGGCTCAGCTGGCTCAACTGCCCGAGCAATAGGAAATGGTATGGTGGATCTAACGGGTCAATCAAACGTGCGTTTATTTGAAGGTGCTGCCCACCATTCTTCAGACCGTGTGATTCAAGATGAACGTCAGTAATTCGCGCAACCGAATTTGGGTCATTTCCGCTGTTTTATCAGTTTTTTACATTGGATCAGCAACTTACTTAGAGTTTGGTGGAGAGACATTCGGGATTTTACGTTTTGGTGCATTGTGGACAGGTTTTATATCGGCTGTAGTGGGGAGCCTAATTTCTGCCGCGATGCTTTTGAAAAGATACCTTAGCGTCCGCTCCCTGGCTAGATTTCTGATTGTTCCAACGGTCAGTTCTCCAATTTTTACTGCGCCGATGCTGACTCATGCATCGCCGATCCGATGTAGTATTGACCTGTATTCCAACTGCTTCGTTGAAACTTGGATGTTTACGATTACACTTTTGCTCTTCAGCTTTGGAGGTTTTCTCGCTTTGGCGATTTCTGTGCGTCACAAGTCAAAATAATAATTTGGTTCAATCTGGCCGCCTCACCGTGGCAGCAGCCTTCAACCTCGTGTCCCCCGTGACAATACAAGACATACAAGGGATACTGAACGATGAGGGTACGGATAATGCGCCATATCCACTGAGGTAGGAGAGCAAATTCCGGGGGACTGGGGCGGGGGTGAGCCCACTGAAGATGGAGGTTGGCGCTGGGCAAGACCGGGGGGCAATGGCGATGGAATTCGCTGGTCACCTGGGAACCCTGATTCGCCTCACCCGAACTCTCGCGGTCCAAATGTAAAAGTGACGAGTGGCGGACGTCGTTTGACAGGTGACGGCACACCATCAGGAGCAGACAGGCCAAGTCACGATCCAGAGGCGCATATTCCAGAGGATGAATGGGTTGAGTGGGATGAATGGGATAGACCAGAGGGTTAACCCCTATGCCAAGCTAGAGTTGATTCTCTCCCTGCGAGAGGTGTCGGAGGTGCACTTCAAAAACAGGTCGTTTGATCCAAGCAAAATGCGAATAACAATTTATGATTATTTGTTTGTAGATATTGAGCTAGGCATGCAAGGAGCTCAATGGGATTCAGCGAAGATATACTTGGGTATCGATAATGAATCCGAAATATTGGCTAAAACAATAGGATCTCGACTGCTTTATTATTTTGATGGGGCGGACAAAAAGTCAATTGGAAAATTAGTTCTTGAGGCATCTCAAGATATTGATGTTTCTGAGTGCTGCGACAAACTATGGAAGCGATTGGTTGCCTGCACTTAAACTGACGAAGCCTCCAAATGATTTCACGATGTGTGGTGCCACGCCTCCACAGCTACCAAACGGTCCGAACCCTCATCCCGTTTCAACCGGTGGAGCCACTTTGGGGAATGCTGTTTCGAATACCGCTAGCAACCTAAGCCCAGTAATTGAGGAGCGGGAGAGAAGAAACTGATGCGTATGGCGCTTACTATTTACTGGATCATATCTCCGTTATTTCTGACTATATTGATGATGGGAATTGTCGAAATACTGGTCGCGTTGGAGCTTATTTTTTTACCAAGTGACATTAAATTTGCCATTGCAATAGCGCTCTTCATTGGGTGGTGTTATGCAGCCGCGATTATGTTGTTCAGACTTTACAAAAGATAACATAATATTCTGACTCGCGGCGGGGCGGTGTGGACCTATCTGTATGACAATGCCGACCGTCTGACGCGCGAGACCCTGGCCATAGACGGGCGCAGCTGCCAGACCGATTACGCCTTCAACCCCAATGGCGCGCTGGTTTTCCAGACCACGCCGGGCGGGCGCACGGTGAGCTATCAGCCTGACGGCCTCGGCCGGGCCACGCGGGCGTCGGACGCCCAGCGCATCTATGCCTCGAACGCGGCGTATCACCCCTCGGGCGGGCTGACGGCGCTGAGCTTCGGCAATGGCCACGCCTTTACGGCCACCTACAACGCGCGCCAGCTGATGACCGCCATGCAGGTCTCGGGCGGCGGCACGACGGCGATCAGCTTTGTCTATGGCCGCGACCCCAATGGACGCATCACATCGATCTCGGACCTGGCCGTGTCTGGCCAGTACCGCACGTTCGGCTATGACGGGCTCGGACGGCTCGTCACCGCCACCGGCCCCTGGGGCTCGGGGTCCTACACCTATGACGCGCTCAATAACCTCACCACCCGCACGCTGGGCAGCCGCGTGGTGGAGATGGAGTACAACGCCGCCAACCGCCTGCACCGTCACCGCGACACGAGCGACGGCAATGTCTGGCGCAACTACGCCTATGACAGCCGCGGCAATGTGACGAATAACGGATCCATCAGCTTCACCTATGACCGCGCCGAGCGGCCGGTGTCCATCTCCGGCGCGGCGTCGGGCAGCTTCGTCTATGACGCCCACGGGCGACGGGTGAGGCAGGTGACGGGCGGGCAGACCATCTACTCGGTCTACTCGGCGGGCGGCACGCTCCTCTACCGCGACAACGCTGCCACCAGCACGGCCACGGATTATATCCGGATGGGCGGGCGCGCCATCGCGCGGGTGCGCGGCAGCAACGTGGAATGGACCCACGCCGATCATCTGGGCAGCCCGGCGGCGGCCACCAGCGCCGCCGGCGCCGTGCTCTGGCGTGAAGACCACACCCCGTTCGGCGAGGCCCGCCAGGGCCCAACCCAGAACGTCGACAATGAAGGGTTTACCGGCCACATCGCCGACGCCGCCACAGGCCTCGTCTACATGCAGGCGCGATACTACGACCCGGTGGTGGGGAGATTCTTGTCGAATGATCCGGTGGGGTTCGCAACGGGCGGACCGGCGTATTTTAACAGGTACGCGTATACGGCGAATGATCCGGTGAATTACTGGGATCCTGATGGCAGAAAGGTTTCACTCTCTGTACAACGAGTTTCGGCAGATAGATTTCATTTAGCGGTGCATTTTGACCCAGCCCCGTGAATTCCGGCCATTGAATGGTAGAGTCCATCGAGGAGAGGATGGACCATGCGAAAGAGCCGTTATTCGGAAGAGCAGATTATCGGCATGCTGCGCGAGCACGACGCCGGTGTGAGCACGAAGGAGGTCTGCCGCAAGTACGGCATCTCCGACGCAACCTTTTACAAATACAAGGCCAAGTTCGGCGGGATGTCGGTGTCCGATGCCCAGCGTCTGAAGGTGCTGGAGCTGGAGAACAGCCGGCTGAAGCGGCTTCTGGCCGATGCCATGCTGGACAATGCAGCACTGAAGGACATCGCAGCAAAAAACTTCTGACGCCCGACGTTAAGCGCCAGGCCGTGCACCACATGGTGACCCGGCACGGTCTGAGCGAACGTCGGGCCTGCGCCCTTGCAGAGCTGGACCGATCGACCTTCCAGTATCAGAAGCGCTCAAGCGACGATGACGTCTTGCGCACGCGCCTGCGAGATATCGCCGGCGAGCGTCGCCGGTTCGGCTATCGCCGGCTGGGCATACTGCTCGAGCGCGAGGGCCTTTATGCGAACCACAAGAAGATCTACCGGCTCTACCGAGAGGAAGGGCTGGCGGTCCGGCGGCGGCGTGGCCGCAAGCGGGCCGTGGGAACCCGGCGCCCGATCCTGTTGCCCGTGGCGGCGAACCATCGCTGGAGCCTGGACTTCGTCTCTGACGCGCTGTCAGACGGGCGGCGCTTCCGGACGCTATGCGTGGTCGACGACTTTACGCGGGAGGCCTTGGCCGTCGTGGTCGATACCTCGCTGTCTGGGATGCGCGTGGCCCGTGAGCTTGATCGTCTGATCGAGAAACGAGGAAAGCCGCGCATGATCGTTAGCGACAACGGCACCGAACTGACCAGTCACGCGCTTCTGCGCTGGCAGAAAGAGAGCGGCGTGGAATGGCACTATATCGCACCTGGAAAGCCTACCCAGAATGCCTTCGTGGAGAGCTTCAACGGTCGGTTCCGCGATGAGTGCCTGAACGAGCACCTGTTCTCGTCGCTACACGAAGCACGCGGCCTGATCGAGGCGTGGAGGATCGACTACAACACCCAGCGTCCGCACACCGCGCTTGGTGGGCTTGCGCCCTGTGTCTACGCCGAGCGAACCCGTCACCCCCGGCCCGGCTCGCTTGAGCTACGCGCAAGCTCCGCTCACCGGGCCTTGACCAACCACATCAACCCAGAAAGAAAGGCGAACAGACTCTACTAACTCACGGCCCGGATCAGGGGGCTGGGTCAACGCCAACCTCACCCAGGCCTCGCGCGGCGGGACGGTGTGGACCTATCTCTACGACAATGCCGACCGTCTGACGCGCGAGACCCTGGCCATAGACGGGCGCAGCTATCAGACCGATTACGCCTTCAACCCCAACGGGGCGATGATCTCCCAGACCACGCCGGGCGGGCGCACGGTGAGCTATCAGCCCGACGGGCTGGGCCGGGCGACGCGGGCGTCGGATGCGTGGCGCATCGATCTGCAATGCGTCGGATGTAGTCGGCAACAAGGTGGGCGAGCAAGCGCAGAAATAAGGCGGCGCGAAAATCAAGAACCTTAACAATATCCAGAGCGATGAGGTCAATGTGAAAGTCAGAGTGCCTATACCAAATGCGATCATTCTATTTTATGATCCAGGTAATGAAAATTTCATGCTTGCCGAATGGAGTTCGACCAAATCTTATGAGGCAAATGACAGCTGCATATCTGTGGCCACTTTACCTGATATTGACGGCGAGACAACAATAGAAATATTGAATGCAAATAAGCCAATCAATAATCGAAATATGGTGCTGTCTTATGAGGGGCCAATGGAAACGCCAACTGGAAAAGTATCTGTTAGCACCAGTCATTCCCTTGATATCATAGGTATGGATGTTTTGTCTAACTCCTGCCTGGTTCAGGTTTGGATAAATCGGCTTATGGATCCAGATCATATTATTTTCGTGGTTCAGATTTAGCTTCCGCCAGCTGATGAGCGCCATGCAGGTGTCGGGCGGCGGGGTGATTGCGGTCAGCTTCGCCTATAACCACGACGCGCGCGGGCGCATCATTTCGATCACCGATCTGGCGCCGCCCCCCCGCCGCTGAGGGGGCGTTCTTGACTCCGTCCCGCTGAAGAACAAAAATAGAACATGACAGACGCCCGGCGGCTGGCCGGGCCTGGCGGCAGAGTGCAGGACATGAGCAGGGATTGTCACGACGGCGCGCCGCAGGCGGGCGCCGCACAGATGGATTGCGTCGCGCGGCCCGAGCGTCTGACGGCGCTGCGCGCGCGCATCGCGGCGCTGGAGACGGCGGGCGGGCGCAGCGTGGCGGCGCGGGCGCGCCTGTCGCCGCGCGCGGCTGTGCCTTCCGGCGAGGATGATGCTCTGGCGGCGTTCCGGGCGCGTGCAGGCCTGCATGACATCCGCCCTGACAGCTATTTCGACGCGCCGGCGGCCTATGCCTTCGCCGTGCGCTGGCTGGCCGGCCTGCCCGATGACCGGCTGGTGGTCTGGGTGCGCGGGGCGGGCGATCCGCGCCTTGATTTCGGGGCGCCGTGCCCGGACGGGCTGGCGGCGTGCGGGCTGGACCCTGCGCGGCTTTTGCTGGTGCGCGCACGCGCCGGGGCGGACGCGCTGTGGGCGATGGAGGAGGCGCTCAATGCCGGCGCGCTGGTCTTCGGCGAGGCGGGCGCCCAGCGCGCCTATGACCTTACCGCCTCGCGCCGGTTGCAGGCGCGCGCGGCGGCGGCGGGCAGCTGCGTGCTGGCGCTGGCCTCTCACGATGCATCGGGGACGAGCGCGGGGCTGACGCGCTGGCGCATCGCGGCTGCGCCGGGCCCGGCTGCGCCGTGGCGCGGTGCAGGGGGGCTGGCGGGGCTCGGCGCCCTGCGCGTGCGCGCGGTGCTGGAACGTCAGCGCGGCGGCCCGCCGGGCCGGTTTGATCTGGAATGGAGCGATCATGCGCTATGCAGCCCTGAGCCTGCCGGACTGGCCGGTGGAGCGCGCCCGCCGCGCCGGGCCGCCGGATAATAACCGGCCCTTCGCCCTCATCGCGCCGGGCGCGGGCGGCGAGCGTCTCTATGCCGTGTGTCCGGCGGCGGCGCGCGCCGGGCTGGCGATGTCCATGCGCGTGGCGGATGCGCGCGCGCTGGCGCCTGAGCTGCGCGTCAGCGCCGCCGATCCTGACGGCGACCGGGCGGCGCTGAGTGACCTGGCGCGCTGGTGCGGGCGGGTCTCGCCCTGGACGGCGCCCGATCCGGGCGCGGCGGCGCCTCTGTCGGGCGTGCTGATGGACGTTACCGGCTGCGCGCGCGTGTTCGGCGGGGAGGACCGGCTGCTGGACGGGCTTATTCGCGATGTGCGCGCGCTGGGCTTCACCGCCCGCGCCGCCGCCGCGCCGACGCTGGGCCTGGCCTGGGCTTTGGCGCGCCATGGCGAGACGGGGCGGCGCGGCTGGTGTGCGGCCGACGACGCCCATACCGCCCTGGCGCCCCTGCCGGTGGAGGCGCTGCGCCTGACGCCGGAGACATGCGCGGCGCTGCGCCGGTTCGGGCTGAGCACGGCGGGCGCCCTGATGGGTCTGCCGCGCCGGGCGCTGGTGCGGCGCTTCGGACCGGATCTGGCGCGGCGGCTCGATCAGGCGCTGGGCGGGGTGCGCGAGACGCTCTCGCCGCTGCGCCCCGCGCCGTCCCTGCGCGCGCGGGTGCGCTTTACCGAGCCGCTGATCACGCTCGACAGCGTGGGCGAGGCGTTCGCCCATGCCCTGACGCGCCTGTGCGTCCTGCTGGAGCGCGAGGGTCTGGGCGCCCGGCGCGTGCGCCTGACCCTGTACCGGGCCGATGGCGGGGTGGGGGAGATGATGCTGGCCGCCGCCGCGCCGGTGCGCGACAGCGCCCATCTGATCCGCCTGATGCGTCACCGGCTGGAGCGCGCCGGCCTCGACGCCGGGTTCGGCGTGGATCTGGTGGAGGCCGCCGCCCTGCTGACCCGTCCGCTGGACGCCGGCCAGACCAGCTTCGATCCCGATGCGGGCGCGGAGCGTGTGGCGGCGGCGCGGCTGGTGGACCGGCTGGACGCCCGGCTGGGCGCCGGGGCGGCGGCGTGTGCGCAAGTCGTCGACAGCCATGCGCCCGAGCGCGCCGGTCAATGGCGGTCCGGCGCGGCGGCGCCCGCGAGCTGGCCGCGCCGCCCCGAGCGCCGCCCGCTGCTGATCCTGGATCCGCCCGAGCGCGCCGAGGCGGTGGCGGAAATCCCCGACGGGCCGCCGCGCCGCTTCACCTGGCGCCGGGTCGCCCATACGGTGGCGCGCGCTGAAGGGCCCGAGCGCATTGCGCCCGAATGGTGGCGGCTCACCCCCGGCGTGGCGGCGCGCACGCGCGATTATTTCCGCGTCGAGACCGGGGAGGGGCGCCGGTTCTGGCTGTACCGCGAGGGCCTGTATGGCCGCGAGACGCGCCAGCCGGGCTGGTTCGTCCATGGGGCGGGGTAATGGGGCCCCGCTTCGCCGAGCTGTGCGCGGCCAGCCATTTCTCCTTCCTGCGCGGGGCGAGCCATCCCCACGAAATGGTGGAAGCCGCGGCCGCGCTGGGGCTGGAGGCGGTGGCGGTGGCCGACCGCAACACGCTGGCGGGCGCCGTGCGCGCCTTTCTGGCCGGGCGCGAGCAGGGCGTGCGCGTGCTCACCGGCGCGCGTCTGGTGGCTGAAACAGGGGTGGAGCTGGCGTGCATTCCGCGCACCCGCGCCGCCTATGGCCGGCTGTGCCGGGCTTTGTCGGACGCCCATGAGACCGGCGAACCCGGCGCGCCGCACATTGATCTGCCCGCCATGGCGCAGGCGCTGGGCGATGAGCAGATCCTGATCCTCATGCCCCCGCCCGAGGCGGATGAGGACTGGCGCGCCCAGGCGGAAACCGTTCTGGCGCGCGCGGTCTCGCCGGTGCATCTGGCGCTGGTGCGCCGCTTTGATGGCCGCGACGGGGCGCGCCTGCATGGTCTCGCGGCGCTGGCCCGGGCCTGGGGCGTACAGACCCTCGCCAGCAGCGATGCGCTCTACCACGCGCCCGAACGCCGGGCGCTGCAGGACGTGCTCACCTGCATTCGCGAGCATGTGCGCATCGATGCGGCGGGCCGGCGCCTGGAAGCCAATGCCGAACGCCATCTCAAAGACGCCGCCGAGATGGCGCGCCTGTTCGCCGATTATCCCGAGGCTGTGACGCGCACGGCGCAGCTGGCGCGCACGGTGACCTTCTCCCTCGACCAGCTGGTCTACGCCTATCCTGACGAGACGATCGGGGCGGGCGAGACGCCCATGGAGACGCTGCGCCGGCTGACACGCGAGGGCGCGGCGCGGCGCTGGCCCGGCGGGATTCCAGAGGCGGTGCAGAAGGCGCTCGAGCATGAGCTGGAGCTGATCGCATCGCTCGATTACGCCAGCTATTTCCTCACCGTGGAGGATCTGGTGCGGTTCGCCCGCTCGAGGGGCATTCTGTGTCAGGGGCGCGGCTCGGCGGCCAATTCGGCTGTGTGCTACGCCATCGGCGTGACCGAGGTGGATCCGGCGCGGATTGATCTTCTGTTCGAGCGTTTCATCTCGGCCGAGCGGGGCGAGCCGCCCGATATCGATGTGGATTTCGAGCATGAGCGCCGCGAGGAGGTGATCCAGTACGTCTATGAGAAATATGGCCGCCGGCGCGCGGCCATGACGGCGGTGGTCCATTGCTACCGCCCGCGCGGCGCGCTGCGTGAGGCGGGCAAGGTGTTCGGCCTGTCGGGCGATGTGATCACGGCTCTGTCCAAGGCGGTGTGGGGCTGGCGCGATCCGGTGTCGCCGCAGACGATCCGCGATGAGCTGGGCCTGGACCCCGATGCGCCGGCCCTGCGCCGCACGCTGGCGGCGGCCCGCGCCCTGCAGGGCTTTCCCCGTCACCTGTCCCAGCATCCCGGCGGGTTCGTGATGACGCTGGACCGGCTGGACGAGATGGTTCCGGTGCGCAAGGCCGCCATGCCCGAGCGCACGGCGATCGAATGGGACAAGGAGGATATCGACGCGCTGGGCCTGATGAAGGTGGATGTGCTGGGGCTGGGCATGCTGAGCTGTGTGTCGCGCGCGCTGGCCATGATCGCAGACGCCTATGGCCGGCCCATGCAGGTGCAGGACATCCCGGCCGAGGACCCGGTGGTCTACGACATGATCTGCAAGGCCGACACGGTGGGGGTTTTCCAGATCGAAAGCCGGGCGCAGATGAGCATGCTGCCGCGCCTGAAGCCGCGCTGTTTCTATGATCTGGTGATCGAGGTGGCCATCGTGCGCCCCGGTCCGATCCAGGGCGATATGGTCCATCCCTATCTGCGCCGGCGCGAGGGGCGCGAGGCGGTGAACTACCCCTCCGAGGCGCTGCGCGCGGTGCTGGGCAAGACGCTGGGCGTGCCCCTGTTCCAGGAGCAGGCGATGAAGATCGCCATTGTGGCGGCGGGGTTCACGCCGTCGGAAGCCGACCGGCTGCGCCGCTCCATGGCCGCGTTCCGCCGGGCCGGAACGATTCAGGAGATGGGCGAGAAGCTGGTCGCGGGCATGATCGCCAACGGCTATGAGCCGGACTTCGCCGAGCGCTGTTTCCGCCAGCTGGAGGGCTTTGGCGAGTATGGCTTTCCCGAAAGCCATGCGGCGAGCTTTGCGCTGATCGTCTATGTCTCGTGCTGGCTCAAGCGCCATTACCCGGACGTGTTCCTGGCCGCCATGCTGAACGCCCAGCCGCTGGGCTTCTACGCCCCGGCCCAGCTGGTGCGCGATGCGCGCCAGCATGGGGTGATGGTGCGCGCGCCCGACGTGAACGCCTCGCACTGGGACAGCACGCTGGAGACGCTGGCATCGGGGGAGGGGCCGCGCGCGACCCCTGAGGGCGGCGCCCGGCGGGCGGTGCGCCTGGGTCTGCGCCAGATCAAGGGCCTGGCCGAAAGCGCAGCCGCGCGCCTGATCGCGGCGCGGGAACGTGGCGTATTTGTCAGCATCGAGGACGCCGCCCGGCGCGCCGGGCTGGGGCGCGGGGTGCTGGATGTGCTGGCGCGCGCTGACGCCTTCGCCTCGCTGGGCGAGACACGCCGGGCGGCGGGCTGGCGCGCGCGGGCGGTGGCCGGTCCCGACCTGCCGCTCTTCGCGGCTGCGGGGGGCGAGGGGGCGGTGGCCGACTATTCCGGCGCCGCCCTGCCGATGCTCAAAGCATCTGAAGACGTGGTGCAGGATTATGCGAGCCTGTCCTTGTCGCTCAAAGGCCATCCCATGGCCTTCCTGCGCGGGCATTTTCACCGGCTGGGCTATCAGCCCTGCGCCGAACTCTCGCGCCTGCGTCCCGGCGCGCGCACCGGGGTGGCCGGTCTGGTGCTGGTGCGTCAGCGCCCCGGCTCGGCCAAGGGGGTGATCTTCGCCACGCTTGAGGACGAGACCGGGACGGCCAATGTGATCATCTGGCCGTACGTGTTTGCGCGTTTCCGCCGGGCGGTGATCGGGGCGAAGCTCCTGGGCGTGACCGGCGTGCTGCAGCGCGAGGGCGATGTGATCCATCTGGTCGCCGCCCAGGCGCGCGACTGGAGCGAGGCGCTGGACGCGCTGACGCAAGGCGATGAGGCGGGCGGATTCCAGAGCGCACTGGCCCGCGCCGACGAGGTGGCCCGTCCCGGCGCTGATGCCCGCGAGCGCCCCAAGCGCAAATTCGCCGCATCTGAAGCGGAGAGCATCATCCCCGCCAGCCGGGATTTCCGGTGACGCTCAGCGATCAGGCGAGGTTTTCACTTGATCCTCCGCCCGTTTCGAAATGATATACCATTTCGAGGGCCGGACCTCACCGGCTCCGTGCGGAGGAGACATATCATGAGAACCCTGATTGCTGCGCTGGGCCTGAGCGCCGTCACGGCGGCTGCGGCCTGCGCCCAGGAGCGCCTCAGCTTCGACAATCCCGACGACGTCATCACCATGAACCGCAAGATCGGCTGCTCCACGGTGGATGGCGAGCCGATCACGTTCTACTGGCACGGCTACGCGTTCTCGCGCCGGGCCGGTGAGCCGGACCGCCGCCTGTTCCGCGTTGAGGGCATGAATGTGCGCGCCTGCGTGACGGTGGAGCATCCCGAGCACGGCGCCGGCTACCGGCTCGTGTCGCGCGAGCTTCTGCTCTATCTCGATCCGGACACGAACGAGATCCTGTCCACCTGGGACAATCCCTGGACCGGAGAGACGGTGGACGTGCTGCACGTGGCCAATGATCCGGTCAATTCGCGCGGCAGCTTCCCTAACGGACCCAATGGCCCGGCCCAGTGGCGCGGATCGTCCATGGGCAATGATTTCTGGCAGACCACCACCGTGCCGCTCTTCTATTCCAACCCGCTCGCCAGCGAGTTCCAGGCCGAGATTGGCGGGACCTATCACGCCACCGAGATGTTCAATTTCTTCGGCCGCGTCGATGACATCACCGACCCGGAAACGACCACCGCCGATGTGGAGGTGGGCTGGGTGCGCATGTCCGACTGGCTGCCCTGGATGGAAATGCGCGGACGCGACGGGCTGATCTATTTCCACACCGCCGGCACCAAGCTGGACAGCTGGGACGAGCTGCCGGAATTCTTCCGGGACGAAATCGCCCGCCACTATCCTGAATATACCGAGCCGCCTGCGCTCGATGACGACCGGCCCAATGTGACAAGCTGGACTTACTATCGCGACATCGCCGCGGGTGTGGTTACAGCGCCGGAGCGCAACTGATCCCGCCTCGACCCGGCCGCCTTAAGCGCGGCCGGGTTTGTCACTGAAATGCAACACTGGCCCGCATTTGTTCGGACAAGCGCAACATGACAGCGGTCTGACAGAATGAAATGGTATATCAATTGAAACAGACCTGCGTCCGCGCCCGAGTCGCGCTGGCCAGGACCACGACTCACAAGGCTGAAAAAGCCGCGCAAGGGGAGACTAGAGCGTGAAAAAGCACATCCTGTTGACTACGGCCGCCGCGATCGCCGCGACCAGCCTGGCGGCCATACCCGCCGCCTCAGCCCAGGAAGAGGGCGCCCAGCCGCAAGCGCGCGACGTCATCACCGTGACGGCGCGTCTGCGTGAGGAAACCATTCTGGATGCACCGGTCGCGGTCACCGCGTTCGGCCAGGAGGATATTCTCGATCTCGGCCTGCAGTCGGTGGACGATGTGGCGCGCTTCACGCCCGGCCTGTCCTTCTCGGCCGCCTTCGGGCGCACGTCGGAGCGCCCGGTGATCCGCGGCCAGGCCAACGTGCTCGCCGGCGTCCAGTTCGGCGTGGAATCAGGCACCGCCTACTTCATCGACGGCGTCTATTATCCCGGCTCGATCCAGAATCTTGACACCAATGATCTGGCCCGGGTCGAGGTGATCCGCGGTCCGCAAAGCGCGCTATACGGACGCAACACCTATGCGGGCGCGATCAACTTCATCACGCGCGGCGCCACGGACGAGTTTGAGGGCCAGCTGCGCGCTCGCGGCGGCACTTACGGCGAGCACGAGGTGTCGGCCGGCATCTCCGGCCCCATGGGCGACCGCGCCGGATTCCGCCTGTCGATGCGCGACTACAATTACGACGGCGAGTGGACCAATCAGGTCACCGGCGACACAGTAGGCTCCCAGTCCACGACATCGTTCTCCGCCGTGGTGGACCTCAATCCGACCGACCATTTCGACTTCCGCCTGCGCGCCCAGTACTCGGAATCGCGCGACGGCACGCTGCCGCTCTTCCTGCAGCCGGCCGCCAGCAATAACTGCTCGCCGGGTTACCGCTCGCTGAATTACTGGTCCCGCTCGGGAAGCACGAACAACAACCAGTATTTCTGCGGCGTGATCCAGCCCGGCCAGGTCGCGCTGAACACCGGTCCCGCCCTTCCGGGCCAGCCGGCCATCGTGCCGGGCGTGCCGGCCAACGCGCTCAATCCCTTCCTGCCGTTCCAGCTCTACTCGACGGCGGACGGCACGGCCTTTGACGGCATCAGCAACAATACCATTCTGATGTCCGGCATCATGAACTGGGACATGGGCGGCTCGGGCTATGTCCTGACCGTGTCCGGCGCCTATCGTGATGAGGAACGCCGCTTCGGTTCGGACTCCGACCACAGCTCCATCAACTTTGTCCTTCAGCCGGTGGGCATGGCTGACACGGGCGCGTTCTTCGCCAACACCACCCGCAATCTGGTCGAAGACTATTCGTTCGAGGCGCGCCTGGCGTCGCCGGTGAACGAGCGTCTGCGCTGGATGGTCGGCGCGTATTACTATGACCAGGTCAATGACGGGTTCTCGATCACCTTCTCCAATCCGTCGGGCAATGCGTCCAACCAGCTGACCACCACCAACACGGCGTTCTTCGGCCTGATCGAATACGACGTCACCGACAATCTGACGGTCACGTTTGAAGGCCGGCACGCCGAGGAAGAAAAGACCACGCTGGACGGGATCAGCACGGCGACCCCGTTCAACCGGTCCGACACCTTCTCCAACTTCACCCCGCGCCTGACGCTGAACTGGTCGGTCAATCCCGAAACCACCCTGTTCGCCATCTATGCGCGCGGTGTGAAGCCGGGCGGCCAGAACGGCCAGATCGGCGAGACCACCGGCAACCCGATCTATGATCAGGAAACGTCGGAGAATTTTGAAGTCGGCGTGAAGCAATCTCTGTTCGGCGGGGCCGGATACTTTGCCGCATCGGCCTACTTCATCGAGGCGACCGACGTGCAGCTGACCACGGCGGTGTCGAACCCGGCCGGCGCAATCAACTCGGTGGCCACCAACCAGGGCGCGGCGGAGATCCTCGGCCTTGAGTTGGAATACCGCCAGCAGCTCACCGACATGCTGTCTGTGGGCGCGACCTATGCCTGGACCCAGCCGGAGTTCACCGAAGGGTGCGACGATGCGCAGTGGGAGCTGACCTCGGGCGGCGGCGTGATCGCGGGCAATGCGACGGCGCCGGGCACGGGGACGCAGTTCTTCGGCCAGACCGGCAATTGCTCCATCGCGGGCAACCGCATTCCGCTGACCTCCGAACACCAGTTGTCGGTGAATGGCGAACTGCGCGCGCCCTTCGGCCAGAACGGCCGCCTGGAATGGTTCGCACGCGGCGACTACACTTATGAGTCGTCGAAATACGTGCAGGTTCACAATCTGGCCGAAACGGGGTCAGCCTCGATCCTCGGCGCCCAGATCGGGATCGAGAGCGATACCTGGACGATCATGGCCTATGGCCGCAACATGCTGGACGAAGACTCCATCGTGATGGCGACCCGCTGGCTGCAGACCCCCTATCTCAGCGCCGGCTTCTCGCCCAACACCGCGCCGGCCGACGCCGCCCGCGGTGCGCCGCGCGCCTTCTTCGGCACGCTGCGCCGCGGCGCCGCCTATGGCGTGGAAGCCCGCTACCGCTTCTAGGACCGTCCTTCACGGACAGTCCTGAGGGGCTTGGGGAACAGAACGGCCGGGCCACACAGGCCCGGCCGTTCGCATGTGGAGAAGCATACCATGAAGGTGAAGACCATCTGTGAGAGCGTGCGGGCCTCCGCCGCAAGCCTGGTGACCGCGCTGGCGCTATGCGCCGGGTTCGCTGCGCCCGGCGCGGCGCAGTCCACATCCGATCCAGTCATGGCGCGCGATCTGGCGGACTTCCTGAGCTGGTTCGAAGGGCGTTTCGACAATGACCGCCAGGTGTTCTTCGCAGACGCGCTGGGCGTGCCCGAGGACGCCCGCCATGAGCGCATCCATTCGGTGTTCCGGCGCGTGGACCTTCCCGCGTTCGGTGAGCACGTCTTCTATGTCGAGCAATATTCAGGCGCGGACGCAGGCGTTATCTACCGCCAGCGCATCTATGTGTTCACGCCCGCGCCGGAGACCGGTGAAATCCGCCTGGACATCCATGCGCCGCGTGCGGCGGAACGCCTCGCCGGCGCGCATCTGGATGCGGATTTGCTAGCGGGACTGACGCCGGCGGATGCGACGGCCTTTCCGCAATGCGCCGTCTATTGGCGCCGTCAGGAGAACCAGTTCGTGGGCCAAACCCGCCGCGGCGAATGCCGGGTGGTCAGCCAGCGCAGCGGCCAGACGCTGATCATCGAGGATGATCTGGTGCTGACGCCCGGCGCCATCTGGATCCGCGACCGGGCCGAAACCGAGGACGGGACCTTTGTCTATGGCAATCGCGCCGGCATCGCCCATCAGCTGCGCCGGGCGCGCCCCTTTTTGTGCTGGACCGCGGTGCTGCGCGGGGTGAGCCATGGAGAGAGCGGGGAGGGCGTTCCGCCTTCGCAATGGGATTTCCGCCGCGATGTCTTCATCCATGATCAGGGCGGGCGCGCTGTGATCGAGACCGACGAGACGCCGCCGCGCCGGGTGGAGCTCCGCCTGCGCGATGTGGACTGGCCGGATGGCGCGCGGCGCGGCTCGCTGACGCTCTATGTCCATGAGGCGGGCGATGACCGCGCCGTATCCTACGCCTGGGGCGAGGCGGGGGCGGAGCGGATCGGGATCAATTTGCGCTGGATGCAGGCCAGTTGCACTCATGCGCCCGGCGTGTGGGGCCCCGGTCAGGCCCGGTAGGCCTGCGCGCGCAGCTTGTGATCGGCCAGCACCAGGGCGGCCATAGCCTCGGCCACCGGCACAGCGCGAATGCCCACGCACGGGTCATGGCGCCCTTGCGTGGCGATGGTGGTCTCTTCGAGGTCCCTCGTCAGCGTGCGCCGCTCGATCCGGATCGAGCTGGTCGGCTTGATCGCCACGCGGATCACCAGATCCTGACCCGTGGAGATGCCGCCCAGCACGCCGCCGTTGAAATTCGAGGTGAAGACAGGCTGGCCGCCGGGGCCGAGGCGCATTTCATCGGCGGCGTCCTCACCGCGCAGGCCCGCCGCCGCCATGCCGGCGCCGATCTCCACGCCCTTGGCGGCGTTGATCGACATCATGGCGCTGGCCATATCCTGATCGAGCTTGCCATAGACCGGCGCGCCCCAGCCTGCCGGGACGCCGCTGACGACCACCTCCACCAGCGCGCCAACCGAACTGCCGGCGCGGCGGATTGCGTCCATGTCGCCAGCCCAAAGGGCGGCGGTGTCCGCGTCGGGGCAGAAGAAGTCATTGCGCGCGACCTCGTCCCAGTCCCAGCGGGACCGGTCAATGGCGCGCGGGCCGATCTGCACCAGCGCGCCGCGTAAGGTCACGCCGTCGCCCAGCACCTTGCGGGCCACTGCGCCGCCCGCCACCCGCGCCGCCGTTTCGCGCGCCGAGGACCGCCCCCCGCCGCGATAATCGCGCACGCCGTACTTGGCGTCATAGGTGTAGTCGGCATGGCCCGGCCGCCAGGCGTCGCGAATATCGGAATAATCCTTGGAGCGCTGATCCACATTATCGATCTGAAGCGCGATGGGCGCACCGGTGGTCAGCTGCTGCGCCATGCGCTCGTCTTGGAACACGCCCGACAATATGCGCACCTGATCGGGTTCGCGCCGCTGGGTGACATGGCGCGACTGGCCGGGGCGGCGCTGGTCCAGCCAGGGCTGGATGTCCGCCTCGGTCAGCGCGATCCCCGCCGGACATCCGTCCACCACGCAGCCCAAAGCCGGCCCGTGGCTTTCGCCCCAGGTGGTGATGCGGAAAAGGTGGCCGAACGTGTTGTGGGACATGGGGCGTGACTCAGATTGAGGAAGGCGCAGCGGCTCACCATAAGCGCGCCTTGGTCAGGCGTCACGCCGCCCCGGTGCGCGCCCAGCGGGCCAGGCGGGCCGAGGGCGAGGCCCTGACATAGCGGTCGCAGAAGGCGCGCAGGACGCCGGCGGCGTCCTCGGCCAGCTCCTGAGCTTCGCTGCGCGCGTCGGCGCCGGCGTCCGCCGCGTCTGACGGAACGGTCTCATCGACCTGGACATGGATGCGCCAGCGCGGATCGCCGACCGGGGTCAGCACCAGGCCGCTCTGCGCGCCGGCGGGCAGGCGCACCAGCACGTCTTGCTGCTCGATGCGCACCGTGCGCACGCCGCCCCGGCGGGCGATCTCGGGCGAGACGATCAGCTCATGGCGGCGCGGGGCCGCGCCGCGCAGCGTGTCATAGGCGCTGAGCAGGCGCTGCAGATCAGCCAGCGTTTCGGGCGTCGGCGCCGCGATGTCAGGATGGACGCTCTTTACACGCGCACGAAAACGGGTGCGGACCTCTTGGAAGTCGGCGCCGGGCGGCAGATCCAGGATATGATAGGCGGCCTCAACGGCCTGGCGCGTCACGTTCATCGGCGCACGCTAGCGCCCGACTGGTTGTCAAACGGTTGACCGCAAATCCCGACGCGCTAAGTCAGCGTGACGCAACAGCCCAGGAGCGCCCATGAGCGGCCGCGACGCCATCCCGCCCAGTCCGAGCGACGCCGACTACGCCCGCGAGGCCGAGGCGGCCCCGGAGGACATTTTCACGCGCGAGGATCCGGTGGCGTTGTTTGGCGAGTGGCTGGAACAGGCGCGCAAGCGCGAGCCCAATGATCCCAACGCCATGGCGCTGGGCACGGCGGACGCCGACGGCCTGCCCGATGTGCGCATGGTGCTTTTGAAGGATGTGGATGCGCGCGGCTTCACCTTCTACACCAATACCCAAAGCGCCAAGGGCTTGCAGCTGGAGGCCAACAGCAAGGCGGCGCTGTGCTTCCACTGGAAATCCCTGCGCCGTCAGGTGCGGGTGCGCGGCGCGGTGGAGCGGGTCAGCGACGCCGAGGCCGACGCCTATTTCGCCAGCCGGGCGCGCGACAGCCGTATCGGCGCCTGGGCGAGCCAGCAGTCCCGCCCGCTGGAAAGCCGCTTTGCACTTGAGAAAGCCGTCGCTTCCCATGCGGCCAAATTCCATATCGGTGACATTCCCCGGCCGGAGTTCTGGACCGGCTACCGCGTGGTTCCGGTGCGCATCGAATTCTGGCGCGACCGCGCCTTCCGCCTGCATGACCGCATGGTGTTCGAGCGTGACCTGGAGGACACGCCCTGGCGTGTGACGCGGCTGTATCCGTGAATATCTGTATGAGCGCGCCGCCAGGGCGTATACTGCACACGCTGGATAAAGGGGGCGACCGCCATGATGACTATCCTGCGCACCATTCGGCATCTGATTGTGGGCCTGGCCGCGTTCGCCGCGATCGCAACGCCGCTCTGGTTCGTTGTTGCGGCGTTCGGCGGCAAGTTCGGCTTCTGGGCGCCCATTGACGGCTTCCGGCATGTGTTGGGGCTGGCGGGCTTCAACGCGCTGAACTGGCTGGGTCTGCCCGGCGCCATCGGCGGCGGGTTCATCCTGCCGGTGACCGCCGTGCTGGGCCTGCTGGCGCTGATCGTGGCCGTCGGCTTCCGCCTCATATTCGGGCGCGCCAATGCGCCGGGCGCCGGGGGGTATGTTGCGGGCGTTTTGGCGTTGATCGTCGGCGCTGCGCCTCTGGCGCTGGTGTCCAGCGCATCCGGTGACCGCGCGGCGATCCCGCCCATCCATGACATCACGACCGATTTCGAGACCCCGCCCCAGTTCACTGGCGCGTTGATCGAGCGCCGCGGCGCCAACGCCAATTCAGTGGACTATCATTCCAAGACCGACCCGCGCTCGCAGCGCCCGCTGCCGCAGGTCCAGGCCGAGGCCTATCCCGACATTGCGCCCCTGATCACCCCGGCCGAGCCGGCGCTGGCCTACCGGGCGGCCCACTCTGCGGCGCGTGATCTGGGCTGGCGCATCTCCACCGCGTCGGAGGGCGCGATGATGTTTGAAGCCCAGGACGTGACCTTCTGGTTCGGCTTCATCGACGATGTGGTGGTGCGCGTCACGCCGCTGGACGATGGCGGATCGCGTGTGGATGCGCGTTCGGTGTCGCGTGTGGGCATGTCCGATCTCGGCGCCAACGCGGCGCGCCTGCGCACTTTCTTCGCGGCGCTGGAAAGCAGTCTGGGCCAGGGCGCCGCCATGGCGCCTGCGCCGGAGCCCCAGTCTGAGCCTGAGCCTGAGCCCCAGCCCGAGCCTGCACCCGAATCCGGCGACGCTGGCTGACCGGCGCAGCCCGCTTGCGCGTGCGGGCGAAACACGCTTGCCTTGATGCGGGTTGAAACAGGATTTGCGCGCATGCGGGCCGGGCGGTTTGCCGATTACGACAGGCTCCTGATCTGGGGCTATGGCAAGGAAGGCCGCGCCGTGCTGGCGCTGGCCCTCGCTGAGGCGGCGGGCGTGAGGCTGGGGGTGATCGACCGCACGCGGCCCGAGGATCTGCCCGCCGGCGTCGCCTATCTTGACGAGGACGCGCTGGAGGCCGCCGTGCAAGCGGGCGGCCGCGTGCTGATCGTCAAAAGCCCCGGCGTCTCGCTGTATGATCCGCGCCTGTCAGCGGCGCTGCGCGCAGGCGCGCGCCTGACCAGCCAGACCAATCTCTGGTTCGAGCGCAAACCGGCCAGCCAGCGCGTGATCGGGATTACCGGCACCAAGGGCAAATCCACCAGCTCGGCGCTCCTGCACCATATGCTGCGCGCGCTGGGCGAGGACGCGGTGCTGGCGGGCAATATCGGCGAGCCGGTGATCGAAACGCCGCCGGGCGCGAGCACGGTGGTGGCGGAGCTCTCCAGCTATCAGTGCGCGGATCTGCTTCACGGGCCGGACTATGGCGTGATGGTCAATCTGATGCGCGAGCACATCCCCTGGCACCGCTCGCTGGAGGCGTATCAGCGCGACAAGGCGCGCCTGGTCAGCCTGGATCCCAACACACGCGCCGTGCTGAACGCGGGCGATGACCGCCTGGCCAGCCTGTTCGCCCACCGGCCCAATACGCTCTGGTACAACACGCCCGACACCTTCCATGCGCCCGGCGGCGTGGTGCATCGCGCTGGCGAGGTCTGGGGCGCCATCCCCAGCGTGCCGGGGCCACACAATGCGCTCAATGCCTGCGCGGGTCTCAGCGTGATCGCGGATATGGGGCTGGATGCGCGCGCGGCGTTCGACAGCCTGTCAGACTTCCATGGCCTGCCCCACCGGCTGCAGACCGTGGCGGTGAAGGGCGAGGTGCGGTTCGTCGATGACTCGCTCGCCACCACGCCCGAAGCGCTGGTTCTGGCGCTGGACGCCTTTCCCGGAGAGGATGTGGCGCTGATCCTGGGCGGGGAGGAGCGTGAGCAGGATTATGAGGCGCTGGCCGCCGCGCTGGAGCGCCATGACCGCATCCGCGCCATCATCACCATCCCCGAAAACGGCCCGCGCATCGTCGCGGCGCTGGCGGGCGGGCGCCATGCGTCCGTGTGCGCCTATGAGACCGATTTCGATAGGGCCGTGGCGCGCGCCGCCGCGTCCCTGACCGCCGGGGTCGTTCTGCTCTCTCCGGCTGCGCCGCGCGGGCGCCAGTTCACCGTGTTCGGCGCACGCGGGCGGGCGTTTGCGGCGGCGGCGCAGGCGCTGGCGGACTAACCCTCCAGCATCGCCCGCGTCACCGGCTTCGTCCGGTCCAGATCACGCGCGCGGTCGGGCAGGGCGTATTTCAGGCCCGAGCCGCAATTGAACAGGACGCAGCGCGCATCCGCTTCGATCAGCCCGGCGGCGCGGGCATTGCGTGCGGCGGCGAGCGTCGCCGCGCCTTCCGGGCAGAGCAGCAGCCCGTCCGCGCGCCCGCACAAAGCGCGCGCCGCTTCAATCTCGGCCTCGCTCACCGCCAGCGCCGCCGCGCCGCTGGCGCGCACGGCCCGCAGGATCAGGAAATCGCCAATCGCCTTGGGCACGCGGATACCGGCGGCACTGGTGGAAGCATCCAGCCATTCGGGCGCATGCTCCTCGCCCGCCACGAAGGCCTTGACGATGGGCGCGCAGCCATCGGCCTGGACGGCGAACATTTTCGGGCGCTCCGGCCCGATCCAGCCCAGCGCCTCCATTTCGTCGAACGCCTTCCACATACCGATCAGGCCGGTGCCGCCGCCGGTGGGGTAGAAGATCGCGTCAGGCAGGGTCCAGCCCAGCTGCCACGCGAGCTCGATCCCCATCGTCTTCTTGCCCTCGATCCGGTAGGGCTCTTTCAGCGTGGAGACGTCAAACCAGCCCATCTCCTCTTTGAGGGCGCCCACCAGCGCCCCGCACTGATGGATCAGGCCGTTGACGCGGTAGACATGCCCGCCCTGGGCGGCGATCTCGCGCAGGTTCACTTCGGGCGTGTCGGCCGGGCAGAAGGACCAGGTCTCCATCCCCGCCCGCGCGCCATAGGCCGACAACGCCGCGCCGGCATTGCCATTGGTGGGCATGGCCATGGCCCTGATCCCGAACTGTCGCGCCATGGACACCGCCAGCGCCAGCCCGCGCGCCTTGAAACTGCCCGTGGGCAGGCGGCCCTCATCCTTGATCAGAAGCGGGCCTTTGAGCCCGATCGCCCGGGCGCTGGCAGGCGTTTCGATCAGGGGCGTGTCCACCTCGCCCAGGCTGGTGACATGGGCGTCATCGGCCACGGGCAGAAGCTCGCGCCATTTCCAGAAACCCGGATGGGTATGAGCGGCGCGCGCGGCGATGGCGTCGCGGTCGGCGGTGCGCTTCAGCGCCGCCAGATCATAGCGCGCCAGCAGCGGCCAGCCCTCGGGCGAGAGATTATGGGCCCGGTCGGCGGCCAGGCGCGCGCCGGTCATGGAACACTCAAGATGGGTGAAATGGCTCATGGACGCTCCGGGCGGGCAGGGAGAGCCGAGCCTATGGCGCGCCGCCTTCGATGCAAGCCCGGCGCTGCGCGCGGTGGCGTACAGGGCTCACTCCGCCTCGATCAGCCCATAGGCCTCGAAGGCGCGCTGCAGATAGCGCGGCTGGCAGCCGAAGCCCGCGTGCAGGCCGCGCAGGAAAGCGCGGCGTTTGAGGGCCAGCTCGTGCTCGGTGCGGGCCGCACGTTCGATTTCAGCGGCGCCGCCGACAAAGCGCACCACCGGCCGGATCGGGTTCAGCCCGACGATGAGCGAGCGGTACTGGTCGCGGGCGAGATCGGGCGCATCGGCGGCCAGATCCCGGCCACGCTCCATCATGGTGGGGTCGTCTTCGCCGGTCTCCTCGCCGGTTTCGGGCGGCGGCGCTTCGCGGTCCGGTCCCAGAACGACAGTCAGGCGGGCGATGTCGCGCGCGGTGTTGGAGCACGTCCGGCGTGCCCCCGCGCCGCCATAGGGGGTTGGCACGGTGTCGTCGCCATCATCCACCCGGATCCGCCCCGGCCGCTCGCGCGGCAGGCCGATGGCGTCAGCCCCGGCCTCGCGCGTATCGGTGACCATGGCGTCCATGCCGTTCCCGGCGCCGCCCGCGCAACCGGCCGCCGCCAGAAGAACGGGGACAGCCAGACACAGGGAGAGCGCGCGTGTAATCATGGGCTCAGTGTACCGCGTTGAATCGGGCGAGAGAATGGCGTCGGGAGGCCTGCTGCGCCTGTGGCGCCGCGGCGCTTGACCCGCGCAGGGGCCGACTATAGTTTCCGCGCCTCTCCCGAGAGGGTCAGAGCCGATAGCTCAGCTGGTAGAGCAACTGACTTTTAATCAGTAGGTCCCGGGTTCGAGCCCCGGTCGGCTCACCAAGTCCAAGGGGCTTGGGAGGTGCGCGCCGAACCGGCGCGCCGTCAGACACCCCCCGCAGGTTCCCGGCCGCCATTGGCCAGCAGATCAAGCCCGCAAGGCTTACCAGCGCGCACGCAGGGCCACGCCGGCATAGTGCTCGTCTTCCCTCCACTCACGCGCGCCAGCGCGGTAGCGGCGTTGTTCGCGCACATAGCCCAGCGTGGCGTAGACGTCTGCGCCCAGCTCCACGCCCACGCCGAAATGCGCGTCGCCTACGCTGGCTTCGACGCCGGCGGGCGCCAGCGTGTAGCTGAGCGGTCCGCCCGGCGCGATCATATAGCTCTCGCGTCCCGCCCCGCCGACCAGGAAGACCGGCGGCAGATCGGTCAGTTCGCGGGTCGTCGCCGTGACCTGCAGCCCCATGGCGGAGCCAGACCATCCGGGCGGCTGAGGCGTTGCGGCGCGTGCGTGCAGCGTCACCTCCGGGGTCAGGGCGACACCCCCTGCCGGCGTTGCTTCCGTGTGGCGGGTGGAGCCGGGTTCTGCGGCGAAGCGCAGCGCCGTCCCTGATCCATTGAGCGCAGCCGCCACCGCCGCGCGGCTGCCCTGGGAGGCCTCGGTGCGGGCGAATTGGGCCGGATCAAATGCGGGCGTGGGCCAATCTCCAGGCAGGGCGCTCTGGGTCGCGGCATCAGTCACGAAGGTGGTGAACAGGGCGCCGCCCGCCACCAGAGCGGCCAGGGAAAGCTCGGTCGCCCGGTGCCGCGACATACGCCTGCGCGCGTTGTCTCCGAGCCTGCTGCGGCCGCCGCCGCGCCAATTCCAGTCGCTCATCCAGCCCCCCAGCGTGATTTTAACCCCGTGCGGGCTGTCCCTCCCGCCGGAGCGTTGCGTTTATAAGTATTAAGATAGTGCAAGCAGGCGCGCGTGGGCAAGCGCAGACTGGCCGGCCACGCGCGGCCCGGCGCGCAGTGCAGATGTTGACGGCGCCGCGCGGGCGTCATACACAGCGCCTCCCTTGGACGCGGCCCGGTCGCGAACATAGGTTTGACGCGGGGTGGAGCAGCCCGGTAGCTCGTCAGGCTCATAACCTGAAGGTCGTAGGTTCAAATCCTACCCCCGCACCCAAATCCCTTTGTTTTTTCAAATGCTTGAGTACCGTCCTCGCGGGCGGCGTTTGTGTTTCCAACTCACGTGGAAGCACTGTGGAAGCAAGAGGGGGCGAAGGCCTTCAAATTGCTTCGTAAATCGGTACCAGCGACGAGCTTTGCTTCCAGTACCTGTGAATCGGCTTCAAAATATGACCCACTGAAAATTTGCCTTACCTAATTGAAAGTGCTGCATTTTTACCAAGCCTAACGGGGGTCATGGCCGGCGCCGATAATGACCCCTGTCGGCGAGGCATTTCTTGATTGGACTCAATTGCCTGCGATGAAATGCAACGGGGTCAAATTTGGAAGCCTGTCCACAATCTCACGGTGTTCTGAACTACAGGGGCTCGGTTCCCCGGCTGAGTATGCTCAAGTAGTCGCTGTAGACATACATCCTGCCACGCTGCTTGCCCGTCACCTCCCGCACGATGCCGAGATCCTCCAGATGCTGGATCGATTTGGCAATTGTCGGAGGCGAGATGCTCAGCCGCTGCGCCGCTGCGGGAATGCCGATGATCGGCTTCTGCTGAAGCAGCTGGTGTACCCGAAGGGCGGATGCGGCTGGGCGCCCGAGATCCTCGATCCGGTGCCGATCGGCTTCGAACAGCGCGAGGATCTCGCGCGCCGCCTCTGATGCCTGCAGAGACGTCTCGGCGATGCCGTCTAGGAAGAACTCCAGCCATGTTTCCCAGTCGCCGCTCTCACGAACCTGCTGCAGCAGGTCGTAGTACTGGCGGCGATGCGTCTTGAAATAGAGACTGAGATAGAGGATCGGCTCCTTCAGGATGCCCTGCGTGCAGAGCAGGAACGTGATCAGCAGCCGACCGAGACGACCGTTACCATCGAGAAACGGATGAATGGTCTCGAACTGCACGTGGACCAGCCCAGCCTTGATGAGGGTCGGCATTTCTGGCGTGTCGGCATGGATGAACGCTTCCAGGTCCGACATTAGGTCGAGGACGTGCTCGGGCGGTGCCGGGACGAAGAGGGCATTGCCGGGTCGCGTGCCACCGATCCAGTTCTGTGACCGTCGGAAGTCGCCTGGTTGCTTCGTGCTACCGCGGCCCTTTTGAAGAAGGATGGCGTGGATCTCCCGGATCAGGCGCAGGGAAAGCGGAAGGCCTTCGCGGATCCTCTCGAGGCCATGGTTCATGGCGGCGACGTAGTTGGAAACCTCCTGCACGTCGTCGAGCGGGACGCCCGGCGCTTCCTCGCTCTCGAAGAGCAGCAGGTCGGAAAGCGACGACTGCGTGCCCTCGATCTACGAGGATAGCAGCGCCTCCTTGCGGACGTACATGTAAAGAAAGAGAGGAGTGTCGGGCAGGATGGAGGTCACGCCATCGAGTCGCCCGATCGCACGGTTCGCGCGCTCGAGGTGACGGTAGAGCCGCTCCATCCTGACGGGCGGAGACGGCGGCAAGGGCGGAGGCACAAACGCCTCCGCGCGCTCCCCTGCGGTCGAGATCGCTACGAGGCGTCCCAGGCGCGATGGCTCCGCTGCTGACGCCATGGTTGAAAAAGGATCCTTTCCTTGGCAGGCCGATTGAGAAAGGATAGCGCAAAATCCTTTCTTTGTTGTGGTTCTAACGGAAGCTTCCTTTTATGTAAAATGTTCATTCCCTCTATCCGCGCCAGGTCCGGTCTGGCCTCAGGCCTGTGTTTTGAACCGCCAGCTCTCATTGCCGGCCAAGGAACGCTCTGCTCGCGAGATCGCAGACGAGCGTCCCGTTCATTGGCGTCCCGGAAATGGAACTCGTCGATCTCGTTGGCCAGCGGCAGCTTGGCGATGGTCATCTGGTGCTTGATGAAGTCCGCTTGGGACCCTGAGATGGGCGGGAGGCTGGTTGGGCTCAGCCAAAAGACAAGAGCGAGTGTGAACCTCGCGGCGCGGGTGTGAACCTCCAGAACCGAGGTTCACACGGACAACCCGCTGATCTCAATGGGAAATGTGAACCTTGTGAACCTTGTGAACCTTTTTCCACCCCTACGCACACGCGCGCGCGCGCGCACATGAAAGAAGAGGCCGGAACAGGTTCACAAGGTTCACAAGGTTCACAAACCCGAACCAGATCAGATGGTTACGGGTGTGAACCTGCGGGGGAACCTCCAGGGGGAGGTTCTCAAGGTTCACACATCCCCGACTGGCTGCGCGAGCTCGATCCATGAGGCACGCACACCCCGATCCGACGGCGGCGGCCCCGTACCGCCAAGCACCAGGCCGCCGCCGCCTTCCACCACGACCAGCCACCGTCAAAGGAGACCCATCATGGCTGACCTGACTGTGTCCAGCGCCGCGCGTGGCGCAACCCCGCAACTGCCGCCGGGCGCAGATGCGCACCGCACCATGCTGGCGCTCGATCTGGGCACCTCGACTGGTTGGGCGCTGCGCACCCCGGATGGTCTGATCACCAGCGGCACGCTCTCGCTGCGCCCCAGCCGCTATGACGGTGGCGGCATGCGCTATCTGCGCTTCTCGGGCTGGCTCGGCGAGCTCGACAGGCTCTCCGGTCCGGTCGCCGCCATCTGGTTCGAGGAGGTCCGCCGCCACGCTGCGACCGACGCCGCCCATGTCTATGGCGGGCTCATGGCCACGCTGACCGCCTGGGCTGAACTGCGCGGCGTGCCCTATCAGGGTGTCCCGGTCGGCACGATCAAGCGTCACGCTACCGGCAAGGGTAATGCGCCCAAGGAGGCCATGATCGCGGCAGGCCGCGCCCGCGGGTTCTCGCCCGCCGATGAAAATGAGGCCGACGCCATCGCCATCCTACTGTGGGCCATCGAGACCCGGGGAGGTGTGCTGTGAGGTGGGCGCCGCGCGGATACGGCGGCCAGCGCCGCAGCCCCGAAGAGGTCAAGCGCGAGGGATGGCGCGAGCAGCGCGTCATCGCGGTCTCGCTCGATGATGATCGCCTGACCTGGCCCGAGCGTGAGATGATCCGGCAACTCGGCGAGAAGCTCTATGGCCCCCAGAACAGGGACATGCGCCGATGATCCAATGGACACTGACCATGGTCGCGGACCGTCTTGAGAGCGCAGCCGATGTGCTCGCCACGCTGCCCGGCGTCAAGCCGCAGGGCTATTTCAGCGCGTGGCCCGAGTACGTCCACAGCTTTGCTGATCAGGTGGGTCAGACACCCCGCATGAGCCGGCCGCGCCCGAGCCCCCACCAGATCAGCCAGGCCGAACAAGCCATGCTCTGGCTGCGCTGGCTGGAGAAAGACGATGCCCGCCTCGTCTGGGCGCGCGCCAACCGCAGTCCATGGAAGGCCATCTGCTGGGATCTCGGGGTCAGCCGCGCCACCGCGAACCGGCGCCATGATTACGCTCTGGCCGTAATCGCCTGGCGGCTGAACGGGCGCAATGTGCCTCGGCTGCGGTCGCGGCGCCATGTGATCGAACGGGTCAAAGAGGGGTCCTGACCCCGTCAGCGCCGCGTGCCTTTCTTGTCCGTACGGTGTCCGTATGATATCAGAGCCAAAGGGAGATATCCGCCATGTTCAGTGCTGAAGCCAAATCCGAACGCATCGAGGTGCGCACCACGCCGACCATGAAGGCGTTGCTGCAGCGCGCCGCCACGTCCTCGCACAAGAACGTGACGGAGTTCCTGCTCGAGGCCGGGATCCAGGCTGCCGAGGCGGCGCTGATTGATCGCCGCCTCTTCCAGCTGGATGAGGCGCAGTGGCAAGCCTTCCAGGATGCGCTCGACCGTCCTGTCCAGAGCAAGCCGCGTCTTGCCAGACTGCTCGCGAACAAGAGCTTGCTGGAGTGACGGCTGCCGACCAAACGTTCAGCGCCATCTCAAAGCTCGACGCCTCCCACGAGGTCTCGCAATTTGATTGCGGTAAAGAGCCGCTCAATCGGTTCCTGCAACGCCACGCGCTCGTCAATCTGAAAGCAGGCAGCGCCCAGACCTATGTCGTCTGTCTCGAAAAGCAGCGCGTCGTGGGGTATTACAGCCTTGCGGTCGGCGCCGTTGAGTATGGCGACGCCCCCAGCCGGGTCGCCACGGGACTTGCCCGCCACCCGATCCCTGTCATGCTTCTGGCCCGCCTTGCCGTCGACCGGAACCAGCAGGCAAAGGGGCTTGGCAGGGCGCTGCTCAAGGACGCCCTTCTGCGCACGGTTGAAGCCGCTGACATTGCGGGCATAAGGGCGCTCATCGTTCACGCCAAGGACGATGAGGCGCGCGCCTGGTATGAGGCTTTTGATTTCGAGCCAAGCGCGACAGACCCGTATCACCTCTTCTTGCTGATGAAAGACCTGCGCGCGCTCGTCGGCGCGTGATCACATCTTTATCAGAGCGCGAGAGTGCGCTGTGCCCGGAAGCTTTCCGGCAGTCTCGCAGCTGTCAGGCCTGCTTATGGATTAAAGGGGTTCAGCACGTCCACGTCCAGCCCGGCCACATCCGCCGTGTTGCGCGTCACGAGTGTCAGACCGTTGGCCTTGGCCGTCGCCGCCAGCAATGCGTCGATCACGGGCGCCGGACGGATCGCGTTCATTCGGCCCCATTCCTCGGCGACGGCGGTGTCGACGGGGAGCACCCGGTCTGCGAAGCCCGCAATGACATCGCCGAGCCACGCCTCGAGCGCGTCGGCCTTTCGAGGATCGCGGCGACGTGCAAGCTCCACGCCCTTGCGGATCTCACCCAGCACCAGCGCGCTGAGCCACAGATCATCTTCGGCAACGCCCGCCCACCAGGCCGCCACGGCGCGATCGCACCGGTCGCCCTTGCGCACTTCTGAAATGATGTTGGTGTCGATCAGGAAGCTCACAGGGAAACGTCGCGCCCGAAATCGCGCGGTCGCTCAAGATCGATCCCTTCGAGCGGCGCTGCCGCGAGCAGTGCCTTGAGGCCGCCGCTGCGGGGCGTGGCGATCCTCTCGCGCAGGATAGCGCGCGTCTCACTCTCGCGCTCGGGATCGCCGAGGGCAGTGGCGACCTCCCGCACGAGGGCGGCGTCCTCCTTGCGGACCTGCACTTCGACGCGCACGAACCCCTGCCGCTGGCGGCGCTTGCGCCATTGGGTGACGGGAGACGGATCGGTGCTGGCCATATTGCCCTCCATTGACCGGAAATATTACCGGAAATGCGGGGGTGCGGCAACCGGGTTCAAAAGCGCGATGTCAAGGTCACACCGCTCATCTGAGACATTTTTGCGTGAGACACCGCGAGGCGAGACGGTTCCGGCCAGAGAGGCTACAAAACAACCAGACTAGGATACTTGCGCACGAGCTGGCCTGTGGTGCTCGCGAGCTGGATCCCGCCCTGGACCCCGCAGTCCAGGACGGAGTCCAGACGGACCTGCGCACGGGCGGTTTGCAAGGCTCGCTTGCCTGCCTTCTGCCCTTGCGAAAACCGTCTCTGGAGGCGGTTTTGAGACGGTCTTTCCGGTTCAAACGATGACCGGTTGACCGGAAAAACAGTCTCCGCCCTCTCGTAAGCCATTGATTGTACGGTTCCTTTCCGTTCACTTCGTATGCTGGCGGGCTAAGCGCGCCATATCGCTAGCGCCAGAGCGATTTTTTTGGGAAGCCACCCTTTGCGGAAGCCACCCCGATACGCCTGAAATCCACAATAAAACAGTGACATAGGCGGTGGATTCCAAGGTGGGTTCCCTGGACTCCGGAAGCCACCCGGAGTCCACCCGGGAAGCCACTGGAATCCACCCGCCGGAATCCACCCCCGCCAGCCCACAGGATCAGCGTCATACCCTTTGGCTCGTCACTGGCCTGTATGACACACGGGTGGATCGATGTCCGAATTCAGGGGCGGCTGCAACTGGATGAGGTAAAGATTCCCGAGATATGGTCCCTGCAAGCGGGTGCGGGCCGGCTCTGGGGGCGAGGAGGGGGCGTGGGGGCTACCGGCGCCGGCGCCGGTATGGTCGTGCCGATCCGGGCCAGCTCCGTGCGGATTTCGGCCAGTTGCAGTGAAATGCGCGAGTAGCGGTCTTGTGCCCGCGTCCAGTTCGACAACTCGTCCGAGCACGCATTGAAACCCGTCGCGCCGTAACCTCCTGCCCCGCCGGGAGTTTGTGCACAGAACATGTAGGCCTGGCAGGCGGAGACGGCCAGCCGGTAGGAGGCATCGATATCGAGATCCAGAATGCGGCTGAGCCGGATGCGCTCGCTGGCTTCAGCCGGGCCCGCGTCCTGCCCGAGCGGTTCGCGGCGGTATACGGCGTCTGTTGCCTGACGTGTCGCGGCCTGTCCGGTCAGGAAGGCGTGCCAGTGCGGATCGCGCGAGATTTCCGCGAACTGGCGCTGCATTACGCGGTGCTGCTCCTCCAGACCGCTGACCGAGCAGATCCGTTCAGCCACTGCGGCGGTCTCGTGGCGGGAAAGCCCCGCCATATGACCCGTCAGCGGTGCGGCCGGCGGGGACTGGGTGCACCCCGTCACAAACAGGGCTATGCTCAGGGCAAGCCCGGCAGGGGCGGTGCTTCTGGCCTGGATATATCGTGTGCGCTGCATGTCCCCTGGTTCTCCCATGAATGGTGAGGCCGTTATGGCGTCTCGCCTCGAAGCACCTCGGCTGAAAGGCAAGGCAGGCTGATTTGCTCGAGATAGGCTCGATCTATGTGGTCCTGCTCCCAGGTCTGGAACAGCACATCGCCCCGGGCTTCCGCCGACCGCGCCAGCTCACCGCTGATATGCCGCCAGCGTTGCGCTGAACTCCCGGAGGCCTGATACGCTCGCGCGGCGCGCCACTCGCGGGCGACGGGGTGGCCCAGGCGCGCCGCCGCGGCGAGGTGCGCGTCAGCGAGATCGGTGTTTTCGATGATGCCGCAAAGCCGGTAGCTGCCCAGCACGGCGCCGGTGCCGTAGATGATCGCCAGATTGAAATAGGCATCGCCATCCCCGCGCCGGGCGGCAAGATCGAGCCACTCAAGGGCCAGATCGGTATTCTGCTCCACGCCCAGACCGACTGCATACATGATGCCCAGCGTGTTCTGGATGTGGGAATCGCGCGCTGTTTGCGCTGCATGGCACATCAAGAGCACGGTCTGCCGGGGCGACAGGACGCCGGTCTCGTCATATCCGAGTTCCCGCTGAAAGCTTCTGACGGCCCGGGTTGTCACCGGGCCATACCGGCCATCGATCTCCTCGCCATAATGGCCAAGGGCGCTCAGGGCGCGCTGCCGGATGGACAGGCGGATGGTGTCGCCCGCGGAGCCGGGCCGGATGCGCGACAGTCTTTCCAAACTTGATGCCGAGCTGATGCACTGGACCGTATGGGCCTGTAGCCGCTGTTGCGCCACAAGGGCGGCCTGGGCGCCGAACAGGCGGCCCCAGTCAGACGCGATGCGCCAGCTTTCAATCGCCCTTTCCAAGGCTGTGTCGGTCGGCTGCAACCCGATCGTGGCCTGTCCGCCGCGATATCCCCCGGGACACGCCCGGTCAGCCCCGGTCCCGTCTCCCGTGAACGCACCGTCCGTCAGGCACTGGACATCCTGGCGGGCAAGCTCGGCATCGCCTTTGAGCAGCCAGTGGCGCGCACAATCGGCATAAACGCGTCCGACAATCTCTCGCGACAGGCAGATGGATCCGGACACGGAGTCCGCAGGGCTGCGCGCCATCAGCCCGGATGCAGCCAGACCGCCACCCTGTATGCAGATAGAATCCCCGTGTTGCTGCGCCGCCCAGGGAAGCTGGGGACAGGATGTCGGGCAGGGCGGGGTGCGCACCACCGTTTCGTAATGCCTGAAAACCCGGTCCTCACCGGCCACAGACAGGGTCCGGGTGATCTCATCCAGCGCCACGGGCCGGTTCGGGTCGCCATCATTCTGCACCCATCGGCGCAATGCCGCCACATCCGTCGGGCTCAGGCGCTGGCGGCCGTCCGGGGACAGGAGCTCGCTATATCCCCGGTAACATGCGTAAGACACAGACTCTGTCCCGCACGGCTGCGGTGATCGCGGCTCCATGGCCGCGGCCGTTACCATGCAGGCTTGGTCAAGGATTTGGCCAATATCCATATCGGTAGGGCCTGGCCGGCATGCGCTCAAGACATATGAAGCCAGCATAATGGCGGCGATACCGCTCCAGCCGACACGCCACTCGGCCACGTGCATTCCTGACGAAGACTTCATACGCGCACCCAGCCGGCCTTGGTAACGCAAACTCATCAGAGTCAGCGCCCGGACCGGATAAACAACCACCACCCCTCGTGGCATTGTTAATTAATTCTAAACGGCCTGATTAATCAATTCCGGCTCGCTTAAGTTATTATTGTAAGCACAACCTATTGGGCCAGCCGGGCTTGGAGTGCTGCCTTTAGGCCGCTTCAGGGTTTTGGCGATCGATCCGTCCTTGGCAAGCTTCAGCGATTGTCATGGTCGGGCGGCGCTGCGTGAGCCGCGCCGCCGGGACGCGGCCGTGCGTCATCAAACAGGCAGGCCCCCGCGACGGGCGCTTCGATCCGTGCGCGGCGCGAAGCCTGTGTGGTCAACGGAATCTTAGGCCAATCAGGTTATGGCTGCAGGGTTGAGTTGCGCCCGGGCGCAACAGGATCGGCCTCCAGAAGGGAGCGGCCATGAGACCTATGACGGCATGCCCCGCCCCTGTGGCTCAAAGCCTTGACGGGCCTGGCTGCGCACTGCCCCTGTCCGGAGGACCGGCTCATCCGGCCTGCGCCGTCACGGCTGGCTCCATCACACTCTTCGATGTCAGGGTTAACAGCCGGTTAGCGGCGTGCGGCGGGCATGGCCTGCTGGCGATGGCCAATACGCACGATCCGGCCCGCCTGCGGCCCGTCTGCGGGGTGGGTTGACCGTGCTCACGATCAACACCCAACCGGGCGCTATGATCGCCCTGCAAAATCTCAATCACACCCATCGTGACCTGATGCAGGGACAAGACCGCATCGCCACGGGCCTCAAGGTCGCCTCAGCCAGGGATAATGGCGGCGTCTACGCCATCGCACAGGGCATGCGCTCCGAGCTTGGCGGCCTGCGCGCCGTGCAGCAGTCCCTGGATCGGGCGGTGACGGCCGTCGACATTGCGATCGCGGGCGGCGAGGCGATCCAGGACCTGCTGATCGAGATGAAGGGCATTGCCCTGGCGGCCACCGACACCTCGCTTGATCTGGCCGCCATCACCAGCCTGAACGAGGACTTCAAGGCGCTTCGCGATCAGATCAACACGGTGGTCAGCTCGGCCGAGTTCAACGGGGTCAATATCCTTGACTGGCCCCCGCCTCCGCCCCTGCCTCCAGGCTTCCCCTCCCCGCCGCCGGGCTCCCCAAACGGCCTGCCGCCAGCGGGCTCGGTCGCCTTCACGGCCATGACCGGCGCCGGGGAGGGCTAGGTAATCGAGATCCGCCATGAAAACATGCGCTTCTCCTTGAATAATACTCACGATAACGGCCTGATAAAGCTCAACTCAACATGGGATTTTATTTACTTCTCAGTGGGGCCGATGCTTTTGGTCGGCGGAAGCGGAACCAATACCCAAAGGGCGGCGCTTATCGCTGACCGGCTCGATCAATCGATCATCGAAGTGGGCAAGGGCTTGTCTCGTCTCGGGACCGTGTCCAAGCGGCTGGAAATCCAGAACACATTCGCCGGCAAGCTGTCGGATGCTATGGAAACGGGCATCGGCAACCTGGACGCCGCGGACATGGCCAGGGAGTCGGCCAGGGTCCAGGCGCTGCAGGTCAAGCAGCAGCTGGGGCTCCAGGCGCTCTCCATCGCCAATGCGGCGCCCGGTGCCATACTCGGCCTGTTCGACCCGCCGCGCAGCGCGCGGGCATGATCGTGCCGCGGCGCGTCGCGCGGAAGCGATCAGGCCGCGAGGCGCTTCATGAAGGTCAGACATTCACCGCTGTGAAGGCTGAGCGGCTGATTGACACAGCACCCGAGGCTGATGCGGCATGAAACAGTCGCGCGCGATGTCCATGATCGAGGCGCTGGCCAATGTCGCCGTTGGCTATGGCGTGGCCGTGCTCACTCAGATCGCGGTGTTCCCACTGTTCGCGCTCTCGGTCACGCTGACCGAGAACCTGATCATGGGCGGGCTGTTCACCATCGTCAGCCTATTGATTGAGGCCCGAGACGGAGCGGCGGCGGGAAGTCGCCCCTGCCCATCAGGACATAGATGGTGCTTCTGCTGACACCTGTGCGATTGAGGACTTCACGCATGCGAAGGATATGTGTGGCCATGGCCTGTTACTCCGCGCAGATGGCGTAAATCCGCCCGCGTCCCTCGACCTTGTGCGACGTGATCGTCAGGCCGAGCTTCTTCTTGAGCGCGCCGGACATGGCTCCGCGCACAGTGTGCGATTGCCATCCGGTCGCTGAGGCGATCTCCTCGATGGTTGAGCCCTCCGGCGCGCGCAGCATGGCGATGAGCAGAGCTTGTTTGCTGCCGTGCCGTGACTTTGTGGTCTCTACTGAGCCAGTATCAGCACCGTCAGGTACAGGCACTTGTTCGCTGTCCTCGACAATTCCCAGTGCGCGGAAAGCAAGCGGCGTCGCCCGCAGGGTGATCGGACCATGCGTCTCGTCGTGCCGCCATACCGTATCGAGATCAACCGCGGGAATCTCTTCGATCAAGCGCTGTTTGAGCAGGCTTTTGCAGACGTTGCCAACCGCGCCGCCTTTGATCTTGGCGGTAATTGGAAAGACGAATCCGTCGACCCGGGCGCACGCGGCGCTGAGAATGACGGTTTGGGCTTCGGAAAGTTGGATTTGAGCCATCGACTGACCTCCTGAACGAGGAGGCGCGACCATCACGCCTCTTCTACGACCCCAAGCCCGCCATGGCGGGCGAGAGGCGTGAGACGTGAGCGTTCAGGCGTGCGCCATCAGGACCAGCATGACGCACCCCGGCGATCTGGCGCGCATCACGCAGGCCCCACGGTGTAGCTGTGTGCCCCGTCAGCGCGCTTCAGGCGGTTGGCTTGGTGCATGGCTTCCAGCGGCGTCAGATGCCCGCTGATCAGTTGCTCGCTGTGAGGGGTGGCGCCGCGTGTCAGGCGGTCGCAGCGATAGACCGCCCAAGGCATGTTCGTTTGCGCGCTCATGACGCGCCCCCGTGTGCGGCGGCGATGGCTAGCGCCATGTCGAGGCTTGGCGCGGTCATGGGATCGCCGCTGAGCGTGCAGCCATAGACCCAGAAGGTCTCACCCCATGGCTCAAGGCTGCGCCAGATCTCGATGCGGTCATGGGCGAACACCCGGCTCATGGGGCGCACTCGCCTTCGCTGAACGCCGCGTCGGTGACGCGCGTCAGGAGCTCGGCGTAGTGCGCGAGGGTTCCCACATGGCCCCAGTTGATCTGGTCGGGGCTGGCGTTGAAGTGCTCGTCGCTCAGGCTCGCGAGCCGGGCGAGCATGGCGTCGATCTCGGCCTTTCTGGCGATGAAGGCGTCGATGGCTCTGGGCGTGTCAGGGGTCTGGGTCATGGCGGTCTCCCGTGTGTGCTGGTGACCCCATACAGGCTCTGTCCGCGTCACTTATCAACTCAATAAGCACCTGTTCTGGAACAATAATCGGAGCGCGCCATGCAGGGGATGAGCGAGCGCCAGTACGCCGCCCATGCGGGGCTTTCGCGCGGAGCGTTCAGCCGCTCTCGCTCTCACCGATCTGCTCATACCAAGCGCGGCGCTGGCGTGCGGGTAGCAGACGCGCCTCGCGCCGGGCGGCCGCGCGGACGTCCTCGGGCAGCCCAGCCCAGTCTACAGCTGCAAAGGCCAGGCGCCAGTCACGCAAGTTCTCAGAGCGCACCCGCCGCTCGTTGAGGGTTACGCGCGCATAGGGTAGCCGGAGATAGGACACCCGCAGCGCTTCAACAGCCTCAGGCGTCCAGCCCTGTCCGGAGAGATACTCCGCGTAAGCAAGCTTCATCCACAAGGTGCCGCTGCGCGGTTCTCTGACGATCGCCCCTTGCAAGGCTTCACGCGCCAATTCCAGGTCAGGCGCCTCCATCCGGAAAGCGCGATCGCCATAGGCCTCCAGATGCCAGACTGAGGCGTACATCGGCAGGCTGAATGAGTCCTGCCCGATGAACTCATCAAAACGCGCCTCGTCCAGAGCGCGCACCCATTCTGCCTGTCGGCGGTCTTCGGCTGCGAACAGGCTGAGGCCTGCGGCCAGGCCAAGGCTATAGACCGCGGCGATCTTGGCCAGCGTCTGCGCACGCCCGGTCAGGCGTTGCGGCCTTGAGCCGCCCGATGCGATCCCGGCGCCCATTCCCAGCACCCAGGCGAACAACCACATGAAGGCGGGGATTTCGAGGGCGTAATCGACCATTCCGTGGGCGAACACCATGGCGGCGATGACGAGCACCGCCTTGAGATAGAGGGTTTGTTGCTGGCGCCGCCAGAGGCCTGTGACCACCACGCGCAGTAGTCCTGCGAGCACCAGCGCTGCGATGAGCGTTCCGGCCAGACCGGCCTGAAGGAGCCATTGCTGCACGATATTGTGCGCTGCGCCCTGGTGCATGATCATATTGGCGTTGCGCGCATCGGCTATGAGGGCGTTGACGTACTCAAATCCCCCCGGCCCGTGTCCAAGCCAGGGCGCCAGCTCAAGAGCGCGCCAATAGGCCGCCATCAGGATCGCCCGGTCGGTGTTTTCATCAAACACTGTGGCCTCAAGCCGCTCCGCATAGAGCGCTCCCGACACCATGAACGCTCCGGCCAGGAGCGTGATCAGAACGATGGGTCCTGCCCAGCCGGTCAGGCCGCGCGTCTCGCCGCTGCGCCACCGCGACAGGGCGTGCCAGACGATCAGGCCGGCGATGGCGAGCGCGCATGCTGTGGCGCCCGCGCGAGAGGCGGTCAGGAACACGCAGCTCAGCGAGACGAGGGCGGTCACAAGACCCAGAGCGCTGGCCTGCAGGCGCGCCTCCATCAACTTGATGGGGCTTGCGCCGGGCCTGGCGATGCGCGTCGCACGCAGGATGTCCGCGGTGGCCATGACCGCCATGACGGCGTAGAACGTCGCTGCCGTGTTGGCTGACAGGAACGGCGCGCTGAGCCTGTTGCCTGCGCCGTAGGGGTGCTCGGACCAGAGCAGGCGGCTGGGATCGGTCAGGAAGCCGATGAACGCGACTGATGCGAACACAAGGCCCAGGACGAGCGTCGCGCGCCAGAGCCATTGCGCCATGCGTGAGGACTGGCTGGCGGCGCGCGCGCACATCCAGACCGCCACAGCGCCGGCGAGCGATGCGTACTCGTGCGCGCCTGAGCTGATCCATCCCCCTTCAAAAATCCCGATCACCAGCCATGCGCCAATGAGGATCAGCCATGCGATCGCGCCCGGGCTTGCGCCGGTTGAGCGATCAAGCGCGCACAACATGGCGGCCATGCACAGCGCTGCCGAGATCACGAGGCTGGCTGCGGGCGTGTCGGCGCCGAAGAGTAACAGGGCGCCGGCTATGAGGCCGAGGCTGGCGAAGGCGGCGATCGGCCGGTTCATGTCCCCCCCCAAGCGTTTTGATCATTGTGTTGCGGGCCAGGCCCTTGGGCGGGCGCGCAATGAGAGCCTGTGCGCCGGCCGCGATGTTGCAGCGTTCGGGTTAAAGCCTTTTTCGGGGGGGTTGTGAACCTGTTTTGCGGTTTGGAGCGCGTTTGGTTTTGCTTCGGTGATGGCGAACGGCGCGGACCCCTTTAGGGGGTTGGTATGGACTCTACACCATCATGCGCTCTCAGGCGGAGCAATCGTATGCTTGGGTAAAGCGACGCCACAGGCGCTCAAGTGATCACGAGGACGCTGGCGCGAAGCTGAGGCTTTTCGGCGCCCGGACGTCGTTCTCGTCATGTTTGTCAACGGCGGTAAAGCCAGCCGGTCTGATCGGTTCGGGATCGTCGCTCTCCACGATTGGCTCAATATCCTCAATCCGCTTGATCGTTTCCCTGTACGCCTTGTATTGGCCAAGCGCCTCCAGGCAATTGATGAGATGCTGCTTGGTTCGCAGGTAAGAGTCGCGATATCCGTCGCCGATATTGGAGCGGTCCGCCCAGAAGGAACCAAGCGCCTTGACCTTCATCGCGTAGGTGTTGATCACGGCGCAGATCGGCGCAGAGAGGCCTTGCCCGCGCGCGACCCCGGACTGTTCCATGATGCGCGCGCGATACTGGCCGAATATCTCCTTGACAATTGGCTCGGGGACTTCGTTTCCTCCGTTCAGGCGGCGGCCGGGTCTGGTGAAGTATAGCCGCGCGAGATCGCTCTGGACCTGAACCAGCGCGATGGCGATCTCTCGCTTCGCGTCGGCTCTGGCGCGTCCAGCCCTGACCATCCACGCCAGTACGCCGCCAACACCGGGCCCCACCGCCGGCGCGGCTGGCGCGGCGAGGGACCAGACCCTCGATGCCGCGTCGACGGCCATTGGCGCGAAGCTTTCCACAAATCCCATGATGACCCCTCCACTCTTCCAGACCCCGTGGTGTATCTGACCGCAGGCGGGCATCCTGATCAAGGCTTCTGCAGCGCGATCTGTTCAGTCTCGATGGCAGCTCCATGCCGGTGAGCTGCCGGCGCATTCCTGGGCGTGAAGGTTTTGAGGATGCGTCCTTAAGGCCTCCCGAGGCGATCGACGGTTTGACAGGGCGCGGTTCGTGGCCGGGCCTGAAGCCCGTTTTCGCAGGAGATGTGACGGCTTGGGCCTCAAGCGGGTTCAGTGCGTCGCCGCCCGGCCTGGCCAAGTCGGCTGTGTTGCGCGTCACGGATGTGAGACCCTGCGCTCAGGCTGTCGTGGTCGCCGGCGCCTCGATCGCGGGCGCAGGAGGGGCCGCGTTCATCAACCCCCGCTCCTGCCCGATGGCGGTGTCGAAGGGGAGCGCCCGCTCTGCGAGGCGGGCAATCACATCGCCGAGCCAGGCTTTGGGTGCGTCGGCTTTTGCGCGGCCGCGGCGGCGTGCAGGCTCCACGCCCTTCGCCGTCTCCTCGATCGCAGGGGCGCTTGGCCTAAGGTCGGGGGCTTGCTTCGCTTGATGCCGCGATAATGGGCAGCCCGCCACGGTCTGTTTCAGCATCCTGCAGCTGGCGTTATCGCGCGTCGGGGGAAGGGGGAGGGGGGCAAACGGCAAAAGGCTGGAAAAATATTTAAAAACAATAGTGTATGCCAAATTGAGTTCGTTTTTTTAAAGATATCGATTTAGGGCGCGCAGCAATCGCTGTCGGTCTTGAGACCGCTAACACGCCAGGCCGTCTGGCGCGATTGAAGGCGCAGTGGCTACACCCCGGCAGGTCGCCGCCAACCGCGCCAACGCCAACAAGATCACAGGCCCGAAAACCGCCGGCACCAAGGCGGTCTCCGCCCGCAACGCCCGCAAGCAAGCCCGCAAGCCTGCCCTGTTCGGGCGCAATATCGTCCAGGAAGGCGAAGACCCGGCCGCGTTCGATGCGCTCGTGGGGGCGCTGCGCTGCGACATGGCGCCAGGCCGTGCTCAGGACGACGCATTCATCGACCAGCTGACTATGGCCTTCTGGCGCAATAAGCGCCTGGCAAGGGCTGAGCCGGTCCAGCCGGATGCCGAGGGGGCACGACACCCTGCGTCAACGCGGGTGTGCGCCGCGGTCGAGACCCCTCAAATCCCGAGCCAGACCATGTGATAACGCTCCATGGTAATCGCGATCTCAACATCAAGCGCACGGTGCTCTTCGGGCGCTATCAGGCCATGATCACGCTCGAGATCCGGCGAGCTTCGCAGATGCTTGATGACGCCCAGGCGCGGCGCATCAACGCCATCGAGGCGGTCGTCAGCGATGTCACTGAAGCGGCGGCGTGGGCCGTGATGTTGCTGGGAGCGACGACGCGCAGTGATCACGCCGGACAAGTGTGCACGCAAACGCCAGCGCCTCGCAGGCCGTTCATGGATCTGCGCCAGAGCGCCCGCGTGGCGCGTCTGGCACCGCGGCGATAGACGCCAGAGCCCGGCCGCGCGCCGCCCACAGCCCACAGCCCACCACCTGCCGCCTCGCGCCTGGCGCCTGGCGCGCCCATTGCCGGCCGCGCGCCGCGCATGACCTGGCTGGCGCGTTCGCATTTCGGCCTGTCACCCAAATTTGAATTTACAGTCACGCCTGGGTCACAGATCAAAAGTACGGACAACCCATCCATTATTCTGGAAAGGGGCTGTCCATGCGTTTGTCGGGTGTCTTCGGTTTGGCATTTTCGCTCATGTCCACCGTCAGCGGTGCGGCGCTGGCTCAGCAGGCGCCTGAACGTGCTGACAGTGAAGACGTGATTGTGGTCACGTCCCAGTTCCGCCCCCAACCCCTCCAGGACGTGCCGCTGCCGATCAGCGCCATCACCAGCATCCAGCTGGAAGAGACCCGCATTGAGAACCTCAACCGGCTTGCCGACCTGGTGCCTGGCCTGGAGGTCTTCGAGCAGACCATCCAGAACCCGTCCATCATCGTGCGCGGCGTGGACTCAGGCGGCTCAAGCGCCAATGTCGAAAACCGCGTGTCGGTGTTTTACGACGGTATCTCCATCGGCCGCGCCCAGGGCGCGCTGATCGAGCTTTTTGATCTTGAGCGCGTTGAGGTGCTCAAGGGACCTCAGGGCACGCTTTACGGTCGCGGCTCGACGGCCGGCGCGCTGGCCGTCGTCAGCGCACGCCCCCGCTTCGACGAGACGTCGGGCGAGCTGTGGGCGGGTCTTGAAAACTATAACGGTCACCGCTTCGGCGGCATCTTCAATGTGGGCGTCAACGATCAGCTGGCGCTGCGCGGCGCGCTGACGCGGCGTGTGCGCGATGGCTTCATCCGCAATCTGGCCACTGGCGACACGAATAATAACCGCGACATGCTGGCGGCCCGGGTCAGCGGCTCGGTGCAGATCACGCCCGACATCACGGCCACCTTGATCTTGAATGGTCAGCGCGACCGCTCAAACAGCAATGTCTTTGCCAGCATCACCATCCCTGTTCCCGGCGCCAATTTTGACCAAGAAGGCGACAACACGCCCTGGAACCCCAGCCCGCTGCAGACAGATCCCTTCGGCCCTGCATTCCAGGAGCTGGGCGACCGCGCCTTCCTCGAGCGCGACGTTGCCGGCGCCACGTTTCTCGTGGAAGCGGATCTGGGCGACTGGTCCGTTCAGTCCATTTCCGGTTACCGCTACCTGAAGTCGGATGACTTCTTCGACGTGGATGGCTCCTACCTCTTTATCGTGAACGGGCTTGAGGACACGCGCCTGCGCCAGTGGTCCACCGAAGTGCGCGCGGTCTGGGACAATGGCGGGGCCTTCTCCTTCATTGGCGGCGCCAGCGTGTTCCAGGAGCACACCGACTACACCATTTACCTTGAGTATGATCCGCTGGCGATCATCACGATTGTCACGCCCGGCACCCCCTTCACCGGCCGTCCCATCAATCCGGTCACGCTCCAGCAGAACCTCCTGCCGCTGCCCTTCCCCAGGTTCGCATCTGAGTCGGGCTACACGCGCAATGATACGCTGAGCTACTCGGCCTATCTTGATGGCACGTGGCAGATGAATGACGCCATCCGGGTGTCTGCGGGCCTGCGCTACACCTATGACGACAAGAGCCTCCTGGGTGAGCGGCCGGTCACCAATTTCGGGATTTTCTTCCCGTCTCCCGGACCGCAGCGCGCCAGCCGTTCAGAAAGCTTTGAGGCGTTTCAGCCCCGCCTGGTGGTCGACTGGCGTCTTGCGCCCGGCGTGCTGACCTATGCCAGCGTCACGACGGGCTATCGCTCGGGCGTTATCCCCGATCCCGGCACGAACCTGACGGCCCCGGTCGTGGAGCCTGAATTTGTCACCAGCTACGAGCTGGGCATGAGAACCGAAACCTTTGATCGCCGCCTGCGGCTCAATGGCTCGATCTTCCGCTACGACTGGACGGACTTCCAGTCTCAGGTTCTCGATCCCCAGACCAATCTGTTGATCGCGGCCAATGCGGGCGAGGCGTCGGCTCTCGGCGCAGAACTGGAAGGCGATCTGCGCCTGACGCAAAACGTGTCGCTGTTCGGCAATGTCAATCTCATGGACGCCACATACGACGACTTCGTCAGCGGCGGCCAGGATTTCTCCGGAAACCGGCTGGTATTCTCGCCCCGCTTCCGCGGCACGCTGGGCGCCTCTTTCAATGTGCCGGTGGGTGCTGACTGGAACCTGAGAGCCAACGGGTTCTACGTGTACCGGTCGCAGCAGTTCTTCTCCAACGACAACACGGCGCTGGAAAGCCAGGACGGCTTTGGCGTGATGAACCTCAACGTCACCCTGTCCGCGCCTCAAGACCGCTTCGAACTGTCTGTGTTTTCTCAGAACCTGTTCGACGAGCGCTATCTGGGTGATGTCGGCAATACCGGCCGCGCCTTCGGCACACCGACCTGGGTGCCGGCCCAGCCGCGCGTATACGGTTTTGAGATCCGCACCCGCTTCTAAGTCAGGACTTGATTATGGACAGACGCAGTTTCATCCAGACGGGTCTGGGCGCTTTGGGTTGGGCCATCGCTTCGGCGGCCGGTCCGCAAGCGGCCAGCGCCCGGGCGATCGAGGCCACCGGCCGCTATATGTTCCCGCACGGGGTGGCGTCCGGTGACCCGACTGCGTCGTCCGTGGTGTTGTGGACGCGCGTGCAGGCGAACGATGGCGCCACGCCCGATCGTGTCGCTCTGACGGCCGAAGTGGCGCTCGACGAAGGGTTCGAGACCGTACTCGTGCGCACTGACATCGAGGCGGTGGCCGACGCCGACCACACTGTGCGGCTCATTGTGACCGATCTGCCGTCAGACACGCGCCTGTTCTACCGCTTCATCGCGCACGGCGATGTGTCCATGCCGCTGGGCCATACGCGCACGGCACCCGGCCCAGACAGCCTGAGGCCGGTCAGGTTCGCCACCGCCTCCTGCCAGAATTACGAGCAGGGCCAGTACGGCGCCTGGCGGCGTCTGGTGGAAATGGATGAAGCCGCTCCTGAAGATCAGCGCATCGATGCGGTCATTCATCTGGGCGACTTCATATATGAAGCGGTTGGATACGGGGCCGTTCGTCGTGCCGGACCGCTGCCGAGCGGGGGCGGTGGCCAGAGCGCGGACATTCGTCATGCCGTGACGCTCGATGACTATCGCCATCTGTGGCGCACATACCTGTCGGATCCCGACATGATCGCCGCGCGCGCCCGTTTTGCGTTCATCGTGACCTGGGATGATCACGAATTCAGCAATGATTCCTGGCAGTCGAGCGAAACCTACACCGTTCCGCCGCTGCCCGCCCAGACGCGCAAGGTCGCCGCAAACCAGGCGTGGTTTGAGTATGTGCCGGCTTTGCTGACGGGGTCGGCCGACTTTGAGGGCATCGCATCGCCTGCGCGCGATTTCAGCGCTGCCGACGTGTCCAACACGGCGTTTCGCGACGCCGCGCTCGGTTCTCAGCAGCCCGAGCCCAATAATATCGCAGCCATCAAGTCGCTCATCATTCATCGCGCTTTCTCATGGGGTGCGATGGTGGACGTTGTCGTGACCGACACGCGCTCCTTCCGATCAGAGCAGGCCGTGCCGGCCGAGCTGGCTGTTGCCCTGACCACTATTGACCGCGGCTTGCAGCCGCTTGGCATTGTGCGCACCCTGGACGCAGGACGAGACGCCAATGACGGCGCGCCGCCGCTTGAGCTGACCTTTGCCGGTCAGACTTTTGAGAACCCGCGCGCCACTCATGCGCCGGGCACCATGCTGGGACATGAGCAGCGTGACTGGTTCAAGTCGGTGATGCGCGCGTCTCGCGCACGCTGGAGAGCCTGGGCCAATTCGGTGCCGCTTTCGCCCATGCGCCTTGACAGCGACAGTGTAGGCCAGTCCTCCGACCCTGCGGTTCTGACCATCGACGCCTGGGACGGCTATCCGTCAGAACGCAACGCCTTGCTGACGTTTTTCCGCGAGGAAGGCGTTGCCAATGTGGTGTCGCTCGCCGGCGATCATCACATGCATATCGGCGCGGTCGTCAGCGCCCATGATGACGCGTCCGACCCTGCCGCCATCGAATTTGCCACGGCCGGGATCAGCTCACAGCCCTTCCAGGTCACCCTTGAGCGCAATGTTCCCAGAGATAACCCCGCGCGCAGCCTGTTTGCGTTTGATGATCGCGTGATCGAGACACCGGCCGATCAGGCCGACGCGGCCAACATGACGTTCAGAGCCGGGATATCGGCCACAGTCATCACATCGATGACCGGGCAGGAGGCCGCGGGCCTGGCTCAACGCAATCCGGCCCAGAACCCGCATCTGCGTCTGCTTGACAGCGCCGCCAATGGTTTTTGTGTCGTGACGTTCATGCAAGATCGCGTGGACGCGGCATTCCACTCGGTTGACGCAGCCTCGGGCCAGGATATCCGCGTGGCTCACCTGTCTGCTCCCGCCTGGGGGACTGGCGAGGCGGCGGGCATGGATGAGGCGCGTATCGAAGGCTCCGCGCTCTTTCCCGCAGGGCTCTACAGACAGTAACTGCCGCACAGGCCGTCGCCCTGATTTAGCGCCTCACCCGTGCGATCGGGGCGATGCTGGGACTGACAGCGGCTCGCGGCCGGGAGGCGAGAGCGAGCGGCTTGTCGCGAACGACGAGAGCTGTGGTTCACGCCGCGCGCGGTGCGCGCTTGTATCCTCACCATCAGTGTCCGATGTTCAGGCAGTAGCTCAATGAGCCATGGCGCCAGGTGACTGACCACGCTTTTGCACGAGCGCGATAGCGTGGTTCGTGCAAAAGCTTGCAGCCAATCTCGCAGCAGATCTGACTGCTCAGGCCTCAAACGGGTTCAGCAGATCGGCGCCTAGCCCAGCCACGTCCGCCGCGTTACGGGTCACGCGTGATAACGCGTGCTGACGTGCGTGGCTGGGGGGAGGGGGGCTAGAAACAATACCGAGGAACAACCCCATACGCTGTAGGCCGAGGGCGCGCCGATGGGTGTTGCGCAGTTGCAAATATGTGCTATAAATGCAACATCTTGCATCGTGAGCGCTGACGTCTGAGCGAACAGGAGCCCCAATCGTGGCCTGTAATATTTCCACCGACAGGCCAGACCCCGTCATCGCCAAGGCCAATGACAAAGGCGTTGTTCAAGTTACTGTCAATGAAGCTGCCAAAGCCCAGAATGAGGCCGGCACGCGCCAGGAGTTCCAGGCGCTGGGATCGGATCTGGGCGCCGTCCAGACCCGGGTCATAAACGATGTGATTGCCACACTCTGGATGCCCAAGGACCTGAGCCCCGAGGATCGTGCGGCAAGGGCAAACGCAGCTTTGCTGATTTTCGCGCGACTGGCGCCGCGCGACGAGGCCGAGGCCATGCTCGCCATCCAGATGATCGCAGCACACAATGCTGCGACTGAGTGCTATCGGCGATCCATGATCCCCAATCAGACGTTTGAAGGTCGCGACCAGGCCCTCAAGCACGCCGCGAAAATGTCTGCGCTCTATGACAAGCTGCTCGCGTCCTACGACAAGCGCCGCGGCAAGCGTGACCAGACCGTCGTGGTCAAGCACGTCACCGTCAAGGATGGCGGCCAGGCCATATTGGGCGACGTGCATACTCATGCGCCGTCAGATCATCCGGGCCGCAAGGCGCTAGAACGAGGTGATGACAAGACCCTGGATGGTGACGCGTTCAAGGACGAAGCCGAACGCGAAAAGCCAGCGCGCTTGCGCCAGGCACGCCAAGACCCCTGATGGGAAGCGATCACCCGCGCAATACCGGCCCCATGCACTCTGCTCAGCGCTGCTGCGCGCGCACGCGCAACGGTGCCCCCTGCCAGGCTCCGGCCGTGACAGGCAAAAAGCGCTGCCGCATGCATGGCGGAGCGGCGGGCTCGGGCGCGCCCAAAGGCAATACCAACGCCCTCAAGCACGGCTATTACTCCAGAGCCGCGCGAGAGATGCGCCGAGAGATCAATGCCATTGTGCGCAAGGGCCGCGCCACCCTGAAACAGCTCACATAGCGCCAGCCGTGACTGTGATGTCTGGCAGCGGCGCGCGCATCACGCCCCGCTGCGCCATCCTTCGATGAGTGGGGATATGGGTTCTGCGCCGCTCACCGCGGCCAGTCGAGCGAGCCGGCGCCGCCCGACAAGGCGGTGCGCAGAGCACATCGCAGGGTCCGATAAACACCGCCGCACCCTCGCTGCGTCATGACTGCGTCACGACTGCGCTCACGGCTGCGCTCACGGCTGCGCTCACGGCTTCGCTCACGGCGGCGCTCACGGCCGCCCTCACGGCGGCGCTCAAGATTGTGCTCCTGCCCGCCAGGCCAGCCTCACGTCGGCGCCATGTGTCGAGCGTGGTGAGAGCTGACTGCGTCAGGCCGCACGCTCTGACCGCATGATCGTGAGCGCAGTCTCTCCGAAAACCGGCGACCAGCCCTGATGAATGCGCTCCATCTTCACCTGACGGGGTGGATTGTCCGCGCAGGCTCGACGGCGAGCCGATCGGCGCGTTGCAGTCGCCAGCATCAACTCTTGCAGCGCAACGTCGTCGCGCCTGCCATGGTCCGGGGCCGTCAAGAGGACGCTCGATACGCCTTCGCTGAACATCTCAGCCCGCCACCGAAGCCGTCGCGCGCATGATTTCCAATCGCATTCAATGGCATGTGCGCAACGCCTCAACAGAGACGTCGCCGCGCCCCGTGATCGATCGCAAGGTGGGGGAGCCAGGAACTACAACGGGCGGTGCCGGAGACGCCGCCCGAAGGGGTAGAAATGGTAGCAATGTGAAGAGCAAAGCCACAAGGAATGGACGCGTGGCGACCTGACCTTCACCTATAATCCTTGGGCGCAAGCGGGCCCGTGGCAAGTTAAATTATGTTGTGACGACAAGCGTCACCCGTTTGCGTGCGATGTTGAACGCGAAGCGCAAGAGCACGTGCGTGTCGCGCACGTCCCGGCCAGGCGGGGATGCTGCGCTCAAGGCGCAGACGCAATCACGGTTCTGGATGGGTAACAGGGCACCGGACAGGCGTCGGGCGGCGCTGAGGCAACGCCGCCCGACCATACACTTAAAATATCAGGCGCCAGACCTCGAGGGAGTTGGAGGGGTAAGGCCGGCACCTTAATGAGTTGTTAGCGCCTGCAGCAGGGCTTTTCAACCGCAAATCCGTGCCAGTGACGCGATGAGACTGGAAAAATGCCGCAAAAAATTTCGGGCGGCGCACAGGGGAGATGCGCCGCCCGACCAAAGGACTTGGGATCGCTCTGACCCCGCGCGCCGATCATGCGGCCTATATCGACCATTGGCTCAAAGTGCTCAAAGCCGATAACCGCGCCATCTTCACCGCCGCCGCGCAAGCCGCCAAGGCGTGTGAGTTTCTGGAGAAGCTTCAAAGCGTGAGCGAGGCGGCCTAGTGCCGCCTTGCTTCTGCGTACATTGAAACGTCTTGAATTCGCATAAAGTGCGAAAATATGATTTTTTAGAGCATTTATTTATATATCACACTTGCTCATATTCGCGAATTTTGCGAAAATACGAGCATGAAATATACAAGCGATCCGATTCCCCAAGCGCGGCAAGAGCTTTCGAGGCTTATCAAAGAGGCGGGAGATGTCATTGATATCGCTCATGCCTCTGAGCTCTTGAAGCTTGATCGAATAGCGACAGCGAAGAAGCTGGCGCGTTGGACCGAGCAAGGCTGGCTACGCAGAGTTGCCAAAGGTGTCTATGTCGCGGCCAGCCTTGATATGCTGGAGAATGATACGGTTGTTTCTGACCCATGGGTGTTGGTTCCAGCACTGTTCGAACCAGCCTATATCGGTGGGCGGACAGCTTCCGAACATTGGGATATGACAGAGCAAATTTTCAACGACATCGTTGTAATGACCGCCCGTACCGTGCGTCATAAAACACAGGTCCACCAAGGCATCACCTTCAGCCTGAAACACATCGCGCCAACCAAGGTTTTTGGCACAAAAGTGCTTTGGCGTGAGAACACGAAAGTCGCGGTATCTGATCCGCATCGAACGATCATCGATATGCTGGACGATCCGATGATCGGCGGGGGTATCCAGCACGTTGCCGATTGTTTGTCCGTTTATCTGAATCGATCCGACCGCAGCGATGAGCGGTTGATCGAGTATGCTGACCGTCTCGGAAACGGTGCAGTCTTCAAACGGTTAGGTTTTCTATTGGAACGAGAAGGTAAGAACCGGGCTCTTCAAGCCAAATGCGCTGAGCGTCTGACCAAGGGAAATGCGAGACTTGATCCGGTTATGTCGCAGGGGAAAATCGTTAGCCGCTGGCGTCTCGTTGTTCCTCACAACCTGCTTCAAGGAGAGGGAACATGATTCCCAGGGCAGAGCTGATGGCGATTGCCAACGAGAAATCGCTCAGACCAGATGTCGTCGAGAAAGATTACGCACTAGGCTGGATTTTGGCAGGTATTTCAGCCCATCCCGCGTTGAGGGATGAGTGGGCGTTCAAAGGCGGAACCTGCCTGAAGAAGTGCTATTTCGAAACCTACAGATTTTCGGAAGATTTAGATTTTACTTTACGGGACGCGAAACACCTTGATGTGACATTCCTTCACACCGTGTTCAGCGAAATAAGCGAATGGGTTTATGATCAGGCCGGTATCGAAATGCCGGTCGAACAACAAACATTCGAGATCATAAACAACCCGAGAGGAAACCCTGCCTGTCAGGGAAAGGTTGCTTATAAAGGGCCAATCTCGCCCCGCTCTTTGCCCCGCGTGAAACTTGACCTGACTGCGGACGAACGGATCGTCATGCCGCCTGTGCGTGCGGCTGTTTATCATCCATATTCCGACGTGCCTCCTGATGGTATCGACGTCCTGACTTACACCTATGAGGAGGCCTTCGGCGAGAAGGTCCGCGCCCTGGCGGAACGCACACGTCCGCGCGACCTCTATGATGTCATCAACCTCTTCCGAAATGATGCCAATCTGCCCGATCCGGCAGTTCTGCGCGATGTGATCGCCCAGAAATGCGACTTTAAAGGCATTCCCTTTCCAGCCCTCGAACTCATACAAGCTCATCGTGATGAGCTCGCCGGAAGTTGGGGAGCGATGTTGGGCCACCAATTGCCAACCCTGCCTGATCTGGAAGCCTTCCTGGGCGGCTTACCGGAGTTTTTCTCCTGGCTGGAAGGTGAACGCAGACCTGAGGCTCTGCAAGCTTATCCCCATCAAGCTGGTGCTATGTTGATCCGCGAAAGGACGCTACCGGCCGCCGTGCCGCAGCGTGCCCGCCCAGCGCTTGAAATCATCCGGTTTGCTGCAGCCAACAGGCTCTGTGTTGACCTTACCTATCGCCCAGAAGACGGTGGCATATCCACACGCAGGATCGAGCCCTATTCGCTTCGCCAGTCACAGGCTGGCGACGTACTTTTGATGGCCGTTCGCCGCGACAACGGTCAACCTCGAAGCTACCGCACAGATCGCATCATCAACGCCTCAGTGACAAATGAGACTTTCAAGCCGCGCTATGAAATCGAGCTGTTCCAGCACGAGCCGCGCTCAAGCGCGTTAGATCATTTCAGCTTGCCATTCTCAGAGCAAGCGCTCGAAGAGCCCCGTGAACGAACCGTTAAAGCTTCGGGTCCATCGTAGGGAATTGTCAGAATGAAGGGGCTGATTGTCAGCCTGATTGGGGCTCTAGCTGTGATCTCTCATAAGTGTCCGTCGTCAGAACATTTGGCACAGATGGCATCGTAGATTAGTGGAGCATCGGCCTCGTCTGGTTGGTTGATATTAGGCGGCGTGCTTTCGGTGTTGCAAGCGTCGATGTTCGATGGTCTGTCGCTTGATCTTTTCACGCTCTTTGATGATGGCTGGGGCCCTGCCGAAGTAGGCGTCGGCGGGCGTCACGTTGTTCAGGCTCTCGTGGTAGCGTTGGTGATTGTAATGTTCGACGAACGCTTCGATCTGGGTCTCAAGATCGCCGGGCAGGAAGTAGTTTTCCAGCAGGATGCGGTTCTTCATGGTCTGGTGCCAGCGCTCGATCTTGCCCTGCGTCTGGGGATGGAACGGCGCACCGCGCACATGGCTCATACGCTGGGCCTCGATGTATTCGGCGAGCTCGCCGGCGATGTAACAAGGGCCATTATCCGACAGCAGGCGCGGCTTGTGATGGACGTTCACCTGGTCGCAGCCGGAAGCCGCGAGAGCGAGGTCCAGCGTGTCGGTCACGTCCTCGGCCCGCATATTGGTGCAAAGCTTCCAGGCGATGATGTAGCGCGAGAAGTCGTCGAGCACGGTTGACAGATACATCCAGCCCCAGCCGATGATCTTGAAGTAGGTAAAGTCGGTCTGCCACATCTCGTTCGGCCGGGTGGTCTTGGTGTGGAACTGGTCGGCGGCCTTGATCACGACATAGGCCGGGCTGGTGATCAGATCATGGGCCTTCAGAAGGCGATAGACCGTCGCCTCCGACACGAAGTAACGCGTCTCGTCGGTGAACCGCACAGCCAGCTCGCGCGGGCTCAGCTCGGACTGCTCCAGCGCCAGTTCGATAATCTGGTCATGCACCTCGGCGGGGATGCGGTTCCACACCCTGCTTGGCGCTGATGGCCGGTCCTCTAGCGCTTCAGGTCCGCCTTCCAGATACCGGTCATACCAGCGATAAAAGGTCCGACGGGCTATACCCAGCTTGTCGAGCGTGACCTTGGCAGGCAGGTGCGACTGCTCGACGATCCTGATGATCTCGAGCTTCTCGGATGCGGGGTGCCTCATGCGTCGTCCTCCCCATCCGCGATCATGCTTTTTTTGAGCAGACGGTTCTCCAAGGTCAGATCAGCCACGCATTCTTTCAGGTCACGCGCCTGATGGCGCAGGTTCTTGACCTCGTCACTGGTGGCAGCACGTGCCGTGTCGCCCGCCAGTCGGCGCTTGCCAGCCTCCATGAACTCCTTCGACCAAGTATAATAAAGGCTCTGGGCTATGCCTTCCTTGCGGCACAGCTCGGCGATGCTGTCGTCACCGCGCAGGCCTTCCAGAACAATGCGGATCTTGTCTTCAGCCGAGAAGTGTCGCCGGGTCGCTCGGCGAATGTCCTTCACAACGGTTGCAGCAGGGGCTTTGGGCTTTGTGGATTTGGATCTCATCTTCGTTCCTTCGTCACTGCGACGAGACCCAAATCCTCCTTAAATCACAACCCCAAACCTGTGCCATAGGTGCTGACGGGGGACACAGGGCGACGTCGATGGCTTCATCGCGCAATACGATCTGAAGACTCGCAAGGTGCCCAAGATCGCGGCCGAGATCGCGCAGCGCCTGCTGGTAGCCGGCCGGGCAGGGGACGCGTTCAGCTTTATTGAGCAGGCCGAGGTGAGCGAGGCCCGCTGGATCCCGCCCGAGTGGGAGGACGCCCGCCTGGCCGCCCTTGAGGCGCTTGACCGAAACGACGAAGCGCAGGGATTCCGTTGGGCCTGTTTCGAACGCACTCTCTCCGACAGCTACCTGCGGGCGTATCTCAAGCGGCTGCCCGACTTCGACGACATCGAGGCCGAAGAGCGGGCGATGGCTCACGCCAAAGCCTATCCGAGCCTTCTTCGCGCTCTGCAGTTCTTCCTCGATTGGCCTGCGCTGGATCGGGCCGCCGACCTCCTCAAAGCCCGACATGACGAGATCGACGGGGACCACTACGAGTATCTCGCCCCCGCGGCGGAGGCCCTGTCAGAGCGTCATCCGCTGGCCGCGACGCTGGCGCTCCGCGCGATGGTCGACTTCACTCTCACGAGGTCGCGGGCGAAGCGGTATCGCTATGCCGCCGAGCATCTGGTCTCCTGCGCCCGGCTCGCGCGGGACATCCAGGACTTCGGCTCCTTTGAGACGCACGACGCCTATGTCGTCCGGTTGAAGGAGGAGCACGGCAGGAAGTTCGGCTTCTGGTCGCTCACCGCCGCCTGATGGTCGTGCTACCGGAAAATCAGATCTCGGCCCGTTGGAAGCATTGTGGAAGCAAGAGGGCGGAAAGTGCCGCCTGTTTCTTCGCAATCGCGCGTGTGGCGCGCGCGGGGCAGCCGCGAGGTCTTGATAGAACTCGTTTGGGTGCTGGAGCGTGCCTATCGCCTTGGCCGCGCTGAAATCACCTTTGCCCTCAGCGGGTTGCTCTCGGCAGGGCAGTGGCGACCTCCCGCACGAGGGCGGCGTCCTCCTTGCGGACCTGCACTTCGACGCGCACGAACCCCTGCCGCTGGCGGCGCTTGCGCCACTGGGTGACGGGAGACGGATCGGTGATGGCCATATTGCCCTCCATTTACCGGAAACCTTGCCGGAAATAGGGGTTTGCCGGCAAGGCGCTTCAATCCCATCAACGCAGATCTGTTCTGCAGGGAGGCAGGCGCTCGGCTGGACCGGCGTGGAGCCATCCCTGCCTCTGGTGCGCTCGAGCGGGGCGTTTTACCGAACGGGAATAATGCTGGCCTGGAGGCCAGTTCGAGACACATATTTCCTGATCGGGAAATTCTTGTGGACATTCTTCGGAAACTCATGATAATTTACCGTTCGGTAAATATCATGGCCAGACACACACTCACCACCGCCGAAATCGGTGCCATTGTGCGAACCACCCGCAAGGCTGCTGGCCTGCGCCAGGACGAGCTTGCGGGCGCAGCCGGCGTCGGCCTGCGCTTCATTGTCGATCTTGAAGCGGGCAAGCCGACCGCGCAGATCGGCAAGACGCTTCAGGTCCTGGCAGCGCTCGGATGCTCGATCGATATCACACCGCCGCCCGACACCGAAGGAGCGCGCAAGTCATGACGCGCACCCTCGACATCTGGTGGGAGGGGCGCGCGGTAGGCCAGCTGACGCAGGACCGGCATGGTGAACTCGGCTTCGCCTATGCGCTCGAATGGCTGAACGACGAGACGGCGCAGCCCCTGTCCGCCTCCCTGCCCAAGCGGGCGGCGCCGTTCACTCGCCGCGAGTGCCGGCCGTTTTTCGGCGGTCTTCTGCCGGAGGAAAGCCAGCGCGACGCCGCCGCTCAGGCACTCGGGGTGTCGAGCGCGAATGATTTCGCCCTTCTCGATCGCCTCGGCGGCGATGTCGCGGGCGCGCTTCAGCTCCTGGCGCCAGGCGAAGCGCCGATCATTATTGCCAACGATCAACGGCCAATACCGCTTGGTGATGCAGGGCTGATCGCGGTGCTGGACGCGCTGCCTGCCCGCCCGCTGCTCGCGGGCCAGGAAGGCTTGCGCCTGTCTCTTGCCGGCGCGCAGTCAAAGGTGCCGGTGGTTCTGATAGATGGCGCGGTGGCGCTGCCTGCGCCGGGCCAGCCGACCACGCATATTCTCAAGCCCCCGATATCGCGTTTGGCTGGCACGACCGAGAACGAGGCGTTCGTGATGCGCCTTGCTGGCGCAATCGGTCTCGATGTCGCGCCGGCACAAGCGTGCACCGTGCAGGATCGAACATTTCTGCTGGTGCAGCGCTATGACCGCGCCGTCGGCGATGATGGACGTGTGCACAGGATCCATCAGGAGGATTTCTGCCAGGCGCTCGGCGTGCCGCCGCAGACCAAATACGCCAGCGAGGGTGGCCCGACCTTTAAAGATTGCTTTGCGCTGCTGCGCCGTGTCGCGGCAAGGCCCGCTGTCGATGTACTCAAGCTCCTCGATGCGGTGATTTTCAATGTGATCGCCGGGAATGCCGACGCACACGGCAAGAACTTCTCGATCCTCTACGAGGCCGAAGGCCCGCGCCTCGCCCCGCTCTATGACCTGCTGGCGACCGTCGCGTATCGCGATCTATCGCCGAAATTCGCCATGAAGATCGGGACACGCGCGACGCTTGGCGAACTGGACGCGAAGGGCTGGGCAGCGTTCGCGGCGGACGCGGGTCTCGGCCTTCCGCTGATCCGAAGACGGGTTGGCGAGATCAGCAACGGCGTCCTTGAGCAATCCAGCATCGTGGCGTCAGAGATCTCGCGTCCCGGGCTGGACGGGGCGGCTATTGAGCAGCTTGCCGATATGATCTGCGACCGCGCCGAACGCTGCGCTTTGACGGTGGCCGGAGCCGCTCGTTGAACGCGTCGACCCAGAGGTTTGCACCAGCAGCGGCGTGTTGAAGCCGCGTGCGGCGATCCGGGCGTGAGTCATCAAGGTCGTTCCTTGGCTGGCTTTGCACTTCCAATCCCCACATGGTAAGGTGAAATTGCAATATGTAAGGAGTCCGCCGATGCATGAGTCGACAGTGACAGTAAAAGGCCAGACAACCCTACCGAAGGATGTGCGGGCTGCGCTTGGCCTGACCAGCGGGGACAAGGTGCGCTACCTGATCCTCGTTGGTGAGGTGCGGATCCTGAAGGCGCGCTCCGTCAAGGAATCGCGGGGCATCCTGTCCAAGTCCGTTCAGAAGCCTGTTTCTCTGGAAGAGATGGACGAGGCCATTTCCGCTGGCGCGACGGATAGTGTGGATCCCGATCAGTGATCGCGCTCGATACCAACGTTCTGGTGCGGTTTCTGGTGCAGGACGACCCGTTGCAGGCGCAGATGGCCACCAAGGTGATCGACCAACTGACGGACGACGCACAGGGCTTTGTCAGCCGCGAGGTCTTGATAGAACTCGTTTGGGTGCTGGAGCGTGCCTATCGCCTTGGCCGCGCTGAAATCGCCTTTGCCCTCAGCGGGTTGCTCTCGGCAACCGAACTGAACATCGAAGGCTCTGACGAGGTTGCTCCGGCGCTGGAACTCTACCGCAACAACGGGTTTGGCTTTGCCGACCTGATGATTGCCGCCGCGGCCCAACGCGCAGGTGCTGCCGAAATGGTGACCTTCGATCGCAAGGTGGCAGGACTTCCCGGTGTTCGCCTGCTGGGTGACTGAACTCTATCACTGAAGGAGGAGAGAGACATGGCGACCGCGACCAATGAGTTTCGGCCGGACTATGCTGTCCCGCCGGGGTGGGTCCTAGAGGAACGCCTAGATGTGCAAGGGCTCTCGCACGCTGAGTTCGCTCGACGGTGCGGCCGTTCTCCCAAACTGATCAGTGAGATCATCGCGGGGAAGGCATCCCTTGAGCCGGAGACAGCTCTCCAGTTTGAGAAGGTGCTCGGCGTGGATGCGAGCATCTGGCTTGGAATCGAGGCCGATTATCAACTCCACCGGGCGCGGGAGAGTGAAGCGGCAGACGCCGAGGGCGCCAGTGCATGGGTGAAGGGGTTTCCGGTCAAAGAGCTAGCGAAACGCGGCGCTATTCGTCGGCCCAAACGACAGGGCTCGTAAGCCAGTGGGAGCGCGGCGAGAAGCGCCCGCGCGGGGCCTCGCTAAAGCTCCTGACCCTTGTCGCCAAGAAGGGGCTGCAGGCGGTGGCCTGAAAGCGCTGCCCAGCCTTGGTGCACCATGGCTTCGAAGAAGACGTCGCCCGCCGAGAGCCTCGAAGCCTTGGGAGGACGCGCACATCGAGGCTCTCGATGTGCTCGGTCGCGGCGATGAAGCGCAGGGCGCCCGCTGGTCGTGCTTCGAGCGCGCGCTCAGCGCCGAGCATCTGCGCGCGTTTCGACGCCTTCGATACGCATGGAGCCTACCCCGCCCGGCTGAAGGCCGAGCACGGCCGAAAGAGCGGTTTCTGGAGCTTTATTTAATGAAGCCGAGCCAGGCGGCGAAACTCATCCTTCCCAATGCGATTATGACTGTCGATACGCACGAGCTTGACTTTTAGGTCGGTCATAAGAATACTTGACCTCTGAAAGAGCGTCCGCCCATGGAGAAAACATAAACATTTCGCACGCGGGCATTCGGATTCAGATGCTTAACTTGCTTCCACGCCATCAAACGGCGGAATTCTGGAAGCACTGTGGAAGCAAGAGGGAAGGAGCTGGCGCGAAACGGCGCGAAGTGATGCGAAATTTAAACTTAGAAAAATCGGCGCTAAGAAGCGGAATATGCGGTCTATATCGAATAATAGAGAAAGTAATCGAGTTCCGCTCCGTACGGCTCATAACCTGAAGGTCGTAGGTTCAAATCCTACCCCCGCACCCAAATCTTTCGTTGAAATATCAAATACTTAGGCCGGAACGGGGCGCGAACAGCGGGCCCCGCTCGTGTTGCAAAGTCTTACCAAACCATCCCCAAAGATTCCAAAGGCTTACGATCATTCCCAATTCTTCCGTGCGACACGGATGCGACACGGGACGGCGCCGATGTTCGCGGAGCGTTCGCGGCTGATGGCGCTTGCCCGCGTGGTGCCACTACGATTGGATAGGGGCAAGTCCTGAAAGGTCCGAATTGCCCATGCCGATCTACGAGTTTGCCAGCGAGGAAATCCGTCCCCTCACCAAGACCACTTTCGGGCACGTCCAGTTGAAGGAGCGTCGCGATCTGCAGCGCTTGCTGCGGGCGAACATCGCCGTGGTCGCGCCTGACACGCTTGTGATCGCGGAGGAGTTCGGGGACTGGGACGAGTCGCGCAGGCGCATCGATCTCCTCGGGATTGACCGCAATGCGAACCTCGTGGTGATCGAGCTGAAGCGGACCGAGGATGGCGGCCATATGGAGCTGCAGGCAATCCGCTACGCGTCGATGGTCTCCACGATGACCTTCGACCAGGCCGCCGAGGTGTTCGCTCGCTATCTCATGCAGATCGGCAAAGCTGACACGGATGCGCGTTCCGAACTGCTCGACTTCCTCGGGTGGGACGAGCCCGACGAGGATGCCTTCGCGCAGGACGTCAGTATCGTCCTGGCGTCGGCCGAGTTCAGCCGCGAACTGACGACATCCGTTCTCTGGTTGATCGAGCGCGGCATCGACATCCGCTGCGTGCGCCTCCAGCCCTATGACCTTGATGGTCGTGTCCTTGTTGATGTTCAGCAGATCATCCCGCTTCCAGAGGTCGCAGAGTACCAAGTCCGCGTCACCGAGAAGAAGCGCAAGGAGCGTGAGGCGCGGACGGACACGCGAGACTGGACCAGCTATGACGTCACCCTCGGCGGGCGCCAACTGACGGGGCTGCGTAAGCGACACGCGATATATCAGGTGTTCCGCCACCTCGTGGAGAGCGGCATCGCACCGGAGGAGGTCGCCAAGCATTGCGGCCCACGGTCCAATCGGGCCCTCGTGTCCGTGGAGGGCGAGGTGGTGGCTGAGGACTTCCATTGCTTGGCGAAGGAGGCCCGAGCAAGGGAAGGACGGAATTTCGATCCGGGCCGCTACTTCTCCGGTGATGACGAACTCCTACAGTTCGAAGGACGCACCTACGCCTTTGTGAACCAGTGGGGTGGCAGAGCGTTTGACGAGGCCATGGTCAATTTGCGTGACGCGTTTCCTGACAAGGACATCACATTCGCACCCTCGAAATAGCGGTCGCTCCCAACTTGCTATCGAAGCCGACAGGAGCCTGATGGATCAGGACACTCTGTCGGAGCCCATCATGCCCAAGACCAACGACTCCGCGCTCGCCGCGTTCATATCAGCCAAGACCGAGATCGACGCGATGCTCGAACGCCTCGCCGCGTTCAGCGCCGACCACTTCGAGTGCAGCCCCGAGGATGTGAACTGGGGCGATGTCGGGACGCTGGAGCACTACCGCGCCCGCCTTCGCGAAATCACCGACATGGCGTTCCGCGAGGGCGAGTGCGCCAACTGATCCTTACGCCGCCGCCGTCGCCACGCCGTCCAGCCGCACCGTGACACTGGTGACCCCGTTTCCGGCGGCCTCGGTGGCGATGCCGATCGGGAAGCGTCCAGCGCCGGGGGTGTTAACCTGCTTCGCAGTATTGTCCCACGCCACGCGCGCGCCGACCGCCAGCACAGCCGCTGTCGCCTTCGGCAGCTTGTAGACGCCGGTGGTGGCCAGTTCGAGGGGGTCGCCCTCGGCGGCAGAGTAGGCGGCGATTCCAAAGATGTTGCTGGCGCCTTCGAGGCGCGAGAGATCCACGGCCTCGGGCGCGAGGCTCAGCCGTTCGGTATACTGGCCAGCCATGTCGCGGCGGCGCACGGGCGCGCCGGTGGACCAGACCACCTCGACGGTGCGGGCCTTCGGATCGGCAGTTGCGGGCGCCAGTGTGGCGCGACGGGTCAGAAAACTCTTTTCGTCCGCAAGACTTTTTCTGGCCTGCCGCGGTGGCATGGCGTCCAAGGGCAGGATCGCGGTATCACCCATCGTCGGCCTCCTTCTGTTGCGGCGGCGCCGTCTGGCCGAAGGCGAGCCCCAGCCCCTCGGCGCGGCCCTTGTCGGCAGCAATCTCGGCATCGACCTGCTCGGCGTCGTAGCCGCGCTCGGAGATTGCCTGGGACCGGCTCTTGAGCCCCGCGTTGATCGCAAGGATCTCGGCCTCGACGTCTTTCTTGGGATCGACGTAATCGAACTTGGGTGGGAGCCATTCGCAGGCCAGATAAGCGGCCGGATCGCGGTCGAAATCGCGTGCGGGCAGCTCGCCAGTCAGCACCGCCAACCGCACGAACCGCTCCCAGACCGGGCGGCAGAACAGATGCACCACCACATTGTGCTGCAGCTGCTCGACGCGGCGCCGGAATTCGATCAGCCCGGCCCGGATCGAGGAATAGGTGACGCCTTCCAGGTCCCCTGAGACCAGCTCGTAAGGGAGCCCAAGCCCCGCCGCGACGGCGCGCAGGTGGTTCTTCACGAAGGGCGCGTAGGCGGCGTGCTCGGTGGGGTTGGAAAACCGGATGTCGGTGCCGGGCGGCAGCGGGATCAGGCTGCCAGGTTCCATTCCAACGGTCAGCGCGCCGCCGGAGTTGGCACCCGAGAGCCCGCCCGCCGTGCCGTCTGGATCGGTGATGAAACCGGTGAACAGCGCCGCGACCTTGGCCTTGACCAGCGCGGCATCCTCGAACTGGTCGAGCTCGTGCAGCCGCAGCAGCACCGGCGCGAGCCAGGTGATCCCGCGCAGCTGGCCCGCCGCGAGCGGCTTGAACAGGTGCAGGCAATCGGCGGCGGGGACGCGGAGCGGGTCCATGCGGAGAGACCCCAGCGGATCGCCCGGGCGGGAGGACAAGACCCAGGTGGCGACCCTGCGACTGGCAGAGTCGAACTCAATGCCTGCGCGGATCCGCGCCCCGCCGCCGATCTCGCGATGCAGGTCCATGGGAACCTGCTCGCGATCCAGAAGCTCGATGTGGAGCGGAAGGGCATCGGCCTCGCTTGCGACGCGCAGGCGAGCGAAGCTCTCGCCGCTCTCGACCATCGCGCGCACGGCCATGGCCTGCAGCCCGTAGAAATCGGCCAGCCCGTCCGGGGCGGCATGGTCCGTCCAGCGCAGCCATAGCGCCTGCAGGTGCTCGCGCACCGCGCGGTCGGGATGGGTGGACTGCGGCTTGATCCCGGCGCCGACGACATTGCCGACCAGGCTGTCCACCGCCGCAGTGACCCACGGATTGTTCCGGGCATACCACCCGGCCCGCCGTGCCGCCGTGGTCGCGCCCGCCAGGATCGCGGTGTTCAGCCCATTGACCGTCCGCGCCCCATCCCAACGCCGCCCACCGCCCGCAGCGTCGAAGCCGCGAGCGCGCGCAAGGCCGAGAAGGCGATGGAGAAAGGTCCGCATGGGCGGCAGAATCGCCCGAAACGAGCCCTCAAGCTATTGGGAATATTTGGGAAACGGAGACAGATCGATGGTCCGCCTCTCTGGAAACGTCAGCGACCCTAAGCTGATCGTCCAGTTGACGCGGCGCCATGTGAATGAGTTCCGGGACAGGCTGCTCGTGAACGGTCGATCTGAGCATCTGACCCGCCGCGCGCTCTCGACCCTGAAGCTGCTGCTCGACCATGCCATCGATAACGGCCAGCTGTTCGCCAATGCTGCTCAAGGAGTGCGGGTGATCAAGTCCAGCCGGATCGAGCACAAGGCGCCGGTGCCTTCGAAGGAGACGATCCGCGCGCTGATCGAGGCGGCCGATGAGGAATTCAAACCGCTGCTGATCGTTTCGGCCCTGACCGGGCTGCGCGCCTCCGAGCTGCGTGGTCTGCGCTGGCAGGACGTGGATTTTGAAAAGGGCTTTATCTATGTCCGCCAACGCGCCGACGCCTACAATAAGATGGGCGAGCCCAAATCGCGTGCTGGGTATCGCGACATCCCGGCCGGGCCGATGGTGCTGAATGTTCTACGCCATTGGAAATTGCGCTGCCCAAAGAGCCAGCTCTGCCTCGTGTTCCCCGCACCACGCGGCGGTGTCCTCCAGCACACCAATACGCAATCCCGGTTCCGTAAGCTGCAGGAGCAGGTCGGTGTGAAGTTGCGTTGGCACGACTTGCGCCATTTCGCCGTGTCGCTCTGGATCGAGCAGGGCTTCTCGATCAAGGAGATCATGACCTTCGCCGGTCACGCCTCTGTGCAAATGACCATGGAGCGGTACGGGCACCTGTTCCCGTCGCCCGAGCACCAGAAGGCCATGGCTATGGTCGAGGCCAAGCTGCTGGGCTATAATTTCTAAATTTATATAGTAATATCAATATTGCGATTTAACATTAGCAACGCAGAAACGAAATAGACTCTGGATTTTTGAAAAATTCTCATTTGTTGGTTGTTCGAACCATATTTTAATCACGCTGCCGATTGCATTGATCGTATTGCTATCGTTAAGCACCATTTCATTGAATTTATCGATAATCTCGGCGAGTTCGTCGCGATTTTCAATCCCAAACGTATTCAGAATTGCAACTGCCGAGACGCTTTCGAACTGCGCGCCGATCTTTTGAGAAATGTAGTCACTCGCGACCATCGAAAAAATACGTTGCACAAAGGCCTCGTCGTCATTGCATTTAGACAACGAAATTCCGCAAGACCAGCTAAGTATCTTTATAAACTCAGATGATGCTTGGACGGAAAAGTCTATGCTCGAATCAAGCGGCAGAATCTCTGCATTTAGGCTATCGAGGGCGCGGTTAATTGAATCGCGAGCCTGACCTTCCGCAGCAGCGCTCATCAATGACGCAAAAAACTCTCGCTCTTGCGCTTGTCTACCTTTTAACCATCCGAACATAGTGGACCTCCTCGATAACCGCACAATCATAGTAGCAAGCGGATAAGCGGTCACGTTTTTTCGGGGCAGGCCTTGCTGACGATGCTTCGAATAGGTAGTCGCCCAAATTGTAACGTCTGCTCCGTGCGACACGACGCCGACATTGCGCTCCTAAAAAGCAAATAACTAACTGAAATAACATAGCTATTGCGAGTTCGCGGGTAGCCCTCATAACCTGAAGGTCGTAGGTTCAAATCCTACCCCCGCACCCAAACTTTTCATGATTACATGAGTTTAAGAGGCTGCGTCTGACGGTGGCGCTTGCTTGCCGCAATTTGGAACCCTGGGGACGCAAGATCAGCTGACGGCTTTGATATGGCCTGGCAAATCGGCGCCGATGCGTGTCAAGGCGGGGTGGATTTCCAGCGCCGGTTCGCGCCGCCGGGGGCGGGCCCTGCCCGCCGCCTCGGCGCGGCTTGCCGGGTTCAGGCTTTCGTGTTCGATCCGGCTCTGTTAGCCCTCGACAGCCGCAGCCTGGCGGTGTGGGCGCGGGAGAAGAGCCATGACCATCCACTGCGAGACCCGGGCGTGCATCGCCTTCATCACGATTGACCGGCCGGCGCGGCGCACTGCGATGGCCGCCGCCCCAGGGTTCGCCGGCGGGCGTGGCCGGGGCCGGCGTTTCAGCCTGCCAGCAGCATGACGCGCCGCATCGCCATTATCGGGGCTGGCCCGGCTGGCCTGATCGCGGCGGAGCGCCTGGCGGGCGCGGGTTTCGCCGTCAATGTCTATGAGCGCATGCCCAGCGTGGCGCGCAAATTCCTGATGGCGGGCCGGGGCGGGCTGAACCTGACCCATTCCGAACCCCTGGACGCCTTTCTCGACCGCTATGGCGCGGCGCGTGACTGGCTGGAGCCAGCCCTTCGCGCCTTCCCGCCGTCTGACCTCATCGCCTGGTGTGAAGGGTTGGGGCAGGGGGTGTTCACCGGCTCCAGCGGGCGGGTGTTTCCCAGCGCCATGAAGGCCTCGCCGCTTCTGCGCGCCTGGCTGGCAAGGCTGGATGGGCTGGCAGTCGCCCTCCATGTCCGCCACACATGGCAGGGTTTTGACGATGCGGGCCGCGTCCTGATCGCCGGACCCGATGGCCTCGAACGACCGGTGGAGGCCGATGCGGTGATCCTGGCGCTGGGCGGGGCGAGCTGGCCGCGTCTTGGATCAAGGGGCGAATGGACCGGCTGGCTGGCGGCGCGCGGCGTGGCGATCACGCCCTTCACGCCGGCGAATGCCGGCTTCGATGTTGGCTGGTCGGCTCTATTCAGGGAGCGTTTCGCCGGGCAACCGCTCAAAGCGGCCAATTTCAGACATGGCGGCCGGACAGTCCGCGGCGAAGCCATGATCACGGCCTATGGCGTGGAGGGCGGGGCGATCTACGCCCTGGGCGCGGGCTTGCGCACCGCGATCGCGCGGGACGGCCAGGCGGTGCTGACGCTTGATCTCGCGCCCGACATCGCCGCGGACGTATTGGCGAAACGGCTCGCAGCCGCCAAACCCCGCCAGTCCCTGTCGAACACGCTGCGCAAGCAGGCCCGGCTCTCGCCGCTCCCGGCTGCGCTGCTGCGCGAAGCGGGCGAGCCGCCACGCGAGCCGCAACACCTGGCCGCGCGCATCAAGGCGCTGCCCGTTACGCTGACGGGCATGCAAGGCCTTGACCGGGCAATATCAAGCGCGGGCGGCATTGCCCGGGCATCCGTCGATGCGCGCTTCATGCTGACCGCGCTGCCCGGCGCGTTCGTGGCTGGAGAAATGCTCGACTGGGAAGCGCCGACAGGCGGGTATCTGTTGCAGGCGAGCTTTTCCAGCGGCGCCGCGGCGGCGAAGGGGGTGGCGGACTGGCTTAATGGCGGGGACGCGCTGAACACAGGAAGCAAATGAGACTTTCTTTCAGGCCGCAAGTTGCCGCGATCACTTCGATCACCCGGACGCCCAGCATGGCGCCCAAGAACTCAATCACCTGTGAAATGAGCCCCCGGCTCAAGACCTGCGGGCCCGCAGACTCGCCTGACGGGGCCGCGGGTTGGCAAGCCCGTTGGGCTGCGGCACGGACGAGCGACGGCCAATCACCGCCGGCGGCGCGGCGACGATCTCAATGTGTTTGGCCGCGCGCCACCGCGGTATTGTGGGCAAGGCGGTGCTCAACGGCGGGAGAGCCGCCATTTTTACGGTTTGAGCCGCGATGCCGGCCGGTTGGGCCCGCTCAGCCCGCAAATGCCTTCGTCTGTGGCCCGCGATTGCGCCGCCAGACCGACAGGTTGAGTGCGAACGCGTATGTGCCCCAGATCAGGTATGGAACGAGCAGGGCGGCGGCGAATAGCTCGTGGCGCGCGAACGCGATCACGGTCGCCACGACGGCGACCCAGAGCAGGGCGATGATGATCACGCCGGTCAGGATGCGGTGCAGGCCGAAGAACACCGCCGACCACAGCGTATTGATGCCGATCTGCAGGCCCCACAGCGCGATGGCCAGAACCGCCCCCTCATAACTCCCCACCCGCGCCGCCGCGACGGACATGGACACATAGAGGATCGCCCAGATGATCGGGAAGAGCAGGTTGGGCGGCGTCCAGGCCGGCTTGTCGAGCCCGCGATACCACTCGCCCGGCTTGAACAGCGCCCCCGCCGCCGCCGGCACGGCGCAGGTGGCCAGAAAAATGCCAAACAGAACATAATCCAAGGTGCGATTCCTCCCGCGCGAAGGCGGCACCGTAGAGGGCGGGGGAGGGAGCGGCAATGAGGGGGGAAAGGGGGCGGTGACAGGGAGCATCCGGATCATCAGCGGCGATCCCGCCTTCATCTGCGCCGGGGACGGCGCCGCCGGTCAATAGGCGACAGGCAAGGGCGGGCGGCCGAGGACCCGCCCTGTTGGCCAGGGCTTCGCCAAAAGACGCGCCGAAGCGATAATCATGAGTTGCGGAAAAAGAGTCATAATGGTATTTTATTTGCAGCATACAATTAGAGCGGCATGGGGCCGTTCCGATCAGGCTTGCATTTCAGGAGGCCGAAATGGCTCGAAAGCCCACCTCGCCGATCAGTTCCCTGTCGTCTCGCAATGTCGCCGCTGTCAGCCGCCTGGTCGCCGCGCCCACTGCGTCGGTCGAATTCGGACGCGCGCTGAGCGATAACCCTGCCGCCGCTCTGGCGGCCAAGGGCATCACCATCACCCCGGTCGAGGCGCGGCGCATCAAGGCCGACATCGACAAGCTGGGCGGCGCGCCGGGATCGCTCGCGTCCGTTGAAGTCGGCGTCACGGTCAAGAAGAAATTCTGAGCCATGGCCCCGCCCGCGTCCGGGGCGCTGGAGCGGCAGAACGCCCCGATTGCGGGCGCGGACAAGGTGCAGGAGAGTGTGGACCGGCTGTTCGACGCCGCGAACTGGCGCGAGGCGGACCTGATTCTGGTGGTGCCGCCCTTCGCCAGTCCTGACTGGCCGTCTCTGGGCGTTCACATCCTGGCCGATCTGGCCCATAGCCGTGGCGTGCGGGCGTGCGTGCTTTACGCCAACCTGTCCTTTGCGCGCCTGGTGGGTCCGGCCTTCTACAGGGAGTTGTGCGTCACACGCACTGGCGACATGGCCGGCGAGCGCCTGTTCCGGCGCGCGTATCACAGGACAGCCTCCCACCCCGGCGCGGCGCCGCAATGCTGGAGCGACCTGGCGGGCGGCAAGGCGGCGCCGTTTGAAGAGGTTCAGGCGCTCGCCGCGCAGTGGTCGGATGCCGTTGCGGTGCGGCTGGCCGCCTCGCCGGCGCGCCATGCCGGGTTCTCCACCACATTCGAACAGACGCTGGCCAGCCTGTCGCTGATCACCCGGCTCAAGACGCTGGCGCCGGACCGGGTGACGCTGCTGGGCGGCGCCAATGCGGACGGACCCATGGGCGCGGCGATCCAGGCCTTCGAGCCGGCGGTCGATCACGTCTTTGTCGGGGAATCCGAGGAGTCCTTCCTTCGCTTCATCGACGAAACCGTTCTGGGGGAACGCCCGGCCCCGGCGTTGTTCCAGGGCGAAAATAACAATGCGCTCAACGAGCTGACTGCGACAGACTATGCCAGCTTCTTCATCCAGTTCGAGGCGCTGGTGATGGCGCCCGGCTGTCCTGAGGGGCTGGATTCATCAGAATTGCGCATCCCGTATGAAACCAGCCGGGGCTGCTGGTGGGGCGCCAAGCATCACTGCACATTCTGCGGGCTGAACGCCAATGGCATGAACCACCGGATCAAGGACCCGGCCAAGGTCGAGGCCGAAATCCATGCGCTGAGCGCGCAGTACAATGTCGACAAGATCATCATGGTCGACAATATCATGCCGCACAGTTATTTTTCGACTTTGCTTCCCGCTTTGACTGAACATGAAAAGAAACTAAGTATATTTTACGAGCAGAAGTCGAATATTTCCCGCGAAAAAATGAAACTGCTCGCCGATGCCGGGGTGCGGTCTATCCAGCCGGGCATTGAATCGCTGTCGACCGGGCTTTTGAAACGGATGCAAAAGGGCGCCAGCGCCCAGACCAATATTGATTGCATGCGCCATGCGCGCGCCTGCGGCGTGGACATTGTCTGGAACGTGCTGGCCGATTTTCCCGGAGACAGCGCGGACGATTATGACGCGATGCTGGCGATCATGGCCCATGTCTGCCATCTCGCCCCGCCCACGGGCGTGTCGACGATCAGTCTCGACCGCTTCAGCCCCTATCACAGCGCACCTGAGCGTCACGGAATAACGGATCTCAGACCGATCGAGGTCTATGAGGAGCTGTTTCCCGGGGCGGACCTGGCGCAGATCGCCTATCACTTCACAGGCGAGTATGACTCTGCGCTGCGCCGCGAGCCGGCATTGCTGGAGGCGTTGGAGGCCGAGGTCGAGGCCTGGCGCAAACTCTGGGAGGACGGAACGCCGCCGGTCTTCTCGCTGTTCGAGCTGGGCGGGGACCGGTTCCTGGTGGCGGACACCCGGCCGATCGCCGTGCGTGACGCGGAGATCGTCAGCCGCGCCCAGGCGCACATTGTCCTGCACGGCGCCCGTGACCTGGATGCGCAGGTCCGTCAGGCGCTGGACCTCAACTATCTGGCGCCGGTGGACGGGCGTTTCGGCGCGGTGTGTTGCGCCGAGCCCTCCAGCGCCGCGTGGTGAGGGCGGCGGGCCGTTGGCCGCCCGGCCGGTAGAGGATTGCCTCCCACTCCACCCTCCGCTCCCCCTCCCGCTCCGCCCCTTTTGCGTGTAAACTCTTCGCGTGGTTTGGTGGGGAGGCGGGCATGAGTGGATTGCCGGACTGGCGCAAGGCGGCGTCGGAAGACGCGGAAGAAAGCCGCTCCATTGCGGCCATGCGCGAGGAGATGGCGGCCTTGCGCGCCGCGCTGGACCTGCAGATCCCGGCCAAGCGGGCGGTGGGGCGCAATCTTCTGGTGGCGACCTGGAATGTGCGCGCCTTTGGCGGGCTCACGGAGGCCTGGCGATCGGGTGATGATGACAGCCCCAAGCGCAACTGGCGGGGCCTGGCCTACATCGCCGAGATCGTGTCGCGGTTTGACGTGATTGCGCTGCAGGAGGTGCGCGGCGAGTTCAAAAGCTTGCGCGAACTGATGAAGACGCTGGGGCCAGGCTGGCAGTTTCTGATGACCGACGTCAATCGCGGCGCGGCCGGGAATAATGAGCGCATGGCCTATGTGTTCGACGCTGCGCGGGTGCGGCTGTCTGGCCTGGCCGGCGAGCTGACCGTGCCGGACGATGACAGGGTATTGGCCCGGCTGGGCGTGGAGCCCGGATCGCCCTTCCGCCAGTTCGCCCGCAGCCCGTATGCGGTGAGTTTCCAGTCGGGGCGCGAGACCTTCATTCTCGTCACCATGCACGTCCTCTACGGCAAGGGCTATGCCGACCGGACGCCGGAGCTGAAAGCCATCGCCGCCTGGCTGAAAGACTGGGCCAAGGACACCGCCAGCTGGGGCCATTCGCTGATGGTGCTGGGCGATTTCAATATCGACCAGCAGGGCGATGTGAATGATCTGGCCTTCCGCTCCACCGGTCTCTACGTGCCGCCCGAGCTCGACGGCCTGCCGCGCACGGTCAGCTTCAAGGCCGACGGCAAGCCGCCGAAATACTACGACCAGATCGCCTGGTTCTGCGAAAAATCAGGCGCCTTTGAACTGGGCATGGAATTCCTCAGCGCCGGGGGCTTCAATTTCAGGGATTTACTGTTCCAGGCCGAACCGAAACTCACCGCCCAATCCATGAGCTGGCGGGTGAGCGATCACCTGCCGCTCTGGTGCGAGTTCGCGGCGCGGCGGTAAGGAGCTCACCCGCCCGCCCCCATCTCCGCCAGCGCGGCATGAATATCACTGACCGTCACCGAGCCTTCGCCCACGGCGCTGGCGACGCGTTTGACCGAGCCGGCGCGCACATCGCCCACGGCGTAGACGCGTTCCAGGCTGGTCTCATACGGGCTGGGCGGGCGCTGGCGGCGCCAGCCCGCGGCGGCGAGGTCGGCGTCGGCCAGCGCGGCGCCGGTCTTGACGAAGCCGCGCGCATCGCGCGCCACGGGTTCAGGCAGCCAGCCGGTGAACGGCGCGGCGCCGATGAACAGGAAGGCGAAGGGGGCGTCCAGGCGCACCGGGCCGCCGGGGGCGTCCAGAGTGAGGGCGGTCAGGCGCAAATCCTCGGGCCGGGCGGCGTCATTGGAATGCAGGGTGGCAATCTCGCTGCCGGGGTGGAGGGTGATGTTGGGCGTCTCTTCAAGGCGGCGCACCAGATATTCCGACATGGTCTCGCGCAGATCCGGGCGGCGGTAGATGACGTGGACGCGCTTTGCGGTGCGGGCGAGGTACACTGCGCCCTGACCGGCGGAATTGCCTGCGCCCACCACGCACACTTCCGCGCCCGCGCACAGCTGACCCTCCAGCGCCGAGGCGCCGTAGTAGATCCCTGCGCCTTCCATCGCTTCGAGACCGTCCAGCGGCAGGCGGCGATATTGCGCGCCGGTGGCGATCACCACGGCGCGGGCGATCAGCGTGCGCCCGTCGCGCATGCGCAGGGCGTAGCGGCCATCGGCGCGCGGCTCCAGCGCCGCAGCGCGCACGGGGGCGGCGAGGCGCACGCCGAATTTCTGGGCCTGGACGGCGGCGCGCTCGGCGAGCTCGCGGCCCGACACGCCGGTGGGAAAGCCCAGATAGTTTTCGATCTTGGACGAGGCGCCGGCCTGGCCGCCCGGCGCCTCGGCGTCCAGCGTCACCACCGACAGGCCTTCAGACCCGGCATAGACCGAGGCGGCCAGACCCGCCGGCCCGGCGCCGACCACCACCACATCCACCTCGCCCTCCTCGGGCAGGACGCCATAGCCCAGCGCCGCGGCCAGCGCGTCCACATCGGGATGGCGCATCACCTGCGCCGCGCCCAGCACCACGGCGGGCAAATCGCTGCGGGTCAGCCCCATCGCCTCCATCACCGGTTCGGCCAGCGGGTCCGTGTCGGGGTCCAGCCAGGTATGGGGCGCGCCCTGACGGGTCAGGAAATCGCGCATGGCGAAGAGCTGGCGGTCATAGGGCGCGCCGATCACGATCAGGGCCCCGAAGCGCGTGGACACCGCAAAGGCGCGCCGGGCGGTGAGGGCGCGCACGAAAATGTCGGACAGCTCACTGTCTTCGACCAGCAAGCGCTGGAAGCGTGCGAAGGGAATGTGCAGCACCTCGCCGGCCTTGCCCATGACGGTGCGCCCCATCACCGCCGCGCCGGTGAGCACCGCGATATCGCCCGCAAACTGGCCGCGCTCCATCCAGCCGCGCCGCACCGGACCGGTGGGGGAATCGATGAAGATGTGGGTTTCCCCCGACACGGTGACCAGCATGTCGGTGCACCGCTCGCCAAAGGCGGACAGAACCGCGCCCTCGGCATGGCGGCGCACTTCGCCCCAGGCCATCAGGCGGGCAAGCTGTTCGTCATTGAAGGTGTAATTGATGTCCGGCGTGCTGGCTGGCTGCGTCGTCGCTCCCATCGTCCGCTCCCGCTGCGGCGATCGCGCCGTCACAGGCGAATATGGCGGGGCGGTGGGTGGAGTTCCAGAGGGCAATCAACAGCGGCGCCGTCTCAGCGCGGCGGCGCGTTCCCGTTCTCGTCTTCGCCCTCGTCCGGCGGCGCCATGGGGTCATGCTTGCGGCTGGGCGGGAACATGACGGCGATGCCGATCTGGACGCTGATGAAGGTGGACGAGATCAGGAAGGCGAGCATCAGGCGCAGGACCGTGCCCTCTGTGCTGGCGCGGGTGAGGGTGCGGATCGCGCCCACGTCCAGCACCAGGATCAGGGCGGTGAAGGCGATCCCGATGCAAAAGCCGATCAGGCCGTGACGCAGGATGAAGCGGATCAGCGGGGGCATGGACGGACTTTCCTGCGGGTGGCGGTACCCGGGCGGCGCGACAGGCAATCATGGTCCCAACCGGGATGAAAGCGTTCTAGGGTATGACAAACTGACGCGCGGGGAAGTGCGATGAAGCTCACTCAATTTTCCAACTACGCCCTTAGAATCCTCCAGTTCGCAGCGTTGCGCGCCCCCGATCATGTTCAGATGGAGCAGGTTGCGCGCGCCCATGGGATCTCGCGCCACCACTTGCTCAAGGCGGCCAACACGCTGGCGCGCGAGGGCTTTCTGGAGGTGGTGCGCGGGCGGGGCGGCGGTGTGAAGCTGGCGCGCCGGGCAGACTCCATCACCGTCGGGGAGGTGGTGCGCCATACCGAAGGTCCGATCGAGCTGGTGGAATGCTTCAACAGCGACACCAACACCTGCCCGCTGATCGGCGTGTGCCGGCTGTCCGCGGCGATGAAGCGGGCGATGCAAGCCTTTCTCGCCGAGCTGGACCAGGTGACGATCGCCGATATCGCCAGCAACCGGCCGGTGTTGCTGGACCGTCTGGCAGGCCGGGATGGCGCGCCCGAACCGGCCGGTGCACCGCCGGCTCAGCCCCGGTCGTGACAGGCCTATAGGGCCGGTCTATATCCTCCATCCCTTTAATGAGTATTTCAAATATGACTTTTTATGCGATGGTCCTGTCAACGCGCCGCACTGGTTCGGCGCGATGTCTGTAAAGGATGAAGACATGACTGACTTCGCCCCCGTGCAATTGCCCCGTCTGAACGAGCCGGCCCCGGCGTTTGACGCGCCGACCACCCACGGCCGCAAAACCCTCGCCGACTACAAGGGCAAATGGCTGATTCTGTTCTCGCACCCGGCGGATTTCACGCCGGTGTGCACCACCGAATTCATCGCGTTCGCCAAGGCGCAGGACCGGTTCTCGGCGCTGAATGTGGAGTTGCTGGGCCTGTCGATCGACAGCCATTACGCCCACATCGCCTGGGTCCGGAACATCAAGGAGAAGTTTGGCGTCGAGATCGGTTTTCCGATCATCGCCGACCTGTCCATGAATGTCGCCCATGCTTATGGCATGGTCCAGCCGGGCGCCTCGGACACGGCGGCGGTGCGCGCCACCTTTCTGATCGACCCCGAGGGGGTTTTGCGGGCCATGGTCTATTATCCCATGTCCAATGGCCGCTCGATTGAGGAGTTTGTCCGCCTTGTGCAGGCGCTGCAGACGTCAGATCGCGAGAAAGTGGCTACGCCTGAAGGCTGGCAGCCGGGTGACCGGGTGATCGTGCCGCCGCCGGCAACTTCGGCTGCAGCGGATGCGCGGGCCTCTGAAGGGTATGACACCACTGACTGGTATTTCTCGACACGCGAGCTGTGACGACCTGGCTCACAGCCCAATCTTGAATGACCCAATGAACAGGGCGGACGCGTGGCGCCCGTCCCGTTCGCCCATGCCGCCGGTGGCTGTCTTGCGCTATAGGGCCAATCGATGGCCTGGCTCGCTGCGCTCATGACCTTCGGGCCGCAAAGACAGCCATCCATACCGGGCGATGCGCCTTTGACTAAAACACGTATATGATATACGACTATATCCGCGTCGTGGCATTGGTCCCGAGGCGCTCGCCGTGTGATCCCAGGCAGCCCTGCTGCCTCGGTCGCCGGTCCCAACACCGGAGGATTTCCAATGAAACATCTCGTTTTCGCGCTCGCGCTCGCCGCGATCCCTGCCGCCGCCTGCGCCAGCGCTGACACACAGGACGCAGCGGAGTCCGCTGAGGCCCCGCGCCAGCTGGTGACCATTGTCACCGCCGCCGATCCGCAGACCCAGCTGATGGCCATGGTGCTGACCGCCGCCTCCGTGCGCCAGGGCGCGCAGGCGCATGTCATGCTGTGCGGACCGGCCGGGGATATCGCCCTGCGCGACGCGCCCGCCAGCGCCACGGACGGCCAGGCGCCGCGCGGCGCCAGCCCGCAGGGCCTGTTGCAGACCCTGATGGGCGACCACGGTGTGACGGTGGAGGTGTGCGCCATCTACCTGCCGGGCCTGGGCGCCGACTCCTCGGTCCTGATCGACGGTGTGACGCCCGCCTCGCCCGACGCCATGGCGGCGCGCTTGCTGGATCCCAACGCGGCGGTGCTGACGTTTTAGGTTGGGCCTGATCCCCTTTACCTCAGCGGCAAGGCGAGTCTCTGTCTTGAGGCGATGCCCGGGGCCGGCTCCAGCCTGAGGCGCCCCGGGGGTCAATTCTCCCCATCGTTCCATGCTGGAAGAAACCGCAAGGCGATCGCAGGCAGTCAAGGACGGCCCTTCGGGCCGCCGCTGTGCGGCGACCGAGCAAAGCTCGGTCGCCCTTGACAGCCAGCGACGCTTGCGAAAATGGCTCAGCAAGGAACGATGGGGAGATGGGGTCGCATTGCGCTGGAAAACGGACCGTCTTCTCCCCACAAGCGGCAAAGGAAAGCAAGGCGGCGGCCTGAGCCATTCACCGCGAGGCCGGATGAGCCGGCCCGCCTGCTCATATGCGATCACCCTCGCCGCAAGCGGTGAAGACAGAAGCGCCCCCCATCCCATCTACCGCCTTGCTTTCGCCATCAAACCCGGTCATAGAGCGCCCATCGCATGAAGCGCGGGCGTAGAGGCGGATGAAACCGCCCACGTGCTTCGATCGGATCGGCAAGGCGGCCATGGGCCGCCATGATTCAGTCCGGGCGAGGGCCTTGAAGGCCCGTCGACGGCGGCTGATCTGCGCGGACGCTTTCCCATAACTGATTGAAATGGCCGGCTGGCGTGCGCGCCCCCGGTCAGAAGGAATGTGCTTTGACCACTTTTGCTCAGCTCGGCCTGGCCGAGCCCGTTTTGCGTGCCGTGACTGCGGAAGGGTATGAAATCCCGACCCCGATCCAGGCGCGCGCCATCCCGCTGTTTCTCACCGGGCGCGACATGGTCGGCCTGGCCCAGACCGGCACCGGCAAGACGGCGGCCTTCGTGCTGCCGCTGCTCACCCGCCTTCTGGCGGACAACAAGAAAGCGCCGGGCCTGTCGTGCCGCGCGCTGATCCTGGCGCCGACGCGCGAACTGGCCGCCCAGATCGGCGCGTCCGTCGCCGCCTATGGCAAATTCACCGGCCTGACCCACACCGTGGTCTATGGCGGCGCCAAGGCCGGCCCGCAAATCCGCGCGCTGGCGCGCGGCGTTGACGTGCTGGTGGCCACGCCCGGCCGTCTGCTCGATCACATGCAGGCGGGCAAGCTGCGTCTGGACCTGACCCGCACAGTGGTGCTGGACGAGGCCGACCAGATGCTCGATCTCGGCTTCATGCCGGCGATCCGCCGCATCCTGCAGGCTGCGGCGCGCCCGCGCACCACGGTGATGTTCTCGGCCACCATGCCCCAGGCGATCCGCCAGCTGGCGGACGACTTCCTGGACGATCCGGCCACCATCTCGGTGTCGGCGCCCTCGCGCCCCATCGAAGCCATCACCCAGAACGTGTTCTATGTGGATGGCGGCGCCAAGCCGGACGCGCTGATCGATCTGCTCGCCCCCGAAGCGGGCCGCCGGGCGATCATCTTCACGCGCACCAAGCGCGGCGCCGACAAGGTCACCAAGCGCCTGGTGGAATACGGCCACAAGGCCGCGGCCATCCATGGCAACAAGACGCAGGGCCAGCGCGAGCGTGCTCTGGCGGCGTTCCGGTCGGGCGCTGCGCCCGTGCTGGTGGCCACTGACATCGCCGCGCGCGGCATTGATGTCGACGGCATCGAACTGGTGGTCAATTACGAGCTGCCCAACGTGGCTGAAAGCTATGTCCACCGCATCGGCCGCACCGCGCGCGCCGGCGCGACGGGCCGTGCTGTGTCGCTGGTGGCGCCCGATGAGCGGGGCCTGCTGAAAGACATCGAGAAGCTGACCGGCAAACCCATCGCCGGACTGAACGAAGCGCCGCCGGTGGCGCGTGGGTCCGCGTCGCGTCCGGCGCGTCCGCAGCAGAAACGCGGCGGCGGCGGCGGCGGTGGTGGTGGCGGCGGACGTCCGCGCGCTGCGGGTTCGGGCGGCGCTGATCGCGGTGAGCGCGGTGAACGCAGCGCTCAAGGCGGCCAGGGCGGCGGCGAGCGCGGCGGTCAGGGCGGTGGAAACCGCAGCGGCCAGGGCGGCGGCAATCGCAATGGCCAGGGCGGCGGCAGCCGCTCGGGTCCGGGCGGCGGCAATCGCGGTGGTCAGGGCGGCAATCGTGGCGGTCAGGGTGGAAGCCGTGGCGGCCAGGGTGGTCAAGGCGGCCAGAGCGGCGGTCAGAACCGCAGCAAGCCGCGCGCTCACGCCTCGTAAACGGCGATCGGTCGCAGACGCGTGAATTGACCAGGGGGCTCCGGGCCGTCAGTTAGTCCCTACAGGACACTGACGCAGCACGGGGCGCCCCATGGCCGATTTCGACTACGACCTTTTCACCATCGGCGCCGGGTCTGGCGGGGTGCGCGCGTCGCGCCTCGCCAGCCTGTCCGGGGCCAAGACAGCGGTGGCCGAGGAATACCGGCCGGGCGGCACCTGCGTCATCCGCGGCTGCGTGCCCAAGAAATTCATGGTCTACGCCTCCAGCTTCGCCAAGACTTTCCGCCAGGCCGAGGGCTATGGCTGGACCGTCGGCGAGGCGCGCTTTGACTGGCCGGCCTTTCGCGAATCCATGCTGGGCGAGGTGGACCGCCTGTCGGGCATCTACGCCAAAAACCTCGCCAATGCTGGCGTGGAGCTGATCGAGGACCGCGCCGAGCTGGCCGGTCCCCACGAAATCCGCCTAGTCAAATCCGGGCGCACGGTGACCGCGCGCAATATCCTGATCGCCACGGGCGGCGTCCCCAACCGGCCTGAAGGCGTGACCGGCGCCGAGCACGCCATCACCTCCAATGAATTATTCCATCTCGACACACTGCCCGAGCACTTGGTCATCGCCGGGGGCGGGTATATCGCGTGCGAGTTTGCGCAAGTGTTCGCCGGGCTGGGGGTGAAGACGTGCCTGGTCTATCGCGGCGACACGGTGCTGCGCGGGTTTGACGATGATGTGCGCGCCTTTGTCCACGAACAGCTGAAAGAGAGCGGCGTGCGGGTGGTGACCCATGCGGTGTTCACAGCCATCGAACCATCAGCGCGTGAGGGCTTCCATACGGTCCATCTCGATACCGGCGACGCCCTGGAGTCAGACGCCGTGGTGCTGGCCACCGGGCGCGACCCCTATACCGCCGGGCTGGGGCTTGAGGCCGCCGGGGTGGAGGTGCTGGAGAATGGCGCGATCAAGGTCGATGAATACTCGCGCACCAGCGTGGACCACATCTACGCCGTGGGCGATGTAACCAACCGGATGAACCTCACCCCCGTCGCGATCCGCGAGGCGATGGCCTTTGTCCAGACGGTGTTTCACGACCGGCCAACCGCCTTTGACCACAGCGATATTGCGTCAGCCGTCTTCACCCAGCCGCCCGTCGGCACTGTGGGGCTGAGCGAGGCCGATGCGCGGCGCATCCATGGCAAGATCGATATCTACAAGAGCAAGTTCCGCCCGATGAAGGGCATGCTGACCGAGAAGCCCGACTGGATGCTGATGAAGCTGGTGGTGCGCGCCGCGGATCAGGTGGTGGTGGGCGTGCACATTGTCGGTGATGACGCGCCGGAGATCATCCAGGCGGTGGGCATTGCGGTGAAAGCCAAACTCACCAAGGCCCAGTTCGACGCGGCCTGCGCGGTGCATCCGACGGTGGCCGAGGAGCTGGTGACGATGCGCGAGAAATGGACCGACCCGACTTTAAGCGCGGCGGAATGATCCGCCGCGCCTGACACGGTTTTGATCAAAGGGGTCTGACGGCCCGCCGTCAGTCGTCATGGCCGCCCATCTGGGACTGCATGTAGCGGTCTTCGCCAATCTTCTCGATCAGGCCCAGCTGGGTCTCGAGGAAGTCGATATGCTCCTCCTCGGACTTCAGGATGGAATCAAACAGCTGGCGCGAGACATAGTCACCGGCGCTTTCGCAATAGGCCACGGCCTCCTTGTAGATCGGATGCGCGCGGCGCTCGGCCTCCAGATCGCATTCCAGGATTTCCTTGACCGTCTCGCCGATCAGCACCTTGCCCAGATCCTGCACATTGGGCAGGCCCTCCAGGAACAGGATGCGTTCGATCAGCGCGTCGGCATGCTTCATCTCGTCGATGGATTCTTCGTATTCCACCTTGGCAAGGCGCGAAAAGCCCCAATCTTTCAGCATGCGCGCATGCAGGAAGTACTGGTTGACCGTGGTCAGCTCCAGCTTCAGCGCCTTGTTGAGGTGCTCGATGACTTTGGGATCGCCCTTCATGGATTCGGCTCCGGTGCAGGAAACAGGTTGAGGCTCAATGTAACATCGATTCTGTGGCGGCCAAGTGATTGAAAGATATTTGACAAGTCACTGAGAAGCATTCGCGCGCCTCAACTGAGACGCGTTTGCAGGGGCGGGCCCTGGAAGGCTGGCGACGCGCTGCGCGCGGGCACCGTGGCGGCGCCCCCGATGTGAACGGCGTTCACTTTTGTCTTCCGCCGGAGTATGCTCGTGGCTAGCCGCCCGATCATCGCCCCGACTACCGAAGGAAGCCGACATGGCCGCGTCTTCAACCGGCGCTTACGCCTTTCCGTTCCAGCCCTTGCGCCCGCTGGCCGCGCTCGGGGCATTTCGCGATCTGGTCAATGATCCTGAAGACACCCGCCACGTCTTCCGCTTCTTCTCCGCCGCCCAGGGGCGCACGGGCGAAGACAGCTTCCGGCGCTTTTGCGACAGCGCGTATGGCCGCGGCGTGATCGCCAACCGCCAGAGCCTGGCCGATGCGCTCACCGGCCGTGCGCAGCTGGAAGCCCACGGGCCGGGCACGTTCGCGGCGGCCTATCTGCATTATCTTGACAGCGAAGGCCTCGACCCGCTGGGCGTGCACGAGGCGGCGGTGGCGGTGAATCCCGGCCATTACGAGATGCTGGACCGCGATTACCCGCAGTTCAGCGCCTATATGTGGTCCATGAGCCTGACCCATGATTTGTATCACGTGCTCACCGGCTATGGCCGCAACCCGCTGGGCGAGGCTTTGCTGCTGGTGTTCACCGGCGTGCAGACCGGCTCGCGCGGTTCGCGGCTGCTGGGGGCCATGGCGGGTCTGCGCATCCGTTCGGAAATCATGCGCTGGCCTGTGGGGCGCATGATGCGCAACGCAGCCGCCATGGCGCGTGCGGCCAGACCGATGCCGGTGCAGGATCTGTCAGCCCTGTTCGCCCTTCCGCTGGATGAGGCGCGTGCGGCCCTGTCCATTACGCCCGATCCGCTCTACCGCGACACGCTGGCGGCCTGGACCGGACCCCAGCCGATCACGGCGCGCGTTTGAACAGGCTTGGCGCCGAAGGTCTCGACGCGCGGGCGATCAGCTTGTATCAAACCGGTCCCTCGCGGGTGTAGTTCAATGGTAGAACGTCAGCCTTCCAAGCTGAATATGTCGGTTCGATCCCGTCCACCCGCTCCAGATTTTTTCGCCACTTGATGATTTGAAGGGCGAACTCTGCGCCCCGGCCCTTGACGGCGCCTGCCGCGCGCGGCTCGCTGTGCCGCCGTGGGAGGACGCCGCATGCCCGAATCCTTGCAGGCCCTGTGCGCGCGCGCCGATGCGCTCAAGGCGCAAAAGCGTCTCGACGAGGCGCTGGCGGTGCATGAGGCGGCTGCGGCGGCCTATCCCGACAATCCGGTCGCGCTGCATAACCTCGCCGCCAGCCAGGGCGATTGCGGGCGTCACGAGGCCAGCGCCGCCAATGCGCGCCGGGCCATCGCGCTGGGGCTGAAGGCGGGCGAGACGCGGGTTGTGCTGGCGCGCGCGCTGATGCAGCTGGGCGCACTTGATGCAGCGGCGGAGGCCTATGACGCGGCGTGCGCCATCAATGGCGCCATGGTGGACGCCCAGCTGGAGCGCTGCCAGCTGATCTGGATGCGCACCGGCGACCGGGGGCAGGCGCTGAGCGCGCTGGAGCGTGACATCGCGGCCCGGCCGGGCTTTGGACCTCTGGAATATGTGCGGGCGCGCGCGCTCGATTATATGGGCGATCTTGAGGGCGCGTGCGCGCAGATTGAGGCGCTGGCGGCGCGCGAGCCGGGCCAGCTCGTGCTGCAATGCGCGGCGGTCTATCTGCTCACCCGGGCCGGGCGGCTGGAGGCGGCGCGGGCGCGGGCGCGTCAGGCGCTGCAGATCGCGCCGCGTGAGTTCACCGCGTTGGAAGCCTGGACCCATGTCTGCCTGGCCGAGGGCGATAGCGACGGGGCGGATGCGGCGGCCAAACGCCTGCTGTCGCTGGCGCCGGACAATCAGAACGCGGTCAATCTGCAGGCCATGGCCTGGCGCATGCGCGGCGATCCGCGCTTTGACGCGCTCTATGACTATGACGCGCTGGTGCGCCCGCAAACGATCGCGCCGCCGCCGGGCTGGAGCAGCAAGGAGGCGTATCTCTCTGATCTCGCCACCGAGCTGAAAGCCGCCCATCCCTACCGCACCCACCCGTTTGGACAGTCGGTGCGCCATGGCAGCCAGCGCCCGGACATATTGTCGGTGCAGAGCCCCGCCATCCAGGCGTTCCGCCACGCGCTGGACCCGCTGGTGGACGCGTATATCGAGGGACTGGGTCAGGGCGGTGATCCCTTGCGGCGGCGCCGGGCGGGGCGCTGGCGCATTCACGGCGTCTGGTCGGTCTGGCTGACGCCGGGCGGGTTCCATACCGATCATGTCCACCCCGATGGCTGGATTTCGTCGGCCTTCTATGTGGCGCTGCCAGATGCGGTCGGCGCGGGCGGGCGCGAGGGCTGGATCCGCTTTGGCGAGGCAGGTGTTCCGGTCACGCCGGCCCAGAGCGCGCAGCACTGGGTGAAGCCCGAACCGGGCATGCTTGTCCTGTTTCCCTCGTACATGTGGCACGGCACCGTCCGGTTCGGCGGCGAACAGGCGCGCCTGACCATGGCCATGGATATCGTGCCGGCCTGAGCGCGCATGCCTGAGCCTGCATGGCGGGGCCGCGTTTGACACTTGCATGCGCGGCGCGCGGGCGTTATGCCCCGCCCTCAGTTTTCAAGGGCGTCCGGCAAGCAGGCCGCTCCATGCACAGCACCAGCGTAAGGGTCTGAAGACAATGGCCAAGGGTAAGTTTGAGCGTAACAAGCCGCACGTCAACATTGGCACGATTGGTCACGTTGACCATGGCAAGACGACGCTGACGGCTGCGATTACGAAGTATTTCGGCGAGTTCCGGGCGTATGACCAGATTGACGGGGCGCCCGAAGAGAAGGCGCGCGGGATCACGATCTCGACGGCGCACGTCGAGTACGAGACGCCGGGCCGGCACTACGCCCACGTCGACTGCCCGGGCCACGCGGACTATGTGAAGAACATGATCACGGGCGCGGCGCAGATGGACGGCGCGATTCTGGTGGTGAACGCGGCTGACGGCCCGATGCCGCAGACGCGCGAGCACATCCTGCTGGCCCGTCAGGTGGGCGTGCCCGCCCTGGTGGTGTTCCTCAACAAGGTCGACCAGGTCGACGACGCCGAGCTTCTGGAGCTGGTGGAGATGGAAGTGCGCGAGCTTCTGTCGTCCTACGACTTCCCAGGCGACGATATTCCGATCATCGCCGGCTCGGCCCTGCACGCGATGAACGGCACGCAGCCGGAGATCGGCGAGAACCAGATCAAGGCGCTGATGGCGGCTGTGGACGAGTATATCCCGACCCCGGAACGCGCCATTGACCAGCCCTTCCTGATGCCGATCGAAGACGTGTTCTCCATCTCGGGCCGCGGCACGGTGGTGACCGGGCGTGTCGAGCGCGGCATCGTGAAAGTGGGCGACGAGATCGAGATCGTGGGCCTGCGCGACACCAAGAAGACGATCTGCACGGGCGTGGAAATGTTCCGCAAGCTGCTCGACCAGGGCCAGGCGGGCGATAACGTCGGCGTTCTCTTGCGCGGCGTGGACCGCGAGGGCGTGGAGCGCGGCCAGGTGCTGTGCAAGCCCGGCACGATCAAGCCGCACAAGAAGTTCGTGGCTGAAGCCTATATCCTGACCAAGGAAGAGGGCGGGCGTCACACCCCGTTCTTCACCAACTACCGTCCGCAGTTCTACTTCCGCACGACGGACGTGACGGGCGTGGTGAGCCTTCTGGAAGGCACCGAGATGGTGATGCCGGGCGATAATGTGGAGATCAACGTCGAACTGATCACCCCGATCGCCATGGAAGAGAAGCTGCGCTTCGCCATCCGCGAAGGCGGCCGCACGGTCGGCGCCGGCGTGGTGGCCAAGATCGTCGAGTAATCGGCGGCCCCATCTGACACACTGCGACGCGGCCCGGCCCCCAAAGCCGGGCCGCGCTGCGTTGGAGGCGCCGTGTGCGCTGACGGGCGCGGGGCAGGGCGCTAGGCTGGCGCCCGAACCAGACGGGGAGGCCTGCCATGGACGGACGCGAGACCTGGAGCCGGTATTGGGCGTCGGGCCAGACCCATAGCTGTTTCGCGGCCGGCAAACCCTTCGATAGCGGGTTTGTCTGGAAAGAGTTTTTCGATGCGCTGGCGCCAGGCGCCCGGGTGCTCGATCTCGCCTGCGGGGCCGGGGCGCTGACCCGGCTGGCGGTCGACCATCCCCATGGCTTTGAGGTGACCGGCGCCGATTATGCCGACACGCTGGCCCCCATTGAGGGCGCGCACGTGGTGGCCGGCGCAGCGCTGGAAGCGCTTCCCTTCGAAGCCGGATCGTTTGACGCGGCCATCTCCCAGTTCGGGCTGGAATACGCCGACACAGGCGCGGCGCTGCGCGAGGCGGCGCGGGTGCTGGCGCCGGGCGGGCGACTGGGCGTGCTCGCCCATGCGCGTGATGGCGAGGCGGTCGCCGCGGCCCGTGCGCGGATTGCGCGGGCTTCCAGCTTGATCGCGCCCGGCGGGCTGGCCGCGCAGGTGCGCGCCCTGGGCGAGGCGCGCGCGAGCGGGCAGGGCGAGGCCCAGGCGTTCGAGACCGTGCGCCGCCTGTTCACCGAGGAAACCGCCCGCCCGCTTGACGAAACCACCCATTGGGCGATGAGCTTTCTGGCCGAAATACTCAACAAGAAAGACCGCTTCCCGCCGCCCTATCTGATCGAGAATGCTCAGACCGTTCTGAACGAAGTCTCCGCGCACTGCGCACGGCTCACATTGATGACTGAAGCATCGTTGGACGAGGCCGGCGCGCTGGCGCTGGCGCAGACGGCGCGCGCCGCCGGGTTGTCCACAGACGGTTCCGAAGCTGTGCGTGACAACGCCGGCCGGCCCGTGGGCTGGTGGATATCGGGGCGAGTCGAACCTGAGTAATGCGCCAAAGAGTATGCCCATTCATTTGAGATAGTTGGGGCGGTGACTCTGCGCGCCCCGAATTGCGAAGCGCGCCGGCGGGCGTAAGGTCACGCGCTCACGGGGCTTTACCGCCCGATTGCGGCGGGAAATCTGCACCGGAACGTCAAGCGGCGGCGCCGGAGCGGCGTCTGCAGAGTGGTGCTCACAGGCCACAGATATGAAAGAATGTTGGTATTCTGCCTTCATGACAGTTCGGCAAGGTTGACGTGACAGTCCGGCGACAACTAGCGTCGCGATCGTGACGGAACGTTCCGTCTTCAGGGTCGGCGTTCGCTTCAGATCAGCTTTCTGCGGCGTCGCCTTCAGGGAACCGCTACTCACTCGGGGAGAAACAGAAGTGAAGCGAAGCATTTTCAAGTCTTGCCTGCTGGCAAGCACGCTGATCGGGGGCCTGACCGCCACCGCGCCTGCGCTCGCGCAGGAAGAAGACGGCGCTCAGGCGCCGACCAGCGATGTCGTGCGTGTCACGGGCACGCGTATCCTCAACCCCAACCTCGTCTCGTCCAGCCCGGTGACCACGGTCGACGCGTCGGACTTCAACCTGTCGGGCACGACGCGGGTCGAAGACCTGCTGAACACCCTGCCGCAAATGGCGCCGAGCTTCGACGCGTTCACTGTGAACCCGACGACCGGCTTCGCCACCGCTGACCTGCGCGGCCTCGGCACCGCGCGCACCCTGGTGCTCGTCAACGGCCAGCGCCTTCAGCCGGGCGGCATCCGTTCGGAAGCCCCTGACCTGAACCAGATCCCGGCTGCGATGCTGTCGCGCGTGGAAATCCTGACCGGCGGCGCCTCGGCGGTGTACGGTTCGGACGCCATGGCCGGCGTTGTGAACTTCATCATCGACCGCAATTTCGAAGGCGTGTCGCTGACGGTTGGCGCGTCTGCCTATCAGCACAACAACCGCAACACCTATCTGACGCCTCTGATGGATGCGCGCGGGTTCGACTACCCCACGGGCAGCTCGGGCCTTGACGGTCAGTCCTATCACATCGACTTCGCCATGGGCTCCAGCTTTGCTGGCGGCGCGGGCCATGCGTCGGCTTACTTCACCTATCGCCAGAACGAAGAGCTGCGCCAGGGTGCGCGCGACTATTCGTCCTGCGCCCTGAGCGCGGCCGGCACGTCGTGCGGCGGCTCGTCGACCGCGCCGATCCCGAGCTTCTTCCTTCTGCACCCGGACTATGTCGGCTTCGCCAACCAGGCGACCGGTCCGTGGACCACGGGCACGGCGCCGCTGTACAACTATGCGCCGATCAACCACTTCCAGCGCCCGGACGAGCGCTGGACGGCCGGCTCCTTCCTGTCCTACGAGGTCAGCCCGATGCTGCGCCCGTTCGTGGACATCATGTTTGCGCAGACCAACACCGAGGTGCAGATCGCGGAGTCGGGCACGTTCTTCGTGAACTTCTTCGAGTTTGATTGCGCCAGCCCGCTGCTCGGCACGATGTGCGCCGATCTGGGCCTGAACCCGGCTGACGAAGTCGGCGTCTATATCGGCAAGCGTAACAATGAAGGCGGCCCGCGTATCTCGGCCATCGAATCCAACTCGCTGCGCATCGTCGCGGGCTCCGAGGGCGATTTCGGCAATGGCTGGGCGTACAACGCCTCGTTCATGTATGGCTCCAACTCGTCGAACGAAGCCAACGTCAACGACTTCATCCCGTCGCGTATCGAAACCAACGTCCTGAACTGCCTCAATCCGGCCCTGCTCAACACGGCGTCTTGCTATGACGTGTTCGGCATTGGACCGGGCGTGACCCCGGAATCAGCGGCTGCCCTGGGCGGCGTCGGCATTCGTACGGGCCGCACGGCGATCTACTCGGTGGGTGGTTACGTGACCGGCGATACCGGCATCGTGTTCCCCGGCGCCGCTGAGCCGGTCTCGATGGTGATCGGCGCTGAATGGCGCCGCAGCGAGTTCGCTGTGACCGCGGACGCCAACATGTCTTCGGGCAACTTCGCCGGTCTCGGCGGCCCGCGTCCGCCGATCGATGGCGGCTTCGACGTGACCGAGTTCTACGCTGAGGCGGGTGTCCCGCTGTTCGCCAACCTCTCGGCCGATCTGGGCTACCGCTACTCGAACTACAACACCTCGGGCGGCGTCAGCTCCTACAAGGTCGGTCTGAACTGGGAGCCGTCGGACATCCTGCGCTTCCGCGGCGGCTATAACCGCGCCATCCGCGCGCCCAGCGTCAACGAACTGTTCGCACAGCAGCAGATCTCGCTGTGGGGTGGTGAGGATCCCTGCGCCGGCGCTGCGCCGGAGTTCACTGAGGCTCAGTGTGTGAATACGGGTGTTGCTCCGTTTGATCCCTTGAATCCCACGGCTTCTGGCACGTACGGCAACATTCAAAGCAGCCCGGCGAACCAGTACAACCAGTTCTCCGGCGGCAACCAGACCCTGCAGCCTGAGGCGGCCGACACCTGGACCTTCGGCTTCGTTGCGTCGCCGATGTCCAACCTGTCGGTCTCGGTCGATTACTACCACATCGCGATCGAAGACCGGATCGGCACCATCGGCGCCAGTACGATCCTGCGCTTCTGCGGTCTGACCGGTGATCCGTTCCTGTGCGACAAGGTCAACCGCAACGCCACCACCGGCGATCTGTGGCTGGGCTCCAACCTCGCCACGTCCGGCTTTGTCGAAAACCTGAACGACAATTTCGGCAATCTGACCTGGTCGGGCATTGACTTCACGGCCGCCTACGCCACCGAATTCCTGGGCGGCAATCTGGGCATCAACTTCAATGGCTCGGTTGCTCTGGAGCAGGAAATCGAACCGCTGCCGGGCGTGAACCCGGACGCGACGTTCGATTGCGCCGGCAACATCAACACCTCGTGCCAGACCCCGACATGGCGTCACACCCTGCGTGCGACGTACGACATGGGCAGCTGGTGGAGCGGTTCGGTGCGCTGGCGTCATACCGGCGCCATGGACTATGTCAGCACTGACGGCTCGCCTGCCACGACCGACCAGATCCTGGTCGCCAATGGCAATGAGCTCGGTTCGTTCAACTATATCGACCTGACGGGTACGTTCGACCTTCGTTCGAACACCACCCTGACGGTGGGTGTGAACAACGTGATGGACCGTGAGCCGCCGATGGTCGGCGGGTCGCTGACCCTGAACGCCAACTCGATTGGCGGTTATGATCAGGTCGGCCGCTTCCTGTTCGCCCGCGTCAATCTGCGTTACTGATCGCGGCGCGTTCTTCAGGACGCGTACAAGACTGCGGCGGCGGGCTCTGCCCGCCGCCGTTTTCTTTTGTGCGGCGCGCATCGGGTGTGAAGCCGGCGCTCGCCGCCGCGTGGACGGCTTGCTTTAATGGCCGCGCCCTGGACACCCGCTTTCCATTGAGACCATGAGCCTGACCCGCAGCACAGCCGAGGCGCAGATTCGCAGCGCCGCCGCGCGCGGCGCGCTCTCCGGCATCCTCGCCGCCTGCCGGGCCGCGGTGGAAGCCTGCCCTGACATTGCCGATTTCTGGTTCGATCTGGGCTATTACCTGCGCCAGAACGAAGAGCCGCGCGCTGCGCTGGACGCCTATGCCCGCGCCCTGGCGCTGGGCGGCGCCGAGCCGGAGATGATCCATCTCAACCGCGCGGTGATCCTATCTGACGATTTGCTCGACGATACCGGCGCCATGGCGGAGCTGACAGCGGCGCTGGACCTGCGCCCGGACTTTGCGCCGGCCCTGATGAATCTCGGCAATCTGCATGAAGAGCGCGGCGAGCGGCGTGAGGCGCTGGCGTGTTACCGCCGCGTCCTGGACCAAGGGCCCGGCGCCGGACCCGCCCATGCCGGCGACGCACAGGCCCGCCTGTTGCGCCTAGAAGCCATGGAGGAGGGGGCGTCCGGGCCTGCGGCGCGCGCCCTGCAGGCGGCGTTTGAGGGCGCGGGCGGCGCGCCGGCCGAGACCCGCGCCAATCTGGGCTTCGCTCTGGGCCAGGTGCTTGAGCGCGCTGGCCGCATCGCGCCCGCTTTCGAAGCCTATACGCGCGCCAACGCCATCGCGGCGGCGGCGCATCCGCGCTATGATCGCGCCCGCGCGCAGGCCAATGCACAGGCGCTCATCGACGCCTTTCCGGCCGCGCGTCCGGCCGGGGTGAGGGACGGCGAAGGGGGTGCAGACCTGATCTTCATCTGCGGGTTGCACCGGTCCGGCTCGTCGCTGGCCGAGCGGGTGCTGTCCATGCATCGCAATGTGGCCGCGTTCGGCGAGCTGCCCTTCCTGCAGCGCCTGGCGGCGCGGGATCTGGCGCCCTTTCCCGCCGGCGCCGGGCGCCTCGATGCGGCGGGCGCACGCGCGGCGGCGCAGCGCTACCGTGACCGTCTGGCGGCGATGCACGCGCCCCGGCCGGGTCTGCGCTACACCGACAAGCGGCCGCAGAATTTCCTGCTGATTGGCCTGATCCTCCAGCTCTTCCCCGAGGCGAAGATCATTCATACCGTGCGCGACCGGCGCGATGTGATGGTGTCCATCTTCGGCCAGCATCTCGACCCGCGCGCGGCGGCCTATGCGTGCGATCCCGGTGATATCGCCCACTATATGGGTCTGCAGGCGCGCATCATGGATCACTGGCGCGCGCTGTACCCGCAGGCGATTTTTGATCTGGACTATGACGCCTTCGTGCGCGCGCCCGATGACACGCTGGCAGGGCTCACTGGCTGGCTGGATCTGCCGGCCCAGGATGATCTTCTGGACTTCCACGCCCGGCCCGGCACGGTGAAGACCGCCAGCTATTGGCAGGTGCGCAGTCCGGTCAATACGCACTCGTCCGGGCGCTGGCGCGCGTGGGCGCCCCATATGGGCGAGGCCTTCGCGGCGCTGGCGCGCGCGGGGCTGGTTGCGGACCGGGGATAACCGGGTGCAGAAATTTTGCAGCGCCCTGTTTGCATCTCGCTGCAGGCGATGTAAAAGCACCGGCTCTGGCGAAGGCGGGCGTCAACGCGCCGCGTTAAGCCTGCGTGCGACACAGGGGTGTAGCTCAGCTGGTAGAGCGGCGGTCTCCAAAACCGCAGGCCGGGGGTTCGAGCCCCTCCGCCCCTGCCAGGCGCGCCAGTCCTTCGCGTCTGGCGCCAGCGATTGAGAAAGATGGTCTGACGCCATGGCGCGAGACACGAAAAACCGCCCGCCGGCGAAACCGGCCGCCAGCGGCCGAAGCGGGACTTCGGGCGGAGCAGCGACTGCGCCTGCGCCCAAGAAGCCGTTCAACCCGCTGCGCTTCTTCGCCGAAGTGCGTCAGGAGGGCCGCAAGGTCACCTGGACGGGCCGTAACGAGACCTTCATCTCCACCGTCATGGTGCTGATCATGACGGTCATCGCGGCGATCTTCTTTTTCGCGGTCGACAGCGCGCTCGGCTTTATCATCCGCAATCTCCTCGGTCTTGGAGCCTGACGCCGCATGTCCGCCAAATGGTACATCGTCAACGCCTATTCCAACTTCGAAAAGAAGGTGGCCGAAGCGATCCGGTCCGAAGCCGTCCTCAAGGGTCTTGAGGACCGGTTCGAGGAAATCATCGTGCCGACCGAAGAGGTCGTTGAAGTGCGCCGCGGCCGCAAGGTCAACGCCGAGCGCAAATACTTTCCCGGCTATGTGCTGGTGAAAATGGATATGACGGACGAGGCCTATCACCTCGTCAAGAACACGCCGCGCGTGACCGGTTTCCTGGGCTCGGGCAAGCGCCCGCTGCCGGTGCCGGAAATCGAGATCAAGCGGATCATGGGCCAGATGGAGGACGACGCCGAACGGCCGCGCTCCACCATCTCGTTCGATATCGGCGAGAGCGTGCGCGTGACGGACGGATCGTTCATGGGCTTTGTCGGCACCGTCGACGATGTCGATGACGGCAAGGAGACCTTGAAGGTCGCCATCAATATTTTCGGCCGGGCCACCCCGGTCGAGCTGGAATTCACTCAGGTCGAAAAAGCGAACTGAGCGAAGCGACGGTGCGGGAGGCTGCGGCGAAGACCATGCCGGGGCCGTACCGCGCCACCCTTGGGGGACATTGAGTCCCTCGTGACGTACAGGCGCGGCATCGGTCCGCGTCATTGGAGGAAGGGCTATGGCGAAAAAGATTACAGGTTACATCAACCTGCAAGTTCCCGCCGGCGCAGCCAACCCGTCGCCGCCCATCGGGCCGGCGCTGGGTCAGCGCGGCGTGAACATCATGGAATTCTGCAAGGCGTTCAACGCCAAGACGCAAGAGATCGAGAAGAGCACGCCGATTCCCGTGACCATCACGGTGTACTCGGACAAATCCTTCACGTTCGTGACCAAGACCCCGCCGGCGAGCTTCTTCCTGAAGAAGGCCGCCAAGGTTCAAAAAGGCTCCGCCACGGCCGGCAAGACCGCGCCGACCGCCAAGGTGACGCGCGCCCAGTGCCGTGAAATCGCCGAGACGAAAATGGCTGATCTGAACGCGACCGACCTGGACGCCGCCACCCGCATCATCGAGGGTTCGGCGCGCTCCATGGGCATCGAAGTGGTGGAGTAGGCGTCATGGCGAAGATTGCAAAACGGATTGCTGCGGCGCGTAACGGCATTGACCGCGAAAAGGACCACACGCTCGAAGCGGCGGTGGCCCTGGTCAAGGAACGCGCCACGGCGAAGTTCGACGAGACCATCGAAGTGGCCGTGAATCTGGGTGTTGACCCGCGTCACGCCGACCAGATGGTGCGCGGCGTGGTGTCGCTGCCCAACGGTACGGGCCGTTCGGTCCGCGTGGCCGTGTTCGCCAAGGGCGCCAAGGCTGAAGAAGCCCTGAAAGCCGGCGCGGACGTGGTGGGCGCCGAGGACCTGTACGAAACCGTGGCCGCCGGCCAGATCGATTTCGACAAGGTCATCGCCACCCCGGACATGATGCCGCTGGTGGGACGTCTGGGCAAAGTGCTCGGTCCGCGCGGCATGATGCCGAACCCGAAGGTTGGCACCGTGACCATGGACGTGGCCAAGGCTGTGGCCAACTCCAAGGGCGGCGCAGTCGAGTTCCGCGTGGAAAAAGCGGGCATCGTGCATGCCGGCGTGGGCAAGGCGAGCTTCTCGCAGGACGCGCTGGTGGAAAACATCCGCGCGCTGCTGGCGGGCCTGGTGAAGTCGAAGCCGGCCGGCGCCAAGGGACAATATGTCCGGCGCATCTCGCTCAGCTCCACCATGGGGCCGGGCGTGAAAGTTGATGTGACCGAGGCGTCCACAGGCGCCCCGACCGAAGCGGCCTGATCAGGGCTGCTTCGACAAGAGTTTTCCGCCCTCCGGCTCCTGGCCGGGCGGCGGGGTCAGGACCGGGCGCGGCGGCACATGCCGTCACATCCGGTCCGACCTGTCCGAGATCCCGGGGGAGGGGCGTCACAAGCGCCGCTCTTAATTCACACGGCCCCGGGTGAGACAGAGCGAGACCAAGTTTGTCCGGCGCGAGCCGGGGATGCTGGTTCGAGCCCTGGGGCAGGCAAGTCCGCGCTCGCGCGTCCTGCCCCTTATCACGGGCGGGCGTCTGGCGCGGCGGCTTGACGGGCCGCCCGCGGTGGGTGGTCCGAACGAAGGGAGACCGCAATGGATCGTACGACCAAAGTGACGGCGGTCGGGGAGCTCACGGAGATTTTCTCCGCTTCCGGATCTGTCGTCCTGGCCCGCTATTCGGGCCTGACCGTTGCGGAAATGACCAAGCTGCGCGGCGAACTGCGCGCCAAGGGCGGACGACTGAAAGTCGTGCGCAACCGGCTCGCCAAGATCGCCCTGAAGGGCCAGAAGGGTGAAGAGGCCTCGGACATGTTCCAGGGCCCGATCGCCATCGCTTATTCTGAGGACTTCACCGCAGCGCCGAAGGTTGTCGTCGAGTTCGCCAAATCGAACCCCAAGTTCGAAATCGTCGGCGGCTTCATGGAAGAGAATATTTTCTCCGACGCCAAAAGCGTCGAAGCGCTCTCCAAGATGCCGTCGCGCGAAGAACTCATCGGCGCCATCGCAGCCCGCCTCATGGGCCAGGCCAGCGAGATCATCTCGCGGCTCAACGCGCCAGGGTCCACCCTGGCCGGCCAGATCGAGGCGATCCGCGAACAGGCAAGCAGCTGACGTCGTCTCCGCACACTCGAACCCGAACAACCCTGACCAACGCGAAGGAATATTATCATGGCTGATGTGGCCAAACTTGCTGACGAACTCCTGGGCCTGACGATTCTGGAAGCCAAGGAACTGAACGACATTCTCGAGTCCAAAGGCATCAAGGCGGCGGCTGCCGCCGTGGCCTATGCCGCTCCGGCCGGCGACGCCGGCGGCGCTGCTGCGGAAGAGAAAACCGAATTTGACGTTGTGTTGCTCGAAGCGGGCGACAAGAAAATCAACGTCATCAAAGAAGTCCGCGCCATCACTGGCCTGGGCCTGAAAGAAGCCAAGGATCTGGTCGAAGCCGGCGGCAAAACCGTCAAGGAAGGCGCCTCCAAGACCGAAGCCGAGGCACTGAAAAAGCAGCTCGAAGACGCCGGCGCCAAAGTCGAGCTGAAGTAAGGATGTTGCGGCCAACGGCGCCTTACCGCGCCGTAGCCGGGATATCTGGCGAACGCCTTGCGGGCGCATGGGGCTTCCCCGTGCGTCCGTAGCGGCGTCCGCACTGCCTGAAGCGCCGCCTGGGTGTCCGTTCCGGAGCCAGGCGGCGGGCGCACGCCGCACGCCCGCACGGGGCGGCGGCGACGACCGGAACGGATGCCGGGGGCCTGGTCCCCGGGAGCGCAAGGCGCCGGGCAAGACCGGCGATAGGGAGCGAAAATGGGTCTGTCGTTCACGGGCAAGAAGCGCATCCGCAAATCATTTGGCCGCATCCCCGAAGCTGTGGTGATGCCGAACCTGATCGAGGTTCAAAAACACTCCTACGAGCAGTTCCTGCTGAAGGAAATCGGCTCGGCCGGGCGCCCCGATGAAGGGCTGCAGGCGGTGTTCAAATCGGTGTTCCCGGTGCGGGATTTCTCCGAGCGCGCGGTGCTGGAATTCGTCTCCTATGAGTACGAGGCGCCCAAGTTCGACGTCGAGGAATGCATCCAGCGCGACCTGACCTATGCTGCGCCGCTGAAGGTGAAGATGCGCCTCATCGTGTTTGATGTGGACGAGGAAACCGGTGCGCGCTCGGTCAAGGACATCAAGGAGCAGGATGTCTACATGGGCGATATCCCGCTCATGACCGACAAGGGCACCTTCATTGTCAACGGCACCGAGCGGGTGATCGTCTCCCAGATGCACCGCAGCCCGGGCGTGTTCTTCGACCATGACCGCGGCAAGACCCACGCGTCTGGCAAATTCCTGTTCGCCGCGCGCATCATTCCCTATCGCGGCTCGTGGCTCGATCTGGAATTTGACGCCAAGGACATCCTGCACGTGCGCATCGACCGCCGGCGCAAGCTGCCGGCCACGACGCTGCTCTATGCCCTGGGCATGGACAAGGAAGAGATCCTGGGCACGTTCTACGACCGGATCACCTATGAGCGCGTCAAGGAAGGCTGGACGCTGCCCTATCTCAAGGAACGCTGGCGCGGCGTGAAGCCAGTGCGCGACCTTGTGGATGCGCGCTCTGGCGAAGTGGTGGCCCCGGCGGGCAAGAAGATCGCCGCGCGCGCCGCCAACAAGCTGGCTGAAGACGGCCTGACGCAGCTTCTGGTGTCGGCTGACGACCTGGTTGGGCGCTACGCGGCCGAGGACCTGGTCAATGTCGAGACCGGCGAGATTTTCGCCGAGGCCGGCGACGAGCTGACCGAAGAAGTGCTCGAAGCGCTGGCCGAAGCCGGCGTGCAGACCCTCGACGTGCTTGACATCGATGGCGTTGCGGTGGGCGGCTATATGCGCACCACGCTGGCCGCCGACAAGAACGACACGCGCGAGCAGGCGCTGGTGGACATCTACCGGGTCATGCGCCCGGGCGAGCCGCCCACGCCGGAAACCGCCGACGCGCTGTTCAACGGCCTGTTCTTCGACCCCGAGCGCTACGACCTGTCGCCGGTCGGCCGGGTGAAGATGAATATGCGCCTGGATCTCGAATGCCCGGACGATGTGCGCGTGCTGCGCCGCGAGGACATTATCGAGGTGCTGCGCGTGCTCTTGAACCTGCGCGACGGCAAGGGCGAGATCGACGATATCGACAATCTCGGCAATCGCCGGGTGCGTTCGGTCGGCGAGCTGATGGAGAACCAGTACCGCATCGGTCTGTTGCGCATGGAGCGCGCCATCAAGGAGCGCATGAGCTCGGTGGATATCGAGACCGTGATGCCCCATGACCTGGTCAACGCCAAGCCGGCGGCGGCGGCGGTGCGCGAGTTCTTCGGCTCGTCCCAGCTGTCCCAGTTCATGGACCAGACCAACCCCTTGTCGGAAGTCACCCACAAGCGCCGCCTGTCGGCGCTCGGGCCGGGCGGTCTGACGCGCGAGCGTGCGGGCTTCGAAGTGCGCGACGTGCACCCGACCCATTATGGCCGCATCTGCCCCATCGAGACGCCCGAAGGCCCGAATATCGGCCTGATCAACTCGCTGTCGACCTTTGCGCGCGTCAACAAGTACGGCTTCATTGAAAGCCCGTACCGCAAGGTGGAGAAGGGCAAGCTCACCGACCAGGTGGACTATCTGTCCGCCATGCAGGAAGCGCGCTTCGCCATCGCCCAGGCCAACGCCACCGTCGGCGATGACGGCATGCTGGCGAACGAGTTCGTCAATTGCCGCGTCGGCCAGAACCGCGACGCCACCCTGGTACCGCGCGAGGACGTGGACTATATCGATGTGTCGCCCAAGCAGGTGGTCTCCGTGGCCGCCGCGCTGATCCCCTTCCTGGAAAATGACGACGCCAACCGCGCCCTGATGGGCTCGAACATGCAGCGTCAGGCCGTGCCGCTTCTGCGCAATGAAGCGCCGCTGGTGGGCACCGGCATGGAAGATGTGGTGGCGCGCGATTCAGGCGCTGCTGTCGCGGCCCGCCGCGACGGTGTCGTCGAGCAGGTCGACGCCCAGCGCATCGTGATCCGGGCGCTCGGCGATATCGGCTCGGCCCAGTCCGGCGTCGACATCTACCGCCTGTCCAAATTCCAGCGGTCCAACCAGTCGACCTCGATCAACCAGCGTCCCATCGTGAAGGTGGGCGACCGGGTGCAGACCGGCGACATCATCGCTGACGGCCCGTCCACCGATCTGGGCGAGCTGGCGCTGGGGCGCAACATCCTCGTCGCCTTCATGCCGTGGAATGGCTATAATTTCGAGGACTCCATCCTCGTGTCCGAGCGCATCGTGCGCGATGACGTGTTCACCTCGATCCATATCGAGGAGTTCGAGGTGATGGCCCGCGACACCAAGCTCGGGCCCGAAGAAATCACCCGCGACATCCCGAACGTCGGCGAGGAGGCCCTGCGCAATCTCGACGAAGCCGGGATCGTGGCCATCGGCGCCGAAGTGGAAGCGGCTGACATTCTCGTTGGCAAGGTGACCCCGAAAGGCGAAAGCCCGATGACGCCGGAGGAGAAACTCCTGCGCGCCATCTTCGGTGAAAAGGCGTCGGACGTGCGCGACACCTCGCTGCGCCTGCCGCCGGGCGCGACGGGCACTGTGGTGGACGTGCGCGTGTTCAACCGCCACGGTGTGGAGAAGGACGAACGCGCCATCTCCATCGAGCGTGAGGAAATTGCGCGCCTGGGCGAGGACCGTGAGGACGAGCTGGCGATCCTGGAGCGCGACATCTTCTCGCGTCTGCAGGAAATCCTCTTGGGCAAGACCGCCGTCGCTGGTCCCAAGGGCTTCAAGAAGGGTGCGGTCACCGAGGCCGCCCTGGACGAGACCCCGCGCTCGCAATGGTGGAAGATCGGCCTGGATGACGAGAAGGCCATGGCCGAAGTCGAGGGCCTGAAGCGCCAGTACGACGAGTCCAAGGCCCGGCTTGACCGGCGCTTCGAGGACAAGGTGGAGAAGGTCCAGCGCGGCGACGAGATGCCGCCGGGCGTGATGAAGATCGTCAAGGTGTTCGTCGCCATCAAGCGCAAGATACAGCCCGGCGACAAGATGGCCGGCCGTCACGGCAACAAGGGCGTCATCTCCAAGATCATCCCGATCGAGGACATGCCGTTCATGGAAGACGGCACCCATGTGGATATCGTGCTCAACCCGCTGGGCGTGCCTTCGCGCATGAACGTGGGTCAGATCCTGGAGACCCATCTGGGTTTCGCCTGCAAGGGTCTGGGCAAGATGATCGGCGAGGCCTATGAGGCCTACAAGCGCGACGGCAAGGCCGAAGATCTGGCCAAGTCGATCCGCTACGCCTACGGCGAGGATCAGGAACTGCCCGAGTCCGAAGAGGACCTGGCCGAGCTGGCGCGCAATCTGACCAACGGGATCGCCATCGCGACCCCGGTGTTCGACGGCGCTCGCGAGCCCGACGTGGTGGAGTACCTGAAAAAAGCCGGCCTGGACGAAAGCGGCCAGTCGACCGTCTATGACGGCCTGACCGGCGAGCCGTTCCGGCGCAAGGTCACCGTCGGCGTCAAGCATATCCTGAAGCTGCACCACCTGGTGGACGACAAGATCCACGCCCGCTCCATCGGCCCGTACTCGCTGGTCACCCAGCAGCCGCTGGGCGGCAAGGCGCAGTTCGGCGGACAGCGCTTCGGCGAGATGGAAGTGTGGGCCCTGCAGGCCTATGGCGCGGCCTATACGCTGCAGGAAATGCTCACCGTGAAGTCCGACGACGTGGCCGGGCGCACCAAGGTCTATGAGGCCATCGTGCGCGGCGACAACGCCTTCGAGGCCGGTATCCCGGAAAGCTTCAACGTGCTGATCAAGGAAATGCGCTCGCTGGGTCTGAACGTGGAGCTGGTCAACCAGTAAACCCGTCCACCCCTTCGCAGCGCCCCTCAGTCATGGCGGCGGGAAGCCGGCCCCTCCGGCCCCCGCCGCCGCCACCGTCAAGGAGACGGACCGATGAACCAAGAGGTCATGAACATCTTCAATCCGTCGGTCGAAGGCCCCGCCTTTGACCGGATCCGGATCTCGCTGGCCAGCCCGGAGAAAATCCTCTCCTGGTCCTTCGGCGAGGTGAAGAAGCCCGAAACGATCAACTACCGCACGTTCAAGCCCGAGCGCGACGGCCTGTTCTGCGCGCGCATCTTTGGTCCGATCAAGGACTATGAGTGCCTGTGCGGCAAGTACAAGCGCATCAAGTACAAGGGCATTATCTGCGAGAAGTGCGGCGTGGAAGTCACGCTGGCGCGCGTGCGCCGCGAGCGCATGGGCCATATCGAGCTGGCCGCGCCGGTCGCGCACATCTGGTTCCTGAAATCTCTGCCGTCGCGCATCTCGATGATGATGGACATGGCGCTCAAGGACGTGGAGCGCGTGCTCTACTTTGAAGCCTATATCGTCATGGAGCCGGGCCTGACCCCGCTGCAGAAGCACCAGCTTCTGACCGAGGAAGAGTATTACGAGGCCGTCGACGAGTATGGCGAGGACGCCTTCACCGCCGGCATCGGCGCCGAGGCGATCCGCGAGATCATGATCGGCATGGACCTGCCCAAAGAAGTCGAGCGCATGCGTGAAGACATGCTCGAGACCGGGTCGGAGCTGAAGCTGAAGAAGCTTTCCAAGCGCATCAAGCTCTTGGAATCCTTCATGCTGTCGAAGAACAAGCCGGAATGGATGATCATGACCGTGGTTCCGGTCATCCCGCCCGAGCTTCGCCCGCTGGTGCCGCTGGACGGCGGCCGGTTCGCCACCTCCGACCTCAACGATCTGTACCGCCGGGTGATCAACCGGAATAACCGCCTGAAGCGCCTCATCGAGCTGCGCGCGCCGGACATCATCATCCGCAACGAGAAGCGCATGCTTCAGGAAGCGGTCGATGCATTGTTCGACAACGGCCGGCGCGGCCGGGTGATCACGGGCGCCAACAAGCGTCCGCTCAAATCACTCGCCGACATGCTCAAGGGCAAGCAGGGCCGGTTCCGCCAGAACCTGCTGGGCAAGCGCGTGGACTATTCGGGCCGGTCGGTGATCGTGGTGGGTCCCGAGCTGAAGCTGCACGAGTGCGGCCTGCCCAAGAAAATGGCGCTGGAACTGTTCAAGCCCTTCATCTATGCGCGTCTTGACGCCAAGGGCCTGTCGGGCACGGTGAAGCAGTCGAAGAAGCTGGTCGAGAAAGAACGCCCCGAAGTGTGGGACGTGCTCGACGAGGTGATCCGCGAGCACCCGGTGCTGCTGAACCGGGCGCCGACCCTGCACCGTCTGGGCATCCAGGCGTTCGAACCCAAGCTGATCGAGGGCAAGGCCATCCAGCTGCACCCGCTGGTCTGCGCCGCGTTCAACGCCGACTTTGACGGCGACCAGATGGCCGTGCACGTGCCGCTGAGCCTTGAGGCCCAGCTGGAAGCGCGCGTGCTGATGATGTCGACCAACAACATCCTGTCGCCCGCCAACGGCAAGCCGATTATCGTGCCGTCGCAGGATATCGTGCTGGGCCTGTACTATCTCTCCATCGTCAAGGATGGCGAGCCGGGCGAGGGCATGGTGTTCGCCACCATGGGCGAGATCGAAGCGGCGCTGGACGCCGGCGTGGTCACGCTGCACTCCAAGGTGAAGGCCCGCTACGCCTATATCGACGCCGAAGGCAATCAGGTCACCAAGGTGATCGAGACCACTCCGGGCCGGATGAAAATCCTGGAGCACATGCCCCGCCACCAGCTGCTCGGGCCGAGACTGCTGGACGAATTGCTGACCAAGAAGGCCATCGGCACGATGATTGACGAGGTCTATCGTCACACCGGCCAGAAGAAGACGGTCATCTTCTGCGACCGCATCATGCAGCTGGGCTTCCGTGAAGCGGCCCGCGCGGGCATCTCGTTCGGCAAGGACGACATGCTGATCCCGGCGGCCAAGGCCGTGCTGGTGGGCGAAACCCGCAAGCTGGTCGGCGAGTACGAGCAGCAATACGTGGACGGGCTGATCACCAAGGGTGAGAAGTACAACAAGGTCGTCGACGCGTGGGCCAAGTGCACCGACAAGGTGGCCGACGCCATGATGGAAGAGATTTCCGATCCGCTCAAAGGCGTGCGCGGCGAGGTCAACTCGGTCTACATGATGGCGCACTCCGGCGCGCGCGGCTCCAAGAACCAGATGAAACAGCTGGCCGGCATGCGCGGCCTGATGGCGCGTCCGGACGGGTCGATCATCGAGACGCCGATCATCTCCAACTTCAAGGAGGGGCTGACGGTTCTGGAATACTTCAACTCCACCCACGGCGCCCGGAAAGGCCTGGCGGATACGGCGCTGAAAACCGCCAACTCCGGCTATCTGACCCGCCGCCTGGTGGACGTGGCCCAGGACTGCATCATCACCGAACCCGATTGCGGCACTTCGCAAGGCATCAAGCTGACCGCGGTGATCGAAGGCGGCGAAGTGTCGGTGTCGCTGGGCGCGCGCCTCCTGGGCCGCACCACGGCCGAGGACATCAAGAACCCGTCCAGCGGCGAGGTCATTGCGCCCGCCGACACGTATCTGGACGAGGATCTGTGCGCGGCCATCGAAGCAGCCGGCGTGGTGTCGGTGAAGGCGCGTTCGCCGCTCACCTGCGAAACCCGCGTGGGCGTGTGCGCGGCCTGTTACGGCCGTGACCTGGCGCGCGGCACGAAGGTGAATATGGGCGAGGCGATCGGCGTGATCGCGGCCCAGTCCATCGGCGAGCCGGGCACCCAGCTGACCATGCGCACCTTCCACATCGGCGGGACGGCGCAGGTGTCCGAGCAGTCCTTCATCGAAGCCAGCCACGACGGCAAGATGACCTTCACCGAGCGGTCCACCGTGAAGACCGCCGAAGGCGACTTCATCGTGATGACGCGCAACATGCAGATCGCGGTGACCGGGCCGGACGGCCAGGAGATGGAAAGCTACAAGCTGCCCTACGGCGCGCGTCTGCGTGTGGATGCGGGCAAGGGCGTCAAGCGCGGCGACCGTCTGGCCGAGTGGGACCCCTACACCATGCCGATCGTCACCGAGGTGGCCGGCAAGGTGAAGTTCATCGACGCCATCGATGGCCTGTCGGTCAAGGACGACACCGACGAAGCCACCGGCATCGCCTCCAAAGTGGTGATCGACTGGCGCGGTACAGGGGCCAAGTCGAAAGACATCCAGCCGGCCATCGTGGTCACCGACGCCAAGGGCGAACCGGTCAAGCTGCCCAACGGGCAGACGGCCAACTACATGCTCTCGGTGGGCGCGATCCTGTCGATCCTGGACGGTGACGAGGTGCGCCCCGGCGACGTGCTGGCGCGCATCCCGACCGAAGGCGCCAAGACGCGCGACATCACCGGCGGTCTGCCGCGGGTGGCCGAGCTGTTCGAGGCCCGCCGTCCCAAGGATCACGCGATCATCGCCGAAATGACCGGCCGTGTGGACTTCGGACGCGACTACAAGAACAAGCGCCGCATCTCCATCACGCCGGAAGGCGAGGGCGGCGAGCCGGTGGAATACCTGGTGCCCAAGGGCAAGCACCTGTCCGTGCAGGAAGGCGATGTCATCCAGCGCGGCGAGTACCTGATCGACGGCAACCCGGCGCCCCACGACATCCTGCGGATTCTGGGTGTGGAAGCGCTGGCCAGCTATCTCGTCAACGAGATCCAGGAGGTCTACCGCCTGCAGGGCGTGCCGATCAACGACAAGCATATCGAAGTGATCGTGCGCCAGATGCTGCAGAAGGTGGAGATCCTCGAAGCGGGCGATTCGGGCTATCTGGCCGGCGAGCACGTGGACAAGATCGAGTTCATCGAAACCAATGAACGCCTGCAAAAAGAGAAGAAGAAGCTGGCCACGGGCGAGTCGGTGCTCTTGGGCATCACCAAGGCGAGCCTGCAGACCCGCTCCTTCATCTCCGCGGCCTCCTTCCAGGAGACCACCCGCGTGCTGACCGAAGCCGCCATCCAGGGCAAGGTCGACATGCTGGAAGGCCTGAAAGAGAACGTCATCGTGGGCCGCCTGATCCCGGCGGGCACCGGCGGGACCATGCGCCAGTACCAGGTCGACGCCGACAAGCGCGACCGCGCCCGCATCGCCGAACAGGAAGCCGCCGCCGAGGCGGAAGCCGAAGCCGAAGCCCTGCCGGCCGAAATCGCCGCAGCCGCCGACGCCGAAGCGGACAGCGACGCCTGATTGTCAGGCTGAAACTGGCTTGAGACTGGAAGCGCCCGCCGGAGTGATCCGGCGGGCGTTTTTTCAAGGGTGGTGGTCAGGGTGCGGAAAGGATCGCAATCGCCAAGTGAATGATCGCTGCCAGGACTGCGATAAAGCCTAGCAGCACAGTGCCCCAGGTGAGGTTCCCGATTCGATTCTGGATCTCGATATCGAGCTCCGCCCTCAGCAGGTCATTCGTCTCTGAAATCCGGCGGCGAACCTGTTCATAGCGGTCCGCGAACCGCTCAGCGTTCAGCGCCGAGGATAAAAACCTCGCGAACACGTCTTCTGCGGATTGGTATCCGCGGATCCGGGTCTCCTCGAGCCGCGCCAGCCTGTCTTGCGCCATCCGGGCATAGTTCATGGCTTGGGAAGCTGCGCCGTTGACCCCATCTGTAATGAAGAAATTCATCGCCGCTACCCGTTCGGAGATGGTTCCGATCTCGCGCAGCCGTTGGCGCTGATCGTCTTCGGTTCGCGTGCGCTGATTCCGATTTGGCCGCTGGAGCTGGAAGGTTCGTTCGCTGAGCTCTTCGGATATGTCGTTGAATACTTCTTGCGCCGGAAAGAAATTAGAATAGCTGCGCACGCCCAGCATCCGGTAAGTCGCCAGATCAGTGCAGCTCTTCAAGAGTCGGCCGCGTTCTTCGTCGTTCAGCGCAATGTCGAAGATCAGCGTGCGCGCGGCCCTTTCCAGGTAAAATTCCGTGCGGCTGTGCGGGCGCAGATCAGATACGAGGATCGCCGCCCCGCCATGGACAAGGGTCATGATGAAGTCGCTGCGGTCCCCGGTCGCGCGGGTCTTGTCGGGGAAGGAGAAATATCGCCGCGCTTCGGATTCGAGAAGCGCAACGAGTTCCGGGTCATGCGCCGCAGCCTCTGGCGTACGCAAGCGGGCGGCCTCCTCAAGGCGCCCCGCCATCGTTGCAGCCGCCTCGGGAGAAAGGCGCGCACTCAACACGTCCCGCATTGGCAGGATGAAGAAGTGGGACAGGGCGAACAGCTCGCCTTTCCACTTGAACGGGTCATCGTGTGTTAGCGCCTTGATCGCGAGATTCGCCGAACGTAGGGCGGTCTGGCCGGTCTCCACAACGCGCGGGTCTTCAATTGACGCAAAAAACCCACTGTCCTGCGCCTCTACCAGGTCCCGAAAGTCTTCGTAGATTGTGAAATTGTGGTTCGCGTCGTAAAGTTCCCAGCTTAAACGTAGCTGGTCGATTTTGGGTTCGGCTGAAGGCGCCTGCCCAGGATGACGCCACAAAGTCAGCCAAAGTCGGCGCGCGCTGAAGCGGGCAATGGGATCGAACGGCCCCCCGCCCGGAACGAAAGGCGACAGGCGCTCAAAGGGTTCGCGGCCATCCGCGCGCGCGTCTGCAGGATCTCGACCATGACACTGCGTCGGATCAAGGGGCCGACCAGGCCCATAGAGCGCGGCAAGCCGACTCATTTCGTCTCGGGCCGCCCGCGATTGTCCGGCCAGCGACTCCTTTTCGCGAGCGCCAATCCGCTTCATGCACTCCTTGAATTTGGCCAGCACCAACGCATGCGACCGTTCGGGCTCTCCTTCGGCGCCAAAGGCGCTGATTACCCGGTTGCGGTCGGGAGGTGAGGTGCGGAGAGCGCGCATCGCATCCTTGGTCAGGTCCTGCCTGTCCTGCGCGGCGCGCCTGCGGTCGGAAATCGTCTTCTCGATGGCCTTGCGGTCTGAGCTCGCCTGATCGACCTGGGGTGTGAGCAGCTCGATTGGTAGTGGGCCTTCAATGCGGCCAGCAAACCATTTGCGCCGTTTGGCCAAGGCTTCATGACACAGATTATAAAGCTCTTCCCGAAACATATCTGACGGTGAGTTGAACACCCGGATCATATGGCTGACGCGGGCATAGGGCCGGATCGGATAGCTGGCCCGCAAATGGATTTCATCGACCGCACGTTCGCGATCAACGAAGGCGCTGTCGCGCCAGTCGCCGGATCGGGTCATGGTGGAACGTCCCCCTATGCGCCGTCCCTTGAGCGGACGGACACCCCGCTTCAAGGGTGGCGCGCCCTCCCATGCGCGTCAAGCTTGCATTCAATTGGCTCCCGGGAGCATAAAGGGCTCGCCTCGCCCACCCTGTAAAAATCCCCGTGCGTGCGTCTTGACGCGGGCAGGGGCGGTGAGTAGGTTCCGCGCTCGTTTTCCGGGGGTGAGCCGTAGCCGGTCTGTTGTGACCGTCTAAACGTCGCCGGGAATACTGGACACAACGCTTTCACGACCGTCCGCGGACGTACGGCCCAGGCCGTCGCGACCGGACGGGTTTTTCGCGTCATGCCGCCAGGGCTTTCGCGAAGCCGCGAACAGGAACGGACAAGGGCCTTATGCCGACGATCAATCAGCTCATCCGCAAGCCGCGGAAAGACAAGCCCAAGCGCAACAAGGTGCCGGCCCTCGAGGGTTGCCCGCAGCGCCGCGGCGTTTGCACCCGCGTTTACACCACCACCCCGAAAAAGCCGAACTCGGCCTTGCGCAAAGTCGCCAAGGTCCGTTTGACCAACGGCTATGAGGTGGTGAGCTACATTCCGGGCGAAGGCCATAACCTGCAGGAGCACTCTGTGGTGCTGATCCGCGGCGGGCGTGTGAAAGACCTTCCCGGCGTGCGCTATCACATTCTGCGCGGCGTCCTTGATACCCAAGGCCTGCCCAAGCGCCGCCAGCGCCGGTCGAAGTACGGCGCGAAGCGTCCCAAATAAGGAGATACGGCCATGTCCCGCCGTCACCGCGCCGAAAAGCGCGAAATTCAGCCTGACCCGAAGTTCGGCGATCGCGATCTGACCAAGTTCATGAATTACATCATGGTCGACGGCAAGAAATCGGCCGCCGAAGCGATCATTTACGGCGCCCTGGAAATCGTGGAAGCGAAGACCAAGCGCGAGCCGGTGCGCACCTTCCATGACGCGCTCGACAATGTCGCGCCGGAAGTCGAAGTGCGCTCGCGCCGGGTTGGCGGCGCCACCTATCAGGTGCCCGTCGATGTGCGTCCCGACCGCCGCAAGGCGCTGGCCATCCGCTGGCTGGCCTCGGCGGCCCGCGGGCGTAACGAAAACACCATGCGCGAGCGGCTCGCCGCCGAGCTCATGGACGCGGCCTCCAATCGCGGTTCTGCGGTGAAGAAGCGTGAAGACACGCACCGCATGGCCGAAGCCAACCGCGCCTTCGCCCACTATCGCTGGTAAGCCGGCGCGCGTTATTTTTTGTTCCTGAAGGACACTCCCCATGGCCCGCGACTACAAGATCGAGGACTACCGCAATTTCGGCATCATGGCCCACATCGATGCGGGCAAGACCACGACGACCGAGCGGATCCTCTTTTACACCGGCAAGTCCCACAAGATCGGCGAAGTCCACGACGGCGCCGCGACCATGGACTGGATGGAGCAGGAGCAGGAGCGCGGCATCACGATCACGTCGGCCGCCACAACGTGCTTCTGGAAAGACAAGCGTCTGAACATCATCGACACGCCCGGCCACGTGGACTTCACGATTGAAGTCGAGCGCAGCCTGCGCGTGCTCGACGGCGCTGTGGCGCTGCTGGACGCCAACGCCGGCGTGGAGCCCCAGACCGAGACGGTCTGGCGCCAGGGGGACAAGTACAAGGTCCCGCGCATGGTGTTCGTCAACAAGATGGACAAGCTGGGCGCCGATTTCTACCGCTGCGTCGAGATGATCAAGGAGCGCCTGGCCGCCAAGCCGCTCTGCCTCCAGCTGCCGATCGGCGCGGAGACCGAGTATGTCGGCCTGGTCGATCTTCTGACCATGAAGGCGCTGATCTGGGAATCGGAAAACCTCGGCGCCACCTGGCGTGAGGAAGAAATTCCGGCTGATCTCGCCGACAAGGCCGCCGAGTACCGTGAATACATGGTCGAGACCCTGGTGGAGCTCGATGAAGGGGTCATGGAAGCCTATCTGGAAGGCAATGAGCCGGACATCGCGACCCTGAAGCGCCTCATCCGTCTGGGCACGCTGCAGCTGGCCTTCAACCCGGTCCTGTGCGGTACGGCCTTCAAGAACAAGGGCGTGCAGCCCCTGCTGGACGCGGTGGTGGACTATCTGCCCTCGCCGGTGGACGTGCTGAACATTCGCGGCATCGATCCGCGCACCGAAGCCGAGATCGAGCGCCAGTCCTCTGACGCCTCGCCGCTGTCCATGCTGGCCTTCAAGATCATGAACGACCCGTTCGTGGGCTCGCTGACCTTCTGCCGCATCTATTCGGGCCAGATCACCACGGGCACCTCGGTGCTCAACACGGTGAAGGACAAGAAGGAACGCGTCGGCCGCATGCTGCTCATGCACGCCAACTCGCGTGAAGACATCAAGGAAGCCTTCGCTGGCGACATCGTCGCCATTGCGGGCCTGAAAGACACCACCACGGGCGATACGCTGTGCGATCCCGCCGCTCCGGTGATTCTGGAGCGCATGGAGTTCCCCGAGCCGGTGATCGAGATCGCCATCGAGCCCAAATCCAAGGGCGACCAGGAAAAGCTGGGCATGGCGCTGGCGCGTCTGGCGGCGGAGGATCCGTCCTTCCGCGTCAAGACCGACGAGGAATCGGGCCAGACCATCATCGCCGGCATGGGCGAGTTGCACCTGGACATCCTGGTCGACCGCATGCGCCGCGAGTTCAAGGTCGAGGCCAATGTCGGCCAGCCCAAAGTGGCTTACCGCGAAACGCTGGGTCAGGCCTACGAGATCGACTACACCCACAAGAAGCAGACCGGCGGTACGGGCCAGTTCGCCCGCATCAAGGTGCGCTTCGCGCCGGGCGAACCGGGTTCGGGCTTTGCCTTTGAATCCAAGGTGGTCGGCGGTTCGGTGCCGAAGGAATACGTGCCGGGCGTGGAAAAGGGCATCAACTCGGTGCGCGAGAACGGCCTGCTGGCCGGCTTCCCGGTCATCGATTTCACGGCGACCCTGGTCGACGGCGCCTATCACGACGTGGACTCCAGCGTGCTGGCGTTCGAGATCGCGGCCCGCGCCGCGATGCGCGAAGCCAAGCCGAACTTCCGGATGAAGCTCCTCGAGCCGATCATGAAGGTCGAAGTGGTCACCCCGGACGACTATACCGGTTCGGTGATCGGCGACCTGAACTCCCGGCGCGGCCAGATCCAGGGCCAGGAGATGCGCGGCAACGCCACGGTGGTGAACGCCATGGTGCCGCTGGCGAACATGTTCGGGTACGTGAACAACCTGCGTTCGGCCACTCAGGGCCGCGCCCAGTTCACCATGCAGTTTGATCACTACGAGCCCGTGCCGCAGGCCGTGGCCGAGGATGTGATCTCCAAGATCGCCTGACGGCCTGGCGCCGTCGAGAGCAACCAGAGAAGAACAGGACAAGACAATGGCCAAGGGTAAGTTTGAGCGTAACAAGCCGCACGTCAACATTGGCACGATTGGTCACGTTGACCATGGCAAGACGACGCTGACGGCTGCGATTACGAAGTATTTCGGCGAGTTCCGGGCGTATGACCAGATTGACGGGGCGCCCGAAGAGAAGGCGCGCGGGATCACGATCTCGACGGCGCACGTCGAGTACGAGACGCCGGGCCGGCACTACGCCCACGTCGACTGCCCGGGCCACGCGGACTATGTGAAGAACATGATCACGGGCGCGGCGCAGATGGACGGCGCGATTCTGGTGGTGAACGCGGCTGACGGCCCGATGCCGCAGACGCGCGAGCACATCCTGCTGGCCCGTCAGGTGGGCGTGCCCGCCCTGGTGGTGTTCCTCAACAAGGTCGACCAGGTCGACGACGCCGAGCTTCTGGAGCTGGTGGAGATGGAAGTGCGCGAGCTTCTGTCGTCCTACGACTTCCCGGGCGACGACATTCCGATCATCGCCGGTTCGGCCCTGCACGCGATGAACGGCACGCAGCCGGAGATCGGCGAGAACCAGATCAAGGCGCTGATGGCGGCTGTGGACGAGTATATCCCGACCCCGGAACGCGCCATTGACCAGCCCTTCCTGATGCCGATCGAAGACGTGTTCTCCATCTCGGGCCGCGGCACGGTGGTGACCGGGCGTGTCGAGCGCGGCATCGTGAAAGTGGGCGACGAGATCGAGATTGTGGGCCTGCGCGACACCAAGAAGACGATCTGCACGGGCGTGGAAATGTTCCGCAAGCTGCTCGACCAGGGCCAGGCGGGCGATAACGTCGGCGTTCTCTTGCGCGGCGTGGACCGCGAGGGCGTGGAGCGCGGCCAGGTGCTGTGCAAGCCCGGCACGATCAAGCCGCACAAGAAGTTCGTGGCTGAAGCCTATATCCTGACCAAGGAAGAGGGCGGGCGTCACACCCCGTTCTTCACCAACTACCGTCCGCAGTTCTACTTCCGCACGACGGACGTGACGGGCGTGGTGAGCCTTCTGGAAGGCACCGAGATGGTGATGCCGGGCGACAATGTGGAGATCAACGTCGAACTGATCACCCCGATCGCCATGGAAGAGAAGCTGCGCTTCGCCATCCGCGAAGGCGGCCGCACGGTCGGCGCCGGCGTGGTGGCCAAGATCGTCGAGTAATCGGCGGCCCCATCTGACACACTGCGACGCGGCCCGGCCCCAAAGCCGGGCCGCGCTGCGTTGGGGGCGGAACGAAAGTGCTCACGGCGCTGCACAAGCCCCCGCCGGGACGCAGCAATCTGGCTGCAAGGTGTTGACGGGCGGGGCAGGGGAGAGTAATCACCCTCCCTCTGACGAGTTGGCTGTGCCCGTTGCGGGCAAACGCAACTCCTGAAGCGAACACAATTTGGCGCGCGAGTGCTGCGGGGGGCGATCCGGCCCTTGGCGCGGCCCTTGCGCATGTTGGGACCGGACCAATGGCGCAACAGAATATCCGCATTCGCCTCAAGGCGTTTGATCACCGCGTGCTCGACTCGTCGGCCCGCGAGATCGTGTCGACGGCGAAGCGTACCGGCGCGAACGTGCGCGGGCCGATCCCGCTGCCCACGCGCATCGAAAAATTCACCGTGCTGCGCGGCCCGCACATCGACAAGAAGTCGCGCGAGCAGTTCGAGATTCGCACGCACAAGCGCGTGCTCGACATCGTCGACCCGACCCCCCAGACCGTCGACGCGCTGATGAAGCTCGACCTGTCGGCTGGCGTGGACGTCGAGATTAAGCTGGGAGCGTAAGGCGATGAGCCAGGCAGTTAAATTGCGCACCGGCCTCGTGGCCAAAAAGCTCGGCATGACACGCGTGTTCACGCCGGAAGGCAATCACGTGCCGGTCACCGTGCTGCACCTGGACGGCGGCATTCAGGTCGTCGCCCAGCGCACCACCGAACGTGACGGCTACACCGCCCTGCAGCTGGGCGTGGGCAAGGCGAAGGCCAGCCGCACCACCAAAGCCATGCGCGGCCATTTCGCCAAGGCTTCGGTCGAGCCCAAGCGCAAGCTGATCGAGTTCCGCGTCAGCGAGGACGCTCTGGTCGAAGCCGGCGCCGAGCTCTCGGCCGAGCACTTCGTGCCGGGCCAGAAGGTCGATGTCGCGGGCATCACCATCGGTAAAGGTTTCGCCGGCGCCATGAAGCGCTGGAATTTCGGCGGCATGCGCGCCTCGCACGGCGTGTCCGTCTCGCACCGCGCTCATGGCTCCACCGGTCAGAACCAGGATCCGGGCCGGGTGTTCAAGGGCAAGAAAATGGCCGGCCATCTCGGCTCCGAGCGTGTGACCACGCAAGGGCTGGAAGTGGTGCGTGTCGACGCCGAGCGCGGTCTGATCCTGATCAAGGGCGCGGTTCCGGGCTCCGCCGGTTCGTGGGTTGAAGTGCGCGACGCCGTCAAAGGCGCCGGCGCGCTGGAGCTGCCTTACCCGGCCGCCCTGCGCACCGCGCCGGCCGAGGACATCGACTCGCCGGTTCCGGGCAGCCCGGAAGCCGACATGGTCTCTGAAGGCGCGCCGACTGAAGACCAGATCCGCGCCGCCGAGGCTGACGCCGGGAATGAAGGGTCCAACCAATGAAGATCGACGTCGTCAAGCTGGACGCCGGCAAGGCCGGGTCGGTTGAGCTGAACGCGGATATTTTCGGCATCGCCGAGATCCGCGCTGACCTCCTGCACCGCTGTGTCAAATGGCAACTGTCGCAGCGCCAGACCGGTAATCACAAGGTCAAGCAACGCAGCGAGATCGCCCGCACGACCAAGAAAATGTATAAGCAAAAGGGCACTGGCGGCGCCCGTCACGGCGCGCGTTCGGCCCCGAACTTTGTCGGCGGCGGCGTGGCCCACGGGCCGCGCGTGCGTTCGCACGCCACCGACCTGCCCAAGAAGGTCCGCGCGCTGGCCCTTCGCCATGCGTTGTCGGCCAAGGCGGGCGGCAATCAGCTGATCGTGCTGGACGAGGCGCGCCTGGATGCGCCCAAGACCCGCGATCTGGTCGCCCTGTTCGCCAAGCTCGGTCTCAGCAATGCGCTGATCATCGACGGCGAGACGCTGGACGAGAACTTTGCGCGCGCCGCGCGCAACGTGCCGCTCATCGACGTGCTGCCCGCTCAGGGGCTGAACGTCTATGACGTGCTGCGCCGGGACACCCTGGTGCTGACGCGTGCGGCTCTGGACAAGATCAACGAGCGGCTCGCGCCGCAGGAGGCTGCGTGATGCCCGCTCCGCGTCATTACGACACTCTGATCGCGCCGGTGATCACGGAAAAGTCCACCCTTCTGTCGGAAGACAACAAGGTGGTGTTCCGCGTGCCCCTGACCGCGACCAAGAAAGACATCGCCGAGGCGGTCGAGGAATTGTTCAAGGTCAAAGTGAAGGCCGTGAATACCCTGGTCCAGAAGGGCAAAACCAAGAAATTCCGCGGCATTAAGGGCCGGCGTGACGACGTCAAGAAAGCGGTTGTGACCCTCGAAGACGGTCACTCCATTGACGTCACCACCGGCCTCTAGACGCGCGCACGAAGGAGAGAGACCATGGCTCTGAAATTCTTCAAGCCGACCTCGCCCGGCCGCCGCGCGCTTGTGCTGGTGGACCGCAGCGAACTGCACGCCGGCAAGCCGGAGAAGACCCTCGTCGAGGGCCTTCGCAAGAAGGGCGGCCGCAACAATACCGGGCGCATCACCGCCCGCCGCATCGGCGGCGGCGCCAAGCGCCTGTATCGCGTGATCGACTTCAAGCGCCGCAAATTCGACGTGCCCGCCACGGTCGAGCGGCTGGAGTATGACCCCAACCGCACCGCCTTCATCGCGCTGATCCGCTATGAAGACGGGGAGCTCGCCTACATCCTGGCGCCTCAGCGCCTGGCGGTGGGTGACAGCGTGCTGGCCGGCGAGCGTGTGGACGTGAAGCCGGGCAACGCGATGCCGCTCAAAGCGATGCCGGTCGGTACGATCGTGCACAATGTCGAGCTGAAGCCTCTCAAGGGCGGTCAGATCGCGCGGTCTGCCGGCGCCTACGCCCAGCTGGTCGGCCGCGATGCGGGCTACGCCCAGCTGCGCCTGATGAGCGGCGAGCTGCGTGCGGTGCATCAGGATTGCATGGCCACGATCGGCGCGGTGTCGAACGCGGACCATCTGAACATCAATCTGGGTAAGGCCGGCCGCAAGCGTCACATGGGCAAGCGCCCGTCAGTGCGCGGCGTGGCCATGAACCCGGTCGACCACCCGCATGGCGGCGGCGAAGGCCGCACCTCGGGCGGCCGCCACCCGGTGACCCCGTGGGGCAAGCCGACCAAGGGTCCGCGTACGCGGTCGAACAAATCGACCAGTAAATTCATCATCCGCTCGCGCCACGAGCGCAAGAAACGCTAGGGGACGGCTGACATGCCTCGCTCTGTCTGGAAAGGCCCGTTTGTTGACGGGCACCTCCTGAAGAAAGCCGACGCTGCGCACTCTGCCGGGCGCAAGCAGGCGATCAAGACGTGGTCGCGCCGCTCGACGGTGATGCCGCAATTCGTGGGCCTGACATTCCAGGTTCATAACGGCAACAAGTTCATCCCGGTGGTCGTCTCGGAAGAGATGGTCGGCCACAAGCTGGGCGAGTTCGCTCCGACGCGCACCTATTACGGCCACGCGGCGGACAAGAAGGCGAAGAGGAAGTAGCCATGGGTCAGGCGAAGAACCCCCGGCGGGTCGCCGATAACGAAGCGCGCGCCAAGCTGCGCATGCTGCGTATCAGCCCGCAAAAGCTGAACCTCATCGCCACGATGATCCGCGGCAAGAAGGTGGAGCGTGCGCTCAACGACCTCGAGTTCTCGCGCAAGCGGGCCTCGGCGGACGTGAAGAAGCTGCTGCAATCCGCGATCGCCAATGCGGAAAACAATCACGGTCTCGACATCGACTCGCTGGTCGTGTCCGAGGCCTATGTCGGCAAGAACCTGGTTATGAAGCGCTTCCGGGCCCGCGCACGCGGCCGCGGCGCCAAAATCCTGAAGCCGTTCTCCGAGCTGACGATCGTCGTGCGCGAAGTTGAGGAGACCGTCTGATGGGTCAGAAAGTCAATCCGATCGGCCTGCGTCTGGGCATCAACCGGACCTGGGACTCGCGCTGGTACGCCAAGGGCGAGGAATATGCCGATCTGCTGCATGAAGACATCAAGATCCGCGCCTTCCTGAAGGACAAGCTCAAGACCGCGTCGATCTCGCGCATCATCATCGAGCGCCCGCACAAGAAGTGCCGCATCACCATTCACACGGCGCGTCCGGGTGTGGTGATCGGTAAAAAGGGCGGCGACATCGAGAAGCTCCGCAAGGAAATCTCGAAAATGGTCGACGGCGAGGTGTTTTTGAACCTGGTCGAAGTGCGCAAGCCGGAAGTGGACGCCACCCTGGTCGCCGAGAGCATCGCCCAGCAGCTGGAGCGCCGTATCGCGTTCCGCCGCGCGATGAAGCGCTCGCTCCAGACCACGATGCGCATGGGCGCTCTGGGCTGCAAGATCATGGTCGGCGGCCGTCTGGGCGGCGCGGAGATCGCGCGCGTCGAGAAGTACTCCGAAGGCTCGGTGCCGCTGCACACGCTGCGCGCCGATATCGATTATGGCTTCGCCGAAGCCAAGACCGCGATGGGCATTATCGGGATCAAGGTGTGGATCTACAAAGGCGAGATCCTCGAGCACGATCCGATGGCCCAGGAAAAGCGCATGCTCGACTCTGGCGAGCAGCGCAACCGGTCGGGCCGGCAAGCGGCGTAAGAGCGGAACAAGGGAGCTGTCACCATGCTTCAACCGAAGCGCACCAAATTCCGCAAGGCCCACAAAGGCCGCATCAGCGGCGTGGCCAAGGGCGGGTTTACCTTGAACTTCGGCTCCTACGGGCTGAAGGCCATGGAGCCTGAGCGCGTGACCGCGCGCCAGATCGAAGCGACCCGCCGGGCCATCACGCGTCACATGAAGCGCGCCGGCCGGGTGTGGATCCGTGTGTTCCCGGACGTGCCGGTGTCGAAAAAGCCGACCGAAGTGCGGATGGGTAAAGGCAAGGGTTCGCCCGAGTTCTGGGCCGCCCGCGTGAAGCCGGGCCGGATCATGTTCGAGATTGACGGCGTGCCGGACGATGTGGCGCGCGAGGCGCTGCGCCTGGGCGCAGCCAAACTGCCGATCAAGACCCGGGTTGTCACCCGTCCGGGCGAGTAAGGGAGAGCGCAGATGGCCAAAGCCAAACAGCTTACCGGCGAAGACGTGCGCGCCCTGAGCGACGATCAGCTTCAGGACTCGCTCCTCAAGCTGAAGAAAGAACAGTTCAATTTGCGGTTCCAGCGGGCCACCGGCCAGCTCGAGAACACCGCGCGCTTTATGCAGATCCGCCGGGATATCGCCCGGATCAAGACGGATCAGCGCCGGCGCGCGCTTCAAACCCAGGGGAGCTGAGGTTATGCCGAAGCGCATCCTTCAAGGCGTCGTGGTCAGCGACAAGCAGGAAAAGACGGTGATCGTGCGCGTCGAGCGCACCTTCCTCCATCCGCTGCTGCGCAAGACCGTGCGCCGGACAAAGAAATACCACGCCCATGATGAAAATGGCGTGGGCAAGGTGGGCGAGCGCGTCCAGATCCAGGAATGCGCGCCCAAATCGAAACTCAAGCGGTGGGAGATCGTCCCCGATCAGGCCTGAAGCCTGATCTGAGGGGCGGTCGTCCGATAACGGAGACCTTCCAATGATCCAGATGCAAACCAATCTGGAGGTGGCCGATAATTCCGGCGCCCGCCGCGTGCAGTGCATCAAGGTGCTCGGCGGCGCGAAGCGGCGCTATGCGGGCGTGGGCGACATCATTGTCGTCTCGATCAAGGAAGCCACTCCCAAAGGCCGTGTGAAAAAAGGCGATGTGCGCAAGGCTGTGGTCGTGCGCACCGCCAAGGACATCAAGCGCCGTGACGGATCGGTGATCCGCTTCGACACGAACGCCGCTGTCCTGATCAACAACAATAACGAGCCGATCGGCACCCGGATCTTCGGACCGGTGCCGCGTGAGCTGCGCGCCAAGCAGCACATGAAAATCGTCTCCCTGGCGCCGGAGGTGCTGTAGCCATGGCCGCAAAAATCAAGAAAGGCGACAAGGTCGTCGTCCTGACCGGCCGCGACAAGGGCAAGACCGGTGAAGTGACCAAGGTGCTTCCGTCCGAGAGCCGCGTTGTGGTGTCCGGCGTGAACACTGTGAAGCGCCACCAGCGCGCCACCCAGACCAGCGCTGGCGGAATTGAAGAAAAAGACGCCGCCATCCACGTGTCGAACGTGGCTCTGGCCGACCCCAAGACCGGTGAAGCGACGCGTGTCGGCTTCAAGACGGGCAAGGACGGCAAGAAAGTGCGCGTGGCTAAGAAGTCCGGCGAGGTGATCGATGTCTGACATCGCAACGTACGAACCGCGCCTGAAGACGCGCTACCGCGAGGAAATTCGCGCGCGTCTGAAGGAAAAATTCGGTTATGCCAATGACATGCAGATCCCGCGCCTGGACAAGGTCGTGATCAATATGGGCGTTGGCGAAGCGGCGCAGGATTCCAAGAAAATCCAGGGCGCGCTGGCCGATCTGCAAATGATCTCCGGTCAGAAGCCGGTGGCCACGGCGGCCAAAACCTCGATCGCCGGTTTCAAGCTGCGTGAAGAGCAGCTGATCGGCGCCAAGGTGACGCTTCGCAAGGACCGTATGTACGAGTTTCTCGACCGTCTCGTGACGGTGGCTCTGCCGCGGGTGCGGGACTTCCGCGGCCTGAACGGCAAGAGCTTTGACGGGCGCGGCAACTACGCCATGGGTCTCAAGGAGCACATCGTGTTCCCCGAGATCAACTACGACAAAGTCGACAAGATTCGCGGCATGGACATCATCGTGTGCACCACCGCGAATACCAATGAGGAAGCGAAGGCCCTGCTGGCCGAGTTCGATTTCCCGTTCACGAACTGACGCAGCAGGAGCGCGGCGCCACGGTGGCGCCGCACGCAGGAGAGATTTGAATGGCCAAGAAGAGCGCTATCGAGCGTAACCAGAAGCGTCAGCGTTTGGCGGAGCGTTTTGCTGCCCGCCGCGCCGCGTTGAAGGCGGTCGCCCGAGATCAGTCCAAGCCGGTGGAAGAACGGTTTGCCGCCCAGCTGAAGCTGGCCGGTCTGCCGCGCAATTCCGCGCCGTCGCGCATTCGCAACCGCTGCCAGATCAGCGGCCGTCCGCGCGCGTATTACCGCAAGCTGAAGATGTCGCGCATCGCGCTGCGTCAACTGGCCAGCCACGGGATGATCCCGGGCATGGTCAAGTCGAGCTGGTAGGGAGGTCAGGACATGTCTGTGAACGATCCGCTCGGCGATATGCTGACCCGCATCCGCAACGCTCTGATGCGCAAGCGCACCAGCGTCTCCACGCCGGCGTCCGCGCTGCGGGGCCGCGTGCTCGACGTGCTGCTCGATGAAGGCTATATCCGCGGCTACACCGAGAGTGTGGACGCGCGCGGCTTCAAGCAGTTCGACATCGAGCTGAAATATTACGAAGGCGCGCCTGTGATCTCCCAGATCCAGCGCGTGTCGAAGCCGGGACGGCGCGAATACCGCAAGGTGCGCGACCTGCCGCTGGTTCAGAACGGGCTTGGCATCGCCATCATCTCGACCCCCCAGGGCGTGATGAGCGATACGTCTGCGCGCGCGAAGAATGTCGGCGGCGAGATCCTTTGCCACGTCAGCTAGGAACAGGAGGCTAACATGTCGAGACTAGGCAAGCTGCCTGTTGAAATTCCCAGCGGCGTTACGGCGTCGGTGAATTCAGGCTTGGTTATGGTGAAGGGCCCCAAGGGCGAGCTGAGCTTCTCGGCGCCGTCCAGCGTGAGCATCCGTCACGAAGACGGTGCGCTCACGGTGTCGCCGGTGGAGAACTCCAAAACCGCCAAGGCGATGTACGGCACAGCCCGCGCGCGCCTGAAAAATATGGTTCTGGGCGTCACCAAAGGCTTTGAAAAGAGCCTGGAGCTTGTGGGCGTGGGCTATCGTGCCCAAATGCAGGGCAGCGATCTCAAGCTGGCCCTGGGTTTCTCCCATGACGTGATCTACACCCCGCGCAAGGGGATCACGATCACGGTGCCCAAGCCGACCGAGATCAAGATCGAAGGGCCGGACGCTCAGGCGGTTGGCCAGACTGCGGCGGAAATTCGCCGGTTCCGTTCGCCCGAGCCTTACAAGGGCAAGGGCGTGAAGTACGCGACCGAGCAAGTGCGCCGCAAAGAAGGCAAGAAGAAATAGGGTCCTGGTGATGAAATCCTCTGCTGAGAAAATGCGCCGCCGCACGCAGCGCACCCGCGCCCGGATCCGCAAACTGGCCAATGGCCGGCCGCGCCTGTCCGTGTTCCGGTCGTCCAAGCACATCTACGCGCAGATCATCGACGATGCGAACGGCCTGACGGTCGCCGCGGCGTCCTCGCTCGAACAGGGCAAGGAAGCCAACGGCGCCACGGTCAGTGCGGCCGAGACCGTCGGCAAGCTCGTCGCCGAGCGTGCGAAGGAAAAAGGCTTGACCGACGTGGTGTTCGACCGCGGCGGCTACATGTACCACGGGCGCGTCAAAGCGCTCGCTGACGCTGCCCGCGAGGGCGGCCTGAACTTCTAAGGGAGCGAACGCCATGGCTCGTGAAGACAATCGCGGCGGCCGCGACCGCCGCCGCAGGGACGAGGACAACGCGGAACCGGAACTGGTCGACAAGCTCGTCCAGATCAACCGCGTCGCCAAGACGGTGAAGGGGGGCCGGAACTTCCAGTTCGCCGCCCTCGCCATCGTGGGCGACCAGAAGGGCCGCGTCGGCTTCGGCCAGGGCAAGGCCCGCGAGGTTCCCGAAGCCATCCGCAAGGCGACGGAAGAAGCCAAGAAGATGATGGTCCGCGTGCCGCTGCGTGAAGGCCGCACCCTGCACCATGACGCCCACGGGCGTTGGGGCGCGGGCAAGGTGATCCTGCGTTCGGCGCCTCCGGGCACCGGCGTGATCGCCGGCGGTCCGATGCGCGCCGTGCTGGAATCGCTCGGCGTTCAGGACGTGGTGGCCAAATCCACCGGCTCGTCCAACCCGTACAACATGGTGCGCGCCACGTTCCAGGCCCTGAAAGCCCAGAACAGCCCGCGCTCAATCGCCGCCAAGCGCGGTCTGAAGGTTGCTGATCTGGTGGAGCGCCGCCAGGACGGGGCGAGCTCGCCCGAAGCGATCGAGTCCTAAGAGGAGGGCGATATGGCTGCTGCCAAAACCATTCGCGTGCGCCAGACCGGGTCTTCGACCCGTCGTCCCCCGATCCAGGCTGCGACCCTCAAGGGTCTGGGCCTGGGGCGGATCGGGCGCGAGCGCGAACTTGAAGACACGCCGTCTGTGCGCGGCATGATCCGCAAGGTCGCCCACCTGATTGAGATCGTGGAGTAGCCAAGCGGCTGCTTCTGAAGGAGAATTGCTATGCGCTTGAATGAATTGCGCGACAATCCCGGCGCCACCAAAGAGCGCACGCGCGTCGGGCGCGGCATCGGCTCGGGCACCGGCAAGACCGGCGGGCGCGGCGTCAAGGGCCAGAAGTCCCGTTCGGGCGTGGCCATCAAGGGTTTCGAAGGCGGTCAGATGCCGCTGCACCAGCGTCTTCCCAAGCGCGGCTTCACCAAGCCGAACCGGGCGCGCTTTGCAGAGGTCACCCTGCGCCGCATCCAGACCGCCATCGACGCGGGCCGTCTCGATGCGAGCCAGCCGGTTGATGCGGCCGCTCTGAAGGCTGCCGGCGTGATCCGCCGCGCCAAGGACGGCGTGCGCCTGATCGGCGGCGGCGACCTGACGGCCAAGATCGCCCTGACGGTGGCGGGCGGCTCCGCCCCGGCCATTGCGGCGGTTGAAAAGGCGGGCGGGTCTGTGACCGTGACCATCGTCAAAGCCGTCAAAGCCGAAGCCGAAACCGAGTAAAGCCGGACAGGCGCCGGCCCGGATATCGTCCGGGCCGGCGCGTCTCGCACGAGGGAGTGATCGATCGCCATGGCGTCAGCCGCCGAACAACTCGCCTCGAACATGAATTTCGGGGCGTTCGCCCGGGCCAAGGAGCTGCAAAAGCGGCTCCTGTTCACGCTCGGCGTTCTGATCATCTACCGCATCGGCACCTATGTGCCGCTGCCGGGCATCGACATGGTCCAGTTCACGACGCTGTTCCAGAACCAGAGCGGCGGCGTGCTGGGCATGTTCAACATGTTCTCCGGCGGCGCCGTGGAGCGCATGGCGATCTTCGCGCTCAACGTGATGCCCTACATCTCCGCCTCGATCATCATGCAGCTGATGGCGGCCACCGTGCCGGCCCTTGAGCGGCTGAAGAAGGAAGGCGGCGAGCAGGGCCGCAAGCAGATCAACCAGTATTCGCGCTATCTCACCGTGGTGCTGGCCGCCGCGCAGGGCTTCGCCATCGCGATCGCCATGCAGCAGCCTGATCCCACCACCGGCAACACCATCGCGCAGAACCCCGGGATTTTCTTCCTGGTGGTCACAGTCAGCACGCTGGTCGGCGGCACCATGCTGCTGCTCTGGCTGGGCGAACAGATCACCGCGCGCGGCGTGGGCAATGGCGTGTCGCTGATCATCTTCGCAGGCATTATCGCTGAAATGCCGCGCGCGCTGTTCCAGACGCTGGAGCAGGGCCGCACGGGCGACCTGAACGCCGGCCTGGTGATCGGTCTGATCGCCATGTTGCTGGCCGTGCTGGCCTTTGTGGTGTTCATCGAGCGCTCCCAGCGCCGCCTGCTCACCCAGTATCCCAAGCGCCAGGTCGGTAACCGCATGATGGGCGGAGAGTCCTCATTCCTGCCGCTGAAACTGAACACGGCGGGCGTGATCCCGGCGATCTTCGCGTCGTCTCTGCTGTTGCTGCCCGCGACTGCGGCTGGCTTTTCGGCGCAGTCCGGTCCGGCCTGGTTGACGGGTATCGTTGCGCTGCTCGGCCCCGGCCAGCCGGCGTTCATCGCCTTCTATGGCGTGATGATCGTATTCTTCACCTTCTTCTACACTTCCATCACCTTCAATCCCGATGATGTCGCGGACAATCTGAAGAAGTATGGCGGCTTCCTGCCGGGCATCCGGCCGGGCAAGCGCACCGCGGAATATCTCGACTACGTGCTGACGCGCCTGACGGTGATCGGTGCGGCGTATCTGGCCGCGGTGTGTCTGCTGCCTGAAATCCTGCGCGCCCAGAACCCGTCCATCCCGTTCTATATCGGCGGCACTGCGGTGCTGATCGTGGTCTCGGTGACCCTCGACACAGTCGGGCAGATCCAGTCCCATCTTCTGGCCCACCAGTATGAGGGGCTGATCAAGAAGACCAAGCTGCGGGGGCGCAAGCGATGAACATTGTCCTGTTCGGACCGCCGGGCGCTGGCAAAGGCACGCAGTCCAAGCGCCTGGTCGCCGAACGCGGCTGGGTGCAGCTGGCCACCGGCGACATGCTGCGCGCCGCGCGCGCGGCCGGAACCGAGCTGGGCAAGCGCGTGGCTGACATCATGGACCGGGGCGATCTGGTCTCTGACGAGATCGTCATCGCCCTGATCGAAGAGCGCCTGGACGAGGCGGAGGCGGCCGGCGGGGCCATCTTTGACGGCTTCCCGCGCACGGTGGCCCAGGCCGAGGCGCTGGACCGATTGCTGGCCGGGCGCAATGCGCCGATCGAAAAGGTCGTGCGCCTGGTCGTCGATCAGGACGAGCTGGTCGCCCGCATGCAAAAGCGCGCCGAGGAAGAGGGCCGCGCTGACGATACGGTCGAGGCGTTCCGCGTCCGGCTGAAGAATTACAACGACCAGACGGCTGCGCTGATCCCGTACTATCAGGCTCAGGGCAAGCTGGTCGATGTGGACGGGGCCGGGTCGATGGACGCTGTTGCAGCGCGCATCGCCGAGGTGCTGGACCAATAACAAAGGCTGCGCCGGGGAACCGCCCCGGCGTGGTGGAAACTGAGGCGGCGCCGCTCATCCCGGTTGACGAAACCGGTGCGGCGCCTATAAGAACCGCCCTTCGCTCGCAGGGGCAGATACCGCATCCGCCGTCACCGTTGTGGCTGCGCGGTGCGGCTTCCTTCGCGGGCGTGGGCTGATGAGGACAAGGAGAGCGTCGTGGCACGGATCGCCGGCGTCAACATTCCGACCAACAAGCGCGTGACCATCGCGCTGCGCTATATCCATGGCATCGGCGCAACCAAGGCTGCCGAGATCTGCGACAAGGTGGGCATCGCCCCCGAGAAGCGGGTCAATCAGCTGACCGACGCTGAAGTGCTCCAGATCCGCGAAACGATCGACGCGGATCATATGGTCGAAGGCGATCTGCGCCGTGAGGTGGCAGTCAACGTCAAGCGCCTGATGGATCTCGGCTGCTATCGCGGCCTGCGCCACCGGCGCGGCCTGCCTGTTCGCGGTCAGCGCACCCATACCAATGCGCGCACGCGTAAAGGTCCCGCCAAGCCGATCGCTGGCAAGAAGAAATAAGGAACGAGGGCCATGGCCAAGGAACCGTCCCGCGTACGCCGCCGCGAGCGCAAGAATATTACCGCTGGCGTGGCGCATGTGAACGCCAGCTTCAACAACACCATGATCACCATCACCGACGCCCAGGGCAATACGATCTCCTGGTCCTCGGCGGGGACCATGGGGTTCAAGGGTTCGCGCAAATCGACCCCCTACGCCGCGCAGGTCGCCGCTGAAGATGCGGGCCGCAAGGCGCAGGAGCACGGCGTGAAGACGCTGGAAGTGAAGGTTTCCGGTCCGGGTTCGGGCCGTGAATCCGCGCTGCGCGCGCTGCAGTCTGTGGGCCTGGTGATCACGACGATCCACGACGTGACCCCGATCCCGCACAATGGCTGCCGTCCGCCCAAGCGCCGCCGGGTCTAATGCCTGGGGCTCAGCGCGCGATTCCCGCGCGCTGACAAGACCGCTGATTTCGGGCGCGCGGCTTCTTTGGGAAGCTGGCGCGCCCTCCACCTTAAAGGGGTGTTGTCCGTGATTGAGAAAAACTGGCAGGAACTGATCCGCCCGATGAAGCCGGAAATCCAGTCCGGCTTCGACCCGTCGCGTCACGCCAAGCTGGTGGCCGAACCGCTCGAGCGCGGCTTCGGCACGACGCTGGGCAATGCGCTGCGGCGCGTGCTGTTGTCCTCGTTGCAGGGCGCGGCGGTGACGGCGGTTCAGATCGATAACGTCCTGCACGAGTTCTCCTCCATCAAGGGCGTGCGCGAGGATGTCACCGACATCGTGCTGAACCTGAAGCAGGTTGCTCTGCGCATGCAGGGCGAGGGCCCCAAGCGCCTGACCCTGAAGAAAAAGGGCCCGGGCGAGGTCAAGGCCGGCGATATTGAAGAGACCGGCGATATCGTCGTGATCAACAAGGACCTGGTGATCTGCACCCTCGATGATGACGCTGAAGTGCGCATGGTCCTGACGGTCAATACCGGCAAGGGCTATGTGCCGGCCGAGAGCAACCGCTCTGAAGATGCGCCCATCGGCCTCATCGGCGTGGATGCGCTGTACAGCCCGGTCAAGCGCGTCGCCTACCGCGTGGAGAACACGCGTGAAGGCCAGGTGCTGGACTATGACAAGCTGATCCTGGAAGTCGAAACAAACGGCGCCCTGCGCCCCGAAGACGCCCTGGCCTACGCCGCGCGCATCCTTCAGGACCAGCTGCAGGCGTTCGTGAACTTCGAAGAGCCCAATCAGGGCCGCACCGAAGGGACCGACAAGCCGGATCTCGATTTCAACCCGGCCCTTCTCAAGAAGGTCGACGAGCTGGAATTGTCGGTGCGTTCGGCCAACTGCCTGAAGAACGACAACATCGTCTATATCGGCGACCTCATCCAGAAGTCCGAGGCGGAAATGCTCCGCACCCCGAACTTCGGCCGCAAGTCGCTCAACGAGATCAAGGAAGTCCTGGCCCAGATGGGACTGCACCTGGGCATGGAGGCGCCCAACTGGCCGCCTGAAAATATCGACGATCTCGCCAAAAAATACGAGGATCAGATCTAGTCAGAAGCGCCGCGAGGCGTCCCTTGACCGGACTTAAGGAGAAGTATCATGCGCCACGGCGTCGCCCACCGCAAACTGAACCGGACCGCGAGCCACCGCCGCGCCATGTTCGCCAATATGGCGTCCTCGCTCATCGAGCATGAGCAGATCGTCACCACGCTGCCCAAGGCCAAAGAGCTGAAGCCCATCATGGACAAGCTCATCACCCTGGCCAAGCGCGGCGATCTGCACGCGCGCCGTCAGGCGATCGCCAAGATCCGCAACAAGGATCAGGTGGCCAAGCTGTTCGCGACCCTGGGGCCGCGCTACCAGGAGCGTCAGGGCGGGTATACCCGCGTCCTGAAAGCCGGCTTCCGCCACGGCGACAACGCCCCGCTGGCCGTGATCGAGCTGGTCGACCGCGATCCCGAAGCCAAAGGCGCCATCGACCGCGCCCGCCTCGAAGAAGCGCTGTCAGACTAGGCTGCCTCTCAGAACGATGTATTGAAAAGGCCGTCCGGGCGTTCCGGGCGGCCTTTTTGCTTCGGGCGTGTGTTGGGCGCTTTCTCCGCCCGCTTGCGGGGCAGGGCTCTGGCATTTGAGGCATGCACGCTTTCTCCCTCCCCTTGAGGGGGTCAGACGCCGAAGGCGTCTGACGGGGGTGGGGTGTGAGGCGGTGACGGGTGACGTGGCGATGGCTGAGACTGCATGCCCCCCACCCCGGCCCTCCCCCAAGGGGGAGGGAGAACGGATGGCGCCGCCTTCACCGAAATCCGGCAGCTCCGGTCCAAATACGACTGCCCTGCACGCAAGCGGGGGGAGGAGACATGCATGGCTATGGCGTCGTCTTTTCACCGCCTGACCTAATCGGTCATCTTTCACACCCTGTTCAGGCGCGCCTGTATTGCCTACATCGGGGCGTCGCCTCACCGGGCGCGGACCGCGATGGAAGAACGAGGGATGAGCTGATGCTGCGACTGCTGATGTCTGCGATCATGTTGCTGGCCGCCGGGCTGGGCGCCGCCTGCGCCGAGGACCGCACCGAGCGGGCCGAGGATGCCGCGGCGCCATCTGTTCAGGAACCGGCTGAACAGCGCGCTCAGGATTCGGCTGAAGAGCCCGAAGCCGCCTCCCGGCCCGCACCCGTCTTCGCCCCCGAGGCCATGTCCGAACCCCGGCGCGCCGCGCCGGACAGCCGCGAGCAGGTCCAGCTCTCCTTTGCGCCCGTCGTGCGCGAGGCCGCCCCGGCCGTGGTCAATGTGTATTCGCGCCGCGTGATCAATCAGCGCGCGCGCATGACCGGCGACCCGTTCTTTGACCGCTTCTTCGGCGGGCCCCAGACACGCCAGCGCGAGGTCAACTCGCTGGGTTCCGGCGTGATCGTGGACGCGTCGGGCGTCATCGTCACCAACAACCATGTGGTGGCCGGCGCGCAGGATCTGCGCGTGGTGCTGTCCGACCGGCGCGAGTTCGCCGCCGAGCTTTTGCTGGCCGACGAGCGCACCGATCTCGCCGTGCTCAAGATCGAGGCGGACGCGCCGCTGCCGGTGATGACCATGGACGCCAGCGGCACAGCCGAAGTGGGCGATCTGGTGTTGGCCATCGGCAATCCGTTCGGGGTGGGCCAGACGGTCACCTCAGGGATTGTCTCGGCGCTGGCGCGCACCGATGTGGGCATCACCGACTACGCCTTCTTCATTCAGACTGATGCGGCGGTGAACCCGGGCAATTCCGGCGGCGCGCTGGTGAACATGGCCGGCGAGCTGATCGGGGTGAACACGGCGATCTTCTCGCGCTCGGGCGGCTCCCAGGGCATCGGCTTCGCCATCCCCGCCGAGATGGTGCGCACCGTGGTGGCCGCCGCCAGCGAAGGCGGACGCGTGGTCCGCCCCTGGCTGGGCGCGCGCCTGCAGGCGGTGACCAGTGATCTGGCGCAATCGTTTGGCCTCGACCGCCCGCAGGGCGCGGTGGTGGCCGAGCTCTGGCCCGGCGGCGCCGCCGAGCGCGGCGGGCTGCAGCGCGGCGACGTGGTGCTGGCCGTGGATGGTCAGCAGGTCAATGACGAGAACGGCGCCCGCTTCCGCTTCGCCACCCGCACCATCGGCCAGGACGCCCGCCTGACGGTGCTGCGCGACGGCGAGGAGCTGACCCTCACCGTGCCCGCCGAAGCCGCGCCTGGCGTGCTGGAGGGCCAGCGGCTGAGCGTTGAGGGCGTCAACCCGCTGGCCGGCGCCGAGCTGGTCCAGCTTTCGCCCGCCTTCAACGAAGAAAACGGCATCGACCCGTTCGCGCGCGGTGTGCTGGTCTTCGCCGTATCGCCGCGCACCAATGCCGGTTTCATCGGCTTCCAGCCCGGCGACCGCATTGTCTCGTTCATGGGCGAACCGGTGGAGGATCTGCCCACGCTCGCACGCATCCTGCGCCAGAATGACGGCGCGGCCCGCTGGCCGGTGGAGATCGACCGGCGCGGCGAGCGGATCCGGCGCGAGGTGCGGCTGTAGGGGGCTTCAGCAGGCCGCCTGACGGCGCCCCCAACCGCCCCTCAGGTTTGCTGCGCCGCGCGGGGCTTGCTACACAGATGACATTCAGGTGACCGGCGTGATTCCGCGCCGGCGCCGCCCGTCTATGGACAGGCCAAGCAGCCACGATCACCGCGGCCGCCCGCGCCTCCGCCAGCCAGGATAGTTTCACCTTGAGCGACACCCCGTCCGACGATCCGATGAACGAGGGCCCGGACCACGAGGGCCCGTCCGGCCCCGCCGGGCTGACCATCGCCATCGAAGCCGAGATGAAGCGCAGCTATCTCGACTACGCCATGAGCGTGATCGTCAGCCGCGCCATTCCTGATGCGCGCGACGGGCTGAAGCCGGTGCACCGGCGCATTTTGTGGTCCATGCACGAGCAGGGCTATACGAACGACAAGGCCTATCGCAAATCGGCCCGCGTGGTCGGCGACGTGATCGGTAAATACCACCCCCATGGCGACTCGGCGGTGTATGACGCGCTGGCGCGTATGGCCCAGGACTTCTCCATGGGGCTGGTGCTGCTGGATGGTCAGGGTAATTTCGGCTCGGTGGACGGCGATCCGCCCGCGGCGATGCGCTATACCGAAATCCGCATGGACAAGCCGGCCGAGGCGCTGCTGGCCGATATCGACAAGGACACGGTCGATTACCGCCCCAATTATGACGGCAGCGAGAAGGAGCCCCTCGTCCTTCCCGCACGCTATCCCAATCTGCTGGTCAATGGCGCGGGCGGCATCGCGGTGGGCATGGCCACCAATATCCCGCCGCATAACCTCACCGAAATCGTCAACGCCACGCTGGCCTTGCTCGAGAACGCACAGCTGAGCGACACCGAACTGCTCGACATCGTGCCCGGTCCCGACTTCCCCACCGGGGGCGAGATTCTCGGCCGGTCCGGATCGCGCAAGGCCCTGATGGAAGGGCGCGGCTCGGTGCTGGTGCGCGGCAAGACCTCGATCGAGACCATCCGCAAGGATCGTGAAGCGATCATCATTCACGAGATTCCCTATCAGGTGAACAAGGCCACCATGATCGAGAAGATCGCCGAGCTGGTGCGCGAGAAGCGCATTGAGGGCATCTCCGATCTGCGTGACGAGTCCGACCGGCTGGGCATGCGCGTGGTCGTCGAGCTGAAGAAAGACGCCAATGCCGACGTGATCCTGAACCAGATGTTCCGCTGGAGCCCGCTGCAGTCGAGCTTCGGGGTGAACATGCTGGCGCTGATCGGCGGGCGCCCGCAGCAGGCGGGTCTGCGCACCTTCCTGGAAACATTTATCGCGTTCCGCAAGGACGTGGCGGCGCGGCGGGCGAAGTTTGAACTGCGCAAGGCGCGCGACCGGGCCCATATCCTGATCGGCCTGGCCGTGGCGGTGGCCAATATTGACGAGATCATCCGCCTGATCCGCGCCGCGACGGACCCGGCCACCGCGCGCGAGCAATTGCGCGACCGCGCCTGGCCGGCGGCTGATGTGGCCTCGCTGGTGGCGCTGGTGGCCGATCCGCGCTCGATCATTCTGGAAGACGAGACGATCCGTCTGACCGAAGAGCAGGCCAAAGCCATCCTGGATCTGCGCCTCAACCGCCTCACGGCGCTGGGCCGCGACGAGATCAGCGAAGAGGCTGAAAAGCTGGCGGTGGCTATCGCGGACTTGCTGGACATCCTCAAAAGCCCGGTGCGCATCCGCGAGATCATCCGCGACGAGCTGATCGAAGTGCGCGAGGCGTTCGGCGTGCCGCGCCGGACCGTCTTCGCCGAAGGCGATCTTGAGATCGAGGACGAAGACCTGATCCCGCGCGACGAGATGGTCGTGACGCTGACCCATGGCGGCTATGTGAAGCGCACGGCGCTGTCCACCTATCGCGCCCAGAACCGGGGCGGACGCGGCCGGGCCGGCATGGCCATGAAGGACGAGGATTTCGTCGCCACCCTGTTCGTGGCCTCCACCCATGCGCCGCTCCTGTTCTTCAGCTCCGACGGCATGGTCTACAAGACCAAGACTTGGCGCCTGCCGCTGGGCGCGCCCAACAGCCGGGGCAAGTACCTGACCAATCTCCTGCCCTCGCTCAATGAGGGCGCCTGGATCACGTCTGTGATGGCGCTGCCCGAGGACGAGGAGAGCTGGGACCAGTACGACGTAATGTTCGCCACCACCGAAGGCACGGTGCGGCGCAACAAGCTGTCCGACTTCGTGCAGGTCAATCGCAATGGCAAGATCGCCATGAAGCTGGAAGAGGCCGGGTCGCGCATTCTCGATGTGCGCCTGTGCCGCGAGGGCCAGGACGTGCTGCTGGTCACAGCGTCCGGCAAGGCGATCCGCTTCCCGGTGGGCGATGTGCGCGTGTTCGCCAGCCGCAATTCCACCGGCGTGCGCGGCATCCGCATGGGCAAGGGCGACAGCCTCATCTCCATGGCGATCCTCAACGGTATCGAGATCAGCCGCGCCGAGACCCGCGCCTATATCAAGCGCCGCCGCGCCGAGATGCGCGCCGAGGGCGATGAGGCTCTGGAAGTCGAAGAGATCGTGGATGACGCCGCCGAGGAGGGCGCAGACGACGCGGGCGAGGACATCACCCTGTCGGACGTGCGCTATATGGAGCTCTACGCCAATGAGGAGATGCTGCTGACCGTGGCGGCCTCGGGCATGGGCAAGCGCGTCATCGCCTATGAATACTTCACGCAAGGGCGCGGCGGGCAGGGCGTGTGGACCAAGGACAAGCGCTTCCCCGAGCCGCTGGCAGGCTGCTTCCCGGTGACCGAGGGCGACACGGTGATGGCCGTCACCGATGGCGGCCAGCTGATCCGTTTCCCGGTGGATTCGGTGCGCATCGCCGCGCGCGCCACCAAGGGCGTGCGACTGATCCGGCTCGGCGAGGGCGAGAAGCTGGTCTCCATCGTGCGCGTCGCCGAGACGGGCGAAGGTGACGGCGAGGGCGATGCAGAGTCCGAGGCGCCAACGGGGGGCGATGCCTGATGAAATCGCGCACCGCCCTCTATCCCGGCACGTTTGATCCGCTGACCAACGGCCATCTCGACATAATTGGCCGGGCGGTGAAGCTCTATGACAAGCTGGTCATCGGCGTGGCGCGCAATTCGGACAAGAACCCGCTCTTCGGCCTCGACGAGCGGGTGGAGATGGCGCGCGAGCTGTCGCTGTCTGTTGCCGGCGATACGGTGATCGAGGTGCGCCCGTTTCAGGGTCTCCTGATGCATTTCGCCGAGGAAGTCGGCGCCAGCGCCATCATTCGCGGGCTGCGCGCCGTGTCTGATTTCGAGTATGAGTTTCAGATGGTCGGTATGAACCAGCGCCTTAATGCGGACATCGAGACTGTGTTCCTGATGGCTGACCCGCGCCACCAGGCCATCGCCTCGCGTCTGGTCAAGGAAATCGCCCGGCTGGGCGGCAATATCGAGCCGTTCGTGCCGCCGCTCGTCAAACAGCGCCTGATGGAGAAATTTGCCCGATGACCCGTCTGTTCGCGTCCGCCGCCCTGTGCGCCGCCCTGTTCGCCGCCACCGCCTGCGCCGAGAGCGCGGACAATGGCGCCGATGTCTCCACGCAAGACTCTGACGTCTCCATGGAAGGCGCGGATGTCTCCGGCGAGGGCTCGGATGTCACCAGCGGGACGGGCGTCCAGCTGGACGCCGACGGCCCGGCCGTGGCCGAAGCCGGCTCGCCCCAAGCGGTGATCGACGCTGCCCCCGACGCCGCCTGGCGCACGGTGGACCCGGAAAACCTCCTGCGTATCCGCACCCGCACAGGCATGGTCTGGGTCGAGCTGGCGCCGGAATTCGCGCCCGCCCATGTCGAGCGCATTCGCGAGCTGGCGCGCTCAAGCTATTTCGATTTCAAGGTGTTCCACCGCGTCATTGACGGCTTCATGGCCCAGGGCGGCGGCGCGCCGGACAATCCCAATGTGTCGGCCCCGACGCAGCCCCTGCGCGCTGAATTCTCCATCCAGCGCTCGCCCGATGAACTGAACATCTCCGAGCTGCAGGAACGCGTGATCAATCCGCGCGAAAACCGCACCGCGGCCCAGGCCGGCTTCTGGAAAGGCTTCCCCGCCGGCACGCTGCCCGCCGCCCAGGCCTTTATTCGCGAGGACGGTCAAGTAGATAGCTGGCTCCTGCACTGCGACGGCGCCGCCGCCATGGCGCGCACCGCCGATCCCAACTCGGCCAACGCCCAGTTCTACATCGTGCGCGGCCAGGCCGAGCATCTGAACGCCACCTACACCGTGTGGGGCCATGTGCGCGCCGGCATGGACGCCGTGCGCGCCATCCGCGTCGGCACGGTCGGCGAGACGCCGGGCTTCTCGCCTGACTTCATCATGGGCTTCCACATCGCCAGCGACCTGCCCGAGGACGAACGCCCCACAGTCCAGGTGTTCGACACCGACACCCCCGACTTCGCCCGCTATCTCGAGGCGCTCGCCGCCTCGAGCCGCAATAACCGCCTGCCGGACATCTGCGAGATTGATGTGCCGGTGCGCATCATTGAATGAGCATGGGAGACTGACTTGGCTGACGCACGCACTCTGGTTCTGACCCTTGATAGCGGGGATGTGGTCATCCGCCTGCGCGATGATCTGGCGCCCAAGCATGTGGCGCGCATCTCCGCGCTGGTGGAGGAAGGGTTTTATGACGGCCTGACCTTCCACCGGGTGATTGACGGCTTCATGGCCCAGGGCGGCTGCCCGCGCGGCAATGGCACCGGCGGCACGGGCGAGAAAATCCCGGCTGAATTCAATGACGCGCCCCATGTGCGCGGCGCCGCCTCCATGGCGCGCACGCAGGATCCGAACTCGGGCGATTGCCAGTTCTTCATCTGCCTGGACGACGCGCGCTTCCTCGACCGCCAGTACACGGTCTGGGGCGAAGTGACCTCCGGCATGGAGCATGTGGACGCCCTGCCCAAAGGCGAGCCGCCGCGGTCGCCGGGCAAAATCGTGAAGGCAGTGGTGCAGTAGGAGGCGCTTCGTCTTTGTCTCCCCCCGCGTGCGGGGGGAGTGGCCCGAAGGGCCGAGGGGGGCTGGCAGAACAGGCATCTCCAGGCTTTGCAGAAGCCTCTTCCCCCCTCCGTCCGCTTCGCGGACACCTCCCCCGCAGGCGGGGGAGGACAAGCATGGTTGCACCCCCATGAAACTCTCCGATTTCGATTTCCACCTGCCCGAAGACCTGATCGCCCTGCGTCCGGCGCGGCCGCGTGATGCTGCGCGCCTGCTGCATGTGCGCGCGGGTCAGGGGCCCGAAGATCTGGGCGTGCTGGACCTGCCGGACTTGCTGCAGCCGGGCGATCTGATGGTGTTCAACGACACCCGCGTCCTGCCCGCCGCCCTCACGGGCATTCGCCCGGCGCGCGCCCATGGCGGGGGCGGGCCGGCGAGCATCGAGATCAATCTGCATCACCGCGATGGGCCGGATGTCTGGCGCGCCTTCGCGCGTCCGGCCAAGCGCCTGAAGCTCGGCGACCGGCTGGATTTTGCTGGCGGGCTCATCGCTGAGGTGAGCTGGAAAGGCGAGGGCGGGGAGGCGGCGCTGCGCTTTGACCGCGCGGGCGCCGCGCTGGATGCGGCCATAGACGCCGCCGGCGCCCCGCCTTTGCCGCCCTACATCGCGTCCAAGCGCGCCGCCGATGAGGCCGACCGCAGCGATTACCAGACGCTCTACGCCGCGCCGGACAAGACCGGATCGGTGGCGGCGCCTACGGCGGGGCTGCATTTCACCGAGCGCCTGTTCGCGGCGCTGGATGCGCGCGGCGTGCGCCGGACGCAAGTCACGCTGCATGTGGGGGCCGGCACCTTCCTGCCGGTGAAGACTGAAAATCTGGCCGAGCACCGCATGCATGGCGAATGGTTTGAGGTGAGTGAGGCGGCGGCAGACGCTATCAATACCGCGAAGGCTGAAGGCGCGCGCATTATCGCGGTGGGCACCACCGCCCTGCGCACGCTGGAAAGCGCGGCCGATCAGGATGGCCGTATCAGCGCAGGATCGCGTGAGACCGACATCTTCATCACGCCGGGTTATGACTTCCGCGTCGTGGACGGGCTGATGACCAATTTCCACCTGCCCAAATCGACGCTGTTCATGCTGGTCAGCGCGCTGGCGGGGCTGGACGTGATGCAAGGCGCTTACGCCCACGCGATCCGTGAGCGCTATCGCTTCTTTTCCTATGGCGATTCCAGCCTGATCTGGCGGGCCTAGTTGCGGCGGCGGTCGCGGTCGCGCTCACGCTCTTCTTCTTCGTCCTCATCCTTGCCGTCCGGCGTGACCAGATTGACCGTGCCTTCGGCCACATCGCCTGCGACGCGCACGGTGCCCACCGCAGCGCCCACGGCGAGGTCGGCAGCAGCGACGGCGATGCAGCCCGAGGTCAGGCAGGGTGCGGCCAGCACGGCGGCAAGAAGCATGAAACGCGGCATGAGGCGGCCCCTATGGCTAAAGCAGTGACGGGCGGCGCAGAGTGAGCGCCGCCCGTCATGCTTAACGGCTGGATATGAAGGCGGGCTTACCGGCTGTCGACCAGTACGACTTCGGCTTCATCGAGTGCTTCCACTTCGATGCGCGCCACATCCTTGATGGCGGCGCCGTCGCGCGGGTTCACGTCCACGCCATTGACCCGGATGCGGCCCTTGGCCGGCGCCAGATAGGCGTGGCGGCCCGGCTCCAGCTCATAAACGGCGCGTGCGCCGGGCTGCAGCGTGGCGCCCAGAACCCGCGCATCAGCGCGGATGGGCAGGGCGTCATCACCCTTGCGGCCAGAGGCGAGGATCGCGAACTGGCCGTCGCGCGTGTCCTTCGGGAATTCGCGCGCATTCCAGTAGGGCTCGCCGCCTTTTTCATCGGGCAGGATCCAGATCTGGAAAATGCGGGTGGGCTCGTTTTCCAGATTGAACTCCGCGTGGCGGATGCCCGACCCCGCGCTCATCACCTGCACATCGCCCGCCACGGTGCGGCCCTTATTGCCAAGGGAGTCCTCGTGGCTGATGGCGCCGTCGCGCACATAGGTGATGATCTCCATGTCCGCATGGGGATGTGGCGGGAAGCCCGAACGCGGCGCGATCGCGTCGTCATTCCAGACCCGCAGCGCGCCCCAGCCCATGCGGGCCGGGTCGTAATGGGACCCGAAGGAAAAGTGGTGGCTGGCTTTGAGCCAGCCATGGTCAGCCTTGCCGAGGGTGTCAAACGGTCTCACGTCAATCATGACGGCCTCCATCGTGTGTTGCGGCGCGCAGGCGCGCGCGCCTGTTGACAGCCCAGATAGGCATGAAGGGCCGCGCCATTGAGACGGCTCGCGGATGCAGTCTTTTGCCGGGCCGGAAAGACCGCTCAGGCGACGCGTTGCTCCTTGATCAGCGTGCGCTGATACAGCTCGTCATCGCGGAACCAGTGCCAGGTGCGTCCACGCTTGTTTGAGCAGGCGCTGAGCTGGATCATCTCGTAGAGATATTCGCCGGGCATGTCCTTGCGGCTCCAGGTCAGGCACACCGTGCGCGCATCAATCTCCCAGGCGCAGCCCTCAATCCGCTCGGTATCCCACCAGATGCGCCCCTCGGCATAGGTGGCGGGGAAGACATGGGTTTCCTCGCGCCCATCGTCCCAGGAATATCGATTGGTCTGGTGGTAATCCCACGGACCCTCGTCCGGGAACTGGCAGACCAGGTGGGAGCGGTGCGCGTCGATCAGCGTGCCGGCGGCGTCGACATGGGAATACACGCCGCGCCATTCACCGGCGTGTCGGGCCAGCACCGGCATGCGCCATTTGATCAGTTTCATTGCACGCGTCCTCGGGTCAGAGTTGGGGCTTGAATGGCGCCGCCTGAGTTGACGCCATTGGTCCGGACAAATCATAAGGCGATGTCAGCCCGCGCCCAGCCCTGTTTGAAGGAGGAACTGCATGAGCCGCGACCCGGTTTATCTCCAACGTGAGGGATGCACGGCGCATCTGGTCCTCAACCGGCCGGAGAAGCGCAACGCCCTCAATGGCGCCATGTGGTCGGCGATCCCGGGCTTGCTTAGCGCCGCCGCCGCCGATGACGGCGTGCGGGTGCTGGTGTTGCGCGGGGCAGGGGGCGCGTTCGCGGCGGGCGCGGATATTTCCGAGTTCGAACAGGTCTACGCCACCCCCGACAGCGCGGCGGCCTATTCACGCTCCATCGCCGAGGCGCTGGACGCGCTGGCGGCGTTCGCGAAGCCGACGCTCGCCATGATTGACGGCGCGTGTGTGGGTGGCGGTTGTGGCCTCGCGCTGGCCTGCGACCTGCGCTTCGCGGCGCAGGGGTCGAAATTCGGTATCACGCCGGGCAAGCTCGGGCTCGCCTATACGCTCAACGATACGCGCCGCCTGATTGATGCGGTGGGGGTGAGCGCGGCCAAGGACATATTGTTCACCGGGCGCATTCTGGAGGCGGACGAGGCGCTGGCCCTAGGCCTGATCGACCGGCTGGTAACGCGGGAGGCCCTGGCGGAGGCGGTGGAGGGGTTCGCCGGGGCGGTGGCCAAGACCTCCGCCCAATCGGCGCGCGTCACCAAGCAAATCATCGCCCGCATCCAGGCCGGTCAGGCCAGCGACGACGCCGCCACGCGCGAGCTGTTCCTGAAAGCCTTCCAGAGCGCGGATTTTCAGGAAGGCTATAGCGCCTTCCTTGAAAAGCGTGCGCCGAAATTCACGCTGGAATAGCGCGGCCGGTCCCTGTCACCTGACGAAGTAAAGCGCGATCTCCGGCACGAAGGCGACCACGCTCAGCACGAGCAGCATGAGCCCGATAAAGGGCAGCACCGCCCTGGTCACCGTCCAGAAGCTCTCCTTGAAGGCGGCCATGGCCACAATCAGATTGAGGCCGAGCGGCGGGGTCAGATAGCCGATCCCCAGATTGACGATCATGACGATGCCGAAATGCACCGGGTCCACCCCCTGCGCCTCTGCCAGCGGCTGCAGCAGGGGCGCCAGCACCAGCGTAGCCGAACCCACATCGATCACCATGCCCACGCCCAGCAGCAGCACATTGGCCAGCAGCATGAATTCGGTACGCCCGGAAATCATCTCGTTGAGCTCAGCCACCAGCGCCTGGGGCACGCCCTCGGCGGTGAGGAAGACATTGAGCGCAAAGGCAAACGCCAGCACCGGATAGAGCGAGCCCAGGAGCTTGCCTGATTCCACGGTGACGGCTTTCAGGTCCGCCAGCGACAGGTCGCGGTGCAGCACCACCTCAACCCCCACGGCCAGGATCACGGCGACGGCCGCAGCCTCGGTCACCGTGAAGAAGCCGCCATAAATGCCGCCCAGGATCACGATGGGGATGGGAATGGCGAAGAGGGAGCGGCCCAGCGCCCGCACGAAGCCACTGATGCGCCATGCGCCCTCGCGGCGGCGGAAATTGACGATGAAGGCGTAGAGCGCGAACACCGCCACCATGACCAGCGCCGGGCCGATGCCGGCCAGGAACAGCTTCGCGATCGAGGTCTGGGTGATGTAGCCGTACAGGATGAGCGGGATGGAGGGCGGGATGATGATGCCCAGCACGCCGCCCGAACACAGCATGCCGATGGAGAAGCTTTTCGAATAGCCCGCCTCGGTCAGCGCCTTGTACATAATGCCGCCGACGGCCAGCAGCGTCACCGCCGCCGAGCCGGAGATGGCCGCGAAGCCCGCGCACGACAGCACCGCCGCCAGCGCCAGACCGCCGGGGATCGGCCGCGTGATCTCGCGCATCAGATCAATGATGCGTTCGGCGATGGAGCCCTTGGACATCACCGCGCCGGCCAGCACAAACAGGGGAATGGCCAGCAGCACTTCCTGGTTCACCGCAAACCAGACGTCATAGACGGCGTATTCGGGCCGTCCGTCATTGAACACCGAGTAGACAAACAGGGTCGCGCACCCGAGCAGCACCAGCACCGGCTGGCGCAGCACCATCAGGACGACGATCAGTCCGACCAGCAGCCACATTTCCATCAGCGCGCGTCCCCGTCCGGCAGGTCCACGGCGTCGGAGGCCACGTCCTTGATCTCTTCGATAAACTCGTTCGGCTTCAGGCCCGGGTCGAGGGCGTAGGCCGCGAAGCGGATGAAATTGGTGATGAAGGCGCCGGCGATCATCACCTGCAGCGTCCAGATCGGCAGGCGCAGGATTTCGGTGCGGTCGCTCAGGATCATGCTTTCGACGACCATCCAGATGGCGAGGCCGGCGAACACCGCGAAGAAGGCCGCCGTCACGGCGCTGACGAGGCGGTCCAGAACCGGTTCAAAGGATTTCGGAATCAGGAAGTCGAACAGGCGCGGGCGCAAGTGCGCCCCGGTGTCGGTGGCGACGCCGATGCCGAACATGGCCACGGCGACCATGCCGATCACGGCGATCTCCGTGGCGCCAATGAGGCCGGTGAGGAACACGCGGCGCGAGATGACATCGGCCAGCAGGGCCAGCGCCATCAGCGCGAAGGCGGCGATGGTCAGCCAGCGCTCGGCGGCGCCGATGACGTTCAACAACGCTCTCATGCCGGGTCCTCCGGCTGTGCTGTATCGGCGGTGCGCTGCGCGAACGCGGCCTTGCCGGCCATAATCTGATCAGCGAAGTCGCGCGCCCGCCCGCCAATGGAATTGATGAGGCGGTCCAGCACATTGCCGGTCACCGCGCGCCAGGCGGCGCGGTCGTCGTCGGACAGTTCATGGATATTGATCGGCGCGCCGCTGGTGGTGCGGATCTCGCGCACCACCTGGCCGTCCGGCCCGCGCTGGGCGCCGTCACGCATCCAGCCGACCACCAGATCATCCAACACCCGCACGCCCGCCCGCGCCGAGGCCGGACTGCCCCAGGCCGTGTCGATGGTGGCGCGCTGGCTGTCGCTGGCGGTCTCGTACCAGGGCTTGTTCAGGATGATCGCGCCGGTGTCGTAGGAATGGCGCGTCAGGGTGAAATGCTCGGCCAGATCCAGCGTGGAGAAGAAATGGAACACCGCGCTGGACAGCCCGCCCTGGACCAGGCCGGTCTGCAGGGCCGGGATCACATCGGCGATGCCCAGCGGGATCGCGTCCATGCCGGCGGCTTCGCAGAAATAGCGCGCCGCCGCGTTGGGGCTGGTGCGCATGCGCAGGCCCGCCGCCATGTCGGGATGGGTCAGGGGCCGGTTGGCGAAGACATGGGTCCAGCCCACCTCCACCCACTGCAGCAGCCGCAGATTCTGCGCCCGCGCCAGCTCGTCGGAAATGTCGAACAGGTATTCGTCATAGACAAAATCCACCTCGGCCTGGCTGTCGAACAGATAGGGAGCCATGGCGATGGTGAGTTCGGGGATGGAGGAGGACAGGCCCTGCAGGCTCATGCCGCCCACATGGGCGCGGCCGCGGCGCAGATCGTGGAGCATGCGCTCCTCGTCGCCGAGCTCCGCCTTGGTGAAATACTCGAAATTCAGCGACGGGTTGGCGGCGATATTGGCTTCGAAATTGGCCCATTGCGCGTCCCAGGGCGTACGGGGCGGCGCCTGCGCCACGGCGCGGCCATAGAGTCGTTCGGGATCGCGCCGGTCGCCGCAGGCGGCGATCCACGGCGCAGCGCCCGCCGCTCCGGCCAGGGCCATGAATTGTCTGCGGCGCATCCCCGCTCCCCTCCTGGCGGCCGGGCGCGCTTTTGACTTGCGCTTCGCTCCGGCTTCAAATGGTATAACATTTAAATTCGCCCCTGATGGCAAGGCGCGCACTGCGCGCCGCCGCCAGGAGCAGGTGCGGGGAGCATAGCGATGAAACTGACGCGGCGCAGCGCCTTATCGGGACTTTTGAGTGCAGGGGTCTTCGCGCTGGGCGGCTGCGGGCCGCGCGGCGACCGGGGCCGCAAGGACGCCGATGTCATCGTCATTGGCGCCGGGCTGTCCGGCCTCCACGCCGCGCTGATGCTTGAGGAGGCGGGGTTGAGCGTCATTGTGCTCGAAGCCTCGGGCCGCATCGGTGGGCGGCTGATGACGCTGGACCATCTGCCCGGCGCGCCCGAGGCCGGCGGCCAGCAGGTGGGCGCCACCTATGCCCGTTTCCGCGCCCGGGCCGGGGAGGCGGGACTGGAGTTCGCGGGCTTCCCGCCCAGCCGGTTCGGCGAGGTGCTCAGCGTCAATGGCGCGCTGATCCGCGCCAGCGACTGGGCGGCGTCTGAGCATAACGGCCTGCCCGATTCCTGGCGCGCCATCCCGCCGAGCCGCCTGTTCATGGGGCTCGCCGCCCGCGCCAATCCGCTTGAGGACATCTATGCCTGGCGCGATCCGGGCTCGGCGGCCCATGACATCGCGGCGGCCGAATGGCTCGTCAGCCAGGGCGCCAATGACGAGGCGCTGCGCCTCATGGACACCACCCTGAACGGGCGCGATCTGGCGAGCTATTCCATGCTCAATGTCTGGCGCTCGCTGGCGATCTACGAACAGGAGCGTCCGCTGGGCGGGTCGCAGCAAGTGGTCGGCGGCGCCCAGCGCGTGCCCGAAAGCATGGCCGCGCAGCTGGGACGCGAGGTGCGCCTGAACCAGGCGGTGCGCGCGATCCACGCTGACGAGACCGGCGCGCGCGTGCGTCTCAGCGACGGAGCGGAGCTGCGCGCGGACTTTGCCGTATGCACCATCCCCTTCGCCGCCCTGCGCAACCTTGATCTCGACGCGCCGCTCGACCCGGTCACCCGCGAGGCGGTGGAGGAGATGGCCTACACTCCCATCGTGCAGCTGCATCTGGAGGCGGAACACAGCTGGTGGGAGGATGACGGGCTGGCGCCGGACATGTGGACGGACTCCCCCCTCAACCGGATTTTCGCCCAGCGCCACGCCGATGGCGCGCCTACGGGCATGCTCACAGCCTGGATTGACGGGCGCGGCGCGCTGGCCGCCGATGAGCTGGATGACGCGGGCCTGGAGGCGCTGGCGCGGGACACCCTGTCCGCTATCCGCCCGGCCAGCGAAGGCAGGGTGCGGCTGGCCCATGTGCAGCGCTGGACGGCGTCCAACCCGCTGGCGGGCGGCGCCTACATGCACTGGCGCCCGGGCGAGGCCCACCGCTGGGCCGATGCGCGCCTTCAGCCGGCGGGGAGGCTCCACTTTGCCGGGGAGCACACCGGCGATCTCCACACCGGCATGGAGGCGGCCATGGAATCGGGCGAACGCGCCGCAATCGCCATTCTGGATGCGGCGGGGGTTTAGGCGGTGCGATTCGCGTCCGGCGCCTTGCCGGGCGAGACTTTCGACGTGAGTAGCTGAGGGAGGCAGGTCCATGATGATGAGCTTGATACTGGCTAGCGCCGCATTCGCCGCAGGCGAGATCGAGCGCGAAGGGGCGGCCCTCGCCGCGCTCCTCGACGGGCGCTGGTCCAACGCCGCCCAGTACGAAGCGGCGGATGAGAGCCTTAAGCGCCCGCCTGCGCCGGGGCATCCCTATGACTGGCTGGATTTGCAGCACGCGCGCTTTGTGCCGGTGGAGACGCCCCACATTCCCGGAGACGCGATATATCTCGAATGGCGCTCGGGCGGGCCGGACGGGCCGGTGAGCCGCCAGCGCCTGTGGGTGTTTCACTCCGAAATCCGCGAGCATGACAGCCCGCTCACCGGCATGGATTTCTATGCCTTCCGCAATCCCGACGCCTTTGAGGGAAGCACCGGCGAGCATGATTTCACCGATCTCACCCTCGATGATCTGATCGGTTATCCAGAAGACTGCCGCCTGACGCCGGTCTCGCGCGAGGATGGCGTGACGGTGCTGGAAGTCGATGAGAGCGCCTGTGTGATCACGGCGCAATCAGGCCGGCAGATGGGGATCAACGCCCGTATCGAGCTCAGCCTGATGCAGGTCCGCTACAGCGAATCGGGACGCCTCGACGGCGGCGCCTACGCCTTCAAGGTGCCGGGCGCCGGCGCCTATGAATTTGATCGCCTGCTCGACTAGAGCGTGGTCCGACCTGACTGCGTCAGGCCGCACGCTCTAGCCTTTTGATCTGGAGCGCAATTTATCCGAAAACCGGTACCCACTTTTCGGATTGCGCTCTAGGGTCCCGCCACCGTGGTGCGGTGCAGGAGCCGGGCATGACCGTCATAGCCGCCCGTGGCCATGTGCTGGGTGCACCGATTATCCCACATCAAGAGCATGTCCGGCTCCCACACATGGCGGTAGACGACGCGCTCGTCATGGGCGGCCTGATAGAGCTCGATGAGCAGGAAGAAGGCCTCTTCCTCGCTTAGGCCGTCAATGGTGCGCACATAGCCAGGATTGACGAACAGCGTCTTGCGCCCGGTTTCGGGGTGGGTTTTCACCACCGGATGCAGGCGGGCGGCGCGGGCGCGCTCGTCGGGGCGGATGGTCATGGACCGGTCCGGCCCATCCATGGCGCCGTAGACGCCGTCAGGCGCGTAAGCCAGCGCCGCCGAATGCACCGCCTGCAAGCCCTCGATCCGGGCCCTGGTCGCATCTGACAGCGCCTCATAGGCCGCATAGCCATTGCAGAACAGCGTGTCGCCGCCGACGGGCGGAGTGATCTTGGAGTGCAGGATGGTGGCCGCAGGCGGCGTGTCCTGAAAGCTCCAGTCGGAATGCCAGGCGGCGGCGAACACAGAGGCTTTTTCATGCGCCTCGCGTTTCACCTCGATGATGCGCGGCCGGTCGGGCAGGGGGGCGATGAAGGGATCATCCCCGAACGGCCCGAAATAGAGCGTGAAACGCTCCAGATCGTCATGGCTCATGGGCTGACCGGGAAAGGCCAGCACCAGATGCTCCAGCCAGGCGGCGCGAATCGCGGCGACCGCGCCGGGGTCCAGCGGCTGTGTCAGGTCGATGCCGGTCACCGATGCGCCGAGCGCGGCGCCGCTGGGGGTGACGGTGATGGTGCTCATTCATGACCTCCCGCAGCCGTGTTCCGGCTTGGCTGGGCGGATGCTCGGCCATGGCGCGGGCACGCGTCAAGCTGCCGGTCCGGCGCGCCCCAGCTTGCCGCCTTGTGCGCAGGCGCGCTAAACCGGCTTCCGTGCTCATTTCCTTCAAGCGTGGCTGGCGCAATTCATGTTCAAGAAAATCCTGATCGCCAACCGCGGCGAGATTGCTGTCCGGATCATCAAGACCTGCAAGCGGCTGGGCATACCCACCGTTGCTGTCTATTCGGAAGCCGACGCCGATACGCTGGCCGTGCAGATGGCTGACGAGGCTGTGTTCATCGGCCCGCCTGCGCCGGGCCAGTCCTATCTGGACATGACCAAGATCATTGCCGCCTGCGTTGAGACGGGCGCTGATGCGGTGCATCCCGGATTCGGCTTTCTGTCCGAGAACGCCGCCTTCCCGCGCGCGCTGGCCGAGAAGAATATCGCCTGGATCGGGCCGAACCCGGACGCCATCGCGGCCATGGGCGACAAGCTTGAATCCAAAAAGCTCGCGGCCCAGGCCGGCGTCAGCACCGTGCCCGGCTTCAAGGGCGAGATCATGGACGACCAGCAGGCCGTCGAAGTGGCCAATGACATCGGCTATCCGGTGATGATCAAGGCCTCGGCGGGCGGCGGCGGAAAAGGCATGCGCATCGCCCGGTCCGAAGGCGAGGTGCGCGAGGGCTTTCAGGCGGCGCGCAACGAGGCCAAATCCTCGTTTGGCGATGACCGCATCCTGATCGAGAAATTCATCGAGCGCCCGCGCCATATCGAGATACAGGTCCTGGGCGACAAGCACGGCCACGTCATCCACCTCAATGAACGCGAATGCTCGATCCAGCGCCGCAATCAGAAAGTCCTGGAAGAGGCGCCGTCGCCGTTTCTGGATGCGGCCACCCGGCGCAAGATGGGCGAACAGGCCGTCGCCCTGTCCAAGGCCGTCGATTACGACAGTGCGGGCACGGTGGAATTCATCGTCGCGCCCGACAAGAGCTTCTATTTCCTCGAAATGAACACCCGTTTGCAGGTGGAGCACCCGGTCACCGAGCTCACCCACGATATTGATCTGGTCGAGCAGATGATCCGCGTCGCCGCCGGCGAAGAGCTGGGATTCACCCAAGCCGACATGCGCATCAAGGGCTGGGCGGTGGAGGCGCGCCTCTATGCCGAGGACCCGTATCGCGGCTTCCTGCCCTCTATCGGACGGCTCAAGCGCTATATCCAGCCAGAAGAGGGCGAGGCCGGGCCGGGGCGTTTGCGCATCGACGCCGGGGTGCGCGAGGGCGATGAAATCTCGCTGTTTTACGATCCCATGATCGCCAAGGTGATCGGCTATGGCAAAACCCGCGAGACTGCCATCGAGGCGCTGAGCGTGTCGATGGACCGTCTGCATGTCGAAGGGCTGCAGTCCAATGCGCCCTTCCTGTCAGCCGTGCTGGAGGAGCCGGACTTCCGCGCCGGACGCATTCACACTGGCTATATCGAGCAGCACTTCCCCGAAGGCTTCAAAGGCGCCGCGCCGCGCGAGGCGCAATTGCGCTGGATGACGGCGGCGGCGGCCTATGTGCACACGGTCTTCACCGAACGCGCCGCCGGGGTGAGCGGACGCCTGACCCCGTCGCCCGCGCCGGGACGCGTGCATGAGTGGTCCGTGCTGCTCGACGGACAACGCTTTGATGTGGAGATCACGCTGGGCGCCGGCGCGCTGGAGGCGCAGCCCACCACGGCGGAGATCTGGGTTCCGGCCCTCAAGGCTGAGCGCATGCGCCTGACCACGTCCTGGTTGCCGGGCCAGCCCGTGTTCGACGCGCATCTCGATGACGAACCTTTCGCGGTCTTCCTGACCGAGACGCTGGAGGGCTACGCCCTGCGCCATCGCGGCTATGGCGCCAAGGTGATCGTGTGCGCCCCGCGCGTGGCCGAGCTCTATGCGCGCCTGCCCGAGAAGGAAGCCGCTGACACGGCCAGACAGGTGCTCAGCCCGATGCCGGGCCTGGTGGTTTCGGTCGCGGTGAAGGCCGGTCAGGACGTCAAGGCGGGCGAGCCGCTGCTGGTGGTCGAAGCCATGAAGATGGAAAACGTCCTGCGCGCCGAACGCGACGGTGTGGTCAAGGCGGTCAATTGCACCCCGGGCGCCAGCGTCGCGGCGGATGATCTGCTGGTCGAGTTTGAGTAGGCGGCCAGTGCGCCTTTCGTTGACTTTGCGCGCCGGCGCGGAGACTCTATGGATGGACTCCAAAAAGGGAAGGATGCCGCCATGAACCTCTCCCATGTGCTCTTCAGCCCGAATGGGCGGATCGGTCAGCAGGAATATTGGATTGGCGTCCTGATACTGATCGCAGGCAATGTCGTCACCGGCATTGTGCCCAGCATAGGAGGCCTGCTCTGGCTTGGACTTGTCTGGGTTGGCATCGCGGTGTTCGGAAAGCGCCTTCATGATGGCGGCAAGACGGCCTGGCTGCACGTCATTCCCTGGGCGATTACCAGCGTTCTGGCGATTTCGGCGCTGTCTATCGTCGGCGTCGGCGTGGTTCAACTGGTTTTGGACGCTGCACAAAATGATCGCCCGAGCACGGCCAGCATCGCTGCGATGATCGCCGCCGGGGGATTTTCCTTACTCCTGTTCTCCGTGGCGATGCTGGTCTGGGCTGGCTACACCATCTGGGTCGGCCTGCTGAAGGGCGACGCAAGTGAAAACCAGTATGGGCCCGTGCCGCTCAGCCCGGAGGCGCAGGCGTCTCCTGACACGGCGCTTTGACCCGCTGGTCATCTGACTGACGCGGTGAGATGGCGGCGGCATCCACGATGACCACGCGGGGCCTGCCGGACAGCAGCTATTGATCGTCCACACCCATCGCATTTCAGTGGAGTAGCGCCCGGATCGGCGCTAGTCTGACCGCCTGAAGTTTGATCAGGGGGGGACCATGAATCTCAAAGGCTATACAGTTGAATTGGCATCCATTGTCTCGTCAGTTCCCGAGGCGAATCGGCAATCGTTTCTGAGCGCGTTTCAGGCGTCGGAGAAGAACCCGACCTTGTTGTATGGATTTAATACCTGGCTTGGATGGTTGGGCATTGACCGCTTCCTGGTCGGCGACATTGTCGCCGGCATCCTCAAGCTGATCACGCTCGGAGGATTCGGCCTGTGGGTGCTGATCGATTATTTCCTGATCGGCAGCCGGGCGCGGGCGAAGAATATTGAGCTGGCGCGCCAACTCAGGGCGTCTTTTGCTGGCGGCTCGTCCAGCCCGGCTCCGACTCCCGCCGCGACGGACAACCCGGCCTGATCCTGTCCGCAAACGCATGAACCCGGCGCCCGGAGGCCTCCTCCGGGCGCCGGTGTGTCTTGAACAGCGGGCGGGCGCGCCCCATACCCTGTGGTGTCAAACCCGCGAGCGTCGCGGGCGCGCTCCGCGCTGAACCCGGTGTCCGACCTGTGATCTCCCGCCTGCCTTTTGCCGCCGCCTTCCTGCCCAATCAGCGCGCCGACGCGGACCAGTACTGGATCGCGCTGGGTCTGATTGCGGCGGTGGATTTTGTGCGGCTGAGCCTTCTGGGCGTGGGCGGCTCCATTTTCTGGCCCCTGATCGCTTTCTTCGTGCTGGCTGCCCACATCAACCGCCTGCGCCATGCCGGGCGCCGGGTGGACATGGCGGTGGTCCCGCTGCTGGTCGCGTGGCTGGTTAAATTCGCCGCCGGGGTGCTGGCCATGACCGTGGCGGTGCTGCCGGTGTTCTTGGACATGATGCGCGAGGCCGGGGTGGACCTGGATGATCCCCAGGCGGTGAACGCGGCCGCCTATGACCCGGCTCTGCAGCAGGCCCTGTCCGAGCGTTTGTCCACTGACGGGGAACTGGCGCGCCAGATCGCCGAGGCCGGCATTTGGCCATCCACCTGGGCGTTCTGGATCGTCATTGCGCTGTTTGCGCTGTGGTATGCGCGTCTGCGACCGGCGATCAGGCGGGCGCCGCCTCGCGAGTGACCGGGCCGAACACCGCTTCGAACGCCTGTTTGAGCGCCAGGTCAGCATCCTCCATCGTGACGGGAAGTCCCAGATCGACCAGGCTTGTCACGCCATAGCGCGGATCGGTGATGCCGCACGGCGTGATGCCGGAAAAATGCGACAGGTCCGGCTCCACATTCAGCGCGATGCCGTGAAACGACACCCAGCGGCGCAGGCGGATGCCGATGGCGGCGATCTTGTCTTCGCGCTCGGGCCCGCCCGGCTGAGTGCGGCCCACCCAGACCCCGACCCGCCCGCAGCGCCGTTCGCCGGTCACGTTGAATGTCCCAAGCGTCTCGATGAGCCATTGCTCCAGATCGCGCACGAATTGGCGCGCATCCCGTCCGCGCTCGCGCAAATCCAGCATCACATAGGCCACGCGCTGGCCCGGTCCGTGATAGGTGTATTCGCCGCCGCGCCCGGTGCGGTGCACGGTGAAGCGTTCCGGATCGCGCAGATCTTTCGGGTCGGCGCTGGTCCCGGCGGTGTAGATCGGGTCATGCTCGAGCAGCCAGACCAGCTCACTGGCCTCGCCACGGGCGATCGCCTCCACCCGCGCCTCCATGGCCGAGACGGCGTCGGGGTAGGGCACGCGCGCTGCTGAAACCGCCCAGCTGATCGGCATTTTTCGCTGTCCTTGCTCAGGGCCTTAACGGCTCCGAAACCGGTGCGGAACATCGTGACTCCCACGCCGCGAGGCAAGGCCTCGCATCATTTGGGTCCAACCGGTCCGTATCACCATGAGCCAGCTGGGCGAAGTCCAGGTCGAAATCTCCGTTTTGCTGGGCAGGTCCCGCCTGCCGATCCAGCAATTCCTGCGCATGGGCCGCGGCGCGGTGATTCCGCTCGCCACGGCCGAGCACGAGGAAGTGTGGATTCTGGCGAACAACCACCCCATCGCCCGAGGTGAGATCGTCATCCAGGGCGACCGGGTCGCTGTGTCGATCACCGGTCCGGCGGACGTTCACGATTATTTCGCAGCGTAAGCGCCACGGCCCTGTACACCGGGGGACTTCACAAGCCCCTGCGGTCTTGGTACACGCGCGCTCCGGTTTTGCGGTCGTGGCGGAATTGGTAGACGCGCAGCGTTGAGGTCGCTGTGGGGTAAAACCCGTGGAAGTTCGAGTCTTCTCGACCGCACCAGAACTGGCTCTCTCAATGAGCCTTGGTAACAAGGCCCGGCTCCATCGCCGGGCCTTTTTGCATCCAGCATCTGTCAGCGCCACGCATGACCCGCGCGCTGGCCCTTGTTCCGCCGCCTTTGGCGCCAGACAATGGGGCCTCGACATAAGGGGCGGCACTGACAGGATTGATCCATGCTCCGCACACTCTGCTTCATCGCAATGGTAAGCTCGCTGGCCGGGCTCGCCCCTTCGACGGCTCTGGCTCAGGCGGACGCGCCCGAGTGGAGCGAGCGCGGGCCGGTGTCGGCCTATTCGATCAACGGACCGTGGCGTCCCGGCCCCCGGCTTGAAAGCGCGCGCGCCGGGCTGGCGGGTGTTGTCCATGATGGCGTGATATACGCGGCCGGCGGCGCCGGGCTGGTGGAGCCGCGCAATGATTTCGAGGCGCTGGAGCCGGAAGATGGCGCCTGGCGCGCCCGGGCGCCGCTGCCGCTGGGGCTGGAGCGTTTCGGCATGGCGTCGGCGGACGGGCGAATCTGGGTGGCGGGGGGATACTCCTCGGAATCCGGCGGCGAGCCTATCGCGGAAGTCTGGTCTTATGATCCTGAAAGCGATATCTGGCAGGGCGAACCGGCCATGCCGGGCGCCAAGGCCTCCTTCTCCCTGATCGAAGCGGACGGCATGCTCTATGCGGTCGGCGGCGAGGATGGCTCCACGGACATGTATGTCTTTGATCTGGCGGCGCGCGAGTGGACCACGCTGGCGGCGCCGCTGGAGACCGGCCGGCGCGGCTCGGCGGCGGTGCGCATCGGGTCTCAGATTTGGCTGGCGGGCGGGTCGCGCGATGGCGAGACCAGCGCGCGCGTCGATATCTATGATATCGAAGCGGGCGAGTGGCGGCGCGGTCCGGACCTGCCCCAGCCGCGCGCCGGGCATGCCATGACGGCGCTGGACGGCGCCATTCACATTCTGGGCGGGCGCAGCTCCGACATGCGCCAGACCCTGCGCGATCATCTGATCCTGGACGCGGGGGCATCGGGCTGGCGTGAGGGCGCAGCGCTGCCCGCCACCCGCACCGAAGCGGCGGCGGTGGCGCTGGGGGCCGAGATCTGGGTGATCGGCGGCGGCGCCGGCGCCGGCTTCTTTGCGCCTTTCACGGCAGTGGATTCGGTGGACGTGCTGGACCGTCCGGCCCGCTGACGGCCTCGAGCTTGCAATGCCTGTACGGCCTGAGCACTGCCGTTTCGGAACGGGACAGCGATGAAACCGCGTTTGAAATCCACCCGCGCTGCGCGCGACCTGATCAAGACCCATGAACCCTTTCTGGGCGAGGCGCAGCGCCGTGGGCGCCGCTGGCTGGTCGGGTACGGGCACAGCGCCGCCGCGAAAGAGGGCGTGATCCTCAGCCGCGAGAATGCCGAGCTTCTCCTCATTTATGACGTGCTGCTGGCCGAACAGGCGGTCGAGGCGGCTGTGGGCGCCGATCTGCCCGCGCCCATGCGCGATGCGCTGGTGTCTTTCGCGGCGTCCGTGGGCGCCAATGCCTTCAAGGTGTCCGACGTGGCGCGCCTGACGCGCGCTGGCAAGCACCGCGAGGCTGCGGCAGCCCTGGAGACGTGGGTGCGCGCTGAAGAGGGCGGGCGCCTAGTGGTGTCCGAGCGTCTGGTGCGCCGCCGCGCCGCAGAGAAGGCGCTGTTCCTGACGGCGCTGGACGCCCCGGCTGAAGCCGCCGCACCGGCGTCTGCGCCTGCGCCAGCGCCTCAGGACCAACCCGAACCCGCACCGCGCCTCGGCCCGCTGGTCGAGGTGGATATTGCTTTTGAAGACTGGTCTGAAGCTGCCGCCGCCATGGATGCGCCTGCATCCGCCGACGAGCCGGCGGCCGAACCGGAGCCGGTCGCCGAGGCGGACCCCGAAACAGAGGCCGTGGCTGAGATTGCCCCGGACGCTGAGGCCGAGCCTGAAGCGGAAGCTGAAGCCGCGCCTGTGCTTGAGCCGGCGCCCGAGCCGCAACTATCCCCGATGGCCGCCCGCACCGAGCAGGTCGGCGCGGTTCAAGCCGTGCTGGCGCGCATGGCCGCCTCCATGGCGGGCGATGCCGCGCGCGCGCCGGAGGCTGTCTTGGAGCCTGAGCCGGTGGTTGAGGTGGAGCCTCACAACGAACCCGCAGCGCTGAGCGAGGCTGCGCTGGATTCATCTGGTGCGCCCGCCAGTCCCAATCCGGTGCTCGGCTTCAGCTTCCTGACGCCCGCGATCGTCACGGCGCCGGTTGCGCGCAAAGCGGCCACGACTGCGCCCGAGCCGGTGCATCAACCCGCGCCTGAACCCGCCGTCGTGGAGGCGAAAGCGGCGTCGCCCGTACTGCGCGCCCATCCGGCCCCGCCGCACCCCGGCGAGGCTCCCGCCCGCGCCGCCGGTCTGTCGGGCGAGGTGGAGGGCCCGGAGCGCCCCGAAGGCGAATACGCCGACACCGCCCACGAAGACGACGCCGCCCTCGAACCGGCCCATGTGGCCGGCGCCGAAGCCATGGCGCATACGCCGGAAGCGGCGGCAAGCGAGCCGCATGGCGGCGGCGTCAAGATTTTCATCGCCAATCTGGTCCTCGGCGTGCTCATGGCCGGACTGGGCGCATCGATGCTGGCCGCCAATTTCGAGACTTACATGGCCGAAGGCATTCGCCTCAGCGACGACTGGCCTGCGCCAGCGCTGTTCGTGGGCGGCGTGTTGATGGTGGTCGCCTCTGGCCTCACCCTGGCCGGCCGTCTGAAGGAGCGCCGCGCCAGGCGCGCCTGATCACAACAGAAACGTCTCATCTCCTGTTCGTCTTGCCGCTGGACCGCGCCCGCTCAGGGCGCCAAAGTCCGTCCGGGAGGGGCGTGCATGGCGGATGAGGCTGTCACCGAAGGCCGGCGGACGCTGGGCGTGATCGACGGCGCGCTGACGCAGCTGTCGCTGGGCCTCATATTGATCCTTCCGACCTTGCTGGCGGTGCTGCTCAATCCGCGCCTCCTGACGCCCCAGCTGGATGCCATCGAGGATGACGGCCGGCGCTCATGGCGCCTGGCGCCCGGGCCGTTTCTGGTGCTGGGCCTGTTCGCCGGATTGATCGGCATATCCCTCGCGGCGCCGCAGGCGGGCGGGGCTGTCGTCGCCATGGGCGAGGGCGTGCGCACCGCCGCCGGAGAGGGCCAGTTCTGGCGAGCCGCCTCGGTCGCTCTGCCGCTGTTTCTCGCCGCCCTGGCCTTTGGCGTCTTGCTGTTCGTCTCGGCCCAGCTCTGGCGGCTGAAGCGCCGGGGGCTGACCGCGTGCGTGCGGGCCGCGCAGTATGGCCTGTTCGGTTTTCTGGCTGTGATCAGCGCGGCCGAGCCGGTCTCGGTGCTGGCCGGGCCGGGTGGGGACAACCGGGTCTATGAGGCGGTGGTGCTGGTCGCCATCGTTCTGTGGATGAGCTATTTCCATGTGCGGGCGCTGTCGGGCCCTGATGATGCGGCCTGGCGGCGCTTCGGCGCCGCGCTGAGCGCAGCCGCCGGGATCGCTGCGCTGATGGGCGCCGTGGTGTACGCCTGATCCGGGCTGCGCCGCCGCTTGACCGGGTCCCCCAGCGTGGTATCTCGCTCCGCATGACAGCCAATCAGTACCCCCCGCTCGAGTTTGACCTCGGCGACACGGCGGAGATGCTGCGCGACACCGTGCGCTCCTTCGCGTCCGACAAAATTGCGCCGCGCGCCGCCGAGATTGACGCCACGGACACCTTCCCGGCCGATCTCTGGCAGGAGATGGGCGCGCTGGGCCTTCTGGGCATCACGGTGGAAGAGGAGCTGGGCGGGTCCGGGCTCGGCTATCTTGAACACTGCATCGCCATGGAAGAGATCAGCCGGGCGTCCGCCTCGGTGGGATTGTCCTACGGCGCGCACTCAAACCTGTGTGTCAACCAGATCCGGCTCAACGGCAATGACGATCAGCGCGCGCGCTATCTGCCCAGGCTGATCAGCGGCGAGCATGTGGGCGCGCTGGCCATGAGCGAGACGGGCGCCGGGTCTGACGTGGTGTCCATGCGCCTGAAAGCTGAGAAGAAGGGCGATCATTACCTCCTCAACGGCTCAAAGATGTGGATCACCAACGGACCCAGCGCCGATGTGCTGGTGGTTTACGCCAAGACCGACCCGCAGGGCGGCTCCAAGGGCATCACCGCCTTCCTGATCGAGAAGGGGATGAAGGGCTTCTCTGTGGCCCAGAAGCTCGACAAGCTGGGCATGCGCGGGTCTGAGACCGGCGAGCTGGTGTTTGAAAACTGCGACGTGCCCGAAGAGAACGTGCTGGGCTCTATCGGCGGCGGCGTGCGCGTGTTGATGAGCGGGCTCGATTATGAGCGCGCCGTACTGGCCTCGGGTCCCATCGGGATCATGCAGGCCTGCATGGATGTGGTCATGCCCTATGTCCACGAGCGCAAACAATTCGGCCAGGCCATCGGCGAGTTCCAGCTGATCCAGGGCAAGATCGCCGACATGTACACCCGCATGACGGCCGCGCGCGCCTATGTCTACGCCGTGGCGCAAGCCTGCGACCGGGGCCGGACCACGCGCCAGGACGCGGCGGGCGCCATATTGTTCGCGGCAGAAGCCGCCACCCAGTGCGCGCTGGACGCCATCCAGATCCTGGGCGGCAATGGCTATATCAACGAATACCCGACGGGCCGCCTCTTGCGCGACGCCAAGCTCTACGAGATCGGCGCGGGCACCAGCGAAATCCGCCGCATGCTGATCGGCCGCGAGCTTTTCAACGCGACAAGGTAGCGTCTTCCAGGCGGCGTTGGACACTGGACTGAGCAGGTGCACCAAAGCGTGCTTCCTTGTGCTTTGCTCAACTTCCAGCTTTCATCACATTGACAGAACCGGCCGTTTAGACACTGTTTGGCGGACATGAATGGTCTGGGCCGCGAGGAGCAGCGTGAAATGAGCGGCCAAGGTTCTCAATCCGTGATTGGTCGTAGTATGGTCCGAATACAGTCTGCGGGCTATGAAGGATGGGCAGAGCAGATCGGGCCCGGGCAGTTCCTTGTAACTGACGGTCCACTTGAGGGAGTTAGGGCCGATAATGTGATTGTGAAGGCACCCTTTTACGGGACACATGTTTTCGGAATGGCCATCAACTTCAAATGCATGGTGGGTGATCGTGAAAACTATGAAACCCCGATCGCATTTCTGAAGTCACCTCACTCATTGGTTTTGCCCGATCAGGGCTTTCTCAGGCCAAGAGAAGCGGCGGATATCTGGGTAGAAGTGGAGCTGGCCCTGGTTGTAGGCCAGAGTTCCAGACCGGGTGACGATCTTGAGGGTGACGAAGCGATTTTCGGGTTTACAACCGCCTGTGACGTGACCCGGCGCGGTGACTATGGCCGGGACAACCATCTTGCTATCAGCAAGGCGCGGCCGGGCTTCTGTCCAATAAACCCAGTCGTCAGAAAGCATCCGCCTGAAAAAGCGTCATATATGCGCACTTGGATCAATAACAGACTGTTTCAGGATGGGCGCGTGGCGGACATGATTTTCGACTGGCGCGCTTGCTATCGTTATCTCGCCGATTCCTTCACATTGGATGAAGGCGACGTCATTCTTTGCGGCACGCCAGCTAATTCAACAAATTGCCTCGTTCAGCCGGGCGATTATGTGCGCCACGAAATCGAGGGCTTTGAGCCGCTTGCTTTCAAGGTTCACTGATCAGCCAGAACTCGCGGAGGTGAATGCACCGAGCTCGGTTTCACCATGGCGGGTGAAGCAAATTGACCTCAATGATGCCGAAACCGGACGCGTCCGCCCAGCCTTCGCATTATCGGCAATCGGGCGGGGCAATCCTTCGCTGTTAGCTCTCTCACTCCGCCCGGGTCGCGCGGATGGTCACCGGCTCGGTCAGGAACTGGTGGGCGAAGCCCTCGGGGGCGCCCTCCCGGCCGCCCGCCGGTCGGTTCATGATCGCCTCGGCGATCTCGATGCCCTCCACCACCTGGCCGAATACGGCATAGCCCGCCTCATCGCCCGGATTGCGCCCGTCCGGACCGGCGTCCAGGCCCGGCGTGTCGTTGAGCATGATGAAAAACTCGGTGGTCGCCGTGCCCACGTCATAGCGCGCCATCGATACCGCGCCGCGCACATGGGACAGGCCGGTGATGTCCGTGCCTTCATGGGCGATGCCGTCCGCCTCCGGCGGGCCTTCAAACCCCCAGCCGCCCTGGATGAGGTTCATCGGGTTCTCGATATCAGGCCGGTCATTATCGTCGCGCACCACGCGGTAGAATTCACCGTCATCGAATGTGCCAGCCTCCACATGGGCCAGGAAATTGCTCACGCTCACCGGCGCGCGGTCGGCATGAAGCATGATGCGGATATCGCCCAGCGAGGTTTCGATCACGGCATGTGGCTGCCCGGCCGGCGCCGGTTCAGCAGGCTGCTCTGCCGGTCCGTTGCAGGCGGCGAGCAAGGCGGCTGACACCGCAGCGGCGGCGATGGCGGTGAAGCGGATGGGCATGGCGGTCTCCTGTCCCCTGAACGGATGTCTTGGCGTGATCGGAGCGCGCCGGGGCGCAGGAGTCAACGTGATCGGTTTTCCCGCTTGACCGGACAAACGCCGCTGCGCCATGCTGCGCTGCATGATCACGCGCTCGGCCACCTATCTGTTTATCGGCTATACCAGCGGCCCGGAGGGGACCGGCTGAGCTCGTCTGTTTGAAGATGAAGACCAGTCCGCCCCCGCCGCCCAGCGGGGGTTTTTGTTTGTCAGGAGACGATTATGACCCCGTCCGAACCGCGCAATGAACGCGCCGTGCTGCGCGCCGCCATCGACCGGGCGGACGCCGAGCTGATCCGCCTCCTGGCCGAGCGCCGGCGTCTTGGTGAGGCGCTGGGGGCGCTGAAAGCCGGCGAGCAGACCCCGGTGCGTGATGTGGAGCGCGAGCAGGACGTGATCGCCCGCGCCGTGAAGATGGGCGAAGAGGCGGGGCTGGACGCGCGCTTCATCGAGACGCTGTTCCAGGCGATCATAGACGACTCTTTGCGCCGCCAGCGCGCCGGGCTGGACGCCCGCGCTGGCGACCGGCTGCTGACCGAGGCGCGCGTGGCGTATCTGGGCGGGCCGGGCAGCTATTCCCACTTTGGCGTCTACGCCCATTACTCCGGGCGCTATTCCGGCGTCGCGCCGGTGATCAAGCGTGATTACGCCGCGATCTTCGCCACCGTGGAGGCGGGCGAGGCCGAATACGGCTTCCTGCCCATCGAGAACACAGCCACCGGCGGCATTGTGGAAGTCTATGACCTGTTGCGTGAAACCCGCCTGAAAATCGCCGGCGAGCACCATCAGCGCATCGTTCATGCCCTGATCGGCAAGGCCAGCGATGTGGGCGTCGTGCGCACCGTCTACGGCCACCCCCAGGCGCTGCGCCAGGCCCAGCGCTGGCTCAATGCCCGCCCTGACCTGCAGAAGGTCTCGGTCTCGTCCACCACCCGCGCGCTGGAGCGGGCGCTGGACGAAGGCGCAGGCGTCGCCGCCGTGGCGAGCCCGGATGCCGCGCGCCTGTTCGGGCTGAATGTGATCGAGCCCAATATCTCCGACTTTGCCGGCAACGAGACGCGCTTTGTCTCGCTGGCGCTAGACCCGGCTCCGGCCTCGCCGCTTCTGCCATGCAAGACCTCGCTGGTGGTGGTCACCAGCGACGAGGCCGGCTCGCTGATCAGCGCGCTGGAGGGTTTCCGCACCGAGGGCGTCAACCTCACCAAGCTGGAAAGCCGGCCCGTGCCGGGCGCGCCGTGGGAACAGCTTTTCTTCCTCGATCTGGAGGGCCATGAGGACGATCCGGCCGTGGCGCGCGCCCTGGCGCATCTGGCCAAGCATGCCAAAACCGTGCGTCAGCTCGGCTGCTACGGATCAGACCGGTTGAAGCCGGCGGGCCGGGCGGAGTAGATAAAGGCCAAGGGCGGTTAGCTCAGTTGGTAGAGCATCTCGTTTACACCGAGAGGGTCGGCGGTTCGAGCCCGTCACCGCCCACCATAAAAATCAAACACATAAGCATATAAATTAATCCGGGTTCGGACAATGTGTGTCTTCCGGGTAACGCGCGGGGTAAAAGTATCGGCGCCGGTACTTTTCGGTGCGGGTTAATTGAGTGTAGGCGGTTGGTCGCTATCGACCTGCGCCTCAAAATCTGCTTCCGGGATATTGGCAACGCGCGTTGCGGTCATTTGCTGGCGCTTGGACATGCCAGCGTCACGGGCGGCGTCTGACCTAGTGTCGCCAGCGGCACTAGGTTCTAGATCAGTGCGCGCTCCGGCTTTTGGCTCTATCTGCTTCAGCAATTCGCCCGCTCGCCTGATCGCCCTAGCACGGATGCGGTCCGACATTCCCGCTTCATAAGCGGCGCTAGACCTACTGCTTGGGCCGCCGCCGTCCCGTGCGGGTTATCAATGGGCCGGCGCCGTCCCGTTGATCGCTGCGCAACGGGGTATCGCCAGAGGCATCCCGTTTCCGCGCCCCCTGCCTGAAACATGAATGCGCCCCCGGCGGGCGCGAAACCACCGGGGGCGCGTGCGGGTCATGTCAGCCCGCATTGCCGCGCGCGTCTCAATGGAGCCGGGCGCGGCGGATCAGCGGCGGGCCAGAGGAGACGAAATCCCGCCGCCGATTCGGTCAAAGCTCCCAGTTCACCAGGCGGCCTGCATTGGCGATGGCGTCCGGTGACACGTCTGCGGCCTTCGCATCGGCCAGCGCGTTTAGAATGGCGTTGAGCGCGCGGGCGCGGCCTCCCGCGTCATAGGCTTGGAGCGGCGCCATCACGTCGAGGCTCACCGGCTGGCCGGTCTTGCGCTCGATTTCCTCTGCGATCCCGCCTGCTATTGGCTGGAGGGTCCATTGCGCCAGATGACGTTGAGCCTCGCGCACAAGCGTGCCTTGCGCCGTGCTGGAAAACCATGAGGGCAGGACGCCAAACGCCGTCAGGATCGCGCTGCGCGCCGCCTCAAGCGTTTCTTTGGTCATCGCGCGCTGAAGGTCCGGGGTCACGTCCTGCGGGCGCCAGTCCTGCGCCGGGGCCGCGCCACCGGCTGCGGTGACGTGAACCGACTCACGCAAGAGCACGCGGCCACGGCGGCCACGGAAGCCGCGTCCAAGGGCCTCCAGGTCGGTGTCCGGCGCTTCGGGGAATGGGACAATCTGCGAGCCTAGCGGGGCATTCTGGTACACGTCAGACAGTGCAGACTCCAGCGTGTGCAGAAGGCCAGCGGTCAGGCTGGAGCGTTTGAGCGGGGCAGTGCCAGACCAAGGGGCGGCCACGTCCGAACCGATGCGAAAATGCAAAACCTCGCCTGCCAGGGCGGTCATGCTTACGCCGCCCCCGGCTTCTGACACGCTGACACGATAGGCGCGGGGGATGCCGTCACGGGTCGCCAAGTCCCAATCCGCCGCCGGGATAAGCCGGTCCTCACGGATCAGGAATACCGCCTCGCCGCGCAGCGCCAGAGCGCGCCCGGCCAGTGCGAGGGTCTGGCGGTCAAGGTCGAAGCCGGACACGTCAGCAAGGCTTAATCCGTGCTCCCACAGAGACACGCAGCTTTGCGCCGTGGCGGTCAGCTCGCCAACGCCGCGCGATCCGCTAATCCAGCCCTCACGGGCCGCGATCAATTCGGCGGTGAAGCCGGACGCGCTGGCGCGGGTTTCCTGTTTCGGCTCTGCGCGTTTGAAAAGTCCGAACATGGATTAAGCCTTCCTGTAAATGCGCAGGAGGTCGCCAGCCCCGGACATGTCCAGAGCGCGCGCACGCCGCCACGGGTCGAACCGCGTCGATTCCTTCACGCCGCCAAGGTCGATGGAATGGGAGTAAGCGCCAGCCGGAACCGGCTCGTTTTCCACCTCGCCCAGATACTCGGCCAAGCGGCGGTAAGCCTCCAGCATGATGTCCGGCGGGGTTTCGGTGTCGCCTGCGGTGAACGTGATGCGATAGGGTGCGCGGCTGGAGAGATACACGCCGCCGCGCGGGGCCGTGGCGAGCGTGACGGCTTCCCAGCTTTCCCCGTTCCATGCCTCCGTCAGCGTGATTTCAGCCGGGCGCAAAGGCAGTTCAAACGGGCCGGGGCCGCCCTCCAGAATCACCTCCGCCGAGCGTGAAGCCCAGCGCCACGCAATGCGCCGTTCCAGCATGTGCCAAATGAAAGCGGCGGGGTAAGCGTCCGCTGCGCTCGATAGGCCGGACGGCTTGGCCGGGTAGGTGTCCGGGCGGCCTTCCTCAAAGCTCATAATCTCGATCATGTCAGCGCCTCCAGCGGTACAGGGTGCGGCGCAAGCCCGCGTCCGGGGCCTCGCTGCATTGGCGGGTTACGCTTGCGCGCGCGGCGGCATAGGCGGGGCGGGTCACAAGGCTCATTTCGGCCAGCATGGCGCGCTTGATCATGCGCACGCGGGCGCCGTCCGGGGCCTCGCTCCAGCTTTCGGCGCTTTCCCTGTCAGGGGGAAGGCGGAAGCCGGGGGACAGGCCGGTGATCAATCCAGCCTCTGCGGCGGCGATGGCGTCTGCGGCGTAGGACGCGCGCAAGATGGCGGGGGTTATGTGCGCTTCCACCTCCAGCGCGTCGGGTGTGTCCCTGAAAGTCAGGGTGCCGGAACGCTTGGACGCCAGCGGCTTGTCAAAGCTATGGGCGGCCAGAAAATGGATCTCCGAATCCGCCGCGATAGCGTCTGCGAATGCGCCCGGTTCGATAACCTCGCGCACTTCACCGCCATTGCGTCCACGTTCGACCAGAATTGCAGGGGAGCGGTAAGGGAAGCGCCCGCTAATGCGAACGCTCCCGTCACCTTCGCGGCGAAGCTCCAGCCGGGAAGCTAGGGCCGCGCCAAGCTGGAGTTCACCGTTTGCCATTAGGCGCCCCCGGCCAGTTCGACGCCGGTCAGGACTTCAAGCTGTTGCGCCCGGCTGATCGTGACGTCTGCGGTCACCAGCCCGGTAAGGCGAAGCCCGCCGGACTGCGCATCGGTGTACGGATCGCGCACAAGGTCGATCCCGCCCCACGTCGCCAGATACATGGGCGCTTGGCCGCCTGCGGAAGTGGTCAGCAGGACGGACGTTGCGAGCGGATCGCCAGCCGGTGCGCCAAGGGCATTCGAGGACATGGCGAAGTTCGCCGCCGGGATTGCCCGCGTCACCCGGTCCCATTCGCTGACGGACGTCCCGGTGATCAGTTCACCGTCGAGGAAGTCCCACAGCTCTGGCCGGATCAGTGCGCGCACGTCAGCGGGCGAGGACGCTGCATTGCGAACCATGAAGCGGGTCACGGCGGCGCGCAGCAAAGCCCAGGACGCCAGCGCGTCTTCGGCCTCGACGTTGACGCCATAGGTCGCCGCGCCGGTGATGACGCCGAGCGGCTGGCCATTGGCGCCGGTTCCGAGGAATGCAGCTTCGTCCAGCTTGGCGCTGATCGCGCCGTTCAGGTCGCGGCGGATAGCTTGCTCCAGACCGTCGCCAGCCTGTTTCAGAGCGCGCCGGCTGACACGCATCTGAACGCCGAGGGTGTGATCCGGTTTCATCGGACGGTCCACGGTCGTGAAGGCGGTAGGGCCTGAAACGTTGGCGTTTTCGCCATCCTGCCAGCCTGCGGACACGGCGCTGGAGGTCACCGGATATTCGACGCCACCGGACGCAATGTTGATCAGGCTCGCGCCCATGCGGCTGGCCACAGACTGCGGAAACAACCTGTCGATAATCGGCGCAGTGCGCATCGGATCAGGGACGCCAGCAGCCACAGTGTTGCGCACTTCAAGGGCCTGCCACGGGACAGGCGTCCCGCGATAGCCGCCCTGCGCGCGCATCTCTTGGACAATCTCGGCGGTCTGGCCGCTCAGGGCCGCGCCTTCATCGAGATGCAGTGCGATCTGGCGCAGCTCGAAATTGGCGAGCACGTCCGACCATTCGCGCTCAGAGCGGCCTTCGATCTCCTCGCCAGCCTCGCGGCGTTCGGCGGCCTCCGCGATCAGAGCGGCGCGATAGCGCTTTTCGTTCACGCGGTATTCCGTATCCAGCGAATCGAGTTCGCGGGTTTCGGTGTCGTTGGGGGTTTCGTTCGCGGCCAGTGCGGCCAGGCGCTCGCGCACCTCGCTTTGACGCCGCTGGATTTTCACTGATTCAAGCATGGGGAGGTTTCCTTATTCATGAGGTCGCGCCACGCTTGGCGCTTGGGGTTGAGCGGTTTGTGGCCGCACTCGATGCGCGTTTTCGCCGTGTGACAGGACGCGCAAATCGTCTGGAGATTTTCGAGGTCGAAGGCGCGTTCGGGGTGCGTCCGCACCGGCTGGACGTGATCAATCTCGAGCCGGGTCCGGGCGCCGCACTGGACACAAGCCCAGCCATCGCGGCGCAGCGCCTCCAGGCGGACGGCCTGCCAGCGGCGCGTTTTCAGGACCGCGCGCGAGTAGCGGGGAAAGCGGTCTAAGCCCATATCGCCACCCTCGCTCGCTGCGCCGGGCGGCCCATGCGGCGCGCACCTTCGGCCACGGCCAGAACGGAGGCGCTTACCGCGTCGATCCGGCCATTAGAGCGGGCCTTGGCCAGCTTCAGATTGTTGGCGGGGTCGCGCAGGCATACCGCGTCCGCGAAGGCGCTGCGCAGCAGCAGGGACGGGCGGGATTTCACCTTCCCGTCATACGCTGCGCGGCGGAACCGCTCGCAATCTTCGCCGCCATCGCGGAAGCCCGCGCCTCGCCAGACAACCGGAGCCCGCACGCCCGCGCGGTCCAGGGCCTCGCCAAACTCGGCTTGTTTGAAACGGTCGGCCACAACGGCGGCGATGGTCTCGCCTTCGGCCAGCGCCATGATTTCGGTCAGCCATGCCGCCGGGGGGACGGTTCGATCCCCTAGCGTGTTCAGCTCGCCGCGTTCGGCCATCTCCAGATAGCGCCCGCCAACGCCATCGCTGGCGCCGCGCTCGCCAAGGGGCGGGCTAGAGGGGAAGGTCGCAACGGTTTCCAAGCGGCCAGTTGCTGGCCAATACAATGCCGCCGCTGACATGCTGGCGGAACCGCCAAGGTCGATTCCGAGGATCAATTCGCCCTCGCGCGGGGGCAGGTCCACGGTCTCGCAGCCCAGCCATTCGTCCACGGTCAAAAGCAGGTCGCGGGTCTCGCCCGAAACTCGCTCATTGCGATTATAAAGTCTGAAACTTGTCAGGGTCGAACCGCCACGGGCGGCGGCGCGCTTGGCCTGCGCTTCGAGCCATTCCAGCGAACCGCCGATGCCATGCTTTGCGCCGGGGTTTGCCTCGATCAGTGACGGCATGTCATCAACCGGAAGGCCGGGGGCGGGGCGGTGCTCTTGCACATAGACGCCCGCTTGTTCGGTGTCGCACCACTGTGAGAACGGATGCGCGTCATCCGGGGCGCTTGTCGAGATGATCAGGGCCTTGCCGCCGCGCTTCCCCAAACCGGACAAAAGAGCGTGCTCCAGCTCGTCGCCCCGGTCGCGCTGCCAGTGTCCGCGCTCATCCATCAGCACAAGGTTTGGAGCGCTGCCAAGAGCGCTCTTGCCGTCCGCCGCGATGGCTCGCAACGAGTGTTCGCCGCCGGTCGCGTCCTCGTAAATGATCTCCAGCCGGGGGGACCGCTTGAAGGTCAGCCGGGCTTGTTCGTCTTCGGGCAGGGACCGGGCAAAGCCCGCCACAAACTGCCATGCGATAGAGGCTTGATCACGCGTGCGGGCGGCGATCAGGATTTCCCGGCGCGGCTGATCATCCCAGCGTCCCAAAAGGGCGCCCAGGGCGATGCCACCGGCCAGAGCGGTTTTTGCGTTGCCCCGGCCAATGGAAAGCACGGCGGTGTTGATCGCGGTGTCCAGCGCCCCGGTGACGAATTGGCGCTGGAAAGGCGCCAGCGAAACCGGCTTGCCCGCCAAGGGGCCTTCAGGAATCTTGAGGCTTTGCAGGAAGCGCGCGCACGCGGTCGAGGGCTTCATGGCCGCCCCCCGTGTAGCGAGAGCGGAAAACTCCCCTCCCCGGTCCCCCGGCGCACATTGATTCGCAGGCATTGGGACCAGCTCATAGCTTGCCCTTCCACCGGTACAGGATCGCCGTTTGGTCCGGGTCTGGCCGGACGGGTTCGACTTCCAAAAGCGTGACGGTTTCGCCGCCAATCGTGAGGGTGTCGCCAATGGCGGGGACCGCGCCAGTCGCCAGCGTATTGATCAGGCCATGCCGCTCGCCAGCGTCCAGGCCGGGCGTGACGCCAAAGGCTGACTTGCTGCCGGTGTCGATAGCGCGCACTGCATGGCTGACTTCGGTCTGGACCGGGTTTCCCCAGCCATCGGTCCCGCCGTCCTCGATACGGGTCAGCGTTGCCGCCCCGCCAAACTGGAGGGTCAGCCGGTCAGCAGCCTTGCGGTGCCGTGCATTTGGGTAATTCGCGCCCATGCTTCAAATATAGCACGGGGCAATATACAGTAGAATAATCTCATTCTATAACATAGCCTATCAGAAAGCGCGCCCTTCACTCGAAAACATCAGGAATGCGCTTCAGCGCGAAGGCCGCCATTGTTTTGCGGCGCTCTGGTTCGAGGGCGACGGCTGCCATCTCCAGGTCACGGATCAGCTCACGCCGTGGCCGGGCGACACGCTCCAGCTCCTCGCGCAGCTCGCACCACGCGGGCCACCATTTGTTGTTGTCCGGCCATGCGTGCAGCACCTTCGCAACCACGTCTGCGGGATAGTCGGAGAGCCGGTCCACATACGCCGCCATGCGCAGGCGCGCTTCCGTTTCCGATTGCTGGCGCGATTGAACAAGAGCGGCGTTCATCGTGGCGAGCATTCCGGCCAGCTTCGCGCGGCTGGCTGGAGGGGCATTGCTGCGAAGCTCTTGAGCCGCTTCAGCCATGTTTGCTGCCGAGCCTGAATAACGCCGCCATCCGATTGCGACTTCTTCACCGTCGATCCGGGGCATAGAGTTGGCGTCGCAGCTACTGGCCATCCGCGTTGAAATATTCCATCGCGATTTCAGCCATAGAGACACCGGCGCGTCCGGGTTTGCGTGGCTGGCCAGACTGCGGTCCAGGCCGCGCGCCAGCGTTTCCAGATTCGGGGCTTCGATTAAATCTGCTCGCGCGAGTGCGCTTTTGCTCAGCGTTTCCATAAGCATTTCCTTCAGTAGTTCGGGGGGCCGTGTGGCCCGTGTTTGTGGCACCGTCTGGCCCGTGTTTGTGGCACCGTCTGGCCCGTGTTTCTTCGGGGGGGCCGTGTGGCCCGTGTTTGGGATAGAAGATGGTTTTCCGGCTGCGCCCGCCGGATGAACCGCGATCAGCGATAAAGAACGCGCCTTCGATATGCTGGCGGATCATCCGCCGCACCGTCCGCTCGTTACTGCCCAGCTGTGAGGCGAGGCGATCCGCACCCGGATATGTCGCACCGGTTTCAGCGTTTGCGTGAAGGGCCATCAGCACGCCGACACGCGCCGCCAGCGGCGGAATGTCCGCGCACACGAGCGCATGAATCAGCGCCGCACGGTCAGCCTGGGGGAATGGGTGTGCTGTCATGGCCGCCCCTTCGCGCCGAGCGTGGCCAATCAAGCGCTGTTACGCTGCCGTTCAATCCATGCCAATATTTCTGACAGCCACCAATGTCGGCGTTTGCCGATGTAGATTGGCTTCGGAAAGTCCAGCTCAGGATCAGCGAGCATCCGCCATATTGTCATATCGCTTTTCCCGCCAAGCAATTCCTTGACTGGATTGGCGGTGATCAGGCGGTCGTTTTCGGTATCAGAGAGTGTCATTGTGTCGCTCCATGTTGAACACGGGATACACAGTGACGCAGCGTTAGCTTGATGTAATCCGCACGATTTTGAGATTTCTGCGGAGACTATATATTGAGATAAGGCTCTAGTCGCCGCTTACCATCATAATATCGCCTCTCGGCATAGGAAGGACTCACATTAAGAAATTCCGCAATAGCCTCGAACAAACCTTTGTCTGTTTTCATTTTTTTGTCTTCTGAAAGGATGCGCTGGCCTGTCAGGTAGCAGGCTATTTCATCATGGGTCCGCCCCTCTTTTAGGTGCTTTCCTTTCTCAAACGGCGCGCCGAACGCCTGATCCCATGAGCGAACACGCTCTTGCACCACGTCATCAACTGACGTGATAAACGCCTCTCGCGCCCAGTCCGGAACCGGGCGATTCCACGCGAGCGCATCGCGCACCGCATACAGTAGCGCCTTGCCGTCACCGTTCTGCCACTGCTCGCGCAAGGCGGTTTCCATGAGCGCGTGAAGGTCCGGCGTGTCAGTCTTTTCTGTCATCGCCGCGCCTCCAGCTCGATCACATTGGCCGGGGCCTCGCCGCTCACGATGGCGCCCACCCGGCGCTCCCAAGCCTCCAGCGCCTCGCGCTTTTCTGTCGCATAATCAAAGCGATTATAGACGCGCGCAATTCCCTTAATGATCCCCGTCCGGTGATTCAGGACGGCCTCGATAAAGTGAGGCGGGATGCGAATTTCAGCCATCCCGGAAGCGGCGGTGCGGCGCAAATCGTGAATGCGGAAGGGCGCAATCTCCACCGGCGAGCCGCGTTCCTTTGCCGCCGCCTCTGCCATGAGCCGGTCAAGCCGGGCCTTGGCCTTCGAGCGGCCCGATATAGGCGTGTCGCCGGTCGTGGTGAAAACGAGGGCGCGATCCCCGATCACGGGTGCGGCCTCGATTATCGCCGCCACGGCTGGCGCCAGAGGGATTGCGTGCGCCTCGCCATTCTTGGCGCGCTCTGGCGGTATCACCCATGTGTCGCCATCAATCTCGCGCCGGGTCATGCCGGTCACCTCGCCCACGCGCTGGCCGGTTAAGAGGCACACGCGCAGCGCATCGCCAAACGGGTATCCCATCGCCCCGGTTGCCTGCCAGAACCACCGGACTTCATCGGCGGACAGGACGCGATCACGGCTCTTGCTTTCAAAGGGCTTTTCCATTCCAGCCATCGGGGAGGCGGCGATCCAGTCGCGTTGAATAGCCCAGTTCAAAAGAGCGCGCAGGGCCTCAAACGTCCGGTTCGCCATCGCCGGGCGGTCAGCGAGAATGTCCAGCACGTCCAGCACGTCCCGCTTTGTCAGCTTGGCCACCGGGCGCGATCCGATCACCGGCAACACATACACGTCGAATATCCGCTTCACCTCTCCGATTGAGCGGATGGCCTTTTGGCGAGGTCGGAGCTTCAGATACTCCGCCACAAGGGCGCTCACCGTGTCCCCGCGTTTGTGTCCGGCTGCGCCGGTCTCGCGCCTGCGCTGCGCTTTCTCTTGTGCCGGGTCTGCGCCGCGCTCGATCCGCTCCAGCGCCTTCACGGTCATCTCGCGGGCCTCTGCCAAGCCCAGATCAGGAAACCGGCCAAGGGTCAGCTTCCGGCTGCGATCATTCTGGCGGTATCGTACTGCCCAGCTTTTCCGCCCGCTCGGCTGAACGATCAAATAAAGCGCGCTCTGTCCTGGGTCTGGTATCTCCAGCCGCTTTGACGGGTCTGGAGCCAAGTTTCGCACAGTCAGGTCTGTGAAACGCTTCACGCGGAGCACCTTTCGATTCACGAGGCTCTGTTACCCGGAGGCTCTAGGGGTAAATCGGCGGGGTAATAGGCGTCGTTTTGCTTCGATATATCGGAAGCTATCACAAGCCCGAAATATGTGTCTAGACAGGCGTTTGCGAGCGCTCTGGCGTTCGGGTCTGATAGGCACTGAAAGGGGGGATAAAATAGTTTACACCGAGAGGGTCGGCGGTTCGAGCCCGTCACCGCCCACCAATAAAATCCATTCAGCCTGATCGTCAAAACACGACGCAGGGCCTTTTGTGCGCTGGCATCCGCTGCCGCTCAGAACACCGCCGGGGCGATCACCAGCGCTACGACACTGAGCACGGCCACGGCGATGATGTTCAGCACCAGGCCCACCCGGGCCATGGTCGGGATCGCCACGAGCCCGGAGCTGAACACGACCGCGTTGGGCGGCGTGGCCACCGGCAGCATGAAGGCGCAGCTCGCCGCCAGGGTGACGGGGATGACATAGATGAGCGGGTCCTGTCCGGTCTCCACCCCGATGGCCGCGATCACTGGCAGGAAGGTGGCGGTGGTGGCCAGATTGCTGGTCAGCTCGGTCAGGAAGATCACCAGCGCCGTGGCCGCGACCACCAGCAGCACGGCATTGACGGTCCCGATTCCCGATAGCTGCTGGCCCAGCCACAAGGCGAGGCCCGAGCCGCTCACCGCCGCGGCCAGGGCGAGGCCGCCGCCGAACAGGATCAGCACGCCCCAAGGCAGGCGGGACATGGTGTCCCAGGTCATCAGCGCCTCGCCCTTCTTGCCTGACGGGATGAGGAAGGCCGCCATTGCGGCAATCATCGCCACGCCGGTGTCGCTGAGTTCGCCCACGAAGGGCAGACCTTCCAGCCAGCCGCGCCCGAGCCAGCCGGCGACCAGAAAAAGGAACAGGCCGGCGGTTCGCACCTCGGCCTTGCTCATGGCGCCCAGGCTCGTGCGCATGGACTTGATGTAGCGCAGCGTCTCGGACGAAGCCTTGAAGTCGATCGGGAACATGATCCGGGTCATCAGCAGCCAGGCCAGCGGCAGCAGCACCAGCGTGACCGGCAGGCCCACCAGCATCCAGCGCGCAAAATCGATCTCCACGCCATAGTTGTCGACCATGAAGCCGGCCATGAAGGCGTTGGGCGGCGTACCCACCAGCGTGGCCATCCCGCCCAGCGTCGCGCCATAGGCCAGGCCCAGCAGCAGAGAGATCCCGAAATTGTTGCGCTGGCGCAAGGAAAGCGTCGGCATGGTTTCGGCGATCACCGTGACCACCGAAACCGCGATGGGCAGGAGCATCAGCGTCGTGGAGGTGTTGGAGATCCACATGCTCACGAATGCTGCGGCGATCATGAACCCGGCGACCAGGCCGCGCGCATCGGCGCCGGACAGGGCGAACACGCTCAGCGCGATGCGCCGGTGGAGGCCGCAGCGCTCGATAGCCAGGGCGATCACGAAGCCGCCAAAGAACAAGTAAATGATCGGATTGGCGTAGGGCGCGGCCATACTGCTCAGCGGCGCCACGTCCAGAATGGGCAGAGCCACCAGGGGCAGGAAGGCGGTGATCGCGACGGGGATGGCCTCGGTCGCCCACCAGATCGCCATCAGCACGCCGATGGCCGCGACCAGCGTAGCCTCTCGCGGCAGCCCTTCCGGGGCGAAGGTGGTGGCCATGAGCACAGCCGCTAGAGGCCCCAAAACAAGGCCGATGCGCTGATACAGGGCAGGCCCGCTGGCAGGTTCAGATGCGGTCATGGCGTGTCCTGATCTCGATTATTCGGTCTGCGCGGCGAAGCCGCCGGGATAGCGTGCGATGATGGCGGCGGCCGCCTGCGCCATGCCGGCATTGTCGTGGGCGATGCCTGGCACAGACCCGACCTTCCAGTTGAAGTCCGCCCCCAGCGCCTCAGCCTGCGCCCGGCCCACGGCGGCGAAATAGGCGCCCCTCGCATACCGGTGAGGCCCTTGGGCGGTGGCCTCGGGCGTACGCCGCAGGTGACGGTGGCGCGGATCGGTGTCCTGATCGCCCAGCAGAATCATCAGCGGCGCCTCCAGCCAGTTGCGCACCGCCGCCTGCGCAATGCCGGTCCCGCCCAGGCCATAGGGCCAGGCGGCGCCGTCATGGGGCAGGGTATACCAGCCGGCATTGGCGGCGTAGGCGGTGATGAGGCGCGGCAGAGGCTCGAGCAGCATCGCGCGGTGCGCCACCTGTGCGCCGGCTGAATGACCGAACAGATGATAACCGGCTACATCGCCGCCGCGCGCGGCGATCGCGTCGAACAAGGGCTCAAAGGCGGCGTAGGCGAAAGGTCCGTCGGTGCCCAGACCGCCCAGATTGTACATCGCCGCGCCGGGAAAGGCCTCGGCGGTGAATTCCGGGGCGTAGACCCTGAGCCCGTAGACAGCCGCCAGCGCTTCCCAGTTGCGGGCATAGTCATCGGCGTTGCGGTCCACGCCGTGCAGCACGATCACCACGGGCGCGCCGGCCATCGCTTCGGCTGCCGGCTCAGCGAAGAACACGCGCAGCGGCGGTCCCGGCCAATCGGAAAACATGAAGCTGCCCGTGCGCAATGCCTGGCCAGAGGCTGGCCCAGTCAGCACTGCGAACACGGTCAGGATGAGTGTGAGGGCAGCACGCATGGCGCAATCGGGGCGCCGTCTGAAACAGACGGCGCCCCTGATCTCGCTCGATCAGAACTGCATGCGCAGGTCGAAGTAGATCTGACGTCCGCGAACGCTGTGATAGGCCGCGTCATAGCCGTTGGTCTCGTCGGCCAGGGGCGGGTCCACATCGAAGATGTTGTTGGCGCCCACTCGCACCCGGAGGCCGTCGAGCGGACCCGGGCTGTCCACATCATACTGGAGGTAGGCATTGGTCTGGGTCCAGGACTCCACGATGAACGGCTCCCCGGCCGGGTTCAGACCAGCGCCGGTGTCGATGAAGTCGCTGGTATAATCGGCGCGCACACCCGCCCCGAAACCGCTGTCATGGCGCCAGGTCACCCCGCCGGAGATGCGCCATTCTGGCTGGCCATCCTGACGGATGATCTCGCCTTCCTGGGATACCGTGATCTCGTTTGAGATCAGCCCGCTGTCCACCGCGTCGCGGATTTGCTGGGCGCCCGGAGACAGGGCGATGAAGTAGGTGTCCAGGTAAGACGCGTTCACCTTGATGTTGAAATCGCCGATCGGGGTGTCGTCAATGTTATAGTAGACCCCGAAATCCCACCCTTCGACGTCGATATTCTCGTTGTTGTCGTAGGTGTCCTGGATGAACAGGATGTCCCCGGCCGGATCAAGACCGGCGGCGGCGAAGTAGGCGATCTGGTCTGCGTTCGGCGCCGCGCGCACCACGTTGGGGTTGGAACTGCCCTGCAGGCGCAGCAGATAGTCCAGACTGATATGGTTCTCGGCGCCGAACACGCCGACCACGTTCTGACGCTGGATCTCCCAGCGATCCACGGTGACGGTCAGTCCGTTGAGGAAGCTCAGCGGCCCCTGGATGCCGCTCGGCTCGAACACAACGCCATAGGTGATGTTGGTCGCATCCTCCGGACCGATATCGTCGGCCACTGCGCGGCGCTCAATCCGCCCTTCACTGAAGCCGGTGCAGGCGCCAAAATTGGCGAAGGTGCCGTTGCGCACGCCCGCTTCGCAGGCATAGCTGTCCTCGCGGGCGTTGGACCGGTCCACGCCTTCATTGATGACAATCAGGTTGGGCGCGCGGAAACCTTCAGAGTAGGCGCCGCGGAATTTCAGGCCCGCAAACGGAACCCAGGCCGCCGCGATACGCGGCTTGATCCCGCTGCCGCCAAAGTCGGAATACTCCTCGTAGCGCGCGGCGATCTGGATATCGAACGTATCCACCAGCGGGACGTTCATGTCCGGGCTGACCAGCGGGATCGAGGCTTCGGCGAACGCCGCCAGCACCTCGCGCGAACCGCTGGAGTCCGGCGTCGGGCTGGTGCCGTAGATATCGGTTTCGCTGAATTCGCCCGTCACCGCGTCGGTGAAGGTGATGGTGCCGTCCACGCGCGCGTCGCGGTCCTCGTCATAGGCCTCGTATCGCGCCTCCACGCCGGCGGCGAAGCCGACCGATCCGCCAGGCACATTAAACAGCGCGCCATTGGTGACCCGGAAGTCGGCCAGCGCCAGCTCGGCGGTGCTGTCGCGCACCACGTCCACCAGGAAAGGTTCGATCAGACTGCGCGGGTTCGCCGTGGCGTCGCCCACTGACGGGTTAGCCGGATCGCCCCCGTTGAACAGGTTGTAGACGTCCGGGGTTTCCTTCATGAGCTCACGCTGGAGCAGGGTGCGCGAGATCGAGTTGTTCTCCGTGTCCTCGGCGTGGGACCGGTTGTAAAGCACTGCCGAATCCCAGTCCCAGCCGGACTGGCCGAACGTGCCGCGCGCCCCGCCCAGGGCCCGGAACTGGGAGTTGACCACGACGATGTCGCGGAAGCCCACATCGACGAAGCGGTAGCGGCCAGCGTCGGTGAAGACCGGCAAGCCGCCGGCTGGCACATTGCTCAGCCCCGACAGGCGGTTGGGGTTCGGCCGACCGTCAGAGAACGTCACCGGACCGAACGGGTTATAGTAATACTGCGCCGGAACCGAGATGTTGGTCGCGCCGATACCATTGCGCGGCTCGTTGGTGGAACGGGTCTCAGCCCTGTAGAAGCCGAACTCACCATACAGCTCCATGCCATTATCGAGATCATGGTTCACGAAGGCGAAGGCGTTGAACCGGTCGCGGTCGGAAATGATCGAGCGCTCGGTTGCCCCGTCATAGCGCAGATTGCGATCCTGGGAGCTGTCATCGATGCATAGTCCCGCGGTAGACAGGCTGTCTGCGCGGCAACCCGCGAAGGTATCCGGCTGAAAGTGGAAGACCCCCGATGGCGTCGTCAGGATTTGACCGTTCTGCCGTACGCGAGTTGATGTGGTGGTTCTCAGCGTCCACTGACCCCAGGGGGTCTGGGTGGCGCGATTGTCAAAGGACAAGTCGCCTTCAAAGCTGGTGCCGATCAGGAAGGGACGCCGGTCCTCGCTCGAGGCCACCGGGATTTCGTTCGCGAACAGGCCTTCGCGGCGCGAATACTGGGCGGAGAAGGACACATTTGTGCGTCCGCCATTGAAATCCTCGCCCGCGCGTACGGTCAGGCTCTGTTCGTTGAGTCCGTTGCCGGTCGCCCAGAGATGGCGGCCCTGAACATTAAATCCTGTGAAGTTGTCCGTGAGAATGGTGTTGAAAACACCCGCCACCGCGTCGCTGCCATAGATGGCTGACGCGCCGTCATTGAGCACTTCCACGCGCGAGATGCCCGATACCGGCAATGCGTTCACGTTCACCGTGGTGACCGGGGTGGACAATTCGGCCTGCGTCGACGGGCGATTGACCACCCGGCGTCCGTTGAGCAGCACAAGAGTGCCGCTGGACCCGATGGAGCGCAGGTTAATGGAGGCGATGTCGCCGCGCGCGTTGTTGTTGGTCGTGTTGTTGTCGTTGCGGAACTGAACGCTGCCCTGGGATGGCAGCGATCGGATCAGGTCTTCGCCGTCAACCCCGCCGATGGCGGCGATGTCGGCTTCGGTCAGGATGGTGACCGGCAGCGCCTCATTGATGCGCGCACCCCGGATATTGGTGCCGGTGACGACGACTACGTCATTGGCCTGGCGCGCAGCAGGCGGTTGAGGCTGAGGCTGTGGCGTTGTCACAGGCTCCTGCGCCAGCGCTGTTCCACACAGCGCAAGCACCCCGAGCGCCGCACCCGATTTCAAAATTCCCCGAACCGACATGACTTCCTCCCGGTTATGTGTTTTGCGGAAGAGAGCAATGCGACTGAACAGTGTCAACGAAAAATATACACACGGTTCAAATTTAAAGCGGCAGGGGTTGCCTTTTTGTGTCATTCCGGCCACGTCGTAAGGGGCGCATCGGCGCCAGATCGCAAGGGAGCGTTGCCCGACATGTCGGTTCTCCGGCCGGAATTTCCCGACCATAGCTCGCCCTTCTCCCGCAAGCAGGAGCGGAGGCGGAAACTCGACGCGATCGTGTCCGCGGCTGCACAGCGCTTCAACGAGCAGGGCTTCGCCCACACCCGGTTGGAGGATGTGGCCGCGGATCTGGGCCTGACCAAGACCAGCATCTCCTATTATTTCGCCAGCAAGGAAGACCTCGCCGAGGCGGTGTTCCGCGCCGCCGCCGAGTTTCTGCATGACGCTGTCAACTCCGCGCGCGCCGCGCCGGGCGATCCGGCCGACCGCATACAGGCGCTGGTCTCAGCCTATGCCGCCCAGCTTGGAGAGGCCGCCCGCGGGCGGCGAGCGCATCTGGCCGCGTTGCGCGACCTCGAGGCTCTGCCCGACGGCGTGCGCGACCAGATCGCCGGGCGCATGTCCGAGGCGGTGGCGCTGATCAACGCGCTGGTCACCGACTGGATCGGCCATGCGCGCGCTCCTGTGCGTCGGCCTGAGCCTGTGACCGTACTGATTCTGGAGCTGCTGGACTGGCTGGCCGAACGTCAGGGCGGCGCGGGCAAGGGCGGTGATATCAGCGCGGCTGGCACGGCTCTGGCCGATTTGCTTGACCATGGGCTCACTGCCGCCGGCGCCGCCGCCGCCGGTGCGGCTGCGCCACTTGATCTGACCAGCGATGAGACCCTGGCGATCTTCGACCGCGACGCGCGCAACCGGATGAAGCGCGAGGCTTTTCTCAAGGCCGGCTCGCGCCTGTTCAATCAGAAGGGCTTTGGCGGCGCATCTCTGGCTGAGGTCGCGTCGGCGCTGGGTGTGTCGAGAGGGGCGTTCTATTATCATATCCAGGACAAGGAGCAGTTCCTGGACCAGTGCCTTGACCGCTCGCTGCACATCGTGGAGCGCGCCCTGAGCCTGGCCGAGGCCGCCGAATTGTCGGCGCTGGGCCGGGTGCGCAGCGTCCTGGTGGAGCTGGTCTACCGCCAGGCCGCCGGGGTGGAGCCGCTGATCCGGCCAGGCATGGCCGCTGTGCTGCCGCCGCCGCGGCGGCGGCGCTACCAGAGCCGCATGCGCAACATCGCCCTGCGCCTGGGCGATGCGTTGGCCGAGGGTGTGGAAACCGGGGAGATTCGCGCCCTCGACACAGGGCTGATCGAGGAGATTCTGGCCGGCGCCGTTTTCCTGAACGGCGGTTACACCCTGGCCGCTGCGACCCGGATTTCCGGCTGGAGCCTGGCCGAAGATCCGCGCTCTGCGAGCAATGATTACCTCCACCTGATCCTTTATGGCCTTAAGGGACCGGCATGATCACCGTCCTGCGCACCCTCACCGCAGCGGCCGCCGCTGCGCTGCTCCTGCCAGGGCTGAGCGCGCCTGCCGCCGCCCAGGACGCCCCGCGCCCGCTCTCCACACTTGAGATCGCGGCGATCTTCTCGGCTGACCAGCTGAATGCACGGGTGCTTCTCGTGGAGGCGGCGCTGGCCCGCGCCCAGGCCGAGGAGGGCGTGATCCCGCAGGTCGCGGCGGAGGCCATCGTCCGCGCCGCCGTGCCCGGGAACATCCCGCTGGCCGAGATCGAGGCGGAAAATGCTGTCGTGCGCCATCGCATGGTGGCCTTGCTTAATGTGCTGCGCCGGTCGATCGACGAGGAGAGCGCCTCCTACCTGCATTACGGGGCGACCACGGTGGACATTTACGACACCGCGCTGATGCTGCAGCTGCGCGACGCGGTGCTGGCGCTGATCGGCGACCTTCGCACCATTGAGCTTCAGCTAATCGCCGCGGCCGAAGAACACCGCGCGACGCCCATGATCGGGCGCACGCTGGGCCAGCACGCCCTGCCCATTACCTTCGGAAAGAAGATGAGCGTGTGGATCGGGGAGAACCGGCGCCACGTGGAGAGGCTCCACGACTTGCTGGCGCGTATCGAGCGCTCGGCGATCATGAAGGGCGCGGTGGGCAGTTATCTGGGGCTCGGGCCCCGGGCCATGGCGGTGGAGACCCGCCTGGCCGGCCATCTCGGTTTTGAGGCACCTTATGAGGATGACTGGCACAGCGCGCGCGACGTCATCGCCGAGTACGCAATGGTGTGTGGTCTGATTTCCCGGTCCTGGAGCCGGTTTGGCCAGGAGATCTTCCTTCTGCAGTCCACCGATATCGGCGAGCTGGTGGAGCGCCGCCCGGCCGAGGCGGTGGGCTCCAGCGCCATGCCGCACAAGTCCAACCCCTCCCTGTCCGAAGCGCTGATCCACCGTGGCCGGGTCATACCCCGCCAGGCCGAAATCGTGGCCGACGACGTGATCAATTTTTTCGAGCGCGACAACACCTCCCGCCCCATAACCCAGGTGGAAGAGCTGTCCATGGAAATCGAACTGCAATTGCGCGACGCCAGCCGTCTGATTGACCGGCTTGATGTTTTCCCCGCGCGCATGCGGGCCAATCTCGATCGCAGCCAGGGCTGGATCCTGTCCCAGCGTGTGGTGTTCGCCCTGTCCGATCACATGCCCCGCGAGCAGGCCGAGGCCTTGATGCGCGCCCTGGCCGACGGCGCGCGCGAAAGCGGGGCGAGCCTGTCCGAGGCCATGGCTGAGAGCGACGCGATCACCGCTGTGCTGTCTGCCGAAGCCCGCGCCGCCTTGCTGGACCCGGCGGGCTATATCGGCCTGGCCGCAGAGCAGACCGACGCCGTGATCGCCGCCGCCTTGAGCGCGCGTGCCAGCGACCGGCGCCCATGAAGCCATCCCTTGCGCTTTTCGCCCTCAGCCTGAGCCTGCTCGCCGGCCTGGCAATCGCGCCGGCCGGTGCTGATTGTGGAGCCGGCGCCGTACGGCTGGTCACCGGGTATGACAGCGCTGCGGACAGTGTGTGCCGCCGGGGCGACGCCGGCGCGGCGCATTTCAGCCTGGTGATCGCGCCGGAGGCCGAACCCATCAATCCCAGCCCCTGGTACGCCTTCACGCTGGACGGCGCCCCGGGGCGCTATCAGGTCGAACTGATCTATGCGGCCGCCGCCCATCGCTACGCCCCGTGGATCCGTAGCGGGGACGGGCACTGGATCCGGCTGGGTGAGGACCGGGTGGTTTTGGCGGATGAAGGACGCCGGGCCGTTCTGGATGTCACCCTGGGCGCGGCCCCGCTGCAAGTCGCCGCGCAGCCGCCCTACACTCTGGCTGACTATGCCTCTCTTGAGCGACGCTGGCCCGGCCCGTGGCGCACGATCGGTCACAGCGTCGAAGGCCGCGACCTGCGCGCGCTGATCCTCGAGCCGCTCGCAGACGTGGACGGATGGGTGCTCGTGCTCGGCCGCCAGCACCCCCCGGAAGTTCCCGGCGCCTGGGCGCTGGACGCGTTCGTCGATGAAGCCTTGCGCCTGCGGGAAGCCGGGCTGTTGCGGTCCGGGCTGATTGTCATCCCGGTTCTCAACCCGGACGGCGTGGAAGCGGGCTATTGGCGGCTCAACGAGAACCGGGTGGACCTCAATCGTGACTGGCGCGCGCGCACCCAGCCGGAAGTCCTGGCGGTGTTCGCTCTGCTGGACGCACTGTCCCTGGCCCAAAGCGATCTTGCGCTGATGGTGGATTTCCACGCCACCGTGGCCGAGCGGCTCTACCTGCCCCAGCCAGAAGAATTGCCGGCCGAGGCCAATGCCCGGCTCGACGCGTGGCTGGCCGCCATGGAGGCGGACGGCGTGTTCGAGACGCTCGAGCCCATGCGCACCAATCCGCGCCGGCGGGTCAGCGCAAAGGCCGTGTTCACCGATGACTGGCGCACGGTCGCGGTCACCTGGGAGGCCGGCGACGAAACTGCGCCGGACCTGGTGCGCGATCACGCGCGGCGGGCAGCGCATCATTGGGCTTTGAGCCGAAATGGGCCCTGAGGCTCGCCGTTGAAGCGCCCGGCATCACCGCAATGACGCAGCGGGCCGGGGAGGGCGAGTGAGCTCAGCCTGTCAAGGCTGGCGATTACCATCCTCTAACAGCGCGCGATGGGCGTCGGCGAAATCCAGCATCGCGCGCCAGTCGCTGGCGCGCACGCCATGCAGCCCGCCGCGCATGTGGGTGGCTAGGCGTGAGCCGGGCTCAAATGTGTCCAAATCCGTTTGCCAGGGCTCGTCCGCCTCATGGAGCCGCCAGGCGGGCCGTGCAGCCTGAGCCGCGCGGAAGGCGCCCGCCGGGTCCGACCAGGTGTCGCGCATGGCGCCGCCCAGCAGGACCGGGCGCGGCGCGATCAAAGCCAGCAGGTGATGGGCGTCCACCGGCAGCGCGTTCTCGTCGTGGGCATAGTCCGCGTAGCGCCGGGCGAACCAGTGTGGATAGCTCTGCGAGATGGACGCGGCCGGCTCGCCCACCCCATCGCCATGCAGCGAAGCGCCGCCGGTGCCCGATTGCAGCGACAGCACCATGGCGAATCGCGAATCGCGTGCGGCGGCCAGCAGCACCGCCTTGGCGCGCCGCGAATGGCCGTACAGGATAAGGCCATTGGGCAACAGGCGGTCATCAGCGCCGAGGTGGTCCGCGACGCGGCTCATGGTCCACGCCCAAAGGGACATCAGTCCGGGCCGGTCGTCCGTGTCGGGATCAAGCCCCAGGCGCGCCAGCGCCTCGGCGTGCAGTGATTCTGAGTCTGGCCCGGTCTCGCTTTCATGCCAGACCGCCAGCGCGTAGCCGCGCGCCAGAATGTCCGCGACCGGCGGGGTGAGCACATGCTCGCCGAAAATGAGGCCGGCCACCGGGCTCAAGAACCCGCCCGGCTCGCAATAGCTATGTCGGAAAGCGTCGGGTTCGCCCAAAGCCTCAGCCTCAAGCGCGGATGCGATGCCGCAATCGCTTGCGATCAGGATAACCGGAAAAGGCCCCGGCATGTTTGTCGGCAGGACCAGGGCCAGCGTCTGAGTGACCGCGCGCCCGTTCTCGAAGTCAAATTCCAGCGCGTGGCGTTCAATCCGTCCGGCGCCGCCATACGCGGCCGAATCGATCAGGGTCGAGGCGACGAGGCGCGCCTGGGCGGGCGGCGGGGCAGCGCCGTATACGTGCTCATCCAGCGCCGCGAGCAGGGCCGGGCGACGCGCTTGCCAGTCGTCGCGCGAGGTCACAGCGTCGTGCCCGAAACCCGGCGCCAGCAAAGGCGGGGATGCGGCAGGCCCGCGCGCCGTCATGTCTACGGTCATCACCAGGTGGCGCACGGGCGTGCAGGCGCTGAGATAGGCGGCGAAACCGGCCGCCAGCGACACGATGGCGAGGGTCAGGATGAGGGGGCGCAGGCGTGGCGTCATCGGCTTACATTAGCGCCGCGGCGCGTGCGCAGCCATCAGCGGCGCGCATCTGGCGAGGGCGCCCCGGCGGGCGCCCCCGCCGCCTGTGCAGATGGCGGCTAAACCGGCTTGACCGGCGCCCGGCGCCCTATTAGGACAACGCCTCCCGGCCAGACACACCGCCGGGTACGCAGCAATGCGGGTGTAGCTCAGTTGGTTAGAGCGCCGGCCTGTCACGCCGGAGGTCGCGGGTTCGAGCCCCGTCACTCGCGCCATTTTCCTCATAATGGACCATCGTGGCCGACCAGCCGGACCGCCGCTCCGTCCCCGCTGGCGCACACACCGCTCATCGCCTTATGCTTGCACTCGTGATTCGCAGCAGACAAAGGGGCTCGACATGGCGAATGTGCTGACCAATCTGCGCACGACGGTGCTGATTTCGGTGCTGTTGGCGCTGGCCTTCTTCTTCATCTACGTGATCGTCGGACAAGGCGTGGGACTGGGCGAGCCGCAAGTGCTCGAGGCGCTGCTGCGCTGGACCCACGTGGTCGCTGGGGTGATGTGGATCGGCCTGCTCTGGTATTTCAACTTTGTCCAGATCCCGACCATGCCGTCCATCCCGGATGCGCTCAAGCCCGCCATCGGCAAGCATATCGCCCCCGCCGCCCTGTTCTGGTTCCGCTGGGGCGCGGCCTTCACCGTGCTGACCGGCGTGCTGTTGGCGCTGGTGAAAGGTTATCTGGTCGAGACGCTGACCCTGGGCGCGCTGGCGGGCTTTGCGCCGGGCTTTGTGTTCATGGGCATCGGCATGTGGCTCGCTCTGATCATGGCGTTCAATGTCTGGTTCGTGATCTGGCCGAACCAGAAAATCGCGCTGGGACTGGTGGAGGCCGAAGCCGAGGCCAAGCCGAAGGCGGCGCGCACGGCGATGCTGTTCTCGCGCACCAATACACTGCTGTCCCTGCCCATGCTGGTGGCGATGGCGGGCTTCCAGACGCTGGGCTGATACTCGGGCGTTCCCTGGATGAAGAACGGCCCCCGGAGGCGATCCGGGGGCCGGTTTCGTTTGCCGATATCGCACGCCTCAGCTCTCGACCGGGATCAGACCGGCCAGCTGGCTTTGCAACACCTCGCCGGCGCTGGTGGTGTCGCGTGTGCCGGGGCCGGGCTCTTCCTGGGCCATGATCACGGCGACCACGCCTGTGGCCGGGCTCACTACAAAGGCCGTGTCGAAATAGCCGCCCCAGCCGAAATCGCCGATGCGCCGCCCGCCATCTTCGTTCACCGACACGCCCACTGAATAGCCGAACGCCAGCCCGATGCGGCGCTGGCCTTCGCCCATACGGTCCAGGCCCACATGGGGCGTGACCATGGCGGCGACGCTGTCCGCGCTCATCACCCGCACGCCGTCGAGCTCGCCGCCATTGGCCAGCATCTGGGCGAAGCGAAGATAATCATTGGCAGTCGAAAACAGGCCCGCGCCGCCGGCTTCAACCGGCGCCGATACGGCGACATCGCGCTCGCCCGCCACCCGGACCAGCGTCCCGTCTTCGTCGTGGGTGTAGAGCGCCGCCAGGCGTTCTCGCTGGACCTCGCCCGGGAAGAAGCTGCTGTCGCTCATGCCCAAGGGCTGAAACAGGCGCGCCTGCATGAAGTCTTCCACGCTCTGACCGGACGCTGCGGCGATGACCTGGCCCAGAATGTCGTTGGAATAGGAGTAGAACCAGCGCTCGCCCGGTTGAAAGTAAAGCGGCAGGCCGGCCAGCGTGTTGATGCGTTCTTCCAGCGATTGCTCACCGGCGCGGTAGATGTCGCGGTCGATATAGAGCGCGCCCAGATGGGTCTGGTAGTCGAAGATATACCCCACGCCCGAGGTGTGGGTGAGCAAATCCTCGATGGTGATCGGGCGCGCCAGCGGCTCGGTGGGAATCTCGAAATTCTCGTCATGCATCAGCTGGGTGGCGACGCGGGCATTGGCGAAGGCGGGGATGTAATCCGACACCGGATCGGTCACCGACAAGACCCCGTCCTCGGCCAGGATCAGGATCGCGGCCGCCGTCACCGGCTTGCTCATGGAGGCGATGCGCACGACCGTGTCGGCGCGCATGGGCGCGCCGGCCCCGACATCGGCATAGCCCGCCTCACTGACATGCTGGATCACGCCGTCGCGGGCGATGACAGCGACATAGCCTGACCGGTCCTGGCTTGCCGCCAGCGCGGCCAGCGTCTCGTCGAGCCGCGCAACTGCCGATGCATCAAGCCCGCGCGCGGACGGAACGGTATCTGCCGATTGCTCCGCTGGCGCGGCGGCGGGCGCGGGTTCAGCTGAGCGTTGACTGCGATCACCACATGCGCCCAGCGCCAACAGGGCCGCCAGCGCGCCAGCGCCTATCCATATGCGCCAGGGCGCGTGATCAGTCCGGCTCATGAAATCCCCTCTCCAGCCAAAACAAAACGACCGCAGCGAGCCTCGCCGCGGCCGGTCTGTTCGTCAATCGCGGATTGATGACGCTGGTGCTCAGGCGTTCGCGAAATTCTCCGCCGCGAAGTCCCAATTCACCAGATGCCCGAGGAAAGCGCCCATATAATCGGGACGCCGGTTCTGGAAATCGAGATAATAGGCGTGCTCCCACACATCCATGGTCAGAAGCGGCGTCACGCCAGCCTCGGTGATTGGGGTTTCGGCGTTGGGGGTCTTGCGCACTTCCAGCTTGCCGTCCTTGACCACCAGCCAGGCCCAGCCAGAGCCGAACTGGCCCGCGCCGGCCGTCTTAAAGGCGTCGGCGAATTTTTCAAACGAGCCGAAATCCCGGTCGATGGCTTCAGCCAGCTTGCCGGACGGCTTTCCGCCGCCCTTGGGCGACATGGAGTTCCAGTAAAATGTGTGGTTCCAGATTTGGGCGGCGTTGTTGAACAGGGCGGTGTTCTTGTCCTTCCAGGCGGCGCGGATCGCGGTTTCAAGGTCCGCGCTCTCCAGATCGGTCCCCTTCACCAGATCATTGGCTTTGTCCACATAGGCCTTGTGGTGCTTGCCGTGGTGGAAATCCAGCGTCTCACCGCTGATATGAGGGGCCAGCGCGTCGCGGGCATAGGGCAGGTCGGGGAGGGTGAAGGCCATGGTTGGTAATCCTTTTGGGTCGCTACGGTCGAATCGGCGCCTTTAGCGGCGCCCCCCGTGCGCCATATGGCGCCTGTCACGCTAAGGTCCACATGAGGAACGCGCATTGACTGAAAGAAGTTTCGAGGCGGCGCTGCAGCGCGATGATCCTGACCGCTGGATGGCGGCGCTGTTCGCGCCCGCTGACGCGCGCGCGCGCCTGATCACGCTGTACGCCTTCTATCATGAGATCGCGCGGGTGCCCGACGCGGTCAGCGAGCCGGTGATCGGCGAGATGCGGCTGAGCTGGGCGCGTGACGCCGTGCGCGATCTCTACGCCTCCCCGCCCAAAGTGCGCCGCCATGACGTGTACGAGGCGCTGGCCGGGCTCACGAGCGCGCCCGGCGCGCCGGATGCGGACATGCTCGACCAGCTGATCGAGGCGCGCGCCGCCGATCTGGGCCAGGGGCCGTTCCCGACCCGGCAGGACCGGCGCGACTATGTCGACCGCACCGCCGGTGCGCTGATGACCGCCGCCGCGCGCCTGGCCGCGCCGGAGTCTGTCTTGAATGAAGCGGCGCAGGCGGCGCTGACCGAGGCGGGGCGGCTGTGGGGGCTCACCGGCCTGATCCGCGCCTTCGCGCCCTTGTGCGCCGCAGGACGTCCGCCACTCGCCGCCGACGAAGCCGCTGGCGCGGGCCTGACCGAATCCGACTGGCTGGCCGGGCGCAAGCCGGACGCGGCGCGTGCAGCGCTGGCGGGCCTGATCACTGAAGCCGAGACGTCGGCGCAGGCGCTGTCAGGCCTGTCCAAAGCCCTTCCTGCAGCCGTGTTCCCGGCCGTGGGCTATGCCAGCCTGGCGCGCGTCTACCTGCGCCGCGCGCGCAGCGTCGCTGACCCGTTCCGCGAACAGGTGGACCCGCTGCTTATCGCCCGCCAGCTGCGCCTGATTTGGGCCTCGCTGACGGGGCGGATCTAATCCTCATCAGGCCAGGGCTGTAGCAGCTGGTCAATCGGCCTTGAAGACCGCCCGGTAGGCGAAGCCCGCGATCAGCGCGCCGGCGATGGGCGCGGCCCAGAACAGCCAGAGCTGCCCCACCGCCCCGCCATCGCCCAGCGCCAGCCATTCCAGCAGCGCCGGACCGGTGCTGCGCGCCGGGTTCACCGAGGTGTTGGTGACCGGAATGCTGATCAGGTGAATGAGGGTGAGGCACAGCCCGATGGCGACGGGGGCGAACCCGGCCGGGGCGCGGCTGTCCGTGGCGCCGATGATCACCATCAGGAAGCCCAGGGTCAGGATCAGCTCGATCGAGAAACCGGAGATCAGGGAGAAGCCGCCCGGGGAGCGCTCGCCAAACCCGTTGGAGGCCAGCCCCGTCACCTCGCCTGGCGCGCCTTGCGCGATGAGCAGGAGGGCGGCGGCCGCCACAAGCGCGCCCAGCACTTGGGCGATGACATAGGCCGGCACGTCGCGCGCCTCAAACCGCCCGCCGGCCCACAGGCCCAGCGTCACGGCCGGGTTGAGATGGCAGCCGGAGATATGCCCGATGGCATAGGCCATGGTCAGCACCGTCAGGCCGAACGCGAGCGACACGCCCAGCAGCCCGATCCCGATTTCGCCAAAGGCGGCGGCGTAGATCGCGCTGCCGCACCCGCCGAACACCAGCCAGAACGTCCCCAAAAACTCGGCAAGCCCACGTTTTGCAATCGGCATCGCGTATCCCCCTCTGCCCTTGTTCCGGCGGGACTATGGCACTGGTTAACGCGCGCGCCTAGATGGAAAAACGATCTGGATTTGGGGGTGTATTGTATAGGCGAGGGTGGGGCGCATCCTTCAGCGTGCGCACCAAATCCGATGGGAAGGCCTGGCGCCACTTTGCGCTTTACGCGCTGGAGCGTTCCCCTGAAGCTTGCATCTTCATCTTTGCAAGGGGAGGGGGCATGGTTGATCTTTACGCGCCGGAGCGTTTCAGCGTGCGCGCCGCGCTGTCGCGGCCATTTCGCATTGCGCGCAGCCGGACCGGGGCGTTCACGGCGCTTGTCGTGTTCGAGCTGGCGCTGATTGCGGGGGTCAGTCTGGTGTTTGGCCCGGTATTCGCCGGGCTTGAAGACCCAGCCGCCGCAGAGCAAGGCTCGCCCGAGGCGATCCGGGCGGAGATTCAGGCCGCTGCCACCTTCTTCGCCATTGTCCCGGTTTTGATCGCGTGGGGAGTCGCCAGTGAGGCTGCCTGGTACAGGCTGATGACTGATCGCAAGCCCCATTTCCTGCCGCCGTATCGGCTTTGGGCTGACGAGGGTCGGGTGTTTGTGGTGTACGCGGTGCTGTTCGCGCTGATGTATGTGGTGCTGTTCGTGATCATGTTCGCCGCCATGATCCCGCTCGCCTTCATCCTGCCTGCAACTACGGGCGGCGGTATTGCGGCGGGCGATACGCCGGACTGGGCCAACGTGACCACACTCCTGATATTGGTAATTTATCTTGGCCTCATGATCCTGGCCGTGCGCTTCGCGGTGGGCGTGCCGGTCTCTGTCGTTGACCGCAAGATCCGCATTTTCTCCGGGTGGCGAGCGACGCGGGGCATGGTCTGGCGCCTGCTCGCCACGCACATTGTGCTCCTTATGAGCTTTGTGCTCATTGTCGCCGGCGTTGCGCATCTCGCCGCTCCGCCCGTCCATGCCTGGCTCGACACCCTACCCGTTGATCGCGACACCACCCTATTCAGGGCCGGCCTCGCGGCCTATTTCGCGATCATGCTGGTGTTCTACGTGCTTCAACGCAGCGTCAGCGCAGAGGCCGCCATGGTCCACCTGACCCGGGAGCGCAAGGCGGCAAGGGACGCCCAGTCAGGTGCGCCGACGCCTAACCCGCCAGCTTCTTCTGCCGCGCCCGGTCGCGTTCCAGCACGGGTTTGAGGTAGCGGCCGGTCCAGCTGGCCTCCACTGCGGCGACGTCCTCGGGCGTCCCCGCGGCCACCAGCTCGCCGCCGCCATCGCCGCCTTCGGGGCCGAGATCGATGACCCAGTCGGCGGTTTTGATGACATCGAGATTGTGCTCGATCACCACCACCGTATTGCCCTGATCCACCAGCTCGTGAAGCACTTCCAGGAGTTTGCGCACGTCTTCGAAATGCAGACCCGTGGTGGGCTCGTCGAGAATGTAGAGCGTCTTGCCGGTGGACCGCTTGGCGAGCTCCTTGGACAGCTTCACCCGCTGGGCCTCGCCGCCTGAGAGCGTGGTGGCGGGCTGGCCAACCTTCACATAGCTCAGGCCCACGCGCGTGAGCGTTTCCATCTTGTCGCGCACGGCGGGCACGGCCTTGAAGAACTCGGCGGCCTCTTCTACGGTCATGTCCAGCACGTCGGCGATGGACTTGCCCTTGAAGGTGACCTCCAGCGTTTCGCGGTTGAAGCGTTTGCCGTGGCAGACATCGCACTCGACATAGACGTCGGGCAGGAAGTGCATCTCGATCTTCACCACCCCGTCGCCCTGGCACGCCTCGCAGCGCCCGCCCTTCACGTTGAAGGAGAAGCGGCCCGGCTTGTAGCCGCGCGTCTGGGATTCGGGCAGGCCGGCGAACCAGTCGCGGATGGGCGTAAAGGCGCCGGTATAGGTGGCCGGGTTGGAGCGCGGCGTGCGGCCGATGGGCGACTGGTCGATATCGATGATCTTGTCCAGCTGCTCCAGCCCGTCCACGCCGTCATGGTCGGCGGGCACGTCCGACGCGCCGTTCAGGCGCCGGGCGGCGGCCTTGTAGAGCGTCTCGATGGTCAGGGTGGACTTGCCGCCCCCCGACACGCCGGTGACGCAGGTGAACACGCCCAGCGGAAAGCTGGCGTCCACGCCCTTGAGATTATTGCCGCGCGCGCCGCGCACGGTGATCTGGCGCTTGGCGCTGGTCTTGCGCCGCTTTTCGGGCACCGGCACCATCCGCGCGCCGGACATGTACTGGCCGGTCACGCTGGCCGGATTGGCGGCGATGTCGGCCGGTTTGCCCTGGGCAATGATCTGGCCGCCATGCACGCCCGCTGCCGGACCCAGGTCGACAACATAGTCAGCCGTCTCGATGGCTTCCTCGTCGTGCTCCACCACGATGACGGTATTGCCCAGATCGCGCAGGCCACGCAGGCTTTCCAGAAGGCGCGTATTGTCGCGCTGGTGCAGGCCGATGGACGGCTCGTCGAGCACGTAGAGCACGCCGGTCAGGCCCGACCCGATCTGGGAGGCCAGGCGAATGCGCTGGCTTTCCCCGCCCGACAGCGTGCCCGACGCCCGGCTGAGAGAGAGATAATCCAGCCCCACATCCACCAGGAAGCGCAGCCGGTCGCGGATTTCCTTCAGGATTCGCCGGGCGATCTCCTGATCCTTGGGCGACAGCGTCTCCTCAACACGTGTGAACCAGTCCAGCGCCTCGCGGATGGAGCGGTCGCCGGCTTGGGATATGTCGGTGCGGTCGATCTTCACCGCCAGCGCTTCGGGTTTCAGGCGCTTGCCGCCACAGGTTTCGCACGGCTGGGCGGACTGGAAGCGGCCCAGGTCCTCGCGCACCCAGGTGGAGTCGGTCTCGCGCCAGCGCCGCTCCAGATTGGGGATGACGCCTTCAAACGTCTTGGTGGTGGAGAACTGGCGCAGCCCGTCTTCGTAAGTGAATTTGATCTTTTCCGACGTGCCCTGCAGCACCGTCTTGCGGAATGTGTCCGGCAGGTCGCGCCAGGGCGCGAACATGGACGCGCCATAGTGGTCGGCGATCGATTGCAGGGTCTGCTGATAGAGCTTGGACGTGGCGCGGCTCCACGGCGCAACGGCCCCGTCATAGAGCGACTTGTCGCGGTCGGGCACCACCATGTGTTCGTCAAACTTCAGGCTCTGGCCCAGCCCGTCGCAGGCCGGGCAGGCGCCGAACGGATTGTTGAACGAGAACAGGCGCGGCTCGATCTCGGCGATCGTGAAGCCGGAGACTGGGCAGGCGAATTTCTGCGAGAAGATCATCCGCTCGCCGGTCTCGTTAGCCTTACCCTCTGACGAGGATGCCGCCGCAAACTCCGCCACCGCAATCCCGTCGGCCAGCCGCAGGGCGGTTTCCAGCGAGTCCGCCAGGCGCTGTTCCAGGCCCGGCTTGATGACGATGCGGTCCACCACCACGTCAATGTCGTGCTTGAATTTCTTGTCGAGCTCGGGAACTTCTTCCAGCGTGTAGAAGGCGCCGTCCACCTTCACCCGCTGAAAGCCCTGCTTCATCAGCTCGGCGAATTCCTTGCGGTATTCGCCCTTGCGCCCGCGCACGATGGGGGCCAGCAGGTAGAGCTTCGCGCCGTCCTCCAGCGCCATCAGCCGGTCCACCATCTGGGACACGATCATCGCCGAGATCGGCTCGCCGGTGGCGGGCGAGTAGGGCACGCCCACCCGCGCCCAGAGCAGGCGCATATAGTCATAAATCTCTGTCACCGTGCCCACGGTGGAGCGCGGGTTTTTCGACGTGGTCTTCTGCTCGATGGAGATGGCCGGCGACAGGCCCTCGATGGAGTCCACGTCCGGCTTGCTCATCAGCTCCAGGAACTGGCGCGCATAAGCAGACAGGCTCTCCACATAGCGCCGCTGGCCCTCGGCGTAGATTGTGTCGAACGCCAGCGAGGACTTGCCCGAGCCGGACAGCCCGGTGAACACAATCAGCTGGTCGCGCGGCAAATCCACCGACACGTTTTTCAGATTGTGCTCGCGCGCGCCGCGCACGGAGATGGTCTTGAGCGGCTCTCTCATAAAATTCTCCAGCAAACACGCCCTAACTAGACCGGCGGGCCCGGCTTCGCCACAACACCGCTGCGCCCCGTGAAGTTCAGTGCGGCGCAGGTCTGCAAGGTGGACTTACGCGCCCGCCTCGTGTTCGCTGAGCCGCGACTCGCGCGCTGGAATTGACGCGCGGAACATTGTGTGAACAAAATGCCGGCAAACGGCAATAGGGAGTGGATGTGATGGCGGGCAGTGTGAACAAGGTCATTCTGGTGGGCAATCTGGGCGCGGACCCGGAAATCAAGGCCATGCCGTCCGGCGACAAGATGGCCAAATTCCCGGTCGCCACCTCGGAAAACTGGCGCGATCGCCAGTCGGGCGAGAAGCGCGAAAAGACCGAGTGGCACAATGTAGTGATCTTCAACGACAACCTCACGAAGGTGGCCGAGAATTATCTGCGCAAGGGCATGAAGGTCTATATCGAAGGCGCGCTCCAGACCCGCAAATGGCAGGACCAGAACGGCCAGGACCGCTACATGACCGAAGTGGTGCTGCAGAAATTCCGCGGCGAGCTCCAGATGCTCGACTCCAAGGGCGATGGCGGCGGCCGCAGCGGCGGCTATGACCAGATGGACGACCGCTCCGGCGGCGGCAGCGGCGGCCAGCGCCAGATGGACAAGCCCCGCGAGGACTTCTCGTCGGACACGCTGGATGACGATATTCCGTTTTAGGGGGTTGGCCGGCATCTTGGCGGGCGCGCCCGCAACTGAAACACGGCATTGGCGATGAATGCTGATCATCCGTGGGTGGAGGTGACAAGCCGGGCCGGGCTGCGTGCGTGGCTGCAGGCCAATCACGCCATATCAGGTTCCATCTGGTTGATTACATGGAAGAAGGCCGTGCCGGATAGGCACGTATCCTATGATGCGGTGGTCGAAGAGGCCTTGTGCTTCGGCTGGATCGACAGCCTGCCGCGCAAACTGGATGAGGATCGGACGATGCTGCGCCTGTCGCCGCGCAAATCAGGTTCCGCCTGGTCGGCCCTGAACAAGGCGAGAGTCGACGCGATGAATCACGCCGGCCTGATGGCTGAGGCGGGGCTTGCCGCTGTAGCTGCAGCCAAGGCCGATGGGAGCTGGAGCTTTCTCGACGATGTGGAGGCCGGGATTGTTCCGGCTGACCTCGCGGCAGCATTGAACAGGCGTCCGCCAGCGCAAACCGAGTTCGCCGCCTTTCCAAAATCTGCACGGCGCGGAATCCTTGAATGGATCAAACAGGCAAAAACCCCGCAGACCCGGGCGCGCCGCATCGAAGAAACCGCGCGGCTCGCTCAGACCGGTGAACGGGCCAACCAATTCCGCAGGTGATTGCCCCCCCTACGGCCTGAACACCTCCACCACGGCGCTGGTATCCACTGCGCCGCGCTGGGCGGCGCCGCCAATCGTGTAGATGGCGCCGTCAATGGCGTGGGCGCCCAGGCCGTGGCGCGGGGTGGGCATGGTGCCGGCGGCTTCCCAGGCGTCTGCGCCAGCGCGCCAGGCCCAGACCTCGTCATACACTCCGCCGCCATCTTCAAACCACTCGCCGCCAAACACGTAGAGCGTCTCGCCCACGCTGGCGGCGGCCAGCCCGCCCGAGCCGTGCGGGCCGCGCGCAGGCCGGGGCAGGGGTGCGGCGATGCTCCAGCTATTGCTGGCCGGATCATAGACCTCGTGCACCGGCGTGTTGCCGCCCGAGACCGTGCGCCCGGCCACCACATGGATGCGCCCGTTCAGCACGGCGGCGGAAGCGGAGTTTCGGGCGCTGGGAGCCGGTGCACGCGTGGTCCAGTCGCCGCTGGCGGGGTCCAGCATGAGGTGGGCGGTGACGTCCGCCTGGTGGTTCCATTCGGCGTTTTCTGCGCCCGCGGGCCGGCGCCCGGTCAGCACATGGATGCGGCCGTCCAGCGCCACGGCCACGTTCTCCGACCAGGGTCCGGGCAGGGCCGGGCCTTCTTGCCACGCGCTGTCCTCGCCGGGGCGCAGGGTCCAGACGCGCGGCGTGTTCGACCACGCTCCGCCGTTTTCCGCCGTGTAGCCGCCGATGGCGTAGAGCGTCCCGTCCAGGCCGACGCATTGCGGATGATGGGTGGGGATGGGCAGGCGGGGCAGCTCGCGCCAGCTCTCATCCACGCCGGGGGTCAGGGCCAGCACCCGGTCTGAAATGTCCAGCGGACGGTCGGAAATCCCGGTGGCGAAGCCGCCCACCACATACAGCGTGCCGTCCAGCAGGGCGGGATAGATTTCCTGCACCGGGAAGGGCAGGTCCGGCGCCCGGCCCCAGCGCGCATCGTCCTCACGCCGGGCGGCAAAGCCCGCGCCCGTGGCCAGCGCGCCCGCACCGGCGGCCAGTCCCAGCGTCGCCAGTCTGCGTGTGAGTGTCATGGCACAAGCCTTCTGTTTCATGCTTTCAGGAAGGCTAGCACTGCGCCTGGGGCGCATCCAGCCGGAGCGGCCTCGCCTGTCCGGGGCAGGGCTTGGTCTGGCGTCAGGCCACTCCCGCCTGAAACCGCGCCAGATCCTCAGGCTCCATCGCCTTGATCATGCGCGTGGCGGCCTCGTAGCCGGCCTCGACCGCATCGTCGAAGCGGCGCCATTCGCGCAAATCCATATCCAGCTCGGGCAGGATCAGCAGGTCCGCTGCGTCGCGCGTCGCCGCGTGCTGGTCCAGCGTGCCGGCTGTGGCCGCGCGCAGCAGCAGCGAAGCAATGGGCGGCGGATCGCTCAGTCCATGGCGCATCGCCCAGCCGAAAAAACCCGGCGGGTCCACGAAATCATCGGCGCAGATCGAGTTGGTGCGCGTCACGTCCGAGCCGATATTGAGCCCGCGATGAAAGCTTTTGAGCTCATTGACCGGGAAATTGTTGAACACCGCCCCGTCCACCAGCACCGACTGGCCATCCACCACGGGCGGCAACAGGCCGGGAATGGCCAGCGAGGCGCGCAGGGCGTCGCGCAGGCGCCCCGACCGGTGCACGCGCACGGCGCCAAGAGTGAGGTCTGACGAGACGCAGAAGAAGGGCCGGGGCATGTCGGCGATGTCACGGTCGCCGAAATGCTCTTCCAGGCGCTTGTCCACCCGGCGTCCCTTGATCAGGCTGACCACGGGCAGGGTCCAGTCGCTGAGCGGGTTGGAGGTGACGAAGGCGGCGCGCATGCGGTCCTCCAGCTCGCCATCCTCCCAGCCCAGGGCGACACCGGCCGCCACGATGGCGCCCATGGAGGCGCCGCAATAGAAATCAAAGCTGATCTTGGCGTCGCGCAAGGCCCGCACCGCGCCCACATGGGCGTAGGCGCGCGAGCCGCCGCCTGACAGCACCAGTCCCACCGAGCGCCCGGTGAGGGTGCGCGCGAGCGTGCACACATCCTCGCGCCGGCCCTGGCGCCAGTGGAAGCAGCGCGCGGCCTCGGCGGCCTCCACCCATTCCTGCGGCCGGGCCGCGGCGCGGTCGCCGCCATGATGGACCATCACCACGTCGATGAGCTTCAGGCGCGCCGCCGGGGAGGGGGATTCGGGCAGAAGCGGCGTGGACGGGCGCGCGTCGGCGCGGGCCAGAAGCCAGATCCGGTCGGCACGCGCCATGGCGCGCTGGGTCCAGTCAAATTCGGCCATGCGCGCGCACAGCAGCACGATATCATGGCGCGCCTCGATCACGTCAAAGCGCTGGGCCGACAGGCCGGCGGCGTCCTCGCCCAGAACCGCGGTGGTCAGCCCCATGGCGCCCAGCGCCTTTTCCAGCTCGCGCGCGCGGTAGTCCAGATCGATGGTGGGCGAGGTGGCGATCAGGGCGAAAATTTTGGGGTCGGAGCGCTGGCGCAGCGATCCGCCGCGCAGGCGGAACATCATCATCCGCGCCAGCTCGCGCATCAGGGACGGGTGCTTGCGCGTCAGGGTCTCGAAGGCGGGCTTGGGTAGGCGCACCAGCTCGCTGTCGCGCAGGGCGTAGACGCTCGCCGAATGGCGGCGCTCCTCCACTAGCGCCATCTCGCCAATGGGCTCGCCCTGGCGGATATGGCCGATCAGCTCGGCGCGCCCGTCGGCGGCGGTGCGAAAGGCGGCCAGCGCGCCCGAGCGCACCAGATAGAAGGCGTCCGCCTCGTCGCCCTCATTAAACAGGGTGGCCCCGGCGGGCAGGCAGAACCATTCCACCTCGGCTTCGATGGCTTTCAGCGCGGCGCCCTCGATCCGGTCGAGAAAGGGCAGGCGGGAGAAGTTGAACTTGGCCAAGGCGCACGATCCGATTCGCGGTGAGCGGTCATCCTCGCCTATTCGCGCCGCCCGCGCCAAGGCGCGCTGCGGCCCGGCCCCCGCTTGTCACGCAGATGTCAATCTGCGCTGTTAGCCCAAAGACCACAGATCACGGGAGATTCACGATGCGTCTTGTTTGTGTCCTCGCCCTGGGCCTCGCCCTGCCGGGCGCCGCCTATGCCGACCGCTGGGAGGCGTCGCCGGAAATCATCAATCCGGGCGCGGGCGGGCAGACCATTCGCGGCGTGGTGTTCGAAGATTCGGACCGCGACGGGGTGCGCAGCCGGGGCGAGGCAGGCGTGCCGGGCGTTCTGGTCTCCAACGGGCGCGACTGGGTGCGCACCGATGAAAACGGCGCCTATGAGATCGCGGTGCGCGACGACATGGACCTGACCATCGTCCAGCCCAGCGGTTGGCGCACGCCCACCGATCACCGCTTCGTTCCGCAGTTCTTCTACATCCACAAGCCCGGCGGCACGGGATACGAGATGCGCTATGGCGGCCTGCCGGACACCGGCCCGGCGCCGGAGCAGGTCAATTTCCCGCTGGTCCGTGACGGCGCGGCGGGCGAGGCCTTCACCTGCGCCATCATCGGCGACAGCCAGACCTATTCCAACGAGCAGGTCAGCTGGTTTCGCGACTCCGTCGGCCATGACCTCTCCCAGGCCGGCCTGAATGAGGGCGATTGCGTGCTCTATGTGGGCGACGTGGTGGGCGATGATCTGGGCTTGCTGGACCGGCTGCTGGAGATCGGCGCCATGGCCGGTGCGCCGCAATACCTGACCATCGGCAACCACGATTATGATTTCGACGCGCGCTCCAACGCCGACAAGGGCGATAGCTGGCGCCGGATTGTCGGCCCGACCTATTACGCGTTCGAGCAGGGCGATGTGCTCTTCATGGTGCTCGACAATGTGGACTACCCTTGCCAGGAGGGGCGCAGCTGGTGCGGCGACCCCGAGCGTCCCGCCTATAACGGCATTGTGGACGACACCCAGATGATGTGGCTGGAGGGCCTGATTGCGGCGACGCCGGAAGACCGGCTGATCGTTCTGTCCCACCACATTCCGTTCGTCTCCTTCGTGGACGCCACCAGCGATCGCCACCAGACTGATAATGCCGGCGTGATCCATGCCTTGCTGGAGGGGCGCGAGGCGCTGTCTTTGTCGGGCCACACTCACACCACCGAAAACCACGCTCCAGGCCAGATTTTCGAAGGCTGGGCCGAGCAGACGGGTATCGGCCCGCTGCCCTTCCGCCACATCATCGCCGGTGCGGCTTCGGGCGCCTGGTTCCAGGGCGATTTCAATGTGGACGGCGTGCCGATGTCGCTGCAGCGCATGGGCGCGCCCATGGGCTATCTGCGCCTGGACTTTGAAGGCCCTGAGTATGTGGAGCGCTATATCGGCGCGCGCATTGACGCCGCCCGCGGCCAGTGGGTGGGCCTGAGCACGCCCGATTTCCGCGACTGGTTCGAGGCGATCTACGCCTGGTCCAACGAAAACTGGCGCGAGCGCGACCCCGTCCCGCCGCTGTCGATCAATGATCTGCCCGACACACGCATCCTGACGCCGCAGGACTTTGAAGGCGGCGTGTGGCTGACCGCCAATGTCTGGGCCGGCTCGGCCGAAACCCGCGTCAGCGCCCGCCTGCCGGACGGAAGCGTGCTGGAGCTCACACGCACCCAGGAGGGCGCTGGCGAAGCCTCGCGCATCGGCGCCGAATGGGCCGACCCCTTCGCTGCCCAGCGCCAGCTGTCCGTGGCGCGCATCGCCCTGCAAAGCCGCTCGGGCAATGAGCGCGCGCAGGGCGTGGAATTGTTCCAGGGCTCGCGCTTCGGCCCGGCCGCGCCCCAGCCCCAGCGCGCCATCGCCGACCGCAACATGCATTTGTGGCGCGCGGCCCTGCCTCAGCTGCCCGATGGCGTGCACCGCATCGAGGTGACCAGCACCGACCGCAACGGGCTGGTCTTCACCGACACCGTGACGGTGGAGGTGCGCGACGAGCGTCCGCCGCGCTACTGGCGCCGCGAGCTGTGGGAGTAGGGGCGGTCGCCTGACATGAAAAAGCCCCGGCGGGTGCGCCGGGGCTTTTTTTATTCGCGAGGGAAGAGGCGTTTAGCCCGCCCTGCTAATCGCGTCATTTAATATTGGGGACTAATCTCAATGTGTTTGTATCGAGCTTCCAGTCACACTTTGCATCATTTAATTCCAAATCGATCCATTCGTCGATCCTATCTATTATTCTCGCTCTCGAGACGCTCAGGTTTCTAAAAATCGGCTTCTTTAATAAAAAAGCAAACTCACCGAGCGTCAAAGCCATTGATCTTCCATTCGCAATCGTTGGTTTTGTATTAAATATCTTTACGTAGCGTTTTTTACTGGTGATCCTAGAATATGCGATTGGACTATAGTGCCGTGCGGAAAAAACTCGTTCAAATAATGCTGGATAAAATGCCAGACCCATGTCAATAAGCATTTCCGGTGAAAAATTGAGATGTGATTTGAGATAAATTATTGAATCAGGATCTTCATTGAAATCTGAACCATGTAAAGTAATTTCTATAAATTGAAACAAAATATCCCTATTGTCTTTATAATTTATCTTGTTATTCAATTTTGCGTTCGTGAAGTTGTAAATAAAATCATCTATGTCTAAATCGTCGTGTGTCGGCGGCCATGTAGCACCTCTAACGTAGGCGTCGTCAACCAAAAGCGTGTCAATATTAGCATTTGAAAGGTTGGCCTTTTCCAAATTGCAACCCGAGAAATTAAAGTTTGACAGATCAGAATCTAAGAAATTCACACCACCTAGATCGCACCCAATGAAGTCTCTTTCGGGACGCAGCCCGGATACTCTAACTAAATTATCAAACCGCTCCTCTTCCAGACCAATTATTTGGTCGATGCGCGAGAGGGAGGCTGCATCAATATCAAGCCCCTTTATCAATGCGCGCCTCCGAGATTGTAATTTCCGCTCCATTTCGTGCCAAAGCCTGTTTGATGAGCGCCTCAGATACCGCAATGATGCTCTTGTCGTTAATGGGCTTAGGGGTGGAGCCGGTAACTTTGTGGCATCCTATTATCGTAATATCTTTTACATCAAAAAATAGTGTTATTTCCAAGTCAACTAGGTCTCGGTCACACTTAATGTCGCAAATGTTGTCTACGCCCAAGTATCTACCCTCTAAGAATCCACCACGAGTTTCCTGTATGATCCATCGGCTTCCTGGAAGGGCTCTGACACGCTCAATAATTTTTCGATAGTTTTCTTCGGTTTGACGACGCGCTATGCGCTTGCTTCCGAAGTTGCTTGAAATTGAGGCAGGTAAGGGCTGCGCAGGAGCAGGAAGTGCAAGTGTGCCTTGAACAGAAAAGTCGCTTCCTTTTTGTAACGCGGCGGTATCCGTTGTTTCAACTTCGACAACCTGTTGTTTCTGGTCGTTCGCGTATCGAGAGCTGCTCACTATGGTGCCGCCAGCAGATATAATGCGTATATATGCCTTTTTGAGCGCTATTCGGAACACAGAACGCTCTGTAATTATCTGCGCTGGGCCAAACAGCAGCTCTACATTGAGTGGAATGAGGTCGTCCTGACCGCCTTGGCTTTCGGTAGCTGAGAGCTCCGCCAATTCCGGGACAGCGTTTTCGCTCAAGAAGTTGAGTTGCCTCATCCCATAATCCGCGCCTTTGCCGCCTCATATTCCGCCTGCAGCTGGCTCACATAGCCGCCGGCGCTCTGGATTTTCTTGACCGCGCCGATGCCCTGGCCCGAGCCCCAGATGTCTTTCCAGGCTTTGGCCGCGCTGCCGCCGCCCGAGCCGAAATTCATCGCGGACGGATCGCTTTCGGGCAGATTGTCGGGATCGAGCCCGGCCTGCTCGATGGAGCGGCGCAGGTAGTTGCCGTGCACGCCGGTGAACAGGCTGGTGTAGACGATGTCCTCGGCCGTGCCGTCCACAATGCCCTGCTTGTAGTCCTCGCCGCAGCGCGCTTCGTCCGTGGCGATGAAGGCCGAGCCGATATAGGCGTAGTCCGCGCCCATGGCCTGTGCGGCCAATACGCCCGCACCGGTGGAGATGGAGCCTGACAGCGCCACCGGGCCGTCGAAGAATTCCCGGATCTCGCTCATCAGGGCAAACGGCGACATCACACCGGCATGCCCGCCCGCGCCGGTGCACACCGGGATGAGGCCGTCAGCGCCCTTCTCCAGCGCCTTGTGGGCGAATTTGATGTTGATGATGTCGTGCATGGTCTTGCCGCCCCAGCTGTGGACGGCGTCATTGAGCTCCACGCGCGCGCCCAGCGAGGTGATCACGAGGGGGACCTTGTACTTGGCGCAGGTCATCAGATCGGCCTCCAGCCGGTCATTGGACCGGTGGACGATCTGGTTCACCGCGTAGGGCGCAGCCGGCTTGTCGGGATTGGCGCGGTTATAGCTGTCGAGTTCCGACGTGATCTCGTCCAGCCACTCATCCAGCTGGCTTTGCGGGCGGGCGTTCAGCGCGGGGAAGGAGCCCACCACGCCGGCCTTGCACTGGGCGATGACCAGCTTGGGGTTGGAGATGATGAAGAGCGGCGCCGCGATCACCGGCACGCTCAGCCGGCCCTTGAGAATATCCAGTCCAGCCATGCCGGCCTCCCCTTGCAACAACAGTGAACAGTGTTCGCCGCCAAGCTAGCGTGGTTTGAGAGGAGGGGAAGCCCCGTTTTGAAGCCGGGCGCCGCTCAGCCCGTTTCCACCGGCAGATCGCTGCGCGCGCCCCAGTCGGCCCAGCTGCCGTCATACAGGCGCACATCGCGGAAACCGCCGGTGATGAAGGCGGCGTAGAGGATTGCCGCCGTGACGCCCGAGCCGCACGTGGTGATGATGCGCCGCTCGCGGCTGACATCGGTCAGCACGCGTTTGAGCGCGTCTTCTTTCAGAAGCTTGCCGTCGGCGCCGATGACGCTCTGGAAGGGCAGGTTGACCGATCCGGGGATGCGGCCCGGGCGCAGGCCATGGCGCGGTTCCGGCTCGGTCCCGGCGAAGCGGCCGGGCGAGCGTGCATCCACGATCAGGGCGTCTTTGGCCTCCACATGATGGAGCACGTCAGCCCAAGAGACCGAATCATCGCGGATCAGGCGCGGCATGCGCTCGCGCGCCGGGGCGCGCGGCGGGATGAGGCCGGCCCCTATCGCGCCGCCCGCCTTGCGCCAGGCCTCCAGCCCGCCATCGAGAATGCGCACATCGCAGCCGAACCGGCGCAGCGTCCACCACACCCGCGCCGAGGCGGCATAGCCGTTCTGGTCATAGACGATGAAACGCCCGTCGCCATTCAGTCCGCTTCTGGCCAGCCAGCGCGCAAACACCGCCGAGCCCGGCGCCATGTGGGGCAGGGCGCTGGTGGGGTCGCACACCGCGTCGATGTCTAAGAAGACCGCATCGGGCAGGCGGCGCGCGGCGAAGGCTTGCGCCCCGGTCTGGTCCGCGCCCGGCATGAACCAGGTGGCGTCCACGAATATGGGCTCGCGTTCGGCCAGCGCCTGCACTGCGCTGATGGACACCGGCTCGATCATGCACCCCTCCTGAACACGCCAGCGGCGAGCCTAGCAGGCCCGCCGCGCGTCGCCAGAGATATGTTGCGGTGCGGGGGAGCGGCGCCGCAAGCGCGCAGGCCAAAATGCCCTTAAGCCATGGATGGCCGATTGTCGCGGCGGCTGGCGCGGGTCAAGGCTGGAACCACTCCGCGGCGCGCCCAAAGGGCGCGGCCTTGACGCACGCCAGACCGCCCGCGCGAGACTCGGCAAGGGGTCAAGGGCGGGACTGGCTCAAGGTGTTAGAAGCCAAAGAAATTTGATCTGAGCCTGCAGCCCGTTTTCCTCCCCCGCTTGCGGGGGAGGTGGATGACGCGAAGCGTCAGACGGAGGGGGGAGTGCAACGCTTCAAAAGCATTCGCCTGGACGCTCTGCCGCATCCCCCCTCCGTCAGCTACGCTGACACCTCCCCCGTAAACGGGGGAGGACAGAAGATTGCGCTTAAAGCACCGTCAGCCAGTCCGGCTTCACATACGGCACGCCCAGATCCTTCGCCACGGGCTCATAGGCGATCTCCCCGCCGGCGACGTTGAGGCCGCGGGCGAGGTGGATGTCGTCATTGAGCGCCTGTTTGGCGCCCTTGCCGGCCAGGGCCAGGGTGAAGGGCAGGGTGGCGTTGGTCAGCGCCAGGGTGGAGGTGCGCGCCACAGCGCCGGGCATGTTGGCGACGCAATAATGCACGATGCCGTCCACGATATAAGTGGGGTCCTGGTGGGTGGTGGCCTTGGAGGTCTCGAAACAGCCGCCCTGGTCGATGGCGATATCCACCAGTACCGCACCCTCTTTCATGGTCTTGAGCATCGCGCGGGTGATCAGGCNGGGSGCCGCGGCGCCCGGCACCAGCACGGCGCCGATCACCAGATCGGCTTCGGCGATTTCCTCGGCGACAGCGCCCTGGGTGGAGAAGCGGGTCTTCACCGCGCCGCGGAAGAACTGGTCGATCTCGGCGAGCTTCGGGATGGCGCGGTCCATCACCGTCACGTCGGCGCGCAGACCCAGCGCCATCTCGGCGGCATGGCTGCCGGAGACGCCGGCGCCCAGGATCACCACTTTGGCCGGGGTCACGCCCGGCACGCCGCCCAGCAATACGCCGCGCCCGCCATTGGATTTCTGAAGCGCGGCGGCGCCGACCTGGACACTCATGCGGCCTGCAACTTCGGACATCGGACGCAGCAGGGGCAGGCGCCCTTGCGCGTCGGTGACTGTTTCATAGGCGATGGCGATGCAGCCCGATTTGCGCAGGCCCTCGGCCTGTTTGGGATCGGGCGCCAGGTGCAGATAGGTGAATAGCACGTGGCCCGGGGTCAGCATGGCGGTTTCCGACGGCTGGGGCTCCTTGACCTTCACGATCAGCTCGCCCGCCTCGAACACGGATTTGGCGTCGGGGAGCATGGCGGCGCCCGCCGCCACATACTCGGCGTCAGTGAAGCCCGCGCCGAGCCCGGCGCCGGCCTGCACGAACACCTCATGGCCGTGGGCGGTCAGCTCGCGCGCGCCATTGGGCGTGAGGCCGACGCGGTATTCGTGAACCTTGATCTCGCTGGGTACGCCAATACGCATGAACCTGTCTCCCGCTGCGCGCGCGCCCGGTCGGAGGGGCTTGCGCTCTGGTGTGAAATTGCGTGCAAATTACCCCTCGCGCCCTACCTGCTGCAAGTGAAACCGTGTTGTTCGAAGAAGCTTGCGTTATTGGGCAAATTTGCGATCAATGCGCTTCATGAAGTGCGTCCGGCCTGCCCGGAGCGGCAGATGATTGCGGGGATAGACCGCTATGCGATGTGACGCGATGCGATTTGATGGCGTGGACTGGATTCTGCTCGAGACGCTCCAGCGCGAGGGGCGGATATCCAATGCGGACCTGGCCGAGCGGGCCGGGCTGTCGGCCTCGGCCTGTCACCGCCGGGTCAAGGCTTTGGAGACGGCCGGCGTCGTTGAGGGCTATGTGGCGATCCTGAACGCCGAGGCGGTGGGGCGCGGTCTGACCGTGATCGTGCTGGTGACGCTGGAAAACCAGAAGCGCGAGACGCTGGAGCGCTTTGAGCGCGCCGTGGCCGAAGTGGACGAGGTGATGGAGTGCTATCTCACCACCGGGGCGGAGGATTACCTCTTGCGACTGATGGTGCGCGATGCGCGCGATTATGAGCGCGTGCACCGTGAGCGCCTGTCGGGACTGCCCGGTGTGGCGCGCCTGATCTCCAACATCGCCATGCGCAAGGTGTTCGTGCGCACAGCGGTGAAGCTGGGCTAGGCGCACACCCGCCCTTGCCGCGCCGCAGCACGAACGCCATTCTATAGACTGAAACATACAAGGAAGACGCCGCCATGACCGCCTGGAGCCCGGACAGCTGGAGAGCCAAGCCCGCCAAGCAATTGCCGGGCTATCCCGATGCCGTGGCCCTCAAGCGTGTGGAAGCCGAGCTGACCCGGCGCCCGCCCCTGGTGTTCGCCGGCGAGGTCAAGCGCCTGAAGCGCCAGCTGGCCAATGTGGCCTCGGGTCAGTCCTTCCTGCTTCAGGGCGGCGATTGCGCCGAGAGCTTCAAGGAATTTTCCGCCGAGACGGTGCGCGACACCTTCCGCGTGCTGTTGCAGATGGCGGTGGTGATGACCTTCGCCAGCGCCAAGCCGGTGGTGAAGGTGGGGCGCATCGCCGGCCAGTTCGCCAAGCCGCGCTCGGCCGATACTGAAGTGATCGACGGGGTGGAGCTGCCCAGCTATCGCGGCGATTCCATCAATGACATGGCGTTCACGCCAGAAGGCCGGGTGCCGGACCCCGAGCGCCTCCTGCGCGCCTATGACCAGTCGGCGGCGACGCTGAACCTGCTGCGCGCGCTGGCGTCGGGCGGCTATGCTGACCTGCACAATGTGCACCAGTGGACGCTGGATTTCCTGGACGGCAGCCCGGCGGGCGAGCGCTATGCCGCCTATGCCCAGCGCATCACCGAGGCGCTGGCCTTCATGCGCGCCTGCGGCGTGACGCCGGATGCCGCGCCGTCTCTGGAGGGCGTGGATTTCTTCACCAGCCACGAAGGCCTGCATCTGCCGTTTGAAGAGGCGCTGACCCGGATGGAGCACACCACCGGGCGCTGGTACGCCACTTCGGCCCACATGATGTGGATCGGCGACCGCACCCGCCAGCCCGACGGCGCCCATGTGGAATACATGCGCGGGATCGAGAACCCGGTGGGCCTCAAATGCGGCCCCAGCCTGGACCCGGACGAGCTGATCCGCCTGATCGATATCCTCAATCCGCGCGATGAGGCCGGGCGGCTGGTGCTCTATGTGCGCATGGGATCGGACAAGGTAGGCGAGGGCCTGCCGCCGCTGGTGCGCAAGGTGCGCGCCGAAGGGCGCAATGTGGTCTGGGCCTGCGATCCCATGCACGGCAACACGATCAAGGCCGCCAATGGTTACAAGACGCGCCCCTTCGAGCGGGTGCTGGGCGAGCTCAGAAGCTTCATCGAGATCGTCCACGCCGAGGGCGCCGAGCCGGGCGGGGTGCATTTTGAAATGACCGGCCAGGACGTGACCGAATGCGTCGGCGGGGCTGGGCATCTGTCAGAAGCGGACCTGTCGAGCCGCTACCACACCCATTGCGATCCGCGCCTCAATGCCGACCAGGCGCTGGAAATGGCCTTCCAGATCGCCGAGGCGCTCAAACCCGCCCAGAAGCTCAGCCGCGCGGCGGAGTAGGTCGGTTTCGGCTTTCCTGTTCGCCTTTCAATATTTATGATTGCGTTTAGTCATGCTGTTGAGGGGAATTTCCATGCTGAAACGGGTGAGAATCGCTTTCGCGGGCGTCCTGATGCTGGCGCCCGGCGCGCTCTCGCACACTTCGTCCGCGCAGGAGCCGGCCTCCCATCTCCAACAGGCGCGCGAGGTGGTCGAACTGATGGGCGCCGAACAGCTCTACAGCGACATGATCACGGTGACGATCCCCTTGCTTGAGCCCAGCTTCCGGCAAAGCTGGCCAGGCGCCAGCGATAAGACAATCCAGCAGGCGATGGATTTGCTGGGGTCTGCATTGATCGCGTCGGCGCCCGAGTTCATCGACGAAACGGCAGCGCTTTACATGCGCAGCTTCACCCAGGCCGAGCTGGAGGCGCTGGCCGATTTCCTTCGCTCCCCTGCCGGCGCCCGCTTCATCGCGCTACAGTCGCAGATCATGCAGGAAGGTCAGGCGATCGGGGCGCGTATCGGCGACCGCATCTCGATTGAGCTGCTGCCGCAACTGCAGGCGATCATTGAGAGCGATTGAGCCGCCTTCTCACGTTGGAGTGCGTGTCCAAGCCGGCGCCGCATAGCCCAAACAAAAAACGCCGCCGGATCGCTCCGGCGGCGTTTTCATGTCAGGGCGTGTCCTTGGCGCGCCGCCTGCGACGGCGTTGGAGGCTGAGTCCGGTCAGGGCCAGCACCATGATGGCGGCTGCGGTGAACATCATGAGGGAGTCGCGCAGATTGCGCCCGAGCGGGTTGGCAAAATGCCATTTGTGCAGGTGGTCGAAGCTCCATCGCTCCACCTGCCCCACCAGACCGACAGGCTGGCCCGCGATCAGGGCGTCCACCGGATCAACAAAGACCGGGCCATGCTCCAGCTCCACACGCCAGACCGGCAGGCGCTTGTTGGCAAAGCCGTAATCAGCGTCGAACCGGGCCTGAAGCCTGGTCTCGGCCAGGGGGCCGGCGCCGGCCAGCGCCCGGGCGCGACCGGCGTCATCGGTCTCCAGCGCCTCGCCTTCCGCGCTCCAGTAGCGCGCGTCCATGCCGCTGGCCCCGCGCCAGACCGGTCCGTGTTCGTCCGCGCTGGCGGCCAGGTGGGTGAAGCGGCCCACAGGAATCGCGCCCAGCCTCTCGGTGCTGAACACGATGGCCTGAGGGGCCGGGCCTGTGAACAGGGATGATCCGGTCCAGGCGTGCAACAGGCCCGAAGCCGGGAAGGCAAGGGCAGGCAGGGCAAGCGCGGCGCCTGCCCAGCGGTGCCAGCGGCGCATCTTGCGCCCCCGGGCGGCTGACAGCATGGACAGGCCCGCAATCACCGTCGCCATGAAGGCCAGGGTCAGGATGCTCAGCACGACCAGTCGCACTGGCTCGACAGCCTTGAGTGGCGCGAGGGTGTGCAGCGTCTGGAATGCGCGCAGCATCCAGCGCCGCGGCGTGTTGGACACAGCCGCCAACCGGTCCGACCCGGTATCGACGTAGATGGTCAGCCGGTCGGAGGTATCAAACACCACTTCGGTCACAGGCAGGAGCCGGTTCACGGGCGGATAGTCCATCGAGAAGCGGGTGATCTGGCTCACCGAGAACACCGGCGTCTCCGGCAGGCTGGCGTAATGGCGCGCCAGCGCGATGGCGTGCGCCTCCATCGCCGCATGGGCGTCCTGCCTTGATCGGGTCTCCAGAGCCATGCGCGCCCCGCCCTCGCCGGGCAACACATTCCAGTAAGCGCCCAGGGGTGAGGGCGCCAGACGCAGCTGGTGGACCTCCCCCTCTGGCGCCGGGACGGCGGCAGGGGCGAGCGCCCCTGCCGTTTCCACGATCAGCGCCGGTGGCGCCTGAAGAGCGGGGCGTGGCGCTGTCCAGCTCATCACGGGGTGCAGAATGCCCGATGCGCCCCAGATCACCGCCACCGCAGCGGCGAGCACCGGACCGGTCCGGTGCCAGGCGCGCAGCCGGGCGATCATTGACCACCCCCGAAGGCCAGTGTGATCCCGGCATAGAGTGCTCGTGTCTCTCCCGGGGTGAAGCGCGCGGGCGCCGCCGTGGCGGCATTCGCCACGGTTGAAATCGCCGCGACGTAGCGCCGGTCGGTCAGATTGCGCCCTTCCAGATAGAGCCCGACCCGGTCATTGATGTCATAACGCGCTGACAGTCCGATCAGGGTTTGGCCCGGCAGGCGCTCGGAATTGGCGTAATCTGTGAAGCCGTCCCCGCTTTGCCACGTCACGCTGGGCGCGATTTCGACCGGTCCCACATCATAGCGCAGCTCCGCCACCATCCGATGGCGGCCAAGCCCGGGCAGGCGGTTGTCGCCATAAATCGGGTCGCCCTCAAATCGGAAATCACCCCATGTATAAGCCAAGCGCGTGCGCCACACGCCCAGATCGCCTTCATGGAGCAACGCTTCGGCGCCCAGCTCGAAGCCATGACGCAGCGTGTCGTCGGCATTGAAAATCGCGGCGGGAATGTCCGGCGTCACCGTGAAGGCGGTGAACTCATGCTCCATCTCGATGCGGTAGAGCGCCGCTTCAAACCGGTAGCGGGCATAGAATCCGCGCAAGCCAATCTCATAGCTCACCCCCTCCATGGCGCGTATCGGCGTGAAGCCGGCTACGCCGCCTTGCGTCACGTCAGAGAAGGTGGGCGGTTCGAAAATCTGACTGATATTTGCAAAGCCTGTGAGCGCGTCGCTCACGCGGTAAAGCGCTCCGAAACGGGCCGACAGGTTGGAGAATCTGGCATCACCGCCTGCTGATGGCATGCGGAAATTGTCCACCTCGCGCCGGGTGGAGGTGTTGATCAGGCCCGCCAGCACATCAAGCCGGTCAGTCACGCCAACGCGCACATCCACGAAGGCCTTGGCGCCTTCGGCAGTTTGCAAGCTGTCGCCAATCTGGAAGCCGGGACTGCCCCCTGCATTGACGAATACCCGCGCATCGGTTTCGCTGCGGCGCAGATCGCCGCCAAGGGTCAATGTCACCGGGCGGCCCGAGACTTGGCCCTCGTGGCTCCACCTGGCAAAGAGGCGGTCATCGCTCAGGTCCTGAGCGATGATGACCGGCACCGGATGCCAGAGCGACCGGCGTGTGACGCTGACGCCCGCAGACGCCGTGCCCGCGCCCGTATTCACATGGGTGACCATCCACCCCCGCCAGCCGTTGATATCACGACCGAACCGCCGAGCCACCGCATCGGCATTGCCTTGGCGCGGATCCTGGCGAAGCTGGTTCAGGGTCAGGTTCCCCGGAATGTCCTGGTTGATGTCGCTGGCCAGAATGCCGAAGCGGGTCTCCACGGCATCATTCCAGCGCCAGCCTAGATCGGTATAGAGACGGCCATTGGACTGGGCGCCATTGGGGCGGAAGCCGTCCTGACGCTGCCAGGTGGCCGCCAGGGCGTAGTCAAGCGCACCGCTTCTCCTGCCCGTACGGGCGTGAGCACGAGAGGTTCCGAACGAGCCGCCTTCGAGGCGAAGGGCGGAACGGCCGTCCAGTGATGCGGCGCTGAGCCCGGCGATCTCTATGGACCCGCCCAGCATGGACGAGCCGCTCCGGAACCCGTTGGCGCCCCGGTTCACAGCCATGTGGGACATGAAGAGAGGGTCGATCTCCTGATAATCACCAAAGCCGTCGGCGTTGTTCATGGGCACGCCGTTGAAGATCAGCTCCACCCCGCGCAAATGCGTGTTGTTGGCCAGGCCTGAACCGCGGACGGATAGGCGACCGTCCTCGCCAAAGCGCGGCTGCGCGATGACGCCGGCGGTGAAGGCGAGAGTGTCGGCAAAGCCTATGGCGTAGCGCGTCTCAAAGCTTTCGGCGTCGACCACGGCGATATTGCCCGGCTGACGGGCCGCCTGGGCGGCTGCGGCTTCGGCCGGCGCGTTCACCCGGTATCCGGTGATGACCACACGGTCGGTGACGGACGCTTCGCCGGTGTCCGATCCGGCGAAGGCGGCGGCGTTAACGCCGGACACAAAGGCAGCGCCTGCAGCGCCGCATACAAGCAGAGTTTTCATGGGGGCATCCCGCAAACAGGTGTGAAACAGGGGCCGTCGCCCCGTTGCGCACACCGGCTCGGGGATCAGGCGAAGGCTCTGGGGTGTTTCAAACCGGCGGGCGGGCCGCGCGGGCCGGGCGGACCGGACGCCGGCCCGATAAGAACGGTTTTCGCCACGGCGCTGACGCGCGCCACAGTGCGGTCTACCAGCTCAGGCGCGGGCTGGACGTCGCTTAGAATGGCGGCGGAGGTGGAGCAGAAGCTGCACGGCGCTTCGCCGGCCATGGACGATGGATCACCCGATTCAATGATCTCGCCGTGCGCGTCCACCTGGATATTGACCGGACCCTGACCGGTGCAGATCACCAGAGTAAAGCCGTCTGCGCTGGCCTGGGGCATCCAGCCCGATGGCCACAGCCCGCCTGTCAGCGCGCCCACGAGGGCAAGCATGGTGAGGATTCTGCGAAGGGGCGCGAGCCAGATCATAAACCTGCTTAGTCTGGATCAGCGGGTCTGTGCAAGGCATTCGGGACGGGCCGGGGCTGCGCTGATCGCCGCATACAAAAACGCCGCCGGAACGTTCCGGCGGCGTTTTCATGTCTGGTTGGCGGGGCCGGTGCGCAAGCGCGTCCGGCCCTGAGCCGTCCTAGAGGTCCTTCAGGGCCGAAGCCGGACGGAAGGCCAGCGAGGTCTTGGCTTTCGCCTTGATTTTCTCGCCCGTACGCGGGTTGCGCACTTCGCGCGCTTCGCGGTGCTTGGCGTGGAAGGTTCCAAAGCCGGCCAGCTGGACCGTGTCTTTGCCCTTGGCGGCGCCGACCACGGCGTCGATGAAGGCGTCGATGGCGTCACCGGCCTGAGCGCGGGTGATACCGGCCTTGTCGGAGACAGCTTTGGCGAGTTCGGACTTGTTCATTGAGGGATCCCCCCTTTGGTTTTGGGTTCGCCAGAGCGGGGATCGCTTGGCGCACCAGTGCTGAACGCGAGGCATCAAGCGCGATTCTGACCGGTCTTTGCAAGGCAATACGGGCGATTTTGCTGATATAATTGGCCCGCACGTGCAGCAATTCATCCGTATGGTAAACAAAACCTCGACTTACGGCCCGCTCCTTGCCTGTAGGGAAACATGAAGCACACACATGTCTCATGGCTGAACAGGCTCGGCGCGGCGGGATTCGCGGTGGCGGCGGCGTGCCTGGCCTATGCCGGCTTCGTCCACATGTTCGAAAATCCGCTGCTGGCGGCCCTGGTGGCGGCGTGCGTGGGCGGGTTCGCGCTCGGGCGCCTGATGCGCCACGGTCCGCTTCAGCGCGGATAGAGGATCATCTGGGTGCAGCGGAACAGGGCGATGGTCCGGCCATCCTCTTCACGCCACGCGCGCGCATCCCAGACTTGGGTCGTGCGCCCGCCATGCACCATCTCCGCCTCGCCCAGCACCACGCCGTCGCGCGCCGTGCCCAGGAAGTTGGATTTCAGCTCCACTGAAGTGAAGCCGCTGGCGCCGTCCGGCAGGCTGGCCATCACGCCATAACCCGCCAGCGTGTCGGTGAGCGCGATGACGCTGGCCGCATGCAGAAAGCCATTGGGCGCCAGCATGGCCTCGCGCACGGGCAGGCGCCCGGCGGCGCGCCCCGCCCCGGCAGCGGTCACCTCAATCCCGATCAGCTCAGGCAGCTTGCCTGCGCCAATGCGATTGAGGTCGTCCGCTGAAACCCCGCCGCCGCTCATGACGCAGGCCTGATCAAAGCTTGACCAGCATCTTGCCGGTATTGGCGCCGGTAAAGAGCCCCATGAAGGCCTCGGGCGCGCGCTCAATGCCGTGATAGACCGTGTCGCGCATCGTCACCTGGCCCGCCATCATCCATTTGGACAGATCGGCGATGAATTCGCGCTGCAGGTCGAAATGGTCGGTGACGATGAAGCCGCGAATGGTCAGCTTCTTGCCCACGATCTGGGTGAGGTTGGACGGGCCGGGCATGGGCGTATCGTCATTATAGCGCGCGATCATCCCGCACGCCGCGATGCGTCCGAACGGTTTGATCACGTCCAGCGCGGCCTGAAGATGGTCGCCGCCGACATTTTCGAAGTAGGCGTCCACCCCGCCCAGCGGCTTGGCGGCCTCGCGCACCGCGCCGGCCAGATCGCTCACGGCCTTGTAGTCCACCACCGCGTCGGCGCCGATCTCCTTGCAGAACGTTGTCTTGTCCGCCCCGCCGGCCGTGGCGACGACGTTCGCGCCCATGGCCTTGGCGAACTGCACCCCGGCCGAGCCGACGGCCCCGGCCGCCGCGCTCATCCACAGCGTTTCGCCCGCTTTGAGATCAATCATCCGCTTGAGGCCGGCATAGGCGGTGAGGCCGGTCATGCCGGCCAGACCCAGATAGGCCTGGGCGGGCAGGAGATTGGCGTCAATCTTCATCAGCCCGGCGGCGGGGGCGGTGTACGCCTCGCGCCAGCCATGCATGCTTAAGACCCAGTCGCCCGGCGCGAAGCCGTCTGCGTTGGATTGCGTCACCTGGCCCACCGCGCCGCCATCCATGGCCTGACCCGGCGCGAACGGATCGACATAGGTTTTCACCCCGATCATGCGCCCGCGCATATAGGGGTCGACCGAGATGAAGGCGTTGCGAACCTGAACCTCGCCGGGGCCAGGGGGCGGGACGTCAGTCTCGACCAGCTCGAAATACTCAGGCTTCACCGGGCCGGTGAAGTGACGGACGAGGCGGATTTCACGGGATTTCATTTATGGGGTGCTTTCTTGCGGCGGGTCTGGAACTCAGGATTAAACAGTTGCCGCTTGCGGACAAGGGCGCGACACGCCGCACGGCAAGCCTGTTGCAGGCGCGCCCGCGCTGGGTTACCTGCGCGCCATGACAGATCACACAAAACTGCTTCGGGCTGGCGTCGTGGGAGCGGGCGTGTTCGGCGGATACCACGCCTCCAAGTATGCGGCGGCGGCCAGCGTCGATTTCGTCGGCGTCTACGACCCGGTGAGCGACCGGGCCCGCGCTCTGTGCGCGGCGCACGGCGTGGAGGCCTATGAGAGCCTGGGCAGCCTTATCGAGGCGTGCGACGTGATCACCGTCGCCAGCCCGGCTGTGTTCCATCACGACTCGGTGCGCCGCGCGCTGATGGCGGGCCGGGCGGTGCTGGTGGAAAAGCCGCTGGCCGCGACAGTGGACGAGGCGCGCGAGCTGGCCGAGTTGGCGGCGGCGCATAATCTGGTGCTGCGCGTCGGCCATCAGGAGCGCTTTGTGTTCCACGCCATGGGCCTGTTCGGCGATCTGCCGCGCGCACGCACCCTCTCGGCGCGGCGCATGGGCGTGCCTAGCGCGCGCAATCTCGATGTGTCGGTGACGCTGGATCTGATGATCCACGATATCGATCTGGTGCTGGCGCTGGCCGGCGCAGCGCCTGACCGGGTCGAGGCGCAAATGGTCGAGGGCCGCGCAGGCCTCGCCGACCATGTGCGCTGCACGCTGGAATTTGCCTCAGGGCTGACCGCCGAGCTGGAATCCAGCCGGGTCGCCGAGGCGCGCGACCGGGTGATGGAGATCGGCTACGCCGATGATCGCTCGGTGCAGGTGGATTTCATCGCCAAGACGTTTGAAGCCTCCACGGGCCTGGCGCTCAATCCCGACTTCGCTGACGACCCGTCCGCCCGCGACAGCTTGGGCGCCAATGTGGGCGCGTTTCTGGACGCCGTGCGCGGCGCCAGCACCGGATATCCGGCTGCGGATGGCGAGGACGGGCGCGTCGCGCTTGAGACCGCGCTGCGCATCGATGCGGCGGCGGGCGCGCGCAGCCGTCTCTAGCGCACTGCCGTCGCGCACAGCTTTAGCGCAGGGGGACTTGGTTCCCCCGGGCGAAGCGGCTAGGAGTGACGCCAACGCCAGTCTGATCTGAAGGGAGCGCCCCATGGCCGCAGATCCTCACCGCATCACCTATCTCGCCAAGACCTTCTCCGCTGCCGCGCTGGAATTCCATCGCGGGCACATGGCCGAAAAAGGCTACCGGATGGAGGGGCGGATCGCACCGACCGTGTTCGAGATCATCGACGAGGACGGCAAGACCAAGCCGGCTTTTGACGGCGAGCCGCTGTTCGCGGTGACCTTCGTCAAGCGCGAGGACTAGGGCCTTGTCGCTCGTGCGCGCCGTGGCGCCGGACGCGGTTCTGGCGACGTTCAAGGAAGCCGATGACGCCGATGCGGCGGTCGACCGCCTGAATGCGCTGTACGAAGCATCCGTGGCCAATCTGCGCGCCGCGCTCAAGGCCTTCCTGTCGGACGGTAGCCCGCCTTCGCCCGCCAGCCGGGCCGGGGGCGCGTTCGCCTATCCCGAACTGCGCATCACCTACCAGCCCGAAGGACCGGTGCCGCCGGTCAGCCGGGCGTTCGGCAAGTTTTCCGAAGCGGGCGTCTACGCCAACACGGTCACCCACCCGGCCATGTTCCGGCGATATCTGACCGAGCAGATACAGATCCTCGCCGATGAATACCCGGTGGTGATCGAGACCGGGCTGTCGACTCAGGAAATCCCGTTCTCCTATGTACTGGATGGCAGCGAGCTGGATCTGGACGAGGTCAGCCCCGCCGAGCTGGTGCGCCATTTCCCCTATGCGGATCTGGCCACCATCGACGACGCCCTGCCCAATGGCGAGCGGCCCTCAAAGCCCGGGCGTCCGCGCCCGCTGTCGCTGTTTGATGCGGCCCGTACAGATTACTCGCTGTCGCGCCTGCGCCACTATACCGGCACGCCGTTTGGCGATGTTCAGGACTTCATCCTGTTCACGAACTATCACCGCTATGTGGACGCCTTCGTGGAATGGGCGGTGCGCCAGCTCAAGGAAGACAATGACTACACGGCTCTCTCGGCGGCGGGCCTGGTGCGCGTGGACGCCGACACGCCCGACGCGCTGGGCGAGGTGATGAGCGCGCACTGGCAGCGCTTCCAGATGCCGGCCTATCATCTGATGGCGCCGAACGGGCGCGGCATCACCCTGGTCAATATCGGCGTCGGTCCGTCCAACGCCAAGAACATCACCGATCATCTGGCCGTGCTGCGCCCCGAATGCTGGCTGATGGTCGGCCATTGCGGGGGCCTGCGCCATTCCCAGCGCCTGGGCGATTACGTGCTGGCCCACGCCTACTTGCGCTATGACAGCGTGCTGGACCGCGACCTGCCGGTGGAGATTCCCATCCCGCCCATCGCCGAGATTCAGGTCGCCCTGCACAAGGCGGTGGAGACGGTGAGCGGCGACAAGGGCGAGGCGCTCAAGCGCCGCCTGCGCACCGGCACGGTGGTGACCTATGCCGACCGGAACTGGGAGCTGCGCTATTATCAGGAAGCGCGGCGCATCAACCAGTCGCGCTCCATCGCTGTGGACATGGAAAGCGCCACCATCGCCGCCAACGGCTTCCGCCTTCGCGTGCCCTACGGGACGCTGCTGTGCGTGTCGGACAAACCGCTGCATGGCGAGCTGAAACTGCCCGGCGCCGCCAACCGGTTCTACCAGCGCTCGGTCTCTGAACACCTGGCCGCCGGCATCGAAGCCATCGAGATTCTCAAGCGCGAGGGCTCCGCCGCGCTGCACTCGCGCAAGCTGAGAAGCTTCGACGAGCCGCCTTTCCGGTAAATCACGAAACTTCGCGCTTCGCATTGCCGGCGCGGCCTGCTAAAGGCGGCGCCGCAATATTTAAGCACACGGGCTTACAAGGGGAGACACATGGACACTGCCGCGATGAATGCAGAGGTGACGCAACTTCTGGACTGGCTTGCCGTGACAGGCATGCAGGCGCTGACCAGCGTGCTGATGGCCGCCGCAATTCTGGTCATCGGACTTTATGCGGCCGGCTTCATTTCAAAGCGCGTGCGCGCCTGGGGTATCGCCCATCCACGCATCGACAGCACGCTGGCGGTGTTTTTCTCGTCCATTGTGAAATACGTGATCATGGCGGTGGTCATCATCGCTGTGCTCACCCGGTTCGGGGTGGAGACCACATCGCTGGTGGCGGCGCTGGGCGCCATGACGCTGGCGATCGGCCTGGCCCTGCAGGGCACCTTGGCCAACGTGGCGGCCGGTGTGATGATCGTATTCTTCCGCCCTTACAGGGTCGGTGATTTCGTCGATATCTCCGGCACGGCAGGGACGGTGAAGGATATCAACCTGTTCCTCACCGAGCTCAGCACGCCGGACAATAAGCAGATCATCGTTCCCAATGGCCAGGCCTGGGGCAATATCATCATCAATTTTTCCAGCTATCCCACGCGGCGCGTCGATTTCACCTTCTCGGTCGATTACGACACGGATCTTGAGTTGGCCCGCGAGGTGATCCGCCAGGTGCTGGAGGCGGACGCGCGCATCCACACGGATCCGGCGGTGTTTGTGGAGCTGGGCAATTTCGCCGATTCCTCCATCGACTTCTTCGCGCGGGCCTGGGTGAATGCGGGCGACTACTGGGATGTCCACTTCGACGCCAACCGGCGCATCAAACTGGCCTTCGACGCGGCGGGCATCTCAATTCCTTTCCCTCATCAGGTCACGTTAGACAAAGCTGATATCGCACCCGCCAAGCCATCAACAGCTCACAGCAAGGCGGTAGTCGCGACCGCCGCCCGGGCGGTCAGCGCCGCCGCCGCCCTGACACAGGCAGTGGTGGAAGAGGCGGTTCCCGCGCCCGTGCCGGCGCCCGAGCCGGCTGCCGCCAAAACCGCCCGCAAGCCGCGCGCGGCGGCCGCCGCCAAGACCGGCGCTACGGCCAAAAACGCCGCTGACAAAGGTAAATCGACAGGCGCTCCCGCCGCCGGGCGCAAGCCTTCGGGCCCCAAACAGCCGCGCAAACCGCGCTCGGAAACCTGAGGCGCGCCGCGATTGCGCCGCATTCGGCTGGCATCGGTGACGCCAGCTCAATTCAAGGAGAGCGACGCATGAACCAGACCCCGGACGCCGCCCCGCCGCCGCGCCGATCGCGCAGCTTCTGGCAGCGCCTTGCCGCCGTGAAACCCAGCGACATCGTCCTGCTGGTCGTGCTGTGCGTGGTGGTGGGTCTGATCCTGGCCGCCTTCAATGTCGATCCGGCCGAGCTGTGGGTCGATTTCTTCGGCGCCGTGGGCCGGGCCTGGTCGACCTTCTTTGACTCCATCGGGTCCACGCTGGGCTGGGCCTTGCGCTATCTGGCGCTGGGCGCCGTGATCGTGGTGCCGATCTGGATCGTGTGGCGGATCATCACCGCCGCATCGCGGCGCTAGCGGTTCTTTCCCGGCCTATTCGTGGCGCAGCGCCTCGATGGGATCGAGGCGGCTGGCGCGCATGGCCGGGTAGAAGCCGAACAGGATGCCCACCGCCGCCGCAGCGCCGATGGCGATGACGGCGATGGACGGGTCCACCGATACCGCCAGCCCGGTCAGGCCCAGCGCGGGGCCGAAAGATTGTATCGCGCTGGCCACCGCAACGCCCACGCCGAGCCCGATCACGCCGCCGGCCGAACACAGCACCACCGATTCGATCAGGAACTGGTTGCGGATATCGCGCCGCCGGGCCCCGACCGCCAGACGCAGCCCGATTTCGCGCGTGCGCTCGGTCACCGAGACCAGCATCACATTCATGATGCCGATCCCGCCCACCAGGAGCGTGATGATCCCTGCGGACGCCAGCAAAAGGCCCAGTACGCGCTGGGTTTCGTTGAAGGCGCGGATCAGGTCGGCGAAATTGCGGATCGAGAAATTGTCTTCCGCGCCGGGCGCCACATTGCGGCGCACCCGCAGATAATCTTCCAGTTCCAGCGTCGCCGTGGCCATGTCCACGCCCGGCGCCACCTTGATCCAGACCTGTTGGACCGGATCGCGCACTCCGGCGCGCGAGAAGCCGGTGACGCGCGAGCGCACGGTGCTGACCGGCGCCAGCATCACGTCATTCTGGTCCTGCCCGAAGGCGCCCGCGCCCAGATCGCTCAGCACGCCGATGACTTCAAACGGCTGGCTGTTGATCCGCACCGCCGCGCCCAGCGCGCCGCCGGACGGAAACAACTCGCGCGCCGTGGTCTGGCCGATCACCACCAGGCGCGAGGCGCGCTGGGATTCGGGCTCGTTGAACATGCGTCCCTCGGCCAAAGTCCAGTCGCGCACCTCCAGATAGTCGGCGTTGGAGCCGATCATCTGGGTGGGCCAGTTCAGGCCGTCCACTACCGCTGTCACGTTGGCCTGAACGAGGCCGGAGGCAGCGGTGATGAAGTCGAGCTCGGTGCGCAGCGCATTGACGTCGGCGTCCGAGAAGGGCGTGCCGGACCCGGCGCCGCCCTGGCGCCCGCCGCGCGAGCGCGAACCCGCGGTGATGCTCAGCGTGTTGGCGCCCAGTGAGGCGATGCGCGTCTCCACAGCGTCGCGCGCGCCCTGCGCCAGCGAGACGGTGGTGATCACGGCGGCCACGCCGAAAATCACGCCCAGGATCGCCAGGAAGGAGCGCAGCGCATTGACCCGAAGCGCGGTCAGCGCGACCAGAACAGCGGCGAGAAGGCTCATGTCACGTCCTCCACGATCAGCCCGTCCCGGAAACTGATGCGCCGGCGCGCCCGCGCGCCCACATCGGCCTCGTGGGTCACGATGATCAGTGTGATCCCGTCGGCGTTCAGCCGATCGAAAATGTCCATCACATCGTCCGACGTCTGGCTGTCGAGGGCGCCGGTCGGTTCATCGGCGAGCAATATGGCGGGCTTTCCCGCCAGCGCCCGGGCAATAGCCACGCGCTGCTGCTGACCGCCCGACAGCTGGGAAGGGTGGTGATCCATGCGCTCGGCCAGCCCCACCATGCGCAGGCACTCCTCAGCCCGCTCGCGCCGCTTGCGCATGCTCCAGCCGCGATAGAGCAGGGGCAGGGCCACATTATCGAGGGCGGTGGTGCGCGGCAGAAGATTGAACTGCTGGAACACAAAACCCACGGCGCGGTTGCGAAACTGCGCCAGCTCGTCCGGGCGCTTGTCCTGCAGGGGCTCGCCATCAATGATCAACGACCCGCCGCTGGGACGATCCAGCGCGCCCAGAAGGTTCATGAAGGTCGATTTGCCCGAGCCTGACGCGCCCATGATCGCGCAATACTCGCCGCGCTCGATATCGAGATCGACCCCGCGCAGGGCGTGCACATCGCCGCCGCCCAGCTTGTAGACGCGGGTCAGGCCGCGGGCGCGGATCAGCGGTGCGCTCATCTAGCCCGCCTCACGGACGCGCACGACCACTTGCTCGCCTTCGCCCAGCTCGCCGCCCAGAACCTGCGTGAACTGACCGTCCGACAGGCCCAGACCCACCTGGCGGGCTTCCAGACGGCCATCGGCGGTCTGGACCCACAGCGTGCCGCGGCGCACGTCCTGACGGCGATTGGCGCGCTCGGCGATCAGGGCGTCATAGCGCGCCATCTGTTCGCTCGTCAGCACCTGGGCCAGCGCCGAGCGCATCTGCGCCTGGAATGCCGCCGCGCCGCCGCCCGGCGCGCCGCCGCCTGCGCCCTGGGCCTGCGCCTGGGCGCGCATGCGGGCGAACGCCTCCTGCATCACGCGCTGGACATCGCGTCGCTGCTCGTCGGTGAGTTCCAGCTCTTCAGCGAGCTGGTCAAGCATCTGGCCGCCACCGCCACCCGCGCCCGCGCGGCCGCCGCCAGCGCCGCGTCCGGCCGGACCTGCTGCAGCCGTCTCTGACACCAGAGCTTCGGCCGCCCCGCGCGGGGTGAAGCGCAAGGCGGCGTTGGGGGCGGCGAGGGCGTCGCTGACCGTCCCGGTGACGATAGAGACGTTGGCGGTCATCCCGGGCAGCAGGCGCTGGCGGGGGTTATCGGCTTCGATCACCACGGTGTAGGTGACCACATTCTGCTCTTCGAGCGCCGCCAGGCGGACTTGCGTCACCACGCCGTCAAACTGCACGCCGGGGAAGGCGTCGACGTCGAAGGTCACGGTCTGGCCATTGGTGATATCGCCGATATCGGCCTCGTCGATCTGCGCCTCGATCTGCACGCGCGACAGATCCTGGGCGATCAGGAAGAGGATGGGCGCGTTCAGGCTGGCGGCCACGGTCTGGCCGACATCGATGCGGCGGTCGATCACCACGCCATCGATGGGCGAGCGGATGAAGGTCCGCTCCAGATCCACCCCGGCGCTCTCCAGGCTGGCTTCGCGCTGCTGCAGCCCGGCGCGTGCATTGCGCAGATTGGCCTCTGCGACCAGCACCCCGGCCTGCGCGCTGCGGAATGTAGTTTCGACATTGTCGTACTGGGCTTCGGAGAACGTGCCGCGCTCGCGCAAGGACACGGCGCGGTCAAAAGCGCGCTCGGCGGCGGTCAGTTCGGCGCGGGCGCGCTGGACATTGGCTTGAGACACCGTGACCTGAGCGCGGGCGACTTCCAGGCTGGCTTCGGCTTCACGCACGCGCGTCGCGTAGGTTTGCGGATCGAGGCGGGCGAGTTCCTGGCCGGCTGTGACTTCGTCGTTGAAATCGACGTTCAGCGCTTCGATCTGGCCCGACAGCTGGGAGCCGACCTCCACGGTGACAAGTGGTGCAATGCGGCCCGATGACGAGACCACGCGCGACAGGTCGCGCTCCTCGAGCGCGGCGGTCTCCACCTGCAATCCGCCGGCATCCGCGCCGGAATCGCGCAGGAACACAAACCATGCCGCGATCGCGGCGAGGACCGCGATTGCGGCCAGCGCCAGAAGCTTGCGTGTCACGCGCGTTCTCCAAGATTATCGGGGCGTCAGACTGGACGCCGTCCCTGTTAGACGCGCTATCATGGTGCGGTCCGTCGCAGAAGTGAATTTACGGACAGCCAAAAGTTTGCAGATGCGAGGCGTTTGCAAATAAAGCCGGTTTCAGCGGCGTTATGACCCGTGCGTAGCGGTGGTTTCGTCTTGCGGCCCATGGCGCACCGCACTAGCTTCCGCCGCGATCGAGACCGGGCTGGCGCGCCGGGCCGGAACCCGGATCATAACCTTCGCTGCAAGGGATGCGTCGCGGATGAACGCGCTGCTCTTGGAATACCTGCCCATCGCTATTTTCACAGGGATCGCGGCCGCGCTCGGCATCGCGTTCATTCTGGCCGCCTTCGTATTGGCGCCGTCGGATCCCGACCCGGAAAAGGTGTCGACCTATGAATGCGGCTTCAACGCATTCGACGATGCGCGCATGAAATTCGACGTGCGATTCTATTTGGTGGCCATTCTGTTCATCATCTTCGATCTGGAGGTGGCCTTCCTGTTCCCGTGGATCTTCCCGGTGTTCGAGGGGAACATATTCGCGTTCTGGTCAATGATCGCGTTCCTGGGCGTCCTGACGGTCGGGTTCCTGTACGAGTGGCGCAAGGGCGCCCTGGACTGGGAGTAGGGCCATGTCGCAGATCATCACCCCGGCCGGAGCCGGCGCGCGCGCCGCGACCCCCGGCTATGACCCTCAGAAGCACGACCCGTTCTTTGACGGCGTCAGCGACCAGCTGGCCGACAAGGGCTTCATCGTCGCGGCCGCGGATGATCTGATCACCTGGGCGCGCACCGGCTCGTTGATGTGGATGACGTTCGGGCTGGCGTGCTGCGCGGTGGAGATGATGCAGGCGTCCATGCCGCGCTACGACATCGAGCGCCTGGGCGCCGCGCCGCGCGGATCTCCGCGCCAGTCCGACGTGATGATCGTGGCGGGCACGCTCACCAACAAGATGGCCCCGGCCCTGCGCAAGGTCTACGACCAGATGCCCGAGCCGCGCTACGTCATCTCCATGGGATCGTGTGCAAACGGCGGCGGGTACTACCATTATTCGTATTCCGTGGTGCGCGGATGTGACCGGATTGTACCGGTGGACATCTATGTGCCCGGCTGCCCGCCCACCGCCGAGGCGCTGGTGTACGGCATCCTGCAACTGCAGAAGAAAATCCGCCGCGAAGGGTCGATCGAGCGCTAGGCGCTTGAGACCGGCACGCGGCCCGGCCTGAACGAGGGTGTGGTGAGCACGACCGAGACGCTGAACGAACTGGCCGAGCATATCGAGGCGGCGCTCGAGGAGCATGTGCGCGGCTGGGAGATCGCGTGCGGCGAACTGACCGTCAGCATTCACCGCGACCGCGTCGCCAAGGTGATGCGCTTCCTGCGCGATGACGCGACGTGCCGCTTCACCACGCTGGTCGATATCTGCGGCGTGGACTGGCCGGCGCGCGCCGACCGGTTCGACGTGGTCTATCACCTACTCTCGATGCACCATAACCACCGGGTGCGCGTGGTGCTGACCACGGACGAGGATACGCCGGTGGATTCGCTGGTGGCCATCTTCCCCGCCGCCAACTGGTTCGAGCGCGAGGCGTTCGACATGTATGGCGTGTTGTTCAACAACCATCCCGACTTGCGCCGCATCCTCACTGATTACGGCTTCCACGGCCATCCGCTGCGCAAGGACTTCCCGCTGACCGGCTTCACTCAGGTCGTATATGACGAGGAGCAGAAGCGGGTGGTGTCCGAGCCGGTCTCGCTCGTCCAGGAATACCGCGATTTCGATTTCCTCTCGCCCTGGGAAGGCGCGCAATACGTCCTGCCCGGCGATGAAAAAGCCGGGGCAAAATCATGATTGACGTCGTCATCTCGATGCTGGCGCTTGTCGCCGTGCAGGGTGCTGAAGAGCCTGTGTATGACATCGCGCACGCACAAGGCTGCGCCGGTCAGTTCGCGTTTCTGACCGATCGTGGCGGCCGCAACATCGCTACGCTGGCGCCCGAAGAGAGCCTGGAATCCTTGACGGGTGATCTGGACTTCTGGGATGCGCGCCTCGCCTTGTTCGCCGACACGCCCCAGCGCGCCACAGACCTGCGCAATCTGGCCGTGGCGGACGCGGCGCTCACCAGCGCCCAGCTCATCATGTCCCAGGGTCTCGGCGCCGTGCAGGCGCGGGTGGGCGGCGCGCTTGCGCAATGCCGCGCCGACCGCAGCGTGATCGAGGCGGACGGCCAGGCTGCCGGGGAGATGTCGGATGGCTGAAACGGACATCCGCAATTTCACCATCAATTTCGGGCCCGTTCACCCGGCGGCCCACGGCGTGCTGCGCCTGGTGCTGGAGCTCAATGGCGAGGTGGTCGAGCGCGTCGATCCCCATATCGGCCTGCTTCATCGCGGCACCGAGAAGCTGCTGGAGCACAAGACTTATCTTCAGGGCATCGGCTATTTTGACCGGCTCGATTACGTCGCCCCGATGAACCAGGAGCATGCCTTCTGCCTGGCCATCGAGAAGCTGGCGGATATTCCGGTCCCCAAGCGCGGCTCCTACGTGCGGGTGCTGTATTGCGAAATCGGCCGCATCCTCAACCATTTGCTCAACATCACCACCCAGGCGCTGGACGTGGGCGCGCTCACTCCGCCGCTGTGGGGGTTTGAAGAGCGCGAGAAGCTGATGGGCTTTTACGAGCGCGCGTCCGGCGCGCGCCTGCACGCTCATTACTTCCGTCCGGGCGGCGTGCATCAGGACCTGCCCCAAGCGCTGATCGACGACATTCTGACCTGGTGTGACGCCTTCCCCCAGGCGCTGGCTGATATTGAGACCCTGCTGACCGATAACCGCATCTTCAAGGCGCGCAATGTCGATATCGGCGTGGTGTCCAAAGACGATGCGCTGGCCTGGGGCTTTTCCGGCGTCATGGTGCGCGGCTCAGGCATGGCGTGGGATCTGCGCCGCGCCCAGCCCTATGAGGTCTATGACGAGCTCGACTTCAAAATTCCCGTGGGCAAGAACGGCGACAATTACGACCGGTATCTCTGCCGCGTGGAGGAGATGTATGAGTCGACCAAGATCATGCGCCAGTGCTGCGAATGGCTCTCCAAACCGGAGAACCAGGGCGAGGTGCTGCCCACTGACACCAAGTTCGCGCCGCCGCGCCGGGCCGAGATGAAGCGCTCCATGGAAGCGCTGATCCATCACTTCAAGCTCTACACCGAAGGCGTCCATGTGCCCGAGGGCCATTGCTACGCCGCCGTTGAGGCGCCCAAGGGCGAGTTCGGCGTCTATCTGATCGCCGATGGCACCAACAAGCCCTACCGGGTGAAGATCCGCGCGCCCGGCTTTGCCCACCTGGCCGCTATGGATCACCTCAACAAGGGTCACATGCTGGCTGACGTGTCGGCGATCCTGGGCTCTCTGGACATCGTGTTCGGGGAGATTGACCGGTGATGCGCCGTTTTCTCATCCTGTCCGGCCTTCTGGCGCTTGCCGCCTGCACCGGGGCGAGCGAAGAGCGCGCCCATGAGCATGACGCTGTGCTCAACGCCTTCCCGCCGCTCGAGCGCCCGCATTATGTGGCCAATTTCCCGATGGATTGCCGTGAGGGTGAAGGCGAGGTTGAAGGCGAAACGCTGTGCCGGACCTGCACCGTGATGGCGCTGGGCGCCGCCGATGATCTGGCCGTCGATGCGGAGCTGTACCGGCACACGCTGCGCCGTGATGAGTCCGGCGTCATGCGCAATGCGATTTCGGCGCCGCTGGGCCGTCAGGACTTCAGCCATGACGATACGATCGGGGGCGTGCGCGGCGCCATCGCGCTGGGCCACGCCTGGTGCGCGGCCCAAGGCGCGGTGCGCCTGGTCGTCCTCAAGGATGAGCTCGCCGCCGTGTTCAGCGGGGGTGACAATTGATGCTCGCCGCCCACGCCCTCGCTCAGGCTGCGCTGAGCCCGGCTGTTCTGGCCGAGCGTCAGCTGGCCGCGTATAACGCGCGCGATCTGGACGCCTTCGCCGCCTGCTTTGCGCCGGATGTGGAGGTCTATGACTTCCCCGGCGTGCTGGTGGTTCAGGGCCGTGATGCGTTCCGCGCCCGCTATGTGGAGCGCTTCAAGAGCGAGGGCCTGCACGCCATTGCGGTGCACCGCGCCGTCATTGGCGAGCGCGTCATCGATCACGAGCGCGTCTGGCTGGACGGACCGGGCAAGAGCGCGCCCGTCGATCTTGTCGTCATTTACACCGTGCGCGGCGGCCTGATCGCGCGCGTGGACTTCATCAAGGAAGGGTCGCCCCGATGAGCGTGCGCCGCCTGGCCAAAATCCAGCCCGAGAGCTTTGCCTTCAACGAAGACAGCGAAGCCAAGATCGCGTTCTGGATGAAGAAATACCCTGAAGAGCGCAAAGCCTCGGCGGTGATCCCGCTCCTTTGGATCGCCCAGAAGCAGGATGGCTGGGTGTCAGAGCCCGCCATGCGCGAGATCGCGGCGCGCTGCGCCATGCCCTATATCCGCGTTTATGAGGTCGCGACCTTCTACACCATGTTCAATTTGGAGCCCGTGGGCCAGCACCTGATCCAGGTGTGCGGCACCACGCCGTGCTGGCTGCGCGGGGCGGACGGGCTGAAAGCCGTGTGCGAAAAGCGCATCGGTCCCAAGGGCCGGGGCCACCTGTCCGCCGACGGGAAGTTTTCCTGGGAAGAGGTGGAGTGTCTGGGCGCCTGCACCAATGCGCCCATGGTTCAGATTTCCAACGCGGACGGGGATTATTATTACGAAGACCTGACGCCGGAGGCTCTGGAAGGCATTCTGGACGATCTGGCCGCTGGCAAAACGGTGGAGAGCGGCCCGGTGACGCGCCGTCACTGTTCGGAGCCGACCAAGGCCAAGGTGAAGGTGCTCGAGGACGCCAGCCTGTTTGACGGCTCGCGCGCGAAATCGATCACGCTGCCGCACTCTGCCCGCGCGGCGGCCAAACCCGATGGCGACCGCAAGAGCAAGCCGGCGTCGGGTGCAGCCGGCAGCGCCAAGGCGGCAGTCCAAGCGCCGCAGAAAGACCGCCAGACGGCGGCTGACGCCAAGGCGGAGTCAGAGGCGCCAGCGGCGAAGAAGCAGCCGGCCAGAAAGCTCGCCGGCGCCAAGACGGCTGCGGCCAAGCCCGCTGCGAAAAAGCCTGCCGCCAAAAAGCCCGCTGCGAAGAAGGACGAATAGATCATGCTTCTTCAGGACAAGGACCGCATCTTCACCAATCTCTATGGCCGCCATGACTGGCGCCTGGAGGCGGCGCGCCAGCGCGGATGCTGGAATGGCACGGCGGACATTCTTCAAGAGGGCCGCGACTGGATCATTGATCAGGTCAAGAAATCGGGCCTGCGCGGACGCGGCGGGGCGGGCTTCCCCACCGGTCTGAAATGGTCCTTCATGCCCAAAGACGTGGGCGCGCGCCCGCATTATCTGGTGGTCAATGCCGACGAGTCCGAGCCGGGCACGTGCAAGGACCGCGAGATGATGCGCAACGACCCCCATCACCTCGTCGAGGGCTGCCTCATCGCGTCTTTCGCGATGCAGGCCCATGCCTGCTACATCTATATCCGCGGCGAATACGTGCTGGAGCGCGAGCGCCTGGAGGCGGCCATCGCCGAGGCCTATGAGGCCAAGCTCATCGGCCCGGGCAATATCCACGGCTGGGATTTCGAGCTCTACGTCCATCACGGCGCCGGCGCCTATATCTGCGGCGAGGAGACGGCGCTGCTGGAAAGCCTGGAAGGCAAGAAGGGCCAGCCGCGCCTCAAACCCCCATTCCCGGCAGGCGCCGGCCTCTATGGTTGCCCGACCACGGTCAACAATGTGGAATCCATCGCCGTGGTCCCGACCATTCTGCGCCGGGGCGCCGACTGGTTTTCCGGCTTCGGACGTGACGGCAATGCCGGCACCAAGGTCTTCTCCATCTCCGGGCATGTGAACGCGCCGTGCAATATCGAAGAGGCGATGAGCATCCCGCTGCGCACCCTGATCGACCAGTATGCCGGCGGCGTGCGCGGCGGCTGGGACAATCTGAAAGCCGTTATCCCGGGCGGCTCGTCCGTGCCGCTTCTGCCCAAGGATATTTGCGACGACGTGCTGATGGATTTCGACGCCCTGCGCGAGCACAAGTCGGGCCTGGGCACGGCGGCGGTCATCGTCATGGACAACTCCACCGACGTGGTGAAGGCCATCGCGCGCATCAGCTATTTCTACAAGCATGAAAGCTGCGGCCAGTGCACGCCGTGCCGTGAGGGCACCGGCTGGATGTGGCGCGTGCTCGAACGCATGGCGCGCGGCGAAGCGGAAATGGCCGAGATTGACGGCCTGCTGGACGTGGCCAGCCAGGTGGAAGGCCACACGATCTGCGCGCTGGGCGATGCTGCGGCCTGGCCGGTCCAGGGCCTGATCCGCCACTTCCGCCACGAGATTGAAGACCGCATCAATAATTACCGCGCCGGCAAGCCGGTGTTTGTGCCGGTGGCGGCGAAGTAGGGGAACATTATGGGCGCTTCTATCGATGGCATGGTGATCGTTGCACTGCTCCTCGTTGGGGCACTGGTCGTATTTCCATGCTGGCGGATCATCTCGCGGACCGGACTGCCCGGAGCGTTGGGCCTGCTGGCGATCATACCGGTGGCGAACCTGGTACTGCTCTGGGTGCTCGCCTTTATCGACTGGCCTGCCCTGAAGAGAACCGGATCAAACAATGACTGACACCCTTCGCACCATCCTCATCGACGGCGAGGAAATCTCCGTTCCGCAGGATTACAACCTGCTTCAGGCGGTCGAGGCGGCGGGCGGGGAGATTCCGCGCTTCTGCTATCACGAGCGCCTGTCGGTGGCGGGCAATTGCCGGATGTGCCTGGTGGAGCTGGTGGGCGCGCCCAAGCCGGTGGCGTCGTGCGCGTTTCTGGTGCGCGACATGCGCGGCGGGCCCAATGGCGAGCCGCCGGCCATGCGCACGCTCTCGCCCATGGTGAAGAAGGCGCGCGAAGGGGTGATGGAGTTCCTGCTCATCAACCACCCGCTGGACTGCCCGATCTGCGATCAGGGCGGCGAGTGCGACCTGCAGGACCAGTCCATGGCCTATGGCCGCTCGGGCTCGCGCTATGCGGAAAACAAGCGCGCGGTGGAAGACAAGTATATGGGCCCGCTGATCAAGACGATCATGACCCGCTGCATCCAGTGCACGCGCTGTGTGCGCTTCTCCACCGAGATTGCGGGGGTGCCCGAGCTGGGCGCCACCGGGCGCGGCGAGGACATGGAGATCACCACCTATCTCGAGCAGTCCATGACGTCGGAGCTGTCGGGCAATGTCATTGATCTGTGCCCGGTGGGCGCGCTGACCTCCAAGCCATACGCCTTCAATGCGCGCCCCTGGGAACTGACCAAGACCGAGACCATCGACGTGATGGACGCGCTGGGCGCCAATATCCGCGTGGATAGCCGCTCGGGCGGCGTGCTGCGCATCCTGCCGCGCATCCATGACGACGTGAACGAGGAGTGGATCGGCGACAAGACCCGCTTTGTGTGGGACGGGCTCGGCCGCCAGCGCCTCGACCGCCCTTATGCGCGCAAGGATGGCCGGCTGGTCCCGATTGCCTGGGATGAAGCGCTGGCCATGGCTGCCGAGAAACTCTCCGGCGACCCGGCGCGCATCGGCGCCATTGCAGGCGATCTCAATGAGGTCGAGGGCCTGAAGGCGGCCAAGGATTTGTTCGACGCGCTCGGCGTGGCGTCCATCGACTGCCGCCAGGACGGGGCGAAGCTCGGCGCGCGCGATGGATCTGCGCCGCGCCAGTCCTACCTGTTCAATTCCACCATCGCCGGGATCGACCAGGCCGACGCCATCCTGATCGTGGGCGCAAATCCGCGCCTTGAGGCGCCGGTGCTCAATGCGCGCATCCGCCAGCGCTGGCTCAATGCCGACTGCCAGATCGCGGTGATCGGCGAGGCGGGCGACCTGACCTATCCCTACGAGCATCTGGGCGCTGGCCCCGATGTGCTGGCGGGGCTCGCCAAAAAGCGCTCGGGCTTCATCCAGACCCTCAAGGACGCCAAGCGCCCGATGATCATTCTGGGCATGGGCGCGCTGGCGCGGCCTGATGGGGCCCAGGTGCTGCGCGCGGCCGGCGCGCTCGCCAAGGCCGTGGGCGCAGTGAGCGCAGACTGGAACGGCTTCAACGTGCTGCACACGGCAGCGAGCCGTGTTGGCGCGCTCGATCTCGGCTTCCTGCCGGGCGAGGGCGGGCGCGATACGCACGCCATGCTGGACGCCGCGGGCAAGGGCGAGATGGATACGCTGGTGCTGCTGGGCGCCGATGAGCTGGACATGGACCGGCTGGGCAAGGCCTTCGTCATCTATGTGGGCCATCACGGCGATGCGGGCGCCATGCGCGCCGATCTGATCCTGCCGGGCGCGGCCTATACCGAGAAGCCGGGCCTCTATGTGAACACCGAGGGGCGCGCCCAGCTGGCGCTGCGCGCGGTGTTCCCCAAGGGCGAGGCCAAAGAGGACTGGGCGATCTTCCGCGCGCTGTCGGCGCGTCTGGGCAAGACGCTGCCCTATGACGATCTCAACGCCCTGCGCGCAGCGCTGATCGAGGCCAATCCGGTGTTCGGCCAGATCGACTATGCCCCGGGCGCCGATGGCGCGGCGGATTTCGATCCGACCACGCTGGGCGAGGCGGGCGAGGTGTCGAACGAGGCTTTCGCCAGCCCGATCAAGGATTATTACCTGACCAACGCCATCGCGCGGTCATCGAAAACCATGGGCGAATGTTCGGCCATGGCGGCTGATGCGCGCGTCCGGCTGCAGGCGGCGGAGTAGGGGCTGATGAACGAGTTTGTCACAGAACACGGCCCGTTCTGGGGGGCTGTCCTGTCGATCGGCCAGATCATGGGCTTCGTGGTCGTGCTGCTGCTTTCGCTGGCCTTCCTGCTCTTGATGGACCGCAAGGTCTGGGCGGCGGTGCAGATGCGCAAGGGTCCCAACACGGTGGGCGCGTTCGGCCTGCTGCAGTCCTTCGCCGACTTCATCAAGTTCGTGCTGAAGGAAATCATCGTGCCGGCGGGCGCCGACCGGGCGCTGTTCCTGCTCGCGCCGCTGCTGACCTTCGTCTACGCCTTCGTGACCTGGGCGGTGATCCCGGTGGCGCCCGGCTGGGTCATCTCCGACCTCAATGTGGGCATTTTGTACGTGTTCGCGATCTCGTCGCTGGGCGTGTACGGGATCATTATCGGCGGCTGGGCGTCGAACTCCAAATATCCCTTCCTCGGCTCGCTGCGGTCCGCCGCGCAGATGGTGTCCTACGAGGTTTCCATCGGCTTTGTGCTGGTCACGGTGTTGTTGATGGTGGGGTCGATGAACCTCACAGACGTGGTGAATGCCCAGGCCGGGGGCTTCTGGAACTGGCATGTCTTGTCGGCGGGCATGCTCCCGCTGCCGGCCTTCCTGATCACCATCCCGATGTTCGTGATCTTCTTCATCTCGGCGCTGGCCGAGACCAATCGGCCGCCCTTTGACCTGCCGGAAGCGGAATCCGAACTCGTGGCGGGCTATCAGGTGGAGTATTCCTCCACGCCCTACCTGCTGTTCATGATCGGGGAATACCTCAACATCGTGCTGATGTGCGCGCTGATGACGGTGTTGTTCCTGGGCGGCTGGCATGCCCCCTTCGACATCGCGCCCTTCACCTGGATCCATCCGGTGTTCTGGTTCGCGATCAAGGTGGTGCTCTGCTTCTTCATGTTCGCCATGGTGAAAGCTCTCGTCCCGCGTTACCGCTACGACCAGCTGATGCGCCTGGGCTGGAAAATCTTCCTGCCCACCTCGCTCGCGGCCGTGGCCGTGATGGGCGGGTTCGTCGTTTACTCGAACGCTGGTTAGGACACCCATGAGCCGGATTGCACAAACCCTGCGCGGCGCGGCCCTCCTGGACTTCTGGGGGGCGTTCGGCCTCGGCATGAAGTATTTCTTCCGCAAGAAGCCGACCATCAACTACCCCTTCGAGAAGGGGCGCCTCAGCCCGCGCTTCCGCGGCCAGCATGCGCTGCGCCGCTATCCCAATGGCGAAGAGCGCTGCATCGCGTGCAAGCTGTGCGAGGCGGTGTGTCCGGCCCAGGCCATCACCATCGAAGCCGAACCGCGCGAGGACGGCTCGCGGCGCACCACGCGCTACGACATCGACATGGTCAAATGCATCTATTGCGGCTTCTGCGCCGAGGCCTGCCCGGTGGACGCCATCGTGGAGGGGCCGAATTTCGAATTCGCCGCCGAGACCCGCGAGGAGCTGTATTACGACAAGGCCAAGCTCCTGGACAATGGCGACCGTTGGGAACGTGAGATCGCACGGAACCTCGAACTCGACGCGCGCTACCGCTAGCGTTATGACGCTGCGCAATCTCATTTCCGGACCGGCGAATCTGCCCGGCTCCGCCTGACGATCCCGACCGGCGAGGCCCCTGCCTCGCCGCACGCCAAAGGGGGCGTTTTCCATGCTGGCAGCCGCCGCATTCTACATTCTGGCCGCCACCGGGGTGATCTCGGCCTTCATGGTGGTGACGTCGCGCAATCCTGTGCGCGCGGTGCTGTTCCTGATCGTCACGTTCTTTTCCGCCGCCGCGCTGTTCGTGCTGCTGGGCGCGGAGTTCCTCGCGATGATCCTGCTCATCGTCTATGTCGGCGCGGTGGCGGTGCTGTTCCTGTTCGTGGTGATGATGCTCGACATCGATTTCGCCACGCTGAAAGCCGCGTCGGCGAGCTATCTGCCGCTGGGCGGGCTGATCGCCATCGTGCTGGCCGCGCAGCTGGCGCTGGTGGGCTTCGCCTGGGTCGATGCGGACGGCGCCAGCGCATATTTCCAGGCGCCCACGCCCGACGACACCCACAATATCGCGGCGCTGGGCGCGCTGATCTATGACCGCTACGTCCTGTTCTTCCAGCTCGCCGGCCTCGTCCTGCTGGTGGCGATGATGGGCGCCATCGTGCTGACCCTGCGCCACCGCGAGGGCGTCAAGCGTCAGGACATGCATCGCCAGGTCAATCGCACCCGCGCCGAAGCGGTGGACGTCATCGATGTGAAAAGCGGCGAGGGGATCGGCTGATGATCGACATTACGCTTGGCCATTATCTCGCCCTGTCGGCGATGATCCTCACCATCGGGGTGTTCGGGATTTTCGCCAACCGCAAGAACGTCATCATCCTTTTGATGTCGATCGAGCTTATCCTCTTGTCGGTCAACATCAATCTGGTGGCCTTCTCGTCGTACATGGGCGATCTGGCCGGTCAGGTCTTCGCCATGTTCATCCTCACCGTCGCCGCCGCAGAGGCGGCCGTCGGCCTCGCCATCCTCGTGGTCTTCTTCCGCAATCACGGTGATATCGCGGTTGACGGCGCCAGCATGATGAAGGGCTGACGCGCGCCATGGCATTTATCGTCGTCTTCGCCCCCCTCATCGCCGCCATCATCGCCGGATTGTTCCAGCGGCAGATCGGTGACCGCGCGGCCCAGCTGGTGACCACCGGCGCCACCATCGCCGCGGCGCTGGGCTCGGCCTGGCTGTTCGTCGACGTGGCGCTGGGCGGCAATGCGCGCACCTACGAGCTGGCCACCTGGATGGCCGTGGGCTCGTTCGAGATCGCCTGGGCGATCCGCCTCGACACGCTGTCGGCGGTCATGCTGGTGGTGATCACGTTAGTGTCCTCGCTGGTGCACGTCTATTCGTGGGGCTACATGTCCCATGATCCGCACCGGGCGCGCTTCTTCGCCTATCTGTCGCTGTTCACCTTCGCCATGCTGGCGCTGGTTACGGCAGACAATTTCATCCAGCTCTTCTTTGGCTGGGAGGGCGTGGGCCTGGCGTCCTATCTGCTGATCGGCTTCTGGTACAAGAAGAAGTCGGCCAATGACGCGGCGATCAAGGCGTTTGTCACCAACCGCGTGGGCGATTTCGGACTGGTGCTGGGCATCGCGGCGATCTTCGCGGTGTTCGGCACGCTGAAGTTTGACGATGTGTTCGCCGCCGTGGGCGATCACGCCGACACGGTGCTGACCGTGTTCGGGATGAATTTCGCCGCGCTGGAGCTGATCGCCTTCCTCCTGTTCGTGGGCGCCATGGGCAAGTCGGCGCAGTTCTTCCTGCATGTCTGGCTGCCCGACGCGATGGAAGGCCCGACGCCGGTTTCTGCGCTGATCCACGCCGCCACCATGGTGACGGCGGGCGTGTTCCTGGTCTGCCGGTCTTATCCCATCTACGAGCTCGCCGACGCCACCTCGGCCATCATCACGGTGATCGGCGCGGTGACGGCAATCTTCGCCGCGACGGTGGGCCTCGCGCAGAACGACATCAAGCGGGTGATCGCGTATTCGACCTGCTCGCAGCTGGGCTACATGTTCTTCGCCGCAGGCCTCGGCCTCTATTCGGCGGCCATGTTCCACCTGTTCACCCACGCCTTCTTCAAGGCGCTTTTGTTCCTGGGCGCCGGCTCGGTGATCCACGGCCTGCATGACGAGCAGGACATGCGCAATATGGGCGGCATCTACAAGCTGCTGCCGGCCACCTGGATCCTGATGATCATCGGCACGCTGGCTCTGACCGGCGTGGGCATTCCTTTTGTCGGGCTGGGCTTCGCCGGCTTCTTCTCCAAGGACATGATCATCGAGGAAGCCTTCATGGCGGGCATGGACGGCGTGCCGTTCGGCCTCCTGGCCTTTTGGATCGCGATCCTGGCCGCTGGCCTGACCTCCTTCTATTCCTGGCGCCTGATTTTCATGACCTTCCACGGCAAGCACCGCGGCGATCCTGAAACACTCAAGCACGCCCATGAAAGCGGTTGGGTCATGCTGATCCCGCTGATCCTGCTGGCCATTGGCGCGGTGTTCGCGGGCGGCGTGTTCGTGTCCGACTTCGTGAAAAGCGGCGCCATGGATTTCTGGGCCGGCTCGCTGCCGCCCGGACCCTATGCCGAGGGCAATTACGGTCCGGACGCCACAGGCCATCATCCGCCGGCCTGGGTGCTGGTTGCGCCGGTGGCGGTGACGCTGACCGGCTTCCTGGCGGCGGTATATTTCTACATGCTCAAGCCCGAGCTGCCCGGCAAGATCGCGGCCAATCGCGGCCCGCTGCACAGCTTCCTTCTGAACAAATGGTATTTCGACGAGATCTACGACGTCGTGTTCGTGCGCTCCACGCGCTGGCTGGGCGATCTGTTCTGGAAGGGCGGCGACAAGCGTATCATTGACGGGCTGGGCCCCAATGGCGTGGCCGCCACGGTGATGGCCGGCGCGCGGCGCATCGCCAGCTGGCAGAGCGGGTATCTGTATCACTACGCCTTCGTGATGCTGATCGGGGTCGTGGGGCTGTGCCTCTGGCTCATCGCCGGGGTGGGGGTGTAACGATCATGCTCGGCCAGCTTCCTATCCTGTCTGCGATCACCTTCCTGCCCGCCGTCGGCGCGGTGGCGATCCTGATCCTGCGCGCCCTGATGCGCGCCGAGGACCAGGCGCTGCTGGAGCGCAATGCGCGCGGCGTGGCGCTGTTCGTCACCCTGTTCGTCTTCGCCCTGTCGGTTCTGCTGGTGGTGGAGTTCGACACCGCCCAGGCCGGCTTCCAGTTCGTCGAGACCATTCCCTGGCTCACTGAAGTGGGCATCAGTTACAAGATGGGCGTGGACGGATTGTCGGTGCTGTTCGTCCTGCTGACCGCCTTCCTGATGCCGATCTGCATCCTGGCCAGCTGGAAGATCGAGCGGCGCGTGGCCGATTACATGGCCGCCTTCCTGATCCTGCAGACGCTGATCACCGGCGTGTTCTGCGCGCTGGATCTGGTGCTGTTCTACATCTTCTTCGAAGGCTCGCTGATCCCGATGTTCCTGATCATCGGGGTGTGGGGCGGGGCCGAGCGCATCTACGCGGCGTTCAAATTCTTCCTCTACACCTTCTTCGGCTCGGTGCTGATGCTGGGCGCGATGATCATGATGTTCATCGCGGCGGGCACCACCGATATCGAGGTCCTGCTGACCCATCCGTTCGCCCGCGACATCCAGACCTGGCTATGGCTGGCCTTCTTCGCCAGCTTTGCGGTGAAGATGCCCATGTGGCCGGTGCACACCTGGCTGCCGGATGCGCACGTTCAAGCGCCCACGGCCGGCTCGGTGATCCTGGCGGGCATTTTGCTGAAGCTCGGCGGCTACGGCTTCCTGCGCTTCTCACTGCCCATGTTCCCCGACGCCAGCGCCTTCTTTGCGCCCCTGGTGTTCGTGCTGTCGATCATCGCCATCGTCTACACCTCGCTGATCGCGTTCCGGCAGACCGACATCAAGAAGCTGATCGCCTACTCGTCGGTGGCGCATATGGGCTTTGTGACGCTGGGCATATTTTCGATGAACGAGATCGGGGTGCAGGGCGCCATCTTCCAGATGATTTCCCACGGGCTGATCTCCGGCGCACTCTTCCTGATCGTCGGCGTCATCTATGACCGCTTCCACACCCGCGACATCGCCTTCTATGGCGGGCTGGTGCACAAGATGCCGGTGTTCGCCGCCTTCTTTGCCCTGTTCGCCATGGCCAATGTGGGCCTGCCAGGCACGTCGGGCTTTGTCGGCGAGCTGATGACCATGACCGGCGCCTTCATGGTGGCGCCCATCTGGGCGGCCGGCGCGGCGCTGGGGGTCATCTTCTCGGCAGTCTACATGCTGACCCTCTACAAGAAGGTGGCGTTCGGCGAGATGACCAATCCCAAGCTTGAAGCCGCGCAGGACCTCAATATGCGCGAATGGATCAATCTGGGCGTCCTGGGCGTCGGGGTGATCTGGCTGGGCTTCTTCACCACGCCGGTCACCGATGTCACCCGCGCCTCGGTGAACCAGCTCATCGACCAATACCAGTCCGCGCTGACCCAGGAGGCGGCGGATCTGGCTCCGTCCGAAGGCTGATCATGACTGTCGAGATGCTCCTGACCGATCTGCGCCTGCTGACGCCCGAGCTGATGCTCGCCATCGGCGCGATGGCGCTGTTGCTGCTGGGCGTGTTCTGGAAGGGCGAGGAAGCCGCCGCGCGCCTGATCATGCGCCTGTCCATCGCGCTGCTGGTGGCGTGCGCCGGGGCGGCGGTCTGGCTGGCGGGACAGGATGGGGGAACCGCCTTCCACGGCGCGTTCAAGCTGGATGATTTCACGCTCTACGCCAAGACGGTGATCTATCTCGCCTCGGCCGGCGCGCTGGTGCTGGCCTCGAAATATCTCGAGACCGAGCGCCTGGCCAAATTCGAATACCCGGTGCTGGCCCTGCTGGCGGTGACCGGCATGTCGGTGATGGTGTCGTCCAATGATCTTATCACGCTCTATCTGGGCATCGAGCTCCAATCGCTGGCGCTGTACATCCTGGCGGCCTTCAACCGGGATTCGCTGCGCGCCTCGGAAGCGGGCCTGAAATATTTCATGCTGGGCGCGCTGTCGTCCGGCCTCTTGCTGTACGGCGCCTCGCTGATCTACGGCTTCGCCGGCGCCACCGGGTTTGACGCCATCGCCTCGGCGGCGGGCGAAGACGGCGCCAAGATCGGCTTGCTGTTCGGCCTGGTCTTCCTGGTCTCGGGCCTGGCGTTCAAGATCTCCGCCGCGCCCTTCCACATGTGGACGCCGGACGTGTATGAGGGCGCGCCGACGCCGGTGGCCGCTTTCTTCGCCACTGCGCCCAAGCTCGCGGCCATGATCCTGATCGCGCGCGTGCTCTACGAGCCGTTCGCCGCGATGACCGATGAGTGGCGCCAGATCATCGTGGTACTGGCTGTCCTGTCCATGGGCGTGGGCGCGCTGGGCGCGCTCATGCAGTCCAATATCAAGCGCCTGATGGGGTATTCCTCCATCGGCAATATGGGCTACGCGCTGGTGGGCCTGGCCGCCGGGACCGCGCTGGGCCTGTGGGCGGTGCTGTTCTACATGACGCTCTATGTGGTGGGTGTGCTGGGCGCGTTTGCGGTCATCCTGTCCATGCGCCGCGCCGAGGGCATGGTCGAGCAGGTCGACGACCTCAAGGGTCTGGCCAAAAGTCACCCCTCGCTGGGCTGGTCGATGACGGCGCTGATGTTCTCCATCGGCGGCATGCCCTTCCTGGTCGGCTTCTTCGGCAAGCTCTTCGTCTTCTACGCCGCCGCCGAGGCGGGGCTGTGGTGGCTGATGGTGATCGGCCTGGTCTTCTCGGCCGTGTCCATTGCGTACTATCTGCGCGTGGTGAAGGTGATCTGGTTTGACGAGCCTGTGGGCGTGTTCGAACCGGCGCCGGCGGGCGTCGCCTTCATCAGCCGGGCGGCCGCGCTGGCCACGGTGGCGCTGGTGCCGGTGGCGGGCATTGTGCTGGCCACAGCGATCAGCGTGTCCTCATAAGCGCGAGCGGCCCGGGTTTGCGCATCGAGGTTTTCGACCAGCTGGATTCCACCAACGAGGAGGCCAAGCGCCGCGCGCTCGCCGGAGAGGCGGGGCCTGTCTGGATCATGACGCGCGTCCAGACCGCCGGGCGCGGCCGGCGCGGACGGGCCTGGACCAGCGCATCGGGCAATCTGTTCTGCACCGGGCTTTACCGGCTGGAATCCGGCCCGGCCCGTGCCGCCCAGCTCTCCTTCGCCGCAGCTCTGGCTGTGGGTGATCTCGCCGCCAGCGTGATCGATCCGGCGCTGGTGAAGTTGAAATGGCCCAATGATCTTCTGATCGGCGGGCGTAAGGCAGCGGGCATATTGCTGGAAAGCGGCGCCCATCCGGCTGGCGGGCTCTGGCTGGCCGTAGGGATCGGGGTCAATCTGGCCCTTCATCCCGATGATAGCGAGCGCCCCGCCACCGATTTCACCGTCCATGGCGCCCAGCTGGCGCCGGAGGCGGCGCTGGATGTGCTCGCCGCGCGGTTTGAACACTGGCGCCAGCGCTGGGCGGCGGACGGGTTTGCGCCGCTGCGTGCGGCCTGGCTGTCGCGCGCTCATGGGCTGGGCGAGCGCTGCACGGCGCGCCTGGATGGCGAGACGGTGGAAGGCGTGTTTGCAGACCTGGCCGAAGACGGGTCACTGCGCCTTGATTTGAAGGATGGGGCGAGACGGCTTATCTCGGCGGGAGACGTGTTCTTCCCCGGCGCCGGCGCGCCCTGACGGAGCCTGACATGCTGCTGGCCATTGATTGCGGGAACACCAACACTCTGTTCGCGGTTCATGACGGGACCGACTGGCGCGCCCAGTGGCGCACAGCGACCCATTCGGGCCGCACCGCAGATGAATACGCGGTCTGGCTCAATCAGCTGCTGCAGCTGCAAGGGCTGGCGCTGAAGGATTTGAAAGCCTGCGTCATCTCCACCGTGGTGCCTCAATCGCTGTTTAACCTGCGCAACCTGGCCCGGCGCTATATCGGAACCGAGCCGGTGGTGGTGGGCGATCCAGGGGTCGATCTGGGCGTGGGGGTGAACCTCCAACGGCCCCAGGACGCCGGCGCGGACCGGCTGGTGAACGCGCTGGGCTGCCGGGTGAAGTATCCCGGCGCGCTGATCATCGCGGATTCCGGCACCGCCACCACGTTCGACGTGGTCTCGGCGGAGGGCAATTTTGAAGGCGGGATCATCTCGCCGGGCATTAATCTGTCCATGCAGGCCCTGCACCAGGCCGCTGCGCGCCTGCCGCGCATCGCCATCGAGCGGCCGCCCCAGGTGCTGGGCAAGGACACTGTGGGCGCCATGCAGTCGGGCGTCTTCTGGGGATATATCGACCTCATCGACGGGCTGGTGCGACGGCTGAAAGCCGAGCTCGGCCAGGAGATGACGGTCATCGCAACCGGCGGCGTCGCCTCATTGTTCGAGGGCGCGGCTGAAACCATTGATCACTTCGACCCGGATGTGACCATCCGCGGATTGCTCGAAGTGTGGCGGCGCAATGCGCCTTGAGAAAGTTACTCAGTGACCAAACAATCTAAAACCAACACCGGCGACGCCGTGTATTTCGTGCCGCTGGGCGGCTCGGGCGAGATCGGGATGAATCTCAATCTCTACGGCTACGGGCCGGAAGAGGACCGCGAATGGATCATCGTCGATTGCGGCGTGACCTTCGGCGACCTGTCCACGCCGGGCATCGACATCATCATGCCCGATATCCGCTTCATCGAAGAGCGCGCCCATCAACTCAAAGCCATCGTGCTCACTCACGCCCACGAGGACCATATGGGCGCCGTCGCCCATTTGTGGCGCCGCCTGCGCTGCCCGATCTACGCCACGCCCTTCACCGCCTATCTGATGCGCGACCGCCTGGCTGAGCATGGCATTCTGGGCGAAGCCGAACTGCACGTGGTCGGCATGAGCAGCCGCTTTGAAATCGGCCCGTTTGATTTGCAGCTCGTCACGCTCACCCACTCCATCCCCGAACCCAACGGGCTGATTATCCGCACCCCTGCCGGCCTGATCCTGCATACCGGCGACTGGAAGATCGATCCCGATCCGGTGATCGGCGCCAGCACCGACATCTCCGCGCTGGAGGCTGTCGGGCGCGAAGGCGTGATGGCCATGGTGTGCGACAGCACCAATGTCTTCACGCTGGGCGAATCCGGCTCCGAAGCGGGCGTGCGCGACAATCTGGTCAAGCTGGTGGGCGAGCAGAAAGGCAAGGTCGCCATTGCGGCCTTCGCGTCCAACGTGGCGCGCCTGGACACCGCCATTCACGCCGCCGAAGCCAATGGCCGCCGGGTCTGCCTCGTCGGCCGGTCCATGCACCGCATCACCGGCGCGGCCAAGTCGGTGGGGCTGCTGGCTCAGTATCAGGACTTCATCGACGAGGAGGAGGCGGCCTACTTCCCCGCCAACAAAATCCTCTATCTGTGCACCGGGTCCCAGGGCGAGCCGCGTGCCGCGCTGTCGCGCATTGCCGAAGGCGCCCACCGCAATGTGACGCTGGGCCAGGGCGACTGCGTGATCTTTTCCTCGCGCATCATTCCGGGCAATGAACGCGGGATTTTCGAGCTGATGAACCGGCTGGCAGGGCGCGGCGTCAATCTCATCACCGAGCGCGACCGGCATATCCACGTCTCCGGGCACCCGTGCCGCGACGAGCTGGCCCAGATGTACGCCTGGGCCCGGCCCAATGTGGCCATCCCGGTCCATGGCGAGCTGCGCCATTTGAAAGAGCACGCCGCCTACGCCAAGACGCTGGGCGTGCCCCATTCTCTGGAGCCGTTCAACGGCGCGGTGATCCGCATTGACCGCCAGGGCGCCCGCATCGTCGACGAGGCGCCGGCGGGGCGGCTCTATGTGGATGGCAATTTCATCATCAGTGACGGCCATGAGGCCATGCGCGAGCGCCGCAAGCTGTCCGTCGCCGGCCACATCACCGTGGCCGCCATATTGCGCGACGGCGCGCTTCAGAACGGGCTCGATCTGCGCGCCATGGGCGTGCCGGACAACACAGGCTATGATCTTGATGCGCTGCTGGACGATCTGGCGGACGCGGCCGAGGCCGCCTTCAAGCGCATGGGCAAGCGCGAGCGCCGCGACGAGGCCGCCGTGGAGGAAGTTCTGCGTCAGGCCGTGCGCCGCGAGGCCGCGCGCATCTGGGGCAAGAAGCCGGCGGTGGACGCCATCGTGATGGCCGGCTGAGGGAGGCGGGGATGAAACTGGGACGGCTCAACCATGTGGGCGTCGCCACGCCGGACGTTGAAGCGGCGGCGCGTGTCTATGCCGAGCTTTACGGCGCAACCGACGCCACCGCGCCCAAAGACTTTCCGCATCTGGGCGTGCGGGTGGTGTTTGTGAGCGTGCCCAACATGCAGATCGAACTGATCGAGCCACTGGGCGAGGGGAGCGCGATCCGCAAATTCCTAGAGAAGAACCCCAAGGGCGGCCAGCACCATATGTGTTTTGAAGTGCCTGACATCATCGCCGCCCGCGACGCCATGCGCATGCGCGGCGCCACGGTGCTGGGCACGGGCGAGCCCTATATCGGCGCACACGGCGTGCCGGTGATCTTCGTCCATCCAAAAGACACCGGCGGCGTGCTGATCGAGCTGATGCAGGACCCGGCGCTCTATGCTGGCGGCGGCCATTGATGACGCGTCAGCGCCTCAGCCAGGCTCTGGTGATCGCCGCCGCCGTGATGTGGATCGCGCTGGCCTTCATCGCCTCGCCCAATATCGGGATGGTGTCGGGCCTGGTGGTGTTTCTGTGCGCCTGGTGGATGGTGTTCTTTACCGTGCTGCCGCGCCAGATCCGTGGCCAGTATGAGGATGGCGACATCGTGCCCGGCTCCGACCCTGGCGCGCCGGTCGACCCGCAGATCCGCGCCAAGCTTTGGCTGACCACGGTGATCACCGCCGGGATATGGCTGGTGATCGTCGCCGTGCTGGTGCTGGACCTCATCCAGTTGGACTGGTTCGCCTACGGCCCTGCCACGCCGCAAAGGTGAGGGGGCGGGTGTCGCACACCGCGCGCTTGACGGCGGGGCGTGGCGGGCCGAAACAGGGATGCAACTGCACCACCCCCTGATCAGGAAGCCTTGCCGCCATGCCGCTTGACGCTGACGACCATCGCTATGTTCTGCCCGGCGCCACGGGCGAGTGGGAGATTGTCGTGGGCCTGGAGGTCCACGCCCAGGTCAAGAGCCGCTCCAAGCTGTTCTCCGGCGCCTCCACCGAGTTCGGGTCCGAGCCCAATACGCAGGTCAGCCTCGTGGATGCGGGCATGCCGGGCATGCTGCCGGTCCTCAACAAATTCTGCGTCGAGCAGGCGGTGCGCACGGGGCTGGGCCTGAATGCGCAGATCAACGCGTTTTCGCGCTTTGACCGGAAGAATTACTTCTATCCTGACCTGCCCCAGGGCTATCAGATCAGCCAGTTCGCGCACCCCATCGTGGGCGAGGGCGAGATCGAGTGCGAGCGCGATGACGGCTCGCGCTTCACTGTTGGGATCGAGCGCCTGCATCTCGAACAGGACGCGGGCAAGTCGATCCATGATCTCGACCCCACCGCCACCTATGTGGACCTCAACCGCTCCGGCGTGGCGCTGATGGAGATCGTCTCGCGCCCGCATGTGCGCTCGCCCGGCGATGCGGCGGCCTATGTGCGCACACTGCGCACGATCCTGCGCTATCTCGACACCTGCGGCGGCGACATGGAAAAGGGCCAGATGCGCGCCGACGTGAACGTGTCGGTGTGCAGGCCCGGCCAGTACGAGAAATTCGCCGCCAGCGGGGATTTCAAGCATCTGGGCACGCGCTGCGAGATCAAGAACGTCAACTCGCTGCGCTTCATCATGCAGGCCATCGAGTATGAGGCGCGCCGCCAGATCGACATTCTGGAAGAGGGCGGCAAGATCATCCAGCAGACCCGCCTGTTCGACGCCAATACCGGCGTGACCCGCTCCATGCGCTCGAAAGAAGAGGCGCATGACTACCGCTATTTCCCCGATCCTGACCTGACCCCGCTGGTGCTGGACGCGGCGTGGATCGCGGACATCAAGGCCAATCTGCCCGAACTGCCCGCCGACAAGCGCAAGCGCTTCGTCGAGGTGCTGGGCCTGAGCGAATACGACGCCTCGGTGCTGGCCGCCGACAAGGACCGGGCCGATTATTTCGAGGCCGTGATCGAGGGCGCGGACGCCAAGCTGTCAGCCAACTGGGTCAATAACGAGCTGTTCGGGCGTCTGAACAAGGAAGGCCTTGGCATCACCGAAAGCCCGGTGAGCCCGGCCCAGCTGGCGGGGCTTGTCAGCCTGATCACCTCCAACGTCATCTCCGGCAAGATCGCCAAGGACGTGTTCGAGATCGTCTGGGCCGAAGGCGGCGATCCCGAGACAATCGTGGAATCGCGCGGCCTGAAACAGGTCACCGACACCGGCGCGATTGAAAAGGTGGTGGATGAGCTGATCGCGGCGAACCCTGAGCAGGCCGAGAAGGTGAAAACCAAGCCGCAGACGCTGGGCTGGTTCGTCGGTCAGGTGATGAAAGCCACGGGCGGCAAGGCCAATCCCCAGGTCGTCAACGAGATCCTGAACCGCAAGCTGCTGGGGTGATCGTGTCCGCCTTGTGGCGCGCGCGCGGCGTGCCCAATTGCCGTGCACTCTGCTCGCAAGGACAGTGCAGTCCTGCTACAGGCTGAACCGTGATGCGTGACCCCTATGCGATTCTTGGTGTGCCCAAATCGGCTTCGGCCGACGAAATCCGGCGCGCCTATCGCACGCTGGCCAAGGAGCTGCACCCGGATGCGCGTCCCGATGACGCCAAATCGGAAGAGCGCTTCAAGGAGGTCACGCGCGCCTTCAAGCTTCTGTCCAACGCCGAGACCCGCGCCAAGTTCGACCGGGGCGAGATCGATGCCGAGGGCCGCGAGCGCGCGCCCTTCCACTACCGCTCCAACCCCGATGCGCCCCCCGGACAGCGCGGGCCCTCGGGCCGGTTTGAAGACATTTCCGACCTGTTCTCTGATTTGTTCGCCGAGCGCGCCCGCACGGCGGCCGCAGGCCCCGGCGGCGCGCGGCGTGGCGGTCCGGGTCCGGACATGCGCGGCGAGATCAATGTCAGCTTTGAAGAATCGGTGCTGGGCGCCAAGAAGCGCGTGAGCTTTCAGGGCGGGCGCGCCATCGAGATCAGCGTGCCTGCGGGCGTGGAGGACGGCCAGGTGCTGCGCCTGCGCGGGCAGGGCGCGCCGTCGCCCCAGGGCGGACCAGCGGGCGACGCCCTGATCACGGTGCGCATCCGCCCCCACGCGATGTTCCAGCGCGAGGGGCGCGACATCCGCGTTGACCTGCCCATCAGCCTGAAGGAAGCGGTCCTCGGCGGCGCTGTGCGCGCGCCCACGGTGGACGGCGTGGTGGAAGTGCGCGTGCCGGCAGGGTCCACTTCGGGGGCGCTCTTGCGCCTGCGCGGCAAGGGCGCGCCGGGGCCGGACGGCAAGCGCGGCGACCAGATCATCCGCCTGATCATCGACGTGCCGCCCGCCGATCCGGCGTTGGAAGCCTTTCTGGAGACGTGGACCCCGCCGGCAGGTTATGATCCGCGTCGGCGGCGCGGCGGGTGATACGCGTCCTGCAGACACCGCTGCACATGACCGCGCAGATGAATGGCCCTCTTCATGCATGTTCACAGCGCGTTCAGCCCCAACTTGTCAGAACAGGCCGCATGAAAACGCTCCTCGTCTCTCTCCTCGCTCTGGCCGCGATCGCGGCGACCGGTTCTTTGCCGGGCGCAGCCGCGCGCGCCGCCGATCTGCCGGCCGTCTATGAGACGTCCGCGCAGGCGGATGTCGTGCCGATGCGTGTGGCGATCGATGCGGCGCTGCGCGCCTATCCCGGCTCGCAATACGTCACCGGCCGCTTCGAAAGCGGGGCGCAGCCGCTTTACATCATCCGCATTGTGACCCGCGAGGGTCAGCGCCGCGACGTGCGCGTGGACGCGCGCACCGGCCGGGTCATCGGTTAACAGGGAAGGAGCTACGCCCATGCGCGCGCTCATCGTGGAAGACGACGCCGATCTGAACCGCCAGCTGTCCGATACGCTGCAGCATGCCGGATATGCAGTGGATTCCGCCGCCGATGGCGAGGATGGATGGCATCTGGGCGAGACCGAGCCCTATGACGCCATCGTGCTCGATCTCGGCCTGCCCAAGATGGACGGCGTGTCCGTGCTGGAGCGCTGGCGCAAGGCGGGTGTGACCACGCCCGTCCTGATCCTGACCGCCCGCGACCGCTGGAGCGAGAAGGTGGCCGGGTTTGACGCCGGCGCTGATGATTACCTGACCAAGCCCTTCCACCCGGAAGAATTGCTGGCGCGCCTGCGCGCCCTGACCCGCCGGGCCGCCGGTCACGCCAGCGCCATGCTGGAAAGCGGCACGCTGACGCTGGATACGCGCGGCGCGCGGGTCTTTCTGGGCGATCAGCTGGTGAAACTCACCAGCCATGAATTCCGCCTCCTGAGCTATCTCATGCACCACAAGGAGCGCGTCATCTCGCGCACCGAGCTGGTGGAGCATATCTACGATCAGGATTTCGACCGCGATTCCAATACGATCGAGGTGTTTGTCGGGCGGCTGCGCAAGAAAATCGGCAATGACCGGATCGAAACCGTGCGCGGACTGGGCTATCGTCTGGTCGATCCAGACACGGGCCGCATGGACGCAAGGACCGGGTGAGCGAAACACACGACCAGACCGGGCGACCGGACCTTATCGAACAGGGTTCCATGGTGCGCCGGCTGGTGCTGGCGGCCCTGGGCTGGGCGGTGGTTTTGCTCGTGTTCGGCGCGGGCGCGCTGACTCTGCTGTTTCAATCCACCGTCTTGCGCGATCTCGACGACCGGCTGGCCGGCGTGGTGGATTCCATGGTGGCGCATGTGGAGCCGGCCGCCGGGGGCGGGCTGGAGCTCGACCAACGCCCGCTTGACCCGGGGTATTTTCAAGCGCTGTCAGGACGTTACTGGCAGGTCTTCACGCCCGGCATCGAGGCGGAGCCGGCTGTCCTGCGATCTGATTCGCTCGCCAATGAACGCCTCGACACCGCCGGACCGCTGGTGCGCGCCGCGCTGGACCAGCCGGGCGCCACGATCATCGGCGAGACCCGCGGACCCAATCTTGAACCCTTGCGCCTGCATGTGCGCGCCGTGCTGATCGAGGCCCAGGGCCCGGTGGTGTTCGCCGCCGCCGAGGACCGCCGCCCGTCCGACCGGCGCGTGCGCGATTTCGCCATGGCGGCGGCCGGCCTGCTGGCGGGATTTGCGGCAGCGCTGGCGGCCGGCGTGGTGGTGCTGGTGCGCTGGGCGCTGGGGCCAATCCTGCGCATGGGCGCCGCCGTGGCCGCCGTACGCGATGGTCAGACCGAATGGGTCAGCGGGAGTTTTCCGCGCGAAATCAAACCTCTGGCCGAAGAACTGAACGGGCTTCTTGATCATTCGCGTGAGGTAGTTGAACGCGCGCGCACCCATGTGGGCAATCTTGCCCACGCCCTCAAAACGCCGCTGACCGTGCTGGGCAATGAGGCGCGCGGCCAGTCCGGACCGCTCGCCGAGCTCGTGACGCGCCAGACGAGCGCCATGACCGATCAGGTCGAGCATCATCTGCGCCGCGCCCGCGCCGCGGCGAACGCCCGCGCCATCGGGGCGCGCACGCCCGCGGACGCGGTGATCAATGATCTGGGCCGCACGCTGCGGCGCATTTACGAGCGCCGGGGCGTCCAGATTGATTGGGACGCCGCGCCGGGCGCCGTGTTTCGCGGCGAGCGCCAGGACCTTGAGGATCTGGCCGGCAATCTGATGGACAATGCCTGCAAATGGGCGGAGCGGCAGGTGCGCGTCACCCTGGCGCCTGCCCCCGCGGGCCGCCTTGAGATCATTGTTGAGGATGACGGGCCGGGCCTGACGCAGGACCAGCGCCAGCAGGCGCTGGCGCGCGGCGTGCGTCTCGATGAACAGGCGCCGGGCACCGGGCTGGGGCTGGCCATCGTCACCGACCTGGCCGCCGCCTATGGCGGAACGCTGTCGCTGGACCGCTCGCAACTGGGCGGCTTGCGCGCCCGGTTGGACCTGCCCGGCGGGGCCGGAAGCGCGGGTTAAGACCTGTTAACCCTTCTGCGGCTAAACGTATTCAGTTGTATCGACAGGAGTGTCGCATGGGGCCGCTGGCGCCGGCGAAATTGGATCAGTTGCGTGGCCTGCTCGCCAGCCTGCCTGGCGACATGGCTCGGCGGCTGTGCGACATGGCGGCCCAGGCCGATCCGGCGCTGGGCCGGCTCCTGGGCAATTGCCTGTTCGATCCCGACGACCTGGCGCGCGAGCGCTTCTTTGCGCCCATCGCGCCCCTGTCCGGCGAGCCCGGGTCGGATCGTCCTGCCGTATCGGCGGCGCCGGTTGGCCTGTTGCGCACGCTGTGGACCTGGATGGGCGAGGACCTGGCGCCGGACATCGCCGTGCGCGCAAGGGCCGCTGCCCTCGACCCGGCGGCGCCTGACAGGCCCGGACAGCTCGACCCCGACCGCGCCGCGTTTGCCCGCCTGATGCTCGACGCCTTCAAGCACGCCGAACAGGACCCGCGCGCGCTCAAGCGGCTGAAGACAAGGCTGGGTGTGGAGCGCTTCGATGAAGCGCGCGACATCGCCGCCATGTTGCGCCTGGCGCCGGTGCTGCGCACGGCGCTGAACGGACTGGCCCCGGTGATCCATGATCCCGATGACGCCCAGTGCGTGCTGATCCGCGACCGCTACGAAGCCGCCGCCGCGGCGGACCCGGACGCCGGGCCGTGGGTGCTGTTGCTGATCATGGCGCGCTTCAGCCGGCCCTGGCGGATATTGCGCGTGTTCGAACGCCTGACCCATCGCGATGATGATCTTCTGGTGGGCCGCACGGACATGGCGCTGATCGGCGATGTGCTGCTGCGCGACGCCGCCCACCATCTGGCGGGCTTCCGCGCTGCGCCGCGCAGCGAGACCGAAGCGCGCGCCGCCGCTGCGGCGCTCACCGCGTTTGCCGCCATCACCGTGGGCATGAGCCGGGAGATCGGCATCCGCAAGGACGGGCCCTGGGGCAAGCGCATCATGGATCTGCGCACCCGCGCCAGCGAGCAGATGACCGCCATTCACGACGCTTCGCGCCGCGCGGTGGGCCGCGTCCTGCCCGAAGCCGACAAGACACGACGCCGCTACGCCCTGCCGCGCGAGGAGGATATGGAGCAGGCGCAGGCGCTCTGCATGTTTCTGGCGCTGACGCGTGATGACGCTGGCCGGGCCGCCGTGGGCAGCGCGCACAATGGAGTCATCGCCGAACTGGCCAACGCCTTCGAACATGCCGGTCAGGGCGCGCTGGACGCCCTGCGCAGCCCCGATGAATCCCATCGCGAGGCGGGCGCGGCGCGCCTGCACCAGATCGCCGGGCTGATGCAGGCGCTGGGGCAGGGCGAGGCGGGCGCCGTCCTCCTGCGCCGAGGCGCCGCAGCCCTGGCGGCGTAAATTCCTTCAAAGCGGGGCCGGTCCGCTCTATCTAGTCGGTTATGAACTCATCGCTTCCTACCGCTCTTGAAGCGCGCGGCGCCGCTGGCGCGCGCCTGTCATCGCCCAGCGCGGCGCGCAATCGCGACGTCATTGCGCAGGCTTTGGCTGGCCTGTTGCCCGACGGCGCCCGCGTTCTGGAAATCGCCAGCGGCACGGGCGAGCATGCGCTGGCCTGCGTCGAGGCGCGCCCCGACCTGGTCTGGACGCCCAGCGACCCCGACCCGCACTCGCGCGCCAGCATTGATGGGTGGGCCGTGGAAGCGGGCGGCGCGATCAGACCGGCCCTCGATCTCGACGTGACGCAAGAGGGCTGGCAAAGCGGGCTCATTGCCGATGCTGTATTCTGCGCCAACATGATCCATATCGCTCCCTGGGCGGCAGCCGAAGGCCTGTTCGCGGGCGCGTCCGCGATCCTTCAGCCCGGCGCGATGCTGCACCTTTATGGCCCCTTCCTTGAAGGCGAGGCCACCGCGCCGTCCAATCTGGAGTTTGATGTGAGCCTGCGCGCGCGTCATCCCGGCTGGGGCGTGCGCGCACTGGCCGCTGTGGACGCACTGGCGGGGCGCTGCGGGTTTGCGCGCGTCAGCCGTCAGGAATTGCCGGCGAATAACCGGCTCGTAAGCTATCAATGGAGCGCCACATGATCGCCTTCACCCTGGTGTGCATGGGCATCGGCGCTGCGGCGGCGATCTGGCTCGCCCGGCCCCTCCTGCAGGAAGCCGGCGCCGCGCGCCTGATCGGCGTGGGCGCCGGGGCGTTCCTGGCGCTGGGCGCGCTTGGCGCTTACTGGGTCAATGGCATGCCCGAGGCGCCGGGCGCGCCCTATCAGCCGCGCATGGAAGCGCTGCGCGCCTCAGCTCCCGAGACCCTGAGCCCGGTTGAGCAGGAAGAATGGCTGCGCGACGCGGTTCGTCGCGACGGGCGCGATATCGAGGCGCGCCGCCTGCTGGGCCGGTTTCTGGCGGCGACCGAGCGCGAGCTGGAAGCCATCGCTCATATTGAACAAGCCATCCGCGTCAGCCCCGAAGCGCGCCTGTTCAATGATCTGGGCCAGACCATCGTGACCCTCAATGAGGGCAATGTGACGCCCGAGGCCGTGCGCGCCTTCACCGCCGCCAACGCCGATGACCCCGCCATGCCCGAGCCGGCCTTCTTCCTGGGCGCCGCCGCCTATGAGGCCGATGACCGCGCCACAGCCGCGTCCTACTGGGGCGGGATCATCACGCGGCTGGACGAGGACGACCCGTACCGCGCCGCCATCGCCTCGCGCGCCGCCGATCTGTTGTCGCGCCCCTCTATGGGCGGCGCCGATCCGGGCGCCCTAACCGAAGGCGCTGAACGCCCGGACGTGGAGGCGATGATCGAGAGCATGATCGCCCGCCTCGAAACCCGGCTTGAATCCGAACCGGCGGATGTGTCGGGCTGGATGACGCTGGCGCGCGCGCGCATGATGCAGGAAGACCCGCAGGCTGCGGCCAGTGCACTGGCCCGTGGCCGGGCCGCCTTCGCCGATGACCCGGGCGCGCGCGCGCTGATCAGCGCGCTCGGCGCCGCTTTTGGACTTGAGGAGACCGACGCGTGACCAAAGCCCGCAGACGCCTCTGGATCACCGCCGCCGCCGGCGCGGTGCTCATCCTCGCCGCCACACTCGCCTTTACGGCCATGCGCGATGCGATGGTGTTCTTCTACTCGCCGACCATGGTGGCGGAAAATCCGCCCGAGCCCGGCCAGCGCGTGCGCGTGGGCGGTCTGGTGGTGACCGGATCGGTGGAGCGCCCGTCCTCGGGCGGCGCCAATTTCACCGTCACCGACGGCAATGCAGAGATCCGCATCCTGTTCGCCGGAGCCCTGCCGGACCTGTTCCGCGAAGGGCAGGGGATTGTCGCCGAGGGCGTGTTCGGCGACGATGCCCGCTTTACTGCCGCCAGCGTGCTGGCCAAGCATGACGAGACCTATATGCCGCCCGAAGTCGCGCGGGCCTTGCGCGATTCGGGATATTGGCAGGATGAAGACGCGCCCGCGTCCAGCTATGGCGACAGCGCGCAGGAGACCGGCCGATGATTGCAGAGATCGGCCGCTTCCTCATCGCGCTGGCGTTTCTGGCGTGCGTGGCCCAGACGCTGCTGGCCTGGCGCGGCGCCGACCAGGGCGGACGCTCGGGCGCGGCGCGGGCGGGCACGGCGGCCGCCGAGATCGCGGTGATCGCCGCGGGGCTCGCCTTCCTGCTCCTGATCATCAGCTTTGTGCGCTCGGATTTCTCCATCGCCTATGTCGCGTCCAACTCCCATGTGGACAAACCGCTCCTGTACAAGATTTCCGGCGCCTGGGGCGGACATGAAGGCTCGATGCTCTTGTGGTGCTGGATCCTGGTTCTGTTCGGACTGGGACTGGCGCGCATTGGCCCGAAGGATCCGGCCCTGCGCGCGCGTTCGGTGAGCTTTCAGGGCCTGTTGTCGTCCCTGTTCTTCGCCTTCCTGGCCTTTGCGTCCAACCCGTTTGAGCGGGTTTTGCCGGCGCCGATCCAGGGCGCGGACCTGAACCCTATCCTCCAGGACCCGCTCCTCGCGATCCATCCGCCCATGCTCTATGTGGGCTATGTCGGGCTGTCGGCGGCGTTCGCGATTGCCGCCGCCGGACTGATGCAGAAATCGGGCGGGCGTGAGCTCGCCAGCGCGCTGCGCCCCTGGGCGCTGGGCGCCTGGGTCAGCCTCACCGGGGGCATCGCCTTGGGCGCCTGGTGGGCGTATTACGAGCTCGGCTGGGGCGGCTGGTGGTTCTGGGACCCGGTGGAGAACGCCAGCTTCATGCCCTGGCTGCTGGGCGCTGCGCTGGTCCATTCGGCCATCGCCACGGAAAAGCGCGGCGCGTTCCCCGGCTGGACGGTCTTCCTAGCACTCATCGCCTACATTCTATCCATTCTGGGCGCCTTCCTGGTGCGCTCCGGCGTGCTCACCTCGGTGCACGCCTTTGCCCTCGATCCCGAACGCGGCGCCTGGATTCTGGGCATGCTGGGCATCTCCGCCGTGGCCGGATTCGCGCTGTTCGCCCTGCGCGCAGGCTCTCTGGGCGAGGGGGACGGTTTTGAACCCACCAGCCGCGAAGCCTTCATCGGCGTGAATAATCTCCTGCTTGCGGTGACGGCCGGCGTGGTGCTGATCGGCACGCTATACCCACTGTTTGTCGACCTCATGGGCTGGCCGATGATCTCCGTCGGCCCGCCATACTTCAACGCCTCGGCCACGCCCCTGCTCATTATGGCCGCAGCCCTGATGCCGATGGCGGCGTTCATGCCCTGGGCCAATGGCGGCGCGAAGCCGGGCCTGAAGCAGATGCGTGCCGCCCTGCTGCTGGTACCGGTGGCGGGCGTAATCATCGCCTTCATCGCGTTCGGCGCGCCGGTTCTGGCCGTGGTCGCAGGCGGGGTGGGCGCCTGGGCGCTGTGCGGCGCAGCCATGGATGTGGGCGTGCACTGGAAAGCGGCCAAGGCGCGCGCCGCGCGCCTGTCTGTAGCGGGCCGGGCGCTGGCCCATGCCGGGGTCGGGTTTATCGCCCTGGGCGCCGCCGCTGACGCCTCGCGTCCGGCGGACCTGCATCGCTCGCTGGCGCCGGGCGAAAGCCTGTCGATTGCCGGCCGCACCCTGACGCTGGAAGGCGTGCGCCGGGCCGATGGCCGCAATTACATGGCCGACCGCGCCACCATCCGCGTGGATGGCCGCTACACCGTCAGCCCGGAGCGGCGCTTCTACCCCGCCGCCGACCAGACCACCCGCGAGGTCGGGCTGCGGTCCGACTGGCGCGGCGATCTCTATGTGTCGGTGGGCGAGGCCCGCCTGCGCGAGGACGGCGCGATGGTCTATGAGCTGCGCGCCGCCTATCACCCGCTGGTCTGGATGCTGGGCTTTGGCGCCTTTCTGGTGGTGAGCGGCGGCGGGCTGGCGCTGAGCGGACGGCTGATGTCCGGCGCTCCGGCGCGTGTGCGCCGGGAGACGCCTGAGCCCTCAGCGGCGGCTGCGCCCGTGGACGCGGCGGAGGCGGGGGCATGATCGTCAAGGCGCTCATGCTCGCCCTGGCGCTGCAGGCCGCGCCCGGCGGATTGCCGCCCGAAGAGGAGGCGCGGGCCCAGGCGCTGATGCGCGAGGTCCGCTGCATGGTGTGCGCGGGCGAGTCGGTGATGGATTCCAACGCGCCCATGGCCCAGGACATGCGCCGCTTCATCCGCGAACAGGTCGCGGTGGGGCAGACCGACGCTGACCTGCGTCAGGCGATGGTGGAGCGCTTCGGTCATGAAGTGCTCATGCGCCCCACATTCGATTCGCGCACCGCGCCGCTCTGGATTGCGCCGCTGATCCTGCTCTTGCTGGGCGGGGCACTGTTCTTCACGGCCATGCGCAAGCCCCGCACGCGTCCGTGACCATAGCCGGGCTTGCCCCGGCGCCTCGCCACCCCCACCCTTGAGGGGTAGCGGCTCGGGAAACAATGCATGCGCACGGACAAGGTCACTTTTGAAGGCGCGCTCGGCGAGACGCTGGCGGCGCGTCTGGAGCGGCCCGCCGGGCCGCCGCGCGCCTGGGCGCTGTTCGCCCATTGCTTCTCGTGCTCCAAGGACATTCACGCCGCCCAGCGCATTTCCAGGCGTCTGACGCGTCACGGCATTGCGGTTTTGCGGTTTGATTTCACCGGGCTCGGCCAGTCCGAGGGCGATTTCGCCAACACCAATTTCAGCTCCAATATCGACGATCTGGTGAAGGCGGCCGAATGGCTGGCGAAAGAGCATGGTGCGCCCGGCCTGCTTATCGGACATTCCCTGGGCGGGGCGGCGGTGATCGCGGCGGCGGCGCGCCTGGCCGACGTGAAGGCGGTCGCCACCATCGGCGCGCCCGCTGACGCCGCTCATGTGCGCAAGCAGTTCATGGACCATGTCGCCGAGATCGAGCGCGAGGGCGAGGCGGAAGTGACGCTCGCCGGGCGCCCGTTCCGGATTCGCCAGCAGTTTCTGGACGATATAGAAGGTCACAAGCTCGACGGCATCGTCGCGGGCCTGAAGGCCGCCTTGCTGATCGCTCATTCGCCGGTGGATGAGACGGTGAGCATCGACAACGCCACCCGCCTGTTCCTGGCGGCCAGGCATCCCAAGACCTTCCTCAGCCTCGATCACGCCGACCACCTGCTTTCAAAAGAGGCCGACGCCCACCACGCCGCCGATGTCATCGCGGCGTGGGCGCTGCGCTATGCAGGGCAGGGCGCTTGGCCCGAGCCGCCCCGGGCGCCGCAGGGCAAGGGGCCGACAGCGCTGGTGGAGGAGACCGGACTTGGCGGCTATCACAGCTGGGCGGCGACAGGCCCCCACGCCTTCATCGTGGACGAGCCGGAGGCCATGGGCGGGCTCGAGGGCGGCCCGCATCCGTTTCAGCTGCTGTGCGCCTCGCTGGCGGCCTGCACCACCATGACGCTGCGCATGTACGCCCAGCGCAAGGGCCATGATCTGGGCCGTATCCGCACTGTGGTCAGCCATGAGCGCGGGGAAGACGCCTCGGGCGCGCCGCGCGATCTGTTCAGGCGCGTCATCTCTGTGGACGGCGGGGCGGGCGATCTGACCGACAAGCTGGTGGAAATCGCGGGCAAATGCCCGGTGCACCGCACGCTGGAGCGCACCAGCCATATCGAAACCGAGGCGGCGGAATACAGCTGACGAATTGCCCATTCGTAATGTTGCCGTAACAATATGGTGACCCATATTCCATCATGCCTAGATGACCGACACGGCGCGCAGGTCCGCCCGCGCGCCCTCAGTGACAGGATCGCCAACCGAATGACCTTTACCCAGCGCTTGCTCGTCTCCGCCGCCGCCGGTCTCGCCCTGACCGCCGCCATGCCCGGCCTTTCCCTGACCGCCGCTCCGGCCCACGCCCAGACCTATGCGGCGCCCAATGGCGCGCCCATGAGCTTTGCCGACCTGATCGAGCGGGTCAGCCCGGCCGTGGTCTCCATCGAGGCCGAAGGTGCGGTGAGCCGCGAAGAAATGCCGGACCTGAGCGAAATGCCGCCGCAGCTGCGTGAGTTCTTCGAGCGCTTTGGCGGCATGCCGGGCCAGCAGGCGGCGCCGCGTCCGCGCCGCTCGCAAGGGTCAGGCTTCTTTATCAGCGGCGATGGCCTGCTGGTCACCAATAACCACGTCATCGCAGGCGCCGATTCCATCCGCGTCTCCCTGAGCGACGGCCGCAGCTTCGACGCCGAAGTGGTCGGGCGCGACGAGCTGACCGATCTGGCGCTCTTGCGCGTCGAGCCGGGCTCGCGCCCCTTCCAGCATGTTGAGCTGGCGCGTGAGCTGGAGGTGCGCGTCGGCGACTGGGTTGTGGCGGTGGGCAATCCCTTCGGTCTGGGCGGCACGGCGACCGCCGGTATCGTCTCGGCGATCGGACGCGAGATGAGCCCGGCCCAGGCCTATATCGACTTTTTGCAGATCGACGCGCCGATCAATCGCGGCAATTCGGGCGGCCCGGCCTTTGATCTCAACGGGCGCGTGGTCGGCGTGAACTCCGCCATCATCTCGCCCACGGGCGGCAATGTGGGCATCGGCTTCGCCATTCCCTCCGACGTCGCCGCCTCCATCATCGAACAGCTGATCGAGGGCGGCGAAGTGCGCCGGGGCTATCTGGGCATCTCGCCGGCTGACCTCACCGATGATCTGCGCGACGCCATGGGCCTCGATGAGGATCTCGAAGGCGTGCTGATCAATCAGGTGCTGGCCGGAACCCCGGCCGCAGAAGGCGGGCTGCAGAACGGCGACATCGTCACCACCATCAATGGCGCAGCCGTGTCGGGCGCACGCGTCCTGACCCAGCGCGTGGGCGCGTTTGCACCAGGCGCGCAGATCACGCTGGGCGTGCTGCGTGACGGCCGCGAGCGCACATTGCGCGTGCGTCTGGCCGAGCGTCCCGCCGATGCGGGCGGTCCCGTGACGCCGGCCCAGCCTGAACAGCCCGAAGACGCGCCGCGCTTCTTCGGCATGACGCTGGAAACGCCGTCCGAACAGGACCGCGCCCGGCTGGAGCTGGGTCAGCGCGGCCTTCTGGTCGCCGATCTGGATGCGGATTCCGAAGCGGCCCGCAAGGGCCTGCGCCCGGGCGATGCGATCCTGGAAGCGGGCGGGCGCGATGTGCGCACCGTCGCCGATTTCCGCGCCGCGGCTGAAGAGGCCCGCTCGCGGGGACGCGCCGCGCTTCTGGTGTTCGTCGCCATGCAGGGCGGTCAGCAGCGCTACGCCGCGCTGGATCTGGACGCGATGGACTAGGGCCGCCGCGCCGGCCCGTCAGGGCGCGCTGGCGCATTAACACGGGATGTGAGACCGCCATGCGGGTTCTGATTGTTGAAGATGACCGGGAGGTCGCGCGCAATATCGCGAAAATGTTGCGCGAGTGCGGGCACGTCGCTGACGCCGCCCATGATGGCGAGGACGGGCTGGCGCTGGCGCGCGAAGGCACGTTCGACGTGCTTATCGTCGACCGGATGATGCCCCGGCGCGACGGTCTCTCCATGATCTCGGCCCTGCGCGAAGAGGGCGACAAGACCCCGGTGCTGATCCTGTCGGCGCTGGGCGAGGTCGATGACCGGGTCGAGGGCCTGAAAGCCGGCGGCGATGATTATCTGGTCAAGCCCTACGCCCCGTCCGAGCTGATCGCGCGCGTCGACGCGCTGGCCCGCCGGCGCAATCCCGACGCGGTGAAAACCCGCCTGGAAGTCGGCGATCTGGAAATGGATCTGCTGGCGCGCACCGTGAAGCGGGGCGGCGAGGCGATCTTGTTGCAGCCGCGCGAATTCCGCCTCTTGGAATTCCTCATGCGCAACGCCGGACAGGTGGTCACCCGCACCATGCTGCTGGAAAAGGTCTGGGATTATCATTTCGACCCCCAGACCAATGTGATCGACGTGCACATCTCGCGCCTGCGCGCCAAGATCGACAAGCCCTATGGCACGGCGATGCTGCACACGGTGCGCGGGGCAGGCTATCGTCTCCAGCCGTGAGACAGCCCTGACCGGCCCCCAGACCAGCCAGAGAGGCGGCGTGACCCAGCCTGCAGGACACATCTGGCGTCTGCCGCCCTTCCTGCGGACCACCGCCTTCCGCCTGACGCTGCTGTCAGCGGGGCTGTTTGCCTTGTCGAGCTTTGTGATTCTGGCGCTGGTCTATGCCGCCACCGTCGGGGCCTCGATGAACCGGGCCGATGCCGCGATCACCGCTGAGGTCGCCCAGATCGAGGCGCGCTACGCCGCCGGGGGTGCGGCCGGCGCCAATCGCTATATCGTTCAGCGCTCGGTGGGCGGCGGGGAGTTTCTCTATCTTTTCCTGGACGCCGACCAGCGCCGCCTGTCGGGCAATATCTCCGGCCTGCCCGCCGCGCCTGCCGATGCGCAAGGGCGCGTGCGCTTTGTCTATGACCGCGCACCCGCCGACGGAGCCGATGGCGGGGCGGGACGCAATGCCCGCGGCCAGATCACCGAGCTGGCCGGCGGCCACCGCGTCTTTGTCGGCATGGATGTGGAGGAGGAGGCGCGCTTTGTCTCCAACACCCTCAACGCCGTGCTGTTCGCTTCGGCCCTGGCGCTGGGGCTCGGGATCATTTCCGGCGCCGTGGTCAGCCGCCGCTTCTCCCGGCGCCTGGACGCCATCAACGCGGCGGCCCGCGCCATCAAGGCCGGCCGGCTGGAGACCCGCGCCCCGCGCAATCACACTGGCGATGATCTCGACGAGCTTTCGTCCAATTTCAACGCCATGCTCGACCGGGTGGAGCATCTCATGCAGCGCATGCGCACGGCGGGCGATTCCATCGCCCACGATCTGCGCCTGCCGCTGACGCGCCTGCGCGGGCGCCTCGAAGGCGCGCTGATCGATTCCGATGACGCGGAAGCGCGCGAGGCCGCGCTCCAGCGCGCCATCAGCGATGTGGACGAGCTGTTGCGCACCTTCAACGCCGTCATGTCGCTGGCCCGGCTGCAAGCCGGCGAGCGCCGCCGCGCGTTCGAGACCCTCGACATCACCGCCCTGCTCAGCGACGTCGCCGAGCTCTACGAGCCGGTGTGCGAGGAGACGGGGCTGGAGTTCGCCTGCGACTGCCCGCCCGGCCTCACGCTTCTGGGCGACCGCGAGCTGATCGCCCAGGCCGTCGCCAATATCCTCGACAACGCCGTCAAATATACGCCCGGCGGCGGCGCGGTGGTGCTGCGCGGACGGCGCACGGCGGCCGGCGCGCTGGAAATCTCCGTCACGGACACCGGCCCGGGCATTCCCATGGAGCATCGCGCGCGGGTGCTGGAGCGCTTTGTGCGGCTGGAAAAATCCCGCTCCCTGCCGGGCGTCGGCCTCGGCCTGTCACTGGTCCAGGCCATCGCCGAGGTCCACGGCGCGCAGCTCACCCTGGATGACGGCCCCGGCCCGGGCGGCGAAGACGGCCAGGGCCCCGGCCTGCGCATCGCGCTGACCTTCCCCCCGGGGGAGGGTTAGGGCTCCGGGCTAGGCTCGCTGTCTAACCATAGCGCGCCTCTCGAACCGGCTCAGACGTCTCGGCCCTGCTCGCGCCACAGCCGGGGCACATCGGCCCAGCCGGGGACGGTCTCTGTGAGCAGGCCCAGCACCTTGCCCGTCGCGATCTCGCGGAACAGGCGCAGGGCCTCCAGGTGCGGCCCGCTGCGCAGATAGGCCAGCATCGCCTCCCGATTCACCCAGACGCTGAGCGTATGGTGCACATCATCCACCGTGCGCGCCTCTGCGCGCAGATTGCCCGGCGCACTCTGGGCCTGGAGCATGGAGGCCACGGCATGCTCCCAGAACTGCGTGTCATGGCGCGGATGGCGCACGCGCAGGCCCGTAATCGACACATAAACAAGACTTTCTGGGGTTTCGGTCATCGCGGGCGCCTCATCGGTTGACAGCGTCTACCTGCTCCCATATTGGGTTGACGCTGTCAACCTGTTCGGAGATGCCGCCATGGGCGCGAAGGCCTTTCAGAAAAAATACGGCCCCTGGGTCCTGATCACCGGCGCGTCATCGGGCATTGGCGAGGCCATGGCGTTCGAGGCCGCGCGCCGGCGCCTCAATGTGGTGCTTGTGGCGCGCAGCGAGGCCCGGCTGGCCGATATCAGCGTTCAGCTCAAACAAACCTACGGCGTAGAGACGCGCGTGATCGTGGCGGACCTGGCCAGGCCTGACGCCGTGGACGCCGTGACAGGCCAGACGGCGGAGCTTGATATCGGCCTTCTGGCCAATTGCGCCGGGTACGGCACCTCGGGCGATTTCGTCGATATCCCCGCCGAAGACGAGCTGGACATGATCAACGTCAATTGCCGCGCCTCGGCCGCGCTGACCCATGTGTTTTCAAAGCGCTTTATTGAACGCGGCAAGGGCGGCATCATCCTGATGAGCTCCATCGTGGCATTCCAGGGCGTGGCGCGCTCTGCCAATTACGCCGCCACCAAGGCCTGGGCGCAGGTCTTCGCCGAAGGCCTGCGCCTGGAGCTGGGCCCGCGCGGGATCGACGTGTTGGCCGTGGCGCCCGGTCCCGTCAACTCCGGCTTTGCGGCGCGCGCTGGCATGCAGATGGGCGGCGCCGCACGGCCCGTCACCGTCGCATGCGGCGCGTTCGCGGCGCTGGGGCGGACCGGATTGGTGCGCCCGGGCGCGCTGGCCAAGCTGCTGGGTTACAGTCTGGCGATGCTCCCGCGATTCGCCCGCCGGCGGATCATGAGCACGATCATGAAAGGCATGACCCGGCACAGGAATGGCGACGCGAGCAAAGCCTGACACCATCAAGGAGTCGTGCGTCGACACGGCGCTGGAGATCATCGAGGCCGATGGCGTCGAGCAGCTGAGCCTGCGCGAGGTCGCCCGGCGCCTGGGCGTCTCGCACCAGGCGCCCTACAAGCATTTTCCCACCCGCGACCATATCCTCGCCGCCGTGGTGGCGCGCTGCTACGCCGAGTTCGCCGCCTTTCTGGAGGCCCGCCCCCGCCATGACGACGGCTGGAAGGATCTGGGCGAGATGGGTCTGGCCTATCTCAGCTACGCCCGTGAGTTCCCGCTGAAATACCGGCTGATGTTCAATGCGCCCCTGCCGGCGCCGGCCGACCACCCTGACATGATGGAGCAGGCCCGCCACGCCTTCATGATCCTCCAGACCCGCCTGACCTCCCTGAATGTGCGCGAAGTCCCGGTGTCGGCGGATCATCCGGCCCGCCACGACGCCCTGTTCACCTGGTCCTGCCTGCATGGCCTGGCCAGCCTGATGCAGTCGGACGTGCTGCACACCCTGCCGCTCGACGCCGCCGACCGCGAGGTGCTGGTCAGCCGCCTCATGGCCCGGCTGGGCGCGGCGCTCGATCCGGGGTGTTAGGCGGGCGCAGGACGGGCTCCAAATCCAGGCCGCCGCCTCAACACCATCACCGGACGCCCGTCATGGCGTGCGGCAAAGCTCGGCTGATCTCTGGATGCCATGATAGCGCCGCTGGGTCTGATAGCATTCATTCGCGCTGACGTGCGCGCACATCCGCGCCGAATATTCCAGAGTGTTGTAGCGATAGCTGTCGCGCATACAGACATCGTTATAAACATTCCGGCATATGTCTGCTGACCGTTCGAGCGTATAGGTATTGTACGCCTGCCTGAAGCAGAATTGACTTCCGACATCCCGGCAAATTTCGGCGGCCCGCGTTGCCGTGTAGAAGCGATGCGCCACGCTGAAGCATGAGATGGCGGGCTGCGCCGTCGTCAGGTTCATCGCCAGCACGATTGAGCCCAGGATCATAATGCCCCCCAATGAATATCAGCCCGTCAATCTAGCCCCGCGCTGAACCTGTGGCATAGGCGGCTATTCATGGCGATGCGCCTCTTTGCAAAGACCATCGGACCGAGGGCGGTAAACCAGATTGAGTTTGGACTATGAACCGGCGCTGAACCCAGCCGCGCCTTTGGAGATGACTGTCCTTGGCCTGTCAGGCGAACAAACGAATGCCCTTGGACGTGCCGTCTGCTGCCTTGCCGTTCCCTCCGGAGCGGGCCAGTTTGAGCGCCATGACCGCCCCTTTGCCGCACCGGCTCGCCCGCACCCTGCCCATGATCGATCCCGCGCGCGCGGCGCGCTGGCGTGAGCGGATTGCGCCGGAGGCGTTTGTGGCGTGGGAGGCTGAAGGAGAAGGGGGCGGCGCGTTTCTGGACGCCGCGTTCGCCGCGGCGCCCTATCTGGCCCGCACTGCCGCGCGCCGGCCCGCCACGCTGCAGGCGCTGGGCGAAGTCTCGCTGGAAACCGTGCTGGAGCGGGCGCTCGACGCGGCGCGGGCCGCCGGCGCGCTGGAGGATGAGGCCGACGTGCTCCGCGCGCTTCGCGAGGCCAAGGCGGACATGCATCTGACCGTGGCGCTGGCCGATCTGGCGGGCGCGTGGCCATTGGAGACGGTGACGCGGGCGCTGTCGGACTTCGCGGATGTCAGCGTTCAGGCCTCGCTGGCCGCCGCTGCGCGCCTGACCGGGTTTGACGTGGCCGACGACGCTAACCCTGTGCCCGGCTATTTCGTGCTGACGCTGGGCAAGCACGGCCAGCGCAGCCTCAATTTCTCCTCCGACGTGGACCTTGTGATCGCGTGGGAGCCGGAGATCGCGCAAGGCCCCGAGGGCAAGGACCGGCCCAAGAGCTTCAATCGCCTGGCCCAGAAGCTCGCCTTCCTGATGCAGGAGGTGACGGCCCAGGGCTATGTCTTCCGCGTCGATCTGCGCCTGCGCCCCGATCCGGGATCGACCCCGCCGGCGGTGAGCGCCGACATGGCGCGGCGCTACTTTGAGGCGGTGGGCCAGAACTGGGAGCGGGCGGCCTACGCCAAGGCGCGCTGGTGCGCGGGCGACCGGGCCTGCGCCGATGCGTTCCTCACCGATCTCAAGCCCTTCATCTGGCGCCGGGCGCTGGATTTTGCCGCGGTGGAGGATATCCGCTCTCTGGCCAAGCAGATCCAGGCGGTGGGCGAGCGCTCCAGAGTGCGCGCGGCGGGTCATGATCTGAAGCTCGGGCGCGGCGGCATCCGGGAGATCGAGTTCTACGCCCAGGTGCTGCAGCTGGTGTTCGGCGGCCGCAAGCCCGTCCTGCGCCCGCCCGGAACGCTGGATGCGCTGCGGGCGCTGGCGGGCGAGGGGCTGATCGACGCCGATGAAGCCGACGCGCTGACGCGCGCCTACACAGTTTTGCGCGACGCCGAGCACCGCATCCAGATGATCGAGGACGCCCAGAGCCAGACCCTGCCCGAGGCTGACGAGGCGCGGCGCGCCGTGGCGGCGCTGTCAGGCGAAGCGGACCTCGCCGCCTTCGACGCGCGCATCCGCGCCACCTTGCAGGAGGTCCACGCCCTGTTTTCGGCGCAGTTCGAGGATGGCGAAAGCCTCGCCACGGATGCCGGCAGCCTGGTGCTCACCGGCGTCGAGCCGACGCCGGACACACTCGCCACGCTGACCAGGCTGGGGTTTGAAGACCCCGACCAGGTCTGGGCGCGCCTGTCCGGCTGGGCGGCCGGCCGGGCGCGCGCCGCGCGCACCGAGCGGGCGCGGCGGCTGTTCTCGCGCTTTGCGCCCAGGCTGGTGACCGCCATCGGCGCCACCGGTGATCCCGACGCCGCACTGACGCGCTTCGCGGCTTTCTTTGAAGGCTTGCCCAGTGGGGTGCAGGTCCTCTCCTTGCTGGTCAATCAGCCTGATCTGGCGCGCGAGCTGATCGTCATTCTGGGTCTGGCGCCGCGCCTGGCCGAATTGCTGGCCCGCCGGCCCGCCTTGCTGGACGTGATGCTGGAGCCGACCTTTGTGCGGCCCTTGCGAGAGGATCCGCCAGACCTGATCGCCAAACGCTTCGCGACGCTGGCCGATCTGCCGTTTGAAGACGCGCTCAACACCGCGCGGCGGATTGCCCGCGAGGAACGCCTGCGCATCGGCGCCCAGCTCCTGCTGGAACGCGCCGGCGCGACCGAGGCCGGCGCCGCCTTCGCCGCACTCGCCGACGCCGCCATCGCCGCCATGGCGCTCGCCGCGCAGCAGGAAATGACCCGCCGCCACGGCCCGGCGCCGGGGCGCTGGGCGGTGCTGGGCCTCGGCAAGCTCGGCGGGCGCGAATTGTCTGCCGATTCCGATCTCGACCTCATGCTGGTCTACGAAGCCGACGCGGAGGCCTCTGACGGCCCCAAGCCGCTGGGGGTGGAGACCTGGTTCATCCGCTTCACCCAGCGCCTGGTCTCGGCCCTGTCGGCGCCCACTGAAGAGGGCGATCTCTATCCCGTGGACATGGCCTTGCGCCCGTCGGGCAGTCAGGGCCCGCTGGCCGTGCGCCTGTCGCGCTTTGCCGCCTATTACGCCAGCGAGGAATCCTGGACGTTTGAACGCATGGCCCTGACCCGCGCCCGCATCGTCGCCGATGGCGGGCTGGGCGCGGAGCTCGACGAGGCCGTGGCGGCCGCCATCGCCCGAAGCGTACCCGCAGAGATGATCCGCGCTGACGCCGCCGACATGCGCGCGAGGCTTTTGCGCGAGAAGCCGGCCCGCTCGGCCTGGGACCTCAAAATGCGCGAGGGCGGCCTGATCGAGATCGAGTTCATTGCCCAGACCGCCCAGCTCATCGCCGGGCGCCGCGCCGACCCTGGCACCGCGCCCGCGCTCGCCGCGCTTGCCGCCTCCGGCGCCCTGCCGCAAGCCGAGGCCGAGGCGCTGATCGCCGCCCATGGCGACTATGCAGCGGTGACCCAGCTCATTCGCGCCGCCCATGGCGGCGGGTTCGATCCGGCGGGCGCCAGCGCGCCGTTTGCCCGGCGTCTGGCGCGCGCGGCGGGGTGTGACACCATGGAGGCGCTGGTTCGTCTCATGGAGGCCCATTCATGTACCGTGCGGGACCATTTTCGTACCCTCATCGGGGGATAGGCTGCAGCACAGGCGCGTGGATAGCGGCGGGCGGCGACGGATAGGGCGCGCGCGCTGCGTATCACCTGTCATGAGGGGGCTGGGACCCTCGCCATGAAAGGCAAATCTGATGAAAATCAAGCTCCTGACCACGTTGGCCGCCTTTGCTTTGGCCGCCGGCGCCGCTGGCGCCGTTGAAGCGGCGGTCTTCACCGCTGACGACCACTCCGCCACCGAACGCCCGGCCGGAAACTGGGGACCAGGCCGCCGCGGCGCCCGCGGCCCCGGCATGCTGGGCCTGGCTGCTGAAGATGCCGAGGCAGACGTTTCACGCACTGATTTCATTGCGTTTATCGGCTCCGAGTTCGATTTCCGCGACCGCAATGGCGACGGTGTCCTGACCATCGAGGACGCCTCTCCGGCCGAGCGGGCGCGGATCGAGCGCATGCGCAACAGCCCCCGCGCCCAGGCCTGGCGTGAACGTCAGGGCGAAGACGCCGCCGGCCCGCGCGAAATGACCCGCGACGCCTTCATCGAACGCAGCCTGTCCCTGTTTGACCGGGTCGATTCGAACAGCGATGGTGTTGTGACGGCTGAAGAACGCACCGCCGCCGCCGAACAGATGCGCGAACGTATGCGCGAGCGCCGCGGCAATGGCGAACGCCGCGGCCGTGGCCATCGCCGCGGAGGCTGACGCCTCCAGGAGCCGTCATGACGCGTCCCGCCCTGCGCCTGATCACAGGACGCTCCGGCTCCCAAGCCGGGGCAGGCGGGACGCAGATGGCTGCCGACCGGGCGCTGGCCGACGGCGTGGCGCGCGGTGATCGCGAGGCGATTGCAGCGCTTACAAAGCGTTGCCTGCCAATGGTTTTTGGCTTGGCGCAACGGCTCCTGCGCGATCCCGGCGAAGCCGAGGACGCCGCCCAGGAGGTGTTCGTCAAGGTCTGGCGCAAGATATCAAGCTACGATCCCGAGCGGGCCAAGATCGAAACCTGGATTGGACGCATCACCATCAATGCCTGCCATGACCGCCTGCGCAAACGCCGCGAAGCGCCGCTGGCGGGCGATGACGCGCCGGACTTGCCGGATACCGCGCCCGACGCCGAACAGACACTGGGCGCCCATCAGGCCGCCAGCCAGGTGCGCGCAGCCGTGGCGGCGCTGCCCGAGCGCCAGCGCATCGCACTGGAATTGCGTCACTTTCAGGATATGAGCCAGGCTGAGGCCGCACAGATCCTTGAGGTGAGCGAAGAGGCGCTGGAATCCCTGCTGGCGCGCGCGCGGCGGACTTTGAAAACAGCGCTTTTTAACGAGGCCGCCGCTATGATCGGCACGCTCAGCGATGGGCGAGGAGGCGACGCATGATGACGCTAGACCGTTTTGAAGACCTCGCCGGACTGTATGGTCCGGACGTGACCTCCTGGCCGGACGCCGAACGCGGCGAGGGTCAGGCCTTCATGGCTGCACATCCCGAGGCGGCCCGCACAGCGCTGGCGCAAGCCAGGGCTTTGAATGATCTTCTGGAATCGGCCCGCGACGCGGCGCCAAACGCGGCCTTGTACGCATCCGTGATCGCCAGCGCTCCGGCCTCGCAGGCCGCCGCGCCACGCTGGTCGGCGATGGCGGCGGCTGCGGCGCTGGTGGTCGGCGTCAGCGCCGGCTGGCTGACCACCGGGGCGCCCCAAACCGATGACGAAGTCCTGTTTGAGCGCGCGTTCGCGGTGCTGGCCGAAGATGAGGCCGACTGGCTGGAGGAGGCCGCGCGATGAGCAGGCTCAATATCTGGATCATGCTGCTGATTGCTTCGGTGCTGATCAATGGCGTGCTGATCGGCGCCGGCGCGCGCACCTGGTTCGCGGCGCCGGCGCCTGAAGCAACGCATCAGGACCGGTCCTCCGGCCCGCGCAGCGCCTTTAGCATGCGCGCCTTCATGCGCGCCCTTCCCGATGATAGCCGGGCCCAGGTGCGCGCCCGCTTCGAGGCGGCCGGACCGGAGTTAAGACAGCTCGGACGTGACGCCTGGCGGGCGCAGGAGGCGGCCTATGCCGCATTGCGGACCGAGCCGTTCGACCCCGACGCCGCCCGTGCCGCCACGGCGCAGGCGCGCGATGCGCGCGCCCGGTTTGAGGCGCGCTCCGAGGCGGTGATTCTGGAGACGCTGGCGGAGATGGAGCCGGAGACGCGCGCGCGCGTCATTGAAGAGACCGTGGCGCGCCGCGACCGCCCGTGGCGCGAGCGGCGCGGGGACGGGACGCGCTAAGCGGCCTGACTGGCCTGAATAATCTCGCCCGTGCGCGTTTCATCCACCGAGCACAGCGCCAGAAAAGCCGGGGCGATGTCGTCAGGATGGGGCAGGCTCTGCGGGTCTTCGCCCGGCACGGCCTTGGCGCGCATGCGCGTGCGCACACTGCCCGGGTCGAGGAGATTAGCGCGCACGCTGGAGCCGGACAGCTCCATGGCCCAGCTCCTGACCAGCGCATCCAGCCCGGCCTTGGACGCGCCATAGGCGGCCCAGTAAGCGCGCGAGCGCTGGCTGCCGATGCCCGAAGTGGTGAAGACCGCACGGCCCGCGTCAGAGGCTTTCAGCAGCGCTTCGAACGCGCGAATCAGGCGGGCCGGGGCCAGAAGGTTCACCGCCAGCACTTCGTTCCAGACCTTGGCCGGGATCTGCGCCGTGGGGGTGAGCATGCCCAGCACGCCGGCATTGACCACCAGAATATCCAGCTTGCCCCAGCGCTGCTCCACGGCCTGGGCAAGCTTTTCGATGCCGTCCGCCGAGGCCATGTCCATCGGGACCAGCGTCGCCGAGCCGCCCTGCTTGCGGATGGCGTCGTCCAGGTCTTCCAGACCGCCCTGGGTGCGCGCCGTCGCGATGACGTGCGCGCCTGCGCCCGCCAGCGCCAGAGCCACAGAATAGCCTATGCCGCGCGATGCGCCGGTCACCAGCGCCACGCGGCCCTCAAACGGGCGCGATTGGGTCATGCATCCACCAGAAGCGAGAGTTGTTCATCCTTGTTGGATCGCGCCATGTCGCGGTCCACAAGCCGGGTCGGGTATTCCCCGGTGAAATAGTGATCGGCCAGTTGCGGCCGGTCCGGGTTGCGCGCTTCGCCGCGCACCGCCCAGTACAGCCCTTCCACCGAGAGAAAGCCCAGCGAGTCGCATTCGAGCATGGCGCGCATGCGTTCGGGATTGTGGCTCGCGGCCATCAGCTCCTCACGCATGGGCATGTCGATGCCGTAGAAATCGGGATGGGTGATCGGCGGGCAGGCCGAGCGGAAATGGACTTCCGTGGCGCCGGCCTCGCGCACCATGCGCACGATCTTTTTCGATGTCGTCCCGCGCACGATGGAATCGTCGATCAGCAGCACGCGCTTGCCTTTCAGGACCGACGGATTGGCGGCGTGCTTGCGCCGGACGCCGAGATCGCGCTTGGCCTGGGTGGGCTGGATGAAGGTCCTCCCGACGAAGTGAGAGCGGATGATGCCAAGATCAAACGGGCGGCCGATGGCTTCGGCAAAGCCGAGCGCGGCGGCCATGCCGGAGTCCGGCACCGGCACCACCACATCGATATCCGCAGGCGATTCTTCGGCGAGCCGGCGGCCCATCCGCTTGCGCGCCTCGTAAACCGACACCCCGTCAATGATCGAATCGGGCCGTGCGAAGTAAATGTATTCGAACGCGCAGGGCCGCGCGGACGTTCGCGGGGCGTAGCGGCGCGACTCGATGCCCTTGTCCGATACGATGACCACTTCGCCGGGCTCCACCTCGCGCAGCAGGCGCGCGCCGATCATGTCCAGCGCGCAGGTCTCGCTGGCGAAAATCACCGCGTCGTCCAGCTCGCCCATGACCAGCGGGCGGATGCCCAGCGGGTCGCGTGCGCCGATCAGAGTGTCATTGGTCAGGCCGACCAGCGCAAACGCGCCCTCGATCTGGGTCAACGCCTGGATCAGCCGGTCCACCGCCTTGGTCTTCTTGGACCGGGCGGAAAGCTGAAGGATGACCTCGGTGTCCGAGGTGGACTGAAAAATCGCGCCGCCGGCCACCAGTTCTTCACGGATGGCGCGGGCATTCGTCAGATTGCCGTTATGGGCCAGCGCCACGCCGCCGCCGCGCACATCGGCGTAAAGCGGCTGGACATTGCGCATCACCGCGCCGCCTGACGTGGAATAGCGCACATGGCCGATCGCCATGTCGCCCGCCAGCGCCTTCAGGCGCGCCGGGTCGGTGAAATGGTCGCCCACAAGGCCCAGATGGCGCTCTGAGTGGAAGCGTCCGGCATTATAGCTGGTGATGCCGCAGGCCTCCTGGCCGCGATGCTGGAGCGCGTGAAGCCCGAAGGCCGTCAGGACCGCCGCTTCCGCTGCGCCGCGCACCCCGAACACGCCGCATTCCTCGCGCGGACGATCCGTGGCGGCGTCGTAGGTCAGACTGGGAAAGCTCATGTCATCGGCTCCCGTCGAGTGTGCGCTCGATAAGACGCCCCAACTCGTCCTCGTCAACATCGTCGCGCGGTCCGTCAGCAGCGCCGTCCCGAGCCCAGCTGCCTTCGGGCGCCAGCGATTGAAGAAGCTGGGCGGTGGCGTTGGCCAAGGGATAGGCCTGCGACCGGACCAGCCAAGCCGGTTCGGCGCCGGGTAACGTGTTTTTGAACACCAGCACCAGCAGCCCCAGAAGCACGAGACCGCGTGCAAGACCGAAGATAAAGCCGGCGGTGCGGTCGATCACGGTGACGTCCTCGCCGCTCTTCACACCCTTCTGCAGGGAGCTGGTGACGAAGCTGACCGCCAGATAGACCAGCAGAAACACCGCCGCCATGACGATCAGATTGGCCAGAATGTCCGAGCTGATCACGCCGCGCAAAAGGCTGGCGAAAACAGGCCGCGTCCAGAGCGCCGCCAGCGCCGCGGCGACGAAGGCTGTGACAGTCAGCGCCTCGCGGACAAAGCCGCGCATCAGGGCCATCACGCCGGATACAAACAGGATCACAAGGGCGAAGAGGTCAAATCCGGTCAGGCTGGCGTCCATCATGATCCTCCTGGCCCTGATCTCAAGCCGGGTCCTGGCCGAGCCGGCGCACCAGCGCCTGCACGGTATCCACACTGTCGATCCTGAGCCCTGCGCCGTCTGCGCCCTGCGGGGCGAGGGCGCGATTGAAGCCCAGCTTGGCGGCTTCCTTCAGGCGGGCTTCGGTGCGGCCGACCGGGCGCACATCGCCTGACAGTGCAATCTCGCCGAAGACGACGCCATCACCGGGCAGGGGGGTGTCAAGGAAGGATGAGATCAAGGCTGCCGCCACCGCCAGATCCGCCGCAGGCTCGGCGATTTTCAGTCCGCCCGCGACGTTGAGATAAACGTCGCGGCCGCCAAAGCCAAGGCCGCATCGCGCCTCCAGCACGGCCAGCACCATGGCGAGGCGTCCTGAGTCCCAGCCCACCACTGCCCGCCGCGGCGTGCCGAAGGCGGCGGGCGCCACCAGCGCCTGAATTTCGGTGAGCACGGGCCGCGTGCCCTCCATGCCGGCAAAGACGGCGGCGCCGGATGTGTTGGCGCCGCGGCCATCGAGAAACAGGGCGGACGGGTTGGACACTTCCTGCAGACCGGATTCGGCCATCTCGAAGACGCCGATCTCGTCAGCCGGGCCGAAGCGATTCTTCACTGCGCGCAGGATGCGGAACTGGTGGGTGCGCTCGCCTTCAAAATAGAGCACCGCGTCGACCATGTGCTCGACCACGCGCGGACCGGCGATCTGGCCGTCCTTGGTGACGTGGCCGACCAGCACCACCACCGTGTTGCGCTTCTTGGCGAAGCGCACGAGCTCCTGGGCGCAGGCGCGCACCTGCGCCACCGTGCCCGGAGCGGCGGCCAGCTGATCGGACCAGAGCGTCTGGATCGAATCGAGCACCGCAACGTCGGGGCTTTCCTTGCGCAGACCATCCAGGATCACCTCAAGCGAGGTCTCCGCCGCCAGACGCACCGGCGAATCAGCCAGGCCCAGCCGGCGCGCGCGCCGGCGGACCTGACCGGCCGCTTCCTCGCCGGAAATATAGACGGTGGAGGCGCCCGAAGACGCCAGGCGCGCAGCCGCTTGCAAGAGCAGTGTGGATTTGCCGATCCCCGGATCGCCGCCCACCAGAATGGCCGAGCCGGGCACAAGCCCGCCGCCAGCCACCCGGTCCAGCTCGTCAATGCCGGTGACAAGGCGGGGCGGGTCAGGCGTCTCGCTGCCCAGATCCACCAGCTCCAGCTGAGGGCGCCGGCTGGAGCGGGCAGGGGCCGCCTTGGCGCCGCTGCCCATGGGCGCGCTGGTCGCGGCTTCTTCGGCCAGCGAGTTCCACGCGCCGCACGCATCGCACCGGCCGGCCCACTTGGCGTGGACCGAACCGCAGGACTGGCAGACATAAACGGTTTCAGCGCGCGCCATTCATTCCCCGGCTTGTCGCAGCAGTATAGCGATAACTGACGCGATTCGCCGGTTTCTGATCTTGGCTAGCCACCGGCGCGCGCGGCGCGCCAGGCCGCAGCCAGCCGCATGAAGCCGTCCGGGGCAATGGTTTCGGCCCGGACGCCGGGATCAATCCCGGCGGCCTCGAGCAATAATTCTGTGGACACGTTGGCCCGCGCAGCCGCCTGGGCCAGTGACCGGCGCAAGGTTTTGCGGCGCTGACCGAACGCGCTCTCGGTCACGATGCGAAGGGCTTCGAGATCGCCAAAGCGCTCAGCGTCGGGCAGGGGCTCGAGCACCACCACGGCGCTATCCACCTTGGGCGGCGGCGTGAAGGCGCGCGCCGGCACGGTAAAGGCGTAGCGTGCGCGGGCGACGGACGAGACCAGAATGGCGAGGCGCCCGTAAGCCTCCTCGCCCGGGGCGGCCACGACGCGTTCAGCCACCTCCTTCTGAAACATCAGCACCAGCCGGCGCCACCAGGGCGGCGACGCTTCGAGCCATTTGATCAGCAGGGCGGTGCCGACATTATAGGGCAGATTGGACGCCAGCAGGCCGGGGCCGGTGATCAGACTGGGCTCATCGGCCAGGAGGGCGTCCGCCTTGACGATGTGCAGGCGTCCGGGCTCGGCGGCGCCGATCTCTTCCAGCGCGGGCAGGAAGCGGGCGTCGCGTTCGATGACGGTCAGGCGCGGCGCGCCGGCTGCCAGCAGGGCGCGGGTCAGCCCGCCGGGCCCGGGGCCGACCTCGATGACGTCCAGATCTGTCATGTCGCCGCACAGCCGGGCGATCTTGGCAGTCAGATTGAGGTCGAGCAGATAGTGCTGGCCAAACCGTTTGTCCGCGCCCAGACCATGGCGCGCGATGACATCGCGCAGCGGCGGCAGGGCGTCGAGGCTCATGACGGGGTCCCGGACCGGCAGGCGGCCATGTCTGCAGCCAGCCGCAAGGCGGCGATCAGGCTGTCGGCGCGGGCAATGCCCTGACCGGCGATATCGAACGCCGTGCCATGATCCGGGCTGGTGCGCACAATGGGCAGGCCCAGCGTGACATTCACACCGCCATGGAAGTCCAGCGTCTTCACCGGGATCAGCCCCTGATCATGATACAGGCATATCGCCGCGTCATAGAGCGCGCGCGCCTCGGCATGGAACATGGTGTCGGGCGGCAAGGGGCCTGCGATATCGATCCCCTTGGCGCGCAGCGTCTCGAGGGCGGGCGCCAGAATGTCGATCTCCTCGCGGCCCAGCGCGCCGCCTTCACCGGCATGAGGGTTCAGGCCCGCCAGCGCCAGCCGCGGGCGGGCGATGGCGAAATCCTGCGTGAGCGAATGCGCGACGATGCGGGCCGTCTGAACAATTGCTTCGGACGTGAGGGCGTCGATCGCCTCGCGCAGCGGCCTGTGGATGGTCACCAGCGCACAGCGCAGCCCGCCGCCGGCCAGCATCATGACCGGGCCGCGTGGTCCGGTGACAGGCGTATGCGCCGTGAGGTGGGCGAGGTATTCGGTATGGCCCGCAAAGGCGAACCCGGCCTCATAGAGGCGCGCCTTCGACACCGGATTGGTGACCAGCGCTGAGGCGTCCCCCGACAGCACCGCCGCTACACCGGCGTCGATGGAGGCCAGCGCCGCTCGCGCGCCGTCTGCGGCGGGCAGGGGCATGACCGGCAGAGTGTCAGCAAACAGGGCCGCCGCTTCGGCCCAGCTGGCCACCGGTTCGGGACGCGGCAGCTCCAGCAGGCGCGCGGCCTCAAAAGCATGAGCGGGGTCTGCGATCAGCACAAATCGCGGACCGCAATCGCGCAGCGCCCGCCAGGCCTTAAGCGCGATCTCCGGCCCGATCCCGTCCGGGTCGCCGAGGGTCAGCGCGAGCGGTGCGGCGTTCACTGAATGTCGCGGATATCGACCGTCGCTTCGCGGCGCAGGTCGCGCAGCCAGCGCCGGCCCAGAAGACCCAGCTGCTGGTCGATGAGCTGGCGTTCGATTTCCTGGGTGGTCGGCACGCCGGGGCCGGTCAGTTCGCGGCCGCACAGCACGAACACCTGCAGGCCGGCGCCGGTTTCAAGCACGCCGGTCGCCTGTCCGGCCTCAAGCCCGTCCACCGCGTCGCGAATCTGGGGCACGAGTGCGTTGACGGCGACCGCACCAAGGTTCGACACGATCACGCCTTCGACACCCGACATTGCGCCGGCCACGTCATCGCATCCGCGCAAATTGGCCGCCGCGCTTGTCATCGCGGTGCGCGACGCGTCTGTGATTCGCGAGTTCGGCACGGTGGCCTGGAACAGGGTGAGCTGCTCCACCACCCGGCCTTCGCGCCGGTCGATCAGCGCGATGATCATGTAGCCGCCCGGCACGCGGATCGGATTGGAGATCGAGCCTGGCGGCATTTGCTGTGCGACTTCGAGCACTTGCGGACGCATGGACGCGGCGGTGACATAGCCGGTATCGCCACCGACAGCCGCACTCGGCGCGGCCGAATACTGCTGAGCGACCGCCTGCAGGGGCACTTCGTCGCTTTCGATCAGCCCGTAAATGGTGCGCACTGTTTCAATCGCCTGTTCCTCACCGCCGGCGCCGGAGGGCGCCTCGACCAGGATTTCCAGCATGCGGAACTGCTGCTGCTGGGCGGATGCGACCAGACGCTCCATGGCGACTTCGATCTGCTGATCGGAAACGCGGATGCGCGGGCGGAACCGTCCGCTGGTCAGGATCTGCCAGGCGATCTCGGCGCGAACCTGACGGCGCAGCGTCTCGACCGGCACGCCGGCGGCATCCAGGTCGCGCTGCAGCGCTTCAAGCGATTCACCGCTCGACTGGGCAAGGTTGGACAGCGCGTTGTCGATCTCTTCCTCTTCCACCACCAGCTCGAACTCGGCGGCGGTCTGGAGCTGGATGCTTTCCTCGATCAGCCCGCGCATGGCCTGATCGAGCACCTGCGCCAGAATTTCCTCAGTCGGCTCGATGCCGGCCGAAAAAAGGATGAGACGCATGCGGTCACGCACGTCCAGCGTGGTGATCGGCTCGTCGTTTACGACGGCCGCAATGCCCTCAACGATTTGCGCACGCGCAACGGGCGCGGCCATCACGAGCGCCACGATCAATACGGCGAGACGCAGAAATCGGCTCAAAAGCATGCGGTCAACCACCCTGTTTGGTCTCTGGCGCAAGATACCCATTGCGCGCGCAGGTGCAATCGCGGGACGCTGCAGGTCAGCCGTCCTCGGTTGCGGCGAGGAAAAACAGTCCCGCCAGCGTGAAGAGCGCCGGCGCTGTCCAAGACGCTGTCACCGGATCGAGCGTGCCCGCTGAACCCAGACCCAGCAAGAGTTCCTGGAAGAAATAAAGAAGAAAGCCAACCCCGGCGCCGGCCGCTGCAAAGCCCGCAGCCCCGCCGAGCCGGTGCAGGCGCAACGTCGCCGTGATCGCCAGCAACGCCGCTGCAAACAACAGGAGCGGTTGGGCGAGCAGGTTCTGCCAGCGCAGCTCGTAGGGACGGCTCGAGAGGCCGGCCTGTCGTGCGGATTCGATCACCGACGGCAAGCGCCAGAATGACACCCCGCCCGGCGAGCGCACCCGTTCAAACAGGGCCTGTCCGCCAATCAGGGTCGGTAAAGACACCTCGCCCAGGACCTGCAACGTGTCGCCCGGCTGTGCTTCTGTGGCGTCTTCGAGGAGCCAGAATCCGCTGCGAAGCTCGGCGCTGTCCGCCATCACGGTGCGCTCAAGCCGCGGAATCCCCGCTTCGGCCTCCCCGTAGTAGCGGAACACCGGATCGCGCAATGTCGAGGCGTCCGGATCGATCGCGGCCGCGCCGATGACGATGAACCCGCCCGGCGTCGCCTCGCGCAGCCAGATGCGCGCGCCGGGCGCCGTCTGTCCGGCGCGGGCGTCGATATAGGAATCGCGCAGAGTCTCGAACCTTGCATTGGCCGCCGCGCTCAGCGGGTTCAAGACGGCGGCGCCCAGCAATCCGGCCATCACAGTCAGCAGACCCGCCGGGGCGAGAATGCGCCAGGCCGAATATCCCGATGCGCGCATGACGATCAGCTCGCTGCGCCGGTTGAGTCGGAAAAAGGTGAAGAGGACCCCGAACAGCACGATGAATGCCAGCGTGTCCTGAACCAGAAGCGGGGTCTTGAGCAAAGTCAGCTCAAGCGCCTGCAAGGCGCCGACATCGGCGCGCCGGGAAATGTCCCTGGACGTCTCCACAAAATCGATGAGAACGATCACGGCGACAATGACGCAGGCCGCCCCGATCACGCCGATCAGCGTCTGCCAGAAAATATAGCGGGACAGGCGCGTGGTGATCATGCGGCCTCCGCAAATCGCCGCCGGCTCTGGCGCGCCCCGCGGTTCGGCCGGGCGATCAGCCAGAGCGCCGCCGCGGCGCCGAACAGCGGCGTGGCATATTGCAAGGCGTTGAGATCGGTATTGCCGGATGCGGCGGCCTGAACAGCGAAGCCGATCAGGCGAAGCAGGAGCGCCGACGCGCCAGCGATCAGGATGAAGCGCATATAGCCGGTGCGCCGATGCTCGACGGACAGGAAGGCGGCGGCGGCGATCAGCGCAAACGCCAGGCTGTAAAGGGGCGACGATAGGCGGTAGTGACCTTCTGCGGCCAGATCCGCGGCCTGTCTGGCGCGGGCGATATCCGCTGCGCTGGGACGCAGCAGCTCTGGAAGAAACCGGTCGCTCTCCTTGAAGAAGAAGGCTGACGAGGTGTCGATAAAGGCGCCCAGATCAAACTCGTAGCGGTCAAACGTCAGGCTCGACAGCGTGTCGGCCTCGTCCAGCTGGGTGAGGACGCCGTCCTCCAGCAGCATGACCGGACCGCGGTCGCTGCGCGCAATGATGGCGCGGCGCGCCGCATAGGCGGTGGCGTAGGCGCCGCGCCCGTCCTCGATAAACACCCCGCGCAAAACCTGGTCCTCGCCGATCTCGCGCGCATAGAAACTGACACCGTCGCCCATGGAGATGAATTCGCCCGGGCGCATCAGACTGGCGGCGATATCGGTGCGGATTTCGAATACCTGCTCGCGCATCTGGCGGAAACTTGCGGGCTGGACGAACAGATTGATCACCAGATTGAGCAGGATCGCATAGGCCGCCAGCCGCAGGAACGGCGTGAGGCGCTGGCGGCGGCTCATCCCCGCCGCGGCGCCGATGATCAGTTCGGAATCACTGTTGAGCCTGTTGAACGCCATCGCGCAGGCGATGAACACCGCCACGGGTATCAGCAGGGCGATGACCTGGGGCATGGCCAGGAGCGTGATCCAGACCAGGCGCCATGTCGCGTCACGCTGGTCAGCGACCAGGTCGAGATTGGACAGCGACTGGGTGAGCACGGCCAGCCCGCCAAGCGCGGCGAGCGCGCCCAGGAACGGCCAGAGCGCCTGTCGGAAAGCATAGCGCTGGAACAGGGTCATAAAGCCGGCTCGAGGGTGGAGGGGCGGGAGGGACGGTGTGAAGACCCCGTCTTCTAACCCGGCCCGCGATGCGATACCACTGGCGAACGCGTGCTACGTTCATGCGCTGCCGGGCCCAGGCCCAGCGCGCCCCGCCCGAATGCCGAAAGGAAGCCCATGAAAATCAAGTTCAACGAAACCGCCACAGGTGATGCGATCGCCGCGCCGGCGTACACGGGGGCAGCCCTGTCAGACGCCGCCCGGGCGCTGGACGCCGAATCGGGCGGCGCGATCACCCGCGCGCTCAAAACCTCGCGCTTTACCGGCGCTCCGGGCCAGGTGCTCACGGTTTCGGCGCCCGCTGACATGGACGCTGCGCGCCTTGTGTTGTTCGGACTGGGCGACAAGAAGGCGCTCAATGGCAACGCGCTCGAGCAGGCGGCGGCCGGGGTCGCCAAGAGCTTGCTGACCACCGGCGCGAAAGTCCTGTCTCTGCGTCTTGATGGCGTGGCGGATCTGGAGGGCGCAGCGCGCGCCGGCCTGGGCGCGCGCCTGGCCGCCTATCGCTTCGACAAGTACCGCACGCGGCTTTCAGACGACAAGAAGCCGTCCCTCGACACGCTTGAGATCGTGGTGACGGATGCGAAAGCGGCCAAGAAGGTCTGGAAGGATTGGGAGCCGGTCTGCGAAGGCGTCGAACTGGCGCGCGATCTGGTCAACGAAGTTCCCAACGTGCTGGGTCCGGAAGAGTATGCCCGCCGCGTCAAGAAGCTCGACAAGCTCGGGCTTGAAATCGAAGTGCTGGGCGAATCGGCGATGAAGAAGCTGGGCATGGGCGCCCTGCTCGGCGTCGGCCAGGGCTCGGCGCAGGAATCCCAGCTCGTCGTGATGAAGTGGATGGGCGGCAAGGAAGGCGATCAGCCTATCGCTTTCGTCGGCAAGGGCGTGACATTCGATACGGGCGGCATCTCGCTGAAGCCGGGCGAGAAGATGGACGAGATGAAGGGCGACATGGGCGGGTCGGCTGCTGTTGTCGGCCTGATGGCGGCGCTGGCCGGCCGCAAGGCGAAGGTCAATGTCGTCGGCGTCATCGGTCTTGTGGAAAACATGCCCGACGGCAAGGCGCAGCGTCCGGGCGATATCGTTACGTCCATGTCGGGCCAGACCATCGAGATCCTCAATACCGACGCCGAGGGGCGGCTCGTCCTTGCCGATGCGCTGTGGTACACGCAGAAAGAGTTCAAGCCGAGATTCATGATCGATCTGGCCACGCTCACAGGGGCCATTCTGATCGCCCTGGGTCAAGAACATGCGGGCATATTCGCCAGCGACGACAAGCTGGCCGATCAGCTGTTCAAGGCCGGCAAGGCGTCCGATGAAGGCGTGTGGCGCCTGCCGCTGGGACCGGAATACGACCGCCAGATCGATAGCGATATAGCGGACATGAAGAATATCGGCATGGGCCGCATGGCCGGCTCCATCACCGCGGCGCAATTCCTCAAGCGCTACACCAATGATGTCCCCTGGTGCCACATCGATATCGCGGGCACGGGGATGCATTCAGGCGCCAAGGATCCGCGCCTGCCAACCTTCGGCACCGGCTACGGCGTGCGCCTGCTCGACCGCCTGGTGCGCGACAACTACGAGGCATGAGGCTGCGCCCGCGTTCCGGCGCCGGTTCGCGGCGCGGAGCGCGGGTCTGCCCGGCCACAAGGATGGCGCGGTGAGCGAGTTCTGGTTCTATCATCACGAGCGCGCCCGGATCGCCGACACCCTGCCCGAGCTGCTGCAAAAACTGCTCGCCAGAGGCGGGCGTGCGGCCGTCGTGAGCCCGGATGAAGCCCGTATCGACAGTCTGGACCAGCATTTGTGGACGTTCGCCGATGACAGCTTCCTGCCCCATGGGCGCGCGGACCGGCCGCGGGCCGACCAGCACCCTGTGGTGCTGTCGCGGACGCCGGAAAACCTGAACGGCGCCACGATGATGTTCTGTCTCGACGGCGCCGATCCCGGACCCGGAGATGGCTGGGAGAGGGTGGTGATCATGTTCGAGGCGGATGACGCGAGCGCGATGGCTTGGGCGCGCGATCTCTGGAGCGCCCGGAAAAAGTCTCAAACGCCTGTATCCTACTGGAAACAAACCACCTCGGGCCGCTGGGAGAAGTCAGCATGAAACGCCTTGCCGCCATGTGTCTTGCCGCACTGTTTGTCACCGCGTGCCAGACGATGCCCGCGCCGCCGCCAGGGACGTCTCCGGACAATCCCGTCACCGGTGAACCGGACCAGGAGCGTGCGTGCGCCGCCGAGCAGTATCAGGTTCTGGTTGGTCAACGGGTCGCTGAAGTGCACACCGACAGCCTGCCGGCGCCGCACCGCGTGTACGCGCACGGTGATCCGGTCACGATGGATTACCGCCCCGATCGCCTGAACATCGTCACCGACGCGCGCGGCGTCGTTATCGACGTCCGCTGCGGCTGACATTGAATTGAGCGGCTGAAACGACAACCCCCGGAGCTGGGCGAGCTCCGGGGGCGTCAGGCAGTCAGGGTTCACAGGCTTTGGCCTGACAGCGCGGCCCGAGGTTTGGGGACGCAGCATGGCCGCAGCTGCCCTGCCACATTGGCGCCCCGCCCCGCGAAAGAGAAATCGATTATAGCTTGGATCGCGATAGCGCCGGGCTATGAGGTGGTGCGAACGCCTACGCGGCGCCCTTGCTCAACGCGAACTGGGCGACATTGACGCGGCCGGTGCGGAAGCCGGCTTCGCAATAAGCCAGATAGAACTCCCACATGCGGCGGAAGCGTTCGTCAAAGCCCAGCGGCTGCAGGTCGCGCCAGGCATGGCGGAAGGATTGCAGCCAGGCATTCAGCGTGCGGGCATAGTCCTCGCCGAACTGCTCCATGGCGTCGAAGCCCAGGCCCGCCCGGTCGAACTGCTCGCGCAGCTTGGTGACGCTGGGCAGGACGCCGCCGGGGAAGATATAGCGCTGGATGAAATCAGTGCGCCGGGCGTAGCTGTCGAACAGATCGTCCCGGATGGTGATGATCTGCAGGCCGGCGCGGCCGCCGGGCTCGAGCACCTCGGCCACCTTGGAAAAGAAGCTCGGCCAGTATTCCTCGCCCACTGCCTCGAACATCTCGATGGACGCGACCCGGTCATAGCGTCCGGTTTCGTCGCGATAATCCTGCAGCTTGATGTCGACCCGGTCCGACAGCTGGTGGCGCTGCATGCGCTCGAGCGCATAATCGCGCTGGGACGGCGACAGGGTGAGGCAGGTCACCTGGGCGCCGATCTCCTTGGCCGCATATTCGGCAAACCCGCCCCAGCCGCAGCCGATCTCCAGAACGCTGTGGCCGGATTTCAGGTCGATGGACCGGGCCAGCGCGGCGTATTTCTCCCGCTGGGCGTCTTCCAGGCTGGTCTGCGCCGTCGGAAAACGGGCCGAGGAATAGGTCATGGAAGGGTCGAGCCAGCGCTCGTAGAATTCATTGCCCAGATCGTAGTGGGCCTCGATATTCTTGCGGGCGCCGCTTTTCGTGTTGGCGCGCAGGCGGTGGTAAATCCAGTGCATGAAGCGCGTCACCGGCCCGCCCGTGGCGATGCTGGGCATCTGGTCGAGATTGTCAGAAAAGACTGTCAGAACGGCCGGCAGGTCGGGCGTGCCCCAATCCCCGTCCATGAAGCTCTCGGCGAAACCGACATCGCCGCCGGACAAGACCTTGCGCACGATGGCGTAGCTGGCCAGGTCCATGCGCGCCTGATGGCCGGGCGCGGCGCCCTCAAAGCGCAGGGCGGTCCCGTCGGGAAGGACGACAGTCAAAGATCCGCTTTTCAGTTTCAACAGCATGCGCAGGGCAAAGCGCGCCATGCGCGGCACGCCCTTCAGGCTGTCGATGGCGGCGCTGTCGGCGCGCAGGGCGCCCTGGTGAGCAGTCATGTCGGCGGGCTTGTTCATGGAGGCTCCGTCGCGTCTCGGCTCGAGACTGATTTTACTGGTTTTTCCGATTGTGGCCAAGCGAAGCCGGACGGCGTGCGTCGGACAGGCGGGCGAGGGTAGGCGCGTCAGGCGGTTCGGGGTGGCGTACATAGCGCGCCCCGCGCAGCCAGAGTTTGAGGGCTTCAAAATGGATGGCGGCGATGGTTTTGAGGGTGGAGAAAGGCTGGCTGGCGAACAGTCCGGCAAGCGAGGCGCTGCTCAGAGCTTTGCGTTTCATGGCCATGGTGGCCAGCAGATCCGGCCCGTCTTCGCGTTGTTTCAGGATGGTCAGCTGGAAGCGCTCGCCGGGCGCGCGCAGGGTGAATTCATACCGCCCGCTCACATCAAAAAAGGGCGAGACGTAGAACACCTTGTCGGCTTCCTGACGCTCGGGCGTCGTCCCGGCGCAGGGCGCGACATAGGCGTGGCGGTCGCCGAACGTGTTGTGCACCTGATAGATCACGCCCTTGAGCGCGCCGTCCCGCCCTTCGGCGAAATAGACTGAGAGCGGATTGAACACATACCCAAGGACGCGCGGCGAGCAGAGCAGGCTCAGGCGGGCCTCGCCAATGGCGATCCCGGCCTCTTCGAACCGGGCGCGCGCCCAGGCCGCCAATGATGATCCGTCCCGCGCGCCGTGATCTCGCTGGCGAAAGGCGAACAGATTGAAGCGTTCCACCGAGAACAGACGGCTCATCCGGCCCGCCTCATCAAGGCGGTCCAGATCAATCAGGATCGAGGATATCCGGTAGCGGAAGCGATGCAGGAAGGGCGCGCGCCGCTCATGGATGGTGTGGCCGATATAGAGCTCGACCGGAGCGGAGAGCGCGGTCATTCTGCCGCCGTCACACCGGCGGAGCGGCGCTGCGTCATGCCTGCCGACGAGCGCTGACCCCATGCGCCGCCGGTGATGTCGCCGTCGGCGAACGTCCACGGAATCTGACCGCCCAGACGCAGCGCGGCGCGCAGCCCCGCGCGCAGGCCGTCTTCGTGGAAACCATATCCCAGCCAGGCGCCGGCGAACCAGGTGTGCTTCACGCCCTGAATGCGGTTGAAGATGCGCTGGGCGGCCAGGCCCGGCGAGGTGAATTGCGGGTGATCATACTCAAACCGGCCAAACACCTTGGCCGGATCCGGCTCGCGCGCCGGATTGAGCGTGACCAGCAGCGGCTTGTCCGCGTCGATCCCCTGCAACCGGTTCATGTCATAGGTCACGGACGCGCCCTCATGGCCCGCTTCACGCAGATAGCACCAGGCGGCATGGGCGCCCTTGCGCCGGGGCAGCAGCGTTGTGTCACGGTGCAGCACCGCCGTGTTGGCCGCATAGGGAATGGCGCCCAGCAGCTCGCGCTCGTCCGTATCCGCATCGGCCAGCAGGGCGAGCGCCTGATCAGAGTGACAGGCCAGGATCACTTCGTCGAATCGGTGCGAAGCGCCGGCAGCGTCGGACACCTCGACACCACGGGAGTCCCGGCGCACTGAGGCGGCGGCGCCCGCGAAGCTGCAGCCCGCCGTTTCCAGATCGGCGACGATGCGCGTCACATATTGCCGGCTGCCGCCCTTGACCGTTTGCCATTTCGGCCGGCTGGCGTGCATCAGCCTGTGATTGTTGAAGAATTTGACGAAGGCTTCAGCCGGATAGTCCGCCATGGCGCTCTCGGTCGAGGACCAGATCGCCGCGCCCATGGGCAGAAGATAGCAGACCCGGAACTGCTGCGCGGCGCCGATCTGGTCGAGATACTGGCCGAGCGACAGCCCATCCAGCTTGCCGGCCGCCAGATCGCGCTGGGCGCAGGCGTTGAAGTGCAGGATGTCGCGCAGCATGCGCAGGAATGAGGGGCGGAACAGATTGGCCGGATCGGCGAACAGGCCGGGCAAGCCGTTGGAGGACCATTCCAGCGCCTGATCCAGGCTGAAGCCGAAACTCATATCGGTGTGAAACGTGCCCACGCCGAGCTCGGCGAACAGGGCGGTCATGTTGGGGTAGTTGAGCTCGTTATAGACGATGAAGCCGGTGTCCACGTCGATGGGCGTCCCGTCATAGTCGATGGTCACGGTGTTGGCGTGGCCGCCCAGCCGGGAATCCTTCTCGAACAGGGTCACGTCGTGCACGTTGCGAAGCGCCCAGGCGGCGCCCAGGCCGGATACGCCGGCGCCAATGACGGCGATCCGCGAACGGCGGGCCAGAACCGGCTCGATAGAAGTCATGCTGCGTCCTTGATTGTCTCAAAAGCCGCCAGCGCGGCCTTGCGCGCTTCGGCATGATCTACGATCGGAAGAGGATAATCGGTCCCCAAACTCACCCCTGCACGCGCCAGTGTAGCGCGGTCAACTGTCCATGGCGCGTGAATCGCTTTCCCGCGCAATCGTCCCAGCTGCGGAATCCATTTACGCACATAAGTCCCGTCCGGATCGAACTTTTCTCCCTGGGACACAGGATTGAAGATGCGAAAATACGGCGCCGCGTCCGCGCCCGAGCCGGCGGTCCACTGCCAGCTGGCCGCATTGCTCGCCAGATCGGCGTCCACCAGCGTGTCCCAGAACCAGGCCTCGCCCTCGCGCCAGTGAACGAACAAATCCTTGATCAGGAAGCTCGCCACGATCATGCGCACCCGGTTGTGCATCCAGCCTGTGTGCCAGAGCTCTTTCATGCCTGCGTCCACGATCGGATAGCCGGTCTCTCCCCGGGTCCAGGCGCCAAGCTGATCCCGGGTCCCGGTCCACTGAAACCTGTCAAAGCGGGGCTGGAAGTTGGCGTCGGGCAACTCAGGAAAGTGATACAGAAGATTATAGCTGAACTCGCGCCAGCCGATTTCACTCAGGTAAGTGCGCCCGCCATCGGTTTGCGCCAGCCCGGCCTCGCGCACCGCATGCCAGACCTGACGCGGCGAGATTTCACCAAAATGCAGATGCGGCGACAGGCGCGAGGTGCCGTGCTGAGCGGGCAGGTTTCGCGTGTCGGCATAGGCTTTGACGCGCGATGCGACAAACGCGGAGAGCCTTGAGTGCGCGCTGACTTCGCCCGGCGTCCAGGCGTCGCGCAAGCCCCCGGCCCAGTCAGGTTTGGTGGGAAGCAGCGCCAGCGAATCCAGCGTATCGCCCTGAGGCGCCGCCGCCCAGTTCAGCGCCTTGGGCCGCCCCGCAGGTTCGGACGGTTCGTGGCCCGCCAGCAGCGATTTCCAGAATGGAGTGAACACCTTGTATGGCGCGCCGGTCTTGGTCGCGATGGTCCAGGGCTCGACGATCAGCGACCCGTTGAAGGAGCGCGCCTCGACACGGACCTGCTTCAGGGTGGTCTTGATCGCCTCGTCGCGGGTGCGCGCCCAGGCTTCGTAGCGGCGGTTCCAGTACACAGCCTGCGCGCCGGTTTCACGCACCAGCGCCGGGATCACCTCACGCGCATCGCCGCGTTTGAGGGTCAGGGCGCCGCCCAGCGCCTCGATATCGCGCGCCAGCGAAGCCAGCGAATGATGCAGCCACCAGCGGCTCGCGGCGCCGCGCTTCCAGTCTCCGGGTGACACATCGTCCAGTACATAGACGGCCACAATGGGGGCGCCGGTGGCTGCCGCCGCCAGCAGGGCCGGATTGTCCGCAAGGCGCAGGTCTTGTCGAAACCAGATAAGGACAGGGGCGGCAGGGGAGGTCATTCGGTCTCAGCAGCGCGCGGCGGGTGACGAAAAAGCGTTTGTATCGTAATACGCATGGCATGTTGTGGCGGATCAATCCGCCGCTGCGAGCGTGTGCAGTTGCGCGCCTCGCTTGCCGCCTGGAGCCGCTGCCCGTGTCTGTCGAACCCAACGCCGTCATCCGTCTTGCCCGCCCGCGCGCCAGTGATCTGGAAATCGGCAATGCCTTGCCGCTGGTTCTGATCGCCGGTCCCTGCCAGCTCGAAAGCCGCGCCCACGGGCTGGAAGTGTCCGCCGCGCTCAAAGAAATGGCCGACCGTGTGGGGATCGGGCTGATCTACAAAACCTCGTTCGACAAGGCCAATCGGACCAGCCTGAAAGGCCAGCGCGGGCTTGGCCTTGAAGCGTCGCTGCCGATCTTCGCCGAGATTCGCGAGACCACGGGTCTTCCCGTCCTGACCGACGTGCACACCGCCGAGCAATGCGCCATCGCGGCCCAGGCCGTGGACGTTCTGCAAATCCCGGCCTTCCTGTGCCGCCAGACCGATCTGCTGATCGCGGCGGCCGAGACCGGCAAGGCGATCAATGTGAAAAAGGGCCAGTTTCTGGCGCCCTGGGACATGAAAAACGTCGTCGAAAAGATCACCAGCGCGGGCAATCCCAACGTGATGGCATGCGAGCGCGGGGTGAGCTTCGGCTATAACACGCTGGTCACCGACATGCGGGCCATCCCGATTCTGGGGCGGATCGGCTGTCCGGTGGTGTTCGACGCCACACACTCGGTCCAGCAGCCCGGCGGGCAGGGCGGCTCCAGCGGCGGCCAGCGCGAATTTGCGCCCTATCTGGCGCGTGCGGCGGTGTCGCTGGGTCTCGCCGCCGTGTTCATGGAGACCCACCCGGACCCGGACAATGCGCCGTCTGACGGACCCAACATGATCCCGATCAATAAGTTCGAAGCGATCATGCGCGACCTCAAGGCCTTTGACGCCATGGCCAAATCCAGTCCGGTCACAGCGCTTTAGCCGGGAGACCGCCCATGCAGCGCGAGCGCGCCGCCCGATTATTGTCGCTTATTTCGGGCCAGCGCGCCCTGGTGGTCGGCGATCTGATCCTTGACCGGTTCGTCTATGGGCGCACCGAGCGCATCTCGCGTGAGGCGCCGGTGCCGATTCTGTCGGAGACGCGCCGCAGCGTGATGCTGGGCGGCGCCGGTAATCTGGCGCGCAACATTGTCAGCCTGGGCGGCGGCGCCATCCTGGTCTCGGTGGTGGGCGATGACGCCGAGGGCGCAGAAGCCGCCACATTGGCCCGCGAAGCGTGTGGCGAGGCTGCCTTGCTGGTCACTGAAGCATCGCGAGCAACGCCGGCCAAAATCCGCTATGTGGCGCAGAACCAGCAAATGTTCTGCGTGGACCGCGATCCGGGAACGCCTGTGGACGGGCCGAGCGCCGAGGCAGTGTTCGAAGCCGCGGTCAGCCGCCTTGGCGAAGCCGGCGTGCTGATCTTGTCAGACTATGGCCGGGGCCTTTTGACGCCGCAGCTGACGGCGAGGCTGATCACCGCAGCGCGCAAGGCCGGGGTGCCGGTCAGCGTGGATCCACGGGGCAAGGGCTATGAGCGCTATGAGGGCGCAACGGTAATCAAGCCCAACGCCGATGAACTGGCCGCCGAAACCGGCCTGCCGGTGCGCGATGACAGCGAGGCCGAAGCCGCGCTACGCGCGCTGCAGGCTCGCCTTCCGCAGACACGCGCCCTGCTGGTCACGCGCGGCGCGGCGGGGATGACCCTGCTGAGCGATGACGGAATGCTCCATCATCAGCGCTCGCGGCAACGCAGCGTGTTTGACGTTTCAGGCGCCGGCGACACCGCGCTCGCCGCCCTGTCGCTGGCGCTGGCGGCGGGCGTGGACCTGACCGAAGCCATGGCGCTGGCCGATCTCGCCGCCGGCGTCGCGGTTGGCAAGGCGGGCACCGCCGTCGTGACGCCAGACGAACTGATTGAGGACGCCTCGGGCGGGTCCGCCGCGCCGGATTGGCGCATCCTCGACCGGGAGAGCGCGGCGCGCCTGAGCGCGCGCTGGCGGGCCGATGGTTTGCGCGTCGGCTTCACCAATGGGTGTTTTGACCTGCTGCATCCGGGCCATCTGTCGGTGCTGCGCCACGCTGCCTCGGTCTGTGACCGGCTGGTGGTGGGGCTTAATTCCGATGCCTCTGTCGCGCGCCTCAAGGGTCCGGACCGGCCCGTCAATGACGCGGCGGCGCGCGCCCTGATGCTGGCCTCGCTGGAGATGGTCGACCGGGTGGTGGTGTTCGAGGACGACACGCCAGAAGCTCTGATCCGCGCGGTGGATCCCCATGTCATGGTCAAGGGCGCCGACTATATCGCCGATGATCTGCCCGGCGCGGCCTATGTGAAATCGCGAGGCGGCGAGGTGGTGCTGGCGCCGCTGGCGGCCGGCCTGTCCACCACGGCGATTGTGAACCGATTGAGGGGCAAATCCCCTGGAGGAAATCTATGAGCGCGAGTTTCTATGAGCGTCTGTCCGACACTCTCAAGGAAATCGAGGCGGACGGGCTGTACAAGCGCGAGCGGGTGATCACCTCGCAGCAGTTCTCGCAGATTTCCGTTCAGTCTGAAGGCGGCAGTCAGGACGTCCTGAATTTCTGCGCCAACAATTATCTGGGCCTGGCCAATGATCCGCGCCTGATCGAGGCGGCCAAGACGGCGCTGGACCGCTATGGCTATGGCGTGGCGTCAGTGCGCTTCATCTGCGGGGCGCAGGATGTCCACCGCGAGCTGGAACGGCGCCTCGCCGCCTTCACCGGCCATGAGGACGCCATCCTCTACGCCGCCGCCTTCGACGCCAATGGCGGGCTGTTCGAGCCCTTGCTGGACGAGCACGACGCCATTGTGTCGGACGCCCTCAACCACGCCTCCATCATTGACGGCGTGCGCCTGTGCAAGGCCAAGCGCTACCGCTACGCCAATTCGGACATGGACGATCTGGAAGCCAAGCTCAAACAGGCCCGGGCGGACGGTGCGCGCACCATTCTGATCGTCACTGACGGCGTGTTCTCCATGGATGGCTATATCGCCAATCTGTCGGGGATTTGTGATCTGGCCGAGCGCTATGACGCGCTGACCATGGTGGATGATTGCCACGCCCACGGCTTCATGGGCGCCAAGGGCCGCGGCACGCCGGAACATTGCGGCGTCTTGGGCCGGATCGACATCGTCACCGGCACGCTGGGCAAGGCGCTGGGCGGCGCCATGGGCGGCTTCACCTGCGCGCGCCAGAGCGTGATTGACATGCTGCGCCAGCGCTCGCGCCCCTATCTGTTCTCCAACTCGCTGGCCCCTGCCATTGCAGGCGCCAGCCTGACCGCGCTGGAGCTGGTGGAGCGCGGCGATGATCTGCGCAAGCGCCTGTTCGACAACGCCAAACGCTTCCGCGCCGGGATGAGCGAGGCCGGATTCACCCTGCTTCCCGGCGAACACCCGATCATCCCGGTCATGCTCGGCGACGCGGCGCTGAGCCAGCGCATGGCCAACGCCCTCATGCATGAAGGCGTCTACGTGATCGGCTTCTTCTTCCCGGTGGTGCCCAAGGGCCAGGCCCGCATCCGCACCCAGATGAGCGCGGCCCACACCCCCGACATGATCGACCGCGCCGTGGCGGCGTTCACGAAGGTGGGGAAAGAGCTGGGGGTGGTGTGAGCGCGCCCTGCGTCGCAATGGCGGATGCAAGCGCAAACTGGTTGTGCCACACTCCTGTGAGTAGATGCACAGGAGGGCTGCGTCATGATCGAATCCGCTCACTCGCGCCACGCTGGCGTCTTCGCCGCTGACGCCGCCGCCATCCCGGCCTCGCGCCCCGTGCGCCGGGATGACGAGCATCTGCCCTTCCTGAGCAGCTTCCACGACATTTTCACCACGATCGGGGTCGTCATCCTGTTTGTCGGACTGGCGGTGGCATCCGGGCAGATCGCTCAAGCCATTGGCGCTGCTCCGGAAACCCTGGCGTCGGAGCTTGTGGTTGTTGGTTTGCTGGTGGTTATCGCCGCCGCGGCTTTCGCCCTGTCAGCCCTCCTGGTGGGCCGCCAGCGGCGCATACTGCCGGGGATCATTCTCTGCCTCATCTTTGTGGGCTGTGCCGCAACCGCGCTCATCTGGGCGTATGCGCGCCTGACCTTCGGCATTGCCGATCCGGAAACCATCGGAGCCGTGTTCGAGCGGCTTGTGGACATGGACGAGCCGAGCCGCGCCGCCATGGGCGCGGCCATGAATGACCTGCCATTGGCCGTGCGCGCCTTCCCTGTCGGGGTCGGGCTGATCGTCAGCGCGCTGATCTGGTTTTACTACATCTCCTTCCGCCTGCCGTTCGCCATGGGGCTGCTGGGTCTGGCGGCCGTCACCACGGCGACCGTTCTGGTCGGCATAATCGACCCGTATTCGCTGCTGGTCTGGAACCCGCTGATCAGCCTCGCGGGCGGGCTGGCTCTGTTCGTGGCCGGCATCGCGTTCGACGCGCGCGATCCGCTGCGCCAGACCCGGTTCTCGGGCGCCGGCTTCTGGCTTCATGTCTTCGCGGCGCCGGCCCTGCTCGGCGCAGCGGTGACCATCGCCAATTCCGGACTGAGGGTGGACCTGGACGAGTTCGGCTCAAACGCCGGCTTCGGCCTCGGGCGTTTGCTGGCTGGCGATTCAGACGCTGCGGTGCGCAATGCTGCGGTGACGCTGGCCGTGATCGGCGTCTTCGCCATCATTTCGCTCCTCATCAACCGGCGCGCGCTGATCGTGGCGGGTCTGGTCACGGCGGGCGTGGCGATCGCGGTTCTGGTCAGCCAGAGCGGTTTCGGCCAGGCTGCCGTCATTGCTGTGACCTTGCTCGCGCTGGGCGGCGTGGTGGTGCTTCTCGGCGCCGCGTGGACGCCGGTGCGCCGGATCCTGACAGCGCCTTTCCCGAAGACCGGGTTCATGGCCCGGATCATCCCGCCGGCCGGCGATCTGTCCGAGGGATAGACGGCCGGCTATCCCTCAGTCTGCGACGCGCCCCGCCGTCAGCAACCGCTCGGCCGCCTCGCTCGCGGGCAGGCGCCCCGAGGCGACGGCGCGTTCGAGTTCTGCGGCGGCGGATTTAACGGACGGGTCGGAGCGGAACGCGTCCAGTACGCGCGACTCGACCATGGACCACAGCCAGCGCACCTGTTGACCCGAACGGCGCTCCGCCATGACCCCTGCGCGCTCCATCATGTCCCGATGGGTGGCGATGACGTCCCATAAACCGGCGATTCCGTCACCGGTGAGGGCCGATCCTGTCAGCACGTGCGGGGTCCAGTGGGGCGAGGCGGGCGCCAGCAAGTGCAGGGCGGCTTCGAGGTCGCGCGCGGCGCGCCGGGCGCGCGTGGCGTTATCCCCGTCCGCCTTGTTGACGAACAGGATCTCAGCGAGCTCCAGAAGCCCCTTCTTGATGCCCTGAAGCTCGTCGCCAGCGCCGGGCAGCATCAGTGCGACGAACACATCGACCATCTCGGCGACAACGGTTTCGGACTGCCCGACGCCGACAGTTTCAACAATGACAACATCATAGCCCGCCGCTTCGCATAGCAGCATGGTCTCGCGCGTCTTGCGCGCCACCCCGCCCAGCGTGCCGGCGCTGGGGGACGGGCGGATGAAGGCGGCGGGGTTGGTGGCCAGCGCGCCCATCCGCGTCTTGTCCCCCAGAATCGACCCGCCCGTACGGCTGGAAGAGGGGTCCACGGCCAGCACAGCCACCGTGCGGCCAAGCCCGGTCACATGGGTTCCCAGCGCTTCAATAAGGGTGGATTTGCCGACCCCCGGCACCCCGGTCAGGCCGATGCGCCATGCGGTCCCCGTGTGGTCCATGATGTCAGTGAGCAGGGCGCGGGCGCGCGCCTGATGGTCGGATCGCGTTGATTCCACGAGGGTAATCGCCTGCGCCAGCGCAGTGCGGTTTCCGGCGATCAGGCGTTCGGCGAGCGCATCCATGCGGGGCATGGTCTAGGGTGTCAGCCCGGCTTGGCAAGCCTCAAATTGCGAGGGACAAGCCCTGGCTCAGCTCAGCGGTTCGGCGGCGATTATGGCCGCGTCATAGGCGCCGTCGGGGCGCGGTTCGCCTGCGCCGGCAATGATTTCGATCACGGCTTCAGCGCGCTGGCCCGATTGCGAGCCGCTGCCCACGCCCATGGATATCCCGACGCCCACGCTCGAGCTGCTAAACCCGCCCGAACCCCAGCCACGGCCCACCGATCCGCCAACACGAACTGGCGATCCGCCGCCGCGCGCCTGGGGCGCCTGCAGGGTGCGGCTGTCGACAATCGTGAACCATTCCAGGCCGTTATTGACCACAATGTCGGCGGCGCGGCGGATGGCCAGACGCTCGGCCTCGCCTGCGCTCATGCCCGGCGCGCCCTGATAGCTGACGCGCCAGCGGCGGTCTTCGATGCGCAATTCAGAGAAGCCGGTTCCGTCGCGCGACATGGATGACGGCCCGTAATAGGGCGCCGCATTGCTGGCGCAGGCGGCCAGAAATCCCCCTATTGCGGCTGCGGCGACGAAGCGCAAAACGTGTGTCATGACGTGCTCCAGAACGCGGCTGAGGAGTTCAAAACCGCCTGTTTGGTGTTCAAACCGCCGTTTCGATGTATCCGGCGTCCGATCCCGGTGAGACTACATCACAATGTGGTCAAACGGCGCCCCTCACGTTGGCGTCGCAGACCGATCTATCCACGGTCCGGTCAATGGGCCGCCCGCCGGTAGGCCAGGACGCTGATCAGGACGCCGCTCGGCAGGCCGGCCAGGAACCCGCCCGCCGCGCCGGCCAGCAGCATGAAGCCCTTGCCCCAGATCAGCCCGAAAAAGCCTGCGCCGAAGATCAGGCCTGTCACCGCGATGACCAAAGCCATCGCCCCGGGTCCGCGCCAGCCCGCACGGTGCGCCAGATACCAGCCTGCCGCCATCAGCGGCCCGGCGGCGAGATAGGTGATCGGTATGGCGAAGATCAGCGAGACGAGGCTGAAGATCAGCACGCCGGGCAAAACCCCGGTCACTTCGGACCAGTCATACGCAGCATCGGCGCCCAGGATTGCCGCCAGTCCAAACACGAACACGGCGCCCAGGAGCGCCGCCAGCAAGGGGGCGGTGAAGGCGGCGATGATAACGCCGGGCCGGCTGGCGTGGCGGATCGGACTGGCGCCGGGGAGAAGGGGGGCACCCTGGGGGGTGGCGTCGTCCATGATCCGATATCCTTCCTGACCCCGGATGGAGGCGTGACAGGTATTGGATAGGACGCTCAGCCGTGCGCAGCGTCCACCCCCGGTTCAGGGGGCGCCACGCGCTCATAGGCCTGTGTGCTGATGAAGAGACCGGTGGCCAGCCCGGCCACGAGCCCGGCCGCGCCGCCCACACCGGTCCAGAGCACGGCTGTAACAGGGGCATTCTGGAAGGATGACCAGCTGAACAGAGCAAACAGGGCCAAGCCATAGATCAGCCCACCAGCGGCCATGGTCAGCGCCATCGGGCGCGGCGCCCGCCAGCCGAGGCGATGGGCCAGCAGCCACGCCACAGCCATAAAGGGGCTGGCTGTCACATAGGTGAACACGCTGGCGTAAAGCACGGCAAAGACGCTGAAGGTTATGAGATACGTGACACGCTCGCGCCAGTCCCACTCCTGCAAGCTTTCGGTCGACTGTCCTGTGAGCAGTGCGGCGAGTGTGACTAGACCAAGCGATACCGCAGCGCCGACCGTTGCGGCCACAAGCGGGCTGACCAAGGCTGCGTAAATCACACCCCTCCGCTTGGCGCGATAGATCGCACCGTCCCTTGATGGCCCTGGCTCAACGCCGCCGCTCATGCCGGCTGACTTTCAGGGTCATCGGGTGAGACCCGCTCATAAGCCCGTGTGCTGATGAAGAGACCGGTGACGAAGCCGGACACGAGCCCTGCGCCGCCGCCGATTGCTGTTGCGGGGTCGTTCCCCCAGACCAGGCTGGATACGATGGTCCCATAGATCAGGCCCGCGGCGGCCATGGTCAGGGCCATCGGGCGTGGCGCCCGCCAGCCGAGGCCATGGGCGAGCATCCAGGCGGCAGCCATCAGGGGGCTGGCTGTTACATAGGTGACCGCAACGGTCCAAATCAGCGCGATGCCGCTGAACAGAGCAAAGCTCGCTGCAAACCCGCTCCAGTGCGTGACCCCGAAGCTCTGATCCCCAGCCATGGAAATGAGTAGATGGGCGAGCGTAAGCCCGGCCACCATGGCCGTCGCCATAACAGCCGCCACCATGGGGATGAGAAGGGCGATCAGGGTGACACCCTTTCGCCTGAGTTGATAGGCGGTGCGGGCGTCGGCCGCGCCGCTCACTTTCGTCCCGCCAGCGCCCCGAACAGCCAGGCGGCGGCCAGACCGGCGATCAGGCCGGTCAGGGGCAGGGCGAAGGCGCCGGGGGCTTCAGGCAGGGTGAGGGTGGCGATATCGCGGCCATCGGCCAGCGCCCAGAGCCAGTCGCCGTCATGAATGCGGCGCAGGTAGGCGGCCATGGCGCCCAGCCCCGCCAGCGCGCCGGCCAGCGCCAGGCCCAGCCCGCCCAGCCCGCGCAGGACCAGCCAGAGGATCAGAAACACCGCCGCCGCCGGATAGGCGAAGGCCAGAGCGTAGAGCCAGATTTCACCGGCCAGCGGGGCAAGCTGCGCCAGCGGCAGGCTGGCCGCAGCTGCGCCCTCCATGGCTGACAGCGTCATCATCCCCGCCACCGCGACCAGCGCGCCGAAAGCGGGCGACAGTGCGATCACGCCTGCCGGCGCCGCCCGGCTCATCGCCGCAATTCCTGTGTCATGGAGCCCCCTCCGGCCTGTCCAGAGTTTCTATATAACTGCGCCGGGCCGGGTGCGCCAAGCGTGACGGCGTGACGCGGCCTGGTGGGGCGGAACGCGGATGCCGCATTCAGCCCGGGCCAGCGCCATTTGAGCGCCCCGGCAACGCAATTGTTACACATGGCCCCCGTCGCGCGGCTGACCTGTTTGCGCTAGAACGCTCGCGAAATTCGAACCTGCAGAACCCGGAGGGTCGCCGCCATGACGCAGACAATGAAAGCCCTTGTGAAGGCGAAACCGGAAGCGGGCCTGTGGATGCAGGAGGTGGAGCGGCCGCAGATCGGTCCGGACGATGTGCTGATCCGGGTCCACATGACGGCGATTTGCGGTACGGATGTGCACATCTACAAATACGATGACTGGGCGCAGAAGAACGTGCCGGTGCCCATGGTGGTCGGTCATGAGTTTGGCGGCGTGATCGAGGCGGTCGGGCGCGACGTGACCCGGGTGACGCCCGGCATGCGCGTGTCGGGCGAGGGGCATGTGGTGGGCGAGAAGAGCCGCGCCGTGCGCGCCGGGCGCTTCCATCTTGATCCTGAAACCAAGGGCGTGGGCGTCAACATGCCCGGCGCGTTTGCGCAGTATCTGAGCCTGCCGGCGTTCAACGTGGTGCCGCTGCCAGACGATGTTTCCATGGAGCAGGCCGCCTTCCTCGATCCGCTGGGCAATGCGGTGCACACCGCCACGGCGTTTGATCTGGTGGGCGAGGACGTGCTGGTCACCGGCGCCGGCCCCATCGGCATCATGGCCGCCGCCGTCGCGCGCCATTGCGGCGCGCGCCATGTGGTGGTGACCGACATCAATCCCGACCGTCTGCGCCTGCTGGAAGCGGTCTGCCCCACCGCCACGCCAGTTAATACGACACGCGAAGAGCTGCGCGATGTCATGACGCGCCTGAAAATGACCGAAGGCTTTGATGTGGGACTGGAGATGAGCGGCGCCGAGCCCGCCTTCCACCAGATGGTCGAGCACATGGTGATGGGCGGCAAGATCGCCATGCTGGGCCTGCCGGCCAAGCCCTTCACCCTGGACATGGGCGCGCTGATCATGCGCGCCATCACCTTCAAGGGCGTCTATGGGCGCGAGATGTTCGAGACCTGGCACAAGATGCTGGCCATGCTGCAGTCGGGCCTCGATGTGTCGAAGCTGATCACCCACCGCCTGCCGGCCAAAGAGTTCCAGACCGGTTTTGACGCCATGCTGTCAGGCAAGTCGGGCAAGGTGATCCTGGACTGGCAGGGGGTGTGAGGTGAGCGGGCACGACGCGCTCCCGCTCGACTTCACCAAACTCTCCGAGCCTGAAATGCGCGCCCGGGCGCTCGCCTTCTACAAGACGATGAAGGCGCGGCGCACCATCCGGGATTTCTCTGATCGGTCCGTGCCGCGCGAGATCATCGAGACGGCGATCCTGACGGCGGGAACCGCGCCCAATGGCGCAAACCATCAGCCCTGGTGGTTTTCCGTGCTGGGGCAGGGCCCTTTGCGCACGCGCCTGCGCGAAGCGGCTGAAGCTGAAGAACGCGCTTTCTACGCTGGCAAGGCGGGCGAGGAGTGGCTGGGTGCGCTCGCCCCGCTGGGCACGGACGCCAACAAGCCGTTCCTGGAGGCCGCGCCTTGGATCATCGCGGTGTTCGCCCAGCGCCGCGGCGGGCCGAACCCGGGAGATCGGAAGAAGAATTACTATGTGTCAGAAAGCGTCGGCATCGCCTGCGGCCTGCTGATCGCCAGCCTGCACCAGGCCGGCCTGGCCACGCTGACCCACACGCCCAACCCGATGAGCTTCCTGACGGAGATCTGCGAGCGGCCCTCCGATGAGAAGCCGGTCATGCTGATCGTCACCGGCTACCCGGCCGACGGCGCGACCTATCCCGCTCACGCCGCGGACAAAAAGCCGCTCGACCGGATCTGCGATTTCCGATGATGGGCGAGCCGGCGACATTCACCATCGAGCAGGCCTATGCCTGGGACGCGGACCGGCACTTCGCCGCAATCGTGCGCTATGACGAGCTGAGCGAGGCGATGGAGGGGCAGGCCTCGTATGCGGGCTTGCCGGAGGGCGAGGCGCAGCCGGGGCAGGTCTTCGAGGTGAAGATCAAGCTCATGGGCTGGCTGCCCATCGGGAACTGGCGCATCGAAGTGCTGGAGCGCGACGATGGTCGCCGGGTTCTGCGCAGCTTTGAGTCCGGCGGTGCGGTGAAGAGCTGGCGCCACACCATCACCGTGACGCCGCGCGAGGAGGGCGGGTCCGTCCATCGCGATGCGCTTGAGATCGACGCCGGTTGGCTGACGGGTCTGTACGCGGGAATGGCGCGGCGCATGTATGCCCGCCGCCACGTCGACCGTCTAGGACTCCGAGGCGCGGTTTAGGCGCTGACGCGGCGCGCCACGGCCGTCACCGACCAGATCAGGGCGATGATCCAGCCGATCACCGTCCAGCCGAGCAGCAGGTTGGTCAGGAAGATCGCGAAGCCGTTATGGTGGCCGCGCGCCAGGGCGATGATCGTCGGCAGAAAGTGCACCAGGACGACGGCGAGGATGAATTCCATGGGGAGGCCTCCTTTATCGATTTTCGATAAGGATAGGAGAGCAGATCCCGGCTGGCAAGGGCTTTATGGATTGCGCGCGCGGATCACTGTCGCCAGCCCGGCGTCCACGCGGCTGCGGTATTGGACCGCACTGATCGGGGCGTGGGTGGAGTGCAGGCGCCAGCGGCCGTAATCATCGCGCACGGGCACATTGACCGAGTGAAAATAGGCCTGTTCGCCGTTCGCGGTCTGCGTGCTCCAGGTGCTTTCGCTGACCGACACCTCGCCGTCGAACGCGCCGGCCTCGGTGAGCACGGCGAACTGGCGGTCGGCATCTTCGCCCAGCAGGCCTTCCAGCCCGTCGCCATCGCGCGAGGTTTCGAATGCGCCGCCCATGGCGCGAAAGCCGCCGGAGAACTCGCACAGGCGCACGGCGCCCTCGTACCGGCCCAGCAGGCTCGAAAGGCCCGGAGACAGCGCCACGGTGGCGCGCCAGTCATCAAAGATCAGCCGGTTGCAGGGCCGTTCCAAGAGCGCGGCGATGCGTGCGGCCAGCGCGTCGGACGGATTGGCCGTGCCTGTTTCAAGACGCGACAGGAAGGCCTGGCTGACTCCCAGCTCGTCGGCCAGCGCCAGCTGTTTCAAGCCGGTGCGCTGGCGAAAGGTCCTCAGGCGCGCGCCCCATTCACTGGCCGGCATCACGTCTCCCCGGTCTTGGCTGCATAGGATATAACCATAGAACGCAAGCGCGCGCGGGGCCAACCCCGCGCGCGCTGCGAGCCTTCTTCGGGCCGGCAAACCGGGCGCTATCCTTCAGGGAACTGATAATCCTTGAACATCTCGCGCAGCTTGGTCTTGAGGATTTTGCCGGTGGCGCCCAGCGGCATTTCGGCGATGAACTCGATGCCTTCAGGCAGCCACCATTTGGGCACCCGCTCGGCGAGATATTCCCGGATGGAATCCGCCGTCGGCGTGGTGTTGGGGCGCGGCTGGATGATCAGCAGCGGGCGCTCCTGCCATTTGGGGTGCGGCATGCCGATGGCGGCGGCCATCAGCACGTCGGGATGGCCCATGGCGGCGTTTTCCAGATCGATGGAGCTGATCCACTCGCCCCCGGACTTGATCACGTCTTTCGACCGGTCGGTTATGGTCATGTAGCCGTCTTCGTCGAGATAGCCGACATCGCCGGTGCGGAACCAGCCGTCATCGGTGAAGGCTTCGGGCCCCGCGCCGCGGAAATAGCTCTCGATGATCCACGGCCCGCGCACCTGGATATGGCCCGAGGACTGACCGTCGCGCGGCAGCACGGCGCCGTCATCGTCCACGGTGCGCATCTCCACCCCGAAGATCAGCCGGCCCTGCTTGAGCTTGATGCGGACCTTCTCGTCATCTGACAGGTCATCATGCTTGGGCAGCAGCTTGCCGACCGTGCCCAGCGGGCTCATCTCGGTCATGCCCCAGCCTTGCTGCATGTCCACGCCATACTCGCCTTCATAGGCGCGCAGCAGCGCTTCAGGCATGGCCGAGCCGCCCATCAGCACGTTCTGCACCGAATCAATGCGCTTGCCGCTGTCGCGCAGGTATTGCAGCAGGCCGAGCCACACCGTGGGCACGCCCAGCACCTGGCTGACGCTCTCGGCTTCGATCAGGCCCTGAAGGCTGGCGCCGTCAAGCTGCGCGCCGGGCATGACCAGCTTGGCGCCGCCCATGGCCGCCGCATAGGGCACGCCCCAGGCGTTGACGTGGAACATGGGCACCACCGGCATGATGACGCCGCGCGACCCCACCCCGATCACATCCTCGGCCAGGCACGCCATGGCGTGCAGCACGGTGGAGCGGTGCGAATACAGCGCGCCCTTGGGCTCGCCCGTGGTGCCCGAGGTGTAGCACAGCCCGGCGGCGGCGTTCTCGTCAAAGCTCGGCCAGTCATAGACCGGATCGGCGTTGGCCAGCAGCGTCTCATAGACCTGCGCCTTGGTCTTCATGTCCGGCTTCGTGGCCGTGCCGGTCATCACCACCCAGCTCTTGACGCTCTTGCAGTGGGCCGCGATGGCGTCCACCAGTGGCGCGAACGTGACGTCGAAGAACACGTGCTTGGCCTTGGCGTGATTGATCACCCAGGCCAGCTGTTCCGGCCCCATGCGCGGATTGGCGGTGTGCACCACCGCGCCCACGCCTGAAACCGCATAATAGAGCTCCAGATGGCGATAGGTGTTCCAAGCGATGGTGGTGACGCGGTCGCCCGGCTTCACCTTCAGCGGGCCGGTCAGCGCATTGGCCAGGCGCTGGGAGCGCGCATGGCAGTCGGCATAGCCGTAGCGGTGCACCTCGCCGGTGTCAGGCATGCGCGAGACGATCTCGCGCTTGCCGTGGTTCTGGGCCGCATGTTTGAGAATGTCCGCTATCATGAGCGGACGGTCCATCATCTGACCGCGCAGCATTATCGTCTCCTCCCCGGGTGTCCCGGGCGCGCCTTTGGCGGCGCGCCGCATCTCATGTTTGAGCTCGGCGACATGAAAGGCGCACAGGGGCGTGAGCGCAATCCCTTGCACGCAGAATTCCGCTTGCGGGGAGGGGGCAGATAGGGTGGAAGAGGGCCATGACCCATCCGCCTCTCCCCGATTTCAATGATGTGCGCGCCGCCGCTGGCCGGCTTTCGGGGCATGCGGTGCGTACGCCCTTGCTGACCTGCCCGGCGCTGGATGCGCTGACCGGGGGGCGGGTGCGGCTCAAGGCCGAGCCCTTGCAGCGCACCGGGTCGTTCAAGTTTCGCGGCGCCTGGAATGCGCTGTCGAAACTGGACGCCGGTGAGCGCGCGCGCGGCGTGGTGGCGTTTTCCTCGGGCAATCATGCCCAGGGCGTGGCCGAGGCGGCGCGCCTGCTGAGCATGAGCGCCACCATCGTCATGCCGTCCGATGCGCCGGGCATCAAGCAGCGCGGCGTGATCGCGCGGGGTGCGCAGCTGCGGCTGTACGATCGCGACACTGAAAGCCGCGAGGCGATCGCCGAAGAGATTAGCGCGTCCACCGGCGCGGTGATCATTCCGGCTTTTGACCATCCCGACATCATCGCCGGCCAGGGCACAGCGGGGCTGGAGATTTTCGAGACGCTGAGCGAGGAGGGCCTGAGTGCAGACCGGCTGATCTGCTGCGTGGGCGGGGGCGGGCTGATCGGCGGGATCAATCTGGCGGCGGCGGCGCTGTCGCCGGACACGCAAATCTGGGGCGCGGAGCCGGAAGGCTTTGACGACACCGCCCGCTCGCTGGCCTCGGGCCGGCGCGAGAGCAATGCGCGGCGCAGCGGCTCGCTGTGCGATGCGCTGCTATCTGAAACGCCGGGCGTGCTGACGTTTGCGATCAATCAGCCGCGCCTGACCGGCGTTGCCGTGATCAGTGATGAGGAGGCGCTCAGCGCCATGCGCTTCGCCTTCGAACACATGAAGATCGTGCTGGAGCCAGGCGGCGCAGCGGCGCTCGCCGCGGTGCTGGCAGGGCGGGTGGACGTATCGCAGGGCCTGAGCGTTGTGGTGTTGTCAGGCGGCAATGTGGAGCCGGACCTGTTCACGCGGGCGCTGGCTTGAGGCCGGACCCTACAGCCCGCAGGCGAACCGGCCGTCGCATAGGGTGGCCACCACGGCGAGATAGGCGATCACAGCCACCGCCCAGATCAGCGGCAAAAACAAGGTCAGGCGCCAGCCGGCCCCGGGGCGGCGGAAGATCAGGAATGCGATCCAGCCCAACGCGAGCCCGGCGCCAGCCATCAGCGGGCCGGCGGACAGGAACATATACACTGCGTGCTCTGCGTTGGGGTTGGTGCTGATGGCCTGGAGATTGGAGAAGGTGATGAAGTTGGGCAGCCACAGCTGGAAGCCCACCCAGCCGATGATGAGGGCGACAAGACTTGCCACCATCATGGCGACAACTGCTATGACCGTGATGCGCGGTGTAACCGCCATGTCGAGACCGTCTCTCATTCGCCCCTCCCAGGACCTCTGCCCATGACCCTGTCCGTCGCCAGCTGGAACGTCAATTCGATCAAGGCGCGCCTGCCCAACGTGCTCGACTGGCTGAGGGAGGCGCGCCCGGATGTCGCCTGCCTTCAGGAAATCAAGACCGTGGACGAGGCCTTCCCCGGCATAGAGCTTGAAGACCTAGGCTATAATGTGAAGACGGTGGGGCAGAAGAGCTATAACGGCGTCGCGATCCTGTCCCGCCTGCCCATTGACGAGGTCACGCTGAACGCCCTGCCGGGCGATGAGAGCGATGACCAGGCGCGCTATATCGAGGCGGTGATCAGCGCGGAGCGAGGCCCCGTGCGCGTCTCGTCGATCTATCTGCCCAACGGCAATCCGGCGCCGGGATCAAAATTTGACTACAAGATCGCCTGGATGAAGCGTCTGCATGCGCGCGCCGCTGCGCTGCGCGCCTTCGAGGAGCCGGTGATTCTCGCCGGCGACTACAATGTCATCCCGCGCGACGCCGATGTGCATGATCCGGCTGTCTGGGAGGGCGACGCCCTGACGCGTCCCGAATCGCGCGACGCCTTCGCCGCCATCAAATGGCTGGGATACGCCGACGCGTTCGAGCAAGTGGACGGGCGCGCGCACCAGTACACATTCTGGGACTATCAGGCCGGCGCCTGGAATAAAAACAATGGCATCCGCATCGACCACCTGCTCCTGAGCCCGCAGGCCGGCGACAGGCTGAAATCGGTGCAGATCGATTCGTCTGTGCGCGGCCGCGAGAAGGCGTCCGATCACGTGCCGATCATGGGCGTGTTCGACTTGTAGACAGCGACGCGCCTAAAGCGCCCGCGCCGCCTCCAGCACCTCTTCCACATGGCCGGGCACTTTCACTTTGCGCCAGACCCGGGCGACCTTGCCGTCCGCGCCGATCAGGAAGGTGGCGCGCTCGATGCCCAGATAGGTCTTGCCGTACATGGACTTTTCCACCCAAACGCCATAGCGCTCGCACATATCGCCCTCGGCGTCCGAGGCGAGGATCACTTTGAGGCCATGTTTGTCGCGGAATTTGTCGTGCTTGGCGGCGGTGTCCTTGGACACGCCGACAACGACCGCGCCGGCTGCGGCGAAGTCATCGGCCAGCTCTGAGAAGCCGATGGCCTGTTTCGTGCAGCCCGGCGTATCATCCTTGGGGTAGAAATACAGGACAATCGGCTTGCCAGCGAACTGCGCCAGAGACACCTCGCGCCCGCCATCGGCCGGCGCGGTGAAGCCCGGGGCCTTGTCCCCGGCCTTGATATCGCCCATCACTTGCTCCTGTCCTCGGCCGGCGGGCCGATCCCGCCGTAACTGGCGGCGAAGATTGTCCGCCAGACCTGTCCCGTAAAGGGGCGGAACTGGAATTGACAGCGCAGCTCGGAAAACCCATGCGCCGCACTTTGCGATTGGCCGTGCTCTATCTGCTGGAGGTAGTCTCCGCGCTGCTGGCGCTGCTCATTCTGCTGGGCGCGGCGGTGCTGTGGCGTCTGGCCGCCGGGCCGGTGGACGCCGATCTGCTGCGCCCGATGGCGACACAGGTCCTGATGGAGGCGGTGGAGGGCGATGACGCCGCCATCGGATCGCTGGACGTGCGCTTTGATCCGGCGCTGGCGGCCATTGTTGTGACCGCGCGCGAAGTGTCCGTGCGGGATGCGGACGGCCTCACCCTCGTCAATGCGCGCCGGATCGAGACGGCGCTGGCGCTGGATCTGTTGCTGACGGGGCGCGCAGCCCCGGTGCGCATCGCGGCCGAAGGCGGCGCCTTCGCCATTGTGCGCACCGCGTCCGGCGTGGTCGCCGCGGGCCTCGGCTCACCGGACGTGGTGGAGGCGCGCAGCCTGTCCGGCGTCGGGCCGTCAGGTCTGCTGGCCAGCCGCATGGGCTCCGACCTCCTGTCGCGCCTCACCGAGATTGATCTCACAGGCGTGTCTCTGCAGGTGCGCGATGATGTCACCGGCGCGGCGCTGATCGTCCAGGACGCCCGCGCGCGCGTGCGTCTGGACGGCGGCGCAGTAGACGCAGCTATCACAGGCGCTCTGGTCACTTCGGCGGGCCGCGCGCAGGCCGCGCTGGACCTGCGCACCGGCGCCGATCTGGACCGGGTGTATATGGATTTGCGCCTGACCGGCTTGGTGCCTGCCGCCGTGGCGCCCCAACGCGGAGCGTTCGCCGGACTGGCCGGGCTGGATGCGCCAGTAGATCTGGAGCTGGTGCTGGATGCATCCGCCGGTGAAGGGCTTAACACTGCCTACATAAATCTGGCCGCAGCGGCAGGGGAAGTGCGCGCCGGCGGCGTGGCGTTTGCGCTGGAGGGCGCGGACTTGCGCGCGGCGTTCGACGCCGAGGCCGGCGCCATCGAGATCGAGACCGGGCGCATCGCCTCGGACCTCGTGTCGTTCGAGCTCAGGGGCGCCATCACCGATCTGTCGGGGTTTGAAGACGCGCTGCCCACTTTCGCCGACTACCAGCTGGAGATCGGGCCGGGTCATGTCGATCCGCCGGGCGTGTTTCCCGAAGCCGTGCGCTGGGACAATGTGTCGGCGCGCGGGCGGATCGACCGGTCTCAGGTGCGCGCGACATTCGAACAGCTCGATGTGGCCATCCCCGGTGTTACGGCGCAGTTCACCGGACATGTCGGCGCCGACGAGACCGAGAGCGGCTGGTTCCCGGCGATCGCGCTCACCGGGCCGGTGGAGGGACGGTTCACGCGGGACGACATCCTGCGTCACTGGCCGGTGGATTTCGCCCTGGGCGCGCGCGACTGGATCCGCGACGCCGTGCTGGGCGGGACGCTGGGCGGGGTGGAGCTGGACATCGACATGACCGGCGCGGCGCTGGAGCGCCGCCAGCTGGATGATGACCAGCTCTCGCTGCGCTTTGATTTCGCCGATGCCGCCGTGCGCTATGTGTCGACCATGACGCCGCTGCGCGGCCTGTCCGGGACGGGCGAGCTGCGGGGCAATTCCCTGTCGCTGGAGGGGCGCGGCGGCCGGATCGGCGATCTGGCGGCCGATACGATCTTTGTCGAGATCGAGCGGCTCAATCCGCGCGGCGGGCAGGCGATGTTCGGCGGCACGGGCCGCGGCGGCGCGCCCGATCTGCTGACCCTGCTGGCGGAGCCTCCGATCAGCCTGACCGACTCCTACGGCATTTCGCCAGACGCCTTTGCGGGCGAGGGCGCGTTCGAGTTTGAAATCCGCCGGCCGATGCTGCGCGACGTGCCAGCGGAAGATTTACGCTTTACAGCGCGCGGGCGCTTTACCGGCGTGTCGGCGCAGCTGGGGGCGGACGGGCTGACATTTGAAGACGGCGAAGTGGAGATTCGCGCCAGCGAGGCGGGGCTCAACGCCAATGGCGCGGCCCGGATTGCGGGGGCGCGGGCTGACATTGAATGGATCGAGACCTTCGGGCTGGAGCCGGGCGAGGCGTCCAGCCTGATGCGCCTGTCTTCGGTGATGACGGGGCGCGATCTGGATGCGCTGGGCCTGCCGGTGCGCCAGTTTCTGGACGGCGCTGTCGGGGTGGCGGCGTCGGTCACCGGGCGCGGACTGGCGTTCGAGCAGATTAATGTGGAACTGGATCTCGAACGCACCGCCGTCGCCCTGCCGGCGGACGTGTGGGAAAAGGCGCCGGGGTCGCCGGCGGCGGCCCGCTTCACGCTGGACCTGCAGCCCGATGCGGTGGTGCTGGACGATTTCGTCCTCGCCGCAGAAGGCGTGGATGTTCAGGCGTCGGCGCGTCTCGCGCCCGATGGCCGACTTCTCTCAGCGGACGCCGCCACTATCCGGCTCGACGGACGCTTTGATCTGGCCGCGCGGGCAGACCGGCCGCGCGGAGATGATGGCCCGTTGCGCCTGGTGCTGACTGGCGCGTTCCTCGACAGCCGGGATCTGTTGACGCTGGACGGTCCCGGCGGCGGGCTGGGCGGGGCGGTGATCCTGGAGGCGGCGGTGGATGATGTGCGTGTGCGCGGCGTGCAGTTCACCAATGTCGATCTGTCGCTGGAGACGGGCGACGAGCATCTGGAGCGCTTCCGCCTGGACGCCGACATGGCGGGCGGGCCGGTGGGTGTGGAGCTGTCGTCTGATGCGGCGGGCGCGCGCACCCTGACCGCTTCGGGCCCGGACGCCGGCCAGCTGCTGACCGCCTATGGCGGCTATGACAACGTCACCGGCGGGGCGCTGCGCCTGAGCGCGACTGCGCCGCCGCGTGGACAGCCGGGCGGATTTGCCGGGGAAGTGGAGGCTCAGGCGTTTACGCTGGAGCGGATGCCGCTGTTGACGCGGGTGCTGGCGGCGGGGTCGCTGGAGGGTTTGGCGAGCCTGATGGGCGGCGGGCAGGGGATTGTTTTTGAACGCCTTCGCGCCGATTTCGTCTGGGAAGATGGCGTGCTGGAGCTGCGCGAGGCGCGCGCCGCCGGGCCGTCTCTGGGCGTCACGTGGAGCGGGGTGGTGAACCTTGAGGGGTCACGCATGGACATTGATGGCACATTGCTGCCCTCCTACGGGATCAATTCGGTGCTGGGCGGACTTCCGGTGATTGGCGGGCTGCTCACCTCGCGCGCCGGCGAGGGGGTGATCGGCGTCACCTTCTCGGTCAACGGCCCGTTCAACTCCACCCGCGTCACCGCCAATCCGCTGTCGGCGCTGGCGCCGGGGGTGCTGCGCCGGATTTTCGAGGGCACGTCGGCGGAGCGCGAGCTCGATGCGCTGGAGGCTGCGCGCCTGGCGCGCACCGGCGCCGCGCAGGGCGAGGGCGAAGCGCCAGGCGGCGATGAGGGCCCGCAAGTGCCGGGGAGCGATGAGCCCGGCGAGACGCCGGCGCCTGAAGACATTGAAGGCGATGACGCCGCGGACGATGACGCCGCTGACGACAGCGAACCGGAAGACGAGGCCGGCGAGCCGGCGCCGCCGCAGGGGGAGGAGCCATGATCATCGCCGGGCTGATGAGCGGCACCTCGCTGGACGGGGTGGACGCGGCGATCCTGGAGACCGATGGCGAGACCATCACGCGTTTCGGCCCGGGCTTCGAGACGCCCTTTGCGGCGGCTGAGCGCGCGGTGCTCAAAGCCGCCGTGGACGCGGCGCTCGCCTGGCGGTTCTCAGGTCCCGCGCCCGCGATCTTCGCTGAGGCCGAAGCCGTGCTCACCAACGCCCATGCGCGCGCGGTGGAGGCGGTGTGCGCCGCCGCCGGGATTGCGCCGTCCGCGCTCGATCTCATCGGGTTTCACGGCCAGACCGTCGTGCACGAACCGCCCGCCAGCGGACGCCCTGGCCGCACGCTGCAGCTGGGCGACGGGGCGGGCCTCGCTGCGCGCGTGGGCGCCCCCGTGGCGTTTGATTTTCGCTCCATCGACATGGCGGCGGGCGGGCAGGGCGCGCCGCTGGCGCCCGTCTATCATCGCCTGCTGGCCGACTGGTCCGGGCTCGAACGCCCGCTGGGCGTGCTCAATATCGGGGGCGTGGCCAATATAACGCTGATCGGATCGGACGGCTCGCTCACCGCCTTCGACACCGGGCCGGGCAATGGCCTCATTGACGCTTTCGTGGAGGAACGCACCGGCGCCCCCATGGATGCGGGCGGCGCGCTGGCCGCCCAGGGCCGCGTGCTGGAGGCGGGCCTCGCCGAGCTTCTCGCCCACCCTCATTTCGCGCTGGACGGTCCCAAATCGCTCGACCGCTGGGATTTCTCCATCGATGCGGCGCGCAATCTCACCGTGGAGGACGGCGCGGCGACGCTCGCCCAGTTCACCGCCGCCTCGGTGGGCCTGGGGCTCGCCCGCCTGCCCGAACGCCCCAAACGCCTCATCGTGTGCGGCGGCGGGCGCAAGAACACCGACCTCATCGCCCGCATCGCCGCCGCCTGCGGCGTGCCCGCAATCCCGGCCGAAGCCGTCGGCTGGCGCGGCGACCTCATCGAAGCCGAAGCCTTCGCGGTGCTGGCCGCCCGCACCGCGCGGGGATTGCCCATCAGCTGGCCGGGGACGACGGGGGTGAAGCAGGCGATGAGCGGGGGGCGTATTGTGGGGGGGGGTAGGGGTGTGTCCCTGGTTTACGCCCCTTGGGGAGGGTGTGCTGACCGAACCGGCATCACCCAAATCTGACAAACCTGCTCAAGATGCGATGGCCCACCAAGTCAGCAGGGGCGCAGGAACACCCCTGAATGCGACCTTATCTCGCCATCGCTCCTTGCCGGGCCATTTTCGCAAACGTCGCAGCCTGTCAAGGACGGCCCTGCGGGCCGCCGCCGTGCGGCGACCGGGCAAAGCCCGGCCGTCCTTGACAGACTGCGATCGCCTTGCGGTTTCCTCCAGCATGGAACGAGGGGGAGGACTGAGCACCGGGTCGTCGACGCCGGGGGCGGGAAATGGGTGTGTGTCCCCGGTTTCCCGTGGCGTCCCATGGGGGTTTGCCGATTGGGTGGTGCGTCAGAGGGGCAGCCCTGAACCTTGCGGCGGCACGCGCTTGTGACCGGCGCCTGTGGCTGGGATCACAGTTTCAGCCCCGACGGCCTGAAGCCGCTGACATTGATCCGGTCGAACACGTCCGCCGCATTGGCGAACAGCGTGGTGGCCTCGCTCATGATGCTGCGCTGGGTGTCCATCATCGCCTGGGCGAGCTGCACGCGCACCTCTGCTGCGGCCAGCAGGATGCTGGACCGCTCGATATCGCGATTGACCAGCCGGGACACGCCGGCGTCGAGAATGTCGCTCATGCGCTGCTGCAGGGCCATGTCCCTGTCCAGGCTGCGCGCCGCGCCGCCATAATAGGCTTCGATGGCGCGAAGGTTCGCCAGCGACTGGCTTACGTCAGAGGTCACCTGGGCCCAGTTGCTTGCAACCGGCTGCTCCCTGCGCCAGGTCTGGACGCCCGCCTGTGCGGCATTTGTGACCGTGTTGATTTCCGAGCCGGACAGCGCCTTGGAATAGACCGCAAGATTGTCAACCTGCGCATTGGTTCCACCATAGAATAGAACTGAGCTTCTCGATGTGGGCATTGTGTTCTGATATTTCACACTGGCAATCAGATTTCCATCGAGATAAACTTGAGAGTCGCGTTGGAAAGAAGAAATGGTGACTGTTTGCCAATTTCCAACATTTAACTTCGGACCAATGACAGTCTTATCGAAGCCCTTTACTACCAAGTTATTATTCGCATCCATGGAAAGAGTAACGGAATCCCGGCCGTGCCCTGATATGATATGCTGCAGAATGTTCCCGGCCTGGTTCGGCCGTATGGATGCATGGACTGTCAAGCCCGGCGTCTCGATGAAGCTCATCTGGTAGTATGAAGCCGAGACCGAAGAATTGCTGCTTTCTCCGTCCGAATAGCTCAAGGTCCCAAAATTTTTGACGTTTTTCAGCGCCGGCGTCCCGAGCGCGGCCGGGTTCATGTTTCCCTCGAACGCGAACGCCGCCAGCAGGTCATCCAGAAGCGGCGCCTTGATCGGCGGGTCGACCGACAGGATCGTGCCCTGGCCCTTTCGCAGGTCATGAGCGGTGATGGTGTTACCCGAGGGCAGGGCGATATCGCCGGTCTGGGTGGCGGCATCGGGATTGATCAGATTGCGGCCGCCAAAGCTCGCCGTCTGCGTGATGCCGTCAAGGCTGGCGCTGAGCGCCAGGAAATCCTCCGACAGCCGGTCGCGCTCCTGTGTGGACAGGCTTTCGTCCTGCAGGCGCAGCGAGAGGGTCTTCATCTCCTCCAGCGTATGACCCGCCGCCTCCAGACCAGCGAGGGTGACGGTGACCAGCGCCTCGGCGCGGTCCAGGGCGCCCATCTGGTTGAGATGCCGGAGCGGCTGGCTCATGGCGTTGCTGGCCTGGGTGGCCGCGACGGAATCGGCCCTGAAGGCAGGCCGTTCGCCATACCCTGCAGTAGCGGCCACGGCCCTGTCCACCGCTGCCCGCGCCAGCGGCAGGGCGCTTCCCGGGGCGTTGAATGGCGCCAGGCTGGAGACGGATGCGACCAAAGGCATTCTGCCACAAAAGGTGATCGCACGGAGCGCGCGATGTCATCAAGCGCCACTCAACGCCAGACGCCTTAAGCTTTGGTTAAATCGACGAAAAAACAGTGACTTGATCGACATGGCGAGCCGCGCTGCAGCGGGCCTCCTGCAGGGCGCGCCGCCTCTCCCGCCAGCGCGCGCGGCGGCAGGGGCTTAACCCGATCTTCATCCTTGAAGAAGCATGGCTTCGAATCAGACAGCCTGGGCCAACTCTAGAAGGGAGCGGTCATGACATCGGTGTCAGGCTTCGCCGCACCCCTCAATGCCGTGTCGAGTGCACAAGCCTCGCAATCGTCGGCGGTTGCGAGCGCAACGTCCTATGGCCAGCGCCCGGCCAGGTCCATGGATGCCGTCTCGGCCATCCAGGTGACCAATGCGCTCAGCCAGCGCCTCAACCATCTCAACCAGATCCGTGCGCTGGAACGGGCCGATGGGCTCGTCAATGTGACCCTTGCCGCCGTGGAGGCCATCGAGGACACGCTCATGGAGATGAGGACGCTTTCGGCGAACCTGCAGGAGGAAAGGCTGTCAGGCGATCAGCGCGACAGATTGACGCTGGTATACGGCGCGCTGGTCGAGCGCATCGGCCAGACGGCCGCCATGGCGGAGTTTGGCGGGCGTAATCTCATCAACCCGCAATCTGGCGGATTGTCGGGTGATGTGGCCCTGCCGGGCGGGATGAGCATCAACGCAGCCGATTTGCGGCCCGGCATCACCGGCGCGATCAGCGATATCGATGTTCTGGTCCCGCCTGCGCTGGAGAACCTGCGCGCTGCCTTTGACTTTGAGGGCAGCCTTAACCCGGTGGCCTGGACGAACGGATTTGGCGGTGCATTCTTTGCACCGGTCGCTGGCGTCACGAATTTGGTTGATACTGGAGCTCACAGAGATAAGGCGCTTCACGTTGATGCCGTAAGTGCAAGGCACAGAACGCAGCTATCCGGCCAGGCAATACCCGCCTACCTGAATAAATCTGTTTCATTTAATTTAAGAGTCGAATCCATCCCTGGTTCAGAACAGCGCGTCTTCAGTTACGGCAAGAACGGGTCGGCAGATCTGGATGGCGACAGGATGTCCCGCATATGGATGGAAGCGGGAACGGGCGCACTGCGGCTTCAAGTGTTCGGGAGCCCCGACGTTCAGACGAATGCCTCTTTGAATGTTGGCCAGTGGCACAATCTGACCCTGACCCAGAGTGGCGAGGGAAGCTCTTTTGGAGACACCAGGCTGTACCTTGATGGTAAACTCATAGCCAGCGTCAATACAGCCATCCCGATGATTGGCCTTGGCAACATGAACCTCCTTTATGGTCAGTTCAGTGATCTGGCTCTCTGGGACCGCGTTCTAGATGGGCAGGGCCTGGCGCAGGCGACGAGCGCCATGAAGCGGGGCGTGCATAACTGGCGCCCCGAGATCACCACGGCGGATTGGGCCTCAAAGATGGCAGCCCTTGACCAGTCGCTGGGCAATGTCCGGCAGGTGGCGCAGCAATATGCCAGCGCATCGCGCTCCATCGCGGCCCAAATGAGTATGCAGCAGCGCATGACCGACATCATCGATGCGGGCGCATCACGCCTGGTCAATCGCGATATCGAGCGGGTGGGGGCGCTTGATGTGGCGGCCCAGGTGCGCACCCAGCTGGCGCAGGCGATGATGCAGACGCAGACCGGCATCATGAATGCCCAGATCGGCCTCCTGTCAAACAGCCTGGCTCTTTTCGACTCCATCAATATCGGCGGGTTCACGCCGGGACGATTGTCGTTGTAGCGACCGCATACCGGCCACCCCCCCTACCTCTTCCCCACAGGCCCCGGTTCCGCCTTCTCGCGCGCCACTTCGGGCAGGCGTTTGTCGAGATAGGTGGTGATGGTGGCTTGCAGCGGCTCGAGATGGTCGCGGAAGAGGTGGCCGGCGCCGGGGATGATCTCGGTGGAGATGGTGATGCCCTTCTGGCTGCGCACCTTGGCCATGGCGCGCACCATGTCGTCGGGCGGCACGATGGCGTCGTTTTCGCCGTGGGCGATGAGCCCTGAGGCCGGGCAGGGCGCCAGGAAGGTGAAATCATACATGTTGGTGGGCGGCGATACCGAGATGAAGCCGGCGATTTCCGGCCGGCGCATCAAAAGCTGCATCGCGATCCAGGCGCCGAAGGAGTGGCCGGCCACCCAGCAATAGCTGGCGCCGGGATTATGCGCCTGGGCCCAGTCGAGCGCCGTGGCGGCGTCCGACAGCTCGCCCAGCCCCTGGTCATAGCTGCCCTGGCTGCGGCCAATGCCGCGGAAATTGAAGCGCAGCACGGAAAAGCCGCGCGCCTTGAACTGGTCGTACAGCATCAGGGAGACCGGGGTCTCCATATGGCCGCCGCCGCGCGGGTGGGCGTGGAGCACGAGGGCCAGCGGCGCGCCGGCCTCCTTGGCGGGGCTGTACTTGCCTTCAAGGCGGCCGGCTGGGCCAGGAATGATCACGTCGGGCATGGGCGGGTCACGCGTCCTGTTGTGAGATAACCAAGCTTTCCAGTCAGGTGTCCGCGCGGGGGCGTAACAGGGCTTCTGGCGAAGCTGGCCGTCAATTCTTGACTCCGGCGCTGGGAGACTTACATCTCCGATAGCGCCATCGGGTTGGATATCGGAGCGGCCTCTTACCACAGGCCGGGCGCAAAGTGCGAGCCGGGCGTGCTGTGGCCGCCCCAGCAAGGGACGATCGACCATGAAGCTGAGCACCAAAGGCCGCTATGCCGTGATGGCCATGGCTGATCTGGCCCGCATGGGCGCCGAAGGCCCCGTCACGCTGAGTGATATAGCCTCGCGCCAGGAGATTTCCCTGTCCTATCTCGAACAGCTGTTCGCCAAGCTGCGCCGGGCGGGTCTGGTCAAGTCTGTGCGCGGTCCGGGCGGCGGCTACCGCCTGGCGCGCACGCCGGCCGAGACGCGGGTGGCCGATATCATGCTGGCGGTGGAAGAGCCGGTGGACGTGACGCGCTGCCGCCACGCGGTGCGCGGCTGCATGACGGCGGGCGCGCGCTGCATCACCCATGATTTGTGGGACGAGCTGGGCCGTCAGATCCAGCTGTTTCTCACCGGCGTCAGCCTGGATGACGTCATCCGCCAGCGCGTGGCCGGGCGTGCGGCGCTCAATCCGCTCATGCTCGAGGCGGCCGAGTGACGGTCTATCTTGATCATAACGCCAGCGCGCCCCTGCGCCCCGAGGCGCTTGCCGCCATGGGCGAGGCGCTGAGCGCGTGCGGCAATCCCTCCTCGGTCCACGGACCGGGCCGGGCGGCGCGTGCGCGGCTGGAGACGGCGCGGCGCACAATCGCCTCGCTGATGACGGCGCGGGCGGAGGATGTGATCTTCACCTCCGGCGGCACCGAAGCGAATAATCTGGCGATCGCGGCGGCGAAGGCGGCGGGCGCCCAGCGCATCATCCACGCGGCGTTCGAGCATGACGCGGTGACGGCGCCGGCGGCGGCCAGCGGCCTGCCGGTGGAGATCTGGCCGGTCTTAAGCACGGGCGTTGTGGATATGGCCTGGCTGGAGGCGCGGCTGGCGGGGGCCGGCGACGAGCGGCTGCTGGTGGCGCTGATGGCGGCCAATAACGAGACCGGCGTGATCCAGCCGGTGGCCGAGGCCGGGCGTCTGGTGCGCGAGGCGGGTCATCTGTTCCATGTCGACGCGGTGCAGATCGCGGGCAAGGCGGACTTTGATTTTGCCGGGTCGCTCGCCCATTTCGCGGCGCTGTCGGCGCACAAGTGCGGCGGGCCCATGGGCGTGGGCGCTTTGATTGCCGCATGCGATGCGGGCGTGAGTGCGCAGATTCGCGGCGGCGGTCAGGAAAGTTACCGGCGCGCAGGCACGGAAAATCTGCCCGGTATTGCCGGGTTCGCCGCGGCACTGGACGCGGCGCTGGCCGATACAGGCGAGGCGGCGCGCATCGCCGCCATCCGCGACCGTCTGGAAGCGCGCCTGAGTGACGCGCGCGCGGACATCACCATCTGGGGCGCCGGCGCGTCGCGCCTGCCGGGCACGAGCTGCCTGTCGGCGCCGGGCTGGGCGAGCGAGATCCAGGTGATCGCCATGGATCTGGCGGGCTTTGCGGTGAGCGCTGGCGCGGCGTGTTCGTCGGGCAAGGTGCGGCGTTCGAAGGTTCTCGACGCCATCGGCGCGGGCGATGAGCACGCGCAGAGCGCGCTGAGGGTCAGTTTTGGCTGGTCGAGCACGATGGAAGAGGCCGAGGCGTTCGCCGCGGCCTATGTGAACGCCAGGTCACGCGCATTGCCGCGCGCGGCTGTGGCGGTCTGAAGCGATGAAGAAAGTAGCGTAACATGGCTGCGGTGAAAGAAACCATCGAGGACGTGCGTCAGCTGGAAGCTGACAAGTACAAGTACGGCTTCACCACCGAAATCGAGCAGGAATACGCGCCCAAGGGCCTCAACGAGGACATTGTGCGCTTCATCTCGGCCAAGAAGAACGAGCCGCAATGGATGCTGGACTGGCGCCTGGAGGCGTTCGCGCGCTGGCTGAAGATGGACGAGCCGGTCTGGGCCAATGTGAACTACCCCAGGATCGACTATCAGGACGCGTATTACTACGCCGCGCCCAAGGATGCGGCCAAATACAAGAGCCTGGACGAGGTGCCGCCAGAAATCCTGGAGACCTATAAAAAGCTCGGCATTCCCCTGCGCGAGGCCGAGGTTCTGCTGGGCGTCGAAGGGGCGCTGGACACGACGGCGGCCGAGGCGCGCGAGCGTCCGCGCGTGGCGGTGGACGCCGTGTTCGACTCGGTCTCCGTGGCGACCACCTTCAAGGCCGAGCTGACCAAGGCCGGCGTAATCTTCATGTCCATCTCCGACGCGCTGCAGGAATATCCTGAGCTGGTGCGCCAGTATCTCGGCAGCGTCGTTCCGCCTACGGACAATTACTTTGCGACGCTCAACAGCGCGGTGTTTTCGGACGGTTCCTTTGTCTACGTGCCGCCGGGCGTGCGCTGCCCGATGGAGCTGTCCACCTACTTCCGGATGAACGCGCAAGGCACGGGCCAGTTTGAACGCACGCTGATCATCGCCGACAAGGGCGCGTACGTGTCCTATCTCGAAGGCTGCACCGCGCCCATGCGCGATGAGAACCAGCTGCATGCGGCCGTGGTGGAACTGGTGCTGCTCGATGACGCCGAGATCAAATACTCCACCGTGCAGAACTGGTGGCCGGGCGATGCCGAGGGCAAGGGCGGGGTGTATAACTTCGTCACCAAGCGGGCCGATTGCCGGGGCAGGAATTCCAAGGTCAGCTGGACTCAAGTCGAGACCGGCTCGGCGATCACCTGGAAATATCCAAGCTGCGTGCTGCGCGGCGATAACAGCCAGGGCGAGTTCTACTCCATCGCCGTGACCAATGGCCGCCAGCAGGCCGATACCGGCACCAAGATGATCCATCTGGGCAAGAACACGCGCTCGCGCGTGATCGCCAAGGGCATCTCGGCGGGGCGGTCCGACCAGACCTATCGCGGCCTCGTCTCGGTGCACGCCAAAGCCGAGGGCGCGCGCAATTTCACCCAGTGCGACAGCCTGCTGATCGGTGATCAGTGCGGCGCCCACACCGTGCCCTATATCGAAGCCAAGACCCCCCACGCCACTTTGGAGCACGAGGCGACCACGTCGAAACTGTCTGAAGACCAGCTCTTCTACGCCCGCCAGCGCGGCCTCGACGAGGAGACGGCGGTGGCGCTTCTGGTCAACGGCTTCTGCCGCGAGGTGCTCCAGGAACTGCCCATGGAATTCGCCGTAGAGGCCCAGGCGCTCCTGAAAGTATCGCTGGAAGGGAGTGTGGGGTGATGGGTGCCTCTTCTCGCGTTTCCCCGGCGAAAGCCGGGGCCCAGCAATGCCGGTCCGACTGGGTCCCGGCTTTCGCCGGGAAAACGCTTTGGGGCGGCTTGGCTGTCTCTCGAGGGCCGGAAGAGTGGCGGCGCAGTGCCTCAGAAATCAATAAAAACAGACTGTTGAAAGCTTATCATCATGCTTGAAATCAAAAACCTCCACGCGCGCGTCAACCCGGAAGAGGGTGAGGCGCTGGCTATTCTCAAGGGCGTGGACCTGATGGTGCCGGCGGGCGAAGTGCACGCGATCATGGGGCCGAACGGGTGCGGGAAATCGACCCTGTCCTATGTGCTCGCCGGCCATGACGGGTATGAGATCACCGACGGCGCCATGGCGTTCGAGGGCGAGGATATTGGCGAGCTGGCGCCCGAAGAGCGCGCCGCGCGCGGCCTGTTCCTGTCGTTTCAATACCCGGTGGAAATCCCCGGCGTGCCGACCCTGACCTTCCTGAAAGAAGCCGCCAACGCCCAGCGGCGCGCGCGCGGCGAGGAGGAGATCAAGGCGCCGGACTTCATCAAGTTGGCGCGTGAAAACGCAGCAAAACTGGGCATTTACAACGATATGCTCAAGCGCCCTGTGAATGTCGGTTTTTCCGGCGGCGAGAAGAAGCGCATGGAAATTTTCCAGGCGCTGATGCTGGCGCCCAAATTCCTGATCCTGGACGAGACAGACTCAGGGCTCGATATCGACGCCCTCAAAGTCGTGGCCGAGGGCGTCAACGCCCTGCGCAGCCCTGAGCGGGGCATGCTGGTGATCACGCACTATCAGCGCCTGCTCGATTACCTCAAACCCGACGTGGTCCATGTGATGGCCGCCGGCCGGATCGTGGAGACGGGGGGAGCGGAGCTCGCCCTCGCACTGGAAGCCGAAGGCTATGAGAAATACGCCGGAGCCGCCGCCTGATGACGATCCCTGTGAAACTCTCCGCCTTTGAAGCGGCGCTGGCCCAGCAGCTGCCTGAGGGCGATCTGCGCGCCGAGCTTGAGGGACGCGGCCTGCCGCACCGGCGGGTGGAGGACTGGAAGTGGAGCGATCTGCGCACCGCGCTGGCGCGCCTGCCGGCGGATTCAGGCGAGCTGGTCCTTGACGCCTCGCGCGCGCCCGATGCGCGCCGGCCCCTGATGGATGCGCCAGACCAGATCATGGCGCGCCTGGCCGCGGCGCTGGGCGGTCAGGCGCAGGTGTTTGACCTGCACAATGGCGAGACGCTGACCCTGGACGCCTCGGTGGCGGCGGGCGCCGGACACGGCGCCATCGTGGTGCGCGCGCGCGACGGCGTGCATGCGGTGGTGCGCGAACGCTACTCCGCGGCGCCGGGCGCCACGCTCAATCTCTACATCCACTATGCCGTCTCGCCGCGCGCGCATCTCACCCGCATCATCGAGCAGGATGCGTCGCCGGACGCCGTGATCGTGGTCACCACCACGATGGATCTGTCCCAGCGCGCCCACGCCGCCCAGACCACGCTGGGCTTTGGCGCGAAACTCGCCCGGCTAGAAACAAACATCAGCCATGGCGGGCAGGGCGCCACGCTGGAGATGAATGGCGCCTATCTGGTGGGCGAGGGGCTGCATCTCGATCAGACCGGCATCGTGCGCCATACCGGCCCGGGCGGGACCACGCGCGAATTGTTCAAGGGCGCCGTGGCCCATGGCGGGCGGGGCGTGTTCCAAGGCAAGATCCATGTGGAGCGCGCGGCCCAGAAGACCGACGCGAAGATGAACCATCGCGGCCTGTTGCTCGATGGGCGCAGCGAGATTGACGCCAAGCCGGAGCTGGAGATTTACGCCGACGACGTGGTGTGCGCCCACGGCAATGCGCTGGGCGCCATGGATGCGGCGGCGCTGTTCTATATGCGCCAGAGGGGCCTGTCCGAACCGCGCGCGCGGGCGCTGCTGACCCAAAGCTTCCTGGCTGAACCGCTGGAGCGGCTGAGCGACGAGGCGGTGCGCGAGGCGCTGCTGGGCAAGCTGCAGACGGCGCTGGAGGCGGTGTCATGACGGCGCCCGCCTATATTGAAACAATGTTCGAACCCCATTCGGTGCGGGCGCAATTTCCTATCCTGACGCGTCAGGTGAATGGCAAGCCGCTGGTGTATCTGGACAATGCGGCCTCGGCCCAAAAGCCCGAAGCGGTGATCGAGGCGGTGGCCGATGTGTGGCGCCATTCCTACGCCAATGTGCATCGCGGCCTGCATACCCTGGCCAATGAGGCCACCGAGGCGTTCGAGGCGTCGCGCGCCAAAGTCGCGCGCTTCCTGGGCGCGGCGCGGGCGCAGGAGATCGTCTTCACCAAGGGCGCGACCGAGGCGATCAATCTGGTGGCGGCCTCCATCGGCGAGACGCTGGTCGAGGGTGACGAAATCATCCTGTCCCAGATGGAGCATCACTCCAACATCGTGCCGTGGCACTTCCTGCGCGAGCGCAAGGGCGTGGTGATCAAATGGGTTCCGGTGACCGAGGACGGCGCGCTGGACCTGGACGCCTATGAGGCGCTGTTCACGCCGCGCACGCGCTTTGTCAGCTTGGTGCACATGTCCAACGTGCTGGGCACGGTAAACCCGGCCAAGCGCCTGACGGACATCGCCCACGCCCATGGCGTGCCGATCCTGTTTGACGGCACCCAGGCGGCGGTTCACCTGGCGCTGGATGTGCGCGAGATCGGCTGTGATTTCTACGTCTTCACCGGCCACAAGCTGTACGGCCCCAATGGCGTGGGTGTGCTCTATGCAGCGGGCGACTGGCTGGAGCGGATGGCGCCCTGGCAGGGCGGCGGCGAGATGATCGCCGAGGTCAGCGAGACCGGCGTGGTCTATGCCGACCCGCCGCACAAGTTTGAAGCCGGCACGCCGGTGATCGCCGAGGTCATCGGGCTTGGCGTCGCCATTGAATGGGTGCAGGCGCTGGACCGGGCGGGCGTGATGGCGCACGAGCGCGCCCTGCTGGACCGGATCGAGGCGGGCCTGAGCGATATCAGGGGTCTGCGCCTGTTCGGGCGCACACAGGACAAGGGCGCCATCGCCTCCTTCACCATTGAGGGCGCCCATCCCCATGATCTGGCGCAGATCATGGACAAGTATGGCGTGGCGGTGCGCGCGGGCCATCATTGCGCCCATCCGCTGATGCAGCGCTATGGCGTCACTGGCACGGTGCGCGCCAGTTTTGCTGCTTACAACACGACAGAAGATGCAGACGCCTTCCTCGAGGCGTTGCGCAAGTCGATCACATTCCTCATCTAGGGATCATGACCATGGACACCGGCGTTTCGGCCCCTCGCGATATCATCGATCTCAATGCTCCGGCCGCTGCGGCCGGACAGGACGAGGCTGCGCCCGCCCAGGCGCGCACCAATGCGGCCGAGTCCGATCTGCCCCCTGAAGAGATTGCGCGCATCACAGACGATGTGATCGCGGCGCTCAAATCGGTGCATGATCCGGAAATTCCCTCCGATATCTATGAGCTCGGCCTGATCTATCAGGTCGATCTTGAGGCCGACGGCGTGCTGAAGGTGGAGATGACCCTGACCGCGCCGGGCTGCCCGGTGGCCGGTGAGATGCCCGGCTGGGTGAAAGATGCGTGCGAGCGCGTGGACGGCGTCTCGCGCGCCGATGTCAGTCTGACCTTTGATCCGGCCTGGACGCCGGCGCGGATGTCCGACGAAGCGCGCCTGACGCTGAACATGCTGTGACCGGAGACCGACCCATGACCCGCCCCCGCCCCAAAGCTGTCACCCTGTCTGACGCCGCCGCCGAGCGCGTCAAATCGCTGATGGCGCGCCAGGGCAAGGGCTTCCTGCGCGTCGGCGTGAAGAATGGCGGGTGCGCGGGCATGGAATACGTCATGGACTATGTCGCCGAGCCCGCGCCGCTGGACGAGCGGGTCGAGGACAAGGGCGTGGAGATCGTGGTCGATTCCAGCTCGCTGCTCTTCCTTCTGGGGTGCCAGCTCGACTACGAAATCACGCCGCTGCACGCCAAATTCGTGTTCCGCAATCCCAACCAGACCGATGCCTGCGGCTGCGGCGAGAGCGTCACCCTGACCGCAGCGAGCGCCATCAGCTGAGGTCTGCGCCGCGCACTTGAACTCAAGGGTCTGAGCAGGCTTTGTGGCGGCGCTGATCCTTGGGGGGTGACTCGTGAAGCTCTATGTCTCGCCGACATCGCCATATGCGCGCAAATGCCGGGCTCTGATCATCGAGAAGAGCCTGGAAAGCCGGATTGAGGTGGTTCATTGCGCCCCGCTGGACGATCCGGCGGACCTGCTGGCGGCCAATCCGCTGGGCAAGGTGCCGGTGCTGGAGCGCGACCGCGCCCCGGCGTTGATGGATTCCCCGCTGATCTGCGAGTTCATCGACACGCTCACAGACGAAAACTGGATCCCGCAGCGCGGCGCCAGCCGCTTCTCCGTGCTGCGCCAGCAGGCGCTGGCTGACGGGCTGGTGGATCTGATCATGGGCCGGCGCATCGAGACCGGCCGCGAGGCCGCCCTGCAATACCCATTCTGGGCCGAACGCTGGGAGCGCGCCATCGCGCGCACAATGACGGCGTTGACCGAGGAACGGGCCCAGTTCGAGCGCTCGGTGGATCTCGGCGCGCTCTCTGTGGCCGCAGCGCTGGGCTATATGGATTTGCGCTATGCCGAGTATGGCTGGCGCGACCGCCATCCTGAGCTCGTTGAGTTCGCCGCCCGCTGGGCCGAGCGCGACAGCTTCATCCAGACCGCGCCGCCGGCGGGCGCCTAGCGTTTCGCTGGGTCTTCGAGGTTGCGGGCTTTGGCCTCGGCGCGCATGCCGGCCAGCCATCCCACAAGCCCGGTCAGACCGAACAGCGCGCCTGAAAACGGCGCAATGCGCTCGGGCAGGGCGAAGGCCATCGCCACCACAAGCGCTGTCAGCAGGACCACGCCCGCTGCAAACTCGATCTCGCTGCGCGTGAAAGCGCGTTCGCGCGGGCTCAGTTGCAAGGGTATGGCGCGTGACAGGGCATGCGCATGCAGCGCCGCGAAGACCAGATACACGCCCGCCAGGAACCCCCCATAGATCAGGTACAGCCATTTGACCTGGTCGAGGCTGAGCACGGCCTCGATCTCTGACGCGGATTCATAGCCGCCCGTGAACAGGGTGATGACGAACACCGCCATGAATTTCAGCGGGAATATATAGGCCAGCACCAGCAGGAGCAGGACGCTGTTGAGCGCGGTGACCGTGCGGTCCTGCAAGCCGAAGCGGCGGAAATAATGGTGGTGTGTGTACCAGATCAGAATGATCAGCGCGAAGCAGACCGCCAGCGCCAGCGCCTCGCGCCACAGCCCGACGAGCTCGTCAAAGCTGCGCGGCACGATTTCGACCGCCGCCAGGGCGAGGACCAGCGCAAAGACGATGTCGGAGAGGTTTTCGGTGCGCGATACATCGCCGCCGCGCCAGGTGAACTGGGAATCCCCCGTCAGATCATAGCGCCGCGCCATACCCCGCCCCGATTACAACAGGAGCTCAGAATGGTCGGAACGCGGCGCTTTGAAAAGCCTGGGAGCGCTCCGGTCAGGCGGCGACAGCGCCTTTAGAGGCATCGCCGTCAGCGGTCCAGCGATTGCGGCCTGTCTGCTTGGACTTGTAGAGATTGGTGTCGCAGCGCTCAATCAGGGCTTCGATGGATTCGCCGTCGCGGTACTGCGAGACGCCTAGAGAGATGGTGATATTGCCCAGATCCTCATTGGTGGATTTGCGCAGCAGGCGCTTGCTTTCCACCGTGGCGCGGACTTTCTCGGCCAGTATGCGGGCCTCGTCCATGCCGGTGCGCGGCATGACGATGGCGAACTCCTCGCCGCCATAGCGCGCCACCACATGGTAGTCCTTGGAGAAGCGCGCCAGGCAGGCCGCCACGAATCGGATGATCTGGTCGCCGGTCTGGTGGCCCCAGGTGTCGTTGAAGCGCTTGAAATGGTCGATATCGCACATGATCAGCGTCATGGGCGTGCTCTTGAGGTCGGCCTCGCGCCGGGCGGCGCGCATGGATTCGTCAAAGCGTTTGCGGTTGGCGATGCCGGTGAGGGCGTCGGTCATGGACTCTTCGCGCACTTTCTCAAGATTGGTCTTGAGAAGGTTGACCTCCTGGTGGGTCTCGAGAAGGCGCTTTTCCAGATCGCGCGAGCGGCGCTGCATGCGGGCGGTGGCCGAAACCAGGCCTTCGATCATGCGCTTCATGGAGGCGGCGTCCGTGGCCGTGTCGAGCTCGCCCGTGGCGCCGGCCAGCACCTGGCCATACGCGGCGGTGTCGCGCTCGGCTGCTTCCAGTGACTTCACAACCGCGCCCAGTTCGCGGCTCATCGCGCCGCCGACCTCTAGCACCGCATCCTGAATGCGCTTGTAGGTGAAGTGGCGATCGTAGAGCTCCTCCAGGAAGGCCGGCTCGAACGGCCCGCCCGCATCGAGCGCGGTGCGCACTTCGGCGCACAGCTCGGCGTTCGAATCCGCGGTGAAATGGGTGAAGAGCGCGTAGTTCTGAGGCGTCGGCGCGACGCTCTTTTCGGCCATAAGGTCGAGCGCCCGGCGTGCGATCTCAATGCCTTCGGATGTTTGTAGCCTGCCGCTCACGCCGCGTCCCCCGAACTGAATGCCTGGCCGCTTTCTGCAGCCTGCTTGACGGGAGAATATGCGCAGGAAAGGAAATATCGGGTAAACGGCGCCGGTTTTCAGATGGCCTTGCGCAAAAGAAAATCGGGCACGTGGTCGCCAAAGCCGACCGGGGCGTCGTCTGAATCGTTGCCGGAATAGGCGCCGCGATCCTGGCGCGGCTGACGCGGGGCGCTGTCAGGGCGCACGGTTTCTGGCTTGGCCATAACCGGTGCAGCGGCCTCAGGGGCGGGCGCAGGGCGGGCTTCGCCGGAGCGGCCAGCGTCCGACTCTGAGCGATCGCTGCCACCCCGTTCGCCGGCAGCCCGGTCGCGGCCGCCGCGTTCACCGCCCGAGCGGCGTCCGCCGCGGCGGCGGCGCGAGGACCGGCCTTCGCTTTCGCTGTGTTCGGCTTGGGCGGCGGGACGGTCAGCGGGCGCTTCGGACGGCGCATGCGCAGCCGGTGCATCGGCGGACGGCTCTGCAGACGGCTGACCCGGCGAGGCGGCGCGCACCGGCGCGTCCGAGCCATCGAGCATCAGCGTCTCGGGCTCGCTGCCGACCAGCTTGGTCACGGCGGCCAGCGCCTTGCGGTCGGCGGGCGTCACGATGGTGATGGATTCGCCCAGCAAACCCGCGCGGCCCGTACGGCCGATCCGGTGGACATAGTCATCGGCGTTGCGCGGAATATCCATGTTGAACACATGGCTCACCGCCGGAATGTCGAGACCGCGGGCCGCCACGTCGGAGGCCACGAGCAGGCGCAACTCGCCGGATTTGAACTGGGCCAGCGTCTTGGTGCGCAGCGACTGGTCGAGATCGCCGTGGATCGGCGCGGCCGAGAAGCCGTGGCGCTGGAGCGAGCGGGCCACCGTGTCCACATCGCGCTTGCGATTGCAGAAGATGATGCCGTTCTTCACGCCGTCCCGGTTGATCGCCTTGCGCAGGGCTTCACGCTTGGTCTTGGGCTGATCATCGGCCACGCGCACCACGTATTGCTTGATGGTGTCGGCGGCGTGGGCCGGGCGGGAGACTTCGACCCGCTCGGGATTGTTCAGGAAGGAGGCCACGAGGCGCTGGATCTCGTTGGGCATGGTCGCCGAGAAGAACAGGGTCTGGCGCCGCGCCGGCAGCAGGGCGACGATGCGTTCGATATCGGGAATGAAGCCCATGTCGAGCATGCGGTCGGCCTCGTCGATGACGAGGATTTCCACGCCCATCAGCAACAGTCCGCCGCGCTCGACATGGTCGAGCATCCGGCCCGGCGTCGCGATCACAATGTCGGCGCCGCGGTCCAGAATGTCCTTCTGCGGGCCGAAGGCGACGCCCCCGATCAGCAGCGCCATCGTGAGCTTGTGGTTCTTGGCGTAGGTCTTGACGTTCTCGGCCACCTGGTCGGCGAGCTCGCGCGTCGGACACAGGATCAGCGAGCGCGGCATGCGCGCGCGCGCGCGTCCGCGCGACAAGCGCTCGATCATCGGCAGGGTGAAGGAGGCGGTCTTGCCGGTCCCGGTCTGGGCGATGCCCAGCACGTCACGCCCTTGCAGGGCAAAGGGAATGGCGCCGGCCTGGATCGGGGTCGGCGTGGTGTATCCGGCGTCGGCGATAGCCGACAACAGCTTGGGGCTGAGCCCGAGTTCTTCGAAGGTCATACGCCTCTGGGGTCGCTTTCTCTGGCCAGCCGGCGTCCGGCGGGCAGTTCACAGCGCCGCTTCAGGGCGCTCATTTCGTGCGGCGCAACATACGCTCTGGCCATTGTGAGTCAATGTGTCCGCCCGCCCGCCACAGCCGCGCGCGGGCGGCTGTGGCTCCGGCGCCATGGAGCGGGACTTATTCGCCCTGCCGGCTCGGGTTGCGGAAGGCGCCGCCGAACTGGACCGCGTTCATGAACACCCGTGAAGTGCCGCGGAAATAGGCGCGGAAGGCCGGGTTGTCGGCGAACAGGATCACCGCGCCCGATCCGCGCCGTTCCGCATGCACGGCCCCCAGCCCGGCGAGCGCATCGCGATTGGCCTGTGACGCATAGCCGGCGAGCAGCGGGTCCGGCCCGGCATAGCGCAGGGGCAGGGCGAACGGGTTGCCGCCCGCCGCAAACGCGTCCTCGCCAATGCGCTGGACCGCCAGGGCGGGCTCGCGCAGGCCGAAGCCCAGCGGGTGGCTCAGATCCACTTCTGCGCCGAAGATCGCGCCGGCAATGTCTTCTTCGGTGTCCCAGACGCTCATGTCCTCATAGGCGCGCGGCTCCGGCGCGCCGCCGCCAGCCTCGCGTTCGGCGAAGCGGGCCGAGGACAGCTCGCGGTCCATCACCCAGCGCGCGCCGCCGCGCGTAGCGATCAGCACGCCGCCCGCCCGCACCCAGGCGTCCAGCTGCGCCGTCATGCTGTCGGGCAGGGCGCCATAGCTGCCGTGGGGCAGGATGATGCGGTTATAGCGGCTGAGATCGGCGCGCGAGAGCTCGGTGACGTCGATCTGAGAGACCGCCATGCGCATTTCGGCGTCCATAAGGTGCCACAGCTCGCCCGCGTCATTCACGTTCACGCCGCGTCCGGTGACCAGGAGGATGTCGGGCCGGGTCAGCGCGGACAGGGCGAACCCCCCCAGATCCGATCCGCGCGTGGTGTGCGAGGTGCGCGCGGCATGGACCGCGACGTAGTCCTCGCGTGCGGCGCGCACCATGAGGGCATGCAACGCGTCAGCATCAATCGGCTGGCGTGTGACCGGAACGACGATGGCGCCGCGGGCGACCTCCACCTCGCCATTATCGGTGACCACCGTGATCGGATCGGGGACCATCTGGGCGCGCACGCCGGCGGCCTGCAGGCGGTAGAGCGCGCGCGGGGCGTAATAGCTGTCCCAGCTCATCACATAGGCGACGCGCGCGCGGGCAGGTTCAGGCGCGGCGCGCTCGATGCGGGTGACCCGCTCGCCCGTCAGGGTGGGCGCGAACAGGCCGGTGCGCACGGCGGAATATTCCAGCCCCCAGGCCAGAGGCTGGGTCCAGCCGGACACATCATAGAACTCGGTCTTGTCGTCGACGATCTGGGTTTCAAACAGGCCCTGGACAATGCGGTACTGGTCCTGGCGCACGGGGATGATGAAGGCCTCGCCGGGGCTATAGACGCGTCCGTTCTGGCGCAGGGTCTGGGACAGTTCGCGCACCTCGATCTGGTGGGTATCAAGCACTTCGAAGAAATCGGCCAGGCGCGCGCGGTCATGGGAGGTGAACACCCAGGCGCTGACGGGATCAGCTGCGGCCCGGCGCCGGCTCTCATTGAAGAACTGGCGCATATGGGCGTGCAGATCGGCGCGGTGATGCTGGCCGGCGCGGTACAGGGCGAGCAAAGCGCGCGCCTGCTGGCCGACCTTGTCGTCGTAGCGCTGAACGCCGAAATCGGTGTCCATGAGGATGCCGCGCGTGGAGCTCTGCTCGAACAGATAGGGCACCGAGCCGATCAGGCCGGGATAGCTCGATCCGTAGCCCAGATAGAAATCGTCGAACAATTCCTCGCTGACATAGAGCTGGCCTTCGCCGTCCAGCTGGTCGCGCAGGAAGCGGTTCATGGCGAGGTTCAGCTCAAGCGAATCCTGGCTGAGCAGCGGGTGCAGGCCGTCCAGCGGGCCGGGCGAAAAGAAATAGGTCGTGTTCGATCCCATCTCGTGCATGTCGGCGGCGATATTGGGCAGCCATTCATGGGTCACGCGCACCAGAAGCCGCGCTTCAGGCTGCATGACCGGCAGCCACTGCCGGTTCAGGTCGAACCAGTAGTGATTGGTCCGGCCCCAGGGCCATTCATGATAATGCTCGCGGCTTTGCGGGTCAGCGACCGGCGCTTGGGCGCGGTGCATGTTGGTCCAGTTGGCGAAGCGGTCCGCGCCGTCGGGATTGATCATGATCACGAGGATGATCACGGTCTCGTCCAGCATCCGGTCCATTGCCTCGCCCCGGCCGGCGGCGAAGTGATAGAGCAGCAGGGCGGCTGAATCGTAGCTCGACGGCTCCGAGCCGTGCACGCCGAACGTGGTCTGGATGATCGTGGGATGGTTCTCCGGCGCGGCGTCCGCGCCGGCGCGCATCAGGCCCAGCTGGGTCTCGCGGATATCATCGAGGCGCGCATGGTTTTGCGGCGAGGTGATGATGACCCGCTGGATCGGACGCCCGAACCCGCTGCGTCCCACTGTCTCGATGGTCATGCGGTCTGAACTGGCCACTATGGCGCGCGCATACTCGCTGTGCATCGCCGGGGTCCAGATGATGTCGCCAATGGCGAAGCCGGTGATTTGTTCCGGGCGCGGCGTGCCGGGATCGTAGGTGATGTCCTGATTGAGCAGCGCCTCGACGGGCTTGGGTTCGTACTCCTGCGCCACGGCGCTGGCGCAGCTCAGCGCGAGGCTGGCGGCGAGCGCAGTTACAAGGCTGACGGCGAGACGCACGGCGATACCATTGGCGAGCAGGCGCAGCATGATCAGAAACTTCCCCAATTCCTCCGGCCGGGCCGGGCGTCACAGCATGTGGGTGCGGACGGTAAGCGCTGAACGCAAACGGTCAAGACGCTGGCGCCGGGCGCGGGTTTTGTTTGGCCGCCGCTGCGCTATGTGTGGAGGGGTGGCGGGCGGCGAAGAAGCGGGATCGATATGGCAGTCATGATGCTGGCGAAGGCCGCCGCCCTGGCGCTCGGCGCAGCCGGAGCGGCTGGCGAGACGCAAGAGCCGCGCCCCTCCGACGTCATCGTGGTGACAGCCAGCCGGGCGGGCGAATTGCGCTCGGCCAGCCCCGCGCCCGTGGCGGTGATGGAGGCGGGCGAGATCGAGCGGCTGGGCGCCCAGCATGTCAGCGAAGCGCTCAACCGCTTGCCCGGCGTGATGATTCACCGCGGCAATGGCGCCGAGCATCTCACCGCCATCCGCTCGCCTGTGCTCACCGGCGGCGCCGGGGCGGGCAGCTTTCTCTATCTGGAAGACGGTGTGCCGCTGCGCGCGGCGGGCTTTGCCAATGTGAACGGATTGTTCGAGGCGGCCGATGATCTGGCCGGGCGGATCGAGGTGATCCGGGGCCCCGGTCCTGCTCAGTACGGCTCCAACGCCCTTCACGGCCTTGTGAACGTCATCGGCGCCGATCCGCGCCGGGATGCGCGCCTGGCCGAGGTTGAAGTCGGCCAGTATGGCCGGGCGCGCCTGCGCGTGCAGGCGGGCGGTCCCAATGAAATCGGCGCGGGCGTGGTCGGATTGTCCGTGCGCACCGAACAGGGCTGGCGCGACAATGCGGGCCTGGCGCGCGCCGCGCTTCAAGGCCGGCTGGATGGCGATGCGGGGATGAGCGCCTGGTCGCTGCGCGCGGCGCTGATCCATCTCGATCAGGACACGGCGACCTTCGTGCAGGGCGAGGGGTCATTCCGTGACCGCTCGCTCGCCCGGCGCAATCCCAACCCGGAAGCCTTCCGCCGCGCCACCGCCGCGCGCGCAGCGCTCCATGGCGAGCATGAGTTTGGCGGCGGGGTAATGGGGCAGGGCGTGATCTATGCGCGCGCCAATACGATGGAGTTTCTGCTGCACTTCCTGCCTTCGCGGGCGCTGGAGCGCACCGGGCATCACAGTCTCGGCGCCCAGACGCAGATCATCGCGGACACAGGGGCCACCCGGTTCTCCGCCGGGATCGACGCCGAGCTGTCACGCGGCTTTCTCTATGAATTCCAGTCGCGCCCCACGGTCGGGCCGTTCGTGCAGGGCCTGCACTATGATTACGTCGTGGACGCGGCGGTGCTGGCCGGCTTTGTCCATGCCCGCCACGCGCTGACCGAAGACTTGCGAATGGAGGCGGGCGCGCGGGTGGAGACCACCCGGTACGATTACGCCAACGACGCGCCCGACGGCGTGACCGGGCGCTATTTCCGCCCTTCAGATCGCAGCGACAGCTACACCACGTTTGCGCCCAGCGCCGGGCTGGTCTGGGAGGCGGCTGAAGGCTGGCAGGTGTTCGCCCGCGCCGCCCGGGGCGTGCGCGCGCCTCAAACCGACGAGCTCTACCGCCTGCAGCCGGGTCAGGAGATCGATGGAATCGAGCCTGAAGTCCTCGACAGCCTGGAGGCGGGCCTGCGCCGCACCTGGGCGCGCGGGCGGGTGGAGCTCACCGGCTTTGCCATGGAGAAGCGCAATGTGTTCTTTCGCGACGCCGACGGCTTCAACGTCACTGACGGCGCCACCCGCCACCAGGGCGTGGAGCTGGACGCCAGCTTCGACCTGACCGATCAACTCACCCTGTCGGGCGCGCTGACCTGGGCGCGCCACACCTATGCCTTCGACCGGCCGCTGACCAATCTGTCTGAAGTGATCGCCGACGGCGCGCGCGTGGATTCTGCGCCGGACTGGCTGGGCAATCTGCGCCTGCTCTGGGCGCCGTCCGCCGCCTTCGAGGCCGAGGCTGAATGGGTGCATGTGGGCGGCTATTTCGCCGACGCCGGCAATACCGCGCGCTATGGCGGCCACGACCTCCTCCACCTGCGCGCACGCTGGCAGGTGCGCGATGGCGTCGAACTCTTCACCGCCCTGCGCAACGCCCTCGATACCCGCTACGCCGAACGCGCCGACTTCGCCTTCGGCGACTTCCGCTACTTCCCCGGCGAACCGAGACAGGTGAGCGTGGGGGTGAGGGTGCGGGGGTAGGGGGGCGCAGCGTCAGTCGACAGGCGGGCAGCATTGGCATATATTGCCAGTCGAATTGAGGAGGCAATGATGGCGACGCGTAACGTGGTTCTGACCAAGACGCAGTCCGAGCTGGTAGACCAGCTGGTAGCCTCTGGCCGTTATCAAAACGCGTCAGAGGCGCTGCGCGCGGGATTGCGCCTGCTGGAGCGCGAGGAAGCGGAGTTCAGCGCTCTGCGTGCCCGGCTCTCTGCCTCTCTGGACCAAGCGCGCAAAGGCGAACTGGCCGAGGGCAGTGGTGCAGACGCCATACGCCAGGCGTTCGCGCAGGCCCGCGCCATTGCGCGCGCCTGATGTCTCTCACATTGCGGCTGACGCGGGCCGCGCAGACATCGCTGATTAATATCGCGCTATGGACCATCCAGACGTTCGGCCTGAAGCAAGCCGATGCCTATCAAGCCGATCTGCTGGAAGCCTGCCAGGCGATCGCCGAAGGGGAGGCGCAGGCGCGCGACTGCCGTAGTTTGATTGATCCCGACTTGCCCGAAGATCTGAAATTCTCCCGCTGCGGCGAGCACTACATCGTTTTCGTTTCAAGTCCTGAGCAGGTCATCATCCTGGATTTCATTCACGTACGAACAGATTTGCCCGCACGGTTGGCCAGTTTGGCCAAATCCATACCCACTTGACCTTGCGATTTCCTCCATATGGCCCTATTCTGAAGGCCATATGGAGGCCTAATCATGGATGGCGCTGTCAGAGAGCGGGTCCCGGCTGAGGTTCAAGCGATTGCGCTCAAGGCCTTTGGCCGGATTGCCGACGCCTGGTCGCTGACCGGGCGGGAGGCGTCCGGGCTCGCGGACATGTCTGAGTCCACGTGGAAGCGCGCCCGCAAGCCCGGCTATGCTGGCGAGCTGACGCGTGATCAGATGCTGCGGCTGAGCGCCCTGACCGGGCTGTACAAATCGCTGGAGCTCTATTTTGACCCGCCGCTGTCGCGGGAATGGGTGAAGCTGCCCAATCTCGGACCGGAGTTTGACGGCCAGCGCCCAGTGGACGCGATGATCCGGGGCGGCTTGCCGAAAATCCTGCGCGTGCGCGGTTATGTGGACGCTTTGCGGGGCGGCGTTTGAAGATCACGCTGGTTAATGATCGGGGCTTGATCCGGCTGATTCCGGAAACCCGCCACAAGCCGCCCGTGCTGCGCGGTCTGGTCGATAGCGACGAAGAAGCCGAAATTCTCGCCAGCCTTGAAGGCGAGACCAGCGCGCGCCTTGTCGCCGAGCGCGAAGGCGGCCCGGCGCTGGACCGGCGCGAGTTGGCGTTTGCGCGCCGCGCCCATGATCTCAGGGTCTATGGCCAGAGCCATATCAATGCGGCGTTCGCCTATACCCGCGCCTCCGGCAATCGTTTCAACGCGGGTGATCGCGGCGCCTGGTATTGCAGCTATTCCATCCTGACCTCGGCGGCCGAGGTCGGCTATCACCGCACGCGCGAGCTTGGCTATATCGGCGTTTTCGAGAGCGAAGCGCGATATGTGGAGCTGCTGGCCGACTTCATCGGGGATTTCCCCGATCTTGACGGCGAGCCCGGCCATCCGGCGCTGCACCCGGACCCGGAGACCGGCTATCGCGCGGGCCAGACGCTGGCCGGTGCGCTGCGGCGGGAAGGCCATCGCGGCCTGCTATATCCCTCAGTGCGCCATCCGGGCGGCCGCTGCTTCGTCGCATTCGATCCCGGCATCATCCAGAATGTCCGCCCCGGCGCCAGCTGGACGCTGGTCTGGACCGGCGCGCCGGAGTTTACGCTGAAAGCGGTCTGACCCGCCCCTCACACATCCACCGCCTCCACAAACGGCGCGTGATCCTGGATGTACTGGAAGCGCAGTTCGGGTTTCTTGCCCATCAGGGTCTCCACCAGCGCGTCGGCGCTTTCGCGCATGTCGGGCGTGACGATGACGCGGGCCAGAGAGCGCGTCTGCGGGTTCATGGTGGTGGATTTGAGCTGGGGCGGGGTCATTTCGCCCAGGCCCTTGAAGCGGCCGACTTCCACCTTGCCGGACTTGAATTCGGTGGCGATCAGCTTGTCTTTTTCCGCGTCGTCGGCGGCGTAGAGCGTGCGCCCGCCCTGCGTCATGCGGTAGAGCGGCGGCTGGGCCATGAAAAGCCGGCCCGATTCGATGAGGCCGGGCAGGAATTTGTAGAAGAACGTCGCCAGCAGGGCCGCGATATGGGCGCCGTCCACGTCGGCGTCGCACATGATGATGACGCGCTCATAACGCAGATCGTCCAGATCGAATTTCTTGCCGGGCTGCACGCCCAGCGCCAGCAGGAGATCGCCTATCTCCTGATTGGCGGCGATCTTGTCAGGCGTGGCCGAGGCGACGTTCAGTATCTTGCCGCGCAGGGGCAATATGGCTTGCGTCTTGCGGTCGCGCGCCTGCTTGGCCGAGCCGCCGGCCGAATCGCCCTCGACCAGGAAAATCTCCGCGCCGTCGGCATGGTTCTGGGAACAGTCGGCTAGCTTGCCGGGCAGGCGCAGCTTGCGCGTGGCGGACTGGCGCTTGACCTCCTTGTCGCGCTTGCGCTTGAGGCGGTCCTCGGCCCGCTCGATCGCCCAGTCCACCAGACGCGCGGCGTCCTTGGGGCGGGCGGCGAGCCAGTGGTCAAACTGGTCGCGGATGGCCGCGTCCACCAGGCGCTGGACCTCGGCAGTCGACAGGCGGTCCTTGGTCTGGCCCTGAAACTCGGGATCGCGCACGAAGACCGACACCAGCGCCCCGGCGCCGCCCATGACGTCGTCGGCGGTGATCTGGGCGGCCTTCTTCTGGCCGGCCAGCTCGCCATAGCCGCGGATGGAGCGCGACAGCGCCGCGCGCAGGCCCTGTTCATGGGTGCCGCCCATGGGGGTGGGCACGGTATTGCAAAAGCTCTGACAGAAGGCGTCGGCTTCGGCGAAGCCGTTCTCGGCAAACGCCACCGCCCATTCCACCGCGCCCATACGCCCGTCGCGTTCCACGCGGCCGGCGAAAATGTCGAGCACCAGACCGGACTCGCCGCACAGCTCGGTCAGGCGATCAGCCAGACCGCCCGGGAAGGCCAGGGTGATCTCGGACGGAATGTCCGTGCCTTCGACCAGATGCGCCGGGCAGCGCCAGCGGATCTGGATGCCCCGGCGCAGGAAGGCCTTGGCGCGCGCCATGGCGAACAGGCGCGGCGCCTTGAACGCGGCGCGGGGGCCGAAGATTTCACTGTCAGGTTTGAATCGCACCGATGTGCCGCGCCGGTTGGACACCGCGCCGGCGTTTTCCAGCGGACCTTGCGGGGCGCCGCGCTCAAACACCTGGCGCCACAGTGTGCGGTCGCGGGCGACTTCCACCTCCAGCCGCTCGGACAGGGCGTTGACCACGCTGATGCCGACGCCGTGCAGGCCGCCCGAAGTCTCATAGGCCTTGTTGGAGAATTTGCCGCCCGAATGGAGCGTGCACATCACCACTTCCAGCGCGGACTTGCCGGGGAATTTGGGGTGCGGGTCCACCGGAATGCCCCGGCCGTTATCCACGACCGTGACGAAGCCCTCGTCATCCAGGCTCACCTCAATGCGGTCGGCATGGCCGGCGACCGCCTCGTCCATGGCATTGTCGAGCACTTCGGCGAACAGGTGATGGAGCGCGCGCTCGTCCGTGCCGCCGATATACATGCCCGGGCGCTTGCGCACCGGTTCGAGCCCTTCAAGCACCTCGATGGAGGAGGCGTCATAATCGCCGCCGCTCGCGGCCGGAGCGGACGCCGCCGCCTTGGCCGCCGCCGCGCGCGCAGCCGGTTTCACCGGCGCGGCCGGGGCCTCCGGCTGCGGCTTGGGGCGCGGGTTCGGGGTCCCGGCGTTGAACAGATCGTTTTGCGAATCGTGAGCCATGTCACCGGCCAGAATGGACGGGCGCGCGCGAGATTGAAAAGGCTTCTGACAGGCGTTGTCAGCGCTTCAGAAGAAGCGCGAGCGCCGCTGCAGCCGCCGGCAGCCGGAGATCTGCTGGTCATACTGGCGGGCGTCGCGCTCCACCTCGCGCGCGGCGCGTTGAAGCCAGTCCTTGCCGCGAAAGGTTGCCCGGTTATAGCCGGTATGGCCCTCGTGGTAGGCAAGGTAGAGATTGTATGGGTCGTCCAGCGCGATGCGCGACAGCTGGTGGCTCTTTTGCGAGTACCAGCCCACGAAATCCACCGCGTCGGCGAAATCGGTGCGCCGGGCGCGCCGGTTGCCGGAATCGCGCTGATACCATTCCCATGTCGTGTCGAGCGCCTGGGCGTAGCCATAGGCGCTGGACGGGCGGGCTCTCGGGATGATGCCGAGCAGGCGCTGACGGGCCGGGCGGGCGCGGGCGTTGAAACTGGATTCGCGCTTCAGGATGGCCAGCTGGACGCCCGGCGTGATGCCCCAGCGGCGCTCTGTGCGCTGCAGGGCGCGCCACCAGGACCGGTTGTCTTCCAGCAGAAGGCAGGCGTCATGCGCCGGCTCCGGGCCGCGAGAGGCGCATCCGGTCAACGCCAGCACAGCCGCCAGCAGCACGATATGGGTCCAGCGTATCATGCGCTGGAGATTGCATCGGCAGGGTTAACAAGGACTCAAAACCGCCGGTGCGGTCCCCGGTTCCTGAGTGAGGGACCGGGGACCGTGTCGGGGGAGCGGGCCGGCCTCAAGGGGGGGGCCGCGCCGGCTGTCCGTGCAACGCGCATGGGGGACCGTTGCGTCCGGACCAGATCAGACTAGGCGCTCTCGCGCTTTGGTGCAATATAAATCGCCTAGAAGGCGAGCCGGATCAGGATGCGCGCGGTGTGGCGCACGAAGTCGTCGCGCACATCGGCGTCATAGCCGAACGTGAAGGTGGAGTAGTTCGAGCCAGCCGACAGGCCGAAGCCCAGAAGGACGCCCGAACCGGGGACCGCGCGCGGATTGAGCGTGAAGGGCGAGCCGTCAGGGCCAAAGCGGGCGATTGTCTCGGCCGAGCGGTTCGAGAACTCGCCGCGATAGCCGATCCGCAAGGACGGCAACCACCAGGAGGTGTCGCTGCCGAACCGGCGCGCCGCCGTCAGCGTCGCCGCACCGAGCAGAGTGGAGGATTCGCGATCATCGATATAGAGCGCCAGCGGGGAATTGGTGTCAGCGTTAAGCCCCTGGGACGTCTCGTTAAAGGCGCTTTCGAACAGGGCGAGATAGGTCAGCGTGGCTTCCGGACGGATTATCCAGCGGCCCTGGGTGAAGTCGCGCCCGACCCGTCCGGAGGCGGTGAAGTGCCAGCCGCTCCAGTCAGCCAGGGTGAGAGCGTTGAATTCCTGGATCCGGATGGTGCGCTCGGTCTCGAACCGGTCAAAACCCACACCGGCCGAGCCCGAAACGTCAAACCCGCTCAGGTCCATGCCGAAATAGGCGCTGACCTGGCCGGTAAAGGCCACCATCGGATCATTGAAGCCTTCGTGGCGGCGCATGTCGCTGCTGGCGCCCGACACATTGACGCCGACCGCGTAGAACGGACCCCAAGGGATGTCGATGCCGGCGGCAATGCCGACCCCCTGTCCGCGATAACCGGGATCTGTGACCATCCCGCCTGCGCGGTCGACGAAATAGGCGAATTCCTGGATCCAGACACCGGCCAGCTCGTCAGGCGCGCGGCGCGCATTCTCCAGGCGGGCGGCCAGGGCGCCGGCGGAGGCGTCATTGGACGCCAGCGCAAACTGGATGGCGCTGCCGGCGTAATCGGGCAGAAGCTGGTCATAGGCGCCGAAGAACTCGCCCTGCGTGCGAAGCGCCGCGATCGCGACTCCAAGGCCTTCTACAGCGTCGAACGCCGCCAGCGCCTCGCTGTAGGCAGCGGCGCGGTTGCCGTTGAAGCCAAGCTCTTCGGCGGTCCGGCGCTCCAGGCTCAGGATCAGGGAGTTGGGATCATTCTCGTCGCGCCGGATGGACGCGTTGTACAGATAGGGCGCCTCGGTAACAGCCAGCAGGTCCGCCTCATCGCTGATCGACAGGGTCTGCGCTGTGATCAGCTGGAATTCACGTCCCGCGCCGACCAGTTGCTCGAGGCTGATGGACAGGTCTGACCCTTCCAGGAAAGACACTTCACCGCTGGCGTTGATGAAGGCGTCCGTGCGCCCGTCCGAATCGATGCGCAGATTGAGGACCGCGCCGGAATTGAACACGGCGTTGGTCAGCTCGACCGCATTATCGCCGGTCAGGGTAATTCGCCCGTCGGTCACTTCGACATTCAGCTCGCCACCGCTATTGGCGATGGCGCCGATCATTTCCGCGCCATTGATCACCAGCCTGTCATTGCCGCCGCCAAATTCGACGTCCCCGCGCAATTCGCCGTGGAGAAGCTCGATCGTGTCGTCGCCATCACCCAGCAGGACATCGCCATTAATGACGGTGAGCTGGTTCTCGAACGGATTGCCTTCGTCGTCGAGCGCTTCGGTCTGGCGAATGAGCAGGCCCGAATGATGATTGCGGGCGTCAATGGCAACAAGGTCGACCGGATCGGCGTCTTCGGCGAGATTCGTCGCGATTGCGGAAATCACGCCGGAATTCTCGATCATCTCCAGAGATTGGGTGTTGACGGTAATGGCCGTCGCCGCCAGCCCGCCGCGCTCAACCTGCGCGAACAGCGTGCCGCGCTCGTTCAGGATTCGGCGGATTTCGGATCCCTCGTCCAGGACCAGCGCGAATGCGCGGCCCTGACCATGGTTGTCATCGGCGAAACCATCGTCCTCAAAGCCGAGATTGGTTGTCGCGCGAAGTTCGCCGCGGTTATGGAATGTATCCATCTGCGCGCCGTTCTGAATATGGACGCCGGTCGCATCCCCATCAAACGCCTGAGCGTCGATCGCCCCGGTGCTCAGGAACCCGTCCGCTGTCAGGATGACCGCGCGAATCTCGCCGTTCACGTCTCGCCCGCCGATGAGGAAGGCGGTGGCGTTATTGCCGTCAAACACACCGCGCGCCGCAATGGCGCCCCGGTTGACCACCGCATAGCCAAGCGATTCAGGTTCGGCCTCCTCGTCCTCGTCCGGCTCGGCCACGCCGAAATTGGGAGGAAGAATGACCTCTCCGATTATCTGATCAGACTCAGCTGATTCGCCCGGGCGGATTTCGACGCCCGCCCCCGTGCCGCTGGAGCTCACGACAGAACCGGTTTCGCCGATGAAAACGCCGCCTTCGATTGAACCGGCGATCAGCACAGCCGCGCCGGAATCAAGATCGTCATCGCCCTCTTCAAGGAGCTCAAAGAAGTCCTGGGCAACCCGGCCCTGGATCCGGAATCCGCTGACTTCGATCAGGCCAAGCATCCGGAAGGAGCCGCCCACATCGCCTTGCAAAACCACGCCATTGCCTTCGGGCGACTGAACGCGGGCCCCGAAGACTTCAAGGTCGCCGCTTACATCGCCTTCCAGCGATACCGCCACCGATCGCTCGCCGCGGATGGTGATCTGTCCCTGCAGCAGCACATCGCCAACCACATCGGTCACGGTCCGCACGCCGAAACTGTCCTGGCCGATCACTTCTATTCGGCTCGACGGCAGGGCTGTGATGGAACCGGTGAACGCGTCCTGGCCGGCCAAGGGGTCGAAGTTTTCGTCGACGGCGCCTATCAGGATGCCGGTCTTGTCGCGGTCCTCGGCGAACGGACCGTCCGGAATGCCGTCTTCATCCTCATCTTCCGCTTCGTAGCTGTCGCCGAGCGTAATCGCCCCGCCATGGCTGATGCCGCCAGTCACGCCCGGATCAGCCTGAATGCCGATGGCGCCGTCCTCATCGGTGACCTCGATGTTCGCGCCGACATTGGTGGTGACGGAGTTGTCGGAGTTGAGCCGCACCGCCGGACCGGGCTGCCCGGTCAGCACCACACGACCGGTCTGCGCAATCACGATATTGCCTGCGGTGGCGGTATCGATCGGCGTCGTGCGCTCGTCCTCGATACGGGTTTCCTGGGCGAGGGCCGGCGTGGCGGCGATCGCGAGGATCGAAACGGCGGCGAAAAGGCTGCGGCGCATGCGGCTGGTCTCCGGACTGGTCGCCTGCATTCGTGCAGACACAGAGCGTCAGATCAAGTGTCTAGACCATGATCGCCCCGGCGTCGACACCGTAACCGGAGCGGGCCGCCGGCCCGCCCGGACCGTCACTCACGCAAAAGGCCGGCCCGGATGATCCGGACCGGCCTTCGGGTCGATGTGCTGGCGCGCGAGGGCGCGCCAGGCTTTCGCGTCAGACTTTGTAGTAGAGCTCGAACTCGACCGGGTGGGGGTGATGCTCGATGCGCGTTACCTCTTCCATCTTCAGCTCGATATAGGCGTCGATCTGGTCGTCATCGAACACCCCGCCCTTTTTCAGGAAGTCACGGTCGGCGTCGAGCGATTCCATGGCCTCGCGCAGGGAGCGGCAGACAGTGGGGATGTCCTTGAGCTCCTCGGGCGGCAGGTCGTAGAGGTCCTTGTCCATCGCCTCGCCGGGATGGATCTGGTTCTCGATGCCGTCGAGGCCGGCCATCAGCAGGGCGGCGAAGGTGAGGTAGGGGTTGCCCGACGGGTCGGGGAAGCGCGTCTCGATACGCTTGGCCTTGGGTGAGGACACGTGGGGGATGCGGATCGAGGCCGAGCGGTTGCGCGCCGAGTAGGCGAGCAGAACCGGCGCTTCGAAGCCTGGCACCAGACGCTTGTAGGAATTGGTCGAGGCGTTGGCGAAGGCGTTGATCGCGCGGGCGTGCTTGATGATGCCGCCGATATAATACAGGCACATGTCCGACAGGTCGGCGTATTTGTCGCCGGCGAACAGAGGCTGGCCGCCCTTCCAGATCGACTGGTGAACGTGCATGCCCGACCCGTTATCGGCATACATGGGCTTGGGCATGAAGGTCGCCGTCTTGCCATAGGCGGCGGCGACATTGTGGATGACGTATTTATACAGCTGCATCCGGTCGGCCATCGTGGTCAGCGTGGCGAATTTCATGCCCAGCTCGTGCTGCGACGGCGCCACCTCGTGGTGATGCTTTTCTGGCTGCATGCCCAGATCGGACATGACGGTGAGCATTTCCGAGCGCATGTCCTGGAGCGAATCGATGGGCGGGACGGGGAAATAGCCGCCCTTCGGCCCCGGACGGTGACCCAGATTGCCGCCGTCATATTTCTTGGACGAGTTGTACGGGCCTTCCTCGGAATCGAGGATGTAGCCGGTATCGTTCTGTTTCACGCTCCAGCGCACATCGTCAAAGACGAAGAATTCCGCTTCCGGACCGAAGAAGGCGGTGTCGCCAATGCCCGACGCGGCGAGAAACTTCTCAGCCTTTTTCGCCGTGGTGCGCGGATCGCGGTTATACGCCTCGCCCGTGGACGGATCGAGCACGTCGCAGATAATGTTGAGCGTCGTCTGCTGGAAGAACGGGTCGATATGGGCCGTCTCCACGTCCGGCTTCAGATTCATGTCGGACTCGTTGATGGCCTTCCAGCCATTGATCGAGGAGCCGTCGAACATCTGTCCGTCTTCGAAGAAGTCCTCGTCGACCATGTCCTTGTGGAAGGTGACGTGGTGCAGCTTGCCGCGCGGATCGGAGAAGCGCAGGTCGACATACTCGACATCCTGCTCTTCCATCAGTTTCATGATCTTGTCAGACATAGAGTTCTGGCTCCGGTACAAGGGGGTTAGAAAGGGTGGGGCGGGCGCTAAAGCGCGTCATCGCCGGTTTCGCCGGTGCGGATGCGGATCGCCGCTTCCACCGGCATGACAAAGATCTTGCCGTCGCCAATGCGCCCGGTCTGGGCGGCGTTGACAATGGCCTCGATGGCGGCGTCCACCCTTGCGTCGGGCAGCACCAGCTCAATCTTGATCTTGGGAAGGAAGTCGACGACGTACTCGGCGCCGCGATAGAGTTCGGTATGGCCCTTCTGGCGTCCGAAGCCCTTGGCCTCGGTCACGGTCAGGCCCTGCAGGCCGATCTCCTGGAGGGCTTCCTTCACGTCATCGAGTTTGAACGGTTTGATGATCGCTTCGATTTTCTTCATGTCGGCCTCCGCATCGTGGGGCACGCTAGCGGGACGGGGCGCGCACACAACGACTGCCGGCGCGGCGCGGCGCCAATGCCGAAACGGCGCCCGCTCATGAGGCGCCCGTGCACGCCGGTGAAGCGCAGGAGACGCTGATGAACCTCGACCACGCCCTGCTGACGCCCGAGGCCATGGCGCGCGCCGATCAGTTCTCGATGGCGCAAGGCGTGGCCGGCGCGGCGCTTATGGAGGCTGCCGGACGGGCGATTTCAGACGCGATCATGGCGCGCTGGGCGCCCCGGCCCACAGTGGTGCTGTGCGGCCCGGGCAATAATGGCGGCGATGGATGGGTGGCGGCGCGCCATTTGGTGCAACACGGCTGGCCGGTGCGGGTGTTCTCCGCCTGCGCGGTCGGGGCGTTGAAAGGCGAAGCGGCGGGCGCGGCGAAGGGCTGGACCGGACCGGTGGAGGCGCTGGACGCCTGCGATCCCGCGCAATTCGAACTGGTCATCGATGCGCTGTTTGGCGCCGGCCTGTCCCGTCCGCTGGATGGCCAGGCGGCGCGGCTGGCCAACAGCTGCGCGAGCGGCCCGGTCGTGGTGAGCGCGGACGTGCCCAGCGGGCTCGACGGATTGACGGCGCGAGCGGACGGGCCGGTGTTTCAGGCGGACCTGACCGTCACGTTTCACCGGCTGAAACCCGCCCATGTGCTGCAGCCGGGCCGCGCCCAGTGTGGAGAGATCGTCTGCGCCGATATCGGCATCGCGGCGGGCTGGGAGCAAGAGGCCGTGCCTTGCGGCGAGCTGAACCATCCCGGCCTCTGGCCCGTCGCGGGGCTGGAGCTCGAGGCGGGCGCACACAAGCATGCCCGTGGCCGCCTGCTGGTGCTGTCGGGACCTGCCGGCGCCAGCGGCGCCGCAAGGCTGTCGGCGAAAGCCGGGCTGATCGGCGGCGCAGGCTTTGCAACGCTGGCCTGCCCGCCCGGCGCTGTTGCGGAGGCGGCGGTGGATCCGCTGCTGGTCATGCGCGCTCTGGGGGAGGGGGATTTTGGCGCGGCGCTGTCTTCAGCCCGCGCCAGCGCCGCCGTGCTGGGGCCGGGCGCGGGGCTGAATGATCAGCTCAAGGCGCGCGTCGCGGCGGCGTGCTCGGCGCGCATTCCGCTGGTGCTGGACGCCGATGCGCTGAGCGTCTTCGCCGACGCGCCGGAAATGCTTTTCAGCCAGCTGCATCCGCGCTGCGTGCTCACACCCCATGCCGGCGAGTTCGAGCGCCTGTTTCCCGGGCTCGCGTCCGGCGCGATCAACAAGATCGAGGCTGCGCGTGAGGCGGCGCGGATGGCTCATGCGGTGATCGTCTTCAAGGGACCCGACACCGTCATTGCCGCGCCCGGCGGGGCGGTGCGGGTCAATGTCCACGCCAGTGCGCGCCTCGCCACGGCGGGGACGGGCGATGTGCTGGCCGGGCTGATCGGCGCGCTGCTGGCGCAGGGCCAGGCGCCGTTCGATGCGGCGTGCGCCGCCGTCTGGCTGCACGGCGATGCAGGGCGCCGGCTGGGACCGGGCGCGAGCGCGGGCGATCTGCTGGCGCGCCTGCCCGATGCGCTCGGCGCTGAACGTGACCGGCGGCTGCGGGCATGGGCCCTGCAGCGCCTCGCCTCCACCCGGTAGCCGCGCGCGCAGGGCCAGCGTATAGCTGCGCCGCCACCTGAATTTTCCCTCGCTGACCGGAATGCGCCATGTCTGAAATCGAACGCCTGTCCCAGACTGATGAAGATGCGCTGGCGTTTCACCGCGCCGAACCGGCGGGCAAGATCGCGCTTCAGCCCACCAAGCCCATGGCGACGCAACGTGATCTGGCTCTGGCCTATTCGCCCGGCGTGGCCGCGCCGGTGCGCGCCATCGCCGCTGATCCCGACGCGGTCTACGACTACACGTCCAAGGGCAATATGGTTGCCGTAGTGTCCAATGGCACGGCGATCCTGGGCCTCGGCGATCTTGGCCCGGCGGCGTCCAAGCCGGTGATGGAAGGCAAGGCGGTCTTGTTCAAGCGCTTTGCTGATATCGACGCCTTCGATCTGGAGATTGCATACACCGATCCTGACCGGTTCGTGGACTGTGTGGCCGGCTTCGGCGACACGTTTGGCGGCATCAATCTGGAAGACATCAAGAGTCCCGAATGCTTCGAGATCGAGGCGCGCCTGCGCGAGATGCTCGACATCCCGGTCTTCCACGACGACCAGCACGGTACCGCGATTATTGCGGCGGCGGGTCTGATGAATGCCTGCCGCCTGACGGGGCGCACGCTGGAGGAGGTCCGCCTTGTACTGATCGGCGCCGGCGCGGCGGGCCTGTCGGTGCTGGAATTGCTCAAATCGCTGGGCGTGCGCGACGAGAACGTCACGATCATTGACCTCAAGGGCGTGGTGCATTCCGACCGTAATGACCTGCACGAGCGGCTGCGCCGCCATGCGCGCCGCACACCGCTGCGCACGCTGGAAGAGGCGATGGTGGACGCCCATGTGATGCTGGGCCTGTCGGCGGGCGGGATCGTGACCCCGGCCATGGTCAAATCCATGGCGCCCGATCCGGTGGTTTTCGCTATGGCCAATCCCACCCCGGAAATCATGCCCGACCAGGTGCGCGCGGTGCGTCCCGATGCGATCGTGGCTACAGGCCGGTCCGATTTCCCCAATCAGGTCAATAACGTCCTGGGATTTCCTTACATCTTCCGCGGCGCGCTGGACGTGCGCGCCAGGACGATCAATGAAGAGATGAAGCTCGCCGCCGCCCATGCGCTGGCCGATCTGGCGCGCCAGGATGTGCCTGATGAGGTCGCAGCGGCCAACAAGTCCGGCGCGCTGAAATTCGGGCGCGACTACATCATCCCGTCGCCGTTCGATCCGCGCCTTTTGAGCTTCGTGCCGCCCTATGTGGCGCGCGCGGCGGTGGAGTCCGGCGTGGCGCGCATCGCGCTCAAAGACCCGCTGGACTATGGCCGCCGCCTGGCCCGGCGCCTGGATCCCACCGCCGCCCTGCAGCAGCGCGTCACCGCGGCGATCAAGGGCACGGACAAGCGCATCGTCTTCGCCGAGGGCGAAGAGCCGAGCGTCATCCGCGCCGCCCACGCCTTCCAGTCCCAGGGGCTGGGGCGGGCGGTTCTGGTGGCGCGCGACGATATCGCCCGCCGCAATATGCGTGAGCTGGGTCTGCCCGAAGACGATCTGGAGATCCGCAATGCGCGGCTGTCAGACCGCAACACCGACTATGCTGACTGGCTGTACGAGCGCCTGCAGCGGCGCGGCTATCTGCGCCGGGACGTGCAACGCCTTGTCAATAATGACCGCAACGTGTTTTCCGCCTGCATGCTCAAGTTTGGCGATGCGGACGGCATGGTGACCGGCGTGACGCGCCACTACACCAACACGATGTCGGACATTCGCCTGGTGCTCGATCCGGCGCCGGGCGGGCGGATCATCGGCCTGTCCATCGCGCTGGCCAAAGGCCGCACGCTGGTCATCGCCGACACCAATGTGACCGAGTTTCCCGACGCCGGGGATCTGGCCGAAATCGCGGAAGGCGCAGCCCATGCGGCGGGGCGTCTCGGCCTGTCGCCGCGGGTGGCTTTCCTGTCGTATTCCACCTTCGGCAACCCGCCCGGCGAACGCACGGCCAAGGTCCAGCGCGCGGTGGAGATGCTGGAAGAACGCGGCGTCGCATTCGAGTATGAGGGAGAGCTGGCCGCCGATATCGCCCTCGATCCCGACCATCACGAGGTCTATCCGTTCTCGCGCCTGTCAGACGCCGCGAATGTGCTGATCATGCCGGCGGTGCACTCGGCCTCCATCGCCACGCGCCTGCTCAAGGCGGCGGGCGGGGCCACGGTGATCGAAGGCTTGCTGATCGGGCTGGAGAAATCGGTCCAGATCGCGCGGGTGGGTTCGCCCGTATCCGACATCGTCAATCTGGCCGGCATGGCGAGCTTTGATCTGACACGGCGCGACTGACGCCAGCGCGCCATTGATGGCGCAACCCCAAACGCAAAACGCCCCCGGCCGATACAGCCGGAGGCGTCTGAAGCAATCCGACGTGGGACGTCAGTTGCGTGGCGGGTAAATGCCTTCCGTGGCGATGCAATAGCGCAGAGCCAGGGTCGGGGCGTGAACGTCCACCGGCGTGGCGCCGCCCGCCGGTGACACCATGTCGTGATCCATCGTCACGTCCACGCCATTCTGGCGGTAGCGCGGCTGATTGAAGGTCGCCGGGGTGGCGTTCTCCGGACTGACCGTGTCGGCGATCTGGGACGTGCCATGCACAGCGTGGGTGTGGGCCGCCAGATTGGGCTGGAAGAGCGTAACCGAGGGCGTACCGAATTTTTCGCCGATGACGATCGGGCTCAACCCCGGTCCCTGTCCTACGCCGACCGGGATACGGCCCCGAAGGTCGGGGACGGCGAACGTAGTCCGACCGTCGCCGCCATAGGTCGTGCCGATGAGCGAGTACAGAGCGTCATACTCGGCGACCGCCAGAAGCTGGCCGTTGGCTTCAGCCCAACCGATCGGGCAAAAGTTGTAACCGACCAGGATCACGTCCCCCATGTATTGTTCGATCTGGGCGGAGGCGGCGGCCGGCATCATCGCGGTTGCTGCTGCCGCGCCGGCAGCAAGCATTGTCATGCGTTTCATGGCTTGGTTTCCTTGTTTCACGGCCGGGAGGGGAAAACGCCGGAGGTGGCGACACACCAGGTCAGGGCGAGATAGGGCTGGTGCACCGAAAACGGCGTGTTGCCGCCAGCGGGTTGAACGACAGCCGGGTTCATCTCCACATCGGATGTGCCCGCCGCCGCGTAGGCGACCGAAGCGGGCGGGTAGGTGGCGAATCCGCCGCCGGCCGGCGAGGGGCTGTCCGGCCCTTGGGATGAGGCGTGGAAGCTGTGCGAATGGGCCGGCATCTGGTCGGTCGTCAGCGTCACGCTTTCAGCACCGACGACCGCCCCTTGCTGCAGCGGGGGCAGGCCTGGTCCCATGCCCTGGCCGGCGGCGTGACGGCCGTTCAGGTTGGGCAGCGCGAAATTCGTCCGCCCATCCCCGCCATAGGTCACGCCGTACAGCGAGAAGAGTGCTGAGTTGGACGAGATCGCCATCAACTGCCCGCTCGCCGGCGCCCAATACCGGGGGCAGAAGTCGAAGGCGAAGCTGGTGATCTGGCCGATATAAGGGTCAGCCTGGCTGTATGCGGGCGTGGCTGCGCCAAGCGCCGTCAACGATGCGCCAGCCAAGGCGAACAAGGCCGATTTAACATGTTTCATGTCTGTCTCTCCTGAAGAGTTCGCGTCAGCTGCGGCTCGGGTACATACCCTGAAGCGCGATGCAGTGCGTGATGCCGAGCGAGGGCTGGATGATCGAGAAAGGCTGGGATCCGCCAGCCGGACCGATCGTGCCCTGGGCCAAAACGACCCCCGGCTCCGGATTGCCGGACGCGTAGGAATTCACACCGGTGCCCGATTGTTCGGCGAGGTCCGCATTCGCCGGCGTGTTGGTGGTGCCCGGACGGTCTGACGCCAGCAGTGCGTGGGTGTGCTGCGGCATTTCGCTGGCCGTCATGGTGTGGGCCTGTGAGCCGCCGGCCTGGCCGAGCGCATAGCCGCCGCCCACGCCCAGGACCGCGCGCCCGCGAAGGTCAGGCAGGTTGAACGTCGTGGTTCCATTGCCGCCGAACCGGGTTCCCAAAAGCGAATACAGCGCCTGGTACTGGTTGATCGCCATGGGTTGGCCATTGGCCGCCGCCCAGCCTCTTGGACAGAACGGCTCGCCCACAATGGACACCTGGCCGATGAAAGGCAGATCGCCTGCCGATGCGGACGCTGGCAGCGCTCCAAGCGCCATCGCGGCGCTCGCAGCTGCAATAATCATTCGTTGAGCATTCATGAAAAACTCCCCTTTGACATTTTGGCCTATAAACCCTGACGCGAGTCGCCGCTTTCGCGAAGGCAAATCTTGGTCCGTGCGCCGGGTTGGCGGTCCGGAGGCGGGGCGTGGTTGATTTTCGCGGCCAGCCGGGGGATGACCACGGCTCAGGTGTCAGTGGAGCCAGACCCCCATGTCGCAAACGCGCTTTGACCTCATTGTGATTGGCGGCGGACCGGGCGGCTATGTTGCCGCGATCCGCGCCTCCCAGCTGGGCTTGAAGACGGCCCTGGTCGAGCGCGAGCACATGGGCGGCATCTGCCTGAACTGGGGGTGCATCCCCACCAAGGCGCTGCTGCGCAGCGCCGATGTGTATGAACTGTTCCAGCGCGCCGGAGAGTTCGGTCTGGCAGCGGACAATGTGCGTTTTGACCTCGGCGCTGTGGTGAAGCGCTCGCGCCAGGTGGCCAAGCGCCTGTCGTCGGGTGTCGCCGGCCTGATGAAGAAGCACAAGGTGACCGTGTTTGACGGCGAAGCGAGCCTGAAGCCCGGCAAAACCGCGCCCGACGTCGCCGTGAAGGGCAAGGACGGCAAGGTCCAGACCCTGTCATCCGATCACGTGATCCTGGCCACCGGCGCACGCGCCCGCACCCTGCCCAAGGCGGGGCTGGAGCCGGACGGCAAGCTGATTTGGACCTATAAGGAAGCCATGGTCCCCGAAACCATGCCCAAATCGGTGCTGGTCATCGGGTCGGGCGCCATCGGCATGGAGTTCGCGAGCTTCTACCACACCATGGGGGCGCAGGTGACCGTGGTGGAGATGGTCGACCGCATCCTGCCGGCTGAGGACGCGGAGATTTCCGCCATCGCCGAAAAGACCTTCCGCAAGAAGGGCATGACCATTCTGACCTCAGCCCAGGTTGGCGAGCTCAGGAAGGGCGAGAAAACCGTTGCGGCTCAGGTCACCGGCAAGGACGGCAAGGCGCAGGCTATCGAGGCGGAGCGGGTGATTCTGGCCATCGGCATCACCGGCAATGTCGAGGGGATCGGACTGGAAGCGCTGGGCGTGGAGCTGGACCGCGGCCACGTTGCCGCCGACGGCTATGGCCGCACGAATGTGAAGGGGCTCTATGCCATCGGCGATGTGGCCGGCGCGCCCTGGCTGGCGCACAAGGCCTCCCATGAGGGCGTGATCTGTGTCGAGGCCATCGCCGGGCTGAAATCCCATCCCATCGACAAGACCAATATCCCCGGCTGCACCTATTGCCATCCGCAGATCGCATCAGTGGGCCTGACCGAGGCGCGCGCCAGGGAAGCCGGGCATGAACTCAAAATCGGCCGTTTCCCCTTTGTCGGGAACGGCAAGGCGATTGCGCTGGGCGAGGATCAGGGTCTGGTCAAGACGATCTTTGACGCCAAAACCGGCGAGTTGCTGGGCGCCCATATGATCGGCGCCGAGGTCACCGAACTGATCCAGGGCTTCGCCGTGGGCCGCACGCTCGAGACCACCGAGGCCGAGCTGATGCACACGATTTTCCCGCATCCCACGCTCAGCGAGATGATGCATGAGAGCGTGCTGGACGCCTATGGGCGCGCGCTCCATATCTAGCGGCCGGGCAGGTTCAAATCCGCCGTCCGCCGCCAGATAAATTTATCGTTATTCGGAAAATTTCTCTTTGATATCGAGTTTCGATATGTTATCGAGTTTCGATATGGTTGGTCCCATATGAGAGACTGCCGCCATGCCCGACCGGACGCCAGGCCAAAAGGCCGGCGCCGGACCGGGGGGCGGAACCGGACGAGGAGAGACGCCCATGTTCAAGATGTTCAAGTCGATCACGCTCGCCGCCCTGGCCGCAGCCGCTGTTCTGGCGGGTCCGGCGTCCGCGCAATACGTCGGCGGCAATCTGCAGCTGGATCTGGATGAAAGCGGCGATATCGGCATCGCCGGCGCCAATGTGCGCCTGACGGGCCGGGTCGGCGGCACGGTGTCGGTGGCGTCTGCCGATTTCTTCACCAGCGCCGATATCGGCGGCGATCTGGAAATGGCCGCAGCGAACGTCACGGTCGCCGGCCCTGTCCATGGCGATGTCACCGGCATTGCCGCCAACATCACGCTGGATGCGCCTGTGGGCGGCGATTTCGACGCGGCGGGCGCCAATGTTACGCTGCTGAGCGTGGTCGGCGGCGAGATGAGCGCGCGCGGCGCGGTCATCACCATAGGGCGTGAGGCGCGGGTCTCGGGCGAAGCGGATTTCGCCGCCCGTGAAATCATCATCGACGGCGTTTTGGGCCAGGGCGGCAAGCTGGCCGCGCGCGATGTCAGCATCTCGGGCACAGTCGACGGACCGCTGGATATTGCCGGGCGCGACATCAGCTTCGCCGCCAGCGCGCGGATCGAGGGCCCGGTGACGGTGCGCTCCCCCAACCCGCCGCGCGTGGCCGAAGGCGCGGTCATGGGCGAGCTGACCTATGTCGAAGCGCCCTTCATCGAAGACAATCACTCGCGAAGCGATGTGTCGCTCAGCTTCATGCCCTCGCCCTGGGCGGTCGGCGGCGTGCTCGGCGCCAGCGCTTTCATGCTGGGCTTCCTGGCCTCGGTCATCGCGCCGCGCGGTGTCGCGGGTGTGGCGCTGGCTTTCCGCCGCCGTCCCTGGGTGTCGGGCTTTCTGGGCCTCGTGGTGCTGGCCATGTCGCCGGTGCTGATCGCCACGCTGATGGTGCTCCTGCTGATCACAATCATCGGCATTCCGCTGGCTGTGCTGCTCGTCCTGGCGGCGCCGATCCTGTATTTTCTGGCCTTCGCCTTTGGCGGAGTGGTGATCGGGGATGCGGTCCTCAATCGCTCGGGCGGACGGGCCGGGCTGGGCCTGCGCATCACCTCGCTCTTCCTGGCCATCATCGCGATCATCGCCCTGAGCGCGATCCCGTGGCTGGGCTTTGTGGTGCTGCCGCTGGTGCTGTGCATCGGCCTGGGCGCCTGGACGCTGGCGATCTTCGGGCGCGAGTCGCTCAAGGGGCTGGAGGCCGGCGCGCCCGACGCGGTCTGATCAGACGTTTGCCGAAGCGCCGCTGCGCCATACCGGCGCAGCGGCGCGCCTTTTCAGCAAGGCGCGCTTGAACGCACCGCGCGCGAGGTCCATCTTGCGCGCCATGACGACGATCATCGACGCCCGCACCGCCCGCGCCCAGCGCCATCCGGAAAAGCAGAAGCGTGAAGACACGCCGGTCCTGCGCAAGCCGGACTGGATTCGCGTGCGCGCGCCCGCCGGCGGTGTCTTCGCCGAGACCCGCAAGCTGGTGAAGGACAATAATCTCGTCACCGTATGCGAGGAGGCCGGCTGCCCCAACATTGGCGAGTGCTGGTCGCAGAAGCACGCCACCTTCATGATCATGGGCGATACCTGCACGCGCGCGTGCAGCTTCTGCAATGTGAAGACCGGCCTGCCGGCCGCGCTGGACGCCGACGAGCCGCGCCGCGTCGCTGAAGCCACCGCCACCATGGGCCTCGAGCATGTGGTGATCACCTCGGTGGACCGTGATGATCTGGCCGATGGCGGGGCGCAGCACTTCGCCGACGTCATCGCCGCGATCCGCGCCGCAACGCCGAAGACCACGATCGAGATCCTGACCCCGGACTTCCTGCGCAAGGCAGGCGCCGCCGAACAGGTGATCGACGCGCGCCCGGACGTGTTCAACCACAATCTGGAAACCGTGCCGCGGCTCTATCTCTCCATCCGTCCGGGCGCCCGGTACTATCACTCCCTGCGCCTTCTGGAGCGGGTGAAGGAGCGTGACCCCTCCCAGTTCACCAAGTCCGGCCTGATGGTGGGCCTGGGCGAAACCCGTGAGGAGGTCATGCAGGTGATGGACGACATGCGCTCGGCGGGCATCGATTTCCTGACCATCGGCCAATACCTGCAGCCGACCCGCAAGCACGCCGCGGTGGAGCGCTATGTCACGCCCGACGAGTTCAAGGGTTATGAGACCATTGCGCGGGCCAAGGGCTTCCTGATGGTGTCAGCCTCGCCGCTGACCCGGTCCAGCTATCACGCCGGAGAGGATTTCCAGCGCCTGCGCGCCGCGCGCGCGGCGGCGCTGGCCTCGGGGCGAACGGTCTAGCCGTGTCCTCTGAGCACGTCGAACGCTTGCGGCTGCGCCACCGGCCCGATGATCTCTTCGATCTGGTCACCGATGTGCGCGCCTATCCGCGCTTCATTCCCCTGATAAGCGCCATGCGGGTCATGCGTGAAGACGTGACCGCGGGCGTGGGCGAGCTCGACGCCGAGGCACGCGTGCGATTCCGCTTTGTGCGCGAGAGCTTCACCACCCGGGTGTCGCTGAACCGGCCCGAGCGCCGCATCGATGTGGAATACCTGTCCGGCCCGTTCGACGACCTGGCCAATCAGTGGCGGTTTCACCAGCTTGATGACGGGTCAACGCTGGTGGATTTCTGGATCCGCTACCACTTCCGCAATCCGATCCTGCAGGTCCTGGTGGACACCAATCGCTCGCGCGCGATCCGCTATCTGATCAACGCCTTCCGCACCGAGGCCGAGACCCGCTTCGAAACCGTCGGCGCGCGCGACTACGCGTTGTCCGGCGCGCTCAATGATTTTCGCGCTGCGGGCAGCTGAAGCCTATTCAGCAAAAGTGGGAACCGGTTTTGCGGTTCGAAAAGGCGGCAATCCAAGACCTAGCCGCCGCGCATCGGCACCACCGGCGCCACGTCGATTTCCTCCACATCCTCCAGCGGCGGCGCCCAGAGACGTTCCTCGGCCAGGAAGCCGGCGAGCCCGTCCAGCCTTCGCTCGGCGTCGATGCGGATATCCATGTAGAACAGGTTGGAGGTGGGCGTGCGCCGGTCCTCGCCGACCCGCGCCGCCCGGCGCAGGGCCCGGGTGCGCGGCTGGTCAATCATCAGCACGCCGGCCTGGCACTGGGCGCCGGTCTGGCCAGCCATGGGCGAGGGCGTGTCGGTGAGGTCGAGCCCGTCAGCCGCGGCGCCGCCGCGATGCAGGCGGGCCGGGGCGTAATCCTCCGCCGTGGTCCAGAGCACAGGATTGACGCACAGCAAGGCGCGTCCGGTCACCGGCGCCAGATCGCCAGCGGCGTCCCAGGCGCGCGCGCGCTGGGTGATCGCCTCGATGCGCCCGCGCTCGTCCGACCGCGCCGCCGCCCAGGCGATGACGCAACGCACATCTTCGGGCCGGTGACAGGGCGGGATATCCGCCAGCGGCCCGGCAAAAAGGTCCAGCGGGACTGAGGTTTCCATGAGATAGGCCGCAGCCAGACGCGTGCGCAGCTCCGGATCGGGCGCCACCTGATGGATCAGCACGCCCAGCGCCTGATTGGCGCCCTGGCCTGCGCCCGCAATGATGAAGGGCCGGTCGGGACCGATCTCGCGCGCGAAGACCTCGAACGCCGCGCGCACATCCTCGAACGCCAGCTGGCGCGCCTGCACGGAGTCCTCGCGATTGTTAAGAAAGGTGTAGAGCGCGGCCTGACGATAGTGCGGGGCGTAGAGGACCGCATCGTGGACCAGGAAGGGGGCGGCGAAGTTCGGCAGCGCCGAGCGCGCGATGACCTCGGCCTCCTGGGGCCGGTCAAAGGGCGCATTCCAGTGCGCGCCGCCTTCATAGGTGGTGGGATGGACGAAGAAGACTGCGGGCGTCTCCGGATTGTCCGGCGCGCTGTCCGGACGCACCGCCCAGGCGTCGGCCAGCGCATAGTCCGGCGCGGGCGGGCGCTCATAGGTCTGGAAGGGGATGCCGGGATCGAGAAAGGTCTGGAAAATCTGCTCGCGCATGATCCAGGCCGCAGCGATGGTCAGCCCGATGAACACGGCGGCGCCGGCCAGCACCAGGCGCCAGAACCAGCGGCGCAGAAGCGGGATGGGGGAGGCTGAGGTCATGGCCGACAGCTAAGCCCTGAAGGCTGCTGTGAGCAAGTGCAGCCATGATTTGGCCAACGCCTCAAAACACCGCATCATGGCCGCTCGCAACCTTCATGGAGGCTTCCGACCCGTGCTGCGCTGGCTTCGCACAAGATTTCTGACCGGCGTCGCCGTGGCGGCGCCATTGGCGATTACCGTCTGGCTGATCGTCACCGTGGTCAGCTTCATTGACCGCACGATCAAGCCGCTGATCCCTGCTCAGTACAATCCGGAAAGCTATCTGCCCTTCGCCATTCCGGGCATGGGCGTGCTGATCGCCATCCTGGCGCTGACCTTGCTGGGCGCGCTGGCCGCGAACATTCTGGGCCGCACCCTCATCGCCATCGGCGAGCGCTTGGTGAACGGCCTGCCCTTCATCCGCAATGTTTATGGCGCGCTCAAACAGATCATCGAGACCGTGTTTCAGGGCCAGCAGCACTCCTTCAAGGAGGTGGTGCTGGTCGAATATCCCATGAAGGGCAGCTATGCGGTGGCGTTTGTGGCCTCGGAAGGGCGGGGCGTCATCCGCCAGGTGGTGGGGCAGGGCGAGCAGGTGATCGGAGTGTTCATCCCGACAACACCCAATCCGACCTCCGGCTTCCTGCTGTTCGTGCCGCGCTCGAAGGCCGTGCCGTTGGATCTGACCATCGAGGAGGCGGCCAAGCTCATCATCTCGTTCGGGATTGTGCAGCCGGACCGCCTGCCGGCGGGCGTGATACCCGCCGATCATCCGGCCAGTGCGCAAGCGGCGCCAGCAGACAGGCGGCCAGTCGACAAGGTCTAGGTTTCTCAGCGTGACGGAGCGAGGCGATGTCTGAACGGGTGACAGCCAATCTGCCGGCGATCGATTTCGATGCGACGGCGGCCTTCTACATGAAACTTGGCTTTGAAGTGGATTTCAAAGACAAGGGCTGGATGATCCTCTCAAGAGGCGCGCTCGAGATCGAGTTCTTTCCCTACCCCGATCTGAACCCTTGGGAGTCCTCGTTCAGCGCCTGCGTGCGCGTCGCGGACGCGGACGCGCTGCGCCGCGAATGGTCCGGCGCCGGGCTCCCGGGACACGGCATTCCGCGCCTGACCGAACCGTGGAATGACCCCTCCGGCCATCGCATGTTTGCGGTCGTTGACGAGAACGGGAGCCTGTTGCGCTGCATGTCGCCGCTTTGACAGCCGACCGGGTGCTGGTCTGACCTCCGACTGGCCTCAGCGCCCGCGCAGATCGGCTTCACGTAGCCGGTCCCAGCTGCGCGGCGAGCTCATCAGATCGCGCACGAACTCCATGTTCGCCGCCACCATGTCCTCGGGCAGATCGCTGCGGGCGATGTTTTCAGCTTCGGCGAACCGGCCCTGAAGGGCCAGAGCGAGGGCGAGATTCTGGCGCGACTCAGGCGCGGCGCGGTCATGGTCGACCGCCTGGCGCAACAGGCGCTCGGCTTCTTCAGGATCGCCGCCGAGCATGTGGCTCATGGCCAGATTGGTCAGGATCGCCGGCTCGCCCGGGCTCAACGCCAGAGCGTCCATGAACAGGGCGCGCGCCCGCTCGCTGCGTCCGGCCTGCTCCAGCGCCACGCCATAGGCGTTGTAGAGCCGCCAGTCATCAGGGCGCGATTGCAGGACCCGGTTGAACGATTCCACCGCCTGCACGCCCTGGCCTGACGCCGTCTGGGCGAGCGCATACTGGGTGAGCAGCGCCATGTCGTCGGGATAGAGGGCGAGCGCCTGACGCGCGACTTCGGCCGCGCGCGCCGCTCCGCCAAGCTGGCGCAGCACGGTGGCCAGCTCCAGCGCCGCTTCGCGGTCTGCCGGGTTCATCTGATAGGCCTCGGCCCAGAAAGCCGACTGGGTCAGCAGGTCCTGATTGCGGATCGCCGCGCGTTCATCGGCGGTGGCCGGCGCCAGCGAGCGGGCCTGCATGTCCTGAGCGAGGGATTCTTCCTCGGGCGTTAGCCGCGTGCCGCCGGTCGTGGCGCCGCAGCCGGTCAGGACAAGGCTCACAAGGGCGATTGCGGATACGGTCGCGCGCATGCTCTACCTCTTTATCAGCGCTTTAAGCGCCCACTACTCACGCGCGCCGGTCAAGAAGCCGTTAACGACTGACGCGCCCCAGCCGATATGGATTGCCTGACATGACGCAGACCCAAGACCTGTTCGCCGATTCGTCCGCCTCAGGACGGCTGGCGCGGGTGGTGACGACGCATACGCTGGCCGATGTGCTGGCCGGCCTGCCGGACCCGGCGCGCGCCCATGCCGTTGATTGCGGGTTTGAGGCGGGTCCGAGCCAGGTCTTGATGCTGCCTGCAGGGTCCGGCGCCGATGCGCTGGTGGGCGCCGGTCCGGGCTCAAGCCCGTTTGACGCCGCCGGGGCGGCGCTGACCTTGCCCGAAGGCGACTGGCGGTTCGAGAATCTGCCTGAAGGCTGGGATCCGACGTTGTTCGCGTCGGCCTTCGCGCTCGGCGGCTATCAGTTCACCCGATACAAGGCGCCCCGGCGCGCGGCGGCGCGGTTGATCCCGCCTGCGGGCGCGGACCGGGCGGAAGCCTCGCGCGTGGCGCACGGCGCCATGCTGACGCGCGACCTCATCAACACCCCGGCCGGCGACATGTTGCCCAGTCATCTGGAAGCGGCTGTACGCGGGCTCGCCGCCCGGTTCGGCGCGCACGTGTCTGTGATCACCGGCGATGATCTGCTTGAGGAAAACTACCCGCTCATCCATGCGGTGGGCCGGGCTTCCACCGATGCGCCGCGCCTGATCGAGCTGCACTGGGGCGAGGACAGCCATCCGCGCCTGGCGCTGGTGGGCAAGGGCGTGTGCTTTGATTCCGGCGGGCTGAACATCAAGCCCGGCGACGGCATGCTTTTGATGAAGAAGGACATGGGCGGCGCGGCCAGCGTGATGGGCGTGGCGTCCATGATCATGGATGCCCGCCTGCCGGTGCGCCTGCACGTGCTGATCCCGGCGGTGGAGAACGCCATATCCGGCAACGCCTTCCGCCCGGGCGACATTTTGAGCTCGCGCAAGGGCCTGACGGTGGAGATCGGCAATACTGACGCGGAGGGGCGTCTGGTGCTGGCCGACGCGCTGACCCGCGCCATCGAGTTTGATCCCGATCTGGTGGTGGACATGGCCACGCTCACCGGCGCGGCGCGCATCGCGCTGGGCCCTGAACTGGCGCCGCTCTACACCGATGATCAAAGCGTACGCGATGGCGTGACGGCGGGCGGGCAGGCGGTAGACGATCCGGTTTGGCCGATGCCATTGTGGGATGGGTATGACACCCTGATCGACAGCCCCATCGCCGATCTGTGCAATACCGGCGGCAAGCTGGCCGGGTCGGTGACGGCGGCGCTCTTCCTGCGCCGCTTCGCCCGAGACGCGCGCGCCTGGGCGCATTTCGACATTTATGGCTGGAACCCGTCAGCCCGTCCCGGACGCCCGCAGGGCGGCGAATTGCTGGGCGGGCGTGCGCTGTGGCATTATCTGCAAAAACGTTACGGGGGCTAGGCGATGACGGATTACCAGGTCACCGCCGGCGTCGCCGCGATCCGCAGCGAGCCCGAAGACGACGCCATGCAGGTCAGCCAGCTTCTGGCCGGCGAAGTGTTTCATGTCGAGCGCGAACAGAATGGCTGGGGCGAGGGTGTCTCGCGCCATGACGGCTATCGTGGCTGGGTGGCGATGGAGGCCCTGTCCGCGCCGGTGCTGATCCCCACCCACACCGTCTCCGTGCTGCGCACCTATGTCTTCTCAGAGCCCGATCTGAAGTCCGCGCCGCGCTTTCTGATCTCGATGAATGCCAAGGTCTCAGCGGGCGCCCGCAGCGGAAAATTCGTTGAAGCGCAACGCCTTGGCTGGGTTTTTGAAAGTCACCTGGCGCCATTAGGAGCCCATGAAGACGATCACGCCGCCGTCGCCGAACGCTTTGTCGGCACGCCGTATCAATGGGGCGGCAAGGAAAGCCTGGGACTGGATTGTTCGGGACTCGTCCAGACCGCGCTGGAGCGCTGCGGCGTGCTGGTCCCGCGCGATAGCGGCGATCAGGAAGCCTGGGCCGGCGCCTACTGGGACGAGGTAGATATTGATGAGGAGCTCGGCGGACTGCAGCGCGGCGATCTGATGTTCTGGCCCGGTCATGTGGGCATTCTCACCTCGCCGGACACGATCATCCACGCCAACGCCTTCCACATGCTGACCGTCGCCGAGCCGGTCTCGCGCGCCGTCATGCGCATCGCCTACCGCCATGCCCCGGTGAGCGGGGTGTTCCGGGCGAGGGGGTAATGCGAAACGTATTCCTTTAAGGGGAATGGCCGACGTGGTATGATCATTTCGTGGCGAGATCCGGCTCTTGAGCATTTCTTCCGGTCCGGGCGTGTTCCAGCTCGGGCCGGGTGGGCGCAGTCTGCGGCGGTCGAAGCGCGCAAGCTCGATATGCTGGACGCCGCCGAGCGCCTGGACGATCTGAAAGCGCAGCCGGGCAATCGTCTGGAAGCGCTTAAGGGAAACCGGGCTGGGCAGTATTCGATACGGATCAATGCGCAATGGCGCATCTGTTTCGTCTGGCGCAATGGCAAGGCCGAGGAGGTGGAGGTTGTCGACTATCACTGATCCGGTGCGCCTGCGCACCCATCCCGGCGAGGTGCTGCGCGAGGAGTTCATGGCGCCGCTGGGCGTGTCGCGTAACCGGCTGTCGCGCGAGGCGGGCCTGCCTTTGTCTGCGGTCTCGGCCATTGCGGCGGGCCGGCGGGCGGTGACGGCGGAGACGGCCTTGCGGCTGGCGCGCTATTTCGGGACCAGCGCCCAGTTCTGGCTGAACCTGCAAAGCGCCCATGATCTGGCTGCGGCTCAGGCGTCGGTGGGCGAGGCCATCAACCGCCATGTCCAGCCCCTGAACGCGGCCTGAGGCGCGCTCGCCGCGCTCAACCATTGACGGGTGCGGCGTTGACGCTGAATGCTGGACCTCCATGTGGCAGCGCAGCAACCGGACCCTTCCATGACCGCGTCCCCGACTGAAGTGTTTTACCGGGAGCGGCGCCTGCCGCCTTATGTGTTCGCGGAAGTGAACCGGATGAAGGCCGCCAGCCGCAAGGCGGGGCGCGATGTCATTGATTTCGGCATGGGCAATCCGGACCTGCCGCCGGCCCAGCACGTCATCGACAAGCTGAAAGAAGTCGCCGCCGATCCGCGCGCGCACCGTTATTCAGCGAGCCAGGGCCTGCCCTCGCTGCGCCGGGCGCTGGCGCGCTATTACGAGCGCCGGTTCAATGTCGCGCTCAACCCCGATACCGAAGTGTGCGTCACGCTGGGCTCCAAGGAGGGGCTGGCCAATCTGGCGCAGGCGATCACCGCGCCGGGCGATGTCATCCTGGTGCCGGACCCGTCCTATCCCATCCACATGTTCGGCTTCATCATCGCGGGCGCCGCCGTGCGTCCGGTGGGGTTTGATAACCCCGAGACTTTCCTGCGCGATGTGGCTTTGGCGTGCAAACGCTCCATACCCGCGCCATCGGCCCTGGTGCTGAATTTCCCCTCCAACCCCACAGCGCGCGTGGTGGGCCTCGATTTCTATGAGGAGGCGGTCAAGCTGGCGCGGGACAACAACCTGGTGATCATTTCCGATCTCGCCTATGCCGATATCTGGTTTGACGGCGGGCCGCCGCCCTCCATCCTTGAGGTGAAGGGCGCGCGCGATGTGGCGGTGGAGTTCACTTCCATGTCCAAGACCTATTCCATGCCGGGCTGGCGTATCGGGTTCGCGGCCGGGTCCGCGCGCCTCGTGGAGGCGCTCAAGCGCGTAAAATCCTATCTCGATTACGGCGCCTTCACGCCGATCCAGATCGCGGCGGTGGCGGCGCTGGACGGCCCTCAGGACGGGGTGGAGGCGGCGCGCGTGACCTATCGCAAGCGCCGCGACGTCATGGTGGAAAGCTTCGGACGCATCGGGTTCAATATCCCCAGCCCTCCGGCCACCATGTTCGCGTGGACGCCGATCCCGGAACCCTTTGCCCATATGGGCTCGGTGGAGTTCGCCAAGCGCCTGCTGGAAGAGACCGATGTGGCCGTGGCGCCGGGTCTGGGCTTTGGCGAGCGCGGCGATACCCATGTGCGCCTGGCGCTGGTTGAGAACGAGCAGCGCATCCGTCAGGCGGCGCGGGCCATGAAGGGCTTCTTCGCAAAGGGATGAGCCGCTCACGCCTGACGCGAATGCGCCTTGCCTGAAACGCGCTACAGGCGCAAAACTTGCCCGTGTGGACGCGGTTTTTGATCCCTCCCGGCGCACGCCCGGTTTCTGGGAGCGCAGCGCTGTGGCCGTGCTGGGCGGCCCTGCAGGCTTCAGCGCGCCTGATCCCTCGCGCCTGATCCTGTGGCTGCCCTGCGCGCTGGCGGCGGGGGCAGCAGCGTATTTCGCCCTCCCCGAAGAACCGCCCGCCTGGGCGGCGCGGGCGCTGATGGCGCTGGCGGCGGTTCTGCTGGCGGGCGGGGTGCTGGCGCGTAGCCGGGCGGTGATCCTCTACGTCCTCATTCTCGCCGCCATGTTCGTGTTCGGACTCGGTCACGCACAATTGCGCACCGAGCGCACCGCCCCGCCGCCGCTGGAGATTTCAGGGCGCGCGGTCGCCGTGGAAGGCTGGATCGAGGCGGTGGAGCGGGGCGGGACGCGGCCGCGCCTGCGCATCCGGGTCACCGCCATGGACGGCGCGGAAGAGCCGCCAAGGCGCATAAGGGTGCGGGCCGGGCTGGCGGACTTTGCGCCGGGGGACGGTGTACGGGTGCGCGCTGTGCTGAGCCGCCCCTCAGGTCCCGCCGCGCCGGGCGGTTATGATGGCGGGCGCGCGGCCTGGTTTAGTTCCGTCGCACTGACCGGCTATGCCATTGCGGCGCTGGAACCGGCTTCGATTCAGGGCGGCGGGTTCAACCGCTGGCTGGCGGGGCTGCGATGGCGCCTCGCCCAGAGGGTCGAGACGGTCGCCGGAGAGCGCACGGGCGCTGTGGCCGCAGCCCTGCTCACCGGGGAGCGCGCCGGGGTCAGCGAAGACGACGCCGAGGCGCTGCGCCTGTCAGGGCTGGGGCATATTCTGGCGATATCGGGCCTGCACATGGCGCTGTTCGCCGGCGGCGTGTTCTTCGCGGTGCGTTTCATGCTGGCGAGCATCGAGCCGTTGGCGCGCGCCCATGATCCGCGCAAGCCCGCCGCCCTGATCGCCATTCTGGCCGCGACCGCCTACCTCATCCTGTCCGGCGCCGCCGTGTCGACCCAGCGCGCCTGGATCATGGCCTGCGTGGTGCTCATAGGCGTGCTCATCGACCGGCGCGCCTTCTCGCTGCGCTCGCTGGCGCTGGCGGCGCTGGCTGTGCTGCTGATCGCACCCGAAAGCGTGATCCATGCCGGCTTCCAGATGAGCTTTGCTGCGGTTGCCGCGCTGATCGCGGTGTATGAGGCGTGGATGCGGGTGCGGCCCGCGCCGGAGGGACGCCCCGGCCTGATCGGGCGCGCCGTGGGCAGCTTTGCGGGCCTCACCGTGACGTCTTTGGTGGCGGGCGCGGCCACCGGCGCGTTTGCCGCCTTTCATTTCCAGCGCATGGCCGCCTACGGCATGGTCGCCAACCTGCTGGCCATGCCGGTCTTCACCTTCTGGGTGATGCCGGCGGGCGTGATGGCGCTGGCCGCTGCACCTTTCGGGCTGGAGGGCGTTTTTCTCTTTGCCATGGATTACGGCCTGCGCGTGGTGCTCGCCATCGCCCACTGGACGGCCGGCTTTGAGGGCGCTGCGGTGCAGGTCACGGCCGCCGATGGGCGGGTGGTGGCGCTGTACGCAGCCGGGTTCTCGATGCTGACCCTGGGCCTGGGGCTGGCGCGTCTGACAGGCGGCGCCGTGACGCTTCTAGCGCTGGCGCTATGGACCGCGCAGAGCCCGCCCAGTCTCATGATCGCCGATGGCGGCGTCGTGCTGGCGCGGTTTGAGGAGGGCGCAGGTTTTCAAGCGACCAACACGCGCCGCGCGCGCTTCGCCTCAACGGTTTTGCTGCAGCGCGCCGGGGAGGGCGGAGCGCGCCCTGAACGCGCCGGGCTTGCCTGTGACACGCTGGGCTGTGCGGGCCGCACGGTGGAGGGCGTGCTGGTGGCGGTCACCAGCCATCCGGAAGCCCTGGTGGAGGATTGCGAGCGCGCCGATCTGATCCTGTTTCAGGGCCGCGCCAGCGCCTGGCGCAAGCGGCGCTGCGCCGCCATCCTGCTGGACAATCCGGCGCGAGAGGAGTTGGGCGGCGCGGAGGTCTGGATCCGCGATGGCCGCGTCATCCGCCTGCGCACCGCCAATGACGCGCGGCGGGGGAGGCCGTGGGAGACGTGATCAGGTGTTGACGGGGCTGCACCCCATACCCCTCGCGCCCGGCCTCCAGCGCGTATAGTCGAACCTGATCGAATCGCGAGGACGATATGGGCGAGCAGTTTCCCGGAGACGGCGGGCGGATATTCGAGGAGAGCTTTGAGGATGCGCTGTCCTCGCGCTATCTCGCCTATGCGCTGTCCACCATCACCCAGCGGGCGTTGCCTGATGCGCGCGACGGGCTGAAACCGGTTCACCGGCGCCTGCTCTACGCCATGCGGCTGCTCAAGCTGGACCCGGACTCGGCGTTCAAGAAGTGTGCGCGCGTGGTGGGCGATGTGATCGGCCGCTTCCACCCCCATGGCGACCAGGCGGTGTATGAAGCGCTGGTGCGCCTGGCCCAGGATTTCGCCAGCCGCTATCCGCTGGTCGAGGGCCAGGGCAATTTCGGCAATGTGGACGGCGATGGCGCTGCGGCCATGCGCTATACCGAAGCGCGCCTGACCGAAGCCGCACGTCTGATCCTGCAGGATTACGATGCCGGCACGGTCGATTTTCGCACCACGTATGACGGCGAGGATGAGGAGCCGCTGGTGCTTCCCGCCGCCTTCCCGAACCTTCTGGCCAATGGCTCGGCGGGTATTGCGGTGGGCATGGCCACCAATATCCCGCCCCATAACGCCGCCGAGCTGTGCGATGCGGCGCGCCATCTGATCAAGACGCCCAATGCAGCCACCGAGACCCTGATGAACTACGTCAAGGGGCCCGACTTCCCCACGGGCGGCGTGTGCGTCGAACCGGCCGGCTCCATGTTGGAGGCCTATGTGACCGGGCGCGGGGGCTTCCGCCTGCGCGCGCGCTGGGAGGTGGAGGAGGCGGCGCGCGGCCAGTGGCGCGTGGTGGTCACCGAGATTCCCTACCTGGTCCAGAAATCCCGCCTGATCGAACGCATCGCGTCGCTGATGGAGCTAAAGAAGCTGCCGCTTCTGGCCGATGTGATGGACGAGAGCGCGGAGGATATCCGCGTCGTGTTCGAGCCCAAAAGCCGCAGCGTCGATCCGGCCTTGCTAATGGAATCGCTGTTCCGGGTCACCGATCTGGAAGTGCGCTTCGCCATGAACATGAACGTGCTGGACGCCACCGGCGCGCCGCGCGTGGTGGGGCTGAAAGAGGCGCTGCGCATCTGGCTGGATCACCGGCAGGTGGTGGTGGTGCGCCGCGCCCGCGCCCGGCTGGAAAAGGTGGAGGACCGGCTGGAGGTTCTGGCCGGCTATATCATCGCCTTCCTCAATCTGGACGAGGTGATCCGCATCATCCGCGAGGAGGATGAGCCGCGCCCCGTCCTGATGGCGGCGTTCAGCCTGACCGAGCGTCAGGCCGAGGCCATCCTGAACATGCGCCTGCGCTCTTTGCGCAAACTGGAAGAAATGACCCTGCGCGCCGAGGCGGACACGCTGGGCGGGGAGCGCTCGGCGCTGCAGGAACTGATCGCCGACGAGGCCGTGCAGTGGAAGGCCGTGGACACCGAAATCGCCGAGGTGAAGAAGCGCTTCGGCCCCGCCACGCCTCTGGGCAAGCGCCGCACCGAGTTCGCCGATGCGCCTTCGGCCGATCTGTCCGACGCGGTGGACGAGGCCCTCATCGCGCGCGAGCCGATCACGGTCGTCCTGTCGCGCATGGGCTGGATCCGCGCTCTGAAGGGCCATGTGGATGATCTGTCGACGCTGAAGCACAAGGACGGGGACGAGACCCTGTTCGCGGTCAAGGCCGAGACCACAGACAAGCTCCTCCTGTTCACCACGGACGGGCGCTGGTTCACCCTGGATGCGGCGAAACTGCCCGGCGGGCGCGGCTTTGGCGAGCCGGTGCGCCTGATGGTGGACGCCGCCGACGATGCCGACCCGGTATCGCTTATGCGCCACGATCCGGCGCGCAAGCTCCTGCTCGCCTCCACATCGGGCCATGGCTTCATCGCGGAGGAAAAGGAACTGCCCGCCGCCAAGCGGGCCGGGCGCCAGGTGCTGACGCTGTCTGCCGGCGCGCGCGCCATGGCCGCTGTGCCGGTCACGGGTGACCGGGTGGCTGTGCTGGGCGAGAACCGCAAGCTGCTGGTCTTCCCGCTCGACGACATGCCCGAAATGGTGCGCGGCAAGGGCGTGCGCCTGATCGGCGGCTCCAAGCAGGCCGGGCTCGCCGACATCACAGTGTTCGCCAGCGAAGAGGGTCTGGTGCGCATTGATCCGGCAGGCCGGCGCCATCTGGTTGAAGATTGGCGCCTGTTCGAAGGCCGGCGCGCCCAGGCCGGCAAGCTGGCGCCCAAAGGCTTCACGTCCAAGCGGTTTGACGGGCGGTAGGGCTGGTGCAGCCGGCTCAGCACGCTCTCCCTCCCCTCAAGGGGAGGGGGTATAGATAAATCTGGAATTTAATATCAGCCACGCGTGCTGTAGCGGATCGTAATCGAACGGCGGGGAGCGGATTCAATTACGCCTTCGATTTTGGATCGGAGCGTTTTACCTAGCCAACAGTCTCTACTAATTTCCAGCCCGCATCAGAGGGCTGAGCCAAAATGTCAAAATTTTTGGAGATACTGGACGATGGACTGCAGAAATTCCGGGTTTCGATAGGATAAATAGATTCCAACATAAACAGCAAGTAATATTGCTGCGATACCAAAAATAGAAATTAACCGTGTGACGAATGGACCCCTGATAGAATTAAGTAAAGAAACACGATCAAACGCGTGATCATATTCCGTTTTGCGCGGTATAATTAGACGGTATTTCCACCCGTCATCTCTTCTCCAGCGCACCACCCATGGATCATGAACCATATCAATAATGTAAATCGGCCAGAGGACATACATGTTAAAATAAAAGTAACCTCTATGTATAAAGTGTAGTAATCGCGGAGTCTTCCGTAATTTATCTTTAATTTTATTTATTAATTTCTGTAATGATAGAAGACGAACACTCGAAGATTGAAAGGTTCCGCCACTGTTATTTGTAACCTCATTGAACGTTGGTCCTACAGCATTTAACAAAGCAGATCCAAGCAAAAAATAGCTAAAAGATAGGTCTTTCACAAATTGCGGGAATATATCCACTTGAAAAACGGTTATAGGGAGCCCTATCGTGAAATTAAATATTATCCTTGATATTTCTCCGGCCAACTCGGAAACAATAAATAGAAATGGTGGAGATTCCGCAAAAAATATCCTTATTAAAAGGCCGGATAGGCTTAGCGAAGCAATAAATATCGCAAACTGCGAAGAAAGTGTTTTTATAAAAGGGAAAAACCTATTCCGCCGTTGCCTCATTTTATGCCCGCCATAAGCTAAATTATTTGAGGCGTGATGCGGCTAGCAAGAAGCCTTGGTATTAATGCACCCACCCGACACGTCCCATTCTCACTCACGCCAAAATCCTTTGCGCTGAACTCATGCTCCCGGAGCATCTCCAGCACCTTGCGCTCAGCTTCCGGCCTAGCCGACTCCATCCGGTCGAATACGAATGTATCGCGGTCTGGGCGCGTGTCACCATGAACAATCCCGATTGTCGGGTCATATCCGTCTGCGATGATCGCGATGCGGGTGCGAATTTCGAGCATGCCGTAGGCGTAATTGAGCATGGCGTTGACCGGGTGCGTTGCCCGCCGGTTGCTCGGAACCTTCTTCGCCCTGAGCGATGAGCGTGATTGATAGGTCAGCCAATCTTGCGGGATGGCGTTCTGATCGCGCGCTTTCGACGGATCGGCGTTGTGCGCCATGTCCGAAAGTATGCCCGCGAGACCTGGCCCTCCAGGCCGAGCAATTCAGATACGGTTTGAGGCGGGCTGCGCTCCAGAATGGCTAGTACTTCTTCTGCGCACGCCATCGCGCGCGCGAATGTCAGAGGGCGGAAAACAGGCTTGAAGATTGTCGAGCGTGCCTTCGATCTTCTGGCGAATAAGGTTCGCGCCGAACGCGGCGCGAGCCGCCTCTTTGGTCCGCCTCTGTCTCTGCCATGCGGCTTTCTCGGGATCGCTGGCTTAGCTGGGCTTACCGACAACCGACTGAATGCGGCCATCCCAACGCAGGCGGATGAGCGGCGTGTCCTGAGAGCCCAGCCAATCAAGCGCGTCCAGCGTGATTTCGCCGGAGCCGTCCACGATCACGATACGCGGCGGGTGACCTGAGACCCTCTGCTCCCTCAGTTATTTTGAGAGTCTGACCCTTTCATATTGGATGGTTTGAGGTGTGGCCAGCGCGCCGGGAGTGGAGCCCGGATGCGCTCGAGCGAGTATCCGGAAACGCCATCATATTTTCCGCTGGACTTATCTATACCCCTCCCCTCAAGGGGAGGGACAGCGGACAGCGCCGTCTTCAACCAAATCCGCTCCAAATGCGATGGCCTTGGCGCTTGACCGGCCGTTGACCCTGTCTGCGTTGTCAGTTGGCGTTGGCGCGCGTGCGCGTTAAACCATGGGCAAGCGGTGCTGACTCGCGCCGGGCTTTAGGAGTGCGACATGGAATTCATGGTGTTTTTGGCCATCATCGTGGTGATCGGCCTGGTCATCGTCCTGATCTACAACCGGCTGGTCGCGCTGCGTCAGACGACGCGTCAGGCCTGGGGCGATATCGACGTCCAGCTCAAGCAGCGCCACGATCTGGTCCCCAATCTGGTGGAGACCGTGAAAGGCTACGCCGCCCACGAGAGCCAGACGCTGGAAAACGTGGTCAAAGCCCGCCAGCAGGCGGTGGACGCCAGCTCGGTGAAAGACCTGGCCCAGGCCGAGAACATGCTGACCGGCGCGCTGCGCCAGCTGTTCGCTCTGTCGGAAGCCTATCCGGACCTGAAGGCGAACCAGAATTTCCTCAAACTCCAGAACGAGCTGGCGGATCTGGAAAACAAGATCGCCGCCGCGCGCCGCTTCTTCAACAATGCCGTGTCGGAATACAACACCGCCATCGAACAATTCCCGGCGGTCGTGCTGGCGGGCATGTTCGGCTTCAAGGAGAAGGAATTCTTCGAGATCGGCGGTACGGAACGCGCGACGCCGTCTGTGTCTTTCTAGGGGCGGGGCCGATACGCCAGACGGCTTTGAAACAGGCGCGCCAGCCAGCTGAAAAGCGGCTGGTTGGTGTTTAGTCTGTGCGCATTAACGACGGCTTCAGCCAGCCCGTGAATATCGTTGTGAATGAAGGGCGACAGAGTGAGCGGCGCGATGGCGCCACCTGTTATCTGGCTCAGGTCGATCTCCAGAACGGCGCGCGCCATGCGTCCATTGCCATCGCGATATGGGTGAATCAAAACCAGCGCGAGATACCGCATCATGGCCCAGGCTAAAGGGTGAGGCGCCGCTGCAAGAGTCAGGGCGCGCCACTGGTCCATCAGTTCCGGCAGGTGTTCCGGGTCGGGATACAGCATCCGGTAGTTGCCGCAGACGCCTGATCGGGCTGTTCGGGTGCGAAATTCGGCGCAGGCGCCCAGCACGCGTTTCGCGATCATGTTTAGATCGGCCGGGGCGTCTTGCAGGTCGTCCAGTGAAGGACGTGTCCGCCCGGCAAGATGATCGGCATGCCGGAGCAGGCTCGATTGATGGCGGGCGCTCGTCCTGGCCAGGTCTCGGGCCAGCGCGATGTCATCAGGCAGCGCCCGCAGCGCCTTCAGCCCGGTCAGAAGCGCTTCCAGATGGTGATGATCAAGGTCGGGGTAGGCGAATCTGGGCCTCACGTCCAACAGGTTCACCCGCATGGCGTCACGGCGCATCGTCCGCTGCACGAGGACGCAGGGGCAGGTCGTCTATCCCGTACTCACGGGTGAACTCGCTCGCGATCACAAGCTGGCCCGGCCAGCCGATATCATCGCTGATCCACTCGCGCACCTCGTCGTAAAGCACCTCTCCATCCTTGATGGTGATGGTGTAAATCAGGAAGCTGAATGAAACAGGCCGCGTCACCGGTCGAACGGTGCCAAAATGGCCATATTGACGGGTCAGATGAAGCTTGAGGCGCAAGTCGAATTCATCACCATACATGCAAGCGATGCGATCCAGCCGCGCGACCGTGTAATATTGAGCCATGGCGCGATTTACGAACTCATTTACCTGATCACTATATGTTTCTCCATCGAGGAATAAGCGATATGTATAGTGTCCTATTTCCTCTGAAATATTGCCGATAGTCCGGTTTGAGGTCAGCCGGATCGCTCCCAGACGGCAAGATGCTTCGAATGCCGTCTCCACGTTTGTGTTGTAGGGAACATATCGGCAAGATTCATCCGCGTGATCCGGGCCGGGGTCGATGCAGAACGTCTGCGCATCCGCCGATATTGCTCCCGCCGACCAAATGGCCCACGCGGTCAGGAGCCCAAGGACCCACTTCATAACACGACCCTCTCAATCCAGTCGCAAACCACAAGCGTTTGTATTGCCGCCTCTAATTTGGGCCATTTCATGTTCCGAGAATTCACGTAATGAGGGCGTCCCGGGCACATTATGCTGTTCTGGAGGGAACCAGACAATATAGTCCATGAAATTAGGATCAATCATTGCCGTTGCACCCATAAGAAACCCGTTACTTCTCAGGTGCTGAGCAAATCGTGCATCGTCTTCGCTGGGTCTCGGATCGTTGCGGTGAAGGTGAGCGAACCCTACGATTGTATCTGTACCCGGGATGTTGCGCAGGGCCTGCAGCGGTCCGGATGGAACTCCATTTTCCACGCGAAAGCTGATGGTGTCTGAGCTGTTCGACGTAAAAGTATCCGTCGCTCTCAATGCTCCGCTTTGGTCTCGCACAATAAATACGCCATGTTCAATAAACTGAGTGCCGGACACCCGGCTTATGAGTGTCGTCGCCGCTGTCTGCGCCACAGTCCTGACGTTCTGAATATCATCCGGCAGGTGCGCTGATGACGCCTCAGACTGCCCCTGGCATGGGTCCTCGCCCTGAACGGGATCAGGATCGCCCCAATCGCCACCGCCTCCGCCCTGATCTGTATCGGGATGAAGGTGCATACCCGGGCCACTCGGGCCTGGATCGTAGGGCGGCGTCAGTCTCGTGCCTGTGATGACAATGACATCGGTGGTCATGATCTTCTCCACACTATTATGCACTTCAAGATAGCATAAAAATAGCGTCAAAAATGTGACCGGGCTGCGTTCCGGTTTGTGGGCAGGAAGCGAGGCGACCGTGGTCAATCCCTCAAGTGCGGCTGCGATATTGACCGGCCCTCCCGGCCTCCCCAACAGTGCCACTGGGAGCGCGAAGCCGGACCAGCGCCGGTTCAAACAACGGAGGAGCCGCCCATGATCGCTGCGGCGGGTCTGCGCACGCATATCTGGAACAATAACCTGAAATCCATTGTCCTGATGGCGGGGTTTCCGGTGCTCCTGCTGGCGCTGACCTATGCCGGGGCGCTGTTCTTCGTTGCCTACTCGGCCGATGCGCCGGGCCAGCAGGAATTCGCGCTGGCGCTGGACTGGACGCTGTCGGCCATCCCCTTCGTGCTGGTGGCCGCCGGGGTCTGGTTCATCATCGCCTGGCTCGGCTATCAGCGGATGATTGACGCGGCCACTGGCGCCCATACCGTGCGCCGGACTGATGAGCCCAAGCTCTATAATCTGCTCGAAAACCTGTGCATCTCGCGCGGGCTGACCATGCCGGCCTTGCGCATCATCGAAACGCCGTCCCTGAATGCCTACGCCACCGGGCTCAGCGAGCGCCAGGCGGCGGTGACGGTGACGCGCGGGCTGATGGACAGCCTTGATGATGACGAGCTCGAAGCGGTGCTGGCCCATGAGCTGACGCATATTCGAAACCGCGATGTGCGCCTTCTGGTGATTTCGGTGATCTTCGTGGGGATTATTTCCTTCGTCGGCCAGATCTTCGCGCGTGGCATGTTGCGCGGCTCGGTCGCGCGTGCGGGCGGGGCGCGCCGGGGCGGAGGCGGCAATGCGGGCGTGCTGATCATCGTGGCGCTGGCCATTGTGGCGCTGAGCTATGTTTTGGCGATCATGATCCGCTTCGCCATGTCGCGAAAACGCGAATACATGGCCGATGCGGGCGCGGTGGAACTGACGCGCAATCCCGATGCGATGATCGGGGCGCTGAACAAGATTTCAGGGCGCACCACCATCGACAAAGCGCCCGAGGAAGTGCGCCAGATGTTCCTGCACGATGATTCAGCCTCGTTCGCGGGCCTGTTCACCACCCACCCGCCCATCCCCAAGCGGATCGCGGCGCTGGAGGCCTATGCGGGGGGATCGTCGGTCCGGGCCGGGGCCTGAGGCGCGTCGTCCTCGTCCAGGAGGTCGCGATAGGTGCGCGCGTATATGAACCAGACCGAGGTGAACAGGGCGGCGACGACCGGGCCGATCACCAGGCCGATAAAGCCGAACAGGGTCAGGCCGCCCAGCGTCGACAACAGCACCATCAGATCGCTCATTTTGGCGTCCTTGCCCACCAGCATCGGGCGCAGCACGTTGTCGACATGCATGATGACGACAAAGCCGAATATGGCCAGCACGACCGCCGCGACGGGCGAGCCCGTGGCGAACAGCCAGATGACCGCCGGCCCCCAGACCAGCGGCGTGCCGACGGCCGGAATGATAGAGATAAGGCCCGCCACTGCGCCCCAGAACACCGAGCCCGGCACGCCCGCAATGGCCATGGCGCCGCCGGTCAGCGAGCCCTGGATCAGGGCGATGATGAAGGTGCCTTTCACGGTGGCCCGGATCGTCGAGAGCGTGCGTTCCGCCAGCACTTCGCGATCGCGGTCGCGCATCGGCAAGAGGTTCATGGCGCCCTTGAGCGAGCTCTCGCCGGATGTGAGCAGATAGAACAGGGCGAACAGGAAGACGATGGCGCCCAGCGCAAAACCCAGCGCGCCGCCCGTAGCGCGGGTCAGGCCATTGATCATCGCGCCGCCCAGACCGGAGGCCAGCTCATTGAGCCGGCGGGCCATTTCGCCCTGATAGGGGGCGAGGGCGTCCTTGAACGGCACCCAGTCGGGCAGACCGGCCAGGCCTTCTTCGCGGAAATTGCGGATCTCGCCCTGCAGCCAGGGCAGCACGGTCTGGCCCACCTCCACTGCCTGCTGGGCGACAACCCCCAGAATTGCCAGCAGGGGCAGGAGGATCAGGAAGACGGCCAGAACCAGCAGCAGGGACGCGGTAATCTTGGGACGCCCGCCCATGAGTGATGACAGCCTGCGCTGCACCGGCATCAGGAAAATGGCCATCACAGCCGCCAGAAACAGCGCGCCGAGAAAATCGCGGATCATCCAGAGGAAAACGGCGGTCAGGCCCAGCGCGAGCGCGACAATGAAGACCCGTTGAAGCTGAAGCCGGCGCGCGTCATGAACCATAGAGCATCCTTGGCAAGGCAGTCGCCAGCCAGGGCAGGGCGATCACTGCGGTGATCGCCGCGATCTGGATGCCGACAAAGGGCATGGCGCCGCGATAGATCGCGGCGGTGGTGACCTGCGGCGGAGCTACGCCGCGCAGGTAGAATAGCGCAAAACCGAAGGGCGGCGTCAGGAAACTTGTCTGCAGATTCAGCGCCATCAATACGCCGAGCCAGATCGGGTCCACGCCCATGAACAGCAGCACTGGCGCCACGATGGGAACCACCACGAAGGTGATTTCGATGAAGTCGAGGAAGAAGCCCAGAAGGAACATGATGATCATGACCACGGCCAGCGCGCCGTAAATGCCGCCGGGCACAGCCTCCAGGGCGGCGCGCACGGTCTCGTCTCCGCCCAGCTCGCGGAACACCAGCGCGAACAGGCTGGCGCCGATCAGGATCACGAACACCATGGCGGAGATTTGCGCCGTGGAGCGCATCACCTGGTCCAGCACGCCGGTGCGGTGAAGCCGCCACAGCGCAAACGCGCCGCCCGCGGCGGCGATGGCGGCCAGGGCGTAGCCGGCGGTCAAGGCGGCGCCCGGCGCGCCCGACCGCAGATCAATCACCAGCACCGATCCGATGAGCGCGGCCAGCGCCAGCGCGCCAATAGCCACGATCGCGCGGCCGGCCAGCGGGTTGGTTGCGCCCCCCGCATTACGAAAGCCCGCCAGCAAGGTCGCGCCGATGGCGCCAACGCCCGCCGCTTCCGTAGGCGTGGCGAGACCGCTGAGGATCGAACCGAGCACGGCGACCATCAGCACCAGTGGGGGCAGGAGGGCGGCCAGGATTTTGCTCCAGTCAGCCTTCACTTCGGAACGCGCCGCCGCCGGCGCGGCGCTGGGCCGGGTGACGGCGACGAACACCTGATAGAGGATATAGGCGCCCACCAGCATCAGGCCGGGGATCAACGCGCCGGCGAACAGATCGCCCACCGAGATGATGTCGGGCGAGAAAATGCCCTGGCGGCGCTGCGCGTCGGCATAGGCCGATGACAGCTGATCGCCCAGCAGGACCAGAACGATGGAGGGCGGGATGATCTGGCCCAGCGTGCCCGAGGCCGCGATGGTGCCTGAGGCCAGCCCCGGATCGTATCCACGCTTGAGCATGGTGGGCAGGGATAAGAGGCCCATGGTCACCACTGTGGCGCCCACAATGCCGGTGGAGGCGGCCAGCAATGCCCCGACAATCACGACTGAAATGCCGAGGCCTCCGCGCATGGCGCCGAACAGCGCGCCCATGGCCTCGAGCAATTCCTCGGCGATGCGTGATTTTTCCAGCATCACGCCCATGAAGACGAACAGCGGCACAGCCACCAGGATCGCCTTGTCCATCTCCATGATGTTGCCATAGATGCGCTGCGGGAAGGCGCGCAGATGCAGCGGATCAAACAGGTCCAGCGCCAGCCCGATCAGCGCAAACGCAATCGCTACGCCCGCCAGCGTGAACGCCACCGGGTAGCCCCGCAGCAAGGCTGCAAACGCGGCGGCGAACATTACAAACGGCAGAAGATCGATCACCAGTGCCATGACCTAGAGCTCCTGTCCGGCCAGATCGCCCGGCGCGGGCGGTGCGGCGCGCCCGGCCAGCGTCAGCGCGGCGCGTGCGGCCATGGACGCGCCCTGAAGGATCATCAGGACCGCGAAGACCGGGATCAGGGTCTTGAGCAGGAAGATCAGCGGCAGGCCGTCGCCCTCGCGCGAGCGCTCCAGAATGCGCCACGCCCCGCCGACATAGCCGGTGGAGGTGTAGAGGATCAGCCAGCACATCGGCATCAGAGCGAGATAGGTCCCCGCGAGATCCGTCCAGGCGCGTGCGCGGGCCGACAGTTTGGAATAGATGATATCCACGCGCACATGACCGCCATTGAGGAGCGCCGCCGCGCTGGTCAGAAGAAACAGCGCCGAATGCAGATAGATCACGCTCTCTTGCAGGCGCGAGAGCGACAGGCCGAACACATAGCGCTGGACCACGATCACGGCGGTGACCACCACAAGCGCCAGCGCCGCCCAGCGCACCATGTCGGCGATGGCGATGTTCACCGCATCAATGGCCAGCGCGCTGCGGCGCAGGAGAGTTTCGACAGGGGCGGGCAGTCCCGCGAAGCGGCCCCAGAGCCCGGCGATCAGGGGGATGGCCAGCAGCGGGGAAAGGATGAGCCCGATCAAGCCCAGCGCCGCACCTGTGCTCTGCCCCAGCGCGGGCAGGTTCGCCTGTAGCCACGCGCCCATCGCTCCGCCCGTGGCGGCGTCCGCCGCCAGTCCGGCCAGGGTCGCGCCCAGCAGAACCAGCAGCAGGGCGTCGCCGGCGCGCATGCGGTCAGCCCCCCAGAATCATGTCGCGGCGCTGCAGATAGGGCGCTTCGGAAATCGAGCTCCACGACCGCATGACCCGGCGCGCTTCGATATAGCTGTCATAGACCCGGCGGGTCAGAGGATCGCTCTGGGCGCTGTCGGCGACCACCTGTTCGGACACCCGCCCGATCTCGCGCCAGATATCGTCGGAGAAGTCGCGCAGCTGCACGCCATGGCGGGTGCGCAGGGTCTCCAGCGCCAGGCCGTTCTGATAAGTGAACTCGGCCAGACTCTGGTTGTTGGCCGCCCGGCAGGCGGCGCGCACTATGGCCTGGTGATCCGAGGACAAGGACTCCCAGACGCCCCGGTTGATGCCGACCGCCAGGGCTGCACCCGGCTCATGGAAGCCCGGGCCGTAATAATACGGAGCCTCGCGATAGAAGCCGAACGCCATGTCGTTCCATGGGCCCACCCACTCGGTCGCGTCGATGGCGCCGGACTGGAGCGCCTGGTAGATTTCCCCGCCTGACAGCGCCACCGCCGCGCCGCCCAGCTCGCGGATCACATTGCCGGCGATGCCCGGAATGCGCATGCGCAAGCCCCGAAAATCGGACAGGGCATTGATCTCGCGCTTGAACCAGCCGCCCATCTGATGGCCGGTATTGCCGGCCTGGAAAGCGATCAGATTGAACTGGCCGGCCAGCTCGTCCCAGAGCTGCTGGCCGCCGCCATATTCCACCCAGCCCATGATCTCGGTGGCGGTCAGGCCCATGGGCACCGAGCAGAAGAAATTGTACGCGGGCGAGCGGCCCTGCCAGTAATACTCTGCGCCGTGATACATGTCGGCGACGCCATTCGAGACGGCGTCAAACACTTCAAACGCCCCGACAATCTCGCCGGCGCCATGGACGCGGATATCCAGCTCGCCGCCCGACATGTCTCGGATGAACTCGGCCGTGCGCTCGGCCGCCGTGCCCAGCCCCGGAAACCCCGCCGGCCAGGTGGTGACCATGCGCAAACGCCGCGTGCGCCCGCGCGCCACAGCCGGGGCTGCTGGCCCGTTCTGGGTTCCGGCGTCCTGCGAACACGCGCTGGCCGCGCCTGCCGCCGCGATTGCAGCGCCGGAAATGAATGTGCGGCGATCCATGATGTCTCTCCCCCAGAGTTTTTTGTTCTGTTTTTCCGCGCCGGCTGCTGCCGTGCGCCGTTCAGCCCACCTGCTTGAGCGGTTCGGGCGCGGCCAGGCGGTCGCTTTCGGCGAGCAGGCGCCAGCCTGACGGCTCCAGCACCTCCAGCGGGTGGTAGAGCGCCTTGTAGTCCATCTTCCGGCTGCCTTGCACCCAGTATCCGAGATAGACGTAGGCCAGACCGGCCTCTTTGGCGCGGGCGATGTGATCGAGGATGATGAAGGCGCCCAGGCTGTCGCGCTCGCGCTCGGTGTCGAAGAAGGAATAGACCAGCGAATAGCCGTCCTGCAGCCGGTCCACCAGAACGGCGGCGGCGAGCGCGCCCGACGCGTCGCGATATTCCACCAGTTCAGTGCGCGCGGCGCCTTCCTCCACCATGGTGGCGAAGTCGAAGAAGTCCATGCCCGCCATGTCGCCATCGCCGTGACGCCCGTCGAGATAGCGGCTCAGGAGGGCGTATTGCTCGGGCGTCGCCTCGGGATGGCGTGGCAGGCGCAGCAGGGATTCGTTGCGGCGCATGATGCGGCGCTGGCTGCGGCTGGGCGTGAAGTCGTCCACCGGGATGCGCGCCGACTTGCAGGCCGCGCAGCGTTCGCAGGCCGGGCGGTAGAGGATTGCCTGGGATCGGCGGAAGCCGGCATGGGTCAGCGTGTCGTTCAGGCCCGGGCCTTCGTGCGGATCGACGCGGGTGAACACCTTGCGCTCCAGCCGCCCGGGCAAATAGGGGCAGGGCGAGGGCGCCGTGAGAAAGAACGGCAGCTGGCGGGTGTTGAACGGTCGGGTCACGGGCGTCCCTGGCTATTCATGGTCCTGTCGGCTCATCCTAGCGCGCGATCGGGGCCCATGTAACGGGTCCTGAACGCGCCATTCACATCGGCCAGAAGATCGGAATCACGATCACCGCCACCACGGCGAGGATGATGTTAAGCGGCAAACCGATTCGCACGAAGTCCATGAATTTGTATCCACCGGCATTATAGACCAGCGTGTTGGTCTGGTATCCGATCGGCGTGGCGAAGCTGGCGCTGGCCGCGAACATCACCGCCACCACGAAAGCGCGTGGATCGACGCCCAGTTCCACGCCCAGACCCATGGCGATGGGTGTGATCAGGATCGCGGCCGCGTTGTTGGAGATGGTTTCCGTCAGCGCGGATGTGACGACATAGATCAGCGCCAGCACGGCGATGGGTCCCAGTCCCGCCGCGTACTGCGCCAGCAGGCCGACCAGCATCGCGGCTGCGCCGGTTTTCTCAAGCGCCATGCCGACAGCGAGCATGCCGAAAATCAGGATCAGGATATTCCACTGGATGGAATCGTAGGCGTCCTTGGGGTCAAGGCAGCCAAGCGCGATCACCGCGCCCGCCGCGATCAGCGCCAGCGCCACGATGGGAAGGACTTCGAACGCGGACAGGGCGATGACGGCCAGGATCGCCGCGATGGCGATGGGCGCCTTCTCCCGGCGCCAGGGGTGGTCCTGGGGCTCGGCGAGGTTATTGAGCAGCCCGTCGTCGAACATGGTGCGCAGATCCGCCGGCGAGCCTTCCACCAGCAGGGTGTCGCCCACTTCCAGGCGCAGGGCCTCTCCCTTGCGCGAGACATTCTCGCCGCGACGGTGCACCGCCAGCACATAGACGCCATAGAGCCGCGCCAGACCCAGGCGTCCCAGAGGCCGGCCGATCAGACCGGAATTGGGTCCGATCACGCCTTCGCGCATCACGGTTTCGCTGGTCTCGATGGGTTCGAAGGCGTGGCGCCCCCCCGATATGCCCAGCGCCACATCGCCTTGCTGACGAAGCGACAGCATCTCGGACATGCGCGACTTGACCACGATCCGGTCGCCGCCCTCGATCACCACGTCCGACAAGGCGTGGCGCAGGGAATGACGTTTGCGCACCACATCCACGATGGAGAAGCCCTTGCGCGCGGTCAGGCCCGCTTCGTTGAGGGTCTTGCCGATCAGTTCGGAATCGAACGGCACCGCCACATGGGCGAGGAAGCGGCGCTCCTTGGGGTCGGGCAGGAGCCCGGCCAGCGTGTCGCGGTCCGGCAGGAGGAAGGGCCCGGCGATGGCCAGATAGAAGCAACCCACCACCGCCATGATCACGCCCGCGGCGGTGATCTCGAACATGCCGAAGGCGGCCATGCCGCCGGTCTGGGCCACGCCGTCCACCAGAAGATTGGTCGAGGTGCCGATCAGCGTGGTGGTGCCGCCGAAAATCGCCGCGAAAGAGACCGGTATCAGGAAGCGTGACGGGGCGACGCCCAGCGATCGCGCGAGCCCGATGGCTACCGGGATCACCACTACGACGATGGGGGTGTTGTTGATGAAGGCGCTCATCCCGATCACGCCGGCCATCAGCGCAATCAGGGCTGTGGCCGGGTGGGCGCCTTTCGACAGGCGCGACACCAGCTTGGCCGCGGCATCAATGACGCCGGTTCGCTCCAGCGCTGCCGACAGCACGAAAAGCGCTGCGACTGTTATTGGCGCAGCGTTGGAGAACACCGACAATGTCTCGCTGGCGCTCAGGATGCCGGTGAGCAGCAACAGGCCCATGGCCACAAGCGCGATGATGTCGGGCGACAGGACCTCGCGCGCGAATCCGAAGAACACCGCGCCGACCAGGGCCAGCACAAACACCATTTGCAACGTGTCTAGGGTGAACCAATCTGGCATGCCTGTCCCCGGGATCAGTCTGGTTCGCAAGAGCCCAACGCTATACGAGCGGCAGGCCCGGGCGCGAGCACTTTTACATCAAAGATCGTGAGCTCAAACGAACCGCCAGGCTTCGGCGGCGGCCCGGAACAGGGCGCGGGCCTTGTTCACGGTTTCCTGGCGCTCGGCTTCAGGATCGGAATCAAGCACCACGCCGGCCCCGGCCTGCACGTGCATGCGCCCGTCCTTGATCACCGCGGTGCGCAGGGCGATGCACACGTCCATATCGCCCTGGGCGCCGAAATAGCCCACCGCGCCGGCGTAAACGCCGCGCCGGTGCGGCTCCATCTCGTCAATGATCTCCATGGCGCGCACCTTGGGCGCGCCCGACACTGTGCCCGCGGGGAAGCCGGCCATCAAGGCCGAGACAGCGTCTTCGCCGGCGGCCAGATCGCCCTCGACATTGGAGACCAGATGCATGACATGGCTGTAGCGCTCGACACTCTCGCGCTCGGTGACGCGTACGCTGCCCGGGCGCGCCACCCGGCCTACGTCGTTGCGGCCCAAGTCCAGCAACATCAGATGTTCCGACCGCTCTTTGGGGTCGGCCTTGAGGTCGGCTTCGAACGCGGCGTCGGCCTCTGGCGTCGCGCCGCGCGGGCGGGTGCCGGCGATGGGGCGCACCGTGACCGTCGAGCCGCGCAGGCGCACCAGAATTTCCGGGCTGGACCCGGCAATGGCGAAGCCGGGCAGGTTGAAGAAGAACAGGAAGGGTGACGGATTGGTCCGGCGCAGCGAGCGATAGAGCGCGAAGGGCGGCGCGGTGAAGGGCGTGGAGAAGCGCTGGCTGGGCACGACCTGGAACACGTCGCCAGCTTTGATATAGGCGCGCGCGGTCTGCACCTTGGCGCGATAATCGGCCTCGCTCATGTTTGCCTGGGGCTCGGGCAGGGCGGCCGGACTGGCGCCTGAGGGGAGCGGGGCCGGAGAATCGAGCCGGTTGAACACCGCTTCAATGCGCCGGCGCGCGGCGTCAATTTGCAAAGCCGGGTCGGCGCCGGGCTCGGGCCGGACTGGCGCGGCGGCGAGAATTTCCTGGCGCAGGGCGTCAAAGATCACCATCACGCGCGGGCGCAAGAGATAGCCATCCGGCGTGCCCAGCGGATCGGGCGCAGCCTGTGACGGCAGGCGTTCAGCCTGGCGGGCCATGTCATAGCCAAGATAGCCGAACAGGCCCGCCGCCAGCGGCGCGACGCCAGATGGCATGTCCATCGCGCTGTCGGCGATCAGGCGTTTGAGCGATTGCAATGGCGGTTCGGCGCAAGGCTCGAACCGGCCCGGCGCCATGCCGGGACCGGGAGCGCGGGCCTGTTCGGCCGTGTCGCCCGAGCAACGCCAGACCAGATCGGGATCGAGCCCGATGGCCGAATACCGGCCGCGGTATGCGCCGCCTTCCACGCTTTCCAGCAGGAAGGTGTTCACATGCGACGCGGCAAGCTTGAGATAGGCCGAGACCGGGGTTTCAAGATCATCGACCCGGCGCGCCGTGAGCAGAACCGCGCGCCCGGCAGTCAGCTCGGCGCGTGCAGCGTCGAGATCAGGCGCAAATTCCGGCTGGGACATCGCCGCGCCGCTATCGGTCAAGCTCGATGCGGCCGAGCGCCTGATCGATCAGGCGCTGATCGGTGCGCACCTCGTACGCGTCGAGCAGAGCGGCCTGGAGCGAAATGGCGATATCGCTTTCGATCTCCTGGCGCATCGCCGTCTGGAGCTCTTCACCAGCGACGGCCGGGGCGGGGGCGATAATCTCATCCACCACCACAATAGCCCGCGTGCGCTGATCGCCGGCGCGGGCGGCAAAGCGGGTTCCCGGCGCAACGCCGAAGGCTTGCGAAACCAGATTGCGGTTGAACGGGCCGGCGGTCTCCTCGCGCCCCAACGTGGCGATCTCCACGGTGGCGCCGCCGCCGATGAGGGCGGCGATCCCTTCGAGGCTTTCACCGGCCTGGGTGCGCTCCAGTGCATCATCGACCATGACCTGAAGGCGCTCGTCCACCGTGCGCAGACGCCAGAACGCCTCCGCGTCCTCGCGCACTTCGTCCACCAGCGGCAGGCGCGGCGCTTCGACGGATTCGACACGGGCGACCACATAACTGCCCTCGCCAAAGGGCTCCAGCTCGCTGTCGAGACCGGGGGTCAGGGAGAACACCAGCTGCAGGATGGCGTCGCCGCCTTCTTCCAGCAGGGTGGAGGCTGGCGCGCCTTCCAGCGTGAACCCGTCAGCGGTGATGTAATCAAAGCGCTCCACCGGCACGCCGGCCTCGTTGGCGGCCTCGGCCAGATCAAAACCCTGCCGGCGCGCATCTTCAAACGCGCTCATGGCAGTGAACATGTCTTCTTCGGCCTGGTCGCCGGCGAGTTCGGCGCGCAATTCATCGCGCAGAGCATCCAGCGACGGCGCCTCGGGGTCCACCGCGCCGGTCACGCGCACCACCCGCCAGCCCAGGCGGCTGTCGACTGCACGCACATCGCCTGCGCCCATTTCGAACACAGCCGCTGCGATGGCGCGGTCAGGCACCTGGCTTTCCTGCAGATCGGTGAACGCCACGCGCTCGCCCAGATTCAGCGCCGTGCGCAGGTCGGCAATGGCTTCTCCCGCCGCGAGGCGCTCGGCGCCGGCTTCGGCGCTGGCCTGGTCAGGCGCGGCCCATTGCTCATACGACCGCTCCTGAGGGTCGGCCAACTCGCCGCGGTCCAGGCGGAAAGCGTACAGGTCCTCGATATCGGTGTCGCTGACCTGCGCATCGCGTTCGAACAGCGCCGGAGCAAAGCGGATGAGCGTGAAGCGGCGCTGCTCGGGACGTTCGAAGACGCCGGCGTTTTCGGCGATGAAGGTTTCCAGTGTGGCGTCGTCCGGGTCGCCCACATCGCCCGCGAGGCTTGGCGGGATCAGCAGGGCGCGCATGGCGCGCCGCTCGCCGGTCCAGGCCTGACGCGCCGTCACGAAAAGCGATGGCGGCTGCACTGATCCCAGAAGCGCGTCGACGAATTGTCCCTGACGCAGCTCGCGCGCAATGTCCCGCTCGAACTGGCGGTCGATGGATCCGCCTGTGTATCCGTTTTGGCTCAGGACTTCGAGGAAGGTCGCCTGGTCGAACCGGCCGGTGAACGGGTTCTGGAAGGCAGGGATTTCCTGGATGGCGTCGAACACCATCCGGTCCGAGATGGACAGGCCCAGCTCGTTCGCCTTGGCGGCGAGAGCGGCCTGCAAGGTCATCTGCTGGAGCACCTGGTCGCCAAAGCCGGCCGCATCAATCTCCTCGCGCGTCAGGCGCGGATTTTCGCGCTGCACCTGGGCGACCTGGCGGTTGTAGGTGCGCAGCAATTCCTGCGCGCTGACCCGTTCCGGCCCCACCACAACGGCGGAGGTGCCGCCGCCGGTGATGATGTCGGTCACGCCCCAAAGCGCGAAGGCGGCGACGAGCAGTGCAATGATGATCCCGCCGATAAGCGGGTTCTTGGCCATTTGACGGATGAGCGTAAGCATGCGGTGAACGGGTCCGGGGCCGTTTGCGGGGAGCGCGAACCTAGCCGGGCGTCGGCGCAGCGGCAAGCCGCGTACGCGCCGCGCCCTGCATTGCGGCGCAGGCGTCCGGCTGGTATCGCTCCGCGCCGAAGTTGCGGCGGGGCGCACGGGACGTCCGGACCAGCGGGGGAGAAGCCCATGACGCGGCGCAAGCTGATTGCGGGAAACTGGAAAATGCACGGGCTCAGCGCCGATCTGGCCTGGGCGGACCGGCTGTCCGGCCTGCTGGCGGTGCCGCCGCGCAGTGAAGTCCTGGTGTGTCCGCCCGCCACCTTGCTCTCGGGCATGGCTGCGCGCGCCCCTGGTTGGGTGGCGGTCGGCGCTCAGGACTGCGCCGCAGACTCTGGCGGCGCACAGACCGGGGATGTGTCGGCGGCCATGCTGGCCGATCTCGGCGCGCGCTTTGTCATCACCGGGCACAGTGAGCGCCGGCGGCTGCATGGCGAGAGCGATGCGCAGGTGCGCGCCAAGTCGCAAGCGGCGCTGGACGCCGGACTCACGCCCCTGATCTGCGTTGGCGAGACGCTGGAGCAGCGCCAGGCGGGCGAGGCGCAAGCGGTCGTCCTGCAACAGGTTCTGGCCAGCGTGCCGGAGGCGGCCGCAGGCCGCGTGATCATCGCCTATGAGCCGGTCTGGGCCATCGGCACCGGCGCTCATGCCCGCCCTGAGGACGCTGACGAGATGCACCGCGCCATCCGCAGCGCCTTGCGTGACGGCCATGGCGATCAGCTGCGCATTCTCTATGGCGGCTCGGTCAATCCGGACAATGCCGCAGGCCTCCTGGCCCAGCCCCATATTGACGGGGCCCTGGTCGGCGGCGCCAGTCTTGATCCGGCCCGTTTCGCCGCCATCATCCGCGCCGCCGGGTAAGGCGTTCTTCAGATTTCGTGACTAGATTCATTCGCGATAACTCACGAGACCCGGTCAGCGGGCGCTGGAGTGGCGGATGGCAGAGCTGGATTATCGCCGCGCAACCGTGGCGCTCTTTGATCCTGTGCATGTAAACCTGCGCATTACGCGGTATGCGCTGCATGAAATCGGATTCCGGGAGATCATGTCGCTGAACTCGCTGGGCGAGCTCAAGCGCCGCCTGGTCGATGAGGCGCCGCACCTGCTGGTCGCGGAGACATCCAATCACGAGGCTGAGGTGTTCCGCCTGGTGCGCGCCATCAGGGCCGGTGAAGCATCGACCAACCCGTTCGCCGCGATTCTGCTGACCACCTGGCGGCGTGACACGAGCCTGGTGCGCGAGGCCATCGGGTCCGGCGCCGACGATGTGATCATCCGGCCGTTCTCGACATCGTTTGCCGAAGAGCGGGTGCGCACGCTGGTGCGCGCGCGCAAGCCCTTCATCGTCACCAGCGATTACATCGGCCCGGACCGGCGGCGCGACAAGGCCAGGGGCGGGGGCGCCGCCCAGCCGATCGACGCGCCCAACGTGCTGCGTGCGGTGGTGGAAAATGACAGCGATGCGCTGGCGCGCGCCCGCGTCTGGATCGACGAGGCCCGCCGCACGGTGGATGGCGAGCGTCTGCGCCGGTTGTGCATGCGCGTGGTGATCGGCGCCGAAGCGGCGGCGGCCGAGCTGCAGGCGGGGCGCGAGCCGGTCATGGATTTGTCCGATCTGGAGCGCGGCGCCCGGGAAGTGCGCGCCAGGCTCGCCCGCACCCGCTCGGCCGAGGCCAAGCGTGTGGCGCATGCGCTGTGCGAGGTCACGTCCGAACTGCGCGAGCCGGGCGGATTCACCGTGGCCAATCTGTCGCTGGCGCGCGAGCTAGCGATGGCGGCCTATGTGGCGTTCGCCGGAGATGACGGCATCGAGCGGTCGCGCGACGAGATTGAAGGGGCCGTCCAGCTGCTGCGCCAGCGCATGGCCCAGGCGTCTGTGCGCAAGGCGCAGCCCGATAGTGGCGTTGCGGCTGCGCCTGAGCTAAAACGCGCGGCAAGTTGAGCGCGCCGGAGCCCCGGCGCGTCATTTGCACGACAGGGCCGCGCCGACATGATTGCTGTTCTCCTGATTATCCATCTTCTGATCATCGCCGCGATGGTGACCATCATTCTCATGCAGCGCTCCGAAGGCGGCGCGCTGGGCATTGGCGGCGGCGGGCCGGGCGGCATGATGAGCGGGCGCGGCGCAGCCAATCTCCTGACCCGCTCCACGATGATTCTGGGCGCGCTGTTTGTCGGCAACTCGATCCTGCTGGCGGTGCTGGCGAGCGTGGATGACAGCGGACGCTCGGTGATTGAACGCATGGGCGCGGAACAGTCAGACCAGCTGCCGTTTGATTTCACGACCCTGCCGGATGATGCGGCCGATGACACCGTTCCGGACGCTGAAGGCGAGGTCCAGCCGGACGCCGAGGCCGACGACGCGCCGCCTCCGCCGCCGGCGGTTGAAGACGAGCCCGAGATTCCGGGCCGCTAGGGGCGCAAATTCTTTGACAGCCCGGCGCAGCGTGCGAGGCGAGCCATGTCTGCCCAGTCCAAGACCGATGTGCGGCGCATAACGCCGCCGGATATTCGCGCCCGCAAGGGCGGCGAGCCCTTGGTGTGCCTGACCGCTTATGACGCGCCCATGGCCGCTCTGCTCGACCCCCATTGCGACTTGCTTCTGGTGGGCGATTCGGTGGGCATGGTGGTGCACGGCCTGCCCAACACGCTGCCCGTCACGCTTGAGATGATGATCCTGCATGGCCAGGCGGTGATGCGCGGCTCGAAGCGGGCGCTGGTGGCCGTCGACATGCCGTTCTCCACCTATGAGCGCTCCAAGGAGCAGGCGTTCGACAATGCCTCGCGCATCCTGCGCGAAACCGGATGCCATGCCGTGAAGGTGGAAAGCGGCGTCTATATCGCCGAGACCATCCGATTCATGGCTGAGCGCGCCATTCCGGTGATCGGCCATGTCGGGCTGCGGCCCCAGGCCTCGCTGGCCGATGGCGGGTTCAAGGCCAAGGGACGCGATGCGGCCAGCCGCGCAAAAGTGCTGGAAGAAGCCATAGCGGCGGATGAGGCGGGCGCGTTCGCCATCGTCATTGAAGGCGTCGCCGAGGATCTCGCCGAGGAAATCACCAGCAAGGTGAAAGCGCCCACGATCGGGATTGGCGCTTCGGCGGCGTGCGACGGACAGATTCTCGTGACGCCGGACATGCTGGGCCTGTTCGACTGGACGCCGCGCTTCGTGAGGCGCTACGCCGACATCAAGAGCCAGGTCGAAGACGGCGTGAAGGCCTATGCCGATGATGTGCGCTCACGCGCCTTTCCCGGTCCCGATCAGGTCTACAAACCCAGGCCGAGTTGACCCTGCGCCGAGCGGCACGGCGTTGTTGCCCGTGAGAGACGGCGCGGCTAGGGTCGCGCGCACTGTTTTGAGGTTAAATCCGGAGCCCTGTCTTGGCTGACGCGTTCGACGAAGTCGAAGAAGAACTGCGCCGCGAGCGCTATCAGGCGATGCTGCGCAAATGGGGGCCCTGGGTGGCCGGCATTGCGGCGGCGATCGTGCTGGGCGCGGCAGGATATCAGTACTGGTCCGCGACCACGAAATCGGCCGCAGACTCTGCGTCCGACGCCTATCAGGCCGCGGCCACCCTGTTTGAAGCGGGCGCGTTGAACGAGGCCGACGCCGCGTTCGCCAGCCTGGCCGAAACCGGACCGCGCGGCTATGCGGCGCTGGCGCTGATGCGCCGTGCGGCCATCGCGCAGGCCGGCGGCGACGCGCAGGAAGCGGCGCGCCTGTTCGAGGCTGCCGGCGAACGTTCACCCGACCCGCTGACCCGCGATGTGGCGCGCTATCGCGCGGTGCTGGCGGTGTTCGATGATCTGTCGCTGGATGATCTCAATCTGCGCCTCGAGCCGCTGACGCGCGCCGGATCCGCGGTCGGTCCGCTGGCCCGCGAGCTGATGGCGGCCGCCGCCTTGCGTGACCAGCGCTGGGATGATGCGCGCCGGCGCTATGAACTTCTGACCATCGCTGTCGATGCACCCGCTGGCGTGCAGCGCCGCGCCCAAGAGGCCTTGGCCTATATCGACCAGAACGCCCCGGCTGAAGCGCCCGCCGAACCGGCCGGGGCCGATGCGCCGGACGCCGGGTCTGAGGGCGGAGAACCGGCTGCGGACGGCGATGCGCCCGCCGAACTGCCTGACGCGCTGCGCCGGGTGCTGGACGAAGGTACGCCATCACCGGACGAAGACGACCCGATCGAGGCTTTGCGGCGCCTGCGCGAGCAGGCCGGCGAACCCGGCGCCGACAATGAGGAGGACGGGCGATGAGCCTTGCCAGATTGCTTCCCCTGACGCTCACCCTGTGCGCGGGCCTTGCTCTGGCCGGTTGCGGCGCAGGCGAGCAGCTCAGCCGCATCAACCCGTTTTCGGGCACGGAGGGCGAGGACCCCAATGCGCCGCCGCGCGATCAGCGCATTCCCGTGCTCGAGCTTGATGACCGTATGGCCGCGCCCGAGACTGCCGAACCGGTCACGCTGCCCCGGTCCTATGTGAACAATGCCTGGCCCCAGTCCGACGGATTTCCGACCCACGCCATGCAGCACACGCGCGCGTCGGGCGCGCTGAACCGTCTGTGGCGTGTGGATATCGGGTCGGGCTCGTCGCGCGACCGGCGCGTGCGCGCCCGTCCTGTGATTTCTGACGGCGTGGTCTACGCCATGGATGCTGACGGCCGCATTTCAGCGCGCTCGCTGGATACGGGTGCAGAAAGCTGGAGCACCCGCCTCCAGAATGAAGAGGGCGCCGGGCCGCGCAGCTCCTGGGTTCCGTTTGCAGGCCGCGGAAGCAGCGCCCCGACATTTGGCGGCTCGATCGGGTATGATTCCGGCCGTCTGTTCGCCCACACTGGTGGCCGATTCTTCGTGGCCCTGGACGCCCGCTCCGGCGCGGAACTGTGGCGCCGCACGGCGCTGACGCCCTATCATTCCGCCCCGACCATCGCGGACGGGCGCGTGTTCGTCACCACCGATGACAACGAGCTTCTGGCCCTCGACGCCGCGAACGGCGAAGTCGTCTGGTCCCACCGGTCGATCGCCGAAACGGCCCGGGTTCTGGCCACGCCAAGCCCTGCGGTTCTCGGCGCGACGTTGATTGCGCCCTACAGCTCGGGTGAAGTGGCCGCGCTGAGCGTGCCCAACGGGCGCGAGCTGTGGACCGAGGCGCTGACGCGCGCGGGCGGCCTGACGCCGATGTCGACCATCAATGACATCGCCGCCAGCCCGGTGGTGATTGGCGACCGGGTGTATGCGATGAGCCATTCGGGCGTCATGGCGGCGCTCGATCTGCGCACAGGCCAGCGCCTGTGGACGCTGCCTGCGGGCGGCGTGCACACCCCCGCGCTGGCGGGCGATTTCCTGTTCCTGGTCACCGTCGACGCCCAGCTGACCGCGATTGACCGCAATACCGGCGAAGTGCGCTGGCTGACGCAGCTGGGCCAGTTCGAGAACGAGCGCCGCCGCCGCAATCGCGTCGCCTGGGCCGGACCTGTGCTGGCCGGGGACCGGTTGGTGCTGGCGTCGTCGCGCGGTGAGCTGGTGATCGTCGATGCGGCTACAGGCGCAGTCAACGCGACCCGCGATCTGGGTGATCCGGTGTTCGTGGCGCCGGTGATCGCTGCCGAGACCGTTGTGGTCGTGACCAATAGCGGCCGCCTGATCGCGCTGCGCTAGGTGCGCGGCGGGCCAAGCGGCGAACGGAGCATCCGGTGAAACGCCTGCCCGCCCTGGCCATTGTCGGCCGCCCCAATGTGGGCAAGTCCACCCTGTTCAACCGGCTTGCCGGCAAGCCGCTGGCCATTGTTGATGACCGTCCGGGCATTACCCGCGACCGGCGCGAGGCGCGTGGCCGTCTGGGCGATCTGGATCTGCGCCTGATCGACACGGCCGGGTATGAGGACGCGTCCACCGGCATCGAGGTGCGCATGCGCGCCCAGACCGAACGCGCCATGAAGGACGCCGATCTGTGCGTCTTTCTTATTGATGGCCGTGAGGGTGTGACGGCGCTCGACACCCGCTTCGCCGAACTGCTGCGCCGATCCGGGCGCCCGGTGGTTCTGGCGGTCAACAAGTGCGAAGGCGCGCGCGGCGATCGCGGGTTGGACGAGGCCTGGGCCATGGGGTTGGGCGAGCCGGTGCCGGTGTCCGCCGCCCATGGCGAGGGGATGAGCGATCTGTTCGTGCGCCTGGCCGCCGTGATCGACGAGATTGATCTTGAGATACCGCCGGAGCCGGGCGCGCCGGAAGCGCCGGTGCAGTCAGATCATGAAGACGCCGATTTCGATCCTGACGCAGACGTCGAAGTGGACGAAGGTGCGCCGCTGCGCATCGCCGTGGTGGGGCGGCCCAATGTGGGCAAGTCGACGCTGGTCAACGCCCTGATCGGCGAGGAACGCGTGATCACGGGGCCCGAAGCCGGACTGACGCGTGACGCCATCGCGGTGGAGTGGGAATGGGAAGGCCGGCGCGTGCGCCTGCACGACACGGCGGGCCTGCGCAAGCGGGGCAAGGTGGATGACCGCATCGAGCGCATGAGCGCGGCCGACACGCTGCGCGCGGTGAAGTTTGCCGAGATCGTGCTGTTGCTGGTCGACGCCGAACAGCCGTTCGAACGCCAGGACCTCAATATCGCCTCACGCGTCGAGGCGGAAGGGCGTGGCCTGATCGTCCTGTTATCGAAATGGGATCTGGTGCCTGACAAGCAGGCGCGCCTGGCCGAGCTGCGCGAGATGTTCGAGCGGCTGCTGCCCCAGATCAAGGGCGCCCCGCTGATCCCGATCTCGGCGGTGACCGGGCGCGGCCTCGACCGCATCATGCCCGAGGTCAAAGCCCTGCACCGCAACTGGAACGCCCGGGTGAAGACCCGCGATCTCAATGATTGGCTGGGTGAAATGACCCAGCGCCATCCACCCCCTGCGGTGGACGGGCGCCGGGTCAAAGCCAAATACATGGCCCAGACCAAGGCGCGCCCGCCCACTTTCGTACTGATGGCGTCGCGCGCGGCTTATCTGCCCGAGAGCTACAAGCGCTATCTGGTCAATGGCCTGCGCGAAGCGTTCGGCCTGCCCGGCGTGCCGATCCGCCTGATCGTGAAGGCGGGCGACAACCCGTATGCCAAGAAAACCTAGCCCTTGAAGCCTTCGGCGATCAGGAAGGTTTCCGCGCTTTCCGAGCGGCTGGCCGGCGGCTTGTAGTGGCGCACTTTTTTGAACCGGGTCTTCAGGGCATCCAGCACGTCCTGCGAGGCGCCGCCCTGGAAGACCTTGGCGACGAACGCGCCACCGGGTTTGAGCACGTCCATGGCGAACAGGGCTGCGGCCTCCACCAGCGCGACGATGCGCAAATGGTCTGTCGACTTGTGACCTGTCGTCCAGGGCGCCAGGTCTGACAGGACCAGGTCAGCCGGTCCGCCCAGCGCCTGTTTGAGGGCTTCGGCGGCGCCCGGCTCGGTGAAATCCAACTCCAGCAGGATCGCGCCGGGGATCTGGGGAATCTCCAGAAGGTCGATGCCGGCCACATGGCTGGCGCCGCGTTTCAGCGCCACCTGCGTCCAGCCCCCCGGAGCTGCGCCGAGATCGGCGATGCGCATGCCGGGCCGCAGCAGGTGGAACTTGTCGTCCAGCTCGATCAGCTTGTAGGCGGCGCGGGAGCGATAGCCTTCCTGACGCGCCTTGGCCACGTACGGGTCATTGAGCTGCCGGTCGAGCCAGCGCTGGGACGAATGCTTGCGCCCGCGCGCGGTTTTGACCCGTGTGCGCAGCTGCTTGGCCGAGCGGGCGTCGCCGCCCGCCGTGACGGGACCGGACTGGCGGCGGCGGCGCGGTTCGTCTGTGTCGTCGTCAGAACCGCTCATGAGGGCGTGCTTCCTTTGCGGGACCCGGACCGGCCTCTGGCGCCCCGGCGGCGGCGCGGGCGCATCAGGCCCAGCAGAATGCCTTCTCGCAGGCCGCGGTCGCCGACCCGTACGCGTTCGCATGGCCACGCATCCATCACCGCTTCATAGATGGCGCACCCGGCGACCACCAGATCGGCGCGGTCATCGCCGATACAGCCCTCGCGCGCCCGGTCGGCGCGGCCCTGCGTGGCCAGACGGTGGCAGGCGATGCGGGCGTCAGCCGTGCTCATCCACATGCCGTCGACCCGGTCGCGGACATATTTGTCCAGATTGAGATGCACCCCGGCGACCGAGGTGACTGTGCCCGATGTGCCGACAATATGCGCGCGCCCCGCCTCGAACAGGGGACGCAGGCGGCGCGCACCCTTGGGCGGACGCAAATGCTCGGCGGCGCAGGTTTTCATGGCCTGATACCAGCCGGCGCGCAGGTCCGGATCGTCCGGCTCGGGGAAGCGGTCGGACAGCGTCACCACGCCCAGCGGCATGGTTGACCAGCCGCGCAGGGGCGGGCGTCCGCCCGATTTCAGAGCGCCGCGGGCGCGCCACTCGGCCAGATCCACCCAGCACAGCTCTGTCGAGCCGCCGCCGATATCGATCACCAGACCCGCGTCATACTCCGCATCGAGCAGATCGAGACTGCCCTGTACGGCCAGGCGCGCCTCTTCCTCGGCGGTGATGATTTCCAGATCAAGGCCGGTCAACTCCTTGGCGCGGGCCAGGAATTCGGGACCGTTGGTCGCGACGCGGCAGGCCTCGGTCGCAATGGCGCGCAGGCGGGTCACATTGCGGCGTTTGACCCGGTCCGCACACACGCTCAGAGCTTCCAGTGCGCGGGTCATGGCCGGTTCGGACAGTTCGCCGGTGGACAAAAGCCCTTCGCCCAGACGCACGATGCGCGAATAGGCGTCCACCACGCGAAAGCCGTGCTGGGTCTTGCACGCCAGCAGCATGCGGCAATTGGTGGTGCCCAGATCGATCGCCCCGTAGACCGGGTCGGCGGACCGTCGGCGGGTGGGCCCCTCCGGCCGCGGCTTGGGCGCATCGGCCCCGGCGGCATCCTTCGCCATGTTTCCACGTCCCTGTTGCGGGCGGCGGGATCGTGGCGCGCCGCCATTCACGGGGGCGCAGCCCTCAGCATTCCGTCGCAACGCTGACTTCAATTGGCCGCAAGGATAACACGCTTCACGCGCAGCGTAAGCCGCGCGCGGCGCCCGGGTCTGGAACCGGCTGACGGATCGCCTACCTTGTGAAGACGGGAGGCCTTGGCGATGACCACACACGATCCGGCGATGAGACAGGCGAAATTTGCGCCGGGCGATGTGGTGCGCCACCGGTTGTTCCCGTTCCGGGGCGTCGTGTTCGACGTGGACCCCGAGTTCGCCAATTCCGAGGAGTGGTGGCTGTCCATCCCCGAGGCGATCCGCCCGTCCAAGGATCAGCCCTTCTATCACCTGCTCGCCGAGAACGATCAGAGCTACTACACCGCCTATGTGTCGGAGCAGAACCTGCTGCCCGACGCCCACAATGGCGCGGTCGGGCATCCCGGGACGCAGGAGCTGTTTTCAGGTTTTGACGGCGAGCGTTACGCCGTGAAGCCGCGTCCGGGCTGGGCGAACTAGGCTGACCCGGCAGCCTGCACCGTGGCCAGGGCGCGGTCGTCACCGGGCTGAGCCAGCTGGACGCGCGCTGGCAGGGTGAAGGACACGGTCGTGCCCTTGCCCAGCACCGAATCGATGCGCAGCGTGCCGCCGTGCAGTTCGATCAGCGATTTGGACAGAGCGAGGCCCAGGCCCGAGCCCTGATGGCTTTTGGCGATCTGGCTTTCGATCTGCTCAAACGGACGGCCGAGCCGTGGCAGCTGCTCGGCGGGGATGCCGATGCCGGTGTCGGCGACCTGCAGCACCACGCCATCAGCCGCATCTAAGCCGCGCACCTTCACCTGGCCGCCTTCGGGCGTGAATTTGACGGCGTTGGACATCAGATTGAGCATGATCTGCTTGAGCGCGCGCGGGTCCGCCTCGATCTCGGGCAGGGGGCCGGCCTCCACGATCAGTGAAATGGATTTCTCCTCGGCGCGCGCGCGCATGATGCGGATGCATTGCTCGATTAGCTCGTCCGGACGCACCGCCTCGGGCTGCAGCTGCATTTTGCCAGCCTCGATCTTGGACATGTCCAGAATGTCGTTGATCAGCAGAAGGAGGTGCTGGCCGGAGCTGAGAATGTCGGTGACATAGCCCTTGTAGCGGTCGTCGCCGAGCGGGCCGAACATTTCCCCGGCCATGATCTCGGAAAACCCGTTAATGGCGTTCAGCGGCGTGCGCAGCTCGTGGGACATGTTGGCCAGAAATTCCGACTTGGAGCGGTTGGCCTCCTCGGCGCGCAGGCGCTCCTGCTGGTGCGCGCTGGCCAGTTCCTCGACGCGCGCCTGGCTGCGCTTGAGGTTTTCCACCGTGCCGCGCAGGGCGCGGTCATTGTCGCGCAGGGCTGCTTCCTGGGTTTTGAGCGCGGTAATGTCCGCGCCCACGCTGACGAGGCCGCCATCAGCGGTCTGGCGCTCGGAATAGTGCAGCCAGCGCCCGTCGGCGAGTTCCAGATCATAGGATTCGGCGCTGGACGCGCCATGCACATGACGGATCGAACTGGCGGCCAGCGCCTCCACATCGCCATAGCCCATGCCCGGCTTGAGGGCGGTGTCGGACAGGCCGAAAAAGTCACGGAATTTGCGGTTCCACAGCACCAGCCGGCGCCGGGAATCCCACAGAACAAAGCTTTCGGTCATGGATTCCAGCGCCGCGCGCAGGCGGGTCTCGGCGGCCTGGACGCGCGCCTGGGCGCCTTTGCGTTCGGTGATGTCGATGGCCACGCCCACCAGCCGGCGCGATCCGGCCATGATGCGTCCGCGCATCTGCAGCCAGACCGGCAGCTGGGCGGCGCGCACCTCCACATCCACATCATGGGACTGGGCCGCGCTGCGAAGCGCAGCACGCACGCGGTTGCGGTCCTCTTCGCTCAGCAGCAGCAGAAAATCCGGTCCCGACATTTCCTCAGCCTGGGTGCGTCCCAGAATCTGCGCGAACCAGTCGGTCAGCAGCACCGTGTCGGTATCCAGATCCCAGTCCCACACGCCGACGCGTGCGCCTTCCATGGCCAGATGCAGACGGTTCTGGGATTCACGCAGGCGCCCTTCCGTCACGCTGAGCTGGCCCATCCGCCGGTGCAGGACGAGAAACAACGCCACTGACGCGCCCAGCGTCGCCGCGAACAGGAGGAGGTTGAACAACAGGGTCTGGCGCCAGGCCGCGCTGTCCACTGCGCCTGGTCCGAGCGTCAGGGCATGGAGCGGCGCGCCCGCGATGACCGCTGCGCCCAGCACGCTGTCGGCGCCGGCCAGGCTCGCGCCCCTGATGGCGCCGCCGCGCTCGGCCATGCGCGCCACAGCCGCCGGATCAAGGCCAAAGCGTTCCGCCGCCAGCGGTGCGCCCTCGAACGGCGCGGCGGGCTGCACGGCGATCAATCGCCCTGAGGCGTCCGTCAGCAGCGCGATTTCGCCTTCGGTGCGGCGTGGCAAGAGCGCCGCCGGGTCGACAAGGGCCAGGATCGCGCCGACCGCGCCATCAGACAGCCGCGCCGGATAGGCAATGGCTACATGGGTGGCGCTGCCCGGCCGCACATACACGTCCGACCCGGCCGCGAGCGCCGCGTCCGCCACGGCGCGCAGCGCTTCGCCGGACGCTTCCTGCGTGGCGATCACCCGGCCGTCGGGCAGCAGCAGGGCCGCGCTCTCCACCCAGGGCGAGCGCGTCAGGGTTTCCAGGGCGGGGCGGGCGGCGTGTTCCGGCGCCAGGGTCTCAAGCTGCACCGCGGCCATGGCGAGCGCGCTGCGCACTTCGGCGAGGCGCCCTGACACGCGTTCGGCCAGGAAGGCGGCGGACCGGGCCTGGGTGCTGGCGACTTCGGCTTCCGCCGTGCGCCAGTCCTGCCAGAGCTTGATGGCGATCACGCCGCCAAACGCGATCACAAAGCCCAGAACCAGCGCAAACGCCACGCGCGCCGAGGCGCCGCGGCGCAGGGTCTGGCCTGCCTGGGCCGAGCCGGTCCGTTTGCGTCGGGCGTCGCGCTTGCGAATCATGGATTTGAAACTAAAGCGCTGCCGCTATCGCCGTCCAGCTTTGGTAAACGGGCCGACACCCAATGAGCGCGCGGTGTCGCCCTGCGGACTCAGTCGATTGAACGCTGGCTGGATCGCGGGGCGATCCGAAATTCTATTCCGCCGCGCTGGCGATGGCAGGCATGGAATCGGGTCGCGCCTTCACCGCCCGAACAACGTCCTTCGCCCGGCGGGCCAGCGTTACCCAGTCCGGGCTGGCGTCAGGGTCCTCAGCCGCCAGACGCGCGAGCGCCTCGGCGACAGCCAGCAGGCGCGGGCCTTGCGCGATCAGGCGGGCCTGTTGCTCGATGCGGTTCGGGTCGCGGTCGTACTCGGCGCCCGGCACCCGCCAGCCGCCCCAGTTCTGGGCGTCGGTAACCACCACCGGATAGGTGCCCGGTTGCGGGTGGTGGGCGCATTCCTCGGCGGTTTGCCATTTATTGTGGGCGCGCATCAGCCGCCACTGGCCCGGATCGCCCTGGTCGATGGCTTCGGCGGACAATTCGTCGGTGGTGAAATCGCGCCCCAGCCCGCAATCATAATAGATGCGCACCGGCTCCTCGACATCCTTCACCCATTGCGGCTTGACCCGCTCGATCAGCGCCCAGGTCCCGACGGGGCGCACGAAAACGCGCTGGTGCTTGTGAAAGACAGCTTTGGCCATGACGTGCTCCTTCGCCGCCGATCATGACGCATGGGACTCAAATCGGAGTTAAGCGGCAGGGTGAACGCGAGGTTAAAGCTCAGGGTAGGCCGTGCGCACCAAGCCTCCAGGCTGGATCTCGCAGCGCCCGGCCAGCTCCAGCTCCACCAGCGCCGCCAGCACCGCGCCCACCGGCGCGCCGGTCAGGCGGGCCAGCTCGTCCTTGGACACCGGGGCCGGGGAGAGCAGCTCTGCGATCTGCTCGCGTACCTTGTCCGCTGCCGCGTCTGCGCTCGCCGTATCCTCCGGCTCGTCCTCATAATCGTATCCGCCAGGCTCTTTCATGAGGGGCGGGCGGGTGTTCTGGAGAATGGCCAGTACATCATCAGCGCTTTCAATCAGGGCGGCGCCTTCGCGCAGCAGCCGGTTGGCGCCGCGGGCGCGCGGGTCCAGCGGAGAGCCCGGCACCGCCATCACCTCGCGGCCCTGCTCGCCCGCCAGCCGCGCGGTGATCAGCGATCCGGAGCGTTCCGCCGCTTCCACGACCAGAACACCGAGCGAGAGACCCGCGATCAGCCGGTTGCGGCGCGGAAAATCGCGGGCTTGCGCGGTGTAGTCAGGCGGCGTCTCGCTGACGATCAGCCCCTCGCGGGCGATGGCGTGGTGCAGATCGGCGTGTTCGGGCGGATAGATGCGCGCCAGCCCGCCGCCGATCACCGCAATCGTGCCGGTCTCCAGCGAGGCGGCGTGGGCTGCGCCGTCAATACCGCGTGCGAGGCCTGAAACAATGGTCACGCCGCGCCGGCCCAGCTCGCGCGCGATGTCGCCTGCGAAGCGCAAGCCAATCGCCGACGCATTGCGCGCGCCGACCATGGCGCACGTGGGCCGCGCATCCGAATCGAGCGGGCCGATGACGCTGATCACTGGCGGCGGCGGATCGAGGGCGCCGAGCAGTTTAGGAAAGTCCGGCTCGCACGCGCAGATCAGCCGGGCGCCCAGCTCATCGAGCCGGTCCAGTTCAGCGCGGGCCTGATCGCGGGTAACGATATCCAGGCGGCCCGCGCGGCCGCCTCGTTTGGCCAATCTTGGCAGTTCGTCGATGGCGGCGTCGGCGGTTCCGAAGCGGGTGATGAGCTGGTGAAACGTGACCGGTCCGACCCCGGAGGTGCGCGCGAGCCTGAGCCAGTCGAGCCGGCCGGCATCGGACAGGCGCGCTGGCGTCACGTCTTGGCCGCCCCTATGCGCGGCTCGCTGCCATTGAGAAGGCGCGCGATATTGTCCTTGTGGCGCAGGTACAGCGGCAGCGCGAGCACCAGCGTGAGCAGGGCCACATCCGGCCGGTCAAAGGCCAGAGCCAGCGCCGGGGCGGCGGCTGCTGCGACCAGAGCCGACAAGCTGGAGATGCGCATCAGCAAGGCCATGCCAAGCCAGGTGAGGCAGGTCAGCACGCCCACGGGCCAGGCCGCCGCCAGCAGCACGCCCAGAAAAGTCGCCACGCCCTTGCCGCCCTTGAACTTCAGCCAGATGGGGAAGCAATGGCCAAAGAAGGCCGCGCCGCCCGCGATCAGGCCCGCCGGGGTGGACACCAGAAAGGTGAAGAGCAGGCAGGCGATCCCGGCCTTGGCGCTGTCCAGCACCAGCGTGGCTGCCGCCAGATCCTTGCGGCCCGTGCGCAGCACATTGGTCGCGCCGATATTGCCTGACCCGATGGTGCGGATATCGCCCAGCCCCGCCATCCGTGTCAGCACCAGGCCGAACGGAATGGAACCGAACAGGTATCCGCCCCCCAGGGCGAGGATCAGAACCGGATCAAACGGCATGGCTTATCCTTCAGGTTGATGGATGATCGCGCCTTCCACGAGCGTGATCAAGACCTTTCCCGCGAGGCGGCGATTCTCGAACGCGCTTGAGGCGGTGCAGACCCGCTCGCTGCGGCCATAGACCACCGGCGCATCGGGATCGAAGATGACGATGTCGGCCGGGGCGCCGGGGGCCAGACGGCCTTGCTCCAGCCCGAACAGGTCCGCCGGTCCCGCCGTGACCGGCCAGAGCGCGTCCAGCAGGCTGAGGCGTCCTTCGGCCGCGATGGTGCACAGGGCCGGCAGCAGGGCTTCGAGATTGGCCGAGCCCGGCGCCGCTTCGGGGAAGGGATGGGCCTTGGATTCGCCGGTGCAAGTGCGGTGGTCTGACACCAGGGCGGCGATGGTTCCGCCCGCCAGCGCCTCGATCAGCGCCAGCCGGTCTTCCTCGCGGCGCAAGGGCGGGTCCAGGCGGAAGCGCGCATCAAACCCGCCCGCATCCATCTCGTTGAAGATGAGGTGGGTGATCGGCGCGGTGGCGGCGATGTCGAGCTCGCGGGCGAGGGCGGCCTCAAGCGCTTTCAGTCCGCCTGCCGTGGTCACCCGGTCCAGAAGGATCCGCGCGCCAGTCAGTTCGGCCAGCAGGGCGGCGCGCTCAATCGCGAGACGTTCTCCGGCGGCGGGGCGGGCGGGCAGGCCCATGCGCATGGACAGATCGCTTTCGGTGGCGCAGGTCCCGCGCGACAGGGCCGCATCCTCGCAGCTCAGCGCCGTCCAGGAGTCAAAGCCGCCGGCATAGGCCAGCGCCCGGCGCACCAGACGTGTATCAGGCTCGGGCCGTCCGCCGTCGCCCACATAGGCCGCGCCCGCGCGCAGCATCAGGCCGATCTCGCCCATCTCGCCGCTGTGATCGATGGCGAGTCCCGAGGCGATGAGGCGCACCGGGCTGGTCAGGCTGGCCGCCTCGATGGCGGTAAAGTGCTCGGGCCGGCTGAGCCCGGTTCCGCTGTCAGGCGCAAGGATGAGCGTGCCGATCCCTCCCGCCGCTGCGGCCCGCGCCGCCGCCTCCAGCCCGGACTTGCCGGTGCTGGCGGGGTTCACCCAGCAGCGCGCGTCGATCAGCGCCGGCGACAGCACCGCGCCATCGAGATCAATGACCCGCTCACCGCTTTCCGGGGTCAGGGACGGCGCGATCTCCGCGATCACGCCGCCGCGAATGCGCACATCGCCCGGCGCATCATGGCGCGCCGCCGGGTCGATCACCCGGGCATTGCGAAACAGGATGGCGCTCATGACTGAGCCCCGCCTTTCGTGCGGTCGTCATAGCGCTGGTTGGGCGAGGCGGCGCTGATCAGCTCCAGCACCGCCATGCGCACGGCGACGCCTGCCTCCACCTGCTCCAGGATCACCGCGCGCTCGCGGTCATCGGCCAGGGCGCCGTCAATCTCCACACCGCGATTCATGGGCCCGGGGTGCATCACCAGGCAGTCGGGCTTGGCGTGCTCCATCCGGCCATGGTCGAGGCCGTAGAGGGTGCGATACTCGCGATCCGACGGGATCAGCCCGCCGCTCATGCGTTCACGCTGGACGCGCAGGGCCATCACCGCGTCGCAGCCCTCCAATGCCGCCTCCAGATCGTGAAACACCTGAACGCCCCACCGGTCGGCGTCCTCGGGCAGGAGGGTCGCCGGGCCGCACAGGCGCACATCGGCGTGCAGCATGTTCAGCAGCGCCACATTGGATCGCGCCACGCGCGAATGGAGGATATCGCCGACGATCAGGATGCGCCGCCCGCCCACCTCGCCCCAGCGCCGGGTCAGAGTAAAGGCGTCCAGCAGCGCCTGGGTCGGATGCTCATGGGCGCCGTCGCCGGCATTGACCGTGGAGACGCCGGTCACGCGCGCGAAATGGGCTGCAGCGCCGGCTGCACTGTGGCGCACCACCTGGATGTCCGGGCGCATCGCCGCCAGGTTCAGCGCCGTGTCTTCCAGGCTCTCGCCCTTGGAGATTGACGCGCTGCCGGCCGAGAAATTGATCACATGCGCGCCCAGCCGCTTGGCCGCAATCTCGAAGCTCGCCAGCGTGCGGGTGGAGTTTTCGAAAAACAGATTGATCAGCGTCGCGCCGTCCAGCGTGCGCTCGGCCCGCACGCCTGCACGGTTACTGTCGAAATGCACGCGGGCGCGCTCGAAGATCATGCGCACGTCCAGCGGATTGAGATCGCCGATGGAAACGAGGCTCGCGTGGGGAAAATCGTAGCTGAAACCGGTCCGGTTCATGAGCCCTCGCGCACTGCGTCGGCGCGGTATAAGCGTGTGAAAGCCTGGCGGCAAGGCGTTCGCCCGGCTTCCAATTGGTTTCATTTGTAACTAAATTTGCCTCTGACGCGCTGACTGAACGGAGACCGCCCATGGCCCGCAAATGGATTTACGCCTCGCGCACAGAAGGCACGGCCTCTCGCCAGGCCCACGCCGATCTGCCCGAAGGCACGTATGAGCGCGAGATGAGCAAGGAGGGGTTTTTCGGCCCCGCCGCCTTCCTGCACCACAAACGCCCGCCCACTGGCTGGAGCAATTTTGAAGGACCGCTGAAACCCTGTGCCTTCGACCTGACGCGCCTTGAGGCGCCCGACGCCTCGCCCTGGGCGGCGCCAGTGGTGTTGCACAATGCGTCATGCGAGATCCGCTTCTGGAAGCTGGACGCGGCCATGCCTGCGCTGGCGCGCAATGGCGACGGGGACCAGATCCTGTTCATCCACGAAGGGACGGGATCGCTGTTTTGCGATTTCGGCCATCTGGAGTTCGAGGCGGGCGACTACATCGTCCTGCCGCGCGGGACCATGTGGCGCCTGGCGCCGTCGCAGCCCGTGGCGGTGCTGATGATCGAGGCGACCAACAGCCATTACACCCTGCCCGACAAGGGCCTGGTCGGGCCACACGCGATCTTTGATCCGGCGATGTTCGACGTGCCGGCCATGGACGAGGCGTTCCGCGCCCAGCAGGCGGACGCCGACCATGAATGGCGTGTTGAGGTGAAGAAGCGAGGAGCGGTGAGCGTCATCACCTACCCCTACAATCCGCTGGACGCGGTGGGCTGGCATGGCGAGCTGCATCCGGTGCGCATCAATGTGCGCCATATCCGGCCGCTCATGAGCCACCGCTATCACGTGCCGCCCAGCGCCCACACGACCTTCCTCTCGGACCGGTTCGTGGTGTGCACTTTTGCGCCGCGCCCGTTCGAGACCGATCCGGGCGCGCTGAAAGTCCCGTTCTTCCACAACAACGACGACTATGATGAAGTCCTGTTCTATCATGCCGGGGACTTCTTCAGCCGCGACAATATCGATGCCGGCATGATGACCTTCCACCCGTCGGGCTTCACCCACGGGCCGCACCCCAAGGCATTGAAAAACATGCTCAGCCAGTCCAAACCGGCGACCAATGAATACGCCGTGATGATCGACACGCGCGATCCGCTCAATGTCGGCGCCGACGCGGCTCGGGTGGAAAATCCCGACTATGTCAATTCGTGGAAGGGGTAGGGGCGTTTGATACCTGATCAGCTCAAGGACGGTTACGCGCAGTTTCGCGCTGACCACTTTGAAAACAAGCAGCGCCTTTGGCGCCGGCTTTCCATGGGTCAGTCCCCGAAGGCGCTGGTGATCGGCTGCGCCGATAGCCGGGTCGATCCGGCAGCCATCTTCAATGCCGGCCCAGGCGAGCTGTTCATTGTGCGCAACGTGGCCAATCTGGTCCCGCCCTATGAGCCCGACGGGGCCCATCACGGCGTCTCGGCGGCGCTCGAATTCGCCGTGAAGTCGCTTCAGGTGGACCATATCGTCGTGCTGGGGCACCGGTTGTGCAGCGGCGTGAAAGCGGCGGCGACCGGATCGGCCTGCGGCACGCAATTCATCGAGCGCTGGCTCGATCCGCTGCAGCCGGCCTGCGCCGAAGCGCGCGACGCGCTGGGGGAGACGGCCAGCGAGGAAACGTTGTGCGATGATCTGGAGCTGCGCTCGGTGCGCCACTCGCTAGCGCGCCTGATCGGCTTCCCTTTCGTGGCCGACGCCGTGGAGCGGGGCCGGCTTTGCCTGCACGGCGCCCGTTTCGGGATCGCCGACGGCGTGCTGGAATGGATGGACGAGGACAGCGTGTTCCGCCCTGTCAGCTTTGATGACGCGGACACGAACCGCGCGGAGGAGAATTCATGAAACTCGCCAGTCTGAAGTCCACGGGCCGCGACGGCCGCCTGGTCGTGGTGTCACATGATCTCGCCTGGTGCGCCGATGCGCGTCACATCGCCCCCACCTTGCAGGCGGCGCTGGATGACTGGACGCGTATCGAACCGGCCCTGCGCACGCTGGCCGACGAGCTGGAGCGTGAAACCATTCCGCGCGAGCGTTTCCATGAACGCCAGGCGCTCTCGCCGCTGCCGCGCGCGTTTCAGTGGGCGGACGGCTCGGCCTACGTCAATCATGTGGAGCTGGTGCGCAAGGCGCGCGGCGCCGAGCTGCCCGACAGCTTCTGGACCGATCCGCTGATGTATCAGGGCGGGTCGGACGCCTTCCTGGCGCCACGCGAAGACATCCCGCTGGGCGATGACAGCTGGGGCCTCGATTTCGAGGCTGAAGTGGCCGTGGTTACCGGTGACGCGCCTCAGGGGTGCTCGGTGGAAGAGGCGGCCAGCGCCATCCGCCTGATCATGATTTTGAATGACGTGTCCTTGCGCGGCCTGATCCCGGGAGAGCTGGCCAAGGGGTTCGGCTTCTTCCAGTCCAAGCCGCCCACGGCGTTTTCACCGGTCGCGGTGACGCCGGACCAGCTCGGCGCAGCGTGGGACGGCCGCAAAGTGCATCTGCCCCTGCGCTCCTGGCTCAATGGCGAATTATTCGGCGAGCCGGACTGCCAGGTGGACATGACCTTTGATTTCGCCCAGCTGGTTGCCCATGCGGCCAAAACCCGTCCGCTGACCGCTGGCACCATCGTCGGGTCGGGCACCGTGTCGAACAAGCTGGGCGATGAGCCGGGCAAGCCGGTGAAGGATGGCGGGAAGGGCTATTCCTGCATCGCCGAGATCCGGATGATCGAGACCATTCAGGATGGCGCGCCCAAAACACGCTTCATGATCCCTGGCGACACGGTGCGCATCGACATGCACGATCAGGCCGGCAAGTCGATCTTCGGGGCGATTGAGCAGACCGTGGTGCGGTACGCCCGCTAGGGCTATTCGGCCGGGACCATATGTGCGGGCGCTGCGCCAATCGCCGCGATCATGCGGCCAGCCTCTTCCAGGCAACGCCCGCAGCGGGGCTTGGCGCCGCACGCCTTGAACGCCGACGCCGTGTCGCGCGCGCCGTTTTCAGCGGCGGCTTTGATGTCGCGGCAGCGCAGGGCGTTGCAAAGGCAGACATACATGGAGGCAGCGTCCTTGATCCGGTCTGTGACGATGGCGGGGTCGGCGCACCGCTCCCGCAAATCATTCGCAACCGCATAAAGCCCCGACTGCGAATGATTGTCAACTGCGTCTTTGCAAATCCGGCGCCGCGTTCATTTCCGGTTTTTCACAAGACCCCAAACCCGCTAGTGTGAACGTTGTTAACCTGGACGGGCCGGGCGGCTTGGGGGAGGGTGAAATGCGCTACTGGTTATGGGCTGCCGGCCTGATTGTGCTGCTGATCTCCGCGAGAATGGCTTACATCGTCATTCCCGCGTCCGGCGCAATGACGCCGGTGACCGAGATCGGCACTGAATCTTGCGAGCGTGTTCCGGTCGCGCCAGGGACCGAGGATGTAACCGTCGATCCCGTGACGGGCGTCGCCTTCGTGTCCGCCCAGGACCGGCGCGCGGGCGCCATGGCCCAGACCAATGGCGTCTATGTTCTCGACCCGGCGGATTTGTCTGTTGTGACGCTGGCATCGATTGATTCGCCCGCCGATTTTCGACCCCACGGCATCAGCCTGTGGCGCGGCGAGGGGCCGGATGGCGAGGAGATCGCCCGCCTGTTCGTGATCAGCCACCCGGCCGGCGGCAGCCGCGTGCTCATCTACGATGTGGGCGAGGGCGGCGCGCTGGTGCATCTCGAAACGGTCAGCGCGCCCGACATCCGCTCGCCCAATGATGTGGTCGGGGTGGGGCCGCGCCAGTTCTACATCTCCAACGATACGTATTTTGGCGACACGCCCATGGGCTATCTCGAAGCCTTTCTGGGCCTGCCGCTGGGCAGCGTAGCGTATTTCGACGGCGAGGCCGCGCGCATCGTTGCGGACGGCTTCATCTACACCAACGGCATCAATGTGAACGCCGCAGGCGACCGGCTCTACGTGGCGGCGTTTTTGGGCCGAGAGGTGCGGGTGTTTGAGCGTAATCCGGCTGACGGATCATTGCGACGCCTCGCCAGCCACCGCATGCCCATGGGCGCGGACAATATCGAGATCGGTCCCGATGGGGCGCTTTATGTCGGCGGCAATGTGGATGTCTTCGCCTTTCTGGCCCATTCGACAGACCCGGAGGCCCTTGCGCCGTCTGTCATCATGCGCCTCGATCCTGAAACGGGCGAGCGCCGGACCGCGTTCATGAATGACGGGTCCCTGATCAATTCGGCCAGCGTCGGCGCTGTGCACGATGGCCGGCTTCTGGTTGGTGCAGTGTTTGACGGGCATGTGCTCGTCTGCCCCTATGCAGGCTGACTTGCGAATCCCATGAAGGATTTTTCCATGACTGATGATATCCGCGTCGAGGATGACGACGGCGTGCGCCTCGTGCGCTTCAACCGCGCCGCCAAGAAGAACGCCATCACCCGCGCTATGTACACGGCGATGGCAGAGGCGCTCGACGGCGCCAGTGCGGACGCAAGCGTGCGCGTGGTGGTGATCGCGGGCACGGACGGCGTGTTCACCGCGGGCAATGACCTCATGGACTTCATGGAGGCGCCCCCGCATATCGGCGGGGCGGAGACGCCGCCGGTCGAGCATTTCATGCGCGCGCTGATGGGCTGCACCAAACCCGTTATCGCGGCGGTGGACGGGCTGGCGATCGGCATCGGCGTCACTTTGCTGCTGCATTGCGATTTCGCCTACGCCACCGGACGTTCGGTCTTCCGCACGCCCTTTGTCGATCTGGCGCTGGTGCCGGAATTCGGGTCGTCCGTGCTGCTGCCGGGCCTCACAGGCCGCGCGGTGGCCGGCGAATTGCTCCTGCTGGGCGAAAGCTGGGATGCGGCGCGGGCCGAGCGCCATGGACTGGTCAATGCGGTGTTTGCGCCCGAGGCTCTCGAGGGCGAGGTGATAGCGCGCGCCCGCACGCTGGCGGCCAAGGCGCCCGACGCCATGCGCCAGTCCAAGGCGCTCATTGTGGCCGGTCAGGCCGCGCTGATGGATGTAGTCCGCGCGGAGGGCGAAGTCTTCGCTCACCAGCTGGCCTCGGCGGAATTCAAAGAAGCGGTCACGGCCTTCCTGGAGCGCCGCCCCCCGGATTTTTCGAAGGCGGGTTAGCGCCTACACCCGCATCCCCACCGCCACGCCCAGCGTCACCAGCGCGCCCGCCGCCGCCGCGATCAGCACGCCAAAGCCAACGCGCCGCCAGAACATCGCGCGGGCGAGGTCGGCCTGGCGGGGATGGCGGGCGAAGGCGGCATCGGGCAGGGAGTCATGGGCGTCGCCGCCGGGATGGCTGGTGGCCGCGCCCGCGGCGAACTGGCTGAGCCGCGCCATCAGATCGACAGCCAGGCGCGCCGTCGCCTTGTCGTGAAGCTGCAGATGCAGCGCGCCCTCGCCATGGCTGAGTCGTTTGCCGGCGATCATGGTGGGCGCCTCGGTCCGCGTCAGCTTGGAATAGCGGCGCACCTCGTCTGACTCGGCGTCCTCGGCGTCCGGCTTGTCGGCAGGCAGGCCGAACAGCACCAGGCGCATCACGAACTCGGCGAGATTGGCCCGCTCCAGAAGCTTCACCCGCTCGGCACGTTCAATGCCGTGGCCCTGCGCCAGCGCCTCGCCCAGGCGCTTGATGCGATAGGCGGCGGCCAACGGCTCCTCCACGCCTTTCAGGGCGGCGGACGAGACCTTTTCCGGCGCCGGACCGAACAGGCGGCCCATGCGGGTGCGGGTGTCGCGCGGCGGCTTGGCGGCGACGAACGGACCGCGCACCACGCCGCCAAAGCTGCGCAGGCAGGCGTCGAAAGCCTGGCGCGCCGCGCGCACGGCGGCCGAGTGGCGCACCTTGTCGGACAAAAGATCGGACGATAGCAGCCGGTCGGCCTGCCACAGGCTGCGTGCGGCGGCTTCCAGCGAATCTGACGCCGTCTGCGCATCGAAGCTTGCGCCGGGGACCGCGTCGGCGAGATTTTCGCGCCGGGTGAGCGCGGCTTCGGACTGGCGCTTGAGGGAGAACAGGATCAGATCGAACTGGGCGTCGCGATCGCGCGGCCAGTCATCGCGCCGCCAACGGCCGAGCTGGAAGTACCAGCGCGATGCGCCGCGCTGCAGGCGCGTGTTCAGGTCGCGGCTGAAATCAAGCTGCTCTTCGGCCGGCAGCAGGTCGAAGAAGACCTCGACGAAATCGAACAGCAGGAGATTGGCGGGCACCCCATAGGGTCCATGCTCGAAAACAGTGCCAGCCGGCGCGGGACCGCTGAGCTCGAACAGCCAGCCGACGCCCGCTTCCGCGGCTTCGGCGTGGGCGGGCAGGCGCGCTTGCAGATACGCGTCCGCCATGCGCTTCTGGGCGCGCCGGGGCAGGTCCTTGACGGTGCGTTGCTCATTGGCGTTGTCGATGGCGCGTTGAACTTGAGCACGCAGCGCGTGCTCGGCGTCCAGATGACGCTGCGCGGCGTCGCCGGGCTGGAGCAGCAGGTCGCGCGCCTCTTCCTCGAGCGCGCGGTAGTCATGCAGATGCAGATCGTCATGGAACAGATCCCCGCACCCGATCCGCGCCTGATAGCGTTGGCTGAAAAGCTCGGTGACGCTCATGACCGGTCCATCCCGGCGAGCAGAGCTTCGCGCGTCAGGGTGAAGCCCGAGGCGATCCATGCCTCTTCCAGCGCCTCCAGCTTCGCGCCCAGATGCGGGCCAGACATGGCGCCCGCCGCGATCAAATCATGGCCGGTCACCGGAAAGCGCGGACGGGTCCATCGGGCAGCATGGGTGAGGGCGGGTGAGGCGTCCTCGCCGGTGCGCGCTTCATCCAGGCGCAGGCGGTCTGCGACGGTTTGCGGACCCAGCACGTAAAGCGCGCGGCCAAGCTCACGATCGCCCATACCGGCCCGCACCGCGCCGGCGCGCGCCGGCGCCGGTCCGCTCATGGCGGCCAGCCGGGCGGTCTCAGCCCGCGAGGCTTTCATGCGTGCGCTCAAGCCAGCCACGGCGTCCCCATCCTGCCCGGCCAAGGCTGCCATGCGAACAAGCGCATCAGCGGGCCGGACCTTCCCTCGGTCACTGTTAATTAAGCTTAAGAAAAGCTTGAAGTCGAGTGTTCCGGGCCAGATCACCCCCAGAACGTGGCCTTTGTGCATCGCCTCTACCACACGCCCGGGATCGGGCGCAGCGAGCAGTTTCTTGAACTCTTTCCAAACCCGCTCGGCGGACAATAGCCTGAGCGTTGCCGCTTGCGCCTCACAAGCGCGCCGCCCTTCCGGGTCAAGCGTTCCGCCCATCCAGGCGCCGAAGCGGTAGAAGCGAAGGATGCGCAGATAGTCCTCGGCGATGCGCGCCAGCGGGTCGCCGATGAAGATCACCTGTCCGGTGCGGGCATGGGCGACGCCCCCGAAAGGATCAAACAGGGTTCCGTCGCGCCGGGCATAGACGGCGTTCATGGTGAAGTCGCGCCGGGCGGCGTCTACGGCCCAGTCCTGCGTGTAGGCGATCACGGCCCGCCGCCCGTCGGTTTCGACGTCCCGGCGCAGGCTGGTCACTTCGATGGGCTGCCCGCCGACGATGGCCGTGACTGTGCCGTGATCAATGCCGGTGGGCTCAGCGCGAATGCCCGCCGCTTCCAGCGCCTGCACAGCCGTTTCCGGGCGCAGGACGGTGGCCACATCGATATCGCTGACCGGCTCGCCGCGCAGGGCGCTGCGAACGCATCCCCCGACAAAACGCGCCCGGTCGCTGGCGCCAGGGCTCAGGGCATCCATCACCGCGCTCACCGCCGGCGCGGTCAGCCAGGGGTGGTCATGCGGATCGAGCCGAACCTCCCCCATGGCGCGCCTCAGCGATCAGGGCCAGGGGCCGGCTCGGGGGCGGGGTCTGGCGCCGGTTCGGGAACCGGCTCCAGATCCGGATCGCTGGGACCGGGATCATTGGGGGTACGGTGCTGACCGGGCGAATCGCCACGCGGTCCCAGATGACCCGGCGGGGTCCGCTCGCGCTCGATACGCGGCGGTGCGAAGTCCCCGTCAGGCTCGCCATCGTCAGAGGCGATCAGCGCCAGCGTCGTCACCGTCACCATCACGCACGCCGCGCCCGCCAGCGACAACAGACCGATAGGCGCATGTCCCTGATGGCTGCGCACGCGCGCAGCCGCGTACCAGACGATGAAGGGGATGATGAAGGCGAGGGCGGAAATCAGGATCATGCGCATCATCGGGCGGCCTTTCCGGCGAATTGCGGGCCGCCTGGGCGGCCCTCGGCGTAGCGCCGCGAGAGGGCGCGCAGCATGCCCGCCGTCGCGCCCCAGATATAGCGCCCCTGCCAGGGCATGGCGTAATAGCGCCGCAACATGCCGCGAAACTCGCGCTCTTCCAGCCGGTGGTTAGCCGGATTCATCAGGAAGTCGAAGGGCGCTTCAAACACTTCGGCCACTTCGCCGGGATCGGGGTTCAGCGTGAAGCCCACCCGGGTCACGCCCACGAACGGCGTGACCTCGAAGCCGGTGACCGTCTCATAGCTCTCCCAGCGGCCCAGAAGCGTGATGCGGTCCGGCGTCAGGCCGATCTCTTCTTGAGTTTCGCGCAAGGCGCACTCAGCCAGCGTTTCGCGCCCCGCCATCTGACGTCCGCCGGGAAAACTCACCTGACCGGCATGAGCCTGAAGGTGATCAGCGCGGCGTGTGAACAGGATCCGCAGCGCGTTCTCATCCTGCACCAGCAAAGCCAGCACCGCTGCAGGGCGCAGCACCCGTCCGCTGGGGGACGGTTCGCCATTGAGGTCGCCATCGCCATGCCGGGGCGCAGGCATGCGCGCATCCACCGGGTCCAGAACGGACTCGAGACGGGCGAGGATATCTTCAGAGTTTACCCTGGCGGCAGAGGCGCTCATGCGGCGGGACCCAGCGGGAAGAACACGCCCCGGCTCCACACGCCCATCACCGGCCTGCCGGCCTCGTCCTGGCCCGGTACGGCCAGGGCGGCGAGGTCATAGAAGGCCGCGCGCGTGATAAGCGCCTCCAGACGTCCGCGGATCAGCACATAGGGGTCGGGGGCGCCATCAGGGCCGGTCTCGACGCGGATAGGCTGATCTGTGCCGGCCATGACCGCGTCGTCGAGATTGGTGCGGAAGGCCAGCCTCTGATCCTCGCCCTCGCCGGAGCGTTCGACGGCCACCGCCAGAAACGGCGCGGCCTCGACCTGGATGCGGATCTTCTCCACCGGCGTGACCAGATAGGTCTCGCCATCGGCGTCCTTGCGCAGGATGCGCGCAAAAAGTCGCACCATGCGCTCGCGGCCGATGCGGGTTCCCTCATGCCACCAGCTGCCATCGCGGCGGATGACCAGGTCCATCTCGCCGCAATACTCCGGCTCCCAGCGCTCCACGGGCGGATAGCCATTGGCGCCGCTGGCGGCCTCTGCCGCCTTGAGGAGCGACTGCATTGCATCTTGGTCATGGTCAGGCCCGGCCATGGACACCTCGGCAGGCTGCGGCCATGTTTGGCCAAGGACGTCTTGCTCCAAAGGATTTAGGGCCATGACCAGCGCGATGAAAGACTCCGGCGACATTGCAGCGCGGGCGGACGCAGCCGCAGCGCGCCTTTCGGAGGCCCGTGCGTCCATCGCACGCTCTATTATCGGGCTTGATGAAGTGGTCGAACGCACGCTCGCGGTGATCCTGGCCGGCGGTCACGGATTGCTGGTCGGCGCACCCGGTCTGGCCAAGACGCGGCTGGTCCACGCTGTGGCCGTGGTGACCGGGCTGGAGGACAAGCGGGTGCAGTTCACGCCGGATCTGATGCCGGCGGATATTCTGGGCTCTGAAGTGCTTGAAGAGGCGCCTGGCGGCAAGCGCGCTTTCCGCTTCATCCCCGGTCCCATCTTCTGCCGCCTCCTCATGGCCGACGAAATCAACCGGGCGAGCCCGCGCACCCAGGCCGCGCTGCTGCAGGCCATGCAGGAAGGGTTCGTCACCATCGCCGGCCAGCGCCACGACCTGCCCAAACCCTTCCACGTGCTGGCCACCCAGAACCCGATCGAGCAGGAGGGCACCTATCCGCTGCCCGAAGCCCAGCTCGACCGGTTCCTGATGCAGATCGACGTGCCGTACCCGTCACGCGAAGAAGAGCGGGCGATCCTGCTGGCCACGACCGGAACGGATGAGGGCGAGGCGGTCGCCGTCCTGTCGCCGGACGAGATCGCCGGGCTGCAGCAATTGGTGCGCGCCATGCCGGTGGGCGATGCGGTGCTGAACGCCATCCTGGCGCTGCTGGAGCGCGCGCGGCCAGACCGATCTGAAGACGCCGAGGTGCGCGAGGGCGTCGCCTGGGGTCCGGGACCCCGCGCGGGTCAGTCATTGATGCTGGCCGTGCGCGCCCGCGCCCTGCTGCAGGGCCGTCTGGCGCCGTCGACCGAGGATGTGATCGCGCTGGCCGAGCCCGTGCTCAAGCACCGCATGGCGCTGACCTTCGCCGCGCGCGCCGACGGGCTGGCGGTGGAGGCGCTGATACGGCGCCTGGCTGCAGAAGCAGCCTGACGCGCGAGGAGCCAGAACACCTGTCCATGGCCGCATCCAAAAAGCCCCGCACCCATGACCGGCTGCGCCGAGAGGCGGCGCGGGCCGCATCGCGCTTTCCCGCCTTGCTGGCTGAGGCCGAGCGCATCGCCGCGACTGTGGCGTTCGGCGCCCATGGCCGCCGGCGCGCCGGCTCGGGCGAGACCTTCTGGGAATATCGCCGCCACCGGGTTGAGGACGGCGCACGCTCGGTGGACTGGCGCCGGTCAGCGCGCGGCGACCAATTGTTTGTCCGGGAAACCGAATGGGAAGCGGCCAACGCCGTCTATCTCTGGCGTGACGGGTCTGCGGGCATGGACGCACAGAGCGCCGGCCTGCCGACCAAGCGAGACCGGGCGGCGGTGTGCCTGATCGCCTGCGCCAGCCTGCTGGCGCGCGGCGGCGAGCGGGTGGCCGCGCTGGGCGAAACCGGCCGGGCGCGCTCCGGCCAAGCCGGTCTGGAGCTGACGGGCCGCGCTCTGGCTGATGGTCCCGGCGCGGTGGCGAGTGTCGAGGCGCCGGACCTGCAGCGCCACGCGCGCCTGGTGCTGGCGAGCGACTTTCTGGATCCGCCCGAGACGTGGGCGCGGCGTCTGGCGGCGCTGTCTGCGGCGGGCGCGCGCGGCGTCATGCTGCGCATCATTGATCCGTCGGAAGAAGATTTCCCGTTTGAGGGCCGCACACGCTTTGACCCGGCGGGCGGCGGCGAGTCCCTGATGTTCGGTCGGGCGGAGTCCGCGCGGGCGGGGTATGCGCGCCTGTGGGCCGAGCATGGCGCAGCCTTGAGCGATCTCGCCCGGCGCACAGGCTGGACGCTGATCACCCATCGCACCGACCGCCCGGCGGGCGCCGCCGTACTGGCGCTGTATCAGGCGCTGGACGGGGGCGTGTGATGCTGAGCCTTGGCCCGCTCGCTTTTGCTGCGCCCTGGGCGCTGGCGGCCCTGGTGGTCCTGCCGCTGCTATGGATGCTGCTGCGCGCGACCCCGCCGGCGCCGCGCACGGTGGTGTTCGCCCCGATCCGTTTGCTGCAGCGTCTCGCCCGCACGCCCGAAACGCCGCAGACGACCCCTTGGTGGCTGGTGCTGTTGCGGCTGCTGCTGGCGGCGATGATCATTCTGGCGCTGGCCCGTCCTGTCTGGCAGCCCGATGCGGGCGCCGGCTCCACCGATCCGCTGCTGGTCATTGTCGATGACGGCTGGACCGCCGCCGCAGCCTGGCCCGGTGCCGCTGCTGAAGCGCGCGCCCGGCTGGATGCGGCGCGGGCCGATGGCCGCCCGGCGGCGATCCTGTTCACCGCGCCCGCCCCGCGGCGCGGCGACACGCTGCGCTTTCTGGATGCACGCGAGGCCGTGTCGCGTCTTGAAGCCCACGAGCCGCGCGCCTGGGCGCCCGACCGGGCCGAAGCCGCTGAACGCCTGGCGGCTGCCCTAAGCGCCGAAGGCGCGCCTTCGCGCATCGAGACGGTCTGGATCAATGACGGCGTGAGTGGGGGCGAGGGCGATGCGGCGCTGGCGCGGACGGCGCAGGCGCGCGGACCGTTGCGGGTGCTGATGCCGCAGCCGGGCGCCGGGCCGCTGGGCCTGTCAGCCGTGGAGGCCCAGCCGGATGGGTTCGAGGCTGTGGTCAGCCGCACCAGCGACAGTGGGATCAGGCCGGTCGCCGTGACCGCACTGGGCGCGGATGGACGGGCGCTGGCGGTGGCCGATGGCGAGTTTGCGGACGGCGACCGGACGCTGCGGCTGGAAGCCCGCCTGCCGCTGGATTTGCGCAACCGGATCACCCGGGTCCAGATCGACGGCGAAGCCTCCGCCGGCGCGGTGCAGGTCACCGGGGATCGCTGGCGCCGGCCGCGCGTAGGCCTGCTTGAAGCCGAAGGCGGCGGAGGCGAAGGCCAGCCGCTTCTGTCTGATATTCATTATGCGCGGCAGGCGCTTGCGGGCATTTCCGAACTCGTGGTGGATGATCTCGATACGGTGCTGGAGGCCGAGCCCGCCGCGCTGGTGATTGTGGACGCCGCCAGCGCCCAGGACCCGCGCCTTGTCGAATTCCTGGAAGGCGGTGGGCTGATCGTGCGCTTCGCCGGCCCGCGCCTGGCGGTGCGCAGCGGCGAGCTGGTGCCGACGCCCCTGCGCGAGGGCGGTCGTCTGTTCGGCGGCGCCATGGCGTGGGACGCGCCCCAGGGCATTGCCGCTTTCGCCGATGACAGCCCGTTCGCCGGGCTCGCGCCATCGCCTGAGGCGCGCGTGACGCGGCAGGTACTCGCGGAACCCGGACCGGCGCTGGATGCGCGCGTCTGGGCGCGGCTGGAGGACGGCACGCCGCTGGTCACAGCAGACCGGCGCGGCAATGGCTGGCTGGTGCTGTTCCACGTCACGGCGGGTCCCGACTGGTCGAGCTTGCCGTTGTCGGGCCTGTACCCGGCTATGCTGGAGCGCGTCCTGGCCCTTTCGGGCGGTGCAGCGGCCCAGCCCGCGCAGGTGCAGGGCGGCGCCTGGCGGCTGGAGCGCATGCTGGACGGGGCGGGGGCGCTGACCGATCCGCGCACCGACGCCGACCCGATCCCGGCGGAAGAATTCCATCTGGCCCGGGCAGGCGCCCGCACCCCGCCGGGCATTTACGCCATCGGCGCGGCCAGCGCGCCGCTCAATGTGATGCGTCCGGGCGAGACGCTTGAGCCGCTGTCGCGCGATCTGCCAGGCGCCGTCTATGAAGCACGCGGGCAGGGGCGGGAGATACGCTTTGCTGGCGCGCTGCTGGCGCTAGCCTTGCTTGTCCTCGCCCTCGATGCCCTGATCGCGCTGACCCTGTCGGGGCGGATGCCGCGGGTGGCGATGCCGCGCGGCGCGGCGGCGATTGCGGTCCTGGTCGGCGCGAGCATCGCGTTGTCCGCCCCGGCCGAGGCCGACGACGCCGCCAACGCTCTGGAGGTGCGCTTCGCCTATGTGCTGACCGGCGACAGCCGAATCGATTCCATCAGCCGGGCCGGGCTGGAGGGCGTGTCGCGCGAAGCCCGGCGGCGCAGCGCTGTGGAGCCGGGCGCCCCATCGCCGGTGAATATCGAAACCGACGACATTCTGTTCTTCCCGCTGGTCTATTGGCCGCTGACGCTGGATGCGCCGGCTTTGTCGGATGAGGCAGCCGCGCGAGTCAGCGCGTATCTTCAGGGCGGCGGGCTCATCGTGTTTGACACCCGCGACGGTCGAGACAGCGCCGGCGCCGGGCAGCCCCATCCCGGCCTGATGCGCACGCTGGAGCGCATCAATGTGCCGCCCCTGCAGCGCATCGGTCCCGATCATGTTCTGGGCAAGACCTTCTATCTGCTCAGGGACTATCCCGGCCGCTATGCCGGTGGCGAGGTGTGGGTGGAGGCCAGCCGCGACGGGTCGGCGCGCGACGGCGTGTCCGGCCTGATCATCGGGTCGGCTGACTGGGCTTCGGCCTGGGCGGCGGATGAGACGGGCCGGGCGCTGGCGCCGGTGGAGGGCGGAGAGCGCCAGCGCGAGCTGGCCAACCGGTTCGGCGTCAATCTGGCCATGTACGCGCTCACAGGAAACTACAAGGAAGACCAGGTGCATGTGCCGGCCATCCTGCAGCGGCTGGGGCGCCAGTGATGGATGCGACCAGCCTCATCTTTGCGCCGCTGATCCCCGCGCCGGTGATCGCTGTGCTCGCGGCGCTGGCGCTGGCGGGCGCCGGGGTGGCTTTGGCGCGCGGTCTCAAGGGCTGGCTGTGGCGGACGCTGGCGGCGTTGGGGCTCGCGGCCGCGCTGATGAACCCGGCTTTGGTGCGCGAGGCGCGCGAGCCGCTGACTGATATCGCCCTTCTGGTCGTGGATGACAGCGCCTCCATGGATGTGGACGGGCGCACTGCGGCTGCGGAAGCCGTCGCCGAGGCCGCGCGCGCGCTCGCCGAACGCGACGCCTCGCTGGAGCTGGTGGAGGTGCGCGGCGGGCGCGCCGCCGACGGCACACGCCTGATGGAGACAGTCCAGCGTGGGCTCGCCGGCATTCCGCGTGAGCGTCTGGCCGGGGTGATCATCGCGTCTGACGGCCAGGTCCACGACGCGCCGACCGAGGGCGATGCGCTGGGTCTGACCGCGCCCTTGCATCATTGGGTCACCGGCGACCCGCAGGCGCGCGACCGCCGCCTGATCATTTCCGAAGCGCCGCGCTATGGCCTGGTGGGCGAACTGGTCAGCTTCACCTTGCGGGTCGAGGACGAGGCCGATGAAGGCGGGACCGCTCTGGTGACCCTGTCGGTGGATGGCGGCGAGCCCATCGAGGCGCGCGTGGCCATTGGCCGCGAGGTGCAGGTGCAGGCGGAAATCCGCAATCGCGGAACCAATGTGGTTCAGATCGAGGTGGAGGCCGGCTCTGAAGAGCTGACCCTGGTCAACAACCGCGCGGCGGTGAGCGTGACCGGGGTGCGTGACCGGCTGCGCGTGCTGCTGATCACCGGAGAACCCCATAATGGCGCAAGGGCCTGGCGCAACCTTTTAAAGTCCGACCCGAGCGTGGATCTGGTGCATTTCACCATTCTTCGCCCGTTGGATCGCGATGACTCTGTGCCCGCCGACGAGCTCGCCCTGATTGCGTTTCCGGTGTTCGAGCTGTTCCAGATGCGCCTTGGCGAGTTTGATCTGGTGATTTTCGACCGCTATCGGCGCCGGGGCATTCTGCGTCCGCTCTATTTTGAAAACATCGCCCGCTACGTGGAAGAGGGCGGCGCGCTGCTGGTCACCACGGGGCCGCCGTTTGCCGGTCCTGACAGCCTGGCGCGCACGGCGCTGGCGGGCGTGCTGCCGGCCTCTCCGGACGGAACGGTGATCGAGACGCGGTTTACGCCGCGCATTTCTGAAGCTGGCGCACGCCATCCGGTCACTGCGCCTATGGCAGGCGGCGAGGCGGGCTGGGGCGACTGGCACCGGCGCATCGGCGCGCGGGCGGTGGCGGGCGAGACCGTGCTGGAAAGCCCGGACGGCGCGCCGCTGCTGACGCTGGCGCGGGCCGGGGAAGGGCGCGCGGCGATCCTTCTGTCCGATCAGGCCTGGCTATGGGCGCGCGGCTATGATGGCGGCGGGCCGCATGACGAGCTGTTCCGCCGTGTGGCCCACTGGCTGATGGGCGAGCCGGAGCTGGATGAGGAGCGCCTGACCGCCAGCGTGTCGGGCGGTGAGCTCTCGGTGACGCGCACCACGCTCGCCGATTCCGCCCCGCCGCTGGAGATCGAATGGCCGTCGGGCGCCGGTCAGGTGCTGGACATGGAAGAGGTGGAGCCCGGGCGCTTCACGGCGTCCACAGAGGCGGCGGAACAGGGACTGGTCCGCCTGCGCTCGGGCGATCTGACAGCCGTGACGGCGTCCGGCCCGCTCAATCCGCGCGAATTCACTGATCTGCGCCCCGATCCCGAAGGTCTCTCCGCGCTGGCCGACGCCAGCGGCGGCGGGGTGTTCATGCTGGGATCGGACGTTAGCGTGCCGGACCTGCGCCGCACCCGCGCCGGTGTGCGTCAGGCCGGGCCCAACTGGGCCGGGCTGCAGCGCAACGAGGCCTATGTGGTCACCAGCGCCGAGCGCACGCCGCTGGCGCCGGGGCTGCTTCTGGCGATCCTCCTGATGGGCCTGCTGGGCGGCGCCTGGCGCCGCGAGGGACGCTAAGCGATTTGGCGTCCGCATCCCGGCACGCTAGCGTGCGCAGCGGCTGACTCGCGGGAGGGTATGACATGCGCATCATTCTGATAGGACTGGCGGTTCTGGCGCTGGCCGGCTGCGAAGACGCGGCTGCGCCTGCGGCGCCTGCAGCGGCCCCCGCAGAGCGCCTCTTTGAAGGCGGCGTGATCTATACCGGCGGCGATGACAACCGGCAGGTGGAGATGGTGGCGGTCGCGGGCGGCCGGATCGTGTGCGCTGGCGCGGCCGGGGCCTGCGAGGCCCATGCCGGCCCCGCGACTGACCGCATTGATCTCAATGGCGCGGCGATGTTTCCCGGCTTCACCGACGCCCATGTGCATATCCTCGGCGTGGGCCTGCGCGAGCTGAACCTCAATCTGGAAGGCGTGGGATCCATTGCCGAGCTGCAGGCGCGCGTCGCGGCCGCCGCTGACGGCGCCGTGGACGTGGTGGCCGGGCGCGGCTGGATCGAGACGCATTGGCCCGAAGGCCGGTTTCCCACCGCTGCCGATCTCGACGCCGTCGTGCCGGACCGCCCCGTGGTGCTGGTGCGTGCGGACGGGCATGCGCTGGTCGCCAACTCCGCGGCCCTCGCCGAAGCAGGCGTGACGGCGGAGACGCCGGATCCCGAAGGCGGTGAAATCCTGCGCGACGCGTCCGGCGCCGCGACCGGGATGATCATCGACACCGCCATGGCGCCCTTCTCCATCTTCCTGCGTGAGCCTGAGGGCGAGGCGCGGGTGCGCGCCTATGAGGCGGGCGCGCGCGTGCTGGCCGCGTCAGGCTGGACCGGCGCGCATTCCATGTCGGTGCGCTATGACGACGTGGATATCCTCGTGCAGCTGGCGCAAGAGGGCCGTCTGCCCCTGCGCGTGCATGTCTTCGCCAATCCCGAGCATTATGGCGACGTGGCCGCGCGGGCGCCGCGGGTGGAAGCCGATGGCCGGGTGACCGCCAACGGGATCAAATTTTACATGGATGGCGCGCTGGGCTCGCGCGGCGCAGCGCTCCTGTCGCCCTATGACGACTCGCCGGGCTCGACCGGCTTGTTCATTGCGCGTGACGAAGCGAGCCAGGCGATGATGCGCCGGGCGCTGAAAGATGGCGTGCAGATATCCGCCCACGCCATCGGGGATGCCGGCAATCACCGCTTGCTCGACTGGATGGAGGCGTCTCTGGACGCCGTGCCGGCGGGCGAGCGCGCGCGGCCCGAGCCGCGCTGGCGCGTGGAACACGCCCAGGTGCTGCACCCGGACGATATTCCGCGTTTTGGCGATCTGGGCGTCGTGGCGTCCATGCAGCCCAGCCACGCCATTGGCGATCTGCATTTTGCGCCGGCGCGCATCGGGTTGCAGCGCCTGGAGGGCGCCTATGCCTGGCGGTCGCTGGTGGAGAGCGGGGCCATAATCGCAGGTGGATCCGACGCGCCGGTGGAGCGGGGCGAAGCGCGTATCGAATTCTACGCCGCCGCGGTGCGCCGCGATCTGGAGGGCTTTGCGGGCGAAGGCTGGAATCTGGATCAGGCGCTGGAGCGCGATGACGCGCTGAAGCTGTTTACACTCTGGCCGGCATGGACCGTTCATCTTGACGGAGAGCTGGGCGAGATCGCCATGGGCCAGCGCGCCGATTTCAGCGTGTTCGACACCGATCTGATTTCGGCGCCCGATCTCGATCTGCGCGATGCCCGCCCTGTGATGACGGTCATCGATGGCGCTGTGGCGTGGCGCGCCGATGCCGAATGACCATCGCCCTTGAGGCGGGCGTCCGAACCGGGTGAACTGCACGCCGGACGCCGCTCCGTTTTGCCGCCTGCTCAGGAGACTGCCCGCATGTCCCAGCTTGATGACGCGTTTTCCGGCACCAAGGCGGTCGCCGACGCGCTGAAATTCGATCAGCGCGCGCTGGAAACGTGGATGGACCAGCATGTGGGGGGCTTTGCCGGACCGCTCACCGTGGAGCAGTTCAAGGGCGGGCAATCGAACCCGACCTACAAGCTGACCACGCCGCGCCACGCCTATGTCCTGCGCCGCAAGCCGCCGGGCAAGCTCCTGCCCTCGGCCCATGCGGTGGAACGCGAATATCAGGTGATGAAGGCCTTGGGCGGGCAGGGTTTCCCTGCTCCGCACATGCATGCGCTGTGTGAGGATGAAAGCGTTATCGGCACGGCGTTCTACGTGATGGATTTCGTCGAGGGCCGGATATTCTGGGACGCCTATCTGCCCGATCTCGCGCCCGCGCAGCGCGCCGCGCTCTATGACGCGTCCAACGCCACGCTGGCGCAATTGCACGCCATCGACGTAGAGGCGGCGGGCTTGTCCGATTATGGCCGTCCGGGTAATTATTTCGAGCGCCAGATCGCGCGCTGGACCAAGCAGTACAAGGCCGCCGAAACCGCGCCCATCGCGGCCATGGACCGGCTGATCGACTGGCTGCCGGCCAATGCGCCGCAGCAGGACCGGATCAGCGTGGTCCATGGCGACTATCGCCTCGACAACATGATCTTCCACCCCACCGAGCCGCGCGTCATCGCGGTGCTGGATTGGGAATTGTCGACGCTGGGCGATCCGCTGGCCGACTTCACCTATCAGCTCATGCAATGGCGCACGCCCAAGGAAATCCGCTCCGGTTTTCTGGGTGTGGATCTGAAGGCGCTGGGCATCCCCACCGAAGACGAATACGTGGCCGCCTATTGCCGTCGCACCGGGCGTGACGGCATCCCGAAACTCGATTTCTACATTGCCTACAACATCTTCCGCCTGGCCGGCATCGCCCAGGGCGTGTATGCGCGCGGGCTGCAGGGCAATGCCTCCAATGAACGCGCCAAGGAGCTGGGCGCACTGGTGGCGCCGATGGCTGACTATGCGTGGAGCATTGCAGAGAGGGCGTAAGCCTCAGCCCAGATGCGCGATGAACGGCGCGGCCAGCGCCAGCGCCATCACGGTCTCGAACCCTATCGCGCCCGCATTATAGCCGGTGACGGTCTCCTTTTGCCGGTCCAGCACCATGGACGCCGCGCGGCCTATCGCCATGCCGCCCCAGTACAGCGCGACCGCGAAGCTGGCGCCCATCACCGCGCCCGCGCCGGCCTGGGCGCTCATGGCGAGGGTCAGCAGCACCGCGCCATGGGCCAGCACCAGCGCGCCGCCATAGCTGGCGCGAAATTCGGCGAAGCCGCCTTTCCAGCGCGGATCGGGCGCCAGACGCACCACGCTCGCGCCCCATTGCGGCACGATCAGGCTGAGCAGCCCCATGCACGCGCCAATCACGGCTGCGGCCGCCGCGATGATCCATTCTACCGGTAAGTCCATGAAACCGTGTCCCCGAATTGGCGTCTGTCTTACAAGATAGAGCGCGTTTCAGGATCGCAAAGCAACCAGGCGTGCGCCTCAGGGCTTGATGCCGAAAGGCATGTTGAAACCGGGCGGCAGGGACATGCCGCTGGTGGCCTCGCCCAGCACTTTGGCCTGTGCGGTCTCGGCCTTGCGCCGCGCGTCCGCGTGGGCGGCCTTGATGAGGTCTTCGAGCACTTCTTTTTCGTCCGGCGTGACGATGGACGGATCAATCGACAGCGTGCGCAGCTCGCCCTTGGCGGTGAGGGTCACGCGCACCAGACCAGCGCCCGCCTCGCCGGTCACTTCCAGCGTTTCCAGCCGTTCCTGCGCCTCGCGCATGCGCTGCTGCATCTCCTGGGCCTGCTTCATCAGGCCGGCAAGGTCCTTCATCGCTTGGTCTCCTGGCGGTCTTGGGCGGGTTTGGCGGGCGAGGGCGCCGGTTCCACGGCGATCAGCTCGGCGCCGGGAAAGGCGGCCAGCGCGCTGACCATGGCGGGGTCTTTCATCACCGAGTCGCGTTCGGCCTCCGCCTCGCGGCGGCGGCGGTCATGGATGGTCTCCTGACCGTTCTTCGCCGAGCTGTCGACCAGCCAACGCGCGCCGGTCTGGTCCTGAAGAAAGCGCGCCAGCCGCCCGCCGAGATCGGACGGCGCGCCGGGGGCGGGCTCATAGGCGAGGGCGCCCGGACGCAGCGAAACCAGTTTCACATAGCGCTCCACATCGAGCTTCAGCCCGATTTCGCGCGCGCCCTCAATGTCCGCGATCAACTCTTCCAGGCTTTCCGGCCCGGGCAGTCCATCGCTGATGGGCTCGTCGTCCTCCTCAACATCGTCATAGCCCGGTGCAGCCTCTGGCGCCGGGGCGGGGCGGTTGAACGGGACGATCCGGCCTTCGCTGGCGGCTTCGCGCGCCTCCGGATGCTCCGGCGCGCGCGCGGAAGGGGCGGGCTGCGCCGCCGCCGGTGTCCCGACGCGCGGGGCGCCCGCCAGCAGGCGCGCCGCGTCCTCGGGCGAGGGCAGGCTGGCCGCGCTCATCAGCCGGATCACCGCCATTTCGGCGGCCGAAGACGGGTCCGGCGCGGTGCGCACATCGTCGAGCCCGGTCAGCGCCGTCTTCCACAGCCGCCCCAGCGAGGCCAGCGAATGGGCGTCTGACAGCGCCGCAAGGCGCGCGATCGTCTCTTTCGCCTCGCCCAGATCGGCGTCGGCTCCGGCGGCTTTGAGCCGCGTCATGGCGTGCAGATAATCGAGCAGGTCGCGCATCAGCACGACCGGGTCGGCGCCCGAATCATATTGATGGCGCAACTCGGACAACGCGTCCGCGGCCCGGTGCTCCAGCGCGGCGGCCAGAAGGTCGAGCACCCGCGTCCGGTCAGCCAGGCCCAGCATGTCGCGCACCTGGGCGGCGGTCACCGCGCCGCCGCCTTCAGCTTGCACGATGGCCTGATCGAGCAGGGAGAGCGCATCGCGCACCGAGCCTTCGGCGGCGCGGGCGATGGCCATCAGCCCTTCAGGCTCCACCGGCGCGCCTTCGGTTCCGCAGATCCTGGCCAGATGGTCGGCCAGCACCGCCCTGTCCACGCGCTTGAGGTCAAAGCGCTGGCAGCGGCTGAGCACCGTCACGGGCACCTTGCGGATCTCGGTGGTGGCGAAGATGAATTTCACATGCGGCGGCGGCTCTTCCAGCGTTTTCAGGAGCGCATTGAACGCCGAGGTGGACAGCATGTGCACCTCGTCAATGATGTAGACCTTGTAGCGCGCGCTGACGGGCGAATAACGCAAGCCGTCCAGCAATTCGCGGATATCGCCGACGCCGGTGCGCGAGGCGGCATCCATCTCCATCACGTCCACATGGGAGGATTTGGTGATGGCGGCGCAATGAATGCCAGGCGGATCCAGATTGATCGACGGCGCCTTGACCGTGTCGGTTTCGAAATTGAGGGCGCGCGCGATCAGGCGGGCCGTGGTTGTCTTGCCGATGCCGCGTACGCCGGTGAGCATGTAGGCGTGAGCGATGCGCCCGGCGGCGAAGGCGTTGGTGAGGGTGCGCACCATCGGCTCCTGGCCGATGAGGTCCGGGAATGTCTGGGGGCGGTATTTGCGCGCGAGCACCTGATAGCCCGCGCCGCCTGACGGCGCAGGCTCGAAGCCGGGCAGGGCAGGGCCGCTATCGTCAACGGCGTCAGGGCCGGGCTCGGCGTCGTCCATCATGGGATATCAGGCTCCCGCGCGTGCGAACCCGAACGTACGGGCCTTGAAAGAGGCGGAAGGTGGCGGAAGGCCGAACGGCGACCCGAACCAAAACTCGTTACGGCTGCTTCCTTCCGGACCTGACCGGGTTGGCGAGGGGCTCGTCCGCCGCCGACCTTCCTGCCGATGATTATCGGGGCTGGCCGGTGGAGATGCAAGCGGGCGGCGCTGCGCCTTGTGGTCGGCGAGCGGGTATTCCAACATTTTAATGACGGTTTTTGTGCGCCGCCGCATACTCGCCGCGATTGTGCCCTTTTTCACTTATAGGACACGTTCAGCAGCAGGGGCGCCCGGCGCGGATCTGCAGCCTCATCGCAAGTGTGCCGGCGCGGCCCGTTGAGGCGCGCGCCGCCGATTTGCCGCCTTGTACCGGATTGAGCTTCGCGCGGTGACAGCGCAGCGGGGCAGAAAGAGTTGCACCATGGACCAGGACAGCCGCTTCATCACTCTGGCCTTCCGCATGTGGCGCGAGGTCAAGGAAAATGATGGCGCAACACTGCCCGCACACCTTTTGGCCGCTGTGGCCAGCGTGCCCAGCGCCGATTGGGATGATCTGACCTCGAAGCTGGCGCTGTGGCGCTGGGTTCATGACGGCATGAACAGCCCGGACGCCAAGCCGGAACCGGCCGACAAGCTGGTCTATTCGATCTATCGCGACGCGCTGCGTCTGGCGAACAAGCCTGACTATGCCCAGGTTGTCGATGACCAGACAGATTTCTTCGCCGAAATGCTGTCGGACGCCCGCGCGGCCTGACGCGGCGCTGACCCTGACGGCTTTCTCAATTCCGACTGGGGTGACATAAGCGGCGCGTGACCGTGTGGGGGAGCGCGCCATGATCATCCGTCTGCCAATCATCTTACTGTTTGCACTGCTGACGGCCTGCGGGCCGCAAAGTGCGCCTGACGTTGCACCCGTTGATCCGTACGCGGCAGAGCGTCCGATCCGGTTTGCCGCATTGATGGAGCGTGAGCGCCCGTCGGCCGATCACAGGATCGCCTACGGACCGGGCGAGCATCAGTTTGGCGAGCTCTGGCTGCCGGAAGGGCCGGGGCCGTTTCCCCTTGTCATCATGATCCATGGCGGATGCTGGCTGGCTAGCCTTCCCGGGCTGGAGCTGCAGGATCTGACAGCGGGTGATCTGCGTGCACGCGGCCTGGCGGTGTGGAATCTGGAATATGCCCGCATCGGGCACGACACGGGCGGTTGGCCCGGCACATTTCTCGACGTCGCGGCCGGCGTAGATCATGCGCGCACGCTGGTCGATGACCATGCCATCGACCTGGATCGCGTTGTGTTGGCAGGACATTCCGCCGGCGGGCATCTGGCGGTCTGGGCGGCGGGGCGCGCACGAATCGCCGACGGACCGCTGGCGCCGCAGGCGCCATTGCCGGTCGCCGGTGTCGTGTCGCTGGTGGGCATTCTCGATCTGGAGGCTTTCGCGGCAGACGGTCCCGGACGCTGCGGGGAGCCGGAGACCGTGACGTCGCTCGTCGGACCGGATCGCGGCGCTGACGCCTATGCCGATTCATCCCCGGCGCGCCTGCTTCCGCTGGGCGTTCCCCAGGTGGTCATCTCGGGCGAACTTGACGCCATCATTCCCCCGGCCTTTGGAGCCGGTTATGCCCAGGCGGCAGAGGCTGCGGGCGACCCGGTGCGGGAAATCATCCTGCCGGGCGCCGGGCATTTTGAACTGATCGATCCGGCCGCTCCGGCGTGGATGGTCATCGTGGACGAGATTGAGCGCCTGCTGACGCATGAGGTGGATGAATGAGTGTTTTGTGGCGGGTTGAAGCGCGTGGGTCCATGACCGCGTTGCGTCCGGTTCTGGCCGCGCTGGACGCCGTCCCCGAGCCGCTGGCGCTGAGCTGGTCGCTGTTCGAGGATGGATCGGAAACAGCGGGGCGCCTCGATATTCTGTGCGAGACGGTGAAGGCTGCCGAGGCCATGGCCGCGACGCAGGGGCTGGATGCGGCTTCCATCACCGTCCACATCGCGCCGCTGCCCGAAGAAGACTGGGTCGCGCTATCGCTGAAAGGTCTGCCGCTGGTGCGGGCGGGGCGGTTCGCAGTGTACGGCGCCCACGCGGCGGCGGATCTGGCGCCGGGCTGCATCGGTCTGGAGGTCGAAGCCGGTCCGGCCTTCGGGACCGGACATCACGCCACGACGCGCGGCTGCCTTGAGGCCGTGGACGTGATCGAGCGCGAGGGGTTCACACCCGAGAGTGTTCTGGATCTGGGCGCGGGCTCCGGCCTGCTGGCCATCGCCGCGGCCAGGCTGTGGCCCGGCGCGCAGATCATCGCCACGGACATTGATGCCGAATCTGTCGCCGAAACGCTGGTCAATGCGCAGAAGAACAGCGTGGGGCCGCAGATCGAGTCGATTGAGGCCGATGGCTATGACCATCCGGTGTTCGACGGGCGGCGGTTCGACCTGATCTTCGCCAATATCCTGGCCGGTCCGCTGATCACGCTGGCTCAGCAGACCGCCGCACACCTGGCCCCCGGCGGGCGGTTGATTCTCGCCGGACTGCTGGACGAGCAGGCAGAGCGCGTGTCTGAGGCCTACCTGGCCGCCGGTCTGACCCCATCCACCACGCACTCGCTGGATGGCTGGACCATTCTGGTTTTCCGCGCCTGAACGCTGGCCGCCGGACACGAAAAAGGCGCGCGCTGTACAGCGCGCGCCTTGTCGTCTTTGTATCAGCAACGCCTAGAGCTCGCCGCCGTCCTCGTCCGCAGGTTCTGCTTCAGCATCATCCTCGGACGGCGCCTCTTCGTCTGCGGGGGCTTCGCCAGCATCTTCCGCGGCGTCCTCAGCCGGGTCAGGCATGACCTCTTGCGAATTTGCCGCAGCCTCAGCCTCGGCGTCCGCCACGTCGTCTTCGCCCGCCGCGGCCTCGGCAAGCGGGTCGGGCAGGGCCAGAGGATCGTTATCCTGGCTGCGCATGTAGGCGATCACGTTGATGCGGTCATCCTGGCTGCGAAGACCCGCAAAGCTCATGGACGTGCCCGGGACATAGCCGCGCGGGTTTTCCAGATACTCGTACATGTTCTCGAACAGCCAGCGCGTGCCGCCCGAACCGTATTCAGTCATGGCGCCCGAATAGTTGAAGCCCGCCACCTCCGCGACGCCGCGGCCCATCACGCCCCACAGATTGGGGCCGGTGCCGTTCGCGCCGCCTTCATTGAAGGTGTGGCAGGCCGCGCAGCGGCGCGCTACGCGCTCGCCGGCCGACAGGTCGGCGCTCGCCAGCAGCACGCCGAAATCGACCGGGCCGCTGGGCTCTTCTGCAGCGGGGGCAGACGTTTGGAGCGCCGAGAGATCGATCGGATAGGCGAGCTCAGCGTTGTCGCCACCGCCAAATACGATGTTGGACAATTCGCCCAGCGCCATCATGAACAGGGCCACGGCGAGGATCACACCCGCCACCTTGTTGAAGAAAAGATCGCCCATCAGCGCCCTCGAGAGATTTCAATGATTACGGGCCGGGTGTTTGACACGCCCCGCCCGGCGAAGCAACCGGTACACACGCCTGTTCCATGTACCCCATGCAGCCCCGGCGCGGACGCGTCACAGGGTCGCGCCATCATCGCGGCCGAGCCAGCGCTCGATGAGCAATCTGGAGATGGAGAAGTGTCGCGGCGCCCAGTTGGCCATCGCACCGTCATAGAGCTCGCGCACCTCGTCGCGGGTGAACCACCGGGCGTCTTCCAGGTCATCGTCCGGCTGCACCTCGCCGTCTTCGACTTCGGCCAGAAAGCCGATCATTAGCGCGGAAGGGAAGGGCCAGGGCTGGTTGGCGACGTATTCGGTGCTGAGCACTTTGAGGTGCACTTCTTCGGCCGTTTCGCGCGCACAGGCCGCCTCGAGCGTTTCGCCCGGCTCCACGAAGCCGGCGAGTGTTGCGTACATGCCTGGCGGCCAGCTGGGCTGGCGGCCCATTACACACCGGTCACCCGAATAGGGCAGCAGGATAATCGACGGATCGGTGCGCGGATAATGCTCCATACCGCAGGACGGGCAGGTCAGGCGAAGCCCGCCGTCGAAGAACTCGTTCTTCGAACCGCAATTGGAGCAAAAACGCCTGCGCCCGGACCACATGAGGATGGAGCGGGCCCGCCCGAAGACGCAAGCCAGCTCCGGCGCCAACTGCATGGCCGTCATGCGGAAATCCGGGCCGCGCTCGGCAACGCCGTTTTCCAGCGCGCCAGCAAACCAGGGCGCGCCGTTTTGCAGGCCGATGAAGATCAGGCCGGGCCATTTCAGCGCCAGGCCGGAGGCGATACCCGCCGGCAGAACCAGCGGCGCGCCGTCATCCGCCAGAGCAATCGAGCCCCCGGCGAACAGAACCGCGCGGCCCTCGGCGTGCACATGCTGCTGCGCCATCCAGTTGGGGTTCGCCCGCTGCAAGCCGGCATGGTCGAGGAGGGAATCAGTGAAGGTCAAGCGCATGCGGGCCATGTAGCGCGGTTGGGGAGATTCGGCCAGATCAAGGTCGGGCGGCGCACCTTGCCGCTGGTTCATTAACTGTTTGAAATATAATGGCCTTTTTGGTCGTTGTGGCGCCACATTTACCCATCTTCAGCCACACTTTCGCCGGTGTGCGTATTTTGTTCGCAACGCTCGAGTGCGACTGACGGTATCTGCTCACCGAGCCGCTTGCGGGAATTCGGGCTGAAGCGTTTGTCTTGTGGCGAGCCAGACGCGTTCCGGCTCTAACAACAAGGACAACAACTCATGAAAACGATTCTCCTCTCCACGGTCGCAGCGCTGGTTTTCGCGGCGGGCGCCTCGGCTCAAGACGGTCGCTCCCACATCGGCGGCGGCGTCGCCCATTACGACGCTGACGGCGCGAACTTCAACGCCATCTACCTGCGTGGCGGGTTCGACGTGACCGAATTCTTCGGCGTTGAGGCCGAAGGCCAGATCGGCGTTCAGGATGATGAAGTGAACATCGGCGGCGGTCTGACCGCTGACGTGGGCCTGAACTACGGCGTCGCCGGCTTCGGCAAGCTGCAGTTCCCGGTGTCCGAGCAGTTCTCCGTATTTGCTCGCGCCGGCTATGCTTGGGCTGAGTTTGACGCGTCCGCAGCCGGCCTGACCATTCAGGACGATGCTGACGGCCTGGCCTACGGCGCGGGCGCCGAATGGGCGTTCTCCGGCCCGAATGCGGTCCGTTTTGACTACACCCGTTACGACTTCGAAGGCGAAGGGAACGTGTGGTCGATCGGCTACGTCCGCCGCTTCTAGGTCGAAACCGCCCGGCTGATCGTGGCATGAAGGCCCCTGCGCTGCGGCGTAGGGGCTTTTTGCGGCCCTGCGCTTGACGCGAATGCGAGTGAGTCGCAAGATGGCGATCCCGGAACGCCAGAAGGACTCGCCATGCCTCATGCCAGCGCCCAGGTCATCGCCTTTCCCGGCCCGCGCAGCCTGGCTCAGCGGGCAGGGCCGGCGCGCGGCCCCGGGCCGAGCCCCCTGTCCGATTCTGTGCGTGACTGGCTGATGACCCAGGAGACCGTGATCGGCCACTGGCGCGAGCGCCTGGTCGCCGAGGGCGCAGACTGGCGCATGGTAGTCATCCTTGATCAGCACGCGGCCTTTCTGCGTGAGGCTTGCGAGCTATAAACGCGCCTCGCGTCTTGACCTGCGCGCAGGCTGGGGCTTGAACAACCTGCCTTGACCCGGGGGCGAATATTCGTCCCGCGGACCCGTTGGCGTTCTGGAAGGGCCGCTCCTTGAATGATCTTGACCGTATTGCCCGCACCCCGGGTGCGCTGACAGTCTGTGGTGCGCCGGACGGATTTGATGCGCTGATCTTTTGTGATGCGCTGCGGGCCCGCGGAGGGCTGGGGCTTTACATCGCGGCGGACGAGGCGCGCGCCAGCGCGTTCGATGCAGCGGTGCGGTTCTTTGCGCCTGATCTTGACCGGCTGCGCCTGCCGGCCTGGGACTGCCAGCCCTATGACCGGATCAGCCCCAGCCCGCGCACCGCCGCGCGCCGGGCAGGAGCGCTACACCGCCTGGCCCAGCGCTCCCCCGATGACAGCCCGCTTCTGGTGATCACTACAGTCAACGCCATGGTCCAGCGCTGCGCGCCGCGCGACGCAATGGCGGGCGGCGGCCTGTCTGCCCGTCCGGGCGAGACACTCGACAGCGAGGTGCTCAAAACGCACCTGACCATGAACGGCTATGTGCGCGCCGCCACCGTGACCGAGCGCGGCGACTACGCCGTGCGCGGGGGCGTGATAGACGTGTTTCCCGCCGATGCGTCCGAGCCGGTGCGCCTGGATTTCTTTGGCGACAGTCTGGAAAGCGTGCGGGCGTTCGATCCCGAAACCCAGCGCACCACCCGTCAGCTCAAGGCCGTGCGGTTCACGCCGGTCAGCGAAGTGCTGCTGGACGCCGCGGCGATTTCGCGGTTTCGCACCGGTTTCCTGAAGCGCTTCGGCGCGGCCGGGTCGGGCGATATTGTCTATGACGCAGTCAGCGCTGGCGCCCGACCGGCCGGAGCCGAGCACTGGCTGCCCCTGTTCCACGAGCATCTTGATACGGTCTTTGACTATCCCGGCGAGGACGCGCTGATCGGCCTCGATTCGCTGGCGCGGCCAGCGCTGGAAGAGCGGCTGGAACTGGTCCGTGACTATTACGAGGCCCGCCAGGAGGCGCAGAAATCCGGGGCCGGGGCCATGGGCGCGCCGGCCTATCGCGCCATCGAGCCCAAAGCCATGTTCCTGGATGAAGACGAGTGGGAGGCGGCGCTGGGCGCGCGCACGGTGCGCCGGTTCACCAGTTTCCAGGAGCCCGGCGAGCACGTGATCGACGCGGGCGGCAAGCAGGGCCGCAGCTTCGCCGCCGAGCGTCAGGGCGATCAGAACGTCTTCGAGGCCGCCGCGCGCCATGCGGCCAGTGTGCGTCAGACCGGTAAACGCGTCCTGTTCGCCAGCTGGAGCGAGGGCGCGTCGGAACGTCTGGGTGGCGTGCTGGGCGAGCACGGACTGTCGCCGGTTCAAGCCGTGGGCAGCTGGGGCGACGCCTTGCGTCTGTCCGGCAAGGCCATTGCGCGCATCATCATGCCGCTGGAGCACGGGTTTGAGACGCCCGATTTCGTGGTCATTTCCGAGCAGGACGTTCTGGGCGACCGGCTCGCCCGGCCGCGCAAGCGGCGCAAGGCCAGCGATGTCATCGCCGAGGCCGGCGCGCTCACGCCGGGCGATCTGGTCATCCACGCCGATCATGGCCTGGGGCGCTATATGGGCCTCAAGACGCTGAGCGTGACCGGGGCGCCCCATGACTGCCTGGAACTGGAATATGCCGGGGAGTCCCGGCTCTACCTGCCGGTGGAGAATATCGAGCTGTTGTCGCGCTATGGCGCGGACAGCGAGACCGCGCAGCTGGACCGGCTGGGCGGCGCGGCCTGGCAGGCGCGCAAGGCCAAGGCCAAAAAGCGCCTGCGCGACATGGCCGATCAGCTCATCCGCATCGCCGCGGCGCGCAATGCCCGCGACGCCGAGGTGATCGAGGCGCCGTCCGGCCTGTATGACGAGTTTGCCGCGCGCTTCCCGTTTGCTGAAACCGACGACCAGCTCAGCGCCATCGAAGATGTATTCGAGGACCTGAAGAAAGGCCGTCCCATGGACCGGCTGATCTGCGGCGATGTGGGGTTTGGCAAGACAGAAGTCGCGCTGCGCGCCGCCTTCATCACCGCCATGAGCGGGCGTCAGGTGGCGGTGGTCACGCCCACCACACTCCTGGCGCGCCAGCACTACGCCACTTTCGCCGAGCGCTTCCGCGGCTGGCCGGTGCAGGTGCGCCAGCTCTCGCGTCTGGTGCCCGCGAAGGACGCCGCGCTGACGCGCAAAGATCTCGCCGAAGGGCGCTGCGACATCGTTGTGGGCACCCACGCCCTGCTGGCCAAGACCATCGATTTCAAGTCGCTGGGCCTGATGATCATCGATGAGGAGCAGCATTTCGGGGTCAAGCACAAGGAGCGCCTGAAAGAGCTGCGCACCGACGTGCACGTGCTCACGCTCACCGCCACGCCCATCCCGCGCACGCTGCAGCTGGCCATGTCGGGCATCCGCGATCTGACCATCATCGCCACGCCGCCCGTCGATCGGCTGGCGGTGCGCACCTATGTGACACCGTTTGATCCGGTGACCGTGCGCGAGGCGCTGCTGCGTGAGCGCTACCGGGGCGGGCAGAGCTTCTTCGTGGCGCCGCGCATCGCCGATCTCGACGAGATCGCCACCTTCATGCGCGAGCAGGTGCCGGAGGTCAGCTTCACGGTCGCTCACGGCCAGATGGCGGCCAGCCAGCTGGAAGACATCATGACGGCCTTCTATGAGGGCCGGTACGATGTTCTGGTGTCCACCTCCATCGTGGAATCCGGCATCGACATCCCCACCGCCAACACGCTGATCGTCCACCGCTCCGACCGGTTCGGCCTGGCCCAGCTGTACCAGCTGCGCGGACGGGTGGGGCGGTCCAAGGCGCGCGCCTACGCCTACCTCACCACCCCGGCCAACCAGTCCATGACCGAGGGCGCAGATAAAAGGCTCAAGGTATTGCAGTCGCTGGACAATCTGGGCGCGGGCTTCACGCTGGCGAGCCATGACCTGGACCTGCGCGGCGGCGGCAATCTGCTGGGCGAGGAGCAGTCGGGCCATATCCGCGATGTGGGCGTGGAGCTCTATCAGGCCATGCTTGAAGAGGCCGTCGCCTCGCTGCAGGGCCAGACCCCGGAAGACAATCGCGACTGGTCGCCGGCGATCAATGTCGGCGCGGCGGTGCTGATCCCGGACCATTACGTGCCCGATCTGGACGTGCGCATGGCGCTCTACCGCCGTCTGTCCGGGCTGGAGACCAAGGCCGAACGCGAAGGCTTCGCCGCCGAGCTGATCGACCGGTTCGGCCCGCTGCCCGAAGAAGTGGAGAGCCTGATGCAGGTGGTCGCCATCAAGGGCCTGTGCAAGCGCGCGGGCGTGGCCAAGCTCGACGCCGGACCCAAAGGCGCGGTGGCGACCTTCCGCGAGCATGCCTTCGCCGACCCGGCCGCTCTGGTGGATCTGATGACGCGCCGGCCGCTGGACTACAAGCTGCGCCCGGATAATTCGATCGTGCTGCGCGGCGATTTCCCGGAAATCATTGACCGGCTGAAAGGCGTGCAGCGCCTGCTGGCGCCCATCGCGGATGCGGCCAGGCGCGCGCGCGACGCCGCCTAGCCTGTGGCGGCTCGGGCGGCGTGTTCAGGTGCGAAGGCCAGCGCGAGGGCGGCGTCTGCGTCTGCGCCGGCCGGCGGCTCACAGACCTGGCTGCGTACATCCAGGCGGAAAGGACGCAACGGGTCGCGGCCCTCATAGGCGGTGCATTCGGCGATGGCGGCCACGCGCGCGGCGACCAGCTGGGCGTCTTCGGCGCGGGTGTTTGGCAAAGCCAGCCAGAATTGTCCCGGTCCCTGGCGGACGGCCAGGTCCTCGGCGCGCACACAATGGCGCAGCATGGCCGCAAACTGGTTGAGTGCGGATGTGGCGTGAACCGGTCCGCAATCGGACGGCGCCTCGGCGGTCAGCCCCACCAGCGCCAGCGCCTGGCCGCGATGATGGGCGCGCGTCAGCAGGGAGTTCAAATGACGTTCGCCAAAGGCCGACTCGAACAGATCGCTGTGGGTATCGAGGAAGGCGGGCGCGCGGCAGGCTTCCAGCAAAGTCTTGGCCCGCCGGCGCCGGCGGCGCTCGGCGGCGAGCGCCGTGATCCGAGTGCGCATATCCTGATCGTCCGCGCGCGCCGACACCAGGTCCGACGCCCCGCGCGCAAACGCCTCGTCCGCGCCGCCATAGGAATCGCTGCGCGTCAGCAGGACCGCCGGGGTATGATACAGCCGCGTATTGCGGCGCATGGCCGAGCAGACCGTGTGGGCCAGATCGGGATCGGGCTCGGCGTTGAGCACCACGGCGTCAAACGGGCGTTCATGGAGATAGTCGAACGCGGTGAATGTCGAGAAAGCCGCCACCGTCTCCACATTGGCGCCGCGCAGCGCATGCTCCAGTCGCAGGAAGCCGGGGCAGGGCGCGCCGACGAATAACACGCCGCCGCCGTCAGATGCGGTCGGCATGGCGGTGGGCGCGGCTCCGGCGGCGCGCGCATCCTCGGCGCGCAGGCGGGCGGCGTCTTCCAGCACGCTCAGACGGATCAGTGCGCGCAAACGTGCGGCGATCTGGATGGGGTGGGCGCCCGCCTGCAATCGCGCGCCTGCGCCGGAGGCGGCATGGGCGCCCACAGCCAGATGAATTCGGTCGGCAATGTCGCTGGCGCGCACCGGGCTGAAAGAGACGACCGCCTCGAACGCATGCGATTGCGCCGCGTTGTCCGGCCCGGCCATGGTGACATTGAAGCCCATGGACCGCAGACCGGCGGCCGCCTCAATGGCGGCGTCGCCCTCGGCAATCACCAGGATCGAATACGCCCGGCCCATGCTCCCCCCACGGATTGTTCCGAGTGTATTGTGTCTGTCCAGCTTCGGCGCCACAACCCGTTTTCCTGACTTCTCAGACCCGGACGAAAGAATGCCCCGACAGAACAAAGCACAAGGGCCTTTGTACGGCGTTAAAGTGATCGAGTTTGTCGGCCTGGGCCCTGCACCCTTCTGCGCCATGCTGCTGTCGGATCTGGGCGCGGAGGTGGTGCGCATCGACCGGCCCGGCGCCGGTGGAGGCGGTCCGGCCGAGGTGCTGGCGCGGGGCCGGCGCAGCGTCGCGTTCAATCTGAAGAAGCCTGATGCTGTCGAGGCTTGCCTAAAACTTCTCACCTCGGCCGATATCCTGCTGGAGGGATATCGCCCCGGCGTGATGGAGCGTCTGGGGCTGGGTCCGGATGTCTGCCTGAAGGCCAACCCCAAGCTGGTCTATGGCCGCATGACCGGCTGGGGCCAACACGGCCCGCTGGCCCATGCTGCGGGCCACGACCTCAATTACATTGCGATCACCGGCGCGCTCGACGCGATCGGACCCAAGGAACGTCCCGTGCCGCCGATCAATGTGGTGGGCGATTTCGGCGGCGGGTCGATGTATCTGGCCGTTGGTGTCCTGGCGGCGCTGCACCATGCGCGCGCCAGCGGGCAGGGGCAGGTGGTGGATGCCGCCATCGTCGATGGAGCCACGCACCTGTTGGCCGCTGTCCACCAGCTGTCGGCCATGGGGCTGTGGAGTGCGCCGCGGGGAGAAAACCTGCTTGATGGCGGGGCGCCGTTCTACGACACGTATCGCTGCGCCGACGGCAAGTTCGTGTCCGTCGCCCCGCTGGAGCCGGAGTTCTACGCCCTGCTGATCGGCAAGCTGGGGCTGAAAGACCATCCGGCGGTCGCCATTCAGTTTGACGCCGCGCAATGGCCGGCCATGCGCCAGCTTCTGACCGATACGTTCGCCAGCCAGCCGCGCGACCACTGGACGGCGCTTCTGGAAGGCGCGGACGCGTGTTTTGCGCCGGTGCTCGACATCCATGAGGCCCGCGGCCATCCCCACATGCAGGCGCGCGGCGTGTTCGAAGATGTGGACGGGGTGATGCAGGCCGCGCCCGCGCCGCGCTTCTCGCGCACGCCGGGCGCCATTCAGGGCCCTGCGCCCAAACCCGGCGCGGATACCGAAACGGTTCTGGACAGCTGGGGGTTCAGCGCCGGTGAGATCGCCGCATTGAAAGCGGGGGGTGCGCTGGGCTAAGCCTACTGGCGTTTTGCGGCGCACGCGCTATAACCCGCCCACACGTTTAAACGGGCGTTGAAATTCTGATCCAAGGGAGTTCCCCGGTGGCTGACAAGATCTATCCCGATGCGGCGTCTGCGCTCGATGGCCTGCTGTTTGACGGCATGACGCTGATGGCGGGCGGGTTCGGCCTGTGCGGCATCCCGGAGAACCTGATCACGGCCCTGCGCGACAGCGGCGTGACCGATCTGACCGTCATCTCCAACAATGCCGGGGTAGATGATTTCGGGCTCGGGCTTTTGCTGCACACCCGCCAGATCAGGAAAATGATCTCCTCCTATGTGGGTGAGAACAAGACGTTCGAAAAACAATACCTGTCCGGCGAGCTGGATCTGGAATTCAACCCCCAGGGCACGCTGGCCGAACGCATCCGCGCTGGCGGTGCGGGCATTCCCGGCTTCTACACCAAGACCGGCGTCGGCACGCTGGTGGCTGAAGGCAAGGAACACAAGGAGTTCCACGGCGAGACCTATATCATGGAGACCGGCCTCGTCGCCGACGTCTCCCTGGTCAAAGCCTGGAAGGCCGACACGGCGGGCAATCTGATCTATCGCAAGACTGCGCGGAACTTCAATCCGATGATGGCCACCGCCGGCAAGGTGACCGTCGCGGAGGTGGAGGAGATCGTGGAGGCGGGCGAGCTCGATTCCGACGCCATCCACACGCCGGGCATTTTCGTGCAGCGCCTGATCAAGGGCAGCCACGAGAAGCGCATCGAGCAGCGCACAGTGCGCACCTGAGGGGGCGCCTGACGCCCGCCCGGGCGCAGTTGTCACAATTCAAAAGCAGCGATCCGTGGGTTTTTGCACTATCATGATGACGGGGCTGACAACGCTGATGAGGAGTGATGCGCACATGCGATCCCTGACCTGTCTGGCCGCTCTCGCCGCCGCCATGATGTCCGCGCCCGCAAGCGCGTTGGACGCCGATTACCTCGAAATCGATCCTGCATCCGTGAAAGTCGAGGAGCGCTGCCTCAACGCGCCGAATGATTTCCGCCGTGAAGCGTGGCTGACCGACGATGTCTATGACCAGCGCTTCCACTGGGTGGAGGTGAGCGGTCAGGCGCGCAGCGTGCTCATCGAATTTGAAAACTCCTGCCGCATGCTCGATGTGGGCCGCCGCGTCCTGCCCGCCAGCGCGGCGCTGTGCGCCCCGCGCACGGTGCGGTCGGGCACGCGCATGTGCCGCACTGAGAACCTCTATATTGTCCCGAACGAGCAGGCGGCGCGCGATCTGGCGCTGCGTATCCAGCTCGACCGGGCCCGCGCCGGCGGGCGCGACCTGCCGCAGGATAACCGCGAGGCGGCTGCCGCTTTGCGCGGGGCGTCGCAGTAACGCGCGGCCTGAACTGTACGTTTCACCCGAGCGGTCCATTGGCCGCCCGCCCGCATAAGGAGATGACCATGGCCTGGACCCGCGACGAGCTCGCCGAACGCGCCGCCAGGGAGCTGCAGGATGGCTTCTATGTGAATCTGGGCATCGGCATTCCGACGCTGGTGGCCAACCACATTCCCGACGGGATGGATGTCACCTTGCAGTCGGAGAACGGCATGCTGGGCATGGGGCCGTTCCCGCGTGAGAACGAGGTGGACCCCGACCTGATCAATGCCGGCAAGCAGACCATCACAGAGCTCGCCCACACCAGCTATTTCAGCTCGGCGGAAAGCTTCGGCATGATCCGCGGCGGCCATATCGACCTGTCCATCCTGGGGGCCATGGAGGTTTCGGAAAAAGGCGACATCGCCAACTGGATGATCCCGGGCAAGATGGTCAAGGGCATGGGCGGCGCCATGGACCTGGTGGCCGGCGTGCAGCGCGTCGTGGTCATCATGGATCACGCCAACAAGGCCGGCGAACCCAAGCTCCTGAAGGAATGCTCCCTGCCGCTCACCGGCAAGGCGTGCGTCGACCGCATCATCACCACGCTGGGCGTGTTTGATGTGGTCGAGGGCGGGCTGGAGCTGATCGAAATGGCCCCCGGCGTCACGCTGGATCAGATCGAGGCCCAGACCGAAGCGAAATTCCGGGTGAAGGAAGGCGTGAGGGCCTAGCGCCGTCTCCGCCTCAACGCCCGCCTCACTGCGCCGCCCCGAAGCGCACGCGGACCCCGCCATTGAAGACAAATCCGTCCGTGGGTGCCCAGGCGTCGACGGTCCAGCGTCCGTCTGATCCGCGCGCGGGGCGCACCAGCGGGTCGTAGCGGCTCTGGCGGATGTCGAGGATGTTCTCGGCATTGCCGAACACGCTGAACCGGCCCACGCGCCACTCGGCCAGGACGCCCATGTTGACGAAGGGCCGCGAGCGGGCGCGGTAGGGGTTGTCTTCCAGCGCCTGACCGCCGGTGTAGTAGGCCTCGAACCCGATCCGGCCGCGATCATGATCTTCCCACATGGCGACCATGCCGGCCGAATGGCGCGGCGTCAGCGGCGTCTCGCGGCGCTGGCCGGTGACCGGATCGCGCGCGTCCGAGTGCGTGTACATATAGCTCGCCGTCACCACGTAGTGCTCATAGCGATAGCGCAGCAGGAACTCGCCGCCACGCGTCTCGGTCTCGCCCGGTGAATTGACGATGCGCAGCCGGTTCGTGCCATCGAGCATGACCGCGCCGGTGGGGATCAGCAAAGCCTCGTCGGTCACGCGTGTCTGGAATCCAATGATATTGGCTTCAACCGGCCCGAACTGGCGCCCGATATCGAAGGACAGGCTCTCTGCCCTTTCGGCCTCGAGACCTGTCAGGGGATCAAGGCGCGACAGGCCGGTTTCCTCGATCGCGCCAATGAAGGGGCTGGGCGCGAAGAAGCCTTGTGCGGCTGACGCCCGCAGCGTCCAGACGCCCGGGCGCCACAGCACTGACAGGCGCGGGCTGAGGAAGTCGCCATATTCGCTGTGGGAATCCGCGCGCAGGCTGCCGGACACCGTAAGGTCTTGCGTCAATTCGCGATCATATTGAATGAACACGCCGGGCACGGTGAAGCTGTAGTCCAGGCTTGGAAAATCGTCAGTGTCCAGGGCATCGGCCTGTACCGCCACCCCGCCCACCAGGCTGTGCCCGTCATGGGACCAGGCGAGGGTCGCTTCGCCAAACAGGGTGCGGCGCCGGTCGCGTTCGATCCGAGCGCCGAACTGGTGACGGTGGTCCGCCGCCATGGCGGAGGCCCGCACGCCAAAGTCCAGATCCTCGCCAATCGGCAGATCCAGGCTGAACCCGGCGTCGAGGCGCTGGGTGTCCAGGCCCAGCGCGAACGGATCGCCATCGGGTACAGTGCGGCCGGGCAGGGTCCCGCCGCTGCGCGTTTCCTGAGCGTAGCCAAATGTGAACAGGGCGCCGCCGCCGGCGGCCCGATCCCAGAACAGGCGCGGGCGCAGCGTATAGCGCTCATAGGATGGAATATCCGCCCAGCCTGACCCGTCCAGATCGCGCACATCCTGCCAGTGGCCGCCGCCCGTGACCGAATAGCCCCAGCCGCCCGGTAGAGGCGCGGCGGCATAGGTGGTGATGTCCGCACCCCGCTCGCTGGTGAGATTGATCAGGATTTCGCCGTCGCGCGCATCGCCCGGGCGCCGGGTGATCAGATTGATCACCCCGCCCAGCGCCGATCCGCCATACAGCGCCGAGGCGGAGCCCTTGATGATCTCCACCCGCGCCAGATCGGTGGGCGGGATCTGCAACAGGCCGATGGAGCCCGCCTGGCCGCCATAGAGCGGCAACCCGTCGGCGAGCAGAAGGGTGTAACGCTCGCTCATGCCCTGAACGCGGATGCCCGCCGACCCCAGCGCGGCGGAGCTCGCCTGCACCCAAAGCCCGCCGGTCTCGGCCAGCAGCACCGAGATATTGCCCGGCGACATGATGATCTTTTCTTCAATCTCCTCGCGCCCGATCACCTCGACGCGGATGGGATCATCCTGCACGCGGCGGCGTGATCGTGTGGCGCTGACCGTGATGGTGTCTCCTTCATGGGCGCCGTGCTCATCGTGCGGGCTGGCGGCGACGGCGGGCGTAGCGGCGAGGGGGCACAGCGCAACGCTGGCGGCGCCTGCGGCCAGGATAAGCGCCCGGCGTGGGCGGGCCGGTAGGCAAAAGCGCGGTGTCATGCGATCAATCCCCGTCTTGAGGCGGCAGTGCGGCCATCAGCCGACCGAGTCGCTGCGCAGCGTAATTTCTACAGCCGCTATAGGTTCAAGCCTGTCATGCACGAGACCCTGACCATCGGAGACCTCTCCCGCCGCACCGGCTGCAAGGTGGTGACGATCCGCTATTACGAACGGCTGGGCCTGCTGCCCGCGCCCGTGCGCACTGAGGGCGGACACCGCACCTACACCCGCGCTCAGGAGGAGCGGCTGCGCTTCATCTGCCGCGGGCGCAGTCTCGGCTTTTCGCTGGCCGCCGTGTCGAACCTGCTCGATCTGCTCGAAGACCGGCAGGCTGAATGCGGCGCGATCGATGAGCTGGCTTCAAGCCATCTGGAGACGGTGCGGGCCAAGATCGCCGATCTGCGCCAGATCGAGGCGCAGCTGGAAGCCTCGCTTCGCATTTGTGGCAAGACGACGAGAGCGCAATGCGCGGTGGCCGAAACCCTCGCCGCTGCGGGCGAGCCGGATCAGGCGTCACATCTGGCCGGGTAAGGCGGCGGCGCTACTCCGCCGCCTCGGCCACCCCGCCCGACAGCCAGGCGGCATGATCGACCAGCGCGCGCGCGCTTATCAGGCGCTTTTTGGCCTGGGCCTTGGCGGCGCCGCGCAGGCGTTCGCCGTTGGGGCCGCGGCTGGGGCCATCCATCTCCGGGAACAGGCCGAAATTCACATTCATGGGCTGGAACGCGCCCTTCTTGCCCGGCACGTGGCCGGTGGTGATGTGGGTCAGGAGCGCGCCCAGCGCTGTGGTGGGCGGCGGGGGCGTCATCGGCTGGCCCAGGCGTTCAGCGGCGGCGAAGCGGCCGGCCAGCAGGCCCATCGCTGCGCTCTCCACATAGCCCTCTACCCCGGTGATCTGACCGGCGAAGCGCAAGGACGGGCGCGCCTTGAGGCGCATCACGCCGTCCAGCAGGCGTGGCGAGTTCAGGAATGTGTTGCGGTGAATGCCGCCCAGGCGCGCGAAGCTGGCGGTCTTCAGACCCGGGATCATACGGAAGACATCGGCTTGCGCGCCGTATTTCATCTTGGTCTGGAAGCCGACCATGTTGAACAGCGTGCCCAGCGCATTGTCCTGGCGCAACTGGACCACGGCGTACGGCTTCTCTTCGGGGTTGTGAGCATTGGTCAGGCCGCGCGGCTTCATGGGACCATGGCGCAGCGTCTCGCGCCCACGCTCGGCCATCACCTCGACCGGCAGGCAGCCGTCGAAATAGGGCGTATCCTTCTCCCAGTCCTTGAACTCGGTCTTGGGCGCCGCGATCAGCGCGTCGATGAAGGCTTCGTACTGATCCCGGTCCATGGGGCAGTTGATATAGGCGGCCTTGTCCTCTTCCGTGTCGCCCTTGTCATAGCGCGACTGCTTCCAGGCTACGTCCATATTGATGGAGTCGGCATGGATGATCGGGGCGATGGCGTCGAAGAAGGCGAGTTCGCCTTCGCCGGTCAGTCCGTGCACGGCCTCGGCCAGCGCGGGCGAGGTGAGGGGGCCGGTGGCGATGATCACGCTGTCCCAGTCTTCGGGGGGCAGGCCGGCGACTTCCTCGCGGACAATCTCGATGCGCGGATGGGCCTCGAGCGTACCCGTCACGGCCTTGCTGAACACATCGCGGTCAACCGCCAGCGCGCCGCCGGCGGGCACGCGCGCAATCGCCGCCTTGGCCATGATCAGCGAACCTGCGCGGCGCATTTCCTCGTGCAGCAGGCCCACCGCATTGGTCTCGTGATCATCGGAGCGGAAGGAGTTCGAGCACACCAGCTCCGCCAGACCGTCGGTCTGGTGGGCTTCCGTGCCCCGCACCGGGCGCATCTCGTGCAGCACGACGCGCGCGCCGGCCTCAGCCGCCTGCCATGCCGCCTCGCAGCCAGCCATACCGCCGCCAATAATGTGTATCGGGTTTGTCATGGCGCGAGATATACGCGTCGCCGGGACCGGCTTAAAGCCCCGGCCTGCGCTTATGGCCGGTTGACGATCTAGGCGGTTTCAGGCTTCCCTTGAAGCGCGAAGAATTCATGAGGGGAAACTATCGTGCGTTGGCTTATCGGTGTGGTTCTGACGGCTGCCTTCGCATTCACTGCCGGCGCGCACGCCCGCATGGATGAGCCTGCTCCCTTGCCCGAAGCCGTGGCGATCGCCTGGGAGCGGGATCAGCAAGCGTTGCAGGCGGGCGACATTGAAGCGGCGGGTGAGGCGGCCCGCGACGCCCATCGCGCCGCCGAGGCGGGCGGCGTTGATCCTTTGACCCGCGCCATTCTGGCTGACAATGCCGGGCAATATGCGTTCGTGCGCGGGGAATTTGCCGATGCGCGCGCCATGCTGGGCGTCGCGGCCACCCGGTACGGGCAAATGGATGAGAGCCAACTCAACAGCCGTGTGCGCGTCATGGCGCTGGTCGCCGACGCCTATTATAGCGAGGAGAACTACCGTGAGGCCCTCAACCAGGTGGACCAGACGCTGGCGGCGGCAGGTCCCTCGGGGGTGGATGCGGACCGGGACCGCGAGATCGCGGAGGCCCTCGTGGTGCGCGCCCGGTCGCAATGGCGCCTGAATTCACTGTCCGACGCCGGGCGCACCGCCGGCGAGGCGTTGATCCTCATGGAGCCCCAGGGCTACGAGACCTTCACCTGGTCCGGCCTGATGGCGTTCTATATGGGCTTGGACACTACGCTCAGAGGCCGCCATCACGATGCAGCATGGTGGTTCGCCGTGGCTGACCATCTATTTCGCCAGCAGGGCCAGGGCGGGCATCTGAGTACGGTCTCGGACGTCTGGTCGCGCTATGCGCGGTCGCGGCTTACGGCAGGCCAGCGGCGCGAACTGATCGGCCGGCTGGCCGAGGCTGGCTATTTCAGCGCCCTTGCCCAGGAGGCCGCAGAAACCGAGCTGGCCGAGGCCGAGCAGGAGGAGAGGGAAACGGCCGCTCCCGATCCCAACAACCGGCCTGCGCGGCCCACCCGTCGGCGGGAGCCGGACTATCCGATTGAGGCGGCGGCTGCCGGCGTTGAAGGCGTGGCGCTGGTCACGTTCACAGTGGACGAAAATGGCCGCGCCAGGGATGCCGAAGTCGTGTTCTCCGCGCCCCATCCCGTCTTCGGCGAAGCCGCTCTGCGGGCAGTGCGTGGCTGGCGCTATGAACCCAGGCTGGTCGACGGCGTGCCCACGGCGCATGAAGGCGTTCAGACCACTCTGGACTTCCGCATGATGGATTAGGGCTCATGATCGGTCTGTTGTTTCTCGCGCTCGCTGCCGGGTCCGCCACCGAAGAACAGGCTGACGCGCGCACACTGGCCGAGGCGGCGGCGCATGCCTGGAATGAAGGGCGTCTGGGTGAAGCCGGGACGCATGCGGCGGCGGCCTATGATACGCTGGCGGCCGAGGGGTGTCTGATTACCCGGGATGGCGCGCGCCTGGCTTTCATGGCGGGCGTGGCGGGGCTGGCCGGCCAGATCGAGGAGCCGCATTCCTATTTCTTCTGGGCCGCCGGGCAGCTGGACTTGGCCGCCAGGGGCCTGACCTCGACCGAACGCAGGCTAACGCGCGAGTACGGCATCGAGTTGGGGCGATTGCCGCGTTTGGATCGCCGGTACGCCAGATCACCGTTTCTCACCGAGCCGAATCCGAGGCGGGCGCGCGGCTGTCCGGAAATCCTGCCGGCTCTGGACGCGGACCCAGCCTCGCCGCAGGCCGGCATCCTGATCGCCTGGACCCGCAATCCCAATGGGCCCTATACGCCCCTGCAGGTCTTTTACGCCTATCCGGACAGTGTCCGGGCGTGGGCGCCGGAGATCACCGGGACATACGATTTTCTTCAATCGTCGAGTTACCGGGGCCTCACCTATTTCGTGTTCGACCCCTGCCTGACCGTGCATGACCAGGACAGGCAGTCCCGGGACATTTGCCTGGACGGCGCGCCTGCGCCCTGAGCGCGCACCCGCTTGGCGCGGCGGGCGTTTCGGTCTACCTCCCGCGCCATGACCCTCATTGATATCGCCTCCGCCCGAACCGGTATTTTCAGCGTCTTGCGCCATGGCCGCATCGCGCTTCTCGCTGCGGCGATCTACGCGCTCGCCTATGGTCTGGAATCCCTGACCGCCTTCCGGCTGGCGGCGGGCGCGGGGCCGCTATGGCAGTGGGTGGCCGCGATGGTGATCGGCTTCGCCGCCACCATTCCCGCGCTCTGCGCGTTCGGTCGCATCGGTCTGGGACAGCCGGGACGCCTGGCGGCTGGCGATGATGAGCGCCGGGTGCTGGGCGTGATGGCGCTGATCTGGGTGCTGCTGTTCACCGTGCTGGGCACAGCGGGGCTGGCGCTGATGTTCATGCTCACCGCGCTGGCGGTCATCAATGTGGATGTGAGCGCAGAGCCGCCCGCCGGAATGGTGGACATCTACGCGCTGTTCGGTGCGGGGGAATGGATCGTCGCGGCGGTCCTTCTCATCGCCTTTACCGGTTTCTCATTATGGCTGATGGCGCGTCTCGCGGTCAGCCTGCCCGCCACGCTGGCCAGCGCGCGGGTGCGGGTCCTTTCGATCTGGCCGGTGTCGTCCAGGCGCTGGATCGAGATCACGCTCACCCTGCTGTTGGCTGCGGCGCCAGGGCTTGTCATTCTTCTGGTCTTCAACGCCGCCGCGCACGCTGCCTTCGGCGTCTGGCCCGGCGCAGCCCATCTGGGCGCAGAGGGAGGCTCTCTGCTGGCGGCGACCGTCCTTGGCGCGGCACACGGCGCAGTCAAGTTGGCGCTGGTGATTGCGCCAGGCGCTGTGGCCATGGGGGCGCTGTTCATGAAATTTCCCTCAGATTCCCCTGCACAGGCCTGATTGGGCAAGACGGGGCGCCGCGGGCTTGCTAGTCTCGCCGCCAGATGTTTCGCCGATTGACCCGGGGGGGAGATGATGACCAAGCCGCCGTATGATTTCCTGGCCGCCACCTTTCATTTTTTTCAGGTCTTTGCCCGCCGTCCCATGGCGGCGCTGTGGATATGGGTTTGGCAGTTTGGCCTGATCTGCGCCCTGATCGCCGGGTTTTTCTACGCCTTCTGGCCGCTATTCATGCTGGCGGCCGAAACGGACATGACCGATGAGGCGCTCATCATCGAGACGGTTCTGGGCATGTCAGGATGGTTCACCCTGCTGACCATTGGCGCATTGCTGCTGTCGCTGGCCGCCCAGGGGGCGTGGCTGCGCCTGCTCACCCGAGACGAGATTCGTCCGGTTATTCCGTTCCGTCTGGGGCTGGACGAGCTGCGTCTGTTCGGTGTGAATTTCATCTTCATCGCTGCCGGCATGTTGGCCTATCTGGTCGGCGCGATCGCGTTTGTGGGCGGCGCCGCGTTGCTGGGTCTCATGGACGGCGCGGGCGGCATAGCGGTCGGCGCACTGATCGGGACGGTGGCCGTGCTGATCATCGTCGTCTTGGGAATTATTGTCTGTCTGCGCTTCGCCGCGGCTCCGGCGCTGTCGGTGCTTCAGCGGCGTTTCCGCCTGTTCAGCGCCGTGTCAGCGTCCAAAGGCGTCGCCGGAATGATGTTCTTGTCCTACCTCACCCTGGTCGGGGTGGGCATCGCCGGGGCGATTGTCCTGTCCATAATCCAGCAGGTGGCGGTTCTGTTCGCGGCCTCCGACCTTGTGGCGGCCTTCATGGCGCTGGACACTGCGAGCGAGCCCGACCCGGCTGAAATCTTCGCCATCCTGGGCGAGACGCTGACCTCGCCGATGGGGATTGTGATGATCGCGATTCTGGTTGTCAGCCAGTTCATCTTCCAGATCGCGTTCGAGGGTCTGTGGCATGGCGTCGGCGCCTATGTCGCGCGCCGCCATGATTTGGCTGATGCAGCGCCAGCCCCCGCGCCGGAGGCATCGCCCGTGACAACCGCTTGATCCGCGCCGCGCTGTACGCGCCCTGGCCTGAGCGCGCCCGCAGTCTGCCGGGTTTGGCGTCCCTTGGGGTTCTGGTGGCGGCCTACGCCCTGTCCAGCCTGCCGGTGATCATCGGAACGGTCATCCTCACCCTGCAGACGGGTGCGCCGTCCGTGGTTGATCTGCTGCCGTTTCTGCTCGGACAGTTTGTGCTGTGGGGCGTGCTGACAGCCCTCTGGGTCGGCCTTGTTGAGCGGCGTGGCGCCGCGAGCATTGGCTTCACCGCGCGCGGCTTCGCCGGGCGCTTCTTGCTTGGTCTCAGTCTGGGCGTCCTGATGGTTGCGCTGACTGGCCTAGCAGGCGTCGCCTTGATGATGATAGCCGGATCGGCGGATGATCCCGAGATGGCGGCCATGGCGGCGCGCGCCATCCCGCCCGCCTTCATCGGCGTCCTGGCGCTGGTAGGACTGGGCTTCCTGATTCAGGGCGCGGTCGAAGAAATGGTGTTCCGCGGCTGGCTGATGAGTGCGTTGACCGCGCGCTGGGGCGTACGCACGGGCGTCATCGTGACCAGCATCGCCTTCATGCTGCTGCACGCCCATGTGCTGGTGTCCGGGCTGGTGTTCGGCATCGCGGCGCTGGTGACGCTGGGCCTAACCGGGCTGGTGTTCGCCATGCTCTGTCTGTGGCGGGGTTCGATTATCGAGGCCTGCGCCGCCCACGGCGCGTTCAACGCGCTGGCGGTCATCGGCCCGGCGCTCGCGCTCTACCTGTCCAACCCGCATCTGGACGCCAGCGGCGTTTTGGCCCGCGTCCTGACATCGGTCACCGGCACGGGCGGCGAGGGGACAGGGTTGCCGCCTCAGGTCTTCGGCCAGATGGCCGCGATGGCCGTTCTGGCGCTCGTTCTGGGCGTGTTGGCGGCGCGACGCCGCCAGAGAGCTAACTGACCCTCGCGCCCCTCAACACACCGGCACATTGACGGCCAGGCCGCCGGTGGACGTTTCCTTGTATTTGTCCGACATGTCGAGCGCGGTCTGGCGCATGGTCTCGATCACCTGATCGAGGCTCACCTTGAAGGCGCCGTCGCCGATCAGGGCCAGGCGCGCGGCGTTGATCGCCTTGATCGCGCCGATGGCGTTACGCTCGATGCAGGGGATCTGCACCAGCCCGCCTACCGGATCGCAGGTCAGGCCCAGATTATGCTCCATGGCGATCTCGGCGGCGTTCTCGATCTGGCGGTTTGAACCACCGAGCGCGGCGGCCAGCCCGCCCGCCGCCATGGAGCAGGCCACCCCCACCTCGCCCTGGCAGCCGGCCTCGGCGCCGGAGATGGAGGCGTTCTTCTTGTACAGCGCGCCGATGGCCGCGGCCGTCAGGAAGAAGCGCGCCATTGCGTTCTGGTCGCCGCTGCGCCGGTGATGCCGGTCGTAATATCGCGCAACCGCCGGGATGATCCCTGCCGCGCCGTTCGTCGGGGCGGTGACCACCTTGCCGCCGGCGGCGTTTTCTTCATTGACCGCCATGGCCCACAGATTGACCCATTCCATGGACGCCAGCGGATCAGTCTCGGCGCGCGCCGCCGCGGCCATCAGCTTGCGGCGCATGCCGGGCGCGCGGCGCTGTACGCGCAGGCCGCCGGGCAGTTCGCCGTCGATTCGCGTGCCCCGCTCGATACAGGCTTCCATGGCCGCCGCGATCCCGGCGATATGGGTGCGCACCTCGGCCTCGGGCCGGAAGGCGGTTTCATTGGCCATCATTACGTCAGGAATGGACAGGCCCTCGCGATCACAGATCGCCAGCAGCTGGTTGCAATTGTCGAACGGATAGGGCTCGCCGGTATGGGCCTCGCCGGCGGAATTGCGCCCGGCTTCGGCTTCATCGATGACGAAACCGCCGCCGATCGAGTACCAGATTTCCTCGCGCACCACATCGCCTTCATCGTTGAAGGCCATGAATTTCATGGCGTTTGAGTGGAAGGGCAGGCGCACATCCCCCTTCATCAGCAGATCGCGCTGGCGATCAAAAGCGATTGTGTGGCCGCCCAGCAGGCGCAGTTCCTTCTGCTCCAGGATGCGCTCGATCATCCCGGGCAGAACGTCCGGGTCCGCCTCTTCGGGCCGCACGCCTTCCAGCCCCCACAGGATCGCCCGGTCGGTGGCGTGGCCAGACCCGGTCAACGCGAGCGATCCGTAGGCCTCGGCCTCAATTCGCGTCACCGCCTCCAGCCCGTGCTCGGACTCCACGCGCTCGAGAAAGCTGCGCGCCGCCTTCATCGGTCCCACGGTGTGGGAGCTCGACGGACCGACGCCGATCTTGAACAGGTCGAACACGCCGAAATGCATGGACTATCCTTGTCGTGTCAGAGAGCGGTGCGCACGGTCCAGAGTTCTGGGAAGACGCGCAGATCGAGGGCTTTGACCAGATAGGACACGCCCGAACTGCCCCCTGTGCCGCGGCGAAAACCGATAATGCGTTCAACGGTTTTCATGTGATTGAAGCGCCATTGCGCGAACTTCTGCTCCACATCCACCAGCTTCTCGGCGAACTCGTACAGCTCCCACCAGCGCGCCGTGTCGTGATAGACAGTGCGCCAGACCGCCTCGACCCCGGACGAGGGCTCATAGGCCGTGGCGAAATTGCGCTCCAGAACCTCGACAGGGACCGGCAGGCCGCGGCGGGCCGCCATGGCGAGCGTCTCGTCATAGAGGCTGGGCGCATCCAACGCCGCTTTCACCCGCGCCTGAGCGTCAGGCTCGTTGGCGAACACGCGCGCCATGGCCGGGTTCTTGTTGCCCAGGCGGTATTCCATGCAGCGGTACTGCCAGCTCTGGAAGCCCGAAGAGTGTCCCAGCTTGTCGCGAAAACGCAGATAATCGGACGGCGTCATGGTCGCCAGCACGGCCCAGGACTGGGACAGCTGTTCCTGGATGCGCGCGAAACGCGCCAGCATTTTCAGCGCCGGGCCCACTTCGTCGCGCTGGACATGGGCGATGGCGCCGTTGAGCTCGTGCAGGCACAGCTTCAGCCACAGCTCGCTGGCCTGGTGAATGATGATGAACAGCATCTCGTCATGTTCATCGGTCAGCGGCGTCTGGGCCGCCAGAAGCGCGTCGATGCCGAGATACTTGCTGTAGGACAGGCCGTCGCGCGGGTCCCAGTGTATGTCCTCGCCCGCAAGATCGACCGACGTGCGAATGCGCTCGCTCATGACATGCTCCGCTCGCAGATGGTCTGCCGGTCTAGACCTGCGCCAGCGGCGCGGCAAGGTCAGGGGCGGCGTGCGATGGTCACCTGAAGCGGCGGCAACGCGCCCGCGCGCGCATCCAGCGTGTCGCCGATGCTGACCGGACCAACACCCGCAGGCGTGCCGGTGAACACCAGATCGCCCGGCGCCAGCTCGAACAGCGCTGACAGATGGCTGAGAATTTCCGCAGATGACCAGATCATGTCGGCCAGATCGCCGCTCTGACGGACCTCGCCATTGACGCTCAGCGTGATGGCGCCGGCCCCTGGCGCCGGGCCGGGGCGGAGCAGGCCCATGGGCGCTGAGGCGTCGAACCCTTTGGCGGTGTCCCAGGGGCGGCCCTTGGCCTTGGCCTGCGCCTGTAAATCACGCCGGGTCAGGTCGATCCCCACCGCAGCGCCCCAGATACACGCGGCGGCGGCGTCCGGCGTCAGATCAACGCCGCCGTGGCCCAAGGCGAGAACCAGCTCCACTTCGTGGTGCAAATCGTCGGTGGCGGACGGGTAGGGGATGGCGCCGCCCGGCGACAGCGCATCGCGCGGCTTGGAAAAGAAGAACGGGGCTTCGCGCGTGGGGTCGGCGCCCATTTCGCGGGCATGGTCGGCGTAATTGCGCCCGACGCAGTAGATGCGGCGCACCGGAAATGAGCCGCCGCCCTCGACCGGCGCTGTAATCAGCGCCGGTGCGGGAATCACCAGATCCATGACGGTTAAATCCTACTCGCGGCGCGGTCCGCCGGCGCCGCCGGGCAGGTTCTGCTGGCCGCCGAACTGATCAGCCGACGGGCGGCCGACATTGCCCAGAAGCTGCTCGAGCACGGACAGCTCGCGTCCGCGCGTCGGCGTCTCGCGGCCCACGAAGGCCACGATGCGGCCGTCTTCCATCCCGTATTCGTCCACGGCGCTCACCACGCCGGCGTCGTCGAATCGCACGGCTATGACCCGGCGCTCGCGGGTTTCAGGGCGAAGATAGGCCAGATATTCGCGCGTATCGGAAATGTAGTACCAGGTGTCAGCGTCAAACATGCCACGCGTGGACGGGCTGCCCAGCGTGGCCAGAATGGTCGCCTGGGTGTCTTCGCCCGCGGTGATCGCCGGCATTTCGCCATCGGGAAAGCGGAAGCCGTGACTGCGCAGGGTCGGGTTGCAGGCCGTGGCGAGCCCGCCCGCCAGAATGATGGCGGACGCGATAAGGGCGCGGCGAAAGGCCATGGAACTCTCCTGCAAACGCTGTCAAAAGGCCGCAAGCTGGCTTGCGGCGTGTCGCATTGACGTACCTTGCCTTGACCATAGCTTCAAGCGGGCCTGATTGGGAGATGTTCGCGCATGTTCGGCCGGTTGTTCGCAAAAGACCCCTTCAAGCTCCGCGCCCGCGTGCTTTATGACGCGGTGCTGGAGGCGGCGCGCCGTCCCGCTCTGTATGGCCCGCACGGGGCGCCGGACACGGTGGACGGCCGGTTTGACCTGATCGTCCTGCACGCCATTTTGCTGATGCGGCGGCTGCGTGACGGGGGCGAGCCGGGAAAGCGTCTGGCGCAGCTGGTGTTCGACATTATGTTTGACGACATGGATGCGGCCCTGCGCGAGATGGGCACCGGGGATTTGTCTGTCGGCAAACGCATCAAAGCCATGGGCGAGGCGTTCTATGGCCGCGCCAAAGCCTATGAGGCCGCCCTCTCCGCCGGGGACGAGGACGCATTGGCCGGGGCGATGTCACGCAACATGTTCGACGCCGATCCAGAGGCCGGTCCGAAGGCGGCGGCGTTCGCGGGCTATGCCATGAAGTCGGCGCGCCAGCTCGCAGACCAGTCGCCTGACGCCCTGATCGAGGGCGAGGCGCCGCGCTTTGCGCGAACCCTCATCGGCTGAGCGGGCGCGGTTTGCATCACGAAGGGCGCAAGGTAAGGTGCGCGCGCCGCCCGCAGGCAGGCGGGATGTCCATTCATTTTGTCCGGAATTGATATGACAACAGGACTGGTTCTCTCGCTTGACGCCATGGGGGGCGATCACGCGCCGCAAAGCGTGGTCGACGGTGCGGCGCTGTTTCTCAAAGCGCGCCGCCGCAAGGTGCGCCTGCTGTTTCACGGCGATGAACGCGTGCTGGCCCCGTTGATCGCGCGCCATGACGCCCTGGGAGGCGCCAGCGAGATTCGCCACACTGAGACCGAGGTGGACATGTCCGCCAAGCCCTCCGAAGCGGTTCGCCGCTCGCGCGGGTCGTCGATGTGGAATGCAGTTCACGCGATCAAGGACGGCGAAGCGCAAGTCGCTGTGTCGGCTGGCAATACCGGCGCGCTGATGGCGATTTCCAAGGTGATTCTGCGCATGAAGCCGGGCGTTCACCGTCCGGCCATCGCCGCCAGCTGGCCCGCGCCCACCGGTTTCTCCACCGTGCTGGATGTGGGCGCCAATGTGGACTGCACGCCATCCCAGCTCGTCGAGTTTGCGGTGCTCGGCGAAGCCTTCCACCGCGCCATGCACGGCGCGGCGCGTCCGACCGTGGGCCTGCTCAACGTTGGTCAGGAAGAACTCAAGGGCAGCCAGGTGATCCGCGACGCCGACGCGCTGGTGCGTGCGGCCGGACTGGACATGGACTATCGCGGTTTCATCGAAGGCGACGATATCTCGGCGGGCACCACGAATGTGGTCGTGACCGACGGATTTACCGGCAATGTCGCGCTGAAGACCGCTGAAGGCACCGCCCGGCTTGTCGGCGGCTGGATGAGGGAGGCGATGACCAGCTCGCTGCTGGCGAAGGCTGGCGCCGCGTTGCTGTCCTTGGGAGCGCTCAATCAGTTGCGGGCCCGGATGGACCCGCGCAACGTCAATGGCGGAGTGTTTCTGGGCCTCAACGGCGTGGTGGTCAAAAGCCATGGCGGAACCGACGCGGCCGGCTTCGGCACCTCGCTGCGCATCGCGCTGGAGATGGCCGACAGCGCTTTCCTGAGCGAGATCGAGACCAATCTGTCGCGTCTGGCCGCTCTTGAGGCGCCCGGTGAGGACGGCGCGGATCAGGCGCAAAGGGAATCAGCGTGACAGAGACCTATTCGCGCATCGCCGGCATCGGGTCCTATCTTCCGGAAAAAGTGCTGACCAATGCCGGGATGGAAGCCATCGTCGAAACCACGGACGCGTGGATTCGAGAGCGTACCGGCATCACCCAGCGCCATATCGTGGCGGAGGGGCAGTACACGTCCGATCTGGGCGTGGAAGCGGCGCGCCGGGCGCTCGATCACGCCGGCCTGTCAGCCGGTGATGTGGATCTGATCGTGGTGGCCACCGCCACGCCCGATCTGACCTTTCCAGCCACGGCCACCATCGTTCAGGAAAAGCTCGGCGTGAAACGCGGCTGCGCCTTCGACATTCAGGCGGTGTGTTCAGGTTTCCTCTATGCGCTGGCGACCGCCGATAATTTCATCCGCTGCGGCCAGGCCACGACGGCGCTGGTGATCGGCGCAGAGACGTTCTCGCGCATCCTCGACTGGACCGACCGGACCACCTGCGTCCTGTTCGGCGACGGGGCCGGTGCAGCCGTGTTGACCGCGGAGGCCGGCTCGCGCGACGCGCACAAGGGCGTCATCCGCACCCATTTGCGATCCGATGGCGAGTTTTGTGACATGCTCTATGTCGACGGCGGGCCGTCGCGCACCAAGACGGTCGGGCATCTGCGCATGCAGGGCAATCAGGTATTCCGCCACGCGGTCAACAAGATCGCCGGCTCCATGAGCGAACTGGCGCAGATGGCCGGTGTCGCGATTGCGGATATCGACTGGTTCGTGCCCCACCAGGCCAATCAGCGCATTCTGGCCGGGGTCGCCAACCGGCTGGACATTCCGCACGAGCGCGTCATCTCCACCGTCGCCCTGCACGGCAACACATCGGCCGCCTCGATCCCGCTCGCGTTTGACGTGGCGGTGCGCGACGGACGCATCAAGCGCGGCGATCTGGTGCTGATGGAAGCCATGGGCGGCGGCTTCACCTGGGGCGCGGCGTTAGCGCGGTACTAACCCTGTGATTATGGTTAACATTGACCTTGCCTCGGTGCTGGCCCTAACGTGTGCGGTACAGGACAGGTTAGGGGATGACATATGGGTTCCAAGACACTGACGCGGGCGGATCTGGCCGATGCGGTCAACCGGGAGGTTGGGCTCTCCCGGCAGGAAAGCGCGCAACTGGTAGAAGCCGTGCTGGATATGGTCGCCGAGACGCTGGTCGAAGGCGAGCCGGTCAAGCTTTCGTCGTTCGGCTCGTTTGTGCTGCGCGACAAGAACGGGCGCGTCGGACGCAATCCGAAAACGGGTGAGGAAGTGCCGATTGAGCCGCGGCGCGTTCTGGTGTTCAAACCCTCTCAGGTTCTCAAAGACAGGGTCGATACGGCTCTGTCACGCTAGGAAGCGCGCATGAGCGGCAAGTCTGCGGACGCCTACCGGACCATTTCCGAAGCGGGCGAGGAAGCCGGCCTGCCAGCCCATGTGCTGCGCTTCTGGGAGAGCAAGTTCACCCAGATCAAGCCGGTCAAGAAGGCCGGCGGGCGGCGGCTGTATCGCCCCCATGACATCAGCCTTATCAAAGGCTTGAAGCATCTTCTTTATGAAGAAGGCTATACGATCAAGGGTGCGCAGAAATACCTCAAGGACCACGGTGTGGCCGGGGTCTGCGCGCTGGCTGAAGGCGCGGGCCCCGGCGCAGAATCGGCGCCGCCCGGCAGAACGCCTGCCGAGGACGTCACCCCGACCATTGAAACTGCGCAGACGCCGCACCTCCCGTCGCTGGACGTGCGTGATGACGAGGAATGGCCCCTTGACGTGACGCCGGTTCGCCAGGCCGCTCGCGCCGGTGTTCCTTCCGCCGGCCTGACGCCCGGACAGCGGGCTGCCGCAGAGCGGGCGCTGGACCGGGTGCGGGCGGCGCGTGCGCGGCTGGATCAGGTGCTCGGCCCGGCGCAGTAACGGGCCGCCTGGACGCGGGTTGAAGACGGGCGCCGCGACCGGTTGCCGGACCTGCGCGGCCCGCCTATAAGACGCCTCCCGGCGCCGAGGGCCGGGACCCGGGCTATGCCCGGACGACGTGGTATCGGAGCGTGGCGCAGCCCGGTTAGCGCACTGGTCTGGGGGACCAGGGGTCGCCGGTTCGAATCCGGCCGCTCCGACCATTTTCCGCTCGCAATGATGCTGTGATGCGGACAGGCCTTAGGGCCGCGCCGCCGGGGTCAGATCGCGTACGATCAGGCCTGACGCCAGCATCAGGCAAATCGCGCTGAGCGTGAAGAACCACAGGCCGGGCTGGGTGGCGACGGTCACCATGGCCCCGCCCGACCAGATCACGATCAGCAAGGCGACCACCAGCACATCGGTGAGGGACCATTTGCCCAGCCTCTCCACCCAGCGCGCGAGCGATCCGCCGTTCGCTCCGGCGGGACGGGCGTGCAAGGCCGCGACCATGGCCATCTTGGCCAACGGCGCGCCCATGGAGAACAGGGCGACCAGTAGTCCGAGCCGCCATTCGCCCGCTTCGAGCAGCTTGCCCACGGCGCCGAGGAGCGAGTAGCTGTCCTTGAACACCCACAGCCGCGTCGTCTCCATCACCGGCAGGGTGATGCCCAGCGGAAAGAAGATCACGCCGAGCGCCAGCAGGGCGCGCGCCATGGCGCCGCCGGCGGGGCGGGCGGCGTCAGCGGCGACGGGGGAGGGTTGGATCGGCATGGACGCAGTCTGCCAGACCAAAGCCGGCGGCGCTATTCCAGTTCGACGACTTCGACCTTGCCGTTTTCCAGCACCAGCGCCAGCTCGCCGCGTTTCAGGCGCAGGGCTTTCTCGCCGAACACCTTGCGCCGCCACCCGCTCATGGCGGCGACCTTGGCGTCGTCAAACGCGGCGATCTGTTCCAGATCCGGCATGGTGGCGATCAGGCGCGGGGCCACATCGGCGTCCTCGGCCACGGCCTTGAGCAGGACTTTCAATAGCTCGATCACCGGCCCGATATTGGTGGGCACCGCCGCGACGGGGTCCAGCTTGGGCGCATAGGCCTTTGGATCGGCCAGGGCCATTTGCATGCGCGCGATCAGGCGCTCGGCCGGCTTGGAGCGTTCAAACCCGTTGGGCACGGCGCGCAGCACGCCCAGCTCCTCCACGCTTTGCGGGGCGGCCTGGGCGAGCTCGTAGAGCCCGTCATCCTTCATGATCCGGCTGCGCGGAATATCGCGGGTCTGGGCCTCGATCTCGCGCCACTCGGCGGCGGCCTTGAGCGCGGCGAGCCATTTGGGCGTGGTCTTGCGCAGCTTCAGCCGCTTCCAGGCGTCTTCAGGCCGCATCTGATAGGTGGCCGGATCGGTCAGCGTCTTCATTTCTTCGGCCAGCCAGCCCTCGCGCCCGGTCTCGGCCAGCTGGGCGCGCAATTGAGGAAACAGGTCGCGCAGCAGCGTCACATCCGCCAGCGCGTAGATTTTCTGGGCATCCGACAGCGGCCGGCGCGACCAGTCGGTGAAGCGTGATCCCTTGTCCACGCCCTGGCCCAGATAGGCGCGCACCAGATTGTCGTAGGAAATCGAATCGCCCAGCCCCACCGCCATGGCAGCGATCTGGGTGTCGAACAGCGGTTTGGGGATCAGCCCGCCGCCCGAGTGGAAGAAAATCTCCAGGTCCTGGCGGCAGGCGTGAAAGACCTTCACCACATTCGGATCGGTGAGCAGTTCATGGAAGGGCGTGAGATCAAGCCCTTCAGCCAGCGGATCAATCAGCACCTCACGCGTCCCGCCCGCCGCCTGGATCAGGCAGAGCTGCGGCCAGAACGTCGTCTCGCGCATGAACTCGGTGTCCACCGCCACAAATTCCGCCTTGCGCATCTCGGCGCACGCGTCGGCCAAACGGGCTGTGTCGGAAATCCACTCCATGGCGTCCGGCTTAGCCCCGCCGCCGCGTTTTGGCGAGAGGCCTGATCACTCGTTCTGGCGCGGCGGTGCACCGCCGGGGCGCAGGATATCAGTCAGCACGATGATGGCTGATCCGGCCGCGATCAGGATGAACACGGTGGGCAGCGGCGCGCCCATCCAGGCCAGCGCCAGCAGCACCAGCTGACCCAGCGTCGCCGACGCGCCGTTCAGAACCCCGCTGGCGGCCAGAACCCGGCCACGCCGCTCGGGCAGGGCGCGGCCCTGGATCATGGCTTGTCGTGGAACCAGGAACAGTCCGCCGGAGACTGCCGCCATTGTCAGGCCGATCAGGAAGCGCAGATTGCCGGGGTCGTTGAGAAATTCGGCGGCGCCTATCAGCTCCGGCCCCGGCGTGCGGCCCATGGCCTGAAGGGTGAGATCCAGGGGAAAGATGACCAGACCCACCGCGCCCACAATGGACAGCCAGCGCGCCTCGCCGCCGCGCGCCAGCACGGCGCACAAGACCGCGCCCAGGGCGGCGCCGACGGTGAACATGAGCTGGAACAGCGCAACTACGGACGGGGCGCCGCCCAGCACATTGGCCGTCAGCACCGGCAGAACCGTTATCACGGCGGCGGCGAGCAGCCAGAACCAGGCCACGCCCAGCAGAGGCCCCACGACGAGGCGGTCTTTCAACCCGAAGACGAGAATGCGCCAGGTCTGCCAGACGATATTCCAGCTGACTTTCAGGGCAGGATTGCTGGCGGGCGCGGGCACGCCTTCACGCATGGCCAGCCAGCCCAGCACCGCAATGCCGATGAGAATTGCGCCCAGCGCGCCGGGTCCCCAGGCCTCGCCGACCAGCAACGTGCCGCCAATGGCGCCGGCCAGGATCATGATATTGATCGCGCCGGACAGGAGCGCATTGCCGCCCACAAGCTCGTGGCGTTCGAGCACATTGGGCATCGCCGCTGACCGGGCCGGCACAAAGAACGCCGTCTGCACGCCCATGAGAAACAGCACCGACAGCAGAATCCAGGCCTGTCCCAGCAGGAAGCCGGCGCCCGCGAGCGCCATCAGGAAAATCTCGCAGAACTTGGCAATTTTCATGATCTTCATGCGGTCGAACTTGTCGGCGATCTGGCCGGCGACGGCTGAGAACAGGAAGAGCGGCAGGGTGAAGGCCGTGGCGGCGATGGGAGCCATCTCTTCGGGAGACCGGCCCAGAACCGTGAGGCCCTGAAAGGCCGCCATGGTCACCAGCGCATAGCGGAACAGATTGTCATTGAAAGCGCCGAGAACCTGCCCGGCCCAGATCGGCCAGTAGCGTTTCTGGCCCAGCAACGAGAACGTCGCGAGCGGGCTCATGCGCGGGCCTCCGCCAGCAGGGCGTTGGTGCGCGTTTCGATGATAGCCTCAAGTCTCGACATGAATTCCTCCTTGCCCAGACCGGGCTCGATCGGGTCCAGAAACTCCACAGTGACGCGCCCCGGCCGTTTGCGGAAGCTCTGCCGGTCCCAGCCCAGTCCCAGGCTGGTGGCCACAGGCGTGCAGGGGCGCTGGAGCGCGTCATAGAGGTGGAACACGCCCTTGCGGTAGCGGTGCGCTTCACCAGGCGCCGCCAGATGGCCCTCGGGATAGATCAGCACTGACCGGCGCTCGCGCTTCAGGCCCAGAAGACCAGCCTGCATGCGCTCGCGCTCGGCTTCGCCGCCATTATTGGACAGGACGATCGCGCCGAGGCGATGCAGGATCCAGCCGATCAGCGGGAATTTCAAAAGGTGGTCGCCGGCCACGAAGGCGAGGCCGTGAATCTCTGCCACCATCACGAAACCGTCGCCCCAGCTCTGGTGCTTGGCGGCGATCACGCTGGGGCCAGCCGGCAGGCGCTCGCGGCCGCGCACGTCGATCTTTACCCCGGCGATCCAGCGCAGCGCCAGCACCTGGGCGGCGCCATAGATGCGGATGGCGAAGGACAGCGGGCCCCGCCAGGGCCACAGGGCGAGCAGGGTGCACACGAGGGCCGCCACCAGGGTGATCAGCCAGTAGGCGATTACATGGGCAAGACTGCGGATCATGGGATCGCTCCAGGGTGAATCAGGGCCAGCCAGGACTGGCGAATGTCAGGGAAAATCGCCTTAAGCGGCGCGCAGGGCGGCCAGCGAGGCCCGCGCCAGCGAATCGGTCTGCTGCGACAGGCCGAAGGAGAACCGGCCCGCCATGCGGTGGGCCGCCGGCTGCAGCACCACACCTAAAGCAGCCGCCGCTTTGAGCTCGGGATCGCCGCGCGGGCAGTCGCCGTCGGCCATGGCCTGGTGGATGCGCTTGACGATCAGCGCCGTCGGGTCGGGCCGCCCGGGGCTTTCGATCCGGCCAAAGCGGAACATGTGAGTGAGGTGGTATTCAAACAGCGTCCGGTCGCGGTCCGCTGCCTCGCAATAGACCGCGACGACGTGCGCCACCGCCGCCTCAAAGTCGTCGCCTGCGCCGGTGATGGCGTCTTCCACCAGCTCATAGAGCCGTCCGTGGATAGCGTCGAACAGCGCGCGGGCGAGGGCTTCCTTGCTCGGGTAGTGGCGGTAGATAGAGCCTTCCGCGACACCGGCCCGGGCGGCGATGGCGCGGGTGGTCACGGCATCGATCCCGCTGGCCGCGAACAGGACCAGCGCCGCGCGCTCGATGCGCGCCATGGGCGTGCCGTCTGCGGCGATGACGCCGCGATTGTCCGCGTCGAGCATGGCGTCGGCTTCGGGAGCAGGCTTGGACGGCGTTGACATATCGAGCCTCGCTGGGCGCATGAGTGAGCGTTCACTCATTCAATACCGAGACGAAAACTGCCCGTCAACAGAAAAATGAGTGAGCGCTCATTCAGGGTCTGGAGCGGCGCGCCTCGGCCTCCAGCGCGCGGGTGCGGGTCTCGATCACGTCCTCAAGCTGTTTGACGAAGGCGACGGCGTCATAGCCCGGCGTCATGGGGGCCATGAACTCCACCACTGCCTTGCCGGGGGTGAGCGTCCAGTCCTTGCGCGGCCAGAAGCAGCCCAGATTGGTCGCCACCGGGATCACCTCGCGGTCCAGGGCGCGCGCGAGCTTGTGCACGCCCTTGCGGTAGCGCAGGCGCGTCCCGACCTCGGCGATGCCGCCTTCGGGAAAGATCAGCGCGGCGCGCCCCTCGCGGGCCAATCGCTCCACGCCGGCTTCAAACGCGCCCGGCGCACGGCGCCCGCCGGCGCTGGCGTCCACCACGACGGCGCCCGCCTTCTGCAAATACCGCCCCGCAAGAGGGAAGGCGAGCATGTGGTCGCCGATGACATAGGCGAGCTCGGAATCGCGCGCGACCTGCAGGAGGCCGTCGCCCCAACTCTGGTGCTTTGCGGCGAAGACCGGGGCAGGGATGGCGGGCACATGGTGCAGCCCGCGATACTCCACGCTGACGCCGCACACCTTTAGCCACAGCCGAAAGGCCCGCGCATGCCAATGAATGGCGAACGCCACGCCGCCCCGGCCAGGCAGCAGCAGGACGGGCGAGAAGAGGAGCACCGCAAGGGCCGACAGGGCCCAGAAACCGGCATTGAAGAGGTGTGCGCGCATGGTCGCGCATGCTGGAGAGGTTCTCACTCCTTCACAAGACGGCGGCGCCTTCCTTGACAAGCGCGCGCAGGCGCCGCCAAAACCCGCGCTCGCCTGCCCGCACGACACTCCCGCCACTCCGGATCGGATCATCACGCCATGCACGCCTATCGCACCCATACTTGCGGCGCCCTGCGCAAGGCCGATGTCGGCCAGACCGCGCGCCTGTCCGGCTGGATCCATCGCAAGCGCGACCATGGCGGATTGCTGTTCGTGGACTTGCGCGATCATTACGGCCTGACCCAGTGCGTGCTGGAGCCGGACAATGCGCATTTCGCCACGCTGGAGCGCCTGCGGGTGGAGAGCGTGGTGTGCGTCACGGGCGAGGTGATTGCCCGCACCGGCGAGACGGTGAACGCCGGTCTGCCCACCGGTGAGGTCGAGCTGCGCGTCACCGACGTGCAGGTCCTGTCCGCTGCCGAGGAATTGCCGCTGCCGGTGTTCGGCGAGCCGGACTGGTCCGAAGAAGTGCGCCTGAAGCACCGCTATGTGGATCTGCGCCGCGAGAGCCTGCACAAGCGCATCGTGCTGCGTAGCAAGATCATCGACTCCCTGCGCCGCCGCATGACCGATCAGGGCTTTACCGAATACCAGACCCCGATCCTGACCGCGTCCTCGCCTGAAGGCGCGCGCGACTTCCTGGTGCCGTCGCGCCTGCATCCGGGCAAGTTCTACGCGCTGCCCCAAGCGCCCCAGCAGTTCAAACAGCTGATCATGGTGTCGGGCTTTGACCGGTATTTCCAGATCGCGCCGTGCTTCCGTGACGAGGACGCGCGCGCCGACCGGGCGCCGGGCGAGTTCTACCAGCTCGACATGGAAATGAGCTTCGTCACTCAGGAAGACGTGTTCAACGCCATCGAGCCGGTGCTGCACGGCGTGTTCAAGGAGTTCGCCGGTGACCGCCACGTCCCCGACGAGGCGTTTGCGCGCATTCCCTATGCCGAGGCGATCCGCTCCTATGGCTCGGACAAGCCCGATCTGCGCAACCCGATCAAAATGCAGGCGGTGACCGAACACTTCGCCGGGTCCGGCTTCAAGGTGTTCGCCGGCATGATCGAGAAGAACCCTAAAGTGGAAGTCTGGGCGATCCCGGCCAAGTCCGGCGGCAGCCGCGCCTTCTGCGACCGGATGAACGCCTGGGCGCAGAAAGAAGGCCAGCCAGGTCTGGGCTATATCTTCTGGCGTGAGGCGTCTGAGAACCGAACTGACATCGACAAAAAGCTGATGCTCAGCATGTTAGGAAATGCGATCGGAACGGGCCAAGAAGAAGAGGTTCTGGAAGCGTACCGGAAGCACTTTGAGAAAATTGAGGGCTCTGGTCCGATTGCCAAGAACATCGGGCCAGAGCGGACAGCGGCAATTGCTGCACAGCTGGGCCTGGAAGCGGGCGATGCGGTGTTCTTCGCCGCCGGCGATCCCAAAGCGTTCTGCAGCTTCGCCGGCAAGGCGCGCGACGTGGTCGGGCGCGAGCTGGGCCTGTTTGAAGAAAACATCTTCAAATTCTGCTGGATCATCGATTTCCCAATGTATGAGTGGGACGAGGAGAACAAGAAGGTGGAGTTCTCTCACAACCCGTTCTCCATGCCGCAAATGGACGCCGACGCCTTCATGGCGCTCAGCGCCGATGATCACGAGACCCTGCTGGGCCTGAACGCCTGGCAGTACGACATCGTGTGCAACGGCGTGGAGCTGTCTTCCGGCGCCATCCGGAACCACCGCCCCGACGTGATGCTGAAAGCGTTCGAGTTCGCGGGCTACGGCCCCGAAACTGTCGAGACGGCGTTTGGCGGCATGCTCAACGCCTTCCGTTGCGGCGCGCCGCCCCACGGCGGCATCGCGCCGGGCGTGGACCGCATCGTCATGCTGCTGGCGGGCGTGGAGAATCTGCGCGAAGTGGTGATGTTCCCGAAGGATCAGCAGGCGCGCGATCTGATGATGAATGCGCCCGGCGAGCCGGAACTGCGCCAGCTGCGCGAACTGCACCTGCGCACGGTGGCCCCGGAGCCGAAAAAGGCCTGACGGGACAGGCTGGGCCCTAGCGGTCCGGCCGGTCGCGCGGCCTTTCGCTCGGCCTGTCCCGGCGCGGTTCGGGCGGCTGGGCGGGGCGCACAGGTTCCGCATTCAGCGTGGTGCGCCGGGGCGCGCGCGGGGGGGTGGCTGACTGTTCGATCATCACGCGCAGCGGCTCGCCGATTTCCGACCGGCGCATCTCAAAGCGCCAGGTGGTCTGTTCGGCGTCCAGTTCAGCAGCGGCCATGGCTTCGGCGGCGGCGCGCAGCCCCTGGCGGGCGGCTTCAAACGCTTCGGACGGCGCGTGGTGGCGCGACATGAAGGCGCGCTCGGAATGAGCCAGCGATTGTTCCAGGGCCGTGCGAACATCGTTCATGCGGGCGCGCTGATCGGCGGACATGCGGCCGGAACGCTGCGCGGCGACAAACCGGGCGATCTGGACGGGCTCGCTGCACGCGGCCAGGGCCGGCGCTTCGGGCAGGCGGGTTCGATCATCCCCGCACGCCAGGCGGAAGGTGTCGGCGTCTATGCCCTGTGCACCGCGGAAATCGGCGCCGGACAGATTCGCCGCGATGAAGCGCGCGCCGGTCAGATGCGCGCCGCGCAGATCGGCGCCCGTGAGGTCGGAGTTCTCGATAATCATGCCGGTCATGACCGCGCTGCGCAGGTCCACGCCGCCCAGGCGCCCGGAAACGATATGGGCGCCGGTCAGATCGGCGTCGCGCAGATCGGCGCGCTCCAGACTGCTCTGGCGCAGAATGGCGCCAACCGCGCTGACCTGGCGCATCTGGGCGCCGGACATGTCGGTCAGCAGCATCACCGCGCCGTCCAGACGGCTCGCGTCAAGGCGGGCGTTCTGAAGATTGACGCGGTGCAGGCGCGCCCGGTCCAAGCGTGCGCCGCCCAGCGAGGCGCCTTGAAGCGAGGTGTCAGCCAGATGGGCTTCGGCGAGGGATACGCCGCCCATGTCGGCGCCGTCGAGACGCACGTCCAGAATGCGCGCGCCCAGCATCTCCGCGCCATTGAGCCGCGTGCCGGAAAAATCCCCGCCCAGAATGTGAATGCCGGCGAGATTCTTGCCCGCAAAGTCGCATTGCAGGCAGTCGCCGCTGATCACCAGCCGGCGATGCGGTTCCTGCGCCGCAGCCTGGGCCGAGGCGAGAAAAAGGGCGCATACGGTGAAAGTGAAAGCACGCACGATCATGCCCCGACGCTAGCGCGCACAGGCGTGGGACGCGACTTAATTCGCAGTAAGGCCCGCAGGCCGGCAGGCCGGCGCGGTCAGGCCCGGGGGCAGGGTGGTCGAGGCGTCGCCGCACGCGCTGGCGAGTTGAGCCCGGGTGAGGCCGCGCGCATCCGCCATTTCGGCGCCCGACAGATTGGCCCCGTCGAGACGCGCGCCGGTAAAATTGGCGCTGCCGAAATGCGCCCCGACCAGCGTGGCGCGGCTGAGATCGGCATGGGCGAAGTTCGCGCCGGTGAAGCGCGCCGCGAACAGGTTCGCCGTGACCAGGTCTGCACCGTCAAAGCGCGCATGGTTGAAGGTCGAGAGGCTCAAGTCCGTCTGACGTAGCCGGGCGCGCGAGAAATCGGCCCGGTCGAGCGCCCTGTATGACAAATCGGCCTGAAACAGATTGCAGCCGGGGCAGTCGGCGCCGTTCTGGGCGCGCGCGATCTGGCCGGGGTTTTGCGCGGCGGCGGCTGAACTGACGATGACCGTCAGCGTGATCAGGCCAATGAGATGTTTCATCATGGTGCGCATTCCCGCATTTGGTCAGGCTGATGCGCCAGCCTGCGCAAGATTCGCGCCGACCGGGCTGACCTGGATGAACGCCCGATGAGCGCAATTTAATCCCGGGGACACACTGCGCCTCGGGCAAAGCGCTGAAACGATGCTATACTGCGGTTTGCGCGACGATGCCTTTGTATCGGCGTGGGCAAACAAGGAGACCGTCATGATCAAGCAATTCATGGGCGCCGCCGTGATCGCTCTGGGCCTGAGCGGGGCTGTTCACGCCCAGTCCGATGAGGCGCGGGCCGATGCACGCCTCGCGCAATTCGCCGAGACCGGCGAAACGCGCAGCTGCCTGTCGACAACCCGCATCCGCAACATCACCCCCCTGGACGACAGCCGTTGGCTGGTGACCACACGGGGCGGCGACACCTATCTCAACGAGGTCAGCCGCGGCTGCTTCGGCGCCGCCAGTCCGTTCAGCTATATCGAGTACCGCGTGCCCGGCGGCCAGCTGTGCCGGGGCGAGATCATCCGCGTGGTCGATCAGTCGGCCCAGACAGTGCGCGGCGCCTGCGGGCTCGGCGAGTATCAGCGGCTTGAGCCTGTTTCATCCGAGACGGCCGATACGGGCGCTTAGTCAACGCGCGGTTAACGCTCCCGCGTCATGATCGAGTGTGACTAAGGATCATTGGCGAGGGTTTCCAGCCATGCGTCAGAGCGCCCGGCGCCTGTTGCTTGGAAGTGTGGTGTTGGCGCTGGGCGCGTGCGGAACTGCGCCGCGCGCGCCAGCGCCCATTGACCATGGCAGCGCCGCCAGCACCCCGGCGGCGGCCTGCGGCCGCACAGTTACAGTTCAGCGCGGCGACACGCTCAGCGCGATTGCTTTGCGGTGCCGGACCACGATTGAAGCGTTGGCGTCCGAGAACAGCCTGTCGTCTCCCTACACCTTGAGGGCCGGGCAAAGCCTGCGCATGCCCGGGCCATCGGTCTATACCGTGCGGCGCGGCGATAATCTGTACCGCATTGCGCTCAATCACGGCATGAGCACGCGCGAGCTCGCCCGGCTCAACGGCATAAGCGAAAACACGACGATTCATCCCGGCCAGGAATTGCGCGTCTCAGGATCGCCGCGCCAGATCGTCGCCGAAGCGCCGCCGCGTCAAACCACCGGTGGCGGCGCGACGACGCGCCCCCCTGTCACGGCCAGCCCGCCCCCCCCACCACCACCTCCGCCGCCCAGCGCGCCTGCGCCCGCTTTCCTCTGGCCGCTGCAAGGTCAGGTCGTGGCTCAGTTCGGCAATGTGTCGGGCCGTCGCCTCGATGGCATCCGCATCTCCGCACGGGTCGGCGAACCGGTGCGCGCGGCCGCAGCAGGGGAGGTGGTCTACGCGGGTAATGAGTTGCAGGGCTATGGCGAGCTGGTGCTGATCCGCCATGAGGACCGGTGGGTGACGGCCTATGGCCTCAACTCGGTCTTGCGCGTCCAGCAGGGTCAGCAGGTCAACGCCGGCGACCATATCGCCGACGCGGGCGGCGCCGGCCCGGGCGAGGGGCCAGTGCTGCACTTTGAAATTCGCCGCGGCGTGACCCCGGTCAATCCGATTGACCAATTGCCGCGGCGCTAGAAATCAGCCGTCAGGCCTTGTTGCAACGCGGGCGCACCCCGATATAGTCGCGGCGCAGTTCAATCCCCCTCAACCGTGGAGCGCTTATGACCGTCGCGACCGACACTTTCCTTATTGCCGCCGCCGCCGGCGGTTCGCAGTTTCTCAGCACGCTCCTGATGATCGTGGCGTTCATCGCCATCTTCTACTTCCTCATCATGCGCCCCCAGCAGCAGCAGGCGAAACGTCATCGCGAGATGATCGCCAATCTGCGCCGCGGCGACGAAGTGGTCAGCGGCGGCGGCCTGATCGGCAAGGTCGCGCGTCTGACCGATGACGAGGCCACGCTGGAATTGTCCGAGGGTGTGCGCGTCAAGGTCATCAAGGCCACGATCACTCAGGTGCGCACCCGCACCGAGCCGGCCAATGATTCCGGCGATGGTGATGACGGTGAGCCTGCGCCGGCCGTCAAGCCGGCCGCCAGGAAGCCCGCTGCGCGCAAACCCGCCGCCCGCAAGGCGCCGGCCAAGCCCGCTGGCGATACGCCGACAGAATAAGCGCGCCGCGCGGGGCTGATCGTCAGTTCCAGCGCCAGTCAGACCGGAACGCCCATGCTCTATTTCGCTCCCTGGAAGACGGTGCTGATCCTGGCCGTCATTCTGATCGGCTTCGTGTTCACCCTGCCCAATTTCGTGCCGGAATCGGTCCGGTATGATTCGGACGGGCGGGCTAATGCGCCCTGGACTGTTCTGCCCAACCAGACCATCAATCTGGGGCTTGATCTCCAGGGCGGGTCGCATCTGGTTTTCCAAGTCGATCTTGACGAGGTGCGTCAGGACCGGCTGAGCAATCTGCAGGAAGATGTGCGCGCGCTGTTTCGCCGTGCGCCGCCCATCCTGTCGGCCCCGCCTGCGGTGATCGACAATCAGGTGGTGGTCAGACTGTCGGACCCGGCGGACATGGAGCGCGCCATTGAGCGCCTGGACGAGATCAACGAGCGCGTGTCCGGCGCAGGCGGTCAGGCCGGGACGGCCCGCACGCTGAATATTCAGGATGCCGGGGACGGGCGCACCATTGCAGTGGAGATCACCCAGGCGGAGCTTGACTCCATCCGCCAGCGGACGGTGCAGCAATCCATCGAGATCATCCGGCGGCGTATTGACGGCATGGGCACCACTGAACCGGTCATCGCCCGGCAGGGTGACGACCGGGTGCTGGTCCAGGTGCCCGGCGAGAGCGACCCCCAGCGCATTATCGAGCTGGTCGGAACCACGGCCCGCATGACCTTCCACATGGTGGAGTCCGGCGTTGATGTCGGTCCAGATTGCCGCGGCCGCACGCCTCCGGGTGTGGTGGTCTACCCCACTGACGAGCCCACAGAGCCGTGTCTGGCGGTGCAGCGCCGCGCCCTGGTGACCGGCGAGCAGCTCGTGCGCACGGGCCAGAGCTTTGACGAGAACGGCCAGCCTGTTGTGGCTTTCACGTTCAATCAGTCCGGGGCGCGGGCCTTTGGCGAGGTGACCCAGACCAATATCGGCCGGCGCTTCGCCGTGGTGCTGGATGATGTGATCATCACCGCCCCGGTCATCCGTTCGGCGATCCTGGGCGGATCGGGCATCATCCAGGGCAATTTCACCGTCGCGTCGGCGTCCGATCTGGCCACCATGATCGGCGCGGGCGCGCTGCCGGCCCGTCTGGCGCCGATCGAAGAACGCACGGTTGGGGCCAGTCAGGGGCAGGACTCCATCGAACGCGGCCAGATTGCGATCCTGATCGGCTTCGGTCTGGTGATCGTGTTCATGTGGCTGGCCTATGGTTATTTCGGCGTGGTCTCCACCGCAGCGCTGATCACCAATATCTTCTTGCTGCTGGGCGCCCTGTCAGGCCTTCAGGCGACGCTGACCCTGCCGGGCATTGCCGGGATCGTGCTGACCATCGGCATGGCGGTGGACGCCAACGTGCTGATCTACGAGCGCATACGCGAGGAATGGCAGGCCGGGCGCACGCTCGCGAGCTCCATCGAGAATGGTTACAACCACGCCCTCTCGGCCATTCTGGACGCCAATATAACCACCTTCATCGCAGCCGCCGTCCTCTACATGCTGGGGGCGGGACCGGTGCGCGGCTTCGCCGTGACGCTGGGCATAGGGATCATCACGTCGGTGTTTACCGCGTTCGTGCTGTCGCGCCTGCTGATCTCGATCTGGCTGCGGGTTGCGCGGCCCAAGAAATTGGCGATGTAGGAGCTGCCAGTCATGAACTTCTTCCCCCTGGTGCGCCTGCTTCCCGAGGAAACGCAATTCCGGTTCATCCGGATGCGGGTTGCGGCCTTCGCTCTGTCTCTGGTGATGGTGCTGGGCTCGGTCGGCGCCTTCTTCACCCTCGGGCTCAATCTTGGCATTGATTTTCGCGGCGGCACGTCCATCGCGCTGACCACCGCCCCGGAGCCGGCTGATCTGGCGCAGATCCGCGGCGCGCTGGCCGACCTCGGTCTGGGCGATGTGCAGGTGCAGGAATTTGGCAGCGCGTCGGATGTGCTGGTGCGCATCGCCATGGTCGATGTTGAGACAGCCGAACGGGTGTCCGGCGCGCCGGTAGAGGACTTCGAGGCGGCCCAGCAAGCGGTGCGCCGTGTGGTTCAGGCCGCGCTCAACGAAAGCCTGACGTCGGTGGAATATCTCAGCGTCGAGGTGGTGGGCCCCCAGGTGTCCGGCGAGCTGGTCGTCGCGGGCGCGACCGCTGTGATCGTCGCGCTCTTGCTGATGCTGCTCTACATCTGGTTCCGGTTCGAGTGGCAGTATTCGGTCGGCGCGGTGGTTGCACTGATCCATGACGTGATCCTGACAATCGGCTTTTTCGCCGTCACCCAGCTTGAATTCAATCTGCCGACCATCGCGGCGATCCTCACCATCGTTGGCTATTCGATGAACGACACGGTGGTGGTGTATGACCGCATCCGTGAGATGTTCCGCAAATTCAAGAGCAAGCCGACACCTGACGTGCTGGATATGGCGATCAATGCGACCCTGTCGCGCACCATGCTGACGTCGGGCACGACGCTGGTGGCGATCGTGGCCATGGCGGTGATCGGCGGTCCGGCGCTGGAAGTCTTTGCGTTCGCGCTGATCTGGGGCGTCACCATCGGGACGTTCTCGTCCATCTTCGTCGCCGCGCCCTTGCTCACCCTGACCGGGGTCAAGCGCGAGAGCCGTGAAGAGGACGCTGCGCTTGCCCCCTGACGTGCGAGCCCCGGCGATTGACGCCTATGGCGATGGGGGCTTCCGCATTGGCGGCGTGCGCAAGGATGGCGCGACGCTGATCCTCGACGGTGCAGCCCGCGCCTGGCGCGATGCGCCGGAAGACGCCGCCGGGCTCACCCCTGGGCATTTCACCGATTTGCTGAATGCGCAGGCGCGCCCTGACATGGTGGTGCTGGGCGCCGGGGAGCGGCTGATCCATCCGCCCGCCGCTGTGCGCAAGGCGTTCCGCGATGCCGGAATCGGGCTTGAGGTGATGGATACCGGATCGGCCTGCCGCGCCTATAACCTTCTGGCGGGAGAGGCGCGGCGCGTCTACGCCGCGCTGCTGCCGGTCTAGGCTGTCGGCGCGGCGTTTGGTTCGCCGTCAGCGCCTGCGAACCGGGCGGTCCACTCAGCGACCTGCTCATCCTCGATCTTGGCAAACAGAATCGGCGGCGGGGTGAAGGGGAGACCGCGGGGCAGGGCGTCCAGCAGGTCCTTGGCGGGGCCGCTGGGCCAGGTGCGGTTCTTTTCCGGAACGCCCAGCGCATCGAGGATTTTCGCGGCCGCTTCCGGGATGACCGGCTGCGCCACGATGGCTGCGATGACCGCCAGATTGATCCCGGTGCGCACGCCCAGGGCCGCGGCGTCCGGGTCGCTCTTGAACTTCACCCACGGTTCGGCGCGGGTGAGATATTCATTGCCAGCCACCCACAGAGCGCGGGTTTCTGCGCCGGCCTTGCGGAACTCCATCGCCTCGTAATGGGCGGCGATGGCTTTCAGCCGCGCATCAAGCTCGGCTTCCAGCCAGGCTTCGTGTTCGCCCGGCTCGCCGCCATCGGGGATTTTCGCGTCAAAGCGTGACGCCCCGAACTTTGTGATCCGGTTGACGAAATTTCCCAGTACATTGGCCAGATCGGTGTTGATCACGCTCTGGAAATGCTCCCAAGTGAATTGCGCGTCCGCGCCTTCCGGTCCGTAGGCGGTGAGATACCAGCGCCAGTAATCGGCCGGGAGCAGGTCGAGGGCCTGGTCCATGAACACGCCGCGCTTTGAGCTGGTGGAGAATTTGCCGCCATACCAGGTCAGCCAGTTGAAAGCCTTGAGCTTGTCCACCGTCTTCCAGGGCTCTTCAGAGCCCAGGATCGTGGCCGGGAAGCTGACCGTGTGGAAGGCGACATTGTCCTTGCCCATGAACTGGACATAGCTGACATCGCCCGCGCCCTTGTCCGTGCGCCACCAGCTTTCCCAGTCGCCGCCCGTGGCGTCTGCCCATTCGCGCGTCGCGGCGATATAGCCGATGGGCGCATCGAACCAGACATAGAACACCTTGTTCTCAAAGTCCGGGCGCGGCGCGCCGTCCTTGGTGACCGGCACGCCCCAGGCCAGATCCCGGGTGATGGTGCGGTCGCGCAGGCCTTCATCAAGCCATTTATAGGCGATGGACTTGGCCAGGGACGGCCAGCCTTGCGCGGCGTCGACCCAGGCGCGCAGCCGGTCGGCCATCACGCTCTGGCGCAGCTGGAGATGGCGGGTGGCGCGCACCTCGATATTACGCGAGCCGGAGATCACCGAATACGGATTGATCAGATCGATCGGATCGAGAAGCTTGCCGCAATTATCACACTGGTCGCCGCGCGCCTTCTCATATCCGCAATTGGGACAGGTCCCTTCGACGTAGCGGTCGGGCAGGAAGCGCGCATCATCCACCGAATACACCTGGCGCTCGGTCACTTCGCTGATTAGGCCCTTGGCCTCCAGCACGGCCGCAAAATGTTGTGTCAGCACCGCGTTCTGGGGCCGCGAGGTGCGTCCGAACCAGTCCCACTGCAGAGCGAATTTCTCGCCGAGGCCTTTTTGGATCTCGTGCTGCTCGTCGCAATAGGTCCGGACGTCCTGGCCTGCAGCCGCCGCGGCCAGCTCGGCCGGCGTGCCGTGCTCGTCGGTGGCGCAGATGGCCAGCACCTCATGGCCGCGCATACGCTGGAAACGCGCATAGACGTCAGCGGGCAGCATGGAGCCGGCCAGATTGCCCAGATGCTTGACGCCATTGATATAGGGCAGGGCGCTGGTGACGAGAATGCGGGCCATGGCAGATGTCCGTTGAAGGCGGATGGGTGAGCGCGCATGCATAGCGGCGCACTTTCAAAATAGGAACAGGGTGCGCGCACGCCTACCCGGCCAGACGGTGGCGCACACCGCCCCGCCTCTCGACAAATCGGCCTGATCGCGTAACGGTCTGGAGCTGAAACCGGACCCGGGCCCTCAACTCATGACCACGCCGACGCAACCGCCGCAGACAGAGCCGGATTCTGCTCTGGAGGACATCGTCCCGCTGGGCGACATCCAGGCGCGGGTGATGGAGGCGTTCGACTGGTTCGAGCAGACCGTGCTGAACCTGGATAACGGCATCCAGATCGTGCTGATCGCCGCGGCGCTGGCGCCCGCCCTGATTTTCGGGCCGCGCCTGCGCCGCCTGGTGGCGCAGGCCACGTCCGGCTTTCTCAAGACCGGTCTGCCGCGCCGCCTGATCAACGCGGCATCCATGCTGATGACGCCGCTGGCGCTCCTCCTGGTGCTGACCCTCATCCAGATCCTGCTGGCGGCGCTGGACCGGCCCTTTGCCATCGTCAATGCGTCCACCAGCCTGATGACCGCCTGGATCGTGATCCGGGCGGTGTCCCTGGTGATCCAGTCGAAATTCTGGTCCAAAGTGGCCTTCTACATCGCCTGGCCCATCGCCGTGCTGGACGTGTTCGGCCTGCTGGTGCCGGTCATCCAGCAGATGCAGACGCTGGCGGTCCCGCTGGGCGTGGCTGATGACGGCTCGCCGGTTCAGCTCTCGCTCCTGGATATTTTCCGCACCCTGATCTACTTCGCGGCGCTGTTCTGGCTCGCCTCGCTGGCAGGGCGCACGATCAACGGCCAGCTGGAAAAAACCGAGGAGCTGTCGCCCGCTTTCAAGGCGATCATCTCCAAAGTGCTGGGCGTGGTTCTGCCGGTCACCGCGCTGCTGATCGCGTTGCAGATGACCGGGTTCAACCTGGCCACTTTGGCGATCTTCTCCGGCGCGGTGGGCATCGGGGTAGGTCTGGGCCTGCAGAAGACCGTGTCGAACTTCGCCGCCGGTTTCACCCTGCTGGCGGACAAATCCATCAAGCCTGGCGACGCCATCGAGGTGGACGGCACGTTCGGCTGGGTCACCGGCATGCAGTCGCGCTATGTGTCGGTGCGCACCCGTGACGGCACCGAAATGCTGATCCCCAATGAGCATTTCATCATGAACGGGGTGATCAACTGGTCCCACTCCGACCGGGTCGTCCGCCTGCATGCGCCGTTCGGGGTGTCCTACAAGACCCGCGATCTGCGCGCGGTCCAGGAGCTGGCCCAGAAGGCCGCCGCCACCGTCCCCCGGGTCGTGTCCGACAAGGATCCTGTCTGCAACGTCATGGAATTTGGCGACAGCGCGGTCAATTTCGATCTGCGTTTCTGGATCGCGGACCCCGAAGCGGGCCTCTCCAACGTGCGCAGTGATGTCTATCTGGCGGTATGGGACGCCCTGCACGAGGCGGGGGTCGAAATCCCGTTCCCGCAAATGGACCTGCACGTCAAAGCGCTGCCCGCCGCCGCCCCGGAGCCGCCGGAGCCGGCTTAATCGGGCTGATTTTCGCCAAGGCTGGCGAGGAAATTGCGCACCACCATCACGCTGTCCTGCGGCGCTTCCTCCATGGGCATATGCCCCACATTCTCCAGCACCACGGCGCGCGCGTTGGGCATCGCCGCTTCAAAGCGCGCGGCGTTCTCCACTGGGATCATCACGTCGGTCGCCCCCCACAGGACGAGGGCCGGCGCCTCGACCCGCGCCAGATCCGGCTCCGGGTCTGGCAGGGTGAACAGATCAAGCCGCGCGATCAGCGCTTCAGCGACGCCCGGGCTCTGCATCATGGCGCGGATGCGCGTCACCTGTTCGTCTGTGACCTTGTCGGGATCCGCGTAGAGCATCCGGGTGGCGCTGCGCACCGCCACTTCAGGCGCGGTGGTCAGGTACAGGCGCACGGGCAGAGGGATCGGCGCCGGTTCATCGCCCACGCCATGCATCGGGTAGCCGCCGGGGCTGACCAGCACCAGGCCCTCGACCCGGTCCGGATTGTCGGCGGCATAGCGCCACGCCACCAACCCGCCCAGCGACGAGCCGCCCAGCACAAAGCGCTCCGGGGCGGCCTCATCGAGCAAGGCTGCGACTTGCGCCACCGTGTCCGTCACGCTGTAGGCGCCATCGGCGCGCGCGCCGGTGAGGCCATGGCCGGGCAGGTCAAAGCGGATCACGCGGTAGTCGCGCGACAAATCCAGCGCCCATGCGTCCCACGTCTCCAGTGAATGGCTGAAGCCATGGATCAGCACCAGCGCCGGGGCGCCCGCCGGGCCCTCCTCGCGCACGCGCCAGGTCTGGCCGGCGGCCTCGACAAACCGGTCGGTGCCGGTTGGCAGGTCAGCGCGCGGAGCGGACGCCTGGAACGAGCCGGGCGTCAGGAAGACGAACACGGCGATCACCAGGATCGCAATCAGGATCAGGGCGCCCAGAATGCGCAGCAGCATGGTCTTCATCCTTGAAACGCAGGCTCAGGCGAGCCCGGCGAGAAACGAATCTATGGCCCGGGCCGCTTCGGGCTCGGTCAGCAGCGGAGCATGGCCCACATCGGGGACTTCGGCATAGGCCATATGCGGCGCGCGAGCGCGCATATCGTCCACGCAGGAGGCCGCCAGCAGATCCGTGATCGCGCCGCGCACCAGCAGCAGAGGGGAGGCGGCCAACGCCTCGAATTGCGGCCAGAGATTCGGCGGGGCCACCGCGCTGGAGCGCGCGAGCTTTGAAATGGCGGGATCATAGTCGAACACCACTTCGCCGGTTTCCAGCTCGCGGCAGGTGCGCCGGGCGAACGCCTCCCAGAACGCCTGGCCGGTTTCTTTGGGAAAGGCCTCGCCATTGATCGCGCGAACGGCGTCCGCCGCGGCGGACCAGTCGGCGAAAGGCCCTGAAGCCCCGCCCACATAGCCCTGAATGCGCGTCAGCCCCCTTGGGTCCAGCTCGGGCCCGATATCATTGATGATGGCGCCGGCGATCAGACCGGGGCGGCTTGCGGCCATGATCATGCTTATCAGCCCGCCCATAGAGGTGCCCAGCGTGATCACCCTGTCCCAACCGGCCTGGGCGAGGACGCCGAACATGTCCTGAACGTAGACGCCGGGATTGTAGTTTTCCGCGACCGGATCATGGTCCGAGTTTCCACGTCCGCGCACGTCAACCGCGATTACCGAACGGCCCGCTGCTGTAATAGCCGGTATCACCGCTTCAAAGTCCCGGCTGTTGCGCGTCAGCCCGTGCATGCACAGGACCGGCAGGTGGTCAGACCCCGCATCGTAGTGGCGGTGCCAGGTCTTCACGCCATCGGGCGCTGTGTAGTTGCGGGCAGTGTAGCCTGTCATGTGTTCGGGTTTCCTGCGGTCTGGTTCTCACGTTCGGCGCGCGCTTCGGCGTCCTTCGCGCACAGACGGCGAAACCCGGCTGCGATGAAGTCTGGCAGCCGGTCGGCGACGGCCTTGATGTCTGTGGATTTGCACATGCCACCGGACAAGGTATCGATCCGGCCCGTCTCGGCGAAAGTAAGCACCAGCGCGCCGGACAGGAAGTGATAGCTCCAGAACAGCTCTTCCTCGGGGCAATCGGGCAACGCCTTGCGGATGGACTGAAGGAAGCGGCGCACGATCGGGTCATAATATTTTGACATCACAGCGCCGCCCCAGTCCGGCGCGTTGGTGATCTGGCCGATCAGGGCGAAATAGCTTTTCCATCCCGGATCCCCGTGGATCGACCGGTCCAGCAGCGGATGGGTGAAGGCGGCGATGATCTGCTCGACGGTCGGCCCGCCTGGCCCGGCCTCGCGCTCACAGGCTTCCAGCTCCTGCAACCGGACCTGATTGAGCTGTTCGGCGCGGCGCAGCAAAACGTCGTCGAACAGCTCTCGCTTGCCGCCGAAATAATACGTCACCAGAGCCGGGTCACTCTCGGCTTCGCGCGCGATCTCCCGGACAGTCACGCCGTGGAAGCCCTTGAGGGCGAACAGTTTCTCGGCTGCGTCGAGCAGCTTCTCGCGGGTGACTTCACCGCGGCCGAGTTTGCGGGCGACTGCCATGCGGCCTCGCTTGTTTTGGGAGCAGTTGGAACGGTCGCTCCGGGTCCGGACAGTGTGGCGCTCACGCCTCACAGATTTGTCTCAACGTCTGAGGAAAGTCTAATTGCCGTTGACTTTTCATTCAACGTTGAAATTATCGCCGCCGAAGCGCCCCGTCAGTTGGGCGCACGGGCAATACCAGGGAGGGATGCTCAATGACCATGCTCAAGAAAATTACGACGGCTGCTGTCCTGTTGACCAGCGCATCGTGCCTGCCGTTCGCTGCTGCGGCGGTCGCTCAGGAAACCAGCGCCAGCGACGCTCCGGCCCGTGACGTGATAACGGTCACCGCCCGGCGCCGCGAAGAGTCACTGCAGGACGTCCCGGTCTCGGTGACGGCCTATTCCGGCGCCCAGCTGGAAGCCATCGGCGCCCAGGACATCACCCGAATCGCCCAGACCACGCCGAACGTGACGCTGGAAGTGTCGCGCGGCACCAACTCGACGCTGTCCGCCTTCATCCGCGGCGTCGGCCAGCAGGACCCGGTCGCCGGCTTCGAAGCAGGCGTGGGCATCTATATCGACGACGTGTATCTCAACCGTCCCCAGGGCGCCGTTCTGGACATTTTTGACGTCGAGCGCATCGAAGTGCTGCGCGGCCCGCAAGGCACGCTCTATGGCCGCAACACGGTCGGCGGCGCGGTGAAGTATGTGACCCGCCGTCTCGATGCCGAATCGCCGACCTTCTCCGCGCGCCTGAATATCGGCAGCTACGAGCAGCGCGATCTGATCCTGACCGGTTCGGCGCCGCTCACCGACACGTTCCGCGTCGGCGGCGCAATTGCGCGTCTGAACCGTGGCGGTTTCGGCACGAACCTGACCAATGGCGAAGACAATTACGACAAGGATGTCTGGGCCGGCCGGATCTCCGCCGAGTTCGAGCCCACCGACCGCATCTTCATCCGCGCGGTCTATGACCGCACCGAAGACTCGTCCAATCCGCGCGGCGGCCACCGTCTGATCACCTCGCTCCTGACCGGCGCGCCCGTGCTCGACAACGAGTTCGACACCCGGGCCGGCCTGAACGTCGTCGACCAGAACATCGAAGCGCAGGGCCTGTCGCTGTCGGGTGATTTCCAGATCAATGACCAGTGGACCTTCCGCTCCATCACCGCATGGCGCGAAGACAGCTCCGTCACCCCGATTGACTTTGACTCGCTTCCCGCCGCTGACCTCGATGTGCCGGCGATCTATGAGAACGAGCAGTTCAGCCAGGAATTCCAGCTGGTCTACACCGGCGAGCGCCTGAATGGCATCATCGGCGCTTACTATCTCGACGCGGAAGCCTCAACGGTGTTCGACGTGGTGCTGGCCAATACCGGCGCGCTGATCGGCCTGCCGGGCCTGAACGCCCAGACCTTCGGCGACGTCAGCACTGAAACCTGGTCGATCTTTGGCGACTTCTCCTACGATCTGACCCCCGAATGGTCGGTGTCGCTGGGCGCGCGCTACACCCATGACGAGCGCTCCTCCATCGTTCTGCGCCGCACCTATATCGGCGGCTTCTCGGAGTTCTTCGGCGGCAATCCGACCCTGATCGCCACCACCTCGGACTTCAACGGCTCGGAAAGCTGGACTGATTTCAGCCCGCGCCTGTCGGTCTCCTATCGTCCTGACGACGCGAACAATTTTTACGCCAGCTTCTCCCAGGGCTTCAAAGGCGGCAGCTTCGACCCGCGCGGCCAGACCTCTGTGGCGATCGGCGCCGGCATTGACGTGTTCGAGTTCATGCGCTTCGAGCCGGAAACCGTGAACGCCTACGAGGCGGGCTGGAAGTTCGCCGACGGCCCGTACCGTCACTCGCTGGCCTTCTTTTACAATGACTACACCGACGTTCAGGTGCCCGGCTCCATCGGCGTGGACACTGATAATGACGGCGTGTTCGATACCTTCTCGGGCGTGACCACCAATGCCGGTGCGGCGACCATCTGGGGCTTCGAGTATGAAGGCGCCCTGGGCCTGGCCGAAGACGCCTTCAGAACTGGAGACACGCTCGATTTCAACTGGGCTGTGGGTTACCTGAATGGCCAGTATGATCAGTTCATCAACGCCTTCGGCGTGGACGTTTCCGATACGGCGGTGATCCAGAACACCCCCGAATGGATGGCCGCGGGCACGCTGAACTACACCGTGCCGGTGTCCAACGGCGCCCTGTCGATCATCAACACGCTGGCCTATCGCGGCGCCTACAGCCAGTTCGAGATCCCCAATGCGACGCTGGATCAGGACGGCTACACCCTGTGGAACGCCTCGGCGGTCTGGAACTCCAATGACGGCCGCTGGCAGGCGGGCGTTCATGGCCGCAACCTGACCGACGAGCGCTACAAGGTGTCGGGCTATAACTTCATGAACGCCAACGGCACGCCGAACCTTGGTCTCGAAGGCACGCTGACCGCCTTCTACGGCGATCCGCGCACCGTCACCGCCACTATCGCATTCCGCTACTAGGGGGGCAGGCGAGGGGGACAAGCGCCGCTGCGCCCGGAACCGGGCCAGCGGCGCTTTTTCTTTGCAGTGACGGATACTTCGGTTCCATCATGACGCCTGCGCCCTGGAGCGCCAAAAAGACAGACCATGGGGAGCGACATGACCACCGCCAGCCAGTCTCCGGGGGCCGCCGAGCCCGCGCCGCCCACGACGCGCTATCGCGCGTGGGTCCTGTTCATGCTCTTCATCGTTTACGCGTTCAATTTCCTGGACCGGCAGATCATCTCGATCCTGGCGATTCCGATCCGCGAGGATTTGGGGCTGGATGACCGCCAGCTCGGCCTTTTGGGCGGCATCGCGTTTGCCGCGCTCTATTCCACGCTGGGCGTGCCCATCGCGTGGTTGGCCGACCGGTCCAATCGAACCTGGATCATCACGATTTCGCTTACTGTCTGGAGCGGCTTCACGGCTGTGTGCGGCTTTGCTCAGAATTTCTGGCAGCTGTTCGCCGCCCGGGTCGGCGTCGGGGTGGGCGAGGCCGGCGGCGTCGCCCCGTCCTATTCCCTGATCGCAGACTATTTTCCGCCGGACGCCCGTGCGCGCGCGCTGGCGATATACTCGCTGGGCATTCCCATCGGCAGCGCCTTCGGCGTGGTGGCCGGGGCGCAAATTGCGGGCGGAGCCATTGGCGAGGATCTCGACTGGCGCGCCGCCTTCATCATTGTGGGTCTGGCCGGCGTGCTGATCGCGCCCATTTTCAAACTCACCATGCGCGAACCCAAGCGCGGCGGGCTGGACGTCAAGGCCGGCGCCGCTGCGGCCAAGCTCCAGCCCGAGCCGGGTGAGGCGGCGAGCGTTGGCGTGCCGGGCGAAATGGGCGCGCGGATCGTGGGCGCGCCGATGCGGCCAGGCGTCATGGCCTCGATCACCCAGGCCCTCGGATCCATCGCGGCGTTCTCCGGACGCGCCCGGCGGTCAATCTTCTGGTGGCCGTATCTGTTTGTGTTCTTCGCACAGCTGGTCGTCACGACCGTCCACCTGTTCACGCAGCTCCCCTTCATCTTGCTGCTCGTTTCGGCCTGCCTGCCGGCCCTGCTGCTGGCGACAGCAGTGCGCCGCATGAACGATTGCGGCCGGTCGCCGCTATGGCTGGTTGTGCCGATCGCGGTCCAGGCTGCGGGGCAGTATCTGTTCGTCACCGGCATGGCCCCGGCGGGGGTTCTTCTCGGCCTGGCCGGGTTCATGACGCTGGTCGGTTTCCTGGCCGCGCCGTCAGCGCCGGACAATGCGCACGGGCCGTCACCGGTCCCGGCCGACTATCTCGAGCGGCTGTACAAGCTCGCTAACCCGGGCATTCCTGATGTTCTGGCGGTGCTGATCCCCAAGCGGTCCTTCTGGCTTCTGGTGCTCGGCGCGTCCTGTTCGTCCATGATGGGATATGGCGTGTTTTTCTGGGTGCCCAGCTTCTTCGCCCGCAGTTTCCAGCTCGACATCATCTCCACCGGCTGGCTGTTTGGCGGCATATTGTTCGTCGGCGGCACGCTAGGCATCTTGCTGGGCGGCGTGCTCGGGGACCTGATGGGGAAGGGCTCCAAGAAAATGTATGCGATCGTGCCTGCGGTCGCCTTCTTCCTGGCCTTCCCGATGTATGTGGCTGGAACCCTCGCGCCGACGCCGTTGATCGGCGCCTTGATCTTCATCATCCCCACAGGTCTCGGCCTCGCCTGGCTTGGCCCGACATTGTCTGCGTTCCAACATCTGGCGCCTTCGAATATGCGCTCCATGGCCTCGGCGGTGTTCCTGCTGATCAACAATCTGCTCGGCATCGGCGTCGGCGTTTATGTGCTGGGCGAGATCTCCACCCTGCTCACGCCGGTCTTCCAGCAGGAAGCGCTGCGCTATTCGATCATGGTCGGCGCCTCGCTCTACGCGGTGGCCGGCGTGCTGTTCCTGGTGGCCTCGCGCACCATTGTGCGCGACTGGGAAAAGTAGCGGTCCCACCGCCCGGCGTCCGCGCCGGCACATCAAACGCAAAAAGGGCGGCTGTGGGTGCACAGCCGCCCTTCCTGTCTGGATGCGTCGAACCGGCGTCAGGCCGCCGCTTCCACCATGCTCAGCGTCTTGACGAAGGTGGAGATGGCGTCGGTGCGCCCGTCTTCACCGCTGGCCGCGAACAGATCGCCACGCAGCGCCAGCACGGCGTCGCCGCTGTCATTGGGCGTCTTGCCTGCCGCTTCGGTGACCCAGGCGGCCGCTTCGCCCATCGCCAGCACAGGCTTGCCCGCCGACAGGAAAGCCTGGATGAACAGGCGCGATTCCTGATCCTCGATCAGGCGCGCAATGCCGCGTTCGCCGCCGGGAACCAGCAGTCCGGCATAGGCGCTGGCGGGCTGTTCGCCGGGATGGCTGTCCACCACGAAATTCATTTCCTCATTGGCCGCAGACCGTCCGCTCACCAGCGACTTGTTCGGGCTGACGATGACGGTGCGGTAGCTGCCGCGCTCGGCGGCGGTCGCCACTTCGGTCAGGTCTGACGCATCAAATCCGTCAGCCAGCAGTACGGCGATGTCTCCGGCCTCGCCAATCTGGGCAAGGTCGATACGGTCGGGACGGTTGGACGGTCGAGTAAAAGCCACATTTCCTCCTGGCGCCTCTGATGGCGCTCCACAAACTTTGACAAATGTCGTGACAGGGTGAACGTAGGAAGAAGCTGAGCAACGTCAACATCGCGCAGTGTAATATCAGGCGAAAATCGGCGTTAACGCCCGCAATTGCCGTGCAAAACTTGCAATCCCGCTCGAATTTCACGACATAGAGCCCGCGCAAAGCCCTGAGGGGCTGCGGAAATTCACAAGCCATTTGTATGGCCCGTGGCAGGAAAATCCGGGAAAGGAAGACGTGCATGTGCGGTATCGCCGGTGAAGTGCGATTTGATGACCAGCAGCCGGATCTGGCGGCGCTTGAGCGCGCGACCGCGTCCATGGACCGGCGCGGGCCGGACGCTTCCGGTCTGCACGCGCAGGGGCATGTCGCGTTCGGCCACCGGCGCCTGAAAATCATTGACCTCACCGACGCGGCCCAGCAGCCGCTGGTGGATTCCCAGCTCGGCCTGACCGTGGTGTTCAACGGCTGCATCTATAATCACCGCGAACTGCGCGCCGAGCTGGAAGACAAGGGCTATCGCTTCTTCTCCACGGGCGACACCGAAGTGATCGTCAAGGCCTATCACGCCTGGGGTGAGGACTTCGTCCACCGCATGAACGGCATGTTCGCCTTCGCGATCGCCGAGCGCGACACGGGCCGCGTCCTGATCGGGCGCGACCGGCTGGGGATCAAGCCGCTCTATTACGCCGAGACACCCGGCGCGATACGCTTTGCCTCCACCCTGCAGGCGCTGCTGGCCTACAAGGATGTGGACCGGTCGCTCGATTCGGACGCGTTGAACTTCTATTTCAGCTTCCACGCCGTGGTGCCCGCGCCCTGGACCATGGTGCGCGGCGTGCGCAAACTGCCGCCCGCGACCCTGATGCGCATCGAACCGGACGGGCGGCGCACGACGCGCCAGTACTGGGATGTCAGCTTCGGTCCGCGCGATGACGAGCGCGGCTATACCCGCGCCGACTGGAAAGAGGTGGTTGCCGATTCCTTGCGCGTTGCCGTCAAGCGCCGCCTGGTGGCCGATGTGCCGGTGGGCGTGTTGCTCTCGGGCGGGCTCGACAGCTCGCTGATCGTGGGGCTGCTGGCGGAAGCGGGCCAGACCGGCCTGTCCACTTTCTCCATCGGATTTGAGAGCGTGGGCGAGGAGAAGGGCGACGAGTTCCAGTATTCCGACATCATCGCCAAACGCTTTGAGACCGACCACCACCAGATCCGCATCGACACCGACCGCGCGCTGCCGGCGCTGGAAGAGGCCATCGCCGCCATGAGCGAGCCGATGACCAGCCATGACTGCGTGGGCTTCTACCTGCTCAGCCAGGAAGTTTCGCGCCATGTCAAAGTGGTGCAGTCGGGGCAGGGCGCTGACGAGATTTTCGCCGGCTATCACTGGTACCCGCCCATGCTGGATACCAATGATCCGCTGGACACCTACGCCAAGGCCTTCTTCGACCGGGACCGCGCCGAGATGGGCAACCTTCTGCAGGACCGCTGGCTGAACGGCGACACGCCGCGCGATTTCGTCGCTGAGCATTTCGCCCGTCCCGGTGCGGACCGGCCCATCGACAAGGCGCTGCGCATCGATACCCAGATCATGCTGACCGATGACCCGGTCAAGCGGGTCGACAACATGACCATGGCCTGGGGCCTGGAAGCGCGTACGCCCTTTCTGGACTATGAGGTGGTTGAAGCTGCCGCGCGGGTGCCGGGCGAGTTCAAGACGGCCGAGGGCGGCAAGGGCATCCTGAAAGATGTCGGGCGTGATGTGATCCCCCACGAGGTCATTGACCGGCCCAAGGGCTATTTCCCGGTGCCGGCGCTCAAATATCTGCGCGGGCCCTATCTGGAGCGAGTGCGCGACGCGGTGACGTCGCAGCGCTTTTCAGACGCCGGCATTGTGCAGCGCGGCTATGTCGATACCCTGCTGGCGGACCCGGAAGCCCATATCACGCCGCTGCGCGCCTCCAAGCTCTACCAGATCGGCTTGCTGGCGATGTGGCTGGAGGCTCACGATCTTGGCTGACTCTCTCAAAGGAGGGCGCATGGCCGGACGCAATGCCGACACGCCGCGCAGCGCGCTCAGCCACCGGCTGAAGCGGATGCGCGAACATGGCCTGAAGCAGCCGATCAGCGGTCAGGACCGCGGCCAGCCCGACCGGGACGCCGTGGTGGATGCCGGCTGGGGCCGCCTGATCTTCGCCCAGACCTTTGACGGCGCCGAACCGGTCATCAAAGCGCTGCGCGAGGAGCAGAGCGGCAAGCGCGACATCGCCGTGTATATACGCGACCCCCATGTGGCGATGGCGGCCGCACCCCAGGAGGTCTTCCTGGACCCGTCCCATACCTTCCGGCTGGATCTATCCACCTATCGCGCCTCGCGCCGCCAGCTGAAGGGCTTTTTCGTGCGGCGGCTATGCTCCGAAGCCGACGCGCGCGCCGTGAACGTCATCTATGCGGGACGCGGCATGGTGGCGGTGGACCCGGACTTTTTCTGGCGCCAGCGCGACAGCCGCAGCCAGACCTATCTGGTCGCCGAAGACACTGAAACGGGTGAGGTGCTGGGCGCCGTCACAGGCATCGATCACGGACGCGCCTTCGCCGATCCCGAGCATGGCAGCTCGCTATGGTGCCTGGCGGTGGATTCGCGCGCGCCCCATGCCGGCATTGGCGAAGCGCTGGTGCGCCGCCTGGCCGAGCTGTTCCTTGCGCGCGGCTGCGCGTTCATGGATTTGTCGGTCCTGCACGACAATGAGTCTGCCATTGCGCTCTATGAAAAGCTCGGCTTCCGGCGCGCGCCGTATTTCACGCTGAAGCGCAAGAACACCATCAATGAGAAGCTCTTCATCGCGCCTGCGCCCGAGCAGGGGCTGAACCCCTATGCGCGCATCATTGTGGATGAAGCCCGCCGCCGCGGCATTGGCGTGGACGTGCTGGACGCCGAGGGCGGGTTCTTCAAGCTGACCCATGGCGGACGCTCGGTGGTCTGCCGGGAGTCGCTGAGCGAACTGACCCACGCCGTCGCCATGAGCCGCTGCGACGATAAATCCGTAACCCGGCGCCTGATGATCGAGGCCGGCGTGCCGACGCCCGAACAGCTCAGCCTGTCGCCCAAGACGGATGATCTGTCAGAGGCCGAAGCCTTTCTGCAAAAGCACGGCTCCATCGTGGTGAAACCAGCGCGCGGCGAACAGGGGCGGGGCGTGTCGGTTGGCATTGAAACGCGCGAAGACCTGAAGGCCGCGTTCGAGGACGCCCGCGCCCATGGCGGCGCGGTGCTGGTGGAGCAATGCGTGGCCGGGGATGATTTGCGCGTTCTGGTGATCAATGACGCGGTGGTGGCGGCCGCCTTGCGCAAGCCGCCTCAAATCCGCGGTGATGGGGTAAAGACCGCCCGCCAGCTGATCGAGGGCCTGTCGCGCCGCCGCGCCGCCGCTACAGGGGGCGAATCCACCGTGCCGCTGGACGCCGAAACCGAGCGCAATGTCGCGCGCGCCGGCTATCAGCTGGACGATATTCCCAAGGCTGGCGAGGTCATCCGCGTACGGCGCACCGCCAATCTGCACACAGGGGGCGCGCTTCACGACGTCACCGACAAGCTCCATCCCGCCATCGAGCGCAGCGCCCTGGCCGCGGCGCGCGCCATCGAGATTCCGGTGGTCGGCGTGGACTTCATCGTCACCGCGCCCGATGCGCCCGACCATGTCTTCATTGAAGCCAATGAGCGCCCGGGCCTGGCCAATCACGAACCCCAGCCGACAGCTGAACGCTTCATCGATCTGTTGTTTCCGCTATCGGCCCCGCGCAAGACCTGAGGACGCCTGTTCATGCCTGTCATCGACGACGCCTATCTCAAGGAATGCCTCGCCCGCCTGCTCGATACGCCGAGCCCGTCAGGCTATACCGATGCGGTCACACGGGTGTGCTGCGAGGAGCTCAACGCGCTGGGCGTGCCGTATGAGATCACGCGGCGCGGCGCGATCCGGGCCCGCATCCAGGGCGGACGGCGCAAGCCGGCGCGCGCCATTGTCGGCCATATCGACACGCTCGGCGCCCAGATCAAATCCATCAAGGATAATGGCCGTATGGAGGTCGTGCCCATCGGTCACTGGTCATCGCGGTTTGCCGAAGGCGCGCGCTGCACGGTCTTCACCGCCGAGCATGGCGCGTTCCGCGGGTCGATCCTGCCACTGAAAGCCTCAGGGCATACGTTCAACAAGGAGATTGATTCCCAGCCCGTGGCCTGGACCCATGTGGAGCTGCGGCCTGATGTTGTGGCAAGCAACCGGGCCGACCTCGAAGCCCTGGGCTTCAATATCGGCGACATCATCGCCATCGATCCGCAGCCGGAATTTCTCGATAACGGCTTCATCGTCTCTCGCCATCTGGACGACAAGGCCGGTGTGGCCGCGATGCTGGCGGCGCTCAAGTCGATCGTGGAAGGTGATGAGAAGCTGGCGGTGGACACATATTTCCTGTTCACCATCACCGAGGAGATCGGCCACGGCGCCAGTTCCATCCTGTCACAGGACATCGCGTCCATGGTGACCATCGATAACGGCACCACGGCGCCGGGACAGAACAGCCGCGAGTTTGGCGTGACCATCTCCATGGCCGACCAGACCGGGCCGTTTGACTATCACCTGACCCAGAAATTGCTGCGCCTGTGCCGGGACGAAGGGATCGAGCACCAGCGCGACGTGTTCCGCTATTACCGCTCAGACAGCGCCAGCGCCATCGAGGCGGGGGCCGATGTGCGCACAGCGCTCGTCACCTTCGGGATCGATGCATCTCACGGCTATGAGCGCATCCACATCCACGCCCTGCATTCGGTGGCGCGCCTGATCCGGGCCTATGCGCTGAGCCGCGTCGAGATCGGCCGCGACAGCTTTGAGCTCTCCGATCTGTCGGGCTTCACCAAGCTGCCCATGGAGCCGGCCGATGAAGCCGAATGGGATGGCCGCGATGAAGCGCCGGAAACGCCGTCGGGGAAGCCCTAGGCGCGCAGCGCAGTCCGGGCCGTGACTGCCACCGGCCAGTTGATTGCGGGCACGGACTGCACGGCCGGGCGGGCGAACAGATAGCCCTGCATCAGGTCAATGCCGAAGCCTTCGAGGGTCTGCATCTCCTGCACGGTTTCAATGCCTTCGGCGATGACATTGACGCCCAGCAATTTGCAGGTCGAAACAATCCCGCTGACTATCGCCTGGCGTCCGGAATCCTGGTCAATGCCGCGGATCAGCCCCATGTCGAGCTTGATCACATCCGGCCGGAAATCGGCCAGCAGGCCGAGGCCGGAGAAGCCCGCGCCAAAGTCATCAATGGCGGTGATCAGATTGCGCGCCTTGTATTCAGTGATGATGGCCTTGACGTGCGCCACATCGGTGATGCGCTCGCCTTCGGTGAATTCCAGCATGATCCGGTCGGCGGCGAAGCCAGTGCGGTCAGCCGCTTCCATGGTCGTGCGGATGCAAGCCGCAGGGACATAGACCGCGTTGGGCAGGAAGTTGATGGACAGGATCGGGCCATCGGGAGCGTTGAACAGCTCAGCCGCTAGTTCAATGGCTTTGACCCGGCAGGCCTAGTCAAACGCGTATTTGTTGTCATCGGTGACTTGGTCGAGCACCCACAGCGCGCCCTGGCCTTCAGGCCCGCGCACCAGCGCCTCATAGGCCCAGGCCTTGCGTTGCGACACGCTCACGATGGGCTGAAACGCCATGGTGAACTCGAACGGGGCCGTCACGCCGTCGCGGCAAGCGGAGCATTTCATGACGATATCCTTGTAAGTTGCGAAGAATATTGCCGTTTCGCGTAAAGTTAGGATTAATCAACTGATCAAGCTGCGCTGCGCGCTTGTGTTATCACGATGTCACGCTAGAACGCCCTCGAGCGGATGCGGAGCCTTGCGTGATGAACCGGCCAGACGATGTCAGAACGGACACAGCCGACGACGCCGGCGCGCTGTGCCGCGCGCTGCTGACGCTGCGCACTGAAGCCGAAATGCGCCGCTTTCTGCGCGATCTCACAACGCCGGGCGAGATGCAGGCCCTGGCCGAGCGCTGGCGCGTCGCGCGCATGCTGGATGAGGGCGCCAAATCCTACCGCGATATCAGCGCCGAAACCGGCGTCAGCACGACGACGGTCACCCGCGTCGCGCGTTTTCTGACCCAGGAAGATCATCAGGGGTACCGGCTCGTGCTGGACCGGACCCGGGAGACCCAAGCATGACCGACCGCCTCACACTCGCCGTGCAGAAAAAGGGCCGCCTGGCCGAGGGCGGGTTCGAGCTGCTGGCCAAGGCCGGGGTCAAGCTCGCCTATGGGCGTGATGAGCTGCTGCGCCGGGCGGAAAACCTGCCGCTGGACCTCATGCTGATCCGCGATGATGACATCCCGAACTTCGTCGCCTCGGGCGCGTGCGATTACGGGATTGTGGGCGAGAACGTGCTGTATGAGGCGCAGGCGCGTCACACGCGTCTGAAGGGTCTCGAGGTCGCGCTGCGTCTGGGCTTTGCGCGCTGCTCGCTCAAGCTGGCGGCGCCGAAATCCGGTGAAATCTCCAAGATCGAGGATCTGGAGGGGCGCACCGTCGCCACCAGCTATCCCGGCCTGACCGCGCAATTTCTCAAGGCCCGCGGGGTCACCGTGGACATTGTGGAGATGGGCGGCAGCGTGGAGCTGGCCCCGCGCATGGGCGTGGCCGACGCCATTTGCGATCTGGTCTCCACCGGTGCGACGCTGGAAGCCAACGGACTGACCGCGTTTGAAACCGTGCTGGACAGCGAAGCGGTGCTGGTGCGCGGGTCCCGCCCGCGCGCGGCGGCGGCCGATGACACCGCCAATCTGCTGATCGAACGGTTCAAGGGCGTCATCGCCTCGCGCCAGACCAAATACATATTGCTCAACGCGCCGCGTGACCGGCTGGACGAGGTGCGGGCCGTGCTGCCCGGTTCGGAATCGCCCACCGTTGCGCCGGTGGTCGGACGCGATGATCTGGTGGCCGTCCATGCCGTGTGCCGCGAGGAGGTGTTCTGGTCGACGCTGGAGAAGCTCAAAGCCGCCGGCGCGCGCTCCATTCTGGTGATGCCCATTGAAAAGATGATGGCCTGACATGTTGCTGAGATCGATCTGGAGCGCGATGAGCGCCGGTGAGCGCGAGCGGTTCACGCAGCGCCCGTCGGCGGGCTCTGACGCCATGGGGACCGCGCGCGCCATCCTCGACGACGTGCGCACGCGCGGCGAGGCGGCGGTGCGTGATTATGCGCAGCGTTTCGACCAGTGGGCCCCCGCAGAAGGATTTCGCGTGCCGGCGAGCGAGCTTGCAGCCGCCGCCAATGCGCTGCCGCAAGAGGACGCGGACGCCATTCTGGCCGCGGCGCGCGCCGTGCGGGTGTTCCATGAGGCGCAGGGCTACCGGCCCGTCAGCGTAGAGACCTGGCCCGGGGCCCGCGCCGAGCGGCGCGCCACGCCCATTGATGTGGCGGGGCTCTATGTGCCTGCCGGCACTGCGCCGCTGGTCTCCACCCTGATCATGCTGGCGGTCCCGGCGAAGATTGCAGGTGTGCCCCGGACCGCCGTCATCGCGCCGCCGCGCAAAGGGCAGGGGGTGGACCCCGCCATTCTGGCCGCCGCCCAGCTTCTGGGCCTCGACGAAGTCTACGCCATCGGCGGCGCCCACGGCGTGGCCGCGCTGGGATACGGGCTGGCGGGGCTTCCCAAGGCAGACAAGATATTCGGGCCGGGCAATGCCTACGTGGCCGCAGCCAAGGCGCTGCTCGCCCATTCGGCTGGCGGCGCGGCGACCGATCTGCCCGCCGGGCCCAGTGAGGTGATGGTGGTCGCCGATGATGACGCCGATCCTGATTTCGTGGCCATCGATCTGTTGAGCCAGGCCGAGCACGATCGCCTCGCGCAGGTGATGCTGGTGGCCTGGTCAGGCGGTTTTGTGGATCGGGTCGAGGCGTCGATTGCCCGCTGGCTGGAGCGCCTGCCGCGCGCCGACACCGCCCGCGCCGCCTTGGCTGCCTCCCGCGCGATCATCGTTTCAAATGAGGCCGAGGCGGTGGACGTCGCCAACGCCTATGCCAGCGAGCATCTGATTGTGCAGACGCGGGAACCGCGCGCGCTCGCCGAAAAGGTCCGCCACGCGGGATCGATCTTCATCGGCCCCTGGACGCCCGAAGCCGCGGGCGACTATGCGGGCGGCCCCAATCACGCCCTGCCCACCTCCGGCGCGGCGCGCGCCTATGGCGGCGTGTCGGTGGAGATGTTCCAGAAAACCACCACCGTCCTCGAGCTTGACCGCTCGGGCGCGCAAGCCATCGCGCCAACCGTGGAGCGTCTCGCAGCGCTGGAAGGATTGGACGCCCACCGCCTCGCCATGGCCATCCGCCGGGAGCGCGCATCATGATCGGTTGGCTCGATTTATCCAATTCCATCAGTGACAAAGCTGCCAAAGCTGAGGCGACGCTGAAGGTGCAGATGGCGGGCATTCTGTCGGTTCCAGCCGACACGATTGTGCTGGCGGCGTCGCCGCAGGACGCCCTGCGCGCCGACCCGTCGCTGGCGCAAGCCCCGCGGCTCGACGCTTCGCAGATCGAGGATGCGGTGATCGCGCCAGTCGTGATCCAGCTGGGTCCGGACAAGGCGCCGCTGACCGCCGTGATCCTCAAGGACGAGATGCTGGCGGCGGCACTGTCGCAGGCACTGGCCGCGCCGCCTATGGCCCTGATCGAGGCCGGGTTTGACGCCCTGCGCCCGGCGGCGCGCACGGCGGCGCGCGCCGATGGCGCGGAGACACGGCGGATACTGGCGGATCTGGCCGCACTGACCGGCGGCGAGATTGCGCCGGGAGGTTTGCGCATTGATCCGGCCAAAGCCGCATCGCTGGCGCTGACCTGCGCCGCGGACGGCGTGCTGTATGTCCCCGACGCCGCTACGGCCCGCGCGCTGGCCCGGCATCTGGGGGCGAATGCGTCCGGGCGGCGCGCCAGCGTGCGCCGCACCACCAAGGAAACCGACATCGCGCTCAACGTCGATCTCGACGGCGAGGGCGCGCGTGTGGATACCGGCGTGAAGTTTTTCGATCACATGCTCGAACAGATCGCCCGCCATGGCGGCATCGGCCTGGATGTTACCTGTGAAGGCGATGTGGAGGTGGACGCTCACCACACCATCGAGGATGTGTGCCTGGCGCTGGGCGAAGCGCTGCGCGAGGCGCTGGGCGACAAGCGCGGCATTGCCCGCTTCGGCTTTGAAACCCCCATGGACGAGACCCGCGCCGGCGTATGGATCGACCTGTCAGGCCGTCCCTTCGCCCGGTTTGACGGCGTAATTCCGGGCGAGCGGGTCGGGGACTTCCCGGTGGAGATGTGCCCCCACGCCTTCCGCTCGCTGGCTGAATCCATGAAGGCGGCGATCCATGTCTCGGTGGACGGGGGCAATGCCCACCACATGATAGAATCCTGTTTCAAGGCCTTTGGCCGGGCGCTGCGCATGGCGGCGCGGATCGAGGGCGACGCCCTGCCGTCCACCAAAGGCGTGCTCTAGATGACGCTCGCCATCATCGACACGTCCACGGCGAATATCGCCTCTGTGCGGTTTGCCCTGGAGCGGCTGGGCATCGAACCCGTACTCGCGCGTGAACCGGGCGAGGCCGCAGACGCGACGCGCCTGATCCTGCCCGGCGTCGGGGCGGCAGGCCCTGCCATGGCGAGCCTTGAAGCGTCAGGCTGGGCAGAGGCCCTGCGCCGTGAGACGCGGCCTGTGCTGGGCGTGTGCCTCGGCATGCAGCTATTGTTCGAATACTCCGAAGAGAGCGATTGCGCGGGGCTGGGCCTGATCCCGGGCCGGGTGGTGCGTCTGGATCCGGGCGCAGACGGCCCCTGGCCCCACATGGGCTGGAACACGCTGGAGACTGTGCGCGGCGAGCCGCTGATGGCGGGTGTGGCCGAGGGCTCCCATGCCTATTTCGTTCACGGGTTCTACGTGCCGGACGGGCCGCATACGAGTGTGCGCACCCGCTATGGCGGACCGGTCACGGCCATCGCCCGGCGCGGCCACATCGCCGGCTGCCAGTTTCACCCTGAACGCTCCGGCGCGGTCGGCGCGCAGATTTTGCGCAATTTTCTGGAGGCGCGCCCATGATCCTCTATCCCGCGATCGATGTTCTGGACGGCCGCGTGGTGCGTCTGGCCAAGGGCGATTTCAATGCCGTCACCGATTATGGCGGCGACCCGCTGGCTGTCGCGAACGCCTGGCAGGCCGCAGGCGCAGATTGGCTGCACCTGGTCGATCTGTCCGGCGCCCGCGACGGCGCCCGGCGCCAGACCGGCCTGGTCGCCGCCGCGGCGTCGGCGGGCCTGCACATCCAGACCGGCGGCGGCGTGCGCACGGCGGACGATGTGGAGGCGCTGCTCGGCGCCGGCGCCTCGCGCGTGGTGGTGGGCAGCCTTGCGGTCAGCGACCCCCAGACCGTCATCGGCTGGATCGCCCGCTTCGGGCCTGAGCGCATCGCCGCCGCCTTCGACGTGAAGACGGAGAGCGGGGCGGTGTATCCCACCCTGAAGGGCTGGACCGAGCGCGCGGAGCGCACCTTGGCCGAGCTTTTGTCCGACTATCGCCGCGCCGGGCTCGCCCACGCCCTGGTCACCGATGTGGCGCGTGACGGCATGCTGTCAGGGCCCAACACCGCGCTCTACACAGACCTCATCGCCGCCCGGCCCGACATTGCCTGGCAGGCCTCGGGCGGCGTGTCCTCGCTGGACGATGTGCGCACGCTCAAAGCCGCCGGGCTCTCCGGCGCCATCATGGGCCGCGCCCTGTTCGAGGGCCGGTTCAGGCTGGAAGAGGCGCTGGCATGCTAGCGCGGCGCATCATCCCCTGCCTCGACGTCAAGGATGGCCGCGTGGTCAAGGGCGTCCGCTTCCGCGATCACGAGGATGTGGGCGATATCACCGGTCTGGCCGCGCGCTACGCGGCGGAGGGCGCGGATGAGCTCGTATTCTACGACATCGCCGCCAGCCCGCAGGCGCGCACGGTGGAACCTGAATGGGTGTCGAGGGTGGCGCGCGAGATTGATATTCCCTTCTGCGTGGCCGGGGGTATCCGCAGCGTCGATGATGCGCGCGCGCGCCTGTTCGCGGGGGCTGACAAGATATCGGTCAATTCGCCGGCCCTCGAAAATCCGGGCCTGATCGACCAGCTGGCGCGCGAGTTCGGCAGCCAGTGCGTGGTGGTCGGGATCGACAGCCGCAAGATCGGCGGGACCTGGCGGGTCCACCGCAATACCGGTGATCCGGACAAGACGGTTCAGGAAACCCGCGCCACGCTGGACTGGATCAATGAGGCGGTGGATCGCGGAGCTGGCGAGATCGTCTTGAACTGCATGGATCAGGACGGGGTGCGCGAGGGCTATGACATCGCCCAGCTCGCCGCGGCGCGTGCGCTGTGCCCCGTGCCGCTGATCGCATCAGGCGGGGCAGGCGCGCGCGAACACTTCGCCGCTGTGTTTGCGCAGGCCCATGTGGATGGCGCTTTGGCCGCCAGCGTATTCCACAGGGGCGTGATCGCCATTCCAGACCTGAAAGCCTGGCTCGCAAGCCAGGGCGTGGAGATACGGCCATGAGCCTTGAAGTGGATTGGGAGAAGGGTGGCGGTCTCGCCCCCGCAATCGTGCAGGACGCTGATACCGGCGCGGTGCTGATGCTGGGCTATATGAATCCGGACAGTCTTGCCACGACGCAGGAAACAGACCTCGTAACCTTCTGGTCGCGTTCAAAAAACCGCCTTTGGACCAAGGGCGAAACCAGCGGCGATATGCTGCATCTCGTCTCGCTGGCGCTGGACTGTGACCGCGACGCCATCCTCGTCCAGGCCCGGCCCGCCGGCCCGACCTGCCACCTCGGGACAGTCACGTGCTGGGGCGATGATCCAGGTTCCGATCTCGCCTTTCTGGGCCAGCTCGGCCGGATCATCGACCAGCGCGCCAGCGCGGCGGATGAGGCCAGCTACACCGCCAAGCTCCTGGCCAAAGGCATCGCCAGGATCGCCCAGAAAGTCGGCGAGGAGGGCGTAGAGACCGCACTCGCCGCCGTCGGCGAAAGCGACGAGGCGCTGCTGGGCGAGGCGGCAGATCTGATCTTCCACCTGATGGTGCTTCTAAAGGCGCGCGGGCTGAGTCTGAGCGACGCTGCCAATGTACTGAAGGCGCGGCACGCTCAATCTTGAGCCTTGACAGCATAGAATATTGAAGAGCCAGCTTAGCCAGCTACCAGCTGGAGGGCTTCTGTCATGACCCGCTTTGCACTCATGTGCGCGCTCACCGTGTTCATACTGCTTTTCTCTGCACCAGAATCGGCGAGCGCCTCCGACCCGGTCCCGCCGCCATCCTTGGCCGCGGATACCGGGCAGGAGGCGCTTCTGGATGCGCTTATCGTTCATTCGCGCAGCGTCATGCAGATCGGGCTTGATGGTCTGGATGGGGAGGGCGCGGACCTGATCCGCACCCTGGCCGGACCGTCTCAGTTTGTTGTTTTCGGCGAGGCCCACGGCAATGCCGGAATTGCCCACTTTGCCACGGCGCTCTGGCAGGAGCTGCGCCGTGATGGCTTCAGATACGCCGTTGTTGAAGCAGATCCGTGGACCGCGTCGGCACTGGAGCGAGAGTTGCGCCTCGGCGGGATTGACGGGTGGGCGCAGTTTGCTGAAGACAGCGGCGGCGCGCTGTCCGCGCCGTTCTTCACCTGGCGCGAGGAAGCGGCCTGGGCCGACGCCATCGTGTCGAGCGCAGGCGCTGATGCTTCCCCGTCTCTGTGGGGCGTAGACCAGGTATTTGTGGGGTCCGCGCCAGCCTTGCTCGCCCACGTCGCGCAGGCGGCGTCCGGCTCGCAGGCGTCCCAGATCGCTGGCGAGCTTGCCTCGGCGGCTCGTGGCGACCCGTTCTGGCTTGCGCAAGCTGATGACGGCGCGCTGAGCCGTCTCGAGGCCGCTCTGGACCAGCAGCCTGCGCTCCGGTCAATCATATCGGCGGTCCGTGAGTCCCGCGAAATCTATGCACCTTTCATCGGTCAGGGCGGCGAGCCTTACCTGTCCAATGACCGCAGAGAACGCCTGATGCGCCGCCTTTTCCTGCAGCATTACCGCGCCGCCCAGGCAGCCGGAGACCCCTTGCCGCGCGTCGTCGCCAGGCTTGGAGGAAGCCACGCTCATCGCGGTGCATCCCCCCTGACCCAGGTGCAGGGCATCGGCGGTTTCTTGACCGAGCTGGCTCTGTCAAATGAGCAAGAGGCCCTGACACTGCTGGTCCTTTGTGGACCGGGCGCGGAGGCCGCTCAGGCGCTTGGCCCTCCAGTCCCGTGCGACGCGGGCGACTACATGGAGGGCTGGTCCTTTATCTATCCCTATCTGGATCAGAACGACGCCACAGTCTTCGACTTGCGCGCCTGGCGCTTGCGCCCCGGGCGCTGGTCGCATCTGTCCGCCCACGTGCAGCGCCTCATCGCTTCGTTTGACCTACTGATTTTTCCTGCGCCCGCGCCGGCGGCAGAGCTGTTGCCCGGGTTGTCCACGCCGTCTGCTCCAGAGGGGCGCTGAACACCCGGCGTCATGCTTCAAAGCCGCCGCCTCCTGGCGCGCGGCTCGCGCCGCTGGCTATTGGGCTCAGCGGCAGTCAGCCATCGCCACGGTGCACTCACAGCGCGGCTCGCTGCTCGCGGCGAAGCGTCCCATGGGCGGCGTCTCCAGTTCGCAGCGCGCCGGACACGTCTGTACCTGCGCCCGCCCTGGCACGCGCCACTCCACCCGCGCCGGGCAGTAGGCACTCCCTTCCGGCGCACAGCTGGGCGCGGCGGCATTGATGTTCGACGGGGTCACGCAGGATATCTGCCGGGGCGCCACAAAGGACACGCGGTGCGTGATGGCGCGGGCCGGGGGCTGGACGGCCTGGATCTGGGCGCCCGGCTGGGTGGGCGTGGGCTGGCCATGGGCGGCTCCGGTGAGGCCTGACAGCACAAGCATTGCAGTCAAGATCAAGGATCGGATCATCTGACGTCTCCTTCTTGAAGGGGCGCAAGCTGGGTGCGCCGGAACAAAAATTGAGCGTGAATTCTCCGCGCCGCTTGTGCAAGCTCGTATTTTTCAGAGCGCAAACGCCCGTATCCGAAAGACAATGCCTCCGGCGCCAAATCGCGCAGCACCATTCAGGCATCAAGGTAGCAAGCAGCTCCGAGTCATTCCGGCGCCATCCTTTATATTGACGCTATCAATAGCTTGTTCAGCATGCTATAAAGTCTTTCGATCCGTCCGAAGGCGCAAACATGCGCCAAGGTCCGGATCCGAAACCCTGCATTCCATTCAATCGCCGCCAGCCTTTCCGGGCTTGCGCCGCCTGCCGCCGCGTCTTCCAGACCGGTGACAGGCCGACGATTGTCCGGGGTCAAAGTCCTTGGAAGGACCCGATATGACGCTTGAAAGTCTCCTTATCATCCTGTTGGTCGGCGCCATCGCCGGCTGGCTCGCCGGGGTTCTCGTGAAGGGTTATGGCTTCGGCCTGATCGGCAATATCGTGGTGGGCATTGTCGGCGCTCTGCTCGCCGGCCTGCTGCTGCCGCAACTGGGTGTCTCCATCGGCGCCGGTATTGTCGGGTCCATCATTCACGCCACCATCGGCGCGATCATCCTGCTATTGCTCCTGCGCCTCATCCGGCGCTGAAGTCGCGCCTCGCCCGGCGGGCTTGCCTATCGCCGCGCAGCAGACAAGTCTGAGCCCCTGACAATGTGAGGGGTGAGGGCATGGCGGGCGAAGAACAGCTGGAGCGCCAGATCACGGCCCGGGGCATCTGGCTCCTGGCCGTGAACGGCATGATCGGGGCGGGGATTTTCGCCGTGCCCGGCGGCGCAGCGGCGCTGATGGGGGCGTGGAGCCCGCTGGTCTATGTGGTTTGCGCCATTCTGCTGGGTCTGATCGTGGCCTGCTATGCCGAGCTCGCCAGCCGGTTCAATTCCACAGGCGGGCCGGTGCTCTACATGCGCACGGCGTTTGGCAAGTTCGCCGGGTTCGAAACGGGTCTCGCCGTCTACGCCACCCGCATCACGGCGTTCGCCGCCAATGTGAACCTGATGGTGGCGTCCATCGCCTTCTTCGTGCCGGCGCTGAGCGACGGGCCTTTGCGCATCCTCACCATCCTCGCCATCATCGCCGTGCTGGCGGGAATAAATATGGCGGGCGCCAGACCGGCCATGCGCGCCATGGGCCTGCTGACCATTCTCAAATTCCTGCCGCTGCTGGCCATTGCGATGGTGGGCCTGTTCCACATCAACCCGTCGCTCTTTCCGGACAACTCGCTGGGCTTCCCTGAGAGCGCGCAATGGAGCGCGGCGATCCTGCTGGTCATCTACGCCTTTGTGGGCTGGGAATCCGCCGTGATCCCGGCGGGCGAGACGCGCGAGCCGGGCCGGGCCATGCCGCTGGGCCTGTTCGGCGCACTGGCCGTGGTGGCCTTGCTCTATGTGGTGATCCAGATCGTGTGCGTGGCGGTGGTGCCCGATCTCGCCAATTCCCAGCGCGCCCTGGTGGATGCCGGGTCGATCCTGTTCGGCCCCGCAGGCGCGCTTTTCATCACGCTGGGCGTCATCGTCTCGGTGGGCGGCAACGCCACCGGCACGGTGGTGACCACGCCGCGCCTGACCTATGCGCTGGCGCTGGAAAAGACGCTGCCGCACTGGTTCGGCAAGGTCGACCCGCGCACCCATGTCCCGGTCAACTCCATCGCCTTCTTCGCCGTGCTGGCGGCCATTCTGGCGATTGTCGGGGATTTCTTTGCGCTGGCGGCGATGAGCGCGTTCGTGCGCGTGATCATCTATGTCGGCTGCATCCTGGCCATGCCGCGCGTGAGGGCGATCCCGGCGGAGACCGACCGCCCCATGCGCCTGCCGCTGGGCTGGACGATTCCCGTGCTGGCGGTGCTGGGCTCGCTGGTGCTGTTAAGCCAAGTGCCCCTGCGCTCCATGGCGATCACGGGCGCATTCCTGTTGGCGGGCGCGGTGCTGTATCTGGCGATGCAAATGATCAACCGGCGCGGGGTCTGAAGGCGGAGACGGTCGTGAATGCCCTGGCATTGTGGGTGTCGTAGAGGGGAGGCCCTGCCAGCCATCTCCACCACGCGCACCCCGGCCGGTCCTGGCCGATAACACGGGTTTCAATGGCTTATGAGAGATCGTCGTCCTTGAACCACGCCATCTGATGAATGCGCGCGTGCAGGATGGTGACGATGCCGATATCGCCATTGCCAAGCCGGCGCCAGTACACGAAATGGCGCTCGTAGCGAAAAACATACCCCTCCACCGCGAACTCGGCCGGCACGGGCCTCGATATGACGCCACGCGTCTCAATCTGCTCGAAGGCGGCGAACAGCCCGGTGATGTAGCGATCGGCCTGCGCCTCGCCCCACCGCTTGCGGGTGTAGCGGTAAATCTCGTCTAGGCGGATCGAGGCCGCCTCCTGGATGCGGACGGCCACAGGATCAGGTCCGGTTGCGGGCGATCACCTCGGCGGCCGTCAGGGGCGTGTAGCTGTCCTCGGACGCAGCGAAGGCTTGGTTCAGTTCGGCCTTCAGACGATCAAAAGCCGCGCGATCTGCGCGCTCCTTGTCGCGGCGGATCAGGTCGCGGATGTATTCGCTGACGTTCTCGTAAGCGCCGTCTTCGCCGACATTGCTGGCGACGAATTCGCTGAGCGCGCCGCTTACGCGGACCGTCATGGTGGTGGTGCGGGACATCATGCGCGCTTTCCTGCAAGCTTGTAATCAAGATAATTAAAATTGAATACGCCAGCAAGCTTGGCGGATCGCGGCGCTCCGCGGTCGCGAGCCGTGCTTGGTAAACCAGTGTCCCGGGATGCCCGGGCTGTCACAGGCGAAGGGATTGAATCAGTGGGAGGGACTTAAACTATCAAATATAAATCAATATCTTAATGCCAAAAAGTGGCGGAGACGATGGGATTCGAACCCACGATACCCTTTTGAGGTATACTCCCTTAGCAGGGGAGCGCCTTCGACCACTCGGCCACGTCTCCACTGACCGGTTTAGCCGCCTTTGTGAAGCGCGATCAAGCCGCGCGTGCGCACGCGGCTGCAGTTTGCATTCAGGGGCTTGCTGACCCGGCGCCTGTGGCCGGGCATGCGGGCCCGGTTTGATCCGGACCCGCATGCCGCGGCGCAGCGCGTTTACATGCCGCAGGGACCGGAGAGGAATTGCTCGATCTCGGGCATCATCACCCGGTAATGCGAGGGATACCACGGCATCTGGTGGGGCATGTCGGGGATGACCACCATGCGCGCTTCCACCTGGCCACGCACGGCGTTGTAGAAGTCCGTTCCGTGGAACAGCGGCACGCGCACGTCCCGGTCGCCGTGGAACACCAGAACCGGCAGGCGGGCGTCGCTGGTGTTGCGCGCCGGATCAAGCCCGGTCACGGTCTGGCCCTGGCGCAGGCGCTGGATGCGGTTCTCGCTCCAGGTATTGCCCAGCCGGGCGAGATTGGTCACCGGCGCCCCGGCGATGGCGCATTGATAGGGCGCATCGTCGCGCACCACGGCGGCGGCGGCGGCGAACCCGCCATAGGAATAGCCGAAGATGGCGAGACGGTCCGCGTCGGCGATGCCCTGCTCGACCAGCCAGGCCATGCCGTCATCCTTGTCGTCCTGCATGGTCAGGCCCCACTGGGCGTCACCGGCCAGCCAGAGCGCCCGGCCATGACCGGTGGAGCCGCGGAAGTTCGGGCGCAGCACGGCATAGCCGCGCGAGGTCAGGAACTGCGTCCAGCCCGACGTGTCCCAGCCGGTATAGTCGCGCACCCAGGGTCCGCCATGGGGCATGACGATGGCGGGCAGGGGGGCGTCGCCCTCGGTCCAGCCCGGCGGCAGGTCAAGGATCGCCGGAATCTCCAGCCCGTCGCGGGCGGTGTAGCTGACAAAGCGCTGCTCGCCCAACTGTTCCGGGCTGATCCACGGGCGCGACACGCCCAGCGTCTGCACCCGGCTGCGCTCGTGCAGGAGGTGATAGGCGGGCGCATGCTGTGCGCTTTCGGTGGTGAACAGGACGCGGGTGCGGCCATCATTGTAGTCTTCGATGGTCACGTGCTGACCGGGGAACGCGGCTTCAAGCCCTTCCTGGATGGCCCGCATTTCCGGATCGATCCAAAAAATCTCGTTGCGCGGTCCCGAATAGGCGAAGCCGAGCAGCTGGTTGAAGTCGCCGGGGCGGGTTCCGAGCACCACCCCCAGAGCGCTGAAGTCGGGATGCGCCAGGATCGGCTCGTCACTGAACTGCCGCGCGACTGGGTCATACCAGTAGATCGCCGCCAGATCGGAAAACAGGTCGGTGGTGACGTAGAACCGGCCGCTGGCCTCGTCATAGCCTGTGATGTTGACGTTATACCGGTCGGAGATGCGTGTGGTCAGCGCGTCATGGATCTCGAACGCGCCGGTTTGCGGGTCGGCGATCAGGATGCGCTGTTCATAGTCGCCGCCGTCAATGCCCTGGAACTGAACCTGGGTCATCGGCGCGCCGGTGCGCGGGTTGAACAGGCCGGGCGACGCGCCGCCGGACGTGCGCAGCGTCAGCTCGGTCGCGCCGGTGCGCAAATTGTAGCGATAGATGTCGGCCGCCAGCGTGAGCGAGTTGATTCGCTGGATCAGCACGTTTTCGGGATCCAGCGGAAGGGTGCTCAGCAAGGACGCCGAGCCTGCAATTTCAAGGCAGCGCTGGACCTGCGGGCTGACGCCGAGGCGCCGGGAGGAGCCGGCGAACGCCTCGTCAAATCGCGAATGGCTCACATCGGTCAGGTAGGGGCGGAACAGGAAGGTGCGGGTCGTGCCCGTGGTGCGGCCTTCGCCGCAGCCTTCAAGCGCGCCGGTAAATTCCTGCCGTCCGAAGACCAGCACGCGCTCGGCCTTCAGCGCGAAGGCGGCGATGAATTTCATCCGGTCGCCGCTGGGCGTGATGATCGGGCCGGTCTCGGGCGCATCAAGATCCCAGGTCGCCAGCGCCGTGTCTTCGTTATTGCTGCCGGGCGCGGCGATGATGGCGGCGAGCGTGCTGCCGTCAGCGCTGAGCGAGGCGGACTGGATGTTCGGGACGCGGGCGATGTCCTCGACACTGATGGGCTGGGCGCCGGCGGCGGCCGCCAGCAGGCCGCACGCTGCCGCGGCGGCGAATAGATGTTTCATGTCCTGTAGTCTCCCCAATAAGGCGTTTGCCGCCTGATGATGCAGCGCGGCAAGGCGGAAGTGCATTCCCTGCGGCCCCCGGATTCGCCAGTTACAGAATGGAAAGGCGGCCGCGCCGCACTCTGGTTTTAATAAAGGTCCGGACATGGGCGCGTGCGCGAATCTCCAATCGGGCGAGCCGGTTTGCGCCTGCAGCCGGCGCACCGTGTTTGGCCCGAATATTTCCATACAATGACGAAGATTTAAGGCCGGGACGGCGCGCTCCGCGCCGCGTCTGCAGCCAAACGCGTCTCTGCGCTTCCCCCACGCGTGCTGCAGGCTTATCTCACGCCCATGACCGACGCCCTGTCCAAAGCCCTGAGTGACGTCATCGACCCGGCGACCGGCGCTACGCTGGGCGCTGCAGACCGCGTCGGCGGTCTCGACCTGCGTGACGGCGTGGCCACCATCGTCCTGCGGCCCGGGCCTCAGGGCGAAGACATCAACGCCCTGCGCGCCGCTGTGGCGTCCGCCCTGGAGGGCCGGGACGGCGTCACGCGCACGCGGGTGATCATCGAGACCCAGTTGTCCGCTGGCCCGAAAGCCAAACCCAAAGCGGCCCCTACCCCGGCGCGCGCCCCGGCCCGGCGCATCATCGCCGTGGCGTCGGGCAAGGGCGGTGTGGGCAAGTCCACGGTGGCGGCCAATCTGGCCGGCGCCTGCGTCAAGCTGGGGCTCAAGACCGGGCTGATGGACGCCGATATCTATGGCCCCAGCGCGCCACGCATCTTCGGCCTGTCCGACGCCCCGGGCCTGCGCAAGACCGATGCCGGCATCCAGCCGCTGGAGGCGCATGGCGTGAAGCTGGTCTCCATGGGATTTCTGGTGGGCGAACGCGATCCCGTCGTCTGGCGCGGCCCCATGGTGACCGGCGCGATCCGGCAATTCCTCAACGAGGTGGACTGGGGCGATCTCGACGTCCTGATCATCGACATGCCGCCGGGCACGGGCGACGCCCAGCTCGCGATCGCGCAAGGTACGCCCATTTCCGGCGTGGTGATCGTCTCCACGCCCCAGACGCTGGCGCTGGATGATGCGCGCAAGGCGGTGGCGCTGTTTGACCGCACCGAGATTCCGATTCTCGGGATCATCGAGAATATGAGCTTCTTCCTTTGCCCCCATTGCGGCGAGGGCACCGAGATATTCGGGCGCGGCGGCGCGCGCGCCGAAGCCGAGCTGATCGGCGCGCCCTTCCTGGGTGAAATCCCGCTGCATCCCGAACTGCGCGAAGCGTCGGACGCCGGGCGTCTGGTGGCCAGCGGCGACGGGCCAGTGGCCAAGGCGTTTCTGCGCGCGGCCGAGGCGATGTTGCTGAATGTGGATGCAGCGCATCGTCCGGCGCCGGACATTGTCTTCGTGTCCTGAGCCGGTCGACAAATCCGCGCGCTGCGTTAGAACACCCGCCACGCTGACCAGGGAGACCGCCATGGCGGAGATCGCGTTTATCGGGCTTGGCAATATGGGTGGCGGCATGGCCTCCAACCTGGTCAAGGCGGGCCACCGCGTGCGCGCCTTTGACCTTAATCCGGCCGCGGTGGCGCATCTGGCCACCAAAGGCGCCCATCCGACCGGCTCGCTGGCCGAGGCGGTGTCGGGGGCCGACGCGGTGGTGACCATGCTTCCCGCCGGTCAGCATGTGCGCAAGGTCTATACTGGCGAAGACGGCGTATTGGCCCATGCCTCCGCGAAGGCGGTCCTGATGGACTGCTCCACCATCGACGTGGAAAGCGCGGCCGACGTGGGCAAGATCGCCACTGCACAAGGCTTCGCCTTTGTCGACGCGCCGGTCTCCGGCGGCATGGCTGCGGCGGATGCCGGTACGCTGACCTTCATGGTTGGCGGGCCGGAAGCGGCCTTCGCGAAAGCCGAACCCTATCTGGGCGATATGGGCAAGGCGGTGATCCGCGCCGGGGACGCCGGAGCCGGGCAGGCGGCCAAGATCTGCAACAACATGCTGCTGGCCATTCATATGATCGGCACGTGCGAAGCCATGAACATGGCGATCCGCCTGGGCCTTGATCCGCAGAGCTTCTTTGATATCGCCTCCAGATCGTCGGGCCAGAACTGGTCGCTCACCAGCTATTGCCCGGTGCCGGGCATCGTGCCGGCCGCGCCGTCGAACCGGGACTACCAGCCCGGCTTCGCCGCGCCGATGATGCTCAAGGATCTGATGCTCGCCATGGAAGCGGCGCGCACAGCTGACGCCCACACGCCGCTGGGGGCCCATGCAGCCGAGATTTATCAGCGCTTTGTGGATATGGGCGGCGACCGGCTTGATTTTTCCGGCGTGATCAAAATGATCGCAGGCGAGAATCTGCTCTGAGCGGAATGCGTTTGCGAGGCGTTTTCAAATAGAAAGCGCGACATTACGCCCCTGCTTGAAGGCAGGACGCGCTGTCCGGATTATGTCATTTTCCGGACAGTTGAGGTCAGCAAAGGAGAGCCGCCATTCCCCTTGCGGGCATGGCGCAGACCCGATGGATTATCGCAACGCCTTCAAAGCCTCTGTCGCACGGGTTCGCGCCGAGGGCCGTTACCGGGTCTTCGCTAATCTGCGCCGGGTGCGCGGACAATTCCCGCGCGCGCACTGGCGCACGCCCGAGGGCGATGTGCGCGACGTGGTGGTGTGGTGCTCGAACGATTATCTTGGCATGGGCCAGAGCCCGTGCGTCACCGGCGCCATGAAGCAGGCCATCGACGATGTCGGCGCTGGCGCGGGCGGCACGCGCAATATCTCGGGCACGACAAATTACCATGTCGAACTGGAGCAATCGCTGGCCGATCTGCACCATAAGGAATCAGCGCTCCTTTTCACCTCCGGCTATATCTCCAACCAGGCGACGCTCTCCACCCTGGGCAAGATCTTGCCCGGGCTGATCATGTTCTCTGACGCGCTCAACCACGCCTCCATGATCGAGGGCGTGCGCCAGTCGGGGTGCGAGAAGCATGTCTGGCGTCACAATGATGTCGCGCATCTCGAAGCGCTGCTTAAGGCCGCCCCGGCCGATGCCCCGAAATTGATCGCTCTTGAGTCGGTCTATTCCATGGACGGCGATATCGGCCCGCTCGAAGCGGTCTGTGATCTGGCCGACAAATACAATGCGCTCACCTATCTCGATGAAGTGCACGCGGTCGGCCTCTACGGCCTGCGCGGAGGCGGCATCGCCGAGCGCGACGGCCTGCTCGACCGCTTTGACATCATCGAGGGCACGCTGGGCAAGGCGTTCGGCCTGATGGGCGGCTATATCGCGGCGGACTCGGTGATCATCGACGCCGTGCGCTCCATGGCGCCCGGCTTCATCTTCACCACCTCGCTGGCGCCGGCCATTGCGGCGGGCGCCCGGGCGAGCGTGGAATATCTCAAGAGCGCCTATCGCCTGCGCGAGGCGCACCAGGAACGCGCTGCGCAGCTGAAGCGCCGTCTGTCCGACGCCGGCATCCCGGTCATGGCCAATGAGACCCATATCGTGCCGGTGCATGTCGGCGATCCGGTGCTGTGCAAGCGCATGACCGACGCGCTGCTGGAAGATCACGGCATCTACGTCCAGCCCATCAACTATCCCACCGTCCCGCGGGGCGGGGAGCGCATGCGCTTCACGCCGACCCCCATGCACGATGATGCGATGCTGGATGCGCTGGTTGAGGCGTTGCGCGATGTCTATGCGCGCCACGCCGGGGTCAAAGTGGCCTGATGGCGGCCCGCGGGCGTTCCGGCGGCCGTGAAGTGATCTTCGAATTCACCACGCTTGGACAAAGCACGCGCGTCGCGGCCGTCGATGTGGCGACCGGCGAGGAAGTGGTGATTTCCGGCCCCGCCGGCGCGTCACGCGGCGATCTGGAACGGGTCGCTTTGCGCAAGCTGCTGCGCCGCCTGGCCCTTGCTCAAAGCGCAGACCCAAAAAAAACGCCCCGGTGCGGCGGCCGGGGCGTCATCGTCTGAACCAGATAGGATCTGGCGTTACTTCTTGCGGCCGCCGCGGCCCAGACCGATTTCCTTGGCGAATTCGGACCGGCGCTTGGAGTAGTTCGGCGCGACCATCGGATAATCGGCCGGCAGACCCCATTTGCGGCGATAATCGTCCGGGCTCATATCATACTGCGAGCGCAGGTAGCGCTTGAGCATCTTGAGCTTCTTGCCGTCTTCCAGGCAGACGATGTAGTCGTCAGTGACAGACTTCGAGATCGGAACAGCGGGCTTCGCCTTCGGCTCGGGCTTGGCTTCGCCGCCGGAAATTTCTTTCATGGTGGCGTGAACCGACTTGATCATCTCGGGCACGCTTTCGGCGGGCACCGAATTGTGGGTCAGGAAAGACGCCACAATGTCGGTCGTCATCCGCATCAGCTCTTCATTGTCGACGGCGGGGAATGTGTCTTCGCTCACTGGGAGGATCCTTTTTCTGAGACAGGGATAAGCGAGGGGAATCGCTGCGATCCACTCGCTGTATAATTCTCCAGAGGCCTCAGGGCAAGTAATCTGGTGATTATATTCACAGAGAGATTACTTGCGCCTCAGCTATATTGAGTAACGCATGCAACCCAGCATTAAGGTGCTCATGTGCGTCATCGCGTCCGCCATGGTTGTCGGGCGCCTGCGCGCGGCCTATGACTACCCGCGACACAGTGTTGCTCTAGAAGGAACCTCCCATGGCTGACGCGCACGCGAGCGATACAACGACCTCGTTTTTCACCACGCCTCTGAACGCCGCTGATCCCGAGCTCGCCGATGCGATTTCGCGCGAGATTCGCCGCCAGCAAGAGCAGGTCGAGCTGATTGCGTCAGAGAACATTGTCAGCCGTGCGGTCCTTGAGGCGCAGGGTTCGCCGCTGACCAACAAGTATGCCGAGGGCTATCCGGGCAAGCGCTATTATGGCGGCTGTGAGTTTGTCGACATCGCCGAAGAGCTGGCAATCTCGCGCGCCAAACAGCTGTTCAACTGCGCTTACGTGAACGTGCAGCCCAATTCGGGCAGCCAGGCCAATCAGGCGGTGTTTCTGGCGCTGCTGAAGCCCGGCGACAAGATTCTGGGCCTGGATCTGGCAGCCGGCGGTCATTTGACCCATGGCGCGCGTCCGAACATGTCCGGCAAGTGGTTTGAAGCCCATGCCTATGGCGTGCGCGAGGACAATGCGCTGATCGACTACGACGCCCTGCGCGAGACGGCCCGCCAGGTGCGGCCCCAGATGATCATTGCGGGCGGCTCGGCCTATCCGCGCATCATCGACTTCAAGGCCTTCCGCGAGATCGCCGACGAGGTCGGCGCCTACCTGCTGGTGGACATGGCCCACTTCGCCGGTCTGGTCGCGGGCGGCGCCTATCCAAGCCCGCTTGAGCACGCCCATGTGTGCACCACGACCACCCACAAGACCCTGCGCGGCCCGCGCGGCGGCATGATCCTGTCCAATGACCTGGATCTCGGCAAAAAGTTCAACTCGGCCGTCTTCCCGGGCATGCAGGGCGGGCCGCTCATGCATGTCATCGCCGCCAAGGCGGTGGCGTTCGGCGAGGCGCTGCGCCCTGAGTTCAAAGCCTATGCCCGCGACGTCATCGACAACTGCCGCGCCATGGGCGGCGCGCTGACCGAGGCCGGTTTTGCTCTGGTCTCAGGCGGGACGGACAGCCATCTCGTGCTGGTCGATCTGCGGCCCAAATCGCTGACCGGCGATATCTCCGAAGCTGCGCTGGAGCGCGCCCACATCACCTGCAACAAAAACGGCGTGCCGTTCGACCCGGCCAAGCCCACCGTGACCTCAGGTCTGCGAATCGGCTCGCCCGCCGGCACGACGCGCGGCTTTGGCGCGGCGGAGTTCCGCCGCATCGGCGAGATGATGGCCGAAGTGCTTGACGCTCTGAGCGCCTCCAATGACGGTGACGCCGCCGTCGAAGCGCGCGTGCGTGACGAGGTGATCGCCCTGTGCCGGCGCTTCCCGATCTATCCCGAGCTGGGTTGAGAGCGGAGGCTGATCCGTGCGCTGCCCGTTTTGCGGTCATCATGACACCCAGGTGAAGGATTCGCGTCCGGCGGAGGATGGCGGGTCCATCCGCCGCCGGCGCCAGTGCCCGTCCTGCGGCGCACGCTTTACCACGTTCGAGCGGGTGCAGCTGCGCGATCTGCACGTGATCAAGTCCGACGGAAAGCGCGAGGCGTTCGAGCGCGACAAGCTGATGAAATCGGTGCTGCTGGCCACCCAGAAGCGCTCCATTGACCGCGACCGGATCGAGCAGATGATCTCAGGCATTGTCCGCCGGCTGGAAAGCGGCGGCGATCCGGATGTGCCGTCCAAGCAGATCGGCCGGCTGGTCATGGACGGGCTGCGCGCCCTCGATACCGTGGCCTATGTGCGCTACGCCTCGGTCTACAAAGACTTCCGCGAAGTCGAGGATTTCGCCACCTTCATCAAGGGTGAGCGCCTGATGGGCAAGGAGGCTCCGGCCTCTGATGCGGCTGCGCCGGACGAGTCCCGGGACGAGGACAGCGCATGAACGCGCCCGTGCGCGTCACGCTGAAGCTCGCCACCAGCTTGGACGCCCGGATCGCTCTGTCCAGCGGCCAATCCAAATGGATCACCGGGCCTCAGGCGCGCGAGGCCGTGCATCAGCTGCGCGCGGACCACGACGTAGTGTTGACCGGGGTAGGGACAATTCTCGCCGACAATCCGCAGATGACCGCCCGGCCCGGCGGCACGCTTGCGGCGCGTCAGCCGTTGCGCGCGGTGCTCGACACACATCTGCGCACGCCGCCGGACTGCGCTTTGCTGACGCAGGGATCGGCTGTCATTTTCCATGGCGAGGCCGCGCCGGCGGCGGCGATCAGGGAGCTGGAAGCGGCTGGCGCACGCTGTATCCAGCGGAGCATGGTCCAGTCCGGAGTTGATATTGCCTATGTTCTGGAATGGTTTGTGGCAGAAAGCTCGTCCAGTGTGTTCATTGAGGCGGGCGGCCGTGTGGCTGCGTCCGCGATCCAGGCCGGGATCGTGGAGCGTATCGAATGGTTCCGCGCGCCGGTGCTTCTGGGTGGCGACGGACTGCCAGCGATAGCGGCGCTCGGCCTTGAGACGCTGGACGGCGCCCCCATGTTCCGCCGCACACATCTGCGCGAATGCGGCGCGGATACATGGGAAACGTGGGAGCGCGATTGAGCGATGTTCACCGGGATCGTCACCGAGATCGGGCGCGTCGTCGCCCTTGAGGATGGCCCGGTGCGCCGCGCGACCATCGCCAGCGCCTATGCGCCGGACGGGATCGCGCTTGGCGCTTCGATCAGCCATGACGGCGCCTGCCTGACCGTGGTGTCGGTGGAGCCACACGGCGCCGGCGCGCGCCACGTGGTGGAGATCTCGCCGGAGACCCTGGCCCGCACCACACTGGGCGGCTGGCAGGCCGGGACAAAGATCAATCTCGAGCGCGCCCTGAAAATGGGCGACGAGCTGGGCGGACATATCGTCCAGGGCCATGTGGACGGGGTGGGCGAGGTGCTCGAGCGTACCGACGAGGATGGCTGGATGCGCCTGCGTATCGCTGCGCCCGAGGCTGTGGCGGGTTTCATCGCGGAGAAGGGCTCCATCGCCGTGGATGGCGTCTCGCTGACGGTCAACGCCGTCGACGGTGCAGCCTTCGATCTCATGATTATTCCGCACACTTCTCAGGTCACTACCCTGTCCCGCCTGCAGAAGGGAGCGCATGTGAACCTTGAGGTCGATGTGATGGCGCGCTACGCCGCTCGCCTGATTGAATTCCGCCCGTCAGGAAATGTGTCGTGAGCGAGCTGTCCGCATCATCGCCGCTATCGCCCATCACCGACATCATCGAGGATGCGCGCCAGGGGCGCATGTTCATCCTGGTGGATGCCGAGGACCGGGAGAATGAGGGCGATCTCGTCATCCCGGCCCAGTTCGCCGGGCCTGAAGCGGTCAATTTCATGGCTAAGCATGGCCGCGGCCTGATCTGCCTGACGCTCACCAGGGCAAGGGCCGACCAACTCAAGCTGCCGCTGATGAGCGCGCGCAACCAGCCTCGCCACACCACCAATTTCACTGTGTCGATCGAAGCGCGCGAGGGCGTCTCGACGGGTATCTCGGCCCATGACCGCGCCCTGACCATCGCCACGGCGGTCAATCCGGCCAGGGACGCTGAAGACATCGTGTCGCCCGGCCACGTGTTTCCGCTGGTGGCGCGCGACGGCGGCGTGCTGGTGCGGGCAGGGCATACCGAGGCGGCGGTCGACATAGCCCGCCTCGCAGGCTGCAACCCGTCCGGCGTGATCTGCGAGATCATGAATGAAGACGGCACCATGGCGCGCCTGCCCGATCTGGTGGCGTTCGCCCAGTTTCACGGCCTCAAGATCGGCGCCATCGCCGACCTCATCGCCTATCGCCGCCAGCATGACCGCTTTGTCGAGCGCCGGCTCGACACCGAAGTCACAACGCGCTGGGGCGGGCCGTTCCGCCTGACGGTCTTCCGCTCCCTCGTCGATGATGTGGAGCACGTGGCGATCTCGCGCGGTGAAATGCGCGCCGACCAGCCGGTTCTGGTGCGCATGCACAAGGTCAGCTTCGCCGAGGATGTTCTGGGCGCCGTGGGCGGCCGCAGTGGCCTCGTCGAAGAAAGCATCGCCGCGCTGGAAGCTCATGACGGCCCGAGCGTCATGGTGTTCATCCGCGAGACCCACCGCTCGGCGATTACAGAACGTTTCGGCGCCGCGCCCGCCGACGCGCCTGATCAGCGCGAGGCGCGGCGGCTGCGCGAATATGGCGTGGGCGCGCAGATCCTGCTGGATCTCGGAGTGCGGCAGATGATCCTTCTGACCACTGCGCCGCAAACCATCGTCGGACTTGACGGATACGGCCTGCAGGTCGTTGAACAGCGCGATCTTGAAGGAGCCCGCCATGACTGACACTCCCCGCGTCCTGATCGTGGCCGCGCCGTTCTATGAAGACATCACCGAACAGCTGCTGGAGGGCGCGCGCGCCGCGCTGGACGCCGCCGGCGCGTCTCATGACACCATCATGGTGCCCGGCGCGTTCGAGATTCCCGGCGCCATCGCCATGTCGTGGCTCGGTGACGAGCCCTATGACGCCTATGTGGCGCTGGGCTGCGTGATCCGTGGCGAGACCAGCCATTATGATTACGTGTGCGGTGAAAGCGCGCGCGGCCTTATGGATCTCAGCCTGTCCGGCGTGGCGCTGGGCTATGGCGTTTTGACGGTGGAGAATATCCGCCAGGCCCGCGATCGCGCCCATGTGGACCAGAAGAACAAGGGCAAGGACGCGGCTGAAGCCGCGCTTGCAATGTCTGCGCTCAAGCAGAAGTTCTCGCCGCAATGACCACCGACGCCGCCAGCCGGTCGGACACCCGCGCCCGCCAGCGCCGCGCGGCGCGGCTGAGCGCAGTTCAGGCGCTGTACCAGATGGAGATCAGCGGGCAGGGCGCCAGCACTGTCGTGCGCCAGTTCCGCGATCACCGCTTTGGTCATGACGGCGAGCCGGGCGAGTATCTGGAAGTCGATGAAGACTTCTTTGAAAACCTCCTCATCGGCATCGTCGAGCGCCAGGACGAGGTGGACGGCCACATCTCCGGCACCCTCAAGGAAGGCTGGCGTCTGTCCCGCCTCGACGCCACCTTGCGCGCGATCCTGCGGGCGGGCGGGTTTGAGCTGCTGGCCCGCCACGACGTGCCGTCTTCCGTTGTCATCAACGAATATGTCGACGTGGCCCATGCCTTCTTCGAAGGCACGGAGCCCGGCGTGGTGAATGGCGCTCTGGACTCGCTGGCGCGCACCTTGCGCCCGGCGGACGCGTGAGCGGCGGCGGCGAGTTTGACTATATCGCGCGGCGCCTCGCGCCGCTGAGCGCCGGATGTCCCGGCGCCGCCGGCCTCAAGGACGATGGCGCGGTCATCGCGCCCGCGCCGGGCCATGAGCTTGCCGTCACGTCGGACACCCTGATCAGCGGCGTGCATTTCCCCGCCGATGAAGACCCGGCCCTGGTCGCCGCCAAAGCGCTGCGCGTCAATCTGTCCGACCTCGCCGCCATGGGCGCGCGCGCGCGGGCCTACATGCTGAATGTGTCTTGGCCCGATGGCGCGGATGATGCCTTGCGTGAACGGTTCGCCGATGGCCTCGCCGCCGAGCAGGCCCTGTTCGGCGTGCATCTTATAGGCGGCGACACGACGGCGTCGCTGGGTCCCTGGATGATCACCATCACGGCATTTGGCGAGCTTCCAATTGGTTCGGCCGTGCGGCGCAGGGGCGCGCAGGCGGGCGATCTGGCCGTGGTGACCGGGACCATTGGAGACGCCTGGCTGGGCCTGCAGGCCCGCCTCGGAACACGCGAGCGGCTCGATGCGCCGCATGAGGATTATCTGGCGCAGCGTTTCACCCGTCCCGAGCCGAGGCTGTCGCTGGTGGCGGCGATCCGACAGCACGCCCATGGCGCCATTGATGTGAGTGACGGTTTGCTCGCGGACTTCGAGCATATCGCGCAGGAGAGCCGTCTGAGCTTGACGCTGGCGCTGGAGGACATCCCGCTCTCTCCCGCCGCTTTGGCCTGGCTGGAGGATCAGCCGGACGCCAAGCAGGCCCGCCTCGAGCTCGCGGCAGGTGGGGATGATTACGAGTTGGCGCTGGCGGTGGCGCCGCCGGAGCTGGAGGCGCTGCGCGCGGCCGCTGAACCACTGGCCCTTACAGTGGTGGGGCGGTTCTCCGCAGGTCCCCCCGATCTCCACGTGACATGGGAGGGTGAACCGGTCGCACTGACCAAAACGGGATTCACCCATTTTTGACGGGCTGCGCGGATACTGGCGTCATGAAAGCTGCCGTTTTCGCCCTTGCACTCGCCCTGATCGCCGCGCCGTCCGCTTTTGCGGATGAGGAGGCTTGCGCGGAGAATCAGGCTGCCGGTGTGAACAAGCTGGTGGCCCCGGTTGTGGCCGAGGAGGGCCGGCTGGCCGGCTATGCCTTCGTCACGCCCCGGGTTTGCCTGGCGCGCGGATACTCCGCGCTGGATTTTCGCGAGCGGGAACATTTCCTGATGGACGCCATGGTGCGCGCCGTCCAGCACAGCCCGTTCCGCCTGCTGCCCGATGACAGCGTGGACCGCAGCGACGCCGAAGCGGCGTTCCGAACGGCTCTGGCGCAGGTCTATAGCCCCGGTCAGGTCACCGCGATCGGGCTTGAAGGCGATGACATCCGGCTCATGCGGCCTTAGTGAGCGCCGGTCGTTACGCGCGGTTCTTCAGGCCGTTAGCCCCCGGTCAACCTCGTATTGCGTGTCCGCTCGGACATGGTCCATAGTCCCGCCCATCGGGGAGGGCCTGACGGCGCGACTGATTCTGTCTCCAACGTGCCGCCGGCGTTCAAGATGACAATCAACGCCTCGTTCAAGGGGAATATCACATGGCTATGGATGATCTTTGGCTCTGGCTGGCGGTCGCCGCCGGCTTTATCGCAATCGCATACGGCGTCATTCAGGTGCGCTCGATCCTGGCGGCCAGTCCGGGGTCGGAGCGGATGCAGGAAATCGCCGCCGCCATTCAGGAAGGCGCCAACGCCTATCTGCGTCGGCAATACACCACCATCGCCATTGTGGGCGTCGTCATCTTCGTCCTGGTCTGGCTTCTGCTGGGCCTGGTCGTGGCGATCGGCTTCCTGATCGGCGCGCTTCTGTCGGGCGCGGCCGGTTTCATCGGCATGCTGGTCTCGGTGCGGGCCAATGTGCGCACCACTGAAGCCTCCAAGACCTCCCTTCAGGCAGGCCTGTCCATGGCGTTCCGCGCGGGCGCGGTGACGGGCATGCTCGTGGCTGGCCTCGCGCTTTTGTCCGTGACCGTCTACTTCCTGGTGCTGACGGGGGGCGAAGGCTTCGCCGCCTCCGAAACCCAGCGCACCATCATTGACGGGCTTGTGGCGCTGGGCTTTGGCGCCTCGCTCATCTCCATCTTCGCCCGTCTGGGCGGGGGCATTTTCACCAAGGGCGCTGACGTGGGCGGCGACATGGTGGGCAAGGTGGAAGCGGGCATCCCCGAGGATGATCCGCGCAACCCGGCCACCATCGCGGACAATGTGGGCGACAATGTCGGCGACTGCGCGGGCATGGCGGCTGACCTGTTCGAGACCTATGCGGTGACGGTGGTCGCCACCATGGTGCTGGCGTCCATCTTCTTCCGCGGCGATGCGGGCCTCGACGCCATGATGGTCTATCCGCTGGCCATCGGCGCGGTGTGCATCATCGCCTCGATCATCGGGGCGTTCTTCGTGCGTCTCTCCAAAGGCTCCACCAATGTCATGGGCGCACTGTACAAGGGCTTCATCGCCTCGGCGGTGCTCTCGCTGGGCGGCGTGGCGCTGGCGACCCATTTCCTGATCGGTTTTGACACGGCCTTCACCGCCAGCAGCGGGCTGGTCATGAGCGGCGGATCGCTGTTCGTGTGCGGCGTGGTGGGTCTGGCCGTGACCGGCCTGATCATCTGGATCACGGAGTACTATACCGGCACCAATTACCGGCCCGTGAGGTCGGTGGCCAAGGCGTCAGAGTCCGGACACGGCACAAACGTGATCCAGGGTCTCGCGGTATCGATGGAATCCACGGCGCTGCCCGCCCTGGTGATCATCATCGCCATTCTGGTGACGTTCAATCTGGCGGGCCTGTTCGGCATCGCCATCGCCGTGACCACGATGCTGGCGCTGGCCGGCATGGTTGTCGCGCTGGATGCGTTTGGTCCGGTGACGGACAATGCAGGCGGCATCGCGGAGATGGCCGGCCTCGAAGGCGAGGTGCGCGACACCACCGATGCGCTTGACGCAGTGGGCAACACCACCAAGGCGGTGACCAAGGGCTACGCCATCGGGTCTGCGGGCCTGGGCGCGCTGGTGCTGTTTGCGGCCTATACCGAGGACATCAAGTATTTCGCCTCCAACCCGTCGAGCTATCCGTTCTTCGCCGATACCGGCAATCTGAACTTCGACCTGTCCAACCCGTACGTGGTGGTCGGCCTGTTGTTCGGCGGTCTTCTGCCCTTCCTGTTCGCGGGCATGTCCATGACCGCGGTGGGCCGCGCCGCCCAGGCGGTGGTGGAGGAGGTGCGCCGTCAGTTCCGTGAGAAGCCGGGCATCATGCGCGGCGAGGAGAAGCCCGATTATGGCCGGGCCGTGGACATGCTGACCACGGCGGCGATCCGCGAAATGATCGTGCCGTCCATGCTGCCCGTTCTGTCACCCATCGTGCTGTTCGCCGTGATCTGGTTCGTTGGCGGCGGGGCGCTCGGCTTCAATGAAGCGGGCAAGGGCGATGCGCTCGTCGCCGTTGGCGCCATGCTGCTGGGCGTGATCGTCACGGGCCTGTTCGTCGCCATCTCCATGACGTCAGGCGGCGGGGCGTGGGACAATGCCAAGAAGTATATCGAGGACGGCCATCACGGCGGGAAGGGCTCCGAGGCCCACAAAGCCGCGGTGACCGGCGATACGGTGGGCGATCCCTACAAGGACACGGCCGGTCCGGCTGTGAACCCGATGATCAAGATCACCAATATCGTGGCGCTCTTGATGCTGGCGGTGCTGGCGACGCGTTTCTGACGCGCTGATTAGCCGCCAAAACAAAACCCCGGCCTGCGGATGTGCAGGCCGGGGTTTTTCTTTGCCCGGACGTTCGAGAGACCGGACGACTAGCCCTTGTCCTTGGTGAAGCCGGATAGCTGGGCCAGCAGATCAATCGGCATCGGGAAGATGATGGTGGAGTTGTTGTCGCCGCCGATCTCGGTGAGAGTGCTGAGATAGCGCAGCTGCAGCGCCCCGTCCTGACCGCCCAGGATCTGGGCGGCTTCGGCCAGCTTTGTGGCTGCCTGCTGTTCGCCTTCGGCCGAGATGATCTTGGCGCGCCGCTCGCGTTCGGCCTCGGCCTGTTTGGCGATGGCGCGGATCATGGACGGGTCGAGATCGACATGCTTGATCTCCACATTGGCCACCTTGATGCCCCAGGCCTCGGTCTGGGCGTCCAGGATGGACTGAATGTCGTCATTGAGCTTGTCGCGCTCGGACAGCATTTCGTCGAGATCGTGCTTGCCCAGCACCGAGCGCAGCGTCGTCTGCGCCAGCTGGCTGGTGGCCATCCGGAAATCCTCCACCTGGTTGATCGCGCGGGCCGCATCGACGATCCGGTAGTAGATCACCGCGTTGACCTTCACCGAGACGTTGTCCTGGCTGATCACGTCCTGGCTGGGCACGTCCTCGGCCACGGTGCGGATATCCACGCGCACCATTTGCTGGATGAAGGGGATCAGGATGATCAGGCCTGGCCCGGACGTGCCCGTATATCGGCCGAGCGTATAGACCACGGCGCGCTCATACTCGCGCAGAATCTTGATCGCTGACGATATGATGGTGAATGCGACCACCACGATCGCAACCCAGAACCCGATATTGACGCCGATTTCGGCCATGGCCGAGTCTCCTTTCGAGGGGTGGCTTGTCCGTCAAAAACTTACTTGATCAGCCTGACTTTCAAAGTGAGCCCGTCAAGGCTGACCACCTTGATCGCGTCGCCCGCCTTGAGGGCGTCCTGTGACACGGCGCGCCAGCGTTCGCCGTCGACCATGACGTAGCCGGCCGCGCCCTCCCATGAAATCACCTGACCGGTCATGCCGATCAGGCCTTTTTCGCCTGTGGTCACCTTGCGCGCCTGGGCCGCAAGGCCATAGCTGACCAGCAGGAATGTGGCGCCGGCCAGCGCGACCGTGGTCACGGCGATGAGGCGCCAGTCGATGCGCAGGCCATCCACCTCGGTATCCATCAGCATGAGCGAGCCGATGGCGAAGGCGGCCAGCCCGCCGAGCGCCAGCAGGCCCGAGGAGGCGAGGAAGGCCTCGGCCACCAGCAGGATCAGCCCCAGTATGATCAGCGCCGCCCCGGCATAATTCACCGGCAGGGTGTTGAGGGCGTAGAAGCCGACGATGATGAAGATCACGCCCGCAATCGCGGTCACGGGTTCGAGCCCGTTATAGAACGACACCAGAAGGCCGATAAAGCCGAGATTGAGCAGAAGGAAGGCGATGTTGGGATCGGTGATCACCGCCAGAATGTTTTCGGAAACCGTCTTGTCGACGGCCTCGAAGCGCGCGCCGTCCAGCGCCAGCACCAGGGTCTCACCGCCGCGCATCGTCACCTCGCGGCCATCGGCTTGCGCGGCGAAATCCTCGAGGCTGGCGGCGACGATCTCCACCACGCCCAAGCCCAGAGCTTCGGAGTAGGACGCGCTGACGCCCTCGCGCACCGCCTCTTCGGCCCAGTCGGCATTGCGCCCGCGCATTTCGGCGAGCGAGCGGATATAGGCGACAGAATCATTGACCACCTTGTTGCGCATGGCCTGCGTATTGGAGGGGGCGGATCGCTCCCGGCTGGCCGCCCCCTCGGCAGCCTCACCGCTGTCTTCGCCCGATCCGGGCGTCTCGCCCGGCGCGGCCGGCTGGTCTTCCCCGCCGCCCATCTGCACCGGCGTGGCGGCGCCGATGCTGGTGCCCGGCGCCATGCCGGCGATATGGCTGGCGTAAAGGATGTAGGCGCCCGCGCTGGTGGCCCGCGCGCCCGACGGGTGGACGAACACCGCCACCGGCACGTCCGAGGCGATGATGGCGCGGTTGATGTCGCGCATCGCGGTGTCGAGCCCGCCGGGCGTATCCATCTCGATGATCAGAAGAGCCGCGCCCTCGGTCTGCGCGGTTCTGATCGCGCGGCTGATATAGCCGGTATTGGCCGGCCCGATGACGCCGGTCAGCGCCGCCGTCTTGACCAGAGGGCCGTCCGCATGCTCCTGGGTCAGCGCGCCTCCCGCCAGGACCACCGCGCCGAGCAGCATGGCCAGACCTGACAAAACCCGCGCACCTTGCTTCCACGCGAACATCCTGCAGCCTCCCGTCGCTTTTCCGGTTTCTCACAGGGTAGCGCATGAGCGCGCCTTTCCAATGGAGAAACAACGAAAGCCTTGCCGCGCGCAATCTTCTCGCAGTGCGTCACTGGCGCCGCCGGTCGGTGCGTCTATCGTATGACCGGTCTGCAGGGGAGATTTCGCAATGACACACGCCCGTCCAAGCGCGCCCGCGCCCGTCCGCAAACTCGTGATTGTCGGCGGCGGCTCAGCCGGCTGGATGACCGCGGCTGCGGCCTCCGCAGCGCTGCACCGCGATTGCGAGATCGTGCTGGTGGAGTCAGAAGAGATCGGCATTGTCGGCGTCGGCGAGGCGACCATCCCGGCCATACGCTCCTTCAACCAGTTCGTCGGCATCGACGAGGCCGATTTCATGCGGGCGACCCAGGGCTCGTTCAAGCTCGGCATCGAGTTTGTAAACTGGCTGCGCGACGGCCACGCCTATTTCCACCCGTTCGGCGCCTATGGGCGCAATTTCGACTGGGTGCCGCTGTATCAGTATTATCTCGAAGCGCGCGCCAACGGAGACGAGACGCCGCTTCAGGATTATTCGCTGGCCTGGCTGGCCGCGCGCGAGAACAAATTCGCCCATCCGGCTGGCGACCAGGGCGCCGCCCTGTCGACGCTGGAATACGCCTTCCACTTTGACGCCAGCCTGTATGGCCGATATCTGCGCCGCATCGCCGAGGGGCGCGGCGTGACGCGTCTTGAAGGCAAGGTGTCGAACGTGCGGTTGCGGCCCGGAGATGGCGGCATTCAGGGTCTGGACCTGTCAGACGGGCGGACGGTGGACGGCGACTTCTTCGTAGACTGCACCGGGTTTCGCGGTCTCCTGATCGAGGAGGCGCTCAAAACGGGCTATGAAGACTGGACCCACTGGCTGCCCTGCGATCGCGCCGTAGCTGCGCCATCTGCGTCAGGGGATGATTTCACGCCCTACACCCGGTCCACGGCGCGTCAGGCTGGCTGGCAATGGCGCATCCCGCTCCAGCACCGCACCGGCAATGGCTATGTCCACGCCAGCCACTTTATCAGCGAGCAAGACGCGACCGACACTCTGGTGCGCCACCTGGACGGCGCGCTGCTGGCCGAACCCCGCCTGCTCAAATTCGTTACGGGCCGCCGCCGCAAGGCCTGGAACAAGAACTGCGTTGCGATCGGCCTGTCCGCCGGCTTCATGGAGCCGCTGGAGTCTACCTCCCTGCACCTCATCCAGACCGGGGTGGTGCGCTTCCTGGCCCTGTTCCCGGGCCGAGATCCCGAGCCCTGGAGCGAGATGGAGTACAACAAGCTGGTGCGCGAGGAATGGGAGCCGATCCGCGACTTCCTGATCCTGCATTACCACGCCAATCAGCGCGAAGACGGCGAGCTGTGGCGCTATTGCCGCGAGATGGCGATCCCCGAGACGCTGGCCTACCGGATTGAGCAGTTCCGGCGCTGCGGGCGGCTGGTCTCGCCGGGGCTGGAACTCTTCCTCAACGCCAACTGGATCAGCGTGCTGATGGGGCAGGGGATCATGCCCGAACGCTATGAAGCCCTGGTCCATCACCGCCAGGTGGATGGCCGGGCCATGCTCGCCCAGGTCCGCTCGGCGATCACCGCCGCCGCCGCCCGCCTGCCCAGCCACCGCACCTATATCAACCGGTTCTGCAAGGCGCCCGATGAGGCGCTCAAGCCGATCGCCTGAAGACACGGGTGCTGATTCGCGCTTGCCCTCAGGCGTTGCGGCGCCCACGCTCTGACCGGATTATGCCGAGGGAGGCCTCTGAAATGGTTCGTCTTCTCCTGCTTCTGGCTGGCGTTGCAGCTGTGTGCGCACCCAGTGAAGCGACCCCGATCTTTCAGCCAGGCGCTCCGGGACAGCCCTCGCGCGAAATTGCGGCGGACGAAGCGGTGGCGCTCAGCCGGTCGAGCTTCGTGGAGGCGGACGTCATCTTCATGCAGCACATGATCGTCCACCACGCCCAGGCGGTGGAGATGGTCGCTTTGCTGGAGACGCGCGGCGCCCATGACGGCGTGCGCCGGCTGGGCGAGCGGATCGCCTCCAACCAGGCTGCTGAAATGGAGATGATGCGCACCTGGCTGGAGCAGCGCGGACAGGCGGCGGACGATCCGAATCTGTCCCATGGCCATCATCATGGGGCGCATGCCGGTCTTGAAGATCACACCGATCACGCCGCGCACCACGGCCATGACGGTCACGGGGCCCGCCACAGCAATCACAGCGATCATGCCGGACACGGCTCACATCCCGCTCACGGCGCCCATGGCGGCGCGGGCGAGCACGCCCATCACGGCCACCAGACCCCCGCGCCCGTTGCGCCCGATCCCGGCGACACGCCGCTCATGCCGGGCATGCTGTCGCCCAACCAGATGGCCGCGCTCGCCGCCGCATACGGGTCTGAGTTTGACCGCCTGTTTCTGGAGGGCATGATCGTGCACCACCAGGGCGCGCTGGACATGGTCGATGATCTCATCGCCCGGCCGGGCAGCGCTCAGGATCCGCAATTGTCCGACTTTCTGTCCCACGTGGTCTCTGACCAGTCCGCCGAAATCCTGCGCATGCAGTCGCTATTGTCCGACGTCTGATCCCTGAAATCCCGTTCCCAGCCTTGGAGCCGACCCTGTCATGACCCTGCGTTCCACCATGCTCTCCTCCGCCGCCGCCATGGCGGTCCTGTTCACCGGCGCCAGCGCCCACGCCCAGCAGCCGCGCGCCTTCGAGCCGGACGCCCGCACCGCGCTGGCCGGCGGGCTGCATGACGCCGAACAGGCGGCCTGGAACCTTCAGCTGGAACACGCCATCACCCCGCCGCCGGGCTTTTTCGATCCCGACGCCCTGTTCTATCCGCGCGCCTTTCGTGAGGCCATGGAAGCGGCCGCAGCCGCCCGCGAGCGCGGCGAGGAGCCGCCCGCGCCCGCCTTCACCCCGCTGGCTCTGTCCAATACCGATCTCGCCTTCGCTGGAGGGCGGGTGATTGTCGGCAATTACAACGGCTTCAACATTTATGACGCGACTGTCGATGGGGCGCCCGAGCTGGCCTTGTCCGTCGTCTGCCCGGGCGGGCAGGGCGATGTGTCGGTCCATGGCGATCTGTTGTTTGTGTCGGTGGAGCAAAACCGCGGCCGTCTCGATTGCGGCACGTCCGGCGCCGAGGGCGATGTGAACCCGGAGCGCTTCCGCGGGATCCGTATTTTCGACATTTCCGACTTCAACGCCCCGCGCCAGGTCGCCGCGGTCCAGACCTGCCGCGGCTCGCACACCCACACCCTGCTGCCCCATCCGTCCGATCCGGACGTGCTCTATATCTACAACTCGGGCACATCCTTCGTGCGCGAGGGCGATGAGCTGGACATCTGCTCGGCCGGTCAGCCCGAAGAGAACCCGGAAACGGCGCTCTACTCCATCGACGTGATCAAGGTGCAGCTCAGCGCGCCGGAAGAGGCCGCCATCGTCAACCGGCCGCGCATTTTCGCTGATCGCGACACCGGCGAGGTCGCCGGCCTGTGGCGCGGCGGCCGGTTCGGCGTGGCCACCCAGCGCACCGCCCAGACCAATCACTGCCACGACATCACGGTCTACCCCGAGCTGAACCTTGCGGCCGGCGCCTGCAGCGGCAACGGGATCCTTCTGGACATCTCTGATCCCGAAAACCCCCAGCGCCTGTCCGACCTGTTTGATCCGGATATGGCCTACTGGCACTCGGCGACCTTTAACAATACCGGTGATGTTGTTGTATTTACAGACGAATGGGGCGGCGGCACAGCGCCGCGCTGCCAGGCGGACGACCCGGTCACCTGGGGCGCCAATCTGATCGCGACGGTCGAAGACGGCGAACTGACCGGCCAGAGCTTCTTCAAACTGCCCACCGTCCAGGGCGCGACCGAGAACTGCGTGGCCCATAACGGCTCGCTCATCCCGGTGCCGGGGCGCGATATCATGGTCCAGTCCTGGTACCAGGGCGGCATCACGGTGATGGACTTCACCGACCCCGAGAACCCCTTCGAGATCGCCTATTTCGACCGCGGCCCGGTGGATCCCGAAGGCCTGGTGGTGGCCGGATACTGGTCGGCCTACTGGTATAATGGCCGCATCTATGGGGCCGAGATCGCCCGCGGGCTCGACGTGCTCCGCTTGGCCCCCAGCGAGCATCTCTCCCCGTCCGAAATCGCCGCCGCCGAGCGCGTGATCGAGGACCAGGTCAATCCCCAGACACAGACCCGCATCACATGGGAGGACCACCCCGACGTGGCCCGGTCCTATCTCGACCAGTTGGCGCGATCTGAAGGTCTTGATGCGGATATCGCCGGCCGCGCGCGCGAAGCGGTGGACCAGTGGGCCCAGGGCCGTGTCAACGCCCGGATCATGGACCGCCTGACGCGCGACATCGCCCGCGCGGCTGAAAGCGCTGAAGGGCGTGACCATGCGCGCCTGACCGCCCTGTCCGAAGTGCTGCGTCAGGCACGGGCCGGGTAGGGCGGCTCACGCCGTCTGCGCGCCGGCACGCGGCGGCCGATCCCGCAAAGGCCTGCACTGCAAGCCGCAGTCGTGCCTTTGCGGGCGGGCGCCAGGCGTCCGTCCAGGCCTTCGCAGATCAATGGGGCTGTGCCGACCTTGCGGACCCTGCAGCGGACCGTTTAAGCGAACTCTGCAACCGGAATTTGTATAGGGCGGCAGGCGTCTTGACAGGCACCGGTGCTTGTAACCTTGTTCGCCAAACCTGTAACCGCACGATCCTCCGGAGCCTGGCATGGCCGATACCCTTACCATACGACGGCCAGATGACTGGCACCTGCATCTGCGCGACGGGGAGATGCTCAAGCTGGTGGCGCCCTACACCGCGCGCCAGTTCCGCCGCGCCATCGTCATGCCCAATCTCGTGCCGCCGGTCACGACTGCGGCTGCCGCCGACGCCTATCGCCAGCGCATCCGCGAGGCGGTGGGCCCGGACAGTGATTTCGAGCCGTTGATGACGGCCTATCTCACCGACACCATCGATCCGCAGGAGATTGCCCGCGGCTTCGAGGCCGGCATCCTGACCGCGTGCAAGCTGTATCCGGCCGGGGCGACCACCAATTCGCAGTCGGGCGTCACCGATATTCGCAAGATTGACGCGGTGCTGGCTGTCATGGCCGACATCGGCATGCCGCTGCTCATTCATGGCGAGGTGACCACCGCCGACATCGATATTTTCGACCGGGAGCGAGTCTTTCTGGAGCGCATTCTCGGCCCCACCATGGACCGGTTTCCCGGTCTCAGGGTCGTGCTGGAGCACATCACCACCTCAGACTCGGTGCAATTCGTGCGGGCCGGTGGCGAGAACATCGCCGCCACCATCACCGCCCACCATTTGCGCATCGACCGCAACGACATGCTGGCCGGCGGCATCCGGCCCCATCTCTACTGCCTGCCGGTGGCCAAGCGCCGCCAGCACAAGGAGGCGCTGCGCGAGATCGTCGCCACCGGTCATCCCAAATTCTTCCTCGGCACCGATTCTGCGCCCCATGCCCGGTGCGACAAGGAGAGCGCCTGTGGCTGCGCGGGCATTTTCTCCGCCCCGGTGGCGCTGGAAAGCTATGCTGAGACCTTTGAGGAGCTGGGCTGTCTTGAGCATCTGTCCGCCTTCGCCGGCGAGCACGGCCCGCGTTTTTACCGCCTGCCCCTCAATGACGGTTCGGTGACGCTGGAGCGCACCGGGCTGGACGTCCCGTCCCGCATCGATCCCGACGGCCAGCAGCTCACCCCCTTCCACGCGGGCGAACGCCTGCACTGGCGTCTGACGGATCGATAAAGGACCCCGCAGGGCCGGGAGGTGCGTCTCCCTCCGAACCTGCGGAAGGCGCGGAAGGCTCTATTGCCCCTGCGCCGCTCTGGCGGCCTCAATCGCGGCGCGCACTTGCGCCGCCGCGTCGGATGCACTGCGATAACCGCCCAGCTCCACGCCCTCGGCATCGGCCGGATCGGGCAGCTGCTTGTAGACCCGGAAAAACGCCTCGATCCGGCTGCGCTCCATGACAGGCAGGCCATCAATGGACCGGATCTCGTCATAGGCCGGATCAATGTCCGACGCCGGCACGGCGATGATCTTGTCGTCGATCTCGCCATCATCAAGCATGATCAGCGCGCCAATCGCCCGCACCCGGATCAGCGCGCCCGGCACAATCGGCTCGCGTGTCAGCACCAGCGCATCCAGCGGATCGCCGTCCTCGCCCATGGAGGACGGGATCGATCCGTAATTGGCCGGATACACCACCGGCATCGACAGGAACCGGTCCACAAACACAAGCCCGGTCTGCGCATCGATCTCATACTTGGTCGCTGACCCGGCCGGGATTTCGATCACCACAAAGAATTCGTCGCCCTCAGCCGGCTGGGTGACGGCGAACGGGTGAGTGGTCTGGGCCTGGGCGAGCGCGGGGGCTGCGAGGAGGGCGGCGAGGGTGAGGGCGGCGACGGTGAGGGTGCGGATCATCAGCGGGTTCCATGAGGCGTGCCTGCAGAAAACGCAGTCGTATTCCTTATCCGGATAAGACCATAGGAGCCTATTGCGGAAAGAAATCTTGCAAACGAACTCTCTCGCCAAAGGGCGTCCAGGCGGACAGCGAGTCTGCAAAAGGTTTTGGTCAGCGATTGAGGATAATCAATTACAACAGGATCTTATGCAGTTTCCTTCCGGTGCGCCCGCTGTTTTAGGACAGAGAGCCCGGATGGATCCCTGTCGAGCAGCAGCAGGGCGCTCATCACCCCATGGCTGACAACCACGTCTCCGCTCTCGTATTTCTGAAAGGCATTTGGCCCGCCACCGATCAGGTGGCCAGCCTCCTTTTGGGTGAGATCCAGGCGCTTCCTGATGCGTCGCACCGCTTCTGGCGCAAGCAGGCCCTCGACTTGCGCCTTAAGCCGGTTCAGGGCCCGATCCGACATCTTCATGTCTTCGCCGGTGTGAATGCTCTCGTCGCTCACATCGCAATACCAGCCGGGCATGTCTAAGGTGGCTTCGTGTCCCTTGTAGGCGATGGTCATCGGACGAACGTCACGGAACATCGGCTGGCCCGTCTGCGGGCAGGTGGGGCTAGTCATTGTCTTTCTCCTTGAACGACAGAAGCAAAAACTCGGTCACGGCATCGGCCGTGAATTTGACATACAAAACCCCCTGCTCCGAAGGGACGTGGTAGACGTCCTGCCAGACCCGATGATCAGAAAAGGACGTCATGGACTTATAAAAATGGCGTCGCTCGATTGTCTGTATGGCTGCAACAATCTCGCTTCGGCCAAAGCCAAGCGAGGCAGCCCCTCTCAGAGCGGACCCTGTTACATTGAGCTTCTCGACCGTCGAGAAAATCGCTTTGACCGCTTCAATGTCATAGGTCGGCTTTCGCTTCTCAGCCATAGGCCTTGATAACACCACTGTGGTGTTTTTTCAAGCTGCCGATTCCGTCAGCCAATCGATGGTCACACGCGACCGGGTATGGTGGCTTGCCATATGGAATCCGCGCCGATGGCGGCCCAGACATCGGGGACGAGAACTTTAGGAGCGAGGTTTAGGCACGAAGCGACAAAAGCCGCATAGAGGCCACACATGGCATGTCGGGCTGTCTTAGGATTTTATCTGCTATCGGCAGAACCGAACAGAAGCTGAGGATTCTTGCCCTTCAGCGCGCTGTCTCATTGAATGACTTTTAGTGTCTGGCGGAGGAGGAGGGATTCGAACCCCCGGAAGGCGTTAACCTTCAACGGTTTTCAAGACCGCCGCATTCAACCGCTCTGCCACTCCTCCGGCGGGTCCGGTTTAGCGGCGGGGCGGGGGGTGCGCAAGATCGATGGGCTTGCGCCGGTGCGCGCAGCGGCTAGGGTGTCGCGCCTGTCCGCCAGCGGGAGCCGCTCGCCCTTGCCTTTGCGATCCAGACACGCCGTGATCCCTGCGCTTGTCGCCGCCCTTGCGGTCCTGCAGGCCTGCGCGTCGCCGCAGGGCGATGAGGCCGCCAGCGCGGCGGCGGCGCCCGCGTCCGCGTCACCGGGCAGCGCCTGGACGCCTCCGCCGAACGTCCCCGTTGTCGAAATCGCCGGCGAACGCCTGCCTGTGCGCGGGGCGGAGGAGGGCGTGGCGTCCTGGTATGGCGACCCGTTCCATGGCCGCCAGACGGCCAGCGGCGAGATTTTTGATCAGCATGCAATGACGGCCGCGCACCCCACCATGCCCCTGCCGTCTCTGGCGCGGGTCACGCGCCTCGACACCGGCGACAGCGTCATCGTGCGCATCAATGATCGCGGGCCGTTCACCGGCGGACGGGTGATTGATCTCAGCCGGGCCGCCGCCGAGGCCATCGGCATGATCGATCTGGGCGTCGCCGAGGTGCGGGTGGAGGCCCTCGGCCCGGCCGACCCTGAAGATCGCGCCGCCGTGTCGCGCATCGTGCGCGGGCCCGGAATCACCCGGCACGCCAGCCGGCAGTAGCCCAAGCTGGCGCGCAGCCTTTCGGCGCGGGGCGGGCGGGGTTAGTCTGCCTGTTGCTTCGTTCCAGCCGCCGGAGACGCGCCGCGCCATGCCCGCATTCATCGTGAAATTCGCATTCGTCCTCGCCGTGTTCGGGTCGTTTGCAGCCGCGCCCGCCTTGGCGCAGGACAGCGCCTTCGACACGCGCGCCAGCCACGCCGTGATCCTCGATTATGAAACCGGCGCGATCCTGTTCTCCAAGAACGGCGATGCGCCCATGCCGCCGGCGTCCATGTCGAAACTGATGACCGCGCTGATGGTGTTCGAGGCGCTGGAGGACGGCCGCCTGACCCTGGATGACGAATTGCCGGTGAGCGAAACCGCGTGGCGCCGGGGCGGGGCGGCCTCGGGATCGTCCACCATGTTCCTCGAGCTCAACTCGCGCGCCACGGTACGCGATCTTCTGCAGGGCATCATCGTCCAGTCGGGCAATGACGCCTGCATCGTGGTGGCCGAGGCGCTGGGTGGCACCGAAGAGAATTTCGCCCTGATGATGACCGAGCGGGCGAGGGAGCTGGGTCTGGACACGGCCAATTTCGCCAACTCCACCGGCTGGCCCCATCCCGAGCACCGCATTTCGGCCCGGGATCTGGCCCGCCTGGCCCAGATCATCATCCGCGACTACCCGCAATATTATGAATTCTACGCCCAGCCGGTGTTCACCTATAACGGCATCCGCCAGTTCAACCGCAACCCGCTGATCGGGTCCATGACCGGCGCCGATGGGCTGAAGACCGGGCGCACGGACGAGGCGGGGTTTGGCCTGACCGCGTCGGCGGTTCGCGACGGCCAGCGCCGCATCGTGGTGTTCAACGGCATGGAGAGCGAGCGCGCCCGCGCCGACGAGGCCGAGCGCCTGATGCGCGCCGCCTTCACCGAGTTCGAGCTGGTCAATCTGGTCGAAGCGGGCGGTGAAGCCGGCCGCGCCGATGTCTATATGGGCCGCACGCCGGATGTAACATTGCGCGCCACGCAAAGCCTGAGCTTCGGCGTTCACCGCCGCGACCGGGCCGATGTGCGCGCCGAGATCGTCTATCAGGGCCCGCTGCGCGCGCCGATTGCCGAGGGTGACGAGGTGGCGCGCCTTGAAGTCACCACCCCGGACGGTCGCGTGTTCTCCGTGCCGCTGGAGGCCGCCGCTGATGTGCCGCGCAAGGGAATGTTCGGCCGGGCCGGAGACGGGCTGGTGCGCATCATCCGGGGCGGCTGACCCGCGTGCCTCGGGGATGCTTCATCACGCTGGAAGGCGGCGAGGGCGCGGGCAAGACCACGCTGGCGCGCGCCCTGAGCCAGGCGCTGACCGCACGCGGGCTGGAGATCGTGCTGACCCGCGAGCCCGGCGGCACGCCCAATGCCGAGGCGCTGCGCACGCTTCTGGTGGAGGGCGATGCCGGCCGGTGGTCGCCGGTGAGCGAGACCCTGCTTTTATACGCCGCGCGCGAGGATCATGTGCGCCGCCTGATCGCGCCCGCTTTGGAGCGCGGCGCGTGGGTGATCTGTGACCGGTTTTCCGATTCCACCCGCGCCTATCAGGGCGTGGCGGGCGGCCTCGACGCCGCGCGCATCGACGCCATCGAGACGGCGGCGCTGGGCCATTTCAAACCCGACCTGACCCTGATCGCCGATCTGGCGCCGGAGGCCGGGCTGGCGCGCGCGGCGGCCCGGGGCGAAGCGGTGACGCGCTTTGAGGCGAAGGATGCGGCGTTTCACGCCCGCCTGCGCGACGCGTTCCTGGCCATCGCATCCGCCGAGCCGGAACGCTGCGCCGTACTGGACGCCAGCCTCGCCCCGCAGGAATTGGCGCAGGCGGCGCTGGCGGTGATCGCCGAGCGGCTCGTCCTGCCATGAGCGAGACGCCGGAAGCCGATCGCGAAGGCGAGCTGCCTCATCCGCGCACGGTCTATGACCTATTCGGCCAGGACGCCGCCGCGGCGGCCATGGAGGACGCGCTGGCGCGCGGGCGCATGCATCACGCCTGGATGATCACCGGCCCCAAGGGCGTGGGCAAGGCGACGCTGGCCTGGCGCCTCGCCCGGCGCATGCTGGGCGCGCCGGCGGCGGGGCCGCAGCCTCTGTCCGCCGACCCGGCCCATCCGGCCTGCCGGCGCATCGAGGCGCTGTCGAGCTCCGATCTCCTGCTTATCCGCCGCCCCTACAATGACAAGACCGGCAAACTGAAATCGGAGATTCCGGTCGAAGAAACAAGGCGTGCGCCGGACTTCTTCTCCAAGAGCGCAGGCGAGGGCGGCTGGCGGGTCTGCCTCATCGACAGCGCCGATGAGCTCAACACCAACTCGGCCAACGCGCTTCTGAAAACGCTGGAAGAGCCGCCGCGCCGGGGCCTCCTCCTGCTGATCGTCAATGCGCCGGGGCGTCTTCTGCCGACCATCCGTTCACGCTGCCGGACGCTCGCCCTGCGCCCGCCGCCGGTGGACGCCACCACGCGATGGCTGACGGACATGCATGCCATAGACCCGGCGGAAGCCGCGCGGGCCGCGTCACTCGCCAATGGCGCGCCGGGCCGGGCGCTGGCGCTGGCCGCGTCGGGCGCAGCCGCGCTGAAAGATGTCATCGACAAAGCGCTGGGCCAGCTGCCCGAGATTGATCCGGCCGCCGCGCGCAAGCTCGCCGACAGCGCCGCCCGCAAGGACGGCGAGGCGGTGCGCCGCACGCTGATGGACTTCCTGATCGTCTATGTGCGCGACCGGGCGCGCCGCGCGGCGCTGGCGGGGCCGGGCGGGGCGGATGCCTGGATCGAGGCGGGCGATCAACTTACCCGGCTGGCCAGCGATACCGAAACGCTCTATCTCGACCCGCGCCAGTCCATTCACTACGCCCTCAGCCTCGTGCGCACCGCGGCCGCCAGCGGATAACCACGCCATGCTCATCGACACCCACGTCAACCTGCACGGGCCGGACTATGCCGGCGATCTGGACGCGGTGCTGGAGCGCGCGCGAGACGCGGGCGTGTCGCCCATGATCGCGATCTGCTGCAAGCTGAGTGATTTCAACGCCGTGTCGGCCATTGCTGACGCGCATGATGATGTGTGGTGCACGATCGGCGCCCATCCCCATCACGCCAAGGACCGGCCCGATATCTCGGCTGCTGAACTGGCGGAGATCGCGCGCCATCCAAAAGTCGTGGCGATTGGCGAGACGGGGCTGGATTTCCATTACAATTATTCAGCCGCCGAGGATCAGTACGCCAGCCTGCGCGCCCACATCGAGGCGGCGCGGATCACGGGCCTGCCGATCATTCTCCATTGCCGCGAGGCCGATACGCAGATGGCCGATCTTCTGGAGGCGGAGATGGAGCAGGGGGCGTTCAGCGCTCTCCTTCATTGCTATACGGGCGGCGAGGAACTGGCCCGGCGCGCGGCCGCGCTGGGCGTCTGGTTCTCCGCCTCGGGTATTATCAGCTTCAAGAATGCTGACGATGTGCGGGCGGTGTTTCGCGACGTGGTGCCGGACGACCGGGTGATCATCGAAACCGATTGCCCGTATCTGTCGCCGGTCCCCAAACGCGGCCAGCGCAATGAGCCGGCCTTCCTGCCACACGTGGCCGACGCACTGGGCGCGCTCCATGGCTGGAGCCGTGAGGAGACGGCGCAGCGCACCACGCGCAATGCGCTGGCGCTGTTTGACCGGATCCGTGTGGGCTGATGGCGGGAGTGCTGCGCGCGCGGATACTGGGATGCGGATCGTCCGGCGGCGTGCCGCGCATTGATGGCGACTGGGGTGACTGCGATCCGGCGGAGCCGAAAAACCAGCGTCTGCGCTGCAGCTTGTTGCTGGAAGCAGCCCAATCCGTTGAAGAATTGGTGTCGGGCGAGGTCACGCGCGTGCTGATCGACACATCGCCTGATCTGCGCGCCCAGCTGCTGGCGGCCCGCGTCGGCGACCTGGACGCTGTCGTGTTCACCCACGCCCATGCCGACCAGGCCCACGGGATCGATGATGTGCGCGCCATCGTCTACCGGCGCGGCGCAAGGCTGCCGGCATTCATGAGCCCGGCGACGCGGCGCGAGATCACCATGCGCTTTGACTATATCTTCCAAACCCCTGAGGGATCGTCCTATCCGCCGCTGATGACAGCGCATGACGTGGCGGGGCGCGAGGCGTTCACCGTCACCGGACCGGGCGGGGATTTGACCCTGTCACTGTTTGATGTGGAGCATGGACCCGCACCATGCAGCGGCGTCAGGGCCGGGGGCTTTGCCTATACGCCGGACGTGAGCGGCCTCGATGCGGCGGCGTTTGCGGCGCTCAAGGGCTCTGTCGTCTGGATCGTCGACGCCTTGCGCGACAAGCCGCATCCCAGCCACGCCCATCTGGCGCTGTCGCTGGACTGGCTGGAGACCGTCCGGCCGGAGCTTGGCGTGCTGACCAATCTGCACATTGATCTGGATTACCAGGCGCTGCGCGCGCGTCTGCCGGCCCATGTGCGGCCGGCCTATGACGGGATGGAAATCATTCTGGAGGACGGACGCCTGAGCCATGTCAGCCCGGCCTGAACGGCGTGCGGCGCCAGAAGGCACGGAATCAGGGCATCAAGCGTTGTGGCAGCCGTTATCGGATCCCGGCCTTCTCATAATATATCTTATGCGCAAAATATAGAGCGATCATGATGACCCCATCCACCGACGTCCCCGCCAGCGCCGCGCCCCAACCGGCCGACGAAACGCGACACGCGCGCACTCCGGTGAATGACCCCACCGCCGGCCCCATGGCGCGCCTTCTCTCCATCATGGAGGCGCTGCGTGATCCGGACGGCGGCTGCCCGTGGGATCTGGAGCAGGACTTCAAGTCCATCGCGCCCTACACGCTGGAAGAAGCCTATGAGGTCTGCGACGCCATTGAGCGTGGCGATATGGACGATCTGCGCGAGGAGCTGGGCGATCTCCTGCTCCAAGTCGTGTTTCACAGCCAGATGGCGCATGAAGCCGGGCATTTCCGCTTCGAGGATGTCGCCGCCGGGATTTCCGACAAGATGGTCCGGCGCCATCCCCACGTGTTTGGCGATGGCGAGGAGCGCGATGCGGCCAGCCAGACCCGCGCGTGGGAGGCGCAAAAGGCTGAGGAGCGCGCGGAGAAAGGCGCAAACGACACCTCGCTGCTGGCCAACATCCCCCTCGCCCTGCCCGCGCTGGTGCGCGCGGAAAAGCTGACCAAACGCGCGGCGCGCGTCGGCTTTGACTGGCCGTCGGCTGACGAGGTGTTTCACAAGCTGGATGAGGAGCTTGGCGAGGTTCGCGAGGCCATTGCCTCAGGTGATCAGGACCATGTGGCCGAGGAGCTGGGCGATCTCCTCTTCGTCATCTCCAACCTCTCGCGCAAGCTGTCGGTGGACCCCGAAGCAGCCTTGCGCAGCGCCAACGCGAAGTTCGAGCGCCGATTCCGATGGATTGAACAACGCCTTGCCGCAGAAGGGAAAACCTGCATCGATGTCGATCTGGACGTGATGGAATCTCACTGGCTCGCAGCCAAGCTGGAAGAGCGCAAAAGCTGAGCGACGCGGCGCGTGGCGACCGCGTCAGGACCGCTCGCGAACCGCCTGGCCCAGCCCCGGAAACCGCGTGCAGAACCGGCCGGCATCCGCCTGGCTCAGCCGCACCACGGCATGGACCAGTCCGGTATCGGCTTCCGAGCGTTCATCGAGAATTTCGCCATGCTCGTGGATCCAGGCCATGGCGGCCGCGTCTGACGGCCCAGCCTTCACGCGCAGGATGAAGTCGTCTTCCGACAGGGCGCTGTCTACGAGGTTCATCAGCGCCTCCACCCCGTCGCCGGAGACGGCCGAGGTGAGCACGGCATGGGGTTCTTCGGGGCGGTTGCTGGTCGCCCTTGCGCGCCACATCAGGTCTTCGCGTACATCCTCGTCCAGCCGGTCCGCCTTGTTCCAGGCTTCGATAATGGTCTGGCCCGACTGAGGCCCCGCGCCGAGCGCCTCGAGCACGTCGAGCACGTCGCGCTTGCGCCCCTCATTGTCGGGATCGGCCATGTCGCGCACATGGATGAGGACGTCGGCCTCCCTCACCTCCTCCAGCGTGGCGCGGAACGCCGCGATGAGTTCAGTGGGCAGATCGGTGATGAAACCCACTGTGTCGGAGATCAAAAGCTTGCGCCCGGACCCGGTGCGGATGGCGCGCACGGTCGGGTCCAGCGTGGCGAAGGGCATGTCCTTCGCGAGCACCTGCGCGCGCGACAACAAATTGAATAGCGTCGACTTGCCCGCATTGGTGTAGCCCACCAGCGCCACAGTCGGCCAGGGTGCAGCCTGACGGCTCTTGCGATGAAGCGTGCGCGTGCGCACGACCTCGTCGAGCTCGCGGCGCAACTTGGCCATCTTGTCGGAGATCAGGCGGCGGTCGGTTTCGATCTGGCTTTCGCCCGGCCCGGCCAGGAAGCCGCGTCCACCGCGCTGGCGCTCCAGGTGGGTCCAGGTGCGCACCAGGCGCGAACGCTCATAGGACAGGCGCGCCAGCTCCACCTGCAGACGGCCTTCGCGGGTCTGGGCGCGGCGTCCGAAGATTTCCAGAATCAGCCCGGTGCGGTCGACCACTTTGGCGTTCAGGCGCTTTTCCAGATTGCGCTGCTGTACGGGGCTGAGCGCGGTGTCGATGATCACCACGCCGGCTTCCAGCTCGGCGACGCGTTCGGCCAGCGCATCCAGCTTGCCGGAGCCGAAATAGGCGCCGGCATAGAGTTTGCGGACCGGTTCGATCCGCGCTTCGACCGTGACCAGATCCAGCGCCTCGGCGAGCCCGCAGGCCTCTTCCAGCCGCGCGTCAGCGCGTGCAGAATCCATCTTCGCGACCAGCGGCAGCAAGACCAGCGCGTGATCGGCCTGAGCCTGACGTTCGATCAATCAGCGTTCTCTTCGTCCGCCTCATCCTTGTCGAACAGCTGGACCGGCTGGCTCGGCATGATGGTGGAAATGGCGTGCTTGTACACCAGCTGGATCTGCCCTTCGCGGCGCAAGAGGACGCAGAAGTTGTCGAACCAGGTTACAACGCCCTGCAGCTTGACTCCATTGACCAGAAATATGGTCAAAGGCGTCTTGGTCTTGCGCACTGTATTCAGGAAGACATCCTGAAGGTTCTGTTTCTTATCGTTAGACATCAGCCCTGCTAAGCCCAGCTTGTCCGGCCGACGGCCGACCCACGACGCAACAGGTAACCACGGTTTCGCTGCACTGCAACCATGTTCACCTGCATCACGCAGGCTCAATCGCCCGCAAATATCACCCCCAGCGCCGCGAACGCCGCCAGAATTTCCAGCCGCCCGAGCACCATGAGCAAGATGGCGATCACCAGTCCTGCAGGCTGCATGCTTTCATACGCCGGCCCGGCCAGCGGTCCGGCATTGGCGATCGCCGCTCCCGCGGCGCGCCAGGCGTCCTCAAACCCGATGCCGGTGGCCGCGATCAGCACAGCCCCTGCCCCCAGCGCCACCGGGTAGGCCAGGGCATAGACAGCGACGCTGGCGAACGCGCTGTCGGTCAGCGTGCGGCCGCCATAGCGGCTGCGCACCGCGGCCGACGGGTGAGCCAGCAAGGTCACCTCGCCCCAGGCGCGGCGCATCAGGATCAGCACGCGGGTCATCTTCAGCCCGCCGGCCGTGGACACCGCCGATCCCCCGATCAGCGCCAGGAAGATCAGCACCGGAACGGGCAGAACAAAGTGCTGGGTGGCCTGAAACCCGCTGGTGGTGATCGCGAAAATCGTATCCAGCCCCGCCGGCAGCACGGCGCCTGCGCCGGCTGCCAGCCCGGCGATGGCGGCGATCGCCGCCGTCACCAGCGCCATGGCGCGCAGCTCGCCGGACGCCGTGCGGGCGCGATGGCGCACCAGAATCTCGTAAAAGGCGGCGAAGTTCCACGCCCCCAGCACGCACAGCAAGGCCAGCACAAAGATCGCCCCGGGCGCCAGCCACCCGGCCAGCGGTCCGCTCTGAGGCGCCAGACCTGCGGTCGACATGCCCGACAGCGCCAGACACAGCGCGTCGAACGCGTCCGCGCCGGCCGCCGCCAGCAGCACGAAGCCGGCGGCGGTGACCACCAGATAGGCCGCACCCAGACGCCTCAGGGCCGGCCCGAAATTGGTGAACAGATCTGCACGCTCGATGGTGAGCAGGCTAGTGCGCCGCAGTCCCGATCCGGTGTCTTCCAGCGCGGCGAACACCGTCACGGCCAGCACCAGACTGCCGAGCCCCCCGAACCAGGCCAGCAGGCAGCGCCACAGCACGCCGGCGCGCGACAGCTCTTCAGGCGCAAACAGGACGGCGCCGGTGGTGGTCAGCGCCGAATAGGCCTCGAACACGCCGGTCATGACGTCTCGGGAGGCGGCCATGAGCGGCGGCGCAGCCAGCAGCGGCGCGACGAGCCACAGAAGCAGCGCCAGACGCAGAGAAGCGGACGCTGTGGCGGGTCTTGCCGTCCCGGCGGTGCCCGCCAGCGTGACGCCGCCGGCGAACACCCCGCCCAGTGCGGTCGCCAGAAAGCCTTCGGCCTCCAGGCGCGCGCCCTCTACCCACGCGAACAGGATAAACGGCGTGGCGGCCGCGCCGAGGAACAGCGCGCACCAGCCGAGCGCTCTGACAAGGCGCGGTGACTGGGCCATGACGCGTCCCCCGACCGGGTTAGAAGTATTGCAGGCTGACCCGGAACAATTGTTCGACCTTGGACACCGCGCCCTTCAGGGCGAAGAACACCACGCGGTCATTCTCTTCAATCTGCACCGGTTCCCGGGCGAAATGAACCGCGTCGCCCCGCACCAGCGCGCAGATCGCCACGTCCTCGGGCAGTTCCAGCGCATTCAGGGATTTGCCCACCAGCGGCGAGGTCGCCAGCGCCACGCCTTCGAGCGCTTCAGCCGCGCCTCCGGCCAGCGATTGCAGGCCGGTGATCCGGCCGCGCCGGATATGCTGGAGAATGGTGGAGACCGTCACCTCGCGCGGGTCGATCATGACATTGACGCCCAGCGCGCCGCGCACCGACTTGAACGCCTCTTCATTGACCAGGCAGACCGAGCGCTCGGCCCCCTCGCCCTTGGCCATCACGGCGCTCAAAAGATTGACCTTGTCGTCATTGGTCAGGCACAGGGCGAGCTCTGCATCCTCAATACCCGCCTCGCGCAGGATGTCGCGGTCCATGCCGTCGCCGTGCAGCACCACGGTCTTGCGCAGCACATCCGCCGCGCGCTCGGCTTGGGCCTTGTCGCGCTCGATGATTCGCACCCGCACGCCGCTGACGCGCTCCAGAGCGCGCGCCACATAGAGCCCGATATTGCCCGCGCCCACGATCACCACGCGCCGGGCGCGCTGAGCCGAACGCCCGAACACATCCAGCGCGCGCTTCACATGGGCGGCCTGGACGCTGACATAGGCGTCATCGCCGGGCATGAGCTGGTCGGTGGCGCCGGGGATGAAGATCGTCTTGTCGCGCTGAATGCCCACCAGATCGAACCCCAGATCGGGGAACAGCTCCAGCAGCTGATCGCGAGAACTGCCCGCCACCGGCGACTGCTCATCGACACGCAGGCCGAGAATCTGGACGCGCGAATTGGCGAACGGCGCGGTGGCGAAGGCGCCGGGGGTCTCCAGCCTCTGCAGGATGGACCGGCTCACCTCCAGTTCGGGCGAGATGGTGACATCAATGGGCAGGCCGCCGGTGGAGAACAGATCGCCCCAGCGTTTGTCGAGATAGCTCTGGGCGCGCACCCGCGCGATGCGCGTGGGCGTATCGAACAGGGTCTTGGCGACCTGGCAGGCCACCATGTTGGTTTCGTCCGAATAGGTGACCGCGACCAGAAGATCGGCATTGGCGATCCCGGCGCGTTCCAGCACGTCCGGATGGGCCCCATGGCCGACCACGCCGCGCACATCGAGATCGGTGGTCACCTTGTCAATGAGCTCGCGCGACCAGTCCACCACGGTGACGGCATTGCCCTCGCTGGCGAGCTCACGCGCAATCCCGTGACCGACGCGTCCGGCGCCGCAGACCACCGCTTTCATGACTGGGCGTCCGCGTCAGGATCGTCGCCCTCTCCGCGTCCCGGCTCGGCCACGCCCAGCGTCTTGAGCTTGCGATGCAGCGCCGAGCGCTCCATGCCGATGAAGGACGCCGTGCGCGAGATATTGCCGCCGAACCGGCTGATCTGCGCGCGCAGATATTCCCGCTCGAAGCTTTCGCGCGCATCGCGCAGCGGCAGGGCGATCATGCGCTCGGCGTCGAGGCCCGTGCTGGCGCTGGTGGAACGGCCCGCCACCTCGCCCGGCAGATGATCCAGCGTCACCGGCTCGTCGGGACTTCCAGACGCCAGGATCAGCAGGCGCTCCACGTTATTACGCAGCTGGCGCACATTGCCCGGCCAGTCATGGGCCTGCAGCGCGGCCATGGCGTCCTCGCCGATGCGCCGGCGCGGCAGGCCGGTCATGGCGGTCAGGCGTTCGATGAAATGCTCCACCAGATGCGGGATGTCGTCGCGGCGCTCGGCCAGGGTCGGGATCTCGATGGGGACCACCGCCAGGCGGTGATACAGATCCTCGCGGAACCGGCCCTTGCTGATCAGGCTGCGCAGATCACGCGCCGTGGACGACAGCACGCGCACATTCACTTCCACATCCGCCGCGCCGCCCACGCGCCGGAAGCGTTGTTCCACCAGCATGCGCAACAGCTTGCCCTGGGTCGCCAGCGGCATGTCGCCGACCTCATCCAGGAACAGCGTCCCGCCATGGGCCGCTTCCAGATGCCCGGTGCGCTCCACCACGCCGTCGCGCTCGGCGCCGAACAGCTCCAGCTCCACCCGGTCAGGATCCATCAGCGCGGCGCTGACGGGGACGAAATCGCCCTTGGCGCGGCTGGAGGCCGCGTGGATCATGCGCGCGATCAACTCCTTGCCCGTACCCGGCAGTCCGGAGATCAGCACGCGCGAATTGGTCGGCGCCACCCGGTCTATGGTCTGGCGCAAGGTGAGGATCGCCGCCGAACGGCCCACCAGATCGGTCTGCATCTCAGAGCGCGCGCGCAGTTCGGCATTCTCCCGGCGCAGCTGGCTGGCTTCGAGGGCGCGTTCGACCGTGATGAGCAACTTGTCGGATTTGAACGGCTTTTCGATGAAATCGTAGGCGCCTTTGCGGATGGCCGCCACAGCCGTCTCGATGGTGCCATGGCCTGAGATCACAACCACGGGCAAAAGCGGATCGGTGCGCTTGATCTCGTCCAGCAGCTCGATCCCGTCCAGCCGCGAGCCCTGAAGCCAGACATCAAGAATGGCCAGCGAGGGCCGGCGCTGGCGCACGGCGGCCAGCGCACTGTCGGCGTCGCCGGCATAGCGCGCCTCATAGCCCTCATCCTCCAGAAGCCCGCCGATGAGCTCCCGGATATCGGCCTCGTCGTCCACGATCAGGATATCCCGCGACATCAGTATTACGCCTCCGCACGCGCTTGCGGGCTGTCGAGCCCGGCACGCGTTTCAAGCAAGGGAAAGGCCAAACGCACGACAGCGCCGGTGTCACCCGGCGCGGGATCGTCCAGATCAAGGCGTCCGCCATGATCCTCCATCACGCGCCGTACGATGGCCAGGCCCAGCCCCGTGCCCTTTTCGCGTGTGGTCATATAGGGCTCGGTCAGGCGCGCCTTGTCGGCCACCGGCCAGCCGAGGCCATCATCACGCGCCTCGATGAAACCGAAGCCCTCGTGTTCAAACACCCGTACCGCGATCTGGCCCGGCGCCTTGGCGCTGTCGCGCTCCATGCGCGAGGCGACGCTTTCGGCGGCGTTTTTCAGGATATTGGCCAAAGCCTGGCCCGCCAGTCGGGAGTCGCACTCCACCAGCGGCCCGGGTTCCGGCCCGTCCAGGGTGAGCCGGATGGACGGAGACGCTACGCGCTGCGCGAAAACGGCCGAGCGGGCAATCTCGCTCAGGTCCGCCGCCTCCATCTTGGGCGCAGGCATGCGGGCGAAGGATGAGAATTCGTCGACCATGCGCCCGATATCGCTGACCTGACGCACAATCGTGTCGATGCAGCGGTCAAAGATCTCCAGATCATCCTCATTGACCGTGCGCCGGTATTTGCGCCGCAGGCGTTCGGCTGAAAGCTGGATGGGGGTGAGCGGGTTCTTGATTTCGTGGGCGATGCGCCGGGCCACATCGCGCCAGGCCGCATTGCGCTGGGCGCCGACCAGACGGGTGACATCGTCAAACGTCAGCACCACGCCGCCCTCTTCGTCGGGACCTGCGCGCACATTCAGATTCATCACCGCGCCGTCGGCGTTGGGGATGTCGATCTGGCGCTCGGCGATTTCATAAGGCCGGCGCGCCACCTCATCGACCACGTCCAGAAACACTGACGCGCCCTCTTCCAGAGGCTGGCCCACCAGCTCCTCGGGCTCATGGCCCAGCATCTGGGCGCCCGCGCGATTGATCAGGGTGATGCGCATCTGTGAGTCAAGACCGATCACCCCGGCGCTGACGCCGGTCAGCACGGCCTCGATAAAGGCGCGGCGGCGTTCGTTTTCGGTATTGGTCTCCAGCAGCGCCTTTCGCTGGCTGGAGAGCTGGCGGGTCATGCGGTTGAAGGCGCGGCCCAGCGCCGCGATCTCGTCATCCTCGCGCGCCACATGCACCCGCACGTCCAGATCGCCGCGCCGCACGCGCTCGGCGGCAGACACCAGCCTGCTGACCGGCGCCGTCACCCGCTGGGATGCGCTGAGCGCCAGCCAGACTGCGCCGATAAAGATCAGGATCGCCGCCAGCGCGTAGACGATGAAGAAGCTGCCGCGCATCTGTTGCTCGCGCTGCACCGCCTCGCGGAAGGACGCAATGGCCGCCTGGGGCGCCGACAGCAGCGAAAAGTCCTCGTACCAGACGACATAGAGATAGGCGTCGCCATATTCTGGCATGGCGATCAGCAGGCGCAGATAGTCAGGCGCATCGGGGCGCGTCACCGGATCGGAGGCGCCGATATCGCCGTCATTGGCCACTTCGAACATGAAACGGGTCGGCGCGGCGAAGGCCGGCGTATCGGGCGCCTCGTCGCTGCGCGCCAGCACCGTGGCCTGACTGTCGATCACATAGACCGCCGGAAAATTGCGCAGCATCGCCTGCTGGGTCAGGTAGTTACGATAGAGAATGCGGCTTTCCTGCAGACCCTGCACCGCCGCCGGGTCGGACAGGTCTTCAGCCAGCGAGCCCATCTGCAATTGCACAAAGCTCAGCGCCACATTGGGCCATTCGCGGCCCAGCTCGGCCGACGCGTCGACCAGGGTGGTCACCCGTTCCCCAAACCAGAATTCAATGCCGCGATTGAGCACCAGGGCGTGAAAGCCCGCCATCAGCACCGCCGGCGCAATGGCCGCCACGGCGAACAGGGTGATGAAGCGCATCTGCAGGCGCGGCACGGGTTCGGCGAATTTGCGCCCGCGCAGCTGGCGGCCCAGACGCAGGGCGACCGCGATGGCAAGGCCGGCGACCACCAGAATCGTGATGGCCAGCAGGGATCGGAATAACAGACCGGTGGGCTCCCAGACCGTGCCGGCGCTGACCGACATCAGGGCCAGCGCGATCACGCCGCCCGCCGCCATGACGAACACGACGGCGAAGACCGATATCCGCCGAATGGCTGCAGGCGCGGACAGCGCTGTGGTCAAAGAGAGACTCCCGTATCCTAGCCAGAGAGATCATGACCGAGCTGTGGCCGGGATTCAACACCTGTGACGTTCAGGACGCAGTCTCGCCATCCAGCCCCAGCGCGGCAAGCCGGCGGGCGAAGGTATTGCGGTTCATGCCCAGGCGCTGGGCCGCGTCCTGACGCACCCCGCCCGCGGCTTCCAGCGCGGCGTTCAGGGCCGCGCGCTCGGCGGTTTCCAGCACATCGCGCAGCGAGTCAGCAGATCCCGCGGCCCAGGCCTGCGCGAGGCGGCGCACGGCTGCGTCTTCCAGCGCTTCGCGCGCATCCGGCGGCGTGGGGCCGGCCATGGCCCGCGCGATCTCGTCCGGGCCCACCTCACCGCGCAGACCTTGCGCCCGGATGCGCTGCGCTGTCCGTTCGATCTGCAGCACCTCGCCCTCCCAGGCTTGCGCGTTCACGAAGGCAGCGCCCTCGGGGCTGAGCGTCCAGCCGCCCTGCCCACCCTGTTCCAGGAACCAGGCGAACAGCCGCGCGCGGTCATCGCCGCGCGCCCGCACCGATGGAAGATTGACATACCCCACCGCCAGACGCTCGATCAGGGCCCGGGGCAGGTGATCGCGCACGCCGGCAGACGCAGTCGCGATCAGGCGGGGCGACGACGCCCCGGGGGCTTCCAACGCCTCCAGCACCCAATCCTGCACATCGTCTGCCCACCGTTCAGCCCGGCGCATCAGCAACACCCCGCCCGCCGCCTCACTCAGCAGCGCCGGTCCATCGCGCCGCGCCCGGTCCGGCCCGGCCTCGACCAGCGGAGCGGACGTTCCGGACTGGCGGTGCAGCCAGCGGCCCGCCGCCGCACGACCGGCCCCTTCAGGCCCGGTGATCAGCACCGGCGCAGACGTGCGCGCCAGCCGGGCCAGCGCCTGAAACGCTTCCTGCATGGCCGGGGCGCGCCCTACCAGGCCGGACATGTCCTCTTCGCGGGCAGAGGTCCGTGGGCCAGCAGGTCTCAGCGCTTTGTCAAGAATCTCCACCAACTCATCGAGATTAAACGGCTTTGGCAGATACTCGTAGGCGCCGCGCCGGGCCGCGCCCAGCGCTGTGGCCGCTGTTGTCTGCGCGCTCATCACGACAACCGGGGCATCGGGGCGCAGGCGGGCGAGCTCGTCCAGCCGGTCGAGAAAATTCTCCCGGCCGAGCAATACATCGGCCACCAGAGCATCGGCTTCACGCCGGATCATCCGGTCCATGGCTGTATCGGGCGAGGCCGTGGCGCGCACGTCGAACCCGGCGCGCGACAGGGCCTTGGAGATCACAAAGCGCAGCGAGTCGTCGTCTTCCAGCACCAGCACGCGTCGTGTCATGGGGCCTCGCTCCCGGCGTCGCGCAGATAGAGATGGAACACGGTCCGTCCCGGGCGGCTGTCAAACTCCACCCCGCCGCCATGAATGTCCGCGATGCGCGCCACCAGGGCAAGGCCGAGCCCCTCGCCCGCCGGTTTGCCGGTCACGAAGGGGTTGAACACGGCGTCACGCAAAGCCTCCGGCACGCCAGGGCCGTCATCATGGACCGAGATTTCAAGACGCGCATCGGGCGCCGGCGCGCCGGGCCGTGGCTGGCGATAGCGTGTGGTGACCACCACATCGCCTCCGTCATCGCCCAACGCCTCAGCAGCGTTGACCAGAAGGTTGAGGACGGCCTGCAGCACCAGATCCCGGTCGGCCAGGGCATCGGGTATGGACGGATCAAACCGCTCCTGCCAGCTCACCTGCGCGCCCGAGCTGGCCATGGCCGAGCGCACGGCTTCGCGCACCAGCACATGCAAATTCACCGGGGCGAAGTCCTGTGGCGCGATATCCCCGATATGGCACCAGCGCTCGGCGATCCGGCGCGCGCGGTCGGTCTCTGTCATGATCAGCTGGGCGAGCTCACGGGTCTCTTCATCCCCGCCCGCCGCGATCAGCTGCGCCGCCCCGCGCGCGCCGGCCAGCGGGTTTTTCAGCTCATGGGCCAGCATGCGGCCGAACCCGGCCGCGGCGCTGGCTGCCGTGTCGCCGCGCGGACTGGCCGAGCTTTCCGGCCAGGGACGCAGGCTCAGGCACGCGCCCTCACCGTCCGGCGCAGCGTCCACCGCCAGACGCATGGGCCCGTCCTGCGTCGCGACCGGCAGATCATGGGCGAACACCTCGCGCCCTTCCGCAATGGCGCGCAGGGCCAGCGGGGCCGCTGCAGCGCCCGCCGGCCCGCATGAGGCGAGCAGTTGGCCGGTCAGCCGGCGTCTGGAGCGTCCGAACAGGATTTCAGCACGCGGATTCACGTGCACCACAACCCCCTCACCATCGACGAGAACCAGCCCGACCGGGGCCGCCTCGCCCAGCCGGTCTCCCGCCTCGCCTGTCATGCGGCGGCGCGGTCGCAGTGTTGCGTCACGAACATGTCCATGGCCACACGCACCTCGTCCGCCGTGCGCGGCTGGCACACACTGGCCCGCCAGGCGCGGGCGGCGTCCACGTCGCCGATGGCCCAGTCGATGAAGCTCGCCAGATGCTTGCGCATCATGCGCACGCCCAGCTCCTCGCCATACAGCGTCACGCTGTCGCTCAGCGCCTCGCACAGCGACTGTGCGCCGACAGTGACCGGCGGCTCGCGCAAATCACCGCCATCCATCAGCGCATCGGCGATGGCGCCGGGCAACCAGGGGCGGCCCTGAGAGGCCCGCCCGATCATGACGCCGTCCGCCCCCGATTGGGCCAGCGCCTCGCGCGCATCGTCTGGCGTGGCGATATCGCCATTGACGATGACGGGAATGCTCACCGCCTCACGAATCGCGCGCACGGCGGCCCAGTCGGCAACGCCCGTATAGAACTGCTGGCGCGTGCGGCCATGAATGGTGACCATCGCCGCGCCTGCGCGTTCGGCCCTCGCGGCCAGATCGGGCGCGTTCAGGCTGTCATGGTCCCAGCCGAGGCGCATCTTCACCGTCACAGGCTTCGACGTGGCGCCAATTGTCGCCTCGATCAGGCTCTGGGCGTGATCGAGATCGCGCATCAGCGCTGACCCCGACAGGCCCTTCGTCACCTGCCGCGCCGGGCAGCCCATATTGATGTCGATGATATCGGCGCCGGCCTCTTCGGCCAGTTTCGCGCCGACGGCCATCCATTTGGCTTCGCGCCCGGCCAGCTGGATCACGTGTGGTCCGCAGCCGCCATCGGCCTTCATGCGCCGGATCACGTCCTTGCGGCCCTGGGCCAGCGTCTCGCAGGCGACCATCTCGGTCACCACCAGCCCGGCGCCGAAACGCCAGGCCTGGCGCCGAAACGGCCAGTCGGTGACGCCCGACATGGGCGCGAGCACAACCGGCCGGTCCACCTGGACCGGGCCGATCTTGAAACTGTTCAGGGCTGCGCCGCGCTTGGTCATGCATGAGCAGATAGCCTGTCTGGACGCGCGCGGCCAGACGCCTTAACGGAATGGCCGAGGACTTGGGCCTGCAAATGGGGAGAGCATTGTGACGGTGCGATTTTCCGCCTGCATCATGGCCGCCGGGAGCGGTGAACGCGCCGGAGGCGGCCAGCCCAAGCAGCTGCGCACGCTGGCCGGACGTCCCGTTCTCGCCTGGAGCGCGCAGGCGCTGGCCGATCATCCCGCTTGCGATGAGCTGATCGTCGTCCATGCGCCGGGCCAGCGCGAAGCCATCATGGCCGCATTGGGCGATCTCTCCGCGCGCGCCCGGTTTGCGTCCGGCGGCGCCACGCGCTCGGCTTCGGTGCGCGCAGGCCTCGCGGCGGTCACAGGCGAGCATGTCCTTATCCACGATGCCGCGCGGCCTTTCCTGACACGGCAGACGATTGACGCGCTTCTGGAGGCTCTGGCGCACGCCCCCGGCGCTGTGCCGGCTCTGCCCGTAGCGGATGCGCTGGCGCGTGAGGCAGACAACGGCCTGACGCCGGTGGGACGTGACGGGCTGATGCGCCTGCAGACGCCGCAGGCGTTCCGCACTGACGCCCTGCGCGCTGCGTTCGACGCCGCGGACGGCGCCGGCTTCCCCGACGAGACCGCGCTGGCCCGCGCCCACGGGCTGGAGGTGCGCGCCATCCCCGGCGACGAAATGAACTTCAAGCTGACCTGGCCGGCGGACTTCGACCGCGCCGAGCGCCTGATGGCCAGGCCCGCAACCGAAACCGTGACCGGATCGGGCTTTGACGTGCACCGCCTGGCGCCGGGTGATGGCCTGCATCTGTGCGGCGTGTTCATCGCCAGCAATCTGCGCCTGGTGGGCCATTCGGACGCCGACGCCGGCCTGCACGCCCTCACCGACGCGGTGCTGGGCGCCGCCGGGCTTGGCGATATCGGCGATCACTTCCCGCCCAGCGACATGCAGTGGAAGGGCGCGGACTCGGCCCGTTTCCTGACCCACGCGCTGGAGCTGGCGGGAGAGGCCGGGCTGGCGCCGGTCCATTGCGACGTCACCCTGATCTGCGAACGCCCGAAGATCGGCCCGCACAAGGGTGCCATGAAGGCGCGCCTCGCCGCCCTGATGGGGCTGCGGCCAGAACGCGTGAACATCAAGGCCACCACCACTGAAGGCCTCGGCTTTACCGGGCGCGGGGAAGGGCTGGCGGCCCAGGCCGTGGTCACGATGAGGACGCGATGAACGTGAAGATGTCCCAACAAGTCCTTGATCGGGCGCGTGAATCCGGGGTCATAATCACGGCGGCGGAAAGCTGCACGGGCGGGCTGGTGATGGCGGCGCTCACCGATCCGGCGGGCGCGTCAGACGTCGTGGATCGTGGCTTCGTCACCTATTCCAACGCCGCCAAGAACGAGATGCTGGGCGTCGCGCCAGAGCTGATCGAAGCGCACGGCGCGGTGTCGCAAGCTGTGGCGCAGGCGATGGCCGAGGGCGCGCTGGCGCGTTCGAACGCCGGCCTCGCCGTGTCGATCACCGGCATCGCCGGACCCGGCGGCGGCTCGGCGGACAAGCCGGTGGGACTGGTCTGGTTCGCTCTGGCGCGCAATGGCGAACCGACACTCACGCTGGAAAAGCGCTTCACAGATCCCACCCGCGCCGGCGTGCGCGCGGCCAGCGTTGAGACGGCGCTTGAGCTGCTCAGAGACGCCCTCGCCTAGGACGGCCGGCGGGAATTGCGCGACCAGACCCGGCGCATCAGGGCCATGGCCTCGGGGCTGTGAGACAAGGTCATGGAATCCTCGCGCGCCTCATAGGGCCGCCAGCCATGGGTCCAGCGGAATGCGGCCCAGTTCGCCCCCGCCGCTTCGAACGCCATGATCCGGTCTTCCAGATAATCGGTGAGGTCGGGCGCATAGCGCACCGCGCCAAACTCCATCATGGCCCAGGGCCCCAGCGCGGGGTCCGGGCGCGTCAGCGCATCATACCTGGCGCTGAAGCCCAGCCGCTCGTTCGGCTCCTGATGGGTGTAAGTCCAGGGCTCGTAATCATGCAGGGCCAGGATCGGCCCCGGTCCCACGGCGGCGCGCAGATCGGCCGCGTGGGCGGTGCGCGCCCAGCGGTCGGGGCTGAGCAGGAGCGGCGTCACCCGGTCGGCGTCCGCCGCCGTCACTGCGCCGGCGATACGCGCCGCGAACGGCTCCCACACGCCGCCATGGCCTTCGTCAATGCCGTTGGGTTCGTCCATCGCCACCACGCCCGCCAGCGCCGGATGGCCGCCAAATTCGCGCAGCGTCCACACCACCATCTGCGCCCAGGCGGATTGCGCCGCTTCGCGCGTCCACACTGAAACGTCATAGAGCTCGGCCGGAAACCAGGTCTCGTCCGGGTGAAACGCAAACGCGCTGCGTCCCGGCCCCGAACGCAGGCACAAGACCGTAAACAGCCCGCGCGCCCGGCAGCGATCCAGCCACAGCCCGATATGATCGACAATCGCGGGATCAACCCCGTAGGGCGCGGATTCCGCAAACGGTCCCGGCCCCGACCAGCTGATCAGATTGGCGCCCGCCTGCGCCAGCTCATCCAGCGCTTCGTCGGTCACCGGCGCGCCCACCACGCCGGAGCCCAAAAACTCTCCGCCATCCAGTGACGGATACACCCGGCGCTGCACGATCACCGCGCCGCGCAAATGCGGCCCATCGGCCATGGACCACAGATCGCGCTTGTTCGAGTTCAGGCGCAGGCCCGCGGGAACCGCCTGCGCCGTGCCCGCCAGCATCACCCCCGCGCCAGCCCCCGACAGTAGCGTGCGCCGAGTGATCATGCCGCGTGAAATCCGGCGATCAGATCGATGCGCCGGAACGCCTTGCCCGGAAGGCGACCCACCACACCCAGCGGCAATTGTTCGGCGCGTTGCTCCAGCGCCCGCGCCGCGCGCTGCACGGCCAGCGGCGCGCCCTGCCCGGCGAAGCCGCTCACCAGACCGATCTGCCAGCTGGCCAGCTGGGCTTTGAAGTCATAATCGCCGGGGCCCAGATGCACCTCGGTCACGCCATCCGCCGCCATGGCTTCACATATCTCCATCAGCAGGGCGAGGCCGGGACCGAAGCTTGAAAACTCAGGGTCATAGACCGGGAACCAGTAGTGCAGCACCGATCGCGTGCGCATGCCCACATGGACTGCGGCGAGCCGCCCGCCAATCTCCAGGCTCGACACCTGAAGGCGGCAATCATGCGCCTTGATGTTATTGAGCAAGTCATTCGTCCAGCGCACAGAAAATGCATCGAATACCCCGGTGCGCTTGTATTGCGTTGACTTCCAGGCCAGCGCCGCCGCCAGCACCTCGGGCCGGTCATCATCGATGCGGAATTCAAACCCGCCCTCGGCTCCTTCCAGCTTGCGCCGCCGGGCGCGCAGATTGCGGAAGGCCTTGGCGTCAATCGCCGCGCGCGCCTCGACAAACGCGTCAAAGCCGCCGGACAGATCAATCACCCAGCTGCCGTCATGATTCAGCGCGTGGCGCCGGAACGGCGCCTGGCCCGCCAGCGCGCCATAGAAGCCATAGACGCCCACGCCGCCTGCTTTGAGCATCTCGCCCAGATCCAGGTCGATTCCGGGCGCGGCGATCAGGCCGTGATGATCGCCCAGCGGCCCGGCCAGCGGACGCGCATGACCCATCAGCCCGGCATGGAGCGGCAGGAACGCGACAACTGTCCCGCGCTGGCGCGCCGCCAGCACGCGCACATCGCGGCGCGCGGCGCCCACCGCGTCCAGAAAGCCAAGCGAGAAATACGGGCTGGCGAGCGCCGGGTCCGCGTCGATAAAGCTCTGCCACGCCTCGCGCTCAGCGGGTGTCAGGTCGTTCGGCTTTACCGCGGTCACGTTCAGCATGGCGTCGCATCCAATCGGAGCCCGACCTGTTCTGATCCGGGTCTGGTTAAGGGCGTCTTCAGCCCGATCATGCATGCTTCATTCCAATCGGTTTTGACGGCAGGTCGCTTGCATGCATGGCGGTCACATCACTCCTGGACGTATCATGCTGAACCGCCACCTCCTCGCCTACCTCCCGGTCTACGCCGCCCAGGCCGTCGTGGGCTTTGGCGCCGTGATCGTGTTCACGCGCCTGCTGAGCCCCGAGGAATATGGCCGCTACATGCTGCTGCTGGCGGGCGCGGCGCTGATCGGCACGGCCGTGTTCACGTGGCTCGATGCCGCCGTGGCGCGCCACCACGCCCGCTGCGATGCGCGCGGGCGGCTTCCGGGCCACACCTTCACGGCCTGGCGCATCTACGGAACCCTGGCCCTGATCGCGGCTGTCATCGCTGGCGCGGCGATCGCTTTCATCCCCATTGACGGCGCCTTGCGCACCGCCTGCGCCTTTGCGCTGGCCCATACCATCATCCGCTCCGGCGTCACGCTGGCGCTGGAAACCCGCCGCGCCGCGCGTCAGGCGGGCCGCTATAGCGCCATGGAAAGCTTTACGCTCACCGCCGGATTCGCGCTGGGCGTGGCGTTCGCCCATGCAGGGCTCGGCGCTGCAGGTCCATTCGCGGGCATGGCGCTGGCGGGGCTCGTCATTTTGCTGATCGATGCGCCGGTCCTGCTGTCGCGCGCCAAACGTGACCGCGCCGACGGCCCGCGCGCGATGGCCTATTTCGCCTATGGCGGGCCGGTGGCGTTCTCGCTGATTTTCGAGCATTTGCTGTCGGTGGGCGACCGCTTCCTGATCGCGGGCTTTATGGGCGAGGCGTCGGTGGGCGCCTACGCCGCCGGTTACGCCGTGGCGGACCGCTCCCTGTCGATCATCTTTCTGTGGCTCGGGACCACCACCGGACCCTTGCTGGTCGCCGCGCTGGAGCATCAGGGCCGCGCCGCCGCCCAGGCCGTGGCCCGGCGTACGGGCGCGCTCATGGGCCTTTTGGGCTTTCCCGCCGCTGTCGGGCTGGCGCTGGTGGCCGAGCCTGTCGCGCGCTGGCTGATCGGGGCGGAGATCGCGGGCGAGGCCGCGCGCATCATCCCCTTCATCGCCCTGTCCGGCCTGATGAATGGCATCATGACCTTCTATTTCCACGAGGCCTACGTGCTGGGCCGTAAACCCCGCGCCATGGCCGTGGTGATGACCGGCGCAGCGGCGCTCAATCTGGGGCTCAACATCATCCTGATCCCGCTTCTGGGGCTGACCGGCGCGGCGCTGGCCACGGTCATCGCCTATGGCGCGGCGCTGGCTGTGTGCATCGTGCATGGCCGCACCGTCTTCGCCCTGCCCATCCCCGTCTCTGACTGGGTGCGCTCGGGCGGCGCGGCGCTGGTGATGGGCGCGGTGATTCTCGCCCTGCCGTCTCTGGAGAGCGCACCAGCCGAGCTGGCGCTGAAGATCGGCGCCGGGGCTGGCGTCTATGGACTGCTCGCCCTGGCGCTCGACGCAGCGGGCTGCCGGACCCTCATCGCTGCGCCTGTCCTGGCGCGCCTGACCGGGGTGCGCGCATGAGCGGCGCCATGAGGGAAACCGTCAATGAGGCCGCACGGCGCACGACAACCCCGATCCTGTCCGTGCTGGTCCCAACCTATCGTGACGATCCGCGCCCGCTGCTGGCGGCGCTGGCCGGCGACGCCTCTGATGAAGTGGAAGTGATCATCTATGAAGACGGCGCGCCCGATGCGGACCTGTCCGAAGCCCTGCGCGCCGCCGTGCTCTATACGCCGATCCCGGCGCGCCTGATCACGGCGCAGATCAATCTGGGACGCTCTGCCGCGCGCAATCGCCTGGGCGGCATGGCGCGCGGAGACTGGCTGCTGTTTCTCGACGCCGACATGCGCCCGGCTTCGCGCTTCCTGCCGCGCTGGATCGACATTCTCACCCAGACCGGCGCAGACGCCGTGTTCGGCGGCTATGAGCCATGTGCGCCCGCCAGCCCCGCCGAAGCCGTGCATGCGGCGCTGGCCCATGCCTCGGACGTGCGCAGCGCGGTGGAGCGCAATGAAATCGGCGCCGTGGCGGTGTGCTCGTCGAACCTCGCCGTGCGCCGCAGGTTTTTCGCGCAAGTCCCTTTCGACGAAACCTATTCAGGCTGGGGCTGGGAGGATGTGGACTGGGCGCTGCGCGCCGCTGAAGCCGGGCGCGTCGCCCATGCCGACAACCCGGCCGGGCATGGCGGACTGGAGCCGGTAGAGCGCCTGCTAGCCAAATTCGGCGCTGCGGGACCGAACTTTGCGCGCCTGCTGGCGAGGCATCCGGACTACGCGAGCCGCCCCGGTGCGCGTCTGGCTCTGACGCTCAAGCGCTGGCGTCTGGCCGCGCCTGCGCGTGCCGTTGGCGCGATGATTGCACGGTTTGGAATCCTGCCCGTGCGGGCGCGCGCGCTCGGGCTCAAACTGTTTCGCGCCGCAGCCGCCGCCGGGGATCTGCCATGACCATGACCGCCATCGCGCCATACACGCCTGCTGGCGGTCTTGAGGGCAAGCTGCGCCGCCTGTCCGCCCGGCTTCTGGGCGTGTCGCCCCTCACCGTCTCGCTGGACAAGCCGCTGATCAGTTTCAGCTTTGATGACTTTCCGCGTTCGGCGGGTGAAGCCGGCGCCGATATCCTCGAAGCCTCGGGCTGGCGCGCCACCTATTACGCGGCTGGCGGGTTCGCGGGCGGGGTGACCCATCTGGGCGAGATGTATGATTTTGACCAGCTCTCCGATCTGGCGGCGCGCGGGCATGAGATCGCCTGCCACACCTATGCCCATCCCGATCTCTCGCGCCTGAGCGCCACCGGCGCGCTGGCCGAATGCGCGCGCAATCGCGATACCCATGCGCGCCTCAAGAACACGAGACCGTTTGAAACTTTCGCCTTTCCCTATGGCGAAGCGACGCCAGCGGCCAAGCGCGGTCTGCTGGGCGTGTACCGCGCCCTGCGCGGCGTGCGGCCTGGCGTCAATCGCGGGCGGGTGGATCGCGGTTTGTTGAAAGCCGTGCCACTGGATGGCGGCGAGTTTGGCCTCGCCCGCGCCCTGCGCGCCATCGCCGATGTGCGCGCGCAGCCGGGCTGGCTGATCTTCTACGGCCATGATGTGCGCAACAGCCCCAGCGAATGGGGCTGCTCGCCGCGCTTCCTCGAAACGGTGTGCCAGGCCTGCGAGGGACTGGACGTGCGCCCGGTGGCGCGCGCGCTCGATCATGTCGAGACGAAGGCATGACGCAGCTTGCCGTCCTCATCCCGACATTTCGCCGCCCGGACAGTCTGGAGCGCGCCCTGCGCAGCGTCTTCACTCAGACGCGCACGCCTGACGAGATCATTGTGTCTGACAACGACCCGGCCGGATCGGCGCGGGACCGCGTCGCGGCCCTGCAGGCGGACGCGCCCTGCCCGCTCATTTATGTGCATGCGCCTCAGCCTGGCGTCTCCAACGCCCGCAATGCCGGGTTCGCCGCCACCAGCGCGCCGCGCATAGCCCAGCTCGATGATGATGAAAGCGCGCCGCCGCACTGGCTGAGCGCCCTTGAAGCGGCGCATGCCGCCACGGATGCCGGCGTGACCTTCGGCCCGGTACATGCTTTGGCCTCCAACGCCGGACCGGTGCTCTGCGCCTGGCTGACTCGGCTTTATTCGCGCGCACCGGGTCACGCCGCCGGGCTCATCGCAAAGCCCTATGGCTGCGGCAACAGCCTGATCGACCGGGACCGCTGCACCCTGCCCGCCCCGGTGTTCGACGCCGCCGCCAACGAGATGGGCGGCGAGGACGATATCCTGTTCACGGCGCTGGCCAGCAAGGGCGTGCGCTTTGCCTGGGCGCCGCAGGCCGAGGTGATCGAGCATGTTGAGGCGTCGCGCGCCACATTCGGCCACGCCGCCCGGCGCAGCTTCGCCTATGGTCAGGGTCCCAGCCAGACGGCCCTGAAATCAAGGCGCCTTGACGCTCTGGCGGCCTGGATCGCCGTGGGCGCAGCGCAGGCGGTGACCTTCACCCTCGCCCTGCCCGTGGCGCTGATCGTAGGACCCGCGCCGGCGGCCGCCTGCCTCGACCGGCTGGTGCAGGGCGCGGGCAAGATGGTGTTCTTCGACTTTGCCGCGCCGCGCTTTTACGGCGCAGCCGCCCGTCAGCCCTGATCGCGGCCCGCCGCCAGCTTGGCGAGCGTCATGGACAAGAGCAGCCAGACAAATCCGTTCTGCTGCAACAGATTGCTCTCTGACAGGCTGATCACCCCCCAGGCCGCCAGAAATGGCAGCGCCCAATAGGCCTCGACGCCACGCAGCAGCCGCCCGGCGCTGCGCCCCAAGCCCGCCAGATACACCCAGGTCGCCAGCAGCGTGCCGGGGATACCCAGCGCCAGCGCCGTCTCCAGCCAGGCATTGTGGGCGGTGGGCACCGGCCAGGCCGTGGTCTGGCGCACCCAGTGCACCGGACCGTCATCCACCTCCCAGAACGCGCCATAGCCGAACCCGGTCCAGGGACGCTGGGCGATGGCGTCGCCCAGCGCGATCCAGATATCGGTGCGTCCGGTCAGGGTGGCGTCACGTCCCAGCAGCTCCAGCACCACGCCAGGACCGATGACGGCCACAAAACCAGCGGCGATGACCCCACAGACCAGTCCCATGACCCCCAGCGAGGCAAAACCGAACCCGCGCCGGACCAGCGCAATGGCCAGCGGTCCCCCCACTGCTATCCCTGTGGCGATAAAGGCGGTGCGCGAGGTCGCCAGCACCACCAGCGCCAGCGCCAGCGGGATCAGCGCCAGCCAGATCCAGCGCTCGCCTTGGGTTTTGGCGCAGAAAGCCGCCGCGAGAAACGCCAGCGCGCCCCAAGCCATCATGGCGCCCAGCGTGTTCTTCTCCCACCACAATCCCCGCCAGGCGCCCGGATGCACCTCCTGCATCACGCCAAACCCCGGAACCAGCGCCCCGGCCAGCAGACTGCCGACCGCGAGGATCGAAAACGTCAGCGCAATCAAACGGATAAGGTCACGCCAGTCATAGCGCGCCGCCAGCCACAACCCGAAGGCCAGCGTCATCACCACGCCCAGCCCGCGGCGGACAGACACCTCCGGATCAATCGACCACAGCGCCGACGCCATGGTCAAAACACTGAGTAGAATCAATGGCCAGGACCGCATCGCCACCCGCCACACCGCCCCCGGCGACAGGGCGATAAGGATGAGCGTCAGCGCATAGACCGGCGGCCAGACCAGCCGCAATGCCTCCGCATCATCCGGCCGCGCCGGGTCCGCCAGCAAGGGCGCCAGAAGCGCATTTGAGTAGAGCAGCAAAGCACTTAGCGCCAGGCCAGCCTCGATAACCGGCCAGAGGGTCAGGCGCGGCGCAGCCTCGCGCCACCGCGCGGCCTGCGCCAGCGCGCTCATGAAACAGCCTTTAGATCCACCCGGTTGACCACCACGCCCAGCACCCGCCCGCCCGACGCCTCGACGCGGCTGGCGAGGGCCTCGGCCTGGGACCGCCTTGTGCTGCTGGCGTCTCCGACCAGCACCACCCCTTCCAGATCACGCGCCATGGCGGTGACGGCGGGACTGCCCGACGGCGCATCGAGTATCGCCAGACGGCACGCCCGGCGGGCCTTGTCCCAGTAGTCCGGCGAAGACCGAAAGACGACACGGCGCACCGAGCCCGGTTCTCGTTCAAAGCGGGAAATGAAGATCCGCTCGCCATCGGGACGGCGCAGCGCCAGCCGCCCGGCGCCGTCCGGATCACAGCGCCAGAAGCGCGATCCCTGCAAGCTGCCTTCATACCCGTCGGCGCTGAACGCGGCGCCAGCTGATTGGGGATTGCGTGCGAAATCAAGATCGTAGAGCCAGACCTGCCCATCGGCGAGACGGGCGCAACGATGAGCCAGCGCGCGGGCGATGAAGGACGCGCCGGCGCCGGGCGCGACGGGAACCACCATCACCGCCGCCCCGCGCGCACCGCGCGAGACAAGGGTTCGGGCCAGCCCGTCCAGTTCCAGTTCCAGTGTCATGCGCGCGCCTCAAGAAGAGTGTTAACCGTAGGGGCGAACTGGTTAACGAGCCGCTGACACGGGCTGGCGCGACACGCGTGCGAGCACGGGCAGGCGCGGCGCAGCGGGCGCTGGCGCAGGAGCAGGCTGCCGGTTGACCGCCGGGGCCGGCTGAGGCGGCGGATCACGGCGCGGCGGCTGGGGGGAGCGCGGCGCAGGACGCACCTCGCGCACCTCGATGAGATACCCGCGCACCAACCCGGCGAAAGCGCCGACCGCGACGGCAAGCATAAACCCGGCGGCCAGAACAATATTACGCATCGACCGCGCTTCGGACGGAGGCTCCGCCCGCTCCACGATGCGCACCGAATCAGCCGCGCCCGGCGGCAAGGCGCGCCGCGCGCTGGCGTCAGCGGCCTGAGCCGACAAACGCCCCGCAGCCTCGGCGCGGGCCTGGGCGGCGCGCACCAGCCGGTCATGTTCAGGGCCCAGCGCCCGCAGCCTATCGGCTTCCGCGCGCGCCTGGGTGATTTGGCGGGCCAGCGATGCGGCGAGCTGGCTTTGCCCCGCGCTGAACGCTTCCTGTTGCAGACGGGCTGATTCCAGGTCCTGCCACACCGGATTGACGCCGGTGCGGCGCTGGCCCTGCCCGTTGGCGCCCCCGGCCGCGATGAAGCGCTCCAGCGCCTCGATTTCGCGCTCCACAGCCTGCACGGGCGGGGCGTCGTCCTGATAGCGCTGGCGTAGATCAACACGGCGCACCTGCAGGTCCAGCAGCTGCCCCGTGACCGAGTTTTCCACATATAATTCAATCGTGTCGGAAATTCCCGCGATCCGGCTCGCCAGCGCGCCCGCCAACGCCCTCGCCTGCGCCGCTTCCGCCTCCGCGCTCATGCGCCGGGCTTCCAGATCGGACAGGCGCGCCAGTACGGCCGCCCGCTCGGTGGCGAAGTCGGAAATACCATGCTCTTCAAGGAAGCGGCGCAGATCGGCTTCCGCCATCGCCGAGACGCGTTCTGCGCGCGCCAGCCGCTCCTCCACCCCGCCTTCGACGCCGCCGATCAGCACTTCGATGCGGTAGGCCAGATAGGCGTCGATGATGGCGTTCAGCGTATTGGCGGCGACCACCGGATCAGAATGCTCGAACGTCGCGGTCAGAAGACTGGCGCTGGGCGAACGGCTTACTGAAAAACCATCGCGCAGCAGTTTAAGCTGCTCCGGCCCAACCGAACCGCTGCGCTGTTCAATGGCGAGGCGGCGCACGGCGTCGGAATTGAGGATTTCGGCCTCCGACTGCATGACCTGGTCAAGCGTGAAGGCGCCGCCCGAACCGGCCGCACCGGGGGCCAGGTCATTATCATCCTGGATGACCAGCAGGCGCGACACAGCCTCATAACTCGCGGTCAACTGAGTCACCGCAAACAGCGCGATGGGTACAAAAACGATGAGGGCGATGACAATCGCCAGCACTTTTTGCGCCCAGAGCAACGCGATCAGATCAAACAGATCCAGATCGCGCCGGGAACCGCCTGTCCCGCCGCCGCGTCCGTCATGATCGCTTGCGCTCCTGCCCATACCCGCATGTGGCTGCAACGCGCTTAATTTTTCCTTAGCCGGAGCGCGCCAGCGTAAGCTTCGTCACATATTTGAGCGGAGGCCCTGAGATGACAGACGTATCGCGGCGCGGCGCCCTGGCCGGCGCGCTTGCCCTGTTCACGCTGTCGGCCTGCGCCAGCCAGGGCCGGGCTCAGGACGCCAGCGGGTTCGAGCCCGCGCGGTTCGAGCCCTGGGAATCGGGATCATCCCCCTACCGCGTCTTTCCCGGCGACACGGTGACGGTGACGATCCACACTGCGCAGGAGCTGTCGGGCGATTATCTGGTGGGTCCGGACGGACGGGCCAATCTGCCGCTGGCCGGCGCGGTCATGGTCGCCGGCTCCACAGCGCCTGAAGCGGCCAATCTGATCGCCCAGCGCTATGTGCGCACCTTGCGCGATCCCATTGTGGAAGTGCGCCCGGCCGCGTTCGGCTCCCAGCGCATCCTTGTGGGCGGGGAAGTGGCCAGTCCCGGCTTGTTCGATCTGCCCTCCCAGCGTATCGGCGTGCTGGAGGCGACGGTTCTGGCCGGCGGCCTCACCATCCGCGCCCGGCGCAGCGAGATCGTCGTGCTGCGCCGCGCCGCCAATGGCGGGCTGATGATGCGCACGGTCAATCTGTCGCGCGCCCAGCGTGGCGAGCCCGCGGACGCGGTCCCCCTCTCGCGCTTTGACATCGTGTTCGCGCCCCGTCGCGGCATCGCTGAAGTCAATGACTTCATCGAGCTCTACGTGCGCAACATCCTGCCCATCGACAGTGCGTTCGCCTTCGCGCTCACCAACTCGCTGTTCAACGAGTGAGCCGCAGTGCCCGGCCCGGCCGCCAAACGCGCCCTAGTGGCGCGTGGCGAGCCATTCGCGGGCGGCGGTGAGCGCGTTGGCGATCTGGCCGGTATCCATTTCCATCGCCAGCTCGGCGCGATAGTGCTTGGCCGCCGGAGAGCCCATCAGGGCCGCCAGGTTGAACCATTTGTGCGCTTCGACATAGTCGATCACGCCGCACTGGCCGGTGGAGTACAGAAGGCCCAGCTTGCACAGATCCTCGCCCGTCGGATCCATCGTGATCGCGTCGTGCGCCTGAGCGGTTTCCACATCGGTAAAAGCCATCGTCGTCTTCCCTGCATCTGGACAGGCGGCCCGGATTTGTTGTCCGGTGTCAGCCTGTCATCCCACCATGCACGCCAAGCCTCTTCGGAGCCGGTCGTACGAGCAGGATGATGCGCCCGGACGGTAAGCGCGGGGTTAAGGCTAATCAGGAATAATGCGATTTAACGCTTTAAATCCGTTAGGAATTCCTGCCGAGAATTAAGACGGTCATCGCCGCGTCAAGCCGGGTGAGCGCACCGGGACGCCTGTTCCGGCGGCCTTTCGACGCCCCGTTCAGGGCCGCCGCGACCATCGCTAGCGCAAGAGCGCCCGGCCCCAGCGCCAGCACGACCAGAATGGCGCGCCGGGGCGTCTGCGGCGCCCGCCGGTCCGTGGCCGGCTCGCTCACGGCGGACAGAATCTGCGCGCCGGCCAGCACGTCAAACGCCAGCAGGTGTCCCGGCCGCGCCACTGCAACACGCGCCAGCAATGCACCGTCCTGTGGCGCTCGCAGCCAGCCGGCGACGCGCATCGCGGTCATGGCGCCGTCAGTACGCCGCGCGGCGTTCAGCGCGTCAGCAACGCTTTGATAGTCAGCAGGCTCGATGCGGGCGGCCCGGGCGTGCTCCTGCGCCGCAGCCTCGGCGAGCGCCTGATACCGCCAGGGTTCGCGGACCACCAAGGCCGCCTCCACCAGCAACGGCGTCAGCGCGGCCAGCAGGGCTTCCCGCCCCAGCGCCGGGTCCGGACCCAAGGCCAGAGCCTGCGCCAGGCCGCGGTCCAGATGACCCGATGCATAGGCCGCGGCGAGCAGACGGCGCCCCGCGCCGCCTTCGCCCGGCATGGCGGCGGCGTGCAGCAAAAGCCCGGTCAAGACCGGGTCACGCAAGCCGTCCTGGACAGCGGCGCACGCGGCGATACGCCGGCCCGCCTGAACTGCGTAGCCACAGCCGTGTATCGCCAGATCGCGGGCGTCTCCAAACAGGGTGACGGCGGTTTCGCCACGCCAACCGGCCAGCGCCGGCAGGTGAATCGCTGCGCCGCGCGGGGCGGCGAACCAGGCCTCTGCGGCGTCGCGGGCGGGGCCGTAGAGGGTGCGCGCGCGGCTCAATCGATGGGCCAGCTCCGGCCGTGCGAAAATCAGATAGGGCGGGTCGAGGGCTGCGCCGTCCGCCAGCCGGGCGTCGAGCGCGGATCTCATCTGCTGCTGACGCACCCACACAGGGCGCGCGCGCAGCTCGGCCTCGACATGGGCGGCGCTGCGGGTCTCGGTCAGGATCGAGAACGCCAGCGCGTCCTCGCCCTCGATCACCGGCAGCGCCAGCGCCAGACTTTCAGCCAACGCCAGGTCCGGCGTGCGCCACGGGCCGGCGTCCAGCGCCCTGGCGATCCCGTCTTCCCAGATGGCGCGCGGCGGGGCGCCGGCCGGCAACACGGCTCTCAATCGGATATCGATGGCGTCCGAGTGCGTGGCGGCATTGGACGCGGCGGAGAGCGGGGCGCTTCGCGGCCCGGCTTGACGCTCACTCAGTCCAGCGGCCGCCAGCGCGATTGACGCCGCCGCCAGCGCCAGAAACAGAACCGGCCGCACGCTCGCGATCAGCGCGCGCCACGCCAGATACAACGCCGTGCGCGGCCACGGCGCGAGCCATGGGTCGCGCGCGCCATAGCGCGAGCTGTAGCCGTTTGCGTTCATGCCGAGATGAAGCCCCCGCTTCAATCCACCCTCGCCCAGACCTTAGCCGGTCCGGACCGGGTGCGGCAATCAGGTCCGCGCGCGCTGACCGAACAGGACGTCGCGCGCCTTCTTCATCTCCTCGCTGTCATCGGCGAGCGACACGCGCATCTCCTTGCCCGCAGCACGGCCCGCCTTGACAGCGGGGCGTTCGCCCACGCGATCCACCCAGGCCTTGAGACGCGGAAAATCGTCGAGGGTCTGGCCCTGGCCTTCAGGCAATATCCAAGGCCAGGCCGCCATGTCGGCGATGGAATAGGGCCCGGCCATATAGTCGCGCTCGGCCAGGCGCCGGTCCATCACGCCATAGAGCCGGTTCACCTCATTGGTGTAACGGGTCTTGCCGTATTCCAGCTTGGAGAGGTCGGGTTCGATCTTGGGCGCGTAGCCGCGGAAATGATGAGCCTGTCCGGCCATGGGACCCAGACCGCCCATTTGCCAGAACAGCCACTCATCCACCTCGATGCGCTGGCGCGGCGTGTCGCCGTAGAACAGCCCGGTCTTGCGGGCGAGATATTGCAGGATCGCGCCGCTTTCAAACACGCTAACCGGCTCGCCGTCCGGACCGTCGGGATCGATGATGGCGGGCATGCGGTTATTGGGGCTGATGGCGAGAAATTCGGGCCGGAACTGCTCGCCCGCGCCGATATTCACCGGTTTGAGTTCATAGGGCAGCCCCATTTCCTCAAGCGCGATGGTGATCTTCCAGCCATTGGGGGTCGGCCAGTAATGCAGCTCGATGGGGGCGGTCATGGGGCTTTGCCTTTCCTTGCTACGGGCCGCCAGATGTCGGGGCCTGCGGCATCACGGTCAAGCATGAGCCGCTTCACGCCCGCGTGAGAGCGCGATAAAAGCGCGGCTATGAGCAATATCATCCTTGAAGACACCATCCGCCCCGTCTCCTTCGCCAGCGCCAAGCGCGACCCGGACGGATTCGCCGCCGCGCTGGGGCGCAGCTTTCGCCAGACCGGGTTTGCCGTGGTCAGCGATCATCCGGTGGATCCAGGCGTGATCGAGCGCGCTGTGGCCGACACCCAGGCGTTTTTCGCCCTGCCGGAAGCGACGAAGCGCCAGTATTTCCAGGACGGCGGCGGCGGCCAGCGCGGCTATACGCCCTTCGCCATGGAGAACGCCAAGGGCGAAGCGCGCAAGGATTTGAAGGAATTCTGGCATCGCGGACGCGACCTGCCGCCCGGTCACCGCTATGAGCGGTTCATGCCCGCCAATGTGCCGGTGACGGAAATCGCGCGCTTTGACGCCAGCACAAAAGCCCTGTTCGAAGCGCTCGACTCCATGGGCGGGGTGTTGCTGGAAGCCATCGCGCGCGATCTGGGCCTGCCCGATGACTGGTTCGCGCCCACGGTCAATGAAGGCAATTCCATTCTGCGCCTCCTGCACTATCCGCCCATCGAGGGCGAGCCGGATGGCGTGCGCGCCGGCGCGCATGAAGACATCAATGTGATCACGCTGCTGCTGGGCGCCGAAGAGGCCGGCCTGCAGGCCCGGACGCGTTCAGGCGACTGGCTGCCGATCCAGCCGCCCGAAGGCGCGCTGGTGGTCAATATCGGCGACATGCTGCAGCGCCTGACCAATCACGTCCTGCCGTCCACCACCCACCGCGTGGTCAATCCGAGCCACGAGCGGATGGCCTTCCCGCGCTATTCCACCCCCTTCTTCCTGCACTTCAATCCCGATTTCGAGATCCGCACCCTGCCCGGCTGCGTCACGCCGGAGAACGCCGACCGGTATCCGGACGCGATCACAGCCCATGACTATCTCCTCGAGCGGCTGCGCGAGATCGGCCTGAAATGACGGATCTCGCCCGCCAGCTGCGGGCGCGGGTGCGTCTGTTTGCACTGATCAATGCCGGGGCGGTGGTGAGCTGGCGCGGCGGCGAGGTGCTGGCGGGGCAGCTTCAGGGTCTGCCTGCCGGCGCAGGGTTTGTCCTGTCCGGGATCGGGCTGGCGCTGTGGATCGTCAGCGCGATCATCCTGCTGGGCCAGGCCCTGCATGCCCGCAAGGCGGGCGTGTTTGATCTGTTCAAGGATGCTTTTGCGCGCGAGCTTCACCGCGACGCGCTCGTGGGGGCCGCGGCGGGTGCGGTGACCGGCTACGGCCTGGCGCTGGCAATCCCGGGGACAGGCGCAGAACGCCTGACGCTGCCGGTAGCGGGCGCAATCGCCGGATTCCTCGTCACCTGGGTCGCGCTGGATGTGCGCCGCCACGGGCGGGGCTGACACGACAAGGGCTGGCGCCCCAAAGCGCCAGCCCTCATTGCGTTCAGACCTGAAACGTCCGTTCAAGCGCTCGCGCGGCTAGCCTTCTTGCGTTCGTGCTCGAGCAGGAGCTTCTTGCGTACGCGGATGGTCTGGGGGGTCACCTCGACCAGCTCGTCGTCATTGATGAATTCCAGCGCATATTCCAGCGTCAGCCGGATCGGCATGACCAGCACCACCGCTTCGTCCGTACCTGAAGCGCGCATATTGGTGAGCTTCTTGCCCTTGAGCGGGTTGACGATCATGTCTTCGTCGCGGGCGTTGATGCCGATGATCATGCCTTCATAGACCTCGGTGCCGTGGCCGATGAAGAGCTTGCCGCGCTCCTGGATGTTCCACAGGGCGAACGCCAGCGCCTTGCCCGATTCCATGGAGATGATCGCGCCCTTGGGGCGCTGGCCGACCTCGCCCGCTGCGCGCGGCGCATAGTGGTCGAAGGTGTGGAACATCAGGCCCGAGCCCTGGGTCAGGGTCAGGAATTCGGACCGGAAGCCGATGAGGCCGCGCGTGGGCGCCATGTATTCCAGGCGCACCCGGCCATTGCCGTCGGGAACCATGTTCTTGAGGTCGGCTTTACGCGTTCCAAGCCGCTCCATCACGCCGCCCTGGTGGATTTCCTCCACGTCGATGGTCAGGTTTTCATACGGCTCGCACAGCTTGCCGTCGATCTCCTTGGTGATCACCTGCGGACGGCCCACGGCGAGTTCGAAGCCCTCGCGGCGCATGGTCTCGATCAGCACCGACAGGTGCAATTCGCCGCGGCCGGACACGGTGAACTTGTCGGCATTGTCCTGCTGCGTCACGCGCAAGGCCACGTTGTGGATCAGCTCGCGGTCCAGCCGGTCCTTGATCTGGCGCGTGGTGACGAACTTGCCTTCCCGGCCGGCGAAGGGCGAATCATTGACCTGGAAGGTCATCGAGATGGTGGGCTCGTCCACAGTCAGCGGCGGCAGCGCCTCGACATGCTCGGGATCGCACAGCGTGTCGGAGATGCCCAGCGGGTCCACGCCATTGAAGGTGATGATGTCGCCGGCGCTCGCGCGGTCGCGCTCGACGCGCTCCAGCCCGTGAAAGCCGAACACCTGCAGCACCTTGGCGCGGCGGGTCTTGCCGTCAGGGGCGGCCACGACGACGTTCTGGTTGCGAGTCAGGCGGCCGCGGGTGATCCGGCCAATGCCGATGACACCGGTATAAGACGAATAGTCCAGCGCCGAGACCTGCAGCTGAAGGGGCCCATTGGGGTCCACGTTCGGCGCTTTGACGCGGTCAACAATGGTCTGGAACAGCGCGGTCAGGTCCGCCTCGGGTTTGTCCGCGTCCAGCGTCGCCCAGCCTTGCAGGGCCGAGGCGTAGACCACCGGGAAATCCATCTGCTCGTCCGTGGCGCCCAGACGGTCGAACAGATCAAAGGTCTGGTCCACGACCCAATCCGGGCGCGCGCCGGGACGGTCCACCTTGTTGACCACGACGATGGGGTTGAGGCCCAGCGCCAGCGCCTTGCGCGTCACAAACGCGGTCTGGGGCATGGGTCCGTCGACAGCGTCGACCAGCAGCAGCACCGAATCGACCATGGAGAGCACCCGCTCCACCTCGCCGCCGAAATCGGCGTGACCGGGCGTATCCACGATATTGATATTATAGTCGCGCCAGGTCACGGCCGTGTTCTTGGCCAGGATGGTGATCCCGCGCTCTTTCTCCAGATCATTGGAATCCATGACCCGTTCGACCTCGACCGCGCGGTCGGCGAACGTGCCGGACTGACGCAGGAGCTTGTCGACCAGGGTGGTCTTGCCGTGGTCCACGTGGGCCACAATGGCGATATTACGAATGCGCTCGACCGGAGCGGTCATGGGGAGATCCTTCTGGCGGGAGGCCTTTTGCCGCGTGTCATACAGGCGCACGGGCCGCAGCGCCAGCATTGGCGGCGGCGCATTGCATCCGCTAGGCTCTTATTTCCAGGCATGAGCGCCGCTCAGGCGCCCGCCCATGCCGACCGTATCCGGGGAGACACCATGTTCAAGACGCTGCGCGCCGCCAGTCTGGCGCTGATTTTGCCTGTCATCATTGCGCCCGCCGCCCTGGCCGAGCCCGCCAGCTTTTTCCAGGTGGAGGGCGTGGAGTATGACCCCACGGTCACCACGTTCGAGGCCCATGCCGGCTATGAGATCGGCGAGCGGGTCGTGCGCTATGGCGATCTTCTGACCTATGTGAATTATCTCGCCGAAACCTCGGACCGGATCGCGGTGGAGACCATCGGACGCTCCCACCAGGGCCGGCCGATCCTGCAATTCACCATCTCCAGCCCGGAAAACCTCGCGCGCATCGATGACATCCGCGAGGCGCACCTGGCGCGCCTGCGCAGCGAGGGCGAACCGGACTCAGCGCCCATCGTGGTGTGGATCAATTACGGCGTCCACGGCGCCGAAACCTCCGCCATGGACGCCGCCATCCCCTTCCTGCATCACTTCGCGGCCGCGCGTGGCGAGGCGATGGATGAGACGCTGGCGAACACCGTTATTATCGCCGCCGTGACCCATAACCCGGACGGTCACGCAAGGCGCATCGACCATGTGGAGCGCTTCTCCAGCCAGGCGCGCGTGACCGACGAGGCCCACGAGATCCATAATCTGTGGGGTCTGGCGCGGGTGAACCATTATGGCTTTGACCTGAACCGCCAATGGCTGTTGCTGACCCAGCCGGAATCCGTTGCGATCACCACCGCCTGGCAGGCCTGGAAGCCCATGGTGACGGCCGACTATCACGAGATGGGCCACAACTCGCCGTACTATTTCCATCCGGGCACGGAGACCCGGCGCAATCCGCTGATCCAGGTGCGCGCGCGTGAACTGACCTATGAAATCGCCCGGCGCCACGCGGCCTTCATGGATTCCGAGGCGCGCCTCTACGCCACTCAGGAAGTCTTCGACAATTTCTATATCGGCAAGGGCTCCACCTACCCCCAACTGTCGGGTTCGCTCGGCATTCTGTTTGAGGCGGGCGCCGCGCGCGGCGGTGAGATCGAGTCCGAACATGGCCTGGTGACCAATGCCGACAATGTGCGCACCCAGTTCCGAACCGCGCTCACCACCATTCAGGGCGCGCTGGATATCCGCGAGGAGCTCATCGACTTCCAGCGCGACTTCTTCGCCGAGAATGCCCGCCAGGCCGCCAGCGCCAATGCACAGGCCTGGGTGTTCACCGCGCCGGGCGATCCCGAGCGGGCGAACCGCTTCGTACGGCTGTTGCGCACCCATGGCATCGAGGTCTACCGCGCGGCCCGCGACGTGCGCGCGAGCAGCGGGACATATCCTGCGGACCAGTCCTACATCGTGCCCGGGCGCCAGCTTCAGCACCGCCTGATCCGCGGCATTTTCGAGCGTTTCACCGAGTTTGAGGAGAATGTCTTCTACGACGTCTCCGGCTGGACGCTGCCTTTGGCCTATAATCTTCAGTATGACCCCCTTCCCGGCGGGATGTTCCAGTCCCTGCCGCTGGGCGAGGCGGCGGACGGCGCGTTCCAGAGCGCCCCTGCCCCCGATCGCGCGCCCTATGGGTATGTGTTCGACTGGTCGCACAGCTTCGCGCCCCGGGCGCTGAACCGGGTGCTGGAGGCCGGGCTGATGGCCCGCGCGGCCAGCGAGCCGTTCACGCTGGTGACCGCCCAGGGTGATCGCGAGTTTGCGCGCGGGTCCATCTTCGTGCCGCTGGCGCGCCAAGACATGACCCCGTCGCAAATCCACGCGGTCATGGAGACCATTGCGCGTGAGGACGGCGTGCCGGTGGCCGCCGCGTCCACGGGTCTGACGCGCAACACTGGCCGTGATCTGGGCGCATGGAACGTGTTCCGCACCCTCACCGCCCCGAGTGTCGTGATCGCATTTGATGACGGCATTTCCTGGAATGATGCGGGCGAGATCTGGTGGACGCTCGACCATCAGCACCAGATGGGCGCGCTGCTTGTCCCCAAAAGCCGGCTCTCCTCGCTGGACTGGAGCCGCTACAGCCACCTCATCCTGCCCGGCGGCAACGCGTCCCTGGATGACGCCACCCGGGACGCGGTGAACCGCTGGGTGCGCGGCGGCGGCACGCTGATCGCCACGCGCCAGGCGGCCCAGTGGACTGAACGCAGCCTGCTCGAGATCGAGGCGGCGGACACCGAAGAGACGCCGGGTGACACGCCGCAACGCCTGAACTTCTCCGAGATGCAGGTGCGTGACGCCGAGCACATTCTGGCCGGGGCGATTTTCGAGACCGATCTGGATGTCTCCCACCCGCTGGGCTGGGGCTATTCTGCGCGCCGCCTGCCGGTGAACCGCAATACCCCCTTCACGCTGGCCCGTCCGTCCGATCCCTATGCCGTGCCGGTGCAATATGCCGAGCGTCCGCTGATGAGCGGATACGCCTCCCAGCGCCGTCTCGACGAGATCGGTGGTTCTCCGGCGGTCAGCGTGTATCGCCGGGGCAGCGGCGCAGTGATCCTGTTCGCCGACAATCCGGTGTTCAGGGGCACCTATCCGGGTACGGAGCGCCTGCTTCTGAACGCCATCTTCTTCTCAACGCTGATGAACGCGAGCCGCGGCGACTATGACGACGATTTGAATTAATCCAGCTTGCCGATCGAGGGGATGCTCCAGCCGAACCGGATGGCGCATCCCCTGATCACGAACGCGCCCAGCGCCCCCGTGATGGCGGCGACCCCCTCGCCCAGACCGAGCGAGACGCTGAGCACATAGAGCGCTGCGCCGAACAGCGCCGCCAGCGCGTAAATCTCCGCGCGCAGGATCAGCGGAACATCGTTGAGGATCACATCGCGCAACAGCCCGCCAAACGCGGCGCTCATCACGCCGGTCAGGATGGCGATGGACCAGTGCGCCCCGGCGGCCAGCCCCGCCTGTGCGCCGATGACGCAGAACACTGACAGGCCGATGGCGTCCGCCCAGATCAACGCCACGCGCCGCGCCCCCACCTCGCCGCGCACGATCTCCGACCCGTAATAGCCGATCAGGCCGCCCGCGGCGGCGATGGCGAGATATTCGGGCGCCTCGATCCAGTAAACGGGCAGGCTGCCCAGCACGATATCGCGCAGCGTGCCCCCGCCCATGCCGGTGACCGCACCGATCACCACCGCGCCGAACGGGTCCAGCTGCTTGCGCGCCGACAGAATGCCCCCGGTCGCCGCAAAAAAGAAAATCCCGGCAAAATCCAGAATATAGAAAACAACCGCGACGCTCATGGCTCCGCTCCGCTGCGCGACCGTCCGGTTCGGGCGGGCGTGGCCCGGCCAGCCTGCGACAATTCACAGCCGGTGTATCGGTGAACACGCGCGGACGCCAGTGGCGCGGGCCGCCGGCGCGCAAGGCGCGCCCTAGCCGCTGTAGAAGACCGCCAACGCGGCGGCGCAAATCAATGTCGGGACAAGGGTTTTGAAGGCTCGCGCCACGACGGCGCTGATCCGGTGATGGGTCACGAGCCCCTCCGCAGGAGCGACAGGAGCCGCGCTGTTCTGACCGGCCGCATCAGGCCGACGAGACGGCGGGCCAGATCACGGCCCAGACCAGTTCGGCACGCTCCTGGCCCAAACGCTCGCGAAGGAGTGGGACGGCGTCGCGATCGGCCCTCGCCCAGCGCCCCAATGCGCCGTCGGCAAGGGCGCAGACCAAAGAGGCGAGCGCTGGCGGCTCAAGGTCAGTGCGCACGGAGCCGTCCCGGGCCCCGCGCGTCAGAATGTCTTCAATTACGCCTCCAGCCCCGGCGTTTTCAGCCGCGTCTTGAAGGAGACAGGCAGGCGTATTGAGCCGGACGATCCGGGCGAAATCCGGGCGGTCAAGGTCAAACCGGACCAGTTCGCCAATGCAGGCGCGCAACCTGGCCCGGGTTCCCACCTCGCGCCGCGACGCCGTCCTCAGCCGCTCGGCGCGCGCCTCGAAGTCCGGTACGAGACACAGGGACAGAAGATCGTCCTTGGTTTCGGCAAACCGGTACAGCGCAGCGATTCCGCACCGCGCCTCGCGCGCCACATCGCGCATGCCGACCTTGTGAAAGGCATGGCGGGAGAATTGGGCCAGCACAGCCTGACGCACCCGATTGAACGCGGCCGCCCTGGCATTGGCGTCCTCAGTCTCATTGGCTGCCGGCGCTGCGCTGCGCTCTCGCGCCCGCCGCAGCGGCCAGACCGTCTCCTCGTTATTGATCGTTAGCTGCATGACGCTCCATCCCCAACCCAATGGACGGATACGCTGGCAGACCGCCGGCGCCGCTAGAATACGGCAGCTGGCGTAGTCAGGGCGCTTTTTCGCCCGGATCAGGCGATTTCTGCCTGCGGCGGGCTGCGGGGGCAGGTGATCATGGCCATCACGCCGGCGCCGGGCCTGGAGACAATCGTCAGGTCAAGCCCGCCGCGCTCGCACAGACCGAACATGATCTCCATGCCAAGCCCGGCATGCAGGCGCGTCGCGCGTTCCTCGTCGCGCAGATCGGTGATCGAGCTCAGCCGCGCCGGGCGCGGACTGAGCCCTTTGCCATTGTCCGCCACGATCAGCTGAACCTCGCTGCCTCGCCTGCGGGCGCCCAGCAGGATGCGGGCGCCGCCTGAATGGTTGATGGCGTTGGCCAGGAGGTTGGACACCACATGGACGACGACGCCGGGATCGACGTCGACGGACAGCCGGCTGCGCAGATGACGCACGGCTATGCCCCTGTCTTCGGCCAGGCCGAGCAACGGGTCAGCGGCGTCCTTGAGCAGTTCATCGACATTTGTGGCGCGCGCCTGGGTGCTGCGCCGGCCCCGATTGAGCGTGGACAGCTCGATCATCGCGGCGAGCAAGGCGGACATATTGCGCGCCACCGCCTTCTGGCGCCGCGCCAGCCGGCGCACCTGCTCCAGATCGCCCTTTTCCGCCATCGCCTCCAGCGAGCTGGCGTTGAGATCAAGGGCGTAGAGCGGCTGGCGAATATCATGCCCGCTGGCAGCCAGGAGGAAGGTCTGGAACGCCTCGCTCTTCTCTGCGGCCAGGCGCGCGGCTTCATACAAGCGTGTGACATGAAATCGCCGGCGCGCACCGACATTGGCGACAATCGCCATGATCCAGCCGAAGGCGCAGCCCATCAGCACAAGCACGCCCTGAGAGACCATGGGATATGCGCCCGCGTTCCAGTACAGCACCATCAGGATCATGTAGGTGAGCGCCAGTCCGGAGCAGAACACCGCCACGGCGTTGGGATAGGTATAGACGCCAAAGCCAACCACGGTTGCGAAAATGAACATCCAGAAAGACGTGAAGACCAGCACACCGCTGATCCCGTCCGGGGTCGTTTCGACGGCCGGAAAAGCAAAAGCCACGACGATCGCCGCCATCAGCCCGACAACGAGCCAACCCTGAATCACCACTGATGCGCCAGGCGATGTCCAATGTGGCCGGGCAACAAGCAACCAGGCGCAGGCCAGAATGCCCCCAAGTCCAGCCCCGCCGCGAAGTCCGGCGGTGGGAAGAAACCAGGGCGCGCCGGCGAGAAAACGAAAGTCGGAACTGAGTGTGAACAACAACCCTATCCCGAGACCGGCCATGGTCAGGGCAATCTGCGTGCGCTGCACGGGCCATGTATGTTCACGATAAGCCGTCTCCAGCTCGCGATCCGCAAAGCGGCCATTCAAGCGGCTGATGCGCGGCTTGTCCGCCCCGTTCATGCTCGTCCCCCCCACCCCGACACAACACGCTTGATCTTGTCGTCCGCCTGATTAGTTCACAAGAGTGATTGGGGCGGGGCGACAAGCATGAACGCAGTTGAGCAGGTGATCCGGGTGGTGATCGTGGACGATCACAGCCTGGTGCGGGAGGCTCTGGTCCAGTCCATTGCCCTGGAGCCGGATCTGGAAGTCTGCGGCGAGGCTGGCGACGGGCAGCAAGGGCTTTTGCTTTGCCATGCGCTGAATCCGGATCTGGTGGTCCTGGATTTTTCCCTGCCGGACATGACGGGCGTGGATGTGTTGGACGCGTTGAACGCCGCGGGCCGGCGTCCGCGTGTCCTCCTGCTCACAGGCGCGCCGATGGACGATGAGGAGCGCGCGCAGCTCGCCCGGCGCGTTGAAGGATTTCTGCACAAGGAGGCGGGCCGGGACGCGCTTGTGGCGGCCATCCGCGCCGCCGCCTGCGAGCCGGTCAAGTCCCGGGTGGCATATCGAGATGATGACCGGTCCGGCGTGCTCAACGCCAGCGCCCTGACCCCGCGCGAACGCGCCGTGCTGCGTGAAATCGCCAAGGGCCGATCCATCGACGACATCGCGCAGACGCTGGGCATGAGCCCGTCAACAGCGCGCAAGCACCGCGAGAACATCATGGGCAAGCTCAACCTCAACTCCACCGCCGCCCTGGTGCGCGCCGCCATGCAGATCGGCAGTTATTGAGGCAAGGCGCTTGCGGCAGGCGTCCCCTACCTCTCCGCCGCCCGGTTCAGCCTCGCAATCAAACTTGACGTATCCCACCGCGCGCCGCCCATGGACTGGACCTCGGCGTAGAACTGGTCGACCAGGGCGGTGACGGGCAGGCTGGCGCCATTGGCGCGGGCTTCGTCCAGCGCGATGCGCAAATCCTTGCGCATCCAATCCACGGCGAAGCCGAACTCAAACTCGCCTTTCGTCATGGTGCGCCAGCGGTTTTCCATCTGCCAGCTCTGGGCCGCGCCCTTGGAGATGGCGTTGATGACAGTTTCAGGATCGAGCCCGGCGGCTTCGGCGAAGTGCAGCCCCTCGGCGAGACCCTGCACCAGGCCTGCAATGCAGATCTGGTTGACCATCTTGACCAGCTGGCCGGCGCCGGCCGGCCCGGCATGGGTGATGGCCTTGGCGTAGGCCTGCATCACCGGCTCGGCCGCAGCGAAGGCGGCGTCCGTCCCGCCGCACATGATGGAGAGCTGGCCGTTTTCTGCGCCCGCCTGCCCGCCCGAGACCGGCGCATCGAGCCAGAGGAGGCCGCGCGCCTCGGCGGATTCAGCCAGATCGCGCGCCAGGGCAGCAGACGCGGTTGTATGATCGACCAGCGCCGCGCCGGCCTTCATCACCGGCAGAACCTGATCAGCAATCGCGCGCACATCGGGATCATCGCCAAGGCACATGAAGACGATATCGGCGCCCTTCGCCGCATCCTGCAGCGTCTCGGCGGCGGACCCGGCATGATCAGCCAGCCAGGCTTGCGCCTTGGCGGGCGTGCGGTTCCACACCGTCACCTCATGTCCGGCGCGGGCCAGGTGTCCCGCCATGGGGGCGCCCATCACGCCCAGTCCTAGAAACGCCGTGCGCGCCATAGCCCTACCCCGCCTGTCCATAGACTGATTTGTGGAATACCAGGGCGGGCGCCTGGCGCGGCCTGTCAAAGCCGGTGACCTCGCCGACAATGATCACGTGATCGCCGCCGGGATGCACGGCCACGCGCGTGCACTCAAACCGCGCAATGGCGCCTTCAACCAGCGGCGCGCCGTTCGCGCCCGGCGTCCAGTGTCCCCCGGCGGATTCCAGCTCATCGGTCATGGCGCAGGCTGAAGACAGCTGGGCCTGATCGGCGGCGAGCACGTTGATGGCGTAATGCCCGGCGGCCAGGAACGCGTCGAACCGGTCGCTGCCGCGATCCAGCGACCACAGCACGAGGCGCGGGGTCAGCGAGACGCTGGCGAAAGAATTGATGGTCATGGCGCGCGCCTCGCCCTGTTGGGTGTGCGTCACCAGCGCCACGCCGGTGGGAAAGCATCCCAGCGCGTCACGATAGGCCCGGTCTTCAGTCACGCGTCACTCCCTGCCTCTTCGGGAAACCCGCCCTTAACCCTGACAGGTCATGATATGCGCCAAACATAAGGCGTTGCGGGTGGGTTGGAATGGCGACTAACAGACCGATCATCATCAAGAAGATCAAGAAGGTCGCTGCGGGCCATCACGGCGGCGCGTGGAAAGTGGCCTATGCCGACTTCGTGACGGCGATGATGGCCTTCTTCCTCATGCTGTGGCTGATCAACAATACCGAACCCGAACAGCGCCGGGGCATCGCCGACTATTTCGCGCCGGCCAGCGTCAGCCAGTCCATGTCGGGCTCCGGCGGCGTGCTGGGCGGCACCAGCTTCGGCCAGGAAGGCTCGCGCTCCTCGGGCACCGCCTCCATCGTGGACCGGTTGGCGCCCAGCCCGGCCGAGGAACAGCGCGACCAGCAGGAAACCTCGTCCAGCGCCTCCACCGGGGATGAGCCGGAGGTCAGCATGGGCGCGCTCGCCAGCGCCATGTCCCGGCGCGAGACCGCCGAATTCGCCAGCGCCGAACAATCCCTGCGTCAGGCGCTGCAGGACATGCCGGAACTGGCCGAACTGTCCAATCACGTTCTGATCGAGATGACCGAGGAAGGCCTGCGCATCCAGCTGATCGACCAGGAAGGCCGGCCGATGTTCAATCCGGGCTCCACCGAGCCCAATGAGCGCGCACAAGTGCTGCTGCGCGCCGTGGGCGAGATCGCCCAGCGCCTGCCCAACCGGGTGACCATTTCGGGCCACACCGACGCCAGCCCGACGCCGCCCGACGCGCCGACCAACTGGAAACTGTCATCGGACCGCGCCAATGCCGCCCTGCGCGTGCTGGCCGGGACCGGCCTGCCCGACCATCGCATCGCCGAGGTGCGCGGTCGCGCAGGCGCCGAGCCGCTCTACCCTGATGATCCCTATCTGGCCGGCAATCGCCGCCTGTCGATCACGCTTCTGCGCGAAGCGCCGGTGGTGCCGCCCGAGCACATGCGGTGAATGGCGCGCCCGGGGCCAGCCGTCACCGGTTGACCCGGAGCTCACGGTTGATCACGCTGAATGTATGGATCTCGACCGGCGTCACCTCTGTCTGTCAGGCTTGGCGATCGCGGTGGCGCCAGCGGCGTGTGCGGCGGGAGCGACACCCATGTTCGGACTGATCGGCAAGATGATCGCGGCCGAGGGCAGCCGCGATGAGCTGGCGGCCATCCTGCTGGACGGGCTGCGGGACATGCCAGGCTGCCGGTCCTATGTCGTCGCGGCGGATCCCGGCGCGCCGGACACACTCTGGATCACCGAAGTCTGGGACAGCCGGGACGCCCACGCAGCATCTCTGTCGCTGCCCTCGGTACAGGCCGCCATTCAGCGCGGACGCCCGCTGATCGCCTCCATGGAGCAGATCGCGCAGACGGAACCTCTTGGAGGCGCAGGCCTTTAGCCTCAGGATGGCGTGCGGGCGCCCCGCGCCTGCGCGAGCGCCCTGACGGTGACGATTTCAACGCCATGCGCCTCGGCCCGCTCGGCCAGCGTCTCCAGCACGGCGAGCGTTTCCGCATACGGATGACCGATGGCGATGGCGTGACCGCGTGAGGCGGCCAGCGCCAGGGCGTCCTCCAGCCTCGCAGCGATGGCGCCTTCGTCGCGATCTGTATCCAGAAACACATCGCGGCGCAGCGCCGCGAATCCGGCATCGCGGGCGCTGGCCGCTGCAATCGAGCGGGGGCCGGTCAGCGAATCGACAAACACCAGCGCCTCGGACCCGGCCAGCGCCGCGAAGACCCGCGCCATGGCCAGCGCATCAGACGTAAAGCCGCTGCCCATGTGATTGTTGAAGCCCACCGCGCCCGGCACGCGGGCGAAGGCCCAGCGCACGCGCTCTGCAACAGCCTGATCATCATGGGCCCGGCTCAGCGCCCAGGGTCCGGGATCATCAAGACCGCCCGGCTCCATGGGCAGGTGCACGAAGACTTCACGGTCGGCCTGCGCCGCTTCTTGCGCCAGCACGGGCGCCGCCGCCGCATAGGGCAGGATCGCCAGCGTCACCGGCGGGTCCAGCGCCATCAGGCGGCGCGCCACGGCGATATCCGGCCCGACATCATCCATGATGATCGCGAGCATGGGGCGGTGGGTTGGAGCCGGATCGGCAGGCTGATGAGCGACCGATTGCGCCCTTGCGTGGGCGCCAGCGCCCAACGCATCGTCCGCCGCGGGCGTGCCCGACACTGGCGGGGACACGGGCGTCTGCGCCAACGCCATCCCGATCATCGGCGCAGCGTCATAGCCCTCGTGCACCGGGCCTGCGCCTGCGCTGAAGGCCAGAGCGGCGGCCGCCATCAGGGTTGCGCCCAGCGCAGCGCCCAGATGCGGCGCATAGGCTGCGCATCGGATCATGGCAGAGGTCTACAGCGAGTCGCGGTTGGCGCACGGCGCGCGCTTGCCTAAGTTCCACTCCCTGCCGGGAAGGATCGCGCGCCGCCATGCTGCTTATCATCGACAATTACGACAGCTTCACCTTTAACCTCGTGCACTATTTCGAGGAGCTGGGCGCGCGCACCCGCGTCATCCGCAATGATGTGATGAGCGTTGAAGAGGCCCTCGCGCTGGGCCCGCGCGCGGTCGTGCTGAGCCCCGGCCCGTGCGATCCGGACAAGGCGGGCATCTGCCTGGAGCTGATCCGCACCGCCCCCGCTGATCTGCCGATCCTGGGCGTGTGCCTGGGTCATCAGGCCATCGGCCAGGTGTTTGGCGGCAAGGTCGTTGCGGCCCGCGAAATCATGCATGGCAAGACCAGCGCCATCACCCATGACGCCACAGGCGTGTTCGACGGCCTGCCCTCGCCCTTTACCGCCACACGCTATCACTCGCTGGCGGTGGCTTTGCCAGAGGTGAGCTCTCTCAAAGTCACGGCGCGCACGAACGACGGCGAGATCATGGGGCTGGCCCATGAGACGCGCCCCGTGCACGGCGTACAGTTTCACCCTGAAAGCATCGCCTCGCAGCACGGCCATGAGCTGTTGGCCAATTTCCTCAAACTCGCCGGGCTCCAGGCGGAGGCGGCGTGATGGGGGGCATGCGCGCCGCCATCACGGCCCTGGCAGCGGGCCGCGAACCCGATGCCGAAGCCCTGCGTGCGGCGTTCGACGCCTTGATGGATGGGCAGGCCGATCCGGTGGAGACTGGCGGCTTCCTGCTGGCGCTGGCCGCTGTGGGCGAAAGCCCGCAAACGCTGCGCGTGGGCGCCGAAGCGATGCGCGCGCGCATGGGCCGCATCACCGCGCCGGACGGCGCCATCGACACGTGCGGCACAGGCGGCGATGCGCGCGGCACCTGGAATATCTCCACCGCCGCCGCGCTGGTGGCCGCTGGCGCAGGCGCGGTGGTGGCCAAGCATGGCAACAAGGCCGCGTCGTCAAAATCCGGTTCTGCTGAAGTGCTCGAAGCGCTGGGCGTGAACCTGACGGCGGGTCCTGACAGGATCGAGCGATCCCTGAAAGAGGCCCGCGTCGGCTTCCTGTTTGCGCCCGCGCACCACGGCGCGGTGCGGCATGTGGGGCCGGCGCGGAAAATCCTGGGCGTGCGCACCGTGTTCAATCTTCTGGGCCCGTTGTCGAACCCCGCCGGTGCGCGCCGGCAGCTGCTGGGCGTATTTGACCGGGCCTGGCTCTTGCCCATGGCCGAGGCGCTGCGCGATCTGGGGGCTGAAACCGCCCTGATCGTCCACGGCGCCGACGGTCTGGACGAGATCACCACCACGGGAATCACCCACGCCGCCGAGCTGCACGCCGACGGGACGATCACGCAATATGAGATCACGCCTGAAGACGCAGGCCTGCCGCGCGCCGCGCTGGAGGATCTTAAAGGCGGTGAACCGTCGGAGAACGCCGCGGCCATCCGCGCCCTGCTGGACGGCGCGCCGGGACCTTATCGCGATATCGTCCTGATTAATGCGGCCGCCGCGCTGCGCCTGGCGGGGCTGGCGGCGGACTTGAAGGAGGGCGCAAGCCTCGCCGCGGCCGCGATTGATGACGGACGGGCGAAAGCGGCGCTGGACCAGCTGGCGGCCATCAGCCAGGGAACGCCGTCATGAGCGACGCCCTCAAACGCATCGAAGCCTACAAGCGCGAAGAGATCGCGGCGCGCAAGGCCGCCCTTCCCATGAGCCAGCTGGAAGCGCGCGCATCCGAGGCTCCCGCGCCGCGCGGGTTTCTGAAGGCGCTGAAAGCCCGCCACGCCACCCACGGCCTGTCCCTCATCGCCGAGGTCAAGAAAGCCAGCCCCTCCAAGGGCCTCATCCGCGCCGATTTCGATCCGCCGGCGCTGGCGCGCGCCTATCAGGCGGGCGGCGCGGCGTGCCTGTCCATCCTCACCGATGCTCCGAGCTTTCAGGGTCATGAGGATTATATGGTCGCCGCACGCGCCGCTGTAGACCTGCCGGTCCTGCGCAAGGATTTCCTCTACGACCCCTGGCAGGTCACTGAATCGCGGGCTCTGGGCGCGGACTGCATCCTGGTGATTCTCGCCGCGGTGGACGATTCGCTGGCCCTCGAGCTGATCGAGGCGGCGTCAGAGCTGGGCATGGACGCGCTGGTGGAGGTGCATGACGCCGCCGAGATGACGCGCGCGCTGGCCCTGCCCTCGCCGCTCATCGGCGTGAACAATCGCGATCTGCGCAGCTTCGAGACCTCGCTGGAAACCTTCGAAACCCTTGCCCCCATGGCGGGTTCGGAGATTTGCCTGGTGGCCGAAAGCGGGATTTTCACCCGCGCAGATGCTGTTCGCATGCAGGCCGCCGGGGCCAAAGCCCTGCTCGTGGGCGAAAGCCTGATGCGTCAGGACGATGTCGAGGCGGCCACGCGCGCCCTGATCGGAAACGCGCGGCGTTAGCTTGACGTTAATCTGGAACAGGCATAGAACATCTTCAGGTTTTCCGGTTTTGTTCTATATCTGAGAGGGCGCGATGCTCACCAAGAAACAGCACGAGCTTTTGCTCTTCATCCACAAGCGTTTGAGCGAAGACGGCGTGTCGCCCTCCTTCGATGAGATGAAGGATGCGCTGCAGCTCGCGTCCAAGTCCGGCGTGCACCGTCTGGTGAGCGCGCTGGAAGAGCGCGGTTTCATCCGCCGCCTGGCCCACCGGGCCCGCGCGTTGGAAGTGCTCAAAATGCCCGACAGCGCGGCGCCCAAGTCCTCGGGCAATGTGGTGGAGGCTGATTTCCGCCGCGGGCGCGAAAGAGAAGCCGGCATCGACGTTCCCGTCCTCGGCCGCATCGCCGCGGGCGTGCCCATCGAGGCGATCCAGCACGAGGTGGACCGCCTGTCCGTGCCCGCCGGGATGATTTCCGGCGGCGATCATTTTGCGCTCGAAGTGCGCGGCGATTCCATGATCGACGCCGGCATTCTTGAAGGCGACATCGTGGTCATCAAGCGCGCCGATACCGCCGATACAGGCGATATCGTGGTGGCGCTGGTCCATGATCAGGAAGCCACGCTCAAGAAGCTGCGCAAAAAGGGCGGCTCCATTGCGCTCGAAGCCGCGAATCCCGCCTACGAGACCCGCATTTTCGGCCCCGGCGAAGTGAAGGTTCAGGGCCGTCTGGTCGGCCTGATCCGCCGCTACCACTAGGACAGCCCGCGCCAGCTCCCCGGCCCGCTCCCGCCCCTGAGCCTTATGGAATAGGGCTTGCATCCGCTCGGCTTGAAGCACGCAGAACGCGTCAAGCTGGAGCAGATGACCATGCTGGGGATCGAAGCGCGCGCGGACACAACCGCACAGAGCCAGTCGCAGAGCCAGCCCAAGGGCCGGCTGAAATCGGCGAGCCTCCTGTCCATCAAGGCCGGCGCGCTATTGTGGGCGGACGCAGCGGCTTTCGCCATTGCGGCGGCCGGAGCCTTTCTCCTCACAGATCTCCTGCGCGCCATCGCCGGGCAGCCTGCGCTCGCCGAAAACCCGGCCGGGCTCAGCCTGCATTTGGGAATCGCGGGGACGTTCTGCCTGGTCATGCTGATCTGGTTCCGCTCCAAGGGCCATTACCATCGCCGGGAGGCGCTAGCCGATCAGCTGCCCGCCATCCTCACCGCGTGCGCGGCGGCGATGCTGGCGGCCGGCGCCATCCAGTTCGCCACCATCGAAGTCGGCTCGCGCCTTTTGACCGCCACCCACTGGCTCATTCTGGCGCCGGCGCTCGCGGGCGCCCGTCTGGCGGCGCGCCAGGCGCTGAAATCCGCCGGATTGTGGACCAGCCCGGCCTGTCTCTTCACCGCCGCCGCCCGCTCGGGCGCGGTGCGTGAAGTGATCGCCAAGCACGCCGCGCTGAGCGTCCATGTGGACAGTGTCATCGCCAGCGACGAGCTGGACAAGGCGCGCCTGATCGACGCCATGCGCCGCGCCGCCGGATCCGGACAGGGCGTGGTCTACGCCCCGGCGCCGGGCGACCGCGATCAGCATGACGTGATCCGGGCGCTCGTCCTGGAAGGCGTGCCCTTCCTGCTGGCGCCGCAGATCGGCCCCCTGCCCGCCCATGCCGAAGTGCTCAACTATCCGCTGGAGGACGTATCCTTCATCGATGTGCGCGACCCGCTGGCGCGCCCCGCGGCGCAAATCGCCAAGCGCGTGTTCGACGTGACCGCATCCGCTGTCGTATTGGTGCTGTTGTCGCCCGTTCTGCTCGCCATCACCCTGGCGGCGCGCGCCGATGGAGGCCCGGCCCTGTTCCGCCAGAAGCGCGTGGGCCTGGGCGGACGCAGCTTTGACTGCTTGAAATTCCGCTCCATGCAGCTGGACGCCGAAGCACGCCTCAACACGCTGATCCGCAATGACCCGGCGATCGCGGCGGAGTGGCGCGCCTTCCAGAAGCTGCGCCGGGACCCGCGGATCACCCCGGTGGGCCGGCTGATCCGAAAGACCAATCTGGACGAGCTGCCCCAGCTCATCAACGTGCTGCGCGGGGATATGAGCCTGGTCGGACCGCGCCCCATGACGCTGTCCCAGGTGGGCGAGTACGGCGACTATGTCACCGCTTATGCGCGCATGCGCCCGGGCCTGACCGGCCTGTGGCAGACCAACGGACGCAACCAGACCACATTTGCCGAGCGTGCGCGCCTGGACGCCTGGTATGTGCGCAACTGGTCGCTCTGGCGTGATTGCGTCATCCTTCTGCGCACCGTACGCGAGGTGATCTGCGCACGCGGGGGGTGACATGCTGCAAACGCGAAAATGGAGGGGTTCCTTCTCGGCATTTTGGCGCTAGAACAACGTCGCGCGCTCTCTGGGCCGGGGCAGACCGGAGCGCCGCGATGTTCATTTTGGGGGACCAATTATGTCGAAGACAGCTCTGATCACCGGCGTGACGGGCCAGGATGGCGCGTATCTGGCGCGATTGCTTCTGTCCAAAGGCTATGAAGTGCACGGCATGAAACGCCGCGCGTCGTCCTTCAACAGCACACGGATCGACGACATCTACCAGGACCCCCACGAGGCGGACACAAACTTCTTCCTGCACTACGGCGACATGACCGATTCCACCAATCTGATCAGACTGGTGCAGGAGACCCAGCCGGACGAGATCTACAATCTCGCGGCCCAATCCCACGTCCAGGTCAGCTTCGAGACCCCGGAATACACCGCCAATGCCGACGCCATCGGCGCGCTGCGGCTGCTGGAGGCGCTGCGCATCCTGAAGCTGGAAGATACCTGCCGTTTCTATCAGGCCTCGACCTCGGAGCTGTACGGGCTGGTCCAGGCCGTGCCGCAGAGCGAGAAGACGCCGTTTTATCCGCGCAGCCCCTACGCGGCGGCGAAGCTCTACGCCTACTGGATCACGGTGAATTACCGCGAAGCCTATGGCATGCACGCGTCGAACGGCATCCTGTTCAACCATGAAAGCCCGATGCGCGGCGAGACCTTCGTCACGCGCAAGATCACCCGCGCGGTGTCGGCCATCCATCTGGGCTTCCAGAAAAATCTGTTCCTGGGCAATCTCGACGCCCAGCGCGACTGGGGCCATGCGCGCGACTATGTCGAAGGCATGTGGCGCGTGGTCCAGCATGATGTCGGCGATGACTGGGTGCTCGCCACCGGCGAAACCCACACCGTGCGCGAGTTTGTCGAGCGCGCCTTCGCCGAGATCGGCCGCACCATCGAATGGGTTGGCGAGGGCGTGAATGAAACCGGGCGTGACGCCGCCACCGGCGACGTGCTGGTGCAGGTCGACCCGCGCTATTTCCGCCCGACCGAAGTGGAATTGCTGATCGGCGACCCGACCAAGGCCAAGGAAGAACTGGGCTGGAGCCACACCACCAGCTTCCCTGACCTGGTCAAGGAAATGATGGCCGAAGACCTGAAAACCGTCGCCGCCGAAGCCGACCGCAAAAACCGCCATGGCTGAGCCGATCTATTCCCTGAAGGGCAAGCGGGTCTATGTCGCGGGCCATCGCGGGATGGTGGGCTCTGCGCTGGTGCGCCGTCTGGCGCGCGAAGATTGCGAGATCGTCACCGCGACGCGTCAGGACGCCGATCTGATCCGTCAGGACCAGGCCGAAGCGCTGATGGCGCGCCTGAAGCCCGACGCGGTGTTCATCCCCGCCGCCAAGGTGGGCGGGATCCTGGCCAATGACACCTACCCAGCCGGGTTCCTGTACGAAAACCTGATGATCGCGGCCAATCTCATCCACGCCGCCCACCAGGTGGAGGTGGAGAAGCTGCTCTTCCTGGGCTCGTCGTGCATCTATCCCAAGCTGGCGCCCCAGCCGATCACGGAAGATGCGCTCCTGACCGGCCCGCTGGAACCCACCAATGAGTGGTACGCCATCGCCAAGATCGCCGGCATCAAGCTGTGTCAGGCCTATCGCAAGGAGCACGGCCGCGACTTCATCTCGGCCATGCCGACCAATCTCTATGGCCCGGGCGATAATTATAACCTTCAGACGTCGCATGTGATTCCGGCCCTGATCCGCAAGGCCCACGAGGCCAAGGCGGCGGGCGCGCCGTCCATGATGATCTGGGGCACCGGGTCGCCCATGCGCGAGTTTCTCCACGCCGATGACTGCGCCGATGCGCTGGTCCACCTGATGCAGGTCTATTCCGATCCCGATCATGTGAATGTGGGTTCGGGCGAGGACCTGACCATCGAGGCGCTCGCCCGGCTGGTGATGGAGGTGGTGGGCTTTGACGGCGCGCTGGAAAAAGACCTCACCAAGCCCGACGGCACGCCGCGCAAGCTGATGAGCGCCGACCGGCTGCGGGCGCTTGGCTGGTCGCCGCAAATCGGACTTCGCGAGGGGCTCGAAGACGCTTACAGCTGGTTCCTCAAAAACCAGGCGGCCTAGGGCGCGCCGGTTCGAAAACGCACTCGGGAGCAAGCGTTGAGGCTACTGGTCACCGGCGCAGCCGGCTTTATCGGCGCTTATGTCTGCCATGCCCTGCTGGACCAGGGCTGCGACGTTGTCGGCCTTGATAATCTCAACACGTATTACGACCCCGCGCTCAAGCGCGCGCGCCTGGCGTTTCTGGACGCGCGCGACGGCTTCAGCTTCCACGCGCGTGATCTCGCCGAGCCGGACGCCCTGGACGGCCTCGGCGCGTTTGACGTCGTCATCCACCTCGCCGCGCAGGCGGGCGTGCGCTATTCGCTCGAGGCGCCGTTCGCCTATCTGGACTCAAACCTCAAAGGGCATCTCACCGTCCTGGAACATGTGCGTCACGCCAAAGACCGCCCCTTCCTGGTCTATGCCTCGTCCAGCTCAGTCTATGGCGATACGACGCCGGCGCCCTTTCGCGAGGATGCGCGCTGCGACGCGCCGGTCTCGCTGTACGCCGCCACCAAGCGCGGCTGCGAACTGCTCAGCGAAAGCTATGCCTCGCTTTATGGGATCAATCAGGTCGGCCTGCGCTTTTTCACGGTCTACGGGCCCTGGGGCCGGCCGGACATGGCCTATTACGCCTTCGCGCAAGCGATGTTGGAGCACCGCCCGATCCAGGTCTTCAACCACGGCGATCTGATGCGCGACTTCACCTGGATCGACGACATCGTGGACGGCGTGGCGCGCATCGCCCTCGCCGGACCCGACGGCGGCAACGGCGCGGGGCGCGCCCACCGCATCTACAATATCGGCAATAACCGGCCCGAGCGCCTGATGGATTTCATAGCCGCCCTGGAGCAGGCGATGGGCCAGACAGCGCAAAAGGTGATGACGGACATGCAGCCGGGCGATGTGCACATGACAGCTGCCAATATCGACGCGATCCGCGCCGACTACGGCTTTGACCCGACCACGTCCATCGCCGAAGGTCTGCCCCGCTTCGCTGCCTGGATGCGCGCCTGGCGCGCGGGCGAAGCGGCGAGCTGGCGCCTTTAGGGCGCGCAAGGCTCGCTTCGGCGCGCCGCTTCTGGCATTGACATCCCGAGCCTGCCTGGAGACGCCCGCCATGACCCGAGCCCCTGCCCGTTCCGTGATCGACCTGATCGGCAACACGCCGCTGGTGCGGCTCAACCGCGTCTCCGACGCCACAGGGTGCGAAATTCTGGGCAAGGCTGAGTTCCTGAACCCCGGCGGCTCGGTGAAGGACCGCGCCGCGCTCGGCATCATCCGCGATGCGGAGCGGTCCGGCGCGCTGAAGCCCGGCGGCACGATCGTGGAGGGCACCGCGGGCAATACCGGCATTGGCCTGGCCATGGTGGGCCGCGCGCTGGGCTACCGGGTGGTGATCGTGTTCCCGCGCACCCAGTCGCGCGAGAAGGCCGCCGCGATCCGGCTGATGGGCGCGGAATTGATCGAGGTGGACGCCGTCCCCTACGCTAACCCCAACCATTATGCGCGCTATTCAGGCCAGCTGGCCGAAGAGCTGAATGCGTCCGAGCCCCATGGCGCCATCTGGGCCAACCAGTTTGACAATACCGCCAACCGGCGCGTCCATGCCGAGACGACGGGCCCGGAAATCTGGACCCAGACCGGCGGCAAGGTCGACGCTTTCGTGGCCGCTGTAGGGTCAGGCGGGACCATTGCGGGCGTGTCCGACGCCCTCAAGAGCCGGAACGCGGACGTTCGCATCGTGCTGGCCGATCCCGGCGGCGCGGCGCTGTACGGCTATTACGCCCATGGCGATCTGAAAGCCGAAGGCAATTCCATCACCGAAGGCATTGGCCAGAGCCGGATCACGAAGAATCTCGAAGGCGCGGTGATTGACGACGCTTTCCGCATCCCCGACGAAGAAGCGCTGGAAATCCTCTATGACCTCGTCATGCACGAAGGCCTGTGCCTGGGCGGCTCGGCGGGCATCAATATCGCGGGCGCCGTGCGCATGGCGCGCAAGCTGGGGCCGGGCCACACCATCGTGACGATCCTGTGCGACCACGGATCACGCTATCAGTCCAAGCTCTACAATCCCGACTTCCTGCGCGAGAAGGGATTGCCCACCCCGCCCTGGCTGGAGGGGTAGGCCCTACCGGAACGGCGGCGCGTAGAGCAGACCGCCTTCATTCCACTGGGCGTTCAGGCCGCGTTCGAGGCGCAGGGGCGATTGGGCGCCGAGATGCCGGGCGAACAGCTCGCCATAATGGCCGCGCGCGGTGATGGCGTTGAGGGCGAAGTCCGCGTCCAGGCCCAGCCCCTCGCCCATGGCGCCTTCAGCGCCCAGCAGGCGGCGCACCGCGGGGCTGCGGGCTGTGTCGCGCAGCTCGCGCGCATTGGCGGCGGTGACGCCGTATTCTTCCGCCGTGATGAGGGCATGCAGCACCCAGCGTGTAGCCTCGGCAAAGCGCGGATCGCGCGCCGCCACCACCGGCCCCAACGGCTCCTTGGAGATCACGTCCGGCAGGATCACAAAGGCGTCCGGCTCAGGCAGCCCCAGGCGCAGCCCGGCCAGCGCCGACACGTCCGCCGTGACCACGTCGCACTGCCCGGCCTCAAAAGCCTCGCGCGCGGCCAGGGGAGTCTCGGCGACAACTGGCGTAAGGTTCAGCCCGTAAGTCTCCGCAAAGTCTGTGAGATTGAGAATGCTGGTGGTCGAGGCCTGCACGCAGATACGCGCGCCGTCGAGCTCGCGCGCGCTGGCCACACCCAGATCCGCCGGCGCCAGGAAGCCCTGCCCGTCATAGTAATACGTGCCGGCGAACGTCACCGGCATCTGCGCGGCGCGCGTGAACGTCCAGCTCGTCGAGCGAAGCAGGATGTCGATCCGCCCTGCCTCCAGCGCCGACAGGCGTTCGGCGGAGGTCAGCGGCACGAAACGCGCGCGTGTGGCGTCGCCCAGAAACGCCGCTGCATAGGCGTGGCAAAGGTCAATCTCGAACCCCTGCCAGCGGCCGTCGGCATCCTGTTGGGCGAAGCCCGCCAGCCCTGTATCGACGCCGCACATCAGCACGCCGCGTTCGCGAATCTCCGCGAGGCCCGAGCCCAACGCCTCGAACTGGCTCTGGGACACGGTGAAGCCCATGGCGAAGGCCGCCGCAGCCCGCGCCAGCCGGCGCGGCGCAAACAGGTCGAACAAAGACGCTGGCGTCATCGCTCCAACCACCCTAAACGCTGAAAAGTCCTTGTGGTGTAACCAAAGCGAAGGCCCGCGTCGACATGAAACGCGATACCCGCCTCATTCATTCAGGCCGCTGCGCCGATGATCCCCATCTGGTGAACCCGCCGGTGCGCCGCGCCTCAACCGTTCTGGGCGAGACCGCGCAGGAACTCTACGCGCCGGCGTCGGGCAATCATCATTACGGGCGCGGGGGTTTGAGCCCCAATGACGAGCTCAGATCAGCCATCGCCGATCTCTATGGCGCGGAGCATGTGGCGCTGGCGCCGTCAGGCCTCGCCAGCGTGGTGCTGGCCATGCGCGCGGCCATTCGGGGTCCGGGCGAGGCGCTGATCACCGATTCGGTCTACCGGCCGGTGCGCCGCTTCTGCGAGGAAGAGCTGCCACGCCTGGGCGTGACGCCGCGCTATTATGATCCGCGCATCGGCGCAGACATCGCCGGCCTGATCACGCCGTCCACCCGCATGATCGCGCTGGAAAGCCCCGGCTCGCTGACCTTCGAGGTGCAGGACATCCCCGCCATCACCCATGCCGCGCGGGCGGCGGGCGTGCCCACCGTGATCGATGACACCTGGAGTGCGGGCTGGCTGATGAACCCGCTGGCCCTGGGCGTCGACTACGCCGCCCAGGCGCTGACCAAATACGCCGGCGGCCATTCCGATTTCCTGATGGGCTCGGTGGCGGCCAAAGGCGAAGCCGCCGCGCGGCTCAAGGCGCAGGAGACGGTCAACGGACTGCACGTCTCGCCCGACGACGCCTTTTTGTGCTTGCGCGGGATGCGCACCCTGCCCCTGCGGATCGAGCACTCGGGGGCAAGCGGACTGGAGCTGGCCCGCCGTCTCGAAGCTCATCCGCGCATCGCCCGCGTGCTGCACCCGGCCCTGCCTTCAAGCCCTGACCACACGGTGTATGCCGGCCAGTTCAACGGTCCCGCCGGCTGCTTCGCCTTCATCGTAAAAGGCGCCAGTCAGGCCGAAGGCGAAGCCATCGCTGAACGCTGCCAGCTCTTCGCCATGGGCTTTTCCTGGGGCGGATTTGAAAGCCTCATCCTCCCCTGCGACCGCCAGATCATGCGCACGGCTGTGCCGTGGCAGGCCGACGGAGCGCTGCTGCGCCTGTCCGTTGGGCTGGAAGACGTGGAGGATTTGTGGAGCGATCTGGAGGCGGCGCTCGCGCCCGCCTAGCCCTGCGCCTTCAGAATCGACACCCGCGCGGCCCGGATCGCCGGGAAGAACCCGCCCGCGGCGCCCACCACCAGAGCCAGCACCACGCCAGAGACGATCGCGGCCGGGGTGACGGCGAAGGAGAACACGATCTGGGTGAAGCCGCCGCCCAGCGTCGAGGCCGATACACCGTCGAACACCAGATAGGTGATCCCCGCTCCGATCAGCCCGCCGATGGAGGCGAGCAGCAGCGATTCGGTCATGGTTCCGACAAAGGCGGGAAAGCCCGCAAACCCGATGGCGCGCAGGGTCGCGATCTCGCGCGTGCGCGCATCCACTGACGCGTACATGGCGTTCCAGGCGCCCGCCAGCGCGCCCACCGCCATGATGATGGCCAGCGGCCAGCCCAGGAACAGGATGATATTCGAGGTGCCGCCCGCGGTGGACGCAAAGAACTGGCGCTCGCTGGACACGTCGGCCTCCAGACGCGGCTCGTTCTCTACATAAGCCTGCAGCTCGGCTAAAGCCTCCGGACTGGTCAGGCGCGCGCGCACGGACTGCACGGTCCCGGTGCGCTGATACAGGTTCTGGATCACGCCCAGATCGGCCCAGATCTCGGAATCGAAGACCGAACCGCCGGTGGAGAATATCCCCACCACCCGCCATTCATTGGATCCGAGCCGGATCGTCTCGCCCATCTCGAAGCCGGAAAATTCGCGCAGCACGCCCTCGCCCACCACCAGCTCATTGGACCCGGACGCAAACATGCGGCCCTCAGTGAGGGAGAAACCGTTGCGCAGCGATGGGGCATTCTCCCCCACACCACGCAGGGGCAGGTTCGCATCGGTGTCAGACGACCGCTTGCGGCCATTGGCGATGACATACAGCTCCGCCGATATGATCGGATCACCGGACGCGTCCACGGCGATGCCGGGGCCCGCCTCGATCAGGCGCACCGCGTCGCGGCCCAGCCCGGAATTGAGCTCGGTCTGGGAATTGGCCCCGATCACCACCGCCACATCATCCGAGCCCGTGCCGTCCACCGTGGCCCGGAAGCCGTTGGCCATGGCCAGGAAGCCCAGCAGCACGCCCACCACCAGAGCCACTGACAGGACGGTCGCCAGCGACATGCCCCAGCGCTGCGGGATGGAGCGCAGATTGATCATCGTGACGGCGCCGATCTGTCTGAGCATCGCCCTACTCCTTCCCGAGACCGTCAACGATGTTGATCCGCATGGCGTTGATCGCCGGCATCAGGCCGGTGACAAGACCGAAGGCGATCATCAGCGCAATCGCCTGCCCCGCAATGACCCAGGTCATGCGCAGGCCCGGCAGCTGACCGGCGAGCATCGCGCCGACGCCGGCGAGCAGAATTGCAGCGAGCCCGAGCCCGATCAATCCGCCGACGAGGCTCAGGAGCACCGACTCGCTGAGCACGTGAACGAAGATGCGCGGTGGCGCGAAGCCCAGCGTCTTCATCACCGCCACCTCCTTGGTGCGCTCATTGATCGCCATCACCATGGTCGTGCCGACAATCATCAGGATGGTGGCAAAGGCCGCGCCGATCACCAGCGTCAGAATGAGGCCGATATTGCCGAGCTGCTCCAGGAAGGCCTGGCCGAAGGCCGCCTCTGTGGACGTCTCCGTCTCCGCCGGGGAATTGGCGAACAGGGCGTCGATCTCCTGGGACACCCGGTCATTGATCGAGGGATCCCCGGTGGTCAGGATCAGCCAGCCGATCTGGTCGCGGTTAAACGCCAGTGCCTCGTTATAATAATCATAGTTTAGCAAAATATAGTTCGTCGGGACGTCCTGATCCTGCGCGTCGAACACCACGCACAGCTCCAGATCCCAGACCTGCGAGCCGTCTTCCTTGCGCCAGATGTTTGAGTTCAGCGGGATGCGCTGGCCCTGGGTCCAGCCGTACTGGCTCAACAGGTCGGCGCCGATCGCTGCGCAATCGCGGCGCTCGAACAGGGTCGCGAGCTCGCCCTCCACCGGCTCCAGCTCGGAATAGACCTGGAGATAGCTCTCCATGTCCACAGAGAAGGCCTGGATGAAATTGCGCGGCTCCTGATAGTACCCACCAAACCAGCTGGCGTGGGTGACGGCCTGCACGCCGTCCACCTGCGCCACGCGGCCCCAATAGGCGTAGGGCATGGTCAGGGTGAAGTTGATCGCATTGAGCGTCACCAGCCGGTCCGCCGCCGCAGTCTCGACGCCGGAATTGAGCGAGCGCGAGAAGGCGCCCAGCACGGCGAAGATCAGGAAGGCCGTCATGATCGACAGCACAAGCAGGATAGCCCGCGTCTTCTTGCGGAACAGGCTTTTGCGGATCAGCGTGGCGTCGTTCATGCGGGCGCGCCCGCAGCTTCGACGAACCGGCCCTTGTCCAGATGCAGTTCGCGCTTGGCGTATTTCGCCGCCGCCGGGTCGTGGGTCACCATGATGATCGTCTTGCCCAGCTCGTCATTGAGCAGCTGGAGCGTGCCCAGCACCTCGTCGGCGGTGGTGCGGTCCAGATCACCGGTCGGCTCGTCGCACAGCAGCACCTTGGGGTCGGCCACGATGGCGCGCGCGATCGCCACGCGCTGCTGCTGACCGCCCGACATCTGGCGGGGCCGGTGACCGGCGCGGTCGGCGAGCTTGACGATGTCCAGAGCGGTCTGCACCCGCCGCTTGCGCTCCTTGCCCGAGAGCTTGGTGAGCAGAAGGGGCAACTCCACATTCTGCGCCGCCGTGAGCGTGGGCATCAGATTGTAGAACTGGAAGATAAAACCGACATTCGCGGCGCGCCATTTGGCCAGCTTCGATTGGGCCATATTGTCGATGCGCGCGCCCTCGAACAATACCTCGCCCGAGCTTGGCCGGTCGATGCCGCCCAGCTGATTGAGCAGCGTGGTCTTGCCCGATCCCGACGGCCCCATGATCGCGATGAATTCGCCCTGACCGATGGTCATCGTGAGGTCGGAGAAAATGGTGATGGATTCGCGTCCGCGCGTATAGCGCTTGGCCAGATTATTCAGTTCGTAAAGACTCGTGCCGATGGCCATGCCCTGAATTCCTTCAAGCGTTCTTTGCGCCGTTCATATACCTGACAACTGGTGGCGACATTGTATCGCTCGTCAAACCCGTGCAAGGCACGGACGAGGCGAGTATTGCGGGCGAACCTTTGCTTTCGGCGGTGAGCCGCAGACACTGCAATGCTCCGGGACGCGAGCCTAACCGAACGTGAAGCTGCCCGTGCCCCGGTTGGTGCGCACCTCCAGCCGGCTTACGGTGCCGCACAGCAGAAAAACGACCGTGTGCGAGCGGCCTGGCGCAAGGGTGACGCGGTCATAGTTGTTGCAATTGCCGTTTTCGGGGCTTCCGTTGGCGACCACGCGCTCGACTGTGAACGCAGTGTCGTCAGTGTTCGTGATGAGGATGCCGCCGCCGAGGACGCGAGTGATTTCCATTTGCGGAGCGCTACACCCAGCCAGCAAAAGAACCGGCAGGAGGACTGCGGCCCTGGCCGCCTGTCGAACCCAAGTCGCGAACATCGTCCCCGCCTCCCCAATGCAATCCAGACCCGACTACAACTATACCTACATCGCCAAAAACGGCGCAAGCGCCCGGGCAGGATATTCACGCGGCCGCCAGCCGTGCGGCCATCGCATCCGCGTCACTCCCCGTCGAGGAACGTCACCCGCGCCGCCATGTCCGGCAGGATGCGGGCATCGCGTTCCAGCAACGCCACCCGCACCTTGATCGTGGCGCGCGACCGGTCCGCCGTGGGGATGATCGCCTCCACCCGTGCCGGGATGCGCCAGTCCGGGTAGGCGTCCAGCACCGCTTCGACGGGCTGGCCCGCCGTCACGCGCTGGATCTGGCCCTCATTGACGTCCACTTCGAGTTCCAGGCTGTCCATGTCCACGATGGTGGCGATGCCCGTACGGGTGAACCCGCCCCCGGCCGACACCGGCGACAGGATTTCGCCCACCTGGGCGTTCTTGGCGATCACCACGCCGCCAAACGGCGCGCGCACAACATGGCGGTCAACAAAGTCTACCTGGCTCGCCAGGCGCGCGCGGGCCGCCGCCGAATCGGCGCGCGCCGCGGCGATCTGGCTGTCGAGCGAATCGCGCTGGGACTGAAGCGCGGTGATGGAGGCCTCAGTCGCATAGCCGGAGGTGACCAGCCGCTCAGCGCGCTCCAGCTGGACCTGCGCCTCGCCGCGCTGGGAACCAAGCGCGCGGGCGCGCGCCTCGGCGGCCCGGGCCTGCGCCTCGAACAGATCGAGATCCAGGCGCGCGCGGTCATCATCGAGCCGCGCGAGCACCTCGCCGTCGGCCACAATCGCGCCTTCCTCAATGAGGACCTCGCGGATGCGGCCGGTGATCTCGGCTGACACGGTCGCCTGGCGGCGCGCGGTGACATAGCCCGACGCCACAAGGCCGGACGGCCGCGCGGCGGGGCGCGGCGCGGGCTGAGCCGCCGGCGCGGCGCCCTCGCCGCCAGACGCCTGCGCCGCGATCTGCGGTGCAGCGGCGGGCGCCGGCTCATCGGATGAGGTGAGGAGCGGGATCAGGAACCAGGCCAGCGCCACGCCAATCGCGATCGAAACCGCAACAATCACCCCCTGAATCACCACATTCGGCCCGGCGCTGGGCGCCTCGCCGCCCCGGTCAATGCTCAAGGATTGAAGCTGATCTCTGCGATCGTCTGCCATGGCTGCCCCTTCCCGACGTCCAGCCCATATCAGACGGCGCGGCGATGCGCAGCTAAAAACCTGTACAGACAGGCGCCGGATGCAGATGGGGTGTCGGGGGCGGCGACGCTTCCGGCCGCGACCGCGCGCGGCGTGACTGGCGACCCTGGCAGGACTCGAACCTGCAACCGTCGGATTAGAAGTCCGGTGCTCTATCCAGTTGAGCTACAGGGCCTGGGGCGCAAGGCGGGCCGGTGACTGGCGCTAACGCCTAGTGCGACCAGGGCTCCTTGCGCTCATAGGCGAAATTGCCGGCATAGGTCTTGATGCGGCGCGGCGTTTCGCGCGCTTCGAACACCTGGAAGGGGATGGCGTGGCGCTTGGCGTAGGCCACGGCCTCGTCTCGGGTTTCAAAGCTGAGGCGGATCTGGCGGCGGGTGTCGTTGGACGAGGCCCAGCCCATCAGCGGGTCCGGGCGCTTGGCCATGGACGGGATGAATTCCAGCAGCCAGTCATGGGTCTTGGCCCGGCCGGACTGCATCGCGGTTTTCGCCGGACGATAGATTTTGGCGAACATCGAGACGAACTCCCAAACGGCAACCCGCTCGCGCGGGAAAGATGGTCGGGGCGGCCGGATTCGAACCAGCGACCCTCTGGTCCCAAACCAGATGCGCTACCAGGCTGCGCTACGCCCCGAGGCTCCGGGGTTTACGCGCGCGCGCCCGCAGGCGCAAGCGGCGCGAACGCCGGGCTCAGCGGTTGTCCCCGCCCTCGCCGTCATCGTCGGCGGGCTCTTCGTCCGGCTGGTCTTCACCGGGCTCATCCGCGCCCGGCTCCTCGCCTGGTTCGTCATCGCCCGGTTCGTCTGCGCCCGGCTCGCCGTCTTCGCCTTCCGGCGCCGGATCGGCCTCGGGCGCGGGCTCAGGCTGATCAGCCACGTCATTGCCGAACAGGGCGTGGCGCACAATGTCGCCGGGCGAAATGCCAAGCTCGGCCGAACGGCCCGCATTGATCTCCAGCACGCTGAGCACCGGGAAGTCCGACAGGAGCTGGCGGCGCGACATGGGCTGGGCGTGGGCAATGATCTTGGCGATGCGCCCGTCGCTGCGGATGTACAGAATGTCGAGCGGGATCAGCGTGTTCTCCATCCAGATGGAGACGATCTGCTCGCGCTGGAAATCAAACAGCATGCCGGCGTCAGGGTCGAGCGACTCGCGGTGCATCAGGCCGCGCTGGCGCGCGTCATCGCTGGCGGCGACCTCGACAGTCAACTCCACGGGGCCGTCTGCCGTGTCGATCACGACACGGTCGGGTCCGCCATACTCCACCACCGTTTCAGGCGCAGTGGGATCGGCGTGGACGCACGCGGCCGACAGCAGGAACAGCGCGGCGAACGCGCCGGCGAAGCGGGAAAAGGCGGGGGCGATCATGTTCATGGGCGGAAAGCTAGCCTCGCGCCGCGCGCGACGCAATCGGTGTTGCGCTGATGGCCCCGCCGCAAACTGCACACCTGTGCGCTGCACAAAACCGCTTGCCTGCGCCGCGCGTACAGGTTTGTTAGCGTGGAAACCGGCACGCCATATCAAGGGGGACGTCATTTATGCGCATTGAGGCCATCGCCACCGGGGAAAGCCCGCCCGACGACATCAATGTGATCATCGAGGTGCCGTTCGGTGGCCAGCCGGTGAAGTACGAGCTCGACAAGAACTCGGGCACGCTCTGGGTGGACCGCTATCTGCACACGCCCATGCGCTATCCGTGCAATTACGGCTTCACGCCTCACACCCTGTCCCTGGATGGCGATCCCATCGACGTGATGGTGCTGGGCCAGACCGAGCTGGTTCCGGGCTGCGTCATGCGCGCCCGGCCTATCGGCGTGCTGGTCATGGAGGACGAGAGCGGTCAGGACGAGAAGATCCTCGCCGTGCCCCACTCCAAGCTGACCCCTCTGTATGAAGAGATGAAAACCTATACAGACGTGCACCAGGCCCAGATCGCGCGCATCACTCACTTCTTCGAGCACTACAAGGATCTCGAACCGCGCAAATGGGTGAAGGTCCAGGGCTGGTACGGCGTGGAGCGCGCACGCGAGATGATCCTGGACTCCATCGAACGGGCCAAGACCGCAGATTGAGCAGGTCTGCCGGGGGCGGTGCTGAAACCCGCCCTCGCCTCGCTGGCGTCTGCGTGGTGTGATCACACCCGTGACAAGCGACGCGAGGAGACGGTTGATGAAGCGTATGATCGAGACGCCTGTGGACACCCTGCCGGGCGATCCGCTGGAGGCCTATTTCAATCCCGATTTTATGAACTCGCCCACGGCGCGGCCGCTGCGCATTCTGGCTGAATATCTTCAGCCCAAGGAGCGCTTCGAACAGCGCGAGATCAACGACACCATCCTGTTCTTCGGATCAGCGCGCATCCTGCCCGCCGATGTGGCGCAGGCGCGCCTGGACGCGGCGCAGGCTGACGGCGGCGAGGAGGCGGTGAAGCTGGCCCAGCGCGCCGTGAGGATGTCGCGCTATTACGAAGACGCGCGCGAGCTGGCCAAACGGCTGACCCACTGGTCGCTCAATCTCGAGCCGTGCGGCGGGCGGCGCTTTGTCGTGTGCACCGGCGCCGGGCCCGGCATCATGGAAGCGGCCAATCGCGGCGCCATGGAGGCGGGCGGCGAGACCGTGGGCCTGGGCATCACCCTGCCCATGGAGGAAGCCAATAACCCGTATGTGACGCCGGACCTCAATTTCGAATTCCACTACTTCTTCACGCGCAAATTCTGGTTCCTCTATCCCGCCAAGGCGCTGGTGCTCATGCCCGGCGGGTTCGGCACGCTGGACGAATTGTTTGAGACGCTGACCCTCCTGCAGACGAAAAAGATGAAAAAGCGCCTGCCCGTGGTGCTGTTCGGGACGGAATACTGGGACAAGGTGCTCAATCTGGAGGCTCTGGTGGAGTTCGGCGCCATCAACGCCGCCGACCTCGACCTCATCCACCGCACCGACAGCGTGGACGACGCCTACACCTACATCGTCGACGAGCTGTGCGAATACGCCCTGCCCAACCCGGGACCGGGGATGTGAGTTCTGTCCCCGGGGGCGTTCGCCTCAAGCCAGATTCTGATTGCGATCCGGCCACTCTGCCCTGATGGTGATGCTCACCATGCGGGGGCGGGGCCATGATCCTTCAGAATCTCTCCAGAGCGATCCGTGAACAGAATTACTACGCGGTGGCGCTGGAGTTCGTCATCGTCATCGCCGGCGTGGTGATCGGCTTTCAGATTCAGGCCTGGAACGAGGGCCGGTCGGACCGGGCGGATGAAAGCCGGTACCTTTTGCAGGTCGGTGCGGACCTCGCCCATGATTTGAGCCGGGTGGACCATTTTCTGGAGCTCTACGCCTCGCAGACCGCAGCGGCGCGGCGGGTGATCGGCTATCACGAGACACAGGGCGGCGTGGATCTGGCCGCCTATTACGGCGACGTGATCGCGGTCTTGTATTTTGAGGAGCATGTCCCGCGGTACGGATCGCTCGACGCGCTTCTGGGCTCGGGCGACGTGGCCCTTCTCAGAGACCAGCGGATCATCACCCAGCTGCTTGAAATCAGTCTGCGTTATGAGGAGATCGCCAAGCTCCAGGCGCATAAGTATGACGATGTGCGCGAGTTCCTCTACGCCACCTATGGCGACACCCTGGACTAAGCCGCCGGGATCGACGCCTGGCTGGGTAATCCGCCCCCGGTGCTGGCGCCGGAGGTGGTCGATCTGTCACGCGGCGATATGCGGATCAGGAACGGCCTCACCGTGGTGATCTTCAACAATAATCTGCTGATCGAGAAACTGCAGGCGATCCGCGCGATGATCGTCGAGGCGCAGGGGATCGTCGCAGAGGGGCGGTCATGAGCGAGGCCGCACCAGTCCACAAATCATGGATCACGCCTGAACCCGGAGAGGGCCGATGACCCTTGAATCGATCTATTATATCGGCCAGACGATCGCTGTTTTCGCCATTCTGTTCTCGCTGATCGCCCTCTGGGTCCAGCGCCGGCAGACCTACAGCGTGGAGAAATCAAACGCGCAGCGCCAGTTGCTGGACGGCTGCCGGGCCTTCTTCTGGAGCCTGAGCCATGACCGGGCGCTGTTTGAGGACGTTCGCTTCTGTCTTCACCGATACGGCGAGGCGGATGATTTTCAAAAACAGCGCTTTTCAGGCTGGGCGTTCGACATCCTGATGATGACCGAGCAGGTCTTCTATCAGCACCGCGAAAACCTCATCAATGAAGCGCAATTCAACGGCTTCACCACCGGCATGATCATGGTGATCAACACGCCCGGCGGCCGGGTGTGGTGGGACGAAGCCCGGCAGCTGATCAGCGCGGACTTCTCGAAATTTCTCCACGAACGATACGAGCGCGACGGGGCAAGCGTGCCCCGCTGGGACGAGATTCAATCCCACCTGCGGCTCCCGTCCGGGCATGACACAGGAATTGAAGGGGCCGCGCCATGATTCTTCGCCGCCTTTCCAAACATGTGAAGGATCAGAACTGGTTCGCCGTGGCGCTGGATTTTCTGATTGTCGTGCTCGGTGTGTTCGCCGGTCTGCAAGTATCGAACTGGAATGAAGCGCGTCAGGATCGCAACCAGGCCGCCGCCTTGCTGGAACGTCTTGAGAGCGATTTCCGGGAAACACGCGCGCTCGCGATCGAACAGAATCGTGGATACTATAGCAATACGGTCAAGCTCAATGAATTGTTAAATCGCATTGAAGACGAGCAAGACGCGATCTCTGATGCAGAAGCGGGCCGGTTGTTGAACGACGCAATGTTCTTTCGTTTGCCTCAGGCGACGCCGATCAGCTTTCAGGAAATGCTCTCCGCCGGACGGTTGGAGCTTTTGCGTGATGCGCAACTCAGAGTGACGCTGCGCGAGTACGCCGACACGTCGAGGACCATTGTGAATGCCGCCGACCTTATCGCAACAGACTATGTGGTTATTGTTCGCGAACTGACCCCCTATTTCACCACCATCCGGTCACCAAATGAAAGCAGCTCACAGGCTGTTTCCGACATTGGCGCGCTGAATGTGGCGGCGCTGCGCGAGGACCCTCAGGCGCGTGCGCTCGTAACCCAGATGTTCTTGGGACATGCCAATATGCAATCGCTGACCGAAGGTCAGATTGCATCAATCGACGATGTCCTCGAGGCTCTCCAAGCGTCTGGGGGACGTTGATGATCCTGCGCCGCCTCGCCACCGCCTTCCGCAAGCAGGACTGGTTCACCGTCGCGGTGGAAACGCTAATCGTGGTGTTTGGAGTGTTTATCGGTCTGCAAGTCGCCAACTGGAATTCGGCGCGTATCGATCGCGAGTTGGAGCGGGCTTATCTTTTGCGCTTGCATGAGGAAGTCTCGGTCACGATGGCGCAGCAGGAGAGCGAGCGCGCTGACGTGATGGCGAGATCAAGACGACTGGAAGAGGTTTCAGTCTATTTTGAAGCCTTTGGCACGCCGCAGGCCCTTGCCATGGAGCCCGTTGGCGATCACTGCGCAGCCGTTGTCGCCTCGCATATCTTTAGCGGAGACGTCTCGCTTCCTCCGACGATCAGTGAGCTGATTTCGACAGGCCGCATCCTGCTCGTCTCTGATGAGGCGCTGCGGATGCAGATCGTCCGGTTTTCCCAGACCATCGAGGAGTATGGGCAGCTGCGCCATGACATCCAGGTCGACCGGCTGGTTCTCGCCCGCAAGTATCCTCAGTTCATTCGGTTGGCTCGCGGAGGGTGGACAGAAAGCACCTGCGACTTTCCGGCGATGGCGCAATCTGCGGCCTTTGTGAACGACTTTCTGGACAATTCACCCCGCTTTTACGCCTACGCGGCGGAAGCCATTCAGGGCCGGCATGACTTGCACCAGCAGATGAAAACGGCGCTTGAAGAAGAACTGGGTCTGACAACTGGGGCTGCGCCATGATCCTCGACAATCTCACGCGCGCCTTCAAAACCCAGAACTGGCTCGCCGTGGCGACCGAGTTCGTCATTGTCATCGCCGGCGTGGTGATCGGGTTTCAGATCAATGCGTGGGCTGAAGGGCGCAGTGATCGCGCGGCCGAGCAGGCCATTCTTTTGCAGCTGCATGACGACTTCGCCGAATTGCGCGCGACCGAGGAGGCCTATCTCGCCCGCGCCGCGCAGCAACAGCGCCTGTCGGCGCTCTGGATCAGCGCGCTTGAGGGTCCTGAACCGCCCGGCATGGCGGGGCTGCGTCAGATCGTGCTGGACTTTTATGAGGCCGAGGATCCCGAACGCCGGGCCGTGCTCGAGCGCGGCCCGCTCCACAATATCTTCACCGATCCCATTGGCGGGGAAAGACAGCCCGCCGCGTCGGTCGTTTTTCAGCAATTGGTGGCGAGCGGTGATCTGCGGCTGCTTCGCTCACAGCGCCTGCGCGCCGCGCTCACGCGCCGCGAACTGCAGCGGGAGCAGTCGGTTACAGCGCTCGATCGCAACAGGACCGCCAGTGGATTTCCCATGGCTGAAGTGTTTCTTGAACCCGTCTTCCAGGCAGGCTCGCCCGATCCGGTCGCGACTCTCAACGCCGCCATGGCCCGGCCCGAGTTCGCCGCCGGGCTGAGAACCTTCGTCGGCGTGAAGACCTATAACGAACAATGGTATCGTTTTACCTACGAGGAGACCCTGGCGGTCCTGGCCGTTCTTGAAGAGGAGTCGCCGTGATGATCCTCACCCGCCTCTCCCACGCCATCCGCACCCAGAACTGGTTCGCCGTGGTGCTGGAATTCGTCATCGTCATCGCCGGTGTAGTGATCGGTTTTCAGGTGACGGCGTGGAGCGCAAGACAGGCCGACCTGCAGCGCGGGCAGCTCTATCTCGACCGGCTCGCGGCCGACCTTGAGGAAAATCTCATCCGCACCCGAAACGATATTCAGTTTCGAACCGATGTGCGCAATCTCGGCCTTGACGCTGCCGCGTTCGCAGCCGGCGAGCAGATTCCGGACTCCGCCTGGCACGTCGTGGTGAGCTATTTCAACGCCAGCCAGTCGGGGAGTTCCTACCCCGTGCACGCGACATTCGACGAGCTGATTTTCAATGGCGATCTGGGTCTGATCCGCGACATCACGCTGCGCAGCCAGCTAACCAGCTATTACACGACGGGAAACATCGCGCAGATCACCGACGCCCAGCCGGCTTTTCGCGAACAGGTCCGAATGATCATCCCGACCTGGATGCAGGACCATATCTGGGTGCATTGCTACCGCTCCGGGGACCAGGATGGTGGACAAACGGTCGTTGAGTGTTCCGCCCCGCCAACGCGACAGGAAGACATCGCGGAAATCGCCGATGCGCTTCTGGCCAATGACTCGTTGACCGGGCATCTGCGTTTCTGGCTGTCCACCCAATACGCAGCCCTGACCATCCACGTTGATAACGAAAGACGCGTTCTGGCGCTTCTGGAGGACGTCCTTGCGGCTCGGGAAAGCGCACCATGATCCTCGCCCGCCTCACCCGCGCCATCTGCCAGCAGAACTGGTTCGCCGTGGCGCTCGAATTCGTCATCGTCATCGCCGGTGTAGTGATCGGTTTTCAGGTCACGGCGTGGAATGCGGAGCGTCAGGATCATGCGCGCGAAGGGCTCATCCTTTGCCGGCTGGCGAGAGATTTTGACCAGATCGAAGCCGACGTGCGCCAGCACCTGGCCGATGCGCAGACCTCTCAGGCCGCGGCCGAGGCGATCGTCGCGGCGGCACAGGCCGGTCTGACGCCCGAAATACTCGACGGGCTGGATATCGACCGGGCGCTGGCCCTGCGTGTGGCCCCGGCCGGCTCGCCAACATACGCCCAACTCGTTTCCAGCGGCGACATGGCGCTGATCCGCTCAGAGGCCGTGCGCGAGGCGCTGATCGCTTATCACGAGCAGCTGTCGCGATTTCAGCGTTCCGGCGATTCACTCGCGACGATCCTTTACGGATCGGGAGCCCGGGTGTTCGACATAAGAGGGCTGACGTCCCAAAGCATAGCCGCCTTGCCCGAGACGATTCAGGCCGACGTACTCAACCGGCTCGCCGATCCGGACGTTTATACGGCTGCGCGCGGAGTGGCCTACGCGAACATGGTTAATTTCGACTGGAAGACGACCCTCGTCGAGGACGTGGCGTGGGTGAATACCGAGCTGGCGGCCTATGGCGCCGGCTGTGCCAACGAGGCCGCCCCATGATCCTCGCCCGTCTCACCCGCGCCATCCGCGCGCAGAACTGGTTCGCCGTGGCGCTGGAATTCATCATCGTCATTGCAGGCGTGGTGATCGGTTTTCAGGTCACGGCATGGAATTCCGATCGCGAAGCGTCTGCGCGCGCTGAGATTCTGACCAGCCAGTTGATCGCGGATTTGCGCGGCGAGCAATGGCGGGTGGACGGCGTCAGCATTTACTATTCGCAGGTGGCCGACAACGCCCAGCGAGCCATTGATGCGCTGGAAGGCCGCAGGGATGTGGATGATGAAACGCTGGTGATCGAAGCCTTCCGCGCGACCCAGATTTTCAGCTTTCCGGTCATTCGCGCCACCTATGAAGAAATGGTGGCGACCGGAACCATTGATCTGATTTCCGATGAAGCGCTGATGACCGCCGCCGTGGAATATTATGAAACCGGGCAGGACGAAATGAGCTTCCTGGACCGCGAGCGGGCCTACCGGCGGGCCTTTTTCCGCCTCTCCGACCGCGCGCTCTATGAAGCCCTGGTCGCCAACTGTGCCGAGCCGCTGACGCTGACCATCGGGGATTATGCCGCCTTGCCGGACATTCTCGACTTTGCGTGCGAGATCGACGGCCAGGACAGCGCAATTGCGCAGATGGCGCAGCGCCTGCGCGCCAGCGAAGACTTGCTGCCCCTGTTGCGCCAGCGCGCGGTCGAGACCTCACTCGAGAGCCAGAGTCAAACCTACTGGCGCCAGATGTTCGAGCGCATCCTCCCGCCCACGCAGACTCCGCAGTGATCGTGGCTCGCCCCGGCCGCGCCTTTTGCGATCACAACAGGTGCAACCCAGTCGCACAGGCCGCCGCAAGCGGGACCGCTGCGGCTACAATCAGATCAAATTGCGATGGAAACCGCGCGTGGCAGGCCCTAGGGGAATCGAACCCCTCTTTCCAGGTTGAAAACCTGGCGTCCTAACCGATAGACGAAGGGCCCGCGAACGCGTGGAGCGTCGATATATCCGCCCCCTCCCCCTTATGCAAGCGCCGCGCGGGGAGTTTCTTCACATCGCGCTGCGCACCGGTCAGCCTGCGGGGGCAAGGTCTTCCAGATGCAGCTCGGCGCGCCGGCCATAGCGGTTGTCTTCGGCGCGCAGCTTGCCCGCCACGTGGAAGCGCGCCTCGCCCGGCGCCAGCACGGCCTGGCCCATCGGACCTTCTGCGGCGCGGAACGCAATGCCCTGCAGACGCGCGCCGCCAGCAGCCTCGAAGGTCACGCGCACATGGTTGGTCCCCACCAGCTTGGCGAAGGTGCGGCGCAGGTCGGCGAAGGCGAAGCGCGGCTCCGGATTGCCCTGGCCGAAGGGCGCGGCGGCGCTCAGCGCCTCGCAAAACTCGAACGATACCGAGGCCGGATGGGCCACGGCGTCCAGCTGCAGCGTGCGCGCCTCGTGCGCGGCGGCCCATTCGCCGGCGAGCTCGGTTTCCATGAAGGCGCGCAGATCATCGATCCTGTCCGCGGCCATGGTCAGGCCGCCGGCCATGGCGTGGCCGCCGCCTGCCACCAGCAGTCCAGCCTCACGGGCGCGCGCGATCGCTGCGCCCAGATTGACGCCGGTGCAGGAGCGGCCAGACCCCTTGGCCAGGCCCGTTTCGGGATCAATGCCAATGACGATGGAGGGACGGTTGAAGCGGTCCTTCATCCGGCCTGCGGCGATGCCGATGACGCCGGGATGCCAGTGCTCCCCGGCGGCGATCAGGATGGGCGCGCTTTCGCTCACCCCCGCCGCCTCGATCTGGGCCAGCGCGCCGTCCAGCACTCCCGCCTCGATCTCGCGGCGCTCGCCATTGAGGCGGTCGAGCTCCTGGGCGATGGCGCGGGTTTCCTGCGCGTCGTCGCTGATCAACAGGCGCGCGCCCAGATCCGACTTGCCCACCCGGCCCCCGGCATTGATTCGCGGCCCGATGAGGAAGCCCGCGTGATATACGCCCGCCGGTCCGGTCACGCCCGCCACCTCGGCCAGCGCCTTGAGGCCGGGGCGCGCCCAGGCGCTCATGACTTTGAGGCCCTGGGCCGTGACGGCGCGGTTAAAACCGGTCAGCGGCACCACGTCGCAAATCGTACCCAGAGCCGCCAGATCGGCGAAGGCCAGCAGGTCCGGCTCGGCTTTGCCCGCAAACGCGCCGCGCTTGCGCCCCTCGCGGTTCAGCGCCGCCAGCAGCACGAACACCACGCCCGCCGCCGCCAGATGGCCGCAGCCGGACTGGTCGCCGGGCTGGTTGGGGTTCACAAGGGCGTCGGCGTCGGGCGCGGCGCCGTCCATCAGATGGTGGTCGATCACCGCCACCGGCAGGCCCATGGCCCGCGCGCCGGCCAGCGGAACCACGGCGGCCGCCCCGCAATCGAGCGTGATGACCAGACCGGCGCCCTGATTTTTAAGCGTCTCGAACGCGGCGGTGCTGGGGCCATAGCCCTCTTCAATCCGGTCGGGAACATAGATCAGGGGCGGCTCGCTCACCGCCGACAGCCAGCGCGAGAGCTGGGCCGCCGACGTGGCGCCGTCCACATCGTAATCGGCAAACAGGGCGATGCGCACGCCCGCCTCCACCGCGTCCCAGATCAGGCGCGCAGCCGTGTCCATGCCCTTGAAGCTCGACGGGTCAGGGAAGCTGTCGCGCAGGCGCGGCGCGAGGAAGCCCGGCGCTGTGTCCGCCGTCAGGCCGCGCGCCGCCAGCAGGCGGGCCAGCGCGTCATTGGCGCCGGTCAGGCGCGCAATCTCGCCCGCCACGCGGTCGTCGGCGGGCTTGAGCGCCCAGGCGCGCCCGCCCAGCGAGCGCGTGACGCCGAACAGCGCGCCCGCGCTCACCGCGCGAGCGGACGGCGGGTCGAGATTTTCCGCCGCACGCCCGTGATGGAGGAGTAGACCAGCGTCTGGGTCTCCACCCAGCCCGCGCCCTTGCGCACGCCGTGGACCATGCGGCCATCGGTGACGCCGCACGCGATCAGCAGGCAGTCATCGCTGGCCATGTCCATGAGCGTGTATTTGCGGTCGAGATCCTCGATCCCCGTGCGCTTGGCGCGGGCGCGCTCGTCATCATTGCGGAAATGCAGCCGGCACTGGATCTGGCCGCCGACGCAGCGCAGGCCCGCCGCCGCCAGCACGCCCTCGGGCGCGCCGCCGCGGCCGATATAGATGTCCACGTCGACTTCCGGGTCGGCGGCCATCATCACCCCGGCCACATCGCCGTCTCCGATGAAGGTGATGCGCGCGCCGGCCTTGCGAATCGAGGCGGCGATGCCCTCATGGCGCTCGCGATCGAGCACGCAGGCGGTGATCTCCGACGGGTCCACGCCCTTGGCGCGGGCCAATGAGCGAATGTTGTCGGCGGGCTCAGCGTCCAGATCGATCACGCCGTCGGCATAGCCCGGTCCAATGGCGATCTTGTCCATATAGGTGTCCGGCGCATAGAGCAGCCCGCCGCGCGGCGACAGGGCGAGGATCGCCAACGCATCGCGCATGCCCTTGGCGGTCACGTCGGTGCCTTCCAGCGGGTCCAGCGCGATGTCGATCTCCGGGCCCTGCCCCGTGCCGACCTCCTCGCCGATATACAGCATGGGCGCCTCGTCGCGCTCGCCCTCGCCGATCACGATGCGTCCGCGCATCTCCATGGCGTTGAAGGCGGTGCGCATCGCGTCCACCGCGGCCTGGTCGGCGGCGATCTTGTCGCCGCGTCCCACCAGCGCCGACGCGGCGATGGCCGCGCACTCGGCGGCGTTCACCGCATCATTGACGAGAGCTTCCAGCCCCTTGGCGTTCGACATGCTTGTTTCCTTGCTCATACAGGGGGCGTCAGCGCACACCGCTGGCGCCGGTCATTCAGGCGGCGTTCCTAGCGCGCGCTGGCGCGCGGCGTAGTCTTCGGCGGGCTCTTGCGGATCCGGCACGCTGGCGGCGGCATCGCGCACCTGCGCGCCACGCAGCAACAGCGCACGCTCCGCAGCCGCCATGGAGGCGAGCGTGCTGCGCTCCAGCACGCGCTCGGGCACATAGACGGGAGGCGTTCCGGCCTCGTCGCCGGACAGGCGCGCCAGGGTCCAGCTTTCCGACGCTGGCTGCGGCATGTCGAGGCGCACGCAACCCGAAAGGGCGGCGGCGGCGAGCGAGACGGCGAGAATTCGCAAAATCATGACGCGCCTTGCGCCTCCCGGGCATTGGATGGGGCTTCGGCTTTCTATACGCTTCTGCGCATCACTGTCACCTCCCGGGAGGCGTTGCGCGCCATGGCCGACAAGAAAACCCCCGCCCGCTCGGGCAAAGCCGCCCGCAGCGCGTCCGCGAAAACCCCGCAAAAGCCTGCGGCCAAGCCCGCAGCGGGGTCCGGAACGAAGCCCAAAGCGGCCGGCAAACCAGCGCCAACGCAAGGCGCAGCCCGGGCGGCCAAAGCCAAATCAGCCTTGAAAGCAGCGTCGAAGCCGAAGGCCAAAGCGGCGCCGCGCACAGCCCAAGCCCCCGGTCCCGCTGAATCGGCCCCGACCTCGCCCGCGCCGCAGCCTGCAACCGATCCGGCGGTGCAGGCGGCAGCCTCTCTCGGCCTTCTGGGCGAAGCGGATCTGGAGCGGCTGGAGACGGTGTCGCGCAATCTCATGCAGTCGGCGCTCAAGAGCCAGAAGCTGATGAGCGACGTCATGCGCCGGTCCCTCGAAGGCGATCCGTCGCTGGCGCCCAATGCCGACCCGCTGCACGCCGCGCCGGAACTGATCAAGGCCTGGGAATCGATCCTGTCCGATCCCGAATTGGTGTTGCAGGCCCAGTCCGACCTCTACCGCAGCTATCTGGACCTGTGGTCGTCCACCAACCGGCGCATGCTGTCGGGCGAGGCGGCGGACCCCGCCATCATGCCGGAACCCGGCGACAAGCGCTGGCGCTCCAAGGCGTGGAGCGAGCATCCGGTGTTCGACGCCATCAAGCAGTCCTACCTCATCAATCAGCGCTTCATGCTGAACCTTTTGGCGGGCGCCAAAGGGCTGGACGAGCCTGCGCGGCGCAAAGTGAATTTCGTCACCCGCCAGATGATCGACGCCATGGCGCCGACCAATTTCGCCATGACCAATCCGGACGTGATCGAGGAGACGGTGCGCACCCGCGGCGAAAACCTCACCCGCGGCCTCAGCCAGATGATGAGCGATCTGGAGCGCGGCAACGGGCGCCTCGCCCTGTCGCAGACCGATATGGACGGGTTTGAGGTGGGCAAGGATCTGGCGGCGACTCCGGGCGCGGTGGTCTGGCGCAATGAGGTGATGGAGCTGATCCAGTATGCGCCCGCCACAGACACGGTGCGCCAGCGCCCCCTCCTCATCGCGCCGCCCTGGATCAATAAATTCTACATTCTCGACATGCGCCCCAAGGGATCGATGATCCGCTGGCTCACAGAACAAGGTTTCACGGTTTTTCTGATCAGCTGGGTCAATCCGGAAGCGGATATGAAGGACGCCAGCTTCGAGGACTATATCCGCAAGGGCCTGTTCACCGCACTGGAGGTGATCGAGACCATCACCGGCGAGCGTCAGGTGGACACGGTGGGCTATTGCATTGGCGGCACGATGCTCGGCACGGCGCTGGCGCTGATGGCGGCCGAGGGCGATGACCGCATTGCGTCAGCGACCTTCTTCGCCGCCCAGCTCGATTTCAAGCTTGCGGGCGAGCTTCTGGTCTTCATCGATCAGGAATGGTTCAGGGAGATCGAACGCCTGATGGACGCCCAGGGCGGCGTGCTGGACGGGCGCACCATGGCCGACACGTTCAACATGCTGCGCTCCAACGATCTGGTGTGGTCGTTTGTGATCAACAACTATCTGCTGGGCCGCCAGCCCCAGGCCTTCGACCTCCTCTACTGGAACGCCGACCAGACGCGCATGCCCAAGCGGCTGCACCTGTATTATCTCGACACCTTCTACCGCCAGAACCGTCTTTCCGAAGGCAAATTGGAGATGGCGGGCCATACGCTGAACCTCAGGAACGTGACCATTCCGGTGTTCATGCAGGCAAGCAAGGAAGACCACATCGCCCCCGCCGACAGCGTCTACCGCTCGGCGCGCCTGTTTGGCGGTCCGGTGCAGTACATGATGGCGGGGTCGGGCCATATCGCCGGCGTGGTCAACCATCCCGACGCCAACAAATACCAGCACTGGGTCAACGAGGCCCTGCCGGAAACCCGCGAAGCGTGGCTCGCCGGCGCATCCGAAACCCCCGGCTCCTGGTGGCCGCATTGGAAAGCGTGGCTGCTGTCCATGAACGATGCCCAGGTCCCGGCCCGCGAGCCCGGCGGCGGGAAGGTGGAGCCGATCTGCCCCGCGCCGGGGGAGTATGTGAAGGTGAGGAGTTAGGGGGGCGCCTGGTTGCCCGTCCTTGTTTTCCCGGCCGAGCGTAGCGAGAGCCGGGACCCATCCACCGGTCCTGTCCACCGCAGAGGCGGTTGGGTTTTATGGGGGATGGGTCCCGGATATTTGCTTCGCAAATTCCGGGAAAACAGGGAGTGGGGATGAGACGAAACAGCCCCCCTTATCCCCGCCCTCTCCCTGCGCCTGCATACTCCCCTCACTCGCCCCGCAGGCGGGGGCGCTGCCGGAGGCGTCCACAGTTGCGCGGGGCGGGGGCGGCGCCTCAAGCGGCCGGGTGACGCGCCCGGTCGCAAAAGAGCGGGCGAGGCGGCCTGGCCGCCGCCTCACGGCCTGTTCGGACGGTCAGGCGCCGGTGATGTCCGTACGGACGCGCCCGGAGGACGATTCCTCCCGCCCAGCCACTGGGCCGCGCCGCCAGTCCCCGCTGCAAGGCCCGGCCTTCGGGTCACGCCCTGCAGCCAGGGCCCGGGGGCAAGGCTCTAGGCCGCGGGGGGCGGGCGCTGAGACCAGGCATCACCGGCGGACCTGATGATGCGTGACGCGGCGGGGTGCAATCGGCCCCGTCCACGCCCGTTCGGCAGCCAAGTCCTGCGGGGATAATCTGCGGGAGCCGACGCCCGGATAACGCCGCTGCGCGCGGCCGGTCCCGCTGGACCCGCCGGCCATACCGCCTGGCCTTGCGGCCAGGCCACAGCCACGCAGCGGTCCTTAAGGGACCTGCCGCGCGCACCCCGCCCTCCCCGCCGGCTTCAGGCCGCGCGGCGGGTCAGCGTGGGCGGATGTCACAGGGGACGGTGATCAAACCAGCACACACTGCCTTCCCGGAAGCCGCGAAGCGGCTATCCTGGACCCATCCACCGATCCTTTCCGCCGCATAGGCGGTTGAAATATATCGGGATGGCTCCCGGATATATGATGCGCAAATTCCGGGAAAACAGGGGTGCTCTTTCCTCCCCCGCTTGCGGGGGAGGATAAGGAGGGCGTCCCCTACTCCGCCAACCGCAGCGCAGAGCCCTCGTTCACCAGCAGCGTCATCTCCAGCTGCGTCCCCTTGACCAGGTTGTGGCCGGAGACCGTGGCGATCGTGCGCACGGTCAGGCCGCGTTCGGCGAGCGCCGCGTCAAAGCCTTCGCGTTCAATGCCATCCACGATGGCCAGGCCGCAGGCGGGGTCGCGGGTAAGGACGTCAGCCGCCGCGTCGGCAGTATCGGCGAGCAGCGCCTGCGTACCCAGATAGAAGGCGTTGGAGGGCTCGCGATAGCCCAGCGTGGCGATGGTCAGGGTCTCGCATCCTTCCAGCGAACTGACCACCCGGCCGATCCGCTCGGACGGCCACATCGGGTCGATATTCGGGATGACCACGCCGAACATGGCGGCGTAGAGCCCCGTGGCGGCCACCGCCGACGCGGTCAGGGTACGCAAAGACGGGGCGAAAACCAGCGCCAGCACGGTGATCAGGGCCAGCACCCCTGCCCCGGCAGCGATCCAGGCGGTCAGGCCAATCTCGCCGTTAAACTCGATATGACCGGCGATGGGCAGTGCGATCAGAACGCCCGACACCACGAGCACAGCGGCGGCCACCACGCCGTGAAACACCCGCGAGCGCCAGCCCGCCAGAAGATCGCGCGCATCGCGCAAGGCCAGGCCCATCAGGATGGCGATGGCGGGGACCGTGGGCAGGATGTAGTGGGGCAGCTTGGTGGTCACCAGCTCGAACACGAGCCAGGTCGGCACGATCCAGGCCACCAGGAACAGGATTGTCCGGTCGGCGCGGTGTCTCCACGCCGCCAGCGCCGCCAGCGCCAGCAGGGCCGCCGCAGGCCACAGCGTCACCGGCGACAGCATGAGATGGAAGCCCAGCGGGCCGGTATGGTTCTCGGCGGCTTCAGACACCTTGCGCAGCATGGACCAGCCGACCGCTTCGGCCAGGAAAGCGCCATTGGTCACGACTGTGATGGCGATCAGCCAGGGCGCGGCGATGGCGGCTGCTGTCAGGAGGCCGAGCCCCGGCCGGATGCGCCTTAGCAATCCGAAATCGCGCGTCAGGCCGATATAGGCGGCGAGCGTCAGCGCCGTCACCATGGTGAAGATGGGGCCCTTGATCAGGATGCACGCCCCCGTCGCCGCCCACAGCGCCAGCGGCCATCCGATGAAGCGCGGCCGGATTTCCGTGACCTTCAAAGCCAGCATGGCCAGGGATATCTGCGCCAGCATGCCGAACCCGAGCAGCAGCGCGTCGGTCTTGGCGGTGCGCGCCTCCACCTGCGCCATCAGGCACACCGCCAGCACCATGCCGGCCGCCAGCCCCACACCCGGCGAAAACAGCCGCGCGCCGAGCCACCCCGTCATCAACACCGCCGCGATGATCCCGAGCAGGCTCGGCAGGCGGTGCGCCCAAATCGGCGCGTCGGCGCCGCCAAACGGGATGCTGGTGACGACCTGCGCCCAATAAGTCCCCACCGGCTGCTTGTGGCGCGCCTCGTCCTGGAAGCGGATATCGATGAAGTCGCCGGTCTCCATCATCTGCCGGCTGGCCTGGGCGTAGCGCGACTCATCGCGGTCCATGGCCGGGATGGTGAAGAAGCCGGGCAGCATGGCCGCCAGCGCCAGTACCAGGAGGCAGGCGAACGCCACCGGATTCAGCCCGCCCTTGGCGCCGGGCGTCAGCAAGGCGGCAAAACCGGCGTTCATATGTCTGACCCTTCGCGGTCGCTGCGCCCCAGCAGGAGCTGCGGTCCGGGCGTATGGGTGCGGCGCATCAGCCAGATCACACCCATCAGATCAAAAAGCCCGGCGAAAGCTCTGCCAAGATTGGTGTATTTCGACTCGCCCGCGGCCCTTGGCCGGTTGACGACCTTCACGCTGACATAGCCAAAACCCAGATGCTTGGTGAAGGCCGGGATATAGCGGTGCAGCGCGTCAAAGAAGGGCATGGCCAGAAACAGATCGCGCACGATCAGTTTCAGCCCGCAGGCGGTGTCGGGGCAATCATCATTGAGGAGATTGCGGCGCAGGCCATTGGCCAGGCGCGAAGCGAATTTGCGGCTGTTGCCATCGGTGCGGTTGGCGCGCCAGCCCGCGACCAAAGCGCGTTCGCCCACTGTGTCGAGATCGACCTCGGCGGCCATGTCGAGAATGGAGCGCGGATCGTCCTGCCCGTCCCCGTCCATGGTGGCGACCCAGAGCGAGCGCGCGGCGATCATGCCGGTGCGCAGCGCCGCGCTCTTCCCCGAGCGTCTGGGGTGGCGGATCAGCCGGATGCGGGGGTCTTCGGCCAGCAGCGCGGAGAGCGCCTGCGCGGTGCCATCGGTGCTGCCGTCATCAATGACGATGAAGTCCGTCTCGGGGATGGCGGCAGTGATCACATCGCGCGCCTCGCGCACCACGCCGTCAATGCTGTCGGCCTCGTTCAGGGCCGGAATCAGCACGGTCAGACCAGGGGAGGAGACGGATCGGGTCATCAGCACCAGGGCTCAATGAAGGCGAAGGCGGAGGACCCCGCCCGGATTATGAGGGGTCGGCATAGCATGGGGCCTTCATCAAGGGGAGGCGCGATCTGCCGCGCGCGCACCACCAGCCGCAACGCAAAACGGACGGCCCGTTGGAGCCGCCCGCCTGGGTATGCGATGGAGACAAAAAGCTTTTAGCGCTTGGAGAACTGGAAGCTCCGGCGGGCTTTCTTCTTGCCATACTTCTTGCGCTCGACCACGCGGCTGTCGCGGGTCAGGAAGCCGCCGGCCTTGAGCACGCCGCGCAGGGTGGGCTCGTAATAGGTCAGCGCCTTGGAGATGCCGTGACGCACCGCGCCGGCCTGGCCCGACAGGCCGCCGCCGGTGACGGTGGCGACCACGTCATACTGGTCCTTGCGCGAGGCGGCCTCGAAGGGCTGCTGGAGCAGCATGCGCAGCACGGGGCGCGCGAAATACACGGTCTGCTCGCGGCCATTGATCGTGATCTTGCCGGCGCCCGGCTTGATCCAGACGCGCGCGATGGCGTTCTTGCGCTTGCCGGTGGCGTAGGCGCGGCCGTGCTCGTCGATTTGCGGCTCGGCCAGAACCTGCTCGGACACCGCTTCGGGAACGACGGGCGAGCCGGCGTCCTGCAGAGCGGACTTCAGATCCTCGAGGGAACGGGTTTGTTCGGACATGATCAGCTCCGCGCGTTCTTGGCGTTCAGGGATTTGAAGTCGAGGACTTCAGGGGTCTGCGCCTGGTGCGGATGCTCTCCGCCGGCATAGACGCGCAGCTTGGAGAACTGGGCGCGCGCCAGCGGGCTTTCCTTGGGCAGCATGCGCTTGACGGCCTGCTCGACCACGCGCTCGGGGAAACGGCCCTCCAGAATGCGGCGGGGCGAGGTTTCCTTGATGCCGCCCGGGTGGCCGGTGTGCCGGTAATACCGCTTGTTCGCGAACTTGCGGCCGGTGAACACCACTTTCTCGGCATTGATGACGATCACATGATCGCCGGTGTCGATATGCGGCGTAAAATCAGGGCGGTGCTTGCCGCGCAGACGGGTCGCGATGAACGCGGCGAGACGGCCGACAATGGCGCCCTCCGCATCGATCACGATCCATTTGTGCTCGACGTCCGCTGGCTTGGCGGTAAAGGTCTTCATAACAGGAGCCTCAGAAAACAGACTTGACCCGCGCTTCGGGACCATCCCGAACGCGATCTGGCGCGGTCTCTACGCGCGCCTTGCATTCGCGTCAATAGGCCTTGTGAAACAGGTTTGAATTCAGGCGCTTGGAAATAAGGTATTCTGATACCGCACATTTTGAGGGCTGACGACCGCCCCTCGTCTGGCCCCTGACGCGAGATACATCGAGCATGTGACGGCGCGCCAGCCGCCATGTACCATTGCACCCCTGTCAGCCCGTCCCCGCACGGGCGCTTTGAGCCGAGATATCTGATCATGCTGCCTGCCCTGACAGCCCGCCTGCGCCACGCCCCCCTCGCCCGCATTCTGGCCGCCGCTGCCCTGTCAGCCGCGCTGGCCGGGTGCAATTTCTTTCCCGGCGAGGAGGAGGCCGTCGATCCCAGCGAGGCGGAACGTACCGCCATCGTGACAGGGTCATTCAGCGCGCCGGGCGGCGCGCGCGATCTGGCCTTCCTGCCGGATGCGGAATCGCCGGGCAATGGTTTGCTGGCGGCCGCGAGCCTGCAGGGCGGAATTTCGGTCTTCAATATTGACGGGCAGGAAGTGATCTCGGGCGCCGGTCCGCGCCTTAATGGACTGGCCGGTACGGGCGGTTTCCCGCTGCGCGGCGAGACGCTGCCCATGATCTTCGCCATGGATGAGAACGGCGCGCTGCGCGCTTTCGTCGTGGTGCGCGCGGTGGAGGACGTGATCGAGCTGCCGCTGGAGGGCGACATGCCGGGCGGCGCCAGCCTGTGCCTGTTCGGCGAGGGGATCGGCTATGTCGATCTGGCCATACTCGGCGATGGCGAAGAGGCGCGCATCGTGCGCCTGAGCGATGCGGGCGGAGACGGCTTGCAGGTGCGCCAGCGTGAAACCCGCGCCCTGCCCTTCCCGGCCCGCTCCTGCGCTGCGGCGGCGGATGGTGATCTGTTGATCGGCGGACCCACCGCCGGCCTCGCGCGGGTCAGCGCCAATGGCGATGTGCGCGCGAGCACGGACCGCCTGCCGGGCTCCAACGTCGCCTACAGCGAACTGCTGGGCCGGCCCGTGGCGATGATGGTGTCGCCCGATACCGGGCTGATGCAGGTGCTGGACGCGCGCTCTCTCGAACTGATCGCCACGGTCCGCTTTGATGCGGGCCTGGGCGCGCCGGGCTTCAACGAGCCATCAGCGCTGGCCGTCACCGACGCCAATTTCGGCGGCGGCGCCTTCGCATCGGGCATCGCCGCCGCCTATGACCGCGGCGATGGCAGCCTGAAACTGATCGCCCGCGAAGTGATCACCCGCACGGTTCTTACCGACGAAAGCTAGGCGCTGCCGGCCCGCACCGCCCGCGCCGACGCCCAGGCCGCTGCGCCAGCAGTCAGGAAGAGGATGATCGCGCCCGCCTGGTGGGCCAGCGACAGCGACAGAGGCGCCGCGTTGACGAGCGTGAGGATGCCCAGCGCGATCTGGGCGAACAGCACGGCGAGCATCACAAGGGCGAACCGCCCCATGATCACATCCCCGCTGCGCCGCCACAGGATGGCCAGCGCCAGACCGCCCGCCGCCAGCGCATAGCCGGCCCAGCGGTGCTGCAGCTGGACGGCGGGGCGGCTTTCAAACACCGCCTGCCAGATCGGCAGGCCGGAGAGATAGTCCTGCGGCCAGAGCTGGCCGTTAAAGCCCGGCCAGCTGGTGTAGATCTGACCGGCATTCAAGCCCGCCACAAACGCGCCCAATGCGACCTGGACCATCACCGCGCCCCAGAAGATCGCGCTCCATTTGAACAGGGGCGAGCGCACGGCGAGCTTGGTCTGGCCATGGCGCAATTCCAGCGCCGTCCACAGCGTCAGGCCGAGGATCAGAAACGCCATGGTGAGGTGCGTTGCGAGCCGGTACTGGCTGACATCCACCCGCTCGGTCAGGCCAGACGCCACCATCCACCAGCCGATCGCGCCCTGCAGCCCGCCCAGCACGAACAGCACCCAGAGCCGGGGGCGCAGGCGCTTCGGCGCACGGCCGCTCCAAAGGAAGAAGACGAAGGGAATGAAGTAAACCAGGCCCAGCGTCCGCCCCAGCTGGCGATGGCCCCATTCCCACCAGTAGATGAACTTGAAATCGCTCATCGACATGCCGCGATTGATTTCCTGGTATTGCGGGATCTGGCGGTAACGCTCCAGCTCGCGCTCCCAGCCCTCCTGGCTCAGCGGCGGGATGGCCCCGGTGATCGGGCGCCAGTCGGTGATCGACAGGCCGGAATCGGTCAGGCGCGTCGCGCCGCCCACCACGATCATGGCGCATACAAAGGCCGCGATGATCACCAGCCACCAGAACATCGCCCGGTCGGTGCCGGGTTCCGTATAGGCCTTGGGGATCGACAAAGCGGCGCAGGACATGGGCGGCGGCTCCGGACGGGCGCAGGGGTGGTCATCGGTCTGCCGCTACTTATCGGCTGAGGCGCGCATGGCAAGGAGGCCGCGCCGTTTCGCCGCAAACCGGGCGCACGCCGGGACTGGTCAGGCGCGCGCCTTCGGCTTACCCTTTACGTAAACGTAAGGGAGGAAGCGCCATGCCGCTCGATACATTCCGCACAGAAACCCGCGCCTGGCTGGAAGCCAATTGCCCCGCCAGCATGCGCCAGCCCATCGCCTCGGAAGCCGATATCTGCTGGGGCGGCAGGAGCTGGAAATTCGCCAGCGAGGACCAGAAAATCTGGCTCGAACGCATGGTGGAAAAGGGCTGGACGGTCCCGACCTGGCCAAAGGAATATGGCGGCGCGGGCCTGTCCAAGGAAGAAGCCTTCATCCTCAAAGAAGAGATGAAGGCGATCAAGGCGCGCTCACCGCTGGACAGTTTCGGCATCTGGATGCTTGGCCCGGCCCTGCTGAAATACGGCACCCACGAGCAGAAGCTGGAGCATTTGCCACCCATCGCGCGCGGTGAAATCCGCTGGTGCCAGGGCTATTCCGAGCCGGGCGCGGGCTCCGACCTCGCGTCACTGCGCACCAAGGGCGTGCTGCAGGGCGATCACTACACGGTCACCGGGCAGAAGGTCTGGACCAGCTATGCGGACCAGTCCGACTGGATTTTCGCCCTCGTGCGCACCGAAGCCGACGCCGCCAAGCACCATGGCATATCCTTCCTGCTGATTGACATGAACCAGCCGGGCGTGACTACCAAGCCGATCAAGCTCATTTCCGGCAAGTCACCCTTCTGCGAGACCTTCTTCGACGACGCAAAAGCCCTCGTCGCCAATCGTCTGGGCAAGGCTGGAGAAGGCTGGGATATCGCCAAATACCTCTTGAGCCATGAGCGTGCGGGCATTGTGTCCGAAGCCGCCTTCGGCGGTCTGAACCCGGTCACCGCCGCCCACCAGTCGGGCGAAGTGGACGAAACGGGGCGCCTGGCTGACCCCATCCTGCGCGGCGATGTCGCCCGCCTGACCATTGATGGCCTGGCGTTTGAAGCGACTTTGCGCCGCACCAAGGAAGAGGGCGACCATGGCGAGGGCGTGGGCGCACGCGCCTCCATGCTCAAATATGTCGGCACCGAGCTGAACAAGCGCCGGCACGAGCTCAACATGTCCGCGCTGGGCACGGACGGGCTGTTGTGGGAGGGCGACAAGCCCAGTGACGGCGACCCCGCCCGCACCTGGCTGCGCTCGCGCGCCAACTCCATCGAGGGCGGCACCAGCGAGGTGCAGCTGAACATCATTGCCAAGCGCGTGCTTAATCTGCCGAGCGCGTAAAGTCATTTAAATCAGGGGGTTATCCGCCATGTCTTTCGTTTTGAACGAAGAAGAGACCATGCTGCGCGACGGCGCACAGCAATTCCTGGAAGAACAGGCGCCCGTCACCGCCCTGCGCAAGCTGCGCGATGCGGGCGACGCCCACGGCTTCTCGCGCGATCTGTGGTCCGCCATGGCCGAGATGGGCTGGTGCGGGATTCTGGTCAGCGAAGACCATGGCGGGGTCGATATGGGCTGCGCGGCGGCCGGGCTGGTGCTCGAACAGATCGGGCGCAATCTCACCGCCTCCCCCTTCCTGTCCACCGCCGTCATGGGCGCCAGCGCCTTCAAGCTGGCGGGCACGGACGCGCAGAAAGACGCCTGGCTGCCGAAGATTGCCGCGGGCGAGACCGTCATCGCCCTCGCGCTGGACGAGCGGGCGCGCCACAACCCGTCACACGTGAAGACCAAAGCGGTGAAGGACGGTAATGGCTTCCGCCTGTCGGGCGCCAAGAAATACGTGGTCAATGGCGCGGGCGCGGACCTGCTGATCGTGGCGGCGCGTACCGAGGATGACCGGATCAATCTCTTCCTCGTCTCGCCGGACGCCGCCGGAATCACGCGCACGTCCCGGCGCACGCTGGACAGTCATGTGCCCGCCGACATCGCCTTTGACGATGTGAAGCTCGACGGCGACGCGCTGCTGGGCGGGGCTGAGGACAGCGAGGCAGCCTACCGCCATCTGCTGGACATCGGCCGCGCCGCCCAGGCCGCCGAGGCGCTGGGCGTGGGTCAGCGCGCCTTTGACATGACGCTCGATTACATCCGTGAGCGCGAACAGTTCGGCGTCGCTATCGGGACCTTCCAGGGCCTGCAGCACCGCGCCGCCCATCTCTATGGCGAACTGGAGCTGGCCCGCTCGCTGGTGCGCCGCGCCCTCACCGTACTGGACACCCAGCCCGCCCAGGCTCCGCTCTGGTGCGCTGCGGCCAAGGCCAAGGCCACGGCCGTGTCACGCCTGTCCACCAGCGAAGGCATCCAGATGTTCGGCGGCGTCGGCATGACCGACGAATACGATATCGGCCTGTACTACAAGCGCGCCCAGGCCGCCGGCGAATATCTGGGCGATGACGCCTTCAATGCAGGCGAAGTGGCGAGGCTGAGCGGGTATTGAGCCGGGGCCGGGACGCGGCGAGCCGTCGCGCCCCGGCCTAAACCCCCGCCGCCGCCTGAGCCGCCTCCAGCTTCTCTGACGCCTCCAGCCAGTTCAGCTCCGCGTCATCAATCAGCTCCACGCAGCGCGCGCGCTTCTTGGTGAGCTCGGTGGCGAGGCCCGGGTCTTTTTCCCAAAGCCCGCCAATGGCGAGCCCGCCATCGATCTTGTCCAGCACGCCCTTGAGCCGGTCGATCTCGCGCTCCCAGCGGGCGATCTCGGCCTTGAGGGGTTTGAGCTGGTCGCGCGCGGCGGCGGTCTGGCGCCGGTCAGCCGACTTCTGGCCGCCGGCGGGCAGACCTTTGGGCCGGGGCTTGGCTTCGCTTTGCAGCATGTGCTTGCGGTAGTCGTCCAGATCACCGTCCCAAGCCTTGATCGTCCCGCCTTCAGCCACCCAGAGCCGGTCCACGCAGGTATCGATCAGGCTGCGGTCGTGGCTGATCAGTATCACCGCGCCGGGAAACTCGTTGATCGCGTCCATGAGCGCGGCCCGGCTGTCGATATCCAAATGGTTGGTCGGCTCGTCCAGGATCAGAAGATGCGCCCCGTCAAACGTGATGAGGTTCATCAGGAGGCGCGCCTTCTCGCCGCCTGACAGGTTTCTGGCCGGCGTCTCCTGCCGGTCGCGCGGCAGGCCGAAGCGCGCCAGGCGTGCGCGGCGCTGGGCCTCGGTCTTCTCCTCCATGCGCTCGAGCACATGGTCATAGGCCGAATGGTCCGGCGACAGTGCGTCGATCTGATGCTGGGCGAAATGGGCCACCACCGCCTTCTTGTGCATGCGCATCGCGCCAGACGTCACCGGCAATGCGCCGGTGAGCAGCTTGGCGAAGGTGGACTTGCCCGCGCCATTGCGGCCCAGAAGCCCGATGCGGTCATCCACATCAATGCGCAGATTGAGCTTGCGCAGGACCGGCTTGTCCGGATCGTAGCCCGTATCGCACTCGTCAAAGCGCACCAGCGGATTGCCCATACGCCGCTCGGCGCCGGGAAACTCGAACGGCGCTACCGGATCCTCGACCATGGTGGCGATGGGGGCGAGCTTTTCCAGACGCTTGACCCGCGACTGGGCCTGTTTGGCCTTGGTGGCCTGGGCGCGGAACCGGTCGACGAAGCCCTGCAGGCGGCGGCGCTCATCCTCCTGCTTTTCCACCATCTTCATCTGCACGCGTTGGCGCTCGGCGAGCTGGCGCTGGAAGGAGTCAAACCCGCCCTCCCAGACCGACAGCTTGCAGTCTTTCAGATGCACGATTGCGTGGACGCTGGCGTTCAGAAGCTCGCGGTCGTGGGAGATGACCAGCGCCGCGCCGGGAAATTTCGACAGATGCGTCTCCAGCCAGAGCGCGCCTTCCAGATCGAGATAGTTCGTGGGCTCGTCGAGCAGGAGCAGATCCGGCCCGGCGAACAGTGTCGCCGCCATGGCCACGCGCATGCGCCAGCCGCCGGAGAACTCCGCACACGCGCGCCCATGCGCCGCCGTGTCAAAGCCCAGCCCGCTCAGGATCGACCCCGCGCGCGCCTCGGCCGAGTGCGCGCCGATATCGGCCAGGCGCGTCTGCACTTCAGCGATGCGGTTGGGATCGCTGGCGGTTTCGGCTTCCGCCATCAGCGCCGCGCGCTCCAGATCGGCGGCCAGCACGAAGTCCATTACACTGGTGCGCCCGGCGGGCGCCTCCTGCGCGATCGTGCCGATGCGCGCGCCCGGCTGCACCCGCACATCTCCGCTTTCGGGCGAGGCGTCGCCCAGAATCAGGCGGAACAGGGTGGATTTGCCCGTGCCATTGCGCCCCACCAGCCCCATGCGGGTTTTCGCGGGCAGGAAAAGCGTCGCCTGATCAAACAGCAAGCGGCCCTGAATGCGGTGGGTGAGGTCGTTGATGTGGAGCATGAAGCAAGCGCCTAGCATGCCTTCACAGGGGGCGGAAGCGCCGCTATAAGCCGCCGCAATCCATTCCTCCCCACGACCCACAAGGAACTGATCCCATGGCGCTGCAACGCACCTTCTCCATCATCAAGCCCGACGCCACGCGCCGCAATCTGACCGGCCAGATCAACGCCCTGATCGAGGCCGCCGGCCTGCGCATCATCGCCCAGAAGCGCCTGCACCTGACCCAGGCCCAGGCCGAGACGTTTTACGGCGTGCACCGCGAGCGCGGCTTCTTCAACGAGCTGGTGTCCTTCATGATTTCCGGCCCCGTCGTGGTCCAGGTGCTGGAAGGCGAAGACGCCATCGCCACCTACCGCAAGGTGATGGGCGCCACCAACCCGGCCAATGCCGAGCCCGGCACGATCCGCAAGGAATTTGCCGAATCCATCGAGGCCAACTCGGTGCACGGCTCGGACGCGCCGGAAACCGCCGCTGAAGAAATCGCCTATTTCTTCGCCGGCTACGAGATTGTGGGCTAAGCTCACACCTGATTTCCCGCCCTCCTCAATTGCGTTGGAGGGCGGCCCGGCGCCGGCTTAGCTCAGCTGGTAGAGCAGCGGTTTTGTAAACCGAAGGTCGGGGGTTCGATTCCCTCAGCCGGCGCCATTTTTCTCCTGTGCTCAGCCCCGTCCGGGGCTTCGCATCCTCGCTGACGCTGCGGGCGGGCTTTGTCCTTGCGAACCCTCACGGGTTCGATTTCCTGATCCTCCCTCACTCCGCTCGGTCGGTCCTCGCTAAAGCTGCGGGCGCGCGGTCGCGCTAGCGAACCCTGACGGGTTCGGTTCTCCAGATGCTCAGCCCGGTCCGGGGCTTCGCGCTCTCGCCTCGGCGAAGCCGGGGCTTCGCTCCGGCGTAGCCGGGTACGAACCCGGATGGGTTCGGGGGCCGCACCCTCACCTTCTTCACCCCGCTTGCCCCTGCCCAGCTTTCCCGATATTTGTCCGGACATGGGTGAGCTGAGTTCTGTTTATTTTGCGTCTGACCGGAGCGCAGCCGATGAGGCTGAACGCCTGCGGCGGCTGGACGGGTTTTACGCCGCACCGACGCAGGCCTGGCTGGAGCAAGCCGTCGGTTTCACGCCGGGCATGGCGATCGCCGAGTTCGGGCCCGGGTCCGGGCGCATGCTGTCCTGGTTTGCGCAGCGCACCGGTCCTGACGGCGATGTGCTGGGCGTGGACATTGATCTGTCGCGCGCCGACCCGCCGCAGCCCCCTGTGCGCCTGATGGAGGCCGACCTGTTCGCTCCGGCGGCCGAGCCGGAACGGTTTGATCTGGTCTATGCGCGTATGGTGATCGGGCATTTGTCCGATCCGCACACCGCAATTTCCCGCCTGATGGACTGGCTGAAGCCCGGCGGCATGCTGGCGCTGGCTGATCTGGATTGCTCGGGTTCTGCGCCGGTCGACACGAGCGCGCCGGGCATGCAGGCGGTGGCGGACGCGATGGCCGATCTAATGACCTCCATGGACGCGTCGGGCCTCATGGACAGCGCGTTCGGCGCGCGTCTGGAGGCGGGCATGCGCGCAGCGGGCCTTCAGTCTGTGCAGGCGCAGCGCTTTGAGCGGATCGTCGAGACCGGATCGGACTGGGCGCGGTTTCAGGCCGACAATGTGGAGATCATCGCCGGCCTCACCGGCGCGCACGAAGCCGGGTCCCTCACCGCCCGTTTCATGCGCATGCCCGGAGCGCGCTATCATGATCAGGCGCTGGTGTTTTGCACCGGCGTCAAGCCGGGGTGATGGCGCGCGCGCCCGAGTGTGCCGTGGCATGCGCGTTGAACCCGGGCGCGCGACGCGCTACCGGGTTATCACATTGATCGACAAGGAGCCTGTCATGCGCAGCCCAACCCGACCCATCGCCTTGCCCGTTGTGACCGCCGCCGCCCTGCTGGCGCTCGCCGCCTGCAGCGAGCCTGAGCCCAGCGCGCAGACCGGGGGGGCGCCCGAGGCCCCTGTCACGGCATCGGCCCCGGAAGAAGCCTCTTCGCCCGCGGATCCGGCGCGCGAGGCGAACGCCGCAGCCGCCCTGGCCGCGCTGGGCGAGCCCTATATGTCGGCCAATCTGGCCAATGGCGAGCGGCTGTGGCGGCGCTGCCAGTCCTGTCACACGGTCAATGAGGGCGCACGCCATCTGGTGGGGCCCAATCTGCATGGCATGTTCGGTCGCCAGGCCGGGACCGCAGAGGGGTTTCGATACTCCGATGTGGTGGCCGGAGCAGACTTTGTCTGGACGCCGGAGGCTCTGGACGACTGGCTGACCAATCCGCGCGACTTCCTGCCGGGCAACCGGATGAGCTTTGCGGGCCTTCGCCATGAGAGCGACCGCAATGATCTGATCGCCTGGCTGGCGGCCGCCACCGCGCCGGACGAGGCGGAGACGGTGAGCGAGGACTAGCATTCGCATGGGCGCGGCCCCGGCAGAATGAAGAACGCCCCGGCCAGATGGCCGGGGCGCTTTTCGTTTCGGCCTCTGAACAGAGCGATCAGAACTCCAGGCGCAGGCTGGCGCTCCAGATGGCCCCATAGGTGTAGTAGCGGCTGCCGAACGAGCCCGGAGCAGCGCCCGGCGCGTTGCCGGCGAGGAAGATATCCTCGTCGGTGATGTTCTTGCCCTCCAGCTTGAGCCGCCAGCGCCCGTCGGGCGAGGTCAGCTGGGCGAACAGGTCGAACGTGGTCACTTCGTCGGAGAAGATCGCCGGTGAATTGCCCACATTGCGGGCGAACGCGCTGGAATGGGTGGCCGAACCGCCAAAGGCGAATTCGCCCAGCTCGGTGGGCTGGAAGTACACCGCGTTCAGGCGGGCCGACAGGTCGGGGAATTGCTTGCCCTCCAGCGTGTTGAAGGGAATGCCCACCGCCGGGTCGACGCGCGTGCCTTCGTCATACTCGAAATTGGTGGTGCCCAGATTGCCCGACAGCTGGAACTGGTCGGTGGGCGCCCAGACGCCCTCCAGCTCCAGGCCGTGGACGATGGCGTCAGCGTTGATCACGCCGAACTGGAAGGTGGCGGGCTCCAGAACCGACAGCTGCAGCGCGTCATAGGTCGCGTAGAAATAGGTCGCGTTGAAGCGCAGCGAATTGTCGAACAGGTCCGAACGCAGGCCGACTTCCCACGACGCCAGTTCTTCAGGCTCATAGATATTGAACGCCACATTCTGGGTGATCGGGCGCGTGCCCGCGAGACCGCCCGCCTTGTAGCCCGTCGAGTACGAGCCATAGACCATCAGATTCTCGTTGGGCCGGTATTGCGCCACGGCGCGCCAGGAGAAATTGGTGTCGTCAAAAGACGGGTCCACATCCCAGATCGGCGCCAGCGTGTTGGGATTGAGCAAGCGCCGCTCGGCGGTCTTCTCGTCCGAGGTGTAGCGCCCGCCCAGCGTGAAGGAGAGCTGGTCATTGAGGTGGAAGGTGGTTTCACCGAACACCGCCCAGGACGTGGTGTCCTGCACATCATCATTGAGGCCGAAGGGCTGGCCGATAATGCCCGAGAAGATCTGGTTGAAGCGGTTGTTTGCCAGCTGTTCGACATTTTCGCGGAAATAATAGGCGCCCAGCACGTAATCGACCTGCTCATTGCCGCCCACCAGCTGGACTTCCTGGGTGAACTGCCACTGGTCCAGCTCCTGATAGAGATCGACAATGCCCGGACCGTCGAGATCCGCTGTCAGGTCCTGGGAGAAGCTGCGATAGGCGGTGATGGAGGTGATGTCGCCCAGCGCGGTGCCAAAACGCACTTCGCCGCTAATCCCGCCGCCGCTGTATTCATGGAAGGGCGCGATGGACATATTGCCCGCACGCCGACCGAACGGCTCGGTCACCGATCCGTCGGCCTGACGCTGGATCGGGGTCGGGATGAAGGCGCCCGAATTGTCGATGGTCCAATCGCCCACGATATAGACCGACAGATCGCGATCCGACGGCTCCCACAGGAACGAGCCGCGCGCGCCGAAGCGCTCCACATTGTTCACTTCCGATTGCGGCTCGTAGGTGAAAGGTCCCGCGGTCGGCGCAGGCGTATTCAGGAGATCGAAATCGCTGCCCATATTGCGGGTGAAAAGATCGATCTTGAACCCGCTCTCACCCTCGATGATGGCCGATGACCAGGAGGCGCGCACGTCCAGGCGGTCCATCGTGCCGACGGCCACGTCCAGCACGCCGCGCGTGCCGGTGAGCTCGGGCCGGCGCGAGATAAAGCGGATCGCGCCGCCATTGGTGTTGCGGCCGTAATACGTGCCTTGCGGACCACGCAGCACCTCGACCCGCTCCAGATCGACCAGATCGATGGTGGTGCCGTTCTGCTTGCCCAGATAAACACCGTCCAGATAGATGCCCACGCCCACTTCGGCGAAGAGCGAGGATTCATCCTGGCCCACGCCGCGGATATAGACCTGGGCCGCGTTGGCCACGCCGGTATTCTTCTGGATATTCACGTTTGGCGCGGTGAAGCGCAGATCGGTGATCTCCTCGACCGCCTGACGTTCCAGCTCTTCAGCGCCGATGGCGGTGAGCGCGATCGGCACGTCCTGGGAATCGGCCTCGCGGCGCTGGGCCGTCACGGTGATACGGTCGACCCCGCGCGGCGCCGCGGTCTCGGTTTCCTGGGCGTAAGCGGCGGCGGCGAAGGCTGGCAGAGCGGCGCTGGCCATCAAGGCGGCCTGGAACAGTCGGGTCATGGGCGGTCTCCCCTGTTGCGACAGATCATCCGGTTTTCCGGCTTGGCAGAGACCAGAAGTCTAGCGCGGCGCGGCCCCGCGTCAATTTGTCCGGACGAATTGATATATCCTATGTGACATTTGCGCACCGCCCGGTCAGGGCTGCTCGATCAGCTCGACGATGATTCCCGAAGGCGAACGCACCGCCGCCCAGCGGATGTCTCCATAAGGCTCAAGGGTCAAGGCGGCGGGACCCGCGGACGGTGCGACGCTCAGGACCGACAGACGCGCCAGCGCGTCATCGAGGTCAGCCACCGGCAGGCGCACCGCCAGAATGCCCAGATTGGGCAAACGGGCGCGGTCAGAGAAGTCGTCCCCGTCAAATCCGTCGAAATGCATCAGCTCAATGCGCCCGTCCTCGCCGGGGCGCTGCTGCAAGATCGCCGTGCGGCGCGGGATGACGTGGGAGAAGTTGTTGGGCAGGCCGTGATTGGTGCTGACCGGTTCAGGGTCGATATAGTCGCCCTCCCAGAATGGCGCATAGCCCAGGCCCTCCACGAAGAATGACCGCTCCGCCGCCAGGTCATGGACCATGGCCATGGTGTTGAACGGATAGGAGAAGCCTTCGAGATCATCCCAGCCCTCGATCGGCGGGTCCACGCGCGAATAGACCGCCAGATTGACCCCGTCGGGCAGGCGCACCACCACATTCTTGATGATCAGCCCGCCAAAATCGAACACCTGGGGCTGGTCGAACACGCTCCAGCCGCGCGCATGGGCGGCGTCCATGACCAGATCCGCCTCCTCGGCGCGCACCATCAGGGAGAACAACCCGCCCTGGTCCCAGACCTGCGCGCCCGGGCGGATCAGCGCCTGCTCCACACCATCAAAGCGCACCAGCCGCACCCAGCCCACATCCTTGCCCGGCGAGGCCATCAGCGCATATTCGCCCGACGCCCCCTCCAGACCCCAGGCGGTCAGCCAGTCGCGCGCCAGCGCGCCGGACGCGCGCACCTCATATCCCGCCACCTCAATCATAAAGTCGCGGATCGGGGCGAGATCGCGCACCGACACCACCGCCTCCTGCCAGCCCCGGCCGGTTTCGGCCATGAAGGGGGTGGTGGTGGAGGGTGTTGCGGCTTCAGAGCCGGGGCTGGCGGTGACGGGGGCCGTGGCGCCAAACTCAGAATTCAGGGCGTCAGAACGCGCGAAAGCCGCCTCTTCGTCAGCAAATCGGGACACCGCCCCCTGCCCCGGCCCCGCTCCACCGTCGCATGCCGCCAGCGCCAGCGCCGCCGTCAGGGCGGCAATGAATTTGATCATGATTATCTCCCACGCGTCACAGCACGCAGGATGCCGGGTTTGTCCGGACATGCAAGGGTGGGGAAGAACAGAATTCCCGAACCCGTGAGGGTTCACAAGCGTGGCCGCGCGCCCGCAGCGTCAGCGAGGATCGACCGAAAAGAGTGAGGATGTGACTGGCCGAGGATCGCCGCGATTTCCCGAACCCGCATGGTTGCTTACAAGCGCGAACGCGCGCCCGCAGCTTAAGCGAGGATCGACCGAGTGGAGCGAGGGAGAACCAGAGAATAATGGTGCCCAGGGCCGGAATCGAACCAGCGACACGCGGATTTTCAATCCGCTGCTCTACCAACTGAGCTACCTGGGCGGCGAGGCGGGCCGGTGGCGCGCCGCGCTAGGGGGCGGTTTATAGGGCGGGGCTTTTGGCCTGTCCATGCCCTTTGGGCAGATGCGCGGGCCGCGCTCCGGCGCCCTGCCCTCACCCGGCCTGACCCATGCTCACAGACACGCCCGGCAGGTCTCCATCCGCAAAGATCAACCGGCGCAGCCTTGCCTCGCCCGCGCGGGGCTGGTACCCGCCTTCGGCCCGTTCGCCGGCTGAATCCTTTCAGCGATCCGTCCCGGTCGCGTCACGCTCTGAGGTCTCCATGGTCCGTTCCCTCCCGTCCGCCCGTGTCCGTCTGTGCGCCGCTGTCAGCCTGGCCGCCCTGATCGGCGCCGGCGCCGCGCCGGTGATGGCGCAGGACGCGCCATCACCGGAGCGCGCGCAGGCACGCGACGTGATCACCATCACGGCCGGGCGGGCGTCGGGTGCGGGCGCGCTGGACCGGCCGGTGGCGCGCATCAGCCAGGATGATCTGCGCGCGGGCGGTCAGGAGGATCTGGGCCGGGCGCTGGCGTTCAATCCGGCCATTGTGGGCTCGGAATTCAATGATGATCCGGGCACGCAGAACAACACATCCGGCACAGCGAGCGTCAATCTGCGCGGGCTGGGGCTGGGCGCGTCGCTGGTGCTGATCAATGGCCAGCGCCAGACCATCACCAGCGTGGCCGCCGATGACGGCTCCACCTTTGTGGACATGAATGCGCTGGCGCCCGGTATCGCCATTGCGCGGGTGGAAATCCTCAAAGACGGCGCCTCGCCCCTGCACGGGTCGGACGCGCTGGCCGGCGTCATCAACGTCATCACCCGCGACCGGTTTGAGGGGCTGGAGCTGGTTGTCGAAGGCCGCCGCCCGGACAGTTTCGGCGGCGCGGGAAACAGCGGTCAGGCGGCGATGATCGCCGGGCGCGACTTTGGCGCGGTGCATCTGATGGGCGCGATCTCGGCGCGCCGCACCGATGGCGTGGAGGGGTTCGAAACTGACTTCGTGCCGGGCACCGGCATTTCGACGCTGGGCCAGCCTGGTTCCTATTACATCCAGGCGCCGGGCGGCGGGTTTGCACTGACCAATCCGGCGGGCGGACCCGTGCCGATCCTGGACCGTGATTGTGCAGCGGCCGGCGGCTTGCCGCTGGTGCTGGGCGCGGCGACGCCGTTTGGCGATCCGGGCTTGTGCCAGCTGGATTTCGGCCAGTTCTTCTCGCTGATCCCCGACGAGACACGCATCAACGCCCTGACCGCCCTCACCGCCGGTCTGGGCGGGGCCGTGCTGACCGTGCGGGCGGGGCTGGCTCATACCGAGCTGACGCGCGGCAACTCGCCGTCTCTGCCGGCGCTGAACTTCCCCACCATCCCTGTGGCCAATCCGGGCAATTATCTGGGCGCCGACGTGACCTGGCTGGGGCGCCCCCTGGGCGTGAACGCCGGCGCGGCCCGGCGCCAGTTCGAGCATTTGACCTGGCGGCTTGATGGCGAGCTCGCCGCGCCCTTCACCGCCTTTGCGCGCGTGTGGGAAGGACGGGTCAGCGCCAGCTGGTCGGCCAATACGCTGGACGCCACCATCACCGACACCATCGCCTCGCGCCTGTCGCTGGCGCTCAATGGCGTGGGCGGACCGGCCTGCCTGGCGGGGGCGGCGGCGGGAGACGCCGGATGCTTCTGGTTCAACCCGTTTGGCTCCGGCGCGCTGGTCACCGACCCGTCCGACCCGCGCTATAACGATCCGGCGCTGATGGACTGGCTGGTGCAGGAAGATTTGCGCCAATCCGAAGCCAGCCTGGGCGTGTTGGACGCCTCGGCGCAGGCCCCTTCCCTGTTCACGGCGCCCGGCGGGCCGGTCTCGCTGGCGGTGGGCGCGCAGGTGCGCCGCGAGCGATTGTCAGTGGACCATGGCGATCTGTTCAATGCCGACGCCTTCCAGTTCATCGTCGGCGGTCCGGACTTTTCCGGCTCGCGCACCGTCACCAGCGTCTACGCCGAAACCCTGATCCCGGTGAGCGCCCGCACCCGTCTTCAGGCCGCGGCGCGCCATGAGGCGCTGGACTCCTTCTCCTCGCTCGATCCCAAGCTCTCCATCGCCCACGATGTCAGCGGGAATCTGACTATGTCGGCGGGCTGGGCGCGGTCTTTCCGAGCGCCGTCTCTGCACCAGCAGATCTCGGCGACCACATCGCTGCAATCGCTCAATACCGGGGCATCCAGCAGCTTCCTGCCCGTGCGCACCGTGGGTGCGCCGGACCTGCGCCCGGAAGAGGCCGACACCTTCACTGCTGGCGCGGCGCTGGCGGCAGGCGGGTGGAGCGCGCGGCTCGATCTGTGGCGCATCGAGGTGGAGGATGTGATCGTGCGCGAAAGCGCACAAGCCATTCTGATCGCCGCCAGCGATGGTGCGGGCGGTTTCAATGATCCGCGCGTGGAAGTCTCGCCTGCGGGCGACGTCACCCTGGTGCGTGCGGCTTACGTGAATGCGCCGTCGGTCACCACGCAAGGCGTGGACCTGACGCTCAACCGCGCGCCCATTGAAACCAACAGGTTCGGCGCGTTCGGCGCGGGCTTTGAGGGCGTGTGGATCGAGCGTTACCGCTTTGCCGACCCGGTGCTGAACCGCACCATCGAGGCGGCGGGCAGTCGCAATTTCACCAATGCCGCCCGATCCCTGCCCCGCCTGCGCGCTTCGGCGTGGCTGGATTGGAGCGCGGGAGCCTGGAGCGCGCGCCTGCAGACGCGCCACATCTCCGCCTATGACAATGATGAAGGCGCCGGCGGGCGCGTGGGCGCCTGGACGGTGGCCGATGTGCAGGCCGGCTGGCGCGGGCAGGCGTATGGGCGCGGCTATCAGGTGACGCTGGGCGCACTGAACATCACCGGCGAGGCCGCGCCGTCCGTGCCGACCCCGCTGGGCTATGACACAAAGGTGCATGATGCGCGCGGACGCATCGCCTATCTGCGCCTGGCGGTGACGGGCTAGAAGCGGCGCGTCAGCGCCACGAAGCTGTAAACCGTGTCGCGCGAGTCCAATGCGCCGGGCGCGGTGCGCGCAAACCGGCCCTTGAACAGGACGCCCAGCCCCGCCTCGATGCGGACCTGACTCTGCGCCAGATCATAGACGATCGAGGCGTCGACCACGGTTCCGATGCGCCGCCCGCTCTGGCCGGACGCGTCGCGCAGCCCGGCGATGCGCCAGCGATCACGCGCCGTGGCGAGCCAGGCCTCCTGCACACGCGCCTGCAGCTCCACCGGGCCGGGCCGGGCCTGATAGCGCAGGCTCGCCGAATTGAGGTTCTCACGCGCCAGCGGGCCGAACAGCGCGGCCGGTCCGAAATCCATCGACCGCCCGCCAAAGACCGGATTGAAGCGATGAAATGGGTCATTCCCGGCGCCGCTATCGCCGCCAGCGTGGACCAGATGGGCTGACAGGCGCGTGCGCCAGGCGTCCTCGAAGGTATACCCCAGCCCCAGATGAAGGAGCGCGGCGCGGATATCGCGCTCGCCACCCGGGGCAGGCTGCCGCCCAGTCTGCAAAATGGCTTCGAGATCGGCGTCCAGCTCACCCGGCGCGGGCTGCCGCATCAGGCGCGCGCCCCAGCTGATCAGGGAGGGGCCGCCCTCTTCATCGAGGCCGATCGCATACGCCTCGCCGCGCCAGCGGCCCGCAAGCCCGGTGCGCGTGAGGTGCAGACCGGCCAGCTGCATATTCCAGTCGCCGGCGTCGATCCGGGACTCATTGTCGAGGAGGCTGGCGCGATCACGCGGTTCGATGCGCACGGGCGCCACGTAGAATGCATCCAACGCCCAGCGTTCGGACAGGGACTGGCGCAAGCGCGCCCCGTCAAAATTGAAGGGCGAGTTGATCGTGTGATTGTGGGCGATCAGCCGGCTCGAGCCGATGGCCATGTTGAACCGGCCGAGCTGCAGGCTCGACTGCGGTCCGGTGCGCACGCGCGCGTACAGCTGATACGGCTCCAGCGTGTTGATCAGGTTGGGCGTGAGCACGGAGCCGGAATCATTGAGCACGCCGCGCGCATCGAGCAGTTCGGCGCCCAGCACCACTGGCCCGGCATCATATTCGGCCAGAACGCGCAGGCTCCAGGACGCCAGCTGGTCAGACCCGGTCCGCCCGGCGCGGAAGGGCGCGCTGAGGGTTTCATGCCGCAGGCGCAGCGAGCCTGACACGTCGAGCCGCCCTTGCGAGGCAGCGCCGCTGCCCGAGGCGGGTTCGTCCGCCACCGCGCCGGACGCCCCGGTCAGCATGACTGCAGCGATTATTCCTGCGTGCACAGGCCAAAAGCCCATCACCGCCTCCTCAGCGATCAACATTGTCCACAAATCTACAAGGGGTAACCCCGCGTCAACCGGACAGAGCGCCGCAGGCCGCGCTCAAACCGCAGGCGTCCCCTTTGCGCAGCGCGCGCGGGCGTCGTATAGCGCGCCCATGCTGTTCCTCACGCCCCTTCACCTGCCCAAAGGCCCGCTGATGGCGGTTGATCCCGGCGCGAAAACGCTGGGCGTGGCGGTGTGCAATGGCGGCCGGACGCTGGTCACGCCGCTGACCACGATCTGGCGCACGAAATTTACCGAAGACGCCGCCGCCCTGCTCACGCTCTATGACGAGCGCAGTTGCGCGGGGCTGGTGGTCGGTCTGCCACTGCACATGGATGGCGGAGACGGGCGGCGCTCCCAGTCGGCGCGCTCCTTCGTGACCAATCTCTTGCGCGTACGCGATTTGCCGGTCTGCTACCAGGACGAACGCCTGACCACGTTTGACGCTTCGGAGCGTCTGTCCGAAGCCGGGGTGAAGCTGCACGAGCAGAAAGCCCGCATCGACGCGGAGGCGGCTGCGAGCATATTGCGCGCGGCGCTGGACGAGATCGCACGTGGCGGAGCCGCCCCGTGAACGCGCTGACGGCGGCGCTGATCCCGGTGTTTGGCGTGATCATGCTGGGCTGGGTGCTGCGCCGGTCTCGCCTGGTGCGCGCCGAGCTGTGGGGCGGCATCAACCGGCTGGGCTATCAGGCGTTGCTTCCCGCCCTCCTGTTCAGCACCATCGCCACTGCCGACTATGACGGCCTGCCCGCGGGACCCTTCCTGATTGCGGTGACGCTGGGCTTTGTGGTGATGGCGATCGTCTCCATGGCCTTCAAGCCGGTGATCCATGACGGCCCGGCCTTCACCAGCCTGTTTCAGGGCGGGGTGCGCTGGAACGGGTTCGTGCTGCTGGCGCTCGCCGCCCCCGCATTCGGGGCCGAAGGCGCCGCGCTGGCGGCCCTGGTGTTTGCCCCCACCGTGCCGCTGATCAATGTGATGTGCGTTGCGGTGTTGTCGATCTGGGGCGCCCATGACGAACCGCCGGATTTCGCACGCGTGGCGCGGCGCATCGCCGCCAATCCGTTGATACTGGGCTGCCTGGCGGGCCTCGCGGCGAATTTCAGCGGTCTGTTCCAGACCGGCGCCATCGCCGACACCGCCGCACTGGTCGGGCGCGCCGCCCTGCCCCTCATCCTGCTGACCATTGGCGCAGGGCTCGATTTCTCGGCCCTCCGCGCGCAGCCGGGTATTCTGGCGCTGGCGGTGGCGCTGAAACTCATCGCCGCCCCGCTGGCCTTCTATGGGCTGGGTATGGCCTTCGGGGTGGAGGGTGTGGCGCTGGCGGTTCTGGTGGCCGTGGGTGCCACGCCGGGCGCGGCCGCTTCCTATGTGCTGGCCAGTGAAATGGGCGGGGATGCGCGCCTGATGGCGGGCCATGTGACGGCGACCACCCTTCTGGCCTTCATCGCCATGCCGTTCTGGATCTGGATCGCCGGCGGATGACGATGATGATCGCCTCCGCCTTTGCGCCCGTATTTGCGATGATCGCGCTGGGCTGGATCGTGCGCGCCAGCGGGCTCATGGGCCGCCCGCTGTGGAGCGGGGTCAACGCGCTCAATCACCGCGTCCTTCTGCCCTCCTTCCTGTTCGTGCTGATCGCTCGCGCCGAGTTCGGCCAGGGCGAGGCTGGCACGCTCGTGCTGGCGTCCTCACTGGGTTCGCTGATCATGATCGCGCTGGGCCTCGCGGCGGGGCGCCTGCTCAGGCTGAAAACGACCGAGACCGCAGGCCTCGTCGCCGTGGCGGCGTTGTGGAATCTGGTGCTGACCATGGCGCTGGCCCAGCGCCTGTTCGGACCGGACACAGCCGGCGCAGCCGTGGTCCTGCCCGGCGTGCTGCTTGGCGCAGGCGCAGCGGTGGCCGGGTTCGCCATCAGCCAGGGTGCGGGCCCGCGCGCGGCGCTGATCCGTATCGTGTGCGATCCCGTGCTGATCGCCTGCGTGGCGGGGGCCGCGGCCAATCTCGCCGGCCTGGCGCGTCTTCCCGCTTTGCTTACGCCGCTGGAGATGACGGCGGCCGGATCCATGGCGGTGATCCTGCTGGCCATGGGCGCAGGGCTTGATTTCGCCGCGCTCAAAGGCCGCCTGCGCGCGCTGGCGGCTGCCGCGCTCCTGCGCAGCCTGATCTCGCCCGCGATCTATCTGGCCCTGGCGCTCGGCTTCGGATTGCGCGGTGAAGAGGCCGCCCTGCTGGCGCTCGCCGGCGGGGCCCCCGCCGCCGCCGTCACCTACGCCTTCGCCGCCGACTTCAAGGCCGAGCCGGGTCTGGTGGCGGGCATGATCACGCTGACCGTGCTGACGAGCGCGCTGACCTTGCCGCTGGTGACGGCGGTGGCGTTGCTGGTCTAGAGCTCCATTCCCAAGCCCTCGCACGGATTAACCGGATTGCCACGCCGCCAGATCCTGGGCGCGCCAATCAATTGTGCGCTCGTCGTCTTCCACTCGCGTCCACGCCTGAAAACTGGTCCTGTGGGCCAGAATTGCTGCAGAATCAGTCAAAATCCGACTGCAACAACAACGTATATGTGAACGCGTTCCCAAATGAATTCATCCCGTGCTCGCATTTCAGCATAAATTCTTCAAAGTGTCGCCGGTCAGCGAAAACTTGGCAGCCAGCAGAATAGATGCTGTTGGCGGTGTCCATGTTTCCATTCATCGGCCCACGATGAATGTTAATTCCGAACATGCCACTTTGCGGGTTTAGCATATCAAGGACGTCGTCCCTGTTATTGTCCCTGTATACGACCACTTGCCCAAGACGCTGACAAAGCGCCTTGTGAGCGCCAGGACGCCCCCTGTTATGAATGTCGATCTTGTAGGTAGATATATACTGCCCTTCTTTAAGTATTGCAGTCCCTTTCTGATTTATTGGCGACCGCAAATACCTTGAACTCGGGTCTGCGGTAATTGGGTAATAGGTTATGTCCCATTGCCCAAGGAATCGGTGCAATACCAGCAATGTATCGTCAAACCTGTCTCCTGATGGAGGGCTCGCTCGAACGCCAATGATATTCAAATTCCAGTCCACGCTTGGCGTATCGTAGACTCGGTAGCCTTTTCTGCTCATGACTTCGAGCACGCGTTCGACACCAGGCTTGAACGTCATATCCCCCACTCCACCATTGAACCTGCACTATCACAGTGTAAAGATGCCAGTTTGAAGATCGTTAATTCTCCTGACAAGACTCTAATTGATCTAATGGGGATTAAAAAGGTTGCACCTGTGCTCCATTCGCGCAGCGAAAGCCAATGAGGCCGGGCAGCGCCGACACAACCACGGCCTGCTCCTGGGGATCAGTGAGTGACACATTCCGCTCGATAGAGAGGTGCGGCCTTGCGTTCAGAGCCGGCGCTTCGCGAAGGCCCGCCCGGATCCTGATTTCAGGTAAGTCTCGAAATCAAACGCGCGCTGAATATCGTCGAACGCGATGTAGGTTCTCAGCTTCCAGGGGCGGAATTTCGAGGTATGGCGAACCTGGCCATGGTTATGGGCCGCGAGCCTATTGCGCAGGTTCCGGGTCACGCCGAAAATAGTGGTGCAGACCGCAGACGCTCTCGAGAATATACACGTAATGCATGCACTGAATCTCCCATGAAGGGAGATTAGCGATGCATCCGGGTTCGGTCATCAGTCCGCCAGCGCCTACGGCTTCGGCGCGACATCCTTCGCTCGCATGAGATTGTGAGGCTTGCCCAGTCCGCCTTCGCCTGACGGCTTCGGCGAGACATCCTTCGCTCGAATGAGATGTATGGGCTTGCCCAGCCGAAGCTCGCGCAGCGAGCGAAGGCCCCTGCCGGGGCATTCTACGCCTGAAATCGATCCACCGGATCGATTTCTCTGCCTTCGGCAGACCGGCTGCGAATGGTGGAGGGGGTTGGATTCGAACCAACGTACGCCGAAACGGGCAGATTTACAGTCTGCTGGATTTAACCACTCTCCCACCCCTCCAAGGGTCCGCGAAGCTGCGGTGCTGACCGGCCTGAGCCGGATCGCCGGGCCAATTCAAAAACGGCCCCGTTCAAGCGTCATTGCACTGAAGCGCAAGGCGCTTTAACGAGGCGGCTCCCTGATTTGGAGCGCGGACTATAGTCATGACCCCTACACGGCGCAATACGCCCCGCAAGCCTGTTGCAGCGCGCGGTTCAGGCCTCCGCGAAAACCCCGACGAGGGTTGGATCTGGGGCCGTCACGCAGTGCTCGCCGCCCTCGCCAACAAACGGCGTAGGCGCATCTCGCTGCATGTCACGCGCAATGCCTCCAACGACCTCACAGAGGCTGACCGGGCGTATGCCCGCATCGAGATGCCCGGCGAGCTGGACGCCAAGCTGCCGCCCGGCGCGGTGCATCAGGGATTCGCGCTGAAAGCCGGGGCGCTGGAGCCCGAATTGCTTCAGGCCGTGGCCGAACCCACCCATGGCCTGTTGGTGGTGCTCGACCAGATCACGGACCCGCAGAACGCCGGCGCGATCTTCCGCTCCGCCGCCGCCTTCGGCGCGCGCGCGATCATCACCCAGGACCGCAAGTCCCCGCCCTTGTTCGGCGCGCTGTGCAAGGCGGCTGTGGGCTGCGCCGAAGTGATCGGCCACGTACAGGTGACCAATATCGCCGACACGCTGCTCTCCTTGCGCAAATCAGGACGCTTCGTGATCGGCCTGGCGGGCGAGGCCGAGGCGTCGCTGGGCGATCTGATCGCCGCCAACGCCGGCCCGGGCCTGGTCATCGTGATGGGCGCGGAGGGCACGGGCCTGCGGCCACGCGTAGCCGACAGCTGCGACGCGCTGGCGCGCATCCCCATGGGGCCCAAGGCGGAAAGCCTGAATGTCTCGGCGGCCGCGGCGGTGGCCCTCTACGAGGCCTCCCGCAACGACCCGAGGATCAATCCGAAGCGCTAGACGAGCTAGACGCCGGAGCGCCGCGCCCGCGCCAGCGGATCTCGCCGCTGAAGCGCTCGGCGCGCACGCCGCCCGAGCCGGATATGGCCACGTCCACGTCCACCGCCTCGCCGCCGTGACGCACGGAGCCGGAGCCGGACACCGCCGCACTGAAGGGCTGGGCGCGGCCCGATTCCACCCGCACGGAGCCGGAACCGGAGATCCGCGCCGACAGAGCGCCGGTCTGTTCGCCGGTACGCACCGAGCCGGAGCCGGACACCACGGCATTGAGCACGCCCACCGATCCGGCGGTCAGGCTGCCCGATCCGGACACGATCGCCCGTACGCTGCCCGCCACGTCGCCGGTGCGGATATCGCCCGAACCCGACACGCGCGCATCCACGGCGCCGCCCACATCGCCGGTTGTGACCCGGCCCGAGCCTGACAAAGCGAGATCGGCCCCCTCGCCCACCGAGCCTGTGGTGAGCGCGCCGGATCCGGACATGCTCGCCGACAGCGCGCCGGACACATCGCCCGCCGTGAAGTGGCCACAGCTGCGCACAGCCAGGTCCGCCTCGCCCAAGGCGCCGGCGTCGCCTTCATAAATGCTGTCGCGGATCACCAGACCCATGGAGGCCGGGGCGGTGATGACGATGGAGGGGTAATCGCTCATCGGGCGGGCGTCGCCGCCGCCGAACCCGAACCAGCCGCCCCCGCGGCCCAACCAGGCCTCGCCATCGCGGCGCCGGCAGTTGACGCGGGACACGGTCTGCCCGCCATCAATCGCCACCACGCCGCCGGTAAGCTGCACTTGCGCCGCGGCGTCGCCGCCCGCGCCCGGGCGCGCTTCGACGACGATGGTGTCGCCGCCCTCACGCACCTCGATGCGGCCGATGAAATTGGCGATCTGGACGGTGTCCGCGTCGAATGTCTGGCCCGCCTGCGCGAACGCGCCGGGAGCGGCGCCCGTCATCAACAAGGCCAGTCCGGCTGTGTATACCCTGATCATCGAAACCTCCCTTGCGCGCGCCGTGATCAGCGCGCCTGTCACCCTTATGATGCGCGCAGGATGCCATATGGATGCGGGGGCGGGTGTGAAATTCCGGCAATGGGCGGCGCGGCACGCCTATCGACAGACTCGTCTTCGCGCGCTTTTGTGTCGCTCATGACCCATCACGCGCCCCGCACCGAGCTCGCCACCCACGCCGTCTTCAACCAGTCGGCGCCCCTGACGGGCGTGAACTGGCATGATGACGACATCATGCTGAGCGAGGCGCTGAGCCGCGCCGGCGCGGGCGTTCACGCCGCCAGCCTGTCGGCGCTGGGCGCGGCGGCGGGCAGCGAAGCGGTGCAGGAACAGGGCCGGCTCGCCAATGAAAATCCACCCAAATTCAAACCCTTCGACCGCTTTGGTCGGCGTGTGGATGAAGTGGAGTTCCATCCCGCCTACCACGATCTGATGGCGCTAGGGCTTCAGTCTGGTGTCTCGGCGGCGGCGTGGAAAACCGATCAGGCCGGCCACACCCTGCATGCCGGATTGCTGATCCTGATGGGCCATGCGGATTCGGGCGTGTGTTGCCCCATGTCCATGACCTATGCCTGCGTGCCCGCCCTGCGCCATGCCGGCTGGGCGGGGGACTGGATCGCGGGTGCGACCAGCGGCGCCTACGACCCGCGCTTCCTGCCCATGGAGCAGAAAACCGGCCTGACCATCGGAATGGCCATGACCGAGAAACAGGGCGGCTCGGACGTGCGCGCCAACACCACCCGCGCCGAGCCGATTGCGGGCGGCGATGAGGTGCTGCTGACCGGTCATAAATGGTTCTGTTCGGCCCCCATGAGCGACGGGTTTCTCACCCTGGCCTATGAGGGCGGGGATGCCTCAGGGGACGGGGCGGCGCTGAGCTGTTTTCTGGTCCCGCGCTGGCGCCCGGACGGCACGCGCAACACGATCGAAATCCAGAGGCTTAAAGACAAGCTGGGCGACCGCTCCAATGCCTCGTCCGAGATTGAAAACAAGCAAGCCTGGGCGCGGCGCGTGGGCGAGCCGGGGCGCGGCGTGCGCACCATCATCGAGATGGTCAATCATACGCGGCTTGATTGCCTGGCGGGCTCCGCTGGCCTCATCCGCACCGTGAGCGCCCACGCCATCTGGCACGCCGACCGGCGCAGCGCCTTTCAGCGCCGCCTGATTGATCAGCCTTTGATGCGCGAAGTGCTCGCCGAACTGGCGCTGGAGGCTGAAGCGGCGCTGGCCCTGGCGTTCCGGGTGGCGGAAAGCTTTGACCGTGCCGCATCGGACCCGGCGCAGGCCGCCTTCGCGCGCATCGCCACGCCCATCGCCAAATACTGGATCTGCAAGCGTGCGCCCTACCTGGTCTACGAAGCCATGGAGGCCCATGGCGGCGCGGGCTATGTGGAGGAGCACCCCCTGCCCCGCATGTTCCGCCAGAGCCCGCTCAACGCCATCTGGGAAGGCTCGGGCAATGTGATCGCGCTGGACGTGCTGCGCGCGCTGAGCCGCGACGCCGCTGCGCGTGAGGCGCTGGACGCCGAGCTTGCCCCGCTGGCGGGCCTCCACCCGGCGGTGGACGCGCGCCTGACCGCCCTGCGCGACATGATGGCGGGGAACCTAAGCGAGGCGCGCGCCCGCCGCTTCACCGAATTGTCCGCCACGCTTCTCACCGCCGCCGCCCTCCAACGCGCCGGGCTCGACCCGGCTCTGGAGGCCTATCTGGGCCGGCGAATTGCGGAGAACGCCACGACGCTGGGCGCAGGTGAGGCGAGGATCGATACCGAGTGGCTTGTCCGCCGGGCGCGTCTACGGTCTTAGACTGATGTCGTTGATTCTGCCCGGAGCTTGCCCTTGTCCTGGATGATCGCCGCCCTGGCCGCCTATGTGCTTGTGCAGCTCAGCATCGCGGTGTGGGCGTCGCGCAAAATCGCTGGCGATGTGGATTACCTGGTCGCCGGACGGCGCCTGGGCATGTTCGCGGTGGGGATTTCGGTGTTCGCCACCTGGTTTGGCGGCGAGACGGTGATGGGCGCCAGCGCCACCATCGCGCAGGAAGGCATCGCGGGCGCTCGGGCCGAGCCGTTCGGTTATGCTATCTGTCTGATTCTGGCTGCCCTTCTGGTGGCCGGCGCCCTGCGGGCCAAGGGCTATATCACGCTGGCCGACTTCTTCCGCGACCGGTTCGGCGGCCGGGCGGAAATTGCGGCCGCCTGCGTCTCCATCCCCACCTCCATCGTGTGGGCGGCGGCACAGCTGCTGGCCCTGGCCGCTCTGGTGTCCACGGTGGCAGGCCTGCCGGTGGGCACGACCCTGCTGGCGGTGACCGTGCTGGTGACGGCCTACACGCTGATTGGCGGGCTGCTCGCCTCGGTGGTGACCGACATCTTTCAAAGCGCAGTGGTGCTCGTCGGCCTCGTCATCTTGCTGATCGCGCTGATCGATCATGCGGGCGGGCCGGCGATGGCGCTCGCCTCGATACGGCCGGAGCAATTGATCCTTATCGCGCCGGGGGAAAGCTGGCTGGCGCGGCTGGACGCGTTTGCCATTCCGATCCTCGGCTCCATCGTGGCGCAGGAGCTGATCTCGCGCTTTCTGGGCTCGAAAACCGCCAAGGTGGCGATGCGCGGCGGGCTGCTGGCGGGCGGGCTGTATCTGGTGGTGGGGTTTTTCCCGCTGGCGTTCGGCCTGATCGGGCCAGGCGCAGGATTTGACGCCTCCAATGGCGATCTGTTCCTGCCGGCGCTGGCGGCCGAGCTTCTGCCCACCGCCCTGTTCGTTGTGTTCGCAGGCGCGCTGTTTTCAGCCGTCCTGTCGACGGTGGACTCCGCCCTGCTGGCAGTCGCCGCGCTGACCACGGAGAATTTGTACAAACGCGCCCGGCCGCGCGCCGGCCAACGCGAAACCCTGATCGCGGCGCGCGTGCTCACTGTCGCAGCGGGCGGATGCGCCTATCTGGTGGCGACGCGCGGCGAAACGATTTACGGGCTGGTGGAGATTGCCTCCTCGCTGGGCTCGGCGGGGCTGCTGGTCTCACTCCTCATCGGGCTGCACACCAGGTTCGGCGATGAGTGGAGCGCGCTGGCCGCTTTAGCCGCCGGCCTGCTCGCGATTGGACTGGGTGGCTGGGTCTATGATCTGCCCGGCGCGTTTCTGGGCTCGATCCTGGCGGCGCTGTTGGCGTACGGGGCGGCCGCCCTGATCACCGGCGCCAGGCGCAAGATCGCACAGGCAGAGGGCTGACGCCCTCAGCCGATCACGGCTTCCGCTTCAATTTCGATGATAAATTCCGGCCCCGCCAACGCGCTGACCCCCACCATGGTGCTGGCGGGCGGGCAGGACCCGAAGACGGCCCGGTGCGCCGCGCCGACGGCGGCCTGGGTTTCCGGCGCCATGTCCGTGACGAACATGCGCGTCCGGACAACGTGGTCCGGGCGCGCACCGGCCTCAGCCAGCGCCGCCACGATAATCTCAAGGCAGCGCGCGGCCTGCGCACCCGCGTCTCCCGGCGCAAACGGGCGTCCTTGCGCGTCCACCGCCACTGTCCCGGCCACCCAGACGTGATCGCCCACGCGCACGGCGCGGCGATAGCCGACCCGGTCCTCCCACGGCGCGCCGGAACTGATGCGCTGGCGGTCAGATATCATGGCGCGTCCCTTTTGCGGACCACATGGGCCGACCCTCTCGAAACGGGTATGACGACCCGCGTGGCCTGACAAGACCCAGACACAAAAGCGCCCCCGGCGGGGGGGACAGCCGGGGGCGAAGGCGGGGCCCCGCATCCGGTCGCCCGGATACGGAGAGCCCCGGTCACGATGGCCGTGTGCGGTCAGCCATTCTGCTCGCGGTACTCTTCAGCGATCTCGGAGATGCGCTCGCCGAGCTCCGGATCGGACTGCGCAGCCATATTGATCTCGTTATAGCGCTCGGGCGTCAGACCTTCGTCCTCGACCGCTTCGATCATCTGCGCCTGGGCGTCCTGCTGGATGAGCTGGGCTTCTTCCTGGCCGTTGGCCGCTTCAAGCTGCGGACGCAATTCTTCAACGATCCCGCTGACCTGGTCCACGGCGCGTACGAAGTTCCAGATTTCCTCGTCGGTGACAGGCTCGATCTGGGGCTGCTGCTGCGCCGGCATGCCCTGTTGCGGGGGCGGCGGGGCCTGTTGCGCGAGGGCGGCGGGCGCGGCGTAGGCGGCGCCCAGGGCCAGAGCGAGGGCGGAAGCGGTCGTTTTGAACATCATGGTCATATCAACAAGTCTCCATTTCAGTTTCGACGCCCGCGTGGGCAGACGTACTGATAGTTAGACGCCTGAAGAGCGGGTGATGTTGCGCGTCCTATGAATTACAATTCGGTCATGTCCGCGTATGACTGGAAATTTTTCGCTATGATTGTGCAACACGCCCACGTTTTTCAGCGTCTTACAGACACGCCATTGAGATATTGCTTGATGAACGCCAAGGATATGAGCCGCACCATCACCCGTCAGCTGACCGCCATGCGGCGGTTTGCGCGCGCGCTGGCGGGCAATGCGTTTGACGCCGATGATTTGGTTCAGATCGCAGCGGAGACCGCCATCCGCAAGCGGCGCCAGCTGCGCGAGGCCGAACGGGCGCGCAGCTGGCTGATGACCATTGTCTACCGCACCCATCTCGATCTGATGCGCCAGGCAGCCCGGCGCGAGGCACCGCTGAACGATCCCGACGCTGCGCCTGATCTGGCGGCGCCTGCAGCCCAGCAGGCACGGCTGGACTGCGCCGCGGCGCTAGATGCGCTGGACGCCCTGCCCCGCGACCAGCGCGCCGCCCTGACCCTGATCGCCATCGAGGGGCATTCGAACGAGGAAGCGGCGGCCATTCTCGATCTCAACCCGGCCACCCTGCGCTCGCAGGTCTCCCGCGCTCGCAGCGCCTTGCGGGAGAGCCTCGCGGAGGATGCGCCCGTACCGGAAACAGAGGACCGCACCCGGCTGCACCAGGTGAAATGACATGACCCACGACACTGAAACGGAAAAGGAAACTCACACCGCAGGCGACGCGCGCATTGATCGGCGCATCATCGATGCGCTCGACGCTTTCGCCCGCCAACGAGCCGGCGCCGGGCTGCCCGCTGGCGTGCTGCGCGCGGCGCGCCGGGCCGAACGGCTCGACCGGATGACGCGCATGGGCGCGATGGCGGCGGCGGCGGTGGTGGTGTTCGCTGGCGGCTGGCTGGCGGCGGGATTGCATATGAGCTCAGGCCCGGCAACGGGCGAGGCGCCCGCTGAGCTGGTGCAGCTGGAGGGGCTCGCTGTGAGCGGTTCCGATACCGCCACGAGCCTGTTGTCCGACCCGGTGCTGAGCCCGCCGGAACTGACCGGCCACGGCCTGCACCTGACCGCTTCCATCGCGCGCATGGCGCAAGGCGGCGCGTTTAACGCGCTGGAATATCAAGCCTCTGACGGCGAGACCGTGCGCATTCTGGCGCGCCGGATCAGCCCGGCCGGTCCGGGCGCGCTGCAGCATTCACGGCTCGATGGCGAGCGCCTGGTGTGGTGGCGCGAGGATGATCTGGTGATCGGGGTGACTGGACCGCTGGAACGTGTTGATCTCGAAGCGATTGCCCAGACCGTGCGCAGCCAGTCCCGCGCGCCCATGGTGGCGGACTTCATGCCGGCGCCGGAGCTGGGCGTGCAGACGGTGAATGATCCCGGCGGCTGACCCCCTGTCCCCGCCCTATCCCGCACCTTGTCCCCGCGACGCACACCGTGTGGTCCGGGGTTTTTCCGGTCAAAAGCCGCCGCGGCACGGCAAAAACCCGCGAAAATCTGTCGGCGCTCAGATGTCATCGGCATCCAAGGCGCGAAACAGTGTTTCACAGCCCAGAAGGTCGCGTTTGCGGTTGGCGGCGGCCTCGGCCGCCTCGGCGTCCTCACCCCAGCGCTCGGCCTGATAGCGCTCGTCCACGCGCGATGTGTCGAACAGGATTTCGGCGTCCGCCTCGCCTTCCAGCAGCGCAAACGCCAGCACGGCCGAGCCCAGGTTCGGGGCGGCGCTGACCAGAGCGGTCAGGCGGAAATTGTCGAGCGCCAGCGCCCGGCGTTCCAGCGCCGCGATCGAACTGTCGGGCTGATCGAGAGCGGTGACCGAGACCGCAGCGTGCAGCGGCGCGTCCAGCGCCATGGCGGCCCAGGCGAGCCAGGGATCCCAGGCCTCGGCCTGACGCGTAGCGAGGACGGATTCTTCGGCGCGGTGGCTCAAAAGATCGGTGCGGGCGAAGCGCGCGACTTCGGCGGCGGCCTGCGCGCGCACATCGCCGGTACGGTCCAGCGCCACATGACACAGCCGGGTGACCGGCATGGTGAAGGGATTGATGTGTTCGCTCTGGGCGGACCATTCAGCGGCGGCTGCGCGGGCCAGCGTCTCGCCGGGCAGCACCAGAACCGATTTGGCCGGCGTGCGCACCTGACGCCCGTCGAGCAGAACACGCCAGCCGCCCTCGCCCGGCGCGGCGGCGGCTTCGGTATAGAAGCGCCGCGGCAGGGGGCGGTTTTCCGCCCTGGCCTTTGACATGCTCATGCGGCGCTCCGGTCTCCGGCGAAGACATCAAGGGCGCTGTTGAGCGCGGCGAAATCATGGTGGATGGCGTGAGGCTGGGCCTCATTGATCTCATCCACCGTGTGAAAGCCCCAGCTGACGCCCATGGCGTGGGCGTCGGCGGCGCGCGCCATGGCCATGTCCCAGAACGTGTCGCCGATCACCACGGTCTCTTTGGGGCGCGCGCCGGTGGCGGCCATGGCGTCGAGCACCATGCGCGGATGCGGCTTGCCGGGACCGCCATCCACGGTGTGCAGGGTCTGAAAATAGCGGTGCAGATCATGGTGGCCGAACACGATGTCGAGCCCCCGGCGCGCCTTGCCGGTGGCCACGCCAAGGATCCAGCCCTCATCAGCCAGACGCTCCAGAGTCTCGCGCGCGCCGTCATAGAGGGGCTCGGAAAAGCCGGCCTCGGCGCGCTGTTCCACGAAGGCTTGCTTGTAAAACCCGGTGAGCGCCGCGACCCGCGCCTCGCCATAATCGGGCGGGGCCAGACGCGCTACGGCTTCAGACAATTCCAGACCCACAATCGTGCGCACCTGATCATAGGCGATGGCGCCCAGCCCGGCGCGCTCAAAGGCGCGGGTCATGGCGCGTGCGATCACTTCACGCGAATCCACCAGCGTGCCGTCCACATCAAACACGGCCAGTTTCAGACCCGTCACGCCAGCGTCTCCTCGGCGCGCGCGCCCGCGTCGAAGTCAAAGCCCAGCGCGGCGAAGGTCTCGCTCATATGGTCCGGCAGCGGCGCTTCCAGCACCAGCGGGCGCTGGCCGGGGCGCGGGATGACCAGCTTGCGCGCGTGCAGGTGCAGCTTGCGCGACAGGCCTTCGGGCGTGGGGATGTCGCACATGTATTTGCCGTCGCCCAGAATGGCGTGGCCAAAGCCCGCCATGTGGACGCGCAGCTGGTGGGTGCGCCCGGTTTCGGGGCTCAGCACGACCCAGCTGGCACGGCGTCCGGCATGGTCAGCCACAGCGTAATGGGTCACCGCGTGCTGGGCGCCCTCCTCGCCATGGCGCGCCGCCATCATGCGCTCGCGGTCGCCATCGGGGCCGCTGGATTTGCGCAGGAAGCCGCTGATCTCGCCGTTGTGCGGCGAAGGCACGCCAAGGGCCACAGCCCAGTAATATTTGCGAAGGTCGCGGGTCTGGAACAGGCGCGAGAGGCGCCGGGCGCTGTCAGCGGTGCGCGCCACCACCAGAACGCCCGACGTGTCCTTGTCGAGACGGTGGACGAGACGCGGGCGTTCATCGCCCCGCCCGAACGCGTCCAGCAGACGGTCGAGATGGCGCGTGGTCTTGGACCCGCCCTGTACGGCCAGGCCGTGGGGCTTGTTCAGCGCGATCAGCTCATGGTCCTGATACAGCACCATGGAGCGGGCGAACGCCGCGTCCTCTCGCGACAAGGGCGCCTCGGCGCGGATCTCGCCCGGTTCCGGCATGGGCGGCACGCGCACGATCTGGCCCGGCTCGAGGCGCTGATTGCCCTTGGCGCGCGCGCCGTCGACGCGGACCTGACCGGTGCGCAGGAATTTCTCCACCCGCCCGTGGGGGATGTGCGGAAAATGCGCCTTGAACCAGCGGTCCAGACGCATATCGCCTTCGGCTTGCGTGACTTCGAGGGTTTGAACCGCGCTCATGACGGCCACACCGTGCGCGCCAGCGCCAGCCCCACGCCCGCAGCGAGCACGCAGGCGATCAGCATGCCGCCGCCCCAGACCAGCGCCTCGAGAAAGGCCTTGCGTTCGATCATCAAGATCAGCTCCAGCGACAATGCGCTCATGGTGGTGAAGGCGCCCAGAAACCCGACGCCGAAGGCAAAGCGGATCTCGGTGGCGTCGGCGCGCCCGGCCTGCGCCAGCCAGCCCACCAGCAGCCCGACCGCCAGCGATCCGGCCACATTGACGATCAGCACGCCCCAGGGCGCGTCCGGCCCGATCCAGCGCAGGCACGCCTGATTGACGCCATGGCGCGAGACCGCGCCCAGCGCGCCTCCGGCGGCGATGAGAAGAAGATGGTTCATGACGCGCAGCGATAGGCCGCAGCGCGCTGAGGCGCAAGGCCAGGCGCCGGTGTCAGACGCGTTCCAGCGCCGCTGCAGCCCCGCTATTTCGCCGGATTGCGATCCGCGTCCAGCCAGTTGCGGATCGCCTGCAGGGCGGGCAGCGCCGTCTCAAACCGCCCGGCGCCCAGCGCCGCCCCCATGCGGGCAAGCTCCGGTCCAAGGGCGGCCAGGCAGCGCGCGCGCATCTCCCGCCCGGCCGGCGTGAGGAACACGCGCTTCGCGCGCCGATCTTCCGGGTCAGGCTCGATGCGCACCAGGGCGCGCGCCTCCAGCCGCTGCAGCGTGTTGGTCATGGCGCCCTTGGTGACCTGAAAGGCGCGCGCGAGGCGCACCGGCGTCCAGCCATCGCCGAGGCGCGCCATGTGGTTGAGCACGGAGAAATGCGCGATCTGCAATCCGTCGGGCAGGACTTTGAGCAGCGCGCTGGACGACAGCTGCTGGATGATGCCCACCTCGTTGAGGACCGCGAACACCAGCTCGGGATCCGGCCCGGGTCCGGGGGCGCGGCTCATGCCATCATCCTGCTCTCCAGCGGCCAGCGCGGCGTGCGGGCGGGCTGCGCGCCATGGCCCAGACGCGCGATCATCTGAACGCGCCCGCCGCCGGGCGCCAGCCGGTCATGGGCCTCGTCGTAGAGCGCGGCCATCGCCTCATATTCCTGCAAAGCCTGGCTCAGCGGCTGGAAGCCCAGGCCCAGCCCGCAGGCGGCGAGATTCAGGCGCAGCCAGTCGCGCCCTGCCTCCAATTGCTCGGCGCGCGTATCACCGGGCGTGGTCAGGACGGCAAACCCTCTCGCGCTGTAGATCTGGGCGCGCATCATGTCGAGGGTTTGAGAGAACGCCGTGGAGGCGGGATCGGCCAGCGTCTCGCGCGTGATCATTCCGGCCATATTGAGCGCCTCGATCATGGCGCCTTGCAGGGCAATGCCGTCGGGATTGGCTTCGATCTCGGCGCGCCCGATGCGCATCAGGTCGACGCTTTCGCGATGTGGCGCCGGCGCACGCAGCTCCACCTCCATGGCCCGCCAGGTCAGGTCGCGCAGCGCCGCCACGCCTTCTGTATCGGCGATCAGATTGGTCTCGTGGCGCGGTGCAGCCGCCTCAAGCAGCGCGCCCAGCAGGTCCGGCGCGATGGCCCGATCCTCAAACGGCGCCTTGTCGGAGCGCCTTATGGCGGCGTGGGTGAAGAGCGGATCGGGCGCGGCGTCGGCGGGCGCGAACCGCACATGGGCGATGGGGCGGTCATCAAGGCGCGGCGCGCCGGCGCCCTCGGGGAAGGGCGTGATCTGCGCCGCCAGCCCGGCGTGCGCCGCCGCCATGCGCAACTGCTCCAGCATGCAGCCAAAACCGATGGTGATCTGGCGGTCAAACGGATCGGTGGCGGGCAGACGCCGCTCCGGATCACACCAGATACGCACCTCGTCCGCGCCCACAAGCTCAAACAGCCAGGGCTGAATATTATGGGGGTTGGGCGCCAGAATGGCCCAGGCCAGCGCCCGCAGTCGGGGGTCGCCATGGGCGCCGCTCATCGCCGTCTCCCACGGGACCAGCGCCCGTACCGGCGTGCGGGTTGCGGTGAACACGGCCCCGGCCCCCACCACCGTCACCGCGGACGCGCCGGCGAGTTTCAGAAACAGTCTGCGGCTCTGCGCCATGGCGCCCTCCTCCCACTTGGTTCAACGCTAATCACTTTCGTTTAACGTTGAACGATATGCAAGACGACTTCGGTTTGGGCCCCGCCTTGACCCGTTGCCGCGAGGGGGCGCATCCTGACACCCTAGCGTGCCGACTTCGGCACCACACGATTGACGCACCCGGCGCCTGACCCCGCTTGTGCTGATCTGCGCTGCGCCACCAGTCCGCCCCGGACCCAGGCCGCAGCTTCGCGCGTTACCGGCCCGTCGCACACCTTCCCGCCGTCACCGGAGGCCGTCATGCTGACCCTTGCCGACACGATCGCGCTGAGAGCGCTGTATCTGGCCGCCGTGCTGGCGGCGGGCGGGGCGGGGCTGATCATGGTGTTCACACCGGGCTTCGCGGCGCGCAAGCTCTTCTATGATGCAGTTCAGGTGGATGTGTATCTGCGCCTGCTGGGCGCGTTTCAGCTGAGCCTGGGCCTGCTGGCCATTGGCGGCCTCATCTGGCCCGCACCGCTGGCGGCGATCCTGCTGGTCCAGCTGGGCGCGATGGTGATCTGGGTGGTGGCAGGCGCCGTGCCGGCCATCATCACCGGCAAGCGCGAGACCGCGCTCCTGTTCATGACCATCGCCTTCACGGTGTGGTCGCTGGCGATCGGGTTCCTGTTCCCGTTTGCGGCGGTGTTCGGGTAAGGGCGGCCTAACGCCCTCGCCGCTCTTTCCTCAGCGCCCGCCAGCGGTCCAGCCGCTCTTTCAGCTGCGCCTCGCGCCCGCCGTCCTTGGGTTCGTAGAAGACCGGGCGGTCGGTCATCTCGTCGGGGAAATAGTCCTGGCCCGAGACGCCGCCGGCGGCGTCGTGATCGTATTCATAGCCCTGGCCATAGCCTTCAGCCTTCATCAGCTTGGTGGGGGCGTTGAGGATGTGTTTGGGCGGGCTCAGGGAGCCCGTGGCCTTGGCGCTGCGCACGGCGGCTTTCCAGGCCTTGTAGACGGCGTTGGATTTGGGGGCGCAGGCGAGATGGACCACGGCCTGGGCCAGCGCCAGCTCGCCTTCGGGGCTGCCGAGGAAATCATACACGTCCTTGGCCGCCAGCGCCGCGTGGACCGCGCCGGGATCGGCCAGGCCGATATCCTCATTGGCCATGCGCACCAGGCGCCGGGCCAGAAACAGCGGGTCCTCGCCGGCCTCCAGCATGCGCGCCAGCCAGTAGAGCGCCGCGTCCGGGTCCGAGCCGCGGATGGATTTGTGCAAGGCGGAGATGAGATTGTAGTGGGAATCGCCCGCCTTGTCGTAGGAGGGCGCGCGGCGCTGCACCAGCTGGCCGAGGCCTGCAGGGTCCAGCGGCGCGTCGGGTGCGGCGGCGAAGACCTGTTCGGCCAGATTGAGCAGATAGCGCCCGTCCCCGTCGGCCAGCGCCATCATCACGTCGCGCGCCTGCCCCGTCAGCGCCAGCGGGCGGCCCTCCAGCGCCTCGGCGCGGGCGAGCAGGCGTTCGAGCGCATCGGCGTCCAGCCGCTTGAGCACCAGCACCTGACAGCGCGACAGGAGCGCAGCGTTGAGCTCAAAGCTGGGGTTTTCGGTGGTGGCGCCCACCAGCGTCACCACCCCCTCCTCCACCACGGGCAAAAAGCCGTCCTGCTGGGCGCGGTTGAAGCGGTGGATCTCGTCGACGAACAGAAGCGTGCCCTGGCCCGAGGCGCGCCGGGCGCGGGCGCGGTCGAAGGCTTTTTTCAGGTCCGCCACGCCGGAGAACACGGCTGAAATGGCGTCAAACTCCAGCCCCGCCGCATCGCTGAGCAGGCGCGCCAGCGTGGTCTTGCCCACGCCGGGAGGCCCCCAAAGGATGATGGAGGCCAGATGCCCGCGCGCCAGCATGCGCCCCAGCGGGCCGCCGGGGCCGATCAGGTGATCCTGACCAACCACATCGCTCAGGGATTGCGGGCGAAGCCGGTCGGCCAGCGGGCGCGGCGCGGAGGCTTCAAGACCGGCGGACTGGAACAGATTGCTCATGAGTGCGACTATGAGCGTGCGCTATCGCGGCGGCAACGCGCGCGGCGCAGGCACATATGAAGAAGGCCGCCTCAGCGGCCCTCTTTGTGCGTCGCCGGAGCGCCGGCGACGCGCAGTTCTGTGATGCTCTTGCGTTTGTAAAGCCAGCCAGGCGCGGTCAGACCGGGTGTTAGCCTAGCCTTAGCCGCCGAGACCGGAGGGGTCAACGGACCGAGGCGCGTCGAACTCATCCATCGCCTGCTGGGCGTCGCGGGCTTCTTCTTCCCACTCGGCCTCGGTGCGGCAGACGCTCCCACCGAGGCGACTGCCTACCTCGTGAATGCGCCGGCAGACCACGCGCTCACCATTGCTGGCGCCAGCGATCTGGGTTTCGTCACCCGCGGTGGCCGAGCAGCCGGCAAGGCTGCCTGCACCAAGAAGGGCCAGCATGGCGGCGGAAAGCGAAAGCGTCTTCATGGTGGACCCCTCAATGGAACAGCAGATTTGCTCCAGTATCAGACGGACATGCTGCAGGCGCAAACGCTGGTGCATTACATTCTGGTAAGGCTTGCAACGGCGCCACAGTCAAAGCGCCTTACTCACCACGCACCCCGAAATGCTCGCCCGCCATCATGATGGCGCCCAGCACGCCCGCGATCACGGCGGCGTAGCCGAACCAGGGCTGCCAGTTCATGGCCAGCGCCAGCGCCAGCACGGCGAAGCCGCCCAGCACCGGCGCCGCCCACAGGGCGAGCGTCATCGCCGTGACAGGTTTGCGCGCCGGCTTTGCATCTTCGGGCGGCTGACTCATGGACGGCTCCTCCTATCGCTTGCAGCGCCGCGCGGTTTCCATTGTGCGCTGCATTCTGTATATGGCGCGCCACGCACAGGTCAGGAAGCCATGTCCGCACTCGTTCTGGAAATCTCGAAGGACTTCACCTTCGACGCCGCCCATCATTTCACCCACAAGGACGCGAGCCATCCGTTCTCGCGAATGCACGGCCATTCCTTCGCCGGAACGGTGACCCTCTCGGGCGCCAGGTCCACCGACAGCGGCATGGTGCGTGATTTCTGGGAGATTGACGCGGAGCTGGCGAAAATCCGCGACCAGCTGGACCACCGCCTGCTCAACGAGGTGGAGGGGCTGGAACACCCCTCGCTGGAAACCATCGCCCACTGGGTGTTCGAGCGCCTGGACGCGGCCCTGCCCGGCGTGGTCAGCGTAGAGATCCGCCGCCCCAGCTGTGGGGAAAAGGCGCTCGTGCGCCGCGCCTGAGACGCGGTGCACGTCAAGCCAGAGGGTGTGCGCCGCGCTTAAATGCGCCTCACCTCAACCAACCGCACAAAGCAAAAGCCCCGCGCGATCGCTCGCGCAGGGCTTCGATGCCTCCCCGGCTCGGCCGGATCAGTCTTCTTTCGGCGTGAAAATCTGCTTGCCGCGATACATGCCCGACTTCAGGTCGACATGGTGCGGACGGCGCAGCTCGCCGGTGTCCTTGTCCTCGACATAGGCGGTCGTGGAGATGGAATCATGTCCGCGGCGCATATTGCGCTTGGACGGAGAGGTTTTGCGCTTGGGGACCGCCATGGGTCTCTCCCTCAAAGTCAAAGGTGAACCGGACTTGCGCGCGAAACGTGAAGCGTCACGCGGAAAGTGAGCGGCGGGCTATACCGGTTTCATGCCGGGCTGGCAATGGGGCGGTGTGTGGCGGGGGGCTTTGGTACGTGAAATGAGTTCGCCTGCTTTCCAGGCCGACCGCAGCCCCCCTCTTACACCAACCGTGAATGCTCTATCGCCGCCGCCACGAAGCTCGCAAACAGCGGGTGCGGCTCGAAGGGTCTCGATTTGTATTCGGGGTGGAATTGCACGCCGATGAACCAGGGGTGGTCGGCGTATTCCACGATTTCCGGCAGCACGCCGTCGGGCGACAGGCCGGAGAAGATGAGACCGGCGGCTTCCAGCTGCTCGCGCCAGGCGATGTTCACCTCATAGCGGTGGCGGTGGCGTTCCTGGATCTGCGGCGCGCCGTAAATCTCGCGCACGCGCGAGCCGTCTTTGAGCGTTGCCGGGAAGGCGCCCAGGCGCATGGTGCCGCCCAAATCCCCGCCGGCATAGCGGCGCACGATTTCATTGTCCTTGACCCATTCTTTGAGCAGGCCGACCACCGGCTCTTTGGGCGCGCCGAACTCCGACGTGCCCGCGCCCGTGACGCCGGCGAGATGACGCGCCGCCTCGATCACCGCCATCTGCATGCCAAAGCAGATGCCGAAATACGGCACCTTGCGCTCGCGCGCGAAGCGGGCCGCGGCGATCTTGCCTTCGGCGCCGCGCTCGCCAAACCCGCCGGGCACCAGGATGGCGTGCACGTCTTCCAGGGCGGCGAAATTGTCCGGCGTCTCGAACTGGCTGGCGTCCAGCCAGCGCACGCGCACCTTCACATTATTGGCGATGCCGCCATGGGTGAGCGCTTCGAGCAGGGATTTATAGGCGTCGGCCAGCACGGTGTATTTGCCCACCACCGCAATGGTGACCTCGCCATCAGGATTGTGGACGGCCTGGCTGATACGCTGCCACACCGACATGTCAGGCTCGGGCGCATCGGTGATGCCGAACCGGTCCAGAATGACCGAATCAAAGCCCTGATCGTGATACTCGCCCGGCACGTCATAGAGCGAGGCCGCGTCGCGTCCCTCGATCACGGCGTTTTCAGGCACATTGCAGAACAGGGCGATCTTGCGCCGGTCCGACGGGTCCAGCGGAATTTCGCAGCGGCACAGCAGGATATCGGGCTGGATGCCGATGGAGCGCAGCTCCTTGACCGAGTGCTGGGTCGGCTTGGTCTTCATCTCGCCGGCCGCCTTGATGAAGGGCAACAGCGTGACATGGACGAAGACGCAGCGCTCGCGGCCCAGCTCCTGTCCCAACTGGCGGATCGCCTCGAAGAAGGGCAGACCCTCGATATCGCCCACCGTGCCGCCGATCTCGCACAGCACGAAATCCACATCCCCGGCGTCGGACAGAACGAAGGTCTTGATGGCGTCGGTGACGTGGGGAATCACCTGTACCGTGGCGCCCAGATAATCGCCGCGCCGTTCGCGCGCGATAATGTCGGAATAGATGCGCCCCGTGGTGATATTGTCGCTCTGGGCGGCCGGCACGCCGGTGAAGCGCTCGTAATGGCCCAGATCCAGATCAGTCTCCGCCCCGTCATCGGTGACGAAGACCTCGCCATGCTGATAGGGCGACATCGTGCCCGGATCGACATTGAGATAGGGGTCCAGCTTGCGCAGGCGCACGGAATACCCGCGCGCTTGCAAAAGCGCGCCCAGGGCAGCGGAAGCGAGGCCTTTTCCAAGGGAGGAGACCACGCCGCCAGTGATGAAAATATATCGCGGCATGGGCGGACGGTTTAGCGCAGAATCACCCCGGGCAAAAGCGCTGTGGCGCCGGTGTGGGGGGTGGAATGCAGGCCGCCCCTACCCCGCCGCGATCGCGCTGCGCCCGGCATAGGCCGCCGCCGAGCCGAGCTCGGCTTCGATGCGCAGGAGCTGGTTATATTTGGCGGTGCGGTCGGAGCGCGCCAGCGAGCCGGTCTTGATCTGCCCGCAATTGGTCGCCACGGCGAGATCCGCGATGGTGGAATCTTCGGTTTCGCCCGAGCGGTGGCTCATCACAGCGCCATAGCCCGCGCGCAGGGCCATCTCCACCGCGTCGAGCGTTTCCGACAGCGTGCCGATCTGGTTGACCTTGACCAGCAGGGCGTTGGCCGCGCCTTCTTCGATGCCGCGCCACAGGCGCTCGGGGTTGGTGACGAAGAGATCATCGCCCACCAGCTGGCATTCGCCGTCCAGCGCCGAGGTGAGCGCCGTCCAGCCTTCCCAGTCATCCTCGGCCATGCCGTCCTCGATGGAGACGATGGGGTAGGCGCGCACGAGTTCCGTGAGATAAGTCGCAAACTCCTCCGACGAGCAGGTGCGCCCCGCCCCTTCCAGCACATAGCGCCCGTCGCGGAAGAACTCGGTGGAGGCCACATCCAGCGCCAGCACCACGTCCTTGCCCGGGCTGTAGCCGGCGGCTTCGATGGCGGCCATCAGCTCGTCCAGGCAATGCTCGGCGCTCTTCAGGTCCGGCGCGAACCCGCCCTCATCGCCCACATTGGTGGAATAACCGCCCTGTTTCAGCCGGCTTTTAAGCGCGTGGAAAATCTCCGAGCCACACCGCAGCGCTTCAGAAAAGCTCGGCAGGCCGGTGGGCATGATCATGAATTCCTGGAAATCCACCGGATTGTCGGCATGGGCGCCGCCATTGATGACGTTCATCATCGGGGTCGGCAGGATGCGCGCATTCACGCCGCCCAGATAGCGGTAGAGCGGCAGCTTGCGCGATTGCGCCGCGGCCTTGGCCACCGCCAGCGAGACGCCTAGGATGGCGTTGGCGCCCAGGCGCGCCTTGTTGGGCGTGCCGTCCAGATCGATCATCGCCTCGTCGATCACGCGCTGCTCGGCCGCTTCGATGCCCACAATATTCTCGTAGATCTCGCCCTCGACGGCCGCGACGGCCTCGCGCACGCCCTTGCCGCCATAGCGCGGGCCGCCATCGCGCTTCTCCACCGCCTCATGGGCGCCGGTGGAAGCGCCCGACGGCACCGCGGCGCGGCCCATGGAGCCATCATCCAGCTCCACATCCACCTCGACGGTCGGATTGCCCCGGCTGTCGAGAATTTCGCGCGCGCGGATGTCGATGATGACGGACATGGATGCCCCCCTGCAGGATGATCGTGTGGCGCGGGTGATAGACCAGTGCGCGGCGCAGGCAAAGGGTTGTGAGCGCCACCAGCCTCAAGCGGGCTTGAGTTCACTCAACCGCTTCCCCGGCGCAATGTCTTCGGGCGACTGGCGCACATGGATCAGGGAGGGACGCCCCGACGTCAGCGCCGCGTCCAGCGCGGGCAGGAACTCGTCAGTGGCGGCGACGTACCAAGCGGCCATGCCGAAGCTCAGCGCCATCATTTTGAAGTCGGGATTGACCAGGCCCGTGCCCGAGACACGGCCGGGATAGGCGCGCTCCTGGTGCATGCGGATGGTGCCGTAGGTTCCGTTGTCGAACACGCACACGACGATGTTGGCGCCGTGCTGGACGGCGGTGGCAAGCTCCGGCGCGGCCATCAGGAAATCACCATCGCCACACACAGCGATGACCGGGCGGTCAGGATGGCGCAGCTTGGCGGCGATGGCGGCGGGCAGGCCATAGCCCATGGCCCCGGAGGTGGGCGCGAGCTGGCCGGGATAGGCGCTGTGATCAAAGAAGCGATGCAGCCAGGCGGCGAAATTGCCTGCGCCATTGGTCATGATTGCGCTGTCGCCATAGCGGGCCGACACGGCGCGCCAGATCTGCGACGGATTGACCGCACCGGTGACGCTCACAGGCTGCACCCACGCGTCGTAATCGGCGCGGCGCGCCGCGACCCAGGCCGCGCGGCGGGCGGCGTTTTGCGGTGTGGCCGCCTCTGCGATGGCGAGCATGGCGGCGCCGGGCGAGGCCGTGACGGCCATGTCGGGATGATAGACGCGGCCCAGCTCCTCCCCGCCGGGATGGATGTGGATCAGCCGGTCGCCCAACCCGCCGGGCACGTCGAACAGATCATAGCTTTGGGTGGTCATTTCGCCGAGGCGCGGCCCGATGGCGAGGATCACGTCCGCCTCGCGCAGCGCATCGCGCAGAGCCGGGTTCACGCCGATCCCCGCCTCACCCGCATAGTGGGAATGGGTGTTGTCGAACAAATGCTTGGCCCGGAAACTTGTGGCGACGGGGCAGTTCATGCGCACCGCCATATCGTGCAGCGCCGCGCGCGCCGCCGCGCTCCAGCCCGGCCCCCCGGCGAGGATCACCGGGCGCTGGGCCGCATCAAGGCGCGCAGCGATGATGCGCGCCGTATCACCGCCCGGCTCGCTCAGCGCGCGGGTGAAGGCGCGCGGCGCCGGCGCCTCGGCTTCTTCAGTCAGCATATCCTCGGGCAGGCCCACCACCACCGGGCCGGGGCGGCCGTGCAGGGCCAGAGCGTAAGCGCGCATGATCTGCTCGCCCACGCGCGCCGGATCGCGAATCTCGAACGCCGCCTTGGCGATCCCGGCGAAGGCCTGGGCGTAGTCGAGCTCCTGAAACGCCTCGCGCCCCTCATCCTCGCGGCGCACCTGGCCCACCAGAAGCAGCATGGGCGTGGAATCCTGAAACGCCGTATGGACGCCCACCGCGGCCTGCGTCGCCCCCGGCCCTCGCGTGACGAAGCAGATGCCGGGGCGCCCGGTCAGCTTGCCGTCGGCTTCCGCCATATTCGCCGCCCCCGCCTCATGCCGGCAGGTGATGAAGGCGATCCCGCTATCGACCAGCGCATCCAGCGCCGCCAGATAACTCTCTCCCGGCACGCCGAAAATCCGCTCCACGCCCTGGGCGGCGAGCGCGTCGATCAAATGCTGGGCGCCAGTGCGCAGGGCCATGGAATGCGTCCTCGGTCGGGTGATTCAGCCAGGGCGCGACCATCGCGCCGACGGGGCGCGGGGGCAAGTGGGGGGCGCCCCTGCCATCGTTATACAATAACCCCTTCCCTCGCCTGCCGGTTTCCGTGAGGCTGCGCGCATATCCGACAGACGACAGGGAGTCGGCGCGAGGAGCGCTGAACCCGGACGGATCGCGGGAGGGATCAGATGAGACACGTATGGAACAGTCTGGGCGCGGGCGCACTGGCGCTGGCGGCCCTGACCGGGTGCAATGGCGCGGGCGATGAGGACAGCGCGAACGCCAATGCAAATGGCGGCGGCGAGCTGGTGCGGTTCAATCCTGACCCCTACCCCTCCACCTATCAGCCGGCCCCGTCCGGCGTGACGCTGATCCGCGGCGCGAACGTGTTCGACGGCGTCGATCAGCTGCTGGAAAACACCGACATCCTGATCGAGAACGGGCGCATCGCCGCCATCGGCCAGGGCCTCGCCGCCCCCGACGGCGCTGAAATCGTCGAGGCTGAAGGCCGCTTCGTGACGCCGGGCGTGGTGGACATCCACTCCCATCTCGGTGTCTATGCCAGCCCCTCGGTCAACGCCCATTCCGACGGCAATGAAGCCACCGCCCCGGTGACGGCGGAGGTGTGGGCCGAGCATGGCGTCTGGCCGCAGGACCCGGGCTTTGACACGGCGCTCGCCGCCGGCGTGACCACGCTGCACGTGCTGCCGGGCTCGGCCAATCTGTTCGGCGGGCGCGGCGTGACCTTGCGCAATGTGCCTGCGCGCAGCGTCCAGGCGATGAAGTTTCCCGATGCGCCCTACACGCTGAAAATGGCCTGCGGCGAGAACCCCAAGCGGGTCTACGGCAATCAGGGCCGCGCCCCGGCCTCGCGCATGGGCAATATGGCGGGATACCGCGAAGCCTGGCAGCGCGCGGTGGAATATCGCGCCGCCTGGAACCGCTATTGGGACGAGGGCGACGCCTCCGCCACGCCGCCCACGCGCAATCTGGAGCTCGACACGCTGATGGGCGTGCTGGACGGGGAGATCCTGATCCAGATGCATTGCTACCGCGCCGACGAAATGGCGCTGGTGCTCGATATGGCCGAAGAGTTCGACTACCACGTCTCGGTCTTCCACCACGCGGTCGAGGCCTTCAAAATCCCCGACCTGCTGGCCGAGGCCGGCACCTGCGCGGCGGTCTGGGCCGACTGGGGCGGGTTCAAGATGGAGGCGTATGACTCCATCATCGAAAACCTGCCCATCACCCATTCGCTGGGCGCCTGCGCGATGATCCATTCAGACTCTGATCTGGGCATTCAGCGCCTCAACCATGAAGTGGCGAAGGCCCTGGGCGATGGCCGGCGCATGGGGCTCGATATCTCCGACGCCGAAGCGGTGTCCTGGTTCACCTCGGCACCCGCACGAGGCCTCGGGATTTTCGAGGAGACCGGGTCCATCGAAACCGGCAAGCGTGCCGATATCGTGATCTGGTCGGCCCACCCGTTCTCCAGCTACGCCCTGGCGGACCATGTCTATATCGATGGCGCGCTGATGTATGACCGCGCCGACCCCGAGCGGCGCACGGTGCGCGACTTCATGCTTGGCCAACCCGGTGAAGGAGTGCGCTGATGACCCGCTTTTCCATACGCGCCCTTGGCGCTTTCCTCGCGCCGCTGGCGCTCGCCGCAGCCCTGCCCGTCTGCGCCGCAGCCCAAACCATCGCGGTCACCAATGGCCGCGTGATCACCAATGGCGACGCCGGGGTCATCGAATCCGGCACGGTGCTGATCCGCGATGGCGTGATCGCCGAAGTGGGCGCGCAGGTACGCATTCCGTCGGGCGCACGCGTCATCGACGCTGAAGGCGGCTGGATCACGCCGGGCCTGTTCCATCCCCAGACCGAGCTCGGCCTCGTTGAAGTCAGCGCCGAATCCGGCGCGCGCGACAACGCCGCCTCGGGCTCGTCCTTCACCGCGTCCATGGACGTGGCCGACGCCTTCAACCCGGCGGGCAATCATATCGCCTCGGCCCGGGTGAAGGGCGTAACGCGCTTTGCCGTGCACCCGGCTGTGGGCTCGGCCATCATCGCCGGACGCGGCGCGCTGGCTGACGCCAGCGGCGATCCGGACAGCCTGTTCGCCGACCGGCAATTCATGCTGGTGGACCTCTCTGTCTCCGGCGCGCGCACCGCTGGCGGCGCCCGCAGCGCCGCCTGGGCCTTTTTGCGGGCGGCGATTGAAGACGCGCGCTTCTATCCTGGCCGCTTCATGGCCCATCACGAAGGCGACGCCATCAACCGGTTCGATGCGGCCGCCATGGTGGACGTGGCGCGCGGGGCCATGCCGCTGATCATGCGCATGGACCGGGCCAGCGATATCCGCCGGGCCATCCAGTTCGCCGACCGCTACCCCAATATCCGCCTGATCATCGTGGGCGGCGCCGAAGCCCATCTGATGGCCGATGAGATCGCGGACGCGGGCATCCCCGTCATCCTCGATCCCATGCGCAATCTGCCCGAAAGCTTCGACACGCTGGCGGCCTCCAACCGTGCGGCGGCCACGCTGCATGCAGCGGGGGTGCAGCTCGCATACACCACGCTGGGCTCGGATTTATACTGGAACCCGCGCCTGCTACGTCAGCATGCCGGCATCGCCGTGGCCCACGGCGCCGACTGGGCGGATGCGTTCCGCGCCGTCACCCTGACACCCGCTGAAATCTACGGCGTCGCCGACCGGTTCGGTTCGCTGGAGCCGGGCAAGGCGGCGGACGTGGTGGTGTGGGACGGTGACCCGCTGGAGGTCTTGAGCGCCCCCACCGCCGTGCTCATCGACGGTGAGGTCACCTCGCTGGAAACCCGCCAGACCCGCCTGCGCGACCGCTACGCGGTGATCCGCCGCGAAGGCGAGCACGGGTATGCGCATTGATTGAAGGGGCAGCTGCACCCTCACCCTGCCCTTCACTCTTTCAGACTAAACGCCCCGTTCCAGCCTCCTCTCCCCTCTTTGAGGGGAGAGGGTGGGGTGAGGGGTGGGGCGGTCCCGTCCAACGCGACGCAGGCAAGTTAACCGGAAAGGTCCGCCCCCTCACCTTTATCCTCTCCCCGATGAATGGGGGAGAGGGGGCCTCTCACGCTGCGTAACTCGCGGCGAGGCCGGGCGGTGGCTTTGCCGGAAAAACCCTCACCCGAAATTCTTCAAGATCCGCTGTTTGCTGCGGTTCCAGTCGCGTTGCTTGATGGTTTCGCGCTTGTCGACGGTCTTCTTGCCTTTGGCCAGACCGATCTGGAGCTTGGCCATGCCACGCTCGTTGAAGAACAGGCGCAGGGGTACGATGGTGAGCCCTTCTTTCTGCACTGAACCGGCGAGCTTGTTCATTTCGCGCTTGTGCAGCAGCAGCTTACGCGCGCGTTTCGGGTCATGATTGAAGCGGTTGCCGTGGCCGTAGGGCGGGATGTCGCAATTGATCAGCCAGATTTCGCCCTTCTCCGGGCTGACATAGGACTCGGCGATATTGGCCTTGCCCATGCGCAGGCTTTTGACCTCGGTGCCGGTCAGCACCATGCCCGCTTCAAACGTATCTGTGATCTCGTAATCGAACCTGGCGCGGCGGTTGACGGCGACCAGGCCCTTGTCGGGTCCCGAACTGCTCATATCAGGCCGCAGCTTTCCATGGCCGCGCGCACGCGCGCCTTCACCGGCTCCGGGCACGGCGTGAGCGGCAGGCGCACCTCGTCCGAGCACAGACCCAGCAGGGACAGGCCATATTTCACCGGCGCAGGGCTGGGCGCAGCGAACAGGGCGGCGTGCAGGGGCGCGAGTTTGTCGTGCAGCGCGCGCGCCTCGTCCCAGCGCCCTTCCAGCGTGGCGGTCTGGAACCGCGCGCACAGCTGCGGCGCCAGATTGGACGTGACGGAGATGGCCCCCACCCCGCCATGGGCATTGAAGCCCAGCGCCGTGGCGTCATCGCCCGACAGCTGGATGAAGCGGTCGCCGATCAGCACGCGGTGATCGGTGACGCGCTCCATGCGCGCGCTGGCGTCCTTGCTCCCGATGACATTGGGGTGGCGCGCGAGGCGCGCCATGGTCTCTGGCAAGATGTCGACCACCGAGCGGCCGGGGATGTTGTAAACGAAGATCGGCAGGGCGACCGCGTCGGCCACGGCCTCGATATGGGCGGCGATCCCATCCTGGGACGGCTTGTTGTAATAGGGCGCGACCACCAGGCCGGCGTCCGCGCCGACGGTCTTGGCGTGGCGCTGCACCTCGATAGTGGCGGCTGTCGCATTGCTGCCTGTCCCGGCGATGACCGGCACGCGCGCGGCGCACACCTCGACGCACAGATCGATCACGCGCAGGTGCTCGGCGCGCGTCAGGCAGGGCGTCTCCCCAGTGGTGCCCGCGGGCACCAGGCCATGGGTCCCCGCCGCGATCTGGCGCTCGATAAGGTTGGCGAAGGCCGCCTCGTCCACGGCGCCATTCTTGAATGGCGTCACGAGAGCCGTCATGGAGCCGCGCAGCATGAAAAAGTCCGTTCTAGGCTTCGGAAAATCAGGGGCGCGGACCATACGACTGCAACCCCCGTGCGCCAAGGGCGTTCAAGCACGTGGACAGACGGGCCGTCCTGCATCAGCATTGGGAGCGAGGGGCCTTGGAGGCGTTATGTCTGCGATCATCGTGCGTTTTGTGACCGTGCTGGCCGCCAGCGCCGCCGTCGGCTCTGTAGCAGGCGCGCAAGAGCCCTCGCCCCGCCTGGCGCCGCCCGTGCCCAACCACATCGCCTCGCTGAGCGATGCCGATTTCGACCTGTTCCGTCGCGCCATGCGCGCGGCCAATGACGATGAATGGGAGTTCGTGCGCGAGGCGGCCTACACTGTCAGCGACCCGGCGGCGCGCCGGATATTATTCTGGCGCATGGCCACCAGCGATCCGCGCGCGTCCTTCTCCGACCTGCATCTCGCGCTCGACCAGCTGGCCGGCTGGCCGCGTGAGGCGGCGATCCAGCGCGAAGCCGAATGGAAGGTCGAAGAATCCGGCTTCAGTCCGGCCATGATCGCGGCCTGGTTTGAAAACCGCGATCCCCTGACCGGTGAAGGCCGCGTGGCGCTGGGCCGTGCGTTGCTTGCGCTGGGGCGCACCGATGAAGGGCGCGAAGAGATCCGCACCGCCTGGCGCAGCCAGTCCATGCGGCTGAGCTTCCAGACCGATACGCTGCGCGAATTCGGCGATATCCTGACGCGCGAAGATCATGCCGAGCGGGTCGATTACCTGCTCTGGGCCGGTCAGCGCACCGCCGCGAGCCGCCTGATCCCGGAACTGACCCAGGGCGAGCAGCGCCTGGCCCAGGCGCGCATTTCGCTGGCCGCACGCCAGCCGGGCGTGGACGGCGCGGTCAACGCCGTACCGGCCTCGCTGCAGACCAATGCCGGGCTGATTTATGAGCGCGCGCGCTTCCGGCGCCAGCGCGGGGTGGGCGACGCCCTGCCCCTGCTGCTGGAACTGCCTGATCAGCACCAGAACGACAATGCGCTGTCATCCATGTGGACCGAGCGCAAGTTGATGATCCTGGACCGCATCCGCGAACGCGACTGGGACTCCGCCTATCAGCTCGCCGCCAGCCATGGCATGAGTTCGGGCGTGGATTTCGCCGACGCCGAGTTCAACGCCGGCTGGATCGCGCTGACGGGCCTGAACCAGCCGGAAGTGGCGCTGGAACATTTTACGTCGTTGGAAAGCGGCGTGCGCACGCCGGTCTCTCTGGCGCGGGCCAAGTACTGGCAAGGCCGGGCGGCGGAAGCGGCCGGTCTGCTGGATCTGGCGCGCGAGCGCTTCCTGGCGGCCGCCGAGCATCCCACCGCCTATTACGGCCAGCTGGCCATTCTGGCGCTGGGCCCGGACGCGGCTGAAATCGTTTTGCCGCCCGATCCCGACCCCACGCCGGCGGTGCGCGCCGCCTTTGAAGCCCGCACCGAGGTGCGCGCCGTGCGCCTGCTGGCAGAGAGCGGGTCGGATTATTTCTTCCGGGTCTTCGTCTATCATTTTGCCAACGCCGTGGAGTCGGCCGAGGAAGTGGCCATGCTCGCTGATATCGCCATGGACCATATGCGCCTGCGCGAAGCGGTGCGCACCGCCAAGGCCAGCCGCACCGCCGGGACGGCGCTGGCCGAGCGCGCCTATCCGCTGATCGATCTGCCGCGCAATGCCCCGGTCTTTCCCGATGCCGCCCTGACCTTCTCGGTGATCCGTCAGGAGACCGAGTTTGACGCGCGCGCCATTTCCGGCGCGGGCGCGCGCGGCATCATGCAGATGATGCCCGCCACGGCGCGCCAGACCGCCCAGCAATTGCGCGTGCCGTTTAATCTGGAATGGCTGACCGACGATCCCCAGTACAATATCATGCTGGGCATGGCCCATCTCGATCAGGTGGTGAACGCCTATGACGGCTCGCTGGTGATGGCGCTGGCGGCCTATAACGCCGGCGGACACCGGGTGCGCACCTGGGTGGCCAATTATGGCGATCCGCGCACGGGCGATATCGACCCGATTGACTGGGTGGAGAGCATCCCGTTCTCAGAGACCCGCAACTATGTCCAGCGCGTGATCGAAAACGTCCAGGTCTATCGTGCGCGCATGTCCGAGAGCGGCGCAGCGCCTCTGACCCTGCAGACCGACATGGTGGGCGGCCAGTTCCGCCGCGACTTGCCGGCTTTGCCCGCAGACTTCGTCGCCGCCATGCGCGAGGCCGAGGCGCTCGAAGCGCTTCAGGCGGGCGAGGATGGCGGTGAAGACGGCGGCGCCGGGAATGGCGAAGGTGAAGCGACCGACGATGACGGCGCCACGCGCGGCCCCAGCGGGCGCTAGGATTTCACGTCAGCGCCGCGCAGGCCTGTTCGAACACGTCGTGGAACATGGCTTCGGTGAGCCGGCCCGTATTCGTGTTGTAGCGCGAACAGTGATAGCTGTTGATCATGATCAGGGGCCCGCGCGGGCCCTCCAGATCATGACGGGCCCCATGGCCAAAAGCGTAAGCTGACAGCTTCAGGCCCAGAGCTTTGAGCGTGTTGTCATGGGCGATGCGGCCCAGCGTGATGATCACCTGCAAATGCGGTAGGGCGGCGATGCGCGCGGCCAGGAAGGGCCGGCAATTGGCCATTTCCTCGCCCACCGGCTTGTTCTGGGGCGGAACGCAGCGCACGGCATTGGTGATCATCGCGCCGGTCAGGCGCAGATCGTCATCGCCATCGGGATCGAAACGCCCGGTGCTGAGGCCGAACTTGGCGATGGTGGGATAGAGCAGATCGCCCGCCCAGTCGCCGGTGAAGGGACGCCCCGTGCGGTTCGCCCCGGTGCGCCCGGGCGCCAGGCCGACGATGAGCAGGCGCGCATCCGCATCGCCAAAGCTTGGCACCGCGCCGTTGAACCAGTGCGGCTCATCACGGGCGTTCAGCTGGCGATAGGCGACCAGACGCGGGCACAGCGCGCAATCGCGCGCTGGCGCGGGCCTAGGCGTCATCGCCGTCATCACCTTCGTCTTCGGTGGTTTCGGTATAGTCGCGATAGCGACGCTCGCGCCCGACCAGCTTGCCCAGATCGGCCAGCTCGATGAAGGCGTCGGCCTGACGGCGCAGATCGTCGGACGCCATGGGGGGTGAAGATTTCAGGGTGGAAACCACCGACACCCGCACGCCGCGCCGCTGCACCGCCTCGACCACTTTACGGAAATCGCCATCGCCGGAGAACAGCACGATATGGTCGAGATAACCGCAGGCTTCCATCATATCGACGGCCAGTTCAACATCCATATCGCCCTTGATGCGCCGGCGACCGCTATCGTCGGAATACTCCTTGGCCGCCTTGGACACGATCTTGAAGCCGTTATAGTCCAGCCAGTCGATCAGCGGACGGATCGGGGTGTATTCCTCGTTCTCGAGCAGCGCGGTGTAGTAATTGGCCCGGATCAGCCGGCCGCGCTTGCGGAATTCCTCCAGAAGCTTCTTGTAGTCGATGTCGAAATCGAGCCCGCGCGCCGCCGAATAGAGGTTCGCGCCGTCGATGAAAATGCCAAGCCGCTCGTTGGGATAGAAGGTCATCGCCTATGCCTTTCGCTCAATCGATGATGGGTAATGCGTATCGCCGGGCCATTTATGTCGGACTCGGCGCAAACCAAGCATACCGGGGCCGCGCGCCCCTTCAAACGCTCAATTCAGCGCTGCGGTCTCTGGCCGCAGCCGGGGTGGAGACGATCGCCGCTTCGCGCCCCTGGCGTAGCCCGGCCTGGCCGGACCCCGGCGATCCGCCGTTTGTGAACGCCTGTATCGCGGTGCGTACAGCTCTTGAGCCGCAGGCGCTGATGGCGGTGCTGCACGCAGTCGAGGCCGCTCACGGGCGTGCGCGCACAGTGCGCAATGCGCCGCGCACGCTGGACCTGGACCTGCTGGACTATCAGGGCCGCACCGGACGGTCCGCTGGCGGGCCGGACCTGCCGCATCCGCGCCTGACCTCTCGCGCCTTTGTGTTGTTGCCGATGAAAGACATCGCGCCCCACTGGCGCGATCCGGCCAGCGGCGCCACACTGCAAAGTCTGATCGCCGCCCTGCCTCTTGCGGACCGCCGCGCCTGCCGGCCGGCGGGCGGGGTGTTGTGCGCTGCGGCGTAAGGCTTGAAGGCGCCGCCCGCGTGGGGTATTTGCACGGGTTCACGTCTCGCTTGATTGTCAGGAGGCCTGCGCATGGCCCGCGTCACCGTTGAAGATTGCATCAAGAAGGTGGAGAACCGCTTCGAGCTGGTTCTGCTGGCCGCCCATCGTGCGCGCACCATCGCCGCCGGCGCTCCGCTGGTGGTTGACCGCGACAACGACAAGAACCCGGTGGTGGCCCTGCGCGAGATTGCAGACGACCGGCTGGATCTAGACGGCCTGACCGAAAACCTGATTTCCGGCCTGCAGCGCGTCATCCCGTCGGACGACGAGGAAGAGGCCGAGCGCGAGCGTCAGGCCGAGGCCCGACCGGCCCTGCCCGCCCCGGAAATGGACGAAGCCGCCATGCTCAAGGCGCTGCAGTCCGACCGCGACGGACCGGCTGACGGCCGACTCTAAGCCGTGACGGCGCTGGCGACCCCGTCTGCGCTTCTGCCCGCCGACGCCATTCCCAGCGCCGACGCCCTGGTGGCGCGTGTTCAGGCCTACGACCCCCGGGTCGATGGCGATCTGATCACGCGCGCCTATAATTTTTCCAAGCTCCATCATCAGGGCCAGTTCCGAAAATCCGGCGAGCCCTATTACGGGCACACGGTTGCAGTGGCGATGCTGCTGGCCGAGCTGCGCCTCGACGCGGCCACGATCTGTACCGGCCTCTTGCACGACACGGTCGAAGACACCGACGCGACGCCCGAAGATATCATCGAACAGTTTGGCGAGGACATCGCTCAGCTTGTGGACGGCGTGACCAAGCTGGGTCAGATGGAGCTCGGCTCCAAGCGCACCAAGCAGGCGGAAAACCTGCAGAAGCTCGTGGTGGCGATCACCCGCGATGTCCGCGTCCTGCTGGTGAAGCTGTGCGACCGCATGCACAATATGCGCACGCTCCATTTCCATTCACGCCAGGACAAGCGCGAGCGCATCGCACGCGAAACGCTGGAGATCTATGCGCCGCTGGCCCGGCGCATCGGCGTGAACCGGGTTTGCACCGAGCTGGAGGATCTGGCGTTCCGGAACCTCAACCCGGCCGCATACGAATCCATTCACCGCCGTCTTGAGGATTTGCGCGTCACGCGCCATGACGCCGTGGCGTCGGTTTCTGCCAAGCTGTCGGACTTGCTCGACGAGGCGGGGCTGGACTGTGTGGTGTTTGGCCGGGAGAAGCGCCCTTACTCGATCTGGCGCAAGCTGGAGCGCAAAGGCGTCTCGTTCGACGATATCGCCGACATCTATGCGTTCCGGATTCTGGTGGAGAACCCCATCGATTGCTACACCGCGCTGGGTCTCGTCCATCAGCGCTGGCGCAGCGTGCCCGAGCGCTTCCGCGACTATATCTCCACGCCCAAGCCGAATAATTACCGCTCGCTGCACACCACCATTATCGGCCCGTCCAACATTCGCATCGAGCTGCAGATCCGCACCCATGACATGGACCGGATCGCAGAGACCGGCGTGGCCGCGCACTGGCGCTACAAGTCAGGCGGATACGCCTATGACGCGGCGGCAGCCGAGGAAGCCGGCGGCGATCCGCTGGAACGCCTGCGCCCGCTGATGGAAATCCTCGAACAGGGCGGCGATCCGGAGGATTTCCTCGAGCACGCCAAGCTCGAAATGTTCGCCAACGAGGTCTATTGCTTCACCCCCAAGGGCGAGCTGATCGCCCTGCCTGGCGGCGCCACGCCGCTGGATTTCGCCTATGCGGTGCACACCGAACTCGGCCACGCCGCCATCGGCGCGAAGATCAACGGGCGCGACCGCCCGCTGCGCACCCGGCTCAATAACGGCGACATGATCGAGATCATCAAGGGCGGCGTGCGCCAACCTCCGGCGGGCTGGGAAGATCTGGTGATCACCGGGCGCGCGCGCGCCGCGATCCGCCGCCTGATCCGCTCTTCGGAAGTCGAAGAATTCATACGCATCGGCAAGGTGATCGCCGAGCACGCCTTCCTGCGCGAGGGCAAAGTGTTCCGCGAATCCGCGCTGGGCGACGCCCTGCGCCGTCTGGAGATGGACAGCGTGGACGATCTCTACCACGCGCTGGGCAAGGGCCGGATTTCGTCCATCGGCTTGCTGGAAGCGGTCTATCCCGGTCATCGCGAAATGCGCGGGCGGCGGCCTCAGGACCGCGAGCGCATCGCCGACGCCAAGGCCGGGCTCTATGTCCACGGACGCGGCCTGACCCCGGGCGTGAGCCTGCATTTCGCGCCCTGCTGCTCGCCTATGCCCGGCGACCGGATCGTGGGCGTGATGCGCGAGGGCAAGGGCGTGGAGGTGCACGTCATCGACTGCGAGCGCCTGGCCGAGATGGAAGACGAGCAGTCGCTGGAAAACTGGATCGATCTCAAATGGACCCCGGAAGCGGGCGCCCATGGCGTGTCCATCGGCCGGGTTCTGGCCACGGTGCGCAATGAGCCCGGCGTGCTGGCCGAGATCGCCGGCGCGGTGGGCGAGGCCGGGGGCAATATCACCGATGTGAAAACCCTGCAGCGCACGCGTGACTTTTTCGAGATGGCGTTCGATGTGGAAGTGTTCGACGCGCGCCACCTGAACAATATAGTGGCGGCGCTGAAAACCAGCGACAAGGTGGTCACTGCCGAGCGTGCGCGCCGGCCGGGCGACATCCCCGACTACGAACCGAGGACCGAGCAGGAGCCGGCATGACGACGGACGACGTACTGGAAGAATTCCGCCAGGCGGGCGCGCTTCTGGAAGGGCATTTTATCCTCTCCTCGGGCCTGCGCAGCTCCGTCTTCCTGCAAAAGGCGCTGGTGTTCCGCGATGCGGCGCGCACGGGCCGCCTCTGCACGGCGCTGGCTGAAAAGATCAAGGCGGGCGGCCACGGTCCCTTCACCGCCATCGTGTCACCCGCGCTGGGCGGAATTATTCCGGGCTATGAGACGGCGCGGGTGATGGGCCTGCCCTTCCTGTTCGTGGAGCGCGAGAACGGCGAGTTCGCCCTGCGCCGCGGGTTCGAGCTGAACGCCGCCGACCGGGTGCTGGTGATCGAGGATATCGTGACCACCGGCCTGTCCTCACGCGAGTGCATCGCGGCCATCCAGGCGACGGGGGCGAAAGTCGTCGCCCAGGGCTGTCTGGTGGACCGCTCGGGCGGCAAGGCGAGCGTGGGCGTGCCGCTGGTGTCGCTGGCGACGGTCAGCTTCCCGGCCTATCCGGCCGACCAGCTGCCGCCTGAGCTGGAACGCATACCGGCCATCAAGCCGGGCAGTAGGGGGCTGAACCCGTGAGCGCACATCCGGTCCGCCTTGGCGTCAATATCGATCATGTCGCCACCATCCGGAACGCGCGCGGCGGCGCCTTGCCTGATCCCGTGCGCGCAGCCCATCTGGCCGTGGAAGCGGGCGCGGATGGCATCACCGCGCACCTGCGCGAAGACCGCCGCCATATCTCCGACGCCGATATCGAGCGCCTGTCCAAAGAGCTATCGGTCCCGCTCAATCTGGAAATGGCGGCCACCGACGAGATGCTGGAGATCGCCCTGCGCCATGCGCCGCACGCGGTCTGCCTGGTGCCGGAAAAGCGGGAGGAGCGCACCACCGAAGGCGGGCTGGACGTGGCCGCGCACCACGCCCATCTGCGCCCCTTCATCGCCGCCCTGAACAAGGCCGGCTGCCGCGTCTCGCTGTTCATCGAGCCCGACCCGGTGCAGATCGCCGTGGCCGAGGCGCTGGGCGCATCGGTCATCGAGCTGCATACCGGGACCTATTGCGAGCATTGCCATGCAGGACGGCGCAAGAAGGCGGCAGCCGAGCTCAAACGCCTGACCATAGCCGCGAAGGAAGGCGCGCGGCGCGGGCTGGAGATTCACGCCGGCCACGGCCTGACCTTCGACACGGTCCAGCCGATCGCCGCCATCCCTCAGGTGCGTGAGCTCAATATCGGTCATTTCCTGATCGGCGAGGCGATCTTCACCGGGCTCGGCGATGCGGTGACCCAGATGCGCGCTTTGATCAACGCCGCCCGCGCTGAGCTGCCGGCATGATACTGGGCGTCGGAACCGACATTATCGATATCCGGCGGATCGAGCGGTCCATCGAGCGGTTCGGCGACAAGTTCCGCAACCGGGTCTTCACCGAAATCGAACGCGCCAAGGCCGCCAGCCGGCGCCGCTCGGCCGATACCTTCGCCAAACGCTTCGCCGCCAAGGAAGCCTGCGCCAAGGCGCTGGGCACCGGGATTTATCGCGGCGTGACCTGGCAGCAGATGGAAGTGATCAATCTCAAGGGCGGCCAACCGACCCTAAAGCTGACCGGCGCCGCAGCCGAGCGCCTGCAGTCGCTGACGCCAGACGGTCTGGAGCCGCGCATCCACGTCACCCTGACCGATGATTATCCCTGGGCGCAGGCCTTTGTGATCATCGAGGCGCTGGACCCGGCCCGGCCGGGGGCCGCGTGAACGCCGCCGACCCGGCCCGCGCGCGCCGCGCCCGGCGCATCGGGCGGGCCTTGCGCCGTGTGCGCGCCGACCAGCGTCTGATTGTCACCCTGATCCTCGCCGCCATTTTGGCGTTGGGCGTGCGCACGCTGGTGTTTCAGCCCTTCACCATTCCGTCGGACTCCATGCGCCCGGCGCTGGAGCCTGGCGACTATATCGCCGTGTCCAAATGGCCCTATGGCTGGTCGCGCGTCTCCCTGCCCCTGTCGCCGCCTGTGGGACCGGGACGGGTGTTCGGCTCGACGCCCCTGCGCGGCGATATTGTGGTGTTCTCGCCCGCTCACGCGCAGGGCTCGGCCTATGTCAAACGCGTCATCGGGCTTCCCGGCGATATGATCACGCTGACCGGGGGCATGGTGTTCATCAATGGGGAACCTGCGCCGCGCGGCCTTCTGGACGAGGAGACGCGCATCGGACCCGATGGCGAGCTGACGCGCTATGCGCGCTGGCAGGAAATCCTGGGCGACGGGCGGGCCTGGGACGTGCTGCATGGCGCGCCGGGCGTATATGACGATTATGGCCCCGTGCTGGTGCCCGAAGGCCATATCTTCGTGCTGGGCGATAATCGCAGCGAGTCGCGCGACAGCCGCGCCGCGCCGCCTGAAGGTCCCGGCATGGTGCGCATCGATTCTGTGATCGGCCGCGCAGACCGGGTGCTGATCTCGGTGCGCCCCGATTTCAGCCTGTGGCGTCCCTGGACCTGGGCGCGCATCCGCGCCGGACGCACCCTGGCGCCCCTGGACCCGGAGCCGAGATGAGCGACCGTTTCAAGGATGTCCAGGCGCGCATCGGGCACGCCTTCGCCGATCCGGCCCTGCTGGAGCGCGCCCTCACCCACGCCTCTCACGGCGACGGGCGCTCGCGCGACGCGTCCAATGAGCGGCTGGAGTTTCTAGGCGACCGGGTGCTGGGCCTGATGGCAGCAGAAGCCCTGCATGAGCGCTTCCCTGAACTAAACGAGGGCGGGCTGGCCGTGCGCCTCAATGCGCTGGTCAACAAGAACGCCTGCGCGCGCGCCGCGCAGCGCTGCGGTCTGGGCGAAGGCCTGCGCCTGTCAGCCGCCGAAGCGCGCCTGGGCGGACGCGAAAAAGCCTCCATCCTGGCCGATGCCTGCGAGGCGGTGATCGGCGCGCTGTTTCTTGATGGCGGGATGGACGCGGCGCGCGCCTTCTTCCTGACTCAGTGGGAAGAGGAGCTGGACGGCCTGAAACGCCGCCCGCGCGACGCCAAGTCCCGCCTGCAGGAATGGGCGGCCCAGACCGGGCGCCCGCCCCCCGTCTACACGGTCCTCTCGCGCAAGGGTCCCGATCATCGCCCTAACTTCACCGTGGAGGTGCGCGTGGGCGAGCTTCGCGGCGAAGCCGAGGGTGCATCCAAACAGGGGGCCGAGCGTGCGGCCGCCGATCAGCTTCTGTCCGCGGAGACAAGCCTTTGACCGATACCCCTACCGACACCGCCCGCAAATCCGGTGCGCCGTCCCGCGCCGGCTTCGCCGCCATCATCGGCGCGCCGAACGCCGGCAAATCCACGTTGGTCAACGCGCTGGTGGGCCGCAAGGTCTCCATCGTCACGCCCAAGGTGCAGACCACCCGTTTCCAGATCCGCGGCGTGATGCTGCGCGGCGCCGCCCAGATCGTGCTGGTCGACACGCCCGGCGTGTTCCGCCCGCGCCGCCGGCTGGACCGGGCCATGGTCGCCGCCGCCTGGGACGGGGCGTCGGACGCCGACATCATCGTCCACGTGGTGGACGCAGCCGCCCAGCTCAAAGGCGGGGGCAAGAGCGTGGAGGATGTGGACCGCGTGATCGAGGGGCTGAAAGTCCATGACCTCAAGGCGATCCTCGCCATCAACAAGATCGATCTGGTGCGCCGTGAAGAGCTCTTGGAGCTGTCGCGCCAGCTTTATGAGAGCGGCGTCTATACCGACGTGTTCATGATCAGCGCCACCAACGGCGACCGCACGGCGGATCTGGCCGACGCGCTGGGCCGCGCCATGCCCGACAGCCCTTGGCTCTATCCTGAAGACCAGATCGCCGATCTGCCCGAGCGCATGCTGGCCGCCGAAATTACCCGCGAGAAGCTGTATCTGCGCGTCCACGAGGAGCTGCCCTACGCGCTCACCGTGGAGACCGAGGACTGGAAGGACCAGAAGGACGGGTCGGTCCGCATCGAGCAGACCATCTATGTGGAGCGCGAAGGTCACAAGCCGATCATTATCGGCAAGGGCGGCGCCACGCTGCGCTGGATCGGCGAGCATGCGCGCGTCGAGCTCGAAGGCGATCTGGGCCGGCGCGTGCACCTGTTCCTGCATGTGAAAGTGCGCCCGGGCTGGAGCGAGGAGCGTGCGCGCTTCTCCGCCCTCGGCCTTGAGTTTGACGTGTAATGGAGTGGACGGCGTCAGGCCGCATCCTGGCGGTGCGTCCCCACGGTGAGACCAGCGCCGTGGTGGAGATCCTGACCGCCGAGCATGGCCGCCATGCCGGTCTGGTGCGCGGCGGGCGCTCGCGCACGATGCGCCCCGTGCTGCAGCCGGGAAACCGCGTGCGCGCGGTCTGGCGCGCGCGGCTGGAGGAACATCTGGGCGCTCTGACGGTGGAAGCCGAAGACCTCTCCACCGGCGCGATCATGGAGGACCCGCTGGCGCTGGCGGGCCTCAACGCATTGTGCGCCATGGCCTCGCTCTGCCTGCCCGAGCGCGAACCGCACCCGCGCGTGGCCGAGGCCTTTGATCTGGTCACGGAGCATCTCACCGACCCACAGATGTGGCCGGCGCTGTATGTCCGCTGGGAGCTCGGCGTGCTGGCCGATCTTGGCTACGGCCTCGATCTGCGCCATTGCGCGGCCACGGGCGTGACGGAGAACCTCATTTATGTCAGCCCCAAATCCGGCCGCGCAGTCAGCGCCGAAGGCGGCGCGCCGTGGGCGGACAAGATGCTCGCCCTGCCCGGATTCCTCACAGGCTCCGGTGAAGTCCGGCCCGGCGATATCGGCGCGGGGCTGAGGCTCAGCGCCCATTTCCTGGAGCGCCGCGTGCTCTGGCCCGCCGACAAGCGCCTGCCCGACGCCCGCGCTCGCCTGATCGAACGGCTTGAGGCGGAGCAGCGGGTTTAGGGCGCGCCAGGCGCGCCTACATCAACATCGTCACCGGGTCTTCGATGAAGCCTTTGAACGCCGCGATCCAGCGTGCGCCAGTCGCCCCGTCCACCACGCGGTGATCGCAGGTGAGCGTGACGGTCATGACGGTGGCTTTCGCCAGCGCGCCATCGGTGATCACCGGCCGTTCCTCGCCCGCGCCCACGCTCAAGATCATGCCCTGGGGCGGGTTGAGGATGGAGGCGAAGGAATTGATTCCGAACATGCCCAGATTGGACAGGGAGAAGGTGCCGCCCTGAAACTCTTCCGGCTTCAGCTTGCGGTCGCGCGCGCGGGCGGCGAGGTCCTTCATCTCGGCGGAGATTTGCGCCAGGCCCTTCTGGTCGGCGTCAAAGATGATCGGCGTGATCAGACCGCCCTCGATGGCCACGGCCACCGATACGTCCGCGTGCTTGTGCACCGCCACGCGCCCGTCCTCGATCCAGCTGGCATTGGCCTCGGGCACGCGTTTCAGCGCCAGGCCCGACGCCTTGATCAGGATGTCATTGACCGATACCTTCACGCCGTCAGGCGCCTTGTCATTGATCTGCTTGCGGAAAGCCAGCAGCGTATCGAGGCGGCAATCCACATTGAGCGGGAAGTGCGGCACGTCGCGGAAGGAGTCCGTGAGGCGCCTTGCGGAGATCTTCTGGATGCCGTCAGCCTTGCGCAGCTCATAACGCGACGCCGCAATGCCATAGCGCGCCAGCGGTTCGTGCTCGTCGATCTGCGGCTTGGGCGCGGGCTCTGGCGCCGGCCTGGCGCCTGGAGCGCCGGCGCGGGGCGCTTCTGCGAGGGGAGCGTCCTGTCTTTTCGCGGCGGGGGCCGCTTTGGAGGCCGCCTCCACATCGCGCTTGATGATCCGCCCGCCGGGGCCGGAGCCTTCCATGTCCGACAGGCTCAGCCCGGCCTGCTCGGCCAGGCGGCGCGCGAGTGGCGAGGCTTTGATGCGTATGGCGTCTCTCTCCTTTTTTTCTTTCCCGGTTTCGGAGCCGCCGCTCCCCCCACCCCGGCCCTCCCCCGAGGGGGAGGGAGAAGATGTGGAGCCGTTGGTCGATTTCTTGGCGGAGGGCGCATCATCCTTCGCGCCGCTCTCAGCTTGGCGGGACCCTTCTCCCTCCCCTTGAGGGGAGGGTCGGGGTGGGGTGTCGCCACCGGACGATGACTTCGGTCCGCCAGACCCAGCCCCCTCCAGCGCGCCCTTGTCCTCGCCCTCGTCCAGAAGCAGCGCGATCACCGCATTGACCTTCACGCCCTCGGTTCCGGCCTCCACGAGGATTTTGCCCATCACGCCTTCATCGACGGCTTCCACCTCCATGGTCGCCTTGTCGGTCTCGATCTCGGCGATGACATCGCCCGATTTCACCGCATCGCCTTCCTTGACGAGCCAGGACGAGAGCGTGCCCTCCTCCATGGTGGGCGACAAAGCGGGCATCAGGATTTTAATGGGCATGGGGGATTACTCGAAAATGGCGAAGGTTTAAGATCAGCTGTTCAAAGTGGCCGTCGTCGGGCTTAACGTCGTCCATCATTCGGTCCTTACAGCTGCGGCGCGAGTGCGCCCATAAGCAGACAGGCAGCGCTCCGTCGACGGATCGTCATGCAGCCCAGGGCAAATCTCTACAATCCGGTCACCATCGAAACGAACCGAGATTAAACGCGTCGAGACATAGCCGTCATTGTCGAACGTGTTTGACCCATGCTGCGCCGCAAAAAGTTCGAAAGCTTCACGGTCATTATCGTTGCGCGCTAGCAATTCAGCCAGAATAGCGAGGTCTGAAAGCTGCTCCTCCATGTATGAGAGTTCGCTATACAAGTAGTGCTCTTCGACCGATCGATCGATTAAGTCTGCGAACCAGAACCATGCAACGCAGCCCGCGACCAAACCAAACAGCGCGCCGATCAGGAAAAGGAAAACTCTACCGAGCATCGCCTCACTCCGCGTAGCAGACGGCTTTGGCCGCCTTCACAATATCCTCCACACCCGGCAGCGATAGCTTTTCCAGATTGGCGGCGTAGGGCAGCGGCACGTCTTTCTGGTGCACGCGGGCGGGCGGCGCGTCGAGCCAGTCAAAGGCCTCGGCCACCACCACCGCGGCGATTTCCGCGCCCACGCCCATGCGGCCCCAGCCTTCCTCGGCGCAGACCAGGCGGTTGGTTTTCTTCACGCTGGCCACCACCGTATCAGTGTCCAGCGGGCGCAGGGTTCTGAGATCGATCACCTCGGCCTCGATGCCCTCTTCGGCGAGGATTTCGGCAGCTTTGAGCGCAAAGCCCACCATGCGCGAATGGGCGGTGATGGTCACGTCGCTCCCCTCGCGGCGGATTTTCGCCTTGCCGATGGGCAGGACCCAGTCGTCCAGGTCCGGGATGTCGAAGCTTTCGCCATACATCAACTCGTGTTCCAGGAAGACCACCGGGTTGGGGTCGCGGATCGCGGCTTTCAGGAGGCCCTTGGCGTCGGCGGCGTCATAGGGCGCGATGACTTTCAGGCCGGGCACATGGGCGTACCAGCTGGAGAAATCCTGGCTGTGCTGGGCACCCACGCGGCTGGCCGCGCCATTGGGGCCGCGGAACACGATGGGACAGCCCATCTGGCCGCCGGACATGTAGAGCGTCTTGGCCGCCGAGTTGATGATGTGATCGATGGCCTGCATGGCGAAGTTGAAGGTCATGAACTCGACGATGGGCTTCAGACCCCCGAACGCCGCGCCCACGCCCAGCCCTGCAAACCCGTGCTCGGTGATGGGCGTGTCCACCACGCGCTGCGGCCCGAATTCCTGCAGCAGCTCGCGCGTGACCTTGTAGGCGCCCTGATACTCGGCCACCTCCTCGCCCATGACGAACACCGTCTCGTCGCGGCGCATCTCCTCGGCCATGGCGTCACGCAGGGCGTCGCGCACGGTGATGGAGACCATTTTGGTGCCTTCGGGGATGTCGGGATCGGCGGCCTGGGGTTGGGCGTGCCGCTTTTCGCCGGACTCCCCCCCTCCGGCCGCTTCGCGGCCACCTCCCCCGCGCGCGGGGGAGGATGAGGTGTCATTCTTCGACGCTTGGGGTTCTTGTCCTCCCCCGCCTGCGGGGGAGGTGTCAGCGTCGTCAGACGCTGACGGAGGGGGGGTCTTGTTTTTGGACTGAGACGGCTTCCCGCCAGACCCCGCCCCCTCCAGAGCACTCTCGTCCTCGCCCTCTTCCAGCAGCAGCGCGATCACGGCGTTGACCTTCACGCCCTCGGCGCCTTCCTCGACCAGCAGCTTGCCGACCACGCCTTCCTCGACCGCTTCAACCTCCATCGTCGCCTTGTCGGTCTCGATCTCGGCGATGACATCGCCCGATTTCACCGTGTCGCCGGGCTTGACGGTCCATTTGGCCAGCGTGCCCTCCTCCATGGTGGGCGACAGGGCGGGCATGAGCACTTCGATGGTCATGGCGATCTAGGCTCCGGAAAACGGAAGAATTTGGATAAGGACGAGCACGGTGCCCGCCAGCGCAATGACCCAGGCAAAAGAGCGCACCACTGGCACGCCAAGCCAGTAGAGCGGCGCGTAAACCGCGCGTCCGGCGACAAACAGCCAGCCGCCCAGCGCGGTCATGTCGTTGGCGCGGTCCAGCGCCAGCGCGACCAGCACCAGCGGCGCGTGCATGAGCAGGGCTTCGATCATGTTCTGGTTGGCGCGCCGGGCGCGCGCCGTCAGCACGCTGGAATCGGTTAGGCCATCGCGCGCGCCCAGCAGATCCTTGGGCTTGTGCTCCAGATTGGAAAATACGCCTTGCACCATCACCATGATGATGAAGATCAGGACGGCGATGACCAGCAAGCTGGCGTCAATGGGCATCGCCTAACCCTCCACCAGCACGTCGGTATACAGCTCGCTCGGGTCGGGCTCGGGGCTGTCCTTGGCGAACTCGGCGCTCTCGTTGACGATCTGCTTGACCTCTTTGTCCATGGCTTTGAGCGCGTCTTCATCGCTCCAGCCGGCCTCGATGAGGTTTTTGCGGGCGAGATCCAGCGGGTCCTTGTGGTCGCGGAACTCGTTGACCTCCTCGCGGGTGCGGTATTTGGCGGGGTCCGACATGGAGTGGCCGCGATAGCGGTAGGTCTTCATTTCCAGAATGTACGGGCCATGGCCCTCGCGGGCGTGGGCGGCGGCTTTCTTGGCGGCCTCGTACACGGCGATCACGTCCATGCCGTTTACCGCTTCGCCGGGAATGCCAAAGCTGGCGCCGCGGCGGAACAGCTCGGTTTCCGAGCTGGAGCGCTTCACGCTGGTGCCCATGGCGTAGCCGTTGTTTTCAATGATGTAGAGCGCGGGCAGATTCCACAGCTTGGCCATGTTGAAGCTCTCATAGACCTGGCCCTGATTGGCGGCGCCGTCGCCGAAATAGGTCGCGCTGATCTTCCCGTTCTTCTTGTATTTGTTAGCGAAAGCGAGCCCGGACCCGATGGGCACCTGGGCGCCGACAATGCCGTGGCCGCCGAAGAACTGCTTCTCGCGCGAGAACATGTGCATGGACCCGCCCTTGCCGCGCGAATACCCGCCCTCACGGCCCGTCAGCTCGGCCATCACGCCATTGGCGGTCATGCCCGCCGCCAGCATATGCCCGTGATCGCGGTAGCCGGTGGTCACCTGGTCGCCGGGCAGAAGCGCGCCCTGCACGCCCACCACCACGGCCTCCTGGCCGATATAGAGATGGCAGAAACCGGCGATCAGACCCATGCCGTAAAGCTGGCCGGCTTTCTCCTCGAACCGGCGGATGAGGAGCATGTCGCGATACCAGCCCAGAAGCTGGTCCTTGGTGACCGTCAGCTTGGTTGGCTTTTTCGCCGCGCTGCTGGCGGCGGGTTTTGAAGCGGACGTTTTCGGGGCGGTTGATTTGGAGGCCATTTATTTCACACGCGAAATAGTTACTGCGCGCTCCCTGTTGAGGCTCCTTGGCGTGTAGCAGGCGCCGGGCCATGGCGTAAAGCCTTGAAGGTGATGCTGCGCTTGCGAAATATCGGTCTTGAGGCTCACCCCGACCGCATCAGGCGCACGCCCTCATCGCGCTCGAACAGATAGAGCAAGGTCCGCAGCGCCTCGCCGCGATCCCCGCCGAACACGTCCTCTCGCGCGGTTTCGTAGCGGGCTGCGTCGCTGGCCAGCTCGATAAGGTCGGCGTGGGCGGCGAGATCGGCCAGGCGATAGTCCGGCAGGCCTGACTGGCGCAAACCCAGCGGATCGCCCGAGCCGCGCAGGCGCCAGTCTTCCTCGGCGATTTCAAACCCGTCATCGGTGCGGCGCATGATGTCGAGGCGCGCGCGCGCCGTCTCTCCCGGCTGGCCGTGATAGAGCAGCAGGCAGGTGGACGCCTTGTCGCCCCGCCCCACCCGGCCGCGCAGCTGGTGCAGCTGGGCGAGGCCAAAGCGCTCTGCATGCTCGATCACCATGATGGTGGCGTCGGGCGCGTCCACGCCCACCTCGATCACGGTGGTGGCCACGAGCACGTCGATCTTGCCTGCGCGGAAATCCTCGGCCGCCTGCTGCTTGTCGCGCGCGGGCATGCGGCCATGGACGAGGCCCACGCGGCGGCCGGGCAGCATCTCGCCCAGCATGTGATGGCGCGCCTCGGCGGCGGCGAGGTCTGAGATATCGCTCTCTTCGACCAGCGGACACACCCAGTAGGCGCGCTCGCCATTGGCCAAGGCGCGTTTGAGCCCGTCCACCACATCGCTCAGGCGCTGGGCGGAGACCACGCGCGTATCCGGCGCAATGCGCCCGGCGGGCTTTTCATCGAGGCGGGAGACATCCAGATCGCCAAACGCCGCCAGCGTCAGCGTGCGCGGGATCGGCGTGGCGCTCATGGCCAGCACGTCCGGCGCGGCGCCTTTCAGGGTGAGCCTGCGCCGGTCCGACACCCCGAAGCGGTGCTGCTCGTCGATCACCACCAGGCCCAGATCGTGAAATTCCACCGCCTCCTGGAACAGGGCATGGGTGCCGCACACGACGTGCGCCGCGCCGGACGCCAGCCCCTCCAGTATCTCCGCCCGGCGCGCGCCCTTGTCGCGGCCGGTCAGCACGGCGACGCGAATGCCGGCGGGCGCCAGCAGGGCCTCCAGCACGCCGGCATGCTGGCGCGCGACGATCTCGGTGGGCGCCATCAGGGCGGTCTGCACGCCCGCTTCCGCCGCATGGGCGGCGGCGAGCGCCGCGACGAAGGTCTTGCCCGATCCCACATCGCCGTGGATCAGGCGCATCATGCGCGCGGGCGCGCGCAAATCCTCGCGCACGGCCTCGAACGCGCGTACTTGCGCGCCGGTGGGGGTGAAGGGCGCGGCGTCGATCACCGCCCTCACCTTCGCGCCATCGCCATCCAGCGCGCGGCCCTTGCGGGCGCGGCGTTCGCGGCGGGCGAGCTTGAGGGCCAGCTGATGGGCGAACACCTCGTCAAAGGCCAGGCGCCGGCGCGCGGGCGCCTGGGGCTCCAGATCATCGCCGGACGCGGGCGCATGCAGCGCCGCCAGCGCGGCGCGCCAGCCAGGCCAGGCCTCGCGCGCGGCCAGCGGGGGATCGATCCAGTCGGGCAGGTCCGGCGCCGCCTCCAGCGCGCCGGTCACCGCCTTGCGCATCACCGCGCCCGACAGCCCGGCGGTGAGCGGATAGACCGGCTGCAGCAAGTCCGCATCCGCGATCTCGCCTGGCGCGGCGATCAGATCGGGATGCACAATCTGGATTTCAGAGCCGAAGCGCTCGGCCTTGCCCGACACCACCCGGCGCGCGCCCACGGGCAGCACACGCATCAGATAATCGGGCCGGGCGTTGAAGAAGACGAGATGCAGAAACCCCGTCTCGTCGCGCAGGCGCACCTTGTAGGGCTGCTTCATCGTTGGGCGCGGCACATGCGCCTCCACCTCCCCCTCCAGCGTCACGACGCCGCCCAGATCGCCTGCGTCAGAGATGAACAGGCGCCGGGTGCGGTCAATGAGGCCGGTGGGCGGCGTAAACAACACATCCTTCACCCGCGCCCCGCCCACCGCCCGCGACATCAACTCCGCCAGCTTCGGCCCCACGCCCTTCAGCGTGGTGATGTCAGCGAAGAGAGGGAAGAGCGATTGCGGGCGCATGGCATGAGTTAAGCCGCGCCGGGGCGGGAGGGGAAGGGGTTGGGAAGGCGGCGTGGCGCCATGGGTCGGCAAGCGCCAATCTTGAAAATGGATAATTTCTATACTAATTTTCGCCATGATTTTTGAGCATGATCCCGTCAAGAGCGCGGCTAACCTCGCCAAACACGGAATCGATTTCCTTGAGGCGCAGGCTCTGTGGAATGACCCATGGATGCTGGAAGCGGCCGCGAGGACTGATGATGAGCCGCGCTTCATCTCGATTGGCCGGATCGGGCACAACCACTGGGCGGCTATCTGGACGCCAAGAGCCGGCGCCGTGCGGATCATCTCGGTACGCCGCGCCCGCAAAGAGGAGATCGCCTATTATGAAGGCTAATGAATTCGACAAGGCGTTCGACGCCGGTGAAGACGTCAGCGGCACCGTGGACTGGTCCAGGGCGCAGCGCCCCAATGACCAGCCCCGCCGGGTGAACGTGGATTTCCCTGCCTGGGTCGTGGAAGCGCTGGACCGCCAGGCGCGCCATCTGGGCGTAACGCGGCAATCGCTCATCAAGCTGTGGATTGCGGAGCGGTTGGAGTAAGGGGCGTCCGTGCATTATCGGCCTTGGCAAATTCGCTGAGCCCAATACGCCAAAGCCCCTTCCCGCCGAGGTCATTCAAACCTAAATGCCCACCCATGAGCGATGATCCGTTTTCTGATCCGAACCGTCCCATCAATCCGGCTGACCGCAAGAAGCGGCTGACCTTCCGCGCCTGGCGGCGGGGGTTCAAGGAGGCGGATCTGATCATGGGGCGGTTCGCGCAGGCGCGGCTGGACAGCCTGTCGCCGGAAGAGCTGGACGCGTTCGAGCGCCTGCTGGATGCGCCGGACACCGATGTGTACGCCTGGATCACCGGCGCGGCCGAGACGCCACGCAATTACGACACGCCGGTGCTGGATGCGCTGAAAGCCTTCCGCTTCCACGCCGATGCAGCGCGCGGCGACGGGCCGTCAGCGTAAGGCGCAGCGAATCACCGAATCACCTGACCGAACTCGATTCGCCTAACGCTTCCTTTACCCTGCCCGGGCTAGGCTTCACGCCGTAACGATCCGCAAAAGGCGGACGGTGGATGGAGACGGCCGTGAACACGCTAAAGCGGTTCAGCCTGACAGCCGGACTGGCGATGCTGATCGCCTATTTCGGCTATCACGCCATGAATGGGGAACAGGGCGTATATAATCACGCCCGCATCCAGATCCAGATCGCAGCGGTGGAGGCGGAGCTGGCAGCCACCCGCGCCCAGCGCGAGCGCATGGAGGACCGGGTCGCCCGGCTCGACGAGCGCACCGGGTCGGTGGATGTGGATTATCTGGAAGAACGCGCCCGCGCCGTGCTGCGCTTCGCCCACCCCAGCGAGATTGTCGTGCTGACTGAGACCCCCCGCGGCGGGCAATAGGAGTTCGCCCCTAGTCTGTCCCGCCCAGCGCCGCGAACACGTCGCGCGTCAGGCGCGGATCGAAATGCTGTCCGCCATCCACGCACACGATCTGTCCGGATACGGATGGCGTAGCCAGGAAATAGCGCAGCGTGCGCACCAGATCATCCGGCTCCGGCCCGCATTCCAGCGGGTTGTCGTGATGCAGGCGCTCAAATTCTTCCTTGGAATGATAGGGGCTGGGCAGGGTCAGGCCCGGCGCCGCGGCGTTGACGCGCACTTTGGGCGCGAGCGCGCGCGCCAGCATCTGGGTCATGGTCATCAGCGCGGCTTTGGACAGCGTGTAGGAGAAGAAATCCGCGTTCATATTGAACAGCTTGTAGTCCAGAAGGTTGAAGATCATCGCGCCGTCAGGGGCCTGCGCGGCGAAGGTCTGGCTCAAAAGCGCGGGCGCCAGCGCATTGGCGTCCATATGGCGGCGGAAGCTGGCTGCGGTCAGGGTATCGTACGCATCGTCCTCGAACACCGAGGCGGAATTGACCAGCACGCTGACCGGCCCCAGCGCCGCGCGCGCCGCATCTATCAGGCCGGCTGCCGCGTCGGGATCAGACAGATCCGCGCCCAGCGCCGCCGCGCGGCCGCCCTTCGCCTCGATCGCGGCGACGAAAGCGTCGGCCTCCTCGCGCGAGGCGTTGTAGTGGACCGCCAGCGCGTAGCCGTCCTCTGCCAGAGCTTCGGCCAGCGCGCGCCCGATGCGTTTGGACGCGCCGGTGACCAGGGCTGCGCCTTTACCGGCGGGATGTGTCGGGGTCATGGACGGGCTCCGGTCTGCTCAAAAGGGCGCCAGCCAGTGTTCACACGCGCCCGCACGGGGCATATAGCCTGAACGCCGCACAAGAAAGAGGCGCCGCGCCCATGAAGCTTGAACCCGTCCGCCCCGGCGACGCCCCCTCGCCCCGCCCCGCCCATGCCGGCGAACGCGTCAGCGTACATGTGCGCGGCCTGCGCCTGGAGGCGGAGGTGGGCGTCTATGACTCAGAGCGCGGCCGGCGCCAGCCCGTCCGCATCGACCTCACCGCCGACGTCGACGCCACTGCCTGCCATCCCGACGGGCGGCTCGCCGACACGGTCAATTATGCGGCTTTGGCCGAAGCCGTGCGCCAGATCGTGCTGGCGCGGCACCACGACCTGCTAGAAGACCTCGCCCAGACCATCGCCGACACGCTGTTCGCCGACCCGCGCATCACCCGCCTCGCCCTGAGCATCGACAAGCTGACGGCGCTGGCTGATGCGGACAGCGTCGGCGTGAGCCTGGAGCGGTGGCGGTAGGGGGTTCGCTTCGCCACCATATGGCTCGCGGGCCGCTCTTGCGGTAAACTCAGGCTCATGTCTGCGCTCTCGCCCGAAACCGCCGCCCGCCTCGACGTGCTCGTACGCTCGGGCCGGTTCGCCAGCGCCGATGAGGCGGTGGCCTATGCGCTGGACCTGATTGAACGGCGCAAGGATGCGCTGGACGCCGCGCGCATCACACTGGACGATTTGCTGGATGACCGCCTGTCGGACGCTGTCGACACGGACGTGACGCTGAGCCTGGCGGAAGCCCAGGCGCGTTATGACGCGCAGTCCTGACACTGTCCGGTTCAGCGTCAGGGCGCTGGCTGATCTGGACGCGATCCATGCTTACACGCTCGATAAATGGGGTCCGGAGCAGGCGCGGACCTATATGCTGGACCTGATCACTTTCGCCCGGCAGCAGCTCACAGCCACTACGCTTGGCGGAAGCTACGGCGAAGAGGTGAAAGCGTATTCGCAGCGCGGCGCGCATCGCATGTGCTGATCTTCGAGACGCGCCCCCAAACGCTCCGCATCATCGCTGTCGTCCACGCCCGGTCCGACTTCTCCCGATAACCCCACCTGCCCCTCCCCGCTGACGGCGCGCGCGCAGCACCCTATCTTGCCGCTTATGGTCAAAGCCGCCCGACCCGATGCGCCGCCTCTGGATGCGGCTGACGACGCCGCCCCCGCTGGCGCGCCGGACGAGGCGCGTTCGGGGCCGCAGATCATCGCCGATTATGTGAAGCAATTGCCGATGAAGCCCGGCGTCTACCGCATGTATGGCGCCGACGGGGAGGCGCTGTATGTGGGCAAGGCGAGACGGCTCAAAGCCCGTGTGGCGAACTACGCCAAGACCGGCGGCCATACCAATCGCATCGCCCTGATGATCGCGCTGACGCGCACCATGGAGTTTGTGGTCACCAGCACCGAGACCGAGGCGCTTCTGCTGGAGGCCAATCTGATCAAGCGGCTGAAACCGCGCTTCAACATCATCCTGCGCGACGACAAGTCGTTTCCCTACATCCTCATCCGCAGTGATCACGCGGCGCCCCAGCTGACCAAGCATCGCGGCGCGCGCAAGGCCAGGGGCGCGTATTTCGGCCCCTTCGCCAGCGCAGGCGCGGTGAACAACACGCTCAACACCCTGCAGAAGGCGTTCCTTTTGCGCACCTGTTCGGACAGCGTGTATGAGAGCCGCACCCGGCCCTGCATGCTGTACCAGATCAAGCGCTGCGCGGCGCCGTGCGTGGATTATGTGGACGCCGAGGAATACGCCGAGCTGGTGGCCGATGCGACGAGCTTCCTGCGCGGGCGCTCCAACGAGCTGCGCGAGGCGCTGCAGACCCAGATGACCGCCGCCGCCGAGGCGATGGACTTTGAACACGCCGCGCGCCTGCGCGACCGCATCCGCGCCATCGCGGCGGTGACGACCCATCAGGACATCAATCCCGAAGGGTTGGAAGAGGCCGACGTGGTGGCCGTGCACTCAGAAGGCGGCCGCTCATGCGTGCAGGTGTTTTTCTTCCGCGCGGGCCAGAACTGGGGCAATCGCGCCTTCTATCCGCGCCATGAGGCCGATGCGGGCGAGGCCGGGGTGCTGGCCGCCTTCATCGCGCAATTCTATGACGACAAGCCCGCCCCGCGCCTGATCCTGGTGAGCCATGCGCCCGACGAGGCCGCGCTTTTGAGCGAAGCTCTGGCCCTGCGCGCCGGACATGGTGTGGAGATCCGCCAGCCCCAGCGCGGCGACAAGAAGCAGCTGGTGGAACAGGCCGCCCACAATGCCCGCGAGGCGCTGGCCCGCCAGATGGCCGAAAGCGCGTCCCAGGCCCAGCTCCTCAAAGGCGTCGCGCGGGTGTTCGGGCTCGACGCGCCGCCAACCCGCATCGAGGTCTATGACAACTCCCACATCCAGGGGACCAACGCCCAGGGCGCCATGATCGTGGCGGGGCCGGAAGGGCTTGAGAAGACCGGCTACCGGCGCTTCAACATGAAGGGCGATGATGCGGCCACCGATGATGACTACGCCATGATGCGCGCCATGATGCGCCGGCGCTTTGCGCGGTTGAAACGCGAGCGTGAGGACGGCGCCCCGGCGCCTGATCTGGTGCTGATCGATGGCGGCAAGGGACAGCTGTCGGCCGTGCAGGGTGTGATGGAGGAGCTGGAGCTGCTCGATATTCCGCTGGCGGCCGTGGCTAAGGGCCCGGACCGCGATGCGGGGCGCGAGGTGTTCTACCTGCCCGGCAAGCCGCCCGTGCGCCTGCCGCCCAATGATCCGGTGCTGTACTACATCCAGCGCCTGCGCGACGAGGCGCACCGCTTCGCCATCACCGGCCACCGCGCCCGGCGCCAGCGCCAGATCCGCGAAAACCCGCTGGACGATATTCCCGGCGTGGGGGCCACGCGCAAGAGCGCGCTTCTGAAACATTTCGGCTCGGCGCGCGCCATCGCCCGGGCCAATCTGGCCGATCTGGAAGCCGTCGAGGGCGTCTCCAAAACCCTGGCGAGGACGATCTATGACCATTTCAACGAATAGCCCCCTGCATCACCTGCCCAACGCCGTCACGCTGGCGCGCATGGCTGCGGGGGTGTTTGGCGCGTATTGCCTCGCGGTGAGCGTTTCAGGCGATGTGCAAGGTTCCGATCTGATTTGGGGTGCTGTTGCAGCCGTGATTTACATCTTGGCAGCGCTCAGCGACTGGCTGGATGGCTGGCTGGCGGAGATTCTTGATGCACGCAGCGCGCTAGGAGCACTATTGGATCCGCTTGCCGACAAGGTGCTGGTCGGCGGATATCTGATCGCGTTTCTGACCGTTCCCAGTTGGAGTGAGTGGCTCTTAGTTCCCGTTGCGCTCATCGTGGGCCGCGATCTGCTGGTAACAATTTTGAGGTTCACGAGACCGTCTACTGCGACGCTGAAAGTGACCAAAGCCGCAAAAGCAAAGACCGCATTCACCATGTCCGTTATTGCGGCTCCATTCGCGCTGGTGACAGTGGACCTTGCCACCCCGATCAATCTCGCTCCCGAGGCTTGGTTCGTCTATTGGGCGGTTGGAATCTGGTTCGCCGCTTTCCTGAGCGCGTGGACGGCGGTTCCCTATGTGCGGGGGGCCATGGGGCGGGGTTAGGCGGGCGCGTCCGGAAACGGGAATGCCGTCGTCTCCCCCGCCTCGGCCGCCGCGATGCTCGCGCGCAGGCGTTTGGCGTTGGCCGGGCTTTTCAGGAGATGCCAGGTTTCCTGAATGGATTCCCATTCAGAGGTGCGGCCAGCAACATCTGGAGGGCAATACTCACTTTTGAACTCTTCGTGCATCTCTAGTCACTCCCTCCACCCTTGCCGAAAGAGTAGGCCATAGCCGCAGCGATGAGTGTGGACGCCTCTCCGGTCAAAGCGCCATTTAGCGCGAGCAAGCCAGCTAGCGGTAGCGCCATCGCAATAACGTTGAAGCGAATAAATTGCCAGCCGATGCCTTTCTTGAGACAGATGCGCTGCACAATGCCCGCTACCGGAATTACCACCAAACTGACCGCCAACGCGACAGAGACGATTTCTTGAATCATTCCCACTCCCCCTGATGTTTGATGACAGTACGAGAACCGGCGACCATTATGGATAAACGGCTATTGCATAGACCGCCGTGCCCCCTCACCCCTCCGCCTCGCTCAACACCACCAGCGCGGCGCCGTCGCTCACCTGCACGCCGGCGGCGGCGTTGACCGCCTCCACCACCCCGTCGCGCGGCGCGGCCAGGGCGTGTTCCATTTTCATGGCTTCGAGAACGACCAGGGTCTGGCCCTTTTTCACCGTGTCGCCGGGCTTGACGGCGACGGAGAGGACCTTGCCGGGCATGGGGGCGAGGATGGCGGCGCCGCCCTCCAGCGCGTCGGCCTGGGCGGCGGGGTTGTATTCGGTGATGAGGTGGGTTTCGCCCTGGGCGGCGACCAGCGCGCCGCCGCCTTGCCAGAGCTCGAAGCGGGCGCTGACCGGCTGACCTTTCAGGCGCGCAGTGAACAGGCCAGGTTCGAAATGTGGCTCGTCCAGCACAAGTGTCTCGTCGCCTGCCTGCGCCTCCAGACGGCCATCGCGCAAGGCCAGACGCACGGCTACGCGCGCGCCGGCATGGTCTAGCCCCACTTCAAACACCGGGTCGCCATTGACCCGGAAGCCGTCGCGCACATCCCAGGGATCGCGCGCGGGCGCAGCCAGCGGCCCGCCGCCTGCCAGCGCCAGCGCCCCGGCGATCCAGCTCAGGGCGGGGGGGGATTTGGGGGCCAACACGTCCAGGCGCTCGTCAATAAAGCGCGTGTCCACGCGGGCCGCACGGAAATCGGGATGGGTCAGAGCGCGGCGCAGGAATCCGGCATTGGTGCGCACCGGCCAGACCACCGTGCGATCATCCAGCCCCGCCACGAGGGTATCAATCGCCGCTTCGCGCGTGCCGCCCTGGGCGATCAGCTTGGCGATCATGGGATCATAGTGCAGCGACACCTCGCCGCCCTGTTCCACGCCGCTATCAGTGCGCACGCCTTCGGCCTTGCCCGGCAGGACCAGGCGGTCCAGCGGACCGATGGAGGGCAGGAAGCCGGTAGCCGGGTCCTCGGCATAAAGGCGCGCCTCCATGGCCCAGCCCTTGAGGCCGATGCGGTCCTGTTCGGGAACCGATCCGCCCGCCGCCACGTGCAGCTGTAACTCGACCAGATCATAGCCCGTCACCGCTTCGGTCACCGGGTGTTCGACCTGCAGCCGCGTATTCATCTCCATGAAATAAAAGCCGTCTTCGCGTAGCGGCCCGGAGCCGTCCACGATGAACTCCACTGTCCCCGCGCCGACATAACTCACGGCTTCAGCCGCGCGCACCGCCGCCGAGCACATGGCCGCGCGCACATTGGGGGTCATACCCGGCGCCGGAGCTTCCTCGATGACTTTCTGGTGGCGGCGCTGCAGCGAGCAGTCGCGCTCGAAGAAGTGCACCACGCGCCCGCGCCGGTCGCCGAACACCTGCACCTCGATATGGCGCGGGCTGGTGATGTATTTCTCGATCAGCACATGGTCATCGCCAAAGCTGGACGCGGCTTCGCGCTGACAGCTGGCCAGCGCCTCGGCGAAGGCATCCGGCGCCTCCACCTTGCGCATGCCCTTGCCCCCGCCCCCGGCGACGGCCTTGATCAGGACCGGATAACCGATCTTGCCGGCTTCCTTCGCCAAGAAGTCCGGGTCCTGATTTTGCCCGTGATAGCCCGGCGTCACCGGCACCCCGGCCTTTTCCATCAGCGCCTTGGCACGGTCTTTCAGACCCATGGCGTCAATGGCTTCAGGATCGGGACCAACAAAGATGATCCCGGCTTTCTGACAGGCGCGGGCGAAATCGGCGTTCTCTGACAAGAAGCCATAGCCGGGATGGATGGCGTCAGCGCCGGTTTGCTTCGCCGCTTCCAGGATCAGATCGGCTTTCAGATAGCTCTCGCGCGCCGGCGACGGACCCAGCCGCACCGCCTGCCCGGCCATGCGCACATGGAGCGCGCGCGCATCGGCGTCGGAGTACACCGCCACAGTGGCGATCCCCATGCGGTGCGCGGTGCGCATGATGCGGCAGGCGATCTCGCCCCTGTTCGCGATGAGCAGTGTGTTGATCATGGGGAATCCGCAATAGCGATTGAACTCGACGCGGGCGTTGTGGGCCAAGCGCGCCGCAGAGGCAAGGTCGTCACCGGTCGCGCTCGCGCACCAAGCAAGTGAGCACGAAGCTGATCAGCATCAACAGATACCAGCTGCCCTGCTTGGCCATATGCACCGGGCGCCAGCTGAACTCCTGTCCCGGATAGCTCCAGGCGCGCGCAAACGTTCCGATATTCTCGGCAAACCAGATGAACAGCGCCACCAGCACCAGCCCCAGCAGCAGCGGCATGGGCCGGTGGCGCTCATCTGGACGGAACCACACCACGCACGGTCCGTAGATCAGCGCGCTGGCGGCGAAGAGCAGCCATCTGGAATCGATGGTGTAGTGGTGGGTGAAGAAGTTCACATAGGCGGCGATGGCCAGCAGCGCCTGAAGCCAGAGCGGCGGGAAGCGGTGAAACCGGAAATGAAAGATGCGCCAGACGCGCACCAGATAGCTGCCCACCGCCGCATACATGAAGCCGGAAAAAAGGGGCACGCCCATGATCTGGAGCACCGCGCCGTCGACTTCGGGATAGACCCAGCTACCCACGTGAACCTTGAAAATCTCCATCACCGTGCCGACGGCGTGGAAGACCAGGATCACCCGCGCCTCGGCCCAGCTTTCCAGCCGGAAGGCGAGCATGCCGGTCTGGATGAGCACCGCGCCAAGGGTGATGGCGTCATAGCGCCCGATCCAGGCGTCCGGCGGCCAGAACAGGAAGGTCGCCAGAAGAAGCGCGAGCATCAGCCCGCCGAACAGGCAGGCCCAGGCCTGCTTGATCCCGAAGGCGACAAATTCAAACAGCGCCCCTGACAACGGGCCGCGCACGAACCGCCGGTGCAGCGCGCCGCGCCAGGCGTGAAGCGTGCGCTCGGCGCGCGGGCCCAGCACGCGGCGGCCTTAGTCGAGCCAGTACGGTTTGCGCTTTTCAAGGAACGCAGCGAGCCCCTCGCGGCCCTCATCGCTGACGCGGCGGTCGGCGATTTTATGGGCGGTCTTGCGCATCAGGCCATCGTCGATGTCTTCGCCCGCCACCATGTCCACCAGCGCCTTGGCGTCGCGCACGGCGCCCGGCGCGGCGTCAAAGCCGAGTTTGGCGATGTGCTCCATCATGTCATCCAGCTCTTCAGCGCTGTCGACGACATATTGGGCGAGGCCGATTTTATGGGCGAACTCGCCGTCAAACCCCTCGCCGGTAACGAACAGGGCGCGTGCGTAGCGCGGGCCGATGGCGCGCACCACGAAGGGCGAGATGGTGGCCGGGGTCAGGCCCAGGCGCACTTCGGAGAAGCGGATTTTCGCATCTTTCACCGCCACCGCGATGTCGCAGGCCGCCATCAGCCCCGCGCCGCCGCCCATGGCCGCGCCATGGACCAGCGCCACGGTGATCTGAGGCAGGTCGTAGAGCCGGTGCAGCATGCGCGCCAGGCCCAGCGCGTCTTCTTCATTGTCTGAATGGGTCCAGTCGGCCGCGGCCTTCATCCATTCGAGATCGGCGCCGGCGGAGAAACTGCCGCCCGCCCCGCGCAGAAAGACAATGCGCACCCGGGCGTTGGTGCGCAACGTTTCGAAGATGTCGGACAGGCGCGCGATGATGTCTGCGTTGAACGCGTTGTGTTTGGCCGGCCGGTTCAGCGTAATGACCGCCACCCCGGCGCGGGTCACATCAAGCTGGACATCGTCTTCCTGGGCCATGGCGCGCTCTCCTGTCTGCGTGATGCAGGCTTAGCGCGCTCAAGGCCCTGCGCCAAGACGCACAAAGCCGCCGGGCGCGCAGTGACGCGGCGCCCGGCGGCGATGCAGGCTGTCAGACTGTCGGCGCCTAGCGGCGCGGCAGCACCACCGACTTGATGATCGACAGCACGGTGATGGCGACGAAATATCCCAGCGCCAGGAAGGCGGCGTACTGCAGATAGCTCATCTCGGTCACCGGCGGCAGGGCGAACTCGGCCCCCGCGCGCACCATCGGCAAGGCGACATCCACCACCACATGCACGATCACGCCGAGCACGGTGAAAATGAGGATCGCGCCGAATTGCTGCATCAGTAGCGCCATCACCAGCGCGATGACGCCCACTTGCAGGCCCAGAAAGGTCCAGTTGATCTCGCCGCCGGCGGTTTGCGGACCATGAACGGCAAGGCCGGCCACAAGCCAGTTCCAGACAGGAGCGATATAGCCCCAGATCATATCCACGAATTCCATAGCGTTCCCCTCGCTTAACGGCCTCCCTCAGGCCAAGCATGGCGGGGAGACTGCCAAAACCTTACCAGAAAGCAAGGAAAAATAAACCAATTCAGTGGGTGCGCACGCCTGCAGCGTGTCTTTCATGGCACGCTTGGGGACGACGGCAGGGTTAACGCCGCAAAACCACCCGCTTGATGAGGCCCAGGATGAGGATCACGATCAGATAACCGGCCAGCAGCGTGGCCACATAGCGCCAGAAACTCTGCTCCAGAACCGGGGGCAAGAGGATGGCCGCGCCGCCCGACAGCACGGGCAGAAGCGCATCCACGACCACATGCACCAGCGCGGCGCCCACGACGAACATGGGCAGGCGACCCAGGCTGGGCAGCAGGATGGCCGCGACCAGCGCGATGATCAGCCCCTGAACTGCATTGACCTGATCAAACCCGGCGCGGAAAAAATCCAGCACCTGTTGAAGAAACTCCATGTCGCCCTCCCCGGCATAGCGTTAACGCCAGTGTCGCCGGTTTGGGGGATGTGATCAAGGTTCAGCGGGGGCGATCGCGCCGACGGGGCCGGTCTTCTGCGGCCTCCGGCCCTCAGATCCGCCGCTCCGCGCTGCCGTTGCCATGACGCCAGTCAAGATCGCGCCCAATCTGCCGCAGGCCCATCTTCCTGTGGCGCTGCGAAATCACCGGGCCGCCCGCTTCACTCCGACGCTTGCACGCCATCAGCCAACGAACCGAACACGCGCCTCGCTTCATCCGTCTGCACAAGTGCGCGTCCGACAGTCTCCGACCCTTGCGCACTGAGATGGCCCGCATCGAAATAAACCGGATAGCCGTTCAAGGTTGTCCGGCAAAGGCCGTCAACGCACAGGGCCTGATTGAAGTCATAATATTCGGCCCCGGCGCGCGTCGCCACCTCGGATACAATCGCATTCAATTCAGTGATTTCACTTTCTGGCACGCCTGAGCCTGCACCACATTCCAGGAACGGGACGCGCAATCGCTTCCAGTCGCAATCACGATCAAATCCAGGCTGCGAAGGAACGCGGCCCAACACGATCACGCGCGCGCCGCCTGCCCTCAAGTCCTCAATTGTCTGCGTGAGCGCGTCTCGCACGCCGGCGTCGTCGCTGCGAAGATATGTGTTCCAGCTGGCTGCCAGAATAATGGTTTCATAATCACCAGCTGACTCCCGCACGATCTGCGCCGAGCGATTGCAAGCCTCCCGCCGGTCAGCGCCGGTGAAATGCCCCGGGTTCGAGACAAACGGCGGGCAAAGCCCGTGGGCGATGTTGAAAAATCCGAATCCGATTTCTTCGGCGTAAACCTTCAGCGCAGGGACATAGTGCGCCGCGTTCGAGTCGCCCCATAGCAGCACAGGCGGCGGCCCGTCCGCGTTGACACGGCACGCCGGGTTCGCCGCGTTTCTGCCAGCCCAGTCGGCGGCAAAGCAGACGAATGGAAGTGCGACCGTGTGGGTCGACGCTGTCGAAAAGGCCTCGACCGCGCGCCGGTAGTCGTCATTGAACGCACGCCACCCGAACCCTTGCGTAGCGAGAACCGCAGCGCATAGACCCGTCAGCAACAATGCCGGAAGGCCAAAGGCCTTGATCGACATCGTGCGGAAGCTTGCATGGCTCCGGCGAACTGGCGTCTCGATGAGATAATTGCCTGCAATCGCCAGCAAAAAGGTGGCGCTGATTGCCGCCAATTGATGCCATATGTTCAAATCTCCAATCAGATACTTCAAGTACGCGAGCACTGGCCAGTGCCACAGGTACAAAGAATAGGACAGGAGACCAATCCACACCATCGGCTTCAGCGACAGAACTCTGCCGACAATATTGGGCCTACCGGCGCCGGCGAAGATGATCGCGGCCGCGCCAGCTGTCGCCGGGATCGCAACCAGCCCCGGGAACACGCTCTCATTATCGAGCGCGACAAAACTCCATACGATCCCGCCGAGCCCCAGCAGCGCAAGGCAATGCCGCAAGATTGGGGACAGGTTCTGTCCAACTCCGCGGCTGACCAGACCAAAGGCGAGCACACCCACAAGCAATTCGCCTGCGCGCGTCGGCAGCATGTAGTATGCGAACATCGGATGATCCCGCACGAGCCATTCTGCCAGCAGGAATGACGATAATAACAGGACTGCAACGGCCGAAAGCCCCGCGCTGCGGCGAATCCATACGGCCCCGAAAACGCCGAGCACCACTGGCCAAATCAGATAGAATTGCTCCTCCACCCCCAGCGACCACAAGTGCAATAGGGGTTCAAAAGCGGCGTCAGGTGCAAAATACCCTGTATCCAGATTATAAGTAAAAAATACATTCGCTACAAATAAGGCGCCCGCTAGGGCAGAAATCGTGAGCCTTTCGTTTGCGCCCTCCTCCAGAATGAATGAACCCGCTATCATCGTCGCGACGATGACAGTGAAAAGGATCGGAAATAGCCGCTTTATGCGGCGCCGATAGAAATCTGCGTATGTAAAATCGCCAGCTTCTTTCTGAGCTGCAATGACACCGGTTATCAGATAGCCAGATATGACGAAAAATACGTCGACTCCGACATAGCCGCCTGGAATCCAGCTGGCGTCGACGTGAAACAGCAGAACGGCCAGCACGGCGACTGCGCGCAAGCCATCGATATCAGCGCGATAGGCCGTATGGTTTGATGTGGGCATGAACGCCTCCCACAACGCATAACCCGCTGGCGCCAAGAGCGTTCCGAATTGAAATTTTTTCTGGAGCCTTGTCCTGCAATGGCCTCGGGCTCTCGCCGTGAACAGCTGTAACGCCGGGCAATGCGGACCTTCCGGAGCCGCCTTCAATGCGGCCCCGATTTTTCTCGAATCGACAGGACCCGACCCCGGCCGCCATGGCCAATCGCGTGGGCATCGCTCGCGATCCGCATTGAAGCGCTGCCCGCCAGACTTATCCGTCCAGAAAGCTCATCTCTTCATCATCAGGCAGCGGCGCAAACCAGCTCGATACATCGCCCTTGGCCGGCGCCCAGCGCGGGGCGTTGTCCTTGTCCAGGATCACCGCGCGCACGCCTTCATAGAAGTCCGACCCGTCATCCAGGCAGCGCATCGATACGCGCAGATCCTGGATCATCACCTCGCGGAAACTCAAATCCACGCCGCGGCGCAGGGCCGCCAGCGTCACCGCGCAGGCGGTGGGCGATTTGGACCGCAGAATGTCCAGCTGACTCGATGACCAGGGGTCTCCCGCCGCTTCCAGCCGCCCGGCCATGGCGCCCACGTCGTCGCCCGCAAACGCGCTGTCGATCAGGGCCCGTGTCAGCGACAGGTCCGAAGCGCCGGGATCTGCAGCGAACCGGTCCAGCAGCGCCTCGACTTGCTCGCCGTCATGATCCAGCGCCGTGCCCTCCAGCGCGTCGATCAGCGCGCTTTGCAGCGCGCTGGGCACATAATGCGTCGCCACGCCGGTGAGGATGCAGTCGGCCGCTTTCAGGCGTGCGCCAGTCAGGCCCATCCAGGTCCCGATCTCGCCGGCCAGGCGCGGCAGGAAATAGGCCCCGCCCACATCCGGGTGAAAGCCGATGCCGGTTTCGGGCATGGCGAACATCGTGCGGTCACCGGCCACGCGGAAATCGCCATGCACCGACACGCCGACACCGCCGCCCATGGTGATGCCGTCAATGAGGGCGATATAGGGCTTGGGGTATTCCTGGATCAGCGTGTTGAGCCGGTATTCGTCGCGCCAGAAGCGCCAGGCGCGCCCGTCGCCGGCCTTACCGCTTTCGGTGAGCATGCGGATATCACCGCCGGCGCAGAACCCCTTCTCGCCCGCGCCGTCGACCACGACCGCCTTGACCTCCGCGTTATCGCGCCAGTCGAGAAGCGCTGATGTCATGCCATCGACCATGTCCTGATTGAGGGCGTTGAGCGCGCCAGGGCGGTTCAGCGTGATGCGCCCGCAATCGCCGGCGCGGCGGATGATCAGTTCGTCGGTCATAGGGTCCGTCCTGTTCAGCGCAAATCCAGACATGGCGCGCCCGCAAGCGCAGACGCCCTGACCAGCCCCGCATCGCGCGTCGCCAGCGGGGCGTCAAGCTCTGCGGCGAGCGCGAGATAGGCCGCATCGAAGAGGGAGAAGGCGTGTTTCATAGCCAACGCCAGGACTGCGGCTAGCTGGGTGTTGTCGAGGGCGTCCTGAATATTGATCTCAAGCCTTTCCAGAGCAGCCAAATCCCTCTCGAGATCGCGCCGGGCATGAAGGCTGTGGCGAGCCAGAATATTGAGTGTCTCCCACATGAATATATACGGCGCTGTCAGGTTGGCGGCCTCAATGGTATCGAAGAAGGCGGCTGATGCCTGCGTCATGTTCGAAGGCAGGATGAAAGCGAGCGCGGCTGACGCGTCCAGCACGATCAGTTTCGGCTCTCCGCTCACGAGCGGGCAAGCTCTTTAAGCTCTTCCCAGCTCATGGCGTCCAGAACAGGATCGGTGGGCTGGGTTTCCCGCAATTGTCTGAACAGCTCAACCAGCTCCGGCCCGGAGAACTTGCGCGGGCGCGGCTCGAGGCGTTTAGCGTTGGTGGATGCGGCTTTCAGGCTGGCGCGCAGCCGGTCGCGCAGTCCGGGATCGGCCTTCAGCATAGCTTCGGCCTCGGCAAAGGGATCGGACTGCGCTTCGGCGTCGTCCTTGAACGCGGCCTGGCCATCACCATCGAACATCCCGCCCTTGAGCCCTTGCGGTTCGGCGCCAGCCCCATAGATCGTCGCCACCGGCTTGCCGTGACGGGTGATGACGAGCGGCTCGCCGGTGCGTTCCAGCTCGTCGAGCAGGCGCGACAAATGGGTTTTGGCTTCCCGCACGCCGACGAATTTCATGGGATCGAGCCTTTCCGCCTTCCGGTCAGACCTCTGGTTCTGGTCAGACATCCGATCAGAACTCTGACCACGATGACTTAAAATCGGGCCAGATTCAATCTAAAGGCCGTTGGCCAGCGCCAATCTTGTGGCGCAAAAAAGCCGCCGCACGGCCATTCCTGAACGTCATCGGAGCGAGGCGGGATTGAGAAATGCAAGCAATGCAATCATAATGACGGCATTGCTATCAAGTTCCGGAGGGCGTCATCATGGCGGCTGTCACCATTCGCAATCTTCCCGACGACGTGCACCGCGCGCTGAAAATCCGCGCCGCGCAGCATAATCGCAGCGCGGAAGCGGAAATGCGCGCCATTCTGGAAGCGGCGGTCCATCCCGAGGGCCGCGTGGGGCTGGGCACGGCGTTGGCGGAGACGAGCCGGAGATTGGGCCTGACAAATGCCGATGTTGAGGCGCTGGAACTGGTCCGCGACAGACGCCCGGCCGAGCCCATGAAGTTTGACTGACGGACGCCTCCAATGATCGTCCTCGACACCAATGTGGTTTCCGAGGCAATAAAGCCCGAACCTCACCCATTGGTTCGTGCGTGGATGGACGCGCACGCAGGCGAGGCGTTCTTCCTGTCCAGTGTCACAGTGGCGGAACTTCTATTCGGTGTTGGCGTCCTGCCGGAGGGCAAGCGGAAGGACCTGCTGGCGACCCGGGTTGACGCCCTGCTGCACGAATTCACCACCCGGATTCTGCCCTTCGACGTTCCTGCCGCGCAGAGTTACGCCGAACTCGCCGCCCGCGCCCGGGCGGCGGGGAAAGGCTTCCCCACACCCGATGGCTATATCGCCGGAACCGCCGCCGCCCACGGGTTCGCTGTGGCGTCGCGTGACGCAAGCGCGTTCAGGGCCGCCGGCCTGACCGTGATCAATCCCTGGACTGAAACGCCCTGACCCGCCCCGGCGCGTCCGCCTCTTGGGCTGGCCGGGCCGCGCCGCGCGACGCTATTTCAGCAATTCGCGGGCGATGATCACGCGCATGATCTCGTTTGTGCCTTCGAGAATCTGGTGGACGCGCAAGTCCCGCACGATGCGCTCGATCGGATAGTCTTTCAGATAGCCGTACCCGCCATGGATCTGCAGGGCCTCATTGGCGATGCGGAAGCCCAGATCGGTGGCGAAGCGCTTGGCCATGGCGCAGTACTTCGGCGCCGCCGGGTCCTTGCGGTCCAGCGCATCGGCGGCGCGCAAGAGCATGAGCCGGCTCGCTTCCAGCTCAGTGGCCATGTCGGCGAGCTTGAACTGGGTGGCCTGGAACTCGGCGAGCGGCTTGCCGAACTGGCTGCGCTCTTTTGCGTAGGCGATGGCCAGATCCGTCGCCTCCGCCGCCCCGCCCAGCGAGCAGGCGCCGATATTGATGCGCCCGCCATTGAGCCCGTTCATGGCGAACAGGAAGCCTTGGCCCTCTTCGCCCAGACGGTTCGCCGCGGGCACGCGGCAGTCTTCGAATGACACCACGGCGGTGGGCTGGGAATTCCAGCCCATCTTCTTTTCGTTGGCGCCAAAAGACAGCCCCGGCGTGTCCTTCTCCACCACGATGGCCGACACGCCCTTGGGCCCGTCCCCGCCCGTGCGGCACATGACGATATAGAGATCGCTGGCCCCCGCGCCGGAAATGAAGGCCTTGGCGCCGTTGAGCACATAGTCATCACCGTCGCGCACCGCCTTTGTGCGCAGGCTGGCCGCATCCGATCCCGAACCCGGCTCGGTCAGGCAGTAGGAGCCGATCATGTCCATGGCGGTGAGTTTCGGCAGCCAGCGCTGGCGCTGGTCTTCGTCGCCCCAGGTGTCGATCATCCAGGACACCATGTTGTGGATGGAGATGAAGGCGGCCGTCGACACGCAGCCGCGCGAGAGCTGTTCAAAGATCAGCGCGGCGTCCACACGGCTCAGGCCCGATCCGCCAACATCCTCGCGCGTGTAAATGCCGGCAAACCCCATGGCGGCGCTTTCCTTGAGCACATCGACGGGGAAATGCTTCTCCTCGTCCCAGCTGGCGGCATGGGGTTTGAGCCGGTCGTCGGCGAACTTGCGCGCGGCGTCCTGGATCATCGCCTGATCTTCGGTGAGTTCGAACCGCATGGGAAAACCTCCTAGACAAGGGGCGCGCGGGCGGGTGTTGTGCGCGTGCAAGAGCTTACGCAGCGCGAGATACACCGTCATGGCCCAGTTTCCCACCACCCGTCTGCGCCGCATGCGCCAGCATGACTGGTCGCGCCGGCTGATGCGCGAGAACACGCTGACCCCGGATGACCTGGTCTGGACGCTTGTCGTCACCGACAAGGCGCACAGCGAACCGGTGGCCTCCATGCCCGGCGTGACCCGGCTCACAGTGGCAGATGCCGCCAAAGCCGCTGTGGAGGCGCGGTCCCTGGGCATCCCCGCCATCGCGGTGTTTCCCCATATGGACGCCTCGCTGAAAGACGCACACGGCAGTCAGGCGGATAATCCGGACGGGCTGGTGGCGAAAGCCATCAAGGCGATGAAGGACGCCGCGCCGGAGGTGGGGATTATCTGCGATGTCGCCCTCGATCCCTTCACCGATCACGGCCATGACGGGCTGCTTGAGAACGGCGTCATCCTCAATGACCCCACGGTGGAGCGCCTGTGCTCGCAGGCCCTGACCCAGGCGCGGGCGGGCTGCGACGTGATCGCCCCGTCCGACATGATGGACGGGCGCGTGGGCGCCATCCGCGCGGCGCTGGACGGTGAAGGCTTCCAGCACGTGATGATCCTGTCCTACGCCGCCAAATACGCCTCGGCCTTTTACGGCCCCTATCGCGACGCCATCGGCAGCGCTGTGGCGCTCAAGGGCGACAAGAAGACCTATCAGATGGACCCGGCCAATACCGATGAAGCCCTGCGCGAGATGGAGCTCGACATCGCCGAGGGCGCCGACATGGTGATGGTGAAACCAGGGCTTGCCTATCTCGACATCGTGGCGCGGGTGAAGACCGCCTTCGCCCTGCCCACCCTCGTGTTCCAGGTCTCGGGCGAATACGCCATGATCGAGGCGGCCGCCGCAAATGGCTGGATCGACGGTGAGCGCGCCATGCTGGAGAGCCTCTTGGCGTTCAAGCGCGCGGGCGCGGACGGGGTGCTCACTTACTTCGCGCCGCGGGCGGCGAAAATCCTCAATGGCTAAGCGCCCCGAAACTCTCGCCGCCCAGGCGCTGCACCGGATCGATGCGGAGACCGGGGCAGTCATTCCGCCCGTCCACACGGCGACCACCTTTGCGCGCGGCGCCGGCAACGCCCTGATCGGCGCCCATGATTATCTGCGCCCGGAAGGCCCGACCCAGGCCCATGCCGCCGACATCCTCGCCGCGCTGGAAGGCGGCGCGGGCGCGCGCCTGTTCGCCTCAGGGCTCGCCGCCGCCATGGCGGTGTTCGCCACGCTCAAACCCGGCGCCCATGTGGCAGCCCAGACCAAGATGTATTACGGCGCGAAGAAGCTCCTGCATCATCTTGAATCCAGAGGCATTATCGCCCTTACCCTCTTCGATCCCGATGATCCCGATGCGCTGGCCCGCGCCGTGCGCCCGGGTGAAACGGAGCTGGTGTGGATCGAGACGCCTGCCAATCCGCTCTGGTCGCTGGTGGATATCGCGCGCGCCGCAGAGATCGCCCATGGCGCCGGCGCCATACTGGCCGTCGACGGCACCTGCGCCCCGCCCTGCACCACCCGCGCGCTGGATCTGGGCGCTGATCTGGTGATGCATTCAGCCACCAAATACCTCAACGGCCATAGCGATGTGCTGGCCGGCGCGGTGATCACACGCGCGCAGGACGAGCGCTGGCAGGCCCTGTGCGATCATCACAGCCTGACCGGCGCGGTGCCCGGCGCGTTTGAATCCTGGCTGCTCATCCGCGGCCTGCGCACCCTGTTCGTCCGCTTTGAACGCCAGAGCGCCAACGGGCTGAGGGTGGCGCAGGCGCTGACCGGTCACCCGGCCGTCTCCCAAATCCTCTATCCGGGCCTGCCCGATCACCCCGGTCACACCATCGCCGAGCGACAGATGACCGGCGGGTTTGGCGGCCTCCTGTCGATCCGCCTGAAAGGCGGCGCGCCCGCCGCCGCGCGCCTGTGCGCATCAACGCAAGTCTTCATCCAGGCCACCTCCATTGGTGGCGTGGAAAGCCTGATCGAACACCGCAAACCCATCGAAGGCCCAATGAGCCCCACCCCGGACGATCTGGTGCGCCTGTCCTGCGGCATCGAGGCGGCGGACGATCTGATCGGGGATCTGACGGAAGCGTTGGGGCGGAGGTGAGGCTAGGGGGATCGCTCCCCTCAAAACTCCGTCCACCGGTCCCGCACGCCCAGCTCGCGGAACACCGCCTGCCAGTGGGCGCGGATGAGGGTGCGTTCCTCGGCGTTCCAGCCGGGCTGGTCCACGTAATACACGTCGAGCTCCAGCCCGCGCAGCCCGTCGCCATACTCGTTGCGGATGGCTTGCGCCACCTGATCGGGAGCGGGAAGGCGGTTGCGCAAATCCTGGCGCGTCGGGCTGTAAACCGTGTAGAGCCGCGTGTTCTGGAACATGTCGGAGATCAGCACGATCCGGCGGCGCGGGACGGTGGGGTCGAATTCGGGCCGTGTGGTCAGCTCGGCCAGTGATTCCAGCAGCGGGGTGATCGGCGACTCGATGAGGTCGAACAGGCCTTCCAGCGCCAGGTCCAGCGGCCGGTCGAATAGCGCCTCATAGCGCGCCTGTACGCGCTGGGGGTTGCGGTAGAGCGGGTTGATCTGGTCGCCGCGGCCCGGATTGCACACCGAGAACCGGTTGGTGTTGCGGATCTCGCCGCGGTGATTGAGCTCATACACTGACAGGCGCTCGCCGATGGCCAGGCCATTGCGCGCGTTCACGATGGTCTGGCGGATCTGGTCGGCCTGGGCGGGGGTGTAGATCACTTCGGTGCGGTCGATCATGACCACCACATGGGGCGGGGTCTCGCCGGCCAGGCACAGTGTCTCGGGATCGTATTCCTCGGGCTGCAGGCTGATCGCCGCATAGCTGATTGCGCCCAGCACCCCGATCACCACGGCTATGTTGAAAAAGCCTATCAGGTCTTTCGAGCGCATGGCGTCCTCCCCCGTCGTCCGCTGGCGTTAACCGTGAGCATGGGGCGCCGGGGCGCTCAGCGCCAGCCCCGGCCGGTCACATTCAGCCTAGCGGCGCTCGTAGGGCGGCGGCTCTGAATCATAGGACGCGTCAGGCTCCCCCGCAGGCCCGGCCTTGCCCTGCGCCATGCGCTCATAGCGCGCCGCCGACCCGGCATAGTCGCGGGCGAAGAACTCATCCATGTCGATCTTGAGGCCCTCAGCCAGCTCCAGCGTGCGCAGGTCCGCGTCTTCCTTGCGGTACTGACGCTTCATCACTTCAGACAGATGGGCCGACGCCGCTACCGCCCGGCGCTGCACTGCGCCATAGCCGATCAGGGAGTCGTCAAACGTGGCGCCCTTGAACGCGGCGATGGCCGCAAACGTGATGCCGAGGATGAACAGCAACAAGGCCTCCAGCGTCTCGAACGGCTGGAAAGTCAGCGCGCGGGTCACAGGCGTCAGGATCTCGCCATTGGCCGCAAACTCGCCGGTCATCGCCATCGTCGCCGCCTGGATTTCCAAAAGGTCGCGATAATGTGCGGCGGAGAAGTTCAGGAACACGATGAAGGCCACCGCCAGCGGCACGCCCACCACCGCCACCCAGAAGGAGAAGGGCCGGCTGACCGGGTTCTGCAACAGGCGCAGGCCCAGAAACCCGATCAGGAAGAAGGCCGCGATGACATTGGTGAAGGCCACGGTGATGGCCTGGATCCACCCGCCCAGCAGGCCCAGATCCGAGCCCTTGGAGAAGAAATACGCATTGGCCAGGCCCTCAAACAGCACCAGCGCCGCCAGGATCGAGAAATGCATGATGTGGCTGTCAGGATAGGAGGCCGCGCGCGTCACCTTGTGGCGGGCGCGAAAGTCGGTGTAGGCGGAAAACGCGGCGGCCGCATTCTTCCACGCCGCGTCCAGCCGGTTGTCGACGCCGGGGCGCGCATCCAGCGTCAGCCCGTCCGGGGTCTGCGTATCCGCCGTCTGGCCCGGCGCCAGATAGCGCGGCCTCTGACCTTGTCGGCTATTGATTCCATCACGCATATTCAGCCCCTTTTAGAGTCGGAAGGCACCCAGCGCCCATACATTAACCAAACAGCAGAATCGTCCAGAACGAAGGCAGTCTTTGAAGAATTTCGCGCCATTCCCGCCACAATTGGGTTTTGAGCCCGATGACTTGACGCCCGCCGCAACGCAGCCGTTCATGAACCTTAACGCCGCGCCGGGTGAACGCCCGGTGAACAGGTCTGATCCGGGGATATTTCAATGACGAATCAAATTCTTGATCCACGCGCCACCCGCCGCGGCGTGCTCGCCCTGATGGCCGGGGCCGGCGCGGGCGGCGCGCTCGCCGCCTGTTCACAGCCCGCGCCTGTGCGCCCTGAAGGCCTGAGCGCGCAGACGCTGGCCTGCGCCGAGACCCTGTCGGGCGTCACCTATACCCCGGCGGAGCGCGAGCAGATGCTGACCGGGCTGGAGGCGTGGCAGGCGCGCGCCGAACGCCTGCGCGCGCTGGAAAAGCCCAATGGCCTGCACCCGGGCCTGATCTTCGAACCGCGCCTGCCGGGGCGAGCGTTCCGCGGACAGGCCAATGCGGTCACCGGCCTGCCAGCTGATCCCGGCCCCCTGCCCTCCGATCCGGTCGACATCGCCTATGCCCCGGTCTGGCGCCTCGCCGGCTGGATGACCCGCGGCGCGATCACCAGCGCGCAGCTGACCGAGCTTTATCTCGCCCGCATCACGGCCCACGCCGATCAGCTGGAATGCTTCGTCCATGTCAGCGCGGACCGCGCCCGGGCCGAAGCCGCCGCCCGTGATTCCGAGCGCGCTGCGGGCCAGGTGCGCGGACCCCTGCATGGCGTGCCCTATGCACTCAAGGACATTATCGACGTCGAAGACCTGCCCGCCACCTGGGGCGCCAGCGTCTACGCGGACCGCATCGGCAGCGAGACCGCTGTCATCGCCCGGCGCCTGGAAGCCGCCGGCGCGGTGTTGCTGGGCAAGGCGACCAGCGGGGCCATCGCCTATGGCGATATCTGGTATGACGGGGTGACGCGCAATCCGTTCAATCCGGCGGAAGGCAGCTCCGGCTCCTCGGCCGGTCCGGCCTCGGCCACGGCGGCGGCCCTGTGCGCCTTTGCCATCGGGACCGAGACGCTGGGCTCCATCGTTTCGCCCTCGCACCGCTGCGGATCGACCGGCCTGCGGCCCACCTTCGGGCGGGTGGCGCGCACCGGCGCCATGGCCCTGTGCTGGTCGCTCGACAAGATCGGCCCCATCGTGCGCTCGGCGCCCGACGCGGCGCTGGTGCTGGCCGCCATCAATGGCGGCGATGACGGCGATCCGGCCAGCCGCAATCACGGTTTTGAGGCCGATTTCACCCGCGACCTCACCGGCCTGCGCGTGGGCTATAACCCGGACTGGTTCGAAAACGCCGCCGATCCCGACCGCGCCGCGCTGGAGGCGGCGCGCAGCCTGGGCGTGACGCTCGTCCCGTTCGAGGTTGATGACAGGCCCTGGGACGCCATGCTGATGCAGCTTGAGGCCGAGGCCGCCGCTGCGTTCGAACATCTGACGCTGCAGGACCTGGATGACCGCCTGCGCTGGCAGGATGATGCGGCCTGGCCCAATACCTGGCGGCGCACGCGCTTTCTGTCTGCGGTGGATCTCATCAATGCCGACCGGCTGCGCCGCGAGGCCATGGAGATGATGGATGCGCGGTTCGCAGACCTCGACGCCGTGATCGGGCCGAACTTCGCAGGGTCCATGCTTCTGATCACCAATTATACCGGCCACCCCCAGCTGGCCTTCCGCTCCGGCTTTATCGAGGCGCCCACCCGCACCATTTTTGGCGAGCCGGCCGATGACAGCGGCACGCTGCACCGCGTGCCCTACGCCACCAGCCTGTGGGCGCCGCTCTATGAAGAGGGCGTGATCCTGGCGCTGGGCGCGGCGATCGAAGCGCGCCTGGGCGTGGCGGTCGCGCGTCCGGCGCAATTTTCCTGACACGGAGAAGGCTGATCCCCATGATGACATTCTATGACTGCGCCACCGCCCCCTCGCCCCGGCGCGCACGCATGGTGATCGCGGAAAAGCGCGTGGATGTTGAGCGGGTGGAGATCGATCTGCGCTCCGGCGCGCACTTCGCCCCGGAATTCCAGGCCATCAATCCGCGCTGCACTGTGCCGGTATTGGTGACCGAAGACGGCGAGGCGCTGTGCGATAACGCAGCCATCGTGCGCTATCTTGAAGCCCTCTACCCCGACCCGCCTCTGCTGGGCCGGTCGCCTCTGGAGCAGGCGCGCACCGCGGAATGGGTGTGGCGGGTGGAGAGCGAAGGCCTGATGGCGATCATGGGGGTGTTGCGCAACACGTCCAAGGCCCTCAAAGACCGCGCCCTGCCTGGCCCCGACCCCGTGCCGCAAATCCCGCAGCTCGCCGAACGCGGCCGCGCCCGCGGCCAGCGCTTCTTCACAGTTCTGGACCAACGCCTGCGCCAGACCCCCTGGCTCGCCGGCGACGCGTTCAGCTTCGCCGATATCTCCGCCCTGGTCTTCGTGGACTTTGCAGGGTGGGTGAAGATGGAGCCCGAGGCGGAGCTGGAGGCGCTGAGCGCGTGGCGCGAGGCCTGCCGGGCGCGGCCAAGCGGGCAGGTCTAGCCCGGCCCCAGCAGGTTAAGCCGGCCGAGCGTCCTGCCACGGACAAACGCGGCGCGCTCCCCGGGCGGCGTCAGGCGCAGGCGGGCCAGCATCCCGAACGTACACAGCGACCAGACGAAGGCATCGGTGCGCGTGACCGCCGCCGGCGGCTCGGCCACGGCGCGCAATACGGCCAGGGACGTCTCGCCGCGCATGGCCACCAGAGACCGGGCGAGCCCCGACAGAGCCGCGTCGGTCTGGGCGAAAATGACCAGCTCCTCCATGATCAGCATGGATACGGCGATATCCCCGTTCGCCGTCAGCAGGCTGGACGCGCTGCCCTCGGCCAGCTGGCTGCGCGTCATCCGCCATGTGCCGCCCGACTGGGCGCGCGCGCCTTCGGACAGGGCGGCGTGGGCGTGTTCGAAGGCGCAGCGCAAAATGTCCGGGCGCGAGGTGAAATGCCGTGTGGTGGCCCCCAGGGGCACGCCTGCCTCGCGCGCCAGCACGCGATGGTTCACCGCGTCCGCGCCGTCGCGCGCGACGATGTCCAGTGCCGCCTGGATGATGCGCTGGCTGGCGCTGTGACCGGGCGCAGCGGGCGGGCGCTCATGGCTGCGCACCAGAGCGCCATGCAGGGCATCAAACAGGTCCGGGGCCGCATCGTCTCCGGTGCCCACCCCCGACAGGCGCGCGGCAAACCGCCGGGCAGCCAGATTGGCCAGGGTCAGGCCCGCTTGGTCGGACATGGCGGGCGAGACCAGCAGATCACACGACAGATAGAACTCCGCCAGATGGTCTTGCGCCTCGACACCCAGCTGGAACTGCGCCGCGATCTGGCCGGCAAAGGCCTCCACCGCGGCCATCCAGTCCTGTGCCAGGCCGGCCAGCCCGGGGACACGCCCGGCATTGATCCAGAGGATGCGCTCCAGCGCGACCGTATCGCTGTTCAGCGCGCGGCGCATGACAAAGGCAGACAGCCAGTCAGCCAGATGCTCCGGGCCGGTCACCGACTCGGCGAGCGCCCCGGCCGCATCCGCCAGCCAGGCCTGGTGCCGGACCAGCTCGTCTTCATAGACCGCGCCGATGAGCCCGTTGCGGTCCTTGAAATGGTAATTGACCAGCGACACGCTGACCTGCGCCGCCTCGGCGACGCGGCGCGCAGTGGCCTCGCGCAGCCCGTGCCGGCTCATCAGCATGCGGGCGGACGACACAAGGCGTGCACGGACTGAAGACGCAGGGTCACACAGCATGCGCGCACGCTAACGCCATTCACCGACCCGCGCCAGCACGCGCGCCCTTCGGTACATTCGTTCGAATTTACCCATTTGATTACAGCGTGACGCCGCCGCTTCACAATGCGCGGGCGCGACCCAAGCACCGGTTTGGAAAGCTTTTTGGCGCGGTTAAACTGTCAGGATCAGGACATTTATTCGTAAAACTATCGCGAAATTGTCGAGAAAAATTGACTCGGTACGTTTGTTCAATGGCGCGATATCGAGGGCTCCATTTGCGCCGGAGGGGCCCCCATGAAACGCACTGCCTTGTTCTTGAGCATATCCACCGCAGCCCTGATGACCGGAGCCGCCAGCGCCCAAAGCGCCGCGCCCGCGACCCAGGAAGATGCCAGCATGGACGTCGTGCGCGTCACGGCATCGCCGATCCGCGACTCCCAGGCAGCCTCGATCGCCCAGAAGCGCGATGCGGACAATTTCATCGATGTGATCGCGGCCGATACGATCGGACGCTTCCCTGACCAGAACGCGGCTGACGCGCTGGGCCGCCTGCCCGGCCTGGCCATCCAGCGCGACCAGGGCCAGGCGCGCTACATCAACTTCCGCGGCATGCCGGAGCGCTGGACGACCGTGGCGTTTGACGGGATCGAAGTGCTCGGTGCCGAAGGCGGGCGCGTGCCCCGGTTCGACTCCATTCCCACCGTGATCGTGGGTTCGATCGAGGCGATCAAGACCCTGACCCCGTCTCTCTCGGCCGAGGCTGTGGCCGGCACGATCAACATCAACACCTTCAACCCGTTCTCGATTGAAGGCTTCGGCTTCAATGGGGAAGCGGGCTATGGCAGCAATGATCTGGGCGACGGGCCCCAGCGCCAGCTGGCCGGCCGGGCCTCATGGTCGAACGACCGTTTCGGCGTCCTGGCGGCGCTGTCCCACTACCGCAATAATCAGATTACGGACAATCGCGAGTATTCCTATGAAGAGGTTGGCGGCGTCATGCTGCCTGAAGACCTCGATTTCCGCACGTACTCGCTGGAACGCGAGACCAATGCGGCCAACCTCCATGTGGAATTCCGGCCCGATGACACAACGCGCGTGTTTGTGTCGACCCTGTACAGCGAGTTCATCGACCGCGAGACGCGCGACCAGTTCGTGTTCGATCTGGGCGGGCGCCCGGGCCGCGGCGTGCAGACCGGCACCGTGGTGGCGGTACCGATCCAGCGCCTGCTTCAGGACGGGCGCTACAACAACAATACCTGGACGACGACTGCGGGGTCTGACTTTGACGCTGCCGGATGGCGCGTGGAAGCCCGCCTGAACTATACCGAGACGGAAAGCTCCACGATCCTGCCCATCCCGCTGTCCGTTCTCGCTGTACCCAATGTCAGTCTGCCCACCGTGGTCTACGACCGCACCGACCCGCGCTTTGTGACGGTCAATCTGCTCCAGACCCGATTCACCCCCGCGCCGTCGGTGGGCGGCCCTCTGCCCGCCATCCCGCAATCGGGTCCGCTGGCAGCCAATCTGTCGATCCTGTTTGGCGATGTGCTCGAAACCGACGCCTGGAAGCTCCAGGCCGATGCCAGCCGGGACATCGAGCTGGGCGGTCATGACACCACGATCGAGTTCGGCGTCCAGTACGACACACGCTCGGCCACCGGCGGCAATCCGGGCAGCAATCTGGGTGCCCTCCTGCGCCCCTTCCCGGCCTCGGTGAACATTGACGCTTTCCAGACAGACCGTCCGTGGACGTCGGACTTCCCGCGCGGTTTCGACGTCTTCCTGTATGACAATGAGGGCATTCGAAAAGCCTGGGCCGAAGCGGTGGGCGGCTTCAATCTGTCGATCGCTCCCGATCAGGCCATCAGCATCGAGGAAGACATCCTCGCTGCCTACGCTCAGGCGACCGTGAACTGGGGGCGGTCCACCCTGGTCACCGGCGCGCGCGTAGAGCACAGCGACTACACCACGGCCGGGTTCGCGGTGACTGCGGCCGGTCCCCAGCCGCTCTCGATCTCACAGAGCGATACGCGCCTCTTCCCCAGCGTGAACTACAGCTTCGACGCCAGCGAAACGGTCAAGCTGCGCGCCGGCCTGACCACCGGCATCAGCCGCCCGGACTACCGCGAGCTGCGCGCCAGCGCCGTGGTGGACGCCTCCAACAATGTGGTGATTGGCGGCAATCCGCGCCTGCAGGCCGAAGAGGCCTGGGGCGTGGACGCAGCGGTCGAGTGGTACCCCAATGCCGGCGGCATCCTGGCGGTCAGCGCCTTCTCGCGCTGGGTGGACAATGTCATCTTTGATGCCTCCACAACCCTGGCCGACGACCGCTTCGGCCCGGGCACGGCCGGCTTTGACTACGTCACCGTGGACAACGGGTCCGATGGCCGCCTGACGGGTGTGGAGCTGAACTATCAGCAGCAATGGACCTTCCTGCCCGGCCCGCTGGATGGCTTCGGCTTCCAGGGCAATATCACGCTCATCGACAGCGAGTTCACAGCGCCCGACGGCCGCGCCCTGCCCCTGCCGGGCACGTCGGACCTGATCTACAACGCCTCGCTCTATTACGAGAATTACGGCCTGTCGCTGCGTCTCAACTATTCCTGGCGCGATGACTGGCTGTCCTCGATCGAGACCGACATCAACGCCGACAATTACTGGGGTGCCTACGAGCGTCTCGATTTCTCGGCCCGCTACCAGGTCGCTGACTTTGCGACCTTGTATTTCGACGCCAACAACCTGACCGACGAGCTGGGCGTGCGCTACCAGAACCGCGACCGCAGCCTGCCCACCGAGGTCGAAGGGTTCGGCCGCCGCTTCATGGCCGGCATCCGCGTCAGCTACTAGACACACCGCCAGGGCCGGGGGGCACACGCCCCCCGGCCCACTGGCCGTCAGGAGGACATCATGCGCCTATGGCTCGCCTGCCTTTGCCTGGTCATCGCCGCCCCGGCGGTGGAGGCCCAATATGCCCTGTCGCGGTCCGATGCGGGGCAGCTGACCCTGTCCTGGACCAACGTTCCGGCGCCCAGCGCCATTGCCGTCAGCAGCGATCCGTCTGATTTTGACGCCGCATCCTTCATGCCGGTGGCCGTGCAGGGTCAGTCTGTCGCCATCCCGGCCGATGCGATCGCCGGCCGGCCTTATGTGCGCGTGCGCACGTCGTCAGGGAGCGAGTACACCGTGGCTGAACGCCTGCTGCCGCTGGAAGGCGGGAAGAATTTCCGGGATCTGGGCGGGTATGAAACCGCCGATGGCCGCCGCGTGCGCTGGGGCCGCCTGTACCGCTCGGGCGTGATGACCGGCCTGACCGACAATGACTACCGCTATCTGAGCGGGCTCGGGATCGGTGTGGTCTGTGATTTCCGTGCCTCCAGCGAACGCGGCGCCGAGCCGACCGACTGGCGCGCCGGCACGGTGGAGACACTGGACTGGGACTACGAGATCGACACCGCCGTGTTCGCAGAAGCCTTCGCCGGCGGCATGTCGGAGGCCAATTCGGCCGCTGCATTCGCCGGTTTTTACCGCGTGATGCCCACCGAGTTCGCCGGCCGGTTCGCGGCCCTGTTCCGCTCGCTGGAAACCGGTCCGCAGGCGACGACCTTCCATTGCTCGGCGGGCAAGGACCGCACCGGCGTGGCCGCGGCCCTGATCCTGAAGGCGCTGGGCGTGCCGCGCGAGGTGGTGCTGGCTGACTACGCCCTGTCCGACACATTCGTCGATTACATGGCCGATATTGAAGCCAGCCGCGCCTCGGTGGACGCGGACGATCCGGCCGCCTTCTGGGTCAATCTGCCTGATGAGGTCCTCGCGCCCTTCATGCGCTCGGACCCCGCCTATCTGGCCGCCGCCCTGGACCAGATCGAGGCCGACCACGGCAGCGTGGAGGCTTATCTGACCGAGGTTCTGGGCGCGGACCTGGAACGGCTCAGAGCGCTGTATCTGGAATAGGCACGGCACGAGGGGGGCGCGACGGCGTGCCCCCGCACCGCCGGCTGGATGCACGCCCGGCGCACGGGGGCAGGACCGCACAGCGCCGCCTGTCAGCGCCGCGCCGCAGGCACCGCCCGCCTCAATCGTTCGCGCTGGCCGCAGAATCGATCTCGGTCGCCGTGAAGGCCCATTCGCGATTGCAGTATTCGCACGTCATCGCCACCGAGCCGTCGGCCGCGCTCATATGCTCGCGGTCATCGCTGGGAAAGCGCGCCAGCAGGCGGGCGAGCGCGGCGCGTTCACAGCTGCAGCGGCGCGGCGCCGGCCGTCCCGGCTCCACGCGCACGCCGTCCTCGTGGAACAGGCGGTAAAGCACCTCGCCGGCGCTGAGCTTGGGGTCGAGCAATTCGTCATCGCCCAGGGTTTCAAACAGGGCGCGCGCATGATCGAACGCCTCCTGACTGTCGCCGCGCGCCGCGTCACCGGCGATGCGCTGGATCAGCGCCCCGCCCGCGCGCCACACCGTGCGCCCGCCATCGAGCATTTCGCGGCCCACCGCCAGGCGCAGGCGCGAGGGCACCTGTTCGGACTGGTCAAAATAATGTTCCGCGCTGTCGGCCAACGTGTCGCCGGTGATCAGGGTCAGGCCCTGATAGCGCTCCATGCCCGGACCGGGATCCAGCGTCATGGCGAAATGGCCCTCGCCGCCCAGCAGATCGCGCGCGCCGGCCTTGCCCTCGGCTTCCAGCGCGGCCACACGCTCGGCATCGTATTTGGCGTAGGCGCGCACGCCCTCGCCCGGGACGAAATCGGCCACCACGAAGGACACCGCGCCCTCGCCCTCGATCTGGCGCCCGCCCGAACTCGGCCCGCTGGCCTGAATGATCAGCTTGCCGTCAAATTTGAGCGAATCCCCGATCAGCACCACCAGCAAGGCCGCTTCGCCCACCAAGCGCGCGACGCTGTCAGGATAGGCGTGGGCGGACAGAATCTCGTCCGCCGCCGCGCCCAGACGCACCATGCGCCCGCGCACGGGGCGGCCCTCCAGCTGGAAGCTGATGACGCGATCATCACCCGCGCCAGCCTCGCCTGGCGCAACGGGGCGCATCATTGCGGCTCCAGCGCGGTGAGCGCCGCATCCAGCGCCGCCACGGCCTCGCGCACATGGGTTTCGTCAATGATCAGCGGCGGCGCCAGACGCGCCACATTATCCCCGGCCGCGCCCATCAACAGGTGATTGGCGCGCGCATGGGCGGCCAGATCCTTGTTCACAAAGCCGTCTTTCAGCTTCAGCCCGATCAGCAGGCCGCGCCCGCGCAGCTCCGCCACCTTATGCGAATGCGCATCCACCAGACCCGACAATTGCTGGCGCAGCGTGTTGGAGATGGCGTTGACGTGATCGAGGAAGCCGTCCCGGGTCAGTTCGTCATAGACGGCGTTGCCCACCGCCATGGCCAGCGGATTGCCGCCAAAGGTGGACCCGTGCGTGCCCACTTTCATATGCGCGCCCGCCGCATCGGTGGTCAGGCACGCGCCCATGGGAAAGCCCCCGCCCACGCCCTTGGCCACGGCCATGATGTCGGGCGCAGCGGAACCGGCCCACTCATGGGCCCACAGCTTGCCGGTGCGCCCGGCGCCGCACTGCACCTCGTCATAGATCAGCAAAAGCCCGTGATCATCGCACAACTCACGAAGCCCACGCAGGCAGACATCGGGGATGGCGCGCACGCCGCCCTCGCCCTGCACCGGCTCGACCAGGATGGCCGCGGTTTCCTCGGTGACAGCGGTTTTGAGCGCCTCGTGATCGCCGAAGGGGACCTGGTCAAATCCCTCCATGCGCGGTCCGAAGCCTTCGAGATAGGCCGGATTGCCGCCCGCATTGATCGCCCCGAAGGTGCGGCCATGGAAGGCGCCGGTGAAGGTGATGATGCGGTAGCGGTCCGGGCGGCCATTGGCGAAATGGTAATGGCGCGCGGTTTTCAGCGCGCACTCCATCGCCTCAGTGCCTGAATTGGTGAAGAACACCCGGTCAGCGAAGCTGTCGCGGCAATACTTGTCCGCCAGTTCGATCTGGCCGGGCACGCGGAACATGTTCGAGGTATGCCATAGCGTCCCGGCCTGCGCTTTGAGCGCCGCTACAGCGGCCGGGTGGCAATGGCCAAGCCCGTTCACGGCGATGCCGGAGATAAAATCGAGATAGCGCGCGCCGCCGCGCGCATGGAGATATACCCCCTCGCCCCGCTCGAAATCGATATCGGGCGGCGAATAGGTATCCATCAACGGTCTGGCCATGCGCAAAAGCCCCCAGGTTCAAAAATTCAGCCCTGATCTAGGCCCCTTCGCCTCAGCTCTTCAAGCGCCAGCCCGAGCGCAATAGCAGATAGCATGACGTGATCAGCACCAGATTGAGCCCCGCCGTCACCGCCATGCCGAGCCCCAGATGACTGTCGCCCGCCCCGATAAACCCGTACCGGAACCCGTCGATCAGGAAGAAGACAGGGTTGATATGGCTGATGGTGTAGAAAGGCTCGGGCAGGATTTCCACCGAGTAGAAAGTGCCCGACAGGAAGGCGAGCGGCAGGATGATGAAATTGGTCACCACGGCGAGATGATCAAACTTCTCCGCCCACAGCCCCGCCATCACCCCGATCACGCCCATCATCAGCGCCGCCGATAGGCCGAAATAGGCCACCGCCCAGGGATGCGCCACGCTCATGTCGACAAACGGCGCGATGCACACCGCAGTGGCCACGCCCACCAGCACGCCGCGCGTCACGGCGCCGCCGATGAAAGCGGCAGCGAGCTCTGCCGGTGACAAAGGCGGCATCAGGAAGTCTGTGGTGTTGTTCATCATCTTCGCCCCGATGAGCGAGGAGGATGAATTGGCGAAGGCGTTGTTGAGCACGCCCAGCATGACCAGGCCCGGCGCCAGGAAGCTGGCATAGGCCACGCCGAGTATCTCGCCGCGCTGGGCGCCGATGGCCAGCGAGAACACGATCATGAACAGGAGCGAGGTGACCACCGGCGCCAGCACCGTCTGGAAATGCACCTTCAAAAAGCGGCGCACCTCCTTCTTGTAGAGCGTCCACAGCCCCAGCCAGTTAACCGCGCCAAACGCGCGCGGATGCGGCGTGGCCAAAGCGGCCGGCGCCGTCTTGGGGCGCGCCGCTGCGGCGGGGGCGGTGTTTGCAGGCCGGTCTTCAGGCATGGGCGACCTCTCCTGGCGTGTCAGCGCTGCGCGCACGGGCGGCGCAAAACTGTGCATGAGCGCGGAGAGATACCATGACAGCACGGCCCGCGGCGCCCCCGCGCTGCAGGCGCAGAGGGGCTGGCCTTGGGGAGAGATGGCGCCCGCGCCACGTCATATCAGCTCGACCTCCGCCACGCCGTCGAGGGCCTTGAAGGCGGCGCGCGCCACCGGGTCCACGCCATGTTCGCCGGGCAGGCGCAGCTCGGCCCGGCGCCCGTCGGCCAGCGGCACAATGAGATGCACCTTGCCGCGCGGTCCGGGCCGCGCCAGCGAATGCTCCAGGCGCGCGGGCAGCCCGGCCAGCGCCGACGGCCCGTCAAGATGGATGCGCAGGCCCCGCCCGTCCGCCTCGACCGCGGCGGTGTTGATGGCCTCGGCGCTCTCCATGATCAGGCGCAGGCCTTCTTCATTCTCTTCAATCTTCATGGCCGAGATCACGGCGCAGCCCGGCTCGATGAGATCGCGCACCGAGAACAGGATTTTGGGCGGCACCAGCACGTCGAACTCGCCCGATGGGTCGGACAGGGTGAGGAAGGCGAATTTCTCGCCTGAGCGGCGCGACACCTTTTCCTGGCGCCGGCGCACGATGGCGGCCATGCGCGCCGCCTTGGCGCCGTCGGCCACGCGGGCGGGCAGATCGGCGAACAGAACCACGCCGCGCCGCGCCAGCCCGTCGCGCAGATCGTCCAGCGGATGGCCCGACAGATAGAAGCCCACCGCTGATAATTCTTCATCCAGCCGGCGCACAGGGTCCCAAGCCTCGCGCGGCGGCAGGCGCGGACGCTCCAGAGCTTGCGCCGCCCCGGAAGCAGGCCCGCCGAACAGCGAGGCCTGATCGCTTTCACGTTCAGCGTGAGCGGTCTGGGCGTAGGCCAGCAGGGTTTCGGCAGCCGCCAGCGCCTGGGCGCGGTCGGGCTCCAGACTGTCGAACGCTCCGGCGCGGGCGAGATTTTCAAACGCGCGCTTGTTCACCAGACGCGGATCAACGCGGCCTGCAAAATCAAACAGATCGCGGAACGGCCCGCCCTCGGCGCGCACGGCACGCACATGCTCCATGGCCGAGAATCCCACATTGCGCACCGCGCCCAGGCCATAGCGCACCGCTTGGCCCTCCACTGAGAAATCAGCCTCGGAGCGATTGACGTCAGGCGGGCGCACCTCGATGCCCATGCGCCGCGCTTCCTGGAAGAACACGGCGAGTTTGTCGGTATTGGTGCGGTCGAGACTCATCAACGCGGCCATGAAGGCCACAGGGTGATTGGCTTTCAGCCAGCCGGTGCGATAGGCAATCACGGCATAGGCGGCGGCGTGGGACTTGTTGAAGCCGTAGCCGGCGAATTCATTGACCAGATCGAAGATGAAGGCCGCGCGCACCGGCGGCACGCCGCGCTCTTTCGCGCCCTCGAGGAAGCGGACGCGCTGCTGGTCCATCTCCTCTTTCTTCTTCTTGCCCATGGCCCGGCGCAACAGATCGGCCTCGCCCAGCGAATAGCCCGACAGGATCTGGGCGATTTGCATCACCTGTTCCTGATAGACGATAATGCCGTAGGTCTCTTTGAGCACCGGTTCGAGATCGGGGTGGAGATAGTCAAGCTCGGCGCGGCCAAATTTCCGGTCCACGAAGCTGTCGATATTCTTCATCGGACCGGGGCGGTAGAGCGAGATCAGGGCGATCACGTCCTCAATGGTGTCCGGCTTCACCTTGCGCAGCGTGTCGCGCATGCCCGAGCTTTCCAGCTGGAACACGCCGATGGACGCGCCCGCCGCCATCAATTCGAACGTGGCCGGATCATCAAAGCTCAGGGCTTCCAGATCGGGCCGCTCCGCCCCGGCGCCCTCGATATAGTCCAGCGCACGCTGAATGACGGTGAGGGTTTTGAGGCCCAAAAAGTCGAATTTCACAAGGCCCGCCGGCTCGACCCATTTCATGTTGAACTGGGTGGCGGGCAAATCCGCGCGCGGATCGAGATAGAGCGGCACCAGCTCGGTCAGGGGCCGGTCGCCGATCACCACCCCGGCGGCGTGGGTGGAGGCGTTGCGGTTGAGCCCTTCCAGCTGCAACGCCACCTCGATGAGGCGCGCCACCATGGGATCTTCATCGCGCAGCGCCTGCAGCTTGGGCTCTGTGTCCATGGCCTGGGCGAGCGTCACGGGCGCCGCCGGATTGGCGGGCACCAGCTTGGCGATGCGGTCGACCAGACCGAAGGGCAGCTGCAGCACCCGGCCTACATCGCGCACCACGGCGCGCGCCTGCAGCGTGCCGAAGGTGATGATCTGCGCCACCCGGTCAGCGCCATAGCGCTTCTGGACGTAGCGGATCACCTCGCCGCGCCGGTCCTGACAGAAGTCGATATCGAAGTCGGGCATCGACACGCGCTCTGGATTGAGGAAGCGCTCGAACAGCAATCCAAAGCGCAGCGGATCGAGATCGGTGATGGTCAGCGCCCAGGCCACAAGCGAGCCTGCGCCCGAGCCCCGGCCCGGCCCTACAGGAATCCCCTCGGCCTTGGCCCACTGGATGAAGTCCGACACGATCAGGAAATAGCCGGGAAAGCCCATCTTGCCGATGACGTCGAGCTCGAAGGCCAGGCGCGCCTCATAGGTCTCGCGCGGCGCGGCCGGTTCATTGCGCGCCAGGCGCGCCTCCAGCCCGGCGCGGGCGCGCGCGCCCAGCTCCTCAGCCTCGTCGCGTCCGCCCTCGGTGGGAAAGCGCGGCAATATGGGCGCCGCCGTGTGCACCCGCACGGCGCAGCGCCGGGCGATCTCCATCGTGGCGTCCAGCGCTTCGGGCAGATCGGCGAAGCGCGCGGCCATCTCGGCGCCGGATTTGAAATAGTGCTCGGGCGTCACCGTGCGCCGGTCGGTCTGGCTGACATAGGCGCCGCCCGCGATGCACAGGAGCGCGTCATGGGCGCTGTGCTGCTCGGGCCGCGCAAAGAAAGGCTCGTTGGTGGCGACCAGCGGCAGGCCGCGCGCGTAGGCGCGATCGATGACATAATCCTCCGCCGTCAGATCATCGGGCCGGCCATGGCGCTGCAGCTCCAGATACAGGCGATCGCCGAACGCCTCGGCCAGCTGGTCCAGCAGCGCGTCCGCCGGCCCCGCGCGCCCGGCGCAGACCAGACGATTGATCAACCCGTCATGGCCACCGGTCAGACAGATCAGTCCCTCGGCGCGCGCCAGCACGGCGTCGAGGCGCACATGGGGCGGATCGGGCTGCTGGATGTCGAGAAAGGCGGACGAGGACAGCGCCATCAGATTGGCGTAGCCCGCCTCGCTCTGGGCCAGCAGGACCAGCGTGCCGTCAGGGCCGCCGCGATCACCGGGCCTGGGCTCGGCGATCTGGACCGAGAGCGTACACCCGATGATCGGCTGCACGCCGGCGTCAGACAGGTATTCTGAATATTCCAGCGCGCCGAACAGATTATTGGTGTCGGTCAGCGCTGCGGCGGGCATGTCGTGGGTGCGGCATAATTCGGCGATTTCGCCGATGCGCAGCGCCCCTTCCAGCAGAGAATAGGGCGAGCGCACACGCAAATGGACAAAAGGGCGCTGGCTCATGGATCCGTCTCCGCGCGGCGGGATTCGCAACGCCGCCCACTCTAGACGCAGCCGGGCGATGCGGTCAGCCCGGCGCGCTCAGCCCTCACCCCGCCATTGCGGCGGAGACGGCGAGCGCGAGGGTGACGAAACCGGCGATGACCGCAGCCGAGGCGATGTCTTCAAGAGCGTGGCGCATGGCAGGCATCCTTCTGGTGGCGCGCCGCATTCAGCGGCTATTCGCGTTTTGTTCCTCCCTATATTTTCGCCTTTTGTTCTCCGCGTCAAGCGCGAATCGTGCTGGCGCCAAAATGATTCGCAAAGCTGTGGAAAATCCGGGGGTTGGCGCGCCTGCTCAGCCCGCAAAAGCGGGTTCAGGCAGCCCAAATCGCAAGACAAAACGGCTCAGCTCTCGGCCGTCCACGCCGTCAACCGGCCCTGCTCCACCGTCACCACCCGGTCCATGCGGGCGGCCAGCGCCAGATTGTGGGTGGCGATCAGCGCGGCTGCGCCGGCTTCGCGGCAGGCGACAGCCAGGGCGTCGAAGACCTGGTCGGAATGGGCCGGATCGAGATTGCCCGTGGGCTCGTCGGCCAGCACCACGTGCGGATTATTGACGAGCGCCCGGGCGATCGCCACGCGCTGCTGCTCGCCGCCGGACAGCTGCCCTGGGCGGTGGGTGAGCCGCCCGCCGAGTCCGAGGGATTCAAGGCGAACGCGCGCCGCCTCATGGGCCTCGCGCACGCCCCTGCCCGCAATACGCAGCGGCAGGGCGACATTCTCCAGCGCGTTGAGCTCGGGCAGGAGGTGGTGGAACTGGTACACAAAGCCAATCTCGCGCCGGCGCAAGGCCGTGCGCGCGCGTTCTGGCAGGGCGAGCCCGTCCTGCCCGGCGATGAAGACCTGACCCGAGGTCGGCGTCTCCAGCAGCGCTGCAGCATGCAGGAGCGAGGACTTGCCCGAGCCGGACGGCCCGACCAGCCCGACCAGCTCGCCGGGATAGAGGTCGAGATCGGCGCCCGACAGGACTTCCAGGCGCTCGGCCCCGGTCTCGTAGACGCGCGTCAGGGCGCGGATGGACAATACCGGCTCACTCATTGCGCAGCGCCTCCACCGGATCGATGCGCCCGGCCCGCCAGCTGGGGAAGAGCGTGGCCAGGAGCGCCATGGCGAAGCCCCACACCGAGACGAACACCACTTCGGTCCAGTCCACCCGCGCGGGCAGGCGGTAGAGCTTGTAGACGGTGGGATCGAAGATGTTGACGCCGGTCAGGAGCGCAATCCCGTCCTGGATCGGGCCGATGCACGCCACGAAGATCAGTCCCAGCACAATCCCGCACAGCGTCCCGAACGAGCCGATGGTCGCGCCCGCAATCAGGAAGATACGCATCACCGCGCCGCGCGTGGCGCCCATGGTGCGCAAAATGGCGATGTCGCGCGTCTTGTTTTTCACCAGCATGACCACGCCGGAAATGATGTTGAGCGCCGCAATGGCCACAATAATCGACAGGATGAGCCGCATGGCGATGCGCTCCACCTGCAGCGCGTTCCAGAAGGCGGCGTTCTCCACGCGCCAATCGAACACCACCGTGGCGGGCGGCGCCAGCGCGTTGATGCGCGCGATGACCGCTTCGGGCGCGTCGGGATTGTCAAGGCGCACATCGATATAGTCCCCGGCTGACGACCGGTTGAAGAACAGGGCGGCCTGTTCAATCGGCATGTAGACGAGGATGGAATCAAGATCCTGCACGCCCACCGTGATGACGCCGCCCACCAGATAGGTCTTCGATCGCGGCGCCACGCCCAGCGCGGTCTGAGCGCCGCGCGGCGTCACCAGCGTTACATCATCGCCCGCCGAGACGCCGAGGCGCGCGGCCATGGCCGAGCCGATGACAATAATGTCGCCGCCATTGCGGCCCTCGCCAAAGCCCTCCGCCGTCCCGGACACCAGCCCGCCGCCCGCCTCCGCGACGCCGCCCGCGCCGGTGACAATGTCAAAATTGGCGAAATCCGAGGCGCGCACCCCATTGACCTGCGCGAACGCCGCCTGCCCGCGCGCCGACGTCACAAGCGCCTGGCCCAGCGTCACAGGCCCCGCCTGACGCACGCCGGGCAGGGCGGCGATGGCGTCGGCCAGATCGCTGGTCTGGCTGTTCATGTCGGAGGCCAGCTGGACATAAACATGGGGCTGCACGCCCAGAAGCCGGGTCAGCAGCTCGTGGCGGAAGCCATTCATGATCGACATGACAGCGATCAGGGCGGTCACCGCCAGCATGATCCCGACAAAGGAAATGGTCGCCACCAGCGTCACGCCGGCCTGCTGGCGCCGGGCGCGCAGATAGCGGAACGCGAGCATGAATTCGAAGCTGCTGAACGGCCCGGCCCCGCCCGCATTCGCCCCGCTTGGCGCCCGCTCTGTGTCCGGCGCGGCGCTCATGCGGTGCTGGCCTCCACGATCCGCGCGACGGCATCTTGCAGGCTCAGCTCCACGCGCTCGCCGGTGGCGCGGCGTTTGAGCTCCACCTTGCCTTCTTTCACCCCGCGCGGGCCGATCACCAGCTGCCAGGGCAGACCGATCAGATCCATGGAGGCGAACTTGGCGCCCGGCCGGTCGCCCGTATCGTCCAGCAGCGGATCAAGCCCGGCCAGCGACAGCGCGTCATAGGCCTGCGCGCAGGCCGCATCGGTGTCCGGATCGCCGGCTTTGAGATTGATGATCCCCGCCCCGAACGGCGCCACGGCGTCGGGCCAGACAATCCCCGCCTCGTCATGATGGGCCTCGATGATGGCGCCCAGAAGCCGCGACACGCCCACCCCGTAAGAGCCCATGTGCACCGCCCGGTCCTGACCGTCGGGATGGGTGACGAAGGCCTTCATGGGATCAGAATACTTGGTCCCGAAATAGAAGATATGACCCACCTCGATCCCGCGCGCCGACAAGCGGCGCTCTTGCGGCGTCTCGGCCTCGAAGCGGGCGGCATCGTGCATGTCTTCGGTGGCGGCGTAGAGCGCGGTGCGCTGATCGACCAGCGCCTGCAGATCGCCGTCAAAATCGACGTCCAGACCCGGCGCGCCCATCTCCACCAGCGCGCTGTCGCAGAACACTTCGCTCTCGCCGGTCTCGGCCAGAATGATGAATTCATGGCTCAGATCGCCGCCAATCGGCCCGGTGTCGGCGCGCATCGGCACGGCTTTGAGCCCCATGCGCGCGAACGTGTTGAGATAGGCGATGAACATGCGGTTATAGGCCGCGCGCGCCGACGCCTCGTCCAAGTCGAACGAATAGGCGTCCTTCATCAGGAACTCTCGTCCGCGCATGACGCCGAAGCGGGGCCGGGTCTCGTCGCGGAACTTCCACTGGATGTGATAGAGGTTTTTCGGCAAATCCTTGTAGGACTTGCAATAATTGCGGAAGATGGCGGTCACCATCTCCTCGTTTGTGGGTCCGTACAGCAGGTCGCGCTTGTGGCGGTCGACGATGCGCAGCATCTCGTCGCCATAGGCCTCATAGCGCCCGCTCTCGCGCCACAGATCGGCGGGCTGAAGCGTCGGCATCAGAATCTCGATAGCGCCGGCGCGGTTCTGCTCCTCGCGGACGATTGCCTCGATCTTGCGCAACACCCGCAGCCCCAGCGGCAGCCAGGAATAAATCCCCGCCGCCTCCTGGCGGATCATGCCCGAACGCAGCATCAGCCGGTGCGAGACGATCTTCGCGTCGGCGGGTGTTTCTTTCAGGACGGGAAGCAGAAATCGGCTGAGGCGCATGGCGGCGGCGTGTCCGTATGGGGGGCGTGATCAGCTTCGACCCTTAGCCCGCCCGGCCTGCGAGAACAAGGCATGCGCAGCGGGTCTCACCGCTCCTCGCGTTGCTCGTCCGCCATGCGGTCCAACGCCGCTTTGAGCCGCCGGAAGAAGATGACGTTCAGCACGCCCACCGCCCCCGTCACAATCAGGGTAATGCCTACCGCCAGCAACCAGCCGGACTCGCCCATGTGCCCGCTGGCCATCAGCGCGCCCAGAATGGCCAGAAGCCCGAAAGCGGGGATGAGGAAGCGGACGAGGGTCATGACGCCCGCCCGATCACCACCACTTATCCGCTTTGGCCGTGAACCCGGCGGCGCGTTCCAGCGCGCCGGCGACGGCGAACATGGTTTCCTCGTCCAGCGCCGGGGCGATCACCTGCAGGCCCAGCGGCAGGCCGTCCTTGTCCAGGCCCGCGGGCACGCTCATGGCCGGGATGCCGGCGATATTGGCGGTGACGGTGAAAATGTCATTGAGATACATCTCGATGGGGTCGGCCTTGGCCTTGGACCCGATCTCGAACGCGGCGCTGGGCGTGGCGGGGGTGAGGATGGCGTCCACTTTTTCAAAAGCCTGCGTGAAGTCTTCATAGATGCGCCGGCGAACTTTCAGCGCCTTGAGATAGTACGCATCATAATATCCTGCCGACAACACATAAGTGCCAATCAGGATGCGGCGCTGCACCTCCTTGCCGAAACCGGCGGCGCGCGTCTTCTCGTAGGTCTCGGTGAGGTCGGCCCCCTCCACCCGTGCGCCAAAGCGCATACCGTCATAGCGCGCAAGGTTCGACGAAGCTTCCGCCGGGGCGATGATGTAATAGGCCGGCAAGGCGTACTGCGTCATGGGCAGGGAGATATCGACGATTTCGGCGCCCTGGGCTTTGAGCCATTCGGCGCCCTCGCGCCACAGCGTCTCGATCTCGCCGGGCATGCCGTCAACGCGGTATTCCTTCGGGATGCCGATGCGCAGGCCCTTGATCGGGCGATCCGCCGCCGCGGCAAAATCCGGAACCTCGCTGGCCAGCGAGGTGGAATCCTTCGGGTCGTGGCTCGACATGACCTGGGTCAGCAGAGCCGCATCCTTCACCGTCTTGGCGAACGGGCCGGGATGGTCCAGCGAGCTGGCGAACGCCACCACGCCCCAGCGCGAGCAGCGGCCGTAGGTCGGCTTCACGCCCACCAGGCCGGCGAACGCGGCGGGCTGGCGGATCGAGCCGCCCGTGTCAGTGCCCGTGGCGCCATAGCTGATCCCGGCGGCGAGCGCCGCGGCCGACCCGCCCGAGGACCCGCCCGGCGTCAGCTTGGCGTCAGAGCCCTTTGCCCGCCACGGATTGACCACCGGTCCGGTGGCCGCGGTCTCATTGGACGAGCCCATGGCGAACTCGTCCATGGCGGTCTTGGCGAAGTAAACTGCCCCAGCGTCCCACAAATTCTGCGTAACGGTGGATTCGTACTCCGGCTTGAAACCTTTCAGGATATTGGACGAGGCCGTGGTCTCCACGCCCCTCACCGCGAACAGATCCTTGATCGCCACCGGCACGCCTTCCAGCGCCCCGCCCTCGCCCTTGGCCAGGCGCGCATCGCTGGCGCGCGCCATGTCCAGCGCGCGGTCCCCATCGATGGAGGTGAAGCAGTTGAGCGGCCCCTGCGCGGCCTCCGCCGCCGCCACCGTCGCTTCAGCCAGCTCCACAGCGGAGAATTTTTTGGCGCGCAGGCCCTCGAAGGCCTCGTGCAGGGTGAGGGAGGAGAAATCGGTCATGCGCGCCTACTCCACGCTCTTGGGAACGACGAAAAAGCCTTCTTCGGCTTTCGGCGCGTTTTTCAGGATTGAGTCGCGCACGCCGCCATCGGTGACCGCGTCATCGCGCAGGGGCAGCGGCGTCTGGACCGCCGTGCTCATGGGCTCGACATCGGAAACATCGACCTCATCAAGCAGCTCCACCCATTTGAGAATGCCGTTGAGCTCGCCGGTCAGGGCGTCGATACGGTCGGCAGGCTCGGCGATGCGCGCCAGCTTGGCGATGCGGCGCACGTCGTCAGGGGTCACCGGCATGGGCGGGTCTCCGGAAAAATCGGGGCGGACGTCAGTGAACAGGCTGACACGTCGAGTAGCAATCACCGTGTTGCGGCGCAAGGTGAAGGGGCGGCGGGGGCGGCACCATCAAGCCGCTTGTCCGGGCAGCGGCGTCCGGCGACAGTGTAAGAAGGGCGCGCGGGCGGCCAAAACCCGGGCCGGGGCCGACGGAACCGCGCGGCGCGGCGCGTAACAGACTCAGCCATGACGGAGACGACGATGATCCGGCGCGCCATCGCCGCCTTCTGCCTCGCCGCGCCGCTGGCGGCTGCCAGCGCGCCCGCACAGGCGCAAGTGCGCCTCGCCGCGGCCACCCTGCCCACCACGCGGGCGGTGGAGGCGGGCGAGCCGGCCACCGTCTTCGCCACGCTGCTCAATTCAGGGAGCACGGACGCCACCGCCTGCCGGGTGGAGCTGGACACGGGCTATTCGGGCGCCGTGCCGGTGTCAGTGACGTTCCAGACCACGGGCGCCGCGAATGTCCTGACCGGATCGCCCGGCGCGCCCGTGGACATACCGGCCGGCGCCGCCCAGACCTTCCTCGTCACCCTTGAAACCTCCGGCGTGATCGCCGCACGCGAGATCGGCCTGGCCTTTGTCTGCGCCGAGGGCCGCGCTCCGGTCACCGCCGGGGCTAATACCGTGCGCCTGACCGCCACCGCCGCGCCCGGCCCCGATGTCATCGCCATAGCGGCGACCGCCAGCGGCGACGGCGTGCTGCGCGCCGATTCCCCGGCGCGCCGGGGCGCCATGGCGGTCGCGGCGCTCAATATCGGAGCGCCCTCGCGCCTGATCGTGCGGCCCGGGACCGGCGTGTATCGATGGCCGGTGGAGCTGACGGTCTGCGAAACGGCGGCAGACGGGGGTTGCCTGCAGCCGGCATCGGCGGCGCTGGAGCTGGATTTCGATCCCGGCGCGGCGCGCACCTTCACCGTTTTCGCCCAGGGCGATGAGCGCCTGGGCACGCCGCTTCTGCCCGATATCGCCAGGGTCTTTCTGAGCTTCGAGACACTGGACGGAATTCCCGCCGGCGCCACCTCCGCAGCGCTGGCCGCGCCGGATCCGGACGCCGCGCCCCGCCCCCTGGACATCAGCGCCGCAGCGGCGCAGGCCTTCGCCTCGGGCGCCCGGGCCCTGCTGGTGATGCGCGACGGCGAGGTGCTGCACGAGGCCTATCAGGGTTTCGGCGCTGCAAACCGGCGCGAGGTGCTCAATTCGGGTACGAAGAGCTTTGCCTGTCTGCTGGCCGGCGCCGCGCGCGATGACGGCCTGTTCAACCCCGACGATTACGCCTTCGCCGGCATTGCCGCCTGGGCGCCGGACGGCAGCGATCCCGAAAGCTGGGTGAAGCAGGACATTCGCGGACGCGACCTGATCGCCCTGTCCCATGGCCTGCCGCCCGGCCAGCCCATGGGCGATCTGTCTGGCATCGACAGCTACAGCGAAGCCCTCGACGCCACGCCAATCTACCGCGCCGACCGCGACGCCCTCTATGGCCGCAGCGGGTTTCAGGCCTTCGCCGCGCTGTTCGAACTGCGCACCGGGGGCCTGCGCGGCCCTGACGGCGCGATCACGGGCGGGCTTGATCCAGCCGACTATCTCGACGCGCGCATTCTCGCGCCCATCGGCGCTGCGCCGGACTGGAACCGCGACCGGAACGGCAATCCGAATTTCTCCGCCGGGGCCCGCATGACGGCGCGCGAATGGGCGCGCTTTGGCCAGCTCATGCTGGATGACGGCGTATTCGGCGGCCAGCGTCTCATGACGCGCGCGTCGGTCCGGCGCTGCCTGCACTACGCCACGCCCGCCTATCTGGGCTACGGCCTGGGCTTCTGGCTGAACCGTGATGTGGAGGACAGCTTCAACGCCACGCGCGACGTGCTGCCAAACGAAGTGCTGGTTCACATGCCATCCACAGGCCGCGCCCTCCCCGCGGCGCCGCCGGACCTGGTGGTGGCCTGGGGCGCGTTCAACATGCAAATGCACCTCATTCCGTCCGAAGGGCTGGTGATCGTGAAATTCGGCGGAACCGGCGACCAGAACGCCTTCTTCGCGGCGCTGTTCCCAGAAGGCTAGCCAGACCCGCCCGGGCTTGGGCGGCGCCCCGCCCCGGCTGGACTCTCTGGCATGCGCACGCGAACATCACGCCCGGGTTTGGCAAAGGGGGACATCATGGATCTGGGTTTGACAGGCAAGGTGGCGCTGGTCACCGGGGCCAGCCGGGGCATCGGGCTGGCGATCGCCAAAGGACTGGCCGAGGAAGGCGCGAAGCTCGTTCTGGCCGCACGCGGGGCTGACGCCCTGAACGCGGCGGCGCGCCAGATTGAAGACAGCGGCGCTGAAACGCTCGCCCATAGCTGCGACGTGGCGGACGATGCATCGGTGGCGGCGCTCGCCAAGGCGGCGCTGGCGCGCTTTGGCCGGGTGGATATCGTGATCAGCAACGCCTCCGCGCTCGCCGTCACGCCCGAGCGCTCCAGCTGGGACGCCAGCCTGTCAGTGGACCTGATGGGCGCCGTGCGCCTGGTGGACGCCTTCCTGCCCGGCATGCGCCAACAGGGCGAAGGCGTGATCATCTTCACCTCGTCCATTTCGGGCATCGAGGCGGCCCCGATGGACGATTACGCCTACACCTCGGCCAAGGCGGCGCTCAACGCCTACGCCAAGAAACTGGCCGGCATCGAGGGGCCCAACGGCATCCGGGTCAACGCGCTCCTGCCCGGCTCCATCGAGTTTCCCGGCGGCGGATGGGAGATGATCCGCCAGCACCAGCCCGCGCTCTACAACATGGTCAAGGCGGGCATTCCGTTCGGCCGGCTGGGCACGCCCGAGGAAGTGGCCGACGCCGCCGTCTGGCTCGCCTCGCGCCGCGCGCGCTGGGTCACCGGCGCCTCGCTGGTGGTGGATGGCGGCCAGTCCAAGGCGATCCAGTGACACTGCGGTCAAGGCGCGCCTCCTGACCCCGCAGGCCGGCCGTCTATCCCCCTTTTTCGCGCCCCCGCCCCGGCGCGCCTGTCCCCCGCCCTGTCCCGCCCGGCTGAATACCACTATCCCCGCCCCTGCTGCGGCGCCGGACGGGTTTGCGCGGGCGCGTTCGCGCTCTAGGTTGGCGTCCCAACCAGACCACGACATGACACCTTAGGGGGGGTTGCATGGGCCGTACGACCATCACCTTGAACCGCGACGGGCCGCTGGCGGTCATCACGCTGAACCGGCCAGAGGCGATGAACGCTTTCACGCTGGTGATGGGCGAGGAATTGCGCGCCGCGTTTGACGAAACCGACGCAGATGCAGCCGTCCGCGCCGTCATCGTGACCGGCGCGGGCAAGGCGTTTTGCGCCGGGGCGGATTTGTCGACGGGGGCTGAAACCTTCAACGCCGTGTCCCAGGCCAATGCCAGCGGCACCCTGGACGACCGCGATCCGAAATGGCGTGATTCCGGCGGCATGCTGAACCTGCGCATCTTTGACAGCCAGAAGCCGGTGGTGGCCGCCATCAACGGCGCGTCGGTGGGCATTGGCGCGACCATGATCCTGCCCATGGATGCGCGCATCGGGCTGAAGGGCGCCAAATTCGCCTACCCGTTCACAAAGCGCGGCATCGCCTGGGATGGCTGCGCCAGCTGGTTCCTGCCGCGCATTGTGGGGGTGGAGACGGCGCTGGACTGGGGCCTGTCGGGGCGTACCTTTATGGCCGAAGAGGCGCTGGAAACCGGCCTCGTCAGCGCGCTGGCCGATACGCCAGACGGCGTCATGGAACTGGCGCGCGAGCGCGCGCTTCGCTTTGTGAACGGCGCAGCGCCGGTGTCGGTGGCGATGAACCGGCGCCTGTTGTGGCGCATGCTGGGTGCGTCCCACCCCATGGAGGCGCACCGGCTGGAAAGCCGCGCCATATTGCACCGGGGCATGAGCCCGGACGCGGTGGAAGGCGTGATGAGCTTTCTTGAGAAACGCCCGGCGGCGTTTCCCGGTGCGATTCCAGAGGGCTACCCGCCGGGCTGGCCTTGGGACGGCGATCCGGACTACTGACGCGCCGCATGGCGGACAGACCATTTGACTTGTTGTCATTGACGAAATGCATACAACCTCACCAGCGCCCTCCCCTGTTTCTTGTGGCGCGCGACCGGAGGCCGCCAATCAGTGCGCCTGACCTCTCCTGATCCCAAGCGCCCGTCGCTGACGACGGTGGAGCTCATCGCCATGGTGGGCGGTCTGATGGCGCTGAACGCCCTGTCCATCGACATCATCCTGCCCGCCATGGGCGAGGTGGGCGCGGCGCTGGGTGCGCCGGGCAATGAACGCCAGCTGATCATCACGGCCTACATGCTGGGCTTTGGCGCGGCGCAGCTCGCTTTCGGCCCGCTGGCCGACTCACTGGGGCGCCGGCGCGTGCTGCTGGGCGCGCTGATCGCCTATCTCGCCGCCACCGCCCTGTGCATCGGCGCGCCGGACATGGGGCTGATGGTGGCCGCGCGCTTCCTTCAGGGCGTAGCCGCAGCCGCAACCCGCGTCGTCGCGGTGGCCGTGGTGCGTGATCTGGTGGCAGGACGGCGCATGGCCGAGATCATGTCATTCGCCATGACCGTGTTCATGATCGCGCCCATTCTGGCGCCGGGCCTGGGCCAGCTCATCCTGTTCGTGGCGCCCTGGCAGGCGATTTTCGCCGCCCTGTTTGTGCTGGGCGGCGGGCTGATGCTTTGGATGGCGCTGCGCCTGCCGGAGACCCTGCGCGTCGAGCATCGCATCACGCTGAGCTGGGCGTCGGCGGCGCGCAATTACGCTCTGGCCGCCCGCCACCGGGTGACGCTGGGATACATGCTGGCGGCGGCTTTGATTTTCGGGGCGCTGTTCGCCTTCATCGCCACATCCGAACAGGTGATGGCCGAGCTCTATGGCCTGGGCGCCTGGTTCCCGGTGGCGTTCGGCGCGGTGGCGCTGGGGCTGGCGGGCGCCAATATCATCAATGCCCGCATCGTGCGCCGGCTGGGCATGCGGCGTATTTCACACGTGGCGCTGGCGGCGTTCATCGTGATCAATCTGGTCCATCTCCTGATCGCCCTGGCCGGCCAGCCGCCTTTCTGGCTCTACTACACGCTGCTGGGCGGCGGGCTCATGCTGTTCGCCATGATGGGCGCCAATTTCTCCGCCCTGGTCATGGAGCCCGCCGGCGAACGCGCCGGCACGGTCGCTGCCCTTTACGGGGCCGTCACATCCATCTCCGGCGCCGTGCTGGGGACCATTATCGGGCGGCTGTATGACGGCACGGTCGTGCCGCTCCTGCTGGGGTTTGTGGTGATGGGAGCCGGCTCCCTCGCGCTGGTCGCCTGGACCGAGCGCGGGAAACTGTTCGGGGTGGGCGATACGCTGGGTGATGGGTAAAAAAGAAGCGGTGCGCCGCCAGAGGCAACGCACCGCTTCAAACTGGCGAAAGTAGCGCTGACTAGCAGCCCTTGTTTTCGTATAGGCGGTTCAGGTGCTCGCGGCGGTCTTGGGCCGCTTCGATCGCTTCTTCGGTATTCATGTAGGTGCCAACCAGAGCCGGCCAGAAGAACACGGCCGCGGCAACATTCGTGGTGTTGACGCTGCGGTCATCACGGGCTGCTTCCTCGAACTGACGCGCTTCGTCGATCTGCTGCATGATTTCCGCGCAGCTGAGGTTGCGATCGCCCGCTTGCTGCGCTTCAACCACGCGCGGCGTGGCGCAAGCAGACACGAAGAGGGCCGCCGCGCCCGCGGCGGCGATTAGCTGGATATTTTTCATGTGATTCCCCAAATGTGATGTAACAGGCCGATAGCCTGCAACGAGGCCTAAACCACCTTGCCCGCACATACAACTTCTATGGCGCAAGAAATCTTGATTTTTCCACCATTAGGAAAATTTCGCACATTGCGCCGCCGCCCTCACCCCGCGTCTTCGTCCAGCTCCAGCGTCTCGTCGGTCACCGCGCCATCCAGGCGCCAGCCCGCGCCGTCGCCCTGCGCCAGCGTCTCGCTGAGCCAGGGCAAGAGCGCCAGCAGATCGCCCTCCAGCGTGTGGGGCGGATTGACCACCACTACGCCCGCGCCCGCCAGCTTGCCCTCGCTCTCCAGATCACGCACCCAGAGATCGGCGCGCAGAACTTTCTCAGGCTCGAAATCCTGTTCGAACAGAAGCCATTGGGCGAGCCCTGAATCAAACCGCTCGCTGGCCCATAAATCCTTGAGCGTACGCCAGAAAATATAAGTCCCGGTGGGCCAGCGCTCCAGCGCGGCGCGGGCCGCGCGCGCCATGGCTGCCATCTCGTCGCGCTGCTCGAACGGCGGGTCGATCATGACCAGGCCCCGCCGCTCGCGCGGCGGCAGGAGGGCGGACAGCGCCTTGTAGCCGTCGCGGCATTCAGCCTTCACCCGCGCATCGCGGATATAGCGCTTGTCCAGCGTGCGGCAGTCCGCCTCGTGCAGCTCGCACAGATGCATGCGGTCATGAGGGCGCAGGACCGAGGCCGCGACATCCGGCGAGCCGGGATAGGCGGTGAGCGCGCCATCGGGATTGGCCGCGCGCACAGCGGAGAGCCAGGGCGCCAGCGCCGCCTCCACCGCCGCCGGCCGGACCGCGTCCAGCACGCGCGCCACCCCGCCCTGCCATTCGGGACTGCGCCTCGCCTCATCGCTGGTCAGGTCATAGCGCCCGATCCCGGCATGGGTGTCGATATAGCGCAGCGCCTTGTCCTTGCGGGTCAGATGCGTCAGGCACAGGGCGAGCACGGCGTGCTTGAGCACGTCCGCGAAATTGCCGGCATGGAAGGCGTGGCGATAATTCATGCCGGGCGGTTTAACGGCTCGGCGCGGCGTTGTGGAGCCTCTTGCGCGGCGCGCAGGCTGACCTCGAACACCGCGCCCGCGCCGCCGGTTTGCGCCAGAATGACCTCCCCGCCCATGGCGCGGGCCAGCTCGCGCGCGATGGACAGGCCGAGCCCGGATCCGCCCTTGGCGCCAGTGCGTCCAAAGGGCTCGAACAATGTTTCGCGCACATGGGCCGGCACGCCGGGCCCGGAATCGCGCACGGCGATCACCACCGCGCCATCGCCGTCCCGCGCCAGCGACGCGCTCAGCGCCCCGCCCTCTCCCATGGCCTGGATGGCGTTGCGGAAGAGATTGAGGAAGATGCGGTGCACATGGTCGGGATCGGCCTGAACCGTCACCGCATCATCCACCTGATTGTCCCAGGCCGCCGCCCCCGACACCGCTATGGCGTCGCTCAGCGCTTCGTCGAGGGCTTGTTTGAGATTGACCGGGCCGAGCACCGGCGCGCGCTCTTGCGACCGTCCGAATTTCAGCGTGTCCTCACAGAGCCTTACGCCCCGGTCGACGGCGCGCACCAGGCGCGCGCCCATATTGGCGACGCGCTCGTCCGCGCTCATGGCCAGGCGGTCGGAGATCAGCTGCGCGCTGGCCAGCACGTTGCGCAGGTCATGATTGATTCGCGCCACCGCCCCGCCCAGCGCCGCGAGCCGGTCCCTCTGGCGGAAGGCGGCGCGCACCTCGTCCTGCATGGCCGCCAGCGCGGTTTCGGCCTCGCCAATCTCATCGCGCCGCCCTGACGGGGTAAAGCCCAACGCCGGATTGCCCGGGTCCTGCTGGAAGGCGGTGATCGCCAGCGCCAGGCGGCGCATGGGGCGCACGAACATGAACATCAGCACCAAATAGAGCAGTGCGCCGGTGACGCCTGCAATGAACAGAGACAATCCGGCGATGCGCGCGGAGAAGGCCAGCAAGTCATTGCGCAACCCGGCCTCGGGCACGATGACGCTGATCTGCTCCTCCGGCCTTGTGCGCGGCGCGGCGACGATCCTGAGGTAGCGCTCCTCGGACGCGAACACCGTGCCCCACAGCGCCAGATGGCGCTCGATCAGGGTTTCACGGGTGAGGTCAGCGTCCACCATCTCGCTGTCGCCCACATCGCCGCCCAGCACCAGCTCGTTGAACCCGCCATACACACGCGCGACAGCAATGGCGTCCGCTCCGGCCAGCAATTCGCGCACCTGGTCTTCGTTCAGCCCGCCCGCATCGGCGGTCTCAGCGGCCAGCGCGGCCAGATGGGCGGATTCCGCGCGTGAGGTCAGCCATTCGGTGCGGAAATTGGACGCGGAGGGGAAGAAGATCATCACCTCGGCGACCAGCACAAACAGGAACGAGAAGATCAGCAGCTTGCCCGGCAGGGAGCGGATAGCGCGCACAATGCGCGATCCGCCCGCCTGAACCCAGGCGGCCGGGCCGGTCCCGCGGCGCTGGCCGTCACTGTCCAATCTCGTCCCCCGCACCTCGCGTCAATGAAAGGCGGTCAAGATCCGCGCCAGCATTTTGGCCAGCGGTCCGAACACCGTGGGTTCATAATACTTGCTTGCGGCGCGTTTGAAGACCTCTCCGCGCGTCGGATACGGCGCCACGGCGCTCGTCAGGTCGCGCACCGTGCCGCCGCGCGCCATCACCGCGCCCGCAATCTGGATGAGATCATCGGCGCGCGCGCCCGCCGCATGGGCGCCCAGAAGCTTCGCGCCCTTGCCGATGACCAGCTTGACGCCGCCGCGCGTATCGCCTTCGGCGATCGCCCGGTCGTTCTCGGAAAACGGCCAGCTCGACACTTTCACCGCATCGCCATGTTCCGCGCGCGCCTCGGCTTCCGTCAGACCGACACCCGCCAGCGGCGGATCGGTATAGACCGCCTGCGGGATGGGCTGGGAGGATTGGCCGGCCGGCAGGCCGAAATACAGATTACGGATGATGACCGAGCCGTGCCAGCCGGCCAGATGGGTCAGCCCGCCCTTGCCTGCAATATCGCCCGCCGCCAGCACCCGCTTGTTGGAGGTGCGCAGCCGATCATCGACGATCAGCCCGCGCTCGTCGGTGTCGACACCCGCCGCCTCCAGATTGAGGCCGTCGAGCACTGGTTCGCGCCCGGCGGCCACCAGGAGATGGCTGCCGCTGACGGTCTGTCCGTCGGCGAGCGTCAGCGTGATCGCGCCCGGCCCACCGGACGCGCGCACGGCGGCCTGACCAATGCGGAGGCTGACCCCGTCTTCCTTCAGCGCTTCCAGCGCCAGCGCAGCGTGTTCCGGCTCGAACCGCGCCAGCGGCGCGCCCGCCTCGATCACAGTGACTTTTGAGCCCAGCCGGACGAAGGCCTGGCCCAGCTCGGCGCCAATGGGACCGGCGCCCAGAATGATCAGGTGCTCGGGCAGTGTCTCCAGCGACCAGGTGGTTTCATTGGTGAGGTAGGGCAGGTCTTTCAGCCCCTCGATGCCCGGAATGCGCGCGCGCGTGCCGCTGGCGATGACGATGCGCTTGGCGGTGACCGACACAGTGTCGGATTCCAGCGTGCGCGGCCCGGCGAAGCGGGCGCGCTCGCGCACCACGGTCACGCCCAGCCCCTCAAAGCGTTCCTGGCTGTCATTAGGCTCGATGGTGGCGATGGCGTCAGCGATGGTCTGGCGCACCCGGGCGAAGTCCACGCGTTTCAATTCGGCCTCGACGCCCCAGCGGGCGGCCTCGCGCACGCCATGCGCCTTATGGGCGGCGGTGAGAATCGCCTTGGACGGCACGCAGCCATAGTTCAGACAGTCGCCGCCCATCTCGCCGGCCTCAAACAACACCACCTTGCGCCCGAGCGACGCCGCGCCCGCGGCGGTCACCAGACCGGCCGCGCCGGCGCCGATAATGGCGATGTCGGCTTTGAGATGTCTGCGGCTCATGACGCGTCCCCGTTGGCGGCTGGCGGTTTCTGGCCGGTCAGGCGCTTGTAGATCAAAGGCATGAAGCCCACGAGGGCGAACACCGCCATGGCCGCGATCAGTTCCGGGGTGAGAAGATCCAGCAGGCTCGGCACGCCGCCCGCCGCCTGACCGATGGTCGAGCCCAGCGTGGCGTAGACATAGGCCAGCGGGATCACCCCGATCAGCGTGCCCAGCATGTAGGCGCGCAGCGGCACATTCAGCAGCGCGGTCGCCAGATTGACCCCGAAGAACGGCAGCACCGGAATCAGCCGCAGGATCAACACATAGGTGAAGGCGTCGCGCGAAAACCCCTTCTGCAGCCGCGCCACATAGGACGGGAAGCGCTCGCGCACCCAGTCGGCGAAGGCATAGCGCGCCGCCAGGAAAATGATGGTCGCGCCAATGGTCGAGCCGACCACCGCCACCGCCGTCCCGGCATAGGGACCGAACAGAAATCCCGCCCCGATGGTGAACCACACCGCGCCGGGCACCGAGATCGACACCGCCAGCGCGTAGAACACGGCGTAGATCAAAATGGCAGACAGGAGATTGTCACTCACCCAGACATCCAGATCACGCAACAGCGCCTGCGCCGCCTCCGGGTTGAGATAGCGCCCTCCGCCGGCCAGCAGGAACGCCGCCAGGCCCGCCACCAGCACGGCCAGCGGGATGAGCCGGCGCCAGAGCGGCGTCTTGCGCCCAGGCTGGGCGGGTTCGGCGGGATCGATCTCGGCCATGGCGGTACGATTTCCTTGAGCAACACCTGAAAGCACGCTCGCATATAGAGCCCATCGGTGACACAAGAGAGTCACGCCCCGGCGCGCGGGCATCACCGTCGCGTGATGCACGCCTGCGTCTTGACTTGACGTGCGCCCGCCCGTATCAACCGCGGCTCGAATTCGGACAGCCGCTGGCGAGATGGCGGCGTCCCTGAACGGAGCAAATCCCGTGAAACGTACTTTCCAGCCTTCCAAACTGGTGCGCGCGCGCCGTCACGGCTTCCGCGCCCGTATGGCCACCAAATCGGGCCGTCTGGTCATTGCGCGCCGCCGCACCAAGGGGCGCAAGCGGCTGTCCGCCTGAGCGCGCTGAAACCAGTTGCAGCCTATCCCGATCGCGCCGCGCGGATCACCGTGCGGCGCGATTTTTTGCGCGCGCGCGACGGATTGCGCGCAGCGCGCCCCGGCGTGGTGGTTCAGGCGCTGAGCCGGCCGGACGATCCGGAGGGGCCGGCGCGCGCCGGATTCACCGCTACGAAAAAGATCGGCGGGGCTGTTGTTCGGAACCGCGCCAAGCGCCGGCTGCGTGAGGCGGCCCGGCTGCTTCTGCCCCTCCACGGCGCGCCGGGAACCGACTATGTGTTCATCGCGCGCGCCGAAACGCCTGCCCGGGCATGGACGGCTTTGCTTGACGATGTGGAAAGCGCGTTGATAAGCCTCGCCCCGCGCGTGCGGGCCGGCCGGAGTTTCGATCCGGCCTGAGGCGTCATATTGGCCTGGTGAAGGATGTCCGCACCCATGGGTGACCCGAAGAACACGCGCAATCTGATTCTGTTTTTCGTCTGCGTCATGGGCATCCTGCTGCTCTACGACCTGCTCGTCATGCAGCCGCAGGCCCGGGAGCAGCGCGCCGCGCGCGAGGCCGCCCAGATGGCCGAGCAGGCGCCCCCGCCCGCCGATGCCGCGCCAGACGCCAGCGGCGTTGATTTCGGTGTGGAACGGCCCGCCGCCGGGCTGACACGGGAAAACGCGCTGGCGCGCTTTGAGCGCATCGAGATCGCCACCCCCGCCCTGTCGGGCACGCTGGCGCTGACCGGCGCACGCCTCGATGATCTGCAGCTGCTGCGTTACGACACCGAAGTTGATAACGGCGTGCCGGTCACGCTGCTCCACCCCGAAGGATCGGCCAACGGCCACTACATGTTCTCCGGCTGGCTGGGCGGATCGGACGCGCCCGCTGGTCTGCCCGATCTCAGCACGCAGTGGCGCCTGGTCGAGGGCGGCCGCCTGACGCCGGAGACGCCGGTCGTGCTGGAGCATGAAGCCGGGCCGCTGGTGTTCCGCCGCACCATCTCGGTGGACGACAATTACCTGTTCACGGTCACTGACGCTGTGACCAATAACGGATCGGCCCCGGTGTCGCTGCGCCGCTTCGGCGCGGTGCGCCAGGAAGGCATTCCGCCCGACCTGCTCAATTTCTTCATCCTTCACGAAGGCGCTGTCGGGATTGTCGGCGACCGGCTGATCGACCGCGACTTCAAGAAAATGACCGAGGACCGCTTGCTGGAACGCACCGGCGCAGGCGGCTGGATGGGCTTCACGTCCAAATACTGGCTCGCCGCGGTCACGCCCCAGGGCATGCCGGAAATGCGCGGCCAGTTCCGCATGCTCGACCGCCCCGGCGCGCCGGTCTTCGAAGCCAATTACCTCGCCGCGCCCGTGGCCGTGGGGCCGGGCGAGACGGTGAGCGACACCAGCATGATGTATGCGGGCGCCAAGTCGTCCTCGCTGTTGTCGCAATATGAGGACGAAGCCGGGATCCCGCGCCTGTCCCAGGCCATCGACTGGGGCATGTTCTGGTTCCTGACCCGGCCCTTCTTTGCGATCATCCATTACCTCTACGGCGTGATCGGCAATTACGGCCTGGCGCTGATGCTGTTCGTGCTGCTGATCAAAATCCCGCTCTTCCCGCTGAACAACCGCGCCTTCGCCTCCATGGCCAAGATGCGCGCCGTAGCGCCGAAGATGACCGAGATCCGCGAGCGCCACAAAGACAACCCCCAGGCCCAGCAGCAGGCCATGCTGGCGCTGTACAAGCGCGAGAAGATCAATCCCATCGCCGGCTGCCTGCCGATCCTGCCGCAAATCCCGATCTTCTTTGCGGTGTACAAGACCGTGTTCATCTCGCTGGATGCGCGCCACGCGGCGTTCTTCGGCTGGATCCGGGACATGTCCGCGCCCGATCCCACGACGATCTGGAATCTGTTCGGCCTTCTGCCTTACGACCCGTCAGGCATTCCGCTCATCTCCAACCCCTATCTGGCCGTGGGCGTCTGGCCGATCATCATGGGCGTGACCATGTGGGCGCAGATGAGCCTGAACCCGCCGCCGCCCGACAAGATCCAGCGCCAGATCTTCGCCTTCCTGCCGGTGGTGTTCACCTTCGTGCTGGCGCCCTTCGCCGCCGCGCTCGTAATCTACTGGGCCTGGAACAACACGCTGACCGTCATCCAGCAATACATCATCATGCGCCGCCAGGGCGTCGAGACCGAGTTCGACAAGGGCATCGCCCGCCTGCGCGCCAAGCTGAAGGGCGAGCCTGCGCCGGACTTCTCCGAGCCTGACAAGGCCGGGGCGACGCTCGATGAAAAGGCCGCAGCCGCCACGCAGACAGCGCTCAAGAGCACCAAGCCCGCCAATACGCCGGCCGTTGACGGCGAAGCGGTGGACGCTGAGCCTGCAGACGGCGATGACGCGCCCAGGCCCGCCGCGCCGAAACCCGCCGGAACGCGCACGCGCTCCAACCCGGCGGCCAAGAAGAAGCGCTCGGGCCCGGCCCGGCGCAAACCGGGGGCCAAGCGCTGACCCATCCTGACGCGCCAGATCAGAGCCTCGAGGAGGCCGAGCGTATCGAGGCGGCCCGCAAGCTGTTCGCAGGCAATTGTGACTTCATGCTGGGCGTCACCGCGCTGGAATTCCTGCCGCCGCCCCATACGCCCGAAGTGGCGTTCGCCGGGCGCTCGAATGTGGGCAAGTCCTCGCTGATCAATGCGCTGACCGGGCGCAAGGCGCTGGCGCGCGCCTCCAACGAGCCCGGCCGTACGCGCGAGCTGAACTTCTTTGATCTCGCCTCGCGCCTGCGGATTGTCGACCTGCCCGGCTATGGCTTCGCCAAGGCGCCGAAGGATGTGGTGGAGCGCTGGACCGCCCTGACGCAGGACTATCTGCGCGGCCGGGTCAATCTCAAACGCGTGCTCTTGCTCATCGACGCGCGTCACGGCATCAAGCCTGTGGATGAGGGCGTGATGAAAGCGTTCGACAAGGCGGCGGTGATTTATCAGCTGGTGCTCACCAAGGCGGACAAGCTCAAGCCCGCCGAGGCTGAGGCGCGTCTGGCCGAAACCCTGAAACAGATCGAGCGCCGGCCCGCCGCCCACCCGCGCATCGCCCTCACCTCCAGCGCCAAGCAGGACGGCATTCCCGAGCTGCGCGCGGAGCTGGCCGATCTGGCCCTGGCGGCGCCGGCATGAGCGTGCGCGGGCTGCTGGCCGCAGTCTTCGGCGCCGCCGCCCTGACCGGACCGGCGCTGGCCGGCGAGGTGTGCAACGAGACCAGCTTCATGCTGGACGTGGCCAAGGCCTGGCCCACACCCACCGGACTGGCGGCTGAAGGCTGGACGCGCATCGCCCCGGGCGCCTGCGCCCGTTTTGGTCCGGGCGCCGATACCGACCAGTATCTCTATGCCCGCTCCACCAGCGCCTATCCCGGCGGCGTGCGCGAATGGCGCGGCGCGCTGGATGTGTGCGTCGACGAAACCGATTTCGCCTTCGAAGGCGTGGCCAATTGCGCATCCCTGGGCCTGCAGACCCGCCAGTTCCGGCGCCTCAACGAGGCCGAGCGCACGCGCGCCGTCCTCGTGGAGCTCGACGAGTTCGGTGATCGCGCCGAGGAGGCCGGCCTGCAGCGTCTGTTGCAGGCCAATGGCTATGATATCCGCCTGATCGACGGCTTCGCCGGCCGGCGCACGCGCCGTCAGGTCGCGGCGTTCGAAGCCGAAGCCGGACGCGAGTTCGGCAATGACCGGGCCGGTCTGATCGAGGCGCTGCATTCACGCGCGGTCGAGCGCAACGCCCGCACGGGCCTGCGCGTCTGCAACGACGCTGAAATGCCCATGGCGGCGGCTTTGGCGCGTGTACGCGAGGGCGAAACCCGGGTGCGCGGCTGGTGGCGCATCGAGCCCGGCGCGTGCATGCGCCTGGCGGCCGACCGGCTGGCGGCCGGTGAAGCCCATCTGCATGTCCGCCTGCTGACCGATCAGGGCGAGCGTCATCTCACAGGGGCCAACGCCTCCTTCTGCATCGCGCCGGGCCGTTTCATCAACGACAATCCCGAAGGCTGCGAGCGCCACGGCTTCGTGCGCGCCAATTTCCGCGCCGCCCCGGCGCCGGACGCAGAGACAGCCGGCGTGACGATGCGTCTGACCGCGCCGGACTTTGAGGAAATCGAGCAATGAGCGGCGCAGCGCGCTTCCACGCCATGGAGTCGTGGGTGTTTGATCTGGACAACACCCTCTATCCTGCCGACACGGCCGTGATGAGCCAAGTCGAACAGCGCATGACGCTGTACGTAATGCGCCTGCTGGACCTCGACCGCGAGAACGCGCGCCGGGTGCAGAAAACCTACTGGCGCGAATATGGCACGACGCTCAACGGCCTAATGAGCAATCACGACGTCAATATGGGCGATTTCCTCGATTTCGTGCACGATGTGGATCACTCGGTGATCACCCCCAACCCAGAGCTGGCCGGCCACATCACGGCGCTTCAGGGCAAGCGCGTGGTGTTCACCAATGGCTCGCGCAAGCACGCCGAGAAGGTGATCGACCGGCTGGGCCTCAATGGCCTGTTTGATGATCTCTATGACATCGAGGCGGCGCAGTATTTGCCCAAGCCGCACCGGGCGAGCTTTGAGCGCTTCACCCGCCATTTCGACATCACGCCGCACAGCGCGGTGATGTTTGAAGATTCACCGGCCAATCTTGAAACGGCTGCGGATATGGGCTTCACCACCGTGCTCATCCGCGCCAGCGCGCACGACCCCGACGGCCATACCGCCGGACCGGGCGCTCACCCGCCCCATGTCCACTACGCCGCAGACTGTCTGACCGGTTTCCTGGGCGAAATGCGCGCCGCCAGCTCCAAGGCCTGATCCCATGACCCACGCCGCCCTCAAAGACGCCATCGACGCCGCCTGGGAGGGCCGCGCCGAGCTGACCCCGCAGAGCCAAGGCCCTGTTGGCGAGGCGGTGGAGACGGCGCTGGCCCTGCTCGACAGCGGCGCGGCGCGCGTGGCCTCCCCCGACGGCCAAGGCGGCTGGACGGTGCATGAGTGGCTCAAGAAAGCCGTGCTCCTGTCCTTCCGCCTGAACTCCAACACGCTCATCGCCGGCGGCCCGGGCGAGGGGCCGTGGTGGGACAAGGTCCCGTCCAAGTTTGAAGGCTGGGGCGAAGCCGAATTCACCGCTGCGGGCTTTCGCGCCGTGCCCCCCGCCGCCGTGCGCCGGGGCGCCCATATCGCCCGCAACGCGGTGCTGATGCCCTCCTTCGTCAATATCGGCGCCTATGTGGACGAAGGCGCGATGATCGACACCTGGGCCACGGTCGGCTCGTGCGCCCAGATCGGCAAGAACGTGCACATCTCCGGCGGCGCCGGGATTGGCGGTGTGCTCGAGCCGCTGCAGGCGAGCCCGGTGATCATCGAGGACAACTGCTTCATCGGCGCGCGCGCCGAGGTGGCCGAAGGCGTCATCGTGCGCGAGGGCGCGGTCTTGTCCATGGGCGTCTATATCGGCGCCTCCACCAAGATCGTGGACCGCGCCACCGGCGAGGTGATGCGCGGCGAAGTTCCGGCCTACGCCGTGGTGGTGCCCGGCGCCCTGCCCGATCCAAAGGGCGGGCCGTCACTCTACTGCGCCGTCATCGTCAAACGCGTCGACGCCCAGACCCGATCCAAGACAAGCATCAACGTCTTGCTGCGCGATTGACCGGGGCGCTGGCGGGCTAGCGCGGCCAACACACAACCCTAACCAAGAATGCGCTTGACCGCTCCCTTTGAGGGGGTGTTTTATGCGCGTGTTAACTTCTTTTGCTGGGGCCGGGGTTATGAAATTCAGATCATGCATGCTGCTGTTGTTGTCTGCTGCGCTGGTAAGCGGCTGTCAGTCTCTGAACAATGCAGGGAGGGCGGTGAGCGTATATTCCGGGGACTTCAGGACCCTTTCAGAAGGCTTTCTCATAAATCCGATTAATGCAACAGAGTACCGATCAGATTTCGGTCCGACGATAAATTACTACTTGTTCGGGTCAAATGAAGTCAGTGACGGAAACTTGAGTTCGAATACGCTCAATTCGGCATGGGAACGAAGTCAGTATTGCTTGAGATTCTATGGTCGCCAATCCGGCATCTATATCGCATATGACGCTGCTGGCTCCATTGTTTCGGGCACGGGCAGCACAGCGATCCTGGCGTCGGGCGGTGCCGCGGCCTCCTCGACAAATGCGATTCTGGCAGGGATCACATTGGGACCCGCTGTGCTGCGCGACGTCGCCAATCTCGACCCGCAGCAAGCGAACGCTTTCCAGGCGCTCCGGGCCGTCTCCCTGGCTCAGTGCGAAACGCTGGCCCTCCGCGCCGCCAGGCTGGAGCAGACCGACTCTTTCGCGGCCCGGCGCCGCGATCTCGCTCGAGCGCGCCAAGCCGCTCTGGAGACGCGCGGCCGGATTGCGGCGGAATTCGAGCGCGAAGCCAGAATACAGCGGCCCGAACTGTCTGGCGCAGAAGCGCAGACGCCTCGCTCGGACATGTCTGAAGTCGCCGTACGCGACCGCCTGCGCGAACTGGACCGTCAGCTGGCGCTCAGCATCGCAGACTCTGATCGGGTGTTGCGGGTGATGGACCGTATCTTCCAAACAACCTCGCCAGACCGCCTTGCGCTGCGTCTGCAGACCGAACTTCAAGCGATCAATCTTGTGTGGGGTGAAATGGCCGCCTCCCTGGCGCCGACCCCGGAGCAGACCTTCCGGCACTTGCTTGCGGCACCTCTGACCCTGGCCTCGCGGCTTGTCTCGGGCGAATCCGACAAGGAAGTGATTCCGCCACAAGTGGCTGCCGTGCGGTTTGACTATAGCCGCACGCGCATCCCTCTGAACCTTACGATCGATACGGTTCCTCAAAGGGAATATATTGACATGATGCGAGCTGCCGATGACAGCCCTGCTGCACGGCTAATGTATACGGCCGCCGGCCATTTTAACGATCTCAATGAGCACACCACCAATTCAGTTTCGGCTGCGGAATGGATTGCTCAGGCGCCTCAGCAATGTAGGTTTTACTCGTCGACCAATACGGCAGGAGGCGCCTAGCTCGGCCAGGTTAGGGGCAGGCGGCCTCGATTGTCCCGTTGTACTGGGCAAATGCAGGATGGCGTTTGATCTGGCCCAGCTGGGGCCTTGCCTGACAGGACGGTCAGCGGACCTTGGCACAGACTCGCATTTCGCCCTAAGTCTGCTGCCATGGCACACTTACCCGCCCTGCTCGACCCCATCGCCCTCGCCCGCCGCCTGATCCAGGCGCCGTCTGTCACGCCGGCTGATGCGGGCGCGCTGGACGTGCTGGAACAGGCGCTGACCGCGCTGGGCTTTGCCTGCACGCGCTATCCTTTTGGCGAGGTGGACAATCTCTACGCCCGGCTGGGCACTGCCGCGCCGGTGTTCTGTTTTGCCGGACATACAGACGTGGTGCCCCCCGGACCGGAAGCCGCCTGGTCCCATCCGCCCTTCGCCGCCGACATCGCCCAGGACCAGATCTGGGGACGCGGCGCGGCGGACATGAAGGGCTCCATCGCGGCCATGGTGGCGGCGGTGGGCGCCCATATCGCCCGCCACGGCCCGCCCAAAGGCTCTATCGCCTTCCTGATTACGGGTGACGAAGAAGGCCCGGCGGTCAACGGCACGAAAAGGCTCCTTGAAGCCGTGTATGCGCGCGGCGAGCGGTTTGATCATTGCCTGGTGGGCGAGCCGACCAATCCCGCCCATATCGGCGACACCATCAAGGTAGGCCGGCGCGGCTCGCTTAACGGCGTCATCAATGTGACCGGGCGACAGGGTCATGTCGCCTATCCTGACAAGGCGGAAAACCCGATCCCGCCCCTGCTGGCGCTCTTGAGCAAGCTCTCCGCCCGGCGCCTGGATGACGGCGCGCCGCATTTCCAGCCCTCCAATCTGGAGGTCACCAGCATCGATGTGGGCAATGCGCCCCACAATGTGATCCCGGCTGTAGCGCAGGCGAAATTCAATATCCGCTTCAACATCGCCCATACCGGCGATGACCTGAAACGCTGGGTCGAGGATGAGGCGGCGGGCGTGGGCGCAGGCTTCAACGGGCAGATCAAGCTGGACCTGACCGTCACAGGCGAAGCCTTCCTGACCGACAATCCCGCCTTCACCGATCTGCTCAGGAACGCCGTGATCGAGGTGACCGGCAAGGCCCCGGCCCTCACCACCGGCGGCGGCACGTCGGATGCCCGCTTCATAAAAGACTATTGTCCTGTGGCCGAGTTCGGCCTGGTCGGCGCGACCATGCACCAGATCGACGAGCGCGTGCCGGTGGCCGACATCACCCTTCTCACCGCCATCTATACCCGCATCCTGGACCGGTATTTCGAGGCCTTCGCCTGATGCGGCGCATGCTGGCCGACGCCAGTCTGCGGGTGCGCGGCGTATTCGCCATGCTGGCCTTCCGGCCTGGTTGGCGCGGGCATTTCGACGTGACGCCCCTGGGCGTCGGCCGGTCGTTCAATGGCGTGATCCTGGCCCTGCCCGCCTTTTATCTGACGGTGGCGGGCTTCAATGCACTGGCCGCCGACAATCCGGCGCTCTACGGGCCGGACGCTGCGACAACCAGCTTTGGCGAGGCGGCGGGCGCATGGCTGCGCATCTGGGGCCTGTTCCCGCTCACCGCCTTCCTCACGGTCGCCATTTTGGGGATACGCGAGCGTCTGGGCGCATGGCTGGCGGTGCATAACTGGGCGGTGTTCGTCCTGCTGCACGTGCAGGCCCTGATCTGGGCGCTATACCTCGCCGGGCTGGCCAATGCCACTGCGGTCCAGGGCCTGCTCAGCCTCTACATGCTGGCGCGCTATTTCGTGCATTGGCGCGTCGCCCATGGTGCGCTGGGCCTGCCGCCGGTGCTGGCGGGCGCGGCCGCGGCCATCCCGCTGGTCATCGAGGCGATTGTGATCGCGCTGCTGGCCTAGGCGTAGCGCACAAACGCCAGATACAGCCCGTCGGGCGGCGCCACGGGTCCGCAGCGTGTGCGGTCAGCGGCGGCCAGCGCATCGGCGAAATCAATGACCGACCATTTGCCATTGCCCACCTCCACCAGCGAGCCGGTGATGGAGCGCACCTGTCGGTGCAGGAAGCTGATCGCTTCGACGGTGATGCGCACCTCGCCGTCCGTCTCGCGCACGGCGATGGCGTCGATGGATTTGACCGGCGTCTCCGCCTGGCAGCGCGCATCGCGGAAGGTGGTGAAGTCATGCATCCCCACCAGCGCCTGCGCCGCCTCATGCATGGCGGCGACGTTCAGGGCGCGCGGCGTGCGCCAGGCCCTGCCCGCCTCCAGCGCTAGGCGCGCCCGGCGCGGGATGATGCGGTAGACATAACCGCGCTTCACCGCCGAGAAGCGCGCATGGAACCGGTCATCGACGCGCCGCGCCGAGAGGACCGCAATCGGGTCGCGTCCCAGATGGTGATTGAGCGCATCGCGCACCTTGCCCGGCGCCAGGTCCTTTTCCAGGTCCACATGGGCGCTCTGGGCCAGGGCGTGCACGCCTGAATCGGTGCGCCCCGCGCCATAGACTTCGCGCGGGGCCCCGTCGAGCGCTGCAACGGCCCGCTCCAGCGCCGCCTGAACCGACGGGCCATTATCCTGACGCTGCCAGCCCACGAAGGGCCGCCCGTCATACTCGATGGTGAGATGGTAGCGGGGCATGTCAGCTCAGGCGCGTTCCGGCGGGCGCCTGCGTACCGCGAAGGAACTCATCCGCCTCCATCACGCCGCGTCCCTCGCGCTGCAGCCTTGTCAGGCGCACCGCGCCGCGCCCGCAGGCGATCAGCAGCGCGTCATCCAGCACCTCGCCCGGCTCGCCCTCGCCGCGTTCGGGAACCGCGAAATGGACCTTCACGCGCACCTCCCCCCTGGGCCCTTGCAGTGCGAACCAGGCGCCGGGAAAGGGCGACAGGCCGCGTATCCTGTCGGCCACCTCGCCGGCAGGCCGCGTCCAGTCGATCCGGGCCTCCTCGCGCGTGATCTTGCGCGCATAAGTGACGCCGTCCTCAGACTGCGGCGTGGCGCTCAAACTGCCCCGCTCCAGCGCCGCCAGCGTGCGCGGCCACAGGAGGGCGCCCACCTGCATCAGACGGTCGTGCAGCGAACCGGCGGTGTCGGTTTCGTGGATGGGCACGCTCTCGCTCATCAGGACCGGGCCGGTGTCGAGCCCGGCCTCCATCTGCATGATCTGCACCCCGGTCATCTCGTCGCCCGCCATGATGGCGCGCTGGATCGGCGCCGCCCCGCGCCAACGCGGCAGAAGCGAAGCGTGCAGGTTGAGACAGCCCAGGCGCGGCGCATCCAGCGCGCGCTGCGGCAGGATCTGGCCATAGGCGACGACGCAGGCGGCATCGAGGTTGAGCGCCTCGAACGCCCCCAGCACATCGGGATCGCGAAAGCTCTCCGGCGTGAAAACCGGCAGGCCCAATTGCTCAGCCAGCTCATGCACCGGCGTCTTCGCGCTGGCCTGACCGCGCCCGCGCGGACGCTCGGGCTGGGTGTAGACCGCTGCGATTTCGTGGCCTGCCCCTGCGATCTCGGCCAGCGAGGCGGCGGCGAAGGCGGGCGTTCCCATGAAGGCGAGGCGAAGGCTCATGACCTGTGATGTCCTGGCGCTGGAGGCATGCGCACCTGATAGCCGCGCGCGCCCGGTTTGGCCACCGGATCGCGCCACCGGGGCTGCACGCCCAATTTCCGCCCAATATGATGGGTGTTGTCAGTTGCCGGTGACGGGCTGATTTGCCACCATCCACCGACTCAACAAGGGGGGACACCCATGTCATTCATCCATTCGGCGGTCGCCGCCTCGATCCTTCTCGCCGCGCCCGGCGCAGCGCTGGCCCTGAGCTCTGACGGGTCACAGAACGTTCACCGCGCCGGGGCGGCCAAGAGCCTCGCCGCCAGCCTGGCGCAGCCTGACTACTCGCTGGAACCCGAATACGGCTCCGTGGCGCTGACCGCCGGATTCACGCCGGATCCCTATGTGATCGAGATGCTGGCAGGTGGCGAAGTTGACGCAAATTCAGCGCTGTCGCGCTACGCCATCGGACAGGGCGGCGATGGCCGGTGCCGGGGCAATATCGCGCAGGCGCCCGATTTCCGTCTGCACTACGAAGCGGACGGCTATTTACCGCTGATCATCCGCGCCGCCGCGGCGTTCGACACCACGCTGGTGGTGAATGGTCCCGACGGGACCTGGTACTGCGACGATGACAGCGGCGCAGGCGTCCAGGCCATGCTGCAGTGGGATCTGCCCGCCTCCGGCCAGTATGACATCTGGGTCGGCGCCTACTCTGCGAACAATAATTACGAGCCGGCCCGCATCGAAATTTCGGAACTTTTGAGCGGATCGAACAACGGCGGTGGCGACGCCCTCAACTTCATGCTGACGGCGGTGCATGGCGTCATCGATCTGGCATCCGGGTTCACGCCCGATCCGCGCATTGTCAATGTGTTTGCGCGCGGTGAGGTCGCGGTGCGGAACGATCTGTCCACCAACGCTTATGCCGGCGACGGCCGCTGCCGCGGCTATACCGGGTCCGCGCCGGACCTGTCGGTACGGTATACGGCCGGCAGCATTTTCCCGTTCGTCGTGCGCGCCATCGCTGACTTCGATACGACCCTGGTGATCAACGCCCCGGACGGCAGCTGGCACTGTGACGACGACAGCGGCGACAGCGTGCAGGCCCAACTGGTGTTCCGTCAGCCGGCCACCGGCCGGTACGATATCTGGTTCGGATCCTACGGCTCGGGCCGTGACGGGCAGCGCGGCCGCATCGAAATCTCCGAGTTCGAGTAGGCGCACCTGACAGCGCGAAGCGGGCCCTCAAGGCCCGCCGGGTGCTCAAGACACGATCTGACGGGGCCGGGCGCATGACAGCGCGCCCGGCCCCGTTTGCCTTGACGCAGGGGCGCCCAGACGGCCAACTGGAGCTCTCATGTCTCGGGGAGGGGCTTAATCGTGATTCACTTTATCGCTCTGGCCAGCGCGGCCGCATCGCTGTTGGCGGCGGCCCAGGACGCACCCGATCAGGCGGCTTTGTCACAAGACGCCACGTCTGTGACCCATGAGGACCCGGTTTCGTCACATGAGGACCCGGCTTCGACACGTGACGCGGTGTTTACGACACCGGATTCCAGCCTCAACCCCCGCCTGACACCGCTGGTCTGTCCCTTCAAGGGCGAGATCGACTACGAGCCGGGCGAGGTCTCCTGCGGCATGATCACGGTGCCGGAGAACCGCGAGCGGGACGGTACGCGCCTGATTCAATTGCACTATGTGCGCATCGCCCCCACCGGCGAGGACGAGGCCGCGCACCGCGAGGATCCGGTCATCTATCTGACCGGCGGACCCGGCGTGGGCGTGGATGCTTATGTGGGTCGGCTCAATGATCACCCCATCGCCGAGACGCGCGCGCTCTACATTCTGGAACAGCGCGGCATTGGCGCCAGCACGTCTTTCTGCCCGCAATTCAATACCATAGACCCGGGTCTGAACGCCGCGGCCAGCCTTGACGAAATGATGGTCGCCTCGGCCGAGCGCAACGCGCTGTGCTTCCGCGAGGCCGCCGAGCAGGGGATAGACCTCACCGGCTACAACACGGTGGAGAATGCCCGCGACGTGCGCGCCCTGCGCGAGGCGCTGGGTTACGAGCAGTGGAATGTCTGGGGGATTTCATACGGTTCACATCTCGGCCAGATGCTGCTGCGTCAGGACCCCGGCGGCGTGCGCGCCATCGTGCTCGACGCCATCGTGCCCAACGATCTCGTCGATCTGTTTGATCTGTCGCGCATTTTCGATCTTCTGATCGCCAACTTCACCGGGGACTGCGAGGGCGCACGCGCCTGCAATGATCTGGAAGCGCGCCTGTTCGCGGCCATGGAATCACTTCGCGATGATCCGGTGATCCTGCCCGGCGCCGATTCCGAAGCGACTCCCGGGGGCGAGGTCTGGCTGCCGCCGGCCCTGCTGGCCTATCTACCCTTCTCGCTGGCCTACGAACAGGACAGCTACCCCTTCATTCCGGCGGTAATGTCCAATCTCGCCGATGCTCTGGAGCGTCGCGACCCGGTGGTTCTTGAGGGATTGGCCGTGGCGCTGTCCGGCGGCATGGGGCCGGGCGGCGGCATGACCATGTCGCCGGGCATGTCGGCCGCAGTGCAGTGCAATGACGGTTATGTCCAGGCCGAGCTGGCCGCCGCGCAGGCGAGCGCCGGAAGCCGCTGGCATGGCCTGGCTGTGTCTCTGCCCGGCTCGCAGCGCGCCGCTGAGGTGTGCGAGGAGGCCGGCCTCACCCTGCGCGACCGGGCCGACTATGCGCTGGTCCAGACCGGTGTCCCGACCCTGATCGTCAACGGCGCCTGGGACCCCATCACCCCGCCCTGGCTGGCGGTGTACATCCATGAAGCCATGCCCGGCTCGCGCTATGTGGAAGTCCCCTATGCGGGCCACGGCCCCACCCGCTCCATGCCCGAATGCGGCGGCCAGGTGATGCGCGACTTCTTTGACGACCTCGATCTGGACGGTCTGGACGTCAGCTGCCTGGCAGAGGGCGCGGGCGCGCCCGACTACGAGGACCTGATGTGGACCACCAGCGTCTACCGCGCCCTGGCCCTCACCCCTGACGCGCCGCAAGCCTTTGTCGTCCCGATGGTGTGGGCGGGCGTATGCGTGCTGATCCTTGTCCTCGGCGTGTTCATTCTGCCGCTGTCTGTCCTCGCCCGCATCATCGACCGGCGCCCCGCCGCCGAACTCGCAGCCCTCACCGGCGGCGCGCGCCTGACCGCCTGGCTCGCTGGCGTCAGCGGGCTGACGGGCCTCACCCTGATCGGCGTGGGCGCCGCGCGGCTGATGGAGGACGCGGATGCGGCCATCATCGCCGGACTGGCCGCGCCAGCCGGCGCCGGGACCTGGCTCATGCTGGTCTCGGGCGTTCTGGGTCTCCTCACCCTTGTCCTGCTGGCGCGTACGCTGGCGTCGGGCGAGCGGGTGCGGTTCGGCACGCTGACCGGCATCACGCTTATGGGCCTCGCCGCGGCGGCGCTGACCGCATTCGCCTTCGTCTGGGATCTCGCGCCGTTCTAGCGGCGGCGCCGAGGTCTCAATCGGGACGGTTGAGCGCCCAGTCATACGTGTGGCCCGCAATGCGCGGATTGGCCCTGATCGCCTGCGCCAGCTGCGGCTGCGCGTAGGCGAGAAGGTGCGCGATGACCCCTGCATCATTGCCGCCGAAATCCTCCTGATACCATTTGTAGATCCGCGAGATCACCAGCCCGCGGTCCGTCACCGTGACGCCGCGCGGATGGTTCACATAGGCGCGCGCCGCGGCGTCCAGGTCTTCATCCAGAGTATCCGCCCGCCAGGCGCGGGTGCGGATATCCGGGCAACCGATGGACGCGCAATTGACCGCGTAGTGCACCAGAGGCGCGTCAAATTGTGGGCGCATGATTCCGTGCTCGATATCGTCCAGCGACAGCGCCCGCCCTTCCACGGTTACGCGTTCGGCGGCCCAAGGGCCGATGGAGAACAGGCTGGGACGTATCTGCATGATGGAACGCGACGGGTTCTCCTCCACGATCAGGCGTACGGTCACCGCGTTGTACAGATTGGCCCAGAGCGCGAACTGCGCATCGGGCGCCAGCGTGCTGACCGGCTGGGCCTCCAGCGAAGCGATATAGTCAACCAGCGCGGCGCGATCATCCGCGTGAGCGCGCAGGCGGTCATAATCGACCCGGTCCACGCCGTCTGATCCTTCAATGACATACATGCCCAGCAGCTGGTCCCAGGCATCATGCAGATCGTCCGTGGCATGGGCGGAAGGGGCGACAATGCCCGCCAGCGCGATCAGTATCAGGGCAAGGCTGCGGGCGGCAATGGGAGATCTCCTGTTCAAGGGCGTGTGACATAAACTAGCCCATCGGCGCCGCCAGACCTTGCCCGGCCGCGTGAACTCGCCAGTTTGTGCAGCGCGCTCACGCCCGCGTCAGCCGGAGGCAAGGCCCTGTGACCACCGAACCGACCCGCCTGACCATCCCCGCGCCGGACGGCGATATCGCGGCGCTGGCCTGGCCGGCGCCCGGACGTCCGCGCCTGGTCGCCGCCCACGGCAATGGCTTCAACGCCATGAGCCTGAAACCCATGCTCGCGACGCTGGCGGGACGGTTCGACATCATCGCGGTGGATCTGCGGGGTCATGGCCGCACGACCCTGCCCGCTGATCCCAGAACCCATGACAGTTGGGATATTTACGCCAATGACCTCCTGCATGTTCTGGCCACGCTGGACCGCCCGGCGGACCTGCTGGCGGGCCATTCCATGGGGGCGGTCAGCCTGTTGCTGGCGGCCGGCCGCTTGGACGCCCCGCCGCCGCTGGCGCTGATCGAGCCGGTGGTATTGCCGCCGACGGTTTACATCGCCGCGCGCACGCCGTTCTGGCCCCTGTTTCGCGCCCGCATCGGCCTGGGCGACCGTGCCCGGCGGCGCGCCAATGCATGGACGGCGCCGCAGGAGGCGCTGGCGCGTTACCGCGGCAAGCCCGCCATGGCCGCCTGGCCGGCCGGCGTACTGGACGCCTATCTCGAAGACGGACTGATTGAGGGGCCGGACGGCTGGCGCCTCGCCTGCGACCCGGCGTGGGAAGGCGCCAATTTCGAAGCCTGCCGCCATGACCTCATGAAGGCGGCGGCGCACGTCGGCGCGGGCGTGCACGTTCTCAAAGCAAAACACGGCTCCACGGTCATTAATGCGCGCGGGCTGGAACGGCGCGGCGCGTCGATCAGCACTCTGGACGGGGTCAGCCATTTGGCGCCGATGGAAGCGCCGGAGCGGGTGGCGGAGTGGGTGGCGGGTGTGGGGCTTAGTGTGCGTTGATAAGGTAAAACTGCCTTCCCGGACGGCGTAACCGATCCGGGATCCGTCCCGGCCATTCTGAACCCCGGCGCGGGCGAAAAACATAAATGGATGGGTCCCGGGGCTCCCTGCGGTCGGCCGGGAAAACAAGTGAAGTCACCCCGCCTCATACGCCGGAGAATGCAGCTCCCCCCTACCCCTCCGGCGGCTTGTTCCAGCCGGTTTGGCGGCGCACCAGGGCGATGTGCCAGGCGCGCGGCAGGGCGTATATGGCCTTGAGCATGAGGGTGAAGCGGCGCGGGAAGGTAATCTCGAACCGGCTTGATTTCAGGCCCGAGGCAATGCGCCGGGCGGCCTCGTCGGCGCTGATCATGAAGGGTTTGGGGAATTCATTATCGTCTTGGGCCGGGGTCTCCACAAAGCCTGGCGTTACCACTTGGATATGCACGTCATAGCGGTGCAGCTCGATGGCCAGGCATTCGGCCATGTTGATCAACGCCGCCTTGGAGGCGCCATAGGCTGACGCCGTGGGCATCCCGCCAAACCCCGTGGCGGACGAGACAATTGCGATCTGGCCCTTGCGCCGTTTGGCCATGCGCCCGGTCAGCGCGCTGACGCACGCCGCCGTACCGTTGAGATTGACCGCGAAGGTCTTGGCGTAGGCCTGATAGTCGGGTTCCTCGGCGTGCACGGGAATGTAGATGCCCGCATTGAGCACTGCGCAGGCGATGAGGCCATGATCGCGCTCAATCCTGTCCACCGCCGCCATGACGGCGTCTGCGTCGGTGATGTCGAGCGGAACCGGGATGATGCGGCCTTCATGCCCGGCGGCCAGCGCGTTGAGGTCATCTTCGCCGCGTGCGGATACGACGACGGTCCAGCCCTCACCCGCCATACGCCGGGCCAGCGCGGCGCCAATGCCGGAGCTTGCGCCGGTGATCCAGACAAGGCCGTCTGACTTGGTCACTGGCTCGGTCATGCGGATTTCCTTTCCTGTTCGATGCCGATGCGCGCGAAAAACCGCGCGCTGTCGGCGCGCACGGCTGTGCGCTTGTCATCGTCCATGCGATCCAGCGTCTTGTAGATCATGGCCAGACGCTGATTGCCCTTCAGACGATCCTCATTCTCCATCAGGAAATTCCAGTAGAGATAGTTGAACGGGCAGGCTTGCGGTCCGTTCTTGAGGCTGACCTTATAGCGGCAGGTCTTGCAGTGGTCGCTCATCTTGTTGATGTAAGCGCCTGATGCGGCATAGGGTTTGGTCGCCATCAAACCGCCGTCGGCATACAGCGCCATGCCATGGGTGTTGGGCGCCTCCACCCATTCATAGGCGTCGGCGTAGACGGCGAGATACCACTCATTGACCGGCTTTGGGTCGATCCCGGCGATCAGGGCGAAATTTCCGGTGATCATCAGGCGCTGGATATGGTGGGCGTAGGCGTGGCGTTTGGTGGTCAATACGGCGTCGCGCACGCAGGCCATTTCCGTCTCACCGGTCCAGTAAAACTCGGGCAGCGGGCGGCGCGCGTCGAGGGCGTTGCGGGTGAGGTATTCAGGCATGAACCGCCAGTAGATCCCGCGCACATATTCGCGCCAGCCGAGGATCTGCCGCACAAACCCCTCCACCGCGTTGAGCGGTGCGGCGCCCGACCGCCAGGCAGCTTCGGCCTTGCGGCAGGCGATCATCGGATCGAGCAAGCCGCAATTGAAATAGAGCGCGATGACCGAGTGAAACAGGTAGGCCTCGCCGGTCTTCATGGCGTCCTGATAGTCGCCGAAATCAGGCAGCGCATGATCGATGAACCAGTCGAGCTGGCGGGCGGCGTCTTCTGCTGTGACCGCGTACCAGAAGCCCTCCAGGTCGCCGAAATGATGGGCAAAGCGCGCGGCCACCAGATCGAGCACTTCGCGCGTCACATCATCCGGCTCGATGCGCAGGCGCGCCGGAATGGTCACGCTGTCGGGCAGGCGCTTGCGGTTGTCATGGTCGAAATTCCACTGGCCGCCGGCCGGCTCGTCGCCCTCCATCAACAAGCCAGTCTCCCGGCGCATCTCGCGATAGAAGAATTCCATGGTCAGGCGCTTGCGCCCCTGCGCCCAGGCATCGAACCGGTCACGCGAGCAAATGAAGCGATCGTCGCGCCGAATTTCCACTGGAACACCAAGGCATTCCGGCCAGGTCTTCATCACCTCCATGAGGCGATGCTCACCCGGCTCCACCACGATCACACGATCATGGCCGCCCGCCGCCAGCGCCCGCCTCACCTCGCCCTCGAGAGACCCGGCATTGCCCGCGTCATCGAGGCGCGTGTAGCGCACGTCGAGGCCATCGGCCTCCAGCACGCTTGCGAAATGGCGCATGGCGGAAAACAGAAAGGCGATCTTCTTCTTGTGGTGCGGGACGTAGCCGGCCTCTTCGGCGACTTCGGCCATCAGCACGATGTCGCCCCTCACATAGTCACGCAAAGAGGCCAGCGACCGCGTCAGCTGGTCGCCCAGAACCAGCCGCAGCGCAGACATCAGCCCGTCACGGGATTGGCGCGCCGGACATAGGTCACGCTCTGGCCGCGGGCCTCGAACTCGCTACGGGCCCAGCGCCCGTTCTCGTCATACCAAAGGTCCAGAGTCAGCGAGGCGACGAGCCGATACCGGCGCGCCTGAATGGTCCCGCCATCGGCCTCGATCTCTTCTTCGCCCAAGAACTCGACATTGGTCTCCATCAACGTGCCGTGCTCGGTGTTCAGCACCTGATCCTCACCGGGCGGATAGCGATGCCAGTGCGACGACGGCAGGATGTCGGCGTCCATCGCCGCCTCCACAGCCTCGCCTGCAGGATCGCGGCCCGTGACTTCCAGCCCGTCGCCATTGGCGCGCGCGGCCACCTCGAACGTCTCGCCGTCTTTCAGCGTGCGGCCTTCAAAGGCAACCAGGCGGCCCTCCTCCCAGCGCTCAGTGGAATCGTGCTCGTAACGGAACACCGTCACCGGCCCGAGCCCGGCGCGCAGGCGCACGGTCACCTCGGCGATCAGGGCGTCGCCGTCTTCAGAAAAGCGCACTTCATGGGAGCCGAAGGATGTGCCATTGCCCCTGAACACATCAAAGATGATCGTCTCGCCAGCACTGGCGGCGAGGTCGGCCGCCGCGAGGGCGGACGGGACAGGCGCGGCCAGAAGGGCCACAAGGGCGGCGGTGAGGCGAAGCATCAACATGTCTCCTGTTTGCAGATCAAAGGCGCTGGGCCAGGCGGTTGAGCCGGTCAATGCCCGCATAGACCGGGTTGGTCAGACGCACGCCGCCCAGCTCCACCACGAAGCAGATGCAAGTCTCGGCGCTGTCCACGCGCGGATGATGCACATCGCCGGGCGATACAGCACAAACATCGCCGCGACCGAAGGCGGCGCGGCCGTCGTGAAACGAACCCGTGAGCACCAGGGTTAGTTCCTCCCCGGAATGGTCGTGGCGGGGCGCGCCCTTGCCCGGCGGGATGGAGATAAGGCGCGCGTCCACGCCGTCCCCGCTGAGGCTGGCCACGGGAATTTCGCTGTAGCCGCCCAAGCGCCGGCGCCAGCTGCGGTTCTCCTGACCTTCCAGCGCCAGCGCCAGCGGAAGCGGCAGCAGTCCCGGCTGCGGTCCGGCGAGGTGCGGGCGGCCGCCCGGGTCGGCCGGCAGTTGTTCCAGCGTGCGCGCCAGCGCATCGGCGCCCAGCGGCGCGCCCGGCAAGGCCTCGAGCAAAGCGCCAAACGCCGTTTCAACCGGCGCGGCCCGTCGCGCGGCCTCCGGGCGCATCACGCCCTGACACGCCGCCAGCACGCGCACCGCTTCGGGCGCTGCGCCTGACGCACAATCGAGTATCCAGCCTTCGTCCAGCATCGTCATGTGTTACGCCGTAAATTGCTCTTTTCATTGCATACGCACGTCTTGAGCGGGCGGATCACTGCGGCTCCAGCACTGACGGTCAGATGCACCGAGTGCGGCGCAGCCCGAAAAATCAAATTGTCACAAACTCTCCTCACGATAGACTGACGCAAAGCGCTCGCCACACCGGCGTGTAATCATGCCGTGGAGTGGTGACGTGACCGCTATCCGCTTTTGTCTGATTTGCCTTTCCGCCTGGTTCGTGGCGATCACGGCCACTGCTGCCGGCAGTGCGACTGAATCGGTCTCGCGCCTGGCTGTCATGTTTGGACAGGAGGCGAATCTGACCTACCCGGCCCTGTCGGCGGACGGCTCGCGCATCGCCTTTATCACCCGCAGCGAAGGACGCAGCCTGCTGGTGGTCATGTCGCTGGAGGGCGATCCCAACACGCGCTCGGTGGATATCACCGGCAACAAGATCCGCGAGCTGTTCTGGCTGGACGACCGGTTCGTCATAACCACGATCAGCACGTTCTCCGGCAATGTCCAGGTGGGCGGTCCGGGAAACCTGTTCGAGCAATGGCTGTCGGATACCGAATACTTCGCGCTCTTCGCGCTGGACACCTCGAACATGCAAACCGCGCAGATGCTGGGCCGCGAGCCGTCCCTGCTGCCGCAGAGCTCGCTGGCGCGCTTTGCCGGCGTGCGCGACGGACGGGTGCTCATGCCGGCCTACCGCCTCGGCGGCGGCGGCGGGCGGCCCATGCTGGAATCGACCCTGTTCGGCGTGGACCCCGCCAGCGGGACCGGACGGGTTTTTGAAACTGCGCGCCTGCGTTCGGCTGAAGTGCCGATCACAAGATGGATCGTTGACGCCCAGGGTAACGCCGTGGCGCGGCTGAGATTTGACAACGCCAATGACCGCTCCACGCTGGAGCTTCGCCAAGGCAGTAACTGGCGCGCGCATCCCCATTGGGACAATCTGTCTCCCGCCGGAGGCGTGGCCGCCGTAGACGCTGACGGATCAGGTTTCTACGCCATCAACTGGTCGGGAGGCTTCCGCACAGTCGTGCGCTTTCCCGCCGATGGCGGCGAACCCCATGGCGCGATGAGCGCCCCGCTGGGCCGGGACGTATCGGACGTGATCATTGATCCGGTCACACGCACGCCCCTGGGCGCGGCCTATATCGACGGCGCCCCGCGCCAGGTTTTCCTCGACGCCAATCTGGCCGCCCTTCATGACATGGTCGCGGCGCGCGCGCCGGGTCTGATCATCACTGTCAGCAGCTGGAATGCGGCGCGCACGCGCGCGCTGGTGCACATTGCGGCGCCCGGCGAGGCGGGAAGCTTCCTGCTGGCCGACCTGCCCAGCGGCGAGCTTGCGCCGATTGGCGAGGTGCGCCCGGAAATCGCGGATGCGGGCCTGGTCAGCACGCGCCGCCTGATCACCTACCGCACGCGCGACGGGGCCACGCTGGAGGCCATCATCACCGATCCGCCAGGCGCCGCGCCGGGCGAAGTGCGCCCGCTCGTGCTGCTGCCTCATGGCGGCCCGGCGAGCCAGGACCATCTGGGCGATGACTATATCGCGGGCTTCATCGCCGCGCTGGGCTATCGCGTGGCCCAGCCCAATTTCCGCGGCTCGGAGGGCTATGGCCGCGCGTTCGAACGGGCCGGATGGGGCGAATGGGGCGGCCGCATGCAGGACGACGTCACCGACGTTCTGACCCATCTTGTTGCCGAGGGCGCCGCTGACCCGCAGCGGGTGTGCATCGCGGGAGCCAGCTATGGCGGGTATGCGGCGCTTGCGGGGGCCGCCTTTACGCCAGACCTCTACCGCTGTGCGGCGGCCATCGCGCCGGTCACCGATCTGTGGGTATTCGCCGGCGATATCGGCGCGCGCAGCAGCCGCCGCAGCCGCGAGCGCGACTACTGGCGCGATTCCATTGACGATCCGACGCGCGAGCGCGCCACGCTTGAAGCGCGCTCGCCTGCCCGCCATGCCTCACAGGTGCAGGCGCCGGTCCTCTTGATCCATCCGGTAGAGGACACCGTGGTGCCTATCAGCCAGAGCGAGCTGATGCATCGCGCCCTCGCCGGCGCCGGCAAGGATGTGCGCCTGGTGCGGCTGGACGGCGAGGACCACTGGCTGAGCCTGCCCGAAACCCGCATCGCCATGCTTGAGGAGCTGGGCGTGTTCCTGACCACCCATATGAGTGCCCCGTAAGGGGTCAGCCTTCGGCGAGGAACCGCTCGCTCAGGGTCCACAACCGCTCTGCGAGCTCGGGGTCGACGGCATAGGGACGCACGCCTGACCAGCCGCGTTCCTGCGCCGGCTCGGCGATATTGCAGTCCTCGCAATAGGCGCCGCCGCGCCCGGTCAGCAGGGGCGACACCGCCGCCCACGCCGTGGTCGCGGCGCCCTCCTCCACCGACTTGAAGCGCGCATTCACCGACCCGTCCGCTTCGATCCAGCCGAGCGCACGCATCTCCGCCTGGTCCATATCGCGCTGCAGGCCGGTCATGATGCCGCCGGGATGGACCGAAAACGCCTCCACCCCCTGCCCGGCGTGCCGTGCATTGAATCCCAGCGCAAACAGGGCGTTGGCGGTCTTGGATTGGCCATAGGCGGTCCACTTCTCATAGTCGCGCTTGGTAAAGTCCGGATCATCGAAATCTACTTGCGACACCATGTGGGCCACCGAAGACAGCATGACCAGGCGCGCGCCCGGACGCCCCGCCATCAGAGCGCCGAGCCCGTTGGCCAGCACAAAATGACCCAGATGATTGGTGGCGAACTGCAGCTCGCGCCCGGCCGGCGTGCGCTGTTCGGGGCAGGCCATGATGCCGGCATTGCAGATCAGAAGGTCCAGCGCCTCGACACGCTCGCGCACCACATCCGCGCAGCCTGCAGCGCTCGCCGGATCGGCCAGATCCAGCGCCAGCACCTCTACTCGCTCAAAGCCGGCCAGCGCCGCCTTGGCCCGGGCCGCATCGCGCGCCGGGACCAGCACACGCGCTCCGGCCCCGACGAGCGCGCGCACCGTCTCCAGCCCGATCCCGGAATAGCCGCCGGTGACCAGCGCCGTGCGACCGGTCAGGTCGTGACCATTCATCACCTGCGCGGCGGTGGAGCGGGCGCCGAACGGGCTGTCGACGCGGCGCTGGTTTTCGATGGACATGAGAGAGCTCCAATGGATGTTACAAACTTTCCGACGGCCAAAGTGCGCCGGTCAGGCTCGATTGCCAACCCGCCGCTTGACGCCATTCTTGCCCGCGACTATCACCCCGCCCGCTCCCGCTTCGTGCGGAGGAGGACCCTGACGATGAACACGACCCGCCAGAGCTGACTTCGCGCCGCGCTTCAACGCGCAGCCCTGTAGCGCCGGAGCTTCCGGCGCGCCTCTTCGCGGATTTTTCATCATGACATCACTCAACCATCGCATCGCGCTGGTGACCGGCGCTGGCCGGGGCATTGGCGAAGCCATCGCGCGCGCTTTTCATCGCGAAGGCGCCCATGTCCTCATCACCGACATCGACGCCGACAGCGCCAACGCGCTCGCCGCAGAGCTGGGCGCGCGGGCCGAGAGCCTGCCCCTGGACGTGGGTGCGGAAGACGACTGGCGCGCGGCGCAGGCGCATGTCCGCACCCGCCATGGCGGGCTGGACGTTCTGGTCAATAATGCGGGCATCACGGGATTTCTGGAGACCGAAGGTCCCCATGATCCCGAGCACTTTCAGCTGGCCAGCTGGCGGGCGGTGCACCGGGTCAATCTGGACGGGCTGGCGCTGGGCTGCCGCGCCGCCATCGCGCTGATGAAGGGCCGGCGCGCCGGGTCCATCATCAATCTCTCCTCACGCTCAGGCGTGGTGGGGATACCGGGCGCGGCGGCCTACGCCTCGTCCAAGGCGGCGGTGCGCAACCATACCCGCACCGTGGCGCTTTACTGCGCGCAGCAGGGCTATCCCATACGCTGCAACGCGCTCCTGCCCGCGGCCATCCTGACCCCGATGTGGGACGCCATGCTCGGCGACGGCCCGCAGCGCGACACGATTCTGAACGACATCGCGAGCGGCGTGCCCATGGGCCGGTTCGGCACGCCGCAGGAAGTCGCCGAGGCGGCGGTGTTCCTGGCGGGCGACGCGTCGAGCTATATGACGGGCGCCGGCCTCGATCTCGACGGCGGGATACTGGCGGGCGCGGAGGCGGCGCCGGGGCGGCGGGGGTGAGGGATCAGGCGGGTGAAGGGGGGTCGGGAAGCTCGAAGAGTGTGGCTACCAGTTGAGCCATCCGCAGGAGCGTCCCTGATCCTACTTTTCCCGCTAGCTTCGCGTGTCTTGCGCGGGGGTCAACCGTGCGGATTTGGTCGCACAACACCCACCCATGCACCGGCGCCTCATCGGTCAGTGCGGTCTTGAATGGCCAAGGCTTTGGATTTGTCGTCACCGGACAGACCAGCACAAAGCTAGAAGCAGCGTTGTATTGACGGGTCGATATCACCACAGCGGGGCGCCGCCCGCTTTGCCCATGGCCAAACGCAGGATCAAACTCCAGCCAGATCACGTCGCCACGGTCGAAAACCGCTGGCGCGCTCACCAGATTTCTCGTCCCGCTAGCGGTCCCCATTCCATCAGTTCGGGTGGCTCCTTGTCAGCCATCGCCGCAAATATCGCCTCTCGATCCAGGGGTGGCCGCGCGGGGGTTAGAATGACCTTTCCATCCTGCACACTCAGTTCCACCGCATCGCCGACAGCGAGGCGCGTACGATCAAGAATGTCCTTGGGTATCCGCAGCCCGGCTGACTGCCCCCACTTTCCAATCAAAGCTTTCATGGTCGCCTCACGAATTGATATCTTAAAAATATCATAGATGCTTGCACGACGCCAACACTCGCTACCCGACGCACACCCTGCCCCCTGCCTTCACCGCGCCCGCGTGCTAGTTTCGTTCTCTTGTTCGAATCGCCGCTTGCCTCAGGTGCGTCCATGTCCACCCTTCCGCTGTCCCAGCAGGCCGCTGCGCGTCCGCCGCGCACTGAGGCCGCGTATCTTGACGGGCTGAACGCTGACCAGCGCGCGGCGGTGGAGGCCACTGAAGGCCCGGTTCTGGTGCTGGCGGGGGCCGGGACCGGCAAGACGCGGGTGCTGACCACGCGCCTCGCGCACATATTGGCCACGGGCAAGGCCTGGCCCTCCCAGATCCTGGCGGTGACCTTCACAAACAAGGCCGCGCGCGAGATGAAGCATCGCGTCAGCGCGAGCATGGGCGAGCATGTGGAGGGCCTGCCGTGGCTCGGCACTTTCCACTCTGTGGCCGCCCAGATTTTGCGCCGCCACGCCGAACTGGCGGGTCTGAAATCCAGCTTCACCATTCTGGATACCGACGATCAGCTGCGCCTGATCAAGCAGATCCTCGAAGCCGAAGGCATCGACATCAAGCGCTGGACTCCGCGCTATTTCGCCAGCCTGGTGGACGGGTGGAAGAACCGCGCACTGACGCCCGAACGCATCCCGGAAGAAGACAAGTGGAGCTTCGCCGACGGACAGGCCGGCGCGCTCTACCGGCTTTATCAGGAACGCCTGTCGGTTCTGAACGCCTGCGATTTCGGCGATCTCCTGCTGCACGTCATCACCATCTTCCAGGCCCACCCCGACGTGCTGGCCGAGTTCCACCGCCGCTTCCGCTATGTGCTGGTGGACGAGTATCAGGACACCAACGTCGCACAGTATCTGTGGCTGCGCCTGCTGGCGCGCGGATCGGGCAATCTGTGCTGCGTGGGTGATGACGACCAGTCCATCTATGGCTGGCGAGGCGCGGAGGTGGACAACATTCTGCGCTTCGAGACCGATTTTCCCGGCGCGAAAGTCATACGGCTGGAGCGCAATTACCGATCTACCGGACATATTCTGGGCGCCGCCGCCGGCCTGATCGCCGCCAACAAGGCGCGCCTGGGCAAGACGCTGTGGACCGAGGACGATCCCGGCCAGCCTGTGCAGGTCAGCGGTTTGTGGGATGGCGAGGCCGAAGCGCGCTTTGTCGCCGACACGGTGGAAGCCCATGTGCGGGGCGGCGGCAAGCACAGCGATATCGCGGTGCTGGTGCGCGCCTCATGGCAGATGCGCGCCTTTGAAGAGCGTTTCATCATGCTGGGCCTGCCCTACAAGGTGGTCGGCGGACCCAGATTCTTCGAGCGCGCCGAGATCCGCGACGCCTTGGCCTATATGCGCCTTGTACGCTCCATCGATGATGATCTGGCGTTCGAGCGCGTGGTCAACACGCCCAAGCGGGGCATCGGCGACACCACCGTGCAGCGGCTCGCCGCGGCGGCGCGCAGCGCGCGCACCTCCATCGCCGAGGCCGCGCGCCTGATCGTCCGGACCGACGAGATTCGCGGCAAGGCTCGCACGGCCTTGCAGGTCTTTTTGCGCGATATCGACCGCTGGGCGGGTCAGGCCGAGAGCATGCGCCATGACGAGCTGGCCGAGATCGTGCTCGATGAAAGCGGCTACACGTCCATGTGGCGCGAGGACAAGAGCCCGCAGGCGGCCGGCCGTCTCGATAACCTGAAGGAGCTGGTGCGCTCCATGGGGGAGTTCGACACGCTGGACGCCTTCCTAGAACACATCGCTCTCGTCTCCGACGTGGACCGCGCTGAGGATGGCGAAGAGGTCTCGCTGATGACGCTGCACGCCGCGAAGGGGCTGGAATTTCCGCTGGTCTTCCTGCCGGGCTGGGAAGAAACGGTCTTCCCCTCCCAGCGCGCGCTGGACGAAAGCGGCGCAGCCGCGCTGGAGGAAGAGCGGCGCCTGGCCTATGTGGGCCTCACCCGGGCGCGCGAGCGCGCGATCATCAGCTTCACCGCCAACCGCATGATTTACGGGCGCTGGCAATCGGTGCTGCCCTCGCGCTTCATCGATGAATTGCCGCCCGAGCACTGCGAGGCCCAGTCGGAAACCGGATATTACGACGCCGGGCCGGGCTTCCAGGAGAGCGCCGGACCGTCGGACGCGTTCCGCTCCTCCTATGAGAGCCCCGGCTGGCGGCGCTATCAGGAGAGCCAGGCCTCGGGCCGGCGCGCCAATCCCGGCGTGATCGAGGGCCAGGCCACGCTCATCACCAGCGGGAAGCCGAGTAAATTCGCCCGCGGTCAACGCGTCTTCCACCAGAAATTCGGCTATGGCCAGATCATCGAAGCCGACGGTGACAAACTCACCGTGGCGTTTGAAAAAGCCGGCACGAAGAAGGTGGTGGCTGGGTTTGTGGAGGCGGTTTGAGGCCGCCCCAACCCCTCCGCCCGCTGACAATCACGCGCACCGGCCTTTGCGCCCCGGGCAGGCTCTGCTATCAGGCGCACGGGGATTGGGTCTCGAGGGTGATGCGTCATGAAGCTGATCTGCGGCAACGCCAACCGGCCATTGGCGAAAGCCATCGCGGACTATCTCGACGCCCCCCTGTCCAACGTGGAGATCGAACGCTTCGCCGATGACGAGCTGTTCGTGCGCATTGATGAGAACATGCGCGGACAGGACGTCTTCATGATCCAGTCCACCTCCAAGCCCGCCAACGACAATCTTATGGAATTGCTGATCTGCATGGACGCGCTCACACGGGCGAGCGCACGGCGGATAACAGCGGTCATCCCCTATTTCGGCTATGCCCGCCAGGACCGCAAAGTTGGCGGGCGCACGCCCATCACCGCCAAGCTGGTGGCCAATCTGATCGCCGGCTCCGGGGCCCACCGCGTGCTGACGCTGGACCTGCATGCCGGCCAGATACAGGGCTTTTTCGACATCCCCACCGACAATCTGTTCGCCACGCCGGTGTTCGAGCGCGACATCCGCCAGAGCTATGACGTGAAGGATCTAATGATCGTGTCGCCGGACGTAGGCGGGGTGGTGCGCGCGCGCGCTCTGGCCAGCCGCTTGGGCGCCGACATCGCCATCGTGGACAAGCGCCGTCCGCGTGCGGGCGTCAGCGAAGTGATGAACATCATCGGCGATGTGGAAGGCCGGCGCTGCATCATCTTTGACGACATCATCGATTCAGGCGGCACGCTGTGCAACGCCGCCGCCGCCATCAAGGACGCCGGCGCCGCCGAGGTCTCGGCCTACATCACCCACGGCGTTCTGTCGGGCAAAGCGATCGAGCGCATCGACGCTTCGGTGCTGAGCGAACTGGTGGTCACCGATTCCATCAATGTGACCGACAAGACGGCGGCGTCTGCCAAGGTGCGCGCGCTCTCGGTTGCGCCGCTGCTGGGCGAAGCCATCCGGCGCATCGCCAATGATGAGTCCGTGTCCAAACTGTTCGACTAGACGCCCGCCCCGGTCTGCTCGGGTCCGGTCGGCCCGGACCCGTCCTATCCGGGAATGTCTCTCTGCTCCTCGGCGTCCTCGATAGGATCGAGCCGCTCGATATTCAGGTCCGACCGCCCGCTGATCAGGTCCACCGCCCGGTCCGCCGCGTCCTGGAAGGGCTGCAACACCAGATCGGCGCCCGCCTCCGTCAATTCGTCAATGCGCGTGCCATGCTGGCTGGTGACGGCGATCTTCCCCTTGAAGCCGAGCTGGCGCAGCGTCTTGATCATAGCGATGCGGCTGTCCTCGTGGGCGACGCCGGTTTCACGGTCCGTAGCGGTGGAAATCACCCACTGCACGCCCTTCAGCGGCAGATGGGAGATGAATTCCTGATCGGACAGATCGCCATAGATTGTATCCAGCCCACGATCGCGCCAGGTCCGCACGGCCGCCGGATTGAAGTCCGCGCCCAGCGCTGAAATCTCGTTCTTGATCAGGCGCTGCGCAATCGCGCCGCCATACCGGCCCAGCCCCAGAAGGATCACGTCATGACGCCGTTTGGCGGCGTCGCCCTCTCCGTTCTCGGCTGGCTGGAGCGTCTTGCGCTCGAACACGCCCAGGATCGGCTCCAGCAGCGGGTATATGCGGTGGGAGTAGGTGATCATGTAGGTCGATGCGCCGATGGTGATGAGCCCCACCAGGGTCACCAGGCCCAGCGCCCGCTCGTCGACATGGCCTATGGTCAGGCCCATCGCCATGAAGATAAGCGAAAACTCGGAGATTTGCGCCACGGTGAGACCGGCGAGGAAACCGGTGCGCTTGCGATAGCCCATCACCCCCATGATCACCATGACGATGAGCGGATTGCCGATGAGGACGAAGAGCGAAAAGATCACCGCCGCCGGGATGTTCTGCCCGATCAGGGACAGGTCAAGCTGGGACCCCAGCGCCACGAAAAAGAACAGCAGCAGGAAATCACGCAGCGAGGCGAGGCGGGCCGAGATGGCGTCGCGGTAGGGCGTCGAGGCCAGCGCCACCCCCGCCAGCAGACCGCCCAGCTCCTTGCCCAGGCCGAATACATCGCCAATGGCCGCGAACGCGGCGGCCATGGCGATGGAGAAGGTAATCAGCAGCTCGGGCGATCCGGCCAGCCGCGATGTTAGCGGCGTGGCGGCGAAGCGGATGAACAGGACCACGAGGACCACCATCACCAGGCCCGCGCCCAGCACCGTCAGGACGTCCTGTACGCCCGCGCCGTCCTGTCCGCCGACGCCCAGCGCGCTCAGCGCGATCATGGCGACCACCACCACAATGTCCTGAACAATCAAGAAGCCCAGCGCGATGCGGCCGTGAAGCGAGTCGATCTCGCGCTTGTCGCTGAGCAGCTTCACGATAATGATCGTGGATGAGAAGGTCAGCGCCACCGCGATATACACGCTGGTGATGGGGTCGAAGCCAAGGCCGAGGGCGATCAGGAAGCCGAAGATCGACGTAAAGGCGACCTGTCCAAGACCCGTCAGCAGGGACACCGGGCCGAGCGATTGGATCAGCTTGATGTCCAGCTTGATGCCCACCAGGAACAGCAGCAGCGCGATGCCCAGCTCGGCCAGCACGCCGACGCTGTCATCAGACCGGATCAGGTCCAGCACGGAGGGGCCGGCGATGATGCCCACCACGATGAAACTGACGATCAGGGGCTGGCGCAGGATATGGCCGACCAATCCGATGGCCGCAGCGACCGTGAGCAGCACTGCGATCTCGTAAAAGATCGAGTGGGTGATCACGTCTTCCATGGCTGTGCGCCCCCTGGCAAAACAGCGCCGCGCCCGGTGCGCGCGCGCACCGGGCCTGCCGCCTGAAATAAACAAGTTACCGAGTGTGCGGCGACTCAGCCTGCCGCGTCAAAGAAAAAGGCGGTGTGATGCAGGCCGGGCGGTGGGTCTGGACGCCGCTCGCGCATCACGGCAGGGTCTGTTCGGCTTAACTGACCGGGGACGCGCATGAAGGATCTTGATCACGCCATGGCCGAGCTTGGCCCGTGGCTGTCGCAGCATGAATCGCGCCGCAAGGCGGCCGTGTCCCGGCTGGTGGTGGGCATTGTGGCCGCTGTCGCCGCGGCGATCGTCATCGGCGCCGGTCTGGGCTTTGCGGGCGTGCCCACGCCCTTCGTGATTTTCGCAGGCGTAGCCGCAGCGATGGGCGTCATGGCGTGGGCGGGCTATCCGCTTCAGCAGCTGCGCACCGAAGTCAAACACGGCCTGAACACCCGCATGGCGCAGGCATTCGGCCTGACCTACAGCCCCAGGCCGCCCAGCCCCGCCCGCTTTGACGCCTTCCTCTCTCATGGCCTGATCACCAGCTCGGACCGGCAAGCGTTCGAAGACCATTTCGCCGGCGAATCTCACGGCGCCGATTTCGAGCTGTACGAAGCCCATCTCCAACAGCGCCGACGCAGCAAGGACCGCACCTATTACGTCACTGTGTTTCACGGTGTTCTGATCCGCATCACCTTCCCGCTCACCATCGAGGGCGTGACCCTGGTGACGCGCGACAAGGGTCTGTTCAACGGCATCGAAGCGTTCTCGCGGCGCCATCTCGCGGGGCGCAAGCTGGAGCGTATCGGCCTGGTCGATCTCCGGTTCGACCGTCTGTTCGAGGTGTACGGCACCGACCAGGTGATGGCGCGCTATCTGCTGACCCCCTCGTTCATGGAGCGCCTGCTCAGGCTGGAAGAAGTGCTCGCGGGCAAGAACGTGCGCTGTGTGTTCGACGAGGACCTCGTCCCCGAAAGCGGGCGCGGCGAGCTTCTGATTGCGGCCGAGACTGGCAACAAGTTCGAGCCCGGCTCACTGTTCACGCCGCTGGATGACCGCAAGCGCGTCGCCAAGCTGCATGAAGAGTTCCGGCTGATCGAGGACATCATGGAAACGCTGCTGCAACCGCCCGCTCAAGGCGGCGGTGTGGGCGCCAGCGTGGTGGCGTAGCCTGAGGGTGAGGATTGCCGGGCAAACCGGACATGTCTGCGCTCCAGGCTGCAGCAATACGCGCACCGCGCGCCTTGCGCGGGTTTGGCGGATCGGCTATAGCCCGCCGCTCGAATTGCGGTGCTGCGCTCAAGGCGCGTCGCCGCGCGCCGTGCGCCGCCGGTTTGGGCGGCGCATGCATTTGAACCCTGAGGAACCGGTCTGATGAGCGATATTGTTCTTTCCGTCGAAGTGCGCGAGCGCACCGGCAAGGGCGGCGCCCGCGAAGCGCGCCGCGGCGGCCTTGTGCCGGGCGTGCTGTATGGCGGCGATCGCGGCCCGGTCGCCATCACGCTGAAAAACAATGAGCTGATCAAGGCGATCAATTCGGGCAAGTTTCTGTCCCAGATGATCACCATCAACCACAAGGGCGAGACGCAAACTGTGCTGACGCGCGATGTGCAGTTCGATCCGGTGCGCGATTTCCCGCTGCACGTGGACTTTCAGCGCGTGGACGAAAATTCGGTCATCTCGGTGGAAGTGCCTGTGCGCTTCCTCAATGAAGAGAAGGCCCCGGGCATCAAGCGCGGCGGCGTGGTCAACGTGGTGCGCCACACCATCGAAGTGTACTGCCCGGCCGGCCAGATCCCGGAAGCGATCGAGATCGATATCGAGCACATGAATATCGGGGACTCGCTGCACATCTCCGAAGTCACCCTGCCCGAAGGCGTGAAGCCGACCATCACCGACCGCGACTTCACCATTGCGACCATGCAAGGCTCGCGTGCGGTGATCGAAGGCGAAGATGGCGACGCGGAGGACGCAGAGTCCGATGACGACGCCGAGGTCCAAGCCGAGGACGAAACCAGCGAGGACTAGTCCTGCTGGCCCCTAGCCCGGCCCTGAACCGTATCAAGGGCGGCGCGCCGGAGCCTGGCTCCAGCCGCCGCCCTTTCCATGTGCGGAGCACGCCATGCACCTGATCACGGGCCTCGGCAATCCCGGCGCGAAATACGCCGCCAACCGCCATAATGCCGGTTTCATGGCTGTCGACGCGATCGCCGCGCAATGGTCGCTGGGCCCCTGGCGCAAGCGCTTCCACGGCGAGGCGTGCGAAGGGGTGATCGCGACGGCGGACGGTCCCGCGCGCGTGCTGCTGCTGAAACCCCAGACCTTCTACAATGAAGCGGGCCGCGCCGTGGCCGAGGCGATGAATTTCTACCGTCTCGACGCCTCCGATCTGACCGTTTTTCATGATGAGCTGGATCTGGCGCCGGGCAAGTTCCGCCTGAAGCGCGGCGGCGGACATGCGGGCAATAATGGCCTGCGCTCCATCATCGCCCATGTCCCCGGAGACTTCCGTCGCGGACGCATCGGGATCGGCCATCCAGGCGACAAGAACCGCGTCACCGCCTGGGTCTTGGCCGACGTGCCCAAGGCTGACCAGGACTGGTTTGGTACGCTGCTGGACGCCATCGCGCGCAGCGCGCCCTTGCTGCTGACGCAAGGCGGCGACGACGCCTTCCAGACCCGCGTCACCCATCTGGCGCCCGCCCCGCCGGGCTGAGGCCGGTTTGACATCCCGCCGGACGGCCCCAAGTTTCATGGCTCAGTCAGCCAGACAGGAACGCCCATGTTGGATGCACTCGCCCCCTCCCCCGCAGACCAGGTGCGCAAGCGCATGGACCAGCTCGCCCAGGCCGACGGCGCGGCCCGGCTGATCGCCGCCGCAGACAGCCTGGCCAAGCCAAGCCAGTGTCTGGAGCGCACGCTGGATGTCGAGGGCTTGGGCCAGCTGGAAGCGTTCCGGGTGCGCTTTGCGCAAGGCGGCGAACCGACCAAGGGCGGCATTCGTTTCGATGCAGACGCCGACGCCCACGAGGTCGAACGCCTGGCTCTGCTGATGGCGCTGAAATGTGCTTTGTCCGGCCTGCCCTATGGCGGCGCCAAAGGTGCGGTGAAGGTGGATGCGCGCACGCTGGACCGCAGCCAGCGCGATCAGGTCGCCCGCGCCTATGCCCGCGCCTTCAGCGACATCATCGGCCCGGACACCGACGTGCCCGCCCCCGACATCGCCACCGGCGCCGACGAGATGGACGCCATACGCCGCGAGCTCGGGTATGAGAAGGGCGCCAGCCGCGCACCCATCACCGGCCTGCCGCCCGAGCATGGCGGACTGAAACTGCGCAAAGGCGCCACCGGTCTGGGCGCGTGGCGGGTCTATCAGCGCCTGTGCAAGGAGGGCCTGTGCGTGGCCCGGCCGCGCATCGCCGTTCAGGGCTTCGGCAATGCCGGGACCGCGTTTGCGCGCGCCGCCTGCGCCAAGGGCGCCGTGATCGTAGCGGCGTCCGATTCCCGCTCGCTGGCCCATGACCGCGACGGTCTGGACCTCGACGCGCTGGATGCGCGCAAGTCCGATACCGGCAAGGTCGGCCAGTCCGGGGACACGGAGTCCATCTTCGCCATTGATTGCGACGTGCTGGTGCTGGCCGCCAAGGGCGACGCCGTGACGGGCGAAACGGCACGCCAGATCAAGGCGGGCCGCCTGGTGGAGATCGCCAACGCGCCGGTGACCGGCGAAGGTTATCAGGTGCTGGACGCGCGCGGGATCCAGAGCCTGCCCGACATCCTGGCCAATGCCGGCGGGGTGGTCGGGTCCTATTTCGAATGGCGTGAATTTGCGCGGAGCGAGCAGCCCGACAATGACGCGCTTCAGGCAGAATGGGAGGCAGTTATGGATGCGGCCGCCGACCGGGTCAGCGCGCGCGTGGACCAAACCGGTTTGCCGGTGCATTCAGCCGCTCTGGTGGAGGCGCTGCACCAGCTGGACCCGGGTTCACGCCAGCTGCTGGTCAGTTGACACAGTGTCAGCGGGCGCGGTCCAGCTGGCTGATCGAGATCGCGCCGGTGCCGCACACATCATAGGCCAGCGCGCCCGCCGGGCGGCCGCTGGCGTCATGAACCGCCTCATATAGATAACAGCCCTCGCCATCATCGGGCATGGCGCCGGGGATAAAGACCGGGTCAGCCTCGCCCGGCGCTGGCTCGGCGCGGTCGCTGACCACTGAAAACTCCGGCCCGCGCTCCCCGATCAGGCAGTCCCACCGCCCGGATTCGCCAAAGCGCATGCGCACCCGCGTGCCTGCCCGCTCGCGCGCCGCATAAAGCACGTGGGCCTGCCCGCTGCCGCGCACGAAGGCCATGGAGGAATTGCGCGCCGCACTGACGCACTGGCCGATATCGGTCATCAGGGCGGGAAGGTGTTCAGTCCAGCTCGGATTGGGACCCGTTTCGCGCGCACAGCCGTGATAGCCCAGACGCCCGACCAGAACGGACGCCTCGCGCGCCCAGACGCCATCTGACGCAGTGCATGGCCGCGCACGCATGGACACTCGCACCCGGTCCAGCAGTGAGCCTTCAGTGTAGACCCGCTCGCCATCGCTGACCCAGGGCTGGGTCAGGTCGAATTCTGTCTCCACCGGGCCCGTCCGGAAACCATGGCCGCTGAACAGCGCGGCCACCCGGCCGTCGATCTCACGAAAGGTGATGACGGCGTGGAAGTTCTCGCCTTCGATTTCGAACCCGGCGGTCTCGGGGTCGCGCGGGGCGGGCGCCAGCGTGGTGGACACATCCTGTTGGGCGGAGAAACCGGACGGGGACAGCGACGGCGGCGCCGTCACGCAGGCCGAAGCCAGACAGGCCAGCCCGGCCGCCGCCATACCGCGCATCCAGCCCGAAATCGTTCCTGCATTCATCGCCCGCCCCCCTCTTCGTGAGCGCACTTTACACCGCCCGCGTGACAAACGGGAGGCGTTGCGGGCAGGCCATTGAGCCATCGGCGAAAAATCAGCCGGACGCCGCCGCGCGCACCGCCTCGCGGATCGCCGCCAGCGCGGCTTCCGCGCCGGCGCCGTCCGGTCCGCCCGCCTGGGCCAGATCCGGCTTGCCGCCCCCGCCCTTGCCACCCACCAGCTCGGCGCCCGCGCGCACCAGCGCCACGGCGTCGATCCGGCCGGCGAGGTCCGGCGTCACCGCCACCGCCACCGCGGCCTTGCCGTCATCCACGCCCACGAAGGCCGCGACGCCGCTGGTCAATTGCTGGCGCGCCTCATGGACCATGTCGCGCACATCCTTGCCGCCCACGCCTTCGAGAATGCGGCCAAGGAACTGGAGCGAACCCAGCGCCTCGGGCGCCGCGCTGGCGCCGCCGGACGCCCCGCCCATGGCCAGCTGCTTCTTGGCGTCGGCCAGCTGCCGGTCGAGGCTCTTGCGCTCGTCCTGCAGGGCGGCGATGCGCGCCACCAGGTCCTGGGTCGGGATCTTCAATTGTCCCGCCGCAGCACGCGCGATGCCCGCTTCGGTTTCCAGCCATTGGCGCGCGGCCTCACCCGTCAACGCCTCGATGCGGCGCACCCCGGCGCTCACCGCGCCTTCGCCGACAATCTTGAACAGGGCGATATCGCCGGTGCGCGCCACATGCAGGCCGCCGCACAGCTCCACCGAATAGCTCTTGCCCTCGCCGTCCAGCGCATTGCCCATGGCCAGCACGCGCACGCGCTCGCCATATTTCTCGCCAAACAGAGCCAGCGCGCCTTTCTCGATGGCCTCCGCCGGGGTCATCTCGGCGATCTGCGCGGGCGCATTCTGGCGGATGACCGCATTCACCTGCGCCTCGATCGCCGCGATCTCTTCGGCGGTGACGGCACGGCCATGGGAAAAGTCAAAGCGCAGCCGGTCCGGGCCCACATAGGAGCCTTTCTGGGTCACATGCAGCCCCAGCACCGAGCGCAGCGCGGCGTGCATCAGGTGGGTGGCCGAGTGATTGGACCGGGTCTGGCGCCGGCGCGCATCATCGGCGCACAGGGTCGCGGTGTCGCCGGTCTTGATCACGCCTTCGGTCAGCGTGCCGATATGGGCGTAGAGCGAACCGGCGCGCTTTTGCACATCACGCACGGCAAAGCGCGCGCCGTTGTCGAATACGATCTGCCCGCTATCGCCGATCTGGCCGCCGCCCTCGGCGTAGAACGGGGTCTGGTCGAACACCAGCTCGGCAGTCTCGCCGGCTTTGAGCGCGTCAGCTTCAGCGCCATTTGCGATGATCGCCTGCAGGGTTCCAGTCCCGTCATAGGCGCCGTGGCCGGTGAACCGGGTCTCGCCGGCGCGGTCGCGCAGGGTGAACCAGAGCCCGTCCGTCGCGGCGTCGCCGGATCCGGCCCAGTGGGCGCGGGCCTGGGCGCGCTGGCGCTCCATGGCGGTCTCGAACCCGGCCTCGTCCACCGTCAGCCCGCGCGCGCGCAGGGCGTCCTGTGTGAGGTCGAGCGGGAAGCCATATGTGTCGTAGAGCTTGAACGCGGTCTCACCTGCCAGCGCTTCACCCGGCTTGAGATTGGCCGCAGCGTCCTCGAGCAGGCCCAGCCCCCGGCCGAGCGTGCGCTGGAAGCGCTCTTCCTCGCCGCGCAGGGTCTCCTCGATGGCGGGCAAAGCGCGGGTGAGGTCGGGATAGGCAGCGCCCATCTCATCGGCCAGCGTGCGCGCCAGCGAATACAGCACCGGCTCCTGCGCGCCCAGCATGTGGGCGTGGCGCATGGCGCGGCGCATGATCCGGCGCAGCACATAGCCGCGGCCCTCATTGGACGGCGTCACGCCATCGGCAATCAGGAAGCTGGTGGCGCGCATATGGTCCGCGATCACCCGGTGGCTGGCCAGCGCGTCGCCCTGCGCCTTGACCTTCAGCGCGTCTTCCTGCGCCGCGATCAGGGTGCGGAACAGGTCGATATCGTAGTTATTATGCACGCCTTGCAGCACCGCGGCGATGCGCTCCAGCCCCATGCCGGTGTCGATGGAGGGTTTGGGCAGATTGCGCCGCTCGCCACCGGCCAGCTGCTCGAACTGCATGAAGACGAGATTCCAGATCTCGATGAAGCGGTCGCCATCCTCGTCCGGGCTGCCCGGAGGACCGCCGGGCACATCCGCGCCATGGTCATAGAAGATTTCCGAACACGGCCCGCACGGACCGGTATCGCCCATGGACCAGAAATTGTCCGAAGTCGCGATACGCAGGATCTTCGAATCGGGCAGGCCCGCCACCTTGCGCCAGATGGCCGCCGCTTCTTCATCCTCGGCATAGACCGTTACCAGAAGACGGTCAGGATCGAGCCCGAACTCGCGGGTGACCACGGTCCAGGCAAAATCGATCGCCTCGTCCTTGAAATAGTCGCCGAAGGAGAAATTCCCCAGCATTTCAAAGAAGGTGTGGTGGCGCGCGGTATAGCCCACATTGTCGAGATCATTGTGCTTGCCGCCCGCGCGCACGCATTTCTGCGACGAGACCGCGCGCGGCTTGGCCCGCGTCTCGGTCCCGGTGAAGGCGTTCTTGAACGGCACCATGCCGGCATTGACGAACAGCAAGGTGGGATCGTCCTGGGGCACCAGCGGCGCGGAGGCGACCACTTCATGATCCCGGGATGCAAAAAAGCCCAGAAACTGGCTGCGAATATCGGCCAAGGCTGTCATCGATCACTCCGGGCGCGCGGCGCGCCATAGCGCAGGGGGCGGCCGGCGCCGGACGCGCCAGCCAGTTGAGCGCCCATATACGTGCGGGCGCCCGGCTTCGCCAAGCGCCCGCTGTAGATTGTGCAGCCAGCTTAGGGTGATGCACGGCGCGCGCGGCCCTTATTAGCCGACGGCCTCCTCGTCGCCGTGATCGTCATGTTCGCTTGGTCCGACCAGCAATTCCTCGGCGATCAGCCCGGCATTGGCGCGCACCTTGGCTTCGATCCGCGCAGCCATGTCGGGATTATCGAGCATGAATTTGCGCGCATTCTCCCGTCCCTGCCCGATGCGTTCGGACTCATAGGAATACCAGGAGCCCGATTTCTCGATGATATTGCCCTTCACGCCCAGATCGATCAGCTCACCGGTCTTGGAGATGCCTTCGCCGAACAGAATGTCGAACTCCACCTCGCGGAAGGGCGGCGCGACCTTGTTCTTGACCACTTTGACGCGGGTCTGGTTGCCGATCACCTCATCTCGGTCCTTGATGGAACCGATGCGGCGAATGTCCAGACGCACCGAGGCATAGAATTTCAGCGCATTGCCGCCCGTCGTCGTTTCCGGGCTGCCGAACATCACGCCGATCTTCATGCGGATCTGGTTGATGAAGACCACCAGGCAATTGGATTTGGAGATCGAGCCGGTCAGCTTGCGCAGCGCCTGGCTCATCAGGCGCGCCTGCAGGCCGGGCAGCGAATCGCCCATCTCGCCTTCCAACTCGGCGCGCGGGGTCAGTGCGGCCACCGAGTCGATCACCAGCACGTCCACCGCGCCCGAGCGCACCAGCGTATCGGCGATCTCCAGCGCCTGCTCGCCGGTATCGGGCTGGGAAATCAGCAGTTCGCTCACATCCACGCCCAGCTTGCGCGCATAGATCGGGTCCAGCGCATGTTCAGCATCGATGAATGCCGCCACGCCGCCCGCTTTCTGCGCTTCGGCGACCGTATGCAGAGCGAGCGTGGTCTTGCCCGAGCTTTCCGGGCCATAGATTTCGATGATCCGCCCCTTGGGCAGGCCGCCCACGCCCAGCGCGATATCCAGACCCAGCGAGCCGGTGGAGATGGATTCGATATTCTGGATCGGCCGCGAGCCGAGCTTCATGACCGAACCCTTGCCGAAGGCGCGGTCAATCTGGGAAAGGGCGGCGTCCAGCGCTTTTTGCTTGTCCATATTCTCTGCCTTCACAACGCGCAGCTTGGCCTCGGCCATGATCATGTCTCCTTCTGGCATGCCCGCCCGAGTCGGGCAATGCAGGGCTCATGGCCAAAAAGTACACATTTTGTTCCCGGAACGCAAGTAGAACAAATTGGCCCGCCGGAAGGCGTCCCGGGCTAGCGTCCGGCTTCGGCCAGTTCCTGCTTCACGCGTTCGGCCAGGTCGGTGATCTCGAACGGCTTGGGCAGGAAGGAGATGGCCAGATCCGCCGATAGCGTGTCGGAGAAATCCTCTTCGGCATAGCCGGAGATGAACACGATGCGCGCCGACCCCAGAAGGTGGCGCGCGTTGGTGAGCAGTTTGGGGCCTGACATGCCGGGCATCACCACATCCGACAAGAGAAGATCAAAGCTTTCCGGATCGGCTTCGAGGATCTCCAGCGCCTCCTCGCCATCGCAGGCTTCAACCACGTCATAGCCCTTGCGGCGCAACGTGCTGGCGGCGACAGAGCGCAGCATCTGCTCGTCCTCGACGAACAGGATGCGGCCATGGCCGGCCTGATCGCGCGGCTCGGGTTTGGTCTCCGCGGCGGCGGCTTCGACCACCAGCGTCTCGGCCTCCTGCACGCTGGGCTCATGACCCGGCAGATAGATGTGGAACACCGTGCCCTTGCCCGGCTTGGAATCCACAAACAGGAAACCTCCCGACTGCTTGATGATGCCGTAGACCGTGGACAGGCCAAGGCCCGTTCCGCCCTGATGGGCCTTGGTCGTGAAGAAGGGCTCGAAAATCTTCGCCCGCGTCGCCTCGTCCATGCCGGTGCCGGTATCGGCCACATGGATCGCCGCCCACGGCCCCTCGGCAGGCTCGGGCGCCCCGGCGCGGCGCACATGGGCGGCGTCCACCGCCTCGGTGGTGATGGTCAGCACGCCGCCGCCCTGGGCTTTCATGGCGTCGCGGGCATTGGTGGCGAGATTGACCAGAATATTGTCGATCTGCACCCGGTCGGCGCGCACCAGCGGCAGATCGCGGCCATGCCGGATGTCCAGCCGGACGGTCTCTTCGAGCACCTGATTGAGCATGTGGCTGCAGTCCGACAGCACTTCGGACAGATCGAACACGGTCATGCGGAAGGTCTGCTTGCGCGAGAACGCCAGCAGCTGGCGCACCAGGCCGGCCTGACGCGCGCTGACCGAGCGCAATTGCTGCAGATCATAATAGCTGGGATCGCCCACCGGATGGCGCGCCAGCAATTCGCCCAAATGGAACTTCACCACGGTCAGCATGTTGTTGAAATCATGGGCGACGCCGCTGGCCAGCTGGCCCACCGCCTGCATCTTGCCAGCCTGATCGACCTGCTGTTCCAGCTCTTTCCAGCTGGTGACGTCCATGAAGTACGCCGCGCGCTTGCCCGCGCGCACCGGCGCCAGGAACACATGCACCGCCCGCACGCCGTCACCGCAGATCAGGCAGGCCTCGCTGGGCTCGCCGCGCCCGGCCAGCGCGTTTGTGAACACCAGGTCGGGCGTATCTCCGCCGGTGATCCGGAACAGGTCGAGAAAGCGTTTGCCTGGAATGGCCACACCGCCCGACAGCTCAATGAGTGTGGGATTGGCGTCTTCGATCACCGCGTCTTCCAGCGCCATGCCGTCCAGCCGCGCCACGCCGAAGGGGGCGGTGGTGAACATGTCGTCAAACGTGCGCCCGCCCTTGGCCGCCCCGCCTGCCTCAGCCAGCTGGGCGATGCCCGGCGGCGTGCCTGCCGGCGACAGGCCATAGACCACTACCCGCGCGCACGCGGGGGTCGCCCCGCTCCAGTCCAGTGCGAGGACGACCGGCGTCTCCACCCCGCCGCGCGCCTTGAGAGACGCTTCAAGGCGCGTCACCGCGCCGGCGCCGCGCGCACGCACAATGGCGCCAGCGCTCTCAGCGGACAGGAAATCTTTGACCTTCAGCGCCTTGCCTGCATCGACACCCAGCCAGCCGCGCAAGGTCGCGTTGGCGCCCAGCACGCGCCCCTCCCCGTCGGCGAGGAACAGACCCACGGGCGCATGTTCGGCCCAGTCAGGCGCGCCCGGCGCATCAAGGGCCTCGGGCGCACGCAGCGGCGCAAACCGCCACAATGCTGCGCCCGTGCTCATCGGGCTGACATCGGCCTGGTACAGCGCATCAGCGTCGAGACCTGGAGACGGCATGGACAGGGTTTCGCGCGCCGCCTCGCCGCGCGCACCGGCACGCGCCAGCCGGTACACCGCCGCCGCGCTGTCGCCGGCGAACAGGCGCTCGGGTCCCGGCGCGCCGAACATGTCCGATACGCCGGCCTCGCGCGCCAGCGCCTTGTAGGCTGAGTTGGCCCAGACCGTGCGGCCAGCAGCGCCCGTAATCAGCAGCGGATCAGGCGAGGCTTCCAGCGCCGCTTCGGCCAGGCTCGTGCGCGCGCCCTCGCCGCCGCGCAGGGCGCGGCCCGCCGCGTCGCCCGCGGCCAGCGCGTACAGGACCAGCATGGCGGCGGCGGCCAGACCGCCCAGCAGCACCACGCCATGCCACCCGGCCGCAGCGCCGGCGATGATCGCCACGCCCGCCGCGCTCAGCGCGCCCAGCCCAGCCGTCCACAGCACCAGCCGGATCAGCGGACGCACGAGTGGACCGGTCCGGCCCGCCGCCAGTGGCGCGTTATCCATTGCTGGGCTCGGCGTCTCGGCGGCGGTTGGCGCCAATGCAGCGGAGCGCACAGGTTGGGCGATGGGGGCGTCGGTCATGGCGGGCTCCGTGGAGGCGGGAAGCGATTCGGCCCTTGAGCATCACGGATCAAGGTTAACCGTGTTTGCAGCCGGGCGAAATCGAATGATTGATTCGCCCCGCCCCTCACCGCCGCCGCTTGTCCGACAGGCTCAGCACATAGCCGATCACTTTGGCCACGGCAGCGTAGTGCTCGGGGTCGATAGGCTCGTCCAGATCGGAGGTGGCGAACAGCGCACGCGCCAGCGGCGGGTCCTCCACGATGGGAATATCAAGCTCTTCGGCCCGCTCGCGGATGCGCAGCGCGACGGCGTCGACGCCCTTGGCGATGCAGATCGGCGCGGGCGTGCGGCCCTGCTCGTATTCCAGCGCGATGGCGTAGTGGGTCGGGTTGGTGATCACCACCGCCGCGTCGGGCACCCGGCTCATCATGCGCTTCTGGGCGCGCTCCTGGCGGATCTGGCGCAGCTTGGCGCGCACCATGGGATCGCCCTCGGTCTCCTTGTACTCGTCGCGCAGCTCCTTGCGGCTCATCTTGTTGCGCTGGATGAACTCGCGACGCTGAAACACGAGGTCCAGCGCGGCGATGACGGCGTAGGCGATCAGCGCCGCGATCAGCAGAAGAATTGCCGCCTCATGAACCTCGCCCAGCATGCGCGCCGGGCTGACCATGGGGAAGCTCGCCAGATCATGGCGGCGCGGCCAGAGGACCAGTGTAATGGCGACGCTCACCAGAATGATCTTGCCCACGCCCTTGAGGAAATTCACCCAGCCCTGCGGGCCGAACATGCGCTTGAGCCCTTCGACCGGGTTCAGCTTGTCAAGTTTGGGGGCGATCTTCTTGGGCGTCCACAACAGGCCGTGCTGGACCAGATTGCCGGACGCCGCCGCGACCATCAGCAGCGCGTAGGCGAGGCCGAGTATCAAGGCCATGTCCACCAGAGAGCGCGCCAGCAACGCCATCGCCGCGCCGGGGTCAAGGCTGAGCTGGTGGGGTTGTTCGAGAAACACGGTCATCGCCTCGCTCAGCGCGCGGGTGAAACCCGGCGCCATGAAGGCGATCACGGCGAGCCCGGCGGCCAGCGTGAACCAGCCGGAAATTTCCTGGGACTTGGCGACATCGCCCTCCTCGCGCGCCTTTTGAAGTTTGCGCTCGGTCGGCTCCTCGGTCTTTTCAGATTTGTCTTCGCCTTCAGCCATGGCGCTATCCCAGCGTCGCGGCGAAGGATTCCAGGCGCTCGGTCCAGATCATCGCCATTGTACCCAGCGAGATCGCGAGAATGGCGAACCCGATCATGATGTTGAGCGGCATGGCGATGAAGAAGATCTGCGCCTGGGGCATCAGGCGCGAGAGCACGCCCAGCCCGAGATAGAAAATCAGGCCAAAAGCAATCAGCGGCGAGGCAATGCGCACGGCGATCACGAAACTGTCGACAAACAGGCCCAGCGCCCATTGCGCCGCATCACCCCAGATCGGCGCCTCGCCCGCCGGCATCAGCGCATAGGAGCCGGCGGCCGCCTGCAACAGCATGTGATGCAGATTGGTGGCGAAGATCAGCACCAGGAAGAGGAGATTGAAGAACTGCGCCGGCAGCGCGCCGGATTGACCCTGAATGGGGTCGAAGGCCTGCGCCATCGCCAGGCCCGTTTGATAGGCGATGATCTGGCCGGCGGTCGCCGCCGCCGCCATCAGGAAACGCGCGCCCGCGCCGATCATCAGCCCGATGACGATTTCCACCGTGATCAGGCCGGCCAGCCCCGCCATCGTTTCAGGCGCGGGCGGCAATTGCGGGGCGATCATCGGCCCCACCGCCAGCGAGAAGGCCAGCGCGAAAGCCAGCCGGATCCGGCCCGGCACCGCCATCTCGCCAATGCCCGGCAGCAACATGAGGATCGCGCCCATGCGCGCGAAAACCAGAGCCGCGGCGAACAGGCTGACGCCCGGATCGAACGCGGCGATCATCGCGTCAACCCGCCACGATCCGGTCGACAATCATGTCCATATAGCCCGAGAGCAGCGCCCCCATGAGCGGCAGGAATACGATCAGCGCCAGGAAGATCGCCACGATCTTGGGCACGAAGACCAGCGTCATTTCCTGAACCTGGGTCAGCGCCTGGAACAGCGCGATCATCAGGCCCACAGCCAGACCGATCAGCATGACGGGTGCCGCCATGCCCAGCAGGGTCCAGATCGCCTGGGTCGCGATGTCGAGCACTTCACCGGGCGTCATGGGCGCAGCTCCCAAGCTTTTCGATCATCTTTCATGACGGGATTCTGCCGCAGCCCAAACCTCAACCGTCAGGCGGACGGCAAACGGCCCCCGGATTGACGCGCCGGCGGCCATATCACAGCTTTCACGCCGGCGCGCACGCCCCTATACCCTTGAGCATCATGCAGACGTCCGACCTCATCCTTCTGGCTGCCGCCGGGCTTGTGCTGCTGGCCATTGCCGGCGCCGCCGCCACGCGGCAGGCGGGGGCGCCGCTTTTGCTGATCTTCCTGGCGATCGGCATGCTGGCCGGCGAAGAAGGTCCGGGCGGGATCGTGTTCCACGATCACAACTCGGCCTATCTGCTGGGCTCGCTGGCGCTGGCGCTGATCCTGTTCGATGGCGGGTTGGGCACCAAGCTGCGGCGGCTCAAGGGCGTGCTGCGCCCGGCTTTGAGTCTGGCCACCGTCGGCGTGCTGATTACAGCGGGCGTGACGGCGGCGGCGGCCAAATACCTGTTCGATCTGGGCTGGGTTGAGGCCTTCCTGCTGGGCGCGATCGTGTCGTCCACCGACGCCGCCGCCGTGCTGATGCTGATTGCGGGCCGGGACCTGAAAGCGCGCCCGCGCGTGGCCACGACGCTGGAGGCCGAATCCGGTTTCAACGATCCCATGGCGGTGATCCTGGTGGTCACAGCGGTGACCTGGCTGTCGGAAGGCGGCGCGCCGGAGCCATTTGCGGCCGCCCTGTCTATCGTCTGGGCCCTAGTTGCGGGCGGGCTGATCGGCTGGTTTGGCGGGCGGCTGATCGGCTGGATGGAGCGCAAAGTGCGCCTGCCCATCGGCCTCTATCCGATCTTTGGCGTCGCCGCCGCGGTCTTCCTTTTCGCCTTCGCCCAGGTCATCGGCGCGTCCGGGTTCCTGGCCGCCTATCTCGCAGGCGTGGCGCTGGCCGCCTCCCCACGCCGGGCGGCGGAGGCGACGGACCGCTTTTCCGACGGGCTGGCCTGGCTGGCCCAGATCGGGATGTTTCTCATGCTGGGTCTGCTGATCACGCCCAGCCACGCCGCTGAAGTGGCCCTGCCTGCGCTTGGCGTGGCGCTGATCCTGATCCTGGTGGCGCGCCCTCTGGCCGTGCTGATCTGTCTGGCGCCCGAGCGCTTCCGCCTGAACGAGCGCGCTTTCATCGCCTGGATGGGGCTGCGTGGCGCCGTGCCGATCTTCCTGGGCGCATATCCGGTGATCGCGGGCGTCGAGAACGCCAACCTCTATTTCTCTGCAGCCTTCGCCGTGGTGATCGCCTCGCTGGTCATCCAGGGCTGGACCGCAGGGCCGGTGGCGCGCCTGTTCGGCGTGGCGCCGCCTTTGCCGCGCGGCGGGCGCTGGGCCAATGCCGGCATGGTCGCCGTGGTGATCAGCGGGTTTTCCTTCATGAGCCTCGCCGTCTCCTTGACTGTGACGCGCGAGACGCCTCAAGAGCGCCTGATGGCGGCCGGCTCGATCGAGGAATTGCGCCAGGCCATGGCGCCGCTGGACCCGTCCACGGGCACTATGCGGCTTGAAGCGCTCCCCGCCGACTGGACCGATCTGGAAGCAGGCGAACGGCGCGACACGTTTGCGCGGATCGCCTCGGGCCTGATCGCGGCGCAGAACGCCCGTATCCTGAATGACCGCGCCGCGCTGCTTCAGATGCGCGCCATCGAGGAGGCGGACCAGCCCCTGCTCCTGTCCCAGCAGGCCAGGCGCGACACGCTCGCCCGCCGCTACGGGGTTCGCTACGAGGATCTGGACGGATTGCTGGAGCGGGTCGACATCATCCCGCCCTCAATGGGCGCAGCGCAGGCCATCCTCGCCACGGGCTGGGGCGACAGCGACGCAGCGCGCAACCGCAACGCCCTGTTCGGCCGCATGCCGGCCGGTCTGGACGGCTTCCCCAGCCTGCTGGCCTCGGCGGGTGATTATGTCGACCTGCTCAATACGCACCCGGATTTCGCGCCTTTGCGGGCGGCGCGCGCCGAGCTGCGCGCCCGGCAAGCGCCTGTGACGGGCCTGGATCTGGCGGCGCATATCGGCCCGTATGCGGCCAGCGGCGACGCCTACGCAGACCAGGTCCGCGCGCTCATCGTCAGCGCCAATCTCGACCGCTTTGATCCGGCGCCGGCGCCGGATCCTGCCCAGAGCTAGTGACCGTCGAAGGCGACCAGCGAGACGCACGGCACGCCCATCGCAGACACTTTCGCGGCGCCGCCCAAGTCCGGCAGGTCGATAACGAAACTCGCGCCAATAACCTCGGCCCCGGCCTTGCGAAGCAAGGTGATGGCCGCTTCCGCCGTACCGCCGGTGGCGATCAGGTCATCGATGAGCAGCACGGTCTCGCCCGGCGCGATGGCGTCCGCATGGATCTCCACCTCGTCGACGCCGTATTCGAGCTCATAGGTCTGGCTCAGCGTCTTGTGGGGCAGCTTGCCCTTCTTGCGCACCGGCACGAAGCCGACCGACAGCTGGTGGGCCACCGCGCCGCCGAGAATAAAGCCGCGCGCCTCGATGCCCGCCACCTTGTCGATCTTGGCGCCGGCATGAGGCTGGACCATCGCATCGATCGCGCTGCGAAACGCGCGCGCATCGCCCAGCAGCGTGGTGACATCGCGAAACTGGATGCCCGGCTTGGGATAGTCCGCAATGGTGCGGATGGCGGATTTGAGAGAGTCCATGAAACGGTCCCGGCCTGAGCGCTGAAGATTGGCGCGAGCATTCGCGCGCCCCGCCTGCGCGTCAAGGCCGCTTAAACGCTGACGGCGCCCAATAACACCACCGCCGTCAGGCCGAGCAGGATCAAACACCCGTAAGCGACATCCAGCGCCGCCACGCGCATCACGGCCTGAAGGCGTCCGGTGGAATAGACCACCCTGAGCAGGCGGTAGAGATAGGCATGGGCGTAGATGAAAAACGCCAGCACCACCCAGCCGGGCGTGATGACCAGGCCCAGAGCCATCGCCAGGAGCATGGCGATGAAGATCGCCGCATGAAACTGCAGCGCGGTGACCAGATGGTCGAAGTACAAAAATCCGCGCCGCCATGCATACGCGAGACCCAGAAGGCCGGCGAAAAGGGGCACCATCACGAACATGATGCGCGGCGCCCAGGCGAGGCTCTCCGCCGCCCAGCGGTCAGGGCGGCTCGCCAGACGCTCGATCCGGTCGGCGATGAACGCGCGGGCGGTTCTCGACCCCGTGACCGTCTCGGTCGAGGCGCCGAACTCTTCGGGCACGATGACTCGCCGCATGGCCTGAGCCGCCTCAGGCGACAAACCACGACTGAAGTCCATAATGACTGGCGCCTCGCCCTCGCCATCCGCCGGAGCATCCCCGGCCCCGGCGCCAGCGTCGGCTTCGTCCGCCGGCTCCGGCGCCGGGTCGACGGCGAAAGCGACTTCGGGGTCAAACACCGCCAGCGTTTCGAGGGCCGCGATGGCAGCGCGATAATTGTCTTCGGTGATCTCACCTGAGGCCAGAGCTTCGTCCAGGCGTTCGCGCGACGCGGCGGCGGCGCCCGCATCATTGCCGATCATGCTGTCTGACGGACTGACCAGCGGCAGGATCAGGAAAAAGGCCAGCGAGGCGATGAGATAAAGCCGGAAGGGCGGAATGTACCGCCCCCGCCTGCCCTTGAGATAGTCGCGGGTTACCCGGCCGGGAAATGCCATGAGCGCGACAAGCGTGCGCACCACACGGCCGTCCAGCGCGAACATGTCTGAGACGCTGTCGCCAATCAGACGCCACACCGGACGCTTGTAAAGATCGGCATGCTGGCCGCAGGCATGGCAGACCGGCCCCATCAGCGTGGCGCCGCAATTGGCGCACACGCCTTCCGGGGTGTCGGGACGCAAGGCGCCGGGGCGCGAGGGGCGCACCCTGGGGCGCGTCCCTTCCGCCGCAGCCACTGCGGCCACGTGCTCGGCCGCCGTGCGGGCGGCGGCTTCCAGATCGGGTTCCGACATGGTGAAGCCGCCTCCCCGGCTTCAGCCGCCGCCTGCCCTTACTGCTCGGCGCCGCCTTGGTCGGCGAAGCACAGATAGCGGGTGCGGTGGATGTGGTTGGCGTTATCCACCCAGCCGGTGACCTGCGGGCTGACCAGCGCGCGGTTCACCAGATAGTGGATAGGCATGATGGGCTGTTCGTCGAGCAGGATTTGCTCGGCTTCTGCCATCATGCGCCCGCGCGTTTCCAGATCAAGCTGCTGATTGGCCTGCGTCACCATGGTGTCGAACGCCTCGTTGGTGAAGCGCGAGTAGTTCATCGGGATTGAGCGGCTCTCCCCCAGGAAGAGGAAGTTGTAGACATCGTTATAGTCCGCGATCCAGCCGCCATCGCCGACCTGGAAGTCGCCGGCGCGCATGTTCGCGTAGTGGATCTGGGCCTCGGCCCCGACGATGTCTGCGCGCACCCACGGTGCGATCTCCGCCCAGTCACGCTGGACCACCGGCGCCACGCGCGGATTGTCGCCCGAGGTGCGGTAGCCGAAGGTGAAGCGCAGCGGATTGTCCGGTCCATAACCGGCCTCCTGCAGCAGCTCACGCGCACGCTCGCGGCGCTGATCCATCGACAGGTCCGCCCAGCTCATCCGCGCGGTCGAGGGATAGTCTGCAATGGTCGGCGGCACGAAGCTGTAGGCGGGGTCCTCGCCTGAACGGCGGATTTCGTTGACGATGAAATCGCGGTCGATGGCCATGGAGAGAGCGTTGCGCACGCGCGCATCATCGAACGGAGCGTTGGCCGTGTTGAAGGAGAAATAGGTCAGGCCCATGTACGGGTGGACGCGCACATAATCAGGGATCTGCTCGCGCAGGAACTGAAGGTTCTGGCCGGCGAAGTCGGCGTTGATGTCGAGCTCGCCATTGCGGACGCGGCGCTCGGCGGCGGCGTTGTCCACCATGGGGTAGAAGAACACCTCGTCGACGCAGACATTCTCATTGTCCCAGAAATTGGTGTTGCGGCGCAGGTGGACAAAGTCGTTCGCACGCCAGTTCACCAGAATGTACGGGCCGTTGGTCTGGATGTTCTGGGGCTGGATCCAGGCATCTCCGAACCGCTCCACCACATGGGAGGGCAGCGGGAAGGTGGTGTAGTGCGTCAGCAAGCCCGGCAGGTAGGGCGCCGGAAATTCCAGATCAATGCGCAGCGTGCGGTCGTCCAGCGCGCTCACGCCCAGCGTTTCGGGCGGATTGTTCTCGGGATCGAAATTTACGTTGCGCGCATTGCGGATCGGGTAGAGGACCTTGGAATACTCAGACAGGGTCAGCGGATTGAGGATGCGGCGGAAACCGTAGACGAAGTCCTGCGCCGTCACCGGCTCGCCATCGCTCCACTGGGCTTCGCGCAAGGTGAAGGTCCAGCTCATGCCGTCTTCGGACGTCTCCCAGCTTTCCGCCATGCCCGGCACGGGCGACCCGTCGGCCGCTTCGGTAAACAGGCCGATGAACATGTCGCCGATGATGTTGTTTTCCCAGACGCCCTGAGCCTTGTGCGGATCCAGCGACAGCGGCTCGGCGTTATTGCCGCGATGCAGCACCACCGAATCCGGGTCGGCCGCAGGCCGGTCCCCGCAGGCGGCGAGGGTCAGCGCGGCGGCGCCGGCGGCCGTCATGAGCATCAGGCGTCGGGTCAGGGTCATCGAAGCAGTCTCCTTCATGGATGGTCCGGTGCGCATTGCGCCGGGTCCGCGCCGGGCGCGGGGGTGGTGATGCTGCGCACGCCTGCCATCGTGGCCGGACATTGCACATTACCGTCAAGTCATAGCGTGACCCGTCCCGGAACACGACTCCGAAGCGATGGCCACATCGGGCTGACGCCGTATCATGACGGCCAGCCCTTGACGGCGCGACAATGTCCTAGAGAACTATACCTGAACGCAAGCAAAACCGGTGACAAGACCATGGCCGCTACCCGTTTCGCCGCCGCCCTGATGCTGGGCGCCCTCGCCATACCGCCCGCACAGGCCCAGGACGACCCGCCCGCACCGGCCTATCAGGCCCTCATGGCGTGCCGCAGCGTGGAGCCCGAGGCCGAGCGCATGGCCTGTCTCGACCGGGAGCTCGCCCGCTTCGCCGCCGCGGTTGAAACCGGCCGCGTCGTGGTGATCGAGCGCGAGGCGGTGCGGGCGCTGGAGCGCGAGAGCTTCGGCATCGACATGCCGGGCATCCAGCGGCTCACCGGACTGCTGCGCCGCAGCGGCTCCCAGACCAGCGAAACAGACACCGAAACGCTGGAGGATGGCAGCCAGATTGTCTACCGCGCCGATGGCGGCGTTGAGGAAATGCGCGCCATGCCGGTTACCCGCGTGACCTATGACAGGGTTGGCATGGCGATGGTGACGCTGGCGAATGGTCAGGTTTGGGTGCAGACCGATTCAACGAATTTCGGACGCGTCACGCGCAGCCGGATCGAGGACGGGCTGACGGCCGATCTGTATCCGGGCGCGCTTGGATCGCATTTCATGGCGCTGAGCCATCATCCGCGCCGCTTCCGCGCGCGGCGTCTGGAGTAGCGCGCCTAGCGATCCTTCGGATCGATCGCGTCTCTCAGGCCGTCGCCGATGAAGTTGAAGCAGAACAGCGTCAGCATCATCGTCGCCGCCGGGAATAGCAGCGTCCAGTTGGCGATTTCCATGTCCCGCGCGCCATTGGCGATGAGATTGCCCAGCGAGGTCAGCGGCTCCTGCACGCCCAGTCCGAGGAAGCTCAGGAAGCTTTCGGCGAGAATCACCACGGGGATCGTCAGCGTGACGTAGACAACGACCGGTCCAAGCACGTTCGGCACGATGTGGCGCCGGATAATGGCGACCTGGCTGACGCCGGCGGCCTGAGCCGCTTCCACGAACTCCATGGACCGCAGGGAAATGGTCTGGCCGCGCACGATGCGCGCCATGGTCAGCCACTCCACCGCGCCAATGGCGACGAAGATCAGGATGATGTTCCGCCCGAACACCACCATGAGAATGATCACAAAGAAGATGAAGGGCAGCGAGTACAAGACGTCGACGATCCGCATCATGATCTGATCCACGCGCCCGCCCAGGAAACCGGCCGTCGCGCCCCACGCCACGCCGATCACCAGCGACACTGCGGTCGCCACAACGCCGACCAGCAAGGACATGCGCAGGCCCACCAGCGTGCGCGCGAACAAGTCGCGCCCCTGCGCATCGGTGCCGAAAATGTGCCAGTGCTCGAACGTGGGCGGGATCTGGACCCGATCGCGATAGATCTCGCCGCTGTCGTGGATCCAGAGATACGGACCCAAAAAGGCCAGCAGCACGAGCACCGCCAACAGGATCATGCTGAATACGGCCGCCCTGTTGCGCAGCAGGCGCGCCAGCGCGTCCTGCCACAGGGACCGGCCCTGAATGGCGCTCTTTTCAAGCAGCTCGGTTTTTTCCGATGGGGTGGAGGTGAACACCATCAGTCGTACTTCACTTTCGGATTGAGCGCAGCGTAGAGCAGGTCAGCGACCAGATTAAGCAGGATGATCAGGCTGGCGTACAGGATCACAACCCCCATCACGACCGTGTAGTCGCGCTGCAATGCGGCGAAGACAAACTGACGTCCAATGCCGGGCAGCGAGAACACCTGCTCGATGACGATGGAGCCGGTCAACAGGGCCGCCGCCGCCGGGCCGATATAGCTGACCAGGGGCAAAATCGCGCTGCGCATGGCGTGGCGTACGATGACCGAAGGTCCGGACAGACCTTTGGCGCGTGCCGTGCGGATATAGTTGGACCGGATCACCTCGATCATGGACGCGCGCATGAGCCGCGAGATGATGGCGATCTGTGGCAGGGCCAGTGTCGCCACCGGCAGGATCAGCCGGTCGACGGTCATGCCCAGGCGTGGATCCAGTCCGCCCGATGGCAGCCAGCCCAGATAGATTCCGACCACAAGTGAAAGAACGGGCCCTACGACAAATGGCGGAATCACGATGCCTATGGTGGCGAAGCCGACGACGGCGAAATCAGCGGACGAATTCTGACGCAGAGCGGCGATGGAGCCGAGCACTGATCCGACCATCAGGGCCAGCGCGATGGACAACAAACCGATCGTGGCGGACACCGGAAAGCCCTCGGCGATGATGTCGGCGACGTCCTTGTCGCGGAACTTCAGCGACGGCCCCAGATCGCCGCGCACCAAACCTGCCAGGTAGTCGAGATACTGCTTCCACACCGGCTGATCCATGCCGTAGGCGGCAAGGATGTTCTGGCGGATCTGCTCGGGCATGGGCTGTTCGAGATCGAACGGCCCGCCCGGCGCAATGCGCATCATGAAAAACGCCACCGTGATGACGACCAGCACCGTGGGCACGGCGACAAGCAGGCGGCGGGCGATGTATCCGATCATGCGGTGCAAATTCGACGATTGAACGGGAAGGAAACGGGTTTGTGAGCGTTGCGTCCTGCCTGATCAAGGGCAGCCCGCAGTCCGGCGCAGTCAAGCAACTTTCGGGTCAACGCATTGAATCACCCTCTGTCAGCATTTCAGACGCCCTATCATTGTATTCCTGAATGGGGGCTGAAGCGGGCGGCGGCGATGACGGCGCAGTGGCGTCGGGAGACAGGCCGGCCGCGACGGCGCGCAGGGCGATCACGGCCAGCAGCGCCAGCGCAGCCATCCGCAATCGGGCGCTGACCCAGATCGCCGCTGTTTTGAGCCAATCCGCCATGTTCACCCTCGCGCCCGCACTTCTCCCGGGCGGCAAGCAAGCCCCGGGCCAGCGCGCACAGGTCACAGCCACTTGAGTTGCGCAGACGTCTGGACGACATAGAGTGCAAATCGGGACCAGGGAGACCCATCCATGAACGCGCGCGCCTGGTGGCACGATTTCGAGCTTGAAGGCGCTGCCCTGAGGGTGCGCGCCACCGGGGTGCGCGTGCCGCTGTCACCGGCGGTGCTGAGCGATTTTGCCCATTGGATGCCTTATTTTCTGGCCGTGAAATCGCTTGAAAAAACGGTGGTGCGCGACGGACCGCGAATCGCCTTCGCGCCGCACACGCCCCGGCCCTGGTTTCTGATCTGGGCCGCGGCGCTGCTGTCCGGCCTGCGCCTCGCCTCAAGCCGGGATGAGGCAGACATTCTGTTCCATTTCGAGGACGCCACCCATTGTGCGCACCCGCATGGGTGGACCGGGCCGGGCATCAACCTTGATTGCGCCGACATCTCCAAATCCCGCGTCGCGCACGCGTTTGAGTCGGTGTTCGACCGCCCGCTCGCCATTGATCCGGAAGTGTTTGACGGCCCGTTCGTGGACAAGTCCGAAATCAATGCCGCCCATGACGGGCGGGTGCACACCAGACCCTGCCAGCGCGAGCCGGGGCGGTGTTACCAGCGGCTGATCGACACGGTCGGCCCGGACGGTCTTGCGGAAGACCTGCGCTGCGCAACCGTGGGCGGGGAAATTGCGTCGGTGTTCGTGAAAAGGCGTCCCGTCGCGCGGCGTTTTGAGAACCATAATGCGCAGGTGCGCCTTACCATGCCCGAGGCGGCGTTCAGCGTCGGCGAGCGCGCGCAGATCGCGGCCTTCTGCGCGCAGCTGCGTCTCGAATGGGGCGGGCTGGATGTGCTGCGCGACCGCGCGTCTGGCGATATCTGGATTGTGGACGCCAACAAGACCGACATGGGCCCGCCCGTGTCGCTGCCGCTGGACGATAAACTCAAGGCCATCCGGCGCATCGCCGCCGCGCTGCGCCGGCATTGTGACGCCCTCCTTCAAGCGAGCCGCCCTGCATGATCGACTTCGTTCACCAGCTTGATGTCGCCTACGCGTCCGTGGAAACGCTATCACCGCTCGTGCGCCGAGTGGTCGCGCGCAATCCGGGCCCGTTCACTTACACCGGCACCGGCGTGTTCATCATCGGTCATGGCGAAGTGGCGGTGATCGATCCCGGGCCCCTGCTGCCCGAACACGAGGCGGCGCTACATGCCGCATTGGCCGGTGAGCGCGTAACCCACGTGCTGGTGACACATCACCATATGGACCACTCCCCCCTCGCCCATCCGCTGGCGCGCCGCCATGGCTGCCGCGTCCACGCCATGAGCCCGGGCCAGGCCGCCAGCGCCGACACCGAGGTGCGCCTTGAGGCCGGTGACGATGCCAGGTTTCGCCCGGATCAGGAAGTCGCCGACGGCGATGTGTTCGCGGGGCCGGGCTGGACGCTGACGGCGCTGCACACGCCGGGCCACACCTCCAACCATGTCTGCTTTGCGCTGGCTGAGGAGAACACGCTGTTTTCCGGCGATCATGTGATGGGTTGGTCCACGTCCGTAGTCAGTCCGCCGGACGGCCATATGGGCGATTATCTGGCGGCCCTGGAGCGGGTGCGCGACGCGCAGTTTGATCTCATCCGCCCCACCCACGGCCCCGCGATCGAAAAACCGCGATCCTTCCTCTCAGCCTATATCGGCCACCGCCGGGCGCGCGAGCGTCAGATCGTGGAGCATCTCGCGGGCGGGCCGCGCCAAATCCGCGAGCTGGTCGCGGCGATGTACGCCCATGTGGACAAGCGCCTGCACCCGGCGGCAGCCCATTCGGTGCTGGCGCATCTGATCCATCTGGTGGAGCAAGGCCGCGTGCGGTGCGACGGCGCCCCGACGCTGGAAAGCCAATACGTCCTGGCCTGATGCAGCCCCTGTTCAGCGCCTCTGCGATCTGCATCAATGCGCCCCATGACCACTGACCCGCTCGACGCCCTCACATCCGCCCTGCCGCCCGCCAGCTGGAGCCGCGATCCTGATGAGATCGCGCCGCATGCGCGCGACTGGCGCGGGCGGTTTATCGGCTCGGCGCCCCTGCTCCTGAAGCCTGCCAGCACGGCGGAAGTCGTGCGCATACTCGACATCTGTCATGCGCGGCGGATCGCGGTCCTGCCCCAGGGCGGCAATACCGGACTGGTCGGCGGCTCCACGCCTCTGGGCGAGGTGGTGATCTCGATGAAGCGCATGAACGCTGTGCGCGCGGTGGACCCGGCCAATGATTCGCTTACCTGCGAGGCTGGCGCGATACTCGAGACTGTCCAAAATGCCGCGCGCGACGCCGGGCGGCTCTTCCCGCTATCTCTGGGCGCGCAAGGCTCGGCGATGATTGGGGGGCTGATCTCGACCAATGCCGGCGGCGTGCATGTGCTGCGCTACGGCATGATGCGCGATCTGGTGCTGGGGCTTGAGGCGGTAATGCCCGGCGGTCAGGTATTGTCGGACCTGGCGGGCCTGCGCAAGGACAATACCGGCTACGACCTCAAGCAGCTCTTCATCGGCGCGGAGGGCACGCTAGGCGTGGTCACGGCGGCGACGCTGAAGCTCTTCGCCCGCCCGGCCTCCACATCCGTGGCCATCGCCGCCGTCAACGATCCGGCGGGCGCGGTGGAGCTTTTGTCGCTGATCAAGGATTCCACCGGCGGAGCCGTGTGTGCGTTCGAACTGATGCCGCGCATCGGGCTGGACCTGGTGGTCGCCCACGTGCCGGGCGCGCGCCATCCGCTGAGCGGGCAGCCGGACTGGTGCGTGCTGATCGAGGTGACCAGCGGCGAGCCGGACCGGGCGGAAATCCTGATGGAGCGGGCGCTGGAGACGGCGCTTGAACGCGGCCTCGTCTCCGACGCCGTGATCGCCCAGTCCGAAGCCCAGGCGGCGGAATTTTGGCGCCTGCGCGAATCCATCCCCGAGGGCGAAAAGGCGCACGGCAAGGCCGCCAAGCATGACGTCTCCGTGCCGGTCTCGCGCATGGCGGCGTTCATGGAGGAAGCCTCCGCGCTGGCTGAAGATGCGCTGGAGGATGCTCTGGTCATCGCGTTCGGTCATGTCGGCGACGGCAATGTGCACTTCAATATCGCGCGCCGCGCGCCCGGCGGCGGCGACGAGTTCCTGGCCCGCGCCGCGCCGGTGACCGCGCAGCTCTACGATCTGGTGGACCGCCATCACGGCTCGATCTCGGCCGAGCATGGCATTGGCACGATCAAGCAGGCCGAGTTCCTGCAGCGCAAACCGGCGCAGGCGGGCGTCATGCGCGCCATCAAGGGCGTGCTCGATCCCCATTCCATCATGAACCCGCGCGTGCTGCTGGGCTGACGCCCGGTTGATTTGACGCGGGCGCTCCAGACCTTATCTCAGGGTGAAAGACTGACGAGGACGCCTGATGCTGATTCTGCTTTCACCCGCCAAGCAACTTGACTTCACGCCCGCCCCGGCGCCGCGCGTGACGCAGCCCGAGCTCATGGACCGCACCCGCATTCTGTCGCGCACCACGCGCCAGCTGAGCGCGGGCAAGCTCAAGGAGCTGATGCATCTGTCGGATGATCTGGCGCAACTGAACCGCGAGCGGTTTCAGGCCTTTGACCCCGAAGCCCCCGGCGGCCAGCCCGCCGCCTTCGCGTTTGCCGGCGAGGTCTATCGCGGCCTTGATGCGCGCTCCATGAAGCCCGCCGATCTTGAATGGGCGCAGGACCATTTGCGCATCCTGTCGGGTCTCTATGGCGTGCTGCGCCCGCTGGACGCCATCCACCCGTACCGGCTGGAGATGGGGACACGCCTGAAAACGCGGTCCGGCGCGACGCTGTATGATTTCTGGGGCGATGATATCGCCAAATCCCTCAAGGGTGATCTCAAGGCCGCGCCTGCACCCGTCGTGGTCAATCTGGCCTCGCAAGAATACGCCAAGGCGGCGCGGCTCAAGGGGCTGGGCGCGCGGGTGATCAGCGTGGATTTCAAGGAAGAGCAGGACGGGCAGCTGCGCGCCCTGATGGTGTTTGCCAAGAAGGCGCGCGGCATGATGGCCCGCTGGATCATCGAAAACCGGATTGAGGACCCCGAAGCGCTCACCCGCTTCAATGTCGACGGCTACCGCTTTGCGGACCGCAACGACAAGACGGACACTCTCCTCTTCACCCGGCCTCAGCCGCCGAAAAAGGGTTAGCGGGCGCGGTCGGCGCGGTCAGGCGGTAATGAACGGCCAGCCGGTCCAGCGCCAGCCTCAGCGCCGGCGCGCCGCTACGCGACGGCCAGCCCAGCTCGCGCTCGGCTGAGCCCATGGGCGCCTCGCGCAGGACCAGCGCAACCAGCAAACGGTCCAGGCCCGGGCCCACAGCTTCCAGCGCGTCCAGCACCCGCGCCTGAGCCGCCAGCCGCCCGGCCGGCGCGTCGGAGCGGTCGCGCGGCGCGCGGCGCACCTTACCGCCGGGCTGTCCACTCCAGTCCATGGTCACACGCGTCATCAGGGCCGAGCGCTCGTAGTCCTGACGCAGGATCGCGGCGGCGGCCAGATGCAGCGGCTCGATCAGCGCGCGCTGATCGCCGCGCGCCCGGGCATAGCGCGCCAGCGGCGAGGACGCGTCGAGATCGGCCTGGACGGTTTGCATCCGGCCCTCAGGCCCCGTCACGGTGCGCACGCCGGTGCGCCGGTGCTGGGCCGCGAAATCGCCTCCCGCCTCATCGCGCCTTAATCGGGCCTGTCCCGCAGCGGTCAGCACCAGGCCGTGGGGGCCAGCCTCCAGCGCGCCATCAGCCTCCGCTTTGCGCGCCTCAGCATCCGCCGCAATGGCGAGCGGGCGCCGTCTGCGGTCCGCGCCTGAGAACACGCCATAGCCGCGCCGCCCGCCCGGCAAGGGCGCCAACACCCGGCCTTGCGCGTCCAGGCGCTTGAGCCAGCTGGGGGCGCTCATGCCGCCAGCTCGCCTCTGGCCCGGCCCGGCCCCGGCAGGCTGCGCAGACACGCCTCCAGCTCGTCCAGGCACTGGTCGAACGCCGGGTCGTCGCGCCGGTCCTCGATGCGGTGACAGGCATGGGCGGCTGTGGAGCGGTCGCGGTCGAACGCCTCGGCGGTCCGCGCCAGGCTCAACTCAAACGCGACATGGGTGAGATAGATGGCGATCTGGCGGCCAAGCGCGGCGCGGGCGGAGCCGCGCGTGGCGCGTGTGATGTCCTCGACGGGAATGTCGAATGTGTAGGACACCGCCTGCTGCGCCAGGCGCGCCCGCGCCAGATCAAGCGCTCGGATTTGGGACTGCATGTGGCTTCCTCCGACCTCAAGCTTTCCGGTTCCGGATGACTATAAGGACGGCGGATAGAAATGAGGATAACTTTCCTATGCAGGGGCGCCGACTCGCTTGTACCGCTTAAAATTCCCGCGTGGGATTACCTCACTACAACGGGGAGAAGTAGGCGACGATCAGAACCGCCGCCAGCAGCACGCCGGTCCAGATCGCCATCAACCCGGACGGGAAGATGCGTGACAGCGAACCGGCCGGGCTGAACACGTTGAACAGGCGGTTTGTCCAGCGCTTGATCACCACGCCAAGCCCGCGCTCGCTGGCGCCCGCCAGGAGAACGCCCATCGCGCCGCCCCAGCGCACCACGCCGTCGCCCACCCGGCGGTACAACCAGTCCACGTCCAGAATGGCGCGATCACCGCGCAGCGGGAACAGGTTCAGCCAGACCATGACGGCGAACGCGAAGGCGCCCGCCAGCAGGATCTGCACCTGCCCGATGATATTGTCGGCGGTGTAGGGTTCGTAATCGATGGCGAAGGGCAACAGGCCGTAGAGCCCCTGCCAGTGACTGCCCAGATAGATGCACAGGAACGCCGCCAGCCCCATGGCGAGGAGCATGTTCAGCGGCGCTTCCTTGACCTTGTAGCCGCGGTCCTGCCCGAAGAAGGCGAAGAACGGCACTTTGAGCGCGCTGAGCTCCATCACGCCGGCGGCCGCGAAAACCAGAATGCCATAGACCAGCATGTCGCCATGATAGGACACCGCCGACAGGACCAGCGTCTTTGTCACGAAACCGGAAAAGAGCGGCGCGCCGACCAGGGCGAGCGCGCCGATTATGGACAATGCGCCGGTGATCGGCATGGAGCGGAACAGCCCGCCCAGCTCGCTGACCTTGGCGGTGCCGGTGCGATGCATCACCGCGCCGATCACCATGAACATCAGCGCCATGTAGAACACGCCAACAAAAGCGTTGGCCGCCGCGGCGTTCAGGCCCAGCGGCGTGCCCACGCCCACGCCCACCACCATGAAGCCCAGCTGGTTGTTGAGCGCATAGGCGAGCGTGCGCCGCAGGTCATTCTCCACGATCACGAACAGGATCGGGAACACCGCCATGATGGCGCCAATGGTGATCAGGATTTCGGTTCCGGCAAAGCCACGCGCAAGCGCGTAGATCGCGAGCTTTGTGGTGAAGGCTGAGAGCACCACTGCGCCCACGCCCGTCGCCTTGGGATACGCGTCCTGCATCCACATGTGCAGAAGCGGGAAGGCCGCCTTGATGCCAAACGCGATCAGCAATACGAGCCCCGCCGGATCGTCCAAGCCGATGGCGTCAAATGTCCACGAACCGGTCTGGCTGGCCCACAATGCGGCGCCGCCCAGCAGGAGCACGCCCGACAAGACCTGGATCGCCAGATAGCGCAGGCCCGCGCGCTGGGATTCCGGCGTGCCGGCCGCGAAGATCAGCGGCGCGGAGAACAGCGCCGTCAGCTCCCAGAACACGAACAGGGTCAGGAGATCGCCCGCGAACACCGCACCCACGGCCGCACCGGCATAGATCAGCGCCGAGCCGTCAGATATCCGGCTGCGCTCGTGCAGGGCGTAGATGCCGTTGAGGAAAGCAGCCAGCAGAAACACCAGCGCCCAGATGCGCGACAACCCGTCATAGCGGAACGTCTCCAGCGTCATAGGCCCGAGCTCGATGACGGCGTAGACGCCCGGCTCACGCGTCGCGAACCAGGCCGCCAGGCCCAGCAGCGGCGCAGCGATCATCACAACCTTGCGCGCATGGGACCAAGGCAGGGCCAGCGCCAGCACGCCGCCCAGGATCAGGAACAGGGCCGGGTTCACGCCATGGAGGGCGCCGAACAGATCAGTCATCACGCCCCTCCCCGCTGACATCGCCTGCGGCACGCTCGTAATAATCGCCGCGGCGGCCCAGCACCCAGCGCACGCCCCAACCCGCCAGGATCGCCGCCAGCGTCGCCGGGATCAGCACCAGCTCGTAGGTTCCGGTGACGGTGCGGTACTTGGCGAAACCGTCCTCGGTCAGAAAATATTCCAGACCAAACCCGATCAGATTGAGCGCACCCAGCGCCAGCACCAGGGCGAGGCCGATAAGGCCTCCCGAAACGCGCGGCAGCCGTTTGGCGCTCTTGTTGGTCTTCGGCGCGTTCATGGCGTCATCTCCGTCATGAAGACCGGCGTCAGATAGTCGATCAGCGGCCCGATGGCGAAGAACAGCACCACGGTTCCGATGGCGGTGATCAGCGGCGCCACCCAGACCAGGGCGGGCGGCAGACCGGGCGTCATCGGACTGGTCTCGGGCGCCGGCTTCAGAAAGCCGCGGATCGCGATGGGCAGGAGATAGCCGATATTCAGAAGGGTGGAGGCGATCAGCACCGCGATCAGCCAGGGCTGACCGGCGCCGGCCGCGCCTTCCATCAGGAAGATTTTGGGCCAGACCCCGCCAAAGGGCGGCATGCCGATAATCGACAGGGCTCCAATCAGGAACACGGCAAATGTGACCGGCATGAGCCTGCCCAGCCCGTTGAGCTGGGAGATGTCGGTCTTCTTGGTGCCGGTATAGATCGAGCCCGCGGCCATGAAGAGCGTGATCTTGCCATAGGCGTGCATGATGATCTGCAAGGCCGCGCCCATCAGCGCCAGCGGGCTCGCCAGCATGGCGCCGAGCGTCACGTAGGACAGCTGGCTGACCGTGGAATAGGCGAGCCTGGCCTTGAGATTATCCTTGGTCATCGCCATCACCGACGCGATCACGATGGACGCGCCCGCGATCCAGGCCAGCACATTCGCGGCCGGCAGCGTCTCGATATATTGCGGGCCGAAAACATAGACCGACACTTTCAGGATGGAGAACACGCCCGCCTTCACCACCGCCACCGCATGCAGCAGCGCCGAGACCGGCGTGGGCGCCACCATGGCGTTGGGCAGCCAGGGATGGGTCGGCATCAGCGCCGCCTTGCCGATCCCGAAGGCGAACAGCACCAGAATGATCGATCCGGCGACCGGCCCGACCCCGCCCATAATGCCGCCGGCTGTGAAGTCCGTCGTGCCGGTCAGGGCATAGGTGGCGAAAATCGCCGGCAGGAACAGGCCGATGGAGGTCGCCAGCAGAATGCCCAGATAGATCGAGGCGCCCTTGCGCGCCTTGGCGTCGCCCTTGTGCGCCACCAGCGGATAGGTCGCGAGACTGAGCGCCTCGTAGAAGAAGAACATCGTGATCAGATTGCCCGACAGGGCGATGCCCATGGCCGCGGCGATGGAGATTGTGAAGCAGAAGTAGAACCGGGTCTGGTCCTTCTCCTTGTTCCCGCGCATATAGCCGATGGAGTAGAGCGAGTTCACGATCCAAAGCCCGCTGGCCACCATGGCGAACACGGCGCCCAGCGGCTCCAGCGTGAACTTCAGCGACAGGCCCGGCGCGATCTCCAGCAATGTCAGCGCCGGGCGGTCGCCGGCCGCTTCCACCAGATAGGCGACCACAATGGCCAGCGCGACAGCGGTGATCAGGGTCGCCGCTTCACGCAGGTTCGGCCAGCGGCCCAGCAACAGCACGCCGGCGCCGCCGACCAGCGGCAGGATCAGGGCCAGAGCCAGCGCGAGTTCAGGGGTCCAGGTCACGGGTTCACCCCCGCCGCAATGGCGGCGTCAGCGGCGGCGCGCGCCATGTCCACAATAGGTTCAGCCCAGACGCCGAACACCAGATTGGCGCCAGCCAGCACGGCCAGCGGCACGGCGATAGCCAGCGGGACGCGCTTGGGCGATGTCTTGCGCGCTTCGTCGGGCGGCGTCACCCAGATCGCGACCAGGATGCGGTAGACGTAGAACACCGCAATCACCGAAGAGATCAGGATAGCGGCCACGGCCCACCACCAGCCCGCGTCCAGCGCGGCTGCGATGAGATAGAATTTGGAGATGAAGCCCACGGTGAACGGCACGCCCACGAGCGACAGCGCGCCGATGGTGAAGGCCGCCGAGGTCATGGGCATGACCTGGCCCAGCCCCTTGAAATCCTCGATCCGCCGGATGCCGTAGGACAGGGCGAATGCGCCCAGCGCCATGAACAGCGCGCCCTTCATCATGGCGTGATTGATCAGGTGCAGCATGCCCGCCGACAGGCCCAGCGAAGTCGCCATGCCCAGGCCCAGCATCATGTAACCCACCTGCGCCACGGACGAGTAGGCGAACAGGCGGCGCACATTGTTCTGGAACAGGGCCTGGGTGGAGGCCACGAGCATGCCCGCAATGGCCAGCGGCGTGATCACCCAGATCATGGCGTTGGTCACGAAGCCGGTGCCGATGGAGAACACGTCATAGCTGAAGCGGATGATGACGTAGAACGCCACTTTGGTGGCGGTGGTGGCCAGGAATGTGGTCACGAAATTGGGCGCGTACGCGTAGGCGTTGGGCAGCCACTGATGCAGCGGGAACAATGCGGCTTTCAGCCCGATTCCGACCAGGATGAAGGCGAAGCCTACTTCCACCGCGCGATTGCCGTTCAGGTCGGCGATGGCCCGGCCCATATCGGCCATGTTGAGCGTGCCGGTGGTCATATAGATGAAGCCGACGCCGATCACGAAGAAGGTCGCGCCGATCGTGCCCATCACCAGATAGTTGAACGAGGCGGTGAGCGCCTGGCGGTCCTTGCTCCAGCCCATGGCGATAATGGCGTAAGTCGCGATGGAGGAAATCTCGAGGAAGACGAAGAGGTTGAACGCGTCCCCCGTGCTCGCCACGCCCGACAGGCCGGCGAAACAGATCAGGAAGGCTGCATAGAACAGCGAGCGCTTCTGGCGCGAGATCTCGTCGGCCACGCTGGGGCCGGCGAACAGCACGGTGAGAAAGCCTGTCGAGCCCAACAGGAGCAGAAGCGCGGCGTTGAGCGCGTCAATCCGGAACTCGATGCCCAGAGGCGGCGCCCAGCCGCCCATCGCGTAGGACAGGACGGCGCCCTCGGCGCGCGTCGCCAGGAATATCTCGACGGCCAGCACCAGGGCTGATCCGACGCCCAGCACGGTCATGCCCCACGCCACGCGCCCGCTGGTGATCATGGCGGCGGGGGCCGACAGGATCAGCGGGATCATGACCAGCAAGGCTGGCGCATGGGCCGCGATTGCGGCCGGGAGAAACTGCGGCTCCATCGCCCCTACACGCCTCTCTTCAACTCGTCATCGTGGTCAATCTCGGACAATTCATCGTCCTCGATGGTGCCGTAGATCTCGCGGATGCGCACCACGAGCGCCAGCCCCATGGCCAGCGTCGCCACGCCGACGACGATGGCGGTCAGGATCAGCACGTGGGGCAGCGGGTTGGCGTAGACCGCATCGTCCGGAATCGTGCCCGCAGACAGATCGGAATAGTTGAATATCGCAGGCGCGCCGCCTGTCACCTTGGCGGTGGCGATGTAGAGCAGGAATACCGAGGTCTGGAAAATCGACAGGCCCACCATGCGCTTGACCAGATTGCCCGTGGCGATGACGGCGTAGAGGCCGACCATCATCAGCACCAGGATCACCGCGAAGGTGAAGCGATCGCCTAGGATCTCAAGCATCGCCTCAGTCCTCCGCCGTGTCATCGCTGCGCTCGCGCCCGGCGAACGCATAGAAAATCGCAATGATCACGGCCGTCACGCTGGTCAGCACGCCAAATTCCACCGCCACGATGCCGATATGCTGGCCCAGATAGGTCCGATTCGGGTCGAGCACGGTGTAATCGAGAAAATTGCCGCCCATGAACAACGAGACAAAGCCCACGCCGGCGAAGATGAGCGCACCCAGCGCCATGCCGATCCGCGCCCACCAGGGCGGCACCGCTTTGCGCGCGGCGCCCATGCCGAAGATCAGTGCATACAAGATCACGCCTACGCCCAGCACCACGCCCGCCGAAAACCCGCCGCCGGGCGAGTACTCGCCATGGAAGTGGACGTAGAAGCCGAACAGGAAGATCAGCGGGATCAGCAGCTTGGAAACGACGCGGAGGACGATATACGGGTTCATCAATTGTCCTCCCCGCGCTTGCCGCGTCCGGATAGGTTGAGCAGGAGCGCCACGCCCACACCCGCGGCGAACACCACAAAAACCTCGCCCATGGTGTCAAAACCGCGATAGCTGGCCAGCACCGCCGTCACCACGTTGGGAATATTGATCTCTTCGGGCGTGCGCGCGATGTAGTCCATGCCCACGCCGGAATTGGCCGGGCTGTCGGCGGCGCCATAGACCGGCAGATCGCCCAGCGCGTAGAACACCGCCGCGCCCGCCGCCGTCATCACCACCAGCGCCGCCCAGTGGCGGAAGGCCGTGGTGGGTTTGGCCTCGCTCGAGGTGAGCAGCATGGCGGCCAGCAGCAATACCGTGGAAATGCCTGCGCCCACCGCCGCTTCTGTGATCGCCACGTCCGCCGCGCTGAGCGATACAAACCAGGCGGCAGCGATCAGCGAGTACACGCCGGTCAGCATGACCACGGCGAACAGGTTCTGCAGGCGGATCACGGCCAGGCCGATGACCAGCAGCATCACCATGAACAGATAATCGAAAAGCTGGGTGATCTCCGCGCCGTTCATTGCGCTTCCTCCCGCTTTTCGTCAGAGCGCCAGCGGCGCAGCAGCGGCTTGAGGCCGGAGCGGTAGGCGGCATTGGCCACGGCATGGGTCGAGGTCGGGCTGGTCAGGAACACGATGAGCCCGAGGATCGCCAGCTTCACGCTCACCAATGTGAAGCCCGACTGGATGATCAGCCCCATGATGACCAGCTCGGCGCCCAGCGTATCGGTGACGCCGGCGGCATGCATGCGCGTGTAGAAATCAGGCAGGCGGATCACACCGATGGCCCCCGCCAGCACGAGGCCGGCGCCGGTCAGCATGAAGGCGGCCGAAGCCAGCGCCTGGGCGACGCCGAGCCAGAACATCCAGTCCATCACTCGCCCTCCCCGTCCTTGCGCGCCGCACGCGGTTCTGAATCGAACAGCGCCACATCCAGCGAGCGGTAGCTAAAGAATTTCAGGATCGCGATGGTCGCCACGAAATTGATCAGGGCATAGAGCAGCGCAATGTCGAGACCGTCGGCGCGCCCGACCGCCAGCGAGAACACGGCCAGGAACAGGACAATCTTTGTGCCGAACGCGTTCACGGCCAGCACGCGGTCATAGAGCGTCGGGCCGATAAACAGACGCACCAGCATGAGCGCCATGGCGGCGACGATCATCAGTGCGACGATGATGTCCACAAAGCCGGTAAAGTTCATCAGCCGGTCTCCCCGGTGGCGGTCTTCACCCGGCGCTCGAACGCGCGGAAGCCTTCCTGGCTGGCGAACGATTCGTCCAGCGCATGCAGGATGAACCCGTTCTCCTGGATCTCCATGGTCACCGTGCCCGGCGTCAGAGTGTAGGAGTTGGCCAGTGTCGCGCGCGCTACGTCGTCGCGCAGCGTCACCGGCGTGCGCGTCACGACCGGCTTGATCTCGATCACCGGCGACAGGACGATGCGCAGCACGGCGATGTTAGCGGTCACGATCTCACCCGCCAGCCAGCCCCAATAGCTGTAATAGCGCACCCGCAAATAGGGCGTGGACTCACCATCGAGCAGGCCCATGCGCACGGTCATGAAGACCGTCACGACAATCGAGAAGATCGCCAGCGACAGGATGGGCTGCTTGAGCCCGTATCCGGACAGCAGCGCCCACATCGCGGCGAGCACGATGGTCAGGGTCACGCCATAGAGCCATTTGCGGGTCAAAGCCCGGTCCTCCCTGGAAAGGTGACAGCTGAGATCGGCGAACGAATTGGCACGGTTTCTAGGCAAGGCGCGGCGCGAATTCCAGCGAAACCGGTGCGTTGCACGCCAGTTTCTTCATATGGGCGCGCGATTAGAACCGCTCGCCGCGCACCACTTCGACATCATAGCCGTAGATGATTCCCGGATAGCGCTCGAAGAACACAGCCGCCTTGTCGAACACGCGCTCGGCAGTCTCGGCTGTGGTGACGGCGTGAACGATCTTCATCTCCACGGCCTCGAACACCCCGTCCCTGCTCCAGTCACCCGCAATGCCCGAGCCCTCGCGCCCGTCAATGACAGTGAAGCCCGACACGCCGCAGCTGCGGATCAGATCGACCAGCCGGCGCAGATGCGCGGCCTCCACGATGGCGATGACTTTCTTTCGGATCGATCGGGCCATGTCAGCCTCCCAGAACTGCGCGCGCCACACTGGTATAGAGCGGTATGCCGATGGTCAGATTGAACGGGAAGGTGATCGCCAGCGACAAGGTGAGATACACGGACGGGTCCGCCTCCGGCAGGGCGATGCGCATGGCGGCGGGCACTGCGATATAGCTCGCCGATCCTGACAGGATCATCAGCGCCGCCGCATCGCCCGCGCTCATGCCGATCAGCCACGCCACGGGCAGCGCCGCCGCGGCGCCGATCAGCGGCATCACCACCCCGAACGCTATCCCGGACACGCCCAGCTTTTTTGCTCCGCCCAGCCTGCGCGAGGCGACCAGCCCCATGTCCAGAAGGAACAGGCACAGCAGGCCCTGGAACAATCCGTTCACGAACAGATCGAGGCGCGCCATGCCCGCCGGTCCGGACGCCCAGCCGATAAGGAAGGCGCCGATGAGCAGCACCACCGATCCGTTCAGCAGCACCTCTCGCAGGAGCTCCGGGCGCGCTTCCGGGTCCGGCCCCTTCGCGGCCCGGCCCGCCAGCCACAGACCGGTCAGGATCGCCGGCGTCTCCATGATCGCCAGCACCGCCACCATATGGCCCGACCAGATCAGGCCTGACGCGGTGAGGAACTCCGAACCCGCCACAAAGGTGACCACCGAGATTGAGCCATAGTGCGCGGCGCTCGCCGCGGCCGTGGCCCGGTCCACCTTGGTGAAGGCGCGCAAGAGCGCAAACGCGACCAGCGGCAGGGAGAAGCTGAGCACAACACCGGCCAGCGCCGCGAGGGCGAGGTCCATCGACAGGCCCACCTCGGCCACGGCCGCGCCACCCTTGAAACCGATGGCGAGCATCAGATAGAGCGCCAGCCCCTTGGCGATGGCCTGGGGAATGGTGAGATCGGACCGGGCGACGCCGGCGAAAATCCCCAGTGCGAAGAACAGCACGGCGGGCGAGGTGAGATTGGCCAGGGCCAGAGCAATTGCGTCGGTCATAAAACGCGTCGTTAGCGGCAGGACCTGCCCCTGACAAGCGATTCCCGCGTCAGCTGGCGCCGGTGCGTCCGATGACCCAGTTCCAGTAGCGCAAGACCGTCTGCGCCTTGTCGACGGAAAGCGTGTCGAACACGCGCACAGCCTGCTGGATGCGCAGCGGCGTATCGGTGCGCCCGCCCAGCTCGACCAGCATCACCAGATGCTCGCGCGACAGGCCTGTGGCCTTGGCCAGCACGGCCAGCGGCTCGCCGCCGAAATCATCCAGCATGCGATTGGTCAGGTCCTGACCGATGGCCGACAGCGTGGCCATCTCGGCGCGCGCCTCCAACCTCAATCCCTCGCGCGCGGCATGCTCGATCAGGCCTTCCAGCGATTGCCAGGGCGACAGCTCGGCGGCGCGGCGGTCACGCTGGCGCCGGTCGATATAGACCAGTGCGGCGTCCACAGCCGGGTCACGCTCTTCCTGGCGCGCGGCCAGCGGAAACACGTCGCTGGCGGCTTCTTGCAGAATGGCGCGCGAGGCGGCGAAGCGGTCCAGAATCATGCGGCGCTGATCATGACCACACGCCCAGAACAGGGTGAGCGCCTGGGCCGGGCGAAGCTCGGCGCGCTTGATGAGCAAAAGCGCCAGCGTCTCGTTTTCAGCCGCTTCGCGCACCAGAAACTCGACCGTCTCCAGCGCCAGATGCGCCCCGGCATTGCGCAGGATCGCCGAGATGACGTCCACGTCGCCGCTGGCGCACAGGGCGGCGGCGACCACTTCGGACACGCGCTCTCGCCGGGCCAGCGCCAGACGGTGTCGGCGGCTGGTCTTGCGCGCGATCTCCATCATGTCGAAATCGGTCAGCGCCCGGGCGCGCGCCAGCAAGGGGTCGGCGATCTCGAATTCATCCAGCGCCAGGCGGCGCACGAGGCCGGCGGGCGCTTCGGCCTGATCGGCCAGGCGCGCAGCGACCTTCGCGCGCAAGCCGGCATCAGCGGTGGCCAGCATGGTCTCCAGCACATCGGCCACCATCCAGCGCTCTTGCGGCGCCACGCGGCTGGCGGGCAGGCACACAATGTCAGCCAGGCGCCGCGTCAACAGCGTGCGCGCCCGGCCCGCTGGCGGAGCGGGCGGCGGCGCGGCCGGCTCGGCGACGGATCGAAAGTCTTCAGCCATGCGCACAAATCCGTGACGGCAGAATGCGTCAGGGCACTATCGGCGCGGCGCGTTAAGGAATGGTCTCCGCAACCAGGCTGGAGACGTTAGCTGGATGGCGGCGCCGAGCGCGGATTGGTGACGCGCACGCCCGCGCCCTGCGGGAGCCCCAGATCGTCACGCGTCCACACCAGCTCCACCCCCTGGGGCAGCAGCGCGCGGCAGTTATCGGCATGGATGCGCGTCAGCGTGACGTCGAAATTCCAGCCCTGCCCGCCGGCGCCGTACACATCGGCGACAAAGCTGTCGCGCGTGGTGCAGCCATTGGAGGCCACGCGCACCACCAGATCGCCCGCCCGGTCCACGCGCCAGTCATAGACCGGTTCGGCGCTGTATCCGGCCGGGCTGTAGGGCGCAGTCTGGCAGGCTGTCGCGAGCAGGGCGAACGCACCGGCGCAGGCGGTCTTCAGGCGGATCATGGCGCGTCTCCTGTCGGCAGCTGATCGCGAGCTTACCTGACCGTGAGGCGAGGCGACAGCACCAAGGCCGCAAGAAAAAGACCCGCCAGCGTGCGCCAGCGGGTCTCGTTCGGTCGTGCAGGCGCAGCCGAAGCCGCGCCGAAGACCTTAGGAGGAGTAGAATTCCACCACGAGGTTGGGCTCCATCTTCACCGGATAGGGCACCTCGTTGAAATCGGGGATGCGGGCGTAAGTCGCCTTCATGCCCTTGCCTTCAAGCTCGATATACTCGGGCACGTCACGCTCGGGGCTGCCCAGCGCTTCGAGCACCAGGGCCATGTTGCGCGACTTCTCGCGCACTTCGATGACGTCGCCCGGCTTGCACTGGTAGGACGCGATGTTGACGCGCTGACCGTTCACCTTCACGTGGCCGTGATTGACGAACTGGCGCGCGGCGAACACGGTCGGCACGAACTTGGCGCGATAGACGATCGCATCCAGACGGCTTTCCAGCAGGCCGATCAGGTTCTCGGCGGTGTTGCCCTTGCGGCGCATCGCCTCGGTATAGATCTTGAGAAACTGCTTCTCGGTGATGTTGCCGTAATAGCCTTTCAGCTTCTGCTTGGCGCGCAGCTGAAGGCCGAAATCGGACAGCTTGCCGGCGCGGCGCTGGCCGTGCTGGCCCGGGCCGTAGGCGCGGTTGTTCACCGGGGACTTGGCGCGGCCCCAGATGTTTTCGCCCATACGGCGGTCGATCTTGTATTTCTGCGAATGACGCTTTGACATCAGGTCTCTCTTTTATGACGCGGCCCGGCGCAGCTCCCTCGTTGCTGCGCAATGGAAACGGCGGTTCTCGCGTCGTCCGTGCGTGTTGATACGAGCGGTCCGGCAAGGCCGGCCACTGAGGGATCGGGGCTTATGGGCCAGGCGCGCCCGCCTGTCAATCAAGCCCCCTGCCCCGGCGCACGAATCAGGTAGCGGTCAGGGCTGCGCGCCGCTAGCGTGCGCCTCGCACGCACGAAGGACGCCGCCATGACCCAGCGATGCCCCTGGCCGGGCAATGATCCGCTTTACATCGCCTATCATGATGAGGAGTGGGGCGTGCCTGAGCGCGATGACCGCGCTCTGTTTGAAAAACTGGTGCTGGACGGCTTCCAGGCCGGGCTCGCCTGGATCACCATATTGCGCAAGCGCGAGACCATGCGCGCGGCCTTCGACCGGTTCGATCCCTACATCATCGCCCGCTATGGCGAGGCGGACATCAACCGGCTGATGGGTGACGCCGGCATCATCCGTTCGCGCGCCAAGATCAAGGCGGCCATCGGCAATGCGCGCGCCTGGATCGCCATCCAGGAGGCGGGGCCCGGCTTCTCCGCCTTCCTGTGGGACTTCGTTGACGGCGTTCCCGTTCAGAACCGCCACACGGCGATGAGCGAGGTGCCCGCCCAGACCGAAACCAGCCAGGCCATGGCCAAAGCGCTGAAACAGGCCGGGTTCAAGTTCTGTGGACCTGTGATCGTCTATGCCTTCATGCAGGCTGTGGGCATGGTTAACGACCATCTGGTCACCTGCCCGCGCCATGGCGAGGTCGCGCGCCTGTCGGCGTGATCAACACTCTCTGTACGTATGGTTGGCGCATGGGGCGATGCTCGCTAAGTTGGCGCGTGATCAAACAGACTCAGACAGAATGCTGGAGCCTTTCATGAGCGCCGCTGTTATCCGGTCCACGGGCCTGTGGACGCCCGCGGAGTCCATTTCCAATGACGAGCTGGTGGCCAGCTTCAACGCCTATGTGAGCGCCTATAACGACGCCCACGCCGGCGAGATCGCCCGCGGCGAGACCGAGTCGCTGAGCCCCTCGTCGGCCGAATTCGTCGAAAAGGCCTCCGGGATCAAGTCGCGCTATGTCATCGACAAGGCCGGCGTGCTGGACATCAAGCGCATGACGCCGCGCATTCCCGCGCGCGGCAATGACGAGCTGGCGCTGTTGGCCGAGATCGGCCTGAACGCCTGCCGCGACGCGCTGGAGCGCGCCGGGCGGACGCCCGGCGATGTGGACGGGGTGATTGTCGGCGCCTCCAACATGCAGCGCGCCTATCCGGCGGTGGCCATCGAGATCCAGGACGCGCTGGGCATTGAGGAAGGCTTCGGCTTTGACATGAACGTGGCCTGCTCTTCGGCGACCTTCGCCATGCAGGCCGCCGCCGACATGATCGCCCAGGGCCATGCCCGCGCCATCCTGGTGGTCAATCCGGAAATCTGCTCGGCCCATCTCAACTGGCGCGACCGCGACAGCCATTTCATCTTCGGCGATGTGGCCACCGCGATCCTGCTGGAGCGCGAGGATCTGGGTGAAGGCGGCTGGCGCATTCTGGGCACGCGCCTGCGCACCAAATTCTCCAACAATATCCGCAATAATTTCGGCTTCCTGAACCGCACCGAGCGCGCGGACGGCGACAACGGCGCGCGCGCCAACGGCTCGCCCAAGGATGACAAGCTGTTCGTCCAGGAAGGCCGCAAGGTGTTCAAGGAGGTCGTGCCCATGGTGTCGGACATGATCCGCGAGCATATGGAGGAGCTGGGCCTGGCGCCCGATCAGATGCGCCGCATCTGGCTGCACCAGGCCAATATCAACATGAATCTGATGATCGCGCGCAAGGTATTCGGCCGCGAGGCCGGCGGCGAGGACGCGCCGACCATTCTGGACACCTATGCCAACACCTCATCGGCGGGCTCCATCATCGCCTTCCACCTCAATAGCGACGATCTCAGCGCCGGCGACAAAGGCGTCATCTGCTCGTTCGGCGCCGGCTATTCGGCCGGATCGGTGTTTGTCGAGAAGCTGTAAGATGCGCGCGGCGCCGACTGACACCGAAATCTTTGCCCGGGTCCTCGCCAAAACCAGCGAGTATCTCGATTTCCCGTCCGTGGTCGGTCACGAGACGCCCTTTCTTGACCATCTCGCACGCGATTTCACGGCGCTGGGGGCCAAGGTCACCCGGCCGCGCAATCTGTGCATTGCGCAGCTGGGCGAGGGTCCGGTGTATCTCGCCCATATCGACCGCCATGGCGCGATCACGGCCGAAGACGGCGCAGCGGTCTACGCCGCCCACGCCGTGAAGAACGAGAAATACGGCGAAGCCCACACCGTCACAGCCAATTTCGCCGAATCCGTCTCCAAGCGCTATGCCGGTGAAACGGTCTTCGCCTATGACCGCAAGACGGGCGGGCGCATCGCCTATGGACGCATCGTCTCCGCCAGCGTGGACGCCGCGTCGCGCCTGGTGCTGTCTCTGGAGGGTATGATCGATCTGGCGCCGGGCACGCCGATCGCGTTCGCCCGCACGCTCGGACCGCTGGAAGCCGGACTGATTTCCGGCCAGCTCGACAATCCGGTCTCGGCGGCGGCCCTGCGCGTGGCGGCGGAGTTCGGACTGACCGGCACCATCATCTTCACTGCCGAGGAAGAGATCGGCCGCTCAGCGGCCCATGCGCTGGGCTGGCTGGTCAATGCCGGTCAGGAGCGCCAGGACATTGTGGTGCTTGACACCACGCCCTTTGACGACAGCGCCGCGGCGCTGGCCGGCGCGGTGATACTGCGCCGTCGTGACGCGACCGCCGCCTTCCACCCAGACACCGTCCAGCGGGTTGAGCGCGCGGCCAATACGGTCAGCGCGCCGATCATTTTCAAGGACAGCTTCATCGAGCGCGAGAACGACGCCCACGCGCGCCGCGGCCAGCCGCTCAAATCACTGGGCCTGACTGAGCTCGGACGCATCGTCGCCCTGTCCTCGGGACGCTGCACCGGCGCGACGTTGCAGATCCCGACCTTCAACTATCATTCAAACCAGGAATCCACGACCCCGCGCGCGATCACCGCATTCGCCAGAACGCTGCTGGCGCTGGGTCAAGGCTGACGCCCGCTCACGCCAGGGCGCGGGCGGCGTCTTCTTCACGGCCCAGCGCGTCGAGCACTGTGGCGGTGATGTGGCGGGCGTTCAGGCGCGCCGCATCATACATGGCGAACGGGCTGTCGTGATCCAGGAACACGTCCGGCAGCGTCATGGTGCGGATTTTCAGCCCGCGATCCAGTGCGCCCTTTTCCGCCAGCAGGTGCAGCACGAAGGCGCCAAACCCGCCGCGCGAGCCTTCCTCGATGGTGACCAGCACTTCGTGCTCGCGCGCCAGACGCAGGATCATGTCCTCATCCAGCGGCTTGGCGAAGCGGGCGTCCGCCACGGTGGGCGACAGGCCATGAGCGGCCAGTTCATCGGCGGCTTTGAGCACTTCGCCCAGCCGGGTGCCCAGCGACAGCACGGCGACGCCGGAGCCCTCGCGCACAATCCGGCCCTTGCCAATCTCCAGCGGTTCCGGCACGGCCGGAATCTCGACGCCGGTGCCCTCGCCGCGCGGATAACGCACAGCGCTGGGGCCGTCATCAATGGCCGCGCAAGTCGCGACCATGCGCGCCAGTTCCGCCTCGTCAGACGCCGCCATCAGCACCATGCCGGGCAGCGAACCCATGAAGCCGATATCAAACGAGCCCGCATGGGTCTGACCATCCGCGCCCACCAGCCCGGCCCGGTCGATGGCAAAGCGCACCGGCAGGGACTGGATGGCCACGTCATGGACCACCTGGTCGTACCCGCGCTGAAGGAAGGTGGAATACAGCGCCGCAAAGGGCTTCAGCCCCTCCGCCGCCAGACCCGCCGCAAACGTCACCGCATGCTGTTCGGCGATGCCCACATCGAAGGCGCGGTCCGGGAAGCGCGCGGCGAACTTGTCGACGCCGGTGCCAGCCGGCATGGCGGCGGTGACGGCGCAGATGCGCTCATCCTGCTCGCCCATGCGGATCAGCGCGTCGGCGAATACGGCGGTAAAGCCCGGAGGTCCGGCCTTGGCCTTTTGCTGCTCGCCGGTGACCACATTGAAGCGCGACACGCCGTGATACTTGTCGTCGGCGAGCTCCGCGGGAGCGTAGCCCTTGCCCTTCTGGGTCACGGCATGGATCAGCACCGGGCCGTCATCGGCGTCGCGCACATTGCGCAGCACAGCGATGACCTGTTCAAGATCATGGCCGTCAATGGGGCCGATATAGCGGAAGCCCAACTCCTCAAAGAGCGTGCCGCCCATGGCCATGCCGCGCAGATATTCCTCGGCCTTGCGCGCCTGGGTCTCGACGCCCAGCGTCTTGGCGATGCCCTTGCCGATCTTGCGCAGGTCGCGATAGCTCTTGGACGAGACCTGACGGGCGAAATAGTGGCTCATCGCGCCGACCGGCGGGGCGATGGACATGTCGTTGTCATTGATGATGACGATCATGTTCTTTTTCAGCGCGCCGGCATTGTTCATGGCCTCATAGGCCATGCCCGCCGACATCGAGCCGTCGCCGATCACGGCGATCACCTTGCGGTCATGCTCGCCCTTGAGATCGCGCGCCACGGCGAAACCGAGCGCAGCAGAGATGGAGGTGGCGGCATGGGCGGCGCCGAACGGATCGTAAACGCTTTCAGAGCGCTTGGTGAAGCCCGACAGCCCCCCGCCCTGACGCAGCGTGCGGATGCGGTCGCGCCGGCCTGTCAGGATTTTGTGCGGGTAGCACTGGTGGCCCACATCCCAGACCAGAATGTCGTCGGGCGTATCGAATACGTGATGCAGCGCCAGGGTCAGTTCCACCACGCCCAGCCCGGCGCCCAGATGGCCGCCGGTGACAGACACCGTGTCGATGGTCTCGGCGCGCAACTCCTCGGCCACAGCCGTCAGGAAGGTCAGATCGCGATTTTTCAGGTCGCTGGGAACGCGGATCTGGTCGAGATGAGGCGTATGGGGCATGCGGTCTCCTGCAGCCGGGCTGACCGGCAATCAACTGTCAGGACTGGCGATCCAGGACATAATCAACAGTTTGTATCAGTAATTTTGCATCTTCGCCATAATCGGCCAGATGCTCCTTGGCCTGCGCGGCCAGATGCCGCGCGCGCGCGCGCGCACCCTCGACGCCCAGGATCGACACGAAGGTTGCCTTGCCCTGACCCTCATCCTTGCGCGTGCGCTTGCCGGTCAGGGACTCATCGCCCTCGGCATCGAGCAAATCATCAACGATCTGGTAGCAAAGCCCCAGATCGTGGGCGTAGCCTTCGAGCGCCGTGCGCGTCTCGCGGTCGGACCGCGCCAGAACCGGTCCGGCCTCGGCGCAGAAAGCGATCAGGGCGCCGGTCTTCATGCGCTGACAGCGGGTAATGACGCCGATCTCGGCCTCCTCGCCCGCTTCGATGGCCATGTCGATCATCTGCCCGCCCGCCATGCCGCGCGCACCGGCGGCCTGGGCGAGGCGCGCGATCAGATCGCAGCGCAGTGCCGCATCGGGATGGGTCTCCGGATCAGCGAGAATAGCGAAGGCCTGGGTCTGCAGCGCGTCGCCCGCCAGGATCGCCGTCGCATCGTCATAGGCGATGTGCAGGGTCGGGCGTCCCCTGCGCAGATCGTCATTGTCCATGGCCGGAAGGTCATCATGCACCAGCGAGTAGGCATGGATGCACTCCACCGCGCAGGCCGCGCGCAGAAGCGCGCGCTCATCGGCGCCCACCAGGCGCCCGCATTCGATCAGCAGGAAGGGCCGCATGCGCTTGCCCGGTCCCAGCGCCGAATAGCGCATGGCGGAGATGAGGCGCTTTTCCGGGCCATCGGGCCGGGGCAGCAAAGCATCCAATGCCACCGTCACGCGGTCAGCGGCTTCACCCAGAGCCGTTGAAAACTCTGACAACGCCCGCCCCATCATGACACCCGCGCGCCCAGCGGCGCCTCGCCATCGGCGCCCAGCAGGCAGACGCGCCCTTGCGCATCGTGCACGCCCAGCACCAGCACTTCAGAGCGCACTGGGCCGATCTGGCGCGGCGGGAAATTGACCACCGCCAGCACGCGCCGCCCCGGCAGCTCTTCGCGCGTATAATGCTCTGTGATCTGGGCCGAGCTCTTCTTCACGCCGACGCCGGGACCAAAATCGATGGTCAGCTTCCAGGCGGGCTTGCGCGCTTCGGGAAACGGGTCGGCGGCGACAATCTCGCCCAGACGCACATCAGCGCGGAAGAAATCCTCCGGCGCAATCTCGGGCAGCGGCGGCGCGTCGGGACCCATGCTCAATCCAGCCCCGCCGGTTCGGCGTCCGGCTTGCCGTCAGCACCGATGACGATCTTGTCGACTTTCAGCTGGGCGTCTTTCAGGCGGGCCTCGCAATGGGCTTTGAGCGCCGCGCCGCGCTGATAGAGCGCGATGGATTTCTCCAGCTCCACCTCGCCGCCCTCGAGCTTCTGGACAATGGTCTCCAGCTCTTCGAGCGCCGCTTCAAAGCTCAGGGTGGAGATGTCGGCAGGCGCACTCATGCTGGGCTCCGTGAGGGGATCGGGCCGCTCCAGAGAAGACGGAACCGCGCGCGCAATCAACCCTTCATTCCCGTAGCCGTGTCGCTGTCAGGCGCGCAAACGCAGCGCCTAGCGGCGCTCATACCGGCGCCAGGACCAGTAATCATCACCCCCGTCCACCACACAGCGCCAGTCCTGCGCCTGCAGCGCCGGGCGCAGCATGCGATTGAACCAGCCATGGGCGAACAGCGCCACGGGACCGTGATTCGCCGCCTCCACTAGCTGCGCGGCGGCCTGACGAGCGCGCAGCTCGGCTTGCTGGCGCGTCTCGCGCCCGCGCGCGCACCCCAGCCACCAGGCGCAGCGCGCATACACGCCCCAGGTGCGCGCCTTGAACCGGCCCGGCCAGGGCGGCGGCGGCAGCGCGGCTTCGACAAACATCGGATCGATCAGCAGCTCACGCTCGCCGATGCAGGCGCGTGCGGTCTCGATGGCGCGCGGCAGGGTGGAGGCGAACACGGTTCTCGCCGCACGCGCCTGCGAACACAGCGCTTCGGGCGGGGTCTGGCCGGGTTTGAGCCCCGCCAGGTCATAGGCCGCCCACCAGCGCTCATAGCCGCGCCAGTCGACCCGCTCATACCGGTTCAGGTCCGGTTCGCCGTGACGGGCAATAATGATCTGGCCAGGCGCGGCGCTGGGTAAGGTCATGATGTTCAATCAAGGCTGGATGACGCGGCGGGCCGCTGCACGAGACTTCACGCCGACTGCACGGCGCGCAGGAAGGCTCCGGTGGAGCGCTCCAGCGCGGCGCAGTCGTATCCGCCCTCAAGCACGCATACAAGCCGCGAATGAGCATGCGCCCGGGCCGCCTGCGCCAGCGCCGCCCCCGCCCAAGCGTAGTCGTCATCGCTCAGCGCCAGCCCGGCCAGCGGATCATCGCGATGGGCATCAAAGCCCGCAGACACAAACAGGAAGTCCGGCGCGAATGCTTCGATCCGGGGCAGAATCGCCGTCTCCACCGCCTTGCGCCAGGCGGGGCCTGCCGCTCCGGCAGCCTTCGGCACATTGATGATATTGCCGTGACGCCCGGTCTCGTGCGCGGCGCCGGTGCCGGGATAGATCCAGCCCTGATGGATGGACGCGAACAGGCAGGCGGGCTCGTCCTGCGCCCAGGCCTGCGTGCCATTGCCGTGGTGCACATCGATATCGACCACCGCGACCCGCGCCAGCCGGTGATGGGCCAGCGCATGGGCCGCGGCGATGGCGATGGTGTTGAACAGGCAGAACCCCATGGCCCGGTCAGGCTCGGCATGGTGGCCGGGTGGACGTGCGGCGACGAATACGGCCTCCGCCTCCCCCGCCATCACCGCATCGACCCCGGCCATGCCAGCGCCCGCCGCCGCCAGCGCCGCTTTCAGCGAGCCCGGGCTCATCCAGGTGTCGGCGTCCAGCGCCGTCTCGCCCTCGCGGGGAGACGCGGCGAACACCTGATCGATCAGGGCGCTCGCATGCACACGCTCCAGCGCGGCGCGGGAGGCCGGGGAAAAGCCTGTTGCAGGCTCGATTCCGGTCGCCGAAACCGCGCGCAAAACGGCCTGAAGCCTCCCGGCATGCTCCGGGTGCCCCTGGGGCGGATGGTGGTCCAGAGCGGCGGCGGGGGCGTGTACAAGGGTGCGCATGCCCCTTGGCTAACCCCTCCGCCTGCCGTCTGGCAACTGGTCGGTGCGCCGGTCTACTCCGCCGCCGCCAGGTGCTGCATGCCCGAATGGGCGTCCACCATGGAGGGCAGGATCACGAAGGCCGGTTCAAATTCGGCGTAGTTGCAGGTGATCTCCTCGCCCGCCGCGATATCGCGAATGGCGTAGCCGTACACCGCATCGGCAAAATTGGTGTTGGGCTCGCAGGAGTGGTTCATGTGCCGCCCGTTATCGGCATCCAGCACCAGCAGCGACGCATCGGCAGGATGGGGATAGGTGTAGCGGTCGACGAACCGGCGAATCGGTTCGGGCATGGCCGCGAGATCGGACGGGGAGATGAGCCGGTCGAAACCGGGTTCAAAGCGATAGATCGGCTGACCGGCGCGCACGAACTCGGCGGCGAACACGCCGACTCCTTCGATCGCGCTCGGGCCGACATAGGTGTCGATGAGCAACATGTGAGAACGCCTGAAGGCGACCCGCGTCGACGGGTGCCGGCAGAGTGGCGGCGGGTCATCTGACCAGGCCGCAGAGTGCGACGCTCCAACGCCTATGATGCGCGTTTTACAGAAAATGCAAGCGGCGTTTTTGGGGCAGGCCGGTTTAGTGCCCCAGCTGGATATCCATAATCTCCACGCCCGGCGGCGCAGGGGGGTGATCGGGGACGAAGAAGTCCGGCAGGAGCGCCTGGCCGGGCTCCACGGCGTACTGGTCGAGATCCGTCACGCCTTCGCTCACCAGGAAGCTGTCATCGATCAGGAAATTGCCGGTGAAGTCCGCGGCGGGCTTCAGCATCACGCGGTATGCGGTCTCGGCCAGGATGTCCGGCTTGCGGCAATGCTTGAACGCCTCCTCGCCGGCCAGCACATTGGCGATGGCGGCTGTGGCGATGGCGGTGCGCGGCCAGATGGCGTTGGCGGCGATGCGGCCCTTGAATTCGCCTGCCCAGCCGAGGATGCACAGGCTCATGCCGTATTTGGCGCTTGTATAGGCGACATGGGGCGCGAACCATTTCACCTGCATGTCCAGCGGCGGCGACAGGGCCAGGATGTGCGGGTTTTCAGCCTTCTCCAGCCAGGGCAGGCAGGCCTGCGTCACCAGAAACGTGCCGCGCGCATTGACCCCGTGCATCAGATCCCAGCGCTTGATGGGCGTGTCCTTGGTGGGCATCGGGAAGATGGCCGAGGCGTTGTTCACCACGATATCGATCCCGCCGAAGGTTTCAGCGGTTTTGGCCACGGCGGCCTGAACGCTGGCCTCGTCGCGGATGTCGCATTGCAGGGCCAGCGCCTTGCCGCCTGCAGCCTCGATTGACGCGGCGGCGGTGTGGATCGTGCCTTCGAGCTTGGGATGCGGATCGGCGGTCTTGGCCGCGATGGCGATATTGGCGCCGTCGCGTGCGCAGCGCTCGGCGATGGCCAGGCCGATGCCGCGGCTCGCCCCGGTGATGAAGATCGTCTTGCCCTTGAGGCTCATAAACCACCCTTCCCTGTTCTGGGGGAACGAGCCTAAAGCGCGATCAGAGCCCGCGCCAGACCCGCCAGGGCGGGCAGTGCAGGCCTTCTTCCTGACGGCAGGAGGCGAAGGTGAAGAGCACCGTGAACGCGCGGCCCACTACCTGATCATTGTGCACATAGCCCAGCCCGCCCAGCACACGGCTGTCGGCAGAAGCGTCACGATTGTCGCCCATCAGGAAGAGGTGGTTGGCGGGCACGCGGAACGGTCCGACATTGTCGAAATTCGCCGCGTCAGAGCGCTCGTAGATTTCATGCATCGTACCGTCGGGGAGAACCTCGTCATACACCGAGGCCTGCACCAGCAGGCCCGACCGGTCGCGGTACTGCACCACGCCCCTGGGCTCGCGATGGAGCATCTCGCCATTGAGGATCAAGCGCCCGTCGCGTACTTCCAGCGTATCGCCCGGCAGGCCGATCACACGCTTGATGATATTGATGTTCTGCTCGGGATCACGCACCACAATCACGTCGCCGCGATCCGGGACCGATCCGAACACTCGCCCGCTCCAGCTTTCGGGCAGGACATAGCCCAGCCCCAGCGGCAAGGAGTGGCGCGAATAGCCATAGGTGAATTTCGACACCAGCACGCGGTCGCCGACCTGCAGGCCGGGCTCCATGCTGACCGAGGGGATATGGAAGGCGGCGAACCCGAAGGTCACCAGCACCAGCCACACCGCCGCCACGCCGCCCAGGAAGCGCAAGGTTTCGCCCAGCTCGCCGACAGCCTTGAGGCCCAATGGGCGCAAACGGTTCATCATTTGAGCTTCACCGCTGTTCCATAGGCCAGGATTTCCGCGCTGCCTTCCATCACCGAGGAGGTGGAGAAACGGAAGGTCACCACCGCATCTGCACCCATTTCCTCGGCATGCGCCACCAGCCTGCCCAGCGCCTGCTCACGCGCCTCGGCCAGCAGCTTGGTGTATTCGGTCACCTCGCCGCCGACCAGATTGCGCAGGCCGGCGATGAAATCACGCCCGAAAAACCGCGCGCGCACCACCGATCCACGGGCGATCCCGATGACTTCAGCCACCTCGCGCGCCGGAACTGTATCGGCCATGGTCACGATCACCGGGGCCCGCGCGCCCGGATGGCCTCCCGCACTGGTCATGGTCTGCTCCCCTTCCGCCCGGCGGCCGAGGCCGCTGGCGAGTCTGTGTTGCACATTCTTATCAGCCTACAGGGCAAATCCAAATGAAACCCTGTTATGATCCGGCGTGCTGCGCAGTCTTGAGCCATGCGGCGAACCATCCGAAACTGATCGCATCAGGAGGATCAGACCCCATGAGCGACGCCATGCCTGACGCCCGACCCGACCCCCATGGCGACCGGACGCTGGCGCTGGTCAATTACGTGCTGCTGCTGTTCGCGCTATCCAACGGGATCACCGCCCTGATCGCGCTGGTCATCGCCTTCATGCGCCGCGACAAGGCGCCCGCCTGGCTGCTCAATCACTATGATTTCCAGATCCGCACCGTGATCTACGGCATCATCATCGCGGTGGTCGGTTTCGCCACGATCTGGCTGCTCGGTCTCGGGCTCCTGATCTGGCTGCTCGGCGCGGTGTGGCTGGTGGTGCGCACGGTGGTGGGGCTGATGCGCCTGGTCGACGGCCGCACCCACCCCGATCCGGGCGCATACTGGATCTAGGCGCTTTCCAGCATCGTCAGCCCCGGCTCGAACAGCACGGCCGCGCCCGTCTGGATATCGCCCAGCAGGCCCGGGGCGCTGGACAGCACCGTGTCGGCATAAACGCGAGTCATGGCGATGCGGGCACTGGCATAGGCCTGATCGCCCTCTCTTTCCTTCAGGCGGCGCTGGGCCGCCACCGCGCCGACGCACAACAGCCAGCCGCCGGTGACGTCACCGGCCAGCTTCAGGAAGGGCGTGGCGCCCGCCAGCCGGTCGGCCTCGCTGGCCTTGAGCATCCAGTCGGACGCCGCTTTGAGCGCATCGCACGCCGGCGCCAGCTGGGCGGCCAGCGCAGTCAGATCAGGGTTGGAGCTGGTCTCGCAATCTTCCACAGTCTGGCGGATATCGTCGATCAGCTCGCCCATGGCCTCGCCGCCATCGCGCACCAGCTTGCGGCCCACCAAATCAATCGCCTGAATGCCGTTCGTGCCTTCATAGATCGGGGCGATGCGGGCATCGCGGTAGTGCTGGGCCGCGCCGGTCTCCTCGATAAAGCCCATGCCGCCATGGATCTGCACGCCCATGGATGCGACTTCCACGCCCACATCGGTGCACCAGGCCTTGGCGATGGGGATCAGCAAATCCTCGCGCCGCTTGGCCCACGCCGCCTCGTCTTCGTCGTCATGGTGCTCGGCGAAATCGGCCTCCACCGCGGCGTGAAAGCAGATGGCGCGCGCGGCCTCGATCTTGGCTTTCATCATCGCCAGGGTGCGGCGGATGTCGGGATGCTCGATGATCGGGTGGGGTCCCTCGCCCTCCCCCATCAGGGCGCGGCCTTGCAGGCGGCCCAGTGCGAAATCGTAAGCCTGCTGATAGGCGCGCTCGGCGATCCCGACGCCCTGAACGCCGACATTGAGGCGTGCCGAGTTCATCATGATGAACATCGCGGCCATGCCCTTGAATTCCTTGCCGACAAGCCAGCCCTTGGCGCCGGCATACTCCATCGTGCAGGTGGGCGAGCCGTGAATGCCCATCTTGTGCTCCAGCCCGATGGCGGTCACGGCGTTGCGCTCCCCCGGCGCGCCGGTCTCATCCGGGATGAATTTCGGCACCAGGAAAAGCGAAATGCCGCGCGTGCCCGGCTCGCCGCCGGGCGTGCGCGCCAGCACCAGGTGGATGATATTGTCCGTGCAGTCGTGCTCGCCCCAGGTGATGTAGATTTTCTGCCCCGTGATCGACCAGGACCCGTCGCCATTGGGTTCGGCCTTGGTGCGCAGCGCCCCCACATCCGAACCCGCCTGCGGCTCGGTCAGATTCATGGTCGCTGTCCATTCGCCGGAAATGATTTTCGGCAAATAGACCTCGCGCTGCTGCGGCGTGCCCACCGCGATCAGCGCCTCGATGGCGCCAAACGACAGCATCGGCCCCAGACCGAAGGCCATGTTGGCGCTTTGCAGCATCTCCATCAGCGCGCAACCCAGCGCCCGCGGCAGGCCCATGCCGCCATGCCCGGTGTCAAACTGCAGCCCCTGCCAGCCGCCCTCGACGAATTTGGCATAGGCCTCCTTGAAGCCGTCGGGCGTGGTCACCGCGCCGTCTTTCAGCGTGCAGCCCTGCTGGTCGCCGGTCCAGTTGAGCGGCGCCAGCACGTCATTGGCCAGGCGTGCCGCCTCTTCCAGAATCGCGGTCGTCAGATCGCCCGACAGCTCGGGAAACGCGCCCGTAGGCTTGAGCCCGTCGAGCGCAGCGATTTCTTCCAGACAGAAGCGGATGTCGCGGACAGGGGCGCGGTAGGTCATGGGCGGGCCTCGAGGGTCAGATCAGGATATGAGCCGCAACATACCGCTTTCACGCGCGGGCGCGAGGGGGTGCGTGAACTGGACGCGGCGCTGTGCCGGTCTAGTCTCAGGCGCCGACAGTGAAAGTCAGCCCCATGCGCCGTCTCGCCACCCTCGCCTGCCTCATGCTTGCCGCCTGCGTGTCGGCGCCGTCGGTCGATCCCGAGCGCCTGCCCGCTGGCGCGTGGGCGCTGGACACAGAGCATGCCTCGGTCAACTGGCGGGTGCGCCATCTGGGCCTGTCCTGGTACACGGCGCGCTTTGACGGGCTGGACGCGCGCCTGAGCTTCGATCCGGCAAGCCCCGGCGCGTCAGAGCTCACGGCCGTGATCGACGCGGCCTCGGTCTCCACCGGCGACCCGGACTTTGACGAAACCTTGCGCGGCGGCGCCTGGTTTGACGCGGAACTTCACCCGCAGATCATCTTCCGCTCCACCCGCATCGAAGTGACCGGCGAGACCACCGGGCGCATCCATGGTGAGCTCACTTTGAAGGGCGTCACGCGTCCCGCCGTTCTGGAAACAGAGTTTTACGGCGGGGTCTTCAATCTGCTCGAAGGCCGTCGCGCCATGGGTTTCGGCGCCGATCTGATCATCGACCGGAATGATTTCGGCGTCGGACAGCTGCCACCGGGCTTTATCGGCGACGAAGTTCGGGTACGAATAGAGGCCGAGTTCCTGCGCACCGCCCCGGAGTGAGTCATGACCGCCAGCCGCACCACCTACACCACCGTCGCCATCGCCTTCCACTGGGTGATCGCCATCATGCTGATCTCCATGGTGTTCTATGGCTGGTGGATGGAGGGGCTGCGCGATCTGGCCCTGGCTGGCGAGATGACCTTCGCCGAGGTGCAGACGGCGTATAACTGGCACAAGACCGCCGGCATCACCATCCTGATCCTGTCGCTGGCGCGGCTCGCCTGGCGCTTCACCCATCCCGTCCCGCCCCTTCCCGCGCACATGAAGCCGTGGGAAAAAATTCTGGCGCGCTTCACCCATATCGCGTTCTACGCGGTGATGATCGGCGCGCCGATCGGGGGCTGGGTGACGGCCTCGGCCACCAATTTCCCCACCCGCCTGTTCAATATTGAGGGGTTCGACCTGCCGCGCCTGCCCGTGCCCCAGACCGAGGGCTTCTATGAACTGGCCGGTTCGATCCACGGGGCCGGCGGCTGGGTGATCTTCGGCCTGCTGGCGCTGCATGCCGGGGCGGCGCTGAAGCACCATTTCCTCGACCGCGACGGCACGCTGCAGCGCATGATCCCGGGGCTGAACACGCCGCCCCAGACCGCGCGTGACTGACGCGCCTATCGCAGGCCGGGCTCGCGCCAGGACAATAGCAGCGCCAGTCCCAGCGCCGCCGCGCCTGCGGCGGCCATGACAATCGCCTGCCCGCTGAAGGCGCCGGCGGCGAGGGCGCCCGCATCCTCCAGCACCACGGCGAGCCCGCTGACCAGCGGGGCCGCCTGCACGCTCGCCACCGCCGCGCCCGCAAGGGCCGCCGCCGTCACCGCCGCCGCCCGCCAGCGCTCCAGATGCGGCAGGCGCGCCATCACGCGGCCGGCGAACTCGGGATCATGAGCCGGCGGTGCCGCATCCGCGAACAGGCCGCGCAGCTGAGCGTCAAATTCCTCGTCAGGGCGGGTCATGCGGCCTCCTTGCGCTCGAACCAGAGTTTCAGTTTCGCCCGGCCCCGGCTGACATGGGATTTGACCGTGCCCACGGGAAGGCCCGTCACCTGCGCGGCTTCAGAATGACTGAGGCCGGACGCGTAACACAACACCACGCAGGTGCGTTCCTCTTCACCGAGCTGGGCCAGCGCCCGGTCCAGATCGATCCGCTCTCCTCCGGGCTCGGGCGGCGTGCTGGTCTCGCCCGGCTCGGCCGTCAGCCCGTCGGCCAGACGCTGAGCCGCCCGGACCTTGCGCGCGCCCATCAGGAACTCGGAATAGGCGATGGCGCAAAGCCAGGCCTTGAAGCTGCCGTCGGCGCGGAAAGAACCAATACGCGTCCACGCTTTCAGGAAAGTTTCCTGGGCCAGATCATCGGCCAGCGCGCTCTGGCGCGTCAGGCGCAGGAGGAGGCTGCGCACCGCTTGCTGATGGCGTGCGACCAGCGCCCCGAAGGCACGCCGGTCGCCGGCGGCCATGACGGCCGCCGCCAGGTCAGCATCCGGAGCGTTGAGCGGGACCGCCATCGAAGCCGCCTTACTGATCGTTGCCGGTGGCTTTTTTCCTGCCTATGCGCGCCAGGCCAAACCCCGTCAGCACCAGGCCGATGAAGCCTGGAAACGCGGCCACGCCGGTCAGGATGTAAAGCGGTTCCGGATCGCCGGCGTCCATCGGGACGGTATTGGTGATAACCCAGCCCAGCACGATCAGGGCGAGCGCGACGGCGATGAGGATCAGCCCCGTCTTGAGGTCGCCATTGCCTTCCTTCTTCGCGGGCACGCCCAGCGCCTTGATGGTTTCGGGATCCAGCGTCTGGCCATTGCGGATGGCCTCGCGCATGGTTTCGAGCACTTCGCGGCGGTCGCGCGATGAGAAGAAATAGACGGTCGCCACAATGAGGACGACCATGATGAACGGGGCTAGCGGGATAAGCTCTTGCATGGGTCTGCTCCTGGCCGGGCCGCCCCCGATGGGCGGCTCGTCAACAGCTAGATGCCCGGAGCGCCCGGTTCGGATGCAAGCTCGAACACCGCCACCCCGAACAGCTGCATGTGGAAGTAGGCGAACAGCGCCGCAAGCGCGGCGCCGGTGACCAGCGCGCCGATATCGGCGCTCCAGCGGCCCGGCCGGTCAAACGCGCCACCGCGCGCGTAGACGTCGATCAGAATGATAGCCGACCAGGCGAAAAAGCTCCCGAACAGCACCATCGAGGCCAGCGAGCCATTGGCCGTGAGGTGCGCACCCGCCCACAGGAATACCGCCAGCGTCATGGGATGGCGCGTGAAAGAGCGGATATGGCTGGGCAGATAGGCCGCCGCCAGCAACACCAGGCTGACTGGAATGGCGAACAGGGCAAGCGTGCGCGTCCACTCCGGCGGCGTCCACACCAGCGGCGAAGGATGGGCGAGGATGTGGCCGTAAATGACCAGCGCCAGGCCGATCGCGCTGATCACTGAATAGAAGATGGCGTAGAGCGGCTCGCTGAGAAGACGCACCAGGGGGCCGCGCAGCCCGACCACACGCGTCATGTGCACGCCCAGCAGCAGCACCAGTCCGATGATCAAGACTTCCATGATGTCGCTCCCCGCCTGTCACAACGCCCTATAGCGCCTAGAATAGACCGAGTCCGGTCCAGGGGGCGAGCTTGTGTGCAGCTAAGGTCGTGCGATGACGCGGCGGCGCAGGGCGGCGGACCACCCCGCCGTCCGGCTACCCAGGTTTATTGAAGGCAAGCCTGCGCACGCGCTCCGTTCCAGCACCCGCTTCGGTCGACGCCATAGCGCCGGCCCGGGGGCACGTGGAAACTCTGCGGGTCGGCGCCCTCCAGCCTGTACTTCAGCCAGTAAACGCCTGTGGCGTCGCGTGAATAACCTGCGCCGAGGAGCTCGAAGCTCGCGCGGTCCTGGATGGGCGCCCTGAAACTGCCGGCAAACACGCACGCCTCATCAATCGCGAAGGCGTCGATCCCATCGCCGATGACCCGCAGGCTCGGCAGGTCGCAAGCCTCGAACGGCGTCGAGCCGTAATAGGCGCGGCGATCGTCAACCGCGTAGTCATGGTCGAGCAGGCGAAAACTCGCCGGGTCAGCGCCCTCGATCCTGGTCTCGTTGAGCCACACATTGTGCTGGTCGGCGGCGAGCGAGGCGCTGCGTGCGGCAAAGCTCGGCTGGTCGACGCGCCCGACATTGCGTCCCTTATAGAAGACATGATCGCGGTCCGACGCCCAATCGTCGAAGGGTTCGACCCTGAAACTCGCCGGGTCGGCCTCGACCTCACGCTCGACCCGCTCCAGCGTCGGGAACGCACTGTTGCCGGGATAGGAGGCCCAATAGACCTCCCCCTCGCGCTCAAGATACCCGGTAGGACCACAGGCTACACACACAAGAACCGGCAACAACACCCAGACCAAACCGCGCATTCGAGACCTCGCCAGAAGTGCCCGTCGGGGACGCTGCCACCGCCAGCGCGCCGCGGCAAGCGGGTCGTGAGCGGCTCAGTCATGCGGCGGCTTCTCGCCCGTCGCCGGCGCCAGCCCCGCCTCCAGCTCGGCGATGCGGTCATCAGACTGCAGGAGCCGTGCCTTCAGCCGCTCGATATCTTTCTGCTGATGCGCCAGCGCCTCGGACAGATCATCAATCACGCGCTGCTGCTGCGCGATATGCGATTCCAGCCGGTCAAGACGGTGTTCGGTCTTGCAGGTCCAATCCATTCAGCAGGCTACGGCGCGCACAGTGGCCAAGGCGGGAAGGGGAGGCAAGCGGGCATGGGGCGAAGATCTGGCCTCGTTCCGAGCACCTTGATGGCTCGCGACCTAGATGACGGAATCGAGATCTGTGTGCGCGAAGTCGTCACCGGTGAACAGAAGCGGGACGCGCCTGTCCGACGCGAGCGCGTACGCGAAGCAGTCGACGAAATTGAGCGCCGCCGGGTGGCGGCCCTTGCCCCAGCGCTTGTAAGCCTGCGCGGCCGCATGGGCTGCGGCGGCGTTGACTGGCGCGACCTCCATGCCGAGCCCATCAATGAGGGTGCGCATCTCCTGGTCAAGTCCCCGGCGTTCGGCAACGATCATCGCCTCAGCAACGGTCGCGGCGGAGATGAGGATCGTGTCGGCGGTTTCAAGGGCATCCACAATGAGATCCGCGGCCGCTTCGTTGAGGAGGAGCGCCATCAGGGCGGACGTATCCACCGCCATCATTTCGGCAGCCCTTCGGCACCGTAAAGGAAGTCCTGACTGCGGGCCGAAGACAGCCCTTGCGACTGCGCACGCCGCGCGGACTTGCGAACCCGGGCGATCAGGTCCGCGCGGCGCTCGCGATCAACCGGCGCCCTGGCCGCCACGATGCGGGCGACGATCAGGCCATTGCGGGTGAGCACGATCTCCTCGCCGGCTTCAGCGCGGCGCACCAGATCAGTCAATCTCGCCTTGGCGTCGCTAACGGGAATGTCCATGCCGTCTCTCCGAACCAACCCGTGAATATTGGACCGTCGACTGGACCAAAGCAATACAACGCCCCTCACAGCACCGCAGGCCAAACGGCAGTCGCAACGCTGAATGCCTGCCCGGCGCAGCCAGACTGCGCAGCGCTCACGGCGCGTCTGTTTCAGCGGCATCAGCCGGGCCGACCAGACGCTCGCACACTCCACCCTCGACCGTGTCGAGCTGCACCGTGCCCAGAAGGCCGGCGAGCGGCGTCAGCAAAGCGCCCAGGGCGACGGTCGCCACGCCGCGCAGATAGGTTTCGTCATCCGGGGACACTTCCGGATTGCGGAACGTGCCGCCGACATTGATCGGTCCGCCCAGCGAACCAAGATTGGGACTGGCGTCGCGAGCCTGAATCTGAAGGTCGAACTGTTCGCCACGGAAACCGAAGGCGCCCTGGCCGTGAATCTGGCTGTCGGGCGTCACGATAATGAAGGTCGCCGTCTCGCCGATCCCGTCCGTCACCACCACGTCGGCCACACCGCACAGGGTCGCGACCGCCTCGTCGCCGGCGAAGATATAGTTCAGGAGATCCAGCCCGATCAGCTCCAAAGTGCGGCTTGAGATTCCGCCCTCGTCCAGGAGCGCCCGAATCCGGCCGTTTGACGTCGCCATCGCGTCGCGGATGGTGTCGCCGGTCCCCACCAGGCTGACATCGCCCGAGATGAGGCCCGACATGTGGTCATTGGGAATGAAATCCTGCAGCCGGATGCCCGAAAATGTCGCGTCCGCCGATGTGACGGCGTCCTCGCCACGCGCGTCGATTTCGACGCGCGATGACAGCCGCCCGCCGCGAAAGCCGAACTCCAATGGGTCCAGGCGCAGCACCCGGTTGTCCAGGGTGATCACCGTGCTGACCTCGGTCAGCGCCTCGCCCACGCCTGTCACCTCAAGCCCCTGAAGGACGAGCCGCCCGTCCACGCCTGAAATGCGCTCCACGGCCAGCGGCGCCCGCGGGAATATGCGGCCCTCGTCGCGCAGGGCTCTGGCCTGGGCGCGTTCCAGCTCGCTCTGGTTCATATCGTCCGGATCGATAGTGGGCGCGCCGATCAGCATGCCGATATCGGTGAAGTCCAGCGCCGAGGAATTGAGCGCGGCGTCCACATAGGGCCGCTCGCGGGCCGTGTCATAGTCCAGCTGTCCGGACAGATCGCTTTCGCCCACCCAGCCTTGGATATCGCGCGCCTGCCAGACATCGTCGACGCGCGCCAGATTGAGGGTGAGATCGTAAGGCGGCGTGTCGGGAACGGGAATGCCAGTGAAATCATACACGTCGCGCAGATTATCGCCGCGCAGCGCCAGGGCGCCGCGGACCTCCCGGAAACTGCCCTGGGGTCCGAGCCGGCCGTCGAATGTGAAGCGCGTGTCCCCGCCCTCGATCTCCACGCGGAAGGCGAAGCTCTCACCGGGATCACGCAGGCGCATCACGCCGTCGCCTTCACCGGAAAGGCGCAAGGCGCTGCCGCGCACTTCGCCCTCGCCTGAAATGGAGGTGCGGTCCGCGCCGCCCTGATCCTGGGCCACGACGGTGTCGAGATTGGCGCTGAATGACACATCACGCGGCGCGTTTCGGTACAGCACCTTGCTTTCATCCAGGTGCAGACGCCCGATGATGGGCATCCGCCCGCTATCGCCGTCCTCGCCGCCACGGCCGAGCCCCCAATTGTGGCGCCCCTCCCCGTCCACGGTCAGGCGCAGGCTCATCCCGGTGATCCAGGCCTCGCGCAGATTGACCGTTCCGCCCAGAAGGTCGAGCAGGACCACATCCACTTCCGCGCGCTCCAGCTCGATGAAATGCGCGTCTTCGGTCCAGGACTCATCGGCCACAGTGACGCCGGCGACCCGCACCCCCGGCACGAAATTCCACCGCCAGTCGACCTCCAGCGGCTCGCTGATCACCACCTGCCGGTCAAGCGCACGCGAGACGCGCGTCTCCACCGGACCGCGCAGCCAGTCCCAGCCCGCAATCGCGATGACGACCACAAGAACGAGGCACGCTGCGAGCACGAAAACCACACCGCCGGCCAGAATGCGTATGAGCATCACAAATCCATAAACAAGAGCGCCCCGAACCTAAGCGCGCGAACAGCCCCGCCAGTTCCGCTCAGCGTCAGGCGGACGCAGGCGGCGGTGGCAGGGATCAGGTGCTTTGGAGGAGGGAGAGACATACGGCTGGATGCGCCGCCGTGGGTGGTCCGGGGGTCGGCGGCTGCGCCGCATCCTTACGTCCAGCGGGGTGCGCCAAGGCATCCGGCTCCCTGGCTGCGGTCGCGCCAGATAAACAAGGCGCCGCCTTCAGGCGCTAATAGTGCGGCGGCTTCTCGCCCGTCGCCGGCGCCAGCCCCGCCTCGAGCTCGGCGATGCGGTCATCAGACTGCAGGAGCCGTGCTTTCAGCCGCTCGATATCTTTCTGCTGATGCGCCAGCGCCTCGGACAGATCATCAATCACGCGCTGCTGCTGCGCGATGAGCGATTCCAGCGTATCGAGGCGATCGTTTGTCATGGCGGCGAATTCCTGCAGAACCTCGGTCCGGGCGCAACCGCCGGGAACGGCCATGAGCTTTGCATCGCGCGTCCAGAGCGGCGCGTCCAGCGCTTCGGCCAGCGCCGCGTAGGCGGCGTCAGGGGCGGAATCGAGATCGGTGGGTGCGAAGTCGCTCCCGGCAGATTGTAGCGGGCAGTGTCTATCTGACGCTAGCGCTTAAGCAAAGGTGTCGCCGAAACCAAGCGCCGCGGGACGACGATCTGCCCGCTGCGCGTGGATACAATCTCCTCGCCGGACACATGTGACGGCTCACCGGATCGGTCAGTCTGGGCTACCCGTCGCTGACCGATGTTTCTATGCCTGTTCCGCGGATGTACTCGCTGGATGACGGATCGACGATGGGACCGAATCACACCTGCCGCCGCTTACCCCGCCGGTCAAAGTCATGCTGGCCTTCTTGAGATCAATCCGCTATATGACTATCTACATGGTCAGGAGCGTGTCATGAGTACGATCAGTCTGGCGGATGCCAAAGCCCACTTGAGCGAACTGGTCGATCGTATCGAAGCGGGCGATACGATTGACATCACCCGCCGCGGCAAGCCGGTTGCCCGTCTGACCGCGGTGTCGAAGCCGCGAAAGCCGGTTGACGCCGCGCTGCTCCAATCGCTGACGGCGTCGCTGCCACCTCAGTCGCGGAGCGCCGCCGACTTCGTCCGGTCCATGCGCGATGATGATCGCTACTGATGCTCTATATCGACACGTCGCTGATCGTGGCGGCGCTTTCCAATGAAGCGCTGACGCCGCGGGCTCAGGCCTGGCTGGCGGAACAGAACCCGGCTCAACTCCTGATCAGCGACTGGACCATCACCGAGATGTCATCGGCCATGGCGATCAAGCTGCGAACCGGACAGATCAGCCTGGAGCAGCGCGCGGCGTCCCTTGCGGTGTTCAACGAGCTGGTCGCCGAGAGCTTCACGGTGCTGGGCGTGACGGGCGGGCAATTCCGCGCAGCGGCGAAGTTCGCCGATCAGCATGCATATGGACTGCGCGCGGGAGACGCGCTGCATCTCGCTATCGCGTCGGAGCATGGCGCCACAGTGCATACGTGCGACCAACGCCTCGCCGGCGCGGGACCCGCGCTTGGCGTGCCCGTGCACCTGCTGGCGTGATCCGGATCGCTTCAGGCGAGCGGGGCCAGACTCCCTAATCCCCTACTCCCCTACTCCCACTCAATCGTCCCCGGCGGTTTGCTGGTCACGTCATAGACCACGCGGTTCACGCCGCGCACTTCGTTGATGAGGCGCGTCGCCGTGCGGCCGAGGAAGTCGTGGTCGAAGGGGAAATAGTCCGCCGTCATGCCGTCGGTTGAGGTGACGGCGCGCAGGGCCAGCACATTGTCATAGGTGCGCGCATCGCCCATCACGCCCACGGTCTGGACCGGGAGCAGCACGGCGAAGGCCTGCCAGATGGAATCGTAGAGGCCGGCCTTGCGGATTTCCTCGATATAGATGGCGTCGGCCTTGCGCAGGATGTCGGCCTTGTCGCGGGTCACCTCGCCGGGGATGCGGATGGCCAGGCCCGGCCCCGGGAAGGGGTGGCGCCCGATAAAGCTTTCGGGCAGGCCGAGCTCGCGGCCCAGCGCCCTCACCTCGTCCTTGAACAATTCGCGCAGCGGCTCGACCAGCTTCATATTCATGCGCTCGGGCAGTCCGCCCACATTGTGGTGGGACTTGATGGTGACGCTGGGGCCGCCATCAAACGACACGCTTTCGATCACGTCAGGATAGAGCGTGCCCTGGGCGAGGAAGTCTGCGCCGCCGGCCAGCTTCGCCTTCTCCTCGAACACGTCGATGAACAGCTTGCCGATGGTCTTGCGCTTGGTTTCCGGATCGCTGACCCCCGCCAGAGCGGACAGGAAGCGCTCTTCCTCGTCGGCGGCCACCAGCGGGATATTGTAGTGCTCGCGAAACAGGGTGACGACCTGATCGGCCTCGCCCGCGCGCATGAGGCCGGTATCCACGAACACGCAGGTCAGCTGATCGCCGATAGCCTCGTGGATCAGCACGGCGGCGACCGAGCTGTCCACGCCGCCCGAGAGGCCGCAAATCACCTTGCCCGAGCCCACCTGGGCGCGGATTTTGGCGATGGCCTCGTCCTTGAACGCGGCCATGGTCCAGTCGCCCTTCATCCCGGCAATGCGGTGGGTGAAATTGCGCAGGATCAGCGCGCCGCGCGGCGTGTTGGCCACCTCCGGGTGGAATTGCACGCCGTAGAAACGCCGGGCCTCGTCGGCGATCGCGGCGAACGGCGCGTGGGTGGTGGCGGCGATGGGGTGGAAGCCCTGCGGGATCGCGTTCACGCGGTCGCCATGGCTCATCCACACGCGCTCCAGATGCCCGGCGCCGCCCAGGCCCTCGAACAGCGGGCTCTCGGCCGTGATCTCGATATCGGCGCGGCCGAACTCGCGCTCGTCGGCGGCCTCCACGCTGCCGCCGAGCTGCGCGCACATGGTCTGCTCGCCATAGCAGATGCCCAGCACCGGCACGCCCAGCTCGAACACACCTTGCGTGGCGCGCGGCGTACCCTCGCCATGGACGCTCGCCGGCCCGCCCGACAGGATGATGGCCCTGGGCGCGTAGGCGGCCAGGAAGGCGTCATCCACCCGGTTGAACGGATGCACCTCACAATACACCCCGCTCTCGCGCAGGCGCCGCGCGATGAGCTGGGTCACCTGGCTGCCGAAATCGATGATGAGGGCGCGTTCGTGATTTTCAATTGTCATCGGCGCTGGTCTCCACAAGCCGCTCACCCTCGTCAAGCAGATTGAGCGCGATTCCCAGCTTGGATGTCAGAATGTCCTGCAATCTGGAACGGCTTGTATTGCCAAAGGTCAGCCAGATGACCCGTGGGGGCGGCCCGTACCGCTCCAGCAGCCGGGGAAAATCAGCGTCCTTGGTAACGATTACGGCGTCAGACTGTCTGGCCTTGGCGAACGCCTCCTCATCCGTCGCGAACCGCAGCCCTGCGCGGTCAAATGACTGTGCCTGCATATCGAAACGTTCGATCAGCCAAGGCACCAGTGCGGGCGGCAGGTGGGCGTCCGGCCAGAGCTCTGCCCGCCTATTCGGCGGCATTGATCACAGGATGATCAAGGCGGCGCGCCGCATACGCAATTGCGGCCCGGATGTCATCGCGCTCCAGATAGGGCAGCTCGACCAGCACCTCATCATAACCCAGCCCGGCTTCCAGCAGGTCGAGCACGTCACGCACGCGCACCCTCATCCCCCGGATACAGGGCCGCCCGCCGCATTGGGCGGGGTCGGTGGTGATGCGGTCCAGAAGCGTGTTCATAGTCCGAGAATAACTCGCGGGAAGCACTGGCGGCAAGCGCAGCTCAGGCGGCCTGACCCGCCGGCTTGAGCAGGCCTTGCGCGTCCATGTCGCGGTGCAGCGCCCAGGGCGCCAGATCAAACCCGTTGGGCCAGGTCGGCGCGCCGTCCTCCAGGAACACGCGCGCGAAATACGCCGGATCGCGCAAAGGCAGGACCATCGCGCCGGGCCGGGCGATGAGGGCCGACAGGTCCAGCTCACCGGCCTGACCGTCCGAGAAGGTCAGGTGCAACGAGGCCGGGCCAGTGGGCTTCATGTGAATGAGCTTGATCATTCCAGACCTTCAATGCGCTCCAGCGGCTCCAGACGTTCAGCGCGCCGCCAGTTTTCCAGTATAGCATCCCGGCGCATATCCATCCATTCAGCAACCAGCCTGCGGGCGCGCGGCGGCAAACTGCCTTCGAGCAAAGCGCCATCGGCAATAGCGATCAACGCCTCATGCCCTTGATAGACCACATGGATATGCGGCGGCGGATGATCACCGAAATACATGCGGATGGTAATGCCGAAAAAGACTGAAACTATCGGCATGCCTGCTACCCCGCCCGCTCCCGTCCACACACGGAAAATCCGTCGGTTCCGGCCATCAGTTTGCCAGCAACCACTCAAGCCCTCGCGTGAAGCCAATCGGGAATGTGGTCTCGTGCCGGGCACCCTCGATTATCTCACTTCGGATGACCAGCGAGGGATAGGCCCGCCCCTCGAGCGTGGAAGCGAACCTCACCTGATCACCTGCCAGGTCGTGACGGGTGGAGTCCCCCGGGACTTCGCGCGCTCCAGTCGCAAAATAGACCCTGGCTGGAAGATCGGAGTGATTGGCAGCGTAATCGGCCTCCAGCGCGAAGATCGACCCGTCATTGAACCAGAGAGACGGGCTGGTCAGAATATAGCCGGAAAACAACCCGGGCCTCGCGAAAAGCATCCACGCTCCGAACGAACCGCCCAAGGACTGGCCGGAAAGGATGCGGCGCGCCGGATCAGCATTATACCGCGCCTCTACCTGGGCAATGATGCCGGTTTCGAGAAAATCGGCATAGGCTGGTGCCCCACCGGTCTGCAGGCGCCATCCGGCATCGTGCGCATGGGTAAGATCACGCACCCTGCTGTCCATGCCGTTCTCATTGCGAGCATGGGAAATGCCGACGATGATTGCACTTTCCATAACGCCCGCATTCATGGGCAGGTGGGCGACCCCTACCGCCACGGGAAAGGTATAAGGACCGTCATTGAGATAGACGACCGGATACCCTTCCGCGCGCGCCTCTTCATAACCCAGCGGGATACGCACATAGATGTCATACTCCCGCCCGGATTGGCTGTCTGTGACAGGCCATACCGCGCTGCGGGAAATCTCGTACTGAACCGTTTGCCCCTCGGCCCCCGGAACGCTCCACAGAACGGACAGGCAAAACAGGCTGATCAGTCGGAATATCACCCCTCCCGCTCCATCACGCACACATAAAACCCGTCCGTGCCGGTGCGCGCCGGGGTGAGTTGCAGGGCGCCATGCTCCCCGGCGCAGGCGGACAGCGTCAGCGCGCCCTCTTCGGTGAGCTGGCCCGAGGCCGTCAGGGCATCCATCACCGGCACGGCGCGGAAGGCTGTGTTGGCGGCCAGGAACGCGTTGATCCGGTCGCCGTTCTCTTCGGGCAGGACCGAGCAGGTGACATAGATCATGCGCCCGCCGGCCTTCACGTATTTGGCGGCCTTGGCCAGCACTTCGTCCTGCTGCTTGATGCGGGTGGCGAGCGCGCGCTCTTTCAGGCGCCATTTGGTGTCCGGGCGCCGGCGCCAGGTGCCCGACCCCGTGCAGGGCGCGTCGATGAAAACCAGATCCATCCGGTCTTCCAGATCGCACAGCGCCTCGCCTTCCTTGCCGGTGCGCACCTGGACATTGCGCACCCCGGCGCGCTCCAGACGCGGCCAGATGGCGCGCAGGCGCCGCCAGTCATAATCCCAGGCATAGAGCTGGCCTGAATTGTTCATGAGCGCGGCCAGAGCCAGCGTCTTGCCCCCGGCCCCGGCGCAGAAATCCAGCGCCTGCAGCCCGTCCAGCGGCGCGGCGGCGAGCGCGGCGATCTGGCTGCCCAGATCCTGCACCTCGACCCAACCCTTGCCATAGGCGGGGATGGAATCGGCCGGCGGCGCCTTGGCGCGCGGATCGGCCGCCGCGATGCGGATGGCGCTGGTGACCAGGTCAGACGGATCGCAATTGATCTGCGCGCGCACCGCCGAGATCGCCTTCTCCGCATCGGTCTTCAGCGTGTTCACGCGCAGATCCACCGGCGCGCGAGAGGCCATGCCCGCGCCCTCGACCACCGCATCGCCGCCAAAGCCGCGCACAAAGCTGGCTTCCAGCCAGTCCGGGATTTCGGCGCGCGCCCACAGCGGCGCATCGTCCGGCAGGGCGGCGGTCATCCCGGCGCGCTCGGCGTCGGTCAGCGGCGGGGGGGCATGCTCGTCGCAGTCGAGGATCGCCGCCACCGCGTCGGGCCCCGTCTCCCACTCATGGGCCAGCGTGGCCAGCACCATGGCGCGCGGCGTGTCCTCGCCCATGCGCACGCCGTGCGAGGCCCGCTTGCGCATGGCGTCCAGCACCAGGCCGGAAATCCACGCCCGGTCGCCCGACCCGGCATAGCGATTGGCCTTGCCCCAGTCGCGCAGGGCGTCCTTAACCGGCTGATGCCGGTTCAGAACGGTGTCGAGCACCTCGATGGCGGCGGCAATACGGCCGGCTTCACGCATGGGTTTTCTTTCGTCTGGAGGCGGAAATAGCGCGACGACTATCTCCCCCCGCTTGCGGGGGGAGTGCCGCGTAGCGGCGAGGGGGGGGAAGCGGCAGAGCGATCATCCTCAGAATTTGAAGATGCGGCCTCCCCCCTCCGGTCCTTCGGACCACCTCCCCCGCAAGCGGGGGAGGAAAAGGCGCCCTCACCCCGGCGTGGGATAATTCGGCGCTTCGCGGGTGATGGTCACGTCGTGGACATGGCTTTCGCGCAAGCCCGCATTGGTGATGCGCACGAACTGCGCCTTGGCCTGAAACTCTTCCACGGTCTTGGCGCCGGTATAGCCCATGGCCGCACGCAGGCCGCCCACCATCTGGTGCAGGATCGGGCCGACGGGGCCTTTGTAGGGGACCTGGCCTTCAATGCCTTCGGGCACCAGCTTCATGGCGTCAGTGACTTCCTTCTGGAAATACCGGTCGGCCGAGCCGCGCGCCATGGCGCCCACACTGCCCATGCCGCGATAGGATTTGTAGGACCGGCCCTTGAACAGGAACACCTCGCCGGGCGCCTCTTCGGTGCCGGCCAGCATGGAGCCCATCATCACGCAGTCGGCGCCCGCGGCGATGGCCTTGGCCAGATCGCCGGAATACTTGATGCCGCCATCGGCGATGATCGCGCCGTCAAAGCCCTCGCGGGCCCGGGCGGCGTCCATGATGGCGGTCAGCTGGGGCACGCCCACACCGGCCACAATGCGCGTGGTGCAGATCGAGCCGGGCCCGATGCCCACTTTCACGCTGTCCGCCCCGGCGTCGAACAGAGCGCGCGCGCCGTCATAGGTGGCGATATTGCCCGCCATCACCTGGGCCTTGTTGGAGGCGGCCTTGATCCGGCGCACCTGCTCGATGACGCTGGCCGACATGCCATGCGCCGTGTCGATGACCAGCACGTCCACGCCGGCGTCCAGCAGCGCCTGCGCGCGCTCAAACCCGGCATCGCCCACCGTGGTCGCGGCGGCGACGCGCAGGCGGCCATGCTCGTCCTTGGCGGCGTTGGGATGGGCTTGCGCCTTCTCCATGTCCTTGACGGTCATCAGCCCGACGCAATGCCCCGCCGCGTCCACCACCAGCAGGCGCTCGATGCGGTGCTTGTGCAAAAGGCGGCGCGCCTCGGCCTGGTCGACGCCGGGCTTCACGGTGACGAGGTTCTCGCGCGTCATCATGGAGGCGACGCTGGCGTTCATGTCGTCGGCAAAGCGCACATCGCGATTGGTGATGATGCCGATGAGCTTGCCATTGGGACCGCCGCCGGCCTCCACCACCGGGATGCCGGAAATGCGATGACGGTCCATCAAGGCGCGCAAATCGGCCAGCGTCGCGTCCGGCGTGATGGTGATCGGGTTGACCACCATGCCGCTTTCAAAGCGCTTGACCCGGCGGACCTCCTCGGCCTGCTCGGCGTCGGTCAGATTGCGGTGGATAACACCCATGCCGCCAGCTTGCGCCATGGCGATGGCGAGGCCCGCTTCGGTCACCGTATCCATGGCGGCCGACAGGATCGGAATGTTCAGCGGGATGGTCGCAGTGGCGCGTGTGCGCACATCGGCCTGGGCGGGCAAAACCTCGGACGCGCCGGGCTGCAAGAGCACGTCGTCAAAGGTGAGCCCCTCGCGAATCTGCATGGGGAGGCCTCCTTCTCTCTTGCGGGGCCGACTTAGCAGGTCTTGCCAAAAGGGCAAGGGCACCGGCTCAATCGCGCTCAGTCCCGCCATCGTCTGACGGCGGCAAATCAGCCGGATCCACCGGCTCGCCCGGGACCGCGTAGGCGCCGGAGAACCAGCGGCCGAGATCCGCGTCCGCGCAGCGGCGCGAGCAGAAGGGGCGATAGTCCTGCACTACCGCCCGCCCGCAAATCGGGCAGCCGGTCTTGTGACGGCGCGCTGTCATGAGGCATGCGCCGCAAACGCGCGCGGTCCCGTCACTGTGTCCAGCTCCAGCGTGAAGCGTTCGCCCAGGCGCGCCTTCATCGCCTTGCGCCAGCCAATAGGGTCCGCGTCGAGCCAGGCGTGAACCTCACTCCCCGCGCGCAAGATGATCTGACGCGCCGCGCGATTGGCTGCGCCCTCGCGCTCCAGCGCGCGAAGGGCAGCCAGCGCCGCCGTCTCCACCGTCTCCACGCCGAACCGTTCCCAGCAGATCTCGTGCAGGCCGCGCCCGATGCGCTGGCGGGCCAGCTCGACAATGGCAAAGCGCGAGGCCGGGGCGATGTCCACTTTTGCCGGATCATTCCTGAATGCGCCGCGGATCGCCTGGTCCAGCGCCGCCTGGTCGGCGCGCTTTTTCAGCGGCAGGAAGTCAATCGCCACCACCCCGCCAATACCGCGCAGGCGAATCTGACGCGCCGCTTCGCGCGCGGCGCTCTTGTTAAGCTCAATGGCGAGCTTGCCCGCCCCGCCCGGGGTACTGCGCGCGCCAGCATCCACGTCGATGGCAGTCAGCGCCGTGACCGGCTCGATCACCAGCTTCCCGCCGCCGGGCAGCGGGACCACCGGGTCCAGCGCATCCTCGAACAGGGCGCCTAGATCAATCTCGGCTTCCTTGGGCGTGCGCACCGGCGCGTCGAACATCATGGACAGGCGCTCGGCCAGCGGGGGCGACGGCACGACCACCTGGGGCGCATCGCCGGGTTCAACCTCGAACAGGGCGAGCGTCGGACCCTTTTCCTGAAATGCCTCGCGCTGGATCTGCACGCCCAGCGCCGCGCCTTCGTGCAGACCGTCAGGACGCCCCGCCTTGCCAAACGGCAGGAAGCCCGCCGGGCCGCGCCCCAGCTCGCAAAAGGCGCCGTTCAGCCCGTTATCCACCTTGGTGACGCGGGCGCGATAGACCTCGCCGCGGATGGCGCGCTTGCCGCGCTCGCTCCAGCGTTCGAGATGCAGCTCCACAGCCCGCTCGCCGTCGAGCACCGCTGCGCGGGTCTCCCCCACATGATCAAACGCCACGATCCTCAAAACGCATACCCCAGTCCGGTGAGCAGTTGGCGGGTCTCATAGACCGGCAGACCCATGACGCCGGTATAGGAGCCGGTGAGCGCGATGACAAAGGCCCCGGCCCGGCCCTGAATGCCGTATCCGCCCGCCTTGCCTTCCCACTCCCCGCTATCGAGATAGCCGGCGATTTCAGGTTCGCTCAATGGCTTCATCTTAAGGCGCGTCTCCGACACCCGGCTGGCGGTCTTGCCGTCCGGTGCGCGCACGGCGACGCCTGTGAAGACCCGGTGATTGCGCCCCGACAATAGCCGCAGGCAGGTCTCGGCTTCGGCGCGGGTTTCGGTCTTGGGCAGGATGCGCCGCCCGACCGCCACCACCGTATCGCTGGCCAGCACGTAGCAGCCGGGATGATCGCTGGCGGCGAGCTTGCCTTGCGCCAGACGCAGAGCCAGCGCCCGCGGCAATTCGCCGGGGCGCGCGCTTTCATCGATATCGGCAGGGGCGATCCGGTCGGGCGCGGCGCCGATCTGCGCCAGCAAGTCCCTCCGGCGCGGCGAGGCGCTCGCCAGCACCAGGGGCGCGCGCGCGGCGGTCACCGGCTTACTTGAAGCGATAGGTGATGCGCCCTTTGGTCAGGTCATAGGGCGTCATCTCGACGAGCACCTTGTCGCCCGCCAGCACACGGATGCGGTTCTTGCGCATCTTGCCTGCGGTGTGCGCGATGATCTCGTGTTCGTTTTCGAGACGGACCTTGAAGGTCGCGTTCGGCAGGAGTTCGACGACCTCGCCGGGAAACTCGAGCAATTCTTCCTTCGCCATGCGGCTCCTCTTGATCGTTGCGCCGGACCTGAAAAAATCCCGTCGCGCGCCGGGGCGCTATATAGTCCCCTATGACAGGCTACGTCGAGCCTGCAGCACTCTAGCTGTGATCAGCGCCCCATTGCGCCACCCGCGCCGCGATGGCGTCACGCGCGCCGCGATAGGCGTCAAGCCGCTGCTCACGCTGGCCTTCGACCCGCGCCGGATCGGCGATGGGCCAGAACTCATAGGCCGCCCCGCGCCGCTCTGCAAAGGCCGATGCGGCGTGATTGGCCTCGTGAGCCAGGCACACCACCAGTTCCACCGGCGTGTCGGCGGTAGCCTCCATATCGCGGCATTCAAAGGCGGTGAGGTCGAGCTCCAGCTCGCCCATCACATGGATCATGAAACCGTCCGGCCAGGGCGCCGGTTCCAGACCGCATGAGCTGGCGGGCGCCCCGGCGCCGAATCGCCGCCGCCAGAACGTCTCAGCCATGGGCGAGCGCACGGCGTTGCGCGCACACACGAACACCACAGCCGGCGCGCGGTCTGAAACGCTCACGCGCTTCTCCGGTGCAGGGCGCAGATCAGGGTGAACAGGCGCCGGGCGGTGTCGAAATCCACGTCGATCTTGCCCGCCAGCCGCTCGCGCAGCAGCGTGGAACCTTCATTGTGCACACCGCGCCGGCCCATATCGATGGCCTCGATCTGGCCCAGCGGCGCATCGCGCACGGCGGCGTAATAGCTGTCGCACATCAAAAAATAGTCTTTAAGGATGCGCCGCAGCGGCCCGAGCGAGAACACGAAAACGCGCACCGGCGCGCCGCTTTCCGATTTTACATCAAACACCAGGCGCTGATCCTCGATGGCCAGGCGCAGGGCGTAGGGGCCGTGTTCGGACCCGGCGGGCTCGAAGACATTGGCCTCCAGCAGGTCGGCGATCGCCACCCGGCGCTCGTGCTCGACCGCCTCTTCGGCCTTGCCGATGGAGGCCTGGTCCAGCTCCACCGCAATCAGCCTGTGCTCGCTCATGTCCGGGCCTCACGATGTTCCGGGCGGCGCGCCGCCGCCCACGGCGCCGACACGTCGGCCAGCGTCACGTCAATGCACTCCACACTCAGGCGCAGGGCCCCGCCGCCGGCAAAGGTCAGCAGCAAGACCCCGCCCGGCGCCTCGCCCGGCTCGAACGTCATGGCCAGAAGGCTGACCACGGCGTCCGGGGCGCCCTGTTTCAGGCGCTGGGAGCTGGCCTCGAGCACCGAGCTGATCTGCAGCGCCGCGCGCACGCGCTCGCCGCGGCGGCTTTTCCCCGCCTCCCAGCGGAAGCGGTTGAGCGTAATGGTGAAGCGGCGGGCCCTGGGCTCGTAGACGAAATCGCCCAGCTGCCCGGCGGCGTCCTGCAGCGCCGCCGACAGGATCGGCAGATCGTCTTGGCTCTCGGCGATCAGGCGCAGGGGACGGTCGGCGGACATTCAGACGGACTCCTCAGGGCGGCGCTCGATATCGGCGCCGCAGGCTGACAGTTTTTCCTCAAGCCGCTCGAACCCGCGGTCGAGGTGATAGATGCGGCTGACGCTCGTCTCACCTTCCGCCGCGAGACCGGCGATGACAAGGCTGACAGACGCCCGCAGATCGGTGGCCATCACCGGCGCGCCCTTCAGGCGGACCGGACCGCGCACGATGGCCTCATTGCCGCGCACATCAATGCGCGCGCCCAGGCGCGTCAGCTCGGGCGCATGCATGAAGCGGTTCTCGAAAATCGTCTCGCGGATGACGCTGGCGCCGTCGGCGAGCGTCATCAGCGCCATGAACTGCGCCTGCAAATCGGTGGGGAAGCCCGGAAACGGCTCGGTCTGGATGTCCACGGCGCGAATCGGCCCGCTGCGCGCGATGTCCACATAATCCGCGCCACTCGTGATCTCCGCCCCGGCACGGCGCAGCACGTCCCACAGGGCACGATTATGGTCGGGTTCCGCGCCCTCCAGCCGCACCTGGCCGCCGGCGGCCGCCACGGCGATGGCGTAGGTGCCGGTCTCCACCCGGTCGGGCGTGACGGTCCAGTGCGCCTCATGGAGCCGGTCCACGCCATCAATTGTAATCGTGTCGGTCCCGGCGCCGGACACGCGCGCACCCATGGCGTTGAGGCAATGGGCCAGATCGGCGATCTCGGGCTCGCGCGCGCAGTGCTCCAGCACGCTCTGCCCCCTGGCCAGCACGGCGGCCAGCATGGCGTGCTCGGTGGCGCCCACCGACACCATCGGGAACACGATGCGATTGCCCGTCAGGCCGCGCGGCGCGCGCGCGATCACATAGCCTTCGGACAGCTCGATATCGGCGCCCAGCGCTTCCAGCGCCATCAGGTGCAGATTGACCGGGCGCGCACCGATGGCGCACCCGCCGGGCAAAGACACCCGCGCCCGCCCCTCGCGGGCGATCAGCGGTCCCAGCACGTTGAAGCTCGCGCGCATCTTGCGCACCAGATCATAAGGCGCTTCCGGTTCAGCCAGGTCTTTGGCGTGCAGGCGCATGCGCCCGCCGCCCTGATCCTCGACCTGCACGCCGAGCCGGGCGAGCAGCTGACCCAGAAAGCGCACATCGGCGAGCGCCGGCACGCGCGACAGGGTCAGCGGGGCATCGGACAACAGCGAGGCGGCCATCAGCTTCAGGGCCGAATTCTTCGCGCCGGAGATGGTGATGGCCCCGTTGAGAGGGCGTCCGCCGCGAATGAGGATCCGGTCCATGCCTGTGTGTCCGCCTTGCCTGAAATGATGAGGGCCATGTGAGCGGCCGCAGGTGTGGATACAAGAGGTGAGCGCGCAGCTGCGTCAGCCGGTATCCGCCTCGCCGCTGTCCGTCCCGGGCCCATCTGCGGCCCCGCGCGGCGCCTTGCGGCGCTTCAGATTGGCGCGCAAAGCCTCGGCCAGGCGGGCCTCGCGGGCTGCGGCGTCAGGCGCGGACGCGCCCAGCTTGGGATCGGGAGTGGACCGGGTCATGTTTTGTGGAATGGCGCCGCCTGCGTCTGGGGTCAAGCCCGGCCTTGGCGGGGGGAAAACTATGCGCTATAGCGCGCTCCTCCGCTGATCGGCGGACGTCTGGCGCGCTGCCGTAGCTCAGGGGTAGAGCACTCCCTTGGTAAGGGAGAGGTCGAGAGTTCGAATCTCTCCGGCAGCACCAGCCAAAGCCGCGTTTTCCCGAAAATCCAGATTGATCGAGGGGTTTGGCGGTTCCTACTCCGCCGACCGCGCGTCGGTGCGGGCGGCGGCGGTGCGGGCGCGGGCGCCGGCTCTTGGGTCCATTTTGACCACGGCGGGGCCGGACAGTGCGTCCGGATCATAGCCAATCGCCTTGTCGGCCAGCAGGGCGACCACGCCCGCGGCATCACCGGCCTGGCAGCCCGCCTCGATGCGCGCCAGCAGCGCCTGCATCGCGGTCCAGTCCGGCGCCACGGCGGCCTCGCTCATGATGCGCGGGTGACGGGTGGGGCTGGCGGCAGCGCCGATCAACAGCTCCTCATGGAGCTTCTCGCCCTCGCGCAGGCCCTTGAACTTGATCTCGATATCCCCGCGCGTCATCGATTCGGACAGATAGGGGCGCATGCCAGCCAGGCGCACCATGCGGCACGCCAGATCCACCACCTTGATGGGGTCGCCCATGTCCAGCACGTAGACGCCCTCCCCGTCCGACAGGGCGCTGGCCTGGATCACTAGCTGGGCGGCCTCGCCCAGCGTCATGAAATAGCGCGTCACGTCGGGGTGGGTGACGGTGACCGGGCCGCCCTGTTCCACCTGCTGGCGGAACAGCGGCAGAACCGAGCCGGAGGAATCCAGCACATTGCCGAAGCGCACCACGGTGAAGCGGGTCGAGGCCTGGGTGGCGCCGAGCGCGTGACAGGTCAGCTCGGCCAGGCGCTTGGTGGCGCCCATGACGCTGGAGGGGCGCACCGCCTTGTCGGTTGACACCAGAATGAAAGACGACACCCCCGCCTTGATCGCCTCGCGCGCCAGCGCCAGCGTGCCCAGCGTGTTGTTGCGCACCGCGGCGATGACATTGTTCTCCACCAGCGGGACATGCTTGTAGGCCGCACAGTGGAAGACCGTGTTCACGTCAAAGCGCCCGAGCAGGGAGGCGACGCGCGAGGCGTCGCTGACCGAGCCCAGCTTGGCGATCAGCTCGCATTCGCCGCGGCGGTCGCGCAGCGCGCGTTCGATCTCGTAAAGCGCAAACTCCGACTGATCGAGCATGACAAGGCGCGCCGGCGCCTGTTTGAGGATCTGGCGGCACAGCTCCGACCCGATGGAGCCGCCCGCCCCGGTCACCATGACGCTGCGCCCGCGAATCGTCGCCGACATCAGTTCGGGGTCCGGCGTAATGGGATCGCGCCCCAGAAGGTCCTCGGCCTTGACCGCGCGAATCTGCGAGATCGGCGCCTGGCCGGAAAGGATGTCGTTGATGTCCGGCACCGTCTGGACGCGCAGATCATACGGCTCCAGCAGGTCCAGTATGCGCTTGCGGCGCGCGCGGGTGGCGCTGGGCAGCGCCAGGAACACCGCATTGGCCTGGGTCGCGCCGGCCGCCCGGCCGATCTCGGCCGGGTTGAACACTTCCAGCCCGCCAATGCGCGCGCCGTGCCACAGGGCGTCATCATCCAGGAAGCCCACCGGCGCATGCTCGCCGCGCTCGCGCAGGGCGGCCAGCAGCTGGCGCCCGGCATCCCCGGCGCCATAGATCAGCACCCGCTCCTTGGCGCGCACCTGATGGTCGCAGAACATGGCGCGCACCGCCACGCGCACGCCGCCGGTCAGGCACAGGGCCAGCGCCAGATAGATCACCGCGGCGCCCAGCGGTATGTTCACCGGGACAAACGCGCTCAGGCCCAGAAGCAGCACCGCCGACACCAGCGCGCCCAACCCCGAGACCCGCAGAATATCCACGTCCCGCTCGGCCCCCATGGAGGCGTAGAGCCGGCCATTCATGAACACGATGAGCCCGGCGGCGGCCACGCCGGCCATCACGCCCCAGACGTGCCAGTGCGCCATATAGGCGATGCTCTCGGTGGACAGGGCCAGCGCCAGATGGAACGCGAAGCCGAGGCTGGCCGCGTCAAACAGCATCTTGAGCAGACGTTTGTGCGAGGCGTTCATCCCCAGCAGACGGGAGAATGCAGCGCGCCCCAGGGCGCCAGGCGAAATACTCTTGCGAAGACGTGTCATGGCGTCCTGACTGGCCGTCATCCCCTGTAACGTGTTCTTAGCGCGCAAAGATCGAAACGGCAAAGCCGCAGTCGCCCGACTCGCAGCGCGCCGGGAAAATGCCGCATTTGCGCCACACTAACGCTTGGCTGGAGTCCAAGCGTAATTAACCATAAGGTAGCAGCAGGACCTGGGGAGGGCGGCATGGCACATACGGCGGGCGCAGCACTGGCGGGATGGGCGGTTCGCACCGTCATCGCCCTGATCGCGATACCCCTCACCACGCTCGGCCTGTTCGTTCTGATCGAACGGGAGAACCCGGCGATTCTGTCCGGCTTGCTGCAGACCTCCAACTGGCTCACCCGCCTGATTCTCAATTCGCCGCTGGCCAGTTCGGACGCCGCCTTGCTGACCCTGCATCTGTCGGGCGCGGCCATGGTGTTCATGCTGCTCATGCTGGCCGCCACCGTGCTGGTGTTGGCGGCGCTGTCGCTGGCGCGCGCCCTGGGCTCGATGCTCCACCGGCCGGGCGGCAAGCCGGCCTAAAGCGGCCACACCACCAGCAGAAGCGGGATGCTCACCGCCACCACCAGCGCCTCCAGCGGCAGTCCCAGACGCCAGAAATCCCCGAACCGGAAGCCGCCCGGCCCCAGGATCAGCGTATTGTTCTGGTGACCGATCGGGGTCAGGAAGGCGCATGACGCCCCGATGGCCACCGCCATCAGGAAGGCGTCCGGATTGACGTTCAGCGCTGCGGCGGACCCGATGGCGACCGGACACATCACGGCGGCGGTCGCAGCATTGTTGATCATGTCCGACAGGAACATGGTCACGATCAGGATGGCGGCCAGCGCCAGCACGCCATGGCCCATCGCCACGGTCCCGATCAGGCCCTGCGCGATCAGATCGGCCAGACCGGTCGACTCCATCGCGCCCGCCACCGGGATCAGCGACGCCAGCAGCACCACCACCGGCCAGTCGATCGCCTGATAGACTGTGCGCGGCGGCACGGTGGAGGTGATCATCGAGGCGATAACGCCCATCGCAAAGGACACGGCGGCCGGCAGCAGCCCGAACGCCGCCCCGCCCACGGCGCCCGCCATGATCACGCTGGCTATGATGGCCTTGCGCGGATTGGGCACGCGCAGATCGCGCTCGGCCAGCGGCGCCAGCCCGGTATCGGCGGCGAACTCGGACAGCGCCTCGGGCGCGCCCTCCAGCAGCAACAGATCGCCGGCGCGGAATTTCATCGTGCGCAGCCGCGCGCGCGAGCGCATGCCGTCGCGCGACACCGCCAGCAGATTGATGCCGAACCGTGTGCGCAGGCGCAGCTCGCTGGCCGAGCGGCCGCCCAGCCCGGCCTCGGGCAGGATCACGTATTCGCGCAGCACGATCTCGTCCGAGCCGTCATCGCGCGCGCGGGCGGCCTTGGCGTCGCCGTCGGTGGCCGCGGCGTTTTCCTTTTCGCGCGCGGCCTTTTTCTCGTCCTCCGCTTCGCGCTTGTCCGCCGCCGCCACGGCCGGTTTGGACGAGCCACGCTCCTCCAGCTTGACGCCCAGAACCGTCAGAACGGCGGGCAAATCGCCCACATCGGCTTCCAGGACCAGGATATCGCCCGCCAGCACCTTGCGGCGGCGATGGGGCGCCGTGATCCGCACATCCTGGCGCACGATGGCGAGCACCTGGGCGTCGGCCTTGCCAAACAAATCCTCCACCTGACGCAGGGTCAGGCCGGCGGCGCGGCTCTTCTCGCCCACTCGCGCCTCGGTCATGTAGGCGCCGGTGGAAAACTCGTCCTCGCCGCTGGAGCGGTTGGCGGGCACCAGGAATCGGGCCGCCGCTACAACAAAGATGACCCCGACCACCGCCACAGCCAGACCCACCGGGGCGAAATCGAACATCGCGAAGCCCTCGCCCGAATGGCTGGCCCGGAAACTCGAGACAATCAGATTGGGCGGCGTGCCGATCAGCGTGGTCATACCCCCCAGGATCGTCCCGAAGGCCAAAGGCATCAGCACCTGACCCGGCGCCAGATCGAACTTGCCCGCCATGCGCACGGCGACCGGCATCAGCAGCGCCATGGCGCCGACATTATTCATGAAGCCCGACAGCACTGCGCCCAGCGCCACCAGCGCGCCCATGGAGACCAGGGGTCCGGCCCCATTGGGGATGGCGTGGCGCGCAATGACGTCCACGGCCCCGGAATTCTGCAGGCCCCGGCTCAGCACCAGCACGCAGGCGACCGTGATGACCGCCGGGTGGCCGAAGCCCGCAAAGGCCACGCCAGGCTCGATCAGCCCGGCGGCGACGCAGGCCAGCAGCGCGCCGAGTGCGATGATGTCATGGCGGAAGCGTCCCCACAGAAACAACGCCATGGCGGCAGCGAGGATGAGGAGGATCATTCCCTGATCAAGCGTCATGGCGCGCACCGGTCTGACTGGAGAAGACCGCACATTGGCACATCTCCGGCCAAGGCCAAGCCCGCCGCGCTGCGCTCAGTCCGGATCGGCGCCCGGCGGCGGCGCGATCTCCACCGGCGGCGATCCGTCCTGCCCCTCCACCAGCGCTCGGTAGTCCGCATTGCCGGGGTCGGGCGGAATGAACAGCACGCGGCCGTCGGCGCGCTCGGCGCGTATCATCGTGTGTTCGTCATCGGTCCAGCGCGCATGAAGAAACATCATCGCTCAAAGCTCCGCAGAAATGTCGATATGGGCGGCGCTGTCGGAATCGGCGCGCAGCACGCCGCACACGCCCCCCGCGGCGCTGGCGTCTGTCACCGCCGCCACGATCTCCACCCGCCCGGACGCGGGCCGGGTGAAGGCCAGCTCGGTGATGACGCCCAGCGACGGGGGGTGAAAGCGGAATGCGCCGCCGCTCGCATAGCTGGGCGTTGCACGCTTGGGCTGATGGATCAGAAAGGCCCGGCTGTCCGAGGCGCCGGCGGCATAGCCCGTGGCGAAGCAGCCATGGACGTGCAGCGCGGCGATCCGCTCGAAATAGCGCAGGCACAGCGCCCGCTCCAACGCCTCGGGGCGATGCTCGAACACGCTGGCCGCCGCTCCGGCCTCCAGCTGGACCAGATCAAGATCGAACACCTGAGACGCCGGACCCGTTTCGCCGCTGAACCGGATCTCCAGATAGCTGCCCTCGCCGATTGTCTTGCCGGTGACCGCCGGCGCGTCGAACACCAGCGCGTGGCGGCTCCATCCGGTCCCGGCCTCCACGCTCTGATCATCGAGATGCACCGCAGACGATCCGCCCGCGCCGAAAGTCTGCACCAGCCGGACCTGCAGGCTGCGCGCCGCATCGCTGCGCAGGTAAAAACCCAGCGCCGCCGGACGCCCCGACAGCGTGCGCACGTCCTCGATGCGCGTCACCAGCACCGGCGTACTGGCTGGCTCACCCGTCACCGTCCAGCGCAGGAAGGCCGCGCCGCCGCCGGGCACATCGCTCTGGCCGGCCGGGTGCAACGCGCGCGCCGCCGACGCCGCGCCGCCGCCCGCGCTCACCAGCCGCCACATGTCGGGAATGTCGGCCGGTCCGCGCTGCCACACATCGAACCGGCCATTGATCACATGATTGCGCAGGCCCGCCAGCGGTCCGCCATTGAGGGATAGCGTGGTCAGGGCGGGCATGTGCGCGGCGCCGGTGGCGCGCTCCACGCGCAGCGCCGCGATCCATTCCGCGCCATCAGGCGAGACGCGCAGAGCCAGGTCATCATCACCGATCAGGCCCAGCTCGGCGCGCCCGCTCCAGCCCGACTGCAGCAGCAGGGAGAGCACATGGCCCGCCGCCTCCTTGTTGAGCGTGTAGCGCAGATCGCCCGTCCCGCCCTCGCCCGACGTCAGGGCCGTCCACAGCGCGGTGTTGAGCTTGGCAGCAAAGCGGTTGACCGCGTCCGGCGCGGTCCCCACACCGAGGCCCTCCAAATTGGCCAGAGCCCGGATCATCGCGTCCAGCTCGCGCCAGGCCGAGCCGTCAAACACCATCAGCGCGCCGATATCGGCGACGAACACCACCAGCCCGGCGCGCGGCGCGGCGCCGTGCCAGGCGCCATCCTGGAACCAGACCAGCGATCCCGGATCGAATACATCCCAGTCTTCGCCCTCGGGTTCGTCAGGAAGAATATAGCTGTCGCCCGGCGCAGGATCGGACGGCTGCGCCGCAACGCTGGCGCTCAGCGCATGGGCCTGCACCAGCGCATCGAGCCGCCCCAGCGCCTCGTTCACCGTGACATGCTTCTGGGCCTGGGCCGGCATCAGCCAGGGCAGGCCGAGCATGGGGGTCGCATCGCTCATCACATCTCCGCTCCGGTGCGAGGATAAATCTCGCTTCAAGGCTAGGACGCGGGCAGAGGGGGGCGGACAGATCGCGGACCTGTCCCCGGGTCAGCGCGCACTGGCAAAGCGCGGCATCTGGCTTGGCGGCGCGGCGCACGCGGTGTAATCCCCGTGGCCATGACCCAATCAATCCGCCCCCTGGCCGAGGGATTCGCCGCGCACTCCGACGCCGACTGGCGCGCCCTGGCCGAGGACGCGCTCAAAGGCGCGCCGTTCGAAAGCCTCGTGCGCAAAACGCTGGACGGCGTGCCGCGCGGGCCGCTGTTCACGCTGTCCGACCTTGACGAGGCCTGTGATCCCGGCGCGCCGGGCGCGGCGCCCTTCATCCGCGGCGCGTCGCCGGTGCGCGATGCTTTCCTGCCCTGGGGCATCCGTCAGCGCGCGGATCTGCCCGATCCGGCTAAGGCCAACGCGGCGATTCTCCAGGATCTCAATGGCGGCGCCAGCGAGATCACGCTGGCCATCGACCCGGCCGGGCGGGGCGGCGTTGCGGTGAAGACCGCTGACGATCTGGCCCGCACGCTGGACGGCGTCATGGCCGATCTCGCCCCGGTCTGGCTCGCTCCTGCTCTTGAGAGTCCTGAGGCCGGCGCGCTGTTTTTGAACTGGCTGGACGCTCAAGGCTATGACCGCGCGTCCGTGCGCGGCGGGCTGGGCCTGACGATCCCCGACACCGCCGGATGCGCCGCCGTGCAGGACGCGATTGCGCGCTATCCCGCCCTCACCCCGGTCACCATCCGCGCCCACGGCGTCTATGAAGCGGGCGGATCGGAGGCCCAGGAGCTCGCCTTCATGTGCGCAGCGGGCGCCGCCTGGATGGGCGCGCTAATCGACCAGGGCCTGACCCCCGACACAGCCGCCGGCGCGCTTTGCGTTACGCTGGCCGCCGACGCCGACGTGCATCTGACCATCGCCAAGCTGCGCGCTGCGCGCCGGCTCTGGTCGCGCATTCTGGAGGCGTTTGGCGTCAGCACGGATCGCCGCGCGCTGAAACTGCACGTAATAACCGGCGCGCGCATGACATCGGCCAGCGACCCTTACACCAACCTCATCCGCAATGCCTGCGCCGGGTTCGCGGCGTCTGTAGGCGGCGCTGACAGCGTGGAGGTGCGCCCCTTCACCCACGCCATGGGTGGCTCGACGAAATTCGCCCGGCGCCTGTCGCGCAATCTGCAAATCCTTCTGATGGAAGAAAGCCATGTGGGGCGCACGGCGGACCCGGCAGGCGGCGGCTATCTGCACGAGACCCTGGCCGCGCGCCTCGCCGAAGCCGCCTGGACGCGCTTCCAGGCCATGGAAGCCGATGGCGGCGCGCAGGCTGTGCTGGCCTCCGGCGCCTTCGCGACAGACGTCGCCGCCATGAGCGCCAAGCGCACCCAGCGCTATGCGTCCGGCGCAGACAGCCTGATCGGCGTCACGGCCTATCCCGAGCTGGACGCCCGCACTGTGGAGACCGGCGTGGCCCACGCCCCCGCCTCGGCAGTCGATTCCAGCGGCCATGATCCCCTGCCCTGGCCAGGCCTTGCGCCGGTGCGTTTCGCTGCGCCGTTTGAAGCCCTGCGTGACGCCGCCGACGCGCAGGGCCAAAGACCCGCCGCCTTCCTGGCCACGCTGGGCCCGCGTGCGGATTTCAGCGCCCGCGCCGGTTTCGCCGCCAACCGACTGGCCGTCGCCGGGATTGCGGCGCAGCCTCCAGAGGTCTTCTACACGATCGAGGCCTGCGCCGACGCCTTCAAACGCTCAGGCGCCCGGCTGGCGGTGATCTGCGGGACCGACGCGACCTACGAGGCGGACGCAGCCGCCCTCGCCGCCGCCCTCAAACCAGCCGGCGCAAGCGCCGTCTGGCTGGCGGGCAAGCCGATGGATATCCCCGGCATCGACCATTTCATCCATCTGCGCAGCGACGCCCTGAAAGACGGCGCGCGCGCCCATGCAGCCCTGGGGATCGGATCATGAGCCGCCATCCCGACTTCACCAGGCTCGATCTCGGCCAGCCCGAAACCGCGACCGCCCCGGGCGCGGACGCCGCCCCGTTCGAGACCGCCGAGCGCCTGCCCATCGCGCCGGTCTATGACGGCTCAAGCGTGGAAGGGCTCGATTTCCTCGATCACAAGCCCGGTGCAGCGCCGTTTCATCGCGGCCCCTACCCCACCATGTTCGTCCAGCGGCCCTGGACCATCCGCCAATATGCCGGTTTCTCCACGGCGGCTGATTCCAACGCCTTCTACCGGCGCAATCTGGCGGCCGGGCAGAAGGGCCTCTCGGTCGCCTTCGATCTGGCCACCCATCGCGGCTATGACAGCGACAATCCGCGCGTCATCGGCGATGTGGGCATGGCGGGCGTGGCCATCGACAGCATTCTGGACATGCGCCAGCTGTTCGACGGCATCCCGCTGGACCAGATGAGCGTGTCCATGACCATGAACGGCGCGGTGCTGCCCGTTCTGGCGCTCTATATCGTGGCCGCCGAGGAGCAGGGCGTGCCGGCGGCCAGGCTGTCAGGCACGATCCAGAACGACATCCTCAAAGAGTTCATGGTGCGCAACACCTATATCTACCCGCCTGCGCCCTCCATGCGGATCATCTCCGACATCTTCGCCTTCACCGCCAGGGAGATGCCGCGCTACAACTCCATCTCCATCTCCGGCTATCACATGCAGGAGGCCGGCGCCCCGGCGGACCTCGAGCTAGCCTATACCCTCGCCGACGGTCTGGATTACATCGCCGCAGGCGTGAAGGCCGGGCTGGATGTGGATGCGTTTGCGCCGCGCCTGTCCTTCTTCTGGGGCATTTCCATGAATTATTTCATGGAGGTGGCCAAGCTGCGCGCGGCCCGCCTCTTGTGGGCGAGGCTGGTGCGCGAGCGCTTTGCGCCCAAAAGTGACAAGTCGCTGTCCCTGCGCACCCACTCCCAGACCTCGGGCTGGTCGCTGACGGCGCAGGACGTGTTCAATAATGTGGCCCGCACCACCATCGAGGCCATGGCGGCGGTGGATGGCCATACCCAGTCGCTGCACACCAATTCGCTGGACGAGGCGCTGGCCCTGCCCACCGATTTCTCCGCGCGGATCGCCCGCAACACCCAGCTGGTGCTGGCCAGCGAGGCCCATCTCACCGACGCCATCGATCCGTGGGGCGGCTCATACTTCGTCGAGCGCCTGACCCATGATCTGGCCGCCCGCGCGCTGGAGCATATCGACGAGATCGATTCTCTGGGCGGCATGACCAAGGCCATCGAGGAAGGCGTGCCCAAGCTGCGCATCGAGGAAGCGGCCGCGCGCACCCAGGCGCGCATCGACTCCGGCCTGCAGACCATTGTCGGCATCAACAAATTCCGCCTGACCGAGCCCGAAGACGTGCCGGTGCTGAAAGTCGACAACCGCAAGGTGCGCGCCGAGCAGCTGGCCAAGCTGGAGCAATTGCGCTGCGAACGCGACGCGGAGCAGACCCGCGCCGCGCTGGACGCCCTCACCCGCGCGGCGGCCTCTGACGGCAATCTTCTGGCGGCGTGTATTGACGCGGCGCGCGCACGCGCCACGGTGGGCGAGATGTCCGACGCCATGGAAAAGGTGTTCGGGCGCCACAAGGCGGAGATCCGCTCGGTCCAGGGGGTGTATTTGAAAGCCGCGGGCAATGACGAGAGCGTGCGGCGCGCCCGCGCCGCCGCAGACCGGTTCGCTGAGGCTGAAGGCCGGCGCCCGCGCATTCTCATCGCCAAGATGGGCCAGGACGGCCATGACCGCGGCCAGAAAGTCGTCGCCAGCGCGTTTGCCGACCTCGGCTGGGACGTGGATATCGGCCCGCTCTTCCAGACGCCCGAGGAAGCCGCCCGCCAGGCGGTGGAGAACGACGTTCACGTCGTCGCCGCCTCGTCACTCGCCGCCGGTCACCTGACCCTGGTGCCCGCCCTGAAAGCCGCGCTGGAGGCCGACGGGCGCGGCGACATGCTGATCGTAGTGGGCGGCGTCATCCCGCCCGAAGACGTGCCCGAACTCAAAGCCATGGGCGCAGCGGCGGTGTATCCTCCTGGCACTGTCATCTCGGACTCAGCGCTGGATCTGATTGCCATGCTGCAAGGGTAGACGGGGGCCGGTGCGAGCCCGCCGCTCCAAGTTATATTATCATTAATGATACGCCTCGGCCTGGCCCGTTCGGCTCTGGACCCGCCGCCACGCGCCCTCAGCCGGCCTGCGGGCAGGTGTTCCAGTGCAGGGATCGACGTGGAGCGCCGACGCTAAAAACTCCATGTCGCCCCCTTATCTGAACGCAGGATGAAGGACGCAGACACGCCGCTGGCGTTACAGTCGACAATATCTTAACGTCCGGCCCACACATTGCATGCGGTGTGTTGAAAACGGTCACATGAATGTGCTTCATGCGGCTGGCCTGTGGGAGGGCGCCGACTGAGAATGCTAAGGCGAGGCGAGGCGAGCAGATGGTGAAACGTCTTCTGGCCGGGCCGTGGGAGCATATCAAGCAACGCTTCCCCGACCGGCAGATCTATCACCGCACCGAAGGTCAGGTGCGGTATTTTGCTGTCACCACCGAGATGCAAGTGGCCGCCATCACCGGCGTCTGCCTGCTGGCCGTATGGCTGGCCATCACCTCGGTCAACATGGTGCTGAGCGCGCGGGCCGAAGGCCGCGCCGATCATGAAATACGCCTCCTGGCCGAACGCCATCAGCAACAGCTCGATGAGGCCCGCGCCGCCGAGGCCGCCGCCATCGCCTATGTGGAATCGCGCACCAGCGCGTTCGACCGCACCGCCGGCGAACTGCAAAACCGCTCCAACACGCTGCGCCGCCTGCTCGATTTCGCCGAGGACCTGTCCGTCACGCGCGAACGCGAAAGCCCGAGCCTGGACGATGGCCGCATCCTGATGGCCGCCACCGAGGGCGACGAAGTCCCGCGCGAGCCGCTGGTGGCGCCCACGGCGCTGGCTCTCGATCCCGACGCCGATCCGGCTGAACAGCGCGTCGCCGCGCTTCTGGCCGATCAGGAGGCCGCTCTGGCCCTGGTCGAGGAAAGCGCCGAACAGCGGCTGGAAAAACTGCGCGCGGTGCTGCGCCTGACCGGCATGCGGGTGGATCAGGCGGTGAGCGCCGGTCCGCTGGACGGTGAAGGCGGCACGGGCGGTCCCTTCATCCCGATTGACCAGGCGCCGGTGTTTTCCGGCGGTCTGGACCTGAACGACCCCTTCAACGCCCGCATCGCGCGCATCACGGCGCGCCTGGTCGAGGCCGAACAGGTGGAGCAATTGCTCACCTCGACCCCGCTGGCTCTGCCCATCGAGGGGCCGCACCGGCGCACCTCGCCCTACGGCACGCGCATCGACCCGTTCACGCGCCGCCCGGCGTTCCACGCGGGGTCCGATTTCGCCGCCTATCGCGGGGCGCCGATCGTGTCGCCCGCGCCGGGACGGGTCGTTTACGCGGGCTGGCGGGCAGGCTATGGTCGCACGGTGGAGGTCGATCACGGGTTCGGGTTCCGGACCCGTTTTGCGCATCTGCACTCCATTGATGTGCGCCGCGGTGACGACGTCGAGGCCAGGCAACGCCTGGGGGGCATGGGCTCGACGGGCCGTTCGACAGCGACCCATCTTCACTACGAGATTTGGTTCCGTGGCGCGCACGTGGACCCCGAAGATTTCATCAGAGCGGGACGCTATGTTCACTAAAAAAGACTCCTCCCCCACCGCCCCAGACGCCGGTTTCCAGACGCCGGCCCCGTCCAAGAGGTCGTCCTCCATGAAAAGCAAAGCCCCCTCCATTCTCAGCGCCGACCTGGTCGTGCACGGCTCGATCATGTCCGAAGGCGAGGTTCAGCTGGACGGCACGGTCGAGGGCGATGTGCGCGCCGGATCGCTGACCATTGGCGAGGAAGCCAATGTGAAGGGCGAAGTGGTCGCCGAAACCGTTGTGATCCGCGGCCGCGTCCAGGGCTCTGTGCGCGCGCGTCAGGTGCAGCTCACCTCCACCGCCCGTGTGGAAGGCGATGTGATCCACGCCACGCTGTCCATTGAAAGCGGCGCCTTCTTCGACGGCCATTGCCGCCGCTCCACCGATCCGATGACCGACAAGGCCACCGCCCGCCCGGCGCCTGCGCGCAGCGACGCGTCCGCGCCGGCCAGCACCCCCGCCGCGCCGAAGACCGAGGCTCAGCCTCAGGCGCAAACGTCCGCGTTCGGCAAGCCCGCAACGCCCGCCGCACCGCCGCCCTCGGCGGCCAATGCGCCGAAAGTCTGAAACACCGATTTGATAGATTGCTGAAACACGACCGGGCGCGTCCCTGACGCGCCCGGTTTTTTCGCGTTAGGCGTCCGGCGCGTCTTCCACACCGACACGCGCGGCCAGCGCCGCCGCCATGAACGGGTCGAGATCGCCATCCAGCACGCCCTGGGTATCGGACGTCTCCACCTGGGTGCGCAAATCCTTGACCATCTGATAGGGCTGCAGGACGTAGGAGCGGATCTGGTGGCCCCAGCCGATATCGCTTTTGGAATCGGCCTCGGCCTGCGCGGCCGCCTCGCGCTTCTGCAATTCCTGCTCATACAGGCGCGCGCGCAGCATGTCCCAGGCCTTGGCCCGGTTCTTGTGCTGGGAGCGTTCAGACTGGCACGCCACGGCGATGCCGGTGGGGATATGGGTCAGGCGTACGGCCGAGTCGGTCTTGTTGATGTGCTGGCCGCCCGAGCCGGAGGCCCGGTAGGTGTCCGTGCGCACATCCTTGTCGAGGATCTCGATATTGATGGTGTCATCCACCAGCGGATAGGACCAGACACTGGCGAAGCTGGTATGGCGCCGGCCCGAGCTGTCATAGGGCGAAATGCGCACCAGCCGGTGCACGCCCGCCTCGGTCTTCAGCCAGCCATAGGCGTTCTCGCCCTTGACCAGCAGCGTGACCGATTTGATCCCCGCCTCCTCGCCGGCCTGATAGTCGATCACCTCGACCTTGTAGCCCGATTTCTCCGCCCAGCGCGTATACATGCGCGACATCATCTCGGCCCAGTCCTGGGCCTCGGTGCCGCCTGCGCCCGGGTGTATCTCCACATAGCAGTCATTGGCGTCGGCCTCGCCCGACAACAGCGCCTGCAGCTCGGCCTTGCCCGCCCGCCTGGAAAGCTGACGCAGCGCAATGAGCGCTTCTTCGTACAGCTCTTCCTCGCCTTCGGCCTCGGCCATCTCGGCCACTTCGATATTGTCGGACAGCTCGGCCTCGATCTCGCTCACCTCGCGGATCGAAGCGTCCAGCCGGTTGCGCTCGCGCATCAGGGTCTGGGCCTGTTCAGGCTTGTCCCACAGCGAGGGGTCTTCGGCGCGGGCGTTCAGTTCATCAAGGCGTTTACTGGCGGTATCCCAGTCAAAGACGCCTCCGCAGAAGGAGGGTGGACTGTTCAACGGCCTGTTTCAGCTCGGCGATTTCAGCGCGCATGGCGAGGGATCTTTCATCAGCGGTGGACGCATCGGACGGGCGGGATACCGGCTGGGCGCGGTCAATACAACCCGCCCAGCTCATCCTCCTCATCGTCCTCGTCATCGGAGTCACGCCGCTCGCCGGCCCGGCCGCCAAGGGCTCCGAACCCGAAGCTCAGGGCTTCTTCCGCCGCGGACGCGCCGCGGCGCGGCTCGGTGCCGGGGCGGAACGCCTCCAGAATGACGCCCGGACGGCCCAGCGCGGACGGTTCGCCCGTGTCCCGATTGACCGGCGCCAGGCTGACGCCGTCGGGCAGGCGGAAGTTGGACACGGCATAGCCCTCCAGCGCCGGGCGCAGGAAGTCGCGCGCGATCGGCGCGGCCAGCACGCCGCCCGCCTCGCCCTGACCCAGCGGCATGGGGGTATCGAAGCCGACATAGACGCCCACGATCAGGTCCGGGCTGAAGCCCACGAACCAGGCGTCGCGAAACTCGTTGGTGGTGCCGGTCTTGCCCGCCAGGGGACGGCCGAGCGCGCCCAGCGCGGTGCCGGTGCCGCGCGCCACGGCGCCTTCCAGCATGCTCACCACCTGATAGGCGACGACCGGATCAACCGCGTCCTCGCCCAGCGGCGCCAGCTGCGGCTCGCCCAAGGAGCGGTCCCACTCATCGGCTTCGCAGCCGGGGCATTCGCGTTCGTCCGCCACCCAGATGGTGCGCCCGGTGCGGTCCTGCACCCGGTCCAGAATGGACGGCTCGACAAGCCGCCCGCCATTGACCAGCGCCCCGTAGGCGCCCACCAGGTCCATCAGCGTCGTCTCGCCAGCGCCCAGCGACATGGCCAGCGTGGGCTGCAGATCATCGTAGATCCCGAACCGGCGCGACAGGTCAGTCACCGGGCGCATGCCCATGTCCTGGGCCAGACGCACGGTCATCACGTTGCGCGACAGCTCCAGTCCGCGCCGCAGCGTGGAGGGGCCGTAGAAGACGTTGGAATAGTTTGTCGGGCGGTAGAAGCGCATTTCCGCATCGCCCGACGCCACAAACGGCGCATCCAGAATGATCGAGACCGGGGTGTAGCCATTCTCCAGCGCAGCGGCGTAGACGAAGGGCTTGAACGCCGAACCGGGCTGGCGGCGCGCCTGAACGGCGCGGTTGAACTGGCTCTGGGCGAAGGAATACCCGCCCACCATGGCCAGCACCCGGCCCGTGAACGGATCCATGGCCACAATGCCGCCGTTCACCTCGGGGATCTGGCGCAGGCCGTAATGATCCTCGGCCACGGTCTCGCCGGGCGCATCCTCGGCCGTCAGGCGTTCGACCAGCACCACATCGCCCATGGTCAGAGCAGCGTCAGCGCGCGAAATGGCTGGTCCGAGTATCGGCATGCTGGTTTCGGCGTCGCGCGACGGCGCGCGCGCCCAGCTCAGCGCATACAGCGGAATGCGCCCGCGCGTGCGGTCCGCGAACCCGATCAGCGCCTCGCGCTCATTGACTTCCAGCACCAGAGCGACAGCCCAGGTGTCATCAATATCGGCGGGAGGATCGATTTCGGCCAGCCGCGCCGGCCAGTCGTCAAACTCTTCAAACCGTGTCAGCGGCCCGCGGTACCCGTAGCGCCGGTCATAGGTTTCCAGCCCGTCGCGCAGCGCGCGGCGTGCGGCCAGCTGCATGCGTGTGTCCAGCGTGGTGCGGATCGACAACCCGCCTTCATAAATCTGCTCATCGCCATAGCGGTTGAACACTTCGCGGCGCACTTGCTCGACGAAGTATTCCGCCGCCAGATAGGTCTCGCCGGCCAGGCGCGTGGTCGCCTCCAGCGGCTGGCGGGCCGCCTCTTCCGCGCTCGCTTCGGTGATATAGCCGTTGGCGACCATGCGCGTGAGCACCCAGTTGCGCCGGCCCACGGCGGCTTCGGTGCGCCGTTCGGGGTGATAATTGTTCGGGCCCTTGGGCAGGGTCGCCAGATAGGCGATCTCGTGCAGCTCCAGCTCGTCCAGCGACTTGTCGAAATAGTTCAGCGCCGCCGCCGCCACGCCATAGGCGCGATTTCCCAGATAGATTTCATTGAGATAGAGCTCGAGGATCTGGTCCTTGGTGAAGGCGCGCTCGATGCGCCGGGCCAGCACCATCTCGCGCACCTTACGGTCCAGCGCCTGTTCGGACGTGAGCAGGAAATTCTTGGCCACCTGCTGGGTGATGGTCGACGCGCCTTCAAGCCGGCGCCCGCCCAGATAATTGCCGATATTGGCGATCGCGGCGCGCAGAATGCCGACGAAATCCAGCCCGCCATGGTGGTAGAAATTGCGATCCTCGGCCGAGAGGAAGGCGCTGATCACTTCGGGGGGAATGTTCTCGATCGGCACGAAGACGCGGTGCTCGCGCGCGTATTCCGCGATCAGCAGGCCGTCGCCGGCATGGACACGGCTCATGATGGCCGGCTCGTATTCGGCCAGCTGCTGATAGTCGGGAAGGTCGGCGGTGACGCGCACCACATAGACCGCCGAGGCGATCAGGCCGATGACGCCCACCACGCAAACCGTGATGCCGCCCCAGACAAGGGCCCGAAGCGCGTTCGACCAGCTCAACAGTCTCATATGACCCTCACCCGCCGGACTGCCCGCAGACGGCCCGCTCTGTGCCCCCCGAAACAGGCGCCATTATGGCGCATGCCGCGCACAAGCCAACAGGGTGCAGCGGTCAGCGCGCGCTGGCGCTCGGGGCGGGCGCGGCGGTATTGGCGGCCCAGAAGGTCCGGCCCGTGCCGCTGCAGCCGGCAAAATGGGTGTCGATGGCCGCAGCCGCCGCCTGCATCAGGCGCCGCCGCTCGCGCGCATCATTCATCCGGCGCGAATCTTCGCGATTGGTCAGGAAGCCCATTTCGAACAGCACCGCCGGGGTCTCGGCGTCGGTGAGCACCGCGTAATTGGCTTCCATGGGGGTGGAGCGCCACAGCGGCGCGGCGCGGCCAACCTCGGTGCGTAGCGCCGCAGCGAAAGTCTCAGACTGGCTGCGCTTGTTGGCGATCGACATTTCCACCAGGATCCGCGACACCTCTTCAGGCCGGCTGATATCCACCCAATTGCCGTCGGTGATGGCGCGGTTGCGCGCCCGGCTCTCGGCCCGCGCATTCATGGAGTAAACCGTGGCGCCTTGAGGCCCGTTATTGTCGCCCGCCGAATCGGCGTGGATCGAAATAAACAGGTCGGCGCGCGCCTCGCGCGCAATCCGCACCCGGTCTTCCAGCGTCACGAACACGTCGGTGTCGCGGGTCATGATGACCTCGTAGCGTCCGGCCTCGTTGAGAATCTCGCGCAGCGACAGGCCCGCGGCGAGCACCACGCCGGACTCATGCATGCCGCCAAAGCGCGCCAGCGCGCCGGGATCGCGCCCGCCATGGCCGGGATCGATCACCACCCGGATCCGCTCGCAGGATTCCGGCGTGAAACCCACGCCCGCCTCACGCGCCACCAGCTCAGTGATGGTGGCCGCCGCCTGGGGGAAACCCGAAACGCTGGCGAAGGCCGCCGGGCTGACCGGCTCCAGATCGATGACCGTGCGATAGCCGCCGCCGGCCGGATCCAGCGTTATCTGCTGGCGGATATTGGCCGGGCCGGACAAGGAGAACACCAGCCTGGGATGGCTGGCCGCCCCGTCAAAACGGAACATGCCCACCAGCCCCGCGCCCAGACCGGCGCCATCGGGCAGGTTCGCGACGGCCCAGGATGCATTTTCAAAGGACAGGACCAGGCGTGCGCCATGTTCGGACAACGTGTGGGCGCGCACGCGCACCGGGGTCAGGGTCTCCACCACGACACGCGTATGGGTGCCGTGATCGCCAAAACGCACGGCTGTGATTTCGCCGGCCTGCGCGCCTTCAGGCGCCAGCAGAGCGGCGGCGAACGCCAGGATCGCTGCGAGAATTCGCGTCACCCTTACACCCTCGTCATCCCGTGCGTCTGACTTGCCGCGTTTTGCGGGCAGACGTCTTGAGCCCCATCCTAAGGGCGCCCGCCTTGCGATTCGGTTAGCGGACTGTTGAGCATCTCCTAACATGGACAAGCTTGCTTTTCATCGCCTGAAGAATGGTGCAATGTGCCGCGCGTCGGCGTGTGCCGGTTCCGGTGACTCGGTCCGCACGCCCGCCGATGACGCGCTTCAGGCCAGCCTGGCCCGGCGCAGATGAAACATGTTCAGGACGACGCGCGCACGGGCCCATTCCCGACGCGCCGGCGCCGGAAACACCAGAGAACGGGCGCGCCGCCCAGGCCGAGGCCATGGCGGATGCGCTCTGAGGACCAACCCCATGCGCGCTGCGTTCGCGACCAACTTGATGCTTTCAAGCCCTCGCCGCGCTGCGCGCTCCAACGAACGCCGCCACACCCCGCCGCCCGGATCGCTCCGGGCCGGCGACGCTGTCGTGCGGCCTGGAGACCGCTTTAATGTCCCGCAAGATGCTGATCGACGCGGCCCACCCGGAAGAAACCCGGGTCGTGGTCGTGGAAAACAACCGCGTTGAAGAATTCGACTTCGAGTCCGCCTCCCGAAAACCCATCCGGGGCAATATCTATCTCGCCAAGGTGACCCGTGTGGAGCCCTCGCTCCAGGCGGCCTTCGTCGAGTATGGCGGCAACAAGCACGGCTTCCTCGCCTTCAACGAAATCCACCCGGACTACTACCAGATCCCGCACGCGGATCGCGAAGCCCTTCGCGCCCAGGAAGCTGAATTCAGCGCCCAGATGGCTGATGACGCCGCCGCAGCCGCCCAGAGCGACGAGGACGGCGAAACCGTCCAGGATGAGGATGATCTGCTGGACGAGGCCTCGCGCCGGCGCCGCAATCTCCTGCGCAAATACAAGATCCAGGAAGTCATCAAGCGCCGCCAGGTGCTGCTGGTCCAGGTCGCCAAGGAAGAGCGCGGCAACAAAGGCGCGGCGCTGACCACCTATCTCAGCCTGGCCGGCCGTTATTGCGTGCTGATGCCCAACACCGCGCGCGGCGGCGGCATTTCGCGCAAGATCACCAATGCGCCTGACCGCAAGCGCCTGAAATCGGCGGTGTCGGAACTGTCCGTGCCGCTGGGCATGGGGCTGATCATCCGCACGGCGGGCGCCTCGCGCACCAAGACCGAGATCAAGCGCGACTATGAGTACCTGATCCGCCTGTGGGAAAATATTCGCGAGACCACGCTGAAATCCATGGCGCCGTCCCTGATTTACGAGGAAGGCAATCTGGTCAAGCGCACCATTCGCGACATGTATGACAAGGATATCGACGAGGTCCTGGTCGAGGGCGAGGAAGCGTACAAGGAGGCCAAGGCCTTCATGCGCATGCTCATGCCCAGCCACGCCAAGAAGGTGCAGCACTATAACGACGACGCGCCGCTCTTCCTGCGCCATCAGGTCGAAAGCCAGCTCGAAGCGATTCACTCGCCCACCGCCCAGCTCAAATCGGGCGGCTATATCGTCATCAACCCGACAGAAGCGCTGGTCGCCATCGACGTGAACTCGGGCAAGTCGACCAAGGAGCGCGGGATCGAGCAGACCGCTCACCGCACCAATCTGGAAGCCGCCGAAGAGGCCGCGCGCCAGATGCGCCTGCGCGATCTGGCCGGCCTGATCGTCATCGACTTCATCGACATGGACGAGAACAAGAACGTTCGCGCCGTGGAGAAGAAGATGAAGGATGCGCTGGCCCGCGACCGGGCCCGCCTTCAGATCGGACGCATCTCCCAGTTCGGCCTGATGGAGATGTCGCGCCAGCGCCGGCGCACCTCTCTGGTGGAAGGCTCCACCGATGTGTGCCCGCACTGCTCGGGCACCGGCTATATCCGCTCGGTGGAATCCAGCGCCCTGGTCGTCATGCGCACCCTGGAAGAAGAAGGCGTGCGCGGCCGGTCGGCCCATGTCAGCCTGAGCTGCCCCACCGAAGTGGCGCTCTACCTGCTCAATGAAAAACGCGACCATTTGCACTCCATCGAACAGCGCTACGCCATGCGCGTGACGATCAAGGCCGATGACACGCTGATGCGTCCGGCCTGCTCGCTCGAGCGTCTGGAAGCGGCCAGCGAAGGTCCCCGCCCTGTCTCCGCGCGCCCGGCGCCGGTCAGTCAGGTGGACGCCGCTGCTGAAGCGGCCCTGGACGCAGCGGCCGAAGCCGCCGCCGCCGAGGCTGAAGAGGCCGAAACCGATGACCGCGCGGATGCCGACGACGCGCCGCAAGAGCGTCCCGCCAGAAAAGCGGCTGCCGCAGCCCCGGCTGCGCCGCGACCGGCAGTGGCGGACGCCGCGTCCGACGGCGACGACAATTCGAAAAAGCGCCGCCGCCGCGGCCGCCGCGGCGGACGCAATCGCAAGCGGCGCGAAGACGGCGCAGTGGACGGTGATCAGGGCGCGCAGACGCGTGCGGATGATCGCGATGGATCCACGGACGGCGCCGATGTGCTGGCGGTGGTGGAGCCCACGGGCGGTGATGATTTCGGCTCCGGCGAAGCGCCCCCGCGGCGCGAGCGTCCGGCCCGCCGGCGCCGCCGGCCCGGGTCTGACCGCGAGGATCGCGGCGCCCCCGCGTCTGACGAGGCCGGGGTTGAAACCGGCGCGCCTGCACCGGCCGGTGACGATGACACGGCTGAGGCCGCCAAGCCCAAGCGCCGCCGCCGCAAGGCGCCGGCCGCCGCTGAGGCCAAAACGGATGCTGACGCAGTGAGCGCGCCAGCCGCCCCGACAGAGCCCGAAGCAGCCGACGCCGAGGCCGCGCCGGCCAAGGCGCCGCGCAAGCGCACCCGCCGCAAGGCCGCCGATGCGCCTGCGGCTGAAGCGGCCCCGGCAGAGGCTGAAGCACCTGCCGAGGCGGACGCCCCGGCGTCCGAAGCCAAGCCGGCCCGCACGCGGCGCAAGGCCCCGGCCAAGCCGAAGGCGGCGGACGCCAAACCGGCGCCTAAGGCCAAGGCTGAACCCAAAGCCAAAGCGGAACCCAAGCCCAAGGCTGAGCTCAAACCTGAACCGGAAGCCAAGGCTGAGCCCAAGGCCGAACCGGCGCCGGAGCCCAAGTCCGACGGGCCGCGCAAGACCGGCTGGTGGTCGCGCTCCAGCAAGCTGCTGGGTCTGAAGTAACGTTTGTGAGAGCGGCGCGCCCGGACTAGGCGCGCCGCCTCATATCCGTCTAGATTGACTTGAAGATCGCTGAGGGGTCAGCCACAGGGGGAGGGAGTAACGCCTTGCCCGTATTGTCATTCCTGCGCCGCACCGCTGCAGCCCTCGCCGCACTTGTGCTGGCCTCGGCGCCCGCCATCGCCCAAGGCCTCGTGCGTGACGCCGAAATCGAGGCGGTGATGCGCGCCTATTCCGACCCGCTGATCGAGGCGGCCGGGCTCAATGTCAATTCCGTCGATATCTATCTGGTCGGCGATATGGAATTCAACGCGTTCGTCACGCGCGGACAGAATGTGTTTCTCAACACCGGGCTGATCGTCGTCGCCCAGACCCCTAACGAAATCAAGGGCGTGATCGCCCATGAGCTGGGTCATATCGAAGGCGCCCATCTGGTGCGCATGCAGCAGGCCGAGCGCAGCGCCATGGCCGCCATGGCCGCCGCCATCGGGGTCGGCATCATCGCCGCCCTGGCCGGCGCGGGCGATGCGGGCGCGGCGATCATCGCCTCCTCGCCCCAGTTTGCGACCCTGGACTTCATGACCTATACGCGCTCCCAGGAGGCGGCCGCCGACCAGGCCGCCGTGCGCTTCCTGACCGCCACCGGCCAGTCCGCGCGCGGACTGGTGAACACGTTCGAGCGTCTCGCCCACCAGGAGCGCCTGTCCTATCAGCGCCGCTGGCAGTATTTCCGCTCGCACCCGCTGTCGTCTGACCGGATCGCCGCGCTGCGGCGCAATGTGGAAGCTTCGCTTTACGCCGACGTGCCCGACACCGAGGAAGAGGTGGAGACCCTGCGGCGCATCCAGGCCAAGATCATCGGCTTCATGGCGCCGCCGGCCCAGACCTTCGAGCGCTATCCTGAAAGCGACACCTCCATCCCCGCGCGCTACGCCCGGGCCGTGGCGTTCTACAAGCAGGGTCTGATGAACCGCGCCGAGGAAGTGGTGCTCACCCTGATCGATGATGAGCCGGACAATCCCTATTTCCACGAGCTGCACGGCCAGATGCTGTTTGAAAGCGGGGCGATCGCCCGCGCGATTCCGCCCTATCGCCGCTCGCTGGAGCTGGCCGATCGCCAGCCGCTCTTGCAGATCGGCCTCGCCACGGCGCTGATCGCCACCGGCGACGAGGCTGCGGTGAACGAGGCAGTGACGCTGCTGACCCAGGCTCTGGTGTCCGAGCCGGACAATGCCTTTGGCTGGTTCCAGAAATCTCTCGCCTACACGGCGCTCGGCGATCTCGCCATGGCCGAGCTGGCCACTGCAGAGCGGTATTTCGCCATCGACGATTCCATGCACGCTCATTTGTTTGCCCGGCGCGCCCATGAGCGGCTGGAACGCGGCACGGAAGCCTGGATACGCTCGGCCGAACTGCTATACGCTACCGAACCGACCGCGCGCGAAATCCGCGAATGGAACCGCCGCGAGCAGACCCGGCCGAACTTCGCCGGGCTGCGATTCAACTGATTCGACTGGAGACTTCATGATCCGCTCCCTTGCCGCCTGCGCCCTGGCCGTCTTGATCAGCGGGTGCAGCGAAGCCGCCGATCCCGCGCAGGACCGCGCCGAGATCGAGACGATTGTGCGCGAATACATCATCGCCAATCCCGAGCTGATCGAGGATGCGCTGGTGGAGCTGCGCCGCCGCGCCGAAGCACGCGAAACTCAGCAATTGCGCGACGCCGCTGTGGCCCTGACCGGCGCCCTGTTTGACGACGCGCGCGACCCGTTCATCGGCGCTGCCGGCGCGGTCGTGACGGTGGTGGAGTTCACCGACTACGCCTGCGCCTTCTGCAAGCGCGCCCATGAGTGGAAAGAGCTGATGCTCACCCTCTATCCCGGCCAGGTGCGCTTTGTGCACAAGACCCTGCCCCTGCGCGGCGAGGCGTCGGAAATCTCGGCGCTGGCGGCTCTGTCGGTGTGGGAAGGCCAGCGCGACGTCTATGAGGCCTTCCACGATGGTCTGATGCTGCATCGCGGTGCGCTGGATCAGGCCGCGCTGGACGAGGTGGCCGAGGCCGCCGGCGTCGACGTGGCGGCCATGCGCGCGGGCATGCTGAGCCCGGAGGTGGAAGCCCATCTCGACCGCACATTCGAGCTGGCCAACCGGCTGAGCCTGCGCGGCACGCCCATGTTCCTGTTTCCCGGCGACGTCATCATCCCGGGCTACGCCGCGCCGGAAATGACCGCCGCGCTGGAAGCGGCGCTGGCGGCCGCGGGCGATGAACCGGCGGACGGCTAGGTCTGCGCCGGACGGCGCAGCCATGCACCGCACACGATGAACCAGGTCAAGAATGCGGCCTCTGCGATGCGCTGCAGGGCGCCGCGCCAGTCCAGCGCCGCGTCGATGGACAGCAACGCGGCCAGCGCCAGCCATAACGGCGCCGATGCGCGCGGCGCTATACCCGGACCTGACATGCTCCCCCCTACGGCCGCCCGAAGTCTAACTGCCTTTCAACAGGTTACCGCATTCACTGGCGCTGCATCACTGCTTACAGGTCCAGGTGCAGGAACTGGTTGAATGTGGTTGAGGCATAACTGCCAAAGGCCTCGCAACTCACAAAACCCCGCTTGCGGTACAGCGCCAGCGACGCTTCGAAGGCTGGCCCGCTGCCCGTCTCCAGGCTGAGGCGGCGCCAGCCGCGCGCGCCGGCTTCTGCGATGATGTGATCAAGCAGCGCCGCCGCAACGCCCTGACGCAGATGATCGGGATGGGTGCGCATTGACTTGATCTCGCCGTGTGCTCCGCCAAGGCTTTTCAGCGCGCCCATGCCCGCAATCGTCCCGCCCCGCCACGCGGTCCACACCGTGACGTCCGGCGTCTTGAGCCCTGACAGGTCCAGCGCATGCACTGTCCCCGGCGGTGAGCTCGCGTGCATGCCCGCCAGATGCAGGGCCAACAGCGCCCGGGTCTGCGCGCCGGACAAATCATCTTCGCGAATGTCGATCATGGGGTGGACCTAGCGGTGAGCGCGATCATCTCCAGAGTGCGCGCAAAGGCGCAATCCCCCTAAATCAATCCACCCAGTGGGCTGGACGGATCGGCATAGAGCTTTTTGCGCATGCGCCCGGCCAGATACGCCTCGCGCCCCGCAATGACCGCATGCTTCATGGCGCGCGCCATGCGGATCGGGTCTCTGGCTTCGGCGATGGCGGTGTTCATCAGCACGCCATCGCAGCCCAGCTCCATGGCGATGGCCGCATCCGACGCTGTCCCCACGCCCGCATCGACGATCACCGGCACCTTGGCCGCCTCGATGATCAAACGAATATTGACCGGGTTCTGAATGCCAAGCCCCGAGCCGATGGGCGCGCCCAGAGGCATGATGGCGCACGCCCCGGCCTCTTCCAGCTTGCGCGCATAGACCGGGTCATCGGAACAATAGACCATCACGTCGAACCCCTCCTTGATCAGGAGCTCCGTGGCGCGCAGCGTCTCGGCCATGTCGGGATAGAGGTGTTTGGGGTCGGACAGCACTTCCAGCTTCACCAGCGACCAGCCGCCCGCTTCGCGCGCCAGGCGCAGCGTGCGCACCGCGTCCTCGCCGGTGAAGCATCCGGCCGTGTTGGGCAGGAAGATGTAGCGCTCGGGATCGATGAAATCGACCAGGCGCGGCTGGGACGGGTCGGACAGATTCACCCGGCGCACCGCGACGGTGATCATCTCCGCCCCCGACGCCTCGAGCGCGCGGGCGTTCTGTTCATAGCTTTCATACTTGCCCGTCCCGATGATCAGGCGCGAAGCAAGCGTGCGCCCGGCCACCACCAGAGGGGCGTCAACAGGTGCGGCGGGAGGGGCGGATGTTTCGGTCATCAGGATGTCCTAGCGCGCAGCACCGTCCGCGTCAGCCTGTTTGCGCGCCGGGACGCAGAGGACCACATCAGTCATGTTGTACATGTACAACAATTTATTTGACCCCTGCGATCATCACGGCGATTGTGCCTCATCCCGCCCGTCCGGATCTGACCGGACTGAGCCGCACCTTGAAAGAAGCCTCTCATGCGCTCGCGCAAAAACGCCCTCGCCTACGTCCTGTTGGGCATCGCCGCAGCCAACGCCGCGCTGGCCGGCTTTTTCGTCGCTCAGGGCGCGGCCGGCGCCGCGATACTGTTTGCCATCATGACCGGCGCCGTGATTATCTTCATGTTGACCGGAGCCGCCAGCCAGGGCGTCGCCTGCACGGATCAGACGCCGCGAACCGATGGCTGATCCGGCGGGCCCGCCTCATGCCGGCGGCAAGACAACAGGGGATGTCACGCCATGCATTCAGCCATGAAAGGCGCGAGCTTCGTGCTCGCCATTGTCGGGATGCTGAACTGGCTCTATGCGCTGTACCGCACCCTCACCGGCACGCCGTTTGAGGACAGCCTGCCGCTCATGATCGGCGGTCTGGTTTGCTTCACCCTGATCGTGGTGCTGGGCGCCCAGAGCCGCAAGAAGCCCTGAAGGCGCGGGGCGCCAGGGTCGGTCTACGCGCCCAGTGCCTCGGCCCAGAGTTCAAAGATCCGGCGGGCGGCGGCGGCCTTGAAAAAATACCCGGCGTCGCTTCGGCGAAGCACGCCCTTGAGATCGGACGGGCTGGCCCGGTCCAGCAGGGTGCGAAGCACCGGCCTGAGGCGCTCCTGGTCTTCGGCATCAAGCCATTCAGCCGGCATGCGCGCGATGGCGGCTTCAAAACTTGCCGCGTGCTCTACGTCGTACATGAAGTCCTGATGAAAGCCCGCCATCAGCGTTCGCAAGGCGGCTGGCGGATCGCGCAGGATATTCAACGCCATTGCCTCACCCGCCTCCGACAAAGTGCACGATCTCCAGCCGGTCGCCCTCTTCAATGCCGATGGCGGCGTACTGACCACGCGGCGCGATTTCCAGATTGCGCTCCACCGCGACCTTGCGCGGATCAAGCTCCAGCGTCGCCAGCAGGCCGGTCAGGGTCAGCCCGGCGTCCACCTGGCGCGTTTCGCCATTGAGCTCGATCGTGATCTTTGGCATTTGTGCTGCGCTCTGGGGCAAGGGTTTGCTTGTTCTTCCGCCCCTTCACGTCGTAAAACTGAAGCCAGTCGTCAAGGCGCCCCGGCGCCCGGAGCCGGATCATCTTGCCAGACATCAAGCCCGTCCACGTGCTCAACGGTCCCAATTTGAACCTGCTCGGCGCCCGCGAGCCGGAGGTTTACGGCCATGCCACGCTGGACGATATCGAGACGCTGTGCCGCGAGACGGCGGCCCGCCACGGCGTGGAGATCGTGTTCGAACAGACCAATCATGAAGGCGTTCTGGTCGATCTCATCCAGCGGGCCGGGCGCGAAGCCAGCGCCATCGTGATCAATCCGGCCGCCTATACCCACACCTCGGTCGCGCTTCTCGATGCGCTCAAAGGGGTGGACGTTCCGGCTGTGGAAGTGCATCTGTCGCAACCGGCTGCGCGCGAGCCGTTTCGAGCTGTGTCCTACGCTGCGCGCGCTGCGGCTGGCAGTATTTCCGGCTTTGGCCCTATGGGTTATGCCTTGGGTATCGAAGCGGCGGTGCAGCTGGCGCGCGCGCGGATCAAAACAAGCCAGTAAAGGGGATTTGAATTCATGGCGTCCAACCCGTCCGGCCCGCAGGGCGATGCGAAGTTCGTGCGCGAACTGGCCAAAATCCTCAAAGACACCGATCTCACCGAGATCGAGGTGGAGCGCGGCGATCTGAAAATCCGCGTGGCGCGCGAGTTCCCGGCGGCCCCGGCCGTCCACTACGCCGCCGCCCCGGCTCAGGCGGCGCCCTCCCCTGCGCCGATGAGCGCGCCGGTCCCCGCCGCCGCCAGCGCGCCCGAAGCGGCCGCCGCTGATCCCAAAACCCATCCTGGCGCGGTCAATTCTCCCATGGTCGGCACCTGCTATCTGCGCCCCAGCCCGGACGCGGACCTGTTCAAGAAGGCGGGCGACGCGGTGAAAGAAGGCGAGACCATCTTGCTGATCGAAGCGATGAAGACCTTCAACCCGATCACCGCGCCCAAATCCGGCAAGCTGATTGAGATCCTCGTCGCCGAGGCCCAGCCTGTCGAATACGGCGAGCCTCTTTTCATCATCGGCTGAGGCGGATCTGCGCATGTTCGACAAGATCCTGATCGCCAACCGGGGCGAGATCGCCCTGCGCATCCACAGGGCCTGCCGCGAAATGGGCATCGCCACCGTGGCGGTGCATTCGGAAGCCGACGCCAACGCCATGCACGTGAAGCTCGCCGACGAGAGCGTGTGCATCGGCCCGCCGCCTGCCGGGCGCAGCTATCTGCACGTGCCGTCGATCATTGCGGCCGCCGAAGTGACCGGCGCCCAGGCGATCCACCCCGGTTATGGCTTTCTGTCGGAAAACGCGCGCTTTGCCGAGATCGTGGAGGCCCATGGCCTCACCTTTATCGGCCCCAAGCCCGAAACCATCCGCCTGATGGGCGACAAGATTACCGCCAAACAGGCCGCTGTGGACGCCGGCATCCCCGTGGTGCCCGGCTCTGACGGCGCTATCACCGACATGGCCGAAGCGCGCAAAGTCGCCAAATCCATCGGCTTTCCGGTTCTGATCAAGGCCGCTTCCGGCGGCGGCGGTCGCGGCATGAAGGTGGCCGAGAACGAAGCCAGCCTGGAATCGGCGCTCCAGACCGCCTCCTCCGAGGCCAAGGCCGCCTTCGGCGACGGCTCGGTCTATATCGAGAAATATCTCGGCAAGCCGCGCCATATCGAGATCCAGGTCATGGCTGACGAGCATGGCAACGTCATCCATCTGGGCGAGCGCGACTGCTCGCTGCAGCGCCGCCACCAGAAAGTGCTCGAGGAGGCGCCGTCGGTGGCGCTGGACGCCGCCGCACGCGCCAAGATCGGCAAGACCGTCACCGACGCAGTCAAGGCGATCGGCTATCGCGGCGCCGGCACCGTGGAATTCCTCTACGAGAACGGCGAGTTCTTCTTCATCGAAATGAACACCCGCCTGCAGGTGGAGCATCCGGTCACCGAGGCCATCACCGGCGTCGATCTGGTGCGCGAACAGATCCGCGTCGCCGCCGGGCTGGAGCTGGGCCTCACCCAGGACGATGTGAAGATCAATGGCTGGTCCATCGAGTGCCGGATCAATGCCGAAAACCCCAACACCTTCACGCCCTCGCCGGGCAAGGTGACCGAGTTTCATGCGCCCGGCGGGCTGGGCGTACGCCTCGATTCAGCGCTCTATGCCGGCTACACGATCCCGCCCTATTACGACTCCATGATCGGCAAGCTGATCGTGCACGGGCGCGACCGCCCGGAGGCGCTGATGCGCCTGAAGCGGGCGCTCGGCGAGATGGTCGTGGGCGGGGTGGAAACCACCATTCCGCTGCATCTGGCGCTCTTGGAAGAGCCGGCTTTCCTGGCGGGCGATTATCACATCCGCTGGCTGGAAAGCTGGCTGGCCGAACGCAATAAGACGTAAGGGGAGGTCCGCGCCATGCGCGGCTTCGGGGTCAAGGAATTGCTGGACTGCTATGCGCGCGGCGCGTTTCCCATGGCGGAAACGCGCGACGACCCGCGCATATTCCTGCTCGAGCCCGATGTGCGCGGCGTGCTGCCGCTGACTGACTTCCACATTCCGCGCAGCCTGCGCCGGACGGTCCGGCAGGACGTGTTCCACGTCACCGTGAATCGCTGTTTCGAGGCGGTGCTGCGCGGCTGCGCGGCGCCCGGCCCAGGCCGCGAGGACACCTGGATCAATGAGCGGATCGCCTCGCTCTATCTGGAACTCCACGCCGCGGGGCACGCCCACTCTGTGGAATGCTGGCGCGACGGCGCGCTGGCAGGCGGGCTCTATGGCGTCAGCCTGGGCGGAGCCTTCTTCGGCGAGAGCATGTTCTCGCGCCAGACCGACGCCTCCAAGACCGCGCTGGTGCATCTGGTGGCGCGGCTCAAAGCGGGCGGGTTCGAGCTGCTGGACGCGCAATTCCTCACCGCCCACCTGCAGCGCTTCGGCGCCGTAGCGACGCCGCGGGCGCGCTACAAGCTCATGCTGTCAAAGGCGGTGGCGCGGGAGGCTGATTTCTTCGCCCTGCCCGAAGGCCTGCCGGGCGCTCAGCTTCTGCAGTCGATGACCCAGACGTCATAGACCGGATGCTCCAGCGCATTGAGCCCCGGGCTCGACGCAAACATCCAGCCAGAGAAAATCTGCTCGCCCTCGTCTTCACCGCCGAAGCCGTCAGTGCGCCGGTCATTGACCTGCAGGAAGGCGAACACTTCAGGCGGCTCTTCGGGCGGGCGCTTGCGGCAATACTGCACGGTGATCGACAGCGCGCCGAACTGCACCGCCTCGCCCACCGGCGCTTCAAAATCGCGGGTGCGCGCTGTGACCTTGTCCAGTCCGCGCAGCACGGCGACCGTGCCGGGGCGCGAGGACAGCTCGCGCGCGCCATCGCCCTGCTGGGCGAGCGCGGGGGTGGAAATCAGGAGTGAAGCGGTCAGGACGAGCAATCGGATCATGGAAGTTATTTTGTCACGAGATGTGTGGCGGGACCATGGCCTATTCGCCCGGTTTCCACGGTTCATAATCGGAGGAGGTTTCCTGGCGCAGGCGCCGCGACCCGAAGCTTAGCGATCCGGCCGGGCGGTAGGCGCGCAGCGTGCCGGTATGGTTAGGCTCGTGATCGAGTTCCCATGGACGGCGCGCCATCGTCTCTTCGGTCGGGGCGTCATCAAACGTGTGGTGCAGCCAGCCATGCCAGTCGGACGGCACGCGCGACGCGTCGGCATAGCCCTTGTACACGACCCAGCGGCGCGTCTTGCCGTCGGCGCCGGTGCCGGCCTTGCGCTCCTGAAAATAGCGATTGCCGAACTGGTCTTCGCCCACCAGCTCGCCCGAACGCCAGATGGTCCAGGCCGCGCCAGCCGACGCGCCATTCCACCAGGTGAAAATCTTGGACAGGAAACCGAGCATGGGCCGTTCCTCATCAATCCGTATGAGCCCCGTATATGCCCCCGCCCGGCCCGCCGGTCCAGTGGCGGGGGGCAGCATAGCTGACGCCCGGTGGATGCCCTCGCTGGCGAACCGGGAGGCTCAATTCTACGTCGCGAACCACGGTTGCAAGTCAAATCGCTGCTGCTATTTGTAAATGGTAAAATATTCAAGATTGCGCTATATTTTTATGTCGATGGAGGTCTCATGCGTAAAATGCGACCGAACGCCACCATTACATTTGGTATATTTTGCTTGTCATGCGTACTTTGCGGGCTGGTCGCATGGAGTGTGTACAGAGGCTCGGATTTCCAGTTCCATCCGGAGCCCGGCCTGGAGCGCTATGCGGTGATCGCCGTGGCGGCTCACTATCGCAGACTGCCATCGCGGCCTGACTACATCCCGCACGCCAGAGCCATGGCGCGTTACGCCGAAGAGTCGGGCTACGCTCTGGTAGGCGGCGGGGTCATGATCGATCAAACCGGCCATGAACTTCGGCAGGCCATTGATGTGCTGGGAAGGCTCACCGAGGACGGCGCCGAGGCGCTGGTGTATTTCGCCGGCCATGCAGTCCCCGGCAATGACACGATTTTCCTGTTGGGCGCCGACGCCGCGCCCCTGCCCATGGCCCGCTTCGCCGAAGGCGGCATCCGCGTCAAGGATATCTGGAGCCATCCTTTGGGCTCGGGCCCGTCCCGGACCACGATCCTGATTGAAACCCGAGGCATGGGCGGCCTGTTCAGCGGCGGCATGACCAGCTACGGCACCGGTCTGGACACGCTGGAGCCGCCTGTAGGGGTCACCCTTGCAATCAGCGACCGGGACGGGCCGGTCACGGTGGATACACGGGCGCTGCGCCTCACGCGGCCGGACCGGCGAAGCCTGATCCCGGACATGCTCAGCCCGGCCGCCGGCCACTCAATTGTCTTCACCCCGACCCTCATTGAGCTTGACGCTCTGAACAGTCCTGACCTGCTAATCAGCCTGGCGGACGTCTGCCTGACGGTACACGAAAGATCATCAAGCCAGATCAACCCGCTAGTGCTTGGCCGGTCGGTCGTGGCCGCGGTCCGTCCCGGGCTTCAGCTCCCCCTCCCGCCGGCCGCCGTGGACGAGGACGCTGGCGGCACTGCGGTTGATAGCGAGGCGGCTGATCCCGCCCCGGACGTCCCGCCCCCGGACGTCTTGCCGGAGGACGCCGTGACGCAAGACCTCATCGCCGTTCCCGTCCCACCCGTTCCGGCGCCCATACCGGCGCCAGGACCCAGCCGCGCGGGGCAGTCGGTCATCGAGCTGATCCAGATGTTCGAGGCGTTCCGGGCCGAAACCTATCTCGACCAGGCCGGCATCAGGACCATCGGATATGGCCATACCGGGCGCGAGGCCCGCGCCGCCAATGTGATCAGCCATGAGCGCGCAGTGGAATTGCTCATGGAGGATATCGACATCGCCGCGCGGGCGGTCAGCACAGCGGTCTCGCGCGATCTGACTGACAATCAACGCAACGCCCTGATTTCGCTGACGTTCAATATCGGCGCCGAGGCCTTCGGCAATTCCACTCTGGTGCGCCTGATCAATAGCGATATTGAATCGGTGAGCGCCGCCGAATTCCTGCGCTGGGTGCATGCGCGCGTGCCCGGCGTCGGCATGCGCGCGCTCCGGGGTCTGGAAAGCCGGCGCCAGCTGGAGGCGTTTCTGTTTCTCGTCCAGGATGACGGCGTGGATGCGCTGGGTCTGATCCTGAGCTTTGAGCCTTTCCGGCCCAGCGCCACACGGGTCAATGACTGTTCAATGATCGGCTATGGCCGCGCCCTGGCGCCCTGCACACAGACGTTCGACGTCCAGATCAGCCAGATCGAGGCGCTTCAATATCTGCAGCGCGAAGCCGGCATGATCGAAAGCGAGATCCGCGCGCTGGTGGTCGTGCCCGTCTCGGACGGGCAGATGGCGGCGCTGATTTCCTTCGTCCATCAGAACGGGCTGGAGGCGCTGGCGCGGTCGCGCGTCCTGTCCCGCCTCAATCAGGGCGACCATACCGGCGCCGCCAATGCCCTGCGCCTGCACAATGCATTCGTCGGCGGTCCAGCCATGCAGGTCGGCGCCAGCCATATTGAGCGGCGCGCAGCCGAGGCGGCGCTGTTTTTCGCTCATGGCGGCGACTATGTCGTCAGCCGGCCGGACGGCGGCGCCTCATGATCAAGTTCGCGGCCCCCCTTGCGGCGATCATGCTCGCCGCGGCGATCTTCATCCTTGATGGCTGGACACCTGCAGGGTTCGCCCACGGGCTTTTGTACGTGTTTCCCGTCATGTTGTTGCGCCACCAGCCGGCCGCCATCCAGGCCGCCATGGCGATGGTGGCCGTTGCCTTGATTGTGGCGGGTTATTTCACCTCGCCCGCAGGATCTCTCGACGCCTATATCCTGCTCAATCGAAGCCTGCCGGTTGTTGTGGTGGCGGTGATCGCGATCCTGCAGTTGCGGGTCCGCGCGGGCGGCCTGCGCTCCGGCGCCCCTTAGGTCCGCGCAGCGCCGTTCAGGATTCGCGCAAAACCGCCGGGCTCCGGTACGATAGCGGTGATTCGCGCGCTCGCGCGTTCGCCTGCAAGGAGCCGCCATGACCGTCACTGCGCGCCTGACCCTGGCCGAGGCCGGACACGCGTTTGAGAGCCGCCCGCTCCTGGCGGCGGATCCGGACGCGCTGGACGCGCCCGCCGACGCCGCGCTGCGCGCCCCCGCCAGCTGGAGCCCGCGCGCCTGCGCCGCCTTCGCCGCGCTGACCGGCGCCGGGTTTGACGCCAACATGGACGCAGAAAGCCTGATCAATGAGCTGGCCGCCCGGCTCGCCGGCGCGTTCTCCAAGGCTGACGCAAGGCTCGCCCAGGCCGAGATCACCGCCTCGCTGCTGGCGCGCGAAGCCTGCCCGGCGCCAGCGCTGTGGCGCGGCGAAGGCCTGGAGACGCCCGCGGCGCCACTGGCCGCCCGCGCGGAAGACCTGTCCTCTGTCCTCCACGATCTCAACGCCGCCGCTATGGGCCAGGCCGCCGCTGATGTGGGCGCGCGGGTGCTGGCCGAGCGGCTGGAAGCCGTGGCGCTGGCGTGCGTGAACTGCACCGGCGCGGAAGCCGAGTGTTTCGACCCGCGCCACAACCGGGCGCTGGCGCGCGCCGTGCGCGCCGCCCGGCGCGACGGAGCGCCGGATACGATGATCGAGCGGGCCATCGCCCGCGCCCGCCAGGGCGTCACCACGCCAGAGGCGGGCTTGAACACGGCCGCGCCGGTTTTCACCCCGTCCCCGGTGCGTCTGGACACGAGCTTCTTTGACCTGGCCGATGCTGACGGCGCGCTTCAGACCGGCGAGCCGGCGCGCAAACTCGCCGGTCAATTGGCTGAAGCCCTGTGGACACATGGCCTGCCTGTGCTTCATTTCACCGGCGCGGCGCCGGCTCCTGCCCCCGCCATCACGCTGGAGCTGACGCGTTTCGTCACCGGCGATGGCGTTGACTTTTCAGCCTTGTCCGCCGCCGCCAGCCTGTGGGGCGCCATTGCGGAAGCTGCCGGCGGATCCCTCGCCCTGTCCGGTCTGGGCGCGGCGCTGTGCGCAAAGGGCCTCGCCTATGACAGCGACGCCGCCCGCGACGCCGCCGCCGGGCTCATCGACGCCGCGTCGGCCAGCCCGGCGCCTTTGTCGCTTGCCCGCCCGGACGCCCTGTCCCTGACCTTCCTGGGATCGGAATCCATTGGCGTGCACCCGCCCGCCGCGCTGGATTCAGCCGACGGGCAAGGCTTTGCCGCCTGTATCGACAGCGCGCTGTCGGACCTGCCCGAAGACATCCGCGCGCAGGTGCTTGCCCATGCCCTGGGCGCCCGCTCTCTCACCGGTCACAAGGCCGACTGGCTCGACGCCTTGCGCCGGCAGGGCGTGGACGACGGCGCCTTTGCCCGCATCAATGCGGCGCTGGCCGACGGCATTCCGCTGCGCTACGCCATCAATCGCTGGAGCCTGGGGCCGGAGATCGCCCAGCGGTGCGGCATCAGCCCGGAACGCTTTGACCGGGCAGGCGGAAAACTGCTGGAGGCGCTGGGCGTCGACCCGGTCGATATCGCCGCCGCCGAGCGCTATGTGCAGGGCGCGGGGCGTCTCGATGACTGCCCGGCCCTGACGCCGGAGCGCCGCGCCGTGTTCGCCGACCCGGCGCCGCAGGCGCGCCTGGCCATGGCTGTGGCGGTGGAATCTGTCCTCGGAGCATCCTGCGAACTGGAGATCGCCTTGCCCGGCGCCGCTGGCATGGACGAGGCCGGCGCCCTGGCCGCCTCGGCGGCGCGCCTCGGCCTGCACGCCATCACCATCCGCCGCGAAGGCGAAGCGCTCTATGATCTTCTGAACACGATCGAATTTGACGGCGGCGATTACGGCCCGCGCGATGTGGTCACCGAGGAGCGCATCGTGGAGCGCCTGGTCGAAACCGTCGTCGAGCGCGCCGCCGCACGGCGCAAACTGCCCGACCGGCGCAAGGGCTATATCCAGAAATCCACCGTGGGCGGCCACAAGGTCTACCTGCACACCGGCGAGTTCGATAATGGCGAGCTGGGCGAGATTTTCATCGACATGCACAAGGAAGGCGCCGCCTTCCGCTCGTTGATGAATAATTTCGCCATCGCCATCTCCATCGGCCTGCAGTACGGCGTGCCGCTGGAGGAGTTTGTGGACGCCTATCTGTTCACCCGCTTCGAGCCGGCGGGACCGGTGGAGGGCAATGATTCCATTACCTTCGCCACATCCATCCTGGACTATCTGTTCCGCGAACTGGCGGTGAGCTATCTAGGGCGCGAGGATCTGGCCCAGACCGAAGACCCGCGCGCCGACACGGCCGGGATTGGCCGGGGCGTGGCCAGCGAAAAGCTGATCGCCCAGACCGATCCGGCGAGCCTCATCTCGCGCGGCTTCTCACGCGGCCAGCTGCCCGACAATGTGGTGATGCTCGCTTCGCGCCCGCGCAAGCCCGCCGGCGAAGCCTCGGCCTCCGGCGCCGCCGCGCCGGCCCGCGCACCCGCGCCGGACTATTACGGGGAGCCCTGCCCGGAATGCGGTCACTTCACGCTGGTGGAACAGGGCGCCAGCGTCGCCTGCGACGCCTGCGGCTGGTCGGGTCCGCCGCCGGGCTGAGACCCGTCAGACCGCATCCAGCCCCAGATCCAGAACGGGCGCGGAATGGGTCAGGGCGCCGACGCTGATCACGTCAACGCCGGTCTCGGCGATAGCGCGAATGGTCTCGAGCGTCACGCCGCCTGACGCCTCCAGCGTCACCCGGCCCTTGGCAGTCGCGACGGCCAGGCGCAGATCATCCAGCGAAAAATTGTCCAGCAGCACGCTTTCCGCGCCCGCCTCCAGCACCTCAGCGAGCTGGTCGAGCCGGTCAATCTCCACCGCGATGCGGGTCATGTGACCGCAAAACGCGCGCGCCCGGCGCACCGCCTCGCCCGCGCCGCCGCACACCGCCACGTGATTGTCCTTGATCAGCACGGCGTCATCCAGCCCGAACCGGTGCGAGGCCCCGCCCCCGGCGCGCACGGCCTGTAACTCCAGCGCCCTGAGGCCCGGCGTGGTCTTGCGGGTATGGGCGACCACGCAGCCCGTGCCCGCAATGGCCGCCGCATAGCGCCGGGTCAGCGTCGCCACGCCCGACAGCCGCCCCAGGAAGTTCAGCGCCGCCCGCTCCGCCGCCAGGATGGACCGGGCCGGTCCGCTGATCCGCGCCACTGTCGCGCCCGCCTGCAGCTCCCCGCCATCGCGGACGAGCCATTGCACGTCGACGGTTTCATCAACCTGATCGAAGACCTCATCGGCGGCCTGCACGCCCGCCAGCACGCCATCCTTGCGCGCCGCGATGACGAATTTGGCCCGGGCGCCGTCGGGGATGGTGGCCAGCGATGTCAGATCGCCCCGCCCGCCCAGATCCTCATCCAGCGTCATCGACACGATTTCCGCGACGATGCCGCGCGGGACAGGCGGGATGTTCATTCAGCCACTCCGGCGGCGGGCAGGCGCGGCGCAAGGGCGCGCGCCTCATCAAGGGTCAGGCGGGTCGAACAGGCCACAGCATCCGTCATCGGGAAGTCCTGACGAAAATGCGCGCCGCGGCTTTCGGTGCGCGCCAGCGCCGCCACAGCGGTCAGGCGCGCGGCGATCAGGGCATGGGCCGCGCCATAGCGCGCTTCCAGATCATCGATCACGGCGATCAGGCGGGCAAGACCGGCGCCATCACGCTCCACGCCCGCTTCCGCGCTCATCACCTGACGCAGGCGCTGCAGCGCGGGACCGGGCAGCAGGGGCGGCGCTTCAGCCCGCCCCGCTGCTACCTGTCGGGCCGGCGCCTCGCGCAGCGCTTCAGCGGCGCGGCGGCCGAACACCAGCCCGTCGAGCAGAGAGTTGGAGGCCAGACGATTGGCGCCATGCACGCCCGGCGCGGCGCATTCGCCCACGGCGTAAAGGCCCGGCACGCCGGTATAGCCGTTAAGGTCCGTGGCGATGCCGCCCATGTGATAATGCGCCGCCGGCGCCACCGGGATCGGCTTCACGCGCGGGTCGATTCCGGCGCTCATGCAGGCGGCAAAGACCGAAGGAAAGCGCTCGGGGAAGGCCTCGCCCACGGCGGCGCGCGCATCGAGGAACGCGCCCTTGCCGGTGCGGCGCTGGCGGTGGACGGCCCGGGCGACCACATCGCGCGGGGCAAGCTCAGCGTCCGCATGGACGGCGCGCATGAAGCGGCGGCCTGACCGGTCGATCAGAATGGCGCCCTCGCCGCGCAGCGCCTCGGTGGCCAGCGGCGCCGGATCGCGCCCGATATCAATGGCGGTGGGGTGGAACTGGACAAATTCAGGATCGCGGATCACCGCGCCCAGCCCGGCGGCCATGGCCAGCGCCTGACCCTGGCTGGTCCAGGGCGTGGTGGTCACGGCGTAGAGCCCGCACAGAGAACCGGTGGCCAGCACCACATCGCCTTCCAGTGGCGCCAGTACATCATCGCTCCTGCGCGCCAGCACGCCCGCACAGCCGCCATCGGATGCAGGCAAAAGCGCTTCGGCCCGCCAGCCTTCGCGGATGTCGATGTGATCTGCGGCGCGCACGGCCTTGATCAGCGCGGCGAGAATGCCGGCCCCCGCCTGATCGCCCTTGACCCGCGCCACCCGCGCGCGGCTGTGGGCGGCCTCGCGCGACAACGCCCATGCGCCATTTCGCGAACGCTCAAACGGCGCGCCGAGCGCGTAGAGAGCTTCGACTTCGCCGGGTCCGGCTTCGGCCAGAATATGCGCCGCCGCCTCATCCACAAGCCCCGCGCCCGCCGCCACGGTATCGGCCGCATGCAAAGCCGGCGCATCGTCACGCCCCAGCGCCGCCGCCACGCCGCCCTGGGCCCAGGCCGTCGACGCCCCCTGCCCCAGCGGCGCGCCGGTCAGCAGGATCACGCGGCGCGGCGCTGCATGCAGCGCCGTCCACAGCCCCGCGATCCCGGCGCCGGCGATGATGAGGGGACGGGTCACAACTCAGCTCCGAAATTCGGGTCCATGAACGGGATCTTGTCCTCCCCCGCTTGCGGGGGAGGTGTCGGCGAAGCCGACGGAGGGGGGAAAGCCGCGTACGCCCCCCTCGGCCCTTCGGGCCACTCCCCCCGCAAGCGGGGGGAGACAGGCCGCGCCGCCATGCTCACACGCTCACATACGGCACGGCGACGGCCGCCTTGCCGGTATCGAAGTGCGGCGGAGTGGTGAGGCGCGGCAGGTCCAGCATGGCCTGCAGGCTGGCGCGGGCCATGGCCGCGATCTCGGGTTCCACATGGACCTCGTGCTTCATGTCGCGCAGGGCTTCGTAAATGCCCTTGAGCGTGATGCGCTTCATGTGCGGGCACAGATTGCAGGGGCGCACGAACTGAACGCCCGGATTCTCCACCGCCACGTTGTCGCTCATGGAGCATTCGGTGATCAGGATCGCCGTCTTGGGCGCGTTGTCCTTCACATAGGCCGCCATGGCGCCGGTGGAGCCGGCGAAATCGGCCTTCGCCATCACGTCGGGCGGGCATTCGGGGTGGGTCAGGATCACCGCGTCGGGGTGGGCGGCGCGTAAGTCGTCAATGTCCTGCGCGGTGAATTGCTCATGCACCTCGCACGAACCCTTCCATGTGAGGATTTTGATCGAGGTCTGGGCGGCCACGTTTTTCGCAAGATACTCGTCGGGGATCATGATGACGGTGTCCACGCCCCATTGCGCGGCGGCGGCTTCCACCACCTGCACGGCGTTGGACGAGGTGCAGCAGATGTCGGAATACGCCTTCACCTCGGCCGACGTGTTCACATAGGTCACGATCGGCAGGTGCGGATAAGCCGCCTTGATGGCGCGCACGTCGGCGCCGGTGATGGAGGCCGCCAGCGAGCAGCCCGCCGCCATGTCCGGGATCAGCACCGTCTTGTCCGGCGAAAGGATTTTCGCGGTTTCGGCCATGAAGTGCACGCCGGCCTGAACGATCACGTCTTCCTTCGCCTCGGCGGCCACCTGGGCGAGCTTCAGGGAGTCGCCGGTGATATCGCCCACGCAGTTGAAGATTTCCGGCGTCATGTAGTTGTGCGCCAGGATGCTCGCGCCGCGCTCGACTTTCAGCCGGTTGATGGCGTCGATCAGCGGCGCAAAGGCAGGCCACTCCATGGGCGTGACGACATCCTTCACCCGGTCGTACAGATGATCGGTGCGCACCTTGACCGCATCGTCATAGACGAGCGCGTCGGCTTCGGGCCAATCATTGCCGGTCGTGAAATGCATGCCGTCCATGGCCAACTCCTTTTGCTCGAATTGAGCATTTCTCGGGCCCTAAGAAACGGCGCGGGATGGAGAGGGGCGCGCCGCACTTATGCTCTTAGTGAGCCTAAGGTGGGGTGGACTATACGCACGGCAAGGGCGCAGGCAAGAAAAATATCTTTTCAAGGACGGTTTTTGGCGCCGGGTCCCGGTTTGCCGCCGGTCACACGCCCCGCGAGGATGTGCAGCGCAATCAGGATCGCGGTCCATATCCAGAAGGCTATAAACGGCGCAATATCAGGCCCTTGCGCCGCCGCAAGCCCGGTCAGGACAATCAGCACCGTCAGCCCGCCATAGACCGCCGCCACGCGCCCGTGGCTCCATCCGCCATCGATCAGGCGCTGATAGGCATGCTCGCGGTGGGCCTGCAGCGAGAAGCGGCCATGGCGCGCCCGGCGCAGCAGCGTCAGCAGCACATCGGCCAGGAACACCAGAACGAAGAGCGGCGCCAGCCAGAGCGATCCGGGAAAGCCGTGTCCGGCCAGCGCGAGCGCTCCCCCGGCATACGCCGCCCCGGCGCCCAGCGCGCCCACATCACCGGCGAACACGCGCGCGGGATGCCAGTTGAACAGCATGAACCCCGCCAGCGCCGCCGCCAGCGCGGCGCCGGCAATCACGCTGGCGTTGACCCCGGCTACAAGCCCGGCGACCGCCAGACCGATGCTCGCCGGGATCATCACGGCGGGCAGCATGCCGTCCGACCCGTCCATGAAATTGACCGCATTGACCGCCACGAACACGAACAGCGCCGAGCCCGCCCAGCCCAGCCAGACCGGCAGGCTGATACCCGTCGCGCCATCCACCGGGATATGGGTCACCGGCCCGGCGACGGCGGCGAGCGCAATGCACAGACACACGCTGGCGATCAGCTTGCCGGCTTCGCCCAGCGTGATCAGGTCATCGGCAAAGCCCATCACGGCGAAGGCTGCGGCGATGATCAGAATCCCCGCCAGCGGCCCGCCCGACAGCGCGAACGCGCTGGCGGCGAGCGCCCCGGCGCCCAGCCCCGCCATCACGCCCAGCCCGCCCGCGCGCGGGGTCGGATTCACATGGCTGGAGCGCGCATTGGGCATGTCCAGCACGCCCGCACGCCATGCCAGCACCGTCACGATAAGGCTGGCTGCAAAGGCAGCCGCCATGATGGCGAGAATCGCGAGGCTCATACCGCCCCCGCCAGCGTCACCGGCGCCGCGGTCCAGTCGGGCCGGGCGCGCTGGATGAGCGCCGCGCTCTCGCGCGCCGCATCCAGCGTCTCGAATATGGCAAAACAGCTGGCGCCGGAGCCGGACATGCGCGACAGGCGCGCGCCGGGCAGATCCGCCAGCAGATCCAGCGCCTCACCCACCGCCGGGCAGAGCCTGCGGGCGGGCGCTTCGAGATTATTGGCGTCGGCCGAGAGCCGTCGCAGTGCGCCCTCCAGATCACCCGCAGCCATCACCGCGCCCTCAGTGAGGGGGGCCGGATCACCGTCATCAAAAGCCTTGAACACCGGCCCCGTGGACAGTGCAGCGCCCGGATGCAGGATCAGGGCGGGCAAGGCCGGCCAGGCGGCGAGCGGCGTCACCACCTCGCCAATCCCGCTCATGCGCGCCGCGCGGGCATGCACGCACACCGGCACGTCGGCCCCGACCGCCGAACCGATCTCGGCCAGCTGGCGCAGCGAAAAATCCAGGTCCCACAGCGCGGCCAGCGCGCGCAGCGCAGCCGCCGCATCCGACGACCCGCCCCCCAGTCCCGCCGCCACGGGCAGGCGCTTGGTCAGGGTCAGGCGCGCGCCCAGCTCACGCCGCCCGGCGGCGGCCCGCAGCGCCCAGGCGGCCTTGAGCACCAGATTATGCGGCTCGTCTGCAAGCGCCCCGGCGCGATCGCCCTCGATGGCGAGCGTCAGCTCATCGGCAGGCTCGGCGATGAGCGTGTCGCCCCAGTCGGCGAAGACCACAAGGGAGTCCAGAGCGTGATAGCCATCAGCGCGGGCGCGCCCGACGCGGAGTGTAAGATTGACCTTGGCGGGGGCGAACTGCTCCACGCCTGCGCGCAGAGACAGGCTCATGACGCCTCCACCGGCCCGGCTTCGAGGCCGAGCGACAGGCGCCGTTCGATCAGCGCCGTGAGTTCCGGGTCCGGGTCCAGCTCCAGCGCCCGGCGCCAGTGGAAGCCCGCTTCCAGCTCGCGGCCCGTCGCCGCATAGACATCGCCCAGATGCCAGGTGATCACCGGATTGCCGGGCTGCCGCTCGATGGCGCGCTCCAGCCAGTCCACGGCTTCGCCCGGATAGCCGGCGCGGTAGAACCCCCACCCGACCGAGTCGAGATAGGCCGGGTTGTCCGGCTCCAGCGCTGCGGCGCGCTGGACCATGTCCAGCCCGCGCTCCACCTCGCCGCCCTCCACGATCAGGGAATAGCCCACATCATTGAGCACGGCCGGCTGATCCGGCGCCAGCTCCAGCGCGCGCAGCATCAGGGGCGCAGCTTCGTCCCAGCCGGCGCGCGACAGCCTGCAGCTGCCGGCGAAATAGGCATGGCGCCAGTCCACGGCTTCACCCGCGGCCTCGGCCTCATCGATCAGCGAGATGTACAGGGCTTCCGCCGCCTCGCAATCGCCTGTCGCCTGCAACAGATTGGCCAGCAGCATGCGCAGGCCGGGCGACGCCGCCGACCCGCCCAGCGCCCGCGCACGAGCCAGCGCCGCGTCTGTGCGGCCCGCTTCGAAATCGAGCCAGGCGCCTGAAATTGCGGCGCGCTCGGCGAAGGGACCTGCATCTACGCCGCCATAGGCGCGCCGGGCCGCCGTGGACAGGCCCAGCGATTCCAGCGCATCCGCCACGGCCAGCGTATTGCGGTCGAAACCGGGGTCGAGGCGTTGGCCGAGGCGCAGATAGAGGACGGGAAACTCCACCGGCGCGCGCGACATCAGCAGCATGGCCGGTCCATGGATCGCGCGCGCGGCGGCCTGCGGCGGGTCGGGAAAGCGCGGCGGCCGCCCGCCGGACTGCACCCGCGCCAGCGCCGCCAGCAGCTCCGGGTCGCCCTCCTGTCCGGAGCGCGCGATCTGGCGCTCATAGAGCGCGGCGGCCTCTTCGCGGCGCCCGCGCCGCTCCAGAAACGCGCCCAGCAGAACAGTGGTGTAGTCGCGCAGGCCCAGCGAATTGTCTGCGGCCCGATAGGCGCTCTCGGCGCGCTCAAACGCGCCGCCCGCCTCCAGCAGCAGACCCTGATGGATCAGCAGATACCCCGCCGCGCCCATGGGAATGTCATGATCGGACGCCGCTTCAGCCGCCGCAGAGGCGCGCCCGCGCCGCACCCGCTCCCAGTCGGCCAGCATGATCGCGATCAGCTCGCCGAACGGGCCGTAATCTGTGGCGTCCGGCGCCGCTGAGCGCCCGTCCGCGAGCTGCGCGGCCAGACCATAGAGGCTGGCGATACCGCCCACGCCGCCCTCACGCCCGGCGTCGGCGGCGAGCCGGTCCGCGCGCGGAAAATCGCCCGCCATCAGCGCCGTGGAGAACGCGCGGTCGGCCACCATCGGCAGGTCGGGCTCATGCCCGTAGGCGGCGTCGTAATACGCGGCGGAGGCTGCGATATCGCGCATCTGCGCCGCGTACCGCGCCGACAGGAAGGCGCCATAGGCCGTCTGCGGCGCGTCGTCGGGCGTCAGGAATCGCGGCCCGCTCGCGCAGGACGCGGCCGGCAGGGCCAGGGCCAGGATGATGATCAGTGTGCGCATGGCACCCGCGGAACGCTTGGACGCTCCACGCCTCACATGTTGGGGTAATTGGGACCGCCCGCCCCTTCAGGCGTGACCCAGTTGATGTTCTGGTTGGGGTCTTTGATGTCGCACGTCTTGCAGTGCACGCAGTTCTGCGCGTTGATTACGAAGCGCTGCTCGCCGGTCTTGTCATCAGGCACCCACTCATAAACCGCCGCAGGGCAATAGCGCGCCGACGGGCCGCCATAGACGCCCAGCTCGCTCTGCTTTTGCAGATCCATATCGGCGACCTTGAGGTGGACCGGCTGGTCCTCCTCATGATTGGTGTTCGACACAAACACCGAGGACAGGCGGTCAAACGTCAGCACGCCATCGGGCCTGGGATAGGTGATGGGCTTGCAGTCGGCCGCAGGCTTGGTGGCGGCATAGTCCGGCCCGCCATGCTTCATCGTCCCGAACAGGGAGAAGCCGGGGATCAGGCGGTTGGTCCACATGTCCAGCCCGCCCAGCGCCACGCCCAGCACCGTGCCGAATTTGGTCCACATCGGTTTGACATTGCGCACGGATTTCAGCTCGGCATGGACCCAGCTGCACTCATAGGCCGCCTGGTAGGCGTCCAGCGTGTCATGGGCGCGGCCTTCGGCCAGAGCCGCCGCAACCGCCTCGGCGGCCATCATGCCGGTCTTCATGGCGTTATGGCTGCCTTTGATGCGCGGCACGTTCACAAAGCCCGCCGAGCAGCCGATCAGCGCCCCGCCGGGGAAGGCCAGCCTGGGCACCGACTGGAAGCCGCCCTCGGTGATGGCGCGCGCGCCATAGGACAGGCGCTCGGCGCCCTCCAAGATCGGCGCGATCTCGGGATGGGTCTTGAAGCGCTGGAACTCGCCGAACGGGAACAGGTGCGGGTTCTTGTAATTAAGGTGCACCACGAAGCCGACGGACACCAGATTGTCGCCGAAATGATAGATGAAGGACCCGCCGCCGGTGGAATTGTCCAGCGGCCAACCCATGGTGTGCTGGACCCGGCCCTTGTGGAAATTCTCCGGCTTCACGCGCCAGAGTTCCTTCAGGCCCAGCCCGTATTTCTGCGGCTCGCGGCCCTCGTCCAGTCCATAGGCGCGGATCAGCTGCTTGGACAGATTGCCCCGCGCGCCCTCGGCGATCAGCGTGTATTTGGCGCGCAGCTCCATGCCGGGCTGGTAGGAATCCTTGTGCGAGCCGTCCTTCGCCACGCCCATATCGCCAGTGATCACGCCCTTGATGGCGCCGTCTTCTTCGATATAGCTGGCAGCCGGGAAGCCGGGATAAATCTCCACGCCCAGCGCTTCGGCCTTTTCGCTCAGCCAGCGGCACACCGTGCCCAGCGAGCCCACAAAGCAGCCGTCATTGTGCATGAAGTCCGGCATGGCGAAGCCGGGGATGGTGGCCGACCCCGCCTCGCCCAGCATCACGAACTTGTCTTCAGTCACCTCGGTGTCGAACGGGTGTGACGGGTCATCGCGCCAGCCGGGCAGAAGCTCGTTGAGCGCCTTGGGATCGAGCACGGCGCCGGACAGGATGTGGGCGCCGACTTCAGAGCCCTTCTCCAGCACCGCCACGGACACATCCTGCCCCGCCGCCTCAGCTGCCTGTTTCAGGCGGATCGCCGCAGCCAGGCCCGCTGGGCCGGCGCCGACGATGACGACGTCATATTCCATAGCTTCGCGCTCAATCGTCTGATCGGCCAAACTCGCCTCCCGCTGACTCTATCCGTCTATCCCATCGCGCAGCGCCGTCACTGGCGCGCGCCTCAAACCCGTCTTAGCCTAGGGCCTTCACATGAGCTAGGGCGAACGCCGCCCGCAGCCATATCGCTTGCAGAGCCCGGCCCGATGTCCGCCCCCTTAAGCCCAGAAGACATCCGTGTGCTGAAAAGCCTGACCCAGTGGTGGGATCAGGCCGGCGTGGACGTGCTGGCGCCCCTGCCCGAGGAGCGCACCCGGCAGAGCCAGCCCCGCCGCGCGCCGGCGCCCGCTCAACAGCCGCCCGCACAATCGGCCCGCGCCACGCCCCAGGCCGCCCGCGCCGCCGGTTATGGCGCCCCGCCGCCGTCCGGCGAGGACGCCCGCGCCGCCGCAGCCAAGGCCGATAGTCTGGATGCGCTGAAAGCCGCGCTAAACGCTTACGAAGGCTGCCCGCTGAAAGTCACCGCCACACAGCTCGTGTTCGCGCGCGGCAATCCCAAGGCGCGGGTCATGGTGGTGGGCGAGGCGCCCGGGCGCGAGGAAGATATCGCCGGAGCGCCTTTCGTGGGCCGGTCCGGGCAGTTGCTGGACCGGATGCTGGCGGCCATCGGGCTCGGCCCCGAGGATGCCTATATCACCAATGTTGTGTTCTGGCGCCCGCCGGGCAATCGCAAGCCCACCGACGGCGAAATCGCCGCCTGCCGCCCCTTCGCCGAGCGCCATATTGCGTTGGTGAAGCCGGAGTTTCTGGTGTTCGCCGGCGGCATCGCGGCCCAGTCCATGCTGCGCTCAAACGTGGGCATCACGGCCCTGCGCGGACGCTGGGGCGCGTTCACGCCCGAGGGTGGCGCGGCGATCCCGGCCCTGCCCCTCTACCACCCGGCCTTCCTACTGCGCCGTCCGCAGGAGAAGGCGCGCGCGTGGGAGGATTTGCTGAGCCTCAAGACGCGCCTTGACGGTCAGGACGCCTGAGATCACTCGCCTCGTCCACATCCCGCAAGGTGCGCAGGCGGGCGATGGACAACCCGCTGGCCGTCAGCCGCGCTTCCAGATCGCTGCACGTCTCACGATGGGACCAGCGCACGCCGTCAAACAGGCCGCGCGGCGCCGGGCCGTTCAGCGCCAGCAGCCAGTAGCCGCCATCCTCGGCCGGGCCGATCACCGCGTCATGGCGCTTCAGCTGTGCGAACGCCGCAGCGATATCGCCGCGCGACACGTCGGGTGCGTCGGTGCCGATCACGCAGACCGGCCCTCGCCGCGAAAACGCCCGCGCCTGCCGCTCGCCCAGATCGCCGCCGCCCTGCCCCGCCCGCGCCACGCCCTGCGGCCAGACGCCGGGAAAGCGCCGCGCCACAGCCCGGTCCGGCGCGATGGCCAGCACGAGGCGCCAGCGCGGATCATTCAGCCGCCGCACCAGCCGCGCCGTCATGGCGCGATAGATCCGCCAGGCGCTGACCTTGCCGATGCCGCGCGCCAGCCGCGTCTTGGCGCCGCCGATTACGGGGGCCTTGGCGAAGATCACCAGGACCGGGCGCATCAGGCCCGGTAGACTTGTGCAAGCCGGGCCGGATCAGCGCCAAGGAAATACCGCCCCAGAAGCACCAGATTGCGCCGCGAGCGGCGGCCATAGCCTTCAGCGCGGAACTTCGCCGCGCTGGTCACCGCCGCGCTGCGTAAGCGCGCCAATCGCCGCCGGCCGATGCGGCGCACGATATCCACGTCCTCAAACAGGGCCATGGGCTTGTAGCCGCCGATCCGGTCATAAAACTCCGCCCCGATCAACAGGCCCTGATCGCCATAGGGCAGCGCGAACGCGCCGCACCGCGCCGCTACCGCCGCCTCCAGCCGGCGCGCGGCGGGGGAAAAATCATCCAGCGCAAAGCGGAAATACCCCGCCCGGTCGCGCCCGGCATGGGTTTGGAAAAAACTCGCCGCCTCGCGCGCCCAGCCTGGCTGCAGCACGGTGTCAGCGTGGAGGAAGAGGAGCCAGTCGTTAGCGCCAGTGATCGCGCGCGCCGCCTGCGCCCCCGCCGCCAGCTGCGCGCCGCGCCCGCGCGCGCCGGTCACGATCCGGCAACCCGCCTTGCGCGCGATCTCCAGCGTCGCGTCGTCCGACCCGCCATCTGAGATGATCACGGCGCGCAGCAGCCCCGCCCGGCGCGCCGGCGACAGGCTGTCCAGCGTGCGCGCCAGTCCTCCAGCCGCGTTTAATGTTGGAATGACAATGACCAGCGCGCCCATGGCGATGGTTGAACCGTGCGTCCTGGTGAAAGTCAACCGGATTTTGTTCTTGCTACGTTCCGTTTTTGGAGTCAGCTTCAGCCCCATGAGCCCGCCCCTGACCCCTGCCCGCGCCGCCATGCCTCTGCCTGAGCCCTTGCGGCCGCGCGGGCGGGGCGCGGCCTCCAATGATGCGGGCCGGTTCGAGCGTCAGACCCGCGAACCCGCTGATGACGGCTGGAGCGGCGCTGACGAGGCCGCGCCCAAATTGCGCACCACGCTGATCAAGGACAATACCCGCACCATTATCAGCCGCAATGACAGCCCCGACATCAGCTTTGACCGCTCGATCAATCCCTATCGCGGCTGCGAGCATGGCTGCATCTATTGCTACGCCCGGCCCAGCCACGCCTATTGGGGTTATTCGGCAGGCATTGATTTTGAAAGCCGGCTCTTCTTCAAGCCCGGCGCGGCGGACCTTCTCGAAGCCGCCTTCCGCAAGCGCGGCTATCAGCCCGAACCCCTCCTCATCGGCGCCAATACCGATGCGTATCAGCCGGTGGAACGCCAGCTGCGCCTGACCCGGCGCCTTCTGGAGGTGTGCCTGGAGTTCCGCCATCCCGTCAGCGTGATCACCAAGTCGGCTGGCATCGTGCGCGATCTTGATCTGCTGGGCCAGCTGGCCGAATTGGGCTTGGCGAAAGCCGCCATCTCGCTGACCACGCTGGACGCGAAACTGGCCCGCGCCATGGAGCCGCGCGCGGCCACGCCCCGGCGCCGGCTGGACGCGATCCGCGCCCTGACAGACGCCGGCGTGCCGGTCACCGTGATGACCGCGCCCATCATTCCCGGCCTCAATGATCACGAGACCGAGGCGCTGCTGGAGGCCGCCGCTGGCGCCGGCGCGCGCGATGCCGGCTATGTGCTGCTGCGCCTGCCGCTGGAGGTGCGCGATCTGTTCAAGGACTGGCTCGCCCTCCACCGCCCCAACGCCGCGAGCAAGATCATGAGCCTCATCCGCCAGACCCGCGGCGGCAAGGATTACGACGCCCGCTGGCATGTGCGCGGCGTCGGCGAAGGCCCTGTCGCAGACCTTATCGCCACCCGCTTCCGCGCCGCCGCGCGCCGGTATGAGCTTGACGGGCCAAGGACGGCGCTGCGCACCGACCTGTTCCAGCGCCCGCTGGCGGAGAACGCACAGATGAGTTTGTTCTAGGATGGCCCCGTACGACTCACTCGAATCCGGTGAGCTCAGGGCGGGGGTACGCATGACTCAAACGCTGATCGCCGGCATCGACGAAGCCGGCCGCGGCCCCCTGGCGGGGCCCGTCGTGGCCGCTGCGGTGATCCTGCCGGCGGGGTTTTCCGCGCTGGATCAGCTCGACGATTCCAAGAAGCTCACGGCCAGGCGGCGCGAGGCGCTGGCGGCGGTCATCCGCGCCGAGGCGATGGTGAGCATCGCGCTGGCTGAACCCGCCGAGATTGACCGGCTCAACATTCTGCACGCCACGCTGGCGGCCATGGCGCGCGCGGCGGCGGGGCTCATGCGCCCGCCGCAGCTTATCCTGATCGACGGCAATCAGGTCCCGCCGGGCCTGCCTTGCCCCGCCCGCGCCCTTGTCGGCGGAGATTCCAGCGAGCCGGCCATCGCCGCGGCCAGCATCATCGCCAAGACCGTGCGCGACGCGCTGATGGCGCAGGCCGAGGCGCGCTTTCCCGGCTATGGCTTCGCCGGCCACAAGGGCTATCCCAGCCCCGTTCACCGCGCCGCCCTCGAGGCGTTAGGTCCCTGCCCCCTCCATCGGCTAAGCTACGCCCCCGTGCGCGCCGCCTGGCGAAAAAGCGGCTTTGCGCGGCGTATGATGAATCCGGTTTAACCAACGGGTAAGCCGGACTGATTCATGCCTGTGCTCGTGACGAGTTTCCAAACGCGAGGCGAACCGGTGTCAGGCGCAGACAAAAACAATCTCCCGGTCGATCAGATTCTGGTCGGCGATTGCGTGGAGGTGATGGCGGGCCTTCCTGACGAGAGCGTCGACCTCGTCTTCGCCGACCCGCCCTATAATCTGCAGCTGGGCGGCGATCTGCACCGGCCGGACAATTCGCGCGTCGACGCGGTGGACGATGACTGGGACCAGATCGGCAGTTTCGACGATTACGACCTGTTCTCCTGCGCCTGGCTCGAACAGGCGCGCCGGGTGCTCAAGCCCGATGGCGCGCTGTGGACCATTGGCAGCTATCACAACATTTTCCGCGTCGGCGCCTTCCTGCAGGACATGGGCTTCTGGATCCACAATGACGTGATCTGGCGCAAGTCCAACCCGATGCCGAATTTCAAGGGCACGCGCTTCACCAACGCCCACGAAACGCTGATCTGGGCCGGCAAGACCAAGGCCTCGCGCGTCACCTTCAACTATGCCGCCATGAAAGCGCTCAATGACGGGGTGCAGATGCGCTCTGACTGGACGCTGGCGATCTGCGCAGGGGGCGAGCGCCTCAAAGCCGCCGACGGGCGCAAGGCGCATCCGACCCAGAAACCGGAATCGCTGCTGCACCGCGTGCTGCTGGCCACGTCCAATCCCGGCGACATTATCCTGGACCCGTTCTTCGGCACCGGCACGACGGGGGCCGTGGCGCGCAAGCTGGGCCGCCACTTCATCGGCATTGACGCCGATGAGGGCTATGCCGACATCGCAAGGCGGCGCATCGCGGCGATCAGCCCCACCGCCGACGCCGACCTGAAAGTCACCCAGTCCAAGCGCGAACTGCCGCGCATTCCCTTCGGCGCTGTGGTGGAGGCGGGCCTGCTGAAAGCCGGCGACACGCTGTATTGCGCGCAGGGGCGGCGCACGGCCCGCGTGCGTCCCGACGGCACGGTGACAGCGGGCGGCGAGACCGGCTCGATCCACCAGATGGGCGCCCATGTCCAGGGCGCGCCGGCGTGCAATGGCTGGACGTTCTGGCATGTGCGCCAGTCGGGACAGCTCGCCCCCATCGACGTGCTGCGCGCCCGCATAAGGGCGCAGATGGAAGGGGCGTAGCCTGGAGACGGCCTCAATCCGGGGTCAGTAGCACTGCGCCCACGCTACGTCCGACACAAACTCGCGCACAAAGGCGGTCAGCGCCATCAAAGCAAATCCTTGACCCAACTCACGCGCCAGCTCATTTCGCACTTCGTTCACCACGAAATCAGTTCCAACGCTGCAGACATTGTCCCGCTGCAAGACAGACATGCCTAAATCCAGGGCCCGGCCGACGTTTCGATTAGCCTCAGACTGATTCGTATTGCACGAATTCATCACACCACAGACGATCAGCCATTCCACAGCAGCGGAGCCGATCGCCTGCCCGATAGCTTCACCGACATTGAAACTCGTATACCTGACGGTCCAAGTTCCAGGACGGTCGTCAACCGACCATGCTTCCAGATAATAGCGGCGTCCCGAAGAACCATCATTGGCAAACATCAGGATATCGCCGAACTGGTCGTTCGTCGTGTCAGACGCCACGACCCCGGTGACGGATGCGCGCCAAGCATTGCTCGGCGCAACGCCCGTTCCAACCCTGATATCGTTGTTCCCGATGCCTGAAGTGCGACGGAACCCAACGATGCCAACACTCCCTGAATTCAGATAAACCGAGTAAACAATATACTTGTATCTGTCAGATGATGAGTGACTAAATGTATTAGAGCCCCTTTCACTGATAGTGAAGGGGCCATTCAGAGATTGACTAAAGGAATTGCTGGCAATTACAATTATATTAATTACAGCAATCGAAAAAATGATGCCTGAATTTATTAATAGTTTACGTATAGAATACATTTAAGAGCCCCCCCCTTAGTAATAAATTATCTTAATCTTATTTTTATGGGCTAAATTAATCAATTAAAGATTTTACGACAAAGGGCAGTCAATAACTTAGAGCGCCGCGCGCACCGCCTTCTTCATGACGCTCGGCAGGCCCGAGGCGGAGAGCGGCTCGGCGGGCGCCCAGCGCCCCTGCGCGTCCGGCCCGCGCCAGCTCACCGGCGCCTCAGCCGCATAGACATCCAGCTCCAGCGCGAAATGCGTGAATACGTGGGACACCGCCCCCGCCTTGCGCCAACCCAGCGGCGCCGGCGCCGCCGCCACGACTGACGGCAACGCGCTCACATCTTCCAGCCACCCACTGCCCGGCGCTTCCAGCATGCCGCCGAGCAAACCCTTGTCAGGGCGGGGGCGGACATAGAGCTCGCGCCGCCCCGCCGGGCCGCGCAAAATCACGAACACCAGCCCGTGGCGCACCGGCCGGGCTTTCTTCGCCGCCTTGACCGGATAACGCTCCATCTCGCCCGCTGCCCGCGCCGCGCAGGCCCCGGCCCAGGGACAGGCATGGCAGGCGGGCCCTCGCGGCGTGCACACGGTGGCGCCCAGATCCATGATCGCCTGGGCGTAATCGCCAGGACGATCCGGATCGGCGAGGCGGGCGGCGTGATCGCGGATCACGCCCTTGGCGCCGGGCAGCGGCGCGTCGATCGCGAACAGGCGCGTGATCACCCGCTCCACATTGCCGTCCACGACGCTGGCGGGCAGATCGAACGCGGCGGCGCGGATGGCGTTGGCGGTGTACTCGCCAATTCCCGGCAGGGCGCGAAGCGCCTCAAGATCGCTGGGGAAGACACCGCCCAGCTCGTTTGAAACCATTTGCGCGCAGGCGTGCAGATTGCGCGCGCGGGCGTAGTATCCAAGCCCCGCCCACTGCGCCATCACATCCTCGCGCGGCGCGTTGGCCAGATCATGAACGGTTGGCCACAGCGCGAGGAAGCGCGTCCAGTAGGGCGTGGCGTGGGGCACTGTGGTTTGCTGCAGCATGATCTCCGACAGCCAGACGGCGTAGGGATCGGCAGTGACGCCCCGCGCCCGGTCTTCCGGCCGCACTCGCCAGGGCAGGGTCCGGCCCTCGCGGTCATACCAGTCCAGCAGCGCCGCGCGCAGGGCGGGCGCATCGTCGCGTGACAGGGTGGAAGAGGAGGCGGAAGCGGGCTTGGAGCTCATGTCACAGGCGGTTTTGTGGCGGCGCCCGCTTGCCAGAGCGGCCTGCGGGGGCGATCCTCGCCAGCATGAAACGCCCGACCCATCCGTCAAGCGGCAGACGCCGCCCGGTCGCATCCGATGCGGACGCCAGCGCGCAGGCCTGGGTATGGGCCCAGCGCCATCGCGGACGGCCGGCTATCGCCCCGCCCCCGGCGGCGGCGGCGGCGCTGGCGCGGGTGCTGAAACCCCTGGCGGTGCATCACGGGCCGGGCGTCGCCGAACTGGCCGAGCACTGGGCGGAGATTGTCGGCGCGCCGCTGGCCGCCCATTCCAGACCGGAGAAAATGCAGGGCGGCGCGGGCGGGCTGACCCTGGTGGTGCGCGCGCGCGGGCCCGCCGCCGCGCTGGTGGAGGCGCAGTCGGCGCGCATTCTCGAACGCGTCGCGCGCTATGCGGGCCGCGCGCCCAAGCGCCTGCGCATTGTGCAGGGGTCGCTGGGCGGCTCAGTCTCCACCCCGCCGGCGCGAAAAGCCGCGACTGCGGCGCCGCCCGGTCTGGACACGCCGGGCCAAAGTCTTGATACGATCATGGCCGAGTTTCAGCGCGCGGTGGAGGAACATGAGGGCGTCAAACTTGGCCCCGCCCCGACGCCGCGCCCGCAGAGAGAGACCGAATGATGATGTCCATGTCACGCCTGATCGGCACGGCGGCGCTGGCCGCCGGCCTGGTGCTCACCGGATGCGGGGGCGCGACCCCGGACGGACGCTCGCAGTATGAGCGCGAGGGCGATTTCGCCAAGGGCAACCCCAACGCCCCACTCACCATCATCGAATACGCCTCTACCGCTTGCCCGGCCTGCGCCTACTATCATGCGAATGGCAAGCCCACGATGGACCGGTATGTGGAAAGCGGCCAGGTGCGCTACGTGTTCCGCGAAATGATCACGGGCCTGCCCGCGCTGGCCACCCCGGGCTTCATGCTGGCGCGCTGCGCGCCGGAAGAGCGCTATTTCGACGTGCTCGATCTTCTGTTCGCCCAGCAACAGGCGCTGGGCGCCGCGCTGCAACAGGGTCAGGGCCGCGCCCAGGCGCAGTTCCGCACCATCGCGCGCACCGCAGGCCTCAGCGACGCCGAGTTCCAGGCCTGCATGACCAATAACGACATCTACCAGCAAGTGCTCGACGCCAACGAGCAGGCCGGGCGCGACGGTATTCGCGGCACGCCCAGCTTCATCATCAACGGCGTCACGCTGGAAACGGTGGAGCATCCCGATGGAACGCTGGATGCAAGCCGGCGTCCGGCTCTGGCCTTTGGCGTCAATGGCCGCGCCATCAGCGATGATCAGGGCGTGATCACCCATGATTATGACGCTGACACGATGGAGCGAATCATCGCGTACTTCTTGGCTCGCGAAGGTGTGACCGCTGAACCGGCTGCGCCCGAAGCGTCGGATGGTGACGCCGGATAGACCTTTGGGCCCTGCACAGGGCGGGCGGCGGCGTGAACGGAGGGTGTGGTGAAGTTCACCCAACTGCGCCTTGCCGGCTTCAAGTCGTTTGTCGACGCGACGGAGCTGCGCATTGATCCCGGCCTGACCGGAATCATCGGGCCCAACGGGTGCGGCAAGTCCAACCTGCTTGAAGCGCTGCGCTGGGTGATGGGCGCGACCTCGGCCAAGTCGCTGCGCGGCGGCGGCATGGAGGACGTGATCTTCTCCGGCACCGATAACCGCGCCTCACGCGACCGGGCCGAAGTCACCCTCACCATCGACAACTCAGACCGGCGCGCGCCCGCCCGCTTCAACGATGCGGAAATCCTGGAAGTCGTGCGCCGCATCACGCGCGGCAAGGGATCGGATTATGAGGTCAATGGCGAGGAGGTGCGCGCCAAGGACGTGCAGCTCCTGTTCGCTGATGCGGGCACGGGCGCCAACTCGCCTGCCCTGGTGCGTCAGGGGCAGATCAGCGAGCTGATCAGCGCCAAGCCGGAAAACCGCCGCCGGGTCCTGGAAGAAGCCGCCGGCGTGGCGGGTCTGCGCGCGCGCCGGCGCGAATCCCAGCTGCGCCTCACCGCCGCCGAGGCCAATCTCGCCCGGCTGCAGGAAATCGTGGACGATCTGGCGGCCCGCCACGCCAGCCTGCAACGCCAGGCGCGTCAGGCCGGGCGCTATCGCGAGCTGTCCCAGACCATCCGCCAGTATGAAAGCCTGCTTTGGCTGCGCCGGTGGAGCGAGGCGCGCGACGCCGTAGCTGTGGCCGAAACCGCCCTTGAGGCCGCCCGCGCCGAGGCCGACACCGCCCTGCGCGCCGCCGCCGCCGCCACATCGAAAGCGGAAGACGCCGCCGCGCGCGTCCAGCCTTTACGCGAGGGCGAGGCCGAAGCCGCTGCGGCGCTACGCCTGGCCGAACGCACCCGCGATCAGCTGGACCGCGATATCGACGCGGCCAGAGACGCCATCACGCGGCTCGAAACGCGCCTCACCGAGCTGCAGGCCGCCGAGGCCCGCGAAGCGGAACTCCACGAAGAGGCGCGCGCCGCGCTGGCCCGCCTGAAAGGTCAGATGAACGGGCTGCGCGAACAGGCCCGCGCCGACGCCCCTGCCCAGTCGCGCGCCGAAGCCGCGCTCGCCGACGCGGATACGACACGCCAGAAGGCCGAAGCCGATCTGGACGCCGCCGGCGCCGCCTGCGCCGATTTCCGCGCCCGCCTGCAGGGCGCGCGGCGCGACGCCGAACAGGCCCGCCAGCGCGCTGACCGGCTGGAGCGCGAAACGGAGGCCGCCCGCACCGCGCTGGAGCGCGCCGGGGCGCAGGACGGCCCTGATCTGAGCGCTTTGGAAGCGGATGTCGGCGAGCGGGCCGCGGCATTGGAAGCCGCCCGCGACGCCCTCGCCACAGCTGAATCCGCCCTCACTGATCTGCGCGACCGCGCAGGCGAAGCGAGGGACGCAGCCCGCGATGCGCGCGGCGACATGATCGCCCTGGAGCGTGAACAGGCGAGCCTGGAGCGCCTGCTGGCGCCCGGCGAAACCGGCGACCGGGCGTTGGACGATGTCACAGCGGACGCAGGTTATGAGCAGGCGCTGGCCGCCGCCCTGGGCGAAGATCTGGAAGCCGGCCTGAGCCCCGAAGCCGCGCGCCGCTGGACAGAGGGTGGCGTGAAAGCCGCCGCCCTGCCCGCTGGCGCCAAGCCCTTGAGCGACTATGTGCGCGCGCCCGCCGCTCTCTCCATCAGGCTGGCCGCCATCGGCGTTGTGGACGACGCCGATCTCGACCGCCTGACGGCAGACCTGAAACCCGGTCAGCGCCTCGTCACCGCCAGCGGCGCCCTGCGGCGCTGGGATGGTTATGCGGCCGATGCCGGCGCGCCGGGCGCAGCGGCCGTGCGCCTGGAAACCTTGAACCAGCTGGCTGCGCTCGGGCCTCAGCTCGACGCCGCCCGCGCCCATGCCGAGACTCTGGAAGCCTCAGCCGAAGGGGCGCGCGAATCTCTCAGCGACTCCGAACGCGCCGCCGCCCGCACCCGCGAAACCGCCATTGAAGCCGAACGCGCGCTTCGTGCTGGTGAGCAGTCCCTGTCTGCAGCCCGCGCCGACGCCGCCCGCGCCGAGGCGCGCCGGGCCGGACTGGTCGACGCTCTCAAGGCGGCCGAAGACCGCCTCGCGGCCGCGCGCGCCGATGCCGAAACCGCCGCTGCCGCCGTCACGGCGGCTGAAGCCGAAGATGACGGGATGACGGCGCTCGACAGCGCGCGCACCCGCGCCGAGCGCGCCCGCGGCGCCGCCGCCGACGCCCGCGCGGCGCTGGAGACGATCAAGCGGGACGCGCAAGGACGCCGCCACCGCCTGGCCTCGCTGGAGCGCGAAACCGCCGACTGGGAACGGCGCGAGGCCGATGCCGGCGCCCGGCGCGCGGCGCTGACCGCACAACTGACCGGGACCACCGGCGAACTGGACGCCGCCCGCGCCCGCCCTGATGCGCTGGAAGCCCAGCGCCCGGCCCTGCTGGACGCGCTGGCAAAGGCTGAACAGGCCGCCCGCACCGCCCGCGACGCGGTGGCCGAAGCCGAAAGCGCCCAGCGCGAAGCCGATTCGCACCTGCGTCAGGCCGAAGGCGCCGCCGCCACGGCGCGTGAAGCGCGCGCCGGCGCCGAGGCGCGCCTGGCCGGCGCACGTGAACGGCTGGCGGAGACGGCGGCGCGCCTGACCGACGCCACCGGCGAAACGCCCGAGACCCTGGCGCCCGGCGCCGCCGACAGCGAGTTCAGCGCCCTGTCCAGTCAGGAGCTGGAGCGCCGCCTGGATGAGGCCCGCCTGACCCGCGAGCGGCTGGGCGCCGTCAATCTTCGCGCTGACACTGAAGCCCAGGAACTGGAAGCCGAGCGGGCGCGCCTGGCGCACGAGCATGACGAGCTGATGGAAGCGGTGGCCCGCCTGCGCAAGGCCGTCGATACGCTGTCACGCGAAGGCCGGGCGCGGCTTCTTGACGCATTCGAGGTGGTCGACCGCCATTTCCAGACCCTGTTCTCCGCCCTGTTCGGCGGCGGGCGCGCCGAGCTCGCCCTGACCGAGAATGACGATCCGCTGGAAGCGGGTCTGGAAATCTATGCCTGCCCGCCGGGCAAGAAGATGGAGACCATGAGCCTGATGAGCGGCGGGGAACAGGCGCTGACCGCTACCGCACTGATTTTCGCGGTGTTTCTGGCCAATCCGGCGCCGGTCTGCGTGCTCGACGAGGTGGATGCGCCCCTCGATGACGCCAATGTGGACCGCTTCTGCTCCATGCTGGAGGAGATGCGCTCCATGACCGATACGCGTTTCCTGGTCATCACCCACAACCCCGTGACCATGAGCCGGATGGACCGTCTGTTCGGCGTCACCATGGGCGAGCGCGGCGTCTCGCAGCTGGTCTCGGTGAACCTGCGGGCGGCCGAAGCGATGCTGGCTGCCGAATAGGCGAGAAAACTGTTTTATTTCAATGATTAAGAGCGCCGTTGACCTTGCTTGACAGGGTGGGGGACCGCTTATAGGGTGCGCGCGCCTGACAGGGAGGTCCCTGCCGGGCAAACGGTCACTTATGTCCCGCCAAGACGACCCGAATCCGCACCATGCCGATCGCGACGACTTTGAGCGCAGGCTTGACGCCAAGCTTGAGGAACGGCGCGCCCGGGAGGCGAAACAGCAGGCATCCGGCTGGAGCCAGGGTCTGCGTTACGGATCGGAATTTCTCGGCGGGGTGATCACCGGCACAGTGCTCGGCTTTGCGGTCGACTGGCTGGCGGGATGGTCGCCCTGGGGATTGATGGCCGGAGTGATACTGGGTTTCGCGGCGGGCACGCTGAATATGGTGCGCGCCGTCAATGAGATGAACCGCAACAGCAACGCCAGCGGCGACTGACCGGTTTGAATGACAGCCAAGGGGACGCGCCGCGCGCGTTCGTGACACAAGGGGCGGGGCGTGGCCGACGCGACTAACCCGATCAAACAGTTCGAGATCAACCCGATCGCCGATCTGACGATTGGCGGGCTGAATCTGTCCTTCACCAATTCCAGCTATTTCATGGTGGCGTCGGTGGTGCTGGTGTCGGGGCTGTTGTCGCTGGCCATGTCCAAGCGCGCCCTGGTGCCGGGCCGGTCCCAGTCAGTCGCCGAGATGCTCTATGAGTTCGTGGCCGGCATGATCCGCTCCACGGCGGGCGATGACGGGCTGAAATTCTTCCCCTTCGTGTTCACCCTGTTCGCCTTCATCCTGATGGGCAACATGCTGGGCATGATGCCCTACTTCCCGGCGCCGGGCTTTTACGGCTTCACCTTCACCAGCCACATCATCGTCACCTTCGCGCTGGCCATGCTGGTCATGCTGGTCGTGGTGGGCTATGGCGTGATGAAGAACGGTCTGAAATTCTTCAAGATTTTCTTCCCGTCCGGCGTGCCGCCGGTTCTCTACATCCTGGTGTTCCCCATCGAGGTCATCTCCTTCCTGTCCCGTCCGGTGACCCTCGGGGTTCGTCTGTTCGCCAACATGCTGGCCGGCCACATCCTTCTGAAGGTGTTCGCCGGCTTCATCGTCATGCTGGGCTCGGTGGGAGCGCTGGGCGTTCTCGGCGCCGTGGCCCCGCTGGTCATGGTCGTTGCGCTGACCGCGCTGGAATTCCTGGTGGCGTTCCTCCAGGCCTACGTGTTCGCCGTTCTGACCTGTATCTATCTGTCCGACGCGCTCCACCCTGGTCATCACTAGGGGCGCCCGGAGCCTTTTCCTTCATCCGCACCGAACATCTACGAGGAGTAACATCATGGAAGCGGAAGCAGCTAAATACATTGGCGCTGGCCTGGCCACCTTCGGCATGCTCGGCGCCGCCCTGGGCGTGGGCAATATCTTCTCCAGCTTCCTTCAGGGCGCCCTGCGCAATCCCGGCGCCGCCGCGAGCCAGTTCGGCACCCTGATCTTCGGTTTCGCCGTGACCGAAGCGCTGGGCATCTTCTCGCTGCTGATCGCCCTGCTGCTGCTGTTTGTGGTCTAGGCCACAGCGTGACACGACGGTGCATGGCCGGGCGCGCGAACTCCATCGCGCGTCAGGCCCATCGTCACTACCCTGCTTGCCTCGGTTAGAGGAGAGACGCCCGTGACGGCGCCGCAAACCATCGATACCGCGCCGATAGACGCGGAAGCGGCCTTCCCGCCGTTCGATCCGACTTATTTTGCATCCCAGCTGTTCTGGCTGGCGATCAGCTTCGCCGTTCTCTATTTCCTGCTGTCGCGCTTCGTCCTGCCGCGCATCGGCGGAGCGATCGAGGAGCGGCGTGATCGTATCGCCGATGATCTGGACGCCGCTGCGTCCATGCGCGATCAGGCCAACGAGACCGTGCGCGCCTACGAAAAATCACTGGCCGACGCCCGCGCCCGCGCCCAGAGCGTGGCCGCTGGCGCCAAGGCCGAAGCCGACGCGGAGATCGCTGAAGCCGTCCGTGAGGCGGACGCCCGCCTGGACGCCCAGCAGACTGAGTCCGAAGCGCGCATCCGCGAAGCCCGCGACGCGGCGCTTAAAGAGGTGCGCTCCATCGCCGCCGGCGCCGCCGCCGCGATCACCGAACGCCTCGCCGGACTGGACGTGACCGACAGCGACGCCGAAAAGGCCGTCGACGCCGTGCGCAAGGGCTAAGCCATGACCTATCTGCTCAACGACACCACGTTCTGGGCCTTTGTCGGCCTCATCGGCTTCTTCGTCATCCTATTCTTCGCAGGCGTCCACAAGACGGTGGGCAAGCTGCTGGATGACCGCGCGGAGAAGATCCGCGGCGAGCTGGACGAGGCGCGCCGCCTGCGCGAGGAAGCCCAGGAATTGCTGGCCTCCTATGAGCGCAAGCACGCCGAAGCCGCTGAGGAAGCCGAGCAGATCATCAAAAAGGCGCGCGCCGAGGCCGAATATCTGCGCGAGCAGGCCCAGGCCGAGATCGCCGAGCGCATCGAACGCCGCACCGCCATGGCCGAGCAGCGCATCGCCCAGGCTCAGGCCCAGGCCGCCAAGGATGTGCGCGGCCTCGCCGCTGACCTGGCAGTGGACGCGGCCCGCACCCTGCTCACCGAGGGTCTGACCAAGCCCCAGCGCACCAAGCTGGTGAAAACCGGCATTGCGGATGTGAAAGACCGGCTGAACTAGGCCGGTCACCGCGCCACGAACGCCAAAACCCGCCAGGGACATCCTGGCGGGTTTTTTCATGGCGCCACTGCTGCGGCCTTCAGCGTATCAGTTGCGGATTTCGTCGATCCATTCGCCCGGCCCGTCGCCGGTGCGCAGATCCATCACCGTCGGCCACAGCCGCCAGGGCGCGCGGCCATCGGAGTTCCACAGACCGATGAAGGCGAAGCCGGTCTCCGGCTCCATCACGATCTGGGCGCCGTAGCCCGACAGATAGCCCGCATGGGCGATCAGGCGGCGATCACCCCAGTGATAGATGCGCCAGCCCATGCCGTAATGGGTTTCGCTGACCCGCTCGCGCACGCCGCCGAGGCCCCGTGTCTCGCGCAGGGTTTCGGTATAGGGGGTGAACACGCGGGCCTTGACCGCATCGGGCAGTCCGCCCTCGGCCTCAGGCCGCAAATGCGCCTGCACCCAGGCGATCAGGTGATTGAGACTGACTGTCACCGACGCGGCGCTGGGCATGACGTCATAGTTCGACTGCGGACTGCCGGGGGCGTCCGCGGTGCGCGCCCAGCCGCGATGGGGGGCCGCCCAGCTCACTGAATTGAGCAGGCTTTCCACGCCCACGCCCGCGCCATCCATCCCGTAGGGATCGAAAACATAGCGGCGCAGCGCCGCCGCATAAGTCAGCCCCGTCGTCTCCTCGACCAGGTGCTCCAGCGCCGAGAACGCAACGTTCTGATAGGTGTAGCAACTGCCCATCTGGCAAACGAGATTCACGTCCGCCAGCTGCGAGCGCGCATAGGCGGCGTCACGCCCGTCATTGATCAGTGTGTCATAGGCGTTGCGCGGCAGACCGGTGCGATGGGTCAGGATTTCCAGCCAGGTGGGCTGGCGCGGCGCGCGCAGGCGCAGGGCCCGGGTCGGAACGGCGCGGTTGAGATCAAGCTGGCCCTCATGCTCCAGCAATGCCAACAGCACGCCGGTAAAGCCCTTGCTCAGCGATGCGGCGCGAAACTGCGTGTCTGCGGTGACCATCTCGCCCGACCCGGCCGAGGTCTCGCCCGCTGTGTAGATCAGCACCGGCTCGCCATGCTCCAGCACCGCGATGGCCATGCCCACCGAGCGCTCGAACCCGGCCGCCTGCTCCAGGCGGGCCATCAGCGGCTCAAAGTAGTCCAGCGCCGGCAGGTCGATTTCCGGGGCAGCAGCCGCCGCCGCTTCAGCAGCTTCCGCCTCGCCCGGCAAGGCCGCGCCGGCATCGCCCTCAGGCGGCGGCGTCTCGTCGGAGAGGCCGAGCGAGGCGCTCAGCGCCAGAAGCAGGATGGGGTTCATCAAAGGGATTTCCCGTTACAGCGGCTCGTTACACGTCACGCAGTGGAAAGATCCTCCCCCCGTCAAGATAGCACTGGACGCACTGGCGACAACTATACGATCCGCACACGCGCCCTGGAGCGCCTTCAACGCGGCGTCGGCGTGTTCATTATAGGCCGGCATGACCAGATGCTTCGGGCCGGCGACCCAGTTCATGTGCGACGCCGCGGCAGGACCGCCCTCAGCGTGCTCGACAAAGCCGGGCGAGGGAATGCGCACGACCTGCAGCGCCTTGCCCGACGCATCCCGCGCGCTGGCCAACTGGCGGGCGATGGCGTCCAGGATTGCGGCATTGGGATCGTCCGGGCCTGACGGCGCCTGACAGGCCACCACGCCGGGGCTCAGAAAGCGCGCGATATTGTCCACATGGCCGTCGGTATGGTCGCCAATGAGACCTTCATCAATCCAGATCACATTGGTCACGCCGAACAGGCGGGCGAACTCGGCCTCCACCTGCGCCTCGGTCCAGCCGGGATTGCGGTTTGAATTGAGCACGCACTGGCGCGTGGTGATCACACTGCCCGCACCGTCAAACTCCAGCGCCCCGCCTTCGCAGACCAGCTGGCTCGAACGTTCCGCAGCGCCCGTCTGACGCGCGATGTCCGCGCCGATGGTTGTGTCGCCGGGCAGATCGTACTTGCCGCCCCAGCCGTTGAAAACCATGCGCACAGCCTGCAGTCCGCCCGTCCATTTTACGAAGACCGGTCCCGTGTCGCGCGCCCAGACATCGCCATAGGTGGCCTCGATGACGCGCGCGCGCGGCAGGCGGGTCCGTGCGTCAGCGGCGGCGGCGGGCGTGGCGGCGTAGATGATGATGTCTGGCGCGGTCCCGTCAGCGCCGGGCGCAGCGGCCAGGCCCAGGAAGGCCGCGAACTCGGCGCGCGCCGGATCGAGATCCTCTTCCCACAATTCCTCCGCCGCGGGCCAAAGGGTGTGGATGGCGCGCTGGGGTTCGAACTCGTGCGGGACGCGCAGGGCGGTCATGGGCGGGACTCCGGGCTGATGGCTCGGATCAACGCCTATCATGGCAAGGGTAAAAGAAAAGGGGCGGCTCTTGCGAGCCGCCCCCGATAGTCAGTCGCCAATCGGCGGTTACAGGTTCGATTAGAACTCGTAACGGATGCCGACGCGGGCAAACCAGGCCGAACCCGGGTTGGACCGGAAGCCGGTCACCGCAGCGTTGTTAAGGAAGGCGTTATAGCGATACACGCAGTCAGTGGCCACGACGCAGGCCGTGCGCGGCTGATCACCCGTAAGGGCCGGGGCCGCATTGACACCAAGAGCCGTCACGTCGGCGGCGCGGACCAGGTCGCCCCGCACGATCGGACGCTGGCCAAAGCGCGGCGCGTTCACACGGGTGCCCCAGCTGTCGTTCAGCAGGTTCAGGAAGTTCTCCACGTCGAGAACCAGCTTGAACCGGTTGTCGCCCAGGAAGCGGTCAACGCCCGGAATGCCCGGCAGGTCCTGCTGGATACGCAGGTCCCAGCGCTGCTGCCACGGACCATTGTCCGAGTTGACATCGTGGATCTGACCACGGGTCAGGCCACGCGCGTCAACAAAGTCGTTGAACGCCGACTGGTTGAACCCGGCGCCGTACACGACGCGGGCATCGCCGGCGGTCGGGATGTAGAGCGGCGCGTTGTCAAACTGGCTTTCGCCATTGCCCGGACGGCCGAACAGCGCGTTGTCGAAGTTCGTGTCGAAGGTATAGGTGAAGGGCGCTCCCGAGTTGACCTGACCGAACAGGTCCACACGGGTGGTGAGGTCCTGGATGAAGTCACGCTCGAATGAGACGCCGAGTTTGAACGCATGCTCGATCTGATAGATCGAGGTGCGCGGGCTCGGGAAGTTCATGTCGGAGTCAACCTGACCGCGGAAGGACGAGATGCCGCGCGAGGACGAGCCCTCGGTGATCATCTGGATGTCCTGGTTGGCGTAGGAGACGAAGAAGCCGAGACCGTTCTCGAACTCATTGGCCAGCGAGACCGTGAAGGTCGTGCTTTCATCGCCCGACGCATTGGTCAGGATGGTGCGGTTCGACACGCCAAGGGCGTTCAGGTCCGCATAGATCGTACGGCCATCCGGAGCCACGCCGGTCTGGGCGAAGGGCTGCTGGTTGGTCTGGGCCGCTTCACGCCACAGGAAGCTCACGTCACTGCGGCTGTGGATGACCTGAGCGGTCGCCACATAGTTCCGGCCGAAGTCAAAGCCGCCAAACACCAGGTCGAACTCCTGCTCGACGCGCAGGGAGTATTTCCAGTCCGCCGGGATTTCGAAGTTCGGGTCGATGGCGTCGATGGCCAGCGGCGTGCCGTTGGCGACCTGATCCAGCAGGGGCTGCGGGATGTTACGCCCGGTCACGCCGGTGAAGTTGCCCGCCGCGAACACGGCCGGAACCTGGAAGGCGTTCGAGGTCCACACACCCGGATCGCCGCCGGCGAACAGGCCGAAGCCGCCCGAGACCGTCGTGCGGTCGGCAGCGTCCCAACGGAAGCTGACGCGCGGCATGATGATGTCGAGGCCGTCCGTGGTGGTGGTGTTGTCGAAGCCCACCGCCGGCTCGAAGGTCGGATCGAAGGTCGGCTGATCATCGGTGGAGATGCGCTCATAGCGCAGGCCGCCGGTGAATTCGAGCGTCGGCATGGCCTGCCAGCGCGCCTGGCCGAACAGGGACTGGCGGGTGTAGCCCCACTCCGCGGCGCCTTCACGCGCCACGTTGGACGGCACGTTGCGGTACTCGATGCTGGCGTTCTGGTCGAGGATGTCCTGACCGGCATTGGCGCCCTGGAAGATGAATCTGCCGCGCGAACGCTCGACAAACAGGTTGTACAGGTCGAGGGTCTCGTACTCGCCGCCCACCGAGAAGATGAAGTCGTTCCAGGTGTAGTCGGCCTTGCCGAACAGCTGGAGACGCTGGTCTTCATACTCGTTGGCGTGGCGGAAACGGTCGCAGCCGCCGGTGATCGTCGCGTTGGAGGTCAGCAGGCCCGCGAGCGGGGTGCCGGCCACGTTGGTCGGGGTCAGGCGGAATTCCAGCGTGCCGACATCGGACGGCGCGCGGCAGTTCTGGCCACGAATATAGTCGATGAAGCTGGCGCGCAGTTCGGTCGACAGGTTCGGGGTCCAGTCAGAGAACAGCTGGGCGGTGTAGTTTTCCAGCAGGGTCGGCGTGTCATACCAGGCCGACACCATGTTGTTCGCGCCGATATTGCTGACGCCGGCGTCTTCTGTGCGCTGATAGTTCGCCTGGAGACGGTGATTGTCGGTGATGTTGACGTCGATGCGCGCAAACCAGCGCTCGGTCTCTTCCGGCACGGCGGTCTGCTGGGGACGGCCCAGCATGTCGATGCCGTACGTATCCTGAACCATCTGGTTCAGAGCAGCGTACAGCGCCGGATCGCGGCCGCCGGCGGCGTCCGAGGCCGAGAAGTCAGACTGGCTGGCGGTCTCGAAACGGTCATAGGACAGCGAGAAGAACACCCGGTCGCGCAGGATCGGGCCGCGGAACGAAATCCCGTATTCCTTTTCTTCGAACTCGCCAGGGTTGAAGTTGCCTTCACCACCGAACGTGGTCGAACCCACGAAGTCCTGGTCACGGTAGTAGTAGAAACCGGCGCCATCAAACTCGTTCGTACCACCGCGCGTGGTCACGTTGACCAGGCCGCCGGTGAAGCCCGACGAAGTGACCGAATAGTCAGAGGCCACCAGTGACACCGACTCGATGATGTCGATGTTGATCGGCGAGCGCGAGGTCGCGAATGTGTTGTCGCCCAGGCCGAAATTGTCCTGCTGGCGCGCGCCGTCGATGGTCACGCCGTTGAAGCGCGGATTGACGCCCGCGACCGACAGATTGTTCGGGCCGCCGGAGATGGTGAGCGGGTCACGGTTCAGGGTGGAAATGACGTCACGCGAAAGAGAGGGCTGGTTGGCCACGTCGCGCGCGGTGAAGTTCGAGCCCACGCCCGCGTTCAGGTCCACGCGGCTGATGGCCTGGCCGGTCACGGTCACGACGTCGGCGGTGGCCGGCGCAAGGGTGATGCGGATCGGCGCCTGGGCGCCCGGCGCCAGGGTCAGGCCTTCGACAGCCTCGCCGTCAAAGCCCGGCGCGCTGACCAGCACGTTGTACGGACCGCCGACGCGCAGGCCGGACTGAACGAACTGGCCCGAGCCGCCGGTGGTGGCGACGTTCGCCGAACCGGTGGGCGTGTGAACGATGGTGACGCGCGCGCCGACGACCGGCTGGCCGTTCACGTCCACAACAGAGCCGCGCAGCTCCGAGGAGGTCTGCTGGGCATGCACGGCCGCCATCGGCGCCATCGCCGCAAGCGCGACAGCCGAGGCTCCGAGAGAGAGCTTCTTCAGAATCGCCATTTTTTAGTTCCCCTAATCGACCAAGGTGCCGGCGCCGACACTACGCCGACGCTTCACGGGGGGCTCTAAGGGGTGGCGCTGACGGATCAACGACAAATATGTGAAGCTTTTGTTGCAAGGCCCGGAGAGCGTTAATAAGTGCACGGAGCAAACCGGGCGGTTGGAGAGGCGCTATCCTGTTTTGACAAAAGGAGAATCTATTGCTGCGCTGCAGCACGATACCGCCTCGGGGCCTGTTGGTATCGTCTGATTGCGTCCGCAGCCACCGCCTCACAAAGCGTCGAGGCGTGGCTTTTTGACAACGCCCGTCCCGGCAGTGGAGCCGGAGCGCTTTGACAAGCCGCGCACCGGTCCGCAAAAAGCGCTCATGAGCATGCCAACAACAGAGCGATCCGGCCCGACCTCCGCCCAGCGCCCGTCCGGGCTGACGGCGGATGGCCCCATACTGTGGGCCGCCGGAGCGGTGGCGCTCTTGCTGGCGGTCCGCACCGCTGCGCTGTTCGTCAATCCCGGCAGCCTCTACGCCGACGAGACGCAATACTGGCTGTGGTCGCGCGAGCTGGACTGGGGCTATTACTCCAAGCCGCCCATGATCGCCTGGCTGATCGCGCTGAGCACCGCCATGTTCGGCGATTCGGACTGGGCCGTGCGACTGTTCGCCCCGCTCCTGCACACTATCACCGCCTGCCTGCTCGGCCTGACGGCGGCGCGCCTGTACGGCCCGCGCGCCGGGGCCATGACGGCGGTGATGTGGGCGGTGATGCCGGCCGTCTGGTTATCGTCGGGGATCATGTCCACTGACGCCGCCCTGATGGCCGGCCTGTCGGGCGCGCTCTATGCCATGATCCGCCTGCGCGAGGGAGGCGGCTGGCCCTTCGCGGTCATGCTGGGCCTGTCGCTCGCCTTTGCTTTCCTGGCCAAATACGCCGCGTTTTACTTTTTCGCCGGGACCGCTCTGGCGGTGCTGGTCGACGCGCCTGTGCGCCGGGCGCTGATGAGCTGGCGCGGCGTACTGGCGCTGGCGGTGTTCGCTGTCCCGGCAGGCGGCAATCTGGCCTGGAATGCGGCGAATGATTTCGCCACATTGAGCCACACCGCCGACAACGCCAACTGGGGCGCGGACATGTTCAACCCCGGCGAGGCGGCGGCCTTCCTGGCCGATCAGCTCGCCGTGTTCGGCCCGATCATGGTCATCGCCCTGGTCGCCGCCATCATCGCCCCAATTGTTGCGGCTGTGCGCCCCTGGACCCCGGACTGGACCGCAGCGCGCACCGAGCTGATGCTGGCCGCCTTCGCCGCACCGCCGCTGCTGATCGTGGCGTTTCAGGCTTTCCTCAGCCGCGCCCACGCCAACTGGGCCGCCGCAGCCTATGCCGCCGGGACGATCCTCGCGGTGGCCTTCCTCTTGCGCGGACCGCGCTGGCGGCGCTGGGCGCTGTACGCCTCGATCATCCTGCATGTCGGCGCCGGCGCCGGAATGATGGTGCTGACCGCATCACCGCGCCTGGCCGATGCGGCGGGCGCCGAAAGCGCTTTCCACCGCGTGCGCGAATGGCCCGCCACCGCCGACGCCCTGACTGGCGCCGCAGGCGAAACCGGCGCGGCCGCTTTGGTGTTCGACAATCGCAATGATTTCCACCAGATGCAGCGCTATGGCGAGGCGATACCCGCCCCGCTCTTCATGTGGCGGCGCTATGACGGCGCGCATAATTACGCCGACACGGTCTGGCCCTTGCCGCCGGGCTTTGAGGGCGAGGTTCTGGTGGTCTCCCAGCGCCCGTTCGAGGCGCCGCTGATCGCGGAGGATTTCGCGCGCTTCGAGCCGGCGGGCGAAATCGTGATCGCACTCGGCCCCACCCGGACGCGCCGCTATCAGCTCTTTCTGGCCGAGGGCTACGCCCCCGTGCCGCGCGACGCCGCCTTTGAGGCCCGCGCCCGGGCGCTGGTGGAGGCGTCGCGCGCGCAGCGTTGACGCTTTATGCCAACGCAGCCTCGCGCGCCCGTCCCGGACCGTAAACCGCTGATACCTGTGCGACGCGCAGGCGCGCGCCGTCCGGCCCGCCCGGCAGCGCCGCGTTCAGCGCGCCTGCGTCCAGCGTAAGCGAAGGCTGCACCGTCTCGCCCTGCCAGACCTCGTCCCCGCCCGCATTGAGCAGCGCCACGGCGTAGCGCTCACTTTCCTCGCCCAGCGGGATCTCCGCGCTCCAGGCGTCGGCGTCGATGCGCCCGCGCCGCACCCAGCGCGCCTCCAGCGCGCCAGCTCTCACTTGCGCGCGCAGATGCACCGGCGACAGCGGCCGCAGATCGGCGCCGCGATACACAATCTCCACCGTCCGCGCCGCCGGATCGGTCAGCGCCGCGCCCGGCGGTAAGGCGACCACCAGCAAAGGCGCGCCGCGCTCCTCGGCGCTCACCGGGATCACTTCTCCGGCGCCGTCCAGCACCACCACCCGCGCGCCTTCGCCCGCCCCTGTAACCGGCGAGCCGCCCAGCCCGCGCAGCAAGCCTGTCAGACGCCATGTGTCCGGTCCGGTCAGTTCGGCCTGTTCGAAACTCAACACCTCCCAGCCCTCATCCCCCTCCACCGCCAGCCGGTTGGCGCCCGACAGGAGCGCGGCGCGCGTGACGTTGGACAGGGCGCCGTCGTTCAGGCGCAGCCCCACGGCGTTGCCGCGGTCAATCCGGCCTTCAAACCCGTCGCCCAGCGGCGCGGTGAGAACGCCGGTGAACCCCGGCGCCGTGATGCGCGCCCGCTCGGTGGCGCTTTCGAGATTCGCCCCGGCATAGACAATGAGTTCGCCCGGCCAGGGATCGGCCCAGCCGGCCGCCCACAGCCCGCCGCGCGCAGCTTCGCCCGGCGCCAGCGGCAGGTCCAGCACGCGCAGAAGCGGCCGCGACGCCGGCGCCCCGCCCTCGCCCGCCCGGGGCTGCGGTCCCGCGATCAGCGCCGGTCCCGCACTGGCGCCGGTCAGCTCTGCGCGCCGGGCGCTGAGCCCGTCCGTCACCGCCACGCGCCAGACACGCCCGTCAGGGCCGGCGTCGAGCACCACATGATCGCCCGGCTCCAGCGCGCACAACGAGGGCGGCAGCACGACGCGCGCGCTCTCGCCCTCCAGCCGCGCCCGGCTCAGCAAGGCCTGCGCCCAGTCCGCCGCCAGCGCCCGGTCAGCCAGCGCCGGCAGGCGCACATCAATCAGGCCCTCACGCACGGAATCCAGACCCAGCGCATGCACCGTGGCTGGACGATAGTCGCCATCATCGGAAAACAGGGTCAGGCGCGCGCCGGCTGGCCGGGCCTCCTCCGGCGCGCGGGTGAAGGTCAGGCGGTCGCCCTGAACCGGGTCAACCAGCCGGGCCGCCTCCAGCGCTAGCGGAGCGCCAGCGGCACGGACTGGCAAACACGCCGGGCCGTCCGCCCGGTCGGCGATAACAAAGCCGAACACCGCGCCGAGTGAGTCCAGCACATCGCGCGCCCGCGCCGGCCGATCAATCACAAACCCCGCCAGCACGCCGTCGATGCGGCAGGCGTCAATCTCATCCAGCCCCGCACGCGCGGCCACATCGCGCACGATCTCAGCCAGCGGCGACTGTCCGGCCCGCCCAGTCAGCCAGTGGCCGGTGCGCCAGTTCGGCCCGTCGCTCCAGACATCCTCGCGGGCGGGAAATTCGGGAAAGGGCCGCGCATCCCAGGTCCACACATGGCTCAGGCCCAGGTCCAGCATCGGCCCGCCATAGACCGGCGAGACCGGATTGACGCCCGGCGCCTCCCAGTACCCATAGAGCGCCTCGATATAGCGCCGCTGGATCAGATCATCGCGCGCGCCGTTGGAGAAGTAGGGCGCGAAGCTCTCCGAGCTTTTGGGGTCGAGGAAGACATTGGGCTGGTTGGCGCCCTTGTCCACGGCGGGACAGCCGAGCTCCACCAGCCGCACCGGCTTCATCGCCGGGATCCAGTCCGTGGGCGTTTCGCTGCGCACGCCGTCCAGCCGGTCGTGATGGGCATTGGCCCACCAGCTGCGCACATCCTTGTAGCGCCAGACCCAGGGCTCGCCATGTTCGCCGTCGGTGATGGGGGTGCGCGCCTGCGCGTCCCGGTCGGCGGCGCTGGCGTAGAACCAGTCATACCCCTCCCCGCCCTCCACGTTGGCGGCGAGGTAATCGCGGTCATAGATCGACGGCGCGCCCGCCAGCGCATCGGCATGGCCCGCCCCGTCGCGCCAGTCAGCCAGCGGCGCATACCAGTCAATGCCGACATAATCGATATTGGCGTCCACCCAGAGCGGGTCGAGGTGGAACAGCCGGTCGCCGCCGCCCGGCGCATGGCCGAAATACTCCGACCAGTCAGCGGCGTAGGACAGCTTCACATCCGGCCCGAGCAGGGCGCGCGCCTGCCCGGCCAGATGCTTGAGATGCGTCACGAACGGATAGGTATTCGCGCCCGAGCGCATCTGACTCAGCGCGCGCATCTCCGACCCGATGATCAGGCTCTCCACCCCGCCCGCCGCCTTGGCCAGCGCGCCATGGTGCAGGATGAAGCGCGAGAAGGACCATTCGTCCGGCCCGGAATAGCTCACCTGCCCAGCGCTGACGCTGAAATGGCTCGCCAGCGCAGAGCCGTAAAAGGCGCTCACCTGATCGGCAGCGGAGAAGGTCTGGTCCGGCGAACCCTGCTCACCCGGCGCCGGGTGGCAGGTGATGCGCCCGCGCCAGGGATAGGCGCCCTGCTCCGCCCCGCCCCAGGGGTCCGGCAGGCCATTGCCGGGCGGCACGTCCATCAGGATGAAGGGATAGAGCGTGACCTGGTATCCACGGGCTTTGAGCGCCTCAATCGCCATAATCACCGTCTCGTCGCTGGGCGCGCCGCCATAGGCCGGGCCATCGCCCGAGCCGCTGATCAGATGCGCCGTGGCCCGGGTCTCCCCCGCCGCCGACCAGACCAGCGGGCGCGTGGTCTTGCCGCGCGTCTCCACGCCGGGGCGGATCTGGCATGCGCCGCAGCGCAGATCGGTCCCCATCCAGGCCGTCACCAGCGCCACGCTGGCGCAGTTGGGCAAAGCCCGCGCCAGATCATCCAGCGCCGCCTCCAGATCGCTGCCTGCACGCGCCGTATGCCGGTTCTCAGGTCTGTCTGCGCCCTCGCCGATCTCGCGCACGACGCTGCGGTCCGCATAGGCGAACTCGCCCGACGCCGGGATCAGGCACACGCCGCGCACCTGATCCTCCAGCGACGGCGCCTCGCCCGCGCCCGGCGCCGCAGCGAACACTTCAAAAGACAGATTGGGGATGCGCTCGCCATAAGGCGTCAGGTCGAGATCTTCGAACACCACATAGGCGAGCCCGCGATAGGCCGGCGCCGCGCCCTCAATGGCGGCGATCACCGGATCGGGCGCCTGATCCTCGCCGCCCGTATAGACGCGCATCACCGCGCCTGCGCGCTCGAACGGCTCGCCATTGGCCCAGATGCGCCCGACCCCGCCAATGGGGCCGTCCGCCAGCCCCACCGCGAAGCTTAAAGAGTAGCGGTACTCGGTCGTCCTCGGCCCGCCCTTGCCGCCAACAGACTTGCGGGTCTGGGATGTCTCGCGGAAGCGCGCCGCCCAGATGATCTGCCCCGTCACGCGCATGCGGCCATAGATGATGGGAAGTCCGGCGCCTTCGGTACTGGTCTGCACCGCCAGCTCGCTCAGGCGCGGGCCTTCGCGATCACGCGCGAACAGGCCGGTGATGGCGCGCTGCGCCAGCCCGCCCATAAACGCCGTCGCCAGGCGCGCCGCGCCCTGCACCACCAGCTCGCCCATCAGCGGCTCTCCTTGGATTGGCGTGTCAGATTTCAGGAAAAGCGAACGCGCCCGCGATCCGGCGGCGCCACCACGGGACCAGCGCGCTCTCGCACACCGCCCGGCCCTGCATGGCGTGGATCATGTGAGACGGCCCCGACAGTATCGCGCAATGGCGCACCGGCGCGTCCGGCGCATAGCGGAACACCAGCACATCGCCGGGCGCCGCCGCCTCCACCGGAACCAGCCAGCGCCGGGCCGCGTCGAGCAGCATCTCGCCCCCGCCGCGCGCGGCCCAGTCGAGGCCATAGGGCGGGGCTTGCTCCGGCTCTGCGCCATACAGCGCGCGCCACACCCCGCGAATGAGGCCCAGGCAGTCACACCCGGCCCCGGGCAGGCTGGCCTGATGGCGGTAGGGCGTGCCGATCCAGCGCCGCGCCTCGTCCAGGACGAGCGCCCTCACCTCTTGCCCCCGTCGCGCACCCGCTCAGACCCCGCTGCGCGCAGGATCAGATCATTGCCCGGCATGTGTGGGCAGCCGCGAAAATTCAGCCCATTGGCGAATTTATCCGTACACGTTGCAAACGCCTTGTCGCACCCGGCGGTGACCGTGAAAGCATCTCCGGCCGCCACCGGCGCCGCCGGGGCAGGGTCCAGCGTCAGCACCGCCCCGTCCGGCCCGGCGCGATGATCGGTGACCCGCTGGCGCGCGCCGGCATTGGCGCCGGTGGTCCAGTCGATCACGCCATGGCTGAACCAGGCGCTGGCGAAGACATCGAGACCGCCCGCCGTGATCACGCCCGGCGCCAGCACGAGGCCCGCCACGCCTGAAGCCCGCCAGCCCGGCGCCTCCAGATCCACGCCGCAGCGCCCGTCGCCAAGCTCCGCGCCACACGCGCGCGCAAATACCCGCCCGATTATCCGGTCAAGCCGCGCGCTGAGCCCCGTCAACTCGGCTTCAAACCCGGCAACCCCGCGCTTCACCGCGCCCAGCTCGCCGGTATAGGCGCGAAACGCGAGCGCCGGATCGCTCCAGTCCACCCGCCACACCTCGACCCGCGCGCTGTCCCACACCCCGTTATCCAGATCGCCGGCGCTGATCACATCCGAGGTCAGAACACCAAACACCGCGCCGCGCCCCGGCCCGTCGCCCGCGCGCGTCTCGCCCGCCTCAAACCCGCCGCCGGGCTCGCAGGTGACGCCCGCCACAGTGAGCGGCCGGTCATGATCGGTGAACCCGGACACAGCGCCATCGCGCCGCGTGACAATCCAGCACCAGGCCAAAGTGGTCACCCCCGCCTCCAGCGTCTGCCGGAGCGGGTCAGGTATGGGGATCATGGTGAGGGTCCTTTTGGGGGCGTAGGATGGGCCACACCCCTCACCCCACCCTCTCCCCTCAATGAGGGGAGAGGAGGCTTGAACGGGGCGTTTCAGCTGGAAAAGCCATCGCCTGGCCCGTCCGCAAAAATACGTGTCGTCTAAGCCTCCTCTCCCCCATTTATGGGGGAGAGGGTGGGGTGAGGGGGTAGCCGAAGGCGGCTACTCAAAAATCACAAAACGCCGCCACGAAGCGAATCCCTAATCCCACGCCGCACACCGCTCTTGCGGCGCCAGATGGCACCCCGCCTCCACATAGGGGGTCAGGCGCGCGCCGATGAAATGGCGCCAGACATCGGAGACAATGCCCGCCACCGCGGGGTCCACCTCGCCGGACAGGGCGATGTCCACATGGAACACGGTCGCCGCACCGTCATCGGCCTCTTCCAGCCGCCAGCTGACCAGCTTGGTCACGGCCCGTCCTGACAGGCCGAACGGGCCATCAAGACGCAAGGTTTCAGGCGCGTTCACATAAATCACGGTCGCATGCAGCGCGCCGTCGTCGGCGTCATCGGTGAAGCGCTCATAGAAGCGCCCGCCGAACACCGGCTCGATCACCAGCTCGGCCGGATCGGGCGTAAACCGGTGATCCCACCAGGGCGACACATCGCCGGTCGCCGCCGCGAACACCTCGTCGCGCGGGGCGTTGATCTCAAACGACAGGCTGTGGCGGAAGCCCTGCGGCGTAAACGTTTCCGGGCCTGAGGGCGCCTCAGCCGGTTCGGCGATGGAGAGCATGAGGGCGAGCATTATCGACATGGGCAGCCTCCCTTTTGGCCGCCAGTCAACGCCGAGGGAGCGGGCCTGTCCAGTGTTGAGTTGGGGGTGGGCGTGGGAGGCGCGAAACAGCGCACCGCGAATTCCTTTTCCTCCCCCGCAGGCGGGGGAGGAAAGTGGTACAGCACCCTCCCCTCACACCCGCACTTCCACCAGCGGGACACTCGGCGCGGCGCCCGCGAACCCTTCCGCCGCGATGTCGAGACGGTCTGTGTCAAAGCGCGCAGGGCAATCGAAGCGGAAGCCGGCGGTGACCGCAGCACCGGGGGCGGGCGGGGTGTCGAACACGACCGCGCCGCCGCTCACACTGAAAGGCGCCGCCTCCCCGTCCACCGCCGCCAGGACGCTACCCGCCACCGGCAGGGCGATGGGCCGCAGCCAGCCGGTCTCGCCATTGCCATAGCGCTTCACGAGATCAAACGCCGTGCGCGCTCCGTCCCCCTCGCCCAGAAGCTGATCCAGCGCGGACGGAGCCCCCGACGGCAGGCAGGACAGATGGTCCAGCGGATCCGTAAAGCGGAACGCATGCAGGCGCCCGCGCCTCGCTTCGAAAAACGCGATCAGCACCGCCAGATCATCGCGGGTGCGCACGCCGGGCGCCGCGTCCCAGCGCCGCCTGGAATGTGCCCAGGGGCTGTTGCGTTCTTCCGCGCCGCTGGCCAGCGTCACGATCTCGGTGCGCCGCTCCGGCCCGCCGCGGGCATAAAGCCCGATGGACAGGGGAAAGCCCACGTCATGAAACCCGCTCACAATCCGCTCCTCCCCGCCAGTACGGCGCGCGCCACACTGGCGGCGATCTGACGCTCCGACCGGCGCACGGCGTTGGCCATGTCACCGCCGGGCGCGGCCTGGATGATGATCTGGATGGGCGGCGCGGAGGCCGGCTCGATCCGGCCGGAGGCCGTGGGCGTGAACACTTCCGGCCCCCGCTCGCCCACCAGATAGGGCGCCCCCGCCAGCACCGGACCGCCCTCGGCGCGCTGGCCAATCACATGGTCGAACATGCGCCCCAGCCCTGAGGCCAGCCCCTCCATCTGCGGCGCCACGATTTCGCGCACGGCGAGGCGCGCCAGATCGCGCAATATCGCCTCGCTCATGCGCGAAAACGACACTTCGCCGGCCCGCGCTGCGGATTCGAGGCTGGAGGAGATGGCGCGCCCCGCCGTCTCGAACGCCTCGCTCACGCGCTGCGCCGCCGCCTCGCCGGCCTCGCCGGTCTCGTGCAGCGCCGCCGCCGTTTCGGCCGCCTCGGCGCGCTGGTCGGCCAGAGATGTCATCGCTCTCTCCTGTCATCGGGATAAGCCGCCAGCAGGCGATCCAGCTCGGCCCGGCTCATGGCCGTGTCAGCCGATGGCGCGGCGGCCTCGGCAAGGGCGCGCCATTCGGCCAGGGTCAGCGCCCAGAACTCAGGCGGTGACAGCCCGAAGCGCAGCACCGCCAGCTGCAGCCAGGCGCGCCAGCGCGGTGTCATGTCAGATTCGCCAGAAAACACGCCGCAACCGCGTCCGCCGCCGCCCGGGGCGAAGCGCGCGCCGCCAGCGCTTTGGGCGCCTGCGCCCCGCCCGCACGCAGCAGCGCCGCCAGCACGCCCATCAACTCGCCTGCGGTCAGTTTCGCCAAGCGCGCGCCCACCGCCTCCAGCCCGTCCGCGCCCAGCAGCGCCTCGATCTCGGCCAGCGCCGCCAGGGTGAAGGCCAGGCGCGCGGACGCGCCTTCCACCACCAGCACCGCCTCGCCCCGTTGGGGATTGGTCATGGGAGGTCCTTTCGAGGAGGCGCAGGATGATGGGACCAAAACCCCTCGCGCCCCGCGCCGGACGCGCTAGACTGCGCGTCCGGCAGCAGGATGAAGGGAGGCTCCGATGCTCCGCTTATGTCTGTGTCTGGCGTGCGCCGGCGTGCTGGCCGGGTGCGAGAGCCTGGGCCGCGATCTGTATGACACCCGCGCCGAGCGCGAATGCGAAACCCTGCCCAATGTGGATGACCGCCGCGCCTGCGAGGCCGAGCGTGTCGACCGCGCCTGGCGGCGCGACCGGCCAGAGCGCAGCTGAGCGCCTCAGGTCGGGTGGGGGCGCCGCCGACAGGCGGCTTCTCAAAACCTGAACCGCCCCCACCCGGCCCGGCGCTGCACCCGGCCCACCGTCGCATCAATGGAGATGCGCCCCCATCTCGCCGTCCTTCCTTGCTGAGCCATTTTCGCAAGCGTCGCAACCTGTCAAGGACGGCCCTGCGGGCCGCCGCCGTGCGGCGAACGGGCAAAGCCCGGTCGTCCTTGACAGGCTGCGACCGCCTTGCGTGATCCTCCAGCATGGAGCGACGGGGAGGATTAACCCCGGGGGCCCTTGAGGCAGGCGCCGGCGAACCTCGGGCATCTCCGACCTGTTCCCCCTCACACCGGGGTAAAGCTCACCTCGCCCGCCGAAGCCAGCGACAGCGCATAGGCCGCCTCGCCGTCATGGCGCCCGGAATATTCCAGCGCGGTGACCAGAAACGGCCCCTCCAGCGTCCCGAAGCCGGGGATGATGAGCCGCCAGGCGCGCCGCGCCTGGGCAAAGAACACAACGCGCACCGTCTCGTCGGCGGCGCTGTCGACGAACACGCCCGCGCCGCTGACCGACGCCGAGCGCACGCCCGCCCCGTCCAGCAGCTCGCGCCACCGCCCGGGGCTCTCGCCGTGGGTGGCGTCGATGGCGCGCGCATTGAGCGAGATCGCCCGCGCCCGCAAACCCGCGACAGACGCGAACGCCTCCGGCGCGCCGCCATCGCCGATCTGCAACAAAATATCCCGGCCAGCCTGAGCCGCCATGATGTGTCTCCTTGGTTATGGGAAGGACGGACGAGGTCCCCTCACCCCTCCAGCAGCGCCCTCACGCGCACCAGCGCCTGGGTCGTGCGGCTATCGGCGGCGGCGAACTGGTCGGTATAGACCACCTGGCACAGCACGCAGCGCCAGGGCGGGGTCAGCTCCAGGCTTGCGTTGTGCAGCGAGGCGCGCACCGCCGACACGGCCTTGCGCAGGCGGTCGCGATCATCGCGCATGGCGTACAGCCGCAAGGTCAGCCGGTGATCGATCAGGGCCGCGCCGGCGCCGTCCGCGGGCTCGCTGACGCCCCGGCCCAGGGTCAGAAACGGATAGGCCGCGCCGCCCGGCGCCAGCGCATAGACCCGGCTGCCGAGCACCGCGCTCAGGTCCGCATCGCCGGCCAGGCGCGCCAGAACGGCGTCGGCGAAGGCCGCTTCAGCGCTCATAGTCTGACGCTCCTGTAGGGGCGGACGAGATGGGCGACGCCATCGGGCAGCTCCCCCTCGCCGCGCGCCGCCTCCGGGGCATGGCGCCCGCCATAGGCGTGGGCGGCCAGGCGCAGCACCGCCTCGCGCAGGGGCGCGGGCACGTCTTCCGGCGCCAGCCCGTAACCGGCGGTGAAATCGATCACGATCCCCGCCGCCCGCCGCCCCGGCCGGGGCAGGTCAAATGGCGCCGCCGGGATGATGCGGCCGGGATCGCTGCGCGTATCGACCTGGTATTCGTCCGGGCTCCAGACGCCCGGAATCCCCTGCGCATCGAACACCCGCACCGCCTCCACGCTGATCAGCGGCGGGGCGGGCAGGCGCACCGCGCCCGAGCGCCAGTCGGTGCGTGCGCGCGGCCAGTCATCCAGCGTCTCGCGAAGCGCGCGGGTAATCAGGGCACGGCCGGTCAACGCCTCGACGCGCTCGCGCGCCGCCGCAATGAGGCTGGCGATCAGCACATCCTCGTCCCCATGACCCACACGCAGCCAGCCGCGCGCATCGCTCACGCTGACCGGCTCGGCGCCCGGCGGCGCCAACTCCAATAGCGCCATGGCGCATCCTTTCTGGATTTAAGGAAACGACTTCCCCTCCCCATCAAGGGGAGGGGAAAGTATCGAGCCCCCCCTAAGCCGCCGCGAACCGCAGCAGCTTGATGGCGTTGAAGTCCTGGACGCCGCCGCCGACGCGCCGCGTCGTGTAGAACAGCACGTAGGGCTTGGCCGAATAGGGATCGCGCAGGATTTGCACGCCCTGGCGGTCGACGATCAGATAGCCGCGCTCGAAATCCCCGAACGCGATGGAGAAGGCGTTCGCAGCGATGTCCGGCATGTCTTCGGCCTCGGTGACGGGATAGCCCATCAGCGTGGCCGGCTGACCGGCGGCCAGGCCCGGCTGCCAGATATAATTGCCCTCACTGTCCTTGAACTTGCGCACGGCCGACACGCTCGCCTTGTTCATCACGAAGCGCGCATTGGCGCGGTAGGCCGCGCCCGGCGCGTAGATCAGATCGATCAGCACATCCACCGGGTCCTCCGCCGGGAAGGCGCCCGCCGCCCCGGTGGCGACATAACCGATCTCGCCCCAGACCTGGTCGGCGAGAGGCTCCTTGGGATAGTTCAGGAAGCCGCGCGGCTTGTTCACGCCGTCGCCATTCACGAACGCCGCGCCTTCAGCCTCGGCGAACACGTCGCGCACCTCGTCGGCCAGCCATTCCTCCAGATTGACCAGCGCATCGTCCAGCAGCGCCGGCGTGGCGGCCGGCATGGCGTAAAGCTCGGCGGCGGGAAACTCGATCAGCGCCAGGGTGGAGGTGTCGGTCTCGGGCCGCGCCGCGGTTTCGGCCACCCAGCCCGCGCTCGCCCCGCCGAGACTCACCGGCTTCTTGAACACGCCCGCCCCGGTCTGGCGCACGCTGGCGATGGCGCGGATCGGGCTGGCCTCGCGCACCCTGGCCGTGATCAGCGCCTCGATCTCGGGCGGGGCGACATGGCCGCCATCGGCGGGCGATCCCGCGCTCAGCGCCTTGGCCTCGACGAGGCGCGCGCCGTCCCCGGTGCGCAGGAAATGGGCAAACGCCGCCTTGGCCTCGCTGCGCTCCCCGCCCGCGCCCAGCGCCGGGCGCCCGGCCTCAATGGCGATCCGGTCCAGGCGCGACTGGGCGGTATGCAGCGCCGTGTCGATGCGGTTGATCTTCTCTTCCAGCAGCGGATCAGCAGCGCGCTTGCGCTCGATCTCGCTGAGGCGCCGGTCATTGGCGTCCTTGAAGCTCTCAAACGCCGCCAGCAGCTCGTGCATCGCCGCGCGCGACTTGCCGCCCGGCGCAGACATTTTGGTTTCCCGTGTCATGGGGATCCTTTCTTGTGTGAAATCTCGTGTGTGAAGGTGTCGAGTGGAGGTTCAGGCCGCCGCCATGGCGCGCACGGCCGGGCCGGACACGACGCTCAGGCGCGCCCCGGCCAGCATGGGGAAGGTCACCACCGAGACCTCCCACAGATCGAGTTCGAGAAGTTCGCGCCCGCCGCCCGGCCTGGGCCGCGCGCGGATCGTGCGAAACCCGATGGACAGCCCGTCCACCGCGCCATTGCGCACCAGCGCCAGCGCCGCCCGTCCGCGCGGCGCATCGCCCAGGATCCGCCCGCGCACATACAGCCCGCGCGAATCCTCCTCGATGGCGTCCCACACGCCCACCGGCTCGCCGGCATCGTGCTGAAACAGCATGCGCACGCCGCTCGCCGCCCGGCGCCTGAGGCTCGCCGCAAACGCGCCGCGGCGCACGATGTCGCCGGAGTGATCGGCCTGATCAAACAGGCTGGCATACCCGGCCATCTCGAGCATCCCGCCCGGACTATCCTGCGCTGGCATGCGCATCTCCTTTGTGTGTGAAGTTTTTGGGGGATCAGCTTGAGGCGGGGCGCGCCGCACCCCTCACCCCACCCTCTCCCCTCAAGGAGGGGAGAGGAGGCTTGAACGGGGCGTGCATGCAGGAAATGCCATCGCCTGACCTGAGCGATCGTGATGAGGCGTGGACGCCTCCTCTCCCCCATGACCATGGGGGAGAGGGTAGGGTGAGGGGGAACGGCAGAACGCTCATCCTCAAGCTTTGCAGAGTGATCACCCCCTACCCGCCCTCATCCAGCTTGCGTTCGATCCTTGTGATCGCCGCGCGGGTGTAGAGGCTGTGCTCCTCCAGCCGGGCGAGGCGCTCATTGACGCTGTCAGACGCCGCAGTGCGCGCTTCAAGCTGGCTGATGCGTTCGCGCACCGCGCCCGCCCACATCAGCGCGCTGGCGGTCTGCAGGGCCAGCGCCACGGCGACGCCCAGGGTGATGGTGCGCTCGAACCGCCAGGGGTCGCGCACCCCGTTCAAACTCGCCATCACCCTCTCCCGGTCTCGAGGCCCAACAGGGCGCGCTTCTCGTCATCGCTGAGGAAGCCGGCTCCATTGACCCGCGCCCAGCGCGCCGCCCGCTCCTCGGCCAGGGCCGGCAGGGCTGTTTCATCGGCCTCGATCACGAACCCCTCGCCCAGCCAGGGCGCCAGCCAGGCGGTCAGGGCGCTGGCGGTCTTGCGCGCCAGCGGCAGCACGGTCTGGCGGTAGAAGGCGAGGTTCGCCTCACGATAGTTCGCATACGTATTATCCCCCGGCAGGCCCAGCAGCATGGGCGGCGCCCCGAACGCCAGCGCGATCTCGCGCGCGGCCTCGCGCCGGGCCTCGATGAAATCCATCTCGGCGGGCGAATGGCCCATGGGCTTCCAGTCCAGCCCGCCTTCCAGCAGCAATGGCCGGCCCGCATTGGCGGCGCCGGAATAGAGGCCCTCCAGCTCACCCTTCAGCCGGTCATATTGCGCCTCGGTCAGGCGGCCATCCCCGCCCTCACGGCCCGTCACCACCAGCGCGCCGGACGGCCGCGCGGCATTGTCCAGCAGCGCCTTGGCCCAGGTCCCGCCGGCATTGTGGACATCCACCGCCCGCGCCGCCGCCTCCATGGGCGACTGGCCGTAATGATCGTCCACGGGATTGAAGAGCTTCATGTGCAGGATGGCGCTGCGCCCGCTCGCCCGGTCGCGGGCGAACACCCGCGCCTGCGACCCCAGCCGGTATTCCCACCCGTCCGCCCAGCCTTTGGGTCCCGTCACCACCCTCATCCGGTCGGGCCGCAGGGCGTAGAGCGCATGGGGGCCGTCCGCCCCGCCCGCCAGCTCCAGATAGGCGTCGCCCGCCACCTGCAGATGCCCGTGAAACGTCTCGAAGAACTCCGCCCCGCACTGGTCGGGATTGGGCCGCGCCAGCAGCGCGCGCGCCGCCTGCGCCCCCGCCCCCTCGCCGCTGACCTGCAGCGGACAGGACGACACGGCTTCGGCGATCAGGCGCACGCAGCGATGGGCGATGGCGTTGCGCGCATAGCCCTCGCGGGCGAACGCGGCATAGGTGCGCGCGCTCCACGCCGCACCCGGCCCCAGCGACAACGTCCAGCTACCCCCGGACGCCTTGGCGTCCAGGCCCAGAAGTTTCTTGAGCATGAGAGGGTTCCTTTTGTGTGGGGTGTGAGCACACCTGGCTATCCGGAGACGAAGGCGCGCGGCGCCACACCCCTCACCCCACCCTCTCCCCTCAAGGAGGGGAGAGGAGGCTTGAACCGGGCGTTCTGTTTTCCGAAAAGCAAACGCTTGGATTCTCTGGAAAGTACGGGCTGTGGAGGCCTCCTCTCCCCCATTTATGGGGGCTGAGCTCTGAGAGATTGATCCGGGGGATCAATCGAAAGAGCGAAGGGTAGGGTGAGGGGGCGCGGGAGAGCGTTCATCTTCAGGCTTGCCAGAAGCGCCACCCCTCCGTCCGCTTCGCTGCCATTCGGCGTGTCGATCGATACCCCATATCGATCTTTGACGCCTCATTCCCCGCAAGCGGGGGAGGACAGGAATCTCACTCACATCCCCCTCAGCCTCGGCTCCGCGCCGCCACCCAACAGCGCCGCCAGCGCCCAGACCAGGGCGTCGACGCGGTCGGGGCTGGCCCGGGGACCCGGCGCGCCAAAGGCGCACATCTGGTCTTCCAGCGCGGTAAAGCGTCCGGCATGGGCCACCCGCCCCGCCGCATACAGCGCGGCAGCCGGTTCGGCCCGCGCCCGCTTGCCGCGGCTGGCGCGCACCAGGCGCACCGGCAGATCGCGGGACGCTGCCTGCAGCACGGCGCGCACCATGTCGCCGCCCTGATTGGCTTCGGCCACCACACTGTCGGCGTCATACGCCTCAAAGGCCTGCGCCACCCGCGCCGCCCAGGCTTCCGGCCCGGCGCGCAGCGACCAGTCGGCCAGCACCAGCGCGCGCGCCGCCCGGCCTTCACCGGCGGCGCCCGCCACGATAATCCCGCAGGCATCGCCCGATCCGTCGCCCGCGGGCGGGTCCACCGCCACCACGATGCGGTCGGGCTCTGGCCTGTCAGCGCGCAGCGCCTGCTCGATCAGCGCCCGCGTCCACAGCGCGCCTTCGGGGTCTTCCACCAGCACCCCGTCCAGCTCCTGCCGGGCGAGGTGCGATCCGGCGTATTGCGCTTCCATCGCCTCGACAAAGCCCGGCGCCAGATTGGCGCGGTTTTCACCGGTGGCCAGTCGCGTCATCGCCACGCCGGGCGCGCCGATCAGGGCTTTCACCGCCGGAATGGCGCGCGGCGTGGTGGTGATCACCAGGCGCGGGTCGGCGCCCAGGCGCAGGCCCAGACGCAGCATGTCCAGCGTCTCCTGCGGCCGGGCCCAGGCGGCGAATTCATCGGCCCAGGCCGCGTCAAACTGGGGTCCGCGAAGCCCGTCCGGGTCCTCGGCGCTGAAGGCGTAGCCCACCGCCCCGTCCGGCCACACCACCCGGCGCCGCGACGCCTGATACGCCGGCCGCTCGTGCGGGTAGCCCACGCTGAGAAGTCCTGACGGCCCGCCCAGCATCACCTCGCGCACATCCTGAAACGCGGGGCCCACCAGTGCGATGCGCCGTGCGCCTGCGGCCACCCGGGCCCGCACCCATTCGGCGCCGGCGCGTGTCTTGCCAGCCCCGCGCCCGCCCAGAAACAGCCAGATGCGCCAGTCGCCGGCGGGGGGTAATTGCGGGTCCCAGGCCCACTGGCTCCAGTCATAGAGGTACGCCTCAGGAGGCTTCTTCCCTGCCCGCACCTCTTCCAGGATGCGCGCTTTGCTCGATGGATCTTGAGAGAGCGTCAAGGCGATCTTCGAGTTCGGCGACAAGCCGCTTGTGTTCTTCACTGCCTGGGACAGCGAACTGTTCTGTTGCGTCACGCGCTGGCGTCCTGTCCTTGTCCTGAGCCTTGGATATGCGGGTCTTCATAAGCTGTTCCTCCTTGAGGATGATCGCACGGGCGATCCCCGTGACGAGCCGGACGATGCGTTCAGCCAGCGTCCAGTCGCCCGCCGCCGCCGCGTCCAGCGCCTGCTGGATCAGGGCGTCGACCCCCGACAGCCGGGGCGCCGTTTCCGTATACGGAAAGAAGTGATCCACCCAAGCGCAGCGGCGCATGATCGTCAGCCGCTTCAGGCGATAGCGCTCAGCCAGCACCTCAGGACTGTCGCCCCGGCGCCAGTCGGCGTAGATCGCCGGCCAGTCCGCCCTGACCACCATGGCCCGAACCCTCCATGCCGACCGTGCCATCACCCTACCCCGCCAGCGCACAGGTCGGATTGTTTGGGTTTGAAACCATGCAAGGGCTTGAAATGCCGACGGGCGCGCCGGGACAAGCGGGGGGCTTATGCGCGGGTTTTGGGGGGTGGCCGGCTATGGCTCCTGTCAGAGAACCGAGCGTGTTTTCCCGGCTGCCTGAAAGGCAAGCCGGGACCCATCCACCGATCCTGCCTGGTGCTTAAGCGGTTGAAACTGGGCGGGATGGGTCCCGGATCGGCTCCGCCGTCCGGGAAAACAATCGGGAGATACGGGTCTGCCGCGACAATCCTCAAGCCCGCATGCGCTGGGGGGCCTGGGACCAGACCGACAGATTGGCGGCGTGGCTGGACAGGCGCCCGCCATCCTGCAGGTCGCGCAATTGCTGCAGCGTGATCAGCGACACCGCCGCCAGGCGCACCTGGACCTGGGCGCTCAGGGTGATGTGGCGCGGCGCCACGGCCATCAGCGCATTGGCCTCGTCGGTTTTCCAGGCCACCAGGGCGGCAAGGAACGCGGCCATATCCGGGCTGGTGCGGGCCAGTTGCGGTTCGTCGAAAATCGCCTCGCGCACCATCTTGATCACCTGGCCGGCGCGCAGGGTCATCACCGCCGAGGGACCCAGCGGCTCGGCCAGCGCGTGCTCCAGCGCAAACTCGCGCGGATCGCCCAGATCGAAAATCGCATCGTTGAACAGAAACAGCATCGCGCATCCCGCAGCAGACAGGCAGGGTCTGACCCACAGTCTGACGCGGGCGCGTTAAGACTTCCCCAGCACGTCGTTTACCGCGCGTCGACCATGCCGGGTTCTCACCCCGCCTCCACCGGCTCGGTCAGGAAATGGCGGCCCTGGCGGTCCTCGATCTCGATCACCCATAGATCAGGATCCTGACCGGCGCGGCGCGCGGCGTAGGAATCCGCCTCGGCTTCCGCGACGGGCTCGGCGCCCAGCGGCTGGCTCCACACGCGCGCGCCTTCAAAGTCGCGCACCGGCGCCAGAAGGCGCGCAAGTCCTTGCGGCAACACAAGCTTCACCAGCACAGCCCCGGCGTCCGGATCGCCCCGGCGCGACACATAGACATGCGCGCCCGCCCCTTCGGCGCGCCAGCGCAGGGCGTCGATCCAGAATTTTGCCTTGAGTTCGTTCATTGAACCTTGATGGCAAGCCAATTGCTTAATAAAGTCCTAACCGAGGGGAGTGTTTCATGTCGATACGTGTGCGGGTTTGCGCCCTGTTGTCTGGCGTTCTGTGTGCGCTTGGCGCCTTGAGTCATCAGGCCCTGGCCGCCGAAGACGCCCGCCCGCCCCGCGCCGAAGATATGAGACTGTCGGCCATCGCCCCCCACATGACCGCGCTGACCCTGACGCCCCAGGCGCGCGAGCTGCGCATCCCCTTCACCATCGCGCCCGGCGCCACGCCGGCCGGCGTGGAGCTGACCCTGAACGCCAGCCCGCTGGCCGATGATGCGGACGGCCGGATCGAAGTCTTCGTCAACCGCTCGCGCGCGGTCGCGCTGGCGCCGCGCCCCGAAACGTTTGAAGCGCGCTTCGTGCTCCACGCCGACACGCTGCGCGCGGGCGAGAACATGCTGGTGGTGCGCCTCAGCGAAGCCGCGCGCGCGGGCTGGGCCATCGACGCCGAGGCGAGCCGCCTGCGCGTCAGCTCCGCCCCGGCGGACGGGTTCACGACGCTGGCTGATCTCGAAGCGGGCCTGCGCGCGCACTATGCCGCGCCGCGCCGTGTGCATATCGATGCCGACGCGGCCGGGCGCGACGCGCTGGCAGTGTCCGCCCTGATCGCGCAGGGCCTGGCCCTGCGCATGGGCGAGGCGCCGATCCTGGTGACTGACCCTCGCGTGGCCGAGCTGATCGTCACCACCGAGGTGCGCGCCAGCGGCGGCCTGCCCGCCATCGACATGGCCGGCCCCGCGCAATTGCGCCTGTCGGCGGGCGACGCCGGCGCGCTCATCGCCTCGGCCCGGCTGTTCGCGGCCCGGTCCATGAATTTGCATTCGGTGCGATTTGAGCTCGCCGACGCCCTGTCGGCGCCGCGCCTGGAACGTCTGACCGCGCCGCTGCTCCCCGGCGCCCAGCTCGGCGCTCTGGCGTCCGGCGGCGCGCCCTTTGGCGCCGACCAGGGCGGACGCGCCGCCGTGGTGTTCGCCTCGGCCGCGCCCGAGGACCGCGCCGCCGCGCTGGCCGTTGTGTCGCGCGCCGCGCTCGCCTCGGGTTCGGCCTGGCTCTACGCCTGGTATGGCGACCGGCTGGAGGATGCGCCGCTCAGTCATGATCTGATGATCCTCGGCCCGCAAAGTTCGATCGATCCGCGCCTGATCGCCGCCGCTCCGGCCGAAGTGCGCGCCGCGGCCAGCGCGGCGGCCAACCGTGTGCCGCGCCGGCGCAACTACACCTCCACAGCGTTCGCCGACGACACCACGCGCAGCGCGCGCGTCACCGGCATGGCCGCCCTGTTTGAAGACACTGGCGGGCGGCGGATCGCGCTGATCACCTCGCCCGAAGGCGCGGATTTCTCACGCGCGGCGGCCCGTCTGGCGCGCTCTGGCCTGTGGACCGGCCTCGAGGGCCGGGCCGTGGTGTGGGACGCGTCGGCGGTGACCAGCTTCGGGCCCAGCGCCGCGCCGCGCTTCAGCGCGGTGTGGATCAGCAACCAGATCCGGCGCCATGACCGCTGGATTGCGCTGGGCGCCTTCACGCTGGCTGTGCTGCTTCTGCTGCTCGGCCACGGCGTAAACCGGACGTCAAGACGCACCGCGTAAGACTGGCGGGCATGATCACGCCCGCTCTCGCCGCCCTCATCCTGGCCGCTGCGCCCCCTGCCCCCGCCGCCTCCGATCACGAGGCGCTGCTGCGCCTGCGCGCGGGCGACGCGGCGTGTACGCTGCTCACTTCGGTGGAGCGAAGCTTTCTTGATGTCGTGCTGGACCAGGCGCGCGATGACGCCATTGTGGCCGGCGCCGATGAGGCCCTGCTCGACCGGTATGAGCGCGCCGCCCGCGCCCCGGGATGCGATGACGCCGCCCTGCGCGCCAGCGCTGACGCGCACCGCGCGCGCCTGAGTGAACTGGCTGAGCTGACCCAGCCCATTCTGCCCGGCCGCCGTCACGCCTGGGCCGTGCGTCCGCCCGCCATGGCCGGCCGGCCCGGCTGGCGCGTGGCGCAGATGTTGGGCGATCACCCCGCCGCCTTTGGCCTGTATGAAGCGCGCGGCGTGCGCGCCCCGGCCCTGGCCCTGCGCGCCGATGCTCTGGCCCCGCGCGCCGTCATGGTGATGCGCGATCCGGCCCGTCAGGCCGCACCGGTCGATCGCACGATCGGGGGCTTGCGCCCGGCGCCGGGCGGCGATCCGGTCAGCGCCTGGGGCGCCTATGCCGGGGGCGAGCAACGCTTCATGGCCAATGCCCGACTGGCCCCGGAGACTGCTGAGCATCTGGCGCCCGCCGGGGGCGCGCCCGCCTATGGCTTCACCTTTCCCGATGAGGCGCTCACCGCGCTGACCGCCCTGACCCCGCGCGAGGGCGTGCGCATTGATCTTTTACGCCTGGACGGCCGGGTCACGCAATCGCTCTGGATCGAGGTCGGCGCCCTGCGCGCAGCGCTCTTGCTGGCCAGTGAAGCGGACGCTCGCGCTGCTGCCGCGCGCACCGCCGCCCTGGCAGCGTCGGCGGCCGCAGCAAGCCCGTCGCGCTAGGGTCAAGCGACATTTCCCGTTTTCGCTGACCATGCTCCGGCGCTGCACGCAGGCGCCATTTCCCCCTGTCGCTGCGATTGCGAATCACCTTTCCACAGGTGTGAGCGGCGCGCATCTTGTGCCCCGCGCTCCAACCGATACTGTATCTCGTGGCTGACCCCAACATATAGGGGTCTCGCGAGAGCGAAAGCCTAGGGGTGGCGTCTCATGCCGGGGCGCACGCCGGGGATTTCATAGCGTAACAGGCGAGGAGCGCACCGCCATGGCTTGGACTGAAGAACGGGTCGAGACCCTGAAAAAACTGTGGGCTGACGGGCTTAGCGCCAGTCAGATCGCCAAGCAGCTGGGCGGGGTCACGCGCAACGCCGTGATCGGCAAGGTGCACCGTCTGGGCCTGTCGGGCCGCGCGGCGCCCTCGCGCCCGGTCCGGCGCCCTGTCACCCGCCCCGCCGCCGCCCGCGCGCCCCGTCCCGCCGCTGCGGCGCCCGCACCGCGCGTACAGGCCGACGCCGCCGCCAGCCCCGCTCCGGCGCCCGCACCGGTCCAGAACCTGCCCGCGCCGGTGGACGCCAAGCGCATGGCCAATGGCGAATACGCCACGGTGCTGACCCTGCGCGAAGGCATGTGCAAATGGCCCATCGGCGATCCGGCCGATACCGAGTTCCGCTTCTGCGGCCGCTCCACGCGTCCCGGCGGCGCTTATTGCGAAGCCCACGCCCAGATGGCCTACCAGCCCCAGGCCAAGCGCAAGCGCAAGCCCACCGACGATGCGCGCGCCGTGCTGGACTCCCTGCAGGGCATGCGCCGGGCGAATTTCTAGGCTCTGGCCTGATACATGAGACTGACACGGGCGGCGGAAATCACTCCGCCGCCCGTTCCATATCCGCCAGGCGCGACAGCAGGGGGTGATTGGCTACAAAGCTGACATCATCCAGGCGCGCCACCGGAACCAGGCCCAGCGTGGCGTTGGTGATGAACGCCGCCTCGGCGCGTTTGAGCGCCTCGGGTCCCGCCTTGACCTCGTCCACCGTGATCCCGGCCTCTGAACAGGCGAGCATCAGGGCGCCGCGCGCCGTGCCCGCCAACGCCGCACAATCGGCGCCCGGCGTCATCACGCGTCCGCCCTTTTCGATCCAGAACAGGCTGGCGCTGTCGGCGCAGGACACATGCCCGCCCGAGGACAGCATCACCGCCATGTCCGCGCCCGCGCTGGCGGCGCGGCGCCTTGCATGCAGCGGATCGGCGTATTGGGTCAGCTTGAAGCGGGTGGCCAGGCTGGTCGGCTCGCGCCGCGGATCACCCACCAGCGTCAGGGACAGGGCGCTCGGCGCAGGCGGCAGGGCGCGCGCGGTCAGCAGCACCGTGCCCGCCTCGCCCGACGGCGCCGCCATGCCCGGCCCGTGGGCGCCCCGGCTGATGGTCAGGCGTACGGCGGCTTCATCAATGTGCTTTGACAAGTGACGCGCCGCCGCCTCGAGCTGATCCCAGTCGGGCGCAGCGATCTCCAGCGCATGCAGCGCCCCTGACAGCCGCGCGCGGTGGCGCGCCCAGCGGCGCAGCTTGCCCCGCTCGGCGCGGATGGTCTCGAACGCGCCATCGCCCAGAAGGAAGCCGCGATCGGCGATGCTCAGGCGCGCCTGATCGGCCGCCACGAACTGTCCGTTCAGCCAGACCTCGCTCATCCGGTGTCCTCTACAGCCTGCCGCAGCGCCGCCGCCTTGGCGCGGGTTTCGTCCAGTTCCGCGTCCGGGTCCGACCCGATGGTGATCGCGCCGCCCGAGCGCACCTCCACATCCCACCCCGATTCTCGCCTCACCATAGAGGCGGTTCGTATCATCACGTTGAAATCGGCGGCGCCATCCAGGCCGATCCAGCCCAACGCCCCGCAATACGGCCCCCGGCTTTCGCCCTCCAGCGCGGCGATGATCTCCATGGCGCGCAGCTTGGGCGCGCCGGTGACCGAGCCCGGGGGGAAGCTCGCGGCGATCAGATCGAACACGTCCCGCCCCGGCGCCAGGCGCCCCTCCACCGACGACACCATGTGGTGGACATTGGCGAAGGCCTCCACCTCAAACAAAGACCGCGCGCGCACGCTGCCCGGACGGCACACCCGCGCCAGATCATTGCGCATCAGATCCACGATCATCAGGTTTTCCGCCCGGTCCTTGTCCGATGCCGCCAGCGCGGCGGCCTCCGCCGCATCCTCGGCCGGGTCGGCGCGGCGCGGGCGCGTGCCCTTGATGGGCCGGGTCTCGATCAGGCCGTCCGCGCTGACCGTCACGAAGCGCTCGGGCGAGTTGGTGACGATGGCGCGCGCGTCATCCAGGCGCATCAGCGCCGAGAACGGCGCCGGGCTGGACGATGCCAGGCGCGCGGCTAGGCGCTGCGGCGCATCCCCGCCCGCCATGTGTCCGCGCAAGGGATGGGAGAGATTGACCTGGAAGATATCGCCCGCCGCCACCAGAGCGCGCGCCTGGCGCGCGGCGTCCAGATAACGTGCATCGCTCCAGACCTGGGTTAGCTTCGCCCCGCCGCGCGGCTCTGGCGGGATGGCTTCAGAGGGCGCATCGGCGATCCGGTCCGCCAGGCGCCGGGCCGCGTCCCGCTCGCCGCGCACCACCACCTCGCGCATGGCATGATCAAAGCGGATCACTGCCGGATACCAGCCCATGGCGAGCGCCGGCCAGGGCGCCAGGCCCGGCGCCAGTTGCGGAACCGCCTCGAACGCCCGCCCCAGATCATAGGACAGAAGTCCGGCATAGCCTCCGGCGAACCCGCCATCGCCCGCGTCAGCGACCGCGCCGGGCCGGAAGCCTTCGCGCAGGCGCGCAAACCCGCGCGCGGGATCATGGTCCATAATGGTGAAATCCGGCTCAGCGCACAGATAGCTGTAGCGGCCGCGCGCATCCGCGCCGCCGCCGCGCATCAGCAACGTCCAGGGTTCGCCGTCAAAAATGGCGAGCGCCGCGTCCGGGTCGATCCAGCCGGGCAGGCGCACCGCGCTCACGGCGCGATCAGCCTCGCCCTCACCGCCTCCAGCGTGGCGTCCGACAGGCCCAGCGGACCGCGCAAATAGGCGTGCACATCGCCCACCGCCGCCATGGCGGCGTCCAGATAATCGCCCTCCACGCCCAGAAAGGCGCGGATCTCACGGTCGCCCACATGCTTGCCCAGCTGCTCGTGCAGGCGCGCCTGCACCTTGGGGGCCAGCTCGTCATAATCGACCGCGGTATTGGTCATCAGATAGTCTTCGCGCGCCACATCGGCGTCCACGCCCAGCTCCATCAGCAGGAAGGCGCAGAACAGCCCGGTGCGGTCCTTGCCCGCCGCGCAATGGACCACGAAACCCGCCGCATCATCGGCCTCGGCCAGCGCCTCGAACCCGGCGCGGAACACCGCCATATTGCCCTCGTCGAAGGGCAGGCGCTTATAGGTCTGCGTCATGAACTGGCGGATGGAATTGAGGCTCATATCGCTGTCGCGCAGGAACACCATGTGCGGCGGCTCGGCATGGCCGGCATGGTCGCTGGCCAGCACCCGCACCTGGGGACGCTGCACCCAGAAGCTCGGCTCCGCCTCGCGCTCACGCGGCCGGCGCAGATCGGCCACCACCTGTATGTTCAGCCCGTCAAGCCGCGCCTGATCCTCCGGCGTCGCCCGCGAAAACTGGCCCGACCGGTACAGCCGGTCGGCCACATGCCCGCCATCGGCCGCCTGGTAAGCGCCGAACCGGCGGAAATTATAGACACCCGACAGGGGAAGGACTCGCTCGCTCATGCGTCAGACCTAGCCCGCTGCGCGGCGAGCGGCAAGCGGGGGCGGGGGCGGGGGTGGTATGGGAGCCAATATCCCCACCTGTGCCTTCCCGGACGGCGTAGCCGATCCGGGACCCATCCCGGACCGTCTCAACAGCCGCGCAGGCTGAACACATCGGTGGATGGATCCCGGCTCTCGCTGCGGTCGGCCGGGAAGGCAGGTTGGGTTAGCGGGGGTCAGGAAAGAAAAACCCCGGCGCGTCGCCGCGCCGGGGCCCTTTAAGTCTCAGCTGGAGGCCTGAAGCCTAAGCCGCCTGCTTGGGTGCAAACCGGCCGTAGAAGGTTTCCTTCTTGGCCGCCATGTCGCGCAGGAGCTGGGGAACCTCGAACGGCTTGCCGTACTTGGCTTTCAGCTCATCGGCGCGCTTGACGAACTTCGCCGCGCCCACCGTGTCAATGAAGGACAGGACGCCGCCGGTATAGGGCGCAAAGCCCCAGCCCAGGATCGAGCCCACATCGGCTTCGCGCGGATCGGCGACGATGCCTTCTTCCATGGTGCGGGCCGCCTCGATGGCCTGGGCGTAGAGGATGCGGTCCTTGATCTCGGCCACGGTCGGCTGCTGATCGTCGCTCAGGAGTGTGCCGTTCGGGGCGAACTGGCCGAGCTCCTCCCACAGGCGCTTGGACTTGCCGTCATAGACGTAGAAGCCCTTGGCGTTCTTGCGGCCATAGCGCCCGAGCTCATACATTTTTTCGATGACGTGAGCGTTGGGCGTGTCCTCGAACGCGTCGCCCAGATCCTTCTTGGTCTGTTGCAGCACCTTGTAGCCCAGATCGATGGCCACCTCGTCCTGCAGGGAGAGCGGGCCGACCGGCATGCCGGCCATCTTGGCGCCGTTCTCGATCAGGGCGGGTTTGACCCCTTCGGTGAGCAGATACATGCCCTGCTCGATATAGCGCATCACGCAGCGATTGGCGTAGAAGCCGCGCGTATCGGACACCACGATCGGGGTCTTCTTGATCTTGGAGACGAAATCGATGGCGCGCGACACCGCCGCGTCGCCGGTCTTTTCGCCCACGATCAATTCGACCAGCATCATCTTCTCAACCGGTGAGAAGAAGTGGATGCCGATATAGTTTTCCGGCCGCGACGAGGCCTGCGCCAGCGAGGTGATCGGAATGGTGGAGGTGTTGGACCCGAAAATGGCGTCCTTGGGCAGGTGCTCTTCGGCCGCCTTGGTGATCTGGTGCTTCAGCTCGGAGTTCTCGAACACCGCCTCCACAACCAGGTCCACGTCTTTCAGGTGTGCATAATCGGTGGTCGCGGTGACCAGATCGCCCATGGCCTTGGCCTTGTCAGCCGACAGCTTGCCGCGCTGCACGCCCTTGGCGAAGTGATCGAGCACGTGCTGCTTGCCCTTGTCGGCGCCTTCCTGGTCGCGGTCGATCAGCACCACCTCAATGCCGGCCTGGGCCGACACCGTGGCCACGCCCGCACCCATGAAGCCCGCGCCGATGACGGCGATCTTGCGGATGTCGGATTTCGACTGGCCCTCGGGACGGCGACCGCCCTTCTCCAGCGCCTGCTTGGACAGGAAGAGCGAGCGGATCATGTTGCGGCTTTCCGGCCGCATCAGAAGCTTGGTGAAATACCGGCTCTCGATGCGCAGGGCCGCATCCATGGGCAGCTGCAGGCCTTCATAGACGCACGACAGGATGTAGCGCTGGGCGGGATAATTGCCGTAGGTCTCTTTGAGGAGCATCGGGCTCGCCGCGCCGAACACCTGCATGCCCTGGGGGTGGTAGGGGCCGCCGCCGGGGATTTTGAACTTGTCCTGGTCCCAGGGCTGTTTGGAGCCCAGCGGATTGGCCTTCACCAGCGCCTTGGCCTTTTCGACGATCTCGGCCACCGGGGCGATCTCTTGGACCACGCCCTGCGCTTTCGCCGTGTCGGCGTCGAACTGCTTGCCCTGCAGCATGATGGGCGCCGCGTTCATCACGCCCACTAGGCGCGGCAGGCGCTGGGTGCCGCCGCCACCCGGCAGCACGCCGACCAGGCTTTCAGGCAGGCCGAGCTTGGCGCCGGTATCGCTGGCCATTACGCGGTAATGGCACGCCAGCGTCACCTCGAACCCGCCGCCCAGCGCCAGGCCGTTGATCGCCGCGGCGATCGGCTTGCCGCAGGTCTCCAGCGCGCGCAGCGAGGCGTTGAGGCGGTAGGCGATGTCGAACAGTTTCTGCTTGGCCTCGTCCTCGGGCAGGCCCTTGAGATCGGCCATGCCGGCGCCCAGCTCGGTCAGGTCCGCGCCGGCGCAGAAGGCTTTCTTGCCCGACGTGATGACGGCGCCGGTGATGGCGTCCTCGCCCTGGATGCGCGCGATGATCTGGCCGAGCTCAGCCATCACGCCGGCGGACAGGACATTCATCGACACGTTGGGGCTGTCAAAGGTGATCAGGGCGATCCCGTCGCCGTCGACCTCGAATTTGAAATGTGTGTAGCTCATTGGGAGTTCTCCTCCTTTGATGCGTCCGCGTCGGGCGCATCCGGTGAATTCTTTTTGGTTCTGGTTCGGGCGGCGCCGAAGGCCGGGGCCATTCCCGCCCCGATGGCGATGCCAAGCGCGATGCCAAGCGCGATATTGTCCAGCGCAACGCCAAGCGCCACGCCGAGCGCCAGGCCCGTGCCGATGCCGAGGGGCAGGCCGGCCGCATAAGCGGCCTGACCTGTCTTGGCTTCGCGCTTGCCATCCTCTCCGGCCATCGCCCTAGATCCGCTCGATGATCGTGGCCGTGCCCATGCCGCCGCCGACACAGAGCGTGGCCAGCGCCGTGCCCTTGCCGGTGCGCTCCAGCTCGTCCAGCAGCGTGCCCAGGATCATGGCCCCGGTGGCGCCCAGCGGGTGGCCCAGCGCGATCGCGCCGCCATTGACGTTGACCTTGTCGTGGGGGACGCCGAGATCTTCCATGAACCGCAGCACCACCGCGGCGAAGGCTTCATTCATCTCGTAGAGATCAATGTCCTTCTCGCTCATCCCGGCTTTTTTCAGCGCCTTGCGCGCCGACGGGGCCGGGCCGGTGAGCATGATGGTCGGCTCAGAGCCGATGGAGGCCATGGCGCGGATGCGCGCGCGGGGTTTCAGGCCCAGGCGCTCGCCCATTTCCTTTGTCCCGACCAGGATAGCCGAGGCGCCGTCCACGATCCCGGACGAGTTGCCCGCATGGTGGACGAAATTGATCTTCTCAAGGTCCGGGTATCGCTGGATCGCCACCTTGTCGAGGCCGACGAAAGCGGCGAGATCGGCGAAGGCGGGCTTGAGGCTCGCCAGCGACTGCATGTCGGTGCCCGGGCGCATGTGCTCGTCATGATCGAGCTGGGTCAGGCCCAGCTGGTTCTTCACCGGCACCACGCCCTTGCTGAACCGGCCTTCTTTCCAGGCCTGCTCGGCGCGCTTCTGGCTTTCCACGGCATAGGCGTCCACATCATCGCGGCTATAGCCGTATTTCGATGCGATCAGATCGGCCGAAATGCCCTGGGGCACGAAATAGTGGTCGAACGCCATTTCCGGGTCCACCACCATGGCGCCGCCGTCAGAGCCCATGGGCACGCGGCTCATGGCTTCCACGCCGCCGCCAATGGCCATGTCCGCTTCGCCCGACATGACTTTCGCGGCGGCCAGATTAACCGCCTCCAGCCCTGAGGCGCAGAAGCGGTTGACCTGAAAGCCCGACACGGACTCCGCATAGCCTGCGTTCAGCGCCGCGGCGCGCGCGATGTCGGCGCCCTGCTCACCCACCGGCGACACGCAGCCCAGCACCACATCATCGACAAAGCTGGTGTCGAGATTATTGCGGTCGCGGATCGCCTCAAGCTGCTGGGTGGCCAGCTGCAGCGCCGTGATCTCGTGCAGCGAACCGTTTTTCTTGCCCTTGCCGCGCGGCGTGCGGCAGGCGTCGTAGATGTAAGCGTCGGTCATAAGGGGGTTCCTCCCTGTGGGGTGTTGTTCTGTGTCTGCGGGCCGCGACTAGAGCGTCCTTGCGATGAGCACTTTCATGATCTCGTTGGTGCCGCCATAGATGCGTTGCACGCGCGCGTCGCGCCACATGCGGGCGATGGGGTATTCGTTCATGAAGCCGTAGCCGCCATGAAGCTGGACGCATTCGTCCACCAGCTCGCACTGGATGTCGGTGACCCAGTATTTCGCCATGGAGGCGGTGGCCGCGTCCAGCTTGCCCTGGATCAGAAGGTCCGAGCAGTGCTGGCAGAACACCTCGGCGATGGTGGCCTTGGTCTTGAGTTCGGCGAGCTTGAACTGGGTGTTCTGAAAATCGATGACCGCCTTGCCGAAGGCCTTGCGCTCCTTGACGTAATTGATGGTCTCGGCCAGCGCGCGCTTCATCATGCCCACGCCCTGCACCGCGATCTGCAGCCGCTCCTGGGGCAATTGCTCCATCAGCTGGACGAAACCGCGGCCCTCGTCCTGACCCAGCAGGGCCTCGGCGGGCACCCACATGTCCTCAAAGAACAATTCGGCGGTGTCCTGGGCTTTCAGGCCCACCTTGTCGAGATTGCGCCCGCGCCGGAAACCCTCCAGCCCGTCGGTCTCGACGAGGAAGAGCGAGGTGCCTTTGGCGCCGGCCTTGGGGTCGGTCTTGGCCACCACCACGATCAGGTTCGCCGTGCCGCCATTGGTGATGAATGTCTTCGAGCCATTGATGCGATAGCCATTGCCATCGCGCACCGCCGTCGTTTTCACGCCCTGAAGGTCCGAGCCCGCGCCGGGCTCGGTCATGGCGATGGCGCCGACATATTCACCCGACAGCATTTTAGGCAGGATGCGCTGCTTTTGCTCTTCCGAGCCGTAATGCCAGACATAGGGGGCGACGATGGAGTTGTGCAAAGACGCGCCCCAGCCGTCCACGCCCAGCTCGGCGACAGCCATGTGGAAGGCGTAGTCATGGCGCCAGTCCCCGCCGGCGCCGCCATATTCCTCGGGGCAAGCCGGGCAGAGCAGGCCTGCTTCGCCCGCCTTGGTCCAGACATCGCGGTCGACCTGGCCCTCTTTCTCCCAGCGATCCCCGTGGGGCAGGCATTCCTTGGTCAGGAAGCCCCTCACGGCGTGGTCGAACATGTTCACGTCCTCCTGGTCGAGCCAGGCGGGTCGGGCCGTATTGAGCACTTGAGCATTCATGATCGCATCTCCTGTCTGGGTCGCAGCCGGCCTAGAACGCCTCGGCGGCGAGCGCCATCAGATTGCCGGCGCCGCTTTCGATGCGCGCCAGATGGGCGTCGGCGTCCGGCAGCCAGCGGGCGACGAAATACTCCGCCGTGACAAGCTTGGCGGCATAGATCGGATCGGTTTCGCCCGCGGCGACTTTCGCAGCGGCGACCTTGGCCATCTTCGCCCAGGTCCAGGCAAAGCAGGTCAGGCCGAACAGGTGCAGGTAATCGGTCGAGGCCGCGCCCGCATTGTCGAAATTCTCCAGCCCCTTCTCCACCAGCCAGTTGGTGGCGCGCTTGAGCTTGGCGGTGACCGCTTCGAGGCCCTCCACGGACGATGCGATGGCGCTGTCGCCCTTGTTTTCCGCCACGAAGGCGTCCAGCGCGGCGAAGAAATTATTGATCGGCGCCATGCCCTTCATGGCCAGCTTGCGGCCCACCAGGTCCAGCGCCTGCACGCCATTGGTGCCTTCATAGATCAGGGTGATGCGCGCATCACGCAGGAGCTGGGACATGCCCCACTCCTCGGTGAAGCCCGAGCCGCCATGAATCTGCAGGCCCTTGGAAACGCTGTCATAGCCCTTGTCGGTGAGATAGGCTTTGATCACCGGGGTCAGCAGCGCCATGTAATCGCCTGCGGTCTCGCGCGCCTTGTCGTCTTCGCCCTTGTGCTCCAGATCGCCTTGCAGCGCGGTCCAGTAGGCCAGCGCCCGCGCGCCCTCCACAAACACTTTCTGGTCCATCAGCATGCGCCGCACGTCCGGGTGCACGATGATCGGATCGGCCGGGCCGTCCGGGTTTTTCGGCCCCGTCAGCGAGCGGCCCTGAAGCCGGTCTTTGGCGAAGCTGAGCGAGAACTGGTAGGCGGTCTCGGCCAGGCCCAGACCCTGCAGGCCCACGCCCAGGCGCGCCTCGTTCATCATGACGAACATGATGCGCAGTCCCTTGTTCTCCTCGCCCACCAGCCAGCCGGTGGCCTCGTCATAATCCATGACGCAGGTGGCGTTGCCGTGAATGCCCATCTTGTGCTCCAGCCCGCCGCATTTCAGCGTATTGCGCTGGCCCGGCTCGCCGTTTTCATCGGGGATGAATTTGGGCACGACGAAGAGCGAAATACCCTTCACGCCCGCCGGCGCGCCTTCAATGCGTGCCAGCACCAGGTGAACGATATTCTTCGACAGGCCGTGCTCGCCCGCCGAAATCCAGATTTTCTGGCCGGAAATCTTGTAGGACCCGTCGCCATTGGGCACGGCCTTGGTGCGCAGCATGCCCAGATCCGTGCCGCAATGGGGCTCGGTCAGGTTCATCGTGCCCGACCATTCTCCGGAGATCATCTTGGGTAGATAGAGCTGCTTCTGCTCGTCCGAGCCGCCCACCACCAGCGCCTGCGCGGCGCCGCCGGTGAGACCCGGATACATGCCGAACGCCATGTTGGAGCTGGTCACCATCTCGTTGAAGGCGAGGTTCAGGAAATGCGGCAGGCCCTGGCCGCCATACTTGGGATCGCCCGACAGCGCGGTCCAGCCGCCTTCGGTCATCTGGGTATAGGCGTCCTTGAAGCCCTCGGGCGTGGTCACGACGCCGTCTTTCAGCGTGCAGCCCTGCACATCGCCCACCTTGTTCAGCGGCGACAGCACGTTCTCACACAGCTTGGCGCCCTCCTCCAGAATGGCGTCGATGATGTCGGGCGTCGCCTCGGCGAAGCCGTCGAGATGGGTGTATTGCTGAACGTCCAGAAGCTCGTTGAGGACGAATTTCTGATCACGAAGCGGGGCGCGGTACTGGGGCATGTCGGTCTCCGAAGGGTCGGGCCGGCGCGCGATATCGGGCCGGCTTAAGGGTTGGCCGCCAGACCGGTGAGGGCTGGCGTGAACGTGTGAGGCGTCAGTCAGGCGGGCCAGCGGCCCATTCGGTCAGGCGCGCCGCAGCCAGCGCCTCGAAGGCGCGCGCCCGGCGTTTGATGTCGTCAGGCGGTTCGCGATTGGCCAGGCGGGCTTCGAGCCAGCGCGTCCCGGCGTGCAGTTCGGCCAGCGCCGCGTCGATATCGTCGCGCTGACGCTCCAGCACTGTGATGCGGTCGCGCATGCGCTCCAGCGCCAGCGTCATGTGAGCGTGGGAGCCGTGATCGAGCTGTTCGATCTCCAGCATCTCGCGCACATCATCGAGGGAAAAGCCCACCCGGCGCCCGCGCAGGATCAGCTCCAGCCGGGCGCAATCAGCCGCCGTGTACAGCCGTGTGGCCCCGCGCCGGCGCGGTTTGAGCAGGCCCTTCTGTTCGTAAAAGCGCAGCGTGCGCGCCGTGACGTCAAAACGTTCGGCAAGCTCCCGGATCGTCGACAGCGAGTCAGGCGCGGGTGTGTGGCTCATGGCGCGCACCATCTATCAGGTTTACGTTCACGTCAACGTCAATCGGAGGGCGGCCCGCCACGAACCTAGGCGCGGCGGGCGACTCGCGCCAATGCTTCACCCATGGTCTCTCGCCCCCTCACCTGCCTCCTGGCCGCCGCGTCGCTTGGCGCGGCGGCCCCCGCTCACGCGCAATTGCGCGACGTGCTCCTGGTGGAGCGCGAGGGCGGGGTGCATCTCTGGCTCGCCTTCGACCGCCAGCCGGCGTCAGCCTTCATCGAAGCTGGCGCGCTGTATGTCATCGGCGTGGATGGCGAAGCCGCGCGCCGGATCACCCCGGCCAGCCCCGCGCCCTTCGCGGCGCTGCATCTGTCGCCGGAATCCGACGGCGGCGTGCGCCTCACGCTGGACAGCGCCCCTATGCGGACGGCTGAAGTGCGCGCGGGCGGTGTGTGGCTGACGCTGGATGCGCAGGGCTGGACCGCGCCGCCCGCAGCGCGCGCGGCGGCGGCCAGACCGGACGCGGCGCCCGTGCGCCCGTTTGCGCCGGCGCCAGACAACGCGGCGACGAGCACGGACGCGCCAGCCGAGCCTGAACCTCTGCAAACCTCACAGCCCGCCCCTGTATCCACCCCCGCCCAGCGCGCCGCCGCATTGAACCCCGCCTGCGCCGGTGTCGCGCAGGAGCTGGAAGACGCGCCCTGGGATCTCGACCTGATTGCGGCCCAGGGCGCGTGCCTGGCCCAGGCCGGCGACGGCGCCGATGCCACCGTCCAGTTTGAACGCGTCCTGGCTTTCGAGCCCGAGCACGCCCGGGCGGCGCTGGGCCTCGCCCGCCTGAAAGAAGCCGCCGGCGACCTCACCGGCGCCGCCGAGCTCTACGACATCGCCGCCCGCGGCGCCCGCACCGATGGCGAAGCCCTGGAAGCCATGGCCGCGGCAAGGCGGTTAAGGGAGGCGCCGGGGGGTTAGGTTGCGCGTCCGGAATACGCCCCCCGGGCCACCCCCTCTCCCCCATTTATGGGGGAGAGGGTAGGGTGAGGGGGCGGACCTCTCCGGTTCACCTGCCTACGACACGTTTCGCTGAGCCGCCGCACACCCCTCACCCTACCCTCTCCCCTCAAAGAGGGGAGAGGAGGCTTGAACGAGGCGTTTCATTGGAATGCGCTGGCGTTGTTGTGTGAGCCCCCCTCACCCGCCCCCCAACATCGCCTCCAGCGTCTCCAGCCGGTCGGCTTCCGCCGCGGGCTTGTCCCAGCGGATGCGGTGAATGCGGGGGAAGCGCATGGCGATTCCGGATTTGTGGCGCGGCGAGCGGTTGAGCCCCTCGAACGCGATCTCCAGCACCAGGCCGAAATCCCGCCCCGCCTTCACCGCGCGCACGGGTCCGAAGCGCTCCACGGTATTGTCCTTCACAAACGCGTCGAGCTGTTTGAGTTCGGCGTCGGTGAAGCCGAAATACGCCTTGCCCACCGGGGTCAGCGCCTCGCCATCCTCGCCTGTGCGCCAGACGCCGAAGGTGAAGTCGGAATAGAAGCTGGAGCGCTTGCCGTGGCCGCGCTGGGCGTACATCAGCACCGCGTCGATGAGAAACGGATCACGCTTCCACTTGAACCATTCGCCGCGCGGACGGCCGGGCAGATAGGGACTGGCCAGGCGCTTGATCATCACGCCCTCGGCCTGGGCGTGGGGCGGATCGGCACGCAGGGCGTCCAGCGCGTCCCAGCTGTCAAACGCCACCGGCGCCGACAGATCGATGCGGTCCGAGGCCAGCCCCGCCACAAACGCCTCCAGACGCTGGCGGCGCTGCGCAAACGGCAGGGCGCGCAGATCCTCTTCACCTTCCACCAGAAGATCATAGGCGCGGATAAAGGCCGGGTGGCGCGTCATCTGCGCTTTGGAGACCGTCTTTCGGTTGAGCCTCTGCTGCAGATCGCCGAACGGCGCCGGCCCGCCATCGCTGGCGCGCACGAGCAGCTCGCCGTCCAGCGCGCCTTCAAAATCCAGCGCCGCCAGCACGTCGGGAAATGTATGGGAAATGTCGTCGCCCGTGCGGGTGTAGAGCCGGCGCACCCCGCCCTCGCTCACCGCCTGCACGCGGATGCCGTCCCATTTCCATTCCGCCTGAACGTCCTTGGGGTCGAGCGCTTCCAGATCGCGCGGCTCCACCGGATGGGACAGCATGACCGGGCGGAAGGGCGATTTGGCGGCGCTTTCGGGCTTCGGCGCCTTGCCGTCCAGCCAGGCGAACAGCGCCTCATAGGGCGGTTCCAGCCCGTGCCAGATCTCCTCGATCTCATTGACCGGCACGCCGCCATATTGCGCCAGCGCCGTCTTGGCCAGACGCGCCGACACCCCCACGCGAAGCCCGCCCGTGACCAGCTTCAACAGCGCCCAGCGCCCGGTGGAATCCAGCGCATCCAGCCAGGCCTCGATCTGGGCCGGCGCCTCGGCGCGGGTGATGGTCTGCAGGGTGTCGATCACCTCGGCGAGGTCAGGGGGCCGGTTGGCGCCGGGCCTTGATGGCCAGATCAGCGCCACGGTTTCAGCGAGATCGCCGACATAATCATAGGACAGGGCAAACAACACCTGATCGGTGCGCTGCGCCGCCAGTTCACGGATCACGCCGGCCTTGGCGCCGCGAAACGCCAGCGCCCCCGTCAGCGCCGCCAGCGCCAGCCCGCGCTCGGGGTCGGGCGCCGCGCCAAAATGCACCTCCAGCGCCCGCAGCTTGGCGTTCCGCTGCGGCGTGAAAGCCAGCGTATCGAGCAGTCGGGCAAAACGCTCCATGGTGAGAGATATAGCGCGGGCGGGGCGGATGCAGGTGGACAAATGTTTGGGTCCGGCGCCACACCCCTCACCTCACACGCGAATAGCGGGTTGACCGGCGCCGGCGATGGCGGCAGCGTGGGTCACGAGGGTATAAAACGGCAATCTTTGATAAGACTTGGCCGCGGAGAGCGAACGTCATGGGTGCACGGTTTTCAGGCCTGATGGCGATCCTGGCGGCAGCGGCGATGGCGCTGTTCGCGCCGCCCGCCATCGCGCAGGCGCCCGATCCCGGTCCCTTCGCCGAGATGGAGGCGTTCTCCGAACCCCGGCTTTCGCCCGACGGGCGGCGCGTCGCGGCCATCTGCGCCGGGCGGGGCCAGCGTTCGGTGTGTGTGTTCGATCTCACCGGCGCCGAGCGCCCGCGCCTGTACGAACCGCCCGAGCGCGCCAGCGTGGGCGGGTTCTACTGGGCCAGCAACCGGCACGTGATTATCGAGGTCAGCTTCGCCTGGCGCGCCGGGCAGAGCGACGCGCACACGGTCTACGCCAATGAGCGCGGCGTGATCCTGAACGTTGACACCGGGGAGGCGCCGATCTTCCTGCAGAACATGCGCAATTATCTCGGCGCCACCAATCAGGTCGCCTCCCTGCTCACCGGCGAGCCGGGCGCCGCGATCGCCCAGATGGTGGTCCAGCGCGGCGATTCCAATCCCGACACCGGCACCCGGCTGGCGCCGGGCGAGTTCGCGACCATGACGCTGCGCGTCGATCTCGAGACCGGACACGGCGAGCGCATGTCCTCCAGCAATACCGCAGGGCGCATTCGCCGGGACATCATGACAGCGGACGGCCGCACCATCGCGAGCACCTCGCGCCTGCCCTCCGGCGCCGATTTCAGGCTCGACAACGCCCAGGGCCAGCCGCTCTACATCGCCGAACCAGGCCGGCCCGCCCCCGCGCAGATCAGCGTGATCGAGCACGGCGCCGCGCTGGCCATGCGCATCAATACCGGCGCGCAGAAAGGGCTGCACCGGGTCGATCTGGAAACCGGGGCGCTGACGCCGATCGAGCTGCCGGCAGACGCAGGAGACCAGTACGCGATGCTGGTCGACGATTGGCGCGACGAACTGGCCGGCGTCTCGATCATGCATGACGATCTGCCTGGCCAGGTGTTCATCGACGCGGACCTGCGCGATCTGCACGCCAGCCTGGCCCAGGCGCTGGACGGCGTCCTGCCCTGCGCCCGGGTGGCCCTCACCTCCTGGTCAGCCGACCGGATGATGGTCACCGTCGCGGCCACCCAGCGCGGCCGTCCGTCGCAATACTTCCTGTTTGACGGCGCCACCGGCGATCTCAGCATTCTGGGGTCCCAGGCGCCGGCCCTCGACCAGACCCCGCTCGGCCCGGTCGAAGCCTTCCGCTATGATGCGTCCGACGGCCTGTCCATTCCCGCCTTCCTGACCCTGCCGCCGGGCAAGACCCGCGCCGACGGCCCCTTCCCGCTGGTCGCCCTGCCCCATGGCGGCCCCTTCGCGCGCGACACCGCCAGCTTTGACTGGTGGGCGCAGTACTACGCCTCGCTCGGCTATGCGGTGCTGCAGCCCAATTTCCGCGGGTCCAGCGGCTATGGCGGCGAATTCGAGCGCGCCGGCCATGGCGAGTTTGGCGGGCTGATGATCCGCGACATCGCCGACGGCGCCGCCCATCTGGTGCGTGAAGGCGTGGCGCGCGAGGGCGGATATTGCGCCGCGGGCGCCTCCTATGGCGGCTATGCCGCGCTGATGCTGGGCCTCATCGACCGGGCGAATGTGCGCTGCATCATCGCCTTTGCGCCCGTCACCGATCCGGTGGAGCTGCTGGGCCAGCCCGGCGCCCGGCGCCTGTTCTGGGAGCGCTATGTCGGTGCGCGCGCCGAAATGCGCGCCGACCCCGCCTCCATCTCGCCCGCGCGCCGCGCCAGCGAATATGCCGCCCCCATCCTGCTCTTGCACGGGGTGGAGGATTCCACCGTGCCGGTCGCGGAATCGCGCCATCTCGACCGCGTGATGCGCCGCTCGGGCCGCCTGCGCTATATCGAAATGCGCGCCATCGACCACTACCTCACCACCGCCGACTCCCGCCGCCAGCTCCTCAGCGAAAGCGCCGCGCTGCTGCGCGAGCATCTGCCGGTGGAGTGAGGGGGCTTTCAGACGCCGGAGCGTCTGTCTTGTTTTCCCGGACGGCGTAGCCGTTCCGGGATCCATCCACCGAACCTCTCAGCCGCCGGGGCCGCTCTGATGGGGCGGGATGGGTCCCCGACTTTTGCTCACGCAAAATCCGGGAAGGTAGGGTTGGGGGTAATGGGGTTGAGCTCCTCTCCCACTCGTGGGGGTGCGGCCGCAAAGTCTGGTCCGGGGAACCAGACGACCGGCCGAACGGGCTGAGCGAAGCGAAGCCAGGTGGCATAATGGGCCTCATGACGCTGATCTTGACCCCTCCCCACAAATAGCCGAATTAGACGTTTCGAGGAGCCTTGTCATGGCGCGGTATTATGTGAACAAGAGAGCGCAAGCGACCGGCGAGCATGAAGTTCATCGCGATGGCTGCTCATACCTGCCGGCGCCGGAGAACCGCGTCTACCTTGGCGATTTTCCCGATTGCCATCATGCCATTGAAAAAGCTCGCTCCATGTTTGGAAAGTCGGATGGCTGCTACCATTGCAGCTATGCCTGCCACGCAGCATAGAGTACTGTTATTTTAGCAGATTTATCCCCGCATCAATATACCTTAAAAAATCTGTTGTATTCGAAAAATAATTTCTAAAAACATTTCGAATACTTTTTACATTATCAGCCTCGACCAAAACCACATCAGCCTGATCTGCCAAATCTTTCTCTGCTTTATTATAAAATTTGACCGCATCCTGCCAATGCGAGAAGCTGTGAGCTGTCAACGGCAGCTTTCTGTCGGCCCGATAAATAAGGACTGTCGATGCTTCAGCCTTCAGTTTGGGTTGAGACCGCCGCGCTGATCGCATAAGCCTTCGTATATTTAACTGCTGGTCAAGCGCCTCAAAATGATAAACAATTTCTTCTGAAGATAGTTCCGCTAAGTACGAAGGCTGACCCTCTCGAGTACGCGCAATGATTTCGCTCGCAAGCAGCCAATAACGTCGGTAGGCATCAGCGCCTTCCCCGAACTTGGCTCTGCCTTTTGTTAACAGATCACCCGTCTCGACACCGGTCGCCCATACATGTTGTGCTTTTGTGCGCAACTGAATCTCGATGCGAAGCCCTCGCCAAGGCTCAGCCCCGCGTCCACGCGGAACAAAAGAATAGACCAAATGTATCCCGCGATACCCCGTCTCCTTTGGCCGCTCGACATAGTCATAGCGATCCGGATCATGGGTTAGTTTGTGACTCCACCGAGCTTTTAAAAGCTGATCTCGAAATTGATAGAGTGACTTTATCGTGGGAAAAATCACTCGGCATCCAGCAATGTCGTTCATGCGGGCAAGGTGCATTTCCGGTTGACGCGTCAGCTTGTCAACGATTGTCGGAAAACGCTTGAGCCGTTGGCCAACCGGGTACTGAAACTCTTTACAACGATTGCGAAGATTCGCCTGGAAAACGTTGATGACCCGCCCATGCGCCGCACGCCAATTCGCAAGCACAACCTCGTCATGCTCAGTCGCGGTCCCTGCACGGAAACGATCTCCCGAGCGGTCAACCTCGCCTTTCGAAAAGCCGGGTTCAGGAAATGACACGCCCCCCCTCACAACGGAATATTATCGTGCTTTTTCCACGGATTGGTCAGTTGCTTGTTGCGCAGGGTGCGCAGGGCGCTGATCAGGCGCAGGCGGGTGTTGCGGGGCAGGATGACGTCGTCGAGATAGCCGCGCGCGGCCGCCACGAAGGGGTTGGCGAAGCGGTCTTCGTATTCCTTGGTGTGGGCGGCCATCTTGCCGGGGTCGCCGAGGTCGGCGCGGTGGATGATCTCGGCGGCGCCTTTCGCGCCCATCACCGCGATCTCGGCTGAGGGCCAGGCGTAATTGATATCGCCGCGCAAATGTTTCGACGCCATCACGTCATAGGCGCCGCCATAGGCCTTGCGGGTGATGACGGTGAGCTTGGGCACCGTGGCCTCGGCATAGGCGAACAGAAGCTTGGCGCCGTGCTTGATCAGGCCGCCATATTCCTGGCGCGTGCCGGGCAGGAAGCCGGGCACGTCGACGAAGGTAATGATCGGGATTTCGAACGCATCACAGAAGCGCACAAAGCGCGCGGCTTTTTTCGAGGCGTCAATGTCCAGCACCCCGGCCAGCACCAGCGGCTGGTTGGCGACAAAGCCCACGGTCTGGCCCTCAAGGCGCCCGAACCCGATGACGATATTGGCCGCATACGACGGCGCGATCTCGAAGAAATCGCCTTCGTCGGCGGTCTTCACGATCAGCTCGCGGATGTCATAGGGCTTGTTCGGGTTGGGCGGGACCAGCGTGTCCAGGCTGTGCTCCATCCGGTCGGGCCTGTCGGCCACCGAGCGCACGGGCGGCTTCTCGCGATTATTGAGGGGCAGGAAGTCGATCATCCGGCGCACCTGGATGAGCGCCTCGATATCGTTCTCGAACGCCGCATCGGCCACGCCGGACTTTTTGGCGTGCACCGACGCCCCGCCCAGCTCCTCATGGGTCACCACCTCGTTGGTGACGGTTTTGACCACGTCCGGGCCGGTGACATACATGTAGGAGGTGTCCTTCACCATGAAGATGAAGTCGGTCATGGCCGGCGAATACACGTCCCCGCCCGCGCACGGCCCCATGATCACGCTGATCTGCGGAATGACGCCTGAGGCCAGCACATTGCGCTGGAAGATTTCCGCGTAACCGCCCAGCGCGTCCACGCCTTCCTGGATGCGCGCGCCGCCGGCATCGAACAGGCCGATGATGGGCGCGCCGTTTTTGAGCGCCGCGTCCTGCACCTTGCAGATCTTGCGCGCATGGGCGAGCGAGAGTGAGCCGCCGAACACCGTGAAATCCTTGGCGAAGACGTAAACCAGCCGGCCATTGATGGTCCCGGACCCGGTGACCACGCCGTCGCCGGGGATTTTCTTGTCGGCCATGCCGAACTCGGTGCAGTCATGCTCGACAAACATGTCGAACTCTTCAAACGAGCCGGGGTCCAGCATCACGTCGATGCGTTCGCGCGCGCTCAGCTTGCCCTTGTCGTGCTGGGCCTTGATGCGCTTTTCGCCTCCGCCCATGCGCGCAGCGGCGCGCCGGCGTTCGAGCTCATCGATGACAGCTTTCATGAATCGGTCTTTCCCGCGCAGATCGTGTGCCGGGCTTTAGCTAGCACCGGCGCGCCCGGCTCGGCAAATGGTCAGGCCGCCGCCAGCGGCCACAGATGGGCGAACAGGCGCGCGCCGGCCGGCGCCTCGGCCTCAGTGTCCGCCAGCGCGGTCTCGATGGACCGGTCCGCCGCGCCCAGCATCAGCTGGGCCAGCGACGCATCATCCACATCGGCCCGCACCGAGCCGTCGCGCTGACCATTGCGCAATATGTGCGACACGATGCGCAGGCGCTGGCCGCGCCAGTCGGGATCGCCGGCATCCCAGGTGCTGGGCGGCAGGTGCAGCCACAGCGCCTTGGCCGCGTCGGCATGGGATCTGGCGAACTCGCACAGCGCCCCCAGCACGCCCTGCAGGCGCGCCTTCACGCCAATGGCGGTGCGCGAGGCATGGTCCATGGCCGCGACCAGCGCCTCCAGATCGGGCGCCAGCACGGCGGCTGGCAGGCCGTCCTTGCCGCCGAAATATTTGTAGAGCGTGGCGAGGCTCAAGCCCGCCGCCGCCGCGGCCTCACGCATCCCCAAGCGCTCCAGCGGTCCCTGGCTCATCAGCCCCAGGATCGCCGTGCGCGCCTGTTCGCGCTCCACGGCGTCGAGTGATCGTCCTTGCGCCCTCTGGACGCCGCCGGCCAACGCTGTCATGGGAGCCCCCCCGCTCCGGAACCATAGACACAGGCGGGACCCGGCAAGCCGCGTCCCGCCCCGTCCAGACTATTCCGGTTTGCGGAAGCGCAGCGTCATGCGGTCGGTTTCCCCGATCGCCTGCGCTTCTTCGCTGTCGCTGCTGGGCATGCGCGTCCACACGCCGCCATCGGCGTCAGCCGGGTCGTTCGGATTGGCGTTGATCTCGGACGAGCCTTCAAACACGAAGCCGCGCGCTTCGAACGCCGCGATCAGGTCGGCCTCACGCATATAGCCGCGGCTGCCATCGGCGCGGTCATCGGCCTCGTCCGCCGGCGCGCGGTGCTGCACCACGCCCGCGACGCCGCCCGGCGCCAGCAGGGTCCAGGCGTCATTCACGGCCATCTCCAGATTGCCGGTACGGGCCATGTTGTGCAGGGCGCGGATGTACAGCACCCGGTCAGCCGTGCCGGCCATGTCGTCAGACACCTCGCCAAAGCGCGCCATGCCATCGACCTGGCCGCCCCAGGCCGCAGCCTGCACCGGGAAGGATTGCTCCAGCCCGGCCGCAGCCGCGCGGCGCTCGTCGGTCATGCGGTCGCCGAAGAGCGCCTCCAGCACGGACATGGGATAGTTGATGGCGACATAGCGGCCAGAGGTTTCCGTGTAGGGCAGAAGGATGCGGGTGTACCAGCCGCCGCCCGGCAGGGCCTCGACCACGGTGTGGTCCGGCTGCACGTCAAAGAAGGCCAGCGTTTCAGCCGGGTTGCGCCAGTCATCGCGGGCGCGGTCGCCATCACGGCGCGCATCGGCCAGCACATCCTCAAGGCTCGCGCCTTCGGCGGCGTCGCCGGTCATCGCGTCCGCCGCGTCTGCGGTCTCGTCAGCGACGTCCTCGGCGGCGTCCTGCATCGTTTCGGCGCTGTCTTCCATGGCGGCGCCCGCGTCTTGCGCACCTTCTTCCATGGCGCCCGCGCTGTCCTGATTGTCCTGAGCCGGTTCGGCGCAGGCAGCCAGCAAAGCGGCGGCGGCGATAGTGGTCATCCAGATCGATTTCATGATTATTCTCCTGTTAGCCCTCAGGCTGGCGCACGGTATAGCGCAAGCGCGCCACAAAATCGCCCCCTTTTCGAGTGCGCACGCGCCCGCTCAGCACGATTTTTCGGCGTGCACCAGCGTCTCCTGATTGCCGTCCGACCCGGTCACCGGGCTCGGCGCGCGGCCCGTCACGCTCCAGCCCAGGGCGCGCAACCCGGCCTGCACCCCGTCCAGCGCCCGCGCCGCTGCATCGCCGTCGCGCACCACCCCGCCCTTGCCGACAAACGCCCGCCCGACTTCGAATTGCGGCTTGAACAGCGCCACCAGATGCGCGCCCGGCGCGGCCAGCTCCAGCACTGCCGGCAACACCTTCATCAGGCCGATAAAGCTGGCGTCGCACACGATGAGGCTGGGCGCTTCAGGCAAATCGGCAAGCGTCAGCGCCCTCGCGTCCCGCCCTTCAAGGCTGGTGAGGCGCGCCTCGTCGTTCAGGCTCGGATGAAGCTGGCCATGGCCCACATCCACCGCCGTGACATGACGCGCGCCGCGCGCCAGCAGGACCTGGCTGAAGCCCCCGGTGCTGGCGCCGACATCGAGGCACACACGCCCGGATGGATCGACGGCGAAGGCGTCGAGGCCCGCCACCAGCTTCAGCGCCGCGCGGCTGACATAGGGGTGGGCGGGTTCTGCCTCCACCCGCGCGCCGTCGGCAATAGTGCGTGAGGGCTTGTCGATGATCTGGCCGTCCACACGCACGCAGCCCGCCATGATCGCGGCCTGGGCGCGGGCGCGGGTGTCGAAATATCCGTGTCGGACGAGATACTGGTCGGCGCGCATGGGGGGTCACTATCGCGAGATCGCAGGCATGGTCAGGGAATGCATTGCTTTTGTGAAGCCGCCGGTGTATACGCTGTCAGTCGATTTTTGGCCGGTTACTTTGGCCGCGTAGTTACGCGCTTCCCGAACGATCCCCCGAAATCCGATGTCACCTGCCCTCTCGGGGGCGTTTTTTACTCTGTATATAAGGAATACCCCATGGCTACGGGAACGGTTAAGTGGTTCAACACCACCAAAGGCTACGGCTTCATCCAGCCTGACGACGGCGGCAAGGACGTGTTCGTCCACGCCAGCGCCGTTGAGCGTGCTGGCATGGGCCCGCTTCAAGAAGGTCAGCGCCTTCAGTACGAAGAAGCGCGCGACCAGCGCACCGGCAAAACTGCCGCTGCGAACCTTGTGGCGGCTTGAACCGCTAACTGACCTAACGGTTGGGCAAAAGCCCCCGGATCCTAGCGGGTCCGGGGGTTTTTCTTTGCGCGGATGTCAAAGATCTGAGACTAGCCGCGCCGCCGCCAGCCGATCCGCCCGCGCGTGACATTGAGCGCGATCCAGACCCCCAGAAGCGCCACCGCCATCAGATACCAGGTCAGCGCATAGGCGCCGTGGCGTTCAGGCGGCGTGGCGGTGATCCAGTCTGGAGGCGTTCCGTCATCGACCGCCAGCCACCAGTCCGCCATGAGCGATCCGGGCGCGAGCTCCAGCGACGCTTCCATACTGGCCGCATCGAAGGCGTAGAACTCGGCTTGGTCCGGCGTATCCGCCGCGCCGAACACGCCCCGGCGCAAGGGCGGCTCCAGCCGCAGGCCCGCGCGCGCTGCGCGCACATCCGGCGCTGTGGCGGCTTCGGTCGCGGCGGTGGCTGCGCTCAGGGGCGCAAATCCGGTCTCGATCAGGATGAAGCCATCAGCCGCACAGTCCGGCAGCGGCGCAGGCGCGAACAGTCGCCAGCCCGGCGCCCCGGCGGCGCTGCGCCCGAACACCCGCACCACACGCGCGTCATCAGGCTGCGCCCCGGCCACCGGCTGACCGGCGCGCGGCGCGTCGCACACGGCGTCCAGCGTGGACGGCGGCGCGTTGGTGATGGCGGCATGCTCGGCCAGCAGGCCCTGCTTCCAGCTGCGCCGGTCCAGCTGCCAGCCGCCCAGCGCCAGCAGAAGCGCCAGCGCCATGACGGTGAGCAGGGTCAGGACCGGATAGGGGCGGAAGAGGATCATGGCGCGCCGCCGCCATCATGGCCGTCATCGCTGCCGTCAATCCGCCCCTCTGCCGCTGCGTGCTGGTGCTGCAGGGCAAACATGATGGCGCGGAAGGGGCGCATCAGCGCCAGGCTCAGCCCCGCCGTCAGCGGCAACCAGATCAGGAAGTGAAGCCAGAGCGGCGGGCTGAACACCACTTCGGCCACCAGCGCCATGGGCACCACGATGAATCCGACGGCGAACATGATGAAGACGGCCGGGCCGTCGCCGGCATCCTCGCCGGAAAAGTCGAGGCCGCAGGACGGGCAATGATCAGCGAATTTCAAAAAGCCCGCGAACAATGCCCCCTCCCCGCAGCGCGGACAGCGTCCGCGTAAGCCTGCGAGAAAGGGGTTTGTCTGTGTCACCTGGCGCGGCGGCCTATTGATAGGCGACGTAGATGAATACGAACAGGAACAGCCAGACCACGTCGACGAAGTGCCAGTACCAGGCCGCCGCCTCGAAGCCGAAATGCTTCTGCGCGCTGAACTGCCCGGCCATCAGGCGGATTAGGCAGACCGCCAGGAAGATCGTCCCGATGATCACGTGGGCGCCATGGAAGCCCGTGGCCATGAAGAAGGTCGCGCCATAGAGATTGCCGGAGAAGTCGAAATAGGCGTGGGTGTACTCATACACCTGCACGCAGGTGAACAGGAGGCCCAGACCCACGGTGAGCGCCAGGCCCAGCTTCGCGCCCTTGCGGTCGCCATGCTGCAGCGCGTGGTGCGCCCAGGTGACCGTGGTGCCCGACAAAAGCAGGATCAGCGTGTTGATCAGCGGCAGGTGGAAGGGATCGAAGGTTTCGACGCCCGGGGGCGGCCAGGTTTCCCAGCCCGCAAAGTCAGCGCCGATGGGCGCGCCATCCCAGCCGGCGCCGGCGCGAACCTCGTGGAACAGGGCCAGCTCGAAGAACATCCAGAACCAGGCGGCGAAGAACATCACTTCGGATACGATGAACAGGATCATGCCGTAGCGCAGGCCCAGATCAACCACCGGCGTGTGATCGCCCTGGCGCGATTCCTTGATCACATCGCCCCACCAGCCGATCATGGTCCAGCCCACGATCAGGAAGCCCAGCACCATGATCCAGGGCTGGCCGGCGCCCAGGAAGAAATGCGCCCAGCTGGCCTCGTCCATGACCAGGCCCTTGGTCAGCACGACAAAGCCGATCGCCAGCACGAACGCGCCCAGCGAGCCCACGAAGGGCCACGGGCTGGGATCCACCAGGTGATAGTCGTGTTTGACGGCGCCGCCAGCCATGCTCATCTCCAAACCAGTCTGTTCACGCGAACGCGCTTTGCGCGCGGTGTATAGCCCCGGGCATGCCGGTCATCAATCGCTCCGCGGCGCCCATGTTCAGGACGCTCCGGCCACTTCCAGAGCGCGCGAGTCGCCTGCGCGCCAGAACGTATAGGACAGGGTGATCGTGCGCACGTCGTCGAGCTGCCGATCCTCATCCATTTGCGGATCGACGAAGAAAATCACCGGCATGTCGACCGTTTCGCCCGCCGCGATTGTCTGCTCGACGAAGCAGAAGCATTCCAGCTTGGAAAAATACGTCCCCGTCTTGAACGGCGCGACATTGTAGCTGGCCACGCCCGTCACCGGCTCGGACGAAGTGTTGGTGACGCGGTAGAAGGCCAGCGCCGTCTCGCCCAGGCGCACGCGCAGGGTGCGCTGCAGGGGCGTAAACTCCAGCGGCACGCCGCGCGCCAGCGAGGCGTCAAAGCGCACAATCACTTCGCGGTCGATGATCTGGCCGGGATCGTACTGGGCCACTTGCGTCGTGCCGCCATAGCCCGTCACCCGGCAGAACAGATCGTAGATCGGCACCGCGGCGTAGGCCATGCCCACCATGCCTGCGACCAGAGAGGCGCAGATCACCACGACGCGCGTATTGCGCTGCAAACCGTTGAACCAGCTGGTGAGGCTCATCCCGCCGCTCCCGCATTCCAGTTGGACGTCATCTGCACGACGGTCGTCAGGAAGATCAGGACCACGAAGGCGACCAGGCCAAACGCAATGGCCCCATTGCGCTTGTTGCGGGCGGCTTCCTGCTCGGGCGTCAGCTTGACCGTGGGTTTGAACTCGTCCTGGTTCATGGCGCTACCCCGCCCCGCCCGGAAGCGGCCAGTAGGCGCCCGCGCCATGCTCGACCAGCAGGGCGGCGAACAGCAGCGACAGATGGGCGATGGAATAGGCGAACAGATCGCGCGCCGACTTGTCGCCTGCGCGCACAGCATACAGCTCATCCTCGGCGCCCGGCGTATCGCCCGCGCGCGAGGCATGGACCCGCAGGGCCAGCAACGCGAACAACGCGCCGCCCAGACCCGCCGCAATGGCGTACATCCAGCCGCCCAGGCCCGTGACCAGCGGTCCCGCCGTCGCGGCGAGATAGAGCGCGGTATAAATGAGGATCTGGATGCGGGTCGATTTGGCGCCGCGCGCCACGGGCATCATCGGCACGGACGCGGCGGCGTAATCGCCGGACTTGTACAGCGCCAGCGCCCAGGAATGGGGCGGCGTCCACAGGAAGATGATGGCGAACAGGATGATCGCGTCCATGCTGACCGACCCCGTCGCCGCCGCCCAGCCGATCACCGGAGGGAAGGCGCCCGCCGCGCCGCCAATGACGATATTCTGCGGCGTCAGGCGTTTCAGCCACATGGTGTAGATCACGCAGTAGAAGGCGATGGAGAAGGCCAGCAGGCCCGCCGCCACATAATTGGTCGCCATGCCCATCAGCAGGACCGAGGCGAGACTCATCACCCCGGCGAACGTGTAGGCTTCGGAACGCGGCACACGGCCCGTGGGCACGGGGCGCCGGCGCGTACGCTTCATCACCGCATCGATATCGGCGTCATAGGCCATGTTGAACGCGCCCGCGGCGCCCGCGCCCACGGCGATGCACAGAATCGCAATGGCCGCCGACAGCGGATTCATCGCCACCGGCGCGGCCACGAGGCCGGCGAGCCCAGTGAACACCACCAGCGCCATGACGCGCGGCTTCATCAGGGCGATGTAATCGCCCACGCCCGAGCCGGCGACCGGCGCGGGCGCGGTGGCGGCTTCGATGGCTTCGGGCGGCGCTGCGTGTGCAGCGCCGCCCGGGTCCAGTGATATCGACGGTGTTGTCGTCACGACAGGCGTTCCAATCGGGCCCTTGGCCTATTTGATCCGCGGCAATTCATTGAACTGGTGGAAGGGCGGCGGAGAGGACAGAGTCCACTCCAGCGTCGTCGCGCCCTCGCCCCAGGGATTGGCTTCCGCCGGACGCCGGCGGATCGCAGCTTCGATCAAGAGGACGAAGAACACGATCATCCCCGCGGCCATGATCACATAGCCCACTGACGAGACCATATTCCAGTAAGCGTGGCCGTCTGCGAAGTCGACATAGCGCCGCGGCATGCCCTGCAGACCCAGGAAGTGCTGCGGGAAGAAGATCACGTTGGCGCCGATGAAGAACAGCCAGAACTGGGTCTTGGCCAGGATGGAGCTGTATTTCACGCCCCAGATTTTCTCGAACCAGTAATAGAAGCCCGCGAAGATCGAGAACACCGCGCCCAGGCTCAGCACATAGTGGAAGTGCGCCACCACGTAATAGGTGTCGTGCAAGCTGGCGTCGATGCCGGCATTGGCCAGAACCACGCCCGTCACGCCGCCCACAGTGAACAGGAAGATGAAGCCGATGGCCCACAGCATGGGCGTGCGCAGGCTGATCGACCCGCCCCACATGGTCGCGATCCAGGAGAAGATCTTGATGCCCGTGGGCACAGCAATGATCATCGTCGCGGCGACGAAATACGCCTTCAGGTTCACGTCCATGCCCACGGTGTACATGTGGTGGGCCCACACGATGAAGCCGATGAAGCCGATGGCCACCATGGCGTAGGCCATGCCCAGATAACCGAACACCGGCTTCTTGGAGAAGGTGGACACGATGTGGGAGATCATGCCGAAGCCCGGCAGGATCAGGATGTACACCTCGGGGTGGCCGAAGAACCAGAACAGGTGCTGGAACATCACCGGATCGCCGCCGCCAGCCGGGTCGAAGAAGGTCGTCCCGAAATTGCGGTCGGTGAGCAGCATGGTCAGCGCGCCCGCCAGCACCGGCACGGCGAGCAGCAGAAGGAAGGTCGTCACCAGCATCGACCACACGAACAGCGGCATCTTGTGCAGGGTCATGCCCGGCGCGCGCATGTTGAAGATCGTGGTGATGAAGTTGATCGCGCCCAGGATCGAGCTGGCGCCGGCGATGTGCAGCGACAGGATCACAAGATCGAACGCTGGACCATTATGCCCAGATGTCGACAAGGGTGGATACATCACCCAGCCGCCGCCAAACCCGTCCTCGCCGCCCACGCCCGGCACGAACATGCTGATGATCAGCAGCGTCAGGGAGAAGGGCAGCAGCCAGAACGAGATATTGTTCATGCGCGGGAAGGCCATGTCCGGCGCGCCGATCATCAGCGGCACGAACCAGTTGCCGAACCCGCCGATCATCGCGGGCATGACCATGAAGAAGATCATGATCAGGCCGTGCATCGTCACGATGACGTTGTAGTTATGCTCATTGCCCCAGAAGCCGCCATTGAAGACCTGGAGACCCGGCTCGGCCAGCTCCCAGCGGATCAGGCCCGACATCACGCCCCCGATAACCCCCGCGATGATCGCGAAGATCAGGTACATCGTGCCGATGTCCTTGTGGTTCGTGGAATAGACCCAGCGCTTCCAGTCCAGAAGGCTGGGGCGGTGATCGTCGTGGGCGGCGGCGGAGGAGGAAGACATGGGCGCTTTCCTTAACGGGCGGAGGCCAGCTGCGCGTCACCGCGCAGCGAGTCATAATAGGCGGTGAGGACGTCGATGGCGCCATACGGATCAGCCTGGGCGGCCTCGGTCCACGCGTCGAACACCTCTTGGGGCACCACGTGCACCTCAATCGGCATGAAGGCGTGGCGGATGCCGCAGATTTCCGAGCACTGGCCGTAGAAAATGCCCTCTTGCGTGGCCTGGAACCAGGTCTCGTTCAGGCGGCCGGGAATGCCGTCCATCTTGATGCCGAACGAGGGAATCGTCCACGAGTGGATCACGTCCGACGCCGTCACCTGCATGCGCACCACGGCATTGACCGGAACCACCACGGGCACATCGGTGGTCAGGTTGCGGTGCGCGGTGAAAGGGTGCTCGGCCAGGAATTCGTCATTCACCATGCTGGACACGAACTCGAACCCGCCATGGTCGGGGTATTCGTAGGTCCAGTTCCACTGATTGCCGGTGGTCTTGATGGTGAAGTCCGCTTCGGGGATCACGTCCTGATCGTACAGCAGGCGGAAGGACGGCACCGCGATCAGCACCAGAATCAGGATCGGCACGACCGTCCAGAGCACTTCCACCGTCATGTTGTGGCTGAATTTCTTCGGCTCGGGATTGCGCTTGTGGCTGAAGCGCACCATCGCCCAGACCAGAAGGGCCAGCACAAACAGGGAGATGCCGAAAATGATGATCAGCAGAAGCGTGTGGAAGCTGTAGATCTGGTCCATGATCGGCGAGGCCGACGGCTGGAAGCCCAGATCGCCGTCAGTGGGAATGCCCACAGGCGTGCCCGACGCCGCGGCGGCGAAGCTGATCAGAACGGCAAGAGCGGCCGGAACGGTCGAGAAACGCATGGTTCCCCCAGGGATTTGAACTGTTTACGACTCGGACCCGATGAAGAGCCCTTCGTCAGCGGGACGGTATATACGCCGCCTTGGATACGCTGTCAGGGGCGGTATAAGCGCCTTTTTGTCGCAACGCTTTAGGTTTTTTCACCCGGATGGCGCCTGTCCGGCGCTGGCCGCAGGGGCGCGGGTTTGCTAGCCTGCACGCCGATCAGCCGCCACAGACTGCATGAGGACGCCGCCATGTTGAAATCGCCCGCCAGGAGCCTGAAGACAATGGCCGCACTGATGACCGCTGCGGTCTTCGCCGCTCTGGCGAGTGCGCCCGGCGCGCTGGCCCAGGCGCGCGGCGGCGGCGATCCGGTACTGGAGACCGCCCGCGCCGAATGCGAATCAGCCGCCCGCGCCAGCGCCCCGCCCGCCCGCGCGCTCGGCGCATGCGATCTGGTGCTGCGCGCTGAGGGCCTCATCCCCGCCGACCGCGCCACCGCCCTGACCAATCGCGGCGTCATCGCCCTCAAGCGCAATGACGTGATGGCGGCGCGCACCGATCTGGAAGACGCGGTGCGTGAGGACGCTTTGCTGGGCGAAGCCTGGCTCAGCCTGTCGGCGGCGCGCATTCGCGCCGGCGACAACGACGCGGCCATCGAGGCGGCCCGCGAAGCCGGAGAGCGCGGCGCCGATCCGGCGCTGGTGCGCTTCAATATCGCCATCGCGCTGGAGCGCTCGGGCCGCTATGACGACGCCTACGACGCCTATGTCGAAGCCGCGCGCCTCGACCCGGACAACCGGCTTCTGGCCGCCCAGCCCGCGCGCTTCGTGCGCCATCAGGGCTGATCGCGGGGGCTCCTCCGCCGGCCGCCTGAGCCGACCACCCGGGATGACCCCGGAGCGGGCGCGTGCTAGGCGTGCGCCCATCGCCGCCAGCTTTTCACAAGGGATGTCCGCCCGCCCATGAGCGACACGATTCATATCGCCGTCCTGCAGAGCGCCTTCAGCCTCGACATGGACGAGAACATCAAGACCGTCTCGGAACTCGTGCGCGAGGCCGCCGGACGCGGCGCGCAGGTCATCCTGCCGCCCGAACTGTTCCAGACCCATTATTTCTGCACCAGCCAGGAAGAGCGCTGGTTCGCCCACGCCTGGCCGGCCATGGAGCATCCGTGCGTCATCGCGATGCAAACCCTCGCCGCCGAGCTCAATGTCGCCATCCCGGTCTCCATCTTCGAGCGCGAGGGGCCGCGCTATTATAATTCGCTGGTCATGCTCGACGCGGGCGGCCAGGCGCTGGGCGTCTACCGCAAGAGCCATATCCCCGACGGGCCGGGCTATCAGGAGAAGTACTATTTCCGCCCCGGCGATACCGGCTTCAAGGTCTGGGATACCGCGTTCGGCCGCGTCGGCGTGGGCATTTGCTGGGACCAGTGGTTTCCTGAAGCGGCGCGCGCCATGACACTGATGGGCGCGGAGGTGCTGCTCTACCCCACCGCCATCGGGTCGGAGCCCCATGACGGCAGTCTCGACACCGCCGCGCGCTGGCGCCGGGCCATGCAGGGACACGCCGTGTGCAATGTCATCCCCGTCGGCGCGGCCAACCGCATCGGCGACGAAAACGGCCAGGTCTTCTACGGCACCAGCTTCATCTGTGACCATACCGGCGACGTGCAGGCCGAACTCGGCCGCACCGATACCGGCGTGCTCGACGCCCGCTTCGACCGCCGCTTCCTCGACACCCACCGCGCCGCGTGGGGCTTTTTCCGCGACCGGCGGACGGATCTGTACGGACCCCATTTTTCATGACCCTGAACCAACGCACCGCCAAGCTGACCCTGCGCAACGCCACTCTGGAGGATGTGGACGCGATCCTGGGTCTGCAGGCGCGCGCCTATCCCACCATGACGCCCGATCCGCCCTCGATGATCCGCGGCCAGATCTCCGCCTTCCCCGAAGGCCAGTTCATCGTGGAGTTCGATGGCGAGGTGGTGGGCTGGTGCGCGAGCTTCATCATCGACGAGGCGGCCGCGTTTGCGCCCCATGACTGGGCGGGCATCACCGGGGGCGGCTTCGCCGCGCGCCACGATCCTGACGGCGAGTGGGTCTATGGCATGGAGGTGGCGGTGGACCCCGCCCGGCGCCGGCTGCGCATTGGCGAGCGGCTCTATGTGGCGCGCCACGCTTTGTGCGAGGACTGGGGCCTGAAAGGCGTGGTGTTTGGCGGGCGGCTGTCGGGCTACAAGCGCAAGCGGCGCCTGTATGACACGCCCGAAGCCTATCTGGCCGCCATCGAGGCGCGCGAGCTGCGCGACGGCGTTTTGAATTTCCAGATGCGCATGGGCTATGAGCCCGCCGGCGTCCTGCACAATTACTATCCAGAAGACGCCGAGGCAGGCGGGCACGCCGCCCTGATGGTCTGGCGCAACCCGTCCTACGCCGAAGGCCAGGGACCAGGCCGCCTGCCCTCGCCCAACACCGTGCGCGTGGCGGCGGTGCAGCTCAAAACCCGCGCGGTGGAGAGCGTCGCCGAGTTTGAGCGCACGGTGGAGTTCTTCGTCGACACCTGCGCCGAATATGACGCCGATTTCTGCGTCTTCCCGGAAATGTTCACCGTGCCCCTGCTGGCGCTGGAAAAGCGCAAACTGAATGCAGAGGACTCCATCGCCACGCTGACGCGCCACACCAAGCGCTTTGTCAATTTCATGAGCGCGCTGGCGGTGCGATACAATATCAACATCATTGGCGGCTCCCACCCCACCGAGACCGAGGACGGGGATATCCAGAACGTCGCCTATGTCTTCCTGCGCGACGGCTCGATCCACACCCAGGAAAAAATCCATCCCACGCCCAATGAGCGCTTCTGGTGGAATATCCGCGGCGGCGACACGGTGGCCGCCATCCCCACCGATTGCGGGCCCATCGGCGTGCTGATCTGTTATGACAGCGAGTTTCCCGAGCTCGCCCGGCGCCTGGCCGATGAAGGCGCGAAGATCATCTTCGTGCCCTACGCCACCGATGACCGGCCGGGCCATCTGCGGGTGCGCTATTGCGCCCACGCCCGCGCCATCGAGAACCAGCTCTATGTGGTGACGGCAGGCAATGTGGGCAATCTGCCCGGCGTGGCCAATATGGACGTGAACTACGCCCAGTCGGCCATCATCACCCCCTGCGACTTCCCCTTCGCCCGCGACGGCCTGGCCGCCGAAGCCAGCGAAAACGTCGAAACCATCGCCGTGGCCGATCTGCACATGGACTCCCTCGCCGAAGCCCGCCGCTCCGGCACGGTAAGGAATTTGCGCGACCGGCGGTTTGATTTGTACCGGATTGTTTGGACGGATCGGGGGTAGGCGTTCCTTGTCCTCCCCCGCTTGCGGGGGAGGTGGTCCGAAGGATCGGAGGGGGGTATTTCGCCCCTAACGACTGTTTTCCCGGAAACCGCGAAGCGGTTGTCCGGGACCCATCCCGACATGTCTGAACTGCCTCGACAATGGGAAGGCTTGGTGGGTGGGTCCCGGGTCTCGCTACGCTCGCCCGGGAAAACAGATTTGATTCAAGCGATCAGCCCTTCCCCCCCTCGGCCCTTCGGGCCACTCCCCCCGCAAGCGGGGGGAGATGAAGACCCCCCCTACTCCTCCATCAACTCCCCGACAAACCCGTCAATCCACGGATGGCGCGGGCGGCGGAGGCGTTCGGCGTGGAGGATCTGGTTGAGCTTTTCCAGCGCCCGGGCGAAATCGTCATTGACCACCACATAGTCGTACTCGCTCCAGTGGGCGATTTCCGACTTGGCGCGCTCCATGCGGCCATTGATGATCTCGTCTGAGTCCTGGGCGCGTTTCTTGAGGCGCTCGCGCAGCAGCGTCAGCGAGGGCGGCAGGATGAAGATGCGCACCACATCGTCGGGCGCCTGCTGCGTCAGCTTGCGCGCGCCCTGCCAGTCAATGTCGAACACCACGTCGCGGCCATCCTCCAGCGCGTCCTCCACCGGGCCGCGCGGCGTGCCGTAATAATGGTCGAACACCTTGGCCCATTCATAGAATTTGCCGTCAAACGCCTGTTTGAGGAATGTGTCCTCGTCGGTGAAGTGATAGTCCACGCCGTCGCGCTCGCCGGGCCGGGGCGCGCGGGTGGTGGTGGACACCGACAGGACGAGATCGGGGTTCTGGGCGATCAGGCGCTGGGACAGGGTCGTCTTGCCCGCGCCCGAGGGGCTGGACAGCACCAGCATCAGCCCGCGCCGCTGGCCGCGATAGGCAGGGCCTGTCAGGTGATCGCCGGTCATGCGCGTCTACTCCACATTCTGGACCTGCTCGCGCAGGCGGTCGACGGCGGCTTTCAGCGCCAGACCGATCCGGGTCAGCGCCGGATCGCCCGATTTAGAGCACAGCGTATTAGCTTCGCGGTTAAATTCCTGGGACAGGAAATCGAGCTTGCGTCCCGACGGGCTGCCGCCTGCGATCAGGGCGCGGGCGCTGTCGATATGGGCGGCGAGCCGGTCCAGCTCCTCGCGGATATCCGCCTTCACCGCCAGCATGGCGGCTTCCTGGGCGAGGCGTTCGGGATCGAGCCCGCTGGGGAGCAGCTCGGCGAATTTGGCCTCGATGCGCGCCTTGATGGCGGCGGGACGGACCGCGTCCAGCGCGGCGGCCTCGCGGGTCAGCGCCTCGATTTCATCGAGATGGCCGGTCAGCACCGCGCCCATGGCCGCGCCCTCAGCCTCGCGCGCGGCCTGCAGCATGGCCAGCGCCGCGTCCGCGCAGGTCAGCGCATCGGCGACCAGCGCCTCATCCGGTCCGGTCTGGACTTCGGCGTCCTCGGCCAGGATCACGCCCTTGAGCGCCATCAGCTCGCCGGCGCTGGCGGGCTGCGCCAGTCCCTGATCGCTCAACGCCTTGGCGGCGCGGGCATAGGCCCCCAGGCGCGCCTCATCCACGCGCACGCCCGCATCACCGGCGGTGCGCGAGAGCGTCACCGTCAGCGTCACCGAGCCGCGCTGGAAACGGGCGCGGGCCATGTCGCGCAGCGGGATTTCCAGCGCATCCATGCCGGACGGCACGCGCAGGCGGAAATCCAGCCCCTTGCCATTGACCGAGCGCGCCTCGACGCTCAGCACGCCATAAGGCCCTTGCGCCTCGGCCCGGCCAAAGCCGGTCATGCCTGACAGGGGCGCGCTCATCGCCGGCCGCCCGCGCGCTCGCGCTCGATGCGCCGCCAGGCCGCCACATTGCGGTTATGCTCGGCATAGGTGGCCGAAAAGGCATGCCCGCCCGTACCGTCGGCCACAAAGAACAGATAATCGCTCTGCGGCGGATTGATCACCGCCAGGATCGCATCCCGGCCCGGATTGGCGATGGGCGTCGGGGTCAGGCCATTGATATGATAGGTGTTGTACGGGTTGTTGGTATTGTCCAGCTCGGACCGGCGAATGCCCCTTCCCAGCGGCTCGCCCTGCGTTATGCCGTAAATGATGGTCGGATCGCTCTGCAGGCGCATGCCCCGGCGCAGACGGTTGACAAACACCGACGCCACCAGCGGCCGCTCGGACGCCACGCTGGTTTCCTTCTCCACGATCGAGGCGATGATGATCGCCTCTTCCGGCGTGGTGTAAGGCAGGTTCTCGGCGCGGTTCGGCCAAGCCTGCGCCAGCAGCTCATCCTGCGCGGACTCCATCCGGTCGATCACGGCCTGACGCGTGGTCCCGCGGTCCACCATGTAGGTTTCAGGCAAAAGCGCACCTTCAGCCGGGATGCGGGTGATCTCGCCGGTCAGCACGTCGGAGGCTTCCACGATGCGCACGATCATGGCGGTGGTCAGGCCTTCAGCCGCGGTCACCGGATGCATCAGCGTGCGGCCCTCGCGCAGCAGGGCGTAGATGTCGCGCATGGAGGCGGCCTGCGGAATGCGGTACTCGCCCGCCCGCAAGTCACGCTCGCCCTGGTCGATCTGCACCATCAGGCGGAACAGGCGCGCATCCTCGATCACGCCCTCGCGCTCCAGCTGGCCGGCGATGGCGATCAGCCCGGCGCCGCGCGGCAGCATCAGCGTGGTCTCGGTCGCCGACGGTCCGGGCGCCTCGAATTGCTGATTGACCCAGACCCAGCCGCCATAGGCGGCGGCCGCCGCGATCAGCGCCGTGGCGAGCAGGCCGCCCGCCAGCCAAACGAGCACGCGCGCGAACCCGCCTGATTTGCGTTTGGGCGATTGAGTGGATGCATTGCCCATCGGATGGCCCCCCGGCCTATCCGGCCCGCTTGAACACAACAGACGCGTTGGTGCCGCCAAACCCGAAGGAGTTGGACAGCACAGCGTCGAGATGCTTTTTCACAGCCTTGTGGGGCGCCAGATTGATCGGGCTCGCCACCGACGGATTGTCGAGATTGAGGGTGGGCGGGCAGATGCCGTCGCGCATGGCGAGGATGGAGAACACCGCCTCCACCGCCCCGGCGGCGCCCAGCAAATGGCCGATGGACGATTTGGTCGAGCTCATCACCAGATCGCCGGCGGCGTCGCCGAACAGGCGCTCAACTGCCCCTAATTCGATCTCGTCGCCCTTGGGCGTGGAGGTGCCGTGGGCGTTGACATAGCCGATGTCCGAGGGCGCCAGTTCCGCGCGGGCCAGCGCCGCTTTCATGGCGCGGAAGCCGCCATCGCCATCTTCGGCGGGCGCCGTGATGTGGTGGGCGTCGCCCGACAGGCCATAGCCCGCCACTTCGGCGTAAATCGTCGCGCCGCGCGCCTTGGCCGCTTCGTATTCTTCCAGGATCACAACGCCCGCGCCCTCGCCCATGACGAAGCCGTCGCGGTCCTTGTCCCAGGGGCGCGAGGCCTTCTGGGGCGTGTCATTGAAGCCCGAGGACAGCGCACGCGCCGCCCCGAAGCCGGCGAAGCCAAGCCGCGTGATGGCGCTTTCGGCGCCGCCGGCCACCATCATGTCCGCATCGCCATAGGCGATGAGACGGGCCGCATCGCCAATGGCGTGCGCGCCGGTGGAGCAGGCGGTGACCACGGCGTGGTTGGGGCCTTTGAGGCCATGACGGATCGAGACATGGCCGGAGACCAGGTTGATCAGCATGGCCGGAATCACAAACGGCGACAGCTTGCGCGGGCCGCGTTCGTGAAGCGTGATGGAGGCGTCGTAAATGGTCTGCAGCCCGCCAATGCCCGAGCCGATCATCACCCCGGCGCGTTCGCGCGCTTCATCATCCGCCGGTTCCCAGCCAGACGACTTCAACGCCTCGTCCGCTGCGGCGATGCCGTAGAGGATGAAATCGTCGATGCGCTTCTGTTCACGCGGATGCAGGACGGCGTCGGGATCGAACACGCCGGGCATGTCCGGCGATCCGCCCGCGCGCCCATCGGCGCGGGGGATGATGCCCGCCACATGGCTGGACAGATCCTCGACCTCGAAATGCCCGATGCGGGACAGACCCGAATGGCCGGCGATCAGCCGGGACCACACATGGTCCACCCCGCATCCCAGCGGCGTGACGAGACCGAGACCTGTGACGACAACGCGGCGTCTGGACATGCTCAAGGGCTCGTCCGGGACTATTTGCCGAGTTTTTCGGAGATGAATTTCACCGCATCGCCCACCGTCTGGATGGTCTCGGCGGCGTCATCGGGAATTTCGACGTCGAATTCCTCTTCGAACGCCATCACGAGCTCGACATTGTCGAGGGAGTCAGCGCCCAGATCGTCGATGAACGAGGCTTTCTCGACGACCTTGTCTTCTTCGACATCGAGATGCTCGACAACAATTTTCTTAACGCGATCAAAAACGTCGGACATGTCGGACCCTTTTCATATACATGCGGGCGACCCGGCGGGTCCCGCGGAACTGAACCGGCGCCAAGGCGGGGTCCACAAGCGAACCCCGTCGGCGGTAACGTGCGGGCAGATAGCACGCCTGATCTGACCTACGCCAGAGCGGGGCGCGATGGCAAGCCGCGTGTATGCTGCGAGCCAGCCCCTAGATCATCGCCATCCCGCCATTCACGTGCAGGGTCTGGCCTGTGACATAGGCAGCTTCCTCGCTGGCGAGGTAGACGCAAGCGGCTGCGATATCAGCGCCCTTGCCCAGCTGACCGGCGGGAATCGTGGTCAGAATCGCCGATTTCTGATCCTCGGTAAGGGCGTCTGTCATCGGCGATTCGATAAAGCCCGGCGCCACGCAGTTCGCCGTGACGTTGCGCGACGCAACCTCCATGGCGAGTGATTTGGTGAAACCGATCATGCCCGCCTTGGACGCGGCGTAATTGGTCTGGCCGGCGTTTCCGGTCACGCCCACCACCGAGGTGATGCCGATAATGCGGCCCCAGCGCTGCTTCATCATTCCGCGCAGCACCGCCTTGGACAGGCGATAGTGGGCCTCCAGATTGACCCGGATCACCAGATCCCAGTCCTCGTCCTTCATGCGCATCAAGAGCTGGTCGCGCGTAATGCCGGCGTTGGAGATCAGGATATCCAGCCCGTCCAGCGCCTCGGAGGCCTGCTTGGGCAGGGCGTCCACAGAGGCGGCGTCGGCCAGATTGCACGGCGTGATCACCGCGCGCTCGCCCAGCTCATCGGCCAGCTCGCGCAGCTTCTCTTCCCTTGTTCCCGACAGCGCCACATGGGCGCCGGCGCCGTGCAGCGCGCGGGCGATTTCAGAGCCCAGCCCGCCCGTGGCGCCGGTCACCAGGGCTTTCTTTCCAGTGAGATCGAACATTGTCAGCTCCTCAGAATAATTGGTTTAGGAATCAAGCCAGATTGATTCCTGACAGTATTGCCGCTGTAATCGCAGCGATGGCGGCAACAATTGAAGCCCCAAGTGCGATCCAATTTTTATTTCCTTCCCGCTCATGAACTACCTGTTCCGAGACATATCGAAGTAACATTTCCATGACACCCGTGGAAACGGGGTCAGGGATTGTCTCGTTTTCATAGTCGAAACTGTCTGAGTCCGGAACTCGCGTTTTACCTGCCCGGATTTGTGCGTATCGCGCTTGAAGTGAGTACGTATGCTCTGGCGCGTCACGCTTCGGGTGCTCGGATTTTCTGAACAGGTTTGGAAACCTTTCCAGAACATCTCTGACTTTCGGCTCACTCAGCGACAAGTCTTTAGCTAACCTAGGTGGCGAGCGAGACCACCATTTCGGTGTGGTTCCAAGATACACAATCAATGCAACGAGATAGTCCGCATTGGCGGCATACTTTTGGCGCCACATTCGGCAATCTCCTTCCTAAGCTAGGGAGGCGGCGAACGCCTCCAGCTCTTCGGGGCCGGTCAGGGCGACGCCCTCGGCCTCGGGGATGTGACGGCGCAGCATGGAGACCAGCACCTTGGCCCCGGCTTCGGCGTAACAGGTCACGCCCTCGCCCTGCATGAAGTCAATGCTTTCGCGCCAGCGCACCCGGCCCGTGACCTGCTCGACCAGATGGGCGCGGATGGTTTCGGGATCGGTCACGGGCGCTGCCGTGACATTGGCGATCAGCGGCACAGCCGGCGCGGCGATGGAGACGTGCTTGAGCGCGATCTTCATGGCGTCGGCGGCCGGCGACATCAGCGGGCAATGGAAAGGCGCCGACACGGGCAGCATCATGGCCCGGCGCACGCCGTGCTCCTTGGCGGCCTCCAGCGCCGCCTCCACCGCCGCCTTGACGCCGGAGATGACGATCTGGCCGGGCGCATTGTCATTGGCGATGGCCACGACGCCATGGGCCTGACCGGCCGCAACCGCCGCCTCAGCCTGATCCATCTCCGCGCCCAGCATGGCCGCCATGGCCCCCTCGCCCACCGGCACCGCCTGCTGCATGGCCCGGCCGCGCAGACGCAACAGCCGCGCGGCATCGGGCAGCGAGATCGCGCCCGCCGCGCACAGGGCGGTGTATTCGCCCAGGCTGTGGCCTGCCACAAAGCGCGCGGCGCTGACCTCCACGCCGAACTCGGCCTTCAGCGCGCGCATGGCCGCGATGGACACCGCCATGATCGCCGGCTGGGCGTTCTCGGTCAGCGTCAGCGTCTCCATGGGCCCGTCAGCCATCAGGCCCGACAGGCTCTCGCCCAGCGCCTCGTCCACCGCCTCGAACACCTCGCGCGCCGCTGGATAGGCGTCTTTGAGCGCCTGGCCCATGCCGACGGCCTGGCTGCCCTGGCCGGGAAATATGAATGCAAGCGCCATTCGCGGCGTCCTCCCTTGCCGTGTTTTGTTCTGCCTGCGGCATAGACCGGGCGGCGGGAGGCTGGCAAGGCGGGTCGGGCGTGGGCGGCCTTGGCCAAATTGTCCAAATCGACTAAAGTGGGGAAAATAGCTCAGGAGTCCCGCCATGCGCACCTTCACCGCCGCCGACGCCAAGAACCGGTTCGGGGAATTGCTGGACGCAGCCCGGCGCGAACCGGTGAGCATTGAGCGCCATGGCCGGCCTGTGGCGGTGATGATCTCTCAGGAGGAGTATGCGGCTTACGCCGACGCTTATGATGCGCTGCTGCGCGACCGGATCAAACAGGCCGAGGACGACATCCGGCAAGGTGATGTGGTCGACGGAGAGACATTCTTCTCAGCCTTGAGAGCGCGGCTGAACCGTGGCGCGGCTTGAGTTTTCACGCTCTGCAACGCGAGCTCTCGAAGACGTATTCTCGTATACTTACGAGCGTTGGGGACATGATCAGGCCCAAAACTATCTGGATCAGGTTGAACGGTCCTGCATGACTTTGGCAGAAAACCCGGGCCTTGGCGTCTCGTCGCCAATGGCGGGAGAAGGCTACAGGCGTTATTTCGCAGGCAGCCACTGGTTATATTACAAGCAAATTCCCGGCGGCGTGCGCGTCATGGCGGTCATGCATGCGAGGCGTCAGCCTCCCCCCTGACGACCACCTCTCCCGCTTGCGCGCGGGCGCCCTTTCCCGTATACGCGCCGCTTCACCGGCTGCGGTCCCATGGCCATAGCCCGGCTTGCGCGTGGCGCAAGGCGGGGTCATCGGGAGCCGACGCGGGACGGTCCGGCCCTTCGGACCGCGCTCGCGCCGCAGCCCTTTAGAAGGGACGAAAGTCTTATGCAGAAGTACGAACACGTGTTCATCGCGCGCCCGGACGTGTCTCCGGCGCAGATGGAAACCGCGATCGAGGAAATCAAAACCCTCGTCGAGGAAAAGGGCGGCAAGGTCAACAAGACCGAATACTGGGGCCTGCGCACGCTGGCCTACCGCCTGAACAAGAGCCGCAAGGGCCATTACGGCTATATCGACATGGAAGCGGGCAATGATGTGCTCGACGCTCTGGAATACCGCCAGCGCTATGCCGAAGACATCATGCGCTACATGACCGTGAAGGTCGACGAGCTGAACGCCGAGCCCACCGCAGTGATGCGCAAGGGCGATGACCGCAAGCGCCGCGAAGGCGGGCGCGAGGGCGGACGTGACGGTGGACGCGATGGCGGCCGTGATGGCGGCTTCCGCGGCGACCGTGATGGCGGGCGCGATGGCGGCTTCCGCGGTGGCGATGGTGGCCGCGATGGCGGCTTCCGCGGCGACCGGCGCTAGGAGAACACACACATGACCGACATGACCGTATCCAACGTGCCTGCGCGCCGCGCCTTCCAGCGCCGCCGCAAGGTATGTCCGTTCTCCGGCGAGGCTTCGCCGAAGATCGATTACAAGGACGTGAAGCTGCTTCAGCGCTACATGTCCGAGCGCGGCAAGATCGTGCCCGCGCGCATCACGGCGGTGTCCGCCAAGAAGCAGCGTGAACTCGCCCGCGCCATCAAGCGCGCCCGCGTCCTCGCCCTTCTGCCGTACGCAGTCGATTAAGGGAGCGCGCAGATCATGCAAGTCGTACTTCTCGAGCGTGTTGAAAAGCTGGGCGCCATCGGCGACGTCGTCGCCGTCAAGCCGGGCTTCGCACGCAATTTCCTCCTGCCCCAGGGCAAGGCCCTGCGGGCGACCGCAGCCAATATGGAACGCTTCGAGCGCGAGCGCGAAGTTCTGGTCAAGCTGAATGAAGAGCGCGCCGCCAAGGCCCGCGATTCCGGTTCGCACCTGGACGGCGCCAGCTTCGTCCTGATCCGTCAGGCGTCCGAGAGCGGCCAGCTCTACGGTTCGGTGTCCACCCGTGACATCGCCGATGCGGCCACCTCCGACGCCCTGACCGTCACGCGCGGCATGGTGGACCTGAAAGCCCCGATCAAGGCGCTGGGCCTGCACGACGTGCGCGTCATGCTGCACCCGGAGGTCTCGGTGACCATCACGATCAACGTGGCGCGCACCGCCGACGAAGCCGAGCGTCAGGCCAAGGGCGAAGACGTCATCGCCTCCGCGGCCGAAGAAGACCGCGCCCTGGCGGACGCCCAGGCCGCCGTGCTGATGGAGTCGGGCGTTGAAGGTCAGGATGATGACCGCGACGACGAGCCGTCGGACGACGCCGAAGACGAGGACCAGGCCTGAGGCCTGCCCGCGTCCAGTCGAACAGGCGGGCGGCTCCCACAAGGGCCGCCCGTTTTTCGTCAAGGCCCGGTGATCGGGCTGTCTTGACCGCGGCCTGCGCCCGTGTTTTTGCAGTGCAGCAATCTTGATGCCGACCCCGGAAGCGAGCCCTTTCGATGACCCGCGTGCGTGTTGATCTGTCCGGCCACAGCGCCGTCATCACCGGCTCCACCTCCGGCATCGGCGCGGCGCTGGCCGAAGGTCTCGCGGCCAATGGCTGCGACATCGTGCTGAACGGTCTGGGCGACGCCCATGAAATCGAAGCGCTGCGTGCGCGCCTGGCCGATACGTACAAGATCCGCGCGCTCTACCACCCCGCCAACATGCTGCACGCGCACGAGATCGCCGATCTGATCGGCTTTGCGCACAGAGAGCTCGGCCGTCTCGATATTTTGGTCAATAATGCCGGCATCCAGCATGTGGCCAGGATCGAGGACTTCCCCGCCGACAAGTGGGACGCGATCCTGGCGATCAATCTGACAAGCGTGTTTCACGCCAGCCGCCACGCCATTCCCTTGATGACCGCGCAGGGGCGCGGGCGGATCGTGAATATCGCCTCGGCCCACGCGCTGGCCGCCTCGCCGTTCAAATCGGCGTATGTGGCCGCCAAGCACGGCGTGATGGGCCTGACCAAGACCATCGCCCTGGAAGTGGCCGAGCGCGGCGTCACCTGCAACGCCATCAACCCGGGCTATGTGCGCACGCCGCTGGTGGACAGCCAGATCGCCGACACCGCCCGCGAGCGCGGCATCAGCGAAGAGGCGGTGGTCCGCGACGTCATGCTCCACGCCCAGCCGACCCGCCAGTTCGTGCAGTATAACGAGCTGCTCGGTGCGCTGCTCTATCTGGTGTCGGACGACGGCGCCAGCGCTAACGGAACCTCGATCAATGTCGAAGGTGGCTGGCTGGCGAAGTAAGCCCTACGCCACTGACTCGGCTGCGCCCCGCATCGCCGCATCCATGCGCTCAGCCAGCGTTCCCCGACCCATCAGAGCCAGCCCCGCCGCAGGCGGGCCGGACCGCCGCCACAGCGCGCGCAGGCGCTCTACCTGGCCAGGCTGCGCGGGCGCATCGGCAGTCAGATACGCCAACTCCCACAGTCCCAGCTTGAGGATTCCGTGCGCCATGACCGGCGCCCCACCCGAAACGCTGTCGCCCGGCAGTATCGTCAGCGTCTCGCGCCATGCCATCACCGGCGCCGCGTCCGGCGCGTCAGCGATGTGCGGCGCGCCGGTGTCAGGGTCGGGCGCGTCGGGCAAGACCGGCGCATCGGCGGGGCCTTCCGGAATCCAGATCCAGATCAGGCCCTGGCGCTCCTCCACCGGATAACGGCGCACCCGGATGCGGCTGATATCGCTTTGCTGACCCTCCACCATGGACGGAATGGCTGCGCAGCGCCCGTCCGCGCCGAAGCGCCAGCCATGATAGGGGCATTCCAGCTCCCGCCCGCCCTCCACCAGGCGCCCGGCGGAAAACGGCACGCCGCGATGGGGGCACATGTCACGCACCGCGCAGGCGCGCCCGGCCTCATCGCGCCAGATCACCACCGGCTGATCGGCGATGATGCGGCCGTCCATGGCCCCGGCTTTGAGCGCCCGGGCCGGCATGACCGCCAGCCAGCGCTGTGTCAGGGCTGACTGTTGCGCGCTCATCAAACCATCCCCCGGCGAACGGGCGACACTCGGCCCGGCGGCCCACCGCGTAACACCGCGCGCACGCCGTGTCAGCCCGGGCGTTCACCGTGTCAGGCAACAAGGTCAGACTTGCGGGTCAGCCCTCGGGGTTCAGTGCGTAGCCGGCCGAGCGCACCGTGCGGATCGGATCGTTTCCGCCCACCTTGTTGAGCGCCTTGCGCAGCCGTCCGATATGCACGTCCACGGTGCGGGTCTCCACATAGACATCCGAGCCCCAGACCGCGTCGAGCAATTGCTCGCGCGAGAACACCCGCCCCGGATGCTGCATGAAATAATCCAGCAGGCGGAATTCGGTGGGGCCCAGATGAATGTCCTGCCCGCCGCGCACCACCTTGTGGGCCACGCGGTCCATGGTGATGTCGCCGGCCTGCACGGTATCTTCGGCCAGGCCCGGGCGGATGCGGCGCAGCACCGCGCGCACCCGGGCGAACAATTCCTTCATCAGGAACGGCTTGACGATGTAATCGTCCGCGCCGGTGTCTAGACCGCGGATCCGGTCGGTTTCCTCGCCGCGCGCTGTCAGCATGATGATCGGCAGATTGCGGCTTTCCTGACGGCTGCGCAGGCGGCGGCACACTTCGATGCCGGAGATTTTCGGCAGCATCCAGTCGAGCACCACCACATCGGGCTGGCGCTCTTCGACCAGCATCAAAGCCTCTTCGCCATCGGCGGCGACGGAGACCCGGAAGCCCTCTTTCTTCAGATTATACTGCAGGAGTTCGGACAGAGCGTCCTCATCCTCGACGACCAGAACATGCGGCTGCATTACGGTCCCCTTCTATCGAGACATTTCAGGACGCGGTCCGCGCGGGCGCTCGGACGCCAGTTCACGGCCGGTCACCAGATAGTGGATCACCTCGGCGATATTGGTGGCGTGGTCGCCGATGCGTTCCAGATTCTTGGCGATGAACAGAAGATGCGCGCCGGGTCCGATCATGGACGGCTCATTGGTCATGGCGCGCACCAGCTCGCGGAACAGCGCGTTATAATGCTCGTCCACATCGTCATCGCGCTCCCAGACCGCCACGGCGCGCGCGGTTTCGCCGGTGGCGTAGGCGTCGAGCACTTCGTGCATATGGCTCAGCACCAGCTTGCCCATCCGGTCCACCGAGGCGGCGAACGCGGTCGGCTCGCTGTCATTGAGCGTGGGCACGCGCCGGGCGATGGACTTGGCCAGATCGCCCACACGCTCCAGATCGGACACGATCTTCAGCGCCGCGATGCACACCCGCAAATCCTGGGCGATGGGGTGGCGCAGGGCGAGAAGCCGGATGATCTTCTTTTCGATGTCACGCTGCATGGCGTCGACCTGAACATCGCGCGCGACCACGTCCGCGGCGAGATCCCCGTCACGGGTGGCGGCCGCTTCAAGCGCGTCCGACACCAGACTCTCGGCCAGCCCGCCCATGGCGGCGACATCGGCCGAGAGCTGTTCAAGCTCTTCAGAGAACGCTTTGACGATATGCGGCGCCTTGACCTGGTTGGTCATATGCCGAGCCTTTCAATGGCCAGTTCCAAAGTCGGTTGCGAAACGCTGCGTACGGCCTAGCCGAAGCGTCCCGTGATGTAGTCCTGCGTGCGCTGGTCACGCGGGTTGGTGAAAATCTCCTCGGTGGGCCCGTACTCCACGAGCGCGCCGAGGTGGAAGAAGGCGGTCATCTGCGACACCCGCGCGGCCTGGGCCATGGAGTGGGTGACGATGATCAGGGCGTAATTCTCGCGCAGCTCGTCGATCAGCTCCTCGATGCGCGCGGTGGCGATGGGGTCGAGCGCCGAGCACGGCTCGTCCATCAGGATGACTTCGGGGTTCACCGCAATGGCGCGCGCAATCACCAGGCGCTGCTGCTGACCGCCCGACAGAGACGTGCCCGGTTGGTGCAGTCGGTCGGCGACTTCCTTCCACAGGCCGGCCTTGGTCAGGCTGGTCTCCACAATGGCGGCCAGCTCGTCCTTGTTGGCGGCCAGGCCGTGGATGCGCGGGCCATAGGCCACATTCTCGAAAATCGTTTTCGGGAACGGGTTGGGCTTCTGGAACACCATGCCGACCCGGGCGCGCAGCAGCACCGGGTCGATGGAGCGATCATTGATCTCCTCGCCATCGATCTGGATCGAGCCGCTCACGCGCGCCGTGTCGATGGTGTCGTTCATCCGGTTGATACAGCGCAGGAAGGTGGACTTGCCGCAGCCCGACGGGCCGATGCACGCCGTCACCGCCCGGTCGGGCATGTCGATGCGCACCCGGTCCAGCGCCAGAGCGCCGCCATAGCGCACCGACAGATCACGCGCGGCGACCTTGATATCCATGCCCGGCGGGGCGGGATGATACACCGTGGACGGTGCGGGACTGGTGTCGTGGGCCATGGCTACCACCTGCGTTCGAACCGGCGGCGCAGATAGATCGCGACCGCATTGAGACTGACCATCAGGACCAGAAGGACCAGGATCGCGGCCGCCGTGCGCGCTTCAAACGCGCGCTCGGCCGCCGACGACCAGAGGAAGATTTGCACCGGCATCACGGTGGACGGCTCGGTAAAGCCTGACAGGCCCAGCGTGGGCGCGTCGGCGATAAAGGCCACCATGCCGATCATCAAAAGCGGCGCGGTCTCGCCCAGCGCCTGGGCCAGACCGATGATCGAACCGGTCAGAATGCCCGGCGCGGCCAGCGGCAGCACATGGTGGAACACGGCTTGCATCTTCGACGCGCCCACGCCCAGCGCGGCTTCGCGGATCGACGGCGGCACGGCTTTGAGCGCCGCGCGCGAGGAGATGATCACCGTGGGCAGGGTCATCAGCGCCAGCACCACGCCGCCCACCAGGGGCGCTGATCGCGGCATGCCGAACGTGTTGATGAACACCGCCAGACCCAGAAGGCCGAACACGATGGAGGGCACGGCGGCGAGGTTGTTGATATTCACCTCGATGAAATCGGTGATGCGGTTCTTCGGCGCGAACTCTTCCAGATAGATCGCCGCGCCCACGCCAATCGGCACCGCCAGCAGCATGGTGACGAACATGGTCAGCACCGAGCCGATCAGCGCGCCCAGCACGCCGGCGATTTCCGGCTCGCGGCTGTCGGCATAGGTGAACAGCTCGGTGTTGAAGCCACTGGTGACCAGGCCGCGTTCGCGCAGGGCGTCGGCCATGACGATCTGGCGGTCGCTGATCAGCCGGCCCGCCTGCGGCGTCTCCAGGGTCCACAGCGTCCAGTCACTCACCTGACCGGCAGGCGCGGCGGCGCTGATCACGGTCTCGCCCTCAGCGCCGGTGCGGTCTGCGCTGATCTGTGTGACGCGGATCACCTCGCCGCCGGCCTTGATGAGCAGGCTTGGGATTTGCGGGTCCAGCACCACCGCCGCGCCTTCATCCAGGCGTTCGAGAAGCTGCTCGGCCTGAATCCGGGCGCGGCGCGCTTCGGATTCGTAGATCGCGCGGATGTCACGATCGATGGTGTCGGCCATGGCCGCTTCGGCGCGGTCTGCGCGCTGTTCCAGCTCAAGGGCGCGGGCGCGGGCGACGTCACGCACGTCATCCACGAAGGCGTCAAACACCGGCGCGTCCGCCGACAGGGTCACCGCGCGGTCGTCGCCGCGCATGATGCGCAGCGGCGCTGGGCCTGGCCGGGTGGATTCAGTCACCGTCGCGCCCTGCAGATAGAGGTCCGCGCCGTCATCAATGGGCAGGGTGAAGGCGACGGTCTGACCGACCAGGGACGGATTTTCCACTACGCGATTGAGCAGGCGCGCGGCGTTCACGGCGCTGTACAGCCCGAACAGCTCGCGCAGCTCCTGGCGCGATTCCATGTCCGGGAACTGGGCCCGCAGGGCGTTCTGGATCGCGGTGCTGTACCCGCCCCGGCGCAGCGAGGCTTCGCTCATATCGCCGCGCGGATCGACCAGATCGCGTTCCAGCTCCACCTGCAGCGTCAGGCGCCAGGTGGTCATGGCGGGAACTGACTGGATGATGATCGAGCCCACCAGCAGGAACAGGAAGGCCACAGCCAGCGTGATCGCCGCGACGCCATAGAAGCGGAAGCGCTGCTCGGAGCGGTGCCGGCGCGCCAGACGCGCCTCGACCGCCGTGCGGATCGGGGCCGTGCGGATGGGGGCGGGGCTATTCATAGCGTTCCCGGAAGCGTTGCACCACGCGCAGCGCGATGATGTTGAGCATCAAGGTCATGATGAACAGCACCAGGCCCAGCGCGAACGCGGCCAGGGTCTTGGAGCTGTCAAACTCCTGGTCGCCGGTGAGCAGGGTGACGATCTGCACGGTGATGGTGGTCACCGATTCCAGCGGGTTCGCGGTCAGATTGGCGCCCTGACCGGCGGCCATCACGACGATCATGGTCTCGCCGATGGCGCGCGACACGCCCAGCAGCACCGCGCCCACCACGCCCGGCAGGGCGGCGGGCAGCACCACATGGCGGATCGCTTCGGACTTGGTGGCGCCCATGGCGTAGGCGCCGTCGCGCAAGGTTTGCGGCACGGCGTTGATCACGTCATCCGACAGCGACGAAATGAACGGGATGATCATCACCCCCATCACGAGGCCCGCCGACAGCGCGCTCTGGGTGACGGCGTCTTCATAGCCCAGGAACAGCGCGAAATCGCGCAGGAACGGCCCGACCGTCAAAAGCGCGAAGAAGCCGTAGACCACGGTGGGCACGCCCGCGAGCACCTCAAGGACCGGCTTGACCACGGCGCGCACGCGCGGCGTGGCGTATTCGGACATGTAGATGGCTGAAAACAGACCCACCGGCACGGCGACAAACATCGCGATGGCGGTGATCAGCGCCGTGCCGGCGAACAGCGGCACGGCCCCGAACGCGCCCGACTGGCCGATCTGGTCGGCGCGGATGGCGATCTGCGGGCTCCACTGCAGGCCGAACAGGAAATGATCCAGGCGCCAGTTGATGGCGGCGAAAAAGCGCAGCGATTCAAACAAAAGCGAGAACACGATGCCCAGCGTGGTCAGGATGGCGATCAGCGAGGCGATCATCAGCATCGCGCTGATCACCGATTCCACGCGGTTGCGCGCCCGGAAGGACGCCTTCACCCGCGAGCGCGCCCAGGCCAGCCCGCCGACCGCCAGCGCCAGCACCACGCCGGCCGCGGCGAAGCGGAACATGTCTTCCACCGGGCGCATGGCCAGCGCCGCGGCGCGCAGTTCCGGCGTGTTGCGGCTGGCCAGCCCTGCCCCGAACGCGATGGCGCGGGCATCGGCCAGGAAAAGCTGGCGGCGTTCGCGCGGACTGATCCAGTACTCAAACCCGGCGCGCGCGCGAATGCCCGCCTCGCTGGACGGCGCGCGCGCCGCGACCGACCGAACAATCTCGCTGCGGCGCTGTTCCAGCTGCGCGCCGATCTCGGTCAGGCGGGTGGTCTGGCGGGCCAGCGCGCTTTGAAAGTCTTGCGGGTCGAGGCCGGTATCGCGCGCCTGGCTGATGGCGTCGCGCGCCTCCAGCGCATCGGCCTCAGCGTCGGCGGCCTCGGCCAGCAAATCCAGATACGCCGCGTCATTTTCAAGCTGGCGGTCAAACTCGGCGATCAGCGGCGCGGCCTCGCGCTCCAGCTGGGTCATGGCCAGCGTGTTCACCAGCCCGGCGCCAAACGCGCCATAGGCCGCCAGCACCAGCAGCGCCGGACCGCCAGTCCACAGGGCGATGTAATATCCATAGTAATTGGGCAGCGAATGCAGCCGGTCTCGGGCGCCGGAACGCGCGGCGAGGGCCCGGCGCCGCCCGATCAGAAAACCGAACGCCGTCAGAACCAGCAGCGTCAGCGCCAGGATGACCGAAATCTGCATGTGCGTTCCGGGCGCGCCGTCCCCAAACCTGTCATGGTGACCGCAGCGGACGCGCCTTCGCCGCGATTGAGCGGCAGACCATGCGCGGACTCAGTCACCTGATTATGACACTTGACCTACACTTTTGTGACAGCGTCAGCCCTGTTTTCCCCGGCTTCAGCGGTCTCGGGGTCCGGCGCGGCGGCTTCGCTGCTTTCGACGGCTTTTTTCGCCGGCGCCAGGGCGAGAAACACGGAAAAGACCGTCCCGGCGCCCGGCGCGCTCTCCACAGTGAACCCGCCCCTATGACGGCTGACGATATGCTTGACGATGGCCAGGCCCAGACCGGTCCCGGAGGCTGGCCCGCTCTTCTGGCCGTCCACGCGGAAAAAGCGTTCCGACAGGCGCGGCAGATAGCGCCGCTCAATGCCGGGCCCCGCATCCCGCACGCGCACCACGGCGAAGCGGGCATCGGGATCCAGCGGCGGGGCGCTGAGCGTCAGGCGCCCGGACTGGGGATCAATGCGCTCGGGCAGGTGCTCGGCGCCGTCGCGGGTGCGCGACGCCTCCACCCACACCGTCACCGTCGCGCCGTCGGGCGAGTACTTGATGGCGTTCTCCACCAGATTCTCGACCACCTCGTAAATCTGGTCATGGTCGCCGCGCACCGGTGTCGCGGCCTCCGCCAGCGTCACATCCAGCGTGATCTCGCGCCGGTCGGCGGCCAGGCGCAGCACTTCGGCGACATCGCTCACCAGCGCATTCAGCTCCACCACGCCCGTGGGCGTGACGTGTTCGTTCATCTCCACGCGGCTCAGCGACAACAGGTCGTCGATCAGCCGGCGCATGCGCACGGTCTGCTCCATCATGATGGTCAGAAAGCGGTCGCGCGCCTCCTCATCATCACGCGCCGGGCCTTGCAGGGTCTCCAGAAAGCCTGACAGCGAGGCCAGCGGCGTGCGCAGCTCATGACTGGCGTTGGCCAGGAAGTCGGCCCGCATGCGCTCGGCGCGCTTGGACGAGGTGTCATCGGCCAACACCAGCATGGCGCGGAACGGCATGGGCCCCGGCGCGTCGAGGCGCAGCGGCTCGACAAAAGCGCGCACATGGCTCTCCAGCGGCGCCAGCGTGGCGTATTCCACCGCCGCGCCGCGCTCCCCGCGCAGGGCGGCGCTCACCGCCTCCAGCACACGCGGCTGGCGCAGGGCGGTGGACAACAGGCCGCGTTCGGCGCCCAGGCCCAGAAACGCCCGCGCCGCCGGATTGGCGCGCTCGATGCGCCCCCCCGGCCCGATCAACAGCACCGGAATCGGCAGGCGCTCCAGCATCGCCTCGCAGGCGTCCGCCTCCACAGGCCGGATATCTGCAGCGGAGGCCGGGCTGGGGCTCGGCTCGGCGGCGGTCAGCGCGGTCAGGTAATACACCGCCGCCAGGCATGCCAATGCCAGCGATCCGGCCAGGAACACGCCCGGCTGCAGCTCGCCCGCCACGGTCAGCACCGCCATCACCAGCACGGCCAGCGACGCCGTCAGCGCGATGTCGCGCCGGCGCGGGCGGTCCGCGGTCTTGCGGGAGGTGCGATTCGCGCGCTCTTCAGCCATGGCAATTGGTATCATGAGAATGTGACGGGTGCGAAACAGGGACCCGGCTGCGGCGATCACGCAGCACGCTTTGCATTGGCCCCTTGCTTCATGACCGCCGCCTGACCCCGGCATGAATTTTTCGTAATTCGAGCAATTTTTGTCGTTTTTCGATAAGTTTTGATTGACTTTCATGAGTACGCGGGTAGGAAGGCCCTGTTGATGTTGTTCCGGTTTGCCAGAAAGTTTTGAGCCTTGATCCTTCGTTCAACCCCCCTGCTCGCCGCTCTGATTGTCTCCGCCTGCGCCGGCGCCCCCATGGGCGGCGCCGACCTGCCCGGCGGCGCCCCGTCCAGCTTCACCGCCCTGCCGCAAGACGCGGCCGCCGCGCCGCAGGACTGGATCGTCGCGCTTAACGACCCGGTGCTGACCGCGCTGGTGGGCGAGGCGATGGACTCCAACCCCTCCCTGCGCGCCGCCCGCGCCGGTCTGGACGCTGCGCGCGCTTCAGCGCGCGCCGCCAGCGGCGCCCGCCTGCCCTCGGCCGACGCCCGCCTCGGCGTGACCGAGGCCGACGGCCCGCTGCAGTCCGGAACCAGCTATTCAGCCGTGCTTGAAGCCAGCTGGACCGCTGATGTCTGGGGCCGTCTCGGTGATCAGGCTCGCGCCAGCGCCCTGTCCGCCGAAGCCGCCAGCGCCGACTGGCGCGGCGCGCGCCTGTCCATCGCCGCCAATGTCGCCCAGGCCTGGTACGGCCTGATCGACGCACGCGAACAGTATCTCCTCGCTCAAAGAGACGTGGAGACGCGCACCCGTCAGCTGGAAAGCGTGGAACGCCGTTTCCAGCGCGGCGTTGTGCGCTCGTCTGACCTGCGCACCGCCCGCTCGGCGCTGGCGTCCAGCGAAGCCGCGCTGGCCTCGCGCGAACGCGCCCGCGACGCGGCGGCGCGCGCGCTTGAAACCCTTTTGGGCCGCTATCCCGCCAACGCGATGACCATGGATGGCGCCCTGCCCGATCTCGGACCGGTCACCGATCCGGGCTCGCCGCAAAGCCTGTTGCAGCGCCGCCCGGACATCGTCGCCGCCGAGGCGCGCATGCAGGCAGCCGGTTTCTCCGCCGAAGCCGCGCGCAAGGCGCTCTATCCCGGCCTGTCCCTGCGCGCCGAATTGCGCGACGCGGCGGCTGATCCGGCCGGAATCTTCGATGCGCAGGATCTGGCGAGCTCGGTCTCGGCCTCGATCCTGGCGCCGCTGTTTCGCGGCGGGCAGCTGCGCGCCGAGCGTGACCGTCAGGCGGCCCTGGCCGAGCAAGCCTCCGCGCGTCTGGTGGAGACCGTGCTTACCGCCCTGCGCGAAGTGGAAAACGCGCTCGACGCCGATGCGCGTCTGGCCCGCCGTGTGGACGCGCTGGCGTCCGCCAGCGCCGAGGCCCAGGCCGCACTGGAACTGGTTGAACAACAATACGCCTCGGGCATCGCCACAATCTTCGAACTGATCGACGCCCAGACCCGCGTCATCCAGGCGCAATCACAGCTGATCACGGCCCGGCGCGAACGCGTCGACAATCGCATCGCCCTGCATCTGGCCATCGCCGGCGGCTTTGAGGCCGGCGCCCGCGACGCGGGTTAGACTTGAAACGCTTTCTCGGCCCGCAAGAGGCCTGCCGGACGGTCACGTCCGCACGACAAGACGAGGTTGGTCATGAATAAATTTGTTGGACGCACGTTGCTCTTCGTCGGCCCGATATTGCTGCTGCTCGTCGCCGCCATCATAGTGTTTGGCGCGCTGATCGCCGGCGCCCCCCAGGCCGAACGCGCAGACCAGGATGTGCGCGCCGCTGCGGTGTTCGTCACCGAGGCCGAGGCGCGGCCCGTAAGGCTGACCGTACGCACCCAGGGTTCGGTCACGGCGCTCACCGAGATTGATCTCACCGCCCAGGTGTCAGGCCGGGTCGCCTTTGTGAACCCGAACTTCGTCCAGGGCGGTTTCTTTGAAGCCGGTGAAGTGCTGGTGCAGCTCGAAGACGCCGATTACCGCCTGGCCGTCACCCGCGCCGAAGCGCAGGTCAGCCAGCGCCGCCAGGGCTTGATCCGCGAGCAGGCCGAATCCGAACTGGCCCGTCAGGAATGGGAAGCGATCGGGCGGGGCGAAGCCACCCCGCTGGCCCTGCGCGAACCGCAACTGGCCGACGCCCGCGCCCAGCTGGCCGCCGCGGAAGCCGGCCTGGCCGAAGCGCGCCTCAACCTCTCGCGCACGCGCATTTCCGCGCCGTTTGCGGGCCGGGTGCGCGACAAAATGGTCGATCAGGGCCAGTTCGTCGGACCGGGCGCACGCCTGGGCCGGGTGTTCGCCACGGCAGTGGCCGAGATCCGCCTGCCGCTGAGCGATCGCGAAATCGCCCTTCTGAACATGCCGGCCGCCTTTCGGGCCAGCGAAGACAATCCCGGCCCTCGCGTGACCTTGTCGGCGGTCAGCGCCGGCGTGGCGCGCGAGTGGCAGGGCGAAGTGGTGCGCACCGACGCCGCCATTGATCCCCAGACCCGCACGCTGAGCGTCTTCGTCCAGGTGCAAGACCCCTATGGCGTCGCCGCAGAAGCCGCCGGCGCGCCGCTGGCCATGGGCCTGTTCGTGGAAGCGCGCATTGAAGGCCAGGAAATCCCCAGCGCCATCGTGCTGCCGCGCAGTGCGCTGCGCGGGACTGATGAGATGTTCGTGGCCGAACGGGACGGGACCTTGTCCATCCGTCAGGTGACGGTCATCGATTCCAGCGCTGAACGCGTCGTGGTGGCCAACGGGATTCAGCCGGGCGACCGGGTGATCACCTCCACCGTGCGCGCGCCGGCGCCGGGCATGGCGCTGACCGCCATGGGCGCCGATGGGCAGCCGCTCGATCAGGACACGCCCGCCGCTGTGCAGCCGGAGGCGCCGCCCACGGACGCGCCCGGCGTCGCGTCGGTTGACGGTTAAACGGAAAGCTGGAGGACACGATCATGGTTCAACGTCCCGAAGAACGTGAACACCGCGGCATCCTGGCCTGGTGGGCGCGCAACTCCGTCGCCGCCAACCTGTTGATGATCATCGCCTTTGTGGGCGGGATCCTGGGCTTCATCCAGCTTCAACGCGAGGTCTTCCCGTCCGGCTCCTTCAACGGCGCCACGGTGTCCGTGGCCTGGCCCGGCGCAGCGCCGCAGGAAGTCGAAGAGCAGATCATCCTGCGCATCGAGGAGGCGGTGGCCAACCTGTCTGGCGTCCACCGCATCACCTCCAGCGCCCAGGAAGGACGCGGCTTCGTCAATATCGAAGGCCAGCGCAATCTCGACGGCGATGAATTCGTCAATGAAATCAAGCTGCGCGTGGACTCGATCAATAATCTGCCCGCTGACGCCTTCCGGCCCGTGGTCAGCCGCTGGGAAAACCAGCAGCAGATGTACATGATCGCCCTGCACGGCGATGTGGAGCGGCGCGAATTGCAGCGCCTGGCGCGCGAGATCCGTGACGAAATTGGCTCCCAGGTCGGCGAAGCCTCCATCGTCAACACCATGGCCTATCTCGGCGAAGAGGTGGCCATCGAAGTGTCCGAAGAGGCGCTGCGCCGCTACGGCCTGACCTTCAACGAGGTCGCCCAGGCTGTGCGCGCGACATCGCTCAACGCGTCGGCCGGCGCCGTGCGCACCGCCCAGGGCCGCATCCAGCTCACCTCGCGCCAGCTGGCCGACACCGCCGAAGAGTTTGGCGACATCATTGTGCGCCAGACGCCGGACGGCTCGACCATCCGCGTGCGCGATGTAGCGCAGGTGACCGACGGGCTGATGGATGTCGACTTCTCCGGCACGTTCAACGGCCAGACCATGGTGCTCATCGATGTGCGCACCACCGGCGATGTCGACGTGGTGCGCCTGTCACAGCAGATGCAGGCCTATGTGGACCGCAAACGCGACGACCTGCCGCCGACGGTGACCCTGTCGAACTGGTTCGACATGTCTGATGTCTACCACTCGCGCATGGACACCATCTCCAGTTCGGCGATGATCGGCCTCCTGCTCGTGCTGATCGTGCTGGTGCTGTTCCTGCGGCCGATCGTGGCCTTCTGGGTCACCATCGGCATCGCCACGGCGTTCGCCGGCGGGCTGATGCTGCTGCCCATGCTGGGCGTCACCCTCAACATGCTGTCGCTGTTCGCCTTCCTGATCGTGATCGGGGTGGTGGTCGACGACGCCATCATTGTGGGCGAAAACATCCACAACCGGGTCGAACGCGGCGAACGCGGGATGACCGCCGCCGTGGTCGGCGTCCAGATGGTGGCCAAGCCTGTCATCTTCGCCGTCATCACCACCATGATGGCGTTCGCGCCCTGGATGCTGCTGACCGGGCCGGAAGTGCAATTCACCCGGCAGATCTCGCTGGTGGTCATCGCGGCCCTCGCCTTCTCGCTGATCGAATCTCTGGTGATCCTGCCCGCGCACCTGTCGCACATGGGTCCCCAGCGCATGACCGGCTTCTTCGGCCCGTTCCTGCGTGTGCAGGAATCCATCGCCAACGGGCTCGTCACGTTTGCGCGCAATGTCTACGCGCCGGTCCTGGCTCTGGCCATCAAGGCGCGTTACTTCACCGTGCTCGCCTTCGTGATGATGTTCACGCTCGCCATCGTGCTGATGAATACCGGCTATGTGCCCTTCCGCTTCATGCCCGAAGTCGAGGACGAGCTGGTCCAGGCGCAGATCGAACTGCCCGAAGGCGCGCCCTGGAGCCGCCTGGAGGAAGTGCGCAACCAGCTGGAAGACGCCACCGTCGCGCTCAACGCCCATTATGACGAACGCTATCCCGGCTTCGAGATGGTGGTGGGCAGCGCGGTGATCGCCAATGGCTCCAGCGTGCGCGCCTGGATCCAGATGGCGAGCCCGGAGGACCGGCCCGAACCCATCCCGATGTCTGAGATTACCCAGACCCTGCGCGACGCCATGGGGCCGGTGCCGGACGCGGAATCCATCGAGTTCAACTTCACCATTTCCGAGAACGTCTCGGGCATCCAGTTCGCCATCAACCACCCCGATCTGGACGTGCTGCGCCTGGCCGCTGCGGACCTGAAGGCCCAGCTGCGCACCTATTCGGCGACCTTTGATATCGTGGACAATCTGCAGACCTCCGCCGAGGAAATGCGCTTCAGCCTGCGTCCCGATGCGCGCGCTCTGGGCCTGACCCTGAACGACGTCACAGGACAGGTGCGCCAGGCCTTCTACGGCATCGAGGTCCAGCGCCTGCCGCGCGGCGGCGAGGATGTGCGCGTGATGGTGCGCTACCCGCGCGAGCTGCGCGACAGCCTCGATGCGGTGCGCGATCTGCGCATCCGCACCCCCGACGGGCGCGAGATTCCGCTGGCGGCCGTGGCTGACGTGGAATTCGCCCCCGGCATCAACCGCATCAACCGGCGCGAACGCCAGCGCACCGTGACCGTCAGCGCCGATCTCAGCGATGAGGACGCAGCCGGCGAGATTCGCCGTGATCTGAGGGAGAACTTCTTCCCGGCCTGGCGCGAGCGCTATCCGGGCGTCTCTGAAGGCGCGCTGGGCGACGCCGAAGGCCAGGCGCAGTTCATGCAGGAGATCGTGATCCTGCAGGTGCTGATGCTGGGCTCGATGTATGTGCTGCTGGCCATCGCCTTCCGCTCCTACGCCCAGCCCTTGCTGATCATGACCGCCATCCCGTTCGCCTTCGCCGGCGCCGTGTTCGGGCATCTCTTCTTCGGCATGCCCATCGCCATGTTCTCCTTCTTTGGCGTGGGCGCAGCGGCGGGGGTGGTGATCAACGACAACCTGGTGCTCGTGGACTTCGTGAACCGATTGCGTGAACGCGGCGTAGGCGCCTTCCAGGCGCTGGTGGATGCAGGCGTGCAGCGCTTCCGGCCGATCCTGCTGACGACTGTCACCACCTTCCTGGGCATTCTGCCGATGATGGCCGAACGCTCCACCCAGGCCCAGTTCCTCAAACCCATGGTGGTCGCCATCGGCTTTGGCGTGGTGTTCGCCCTGTTCCTGACCCTGTTCTTCGTGCCGGCCCTCTACGCGATGGGCGTGGACATCAAGCGCGGCGTGCTGGGCCTGTGGCGCGGCGAGCGCATCCCGGGCATCGGCGCAGGCTGGGAAGGCCGGATCAGCGGCGAAGAGGGCGTGGACGTCGCCGATACGCCCGAAGAGTCGCGCGAGCGGCGCCGTCCGGGTCACGATCACGACCCTGCCGCCGCGCCAAGCCCGGCCGAGTAACGCAGCCGTGACCGCTACAGCCGGTTCCACACTCTGGCCCCGCGCTGTAGCGTTCCGCGTGCTGACAGAACGGCGCCCCTTGAAGGGCGCGATAACAGCCTTCGGGAGATTTGATATGATGAAATGGCTCATGGCCGGCGCGGCCAGCCTGGCGCTCTGCGCAGGCAGCGCCGCGTTCGCTGAAGACGCGCCGCGTTTCGGCGATTACGGGTTTGACGAGGCGGGCATGAACCGCTCGGTCCACCCGGGCGATGATTTCTTCGCCTACGCCAATGGCGTGTGGGCGGACACCACGGACATCCCGTCCGACCGCGCGCGCTACGGCATGTTCGATCTGTTGTCTCTGGAAGTCGAGCAGCAGGTGCGCGCCATCATCCTGGACGCCGCCGAGCGCGGCGGACCGGCCGGCTCCAACGAGCAGATGATCTCTGACCTGTTCGCCAGCTGGATGGACGCCGGCGCCATCGAGGCCGCCGGCCTGGACCCGGCCCGTCCCTATCTGGACGCCATCGCCGCCATCTCCAGCCACCAGGACGCCGCCGCGCTGATGGCCCGGCGCAGCTATTCATCGCCCTACGGCGTGGGCATCGGCGCCGACCCGGAAAACCCGGAACGCTATATCATGCGCGCCGGCCAGTCGGGCCTGGGCCTGCCGACCCGCGACTACTACCTGCTCGACACCGGCCGCTTCCCCGAATACCGCGACGCCTATGTCGCCTATATCGCCCGCATGTTCGATCTGGCCGGCCTGCCGGACGGCGAGGCGCGCGCCCGGCAGATCCTGGCGCTGGAGACGGCGCTCGCCGAGGTGCACTGGACCCGCGAGGATTCGCGCGACGTCACCAAGACCAATAACCGCATGACCACGGCCGAGTTTGTCGCCCTGGCCCCGGCCCTGAACCTGGAGGCCGCCCTCACCGAACGCGGCCTGCCCGCCGAGGCCGAGATCATCGTCTCCCAGCCCAGCGCCATCACCGGCGCCGGCGAGGTGTTCGCCAGCGCCGACATCGAGACGCTGCGCGCCTGGCTCAGCTTCCACTTCCTCTCAGACCGCGCCAGCTGGCTGCCGGCGGCGTTCGACGAAGCCAATTTCGACTTCTTCTCGCGCACCCTGTCGGGCACCGAGGAGCAGCGCACCCGCGAGCTGCGCGGCGTGCAGCTGGTCAATGGCGGGCTCGGTCACCTGGTGGGCCAGGTCTATGTCGACCGCCACTATCCGCCCGAAGCCAGCCGCCAGATGGACCAGCTCATCGTCAATCTGATCGAGGGCTTCCGTGGCCGCCTGGAGCGTCTGGAATGGATGGATGACGAGACCCGCGCCGAGGCGCTGGTCAAGCTGGAGGGCTTCGAGCCGCGCATCGGCTATCCCGAAGTGTGGAACGAGTTCGACGGGCTGGAGCTGCGCGCGGACGATTATTTCGGCAACCGCATGCGCATGAGCGATTTTGCCTGGGCCGAGCAGCTGCGCCGCTTCCCCGATCCGGTGGACCGGCGCCTGTGGGGATGGCCGCCGCAAATCGTCAACGCCAGCTATAGCCCGCTGCAGAACCAGATCACCTTCCCGGCGGGCATTCTGCAGGCGCCCTTCTTCGACATGAACGCCGATGCGGCCATGAATTACGGCGCCATTGGCGCCGTGATCGGCCACGAGATCGGCCACGGCTTTGACGATAACGGCCGCCGCTTCGACGCCGAAGGCCGCATCCGCGACTGGTGGACCGAAGAAACCAACGCCAATTTCGTCGAGCGCTCCGACCGGCTGGTGGAGCAGTACAACCAGTTCTGCCCGTTCGAGGACGAGTGCGTGAACGGCCGGGTCGCCCTGGGCGAAAATATCGGCGATCTGGGCGGCATGCAGATGGCCTATGAGGCCTACCGCAACCATGTGGCCGCCACCTACCCGGGCGGCGAAGCCCCGGTGATCAACGGCATGACCGGCGATCAGCGCTTCTTCCTGGCCTGGGCCCAGGTCTGGCGCACCCTGTTCCGCGACGACGCCCTGCGCGCCCAGCTCGCCCGCGGCCCCCACTCGCCGGGCATGTACCGGGTCAATGGCGTGGTGCGCAATCTCGACGCCTGGTACGAGGCCTTCGGCATCACCGAAGAGCACGCCCTCTACCTGCCGCCCGAACAGCGCGTGCGCATCTGGTAGGCGGATGGCTTGAAGTCAGTGAGAAGGCCCGGCCCCAGCGCCGGGCCTTTTTGCGTTTGGGATCAAAACAACCCATCTTGTTTTCCCGGCCGACCCCGGACTTGATCCGGGGGAGAGCCGGGACCCATCCACCATTCCCCTCCACCCCGGAGGCGGCTCCAACCTGTCGGGATGGATCCCGGATAGCCGCTGCGCGGCTTCCGGGAAAACAAGGGGTTAGGAAGACGGTGTAGAGCAACCCCCCATGAAACCGTTACCGGCCTGCCCCCGTTTCTGGCATAGTCAGGGCCAACATTGAGGAGACCGTCCCATGACCCATCTCGCCCGCATCACCGCCGCCGCCCTTGTCGCCGCCAGCACGCTGGCCCTGACCGCCTGCAACACCATCCAGGGCCTCGGCCGCGACGTCACCCGCACCGGCGAAGTCCTCGAAGACGTCACCACCGACGCGTCCGATGTGATTGAAGCGGCGCCGGAGGTGCAGGCGGCGCCTTGATTGGCTGCCGGCCTTTCCAGATCAAACGCCCCGTTCCAGCCTCCTCTCCCCTCTCTCTGAGAGGGGAGAGGGTGGGGTGAGGGGTGTGCGGACGGTTCATACAGACGCGGCTGCGCAAGGTGACCCGGATAGGTCAACCCCCTCACCTACCCTCTCCCCCACGCGTGGGGGAGAGGAAGCCTCAACGGCGCGTATTTATCGGTGGGGCCAGGCGCTTGCTTTTCCTGAAAGAAGCGCCCCGTTCCCGCCCCCTCTCCCCCATTTATGGGGGCTGAGCCCTCAGAGATTGATCAAGTGGATCAATCGAAAGGGCGAAGGTTAAAGGTGAGGGGGTTGCAGACGGTCCAGCCCAACGCGGCCAGCGCAAGTTGAGCCGGAGAGGCCGCCCCCTCACCCTACCCTCTCCCCCACGCGTGGGGGAGAGGAGGCCTCTACGATGCATGTTTATCGACGGGGCCAGGCGCTTGCTTTTCCTTAAAGAAACGCCCCGTTCAAGCCCCCTCTCCCCTCCTTGAGGGGAGAGGTAAGGTGAGGGGTGTGCGGCGGTGCAGCTAGGCGCGGCGACGATCAGTGAACCGGAGAAGTCCGGCCCCCCCTCACCCTACCCTCTCCCCCATGGTCATGGGGAAGAGGGAACCTCAATCTACTTTCGCCTTACAGGCGAATGCGCCATGCTTGTTTCATGGCCCGCCCCAAACCCATCGCCCATGCGCGCCGGTTAAGACGCGATCAGACCCGCTTCGAGCGGCGGCTCTGGTCTCTCCTTAGACAGCGGCCCGAGGGGCTGAAATTCCGCCGCCAGCATCCGGCCTGCGGCTTCATCGCCGACTTCGCGTGCGTGGAAGCCCGCCTGATCATCGAGCTGGACGGCAGCCAGCACGCCGATCAGCTGGCCGCAGACGCCCGGCGCACCGCCATCCTGGAGGCGGCTGGCTGGCAGGTGATGCGCTTCTGGAACCTGGCGCTGGACGAAGCGCCGCTCATGGCCGCCGACCACATCATTGAAACGGCGCGGATGCGCATCCGGGCGTTTCACTGGGGGCGGCAGAGCCCGGACTGACCCGAGCCCCCTCACCCTACCCTCTCCCCCACGCGTGGGGGAGAGGAGGCTTCAGGCGCCGCGCTCTTGGCGGCGGGGCCAGGCGCTTGCATTTCCGGAACAAACTCAAGCGTCAAAGCCCCCTCTCCCCTCCCCGAGGGGAGAGGTAAGGTGAGGGGTGTGCGGCGGCCCAGCCAGACGCGGCTGCGCAAGGTGGGGCGGAGACCCCCCTCACCCTGCGCTGAACCAGCGGCCGTCCTCGGTGGCTTCGGTCTGGCCGATGGCGGCGAGGATGGAGAGCATGGCGTCTACCCGGGTGATCTTGGCCCTGGTGTTCTTGCCGGCGAAGCGGCTGGCGATATCGCGCGATGACAGGGGGGTGGCGGCGCCGGCGACCAGCGCGCGCACCGCGCGGGCAAGCTCGCCCTGATCGTCGGGCAGGCGCGGGCCGGAGGCGTCCGGCGCCGCGGCGCCCACATCCATCTCGCCCTGCGCGTCGGCCACGCGGGCGGCGCGGCCATCGGGGTTCTGGAAATCGGGGCGCAGCCAGCGGATCACCCCGCGCGCCTCTTCGGCTGCGCGCTCATGGTTCAGCGCCACCAGACGGGTCAGGATCTCTTCCTCGTCCAGATCGGCGGGCCAGCCATAGGCGTCCGCCACCGCCGCATCGATCTGGTCGTGAATGTCCTTGAGCACCCCGACCAGCCCCGCCTCATAAATCTCGCGCTCGGCGTCGGTCAGGGGCGGCTCGCCTGCCTTCCCTGACTCCAGCGCGCGCACGCGTTCGAGCACGTTGTAGAGCTTCGTCATGGTCAGGAAGTCGTGCTTCTCCAGCCGCTCCTTGCGGAAGGCATCCAGCCGCTCTCCCAGCGCATCGAGACGGGCTTTCAGCTCCGGCTTTCCGGTGAGGTCGGGGAAGGGGAAGGGATCGAAGCAGGTGCTGTGGGTGTAAACGGGATCGTTGCCGACGCCTTGCCAGTTTCCGCGCGCGAGTGAAAATACAACATGGATATTTGAACTTAAAATTGACAATGCCGATGCATCACTGACTGCAATAGAGCGAATTTTTTGATCAACCTTAGAATCATTATCAAGAAAAATGAAATATCTGTGCTTTGCAGTTTCTGGCGTTGAAATATATCTGCTTAAACCACTCAACGCCATACGCATTTTTGTGCCGGGGCGCCCAAACAACCACCAATTATCGCGGCGTTCTTTCATTTTATTTTGGTCGCGCTCTGGCTTTACATTATCTCTTAGATGCTGAACGAGACCCGGTGCAATATCAACTGCCTGAGATAAACTTAGACCATGCAAATCAATTACAAAAATACCTCTCGATCTCTGAGCCAAATCTCTCCCATTCAGATATGGGAATATAAAATGCTCTGAATTGGGGTCAGATTTTTTGAATCGGATAGCCTGCTCTGAGCTTATGAAGAAGCCAGTTCCATAGGGCATAAACCCTTTGTGCCCTAGATTTTCATTTGATTTTAAATTGACGACGCTCGAAACAAGGGCTCCGATTTTTAGCGTCGGCCTGATCAGCCCCGTCCGCGCCCGCAACTCCACCTGCGGCGCATCGGTGTTCAGGCCCGCCTCATGCACCACCTCCGCCAGCACGCCCTCGCGTTCTTCGCCCGGCGCCACCACCGTCATGGCGATGCGCACGGCGGCCTTGTCGGCGCTTTTCATCCAGGGATGGTCGGGGATGGCGTAGAGGATGGAGAGCGGCGGCTTGCCCGACAGGGCGGCCTCCACCACGCGCCGGTTGAAGGTCTGGCGCAGGGAATTGGTGGTGATGAAGCCGAACCGGCGCGGCGTTTTCGCTTTCGCTTTGGCCGCTTTCGCCGTCAGATCGGCGGCCTTGCCCCACCAGTACATCACGAAATCGGCCGAGCGCGGCATGGCCGGATAGGCGCTCCACAGCGCCTCGGTATAGCCATCGCCCAGTGATGCGCGCAAATCCTTGCCGCCAATAAAGGGCGGGTTGCCGATGATAAACTCGGCCTTCGGCCAGCTCGTGGCTTTGGCCTTGGGGTAATCCATGATCTCCACGCGCGCGGCCTCGTCGGGCACGCGCTCGCCGGTGACCGGGTGATCCTTGTAGCTGACCCCGTCCCAGCGCGTGACGGGCTTGCCGTCATCGCCGGTGCGCAGCACCGGATCGCCATGGTCCATGAGCGCGTCGCGGCATTCGATATTGTGAAAATCGCGCAGGACCGGATCATAGATGAAATCGATGCCGCCCGATCTGACCTGCCACTGGATATAGCCGATCCACAAGACCAGCTCGGCGATGGCCGCGGCGCGCGGATTGATCTCCAGCCCCAGAAACTGGTGGGGATCAATGGAATGATCGCGGTATTCGGCGCGGGCGCGCCCGCCCAGCTCCACGATCATGTCGACCACTTCGCCTTCCAGGCGCTTCATGCGCTCCATGGCGACATAGAGGAAATTGCCCGTGCCGCAGGCCGGGTCCAGCACGCGCACTTCGCACAGGGCGCCATGGAAAGCGCGCAGGCGCTCCAGCGCTTTGTCCTTGCGGTCCGCATCCAGCAGGGCCTGCACCTCGGCGCGGGCCGCCATCCAGTCCTCGCGCAGCGGCTCCATCAGGGTGGGGGTGATCAGCCGGTCCACATAGGTGCGCGGGGTATAGTGCGCGCCCAGCCGGTGGCGTTCGCGCTTGTCCAGCGCCTGTTCCAGCAGCGTGCCGAAGATGGCCGGCTCCACCTGGGTCCAGTCCTGTCTGGCCGCGATATACAGCTCTGACAGCATCTCGGCGGTCAGCGGCAGGGCGCGCGCATCCTTGAACAATCCGCCATTGAAGCGGCGCACCGGCTCGCGCAGCCAGCCCGACAGGGCGGCGCCGGTATTCATCTCCTTCCACAGCGCTTCCAGCGCGATATGCGCCTTGGACGGATCGGCCTTCAGATCAGACAGCAGACGGGTGAAGGACGCCTTGGGCAGCAGCGCCACATCCTCGGCAAACATGGTGAACAGGCAGCGCATCAGGAACAGGGCGACCTGCTCGGCCTCGTGCTTTTTCTCCAGCTCGCGCGCGACGATGGCCAGGCGCGCGGCGATGTCCTTGGTGACCTCGGCGGTCTTGCGGGCCGGATCTATGGCGTGGGGATCGGTCCAGACCGCGCGCAGGCGGGCGCAGGTTTCGGGCTTGCGCAGATCGTCCAGCAGGATGCGGAAGCCGCGCCGGTCGGGGAATTGCTCATACGCCTTTCCCTGCCCGGAGAAGTCGGCATAGAGCTCGAAGCAATAGCCGATATCGGCCACGATCAGGAAAGGCGGCCAGCCATGCTCGCGCGGCAAATCCTTGGCGTAGCGTTCGGCCTGTCCGCGGGCGCGCTGCATGGCCGTGATCCAGCCATCGGTGCCGCGCCGGGCGGTGCCCGCGCGCGCCTTGCCGGCTTCGGCGCCGAACATGTCCACCTGGGCCGCGCTGGCCGTGCGGTTGCCTGCGCCCGATGAGCCCTGCTTGGCCTCCAGTACGAAGCAGCCGCGCTTGTACAGATCGATCCGGCGGCTCGACTGGCTGCCATCGTCATGCAGGCGGGTGACCTGACGCTCGAAGACATAGTCGTTGAGCGCGGTTTCCTCGCGCGAGGGATCGGGACGGGGCACGCCGATCAGGTCGCAAAACTCGTTGAGGAAGGTCTGCGTATTGGCCAGCTCCCCGCCGCCGGACTCCTTCCAGCGCGCAATGAACGCCTCCACCGCTGCGGCAGGCGGCGCATCGTCAGCAGGCGGGGCATTGTCAGGCGGTGTCGTCATGGATTCGGGCTCGGGCTTCAGGCTCAGGCTGCATCGGGCGCACGCAAGGACGCTAGCCCGCTTCCGTGCACGCTGGAAAGCGGTTTAACCCCTTATCCACCCCCGCCCCGCGCCGGTATAGGCTGCGCGTCATGACTCATGGAGCTCCCACCCCGTTGGCGCCGGGCGCAACACGGCCTCTGCAAGGCCTGGCGCACCAGCGGGAGGGTGGTGATAACAGTAATAAGAACCGCCCCCGCCCCCGACTCTCACCAAACTCTCACCCGCTCTCACCCGCATCCGCGATCTCCACCTTGTCCGTGAGGCCCGCATCATTCTCCCGCGCCGCATTGACCCGGCGGCTGACCGGGCGGGCGTGCAGGGATGCGTCGGCCAGGGGCTCGAAAAAGGGCTCGGGGGGCGTGTCCGGGTCCAGCCAGGCGCTGAACGCGCCGCGCTCCAGAATCACCGGCACACGGTCATGGAGCCAGGCGGTGTCCGGCCCCGCCGCGCGCGTCAGGATGGCGAAGCTGTCGATGCGGTCCGCGCCCTCGCCCCAGCGCTCCCAAAGGCCGGCGAACACCATCGGCGCGTCGTCGGTGCGGGTGATGTACCAGGGCTGTTTGCCGTCGGGGCCGGACTGCCATTCAAAGAACCCGTCGGCCGGAACCAGCGCCCGGCGGCGCTTCAGGGCCGTGCGGAAGGTGGGCTTTTCGGCCGCCGTTTCACTGCGCGCATTGATCAGGGGCTTGGCGCCTTTCGGCCCGGTCTTCGACCAGTGCGGCACCAGCCCCCAGCGGATCGCCGACAGGCGCGCGGCCCCGTCCGCGCCCCGGCGCACCACGGGAAGCGCCTGTGTCGGCGCGGCGTTCCAGTTGGGCTCCAGATTGGGCCGGTCTTCGGTTTCGAACAGCTCGCCCATCTGGTCGAGCGTCAGGCTTATGACATATCGTCCGCACATGACCGCCTCGTCCCTTCCCCGCCCACTCAAGGGTGCCCACCCGTGAGCGTCAAGCCGCGCCCTGTCGTCAGCGTCGGCGCCGTGGTGTGGCGCGGCGATGACGTGCTGCTGATCCGGCGCGCCCGCGCGCCGTTCCAGGGCCAGTGGTCCATCCCCGGCGGCAAGGTGGAGTTTGGCGAAACGCTCGAAGACGCGCTGGTGCGCGAAGTGCGCGAGGAGACCGGGGTGGAGATTGCGCTGACCGGCCTCATCGGCGTCTACCAGTCCATCGAGGCCGAGCGCCATTTCGTCATGATCGACTGGTGCGCGCACTGGATCAGCGGCGAGCCGCGCGCCGATGACGACGCGCTGGAGGCGTGTTTCGTCCCACTGGACGAAGCGCTGGCGCGTATCGGCTGGGACACGACCCGCACCGCCGTCAGCGACGCCGCGCGGCTGCGCACGCCACCCGGCTGACCCCGCCTGAGCAATCTCAGGACGGAGCCATTTGGGACCAGAGTTACTGCGACGGCTCGCCGTCGTCCGCCTCATCGGCGTCAGGCCGGGCGCGGAAGTCGACATCACTGTCGGCGACCAGCCAGGTGAAGATCGTCCAGGCGGCGACATTCTGGGCCATTTCCTCGGGGACGATCTTGTCGAACGTGTCATTGGGCGTGTGGTGGAACTCGAAATAATCCGTCCCGTCCTGATCCAGCCGCGCCATGGGCACGCCCATGGCCGCCAGCGGGATCATGTCCGGCCCGCCGCCCGAGCTGTTGCCGCCGCGCTCAATGCCCAGAAACGCCAGCTCGCCGTGCATCGCGTCAAAGAAGCTCACGGCGTGCTCGCCAACGCCCGACGACAGACGCCAGACCGGGCGCGCGCCGAAATCGGATTCCGATCCGATGATGTGCTGGTCCACCGTGCCGTCTTCCACGCGGGCGCTGGCATAGGCGCGCGCGCCCACCAGGCCGACTTCCTCGGCCCCGAACAGCACCACGCGGATGGTCCGGCGCGGGCGCTCGCCCGCCTCCATGATCAGACGCGCCGCCGCCGCGACAATGCCCACGCCCGCCCCATCGTCCAGCGCCCCGGTGCCAGTGTCCCAGCTGTCGAGGTGTGCGCCGATGATCACGATCTCCTCGGGCGCTTCGGATCCGACGATCTCGCCGATGACATTGCCGCTGGTCACCTCACCGCGCCACCCCGAATGGGTGCGCAGGGCCACACGGATGGTCTCGCCCGAGGCGTGGATGCGTTCAATCTGGTCGGCGTCCGGCGCCGAGACCGCCAGCGCCGGAATCTCCGGCAGGCGCTGGGCAGGAAAGCTCATCATCCCGGTATGGGCGAAGCGGTTGGACGATGTGCCCACCGACCGGATCAGCAGGCCCACGGCGCCGCGGTTCTCCGCCTGGATCCAGCCTTGCGTGCGCTTGCGGTTGGCCCAGCCATAGCCCTCGCCGGTGCGCGCCGCAGTCATGCGGTCATTGACGAACACCAGCTTGCCTTCCAGCGCATCCTCCGCGCCGTCAAATTCCAGCAAATCGTCAAAGCTGGCGAAGACCACGATCTCCGCTTCCAGCCCGCCTTCAGGCGTGGCCGCCGCGCCGCCCAGCGAGGTGGCGTAAAGCTCCTGCGGATAGGGATGGGTGATCGCCACTTCCTCAAAGATGGAATGGCCGCGCGTCCACAAGTCCATCGGGAAGTCCTCGACCCGGACGTTTTCAAAGCCCAGCCCGGTCAGCATCTCCACCGCCCAGTCGCGCGCGCGCGCTTCCTGCGGCGTGCCCGCCAGGCGCGGCCCGATTTCGGTGGTCAGCGACTCAGTGATCTCATAGGCGAGATTGCTCTCCAGCGCCGCCTCGGCCAGAGCGCGGGCATGGGCGCGCGCGTCGGCCGGCAGTTCGGCTGCGTGGGCTGGAATGGACAGAAATACGGCCGCAGCCGCCGCGATCGCCAGGCGCATGACGGGATCTCCCAAGCTTTTCATGACGCCATCGTAATGACATCGCCCCCGGCTGCAAACCGTGCGTGGTATGCGCCGCGCAGGACGCGCGCTATAACGCTGCCATGAACGACGCACACGACGCCCCGACCGTCCCGGCCGAGACCGGCAGCGAGGCCCGCCGCAAGGCCCCGGCGCGCCCGCGCGCACGCTCGGTCACCACCACGGAACCCGATCCCGGCTATGGCCGCTTCACCCCTGCCTGGTTTGGTCAGGCGGCGCGGGGGCTGGCCTCCCGCCTGCCCGCCAACCGGACCGGGCTGCGCCTGGCCGGCGCGCTGCGCCCGGCGGCGCTGGCGGGGCTCAAAGGCGACGCCGCGGACGTGCACGCCTTCGGTCTGTCGCTGCGCCTCTACCCGCGCGACAATCTCAGCGAAAAGCGCGCCTTCCTCACCCCGCAATGCTTCGACCCGCACGAGCTCGCCGCCCTGCGCGCCGCCATGGGGCCGGGCAAGGTGTTCATCGATGTGGGCGCCAATGCCGGGCTGCATGCGCTGGTGGCCGCCCATGCCGGCGGTCCGGCCAGCCGGGTGATCGCCGTGGAGCCCCAGAGCCAGATGCGCCGGCGCATCGCCTTCAACGCCCGCCAGAACGGTTTGGCGAACATCGACATCTCCGGCGTTGCGCTGGCCGATTATGAGGGCGAGGACGTGCTGCGCTACGTGCCCGGCAATCTCGGTGGCGCGGCCCTGGCCGGCCTGCCGGCGCCCGGCGGCGAAGCGGTGCGCGTGACCACGCTGCCCCGCCTGATGGATGAAATGCGCGTGGAGAAAGTCCACGCCCTCAAGATCGACGTGGAGGGCGGCGAGGCGGCCATCCTGCGCGCCTTCTTCGCGGGCGCAGACCGCGCGCGCTGGCCCGATATCATGATCCTGGAGCGGGCTGATCTGGCCGGGCGCAATGGTCCCGATGCGGCCCAGCTGGCGCTGGGGCGCGGCTACCAGATCGTCGAGACCACCCGCATGAACCAGATTTTGCGCCTGACCCCGGACGGGGCCAGCTAGACACGCCAGAACCACAAGGGGGCGCGCACCATGGCCGAGCTTGATTTCATCCTGACGGGGCGGCGCAAGGATCTGGGCGGATTTTCCGTCTCCCGCGTCCTGCCCTCGGCCAAGCGCCGCCGGGTCGGGCCGTTCGTCTTCCTCGATGAAATGGGCCCTGCGGCCTTCGCGCCCGGCGATGGCGTGGACGTGCGCCCGCACCCGCATATCGGCCTGGCCACCCTGACCTATCTGTTCGAAGGCGAGATGGACCATGCCGACTCGCTGGGCGTGCACCAGACCCTGACGCCCGGCGCGGTCAATGTCATGGTCGCCGGACGCGGCATCGCCCACAGCGAACGCACCGGGACAAAGGCGCGCGCCGCCGGGCACGCCCTGCACGGCATCCAGGCCTGGATCGCCCTGCCGGACGACGCCGAAGAGGTCGCCCCCGCCTTCCATCATCACGACCCGGAAGAGCTGCCCCGGTTCGAGCGCGGCGGCGCGCAGATGCGCCTGATCCTGGGCGAGGTGTGGGAGCACCGCTCGCCGGTCAAAACCTACTCGCCCCTCATCTATATCCACGCCGACGCGCCCGCCGGTTCAGCCATCGACCTGCCACGCGGCCATGGCGAGCTCGCCGCCTATGTCGTGTCAGGCCTGATCGAAACCGGCGGCGAGCCGGTGAGTGCGGGCCATATGGCGGTGTTCGCGCCCGGCGAAGCGCCGGTGATCCGCGTGCGCGCGGACAGCCGCCTCATGATCCTGGGCGGCGCCAATATCGGCGAGCGCCATATCGACTGGAATTTCGTGTCCTCCAGCAAGGCCCGCATCGAGCAGGCCAAGACCGGCTGGCGCGCGAGCATCGCCGGCGGCTTCAAAAACACGCCCTTCGCCCTGCCCCCCGGCGAACGCGACTGGATCACCCTGCCCGGCGACCCCCAGCCGGGGTCGCCGCCGGCGCAGACGGAAGACTGCCCGACGAGTTGAGGGGGCGGTTAATACGCCGCCTCTTCAAAAATCGGATCCAGCTTGCCGCCCCAGGCGCCGTGATAGCGCTCCAGCAGGCGTTCGGCGGGGCTGATTCCGGTCCCGGCGATGGCGTCGAGATCATCGAGGAAGAGCGCCTCGTGCTCGCCATGGGCGTTGAGGCGGGCGCGCGCTTTCAGGCCTGAGCGCGCGATGGCCAGCACGTCCTTGGCCACGTCCTGCAAAGTGCGGGTGCGGAACGGGGTTTTCAGCGCAAAGCGCGCCGCGCCGATGCGCAGGCAGGCGCGCTCCTCGCGCGTCCAGTCATTCACATACTCCCAGGCCGCGTCCAGCGCCGCATCGTCATAGAGCAGACCCACCCAGAAGGCCGGCAGGGCGCACAGATTGCTCCACGGACCGCCATCGGCGCCGCGCTGTTCCAGGAAGGTTTTGAGGCGCACTTCGGGAAACAGGGTGGAGAGATGATCCTCCCAGTCGCTCAAGACCGGGATCACGCCCGGGAGCGCGGGGAGTTTGCCCTGCAGGAAGTCGCGGAAGGACTGACCCGAGGCGTCGATATACCGGCCCTCGCGCTTGACGAAATACATCGGCGCATCCAGCGCCCAGTCCACGTACTGCTCGTAACCGAACCCCTCTTCGAAGGCGAAGGGCAGCATGCCGGTGCGGTTGGGGTCCACATCGGTCCAGACATGGGCGCGGTAAGACAGATATCCGTTGGGGCGTCCGTCCGCGAAGGGCGAGTTGGCGAACAGGGCCGTGGCCACCGGCTGCAGCGCCAGCGAGACGCGCATCTTCTTGACCATGTCCGCTTCGCTGGAGAAATCGAGATTGGTCTGGACGGTGCAGGAGCGGAACATCATCTGATGGCCGAGCCCGCCCACCTTGGGCATGTAGTCGCGCATGATCTGGTAGCGCGCCTTGGGCATCATCGGAATGTCGGCCAGCGCCGACACCGGCGTGAAGCCGAGGCCCAGGAAGCCCGCCCCGATCTCGTCGGCCACCTCACGCACCTCGCGCAAATGCCCGTTCACCTCGCGGCAGGTCTCGTGCAGCGTCTCCAGCGGGGCGCCCGACAGTTCAAACTGTCCGCCCGGCTCCAGCGTGACGGACCCGTCCTGGCGTTTCAGGGCGACCGTCTTGCCATCCTCGATGATCGGCTCCCAGCCAAACCGGGTCAGGCCTTCGAGCATTTTGCGCACGCTGGCGCCCTCGCTCACATAGGCCAGGGGCTGGCGGGTCTCGCGGGTGAAGCCGAACTTTTCGTGCTCGGTGCCGATGCGCCAGCGTTCGCGCGGCTTCTCGCCCGAGGCCGAGTGCGCGATCAGCTGCGCCTTGCTCTCAATGGGATCGCCCTCACCGCCGGGATTATAGGTTCCGCTCATGACAGTCTCGGGCCTTTCGCCATTCTACGTCCCGGTCACTTATGCGGAGGCAGGCCCACGGGCAAGGGCGCAGCCTGTCGATAATTGTCAGATGGCCCGGCGCGCGCATGGGATAAACTGGGATGTGATGCGGGAGGCCGGGATGCGGAACAGGTTGTTGAGTGTGTGTATGCTGGCGATGTGCGCCGGCGGCGCGATGGCGCAGGAGACGCCTGACGACCCCTATGCGGCGCTGCGCGCGCCGGGCGTGGCGGCCTATGAGGCGGGCGATTTTGCGCGCGCCTACACGCTGTTTGAAGGCGTGATCGAGGCGATCCCGGCCAGCGACCCGGCTGAGCGGGCCGACGCCGCCTTCTCGCTCGCCATACTGGCCCATAGTCTGGCAGAGCCATTACGGGCGCTCGAATGGCTCGACCGCGGCTTCGCGCTCCAAGCCGAGGCGCAAACGCCTGCAGCCAACTACGCCAACTATCTCAATTATGCCGGCACGATCAGCCTTGAAGCGGGCGAAAACGAGCGCGCCATCGCCTATCTGCGGCGCGCGATCGAGGCGTTGCCGGAGACGGCTGACACGCTCGACGCCCGCGGCAGCACGTTCAATGCCCTGGCCAACGCCCTCAATGCATCAGGGCGCCATTACGAGGCCAGCGAACGGCGGCGCAATGCGCTGGCCGCCTATATGGCGCTGTACGGCCTCGACCACGCCTATGTCGGGATCGTGCTGGAGGGGCTGGCGTCGGATGTGGGGGCGGACGGCCATATCGGCCAGGCCATCGACGCCCGGCGCGACGCGCTGCGCATTGCGCTGTCCACCCGCGAGCCCGGCGATCTGTCGGTGGTGACGCTGGCCGGCGTGCTGGCCGATCAGATTGCCGCGGACGGCGACCCCGCAGGCCTGATCCGTGTTGCAGACATAGTGCAGGATACGGCCGGCAACACCCGGCACAGCGCCCGCATCCTGTCGGAAATCGCCACCCGGTCGCAGGCGGCAGGTGACGCCACAGTCTCAGCGGATCTGCACCAGCGCGCCTACCGCGCCGCGCAGGCGGACCCGGATACGCCGGATGACCACCTGGCGACCTATATGCTGAACCGGGCCATAGGCGTGCAAAGCGCCGATGGATACGCGGTGGCTCTGCCCTTGCTGGAGGAGCATCACGCTTTCGTCCGGCGCATGGATGGCGAGCCGGGACTTCGGACCGCCGCGGCCTCTGAACGGGTGTGGACGGCGCTGTTCCGGCTGGCCCGTTTTGCGCAGGCCGAAGCCAATGCCCGTGAGCGGCTGGAGGCACTGACCGCCCGAGCCGACTTTCCGGCCATCGAGATCGGGCGGGCCTATGAAAATCTCGCCTTGTCGATCCATGAGCAATACCGCCCGAACGACGCCGGTCCGGTGTTCGCGCGCGCGCTGGAAATCCTGGACCGGACCGACGGCGCGGAAGGCATTCTGGCCAGCCTGCTCGACGCCTATGCGATCCATCTGGTTTACAACGCCGACCGGGATGAGGCGCTGGCCATCGCCCGGCGCAATGTCGCCCTGCGCGCCGAACTGTTTGGCGAGGCCAGCGCCGAATATGCGCGCGGGCTGAACACGCTCGCCTATGTGCAACGCCGCAACGGCATGACCTATGCGGCACTGGAATCGCTGGCAGGCGCCGAGGCCATTTATGACGGGCTGGGGCCCTCCATGACCGGGGCGCGAACGCAGGTGATGCTGCTGCGCGGGCAGATACTCTACGAGCAGGGCCAAGTGGCGCAGGCCGAGAGCGTTCTTGCCGACGCTGATCTGCTGATCGACCCCTCCCAGGCCAACCAGCGTCGCGTATGGCACACGCGCATGGGCCACATACGGCGCACGCAAGGCCGGCTGACCGAAGCGCTTTTCCATTTCAACGAGGACTTGGCTTCATCCACGGCGCAACGCGGCGAGCAAGCGCGCGCCAACGCCTTTCCGCTATTGGAGATCGCCAAGACCTTGCGCATGCAGGACAATCTGACCGAGGCCGAAGCAATGGCGCGCCGGGTACTCGCCCTTCACGCCGCCTACGGCGTGACGACGGGCAGTGATGTCGGCATCGCCTGGGGTGAGCTGGCCGCCATATTGTCTGCGCAGGACCGCCACGACGAAGCCTTGCAAGCTTCTGAACAGTCGAACATCCTCACCGCCCCGGTCTGGCCGCGTGGAACGCAAAGGCGCGCCCTGCAGGACTTCAATCACGGCATGCTCCTGATGGCGGCCGGCGAGTATCAGGAAGCCGAGCAGCAAACGCGCCTGGGCATCGGCGATTTCCGCAGTATTGAAGGACATTCACCCGTGTTCCTCGGCACGATGATGAATGCGCTCGGCTATCTCCTCGAGCAACAGGGAGCATACTGGCAGGCCGCTGAGGCCTATCGCGAGGGACTGGACCTGCGCGCCGGGCGGCTGACCAATGACAATCCGGCTTTGGCCAGCGGGCGGGCCTTTCTGGCGCGCATGCTGATTGACGCGCTTGATGAGCCGGCAGAGGGGCTGGCGCTGTTCCGGGCCGCGTCACGCGGGCTGGTTGAAGGGATCGTGCTGCGCGCGGGCACAGCGGCGGATGAAGGCGCGGACGGTGTCGAGTTTGCGCAGAAGGACGCGTTCTTCACCGCCCATCTCGAAGCTTTGTGGACCAACGCCCACCCGCCGCAGTGACGCCTCGCTCCCGCGATGAGCGATGTCCGCTGCCGCGGTTCTAAGATCGGCCTTAATCGGCTGGAGACCCGTCAAACGGCGCAGGGTCCTCGCTCCAATCGCCCATCGCCGCCTGCCATAGCGTCAGTGCAGCGGCGGCGGCGGTGTCGGCGCGCAAAATGCGCGGCCCCAGGCTGACCGCCAGCACGCCGGGCAGCGCCCGCAGCCGCTCACCCTCCTCCGGCGCAAACCCGCCCTCCGGACCGATCAGGATGGACCAGGTCTCCAAAGGCTGGAGCGCCCCCTCCCGTACCGCTTGCAGCGCCTCCAGCATCGGAACGCCCCCTGTCTCGTCGCAGAAAATCAGCCGCTGTCCCTCCGGCCACGCGTCCAGCAGCGCCTCCAGTTTCACCGGTTCGCCAATGTCCGGCACGTCCAGGCGTTCGGTCTGTTCGGCGGCTTCGCGGGCCAGCGCTGACAGACGGTCGGTGCGCACGCGCTCGGCATTGGTGCGCCGGGTGAGCACCGGGATGATGGCGCGCGCGCCCAGCTCGGTGGCTTTCTCCACGATGAAGTCGGTGCGCGCCTTCTTCACCGGGGCGAAATACAGGGTGAGAGGCGGCGGGACGGACTGGGCGCGCAGGCGCTCGGCGATCTCGAGGCGCGCCTCGCGCTTGCCGGCGGACGCCAGCACCGCGCGCCATTCGCCGTCGCGCCCGTTGAACACCCGCACGCTGTCGCCGGGCTGGCGGCGCATGACCGACACCAGATAGTGCGCCTGATCGCGTTCCAGGGTCAGGCTGGCGCCCTGGCTCAGGGACGCGTCAACGAACAGGCGGGGATTGGTGCTCATGGACCGGGTGTATCGCGCCGCCCTGCCCTGCGGCAAGGCGCGCTTGGCCGCCGGGGCGCAGGCGCGATAGGGTGCGCCCATGACCCTCAACCCTGATCGTCCCGTCCTTGATTCCCTGCCAAAGACCTGGGTGGACCGCGCGCCTGCGTTCGCCCGGCCCTATCTGCGGCTGGCGCGCTATGACCGGCCTGTGGGTTTCTGGCTGCTGGCGATCCCGTGCTGGCTGGGACTGGCGGCGGCGCGGATGGAGACAGGGATCGGCTGGGATGATCTGCGCCTGGCGCTCCTGTTCGGCATTGGCGCTGTGGCCATGCGCGGGGCGGGCTGCACCTGGAATGACATGATCGACCGCGATCTGGACGCGCGCGTGGCGCGCACCGCCGACCGGCCGCTGGCGGCCGGGACAATCAGCCTGCGTCAGGCGCAAATCTTCCTCGGCGCGCAGCTCTTCGTCGGCCTGATCGTTCTGGTCATGCTGCCTGTGCCGGCCATCCTCACCGCGCTCGCCGCGATGGTGCTGGTGGCGGCCTATCCCTTCATGAAGCGCATCACCTGGTGGCCCCAGGCCTGGCTCGGCCTCACCTTCAACTGGGGCGTGCTGGTCGCGGGCGCCGCAGCTGGCGCGCTGTTCACCCCGGCTATCCTGTTCCTCTACGCCGCCCTGGTGGTGTGGACGCTGGGCTATGACACCATCTACGCCTGTCAGGACAAGGAAGATGACGCGCTGGCGGGGGTGAAATCCTCCGCCCTGCGGCTGGAAGGCGCAGTCAAACCCTTCGTGCTCGCCTGCTACATTGCCTCGGCGGCGCTGGCGCTGGCGTCCGGGCTGGCGGGCGGCGCCGGCATCGCCTTCGCGCTCGGCTTTGCGCTCTACGCCGCGCACCTGTTCCACATCGCCCAGACTTTTGATCCGGAGCAGAGCGATGCCTGCCTGATGAAGTTCAAGGCCAGCGTCTCCACCGGCCTGCTTCTCACCGGCGCCTTCCTGCTGGGCGGGCTTTAGGGCCTCAGCGGCAGGCTTCCGCTTCCGGATCCGCCTCGCACACGGTCTGCGCGGCCCAGCGGGCGATGTCGCGCGCCGCCTCGTCCGCCGCGCTTGAGAACGCGTCCACAATAGGCCCCTGACGATGAGCGCTGGCGCGGACCTCGTGATTGAACACCTGACGCGCGGCCAGAATGCGCTCGTCGCGGTCGATGATGCGCGCGCGCACAGTGACCCGCGCCAGCGGCGCGGCGCTGTCACCCTGATCATACACCGCCTCGAACCGGCGCAGCGCCACGTCCAGCCGGAAGCGCGCGCTCACCCCGTCCTCGGCGCGCACCGGAGAGACTTCCGGCGCGACCGCCTGGAAGGCGTCTTCCAGTACGCTCTCGAACATCGCCGGAGCAGGCGAGGCCCAGGCGGCGCCAGCCATGTAGGCGATGGCGCCGTCACGGTCGATGGCGATCTTGTCACCGGCCAGCGCCCGCGGCGCGGACACGCGCTCCACGCTCAGCGCAATCGCCCCGCGTACGGGCGCGCTGGCGGTTTCGGAGGATCCGGTATCCAGCCGGTAGAGCATGCGCGGATTGCTCTCGGGCAAAAGCGAGATGCAGCCGGTCAGGGCCAGCGTAGCGGCTAAAGCAGCGCCCAGCGCCAGCGGCCGGGTGCGGTTGGGAGCGCTCATTGGGGTACCTCCACTTCATCACCCGGCGATCGGGCGACAAACCCGGACGGATCTTCTTCCAGATCAAGGACGATGCGTTCAATGGCCGCCAGCGCGGCGCGCAGGTCCCGGATGGCTGCGGTCAGCTGGCCCAGACCCTCCTCAGAGAAACGCTCCAGGCCAGGGCGCAGTTCGGTCAGCATGGCGTAGGTTTCCTGAGACGCGCGGTCGACCTCGATCGAGGCGGCAGACACGTCGGCCACCATCACTCCGACCTCTTCGGTCAGGAAGGTTTCAGCCGTGCGGCCGAACTGCTCCAGACTCACCGCCGCGCCCGACACGTCTTGCGCGGCCTGATCGAGGCTGCGCAAGGCGGTGCGCAGCTCCGAGACCAGCCCGTCTTCCTGCGCGAGTTCAGCGGTAATGACCTCGATATTGCTCATGGTGCGCGAGAAAGTGGCGACATTCTCCTCGTTCAACAGCGCGCCCACGCGCGTAAACGCGACCTGCGAGCTCTGCAGCAGCGTTTCGCCCCCGGATATCAGCTCGTCCAGCTGGGTCTGGCGCGCATAGATGCGCGGGGCGCGATCGCCGAACCGGCCCTCCAGCCGCGCCGCCTCCTGCGATCCGCCGGACACCTGGATCAACGACAGGCCGGTCAGGCCCTGGGGCTCCAACTGGGCGACCGAGTCCACCTTCACCGGCGTGGTCGCATCCACGCGGATGCGCGCCACGACCTGCGTCGTGTCCTCAGGGTTCAGGCCCAGATCGGTGACCTCGCCCACTTGAATGCCGTTGAAGCGCACTTCCGACGCCACGCGCAGTCCGCGCACCGGGCCGTCGAACAGCACGTCGTATTCGCGGTACTCGCGGTCGAACGCCATCTGCGACAGCCAGAGCGAGAAGAACCCGCCGGCCAGCACCAGAAAGACCACAAAGAAGCCGACAAGGGCGTGATGGGCTTTAGTTTCCATGGGTCAGTCCGCCTTCAGCCATCTTCATTCTCCCGCGCCTGTGCGCAGCGCAGCCCGCCCGCGCGGTCCGCCGAAATATTCCTGGATCCACGGGTGCGGGTTCTGGGTCAGCTCCGCCAGCGGCGCGTTGGCCACCACGCGCTTTTCCGCAATCACCGCGACCCGGTCGCAAATCGCGTGCAGCGTATCAAGATCGTGCGTGATCATCACCACGGTGAGGTCCAGCGTCTGTGACAATTGCTTGATCAATGTGTCGAAATTACCAGCCGCGATGGGGTCCAGACCCGCTGTTGGCTCGTCCAGGAAGAGAATATCGGGGTCCAGCGCCAGCGAACGCGCCAGCGCCGCGCGCTTGCGCATCCCGCCCGACAGCTCCGAGGGCAGCTTGGCCGCCGCCTCCGGCTTCAGATCGGCCAGCGAAATCTTGAGATCGGCCAGCTCCTCCATGAGCGCGCGGCTCATGGACAGGTGCTCGCGCATGGGCGCCATGACGTTCTCGCGCACGCTCAGCGCCGAGAACAGCGCGCCGTACTGGAACAGCACGCCCCAGCGGCGCTCCAGCGCCAGCTGGTCCTGTGAGGAGAATGCCGAGCGGGCCTTGCCATCAAAGTAAATCTCGCCCTCGGCCGGGACGAGCAGGCCGAGGATGGAGTTGAGCAGCACCGACTTGCCCGAGCCCGAGCCGCCGACAATGCCCAGCACCTCGCCGCGCCGGACCTCCAGGTCCAGCCCGTCATGGACCACGGTCTTTCCAAACCGGGTTACCAGGCCGCGCACTTCGATGAGGGGCGGCGCGCTCATATGTCCAGCTCCAGATAGAGCATGGCGAACAGCGCATCGATGAGGATCACGGCAAAGATCGCCTGCACCACCGCCGTGGTCACTGACGAGCCCAGGCTCTCCACGTCGCCGCCCACTTTCAGGCCGTGGCGGCAGCCGATGATGGCGATGATCAGGCCGAAGACCGGCGCCTTGGACAGGCCCACGAACAGGTGCTGGATCGGGACTGAGTCCTGCAGGCGCACGATGAACTGGGCCGGCGAGATGTCCAGCGACGCCCAGCTGACCAGCATGCCGCCAAACAGCCCGCTGAGCATCGCCGCCAGGGTCAGAAGCGGCGCCATCACCACGCAGGCCACCAGCCGGGGCAGGACCAGCACTTCATACGGGTCGAGCCCCATGACCTTCATGGCGTCGACTTCCTGCTGCATTTTCATCGACCCGATGGACGCCGTGAAGGCCGAGGCCGACCGGCCCGCCAGCAGGATCGCCGTGATCAGCACGGCGAACTCGCGCAGCACGGCGATGCCCACCAGGTCGACCGTGAAGATCGAAAAGCCGAACACTTCAAGCAGGTTGGCGCCCATGAAGGCGACCACAGCGCCGATGAACAGGGACAGGACGGCGATGATCGGCAAGGCGTTGACGCCCACCGATTCCATCAGCGCCACCATGGATGTCACACGCCAGCGCGTCGGGATCGGCGCCACCACCAGCGCGGTCAGCACCGTGCGCCCGAAAAACGCGAAACTCTCCACGGTCTCGCGCCAGACGCCATGGGTCCCCGCGCCGATGCGCGCCATGATCGCGATGAGAGAGCGGTCGATATCGGGTTCGGGATCGCAGCGCACATTGCGGGTGCGCATCTCGGCGATGAGGCGCCGGGCGGTGGGATGTTCGCCGATATAAGCGGCGTCATCGTCCGTCTCCGGGCACGAGCCGAGGGTGCGGCCCAGAAGATAGGCGCCCGCCGTGTCGATGCGTCCAAGACCTGTGACATCAATGGCCAGGCTGCCCGGATCGCTCTCGGCTTCGAGCTTGCGAAGGGGCGCATCCTGCCGGGCGATAGACTGCACCACCCAGTCGCCGCGCGGCTCCAGGATCAGGCGTCCGGCCTCCAGGCGCGTCGACAGGCTCGCGCTGCCCGGCTTGATCGTTTCGGCGCTCATATTCGCGTCTGGACCCCTTTGCCCTCGCCGGTCAGACCCTTGGTCTCAAGTCCGGCGAGATTATGGCCTGCTTCGCCCCCGATTTGCGAGCATTATGGCGCAGGCCAGGCCGAGGCCTGCCGGGATCGCCATCATGGCGAACCCGCCCGCCCCGAACGCCGCATAGGCGAAACCGGACGCAAAACTGGCCGCGGCCAGAACCAGCCCGCCCGACAAGGCCGAGTTGACTGCCTGGGCCGTCGCCGCGAACCGGTCGGAGACGTGATCAGACGCATAACGCAGGAAACCCAGATAGGTTGCACCAAAGCTGAGCGCATGCAGGCCTTGCAACGCGAACAGCGCCGCGAGCGGCGGCGACAGGGACAATAACCCCCAGCGCAGGATCGCCGCCGCGCCGCCTAGCGCGATCAGCACGGCGGGCGGAAAGCGCGCCATATAACGCGCCGACAGGGTGAAGAAGACGATCTCCGCGCCCACGCCGGTGGCCCACAGCGCCCCGATCCAGGCCGGGGCGATCCCCTGCGCCTGCCAGGCCACCGCCGAGAAAGTATAGTAGAACCCGTGCGCGCCCTGGATCAGCGCCGAGGCCGCAAAGGCCAGCGGCATGCCGCCCGCCACCAGCGCGGCGCGCACGCCCGGGCGCGGAACGCCGGCCGGCGGCGCCGGGGCGCGCCGGCCTTCAGGCAGCCAGAACGACGCCAGCACCGCCAGTGCGGCCCCGGCCAGCGTCCAGTACAGGGCCGCCTCCCCGCCGAGCAGGGAGATCAGCGCGCCGCAACCCACATTGCCCAGAATGAACGCCCCGGACCCGATGGCGCGCGGCGGGCCGAACGCGAACCGGCGCCGGCGTGATTCGCCCATGGCGAACGCGTCGATGATCGGGTTGATTCCGGTATAAGCGCCGCCCGCCAGCCCTGCCAGCGCGACGATAAGCCAGGGCTCATGGGCGGGGATATGCGCCAGGAAGATCAGCAGGGCTGCAATCGAGAACGCCGCCACCGCCATGCGCCGGCGCGGCGCGCGGTCGGCCAGATACGCCCCCAGCGGCGCCGCCAGCACCCGCCCCGCCATGGCCGCCGCGCCCGCCGCGCCAATCATTTCAGGGCTTAAGCCCCGCGCCTCGAACCAGACCGGCATGTAAGGCAGATAGGCGCCAAAGCCGATATAGAAGGCGCTGTAGAACAACGCAAAACGCGCCGGGCGCGGCAGGGGGAAAAGGCGCGGTATCATGGCTGCAGGCTCTAGCGCGGCGGGGCGGTGAGTGGAAGGCGGCTGCACCTTTGAGGCCTGGGTGAACAGCGTTTGCTCTTGGCCTTCGCGCGCGCGCGCTATAGCGTCCCGCGCCGATGAAGGACGCCCTCGCCCCCCCTCCCCGGTCCGCGCCCTTGCGGGTGCTGGTTACGAGCTACCGCTCCCACCCCCATGTGGGCGGGCAGGGTGTTTATGTGCGCGAGCTGACACGGGCGCTGACGCGCGAGGGCTGCGCTGTGACCGTCGCCTCCGGCCCGCCTTATCCGGAGCTGGATGAGGGAATCGCGCTGGAGCGCCTGCCCTCCCTGGACCTGTTCAGCGTGCCCAACGCCCTGATGGCGCTGCGTTTGCGGCATCTCATGTCAGCGGCGGACCGGCATGAATGGGCGGCGCACAATACCGGCGCGTTTGGCGAGATGACCGCCTTCGCGCTGCGGCTGGAAGCCTTCATGGCGGCCAATGCCGGCCGGTTCGACGTGATCCACGACAACCAGACCCTGGCCCTGCCGCTGGCGCGCATCGCGCGGCGCACGCCGGTGATCACCACGCTCCACCATCCCATCGCCATTGATCGCGATTTCGCCGTCGCGGGCGCGGCGACGCGCATGGGCCGCATCCTGTCGGCTCGCTGGCATTCCTTTGTGGAGGTGCAGGCGCGCGCGGCGCGAAAACTGGAGCATTTCCTGTGTGTGTCAGAGGCGTCGCGTGCCGCCTATGCGCAGCGCTGCGGTGTGGATCCGGCGCGGATACGCGTCGCCCATAACGGCATTGATCACGCAACGTACTATCCCGATCCGGCGGTCGTCCGGGAGGGGGATAGCGTGGTCGCGCTTGCCTCTGCGGACGTGCCCATAAAGGGCCTCGACGTGCTCATCGGGGCGCTGGACGTGTTGAAGCAGCAGGGCAGACCCGTACGCCTCACCGTGATCGGCCAGTTGCGTGAAGGGCCAGCCAAACGCGCGCTCGAACGCGCCGGGCTGTTGGACCAGGTCAGCTTCGTCTCCGGCCTGACGCGCGAGGCCATCGCCGATCTCTACCGGCGCTGCACGGTGTTCGTCTCGGCGTCGCGTTTTGAAGGCTTTGGCTTTCCCGCCGCCGAGGCGATGGCCTGCGGCGCGCCGGTGATCGTGTCCGATGGCGGCGCCCTTCCCGAGGTGGCGGGCGATGCCGGTGTGGTGACGCCGGCGGGCGAGAGCGCGGCGCTGGCCGAAGCGCTGGGCGCGCTGCTGACCGATCCTGAACGCCGCGCGCGGATCGGCTCCGCCTGCGCCGCGCGCGCCGCCACGGCCTTCCGCTGGGAGGATCATGCGCGCGCCGCCATTGATCTCTACGAAACCGCCCTGGCCGCGCGCGAAGGCGCCTCTCTCTCATGATGGTCACGCTGCGCCTGGATGCGCTGGACCTGCAGGATGGTCAGCGTGTGCTCGATCTCGGCTGCGGGCGGGGACGCCATTCCCATGCGCTGTACTGGCATGCGCGCGCGCTGGACGTGGTGATGCTCGATCTGTCGCTGGAGGATCTCAAAGGCGCCGTCGATGGCTTCTTCGAACTGCCTCCGCCGCCGCAGGAGCCGCCGCGCAGCGCCGTGTGGTGCGTGGGCGACGCGTCCCGCCTGCCCTGGCCGGACGCCAGCTTTGACGTGGTGATCTGCTCAGAAGTGCTTGAGCACCTGCCTGATGTGGACGCAGCGCTCAAAGAAATCACCCGCATCCTGAAGCCCGGCGGCCGGTTTGCCTTGTCCGTCCCGCGCTACTGGCCCGAGGCGATCTGCTGGCGCCTGTCTGAAGGCTATAGCAACACGCCCGGCGGCCATGTGCGCATCTTCAAGGATGGCGACCTCAAACAGCAGGTCGAGGGGCGCGGCCTCACCGCCTACAAGCGCCACCACGCCCACGCTTTGCACAGCCCTTATTGGTGGCTGCGCTGCGCCAAATGGGACCGCCAGGAAGAGAGCCGCTCGGTGGCGCTCTATCGGCGCTTTCTGGAATGGGACCTGATGAAACGCCCCCGCCTGACCCGCTGGCTGGAAGCCGCGCTGAACCCCGTGCTGGGCAAATCCGTGGCGATGTATTTTCGCAAGGAGGCCGCATGAGCCCGCGCGCCCTGCATCTGGGCGTCGATGTCGCCGCCTGCGCCGACCGGATCGAGGCGCTGCAGCGCCGTGACGGGACCATTCCCTGGGTCGAGGCCGGGGTGTGGGATCCGTGGAACCATGGCGAAAGCGCCATGGCGCTGGCCGTCGCCGGGCGCGGCGAGGCCGTGGCCAAGGCGCTGGACGCTCTGGCGGCGCGTCAGGAAGCCGATGGCGGCTGGACCGGGGAGCTGGGCGCGGGCGTGCCCATGGACGAAACCGGCGAGCGCATCGCGCCGCCCGCCATTCCCGTCACCGCCCGCGACACCAATTTCACCGGCTATGGCGCCGTGACCGTGCTGCGCTGCGCGCTGGCGCTGGACGAGCCGCGCCTGATCGCGCGCCACGCGCCCATGGTGACGCGGGCCCTCGACTGGGTCGCCGCGCGCCAGTGCGAGACCGGCGACATTGTCTGGCGCGACCCCGATCCCGGCCAGCCGCTGGAGGAGATCGACTCCCTGCGCGCGGGCAACGCGTCGCTGTTCAAGAGCTTTGAAGCGGGCCTGCGCATCGCCGACGCGCTGGACCAGCGCAAGCCCGACTGGGCGCGCGCCCGCGCCGCCATTGCCCATGTCTTCAATCACACGCCCGAGCGCTTTGACCGGATGGGCGAGGACCGCACGCGCTACGCCATGGACTGGTATTATCCCGTCCTGACCGGCGCGATCCGGGGTCAGGCGGCGCGTGCGCGGCTGGAGGCGGGGTGGACGAAATTCGTGGTGGCCGATCTCGGCTGCCGCTGCGTCGCCGAGGAACCCTGGATCACCGCCGCTGAAACCGCCGAGCTCGCCATGGCGTGCCTGTCATTGGGCTGGCGCGACCGGGCGCTGGGCCTGATCAGCGATCTCGCCCCGCTGGCGCGCGGCGGCGGGGGCTACTGGATGGGCTGGCAGTTCGATCTGGGCATGATCTGGCCCAAGGAGCGCCCGGGCTGGACCTCGGCCGCCGTGGTGCTGGCCGCCGACGCCCTGTTCGAGATTGCGCCCGGCCATGATCTGATGGTGCGCCACGCGCGCCCCGACGCCTGGCTCAAACCCGGCGCAGAAACTCGAGCGTATTGACCCGGCCCGCCGGCTCGAACAGGCCGGACGCCATGGCCAGCTTCCAGATTTCATAGGGCGGACGCCCGCCATCTTTCGGGTCCGGGAACACGTCATGGATCGCCAGCAATCCGCCGCGCGCCACATGGCCAGCCCAGGCGCGATAGTCGCTGAGCGCCGTCTCCATGGCATGCCCGCCATCGATGAACACAAAGGCCAGCGGGCCTGACCAGGCCGCGCCTGCCACATCCGAGCGGCCGACCATAGGGATCACCCAGCGTTCGAGATCAGCCAGCGCCAGCGAGCGCCGCAAGGCGGGCAGCGTGTCCACGCGGCCCAGCTCGGCGTCGAACAGGTCCGGGTCATGATAGCCCTCGCCGGGCTGGTGCTCTTCCGAGCCGCGATGGTGATCGACAGCGAACAGCACCCGGCCCGTATCGCGCGCGGCGCGGCCCAGATACACGCTGGACCGCCCGCACCAGGAGCCGATCTCCATGAGCGGCCCAGGCGCAGCGGCGGCGGCTTCCAGCGCACGCGCATACAGCGCCCCGCCTTCGTCGGGCGCCAGAAAACCCTTGATGGATTGCGGATCGAGCCGGTCGCCCGGTATCGCCAGGGCCATGACGCCGCTGAGCCTAACTGACCGCGCCGAGGCGCGTGGCCCAGCGGCGCTCGGCCAGCGCATCGGCGGCCAGCGCCAGATGCTGCTCGGCCTCGTCCAGGTCAGAGAGCGCCCCGGTCAGGCGCCCGCTTTCGGCCTCGGCTTCTTCGGCGACGGATAGGAAGAACCCTTGTGCGCGCCGCACCGCCGCCAGCGCGCCTTCGACCGCCGCGAGATCCGCGGCCAGCGCCTCGGGCCCCGCGTCGGAGGCCGAGGCCGCGCGCATCGCCAGCATGGCGGTCTGGCGCGACAGGCCGGCGAGCCGCTCCAAATCTGCGGCCAGCACAGCAGACGGGTTGTCCTCGGCGGCGTCCAGGTAGCGCGCCACGGCGCGGTCGCCGGAGCTGTCCTGGCCCCGGATCAGGCGCGCCAGCAAGGGCGTATCGCCCAGCGTCCAGCCTTCATCGTCGATCAGGGTGCGCAGGCTGGTCGCCGATTGGTGAAGTTCGGCGTGGACCGCCTGGCCCGGCGCGCCATTGAGGCCGGCCGACATATCGATGGGCGCGCCCGCACACGCGCCCAGCGAGACGCAAGCCAATAGCGCCGAAGCGGTCAGACACGACCGCATCACCTTCACACCACGCACTCTGTCTTCCCTCGCATTCGCCGGGCGGCGCCCCCTCCGACACCGCTTTCAACTCGATATAAAAGGGCATACTGTCACGCCTAACAATAGGGAAATATCACCGGCAGGGCGCGCAGCGTCCAACACACCCGGGGCGTGGGGACGGGCCTGAGGCATGGATACGCATCGCAACACCAGACGTGTAGGCCTCTATCCCCCCATCGACGCGGCCCGCAGCGGCCATCTTGATGTCGGCGAGGGCCACCGGGTCTATTACGAAGAGTGCGGGCGCACCGACGGCCTGCCGGTTGTGGCCCTGCACGGCGGGCCCGGAGGCGGCGCGGCGCCGGCCATGCGCCGCTTCTTCGATCCGCGCCTCTACCGCATCATCATTTTCGATCAGCGCGGCTGCGGCCGCTCCACCCCCCATGGCGACGTGGAGGCCAATGACACCGGACGCCTCATTGGCGATATGGAGCAGCTGCGCGCCCATCTGGGCGTCGACCGGTGGGTGGTGTTCGGCGGGTCCTGGGGCGCGACGCTGGCGCTGGCCTATGCGCGCGCCTGCCGCGATCAGGTCATCGCCCTGATCCTGCGCGGCGTGTTCGCGTGCACGCGCAGCGAGATCGACTGGTTCTACCGCGACGGCGCCAACCGCCTGTTCCCCGACGCGTGGGAGCGGCTGACGGCCCGTCTGACCGCTGCCGAGCGCGGCGATGTGCTCAAGGCCTATCACCGCCGCCTGTCGCGCGATGCGGAGGCGCGCCGCGATGACGCCATTGAATGGGCGCGCTGGGAAAGCGCGCTGATCAGCCTGCACGCCGACCCGTCCGCCGCCTCGCCCGAACCGCGCCGCGCCGACGCGCTGGCTCGCATGGAGACCCATTACTTCATCCATGGCGGCTTCCTCGACTATGACGGCGTGCTGCTGGATGAAACCGATCACCTCAAGGACATCCCCGGCATCATCGTCCAGGGCCGCTATGACATGGTGACGCCCGCGCAGACCGCCTGGCGCCTCGCCAAGGCCTGGCCGGGGGCCCGGCTGGACATCATCCCCGACGCGGGCCACGCCGCGGGCGAGCCGGGCACGATCGACGCGCTGGTGCGCGCCACCGACAATATGGCGCGGCGTTTCGCCTGAATTGAGCCGGACCGCGCGACGCTGGGGTGTGTGAGCGGGCTGGCCGGGGCGCACTTCCGGCCCATGTCATGGCGGCGTGACAAACCGGCCCTAGATTTGGCTCCGATCCGAGTTCCATCCCGACTGGAGGCTTCGCCGCCCATGATCCGTTTTCGTTATTTCGCCGCCGCCGCCGCCGCCGCAGCCGCCATCGCGCTGGCGCCCTCCGCCGCCCTCGCCGCCGAGGCCCCGGGCGCGCGCAATGTCATCCTGATGATCTCCGACGGCGCCGGCTTCAATGGCTGGCTTGCCGCCGACTATTACGAAGGCCGCGCGGGGACTCAGAGCTATCAGGCCGCCCGTCCCGACGGCACGGCGCCCTATGTCGGCGCATCAGCGCACTACGCTCTGCGCCTGATCGGGCCGGACGGGTCGGTGCTCGAGAACAACCGCATTGATGCCGCACGAGGCGCCGAGGCCCAATACTATGATCCGCGCGATCGCTGGACCCGGCTGGAAGGCGCCTTCGACAATGATTTCGGCGACGTGTCCATCGCCTACACCTCCTATACCGACTCCGCGGCCGCCGGCACGGCGCTCCATACCGGGCGCAAGACCTCGCCCGGCCGGGTCAACATGACCTGGGACGGGATGCAGCGGCTGCAAACCATCGCGCATATCGCTCATGAGATGGGCCTGGCCACCGGCGCCATCGCGACGGTGCAGGTTTCCCACGCCACCCCGGCCTCGGCCTGGGCGCAAGTGGACTTTCGCAACCAGTACGCCGAGATTTTCCAGCAGATGTCTGACGGGCGCCTGGATGTGATGATGGGCACGGGCAATCCCTATTTCGACGCCAACGGACGCCCGGTCGAGGAACCCAATGACCGCGCCTTCAACTTTGTCGGCGGCCGAGAGACCTGGGCGGCGCTCACCAGCGACGAGGGGCTGAACGGCTATATCCTCATCCGCGAGCGCGCCGCGTTTGAACAGCTGGCCGAAGGCGGCGGGCGGCTTCCCCAAAAGCTCATCGGCATCCTGCCTTCCACCGGCTCGCATCAGGCCACCCGCATGGACTTCCCTGCCGACCCCTCCACCCCGTCGGGCATGGCGTTCAACCCCGACATGCCCGATCTCGCCACCATGAGCCGGGCGGCGCTCAATGTGCTCAATCAGGATCCGGACGGCTTCTTTCTCATGATCGAAGGCGGCGCGGTGGACTGGATGGGCCACGCCAACAACATGCCGCGCTTCATTGAAGAGCAGATGGACTTCAATGCCGCCGTCAACGCCGTCATCGACTGGGTGGAGACCCATTCCAGCTGGGACGACACGCTGCTCATCGTCACCTCTGACCACGAAACCGGCGGCATCTGGGGTGAGGGCACGTTCGAGGCCGCCTCTGGCCTGTCCCAGCAGATCACGATGGATCAGGAGATCCTGAACCAGACGCGCTTTGATCCCGAACGCGACCGCTTCGTGGAATTCCGCGCCGTGCAGGACCGCGGCGCCGGCGAAATTCCCGGCCATCAGTTCGCCTCGGGCAATCACACCAATGACCTGGTGCCGCTCTGGGCGCTGGGCGCGGGTTCGCACCTGTTCGGCCAGTTTGAACGCCATGACGCCTTCGCTGAAGCACTCTGGGGCGAGCCCTATGGCTGGGACGGCAATTATGTGGACAACACAGCCGTGTTCCATGTGATGAACGCGGTGCTGGCCAACCAGGCGCGGGCCGCAGCGCAGCAGGCGGCGGAGTAAGCGGCGGGGAAGCAAAGGAACGCCAGCCCCTTCAATCCCCAACCCCTGCTTTCCCGGAAACCGCGAAGCGGTTGTCCGGGACCCATCCCGATATGTCTGAGCTGCTCAAGCGGTTGAAAACTCGGGTGGATGGATCCCGGCTCGCGCCGGCACAAGGCCGGGGCTTCCGGGACGGCAGCGTCTGATGATCATGTCTCCAGCCGCCTACTGAGGACACGCCCCCTACGGCGCCTCGAAGACGCCCGCATCCCGCAGCGCCGCAATCCGCCCGCGCTGGCGCTCGATGGCCTCGCCCTGGGTCAGCATGCGGCCGTCCGCCATGGCGTTGGGCTCTTGCGACCCGCCGGCCTCATAACCCGGCGCGAAGGCGGCCAGCGGCAGGCGGGTGAGCAGATTGCTCATGCCGGTGCGATTGCGCGCGGCGCGCAGAGCAGGCAAGTCCAGGATGGCGTTGGCGTTGAGGCTCTCGCCCGGACCGGCTTCAGCCAGCACGCGGCCATTCCAGTCGACAATCTTGCTCATGGCGTCGGTGGAGGCGGACGGCACCGGCGTGCCGGTAATCTCGGCGGAGTTGGCCGACACCACATAGGCCATGTTCTCGATGGCCCGCGCGCGCTTGGAGAGATCCTTGACGGTGAGCTGCGGCGAGCCGACCTCGGAGGTGGGGTGGAGGAAAATCTCCGCGCCCTTCAGCGCCTGCATGCGCGCGATTTCCGGATACAGGATTTCCTCCGACGCGATGGAGCCGATGACGCCGATATCCGTGCGCGCCACGGGGAAGACCGCGTCATACCCATAAATATCAAGATACCGGTCCCACACGTCGTAGGGCGTGGGCGTGTAGAGCGAGATCATGCGCCGGTAGCGCAGCACCGTCTCGCCATTGGGCGCGATCAGGAAATTGGTCTGGAAATAAAGCTGCGGGAAGTTCTCGTCATTCTCATAGGCGTTGCCGCCGAGATACACGCCGTAGCGCTGGGCCAACGCCGCCAGCGCCTCATACTCCGCCCCGCCGATATCCAGCGCCGCCTTGGCCTTCCACTCCTCGCGGCTTTCGCGCAGCGGAAAGCCGGTGAGAAAGTATTCGGGCAGGCAGACGAGTTTCAGCTCTGTGCCGTTGAAGGTGCGCAGGAAGCCCTTGGACGCCGCGATCTGCCCGCCAATGCGCGCGATCGAGGCCATCATGCGCGCGCGCGCCGCGTCCACGCTGGCATCCTGATTGACCGCATCGCACACCAGCTGCAGCGCGCAGGCCGAATAGCGCGGATCAGCCGCTTGCCCGCGCGCCGCGCCCGGAAAGGAGGCCGCAGCCGCTGCAGAGAGCGCCAGCGCGCCTGCGCCGGTGACCAGATCACGCCGTGTCGTCATGGCCAAACTCCTTCAATCGGTGGGCGTTTTGCGCGTCCCAGTCTTTCAGAAATCGCTTGGGCGCCTGCTGGCGCCAGACCTTGAACAGATTGCCACGCGCCCAGTTGGCGTCGAACGCGTCCGGGCGCATCAGTATGAGGCCGTGGGGCTTGTGATGATCGGTGATGAAGAACACCTCCGGCGCGGCCTCAAGCAGAAACTCCTGCTCCTCGCGCGCCACCTTGAACACCGGCGCGTCGGCGAATTGCTGCGGCGCCCACCAGGTCCACAGCTTGCCATGGGCTTTCAGCCCCGGATTGCCCCAGGACACGCTGTCCTCCACCCCCGGCAGGTCCAGCGCCAGCGCGAACGCACGCAGATCATCCCACCCGCGCAAGCCGCTCATAGGGCCGCCGCGGCGAACGCGCCGGCAATCTCATCCGCCCCCGCACACCACACCGCCTCATCCCCGGCGAGCCCGTCCAGCAGCGCCTCCAGCGCCGTGATCCGGAACGGCTGTCCGGCCACAAACGGGGTGAGCTGAAAGCCCAGCACCGACGCGCCGCGCGCGGCGTGTTCGGACTTGAGGTAATCCTTCGCTTCGAAAATCTGGCGCACCCAGCACGCCTCGTCCTGCTTGCGCTCGATCAGAAGCTTGAAATCCTCCAGCTCGTTTGAGAGCGGCAGCGCGGCGAGCGGGCCTTGTTCGGTGCGAAGTGCGAGTGGAACGCTGTCACTCTCCCAGTCCAGCACCCGGGTGAAACCGGCCTCGGTAAGCAGGTCGGGCGTGTTGAAGCTCTGCTGGCGCGCAGGCGACAACCAGGTCACCGGCGTGAGCCCTGCGGCCTCAAACATGACCCGAACCTGGCCGATCTTGTCCCGCTCAGCCTGTGTTTCGTCACCTGAATGATGGATAGCCGCCCCGTGCAGCCCCGCCGCGGCGATCTCGTGTCCATCATTTGCAATCGCGTCTATCAACGGCGCCGCCCGCTCCAAAAGCGCCGCCGACACCGCGAACGTCGCCGTCAGCCCGCGCTCACGCAAAGCCTTAAGGATGCGGAACACCCCAACCCGGTTGCCATAATCACGCGAGGTGAAATGGCGCAAGTCGGGAAAAGGCGTAACCATTCCATGGGGATGGGCGACGGGCGCCTTGCCTGGATCAATCGGGTGATACTCACACGCCACCACGATCATCGCGGCCAGCTTCGCCCCGGACGCCAGACGCACCGGCGCGCGGTCCTTGGCCAGCGCCCAGTCATACCGGTCCATGTCCTGGCCATAGCCGCGCTTCGGATAATTGAGATAGGACCTGTCGAGGCTCATGGGCGGCTTCCCTGAATGGCGCCGCCAATCTGGCGCGCTAGAGCGACATCACCAGCCGATGGCCGACGAGTTTGCGGTCGCGGCTGAGCAGGACCGCCCCTTCCGCTTCGGCCTGAATGAGCAGCATCTCGTCGAACGGATCGCCGTGAGCCAGCGGCGGGTCGAGGGGCAAGGCGGGTTGTTCGGCCCGCAACGCCACGAGCCTGAAACGGGGCGCATCGGCCTTGAGCGTCTGCAAGACGGCATCGGGTGAAATCGGCCCCTTGCGCTCGCCAAACCGGTTTCGCGCATGCCATTTCATCCGGATTTCCCAGATGGAAATCGCGCTGACCAGCCAGGGCAACGTCGCCGTTTCCAGCGCCTCGGCCTCGGTGGAACGAATGCTGGGGTAGTCGCCTGCGAGGAACATCACAAAATGCGTGTCCAGCAGGATACGGCTCACGCCACATCCTCCTCGTCATCCTTGTCGAGACCAAGGACCTCCCGGCTAAATGCCGGATCATCAAACTCCTCCTGCCAGTGGTCCCCGATCGCTTCAACGCCCAACTCGCGGCGGCGGCGGTCGAGCGCATCGAACGTATCCTGAATGCGCCAGGGCTTTGCGGCATATGTCTCCAGCGCCTCACGTGCCAGCGCCTCGACCGAGACGCCGCGTTCGGCGGCCCGCCTGCGCAGCGCGTCATGGACGTGGTCGGGCAGTTTGCGGATGGTGATCGCGGACATGGGATCGCCTCATGGGAGAAAGTGATATCACGCGATGATATCATGATCCGCCCCAAGCGTCGAACGCTGTTCCGCCAGCCTTGAGGCCCTTTTCGTCAAGATCTTCCTGCACCGCGTCCCAGCAATGCTCGCGGAAATGCCCGGCGATTTCCTGCGCCGTGGCGAACCAGACATCGTCTGTGTGACCGGTGATGTGGACGAGCGCGGTTTCAAACGCGCGCAGGCGATGGGGCTGGCTGACGAGGTAGGCATGCAGCGGAATGCACATCACCGTGCCGCTCTCCTCGCCCTCGCGCAGCAATTGGTCGAACTGGCGCTTGAGCACGTCGACATAGCGCCAGGGGTCCATGGCGAGCTGGCCGTACGTGATGACGTCATTGACCTCGAGCGAATAGGGCATGGAGACGAGCTTGCCGGTTTTCGTCTTCACCGGCTGGGGCTGGTCGTCCTGGAACAGGTCGCACGTGTACCATAAGTCGTGCTCGGCGATGAGGTCGAGCGTGCGCGTCGTGTGGGTCAGGGCCGGCGCCAGATAGCCGCGAATGCGCTGGCCGGTGGCGGCCTCCACCGTGGCGATGGAATCGGCGAGGACCGCGCGCTCCTGCGCCTCATCCATCTCATAGGAGAAGCGCGTATTATAGATGCCGTGGGAGAAGAACTCCCAGCCGCGCTGCGCGCACGCCTCGATGATCTCCGGGCAATGGTCGCACATGGCCACGTTCAGGCTGACCGAACCGCGCAAGCCTTGCCGGTCCATCATCTCCATCAGCCGCCAGTGCCCCACGCGGTTGCCATAGTCGCGCTGGGAATAGCCGGTCACATCCGGCGCCGGACGCGGCCAGCCGGGACGCTTGGGATTTTTCGGCGGATCGAACTCGTAGAATTCGATATTGGGCGCGACCCAGAAGGCGAGTTTCTTATCCCCGGGCCATTCGATTTTCGGCCGCCCGCTATACGGGTTGTAGTCATAGAGATTGGGGTCGGTGGTCATGAACGCGCCCCACCCCCATACCCCTCCAGCCACTCATACACCTCTCTCACCGCGACCACGTCGGCGTACTTGATCAGCAGGTCCGTGAGATTGGCGAAGTGATAGCTTTCATGCTTGTCGGCCACGCATTCGATGGGAACTATGGTGCGGTAGCCGTGGGACAGCGCGTCCACCGCCGTGGCGCGCACGCAGCCCGAGGTGGACCCGCCGGTGACCACCACCGTGTCGACGCGATGCCAGGTCAGAAAGCTCGCCAGCGGGGTTTCGAAGAAGGCGCTCGGCATGCGCTTGGTATAGACGGCGTCCACGCGCTGATCGATCTCGACCCGGTCGTCGAAGGCGTGGCGGTCCGAGCCGTATTTGATGTTCTGCAAGGAATCGGGCGTGTCGGTGCGCGTGCCCCAGACGCCGGCGTCCGCCGCATTGTCCATATAGGCCACATGGGTCCACACAACGGGCAGGCCCTTGGCGCGCGCGGCTTTGGAAATCGCGTTAATATGGGTCAGCTGGTCAGGGTCCGTCACATAGGCCGTCCTGGGAAACAGGTCGGGCCGGGTATAGGCCTTTTGCGGGTCCACATTGACGATGGCGAGCCGCTCGCCAAAGCCGAAGCGGGCGCGGGCCGGATTGGCGCGCACCTCCTCGAAAATCTCGCGCGCCGTTTTGTCGGAGCGGATCATGGTGGGCTCGAAACGCTGGGTCATGCCTTACTGTCCTTGCGGCGCGGGTCCTGAGACCCGGTCATAATGATTGGCGATGCCGCCCTCGGGCGCAAACGCGTATTCGCCGTCATCCTGATAGCGTCCGGCCTCGTCATGGGTGAATAGGTCGGCCGAGATGGTGAATTCGGCCGTGATGACCAGCGTGCGGCCCGTGCGCCGGGAGTCCATCCGGCAGTCGCCATCCGCGATCTCGCCACGGTAGAGCGCACCACCGCCCGTCCAGTAGAAGTCGCAGCCCGGGTCAAACCGCTCCAGCTCATCGGGCGTTACACCCGCCAGCCGCTCCGCACGCGCGCCGCTCTCTGCAAACGCTTCAGGTGTGCGCAGCGTCCACACCGCCATGGCCAGGCGTCCGTCCGCGTCCGGCGCGTCGGCGAACTGGTAGAGGCGCTGCCGGTAGACCGGTCCATCCGGCCCGCCGGTGTGAAGCTGGGCGTAAATGAGCGCGCCCGCCATCGCCTCGCTCCGCGCCGGCTGGTGGATGACATGCAGGCGCGTGCGGCCGTCGGCGGCGGCCTGGGCGGCGTTGTCGAACTGCCCGGTCAGCATCACCGCGAGCGCGGCGCCGGTGAGGCCAGCCTCCGGCAATGGGGCAGCCGAAGCGCCTGCGCCGGCCGCGAGCTCGCCGCCCACATTCGATCCGGCGCCGCACCCGGCCAGCGCCAGCGCACCCAGCGCCATGATCGCCGCTCTGACCGCCCCGGCCCTCATCGCCTGTCCATCGCCCACACGCCCTTGTTGGCGAGATAGCGCGCCGCGTCGGCCGTATCGGTGGGCTGGTAATCGGCAAACAGGTTGGGCGGGAAGCGGTTGCGGTAGGCGTCGAAGATCGGCCGGTAGAGGTCCATGTGGACATAGGGGATGGTGTGGCGCTGGCGGAACTGGGCCATGGGCAGGCGAGCGTTGACCAGGGTTTCAAACTGCGAGCCGGCTTCGGCCAGCACCGCGCCGTCCGGGCCGTAAATCGTCGAGCCGCCCGAATTGCCCGGATCTTCAAAGAAGCCCGGATTGCCCGGCGAGATCGCATTATTGACGATGGCGGTGTAGACGCCGTTATGCACGCTGGTCGAGGCGATGTCGGTCTGCGTGAACCCGCCCGTGGCGGTGCGCAGGAAAATCTCCCCGCCCTTCATGGCGAAGGCGCGCATCAGTTCCGGTTCGCGCTGGACCGAGCTGGTGACGATATTGCCCAGCGGGGTGCGCGTGACGGGCATGACGTGATCGAGCCCGTAGCGCTCGATGTATTCGTCCAGCACGTCATAGATCGTGGTGGTGAACAGCTCGAAGCCCGGCCCGAACAAGCCTTTGATATTGCGGGCTTTCCAGTGCTTGTCGACGATGGCTCCGGTATTGTCCATGACGCTGGTGATGGACAGGACATGGTTGGGCCAGCTGTCATCGCGCACATAGGAACCGAACACGATCCAGCAATTATACTGGCGCGCCTTGCGCGCAATCGCCTCGGTCTCTTCGCCGGGAATTTCGATGGCTGCGCGCAGCGTGTCCGCCCGGCCCCAGCTGGCCCGGTAGCCGGTGATGGGAAACTCGTGGAAGAACAAGATGTCCTTCGGCCCGCCCCAGCCGAAGCTCGCGTCGATCAGGTCCAGCATGTGGTTGAGATTATCCGCCCGCGCCCGGCTGGCGGTGCGGGTGGTGGAGGCGTCGACGCCGCGCACCCGGCTCTGCACAACGCCCAGCGTCACGACGGGTTTGGCGAGCTCCACCTTGGCGTAGTCACCATCAGCCGGCACGCCGGGATCAAGACCCCGGTCGGGCAGCGGGCTGGGCCCGCCCAGCATTTCCTCTTGCGCACGCGCCAAGGCGGGGCCAGCGGCGCCGGCGCCCAGCGCACTCAGCGCGGCGGCGGCGTAGAACAGGCGGCGGCGGTCGATTTCGGTGGTCATAACGCTCACTCCCCCTGCTGCAACGCGCGGATGGCGTCGAGATCGGCGGGCGGCTCCAGCCAGAGCGGCGCTTCGGTCTCGACATACTCACGGATGGAGGAGGGCAGCTCCTCATAGGTGTCCACCCGCCAGTTGACGAGATGCAGCACCGCCATCTGACCACCCGCCCAGGGCGGCATGCGGCCGATGCGCGCCCAGCTCAGCTGGTGGCGCCGCTCCACGCCTTCGGGCTGGATGAAGAAGTCATAATTCTCCCAGGCTTCAATGCGCCGGTCGGTACCCGGGATCGCAAAGTCGAGAAACAGCGGCGCGGTGAACACATAGGTGTCGCCCAGCCGGCGCCAGCTCATGGGCTCGGCCTCGATGGACTGGATGCGCCCGCCCGAGCCCTGCTCGACCACGCCGATCACCTGGCCCTCGTCCAGGCGGTATTCGATAAACTGATAGGGATAGGCGATGGGGTCGATGGCCATGCCACCCGCCTCGCGCGCCACCTCGCCGGTCACAGGATCGCGGTAGATGAAAATCTTGCGGCCATACTGGTGGGCGATGGGGGCGCCGCGCCCTTCGGGCCGGAAGGACACCGCCGTATCGAACCCTTCCATCGTGTACAGAAGCTCGCCCGACGGATAAGCGCGCACCGTGCCGGTGGAATACCAGTAGACGGGCTCACCCGTCCCGGCACGCGCGTCCATCCACGTGTCGAAAATCTCTTGGGTGAAGGGGCCGGTCTCCTCGGCGGATGCCGCCGCGCTCCAGCTCAGCGCCGCGGCCAGAAAGCCGAATGTCGCAATCGATCTGATAACCATGGCCGGTAATGCCTCCCTGAAGCGTGCGGCAGCGCCTTGAGTCCCGCGCCGTGTCCGGACAAGGATAGCAAGACCGGCGCAAGAGGGAATGGAAAAGATATATCTTTTCAGCGGGACCCTCTTTGGGCCATGCTCGCCGGACCGAACAGAGGGAGCAAGCGTCATGAGCGTGATGCGAAGCGTGATGATCGCCGCCGGGGCCGGCGTGGCCGGCCTGGCGCTGGGACTGGTGCTGGGTCAGGGCCAGTTGTTCGCCAGAGGCTCGTCCGCCTCAGCCGCCGAGCCCGCCGCAGAGGCGCCCGATGGCGCCTACATGATCGTCATGGGCACGGTCCATGACCGCCCGGCCTTCTTCTCCGGATACATGCCCGGCCTGCCCGATCTCTACGCCCGCCATGGCGGGCGCTACATGGCGGTGACCGGCGAGGTGGAGACGCTGGAGGGCGAAACCGGCTTTCAGTCCATCGTGCTCAGCCGCTGGCCGGACATGCAGTCGGCGCGCGATTTCTGGGAGGATCCCGATTATCGCGAACTCGCCAATGCCCGCATTGACGGCGAATGGGGCGATTTCAACGTGGTGCTGGTCCCGGCCTTGCCTGCGCCGTCCGAGTAAGCCCGCATTGAGCGGCCCGCTAACACCGGTTCTTCAAACGCCCCGCCTGATCTTGCGCGAAACCCGCGCGGAGGATTTTGAGGCGTGTGCGGCGCTGTGGGGGGATGAACGCGTCGTGCGCCATATCGGCGGACGCGTGTCCACGCCGACCGAGAGCTGGGGGCGCATGCTGCGCTTTCCGGGGCTCTGGGCGCTGCTGGGCTATGGCTACTGGACGCTGGAGGAGCGCGAGACCGGCGCCTTCGCCGGCCAGGTGGGTCTCGCCGATTTCAAGCGCGACCTCAGCGTTGATATTTCCGGCATTCCTGAAGCCGGCTGGGTGCTGAGCCCGGCGGTGCACGGGCGCGGCTACGCCACCGAAGCCATGAGCGCGGCGCTGAACTGGGCGGACGCCACGCTGGACGCGGCGCGCACATGCTGCCTCATCGATCCCGGCAACGCCGCCTCGCTCAATGTCGCCGCCAAGCTGGGCTATGGCGGCGCGCAAGCGGCCACGCTCAATGATCACGACACGCTGGTTCTGTGGCGGCCACGCGGTGGCTGACCTCGTCTAACTGCAGCTTTTAACGCGCCTGACCCAGCAGCCTCGCACGGGCCGTATCGGCGCCGATCAGGGGCAGCAGCACCGCCATTTCCGGCCCGCGCGCCTGGCCGGTCAGCGCCAGGCGGAGCGGCATGAACAGGTCCTTGCCCTTGCGCCCGGTGGCGTCCTTCACCGCGCCGGTCCAGTTGCTCCAGCTGGTCCCGTCCAGCGGTCCCTCGGGCAGCAGATCGGCGGCGGCTCTTGCAAACTCTGCGTCTTCGATCACCGGCGCGACCGGGCCGTCAATGAGCTGGCGCCATTCGGCGACGTCGCGCACGCGCACCAGATTGTCGCGCACCGCATTCCAGAACGCCTCGCCGCTATCGGCGTTGAGGGCGGCCAGCCGCTCTTTCACATCCGAATAGTTCATTTCGTGAACCAGCCTGGCGTTCAGGCGCTCGAGATCCGCCGGGTCAAAGCGCGCCGGCGTGCGCGACAGCTTGGCCAGATCGAAGTCCGCCGCCAGCGCTTCGAGCGAGCCGCGCGCCTCCACCGGATCAGACGTGCCGAGCTTGGCCAGCAGGGACAGAACCGCCATGGGCTCAATGTCCTCGTCCTCGCGCAAACCCTTCACCGATAGAGAGCCGATGCGCTTGGACAGCTTCTCCCCATCCTTGCCCATCAGAAGCGGGTGATGGCCGAGCCGCGGAGAGGCGCCCTTGCCGCCCAGCGCCTCGAAAATCTCGATCTGGGCGGCCGAATTGGTGACGTGGTCCTCGCCGCGGATGATGTGGGTGATGCCCGCCTCAAGATCATCCACCACGCTGGGCAGGGTGTAGAGATAGCTGCCATCGGCGCGGATCAGGATCGGGTCCGAGACAGAGCTGGTTTCGATATGGCTCGGGCCCCGCACCAGATCGGTCCATTCAATGCGCCCGCCCGACAGTTTGAAGCGCCAGTGCGGCTTGCGCCCTTCGGCCTCCAGCGCGGCGCGCTCGGCATCGGTGAGGCTCAGCGCGGCGCGGTCATAGACCGGCGGCTTGCCCTGGGCGCGCTGGATCTTGCGCTTGCGATCAAGCTCGTCCTCGGTCTCGTAGCAGGGATAAAGATAGTCCGCTTCCACAAGCCGCGCCTTGACCGATTCGTAGCGGTCAAAATGATGCGACTGATTGAAGGTCTCGTCCCAGTGCAGGCCCAGCCACGTCAGGTCATCCTTGATGCCCTGCTCGTACTCGGCTGTGGAGCGCTCAAGGTCCGTGTCGTCGATGCGCAACAGCACCTGACCGCCCTGCCCGCGCGCGAACAAGACGTTCATCAGCGCGGTGCGCACATTGCCCACATGGATGCGCCCGGTGGGGCTCGGGGCGAAGCGGACTTTGACGGTCATGGTCAGGTCGGGTCCTAGAGGCGGGACAGGGGATCGCGGCTTTAGACCGGCTGGCGGCGGGCGTCAAACGCGCCGCGCGGGCGCGCGACCGGAGGGACCGAGAAAGCCCTGCAGGCGCGCGGCAAGGCCGGCGCGGTCCTTCATCTCGCACTCCCATACGGTCATCACCCGCCAGCCCGCGTCCGCCAGGGCCGCGTCGCTGGCGGCGTCACGCGCGCGGTTTCGGGCGATCTTGGCGGTCCAGTACGCGGCGTTCTGTTTGGGCTGGCGGGCGCCGCGCGCACAGTCATGACCATGCCAGAAACAGCCATTCACGAAGATCACCGCGCGCCGCCCGGGAAACGCCAGATCGGGCTTGCCCGGCAAATCCTTGCGATGCAGGCGAAAGCGATAGCCGAGCCCATGGACCAGCCGCCGCACGATCATTTCCGGCTTCGTCCCCTGCCCCTTCACCGCCGCCATCACCGCCGAGCGCTCAGCGGGCGTGAAGACGTCGCTGCCCGTCACCATGGCATGCGGCCGCGCCCCGTCAGCGTCCAGCCCATCCAGTGGCGCAGGCCCGGCAGGCGGCCCGACAGGTTGAAGACAATATCGCGCGCCCAGCCGAGCAGCTTTGAGGAGGACTGGAAGACCGGGGTCAGCGCCCGGCTCATCAGGGCGTAATAGGTGACGCTGGGTCTCCGCGCGCGCTCGGCGGCTTTCAGAGCGTGCTGCACCGGCGCATGGTCGGCCATCGCATGCGCCAGCGCCGCCGCGTCGCACAGGGCGAGGTTCGCGCCCTGGCCCAGCTGCGGGCTCATGGCGTGGGCGGCGTCGCCCAGCAGCATGATCCGGCCCCGCCGCCAGCGCGGACACAGCGTGTCCTGATAGGCGGCATAGGCGAAATCATCGAGGCCCGCCTCGCCCACCGCCTTACCGGCGCGCGGCCAGTAGCGGGCGAAGCCTTCGCGAAAAGCCTCGTCGCCTGCCGCCATCACCGCGTCGCGCTCAGTACTGCGCACCGACCAGAACACGCTCACCCCCGGGCGCCCCAGCGGATCAGCCGGGTTATCGCCCACCGGCAGCAGCCCGATCATGATGCGGCAGCCATCATAGACCTGCTCCAGCTCGCCCTCGCGCGCGCCGTCAGGATCGGGCCGGATCGCCCAGAAGGCGCCCCAGGGGAAGACCCGCTCGCGCGCCTGCGGACAGACGATGCGGCGCAGGCGCGAATGGGCGCCGTCGCATACCAGAATGAGATCGAACGGCGCTGTGGTCTCGCCGTCCGCCAGCCTGAGGCAGGGCGTGTCGGTGTCCGGCGCTGCGATATCGACGATGTCCGCGCCCGTGCGCCAGTGCGCGCCTGCGTCCCGGGCGGCGTCCAGCAGAAGGTTGAACAGGCTGGCGCGGTGAATGCCGACGCCATAATCGCCTTTGCGCGCATCGCTGTATCGCAGGTCCAGCACGGCGCGTCCGCGCATGTTACGCCCGATCAGGCGGCTGATCCGCGCCCCGCGCGCCACGGCCTCGCCACATAGATCCAAGGTATCCAGCGCCATCAGCCCGCTGGGCTGGAGGAGGAGCCCCGCGCCCACAGGACGGGGCTCAGCGAAGCGATCGAAGATGGTGACCTGATGCCCGGCGCGGGCGAGATGGGCGGCGCTGGCGAGCCCGGCTATGCCGCTGCCGACCACCGCCGCGCGCATAGCCCTACTCCGCCGCCAGCACGTCGGCGCGCGTGTGGTCGAGCACCGGCTCGAACAGGTTCTCGCGCAGGAAGGCCACCGCGTCCACCGACACGCCATCGCCCGCCAAATGCAGCGCCGCGTTGTCGCGCGCGGGCAGGCGGTAATCCTCGGGCAGGCCCATCAGACGGGCGTATTCGCGCGCGGTCATGGGACGGGTGCGCACCTTGCCGTTTTTGACCCACACCACGAACTGGCGCGACGACCCGCCGCCGGGCGTGCGCAGACAGCCCGCCAGCCCGTCAAAGCGCACTTCGGCGCGCTGCACCTTCACGCCATTTTCCACCCGCATGCGCCGGTACAGCGCGCCCGCCGCGGGGCCCGGGCCCTTGCGCGCTTCCGCCAGACGCGCCCGCGACGGCGCGCTCATCATGGCGATCAGACGGCGCGTCTCTTCCGGGCTGTGCCACGGCGTAGCGCGCGCAGGCTCCAGCACATCAATCAGCGCCGCATTGGGGCGCGGCGGCACGGGCAAGGCCCACCACACCCAGCTGGCTTTCAGATGCTCCGGCAGGCGCGCCGCCGCCCGGCGCACCGCGCCGGTCAGGAAGGGAGAGAGGTGATCTGGCTCGCTCGCCAGCGCCAGATCAGACGGGATGGGTATGTCCTTGCGCAGCGCCAGTACGAACAGGCGCGGGCGCGATTGCGGGGTGAACCAGCGCGCATCAATCTCGACCGCCCCGAAGCGGTATCCGCCCGCATCCAGCGCCTCGCACAGCGCCGTAAAATCCGCCCCGCCCGAACAGGTCAAAAGCCCCGGCACATTCTCCAGCCCGATCAGGCGCGGCGCCCGGCCCTCGCCCTGCAGCGCCTCCATCAGGCGCCAGAAGCTGTAGAACACGCCCGAGCGCGCCGCCTTCAGCCCGCCGCGCGGGCCGGCCAGCGACAAATCCTGACAGGGAAAGCTCGCCCAGGCCAGATCGGCGGAGCCTGGCAATTCGTCCGGCGCCACATCGCCCACATCGCCGGGGCGCAAAACGTCCGCGCCGAAATTAGCCTGATAGGCCGCGAGCTTGGCCGGATCGATATCATTGGCGAAATGACACCGCCAATGACGCCCCAGCCCCAGCCGCGCCATCCCGCCGCCGCAGAAGAACTCGTAAAACCGGTATCGGGAATCAGCGGCCATGGCGCCAGCATAGCGCGTTACCGCCCTGCGCGAAGCGCGGCGGGGCGCCGCTGCGGCGTTTTGGTCGTTTGCCTTGACCCTAGTTGGAATCCGACCCCAGCTGACGCGAACGCCGTGCAGCCGCGGCCACCGCGTTGCGCACCAGGCCCGGCAGGCCGGACCCGCCCATCAGGGCGTCGAGGCCGGCCTGGGTGGTGCCGCCGGGCGAGGTCACCGTGCGGCGCAGCTCGCTGGCGTCGCCCTGGCCGCTGGTCAGCAGCGCGCCCGAGCCCGCCACTGTGTGCACGGCCAGGCGCTGGGCCAGCTCGCGCGGAAGGCCCTCGGCTTCAGCCGCGGCGGCCAGCGCTTCGCAGAACAGGAAGACATAAGCGGGGCCCGACCCGGATACGGCCGTGACCACATCCATCAGGCGCTCATCATCCACCCACTCCACCGGACCAGCCGGTTTCAGCAGCATTTCGGTGCGCCCGCGCTCGTCAGGGCCGTCGCCCGCCTCGTTGGCGGCGCACACCGACACGCCCTTGCCGATGGCGCCGGGCGTGTTGGGCATGGCGCGCACGGCCGGACGGCCCGGCAAAGCGCGGCCCAGCGTGCGCAGTGTCACACCGGCCGCGATGGACACCACCAGCGCGTCCTCGGGCAATTGATCTTTGAGCGGGGCGAGCACTTCGGTGACCATCCCCGGTTTGACCGCGATCACGATATCGCTGACCTGCCGGGCCAGCGCCGGCGTCAGCGCCGGCTCGCAGCGCACGCCATGGGCGTCAGCCAGCGCGCGCGCGGCGTCGCTCAAGTTGGGATCGATGAACACGATCCGCTCGGGCTCGACCCGGTTGCGCGATTTTTTCAGCCAGCCCGCCGCCAGAGCCGCACCCATTCGGCCGGCGCCGACCAGCGCGATAAGTCCTGTTGTGTCTGACATATCGGTTCAGGCTTCCCCGACCGTATCAAACATGGCCGCCGCGACCGCTTCGGCCGGGGTCTTCCCGCTCCACAATAGATAGTGGAAAGCCGGATAGAGCCGCTCGCCGGCCTCCTTGGCCGCCACGATCAGCGCCGCCGCCTGCGCTTCAGACACCTGGTCCAGGTCCGGCAGGGTCAGGGCGTGACGAAAGACAATCGAACCATCATCGCTCCACACATCGAAATGGCCGACCCACAGCCGCTCATTGAGCCGCGTGATCAGCTCGCACACTTCGCGCAGGCGATGGTCCGGCGCTTTCAGCTCCAGGCTGGCGCAGATATGGATGACGTCCAGTTCCGGGCGGTAGGCGAACCAGATCTGATGATCGCGCCAGGCGCCGGGCACCGCCATGTGCAGTTCCAGCTCGTCGCGCTCATAGGGATATTGCTCGGCCACGACGGCCTGTTCGATGGATTCGAGCGGGTCGAACACGCCCGAGACTTCCTGGGTATTGAGATCCATGCCGGTCCTCTCCCCTTGCAACGCGCGACTCGAATGCGGCGGGCCGGCGCATAGACTGACGGTAAGCCGCCGCCGGACGCGCGCGCAACAGCGCATTTGAGTCTGGATGCAAGACGTTTTCTTATTTGGGCTTTTTCGCCGCAGTGGGTTTCGCCGCCGGCTTGCGGGCGGCGGGTTTGGGGGCGCTTGCGGCTTCCAGAGCCGCCAGGCGAGCTTTGAGTGATTCGATTTCGGCCAGCGCCGCATCGCTCTGGGCGCGCAGGCTTTCCACCTCGTCGCGCGTGACCAGATCCAGCTCGGACGCCATGCGTTCGGCCTGGGCGCGGAACACCGCGCGCGCCTCTTCTCCGGCGGCCTGGGCGGCGCTGAACGCGTCCGTCATCAGATCGGCGAAATCGGCGAACAAGGGACTGCGAGATTGCATGACATCACCACCTGCTCTGCTATGAAGGCGTATATAGGCGCTCGCCCTACCTTTGTGCAACGCGCGCGGCGCCGCATTCGATCCAGACACCCGCCCGGAGCCCGTCCATGCAGCCCTGCCAATCCAGCTTCGACCTCATCAATCCGGTGCTGTTCTCCATTGGCTGGTTCGAGCTGCGCTGGTACGCGCTGGCCTATATCGCCGGGCTGTTCCTGGGCTATGCGCTGGTGCTGCACGTGACCAAACGCCCCGCCCTCTGGGGGACGACGCCCCGGACGCAAGTCGCGCCCTTCGACACCAAGTTTGTCGAGGACCTGCTCTTGTGGGTGATGGTCGGCGTGATCGCCGGCGGGCGCATCGGCTTTGTGCTCTTCTACCAGACCAGCATGATCTGGGAGGAGCCGCTGCGCGTGGTGACCGGCATCACCGATGGCGGGATGAGCTTCCACGGCGGGCTGATCGGCGTGGCGCTGGCGATGTATTTCACCGCCCGCGCCCACGGAGCGCCGCTGTTGCGCGTCGCTGACGCGGTGGCGCTGGCCACGCCCATCGGGCTGTTGCTGGGGCGCCTGGCCAATTTCATCAATGGCGAGCTGTGGGGCCGGCCGGCGCCGGACCTGCCCTGGGCCATGACGTTCGCCGCCGACCCACTCTGCCTGGCGCGCCATCCCAGCCAGCTTTACGAGGCCTTCCTGGAAGGCGCGGTGCTGCTGACCATCTTGACGATTCTGGTCTGGCGCTTCCGCGCGCTGGCCAGGCCCGGCCTGATCACAGGCGCCTTCCTGATCGGCTATGGCGTTTTCCGCGGCAGCGTGGAGCTGGTGCGCGAGCCCGACCGGCAGATGCCCGAAGCCCTGCAGGGCTATGTCACCATGGGCATGCTGTTGTGTATCCCGATGATCCTGGCAGGCGCCTGGCTGGTGTGGCGCGCCCGCAGCCAACCCGCAGCCAAGGCCTGATCCGCACCCGACATGACCGAGGATTTTCGCCCCGCTGAAGCGCTTGCCGCGCGCCTGCGCGACCGCATCGCCAGCGAAGGCCCCCTGCTGGTCAGCGCCTATATGATGGAAGCGCTGTTTGACCCCATGGCCGGCTTTTACGCCACCAAAGATCCGTTGGGGGCTCATAACGACTTCATTACTGCGCCGGAAATCAGCCAGATGTTCGGCGAGCTGATCGGGCTGTGGGCGGTGGAGTGCTGGAGCCAGATGGGCGAACCCGACCCGGTCCAGCTCATCGAGCTCGGCCCCGGCACGGGACGCATGATGAGCGATGTGGCGCGAGTGCTGCGCGCCGCGCCGGGCCTGATCGAGGCGGCCGAAGCCACGCTGGTGGAGGTCAGCCCGGCGCTGAAAATGGTGCAGGGACGCACGCTGGCCGGCGCGCCCGTCCCGATCCGCTGGGCGCCGCGTCTGGAAGCCGTGCGCCCCGGACCGACACTTCTGCTGGCCAATGAATTTCTCGACTGCCTGCCCATCCGTCAGGCGGTGAAGCATGAAGGCGTCTGGCGCGAGCGCTGCGTGGCGATGCACCCGGACGAGGCTGAGCGTTTCGCCTTCGTCCTCGGCGCGGCGCTCAGCGCGCCCGACCTCGCCTTGATCCCGGACACCTTGCGCGATCTGCCAGACGGGTCGCTGGTGGAGCTGCGCCCGGCTGACGCGGCGGTGATCGACGCGGTCGCCGAACGCCTGAACGATCATCCCGGCTATGCGCTCTTCATCGACTACGGCGCGGTGGCGCCGGACCATGGCGATACGCTGCAAGCCATCCGCCGGCATGAGAAGGTCGATCCGCTCGACGCGCCGGGCACCGCCGACCTCACCGCCTGGGTCGCGTTCGATGCGCTCGCCCGCGAGGGGCTCAGGGCCGGGCTGCAAGTGTTCGGACCCGCCGAGCAGGGACCGTTCCTGAAAGGCCTGGGCCTGGACGTCCGCGCCGCCTTGCTGGCGAAAGCCCAGGACAAGTCGGGCCGCGCCCGGCTGGAGCGCCAGGCCGCTAGGCTGAGCGCGCCGGAGGAGATGGGCGCCCTTTTCAAGGTGATCGCCTTCGCCTCCCCCGGCCTCGCCCCGCCGCCGGGTCTGGACCGCTTCGTCCCGCCTGAATAATCGCCGTAAGTGAACGGCGTTCATTTCGCCTTGCCCGCCCCGCGCGGCCATGATCCCCTGCGCGCTGCATCAGGACTGAAGGAGCAAAAGATGAGCGGACGGCTGAGCGGTAAGACGGCGGTGATCACGGGCGGCGCCAGCGGCATTGGCCGCGCCACGGTGGAGCTGTTTCTGGCCGAGGGCGCTCAGGTCGTCATCGGCGATATTCAGGACGCGCTGGGCGCCAGCGTCGCACAATCCTCACCCAACGCCCTCTATCAGCACGCCGACGTGACGCGCGAAGCCGATGTGAAAGCCCTGATCGACCGCGCCGTGGAGGCGTTCGGGCGCATCGATATCCTGTTCAACAACGCCGGCGCCGCCGAGCCCGACGAGGGCTTCGCCTCCATCGACGAGGCCAGCTTCAACCGGGTCATGCAGCTGCATCTGGCCAGCGCGCTCTACGGCATCAAGCACGCCGAGCCGCACATGCGGGCGCAGAAATCCGGGGCCATCATCACGACCAGTTCCGTGGCGGCTGAAGGCACCACTTACGGCCCCATCCTCTACTCCATCGCCAAGTCCGCTGTGCTGCACATGACGCGCCTGGCCGCTGTGCGCCTGGCCGCCGATGGCGTGCGCGTCAACGCCATCCAGCCCGGCCTGATCGCCACAGCGATTTTCGGGCGCGCTCTGGGCTTCGATCAGGAAACCAGCGAAGCAAAGGCCGCCAGCATGGCGGCGCTGGGCGCGTTGATGCAGCCCTTGCCGGTCGCCGGCGCCGGCCGCGATATCGCCGAGGCCGTTTTGTATCTCGCCAGCGACGCGGCCCGCTTTGTGACCGGTCAAAGCTTCTGCGTGGATGGCGGGCTGACATCGGGTCTGGTCCCCGATCCGAATGGCGGGGTTTTCAAGCCGCTGGCCGATCTGTTCGGGATCGAGCAGGCTTGACACATTGTTACAGCCCAACCCGCGAATCGCTGCTTCGTTCCCGAAGCGTTCCGCAAAATCCGTGTCTTCACACAGGCTTGGCTTAACGCCCGATTAAACAACGCGGCGCATGGTTGATGGATAATGAGGCCTTAAATCCCCAAATCCTCGCTGGAGCCCCGATCCATGCCCCTCAATCTGTCCGCGCCCGAAACCACCGAGCTGAAGCCGCGCATCCTCGTGTTTGGCGTCGGCGGCGCCGGCGGCAACGCCGTCAACAACATGATCGACGCCTCGCTGGAGGGTGTGGATTTCGTGGTCGCCAACACCGACGCCCAGGCGCTGGCCCGCTCGCGCTGCGAGCGCCGGGTGCAGATGGGCGCCGCCATCACCGAGGGTCTGGGCGCAGGGGCGCGTCCGGAAGTCGGTCAGCAGGCGGCTGAGGATTCACTGGCGGAAATCACCGAGCAGCTTCAGGGCGCGCACATGGTGTTCATCACCGCGGGCATGGGCGGCGGCACCGGCACCGGAGCCGCCCCGGTGATCGCCCGCGCCGCGCGCGAGCAGAACATTCTGACTGTGGGCGTCGTCACCAAGCCCTTCCAGTTCGAAGGCTCGCGCCGCATGCGCCTGGCCGAAGAGGGCATCGAGCGGCTGCAGCAGCATGTCGATACGCTGATCATCATTCCCAACCAGAACCTGTTCCGCATCGCCACCGAGAAGACCACCTTCGCCGAGGCGTTCTCGCTGGCCGACCAGGTGCTGCATTCGGGCGTGCGCGGCATCACCGATCTGATGGTCATGCCCGGCCTGATCAATCTGGACTTCGCCGACGTGCGCACTGTGATGAACGAGATGGGCAAGGCGATGATGGGCACCGGCGAGGCCACCGGCGATAAGCGCGCCATCGAGGCGGCGAACAACGCCATCAATAATCCGCTGCTCGACGATGTGTCGATGAAAGGCGCCAAGGGCGTGCTCATCAACATCACTGGCGGCATGGACATGACACTGTATGAAGTTGACGAAGCGGCCAACCGCATCCGCGACGAGGTGGACGAGGACGCCAATATCATCGTGGGCTCCACCTTCGACGAGGCGCTGGAAGGCATTATCCGCGTGTCTGTGGTCGCCACCGGCATTGATGGCGAAGCGCTGCAGGCCGCCGACCCGCGCCGGCGCGCCGCCGCTGAAGTCACTCCCGCCTGGAAAATCCGCGAGACCCGTCCCCAGCGCCAGGCCGAACCGCTGGTGCGCCGCGCCGCCGACGCTGTGGCGATGAACGAAACCCCGCGCGCCGCGCCGGCCGCCCCGGCGGCCCATGCACCGGTCGAGCCCGGCGCAGCCTATGTGGAAGCGCAGGGCATCGCCGAGGCTGACATTCAGGACCACTACAACGAAGCCCATGCCTGGGACGAAGTACCCGAGGCGCCCGCCGCCAAGCCGGCTGTTGTCCAGGCCCAGGAGCGCCTGGCGCGCGAAGTCAACGCTCCGCGTCAAGCCGTCCCCGCCCCCGCTCCGGCCCAGGAAGCCGACGCCCCGCGCGGCCTGCGCTCCCTGTTCGGCCGGCGCCCGAAGGCGGCCCCGGCGCCGGTCAAGCGGGACCCGCTGAGCTCGCGCCCGGCCGAGGCCCAGCCGGCGCATCAGGCGGCGCCCCAGCCCGCTCCGCGCCCCGCCGTCCACACCGTGCGTCAGGTCCAGCCGGCGCCCGCGCCGCGCGGCGATCTGTTCGGAGAAACCTTGGACGAGGGTGAGCTGGAAATCCCCGCCTTCCTGCGCCGCCAGGCCAACTAGGCTTAATCGCCCCCTCAACGCACACAGTCAGGCCGCCGGAAACCGTCCGGCGGCCTGACTCGTTCCGGCAGGACCCGCCAGAGCGGCCGCACGCTGATGCACGACCGCCGAGCACACTTTTTAGTTGCGGTCAGCCGCGGCCTCTGACTAACTTCCTATGGTTGCAATTGTGCACCGTGCATTGGGAGGTTATAGTATGGCCGACACTCCGTCATTCGACTCCAAACGCATCCAGAACGCCCTGGACGCGGCGGCGAAAACACACAACGAACGCGAGACCAACAGCAGCGCCTTGTCGTTCGCCACGTCAGACATCTCCATCTCCGGCGGCTGCATCAGCGTCACCATCAAGGATGGAAAGGTCTGTGTGCAGCTGCCGCTGGGCTTGGGAAATCACTGCGTCTCGTTGCCCGTGCAATTCCCGGACGGCACCGTGGCCAACGCTTGTATCCACATCTGCACCAAATTCGGCATTCCCACCGGTGCACGCCTCACGGTCAGCGTGGCGGGCGAGCAAGTCTATTCGGAATCCTTCGGCAAGTGCTGACGGGCTGGGCGGAGCCCAGGCGCACACCGTGCCGACCGGCTGCGTCCATCAGTATCTTTAAGGCCGCCGGGTTCGCCCGGCGGCCTTTTTGCATGCGAAGCGTTCAGGGCGTCGCCGCCGGGGGCCGACCCCGGTTCGCGTAACATGGTGCAACAATCCTTTAATTGCTGTGTTGCAGCAGAGCCGTACAGTGCGGCATTCATGAGGGGTGTTGCACTCCGATGGTCACGCGTGGGGATGCGTGCGGCGTGCAAGACAGAACTGACCGGGTAGACGAGATGATGGAACGCACCACACTGGCTGCTCCGGCGGTTTGCGCCGGCATAGGCCTTCACACCGGCGCCCGTGTGCGCATGGTGATGAAACCCGCCGCGGTGGGATCCGGCATCGTGTTTGATCGCACCGATCTTGCGCTGGACGACACCCGCATCCCGGCGCGGCGCGAGTATGTGCGCTCCACCGATCTGGGCACCACCTTGATCAATGAGTCCGGCGCCTCGGTGGCGACGGTGGAGCATCTCATGGCCGCCCTGGCGGGGCTGGGCGTGGACGATGTGCTGATCGAGCTCGACGGACCCGAAGCGCCCGCCATGGATGGCTCGGCGGCGCCCTTTGTGGAGCTGATGCTGCATGCGGGCCTGAAAACCTGCGCCGCGCCGCGCCGCGCCATTCAGGTGCTGCGCCCGGTCTCGGTGAACGATGGCGCGCGCCAGGCCGAGTTCCTGCCGGCCCTGAAACAGACCATCGATATCGAGATCGATTTCACCGACCCCACGATCGGCCGCCAGGCGTTTTCCTTCGAAGTCACACGCGAAAACTTCCGCACCCTGGTGGCGCCGGCGCGCACCTTCGGCTTCCGCCGGGATCTGGGCGCGCTTCTGAGCGCCGGCCTGGCGCGCGGCAGCTCGCTGGACAATTCGGTCGTGCTGACAGACAGCGGCGTGGAAAACCCCGAGGGCCTGCGCTTCGCTGACGAATTCGTGCGCCACAAGGCGCTCGACGTGCTGGGCGATCTGTATCTGGCCGGCGCGCCGATCCTGGGCCTTTACCGCGCCACCCGTCCCGGCCATGGCCTGAACGCCAAGGCGCTGGGCGCGCTTCTGGCCGACACGGGCGCCTGGCGCTGGGTCAATCTGCGCGAGGCCGATGACGGCGAAGTCTGGCGCGCGCAAGGCTAGGCCGAACTCCTCGCCAGCACCCGCCGCAGCACCCACACCCGGCAGGCGCTGGACAATGGCGCGTCCGGATCATCCTGCGCCCGGTCTGCATCGATCCTTGCAATCAGACGCGCCAGCGCCACGCCATCGGCCGCCGCCGCCCCATCCAGCTCCCGCCAGAAATCCTCCTCCAACGCCAGAGAGGTGGCGTGACCGGCCAGCGTCACAGAGCGCTTGCGCAGCATTATTCACCGACTCCGTCTGTGGCCTGAGGATCGGCGCTCTGCCCGCCCGCCTCGCCCTCACCCGTGCGCCGGTGCGCCTCGATCCGGCGCGCCGCCTGCTCCTGACGCGCGGCCTCCAGATCCCGGACCGCCTTGGGCGTCCCGTGCACCACGCGGTTCACCTCCGCCGCCCGCGCCTTGTCAGCGCGCGCCCTGACCTTGCGATACTGACGCAGATTGACCGGCTTCGTCATGACGGGGGCCTTTTGGCGGATCACAATTGTCCAGACCAAGCCTAGCGGCGCCGTCTAGCCAGAGCCAGAGGCGAAGTGCGCCGCTCGGCCCGGGCGGCTGTCACGGAAAAAGCCCCTCAGATCACGCCGCGCGCCTTCATCGCGTCGATCATCTGTGCATCCAGCCCGGCTTCCCGGGCCAGCGATTGGGAATGCTCGCCAAAGCCCGGCGCCGCCGGATCGGGGCGGGCGGGCTCGCGGGCGAAGCGGATGGGCGGGCCGATATGGCGATTGCCGGCGGCGTCCTCAAAGACCAGCCCGCGCTCGCGGGTATGGGGATCATCGAACGCGTCCTTGAGGGTGCGCACCGGCGCCCAGCACACATCGACATCTTTGAGGAAGACCTCCCATTCGGCCAGCGTGCGGCTGGCGAAGGTCTCGGTGAAGAAGGCGCGCAGGGGCTCCTGATCCGGTCCGGGCTCAAGGCGGGCATAGTGGACGAGATCGGGCCGCCCCAGCGCTTCCAGCAAATTTGTGGCGAACTTGATCTCTGATCCACCCAGGACCAGGTGCTTTTCGTCTATGGTTTCATAGACATGATACATCGCCGCGCCGCCGAATGAGCGCATGTCCTTCACCGGCGGGCGGGCGTCCTGGGCGAAGACCGGCCCGGTGACATTGGGCGTCCAGGCCAGGCAGGCATCATACATGGCCAGATCAATGAAATCGCCTTGCCCCGTCGCATGGCGGCGGTACAGCGCCATCAGGATCGCAGACAGCGCCATCAGCGAGGCGGCCATGTCGGCGACCGGCATGTTGGGGCTGGCCGGCTTGCCATCTTCCAGCCCGCGATTGAGATCCACCAGCCCCGCCAGCGCCTGCACCGTCAGGTCATGGGCGGGCTTCATCGCATAGCCGCCCTCCTGCCCGAAGGCGGAGATGGAGCAGTACACAAGGCGCGGATTGAGCACGCTCAGGGTCTCATAGTCCGCCGCCAGGCGCCGGGCGACGCCGGGCCGGAACGCCTCCACCACCACATCGGCCTCGCGGGCGAGCGCATGCAGCAGCGCCTGCCCGTCAGGGTCTTTCAGGTTCAGCTTCAGCGAGCGCTTGCCTCGCGCGATATTGCGAAACCAGACCGAGACGCCGTCAGCATGGCGCAAGCCGATCTCGCGCGTCGGCTCGCCGGTCCCGTTGGCCGGCTCGATCATCACCACATCGGCGCCGTGATCAGCCATCATCATGGTCAGATGCGGACCAGGCAAAAAGGCGGAGAGGTCGAGAACTTTGAGGCCGGAGAGTTTCATGGGGGCAATCTCACTCATATTTGCGGCTACGCGCCTGGCGTTGCGTGATCACGGTCAGGCAGCCAAACAGGGTGTCTTGCTGCTGCTCAACGGCCTGGACGATCAGCGCCTCATCCAGAGTCCGCAACAGGATGATCGCTGGCGGGTGCACCCCGTGGCGAAAAGCGATATCGCCAAATCCGTTGTCTGTGGTGACGAGGATGCGCGCCGTCCGGATGGCGAGATTCGCGACTTCAAAATCATCCGCGCCGCGGTGATCAGGCGATACGAATGTGACGTCATGGCCTGCGCGCGCCAGCGCATTCGCGATCTCGCGCGGGACGCATTCGTCTATCAGGAACCGCATTCACTCGGCCGCAGACAGGACATCGCCAGCCATCACGTCCGCGGCGAAGGCCAGCGCAGCCGCCACATCGCCAGGTGAAAGCGACGGGTAGGAGTCAAGAATCTCCGGCTCCGTGCGGCCCTTGGCGACCTCGCGCACGATCAGATAGACCGGCATGCGCGTGCCTTTGATGCACGGCTTGCCAACCATGATGGCCGGGTCGGCGCTGATGCGCGGGTGAGCTTCTTCCAGGGTCATGGCGTCAGCCTATCATATTGCCGGCTGGAATTTCACGCTTCAGAATCGAATTTTGATCCCGCTTTCAGCGGGCCAAGCACCGCTTGCGAATGCTCCCCCAGCTTGGGCGCCCGCGCCTGGCTGGGCCGTTCGCCATTGATGCGGAATGGTTCGCGCAGGAGCTTCAGCCCGTCCGGGCGATCGGGATGGTCCACCGTTTCGATGAGACCCGCCGCATCCGGCGCATCCAGCGCCTGCGACAGGGAATACACCGGCGCCACCGGGACCTTGCCCCCCAGCAGCGTCACCCAGTGGGCGGTGGGCCGGGTGCGGAACAGCGCGTCCAGCTCGTCCTGCAGGGCCGCGCGGTTGTCGCCGCGGGCTGTCGTGTCGGCAAAGCGCGGATCGGCGGCAAGATCGGCGCGCTCCACGGCCTCGCAGAACATGATCCAGAATTTGGGCAGCTGGCACATCAGGAACAGCCAGCCATCTTCGGTGGGAAAGAGCTGGCTCGGCATCACCGACGGGTGGGCCGAGCGCGCCAGGCGCTTGGTCTCCGCGCCCTCATTGAGATACCAGGTCGCCGGATAGGACAGCTGGTGCAGGGCGGTATCCAGCAGCGACACATCCACATCACAGCCCTGACCTGAGCGCCGCGCGCCCAGCACCGCCGAGACCAGACCCAGCGCCATCATGGTGCCGGTCATGAAATCGACCATGGACAGGCCAAAGCGCGCCGGCGGGCCGTCGGGTTCGCCGGTCAGCGACAGAAACCCGGCCTCGGCCTGCATGAGATAATCATAGCCCGGCCAGGCCTCGCGCGCCCCGCCCCGGCCATAGGCCGACAGATGCGCACACACAATGTCCGGCTTGATAGCTTTCAGGCCGGCATAGTCCACCTTCAGCCGGGCCGGCAGATCGCCGCGCAGATTATTGGCCACCGCATCGGCGCCCTTCACCAGCGCTTCGAACAGGGCGCGGTCATCGTTCTGCTTGAGATCAAGGCAGACCGATTTCTTGCCCCGGTTGAAGGTCTGGAAGAACTGGCTGTCATCCTCGCCCAGGAAGTACGGCCCCGCCGCGCGCGATGAGTCGCCACCCTCGGCGGTCTCGATCTTGATCACCTCCGCGCCCAGCCCGGCCAGAAGCTGTGTGCCATAGGGTCCCGCCCCATATTGCTCGATCGTCAGGATGCGCAGGCCGTCGAGGGGTTTGTGCATCATGGGTCTCCTGTCGACGCCTGCGCAGGTGCTCACATCTTTCCTCCCCCGCTTGCGGGGGAGGTGTCAGCGAAGCTGACGGAGGGGGGAGCGCCCCCTAAACCGGGTTCCGCTTGATCAGCTGCTTGGCGATGATGATGCGTTGCAGCTCGTTGGTGCCTTCGCCAATGCACATCAGCGGCGCGTCGCGGTAGAGGCGCTCGATCACGTACTCTTTCGAGTAGCCATAGCCGCCATGGATGCGCATGGCTTCGGTGGCGACCTCCACAGCGGTTTCGCTGGCAAAATACTTGGCCATGCCCGCTTCCATGTCGATGCGCGCGCCGGTGTCGTAGGCGCGCGCGGCGTCCTCTACCAGCAGCTCGGCGGCGCGGGTGCGCGCGGCCATGTCGCCGAGTTTCAGCTGGATCGCCTGATGCTCGCAGATCGGCTTGCCCATGGTCTTGCGGGTCTGTGAATAGGCGACGCTTTCGCGCAGCGCCCGCTTGGCGATGCCCACCGAGCGCGCGGCGATATTGATGCGCCCGATCTCGAGCCCGCCCGTGGCCATGAAGAAGCCCTGCCCCTCCTCGCCGCCGACCAGCGACAGTTCGGCGTCGCAGGCATAGTCCTCAAAGATGAACTCGCCTGAATCGATGCCCTTGTATCCAAGCTTTTCCAGCTTCTGGCCGTTGCGGATGCCGGGCAGGGCCGCGCCGGTCTCGGGATCGATCTTGGAGACGATCAGCATGCTCATGCCCTTGTAGCGGGGCTCGGCGCCGGTGTCGGTCTTCACCAGAAGCGCGCAGGCATGGCCTTTAATGGCGTTGGATATCCAGGTCTTGGCGCCGTTGACGATATACTTGCCGCCCTCAAGGCGGGCCGTGGTGCGGATCGCCTGCAGATCGGTGCCTGCATCCGGCTCGGTCAAGCCGAGGCCGCCGCGCAGCTCGCCGGTTGCGAATTTCGGCAGCCAGTATTCCTTCTGCCGGTCCGTGCCGAAGCGCTGGACAATCTGCGCCATCATGAGGTGGGAGTTGAAGATGCCGGTCAGGCTCATCCACTCCTCGGCGATCATCATGACGATTTTGGAGTAGGTCGTGGCTGACAGGCCCAGCCCGCCATATTCAGGATCGATGAGCGCGCCGAACAGGCCCAGCTCCTTCATGTCCTCCACGAGTTCGGCGGGCCACTCGTCGGCATGCTCCAGGTCCATCGCCACCGGCGCGACCTTCTTCTCGATCCATTTCGCAATGGCATCGAGCATCTGGCGCTCGTCGGCATCGGTCATCTGATAGGTTTCGGCAGCAGCCATGTGAGGCTCCTAAGGTTTTGCGCGCATAGCGCCCTAGTAATTGCCCACCTTGTCCTCGACCGCATTGCCGCGGCCGGGGATGAGCATGTTGCGTTTGAAGGTACAGACCATTTCGCCGCGCTGGTTGAAGCCGCGGGTCAGCACCGTGACGATGCCCTGGCCGGGGCGCGACTGGCTCTCGCGCTTGGCCAGCACTTCGCTCTCGCCATAGATCGTGTCGCCGGCGAAGACCGGCGCGGTGAACTTCACCTCGTCCATGCCCAGATTGGCGATGGCCTTCTGGGACACGTCCGTCACGCTCATGCCGATCAGGATCGCCAGCGTATAGGGGCTGACCACCAGATTCTGCTTGAACTCCGAGCCCTTGGCGAACTCTGCGTCGAAATGCATCGGGTGAGTGTTCATCGTCATCAGCGTGAACAGGTGATTGTCGTACTCGGTCACCGTCTTGGCCGGGCGATGCTCATAGATATCGCCGACGATGAAATCCTCAAAATAGCGCCCGAAAGTCTCGCGATAGCGCTGCGGACCGATTTCCTTGACGTTCTGAACCACGAATTTCCCCTTATCCCTGCCGTGCGGCGGCGAGCGTGCGGCGCGCCGCCCGGATCACCGGCAGTTCGATCAGCTTGCCATTGAACAACGCCGCGCCGCCGTCAGCCTTGGCAAAGGCCTCCAGAATGGCGCGCGCCCGGGCCAGCTCGTCCTCGCCCGGTGTGAAGGCGGCGGCGACGCCGGCGATCTGTTTTGGATGGATGCAGGCGCGCCCGGTAAAGCCCAGCGCCTTGGCGCGGGCTGTGGTTTCGGCGAGGCCCGCCTCGTCCTCCACGTCCAGCCAGGGCACGTCCATCAGCTCCACGCCCGAAGCAGCGGCGGCGGCGGCCAGCACGCCGCGCGCATGCAATAGCGGCTCCCACTCCATTGTGATGGCCAGGTCAGCCGCGTAATCTGCGCCGCCAAACAGCGCGCCCTCCACGCCGGGCGCTCCCGCAATCTCGTAGGCATGTTTCAGTCCTGCCGCGCTCTCGATCACCGGCCAGAGCGGCGGCGCGTCCGGTCCGCCCAGCGCCTCGGCGATGATCACCAGCTCCTCTCGGTGAGAGACTTTGGGAATCATCAGGAAATCGGCCCGGCCCTCGCCGTGGGCATAGGCGGCCAGATCAGCCAGCCCGGCGGCCGTGCGCGGGGAATTGATCCGGAAACCCAGGCGCGGCGCGCCTCCCGTGCGCGGCTCAGCCAGCGCCGCCATCACGGCATGACGCGCCTCGTCCTTGCCGGCGGGGGGCACCGCGTCTTCCAGATCGATGCATACGCCATCGGCCCCGGCGGCCAGCGCCTTGGCGATGCGGTCAGGGCGCGATCCGGGGACAAAAAGCAGGCTGCGCATCGAGTTCCAGTCTGATAGGGTTGTCCGGACAAATTAGGGGTCAGCTCCGGGCCGGTCAAGCCGCGCACGGCGCCGGACGCCCGCCGATCCACTGCTTTTGAGGAGACCCGCCATGTCCACCCTTGCCGCCCTCGCCGCCGCCCTCAGCGTCCTGTTCGCCAGCACCAGCGCCGCCGCGCAGGAGCCGGCCGGCGACGCGCCCTATGACGGGACCTACTTCAAGCGTCAGGCCATCATCGTGTCGGACATGGACCGGGCGCTGACGCTGTATCGCGACATTCTCGGATTTGAGCTGCACTCGCTGACGCAGTCGGGTCCCGACAGCTATTCCTATGAGGTGTTCAATATCCCGCGCGAGGCCTCGATCCGGTTCGCCACGCTGGACGGCGGCGCAGTTCAGGTGCGCACCCTCGCCCTTATTGAAGTGACCGGCATCGAGCTTCAGCCGCTGACCGGCATCCGCCGCGCGGCCGCCGTCATCGACGCCCATGGCCGGTATGAGGCCATTGTAGAGGCCATCGACGCCCTGGGACTGGACCGCGTTGAGCCGCGCGCATTGGGCCGGGCCGACAGTGAGCGCGGGCAGGGCATTGAGCTCGGCTTCACCGACTGGGACGGCAATCTCATCGTGATCTATGAATTTCCCCGGCCCGAACCGCCCACCCCGCGCTGACCGGGCCGGGAGGCGCGCCTGTCGCGTACGTGACCGATAATTAAGCTGCTTCAGGCTTGGCCGTAGCCGGTCCATTGGCCTAGTTTAAAGGCTGACCATATTCCGGGGAGGGAAATTCCATGTTGAATCAGGCAGGCCGCTGGGCCGCGGCGGCGCTTCTTGCGCTTTTCATGAGCGCTGCGGCGTTCGCTGAAACCAAAACCATCGAAGAGTTTTTTGAAGACGAGACGATCGAAGAGATCGACGGCCTCTTCCCTCTCTACCGCAATACCGAGAACGGTGACCTCTTCATGGAGATCTCCGCCGATCAGCTCGGCGAGGAGATCATCTATTTCACTTATACCGAGAACGGCGCGCCGCGCGTGGGCCATTTCCGCGGCCAGTTCCGCGCCAACCGCATCCTCACCTTCGAACACCGCTTCGGCAAGATCGAGATCGAGGCGGTGAACACCAATTTCTCCGTCGATCCGGACAATGCGCTGTCGCGCGCCGCCAACGCCAACATCACCCGCGCCCTCCTCGCCGTGGTCGATGTGGTCGCCATGACCCCGGCTGGCGAAACGGCGGAAGGCGACGAGGCGTCTGAGGATCCCGCCTCCGCCCGCTACCTGATCAATGCCGGCCGTCTGCTGCAGTCGGAAGACATGCACCAGATCAAGCCGACCCCGCCCACGGGTCCGGCCGCCGCCAACATGTTCCAGCTCGGCCGGCTCGACAGCGGCCGCACCCGCGTGCTGGACGCGCGCGGCTATCCTCTGAACCTGGATGTGGTCGTGGAGTACGTGTTCACCAATGACACGCCGCGGGGCGCCAGCGGGCCGGAAATCACCGACGCGCGCACCATCGCCATTCAGCTGCAGCACTCCTTCATCGCCATGCCCGAAGACGGGTTCACGCCGCGCGAGGATGATTTCCGCGTGGGCTATTTCGGCGAGCGCGTCACCAATCTCACCGACACGACAGTCACCCCGTTTGACGACGTGATCAATCGGTGGCGCTTGGTCAAACAGGACCCGGACGCGGAACTGTCCGACCCGGTCGAGCCCATTGTGTGGTGGATCGAGAACACCACGCCCCACGAGCTGCGCGACACCATTCGCGAGGCGGCGCTGAGCTGGAATATCGCGTTCGAAGCCGCCGGCTTCTCCAACGCTGTCCAGGTCGAAGTCCAGCCCGATGACGCCGAGTGGGACGCGGGCGATATCCGCTACAATGTCCTGCGCTGGACGTCCTCGCCCACGCCGCCATTCGGCGGCTACGGGCCGAGCTTCACCAATCCGCGCACCGGTGAGATCATCGGCGCGGACATCATGCTGGAATACGTGTTCCTGACGAACCGCATCCGCTTCTCCGAGCTGTTCGACGTGGCCGGCCTGACCCAATGGCTGCCCGCAGACATGCTGGCGGAGATGACCGGCCAGCCCGAGCTGGCGCATGTCCACGACCACGCCGAAGGCGAAATGTGCAATTTCGCCGAACACCTGCAGTTCGAAACCCAGGCCGCCCTGGCGACCCTGCAAGCGCGCGGCGCCACCGAGGTGGAGGTCGACGAGCTGGTGCGCCAGTCGCTCCACTATCTGGTGATCCACGAGATCGGCCACACGCTGGGCCTCATGCACAACATGCGCGCCACCTCCGGCGTGCCGCTGGCGGACCTGCATGACGGCCGGGCCGTGACAAACTCGATCATGGATTATCCCGCGCTGAACGTCGCTCCGGCGGGCGTGGAGCAGGGCCAGTGGTCCCTTGACGTGCCCGGCCCCTATGACATCTGGGCGATCCAGTACGGCTACACCTCCGACGAGGCCTCCCTGCCCGCCATCCTGGCCCGCTCCACCGAGTCGGAGCTGGCGTTCGGCAACGACGCCGACGACATGCGCTCGCCCGGCGGCGGCATTGATCCGCGCGTGATGATCAATGATCTCTCTGACGATCCGGTGGGCTGGGCCGCTGAGCGTGTCCAGCTCATCAATGAGACGCTGGCCACCTTGCCCGAGGTGTTCGAGCGTGAGGGCGAGACCTATCAGGGCCTGCTGACCAGCTATCAGATCCTGTCCGGCCAGCGTTTCGGCGCGGCCAACGTGGCCACGCGCCATATCGCCGGGGTCTATAACAACCGGGCCGTGGTCGGTCAGCCCGGCTCCGAGCGGCCCTTCGTGCCGGTGCCTGAAGCCAAGCAGAAAGAAGCCCTGCGCGTGCTCGAGGCCGCCATGTTCGGTCCGGAGGCTTTCACCATCGAGGAGGCCTATGCCGACCGCCTGCAGCGTCAGCGCCGCTTCTTTGACCACTTCGGTACGAACGAGGACCCGTCGCTGCACAGCCGGGCCTTCGGTCAGCAGATGGCGCTACTGGCTCATCTGACCCACCCCAACGTGCTCGACCGCCTGCAGGATTCCCGGCGCTATGGCGGCACCTACAGCGCGGCCGAATACATGCGCGACCTGACCCGCATCATGTATGCAGCCGACGTGGGCGGCGAGCCCAACACCTACCGCCAGAACCTGCAGGTGGCCTATCTGCAGCGCCTGATCGCGCTGACCAGCGAAGCGGGCCTCTCGCCGGCGGGCCGTTCGGCGGCGCTGGCGGCGATCAATGACGTCAAGGGCCGGGTCGGTCCGGCCTGGCTGCCCGATCTGTTCGGGTCGGCGGAGGCGCGCGCTCACCGCGCCCATCTGCGCCGCCTGATCGCGGCGTTCGAGGCCTGAGACTGACGGATGAGGCGCAGGCTGCGGTTCGCCGCGCCTGCGCCTCAAATCCGCCCCAGGCCTTGGCTCTTCTGAAGGCAGGACACACCCGTCTGCCGGAGCCTCCCCCATGCGCCTGATCACCCGCCTCGCCGCCGTCATCCTGACGGCCGCCGCCCTGACTGCACCCGGCTTGGCGGACAACGCCACGCAGGCCGCCGCGCCCGCCGGGGCGATGACGCTGTCGGCGCGCTATTCGGGCAGCGTGCTGGCCATACCGGTGGGGCGCGTGGAGCTGAGCGCGCGTCTGGGCCAGGACAGCTACACCGCCAGCGCCACGGCGGTCGCGACCGGTCTGGCCGCCCTGTTCACCGATGTGCGCATTGATTCCGAGGTCAGCGGCGCCATCACGCGCGGCCGCGCCCGGCCTGTCTCCTATGCCCATGACGAGCGCACCGGGCGCAAGCACCGGCGCATTGATATGAGCTTTGACAACCGCATCGCACGCGCCACCGCCGTGCCCAATTTCTCCACCTGGGGCGATCCGCCCGCCACCGACTCCGACCGCGCGGGCGCCATCGACCCCATGACGGCGGTGCTGATGCTGTCCCAATCCATGACCGGGCGGCGCGAATGTTCAGGGCTCCTGCCCGTGTTTGACGGCCGCCACCGCTATAGTCTGCGCCTGCAGGCGCGCGGGCGCGAACACGTGCGCACGCCCGCCTGGCAGGGCGAAGCCATTGTGTGCGACGCCTTCTACGAGCCGATTTCGGGCTATACCGACCGCCAGCGCCCCAGCCCTCGCGATTTGCGCCACCCGCTGACCCTCTGGCTGGCCCCGCTGGACAATGGCCATCACCTGCCCGTGCGCCTGCAGACCCGCGCCGGGTTTGGCGTGCTCATCGAGCTCAATTCACTGGAGATGAGCCCGGCGTAAGGGGGTCACTCCTCCTTCCCGCCCTTGATCACCTTGAACACCGGACGCGCCGCCTTTGCAGGGGCGGGCGCTGGTGCGGGTGGTCGGGGCGGTGACGGGTCGGGTGATCGTCCGGCCGCCTCCCGGGCGGGGGGCGGCGCGTCCACATCCTCGTGAATGTCGCGGCTGCGCGCGCGCGTCGGCTGCGTTTTTGACCTAAAGCTGGAGCGCTTCTGGGTGAAGCCGCCGCGCGGCTTGCCGCGGGCCTTGGCCTCGATCTCTTTCAGCTTGACCAGCTGCAAGCGCGAGAGCGCCTCGCCCGGCGCGCCCTTGGCGGGATCGGCGAAGGCAGACCCGTATTCGTTCAGACGCGCCTCCACCGAGGCCATGAACTCGTCTTCCCAGTCGGTCAGTTCGGCCCGGGCGGTCTCAGCCGCATCCGCATCGCCGGATTCAGCGATGGCGCGGCTCACCGCATCGCGGGCCCGGCGGATACGGGCGAGCGCCTTGCGCGTCGCCCGCTCTGCAGCTTTGTCGTCCGTGTCGCGCGCCATGGCGCCTCCGCGCCGGGCGTGCAGCGGATCAGAATTCGCCGACAGCGCCCAGATACAGCTCCAGAAGCGCTTCCTGCTCCTGGCGCTCATTGCGATCCTGCTTGCGGATAGAGATGACCTTGCGCAGCACCTTGGTGTCAAATCCAAAGCTCTTGGCCTCGGCGTAGACTTCCTTGATGTCGGCGGCGAGGCCGGCCTTTTCCTCTTCCAGACGCTCGATGCGCGCCACGAAACTTTTCAGCTGGTCGCGGGCGGCGGCGCCGATGGCGTCGGATTCGTCTCGTTCAGGGGTGGCGGCGAAGTCAGCCATGGTCCGTATCCTTGTCTCGGTCAAACAGGTGTTGCGATGGGGATAGGCATGGCGGCCCGTCAGGGCAAGCGCGCGGTCAGCGCGCCATGCGCCCTATGGCAGACGCGCCCGTACATCACCCGCTGCCTCGGCCACCGCAGCCCGCCCGCGCTCGCTGTGATGGGGATTGTGTCCGGCGCCCTCAATGAGGCGCAGCTCGCCAGCGGGCAGGGTTTCAGACACCGGCTCGGCGTGGCGGTGGGTGAACACCACCGTGTCATCAGGCCCGGCGATCAGGATCACCGGCTGGGTGATCTGGTCATAGCGCTCTTCCTGGGCGGCCAGATGCTCGTTCACGCGGGCCATGTCGTCCGCATTCGCGCGCCACGGGCCGGGGCGCAGGATCAATGGCAGCTGCGTGCGCTCCACATAGCCCTCCGGCATGGTTTCAGGCTGGAACGCGCTGCGCGCGCCGCTCTCCAGCTGGCCCGGCCCGACGATGGGGATGACGGCATGGGTCATCAGCGGCCCGATCACCGGCCAGGTGCTGGCGCGATTATACATCGCCGCCTCGCCGACCCAGGCGCGTATGGCGGGCGCGATCAGCACTGCCCCGGCGGTGCGGTCAGGGTGATCCATCAACAGGCGCAGCGTGATCGCCGCGCCCCAGGAATGACCGATCACGGTCACCGGCGGCTGGTCCAGCGCTTCAAGGAAGGACGCAATCAGCACCGCCTCGCGCTCAGGGCTCCAGGACCCGCCCGGACGCTGGCTCCAGCCCAGGCCCGGGCGGTCCAGCCAGATTACACGATACGCGCCCAGCGCCGGCTCCAGCCCGGTCTTGATCTCATGCAGATTGGCCGACGCGCCATGAAGCGCCAGCACCGCCGGCGCACCCTCGGGGCCGGTGACGTGATAATGCAGGCGCGCGCCATCCACGGTGATAAACTGGCCGTCTGGTGGATATCGCTCGGCCAGTTCGCCGGTCCGCCCGGCGCCGGCGGCGCAGGCGCCCAGAACGGTCAGCGCGAGGAGCGCCACGCATGCCGCTGCGATGACCACCGGTGCAGGCAGGCTCATCTCTGTCAGGTTCACAGGGCGCGCCCCGCCAGATCACGCGTCAGCCGGGCGCGGGCCGGGCCGGCGGTGTGATGGTGGGGATGAATGGCCAGCGCTTCTTCATAGGCTTCCAGCGCCGCCGCGCGCGCATCGGCCCGCTCCAGCGCCTGAGCCAGCATGACCCAGGCGTCAAAGCGCCGCGGCTCGCGCTCCACCGCCTCACTGAGCGCTTCAAGCGCGAAGCTCCAGTCGCCGGCCTCCGCCGCCAGCCGCGCCGACGCCACCCAGCCCTCCGCGAAGTCGGGCTCCAGCCGGCGCAAATGGTCCAGCGCGCGCTGCGCCGTGGCGTCGTCGCCGCGCTCGTCCGCGTCTGCCGCCCGGCTCAGGAGGAGGTCGGCGGCCGGGCCGGCCTGCTGGCGCCAGAGCGACAGCACCTCGTCGGCGATGACATCCGCCTCGGCGGGCGTGGCCGCCTCGCGCAATGACGCCAGACGCGCCTCCAGCCGCTCGTCCAGGGACTGGCGCACGGGCGCGGTGTCCAGCCGGATCACCGGGTCGGCGTCGGCCTGGGCCAAGGTGAGAAGCAGTTCGATCATGCCAATGAGCATAGGCGTCCGCAGGCGGGAGACAAGCCGCAGCGCCGCAGCGCCGCAGCGTGCTGTGACACGCCCGTCTATGGCGCATCACAGTCTTGTGACCGCGCCGATACCGCCGGACTGCCCACGGCGCGCAGATAGCAAAGATGTCGCATCCCAATCGCGCGAAGCGGGTATTGAATAAGAAAAATCAGACCCTTGACCGGAGCGCCTTGTCGATGATCAGATCATCTGGCGCTGATCGGGGAGGGTGATCGGGCAGAACCTGACCGAATACAGCGCTTGCACCGGGCGCTGCGGTGTCTACATCACAAGCCAAGCTGAGTCGCTTCAGCAAACGCACACATCGAACAGGCCTCAGAGTGCGTCCCCCCAGCCTGCCCGATGAGGCCTGCAGGCGCCGCCGGACATGCCTGTCCCCCGTTCGGCGGCGCCGACCCCATAGAAAAACGCCCCGCACAGCGTGTGCGGGGCGTTTTGCATTTCAACACAGGGGCTTATCGGACCTGCAGGCGCACCAGCCGCGCTACCAAGGCAGATCCTGGCCGTTGGAATGGAAAAACCGCCCGCTCATGGCCGGGTTGGCGCGCGCGATAAGATCAAGCTGCGCCTCCACCGCTTCGGTCACGGTCAGGTTGCCGCGCGGCCCGCCCATATTGGTCTTCACCCATCCTGGATGCAGGACCATCACGACCACGCCCTTGGCCTTGAGGTCCTGGCTGAGCGACTTGCCCACCGCGTTGAGCGCCGCCTTGGAGGCGCGATAGGCGTACATGCCGCCTGAATCATTGTCGGCGATGGAGCCCATGCGCGAGGACTGAAGCGCAATCACCTTCATCTGGCTGGCCGCCACCTGATCGGCGAAGGCTTCAGCCAGCGCCAGCGGCGCCAGCGCATTCACCCGCATGGAGGCGATGAACTCTTCGCTGGCGCCCGAGCCGAAGCCGTCGCGGTGCATCATGCCGGCATTGGCGAACAGGATGTCGACCGGACCGGTCACGCGCTTTTTCAGCGCGGCGGCTGACGCCATATCAGCCGCGTCATAGGCTTCGATCCGCAGCCGGCCATCGCCAGGATCGAGCGCTTTGAGGTCAGCCGCCGCGCCGGGATCACGCACAGCGGCGGTGACCGTCCATTCGCGCGCCAGCAGGTGTTTTGTGTGTTCCAGGCCAAGGCCGCGATTGGCGCCGGTGATCAGGGCGTGGGGCATGAGGCCTCCCGAGGGTGTGTAAGGGGTGATGACATGTTGAGGCGCACCTCACCACAGCCCCGAAGTCAGGTCCAGCCGCCGCGCAGCGCTTGAACGGCGCGCGCGGCGCAGTAGTGTGCGGCCATAAATTTCAATCTGCGGCGCGCCGCACACGCGCGCGCCGCGCCATTGCGGAGCCACCGGTCATGAACGCTGTCATCAGCGTCGCCTATGCGTTCGATCAAGACACCTTCCTCAAAGCCGGACGCGCGTTGTTCAAGGCGCGGCTCAAGGCCTGCGGGCCCGACGCGGAAAGCTATCTGCAGCAGGTGTGGAGCGACGCGCTGGCCGACGACATGGCCGGACTGACCATGGACGACGCCCTCGCCCTGGCCGCCGAATTCTGGGAGTACGCCGCCGCCCGGCCGGGCGAGAAAATCAAGGTGCGCGTGCGCCGGGCCAACGGCGCTGACGGGCGCGAGCTGGATCGCGACGTGCTCGAAGTGATCGGTCAGGACCGGCCTTTCCTGGTTGATTCGGTCATGGGCGAGATCGCGGTTTTGGGTCTCGACGTGCTGGCCATGTTCCACCCCATCGTCAAAGTGCACCGTGACGGCAATGCCGACCGGGTCGAGGCGGGCGATCGGGCCATCACCGAATCCATGATCCAGGTCCATGTCGACCGGATGTCGGCCGAAGCGCGCGCCAGGCTGGAACAGGAAGTCACGGCGACCCTGGCCGATGTGCGCGATGCGGTGGATGACTGGAAGGGCATGCTCGCCCAGATGGACGAGGTGATCGGCCATATCGAGACCGCGCCCACCAATGCGCCCAAGGAAGAGCTGGACGAGGCGCTGGCCTTCCTGCGCTGGCTGCGGGCGGGTCAGTTCACTTTCCTGGGCTGCCGCGACTATCGCTATATCGTCGGCGCGGACGGCAAGCTGGAGCGCAAGGAGCCCGATATCGTCGACGGCTCCGGCCTGGGCGTGCTGCGCGATCCCGACCGCAACGTGCTGCGCTCCACCGCCGAGCCGCTGCTGCTGAGCCCGGCCATCGAGGCGTATCTGCGCGCGCCATCGCCGGTGATCGTGGCCAAGGCCAATATGAAAAGCCGCGTCCACCGGCGCGTCTACATGGATTATATCGGCGTCAAACGCTATCGCGAGGACGGTTCGGTGATCGGGGAAACCCGGTTTGTCGGCCTGTTCACCTCCGACGCCTATGACCAGATGGCGCGCGAAGTGCCGCTGATCCGGCGCAAGGTGCGCCGGGTGATAGAGCGCTCGGGCAAGCAGCCCGGCTCGCACTCCTACAAAAAGCTCCAGAACATCGTGGAGACCTATCCGCGCGACGAGCTGTTCCAGACCGAGGAGAACGATCTCCTGCAGCTGGCGCTGGGGATTCTCCATCTCTATGACCGGCCGCGCACCAAGCTGTTCATGCGCCGCGACCAGTTCGACCGCTTCGTCTCCTGCCTGCTGTTCGTGCCGCGCGAGCGCTATAACTCGAAAGTGCGCGAGCTGGCCGGCGAACTCATCCGCGAGGCGTTCAACGGGCGGCTCTCGGCCTTCTACCCCAATTTCGGCGATGGCCCGCTGGCCCGGGTCCATTTCATCGTCGGGCTCAACCCGTTCAACCACCCCGAACCCGATCCGGCCGAGCTGGAGCGCCGGATCGCCGCGCTGGCGCGCACTTGGGAGGACGAGCTGAACGCCGCCGCGCGCGCCGCCGTGGACACCGCCCTGCGCCGCGCTGTGCTGACTTATGTGGACGGGTTCTCCGCCGGCTATCGCGAGCGCTTCACGCCGGATGACGCGCTGGCGGATGTGCGGCGCATGGAGACGGTGAGCGGGTATCAGCCATTGGCTGCGCGCGCCTACGCCGCGCCGGGCGATGGCCCGGGCCGGCTGCGCGTCAAGCTGTACCGCCATGGCGAGCAGATCGCCCTGTCTGAGGTCCTGCCGGTGCTGGAAAATCTCGGCCTGCATGTGCAGGCAGAGGCCGGCTTCCCGGTGCGCCGTCAGGGCGCGGATGGCGCAGGCGAGACGATCTGGGTGCACGAGTTCGAAGCCCGCATGGCTGCAAGCACGGCCAGGGACGTCGCCAGCGTGGCGGACGCCTTCGAAGACGCCTTGCTCGCCGTATTGTCGGGCCAGGGCGAGGATGACGGGTTCAACAAGCTGGTGCTGGCTATCGGCGTCACCTGGCGCCAGGCGGCATTCCTGCGCACCTGCGCGCGCTATCGCCAGCAATCGGGTCTCGATCCGTCACAGACTCTGCAGGAAGAGGCTTTCGCGGCCAATCCGGAGATTGCGCTGGGCCTGTTGCGTCTGGCCGAGACACGCTTTGATCCGGCGCTGGATCTGGACATGAAGACGCGCGAGTCCCATGCCAAGGCTATCGCCGCCGACATCCGCACCCGTCTGGACGCCGTCGAGAGCCTGGACCATGACCGCGCTCTGCGCCGGATCCTGCGCCTGATCGAGGCGGTGCTGCGCACCAATTTCTACCAGACTTGCGCCGATGGTTCGCCCAAGCCCTGGATCTCGCTCAAAATCGCCAGCCGCAAGCTGCGCGACCTGCCGGCGCCCAAGCCCTATCGCGAGATTTTCGTGTGGAGCCCTCGCGTCGAGGGCGTGCATTTGCGCTTCGGCCCGGTGGCGCGCGGCGGCCTGCGCTGGTCCGATCGGCGCGAGGATTTCCGCACCGAGGTGCTGGGTCTGGTCAAGGCCCAGCAGGTGAAGAACGCCGTCATCGTGCCGGTGGGCTCCAAGGGCGGGTTCTACGCCAAGCAGCTGCCCGACCGCTCCGACCGCGAAGCCTGGCTGGCCGAAGGTCAGGAAGCCTACAAGGTCTACCTGCGCGGCCTGCTCGATATCACCGACAATCTGGCTGAGGACGCGGTGAAGCGCCCCGAAAACGTCGTGTGCTGGGATGGCGAAGACCCGTATCTCGTGGTCGCCGCCGACAAGGGCACGGCCACCTTCTCTGACATGGCCAATGGCGTGGCCCAGAGCGAGTATGATTTCTGGCTCGGCGACGCCTTCGCGTCGGGCGGATCGGCGGGTTATGACCACAAGAAGATGGGCATCACCGCGCGCGGCGCCTGGGTGTCGGTGCAGCGCCATTTCCGCGAAATGGGCAAGGATATCCAGACCGAGCCCTTCACCGTCATCGGCGTGGGCGACATGTCCGGCGACGTGTTCGGCAATGGCATGCTGCTGTCGAAGACGATCAAGCTGCTGGCTGCGTTTGACCACCGCGACATCTTTATCGACCCCGATCCGGCCGACATGGACGCCGCCTGGAATGAGCGCAACCGCCTGTTCCAGCTGCCGCGTTCCAGCTGGCAGGATTATGACAAAAGCCTGATCTCCAAAGGCGGCGGCGTGTTCCCGCGCAGCGCCAAGGCGATCCCGCTGAGCGATGAAATCCGCGCCCTGACCGGGCTGGAGGGCAAGACCGCTGCGCCCAACGATCTGATGCGCGCCCTGCTCAAGGCCGAGGTGGAACTGATCTGGTTTGGCGGCATCGGGACCTACATGAAAGCCAGTCACGAACAGGACTGGGAGGTGGGCGACCGGGCCAATGATCCGCTGCGCATCAACGGCAACGAGATGAACGCCGCCGTCATCGGCGAAGGCGCCAATCTGGGCGTCACCCAGGCCGCGCGCATCGAGTACGCGCGCCATGGCGGCCGCTGCAATGCCGACTTCGTGGACAATTCGGCCGGGGTCGACAGCTCCGACCATGAGGTCAATATCAAGATCTTGCTCAACCCCATGGTCCGCGACGGCCAGATGGACATCCCGGCGCGCAATGTGTTGCTGGAATCCATGACCGATGCGGTCGCCGAGCACGTGCTGCAGCACAATTATGATCAGAGCCTGGCGCTGACCATCGCGCGCGAACACGCCGCCGAAGACATCGACGCCCACGAGCGCCTGATGGACCGTCTGGAGAAAGCCGGCCAGCTTGACCGCAAGGTGGAGGGCCTGCCCGCCGCCGAACAATTGCGCGAGCTGAAGGAGCAGGGCCTGGGCCTGACCCGGCCCGAGATCGCGGTGCTGGCCAGCTATGCCAAGATCACGCTCTTTGACGCGCTGGTGGCGTCCAGCGCGCCGGATGATCCGCATTTCTCCGGCATGCTGGTCACCTACTTCCCCGATCATCTCGCCAGTCATGCCGAGGCCATGCACGGCCACAGGCTGAAGCGCGAAATCATCGCCACGCGTCTGGCCAATGACATGGTCAATCTGGGCGGGCCGACCTTCCTGTCGCGCGCCATCGAGAGCACCGGGGCGAATGTGGACGCCATCGCCCGCGCCTTCGAGGCGGGCCGGCGGATATTCCGCTTCAAGGACTTCACCGACCGCATCAATGCGCTGGACAACAAGGCCCCCGCCAGCGTCCAGACCGCCCTGCATGACGAGGTGATCCGCCTCCTGCGCCGCCAGACTTACTGGCTCGCCCGCCGGGCCATGGGCCGAGACGCGGCGCCCATCGCCGAGGTCATCGCCGCCTACCAGCCCGGCGTGGACGCGCTCAAGACGCTGGTGGACACGGTCGTCTCGCCTCACGACGCCGATGGCATCGCCAGCCGCATGCAGGCCTATGTGGACCAGGGCGCGCCGGTGGACCTAGCGTCCGACGTGGCGCGGCTCAAACCGCTCACCTCCTCGTCCGACGTCATCGATCTGGCGCGCGAATCCGCCTGGCCGCTGGCGGCGGCCGCCGCGCTCTATCACGCGGTCGGCGCGCGTTTCCGCTTTGATGTTCTGCGCGGGGCGGGCGGGCAGCTGTCCTCCAGCCTGCACTGGGACCGGCTGGCCATGCGCCGCCTGATTGAGGACCTCTACGCCAGCCAGTACGCGCTCACCACGCAGGTTTCGGCCTATGCCGCCAAAGCCGGCGGGGCGCTGGCGGCCGGGGTGGAGAACCCCGACCGCGACTGGGCCGTGCATTTGGTGGAAAGCTGGACCTCCCAGCACAGCGCCGAGGTGGACCGGGCCGACCGGACGCTGGAGGAGCTGGGAAGCTCGGGTGTTTGGGCGCTGTCAAAAGTGGCCATCGCCTCCACCCAGCTGCGCGAGCTGGCGGGGTGTCAGACCGCAAACCAGACGGCAAGCTGGCCGGAAAGCTAAACCGGCTCGTAACCGCCCTGCGGGCGACGGCGCACGCCGAACACGCCCGCCAGAAGCTCTTCGCTGAGCGCTGCGGCGGGCGCGGCGTCGGCGGCGACGCGGCCCTGATTGAGCACGATCACCCGGTCAGCCCAGCGCGCCGCGGCGTCGAGATCGTGCAGCGCCGCGATCACCGCCGCGCCCCGGTCCGCTTCGGCGCGCAGCACGGCCATGGCCTCATGCTGGTGGCGCAAATCCAGCGCATTGGCTGGTTCATCCACCGCCAGCACCGGCGCCCGGGCGGCAAGAGCACGAGCCAGATGCGCGCGCGCCTGCTCCCCGCCGGACAGGGCGTCCAGTGGCCGGTCCGCCAGCGCCGCCGCGCCCGCCCGCTCAAGCGCGTCATCCACGATGGCGCGGTCCTCCTCAGCCAGCCGCTCATAGGGCGCGCCCGACCAGGCGAAGCGCCCCAGCGCAGCCAGATCCTTCACCCTTATCGCCCACGCGCTGGACCGGTCCTGCGCCAGCCACGCCGCGCGCCGTCCGCGCTCGGACGGCGACAGCGACTGCACTGGGTCACCGCCCAGCCGGGCCTCGCCCGCGCTCAAGGGGACGAGCCCGAGCAGAGCGCGAATAGCCGTCGACTTGCCCGCGCCATTGGGACCGGTCAGCGCCACGAACTCGCCCGGCTCAATACTGAACGAAACTCCATCCAGCGCCGGACGCCCGGCCAGCACGACGCTGGCGTTGATCAGGGCGGCGGCGCTCATCGGCCAATGCTCGCGCTGCGCGCCGCGATCCAGATAAAGGCCGGGGCGCCGATCAAGGCCGCGGCGACGCCCAGCTTAAGTTCCTGCGTGAATGGCGCGAGCCGGATCGCCAGGTCCGCCAGCGCCAGCAACGCCCCGGCGGCCAGTGCGCTCGGCAAGATGAGATCGCCCGGATCATGGCGCACAAGCGGGCGCACCAGATGCGGCGCGACAATGCCGACAAAGCCGATCATCCCCGCCACCGCCACCGCCCCGCCGGTGAGGAGCGCGCTGGCCAGGATCGCCAGCAGGCGGGTGCGCGACACGTTCGCGCCCAGGCTCAGCGCCGTGTCCTCGCCCAGCGTCAGGGCGCGCAGGCCCGGCAGGGCCAGCGCCGCCAGAGCGGCGCCAACGATCCAGAACGGCGCGGCCAGCGCCAGATCGGTGAAGGAGCGGTTGGCCACCGAACCCAGCAGCCAGTTAACCAGATCACTCAAGGTGAAGGGCGTGGGCGCCAGATTCATCGCCAGCGCGCTCAAGGCGCCGGCAAAGCTCGACAGGCCGACCCCCGCCAATATGAGCTGCACCACCGACAGGCGCGCGGCGGCGAGGCCGGCCAGGATCGCTGCGGCCAGCGCGGCAAAGGCGATGGCCATGAGGGGAACCGCGAAAGCGCTGATGGCGGCGAGACCAAACCAGATCGCGATCACCGCGCCCAGCGCCGCCATGGCGCTAACCCCCAGCACGCCGGGATCGGCCAGCGGATTGCGCAAGAGACCCTGCAACAGCGCGCCCGACGCCCCCAATGCCGCGCCGGTCAGAAACGCCGCCAGCACGCGCGGCAGGCGGATTTCCTGAACAATCAGGCGGGCCCCCTCCGGCCCGGCGCCCACAAGCCCGGCCAGCGTGTCGGCAAAGCTCAGAGGCGCGCTGCCCGCCATGAGACCGGCGAGGATCGCGGCGAGACCGGCGAGCGCCAGCAATGCGTTGAGCTGAAGTCGGGTCATGAGTCCGGTCCCAGCAGGATATTGGTTTCTTCACGCAGGATGCGCGCGGCTGTCGCCAGACCCCAGTCGCTGCACCCGATCAGCGCCCCGTCCAGATGGATGGCCGGCGTGTGCGCAAGCAAATCCGTGAGCACGCGGTGGCGCGTCAGGCTCCACTGGTCGGCGAGAATATCGGGCTGGTTGAAGAAGCCGGTGATGATCAGCTCGGGCGGGTCGAGCACCAGCGTCTCCAGCGGCACGCTGACCCAGCCGCTCGCCCCGTCTGCGGCCGCCGCATTCTCCAGCCCCGCCGCCTCGATCATGGCGTGGATCAGCGTGCCGGACCCCGACGTCACCCCGCCCGGGGTCAGATACAGGGCGCGGGCGCGCACGCCGGGGGCGGCGGCTGCGTCGAGATCGGCCTGCATGGCCGCGATCAGCTCAGCGGCGCGCGCGTCCTGACCCAGCGCGTCACCGGCGCGGGCGATGGTGGCGGCGATGTCGGCAAAGCTGCGCGGGAAGCCCAGATCATGCACCTCAAGCCCGGTGCGCGCGTAGAAAGCCTGCGCCCGCACCCCGCCGCCAAAGCTGCGCACGATCAGGTCCGGCGCCAGCGCCAGCACGTCCTCGGCGCTGTCACGCACCCGGGGCAGGCCCGCCGCCCTGGCCCGCAATGCCGAGTGGGCGTCATCGGGGCCGGTGGCGATGGCGGCGATCTGGTCACGGTCCGCCAGCGCCAGCGCATACTGGTCGGCGCAATAATCCAGCGATACGACGCGCGGACGCTCCGCCCCGCCGGCAAGACCGGCGAGACAAGCGACGGCCAGAGCCGCCAGAGCGCCCGCGCGCAACATCATGGCGTCACCCTCATCGCGACAACCTGACCCCGGCCCAGGCCGAGCGGCCCGGCGTGCCATAGCCGAAGACCTGCTGGTAGTGACGGTCCAGAAGGTTCTCCACCCAGCCATACACCTGCAGGCGCGAGGTCAGCTGGTAGTGGGCGTTCAGGTCAAGCCGCGTCCAGGCGGGAACCGTGCCATTGGCGTCGAATTCCTCGCTGTTATAGCGGCCCGACACGGTCGCGCCCCAGCGGTCCGACTCATAGCTCAGCGCCGCATCAGCGGTATGGCGCGGCAGGCGCGCGAGCCGCGCTCCGGTCCCGTCCTCAGCCTCCAGCCAGGCATAGCTGGCGCTGACGCTCCACTGATCGGACAGCGCTGCGCGCGCCGCCAGCTCTGCCCCGTACGTATCGGCGCGCGCAATATTCTCATACCCGCCAGCGGCAAAGGAGAAGTCTATGAGGTCGGTGATGTCCTGGGCAAACCAGGTGGCTTCGAGCATGATCCGCCCGCCCGCCAGCGTGACGTCGGCGCCGATATCATAGCCGATGCTCTCTTCGGCCCTCAGGTCTGCATTCGGGGCCGTGGCGCCGCAACAGAAGAAACTGGTCTGGAAAATGCTCGGCGCCCGGAAACCGGTCCCGGCATTGGCGCGCAGACGCACCGCCTCCGATACCTGGGCGGAGGCGCCGACACGGCCCGTGGTCGCCCCGCCATAGCGGTCGGATTCGTCCCGGCGCACGCCCGCCGACAGCACCATGCCGGCGGCGGGCCGCAGCTCGGCCAGCACGAACACGCCTTCCTGGCGCGAGCTGACGCCATCGGCTTGCGACCGCTCCAGATCCAGCCCCGCCGCCAGCCTGTGGCCAGCCTCTAGCGTCCAGGCGCCGTCCACGCGGGCAATGGTGCGCTCGCCGCGCGCGCTGAAGGGGAAGGCGCTGAACACATCGCGCTCGATATCGCTATAGCCGATCAGCGCCTGAGCGGTGATGGCGTCGCCGGCGAAGCTGTTGGACCACCGCAAGGAGGCTGACCGATCGCGCGTCTTGTCAAAATCATCGCTGTCGATGACGCCCGTGGGCAGGCCGAACCCGTCATACTCGGTGCGCGCGCGGGTCTGGCGCGCAGCCAGGTCCAGCGCCCCGGCGCCGCCCAGCTCCAGCCGGCCGCTGGCGTGCAGGGTCAGGGCGTCATAGCCGTCCCGCTCGGTATTGCCGTCGCGCTCATCGGCCTTGGAAATGCCGCCGGTGTTGAACGTGCTGGCGCCGATGCGCAGCGCGCCCGCGTCACCAGACGCCTCGAACGCCGCACCGGCGCGCACCGTGTCGAACGATCCGGCTTCGGCGAACCCGCTGACGCCCGTCCCCGGCGCCGCGCGCCGCGTCTGGATCGAGACCACCCCGCCAATGGCGTCCGATCCCCAGATCACCGACTGGGCGCCGCGCAGAATCTCGATGCGCTCCACCGCGTCCGGGTCCAGCGCCGCGAAATTATAGGCGCCGCCGGGCGACGTCGCGTCATTGACCGGCACGCCATCGACCAGCACCAGCGTCTGGCCGCCCGAGGCGCCGCGAATGCGCACCGCCGACGCGCCGCCAAAGGCGCCGCTCTGATTGATGGTCACGCCCGGCGCCGCGGCCAGCGCATCGACCACGAACGCCGCCCGGTCCAGCTCGGCCCGGCCGATCAGCGTGATCGCGGCGGCGCTTTCGCTGACCAGGGCGGGCAGGCGCACCGCCGTGACTTCAATCACGTCGGCAGGGTTGGAGGTTTCGGTTCCGGTTTCTGTTTCGGTGGCCGTGTCAGCCGCCGCCGCGCTGTGCGCCAGCGCCAGGGCCGCAAGGCCCGCTAAAGTGAAACTCATCTCGGTTTCGTCCCGGTGATGCGCAGGCCATCCGGGGGTGAGCGCCCCGCCGCCTGCGTCTTTTCAAACACCGCGCCCCGGGACGGACGCAAGGACGCCGGCCCGGCGCTCACGCGCCTTTACGGTGTCGTTTCACGCGGGATAAACCCTCGCCGGCCATGGTGTTTGCCCGCACCCGGTCCGCACGACGCGACGGCAGGTCTCCTGGCTTGCAGATCATCGCGCGTCCGCCGCCTTCCCGAAGCCTTGCGGCCCAGTGGCGATACTGGCGGACGCCCTCCCTGCTCACAGTTGCGGGTACAGCCCCGGACCTGAAGGCTCTAAAGCCCTCTCACCGGTGTTCCCTTTTCACCCGCTCGCGCGGGACCGTCACCTCCATCCCTACGCCCGCGATGCCGGGCGGGTCAAGATCGGCGGGGGACGCAGCGCCTAGTCCTGACGCGTCCAGCTCCAGCTGAAGGTGCGTTCGCGATCCATAGTGGAGATAGTCGCGGTCAGAGTGTCGCCCGCGCGCGCGTATTCGATGCGCTGGGGGAAATCATGGTCCGGGTTTTCAAACACGGCGCGCTCGCCGTCCTGCGCCACCAGGCCGAAGCGCACGGGCGCCCGCCCGCCCGGCTGGGCGAAATAGGCCGCGTCCTCGCCGGTGGTGATGTAAAGAAACTCAAAGCTCACCGCCCGGCCGTCGCGGATGGTGCGGCCCATCCCGGTCATCAGCCCGCCTTCGGGCGCCATCCAGATTTCTTCGGAGATGCGGTCGTCATTCTCGCTGCGCCAGTGACCGGCGAGCCAGCCAAACGCCGGCTCATCGGCCAGGGCGGGCGAGGCCATACCGGTCAGCGCAAGACAAAGGGCGATCAGGGTGGCGCGCATGGGCGGGACTCCGTCTGGAAACGCCTTTCACATTGCATCCGGAGCCCGGCGCGGCGCAAGACGGCGGGGCCTTGCTTGGCCAGGACCCTCGCGTCGGGTCTGGCGGCGCTGCGCCCTCCTCGCCCAGCACCCCCGATTGCCTTCGCCCGCGTCCGGCGCTAGACCCGTGCGCGATATTTGTGCGCCTGCGAAACACGGGCGCGGCAGCTCAATTTCCGGAGATCGACCCACATGGCTCGCAAAAAGATCGCCCTTATCGGCGCCGGCATGATCGGCGGCACGCTCGCCCATATTTGCGCCCGCGAGGAGCTGGGCGATGTGGTGCTGATGGACCTCGCTGAAGGCGTGGCCAGGGGCAAGGCGCTCGATCTCGATCAGGCAAGCGCGGTGTTCGGCAAGGACAGCCATCTCACCGGCGGCTCGGTGGAGGATTACGCGCCCATCGCCGGGGCTGATGTGTGCATCGTCACCGCCGGCGTGCCGCGCAAGCCGGGCATGAGCCGCGATGATCTTCTGGGCATCAATCTGAAAGTCATGAAATCGGTGGGCGCGGGCATCAAGGCCCATGCGCCGGACGCCTTCGTGATATGTATCACCAACCCGCTGGACGCCATGGTCTGGGCCCTGCGCGAGTTCTCCGGCCTGCCCCACGAGAAGGTGGTGGGGATGGCCGGCGTGCTGGATTCGGCGCGCTTCCGCTGGTTCCTGGCCGAAGAGTTCGGCGTCTCGGTCGAAGACGTCACGGCCTTCGTCATGGGCGGCCATGGCGACACCATGGTGCCGCTGACGCGCTATTCCACCGTGGCCGGCATCCCGGTGCCGGACCTCATCAAGATGGGCTGGACCACGCAGGACAAGATCGACGCCATCGTGGCGCGCACCCGCTCGGGCGGCGGCGAGATCGTGCAGCTTCTGGGCACCGGCTCGGCCTTCTACGCCCCGGCTGAAAGCGCCGTGGCCATGGCCAAATCCTATCTCAACGACAAAAAGCGCGTCCTGCCCTGCGCCGCGCACCTGACCGGCCAGTTCGGCGTGGACGGCATGTATGTCGGCGTGCCCATCGTGATCGGCGCAGGCGGCGTGGAAAAAGTGGTCGAGATCAGCCTCAACGCCGAAGAACAGGCCATGTTCGACCACTCCGTCGCCTCGGTGAAGGGCCTGGTCGACGCCTGCAAGGGCATAGATCCGAGCCTGGCCTGATCGCTTTAGCCCCCCGTCGCGGGGGTTGCACCCGCACCAAGGACATTGGCCCATGCCCCTCAATATCGCCGTTCTGGGCGCCACCGGCGCGGTTGGCGCGGAAATGCTCACCATTCTGGCCGAGCGTCTGTTCCCGGCCGGCGAGGTCCATGCGCTGGCCAGCCGCAAATCCATGGGGCGCGAGCTGTCCTATGGCGACAAGACGCTGAAAGTGAAGGACGCCGACAATTTTGATTATTCCACCGTCGACCTGGTGCTGATGAGCGCGGGCGGCGATGTGTCGAAAGTCATGGCGCCGAAAATCGCCGCGGCCGGCGCGCTGGTGATCGACAATTCCTCAGCCTGGCGCATGGATCCGGACGTGCCGCTGGTGGTGCCGGAGGTGAACCCGCAAGTGCTGGCGGCGCGCCCGAAGAAGAACATCATCGCCAATCCCAATTGCTCGACCATCCAGACCGTGGTGGCGCTCAAACCCATCCATGATCTGGCCGGGATCGTGCGCGCCAGCGTGGCGACCTATCAGTCAGTGTCTGGCGCGGGCAAGGAGGGCATGGACGAGCTGTGGACCCAGACGCGCGGCATTTTCGTCAATGACGAGGTCACACCCGAGCACTTCCCCAAGCAGATCGCCTTCAACGTGATTCCCAAAATCGACGACTTCATGGAGGACGGCGCCACGAAGGAAGAGTGGAAGATGATGGTCGAGACCAAGAAAATCCTCGATCCGAAAATCCGCCTCTTCGCCACCTGCGCGCGCGTGCCGGTCTTTGTCGGCCATTGCGTCGCCGCCCATCTGGAGCTCGAACGCCCCTTGAGCGCAGCCAAGGCCCGCAGCGTGCTGCGCGAGGCGCCCGGCCTGATGGTCATCGACCGCGCCGATGATGACGACCCGCAATTCATCACCCCGGTGGAGAGCGTGGGCGAGTTCGCCACCTTCGTCAGCCGCATCCGCACTGACCCCACGGTGGAAAACGGCCTGGCCATGTGGATCGTCGCCGACAATCTGCGCAAGGGCGCAGCCCTCAACGCGGTCCAGATCGCCGAGGTCTGCGTCAATGCCGGCTGGCTGAAGGGCCGGTAGGCGCGGCGGCCTCTTTTCGCGATTGCCCAGCCCGCACGGGCGTCCTAGGCTCGCGCATCGCGCGAATGGAGGCGCTTCATGCTGGCCGCTTTGATGCTTTTGATTGCGGGCGCCGATGCCAGCGCGTGCGAGATCCGTTTCAATCCAGGCGAACGCCACCCCCAGGCGGTCTGCGCCGATGCCGGCGCCCAGGCTGCCCTCGCCTCGCGCCTGTCGGGTATCAACCTGCCGCGCGATCTGCAGGGCGCGCCGCCTGTCGCGGCGGCGCTGACGCCTGACGAGGCTGGCGGCTGGCGCATCCCGACGCAGGTTCTCGCCGGTCCGCCGCCTCAGCCAGCCTTTGAGGCTATCGAGCGCGGCTGGCATCCGGCCGCCTGCGCCGTAGCGGGCGATGTCGGATCGGACGGACGGGCGTCCAATGTGCGCGTCGCCTGCGCGTTCGGCACGCCACCCGGCGAAATGAGCGAACGGCATGTGCAGCTGGCCAACAGATATTATGATCGCGCCATGACCAATTGGCTCCGCGCCCAGGCCCTCCTGCCCGGCGATGACGGCGCGTGCTTCTCCACCCTTCTGGTGATTGTGATCAACGACTTCACCTGGACCGAAGCGCTTGAAAACGGCTGGGCCGAGGAGCCCGACCCGGCGGCGCTCTGCGCACGCTGACGGGGGAGTGAAGGCCTAAATTCCATGCTTTCCCGGCCGACCGAAGGGAGTGCCGGGACCCATCCACTGATCATTCCCACCCGCAATGCGGTTGAGACTTCCAGGGATGGATCCCGGATCGGCTGCGCCGTCCGGGAAGGCAGTTTTGGGCTTGGTTCCCTATCACCTGCCGCGAGCGCTGGACTGGCTGCGCCCCCCCCTAAATCTCCAGCACCTGCGCGCCGTCTTCCTCGCCGACGATCACCGTGCGGGCCAGGCCAATGAACAGGCCGTGCTCCACCACGCCGGGGATGGCGACGAGGCGCCGCGCGGCGCCTTCGGGGTCGGGCAGTTCGCCGCAGGCGCAGTCCAGAATGTAGTGGCCGCCATCGGTGACGAAGGGCTCCAGCCCGTCGCCGCGGCGGCGCAGGGCGACATCGCAGCGCGGCGCGCCCGACGCGCGCAGGGCGTCGAAGACTTTCTTGGCAGTGATGGTGAAGCCGAACGGATCCACCTCCACCGGCAGCGGGAACGCGCCCAGGCTTTCGACCAGCTTGGTCTCGTCGATCACCACGACCATGCGGTCAGAGGCGTGGGCGATGATCTTTTCGCGTAACAGGCACCCGCCCCCGCCCTTGATCAGGCGGAAGCGACCGTCCACCTCGTCGGCCCCGTCCACGGTCAGATCGATGCGCACCGCCTGGTCCACCGGGATCAGCGGCACGCCGGCGGCCTTGGCCGCGCGCGCTGTTGTTTTGGACAATAAGATCCGTCATTTGCTGGCGTAATTTGAACGCACGATCATGCTGAGCGGGTTAGGAGAAGCCCGGCGTCTGACTGGCGACAGCTGCTCACGCGACCCGTAGAATATGCACCCAGCCATCCGCGCATAAGCCATTACCCCTTGCTCGATAGACGACTCCCGATATTAAGGTTTGCAATAGGATCAATTGGAGCCACGCCATGCTTGACCGTGACGCGGTCTTTAGTACCGAAGTCCCCCTGACAGAACAAGAAGAGAATTTAACGCGATTCTGGGGGAAGCCGATTTCGAATTATAGCGCGAAATGCGCTATAGCCGAATTTATTGCCAGCAACCTTTTTAAAGACGAAGTCATTGGAGCCGGCTCGGGCACGACATCATTTCTAACACTCGCAGCAATCGCGCAAAAGCAAGCGCGCTCGAAACAGAAAAACATATTCGTGCCAACATCTGATGAGATCACTTTGGCCTGTCGCTTCTTCGGGCTTCACCAAACCTCTCCACTTTCAATGAGCCCCGATTGGGGGTTTGATGGAGCCGATGAAATTGATCTCGAGGGATCTATGATTAAGGGCCGAGGCGGCGCCCTCGTGCTTGAAAAAATTATCATGTCTATGTCAAAGAAGACGCTGATCGTCGCTGACTCAAGTAAATTTCAGGAGAGGCTTGGAGCAACGTTTTCCGTTCCCGTCGAAATAATTCCAGATTCTTATTCACTAGTCAGAAGCCAACTTGAAAATGAAGGGATTAGTGAGTTCAAATTACGCGGCAATAGCAGGAGCGATGGACCAGCAGTGACCCGGTATGGGAACTGGACCATCGATGTCAGATTCGAGGCGCCGACGCGAGAAAGCCTACGCTATCTCAAACAAATCCCAGGGGTAATCGAGGCCGGACTCTTTTTTGACTATCCAATTGAAATAGTACGAGCGAACTAAAAGGTCTGCCCTTTGTCCTGCCTTGCGATCACAAACGACTGGTCAAAACGATCAATGAACGAGCGAATTAGTGCGCGGCCAGATTCTGTGTCTGACGTTGCGAAAAGCGGCTCGCCCACCTCGACGAAAGACCAAATAACAGGATTCGGTACATAATTTCCGAATATAACGCATCGTTCGTCGAAAACGACAAAATAGTCAGATGGGAGGCTAGCGTATCTTTCTACCGATACAAGTTCGAACAGGTGACGCTCCGTCATGGCTCTCCATTGCGCAATCATATGCTCGATATGATCAGCAAAGCCCACGAGAGATTCGAAACGAGACCATTGATCTGCTCGCGGATTCCACAACAAAATTTCAATGGACTTTGCTCTCAGACCAGCTCCTTCAAATATAGGTTGCAGCTTTCCAGTCGAAATTGCATAAATTCTTATCTTTTTAAAAACCTTGCCGGATTTCATTGCAGTGCTTACTGCTTCATTTAGATTTGATACGGCAAATGATCCTTGCTCGTTCCGGCTTCGTCTCAACTCCCAAGAATAGTACAGATTCGAAAGTGTCGATGCCGCAACCAAAGCCCCCAGCACACCTACGACCTGTATTATGTCAAATTCAATAAAGTTAGAAATTTGCTGAAAGAAAAGCAATATGATTGCTGTTGCCAAGATCAGCGCCAGCTCCAGTACTCGTAAAGCCTTAAGCATCTAATGACCACTCTCACAGATGGTTAGAGTCATTCTCATATCTCTTTCGACCCATTGCCTACCATGCATCTTAATCGTTAGATGCTCAAGGCCGCTGTCGAACTCAGCCGCGTCAAGCAGAGCTAGCGTTGAGTAACACTGATCGCGATGAATATCGGCATAATCTTGGCCCGACAAGACGCTCGAATCATCAATCAAAATATGACGAACCTTCTTGAATCCTGCGGTTTCGAGCGCATCTTGAAGCAACGGTGTACTTGGGTGCCGCTCGAGGTCGATCCTGCGAGCACGCGGAAAAAAAGCGTACCAATCTCGATCAATCAGTTGCTGATGCGACGATGTACGTATTGCGAAAATTCCACCAGGGCGAAGGATAGTCGCTGCCGACTTAGCAAGTTTATACACATCCTCAACCAAATGGATGCTTTCTGAACTCCATATAATGTCTGAGGGCTCCAAGTCAGCGAGTGACCCAGCCCCGTGAATTCCGGCCATTGAATGGTAGAGTCCATCGAGGAGAGGATGGACCATGCGAAAGAGCCGTTATTCGGAAGAGCAGATTATCGGCATGCTGCGCGAGCACGACGCCGGTGTGAGCACGAAGGAGGTCTGCCGCAAGTACGGCATCTCCGACGCAACCTTTTACAAATACAAGGCCAAGTTCGGCGGGATGTCGGTGTCCGATGCCCAGCGTCTGAAGGTGCTGGAGCTGGAGAACAGCCGGCTGAAGCGGCTTCTGGCCGATGCCATGCTGGACAATGCAGCACTGAAGGACATCGCAGCAAAAAACTTCTGACGCCCGACGTTAAGCGCCAGGCCGTGCACCACATGGTGACCCGGCACGGTCTGAGCGAACGTCGGGCCTGCGCCCTTGCAGAGCTGGACCGATCGACCTTCCAGTATCAGAAGCGCTCAAGCGACGATGACGTCTTGCGCACGCGCCTGCGAGATATCGCCGGCGAGCGTCGCCGGTTCGGCTATCGCCGGCTGGGCATACTGCTCGAGCGCGAGGGCCTTTATGCGAACCACAAGAAGATCTACCGGCTCTACCGAGAGGAAGGGCTGGCGGTCCGGCGGCGGCGTGGCCGCAAGCGGGCCGTGGGAACCCGGCGCCCGATCCTGTTGCCCGTGGCGGCGAACCATCGCTGGAGCCTGGACTTCGTCTCTGACGCGCTGTCAGACGGGCGGCGCTTCCGGACGCTATGCGTGGTCGACGACTTTACGCGGGAGGCCTTGGCCGTCGTGGTCGATACCTCGCTGTCTGGGATGCGCGTGGCCCGTGAGCTTGATCGTCTGATCGAGCAGCGAGGAACGCCGCGCATGATCGTGAGCGACAACGGCACCGAACTGACCAGTCACGCGCTTCTGCGCTGGCAGAAAGAGAGCGGCGTGGAATGGCACTATATCGCACCTGGAAAGCCTACCCAGAATGCCTTCGTGGAGAGCTTCAACGGTCGGTTCCGCGATGAGTGCCTGAACGAGCACCTGTTCTCGTCGCTACACGAAGCACGCGGCCTGATCGAGGCGTGGAGGATCGACTACAACACCCAGCGTCCGCACACCGCGCTTGGTGGGCTTGCGCCCTGTGTCTACGCCGAGCGAACCCGTCACCCCCGGCCCGGCTCGCTTGAGCTACGCGCAAGCTCCGCTCACCGGGCCTTGACCAACCACATCAACCCAGAAAGAAAGGCGAACAGACTCTACTAACTCACGGCCCGGATCAGGGGGCTGGGTCACGAGGTCTGAGAAATCAGCACGCAACGCCTTTATGGATAACGACTCATCCATGGCTGATTGCGTGAGTTGTTCGCACATGGCTTGGGACGCATCGAGGGCAATTACATGACCGCCTTCGCCCACCGCACGCGCGAAGGGCCTCGCAAACCGCCCAACGCCAGCGCCAAGATCAACAATGCGCTTGCTTTGTAAGGTCCGGTCAGGTGATGCATCTTCGAGCGCTGCGACGTATCGCGCGATCTGCTCATTCCTCAAATGCCTTGATCGATAAAATGCATCTACATATCCCGCACGCTCGAAGATGCTAGCGGCCTTTTGGGTGTTTTCGCCTCTGCTCATCTGTCCACGCCTCCCAACATGACGAATTTCAGCTCGGTGAATTCCTCCACACCCCATTTACCGCCCTCGCGGCCAATGCCCGATTCCTTCATCCCGCCAAAGGGTGTGGAGGGCGAGCCGACCATGGGCGCGTTGACGCCTACCATGCCGAACTCCAGCGCCTCGCTCATGCGGTGCACCCGGCCCACATCATTGGTGTAGAGATACGCGGCCAGCCCGTGGCGCGTGTCATTGGCCAGGCGGATCATCTCCGCCTCGTCAGCGGCGCGGTAGACCGTGGCCACGGGGCCGAAAATCTCGTTTGACGCCATGTCCAGCCCCTGATCGTCGCCCGCCTCGATCAGGGTCGGCGCGTAGAACGCCCCGCCCATCTTGGCCGACAAAGACTGGCCGCCGACCAGCACCTTGGCGCCGCGCGTGCGCGCATCCTCCACCAGGGCGGAGACGTGTTCGACGGCCTCTTCATGGATCAACGGGCCGACATTGGTGCGCTCGTCAAAGCCGGAGCCGACTTTCAGCTTCTCCACCCGGCGCTTGAGCGCCTTGATCAGGGCGTCGGCGATGGCGTCCTGGGCGATGATCCGGTTGGCCGACACGCAGGTCTGGCCCGCCGCACGGAACTTGCTGGCCATCACGCCATCGGCGGCGAGCTCCACATCGGCGTCGTCCATCACCAGAAAGGGCGCATTGCCGCCCAGCTCCAGCGAGACGCGCTTGATGCCGTCAGCGGCCTGACGCATCAACAGCTTGCCGACTTCCGTCGAGCCGGTGAAGCCGATCATGCGCACCGCCGGCGCGCCGGTCATGACCGGGCCCAGCACCTCGGCCTTGCCATTGATCACATTGAACACGCCCGCCGGGAAGCCGGCCCGCTTGGCAAGCTCGGCCAACGCCAACGCCGACAGCGGGGTTTCCGGCGCGGGCTTGACCACCACCGTGCAGCCCGCCGCCAGCGCCGGGGCGCATTTGCGGGTGATCATGGCGGAGGGGAAATTCCACGGCGTGATGCAGGCGACCACACCCACCGGCTGGCGCAGCGTCCAGCCGCGCGTGCCCGGCGCCTGGGTCGGCAGGGTCTCGCCATGCAGGCGCATGGCTTCTTCGGCTGACCAGCTCACGAAACCGGCGCCGTAGACCACCTCGCCGCGCGCTTCCTTATAGGGCTTGCCCATTTCAGCCGTGATGATGGCGCCCAGATCCGAGGCGTGCTCCACGATCAGCTCATGCCAACGCCGCACGATGCGGGCGCGCTCGAACACCGAGGTCTTCTTCCAAGTCTGGAAGGCGCGGGCCGCCGCGTCGATCGCCCGGTGCGCGCCGCCGGCGCCCACATCGGCCACCTTGGCCACCACCGAGCGGTCGGCGGGGTTGCGCACCTCGAAGCTGTCAGAGCTGTCCACCCAGCCGCCATCAATGAAAGAGGCGCTCTTGAGGAGGGTGGGATCGGTGAGGCGGCTTTTCAGATCGGTCATGCTCAGTCCTTGCTTTTGGTCTTTTTCGCGCTCATGGCTGCGCGGAATCTGGCGGCCCATCCGGGCTTGGTCTCCTGACGCGCCCGGGCGAGGCCCAGCCCGTCGGCCGGCACGTCGCCGGTGATCACCGAGCCTGACCCGGTCATCGCCCCGGCCCCGATCTCCACCGGCGCCACAAGCGAGGAGTTCGACCCGATGAAGGCGCCCTCCCCGATCACCGTGCGGTGCTTGAAGAACCCGTCATAATTGCAGGTGATCGTCCCGGCGCCGATATTGGCCTTCGCGCCCACATCGCTATCTCCGATATAGGACAGGTGATTGGCTTTTGCGCCCTCCCCCAGGCGGGATTTTTTCACCTCGACAAAATTGCCCACTTTCGCCCCCGCCTCCAGCACCGCGCCGGGGCGCAGCCGGGCGTAAGGTCCGACCTCGCAGTCCGGGCCGACATAAGCGCCTTCAAGATGGCTGAATGCCCGGATCACCGCGCCGCCCGCCACCGAAACGCCCGGGCCGAACACCACATGGGGCTCGATCACCACGTCGGCTTCAATTTGCGTGTCATGGCTGAAGAAGACGGTTTCGGGCGCGGTCAGCGTCACCCCGGCGGTCATCGCCTCTGCGCGGCGGCGCGTCTGGAAGGCGGCCTCGGCGGCGGCCAGATCGGCCCGGTCATTGACGCCCAGCACCTCGCGCTCATCGGCCCGCACGACGCGCGCGTCCAGCCCGTCCGCGCGCGCCATGGCGACAATGTCGGTCAGATAGTATTCGCCCTTGGCGTTGTCGTTTTTCAGCGCCGCCAGCCAGCCCCAGAGGTGCTCCGCCCGGCAGGCGATCACACCCGAATTGCACAGGCGCACCGCGCGCTGCTGCTCGCTCGCGTCCTTGGCCTCCACGATCGCTTCCAGCACGCCGGGCGCCGATTCGATCAGGCGGCCATATCCGCCCGGCGCGTCCGGCTCGAAGCCCAGCACCGCCACCGCCGCCTCATCCAGCGCCGCGAACACCGCCTCGACGGTTTCCGGCCGGATCAGCGGCGTGTCGGCGTAAAGCACGATCACATCGCCCTCAAACCCCGCGAGCGCGGCTTGCGCTTGGCGCACCGCATGCCCGGTGCCCGAAGGCGGGTCTTGCAGCACGGTCACGGCGCCGGCGGCTGCGGCCCGGTCACGCACGGCCGGGCTGTGGGCGCCCCAGACGGTCACGATCCGCTCGGCTCCGGCGGCGCGCGCCAGATCCAGGCTCCAGTCCAGCATGGCGCGTCCGGCGACCGCGTGCAGCGGTTTGGCCAGAGCCGATTTCATGCGGGTGCCCTGTCCGGCGGCGAGTATCACGGCGGCGCGCGCTCGGTGTGTCATCACGTCTCCTGTCCCGGGTCTGGGCGCCAGATCGGCGGCGCGCCGCCTGTGAGCCGCCCTATAGCGCACCTGCGCGCGCTGTGCGACCACATCGCCGGGGTGATGTGCCTTGGGACCTGATTTATGTCCCCGTCCGGCCGGCTCATGTGCCCGTCACGGGCTTTGAGGACCCGCAAATTGCGGGGATAGTCTGGGCGCATAAAGGGGGGATAGCCATGAATCGCCATCCATCGCTATCCGGCGCCCGAATCGCCTTCGACCTTGACGGCACGCTGGTGGATACCGCGCCGGACCTGGTGCGCGCCCTCAACGCCGCCATCGCGCCGGCGGGCCTCGACCCTGTCCCCCTGTCAGACGTGCGCGCCATGGTGGGCCGCGGCGCGCGCGCCCTCATCGAACGCGCCTTCGCCAATGCCGGCCGCGCCGCGCCGCCCGAAGACGAATTGTCTGGCGCGCTTGAGCTTTTCCTGTCGGTGTATCGCGAGGGGATCGCCGATCTGTCGCGGCCTTTCCCCGGCGTCGAGGCGGCGCTGGATGAGCTGGCCGATGCGGGCGCCCGCCTGTCTGTCTGCACCAACAAGCCGGGCTGGCTGGCGGTCCCGCTTCTGCAGGCGCTGGACCTGGCGGATCGCTTCGAACGCATTGTCGGGGCTGAAGATTCGCCGGCCAAGAAGCCTGATCCGGCTCATGTTCTGATGGCGCTGGGCGGCGCCCCGGTTGAGGCGGGCGACATCCTGGTGGGCGATTCGCGCGTCGACTTCGAGGCCGCGCGGGCTGCGGGCGCCGGCATCATCCTGTTTGAAAACGGCTATGACGAAAAACCGGTCCGCACGCTGGGCGCGGACCGGCTTTTCAATTCATACAAGGATCTGCCGGCGCTGACCGCCGGGCTGATCACGCAGCGTCAGGCGCTGCGGCGTTCCTGACCGCGGTCATTGGCAGGCCGGGGCATGCCGTTGACCATGTTGGAGCGCACATCAGTGCGCGCCGAACGCATCGCCGGCATGAAGCCAGCTTCCTGCAGCTCGACGGACACGTCGTAGCCACGTTCTTTCCAGTACGCTTCGATGCGCTCTTTGAGACGGAGAGCACCTTCGCGGGTGCAAAAATCATTGCTGGCCATGGGGAGGACCTCCTTATCCACGCGTCACCAGTCACGCGCGGCGGGTTCGTTGTTGAAAAGGAAACGACCGGAACAGACCTGTGTCGTTCAGGCGCTGCATGGGTCTATAGGTGATATTTCTTCTTGACGGAAGTGTGACGAGGCCAAGGCGGTAAATATTTTTATCCCCCCCTGCGTCTGCGTCCGTCCGCTTGACCGCGCAGAGGCGCCAACGTATACGACCAGCCTCTTTTCGGGCGGCTAGCTCAGCGGTAGAGCACTTCGTTCACACCGAAGGGGTCACAAGTTCGATCCTTGTGCCGCCCACCACTCCCTCCCGCCACCCGTTTCGCTCACGCGATTGTGATGTCAATCGGCAGATCGAAGCGGGCCATGGGCGCACGGGCCGCGTCCCGGCGCCGCAGCTGCGTCCCATGCTCTTGCGAAGCGTTCTCAAAAATGCCACACAGATAGCATGCGCATGGCGAAGGGCTATGCGCCCTGTCATCTGTTCCGGGGACTGCCCGCCATGTTGAAACGCCTTTTCGCCGCTGGCGCCATCGCCGCCCTCTCCCTGTCCGCCTGCGCGCCCGAGGCCGCAGAGGTCTCCAGCGCCGCTGACGCGGGCGAGATCAACTTGTTCACCGCCCGCCACTACGCCTCGGATGCGGCCGTCTACGCGGCCTTCACCGAAGAAACCGGCATTCGCGTCAACGTCCTGGAGGCGCCCGCCGACCAGCTGATCGAACGCATGCGCGCCGAGGGCGCCCGCTCCCAGGCCGATGTGGTCATCACCGTGGACGCGGGCCGGCTCTGGCGCGCCGATCAGGCCGGACTGTTCCAGCCTGCGCCCGAGCTCGCCGATACACTCAACGCCGTGCCGGCCAATCTGCGCCATCCCGACGGCCACTGGTTCGGCTTCGCCAGCCGGGTGCGTGTCGTGGTCTTCGCCCGGGATCGTGTGAACGCCTCGGAAATCACCGACTTCCTCGATGTCGCCGGCGAGCGCTGGCGCGGCCGCCTGTGCGTGCGTTCGTCGAACAATGTGTATAATCAATCGCTTCTCGCCGGTCTGATCGATGCGGTGGGCCCTGAGCAGGCCGAAACCTGGGCCGCCGGTGTCGCGGCCAACATCGCTCGCGCGCCGCAGGGCGGGGATACCGACCAGATCCGCGCCGTGGCCGCAGGCGAATGCGACATCGCCATTGTGAACCACTATTACCTCGCCCGGCTCCAGCGCACCGAGGATCCGGCTGACCGCGCCGTGGCCGAGGCGGTCGACATTGTCTTCCCCTCGCTGGCCGGACGCGGCGCCCCGTTCAACATTTCCGGCGCAGGTCTGGCGGCGAACGCCCCCAACCGCGACAACGCCCTAGCGTTCCTCGCCTTTCTGCTGACCGAGCACGGCCAGCGCCAGTTCGCCGAGTTGACCAATGAATTCCCGGTCGTGGCGGGCGTCACCTACGACAATGATGTGCTCGCCGCCTATCCGCAGATCACGCCGGACCCGGTGAACGTCAACCGGCTGGGCGAGAACGCCACTGCCGCACAACGCATCTTTGACCGCGTCGGATGGCCGTAAGCCCGCGTCTGCGCCAGGCCTATCCGGTCTGGCCCGCCCTGATCGCCGCCATCGCCTGCGCCGCCCCGCTTGTTGCGGTGGCGGCGCTGGCCGTTTCGGGCGAGTGGTCAGGCTATCTGGCCCATCTCTGGTCAACCCGCCTGCCGGTCTATCTCCTGAACACGCTGCAGGTGACGGTCATCTCCGGCGGCCTGGCGGTCGTGCTGGGGTCGGGCCTGGCCTGGCTGGTGGCGCGCTATGAGTTTGCCGGGCGCGGCGTGTTTGAATGGCTGCTGGCCCTGCCGCTGGCGGTGCCCGCCTACGCCGCCGCCTATGGCTGGTTTGACCTGACCCAGGCTGCCGGACCGCTGGGCATGCTGCCAACGGTGCGCGGCGCCACCGGCGCAGGGCTGGTGCTGGGCCTGACGCTCTACCCATATGTCTATCTCCTGGCGCGCGAAGCGTTCGCCGGTCAATCCTCAGACGCTTATGAAGCCGCCCGCACGCTCGGCGCCCGTCCGCGCGAGGCATTCCTGCGCGCCGCCATGCCCATGGCCCGCCCCGCCATCGCCGCCGGTCTGGCGCTGGTGGTCATGGAGACGTTGGCCGATTTCGGCGCGGTGGCCCATCTGGGCGCGCCGACCCTGACCGTGGGTCTGATCCGCGCCTGGGCCGGTGAAGGCGCGACGGCGGACGCCGCGCGCCTGGCCCTCATTCTGGTCGCCATCGCCTTCCTGATCTTCGCCCTGGAGCGCGCCCAGCGCGCCCGCGCCCGCCAGACCAGCGCGTCGGGCCGCCGGCGTCCGTCGCGCCGGATCGTCCTGTCGCCGATTCGCGGTCTGGCGGCAGCGGCGCTCTGCCTGTCCCCGGTCCTTCTGGGCATGGTGATCCCGTTGGGACGCCTCACCTACCGGGCCTTGAATGCGCCCGTGACCCGCGACCTTGCCAGCGCCGCCCAGAACGCCGTTCTGCTCGCCGTCATCGCGGGCGTGCTCGCGGCGATGCTGGGCCTTGCCGCCGCTTACGCGCTTCGAACCGGCACGCGCCGGGGCGCAGTGGCGGCGCGCGTCGCCGGGCTTGGCTACGCGGTGCCGGGCGCTGTGGCCGCCATGGGCGTATTGGCGATCCTTGGCGTCATGCAGACCTGGATCGATGCGGCCTGGACCGGGCTGTTCGGCGCCGTCTTCCCGGTCATGCTCACAGGCGGGATCGCCGCGCTGATCTTCGCCTATCTGTCGCGCTTCGCCGCAGCCGCCATCGGTCCGGCCGACAGCGCCCTGTCGCGCGTCACGCCCACTCTGGACGGCGCGGCGCGCACGCTGGGCGCCAGCGCGCGCGAGACCGCGCGGCGCGTGCACTGGCCGCTGATCACACAAGGCGCGCTGCTGGCCGCCCTTCTGGTTTTCGTTGAAGTGCTTAAAGAACTGCCCGCAACGATGATCCTGAGACCCTTCAATTTCGACACCCTGGCTGTGATTGCGCACAATTACGCATCTGATGAACGCCTTGGCGAAGCGGCCCTGCCCGCCTTGCTGATCGCGGCTGTGGCCCTGCCTCCGATGATCTGGATCGCCCGGCGCATCGTGCGTGCAGAAGGCGTGCGTGCCGAAGCTGTGCGGCCGGAGGCGGGCCATTGATCCTGGATGACCGTGTCCTGGATGTGCGCGCCGCCACAGTCCGTTTCGCGCCCGGCCGCCCGGCGGTGGACGGCGCCGATCTGCGCCTGACCTGCGGGCGGGTTACGGCGCTGCTGGGCCCGTCCGGCTCGGGCAAATCCTCGCTTCTGCGCGCCATCGCCGGACTGGAGCGGCTCGACGGCGGCGATATCCGTTTCGAGAACAAGATGTGGAGCGGACCGGGCGTCCACGTCCCGCCTGAAGAGCGCCGCTGCGGCGTGGTGTTTCAGGACTACGCGCTGTTTCCCCACCTGTCGGCGCTGGACAACACGGCCTTCGGTCTGCGCGATGGCGACCGCGCCCACCGGCGCACACAGGCGATGGCGCGCCTCAGGTCCGTTGAGCTGGAGGGGAGAGCGCACGCCTTCCCCCACCAGCTATCCGGCGGCGAGCAGCAGCGCGTGGCCCTCGCCCGGGCGCTGGCGCCCCATCCTGACGTCGTTCTGATGGACGAGCCCTTCTCCGGGCTTGACCGGCGCCTGCGCGCTGAGTTGCGCGAAACCACCGCCCGCGCCCTGCGCGAGAGCGAGGCCGCCACCTTGCTGGTCACCCATGACGCGGAAGAGGCGCTGGCGCTGGCCGACACGATCGCGCTGATGAGCGAGGGCCGCATCATCCAGACCGGCGCGCCCGACGCGCTCTACCTGCGCCCGAACTCGCTCACCGCCGCCCGGCTTCTGGGCGAGGTGGAGGTGTTTGACGCGGTGGTGTCGAATGGCCGCGCGCAAACGCTTCTGGGTGATGCGCCTGCGCCGGGATTTGCGGACGGAGCGAAAGTCTGCGTGCTGGCGCGCCCTGAATCGATCCAGGTCGGGCGCGCTGACTCTGAAGGGGCGCTGGCGACCATCGCCGAGCGCCGGGCGGGCGTAGGCCAGCTGCGTCTGGTGTGCCATCTGGCCGACGGCGACCGCGAGGTCATGGCGCGCACGCTGCTCTCGGCGCGTCACCGTCAGGGCGACGCTGTGCGCCTCTCCCTCGATCCGGACGCCGTCCACGTCATTGCCGCCGACGCCGCCTGATCCCGATTGCAGTGCGCAGCAGCGCACCCTACCTCTTTCGTCCCGTCCACACCCTCACATACCGGTCCGCGCCATGACCCTTGCCCTCGAGCCTGCCCCAAAGCCTGAAGGCCCCATCGCCCGGTTTGTGGCCAGCGCGGGCTTTCGCAACACCATCACCACGCTGATCCTGATCAACGCGGCGATCCTGGGCCTAATGACCTATGACCTGCCCGCCAGTGCGGTCACCGTGCTCCACTGGGCGGACCGCGCGATCATCGCGGTGTTCGTCATCGAGATCGCCCTCAAGCTGATCGTCCAGCGCCAGAATTTCTTCCGCTCGGGCTGGAACTGGTTCGACTTTTCGGTAGTGGCCCTGTCGCTCGTTCCGGACGCAGGCGCGTTCACCGTGCTGCGGGCGCTGCGGGTGCTGCGCCTGTTCCGCCTGTTCTCGGTCGTGCCCGAAATGCGCCGGGTGGTGGAAGCGCTGGGCAAGGCGATCCCCGGCATGGGCGCCATCATCCTGGTGCTCACCGTGATCTTCTATGTCGGCGCGGTGATGGGCTCGATGATGTTCGCGGGCACCCACCCGCAATTCTTTGAAAATCTGGGCGCGTCGGCCTTCACCCTGTTCCAGGTGATGACGCTGGAAAGCTGGTCCATGGGCGTGGCCCGCCCGGTGATCGCCGAGCATCCGTTCGCCTGGATATTCTTTGTCGGCTTTATCGTGCTGACCAGCTTCGCGGTGCTCAACCTGTTCATCGCGGTGATCGTGGACTCCATGCAGTCCAAGCATTTCGACGCCGAGGACGAGCGTCAGCAGCTCGCCCATGACGAGCGCGTCCAGCTGCTCGACGAGGTTCGCGCGCTGCGCATAGAGCTGGCTGAATTGCGCTCCGAGCTGCGCATTCAGCCGCCCGAGGCGTCCAGTTCGGCGTCAAAGCGTGACGCCAGCGAGGAATAGAACGCCGCCAGCCGCTCGTCGCGTTCGCTGCGGCGGCGCGGGGCGGGCGCGGTCAGTGGCGCGGGCTCGACCCCTTCATGGGCCGCAATCATGAACCGGCTCCAGATCTCGGCCGGCAGCTGCCCCCCGGTCACCCCCTCCATCGGCGTATCGTCGTCATTGCCGACCCACACCCCGGCGGTGAGGTGGGCGGTATAGCCGAGGAACCAGGCGTCGCGGCTGTTCTGGCTGGTGCCGGTCTTGCCCGCCGCCGTATGGCCGGGCACCCGCGCCCGCGTGCCGGTGCCGTCGATGATTACGCTCTGCAGCATCGTGCTGACCCAGCGGGCATGTTCGACCGTGAGCACCGATTCGCCGTCGTCCGCAGGGTCCACTTCCCAGATCAGCTCGCCTCGGGCGCTGCGGATCTCGCGCACCAGATAGGGGTCGCGCCGCCAGCCATCGCGGGCGAACACTGCGTACGCGCCGGTCAGCTCCAGTAGCTGCACCTCGCCCGCCCCCAGCGTCATGGCGGGCACAGGCAGCATCGGCGTGCTCAACCCCATGCGCGCGGCCAGCGCGGTGACATTGGTCATCCCTGCGCGCACGCCCGCCTGCGCCGCCACGGTGTTGACCGAGCGCTTCAGGGCGTCGGCGATGGTGATGCGTCCCAGAAACCGTCCGCCGAAATTCACCGGGCTCCATCCGTCAATATCGATGGGGCCGTCATTGAAGGTCGTGGCCGGGCTCATGCCCGCCTCGAACGCCGCAGCGAACACGATGGGCTTGAAGGCCGATCCCGGCTGACGGCGCGCCTGGGTGGCGCGGTTGAACTGGCTCAGGCGGTAATCGCGCCCGCCCACCAGCGCGCGCACCTGACCGTCGGGGCCCAGCGCCACCAGCGCGCCCTCGCCCGCCTGACGCGCTTCACCCTGCTCGTCCAGCACCGCGTTGAGCGCGGCTTGGGCCGCGCGCTGCAGCGCCAGGTCGATGGTCGTCGTGATGACCAGATCAGGAATGGCCCGGTCCTCGCCCAGAATCGCCAGAGCTTCGGCGACGGCCGCGTCGAACGGGTGGCCGGAGGCCTGCGCGTCACCGGGCGCCAGCAGCGCTTCGGCCACTTCGGCCGGGATCGCCGACGCGGTCATGTACGCGATGGGATCGATGAAACCCTCGTCCAGCATGGACGTCAGCACCAGACGCGTGCGCGCCAGCGCCGCTTCCATGTTGTCGGTCGGGGCGAGACGCGTGGGCGCCTTGGGCAGGGAAGCGAGCAGCGCCGACTCCTGCAAGGTGAGCTCAGCGGTGGTGGTCTGGAAATAGCGCCGTGCCGCCGCTTCCACGCCATAGGCCTGTTCGCCCAGGTAAACCCGGTTGAGGTAGAGTTCGAGAATTTCCTGCTTGCTCAGCCGCCGCTCCAGCTGGCGCGCCAGGCGCATTTCCTGAAGCTTGCGGCGCAGGCTGCGCTCAGGGCTAAGCACCAGGTTTTTCACCAGCTGCATGGTCAGGGTGGAGCCGCCCTGCTCGGTGCGGCCGGCGCGCAGATTGACCCACAAGGACCGCGCCAGCCCGTGCAGATCCACGCCGTCATGCTCGAAGAATCGCCGGTCCTCGATGGCCAGGAAGGCTTGCGGCAAATGAGCGGGCATCTCTTCCAGACGCACACGGCGTCCGTATAGCGGGCCACGCACCGCCATCACCGTCCCGTCATTGGCCAGGACCGTCACCGACGGCTCCATGCGCACGTCCCACAGCGCGCCAATGTCTTCGGGCAGCTCGGGCAGATCATGGAACGCCCAGCGCCAGGTGACGCCGCCGGCGACGGCTCCGAGACAGACCAGCAATAGCAGGACGCCGCCCAGAATCGGCAGCGCGGCGCGCCGCAGGCGCGCGCCGAACGGCGCAGTATGGTCGGCCCGGTACGTGATCGTGCGCTCCTGTGTCACTGTGCTGCGGTGCGCTGTTAACAGCGCGCTTTCGCGGCTAAATTCGGGCGATGGCCCCCAATGACCCGTTTTACGAAACAAAGACGCTGGCGCAAATGACGCAAGCCGAGTGGGAATCGCTGTGCGACGGGTGCGGGCGTTGCTGCACCCTGCTTCTGGAGGATGACGACGGATCGGTCTGGCGCACCTCGCTCGCCTGCCGACTGCTCGATCTGAAGACCGTGCGCTGCCGTGACTACGCCAACCGCCATGCAAAAGTTCCAGGCTGCGTGAAGCTGACGCCCGACCGGATCGGCCAGCTGGGCTGGATGCCGGACACCTGCGCCTACCGGCTGATTGATGAAGGCAAACCCCTGCCCGACTGGCACCCCTTGCGCACCGGCGATCCGGCCAGCGTCATCGCCGCAGGCATCAGCGTGAAAGGCGCGCTGATCAGCGAAGCGCTGGTCGATGAGGATGAGCAGGAAGACTACATCACCAACCAGGTGCTCTGACCCATCTGGATCAGTCTGTGTCCGGCGCGCTTCGCCCCATGCGCCGCACCGGCGCCAGCGCCTGATAGGCGCCCTCGCGCTTTTCTGCCCGGGCGGTGATCGCCTCCATGATGTCAGCCGGGTTCCACAGGCTCGCCTGCAGCACCATGGCCTGTTCCAGCGCGTCACTTACCGCATGGTCGCGCGCATAGAGGAAGGAGCGCTTCACGCCGCTGATGGCCAGCGGCGCCTTGGCGGCGATCTCGCGCGCCACCGCATCTACATGGGTGCGCAGGGCGTCAGCCGTGTCGAGCACCGCGTTATAGAGGCCCAGCCGTTCAGCCCGCTGCGCGTCCAGCCTGGCGCCGGTATAGGCCAGCTCGCGCGCCACGCCTTCAGGGATCAGCTTGGGCAAGCGCTGCAGCGTGCCCACATCGGCGAACATGGCGATATTGGTTTCCTCGATGCTCAGCCACGCCACATCCGTCCCGTAACGCAGATCGCAGGCCGTGATCATGTCCACCGCCCCGCCCACGCAGGGCCCCTGCACGGCGGCTATGACGGGAAAGCGCGCGCGCTCGAACGCCGTGAAGGCGTCCTGCAGGGCGGTGGCGGCGGTCAGGAAAGCTTCGCGCGCCGCCGCGCTGCCGGTCGACAGGGCGCCGGGATCAGTAAACACCGAGATATCCATACCGGCGCTGAACACCGGGCCTTCGGCGTCCACGATCAGCACCCGGGTGCGCCCTGCGTCCGACAGCGCCATCACCGCCTCGGGCAGCTCGCGCCAGAAGGCCGGCGTCATGGTGTTGCGCTTGTCCGGGCGGTTCAGCGTGAGACGGGCGATCGGGCCGTCCTGTGTGACGGCGAAGCTGGTCCAGGCCATGGGGGCTCCTGAGCTGGGACGTGTATCAGCGCCGAGCTTTGTCCGGTCCGGCGCAGGTTTCAAGCGTGCATGCGGGCGCCCGCGCCATTGGACCAGGCCATGATTATCCTCTAGAAATTAGGAGAGCGCGCTGCAGCGCGCGGACCGGGTGTCAAGGAGACGTCTTCATGGGTGCGCACTGGACAGGACTTATCGTCGTGGCGCTGCTGCTGCTCGTGCTGTTTGGCGGGCGCGGCAAGATATCCGCGCTGATGGGCGACATGGCCAAGGGCATAACCGCCTTCCGCAAGGGCCTCAAGGACGAGGACGAATCCGCCGGCGCGGACGAAACCCCCACCCCCTCCGGCGCCCTCGGCTCGGAGGCGGGTCGCACGGCCGAGCCGCGCCGCGAGGACGAACGTACCGGGAGCTAGGCGATGAACCCGGGTATCGGCGCTCCCGAGCTGCTGATCATCGTCATCCTCGCCCTTGTGGTGGTTGGCCCCAAAGACCTGCCGCTCATGGTGCGCAAGGCGGGCCGCTTCATGGGCAAGATGCGTGCGATGGCGCGTGATTTTCAGCGCAGTTTTGACGAGCTGGGCCGCGAGGCGGAGCTGTCCGAACTGCGCCAGGAAATCGAAGCCTTGAAGAAATCCAACCCGGTCAACGAGATTCGCGCCGAGCTGAAAAAGGCCGAAGCTGAAGCCATGGCCGAGGTCGATCCGCCGGCTGAGCCGCGCCCCGCCGATATTCGCGAGCATCCGCGCCTGGCCGGCCGCGCCCGGCCCCCGGCCCCGGCGCAAGACCCCGGACAGACGGACTAGCATCATGGGCGCGCAGACGGACCCTGAAGACGAGGTTGAAGCCTCGCGCGCGCCGCTGATGGCGCACCTTGAAGAGCTGCGCTCGCGCCTGATTGTGACCCTGGGCGCGCTGGCGGTGGGCTTCGTGATCTGCTTCATCGCCGCCGAGGCGATCTATAATTTCCTCCTTGTCCCGTTCGAGAACGCAGCCCGGCAGGTGCGCGGCGACGACCTCGCCCTCCAACTAATCTTCACTGCGCCGCTGGAATTCTTCTTCGTCAAGCTGAAGCTCGCCTTGTTCGGCGCCATCGTGCTGGCCTTCCCGGTCATGGCCTATCAGGTCTGGGCCTTCGTGCGGCCGGGCCTGTACAAGAATGAGCGCCTGGCGTTTGCGCCCTTCCTCGTCGCCGCCCCGGTGCTGTTCACGGCGGGCATGGCCTTCGTCTACTACATCATCCTGCCCTTCGTCATGAGCTTCGCGCTGGGCCAGGAACAGGCGCCGGTCGAGGGGCGCGCCAGTATACAACTGCTGACCCGGGTGTCGGAGTATCTCAATCTCGTCACCACGCTGATCCTTGCCTTCGGCATCAGCTTCCAGCTGCCCGTGCTCCTGTCCCTGCTGGGGAAGGCGGGGCTGCTGACCAGTGAAACACTGATCAAATCCTGGAAATATGCCCTGGTAGGCATCGCCGCCTTCGCCGCCTTCGTGACGCCGCCCGATCCGATCAGCCAGATCTTCCTGGGCGCGGCGATGTTCGGGCTCTATGGGATATCCATCATTGCGGTGAAAATGGTCGAACCCAAACCGCTCGACGACGAGGCCTGACTCGGGCGCATCGCCTCAACAACGTCAGCCGCTTCAGCGCTCGCTTTCGCCGCTTTCCGCTTCGCCCGAAACCGTCTCGCTTGTGCCGGCTTCATTGGCGTCGGCGCCGCCGCGGGCGACTGAATCGGGCAATGGCGCCGTGCCGGCTGGGTCGCCCGCATGGGCGCGCACGGCGGGCGGGACGAAGATTTCTGCGCCGTCATCCATATAGACGCTGGTCGACGGGAAGGCGAAGGCTGTGCCCGCCTCCTCCACGATCTTCTTGAGCTCGAACGCCAGCTCTTCCTTGATCCTGAGCCACTCGCCCCAATTGGTCGTGATCGTGAAGCAGTACAGAAGGTAATCGATTGAGGACGGCCCGAAACTGTCCACATGCATGAAGGTCGGCACTTCAGGCGGCCTGGCGAATTCGGGATTGTTCTGGATATAGTCCAGCACCTTGTCGCGGATGTACTGCAGCTGCGCGGTGGTGGTCTTGTACTCCACGCCAATGATCCACCGGATGCGGCGGTGACTCATCCGCGTGAAATTGGTCACCGCGTTGTCGGCAAGCTTGGAGTTGGGCACATAGACCGGGCTGCGGTCAAACCGGCGCACGAGGGTGGAGCGGAAATTGATCTCCACCACCGTACCCTCCACCACGCCGTCCACCAGAATCCATTCGCCCGGCACGAAGCGCTTTTCGGTCAGGATCAGAATGCCTGCGATGAGATTGCGGAACAAATCCTGCGCGCCCAGACCAATAGCGACGCCCAGAAGCCCGAGCCCCCCGATCACCGGCGCGACCGGTATGCCCCAGATCTGCAGGACGGCGGCTGCGCCGATCACAACGAACAGGATGCGCAGAAACTTGGCCAGCCAGTCGACCATCACCGGCGTCAGCGCCTTGCGCAGCCGGGTCATCAGAAAGGCGACCGGCACAACCACATTGTGAAGCGCCCAGAACAGGGCGATCACCACAAGGGATTCCACCACTTGCGTGCCGTTCACCGGCGCCGTCTCGGCATGAAAATCCACGATCGTGAACGCGATATAGACGCCGATAATCACCGGGATCAGCTTGACCGGCCCTTTCAGGGCGTTGATCACCTTGCCGTCGAGACTGTTGTCGCTGCGGTCGGCGAACGCGATCAGGCGCCGCAGCACCAGATGGGAGAACAGGCCGCGCACCAGAAACGCGAGCGCCAGTACGACAAGCGCGACCAGCCCGTCGCCGACATTGTAGCCCACGAAGCTCGTATTCCAGACGCGGACGACGATCTCCCAGAGCGTTTCGGCCCGGTCGAGCAGCGCGTCGCCCGCACCGTTGGCTGGCGCGTTGGCGGTCATGTCGCGCGCTCGCGTGTCTTGGCGAAGATCACGTCAGGATATTTTTCCTGCGAGTAACCGACCTCCCACGACGATTTGGCGAGGAATACGACGGCGCCGTCGATATCCTCGGCGATGGCGGTCTTGTGGCGGTCGATGAAGGCGTCGATCTTGTCCTGCGGACCCTGCAGCCAGCGAGCGGTCTCGAACGGGCAGGTTTCGAACACCACCTCGATGCCATATTCGTCCGCCACGCGCTGCGCCATCACGTCGATCTGCAGCGCGCCCACCGCGCCAATCACGAACTCGCCGCCCACTTGCTGGCGGAACAGCTGCGTGACGCCTTCCTCGGCCAGCGATTCCAGCGCCTTTTTCAGGTGCTTGGCTTTGAGCGGGTCCTTCAGGCGCGCCCGGCGCAGCATTTCGGGCGCAAAGTTGGGAATGCCCGCCACCCGCCACTTGCCGCTTTCAGACAAGGTATCCCCAACGCGCAGGACGCCGTGGTTCGGCACGCCCATCACATCGCCGGCAAACGCCTCATCCGCGATCTCGCGATCGGACGCGAAGAACAGGATCGGGTTGGACACGGTCAGCTGCTTTCCGTGGTCGGTCTTCAGCTTCATGCCGCGACGGAACGAGCCCGAGACCAGGCGCACGAACGCCACACGGTCGCGGTGATTGGGATCCATATTCGCCTGCACCTTGAACACGAAGCCCGCCACTTCCTTGCCGCTCGGCTCCAGCCGGTCCGCCGGACCGGTCGCGGCCTGGGGCTGGGGTCCGGGGGCGATTTCGGCGACGGCGTCGAGCAATTCACGCACCCCGAACCGGCGCAGGGCCGACCCGAAATAGACCGGCGTCAGATGGCCCTCGCGGAAGCTCTGCTCGATGAAGGGCGGGCACAGCTCGCGGGCCATCTCGACCCCTTCGCGCACCTCGGCAAGCTCGTCCGCGGCCAGCTCAGACGTGATCGAATTGCCGGTCAGCGAAAACCGCTCGGACGCCACCGGGTCCTGATCGTCGGCCGAGGGGCGGCGGTAGAGGATGAACTCATCACGCGCCATGTCCGCCACGCCGCGAAAGCGCTGGCCGGACCCGCAGGGCCACTGCATGGGCGTGGCGTCCAGCGCCAGCTTGTCCTGGATATCGTCGAGGAGATCGGTCACCTCCATCGCCTCACGGTCCATCTTGTTGATGAAGGTGATGATCGGGATATCGCGCAATCTGCACACCTCGACGAGCTTCAGCGTGCGCGGCTCCACGCCCTTGGCGGCGTCGAGCACCATGATGGCGCAGTCAGCCGCGGTCAGGGTGCGATAGGTGTCTTCGGAGAAGTCCTCGTGGCCCGGCGTGTCGAGAAGGTTGAACAACAGACCCTTGTAGTCATAGGTCATCACCGAGGCCGACACCGAGATGCCGCGCTCGCGCTCGATCTTCATCCAGTCCGATTGGGTGCGCCGGTTCTGGCCGCGCGCCTTCACCTGACCGGCCAGGCGGATAGCGCCCGCTTCCAGCAGCAGGGTTTCGGTCAGCGTCGTCTTGCCGGCATCGGGGTGGGAGATGATGGCGTAGGTGCGCCGGCGCGCCCATTCGGGCCCAGCAGGTTCGGCGGTCATGGCGGGTCCTTAGTGCTTCAGCCGACGCGAGGTAGCCGAGCAGGCGCCCGCTGGCAAGGTTGCCGGGCGTCAGACGTTCGCCGCTAGGCCGCTTGCGCATCCTTGCGCAGCTTCATGAAGCGCAGCGCGCGCCGCGCGCTTTCAGGGTCGAGCGCGTCGTAAATCTTGCCCAGATCACGCGCCTCGGCGAAAGCGTGATCCCCGGCGCCGCCGCGCAGAACTGCAACGGTGACGAACAGCGCCTTGTCGAGCCCTGCAGCCTTGCAGATCATCGCCAGGCCGTCGGCGCACTCATGGTCCAGCGCACGGCGCGCCGCGACGTAGTCGACGCCCGTCATCTCGGCGAAGCCCGCGCAGAAGTGCACGCGCTTCTTCTCGCGAAGCAGACGCACCAGCAGCGCGCCATCAAGCTCCTTGCGCATGCGTTTGGCGGCGATGAACCGGCGCGCTTCGGCCAGTTCGCCATCCTCGGCCATGCGCGCGGCCAGCCGCTGATGCGACGCGGCCAGCGCCGCCTCCAGAACGCCCGGCTCCAGCGATTCAAACCGCGCCGTAATCTGCTCGCGCAGATGAGTTTCGACCACGGTCATGAGATCGCTCAGAAGGTCAGCCGGCGTATCCTTGCGCTGCACCAGCGGCGCCTGCAATACCGGGCTGGCCTCAGCGCGCTGGGCGACGGCTTCGAATGTCTGACGGCTGAGGCGCGAGCCGGGATTGCTCACCAGGCGGGCCACGGCCGTGTCATCGCCGCGCTCCACAATGGCGCTGGACAGGCGCTCGCCGACCTGGCTGCGCTGCGCGATGGCGCGAATATGGTCCTGACCGCGCTCGTGCACGATGGCGACCAGATCCTCGTCCTTCAGCGCGGTGGAGCGCGACAGGATCGGCGCGGCGACTTCAATGGCGTCGAGCGCCAGCTGCAGCAACAGCCCGCGCGGCGCCACCGCGCTGTCGGCGAAGCGTTCGGCCAGCTCAGCGCGCGCGCTCGTGGCGGTCTGGGCGGCCAGGGTCTGCAGCACCGAATCAAATTCGGCCTGGGTGCGGCTTGCCGCTGCTGGAGGCGCTTCGAAAAACAGGTCGGTCACCTCGCGCAGCAACTGGCGGCGGCGTTCGGATGACTTTTCGCGCGCCAGCTCGGCCAGCTTGTGCAATTGGGACGAGGCGGACATGCGTGAAAAGGCTCCGTGACACGAGAAAAGAGACTGCCACTTTGGCATGAGCAGGTAAAGAATCCGTGGCGGAACCGCCTCGGCCAGCGGTTTTGCAGGTCACGCTTGCCCAGACGTTAACCGCCGGCCAATCCGGGCTCACGGTCCCGCGCCCGCAGGGTCGGGCGGCGGCTGTCAGCGGTGTCCAGAGCCTCCAGCGCAGCGCGTTCGCGGGCATTGGGCGCGCGGTTGCCCGCCGCCTCGATCTGCGCGGCCAGGGCGGGCGACAGGCCAGTCACTGAACCGGGCGAAGGGGTCGCCGGGCGCACCGCGCCGAGCAACGCGCAGCTGCCGGGCCGTGCGCCCGCCAGAGGCCGCCAGCTCCAGGCCATGCAGCCCTCACGCAGGCCGCAAATCGATGCGCAGGCATTGGCGCTGGCCTCGGCCAACCCGTGCGGGCGCTCGATCACAGCGCCGCGGCGTTCATGATCGCTCAAAATCGCCCCCGCCGGGATTGCCGGCGCGGCGATCAAAAGCAAAAGGGGCAGGATGAGACCGTTCATGGTCCAATCCTGCCCCTCAACTCATTGCGATTGTGTTGCCGGTGCTGGCTGGCCAGCGCGACGTCAGTCGTTTCAGGCCGCCTGCTTGCGCGCCTGCGCCGCCTCGGCCAGGCGCTCGCGCGCCAGCTGGTCGGCGGCCATGTTGGCGGGACGGCCTTCGCTGGCCGCCGCGTCGATGATCTCGCCCAGCGTCTGTTTGAGCGTAAGCAGCTTGCCTTCGACCCATTTGGCGTCGAAGCGTGAATCCAGCTCGCCCATCACATTGATGATGCCGCCGGCATTGATCACGTAATCGGGCGCATAGAGAATGCCGCGATCCATCAACGCCTGACCCATATCGCGGGTCTCCAGCTGATTATTGGCCGCGCCGGCCACGATCTTCACCTTCAGCCGCCCGATGGTGGACGGATTGATCACGGCGCCCAGCGCGCACGGCGCGAACACGTCGGCGTCCACGTCATAGATGGCGCCCGGGTCAGAGACGACCGTCGCGCCCAGCTCACGCGCCAGCTCGGCCAGCGGCTCGGCCTTGATGTCCGCCAGGAACAGCTCGGCGCCCGCTTCAGCGAGGTGACGGCACAGATAACCGCCGACATGGCCCGTGGCGCCCTGGACGGCGATCCGCACGCCGTTCAGGTCCGACTTTCCCAGGCCGCGCTCGACGCAGGCCTGTATGCCCAGGAACACGCCCTTGGCCGTGATCGGCGAGGGATCGCCGGTACCGTCCGGCAGGCCGACCACGTGGCGCGTGGCGCGCCGCGCCGCGACCATGTCCGCAGGCGACACGCCCACGTCTTCAGCGGAGATGTATTGGCCGTTGAGCGATTCCAGCGCGCGCCCGAAGGCTTCGAACAACGCTTCGCGGTCAAACTCGCCCTCAGGACGGATGATCACGCTCTTGCCGCCGCCAATGGGCAGATCGGCCATGATGTTTTTGTAGCTCATGCCCTGGGACAGGCGCAGCACGTCGGTCAGCGCCTCGACCGAGCTGGGATAGGTCCACATGCGGCAGCCGCCGACGGCGGGACCGCGGGCGGTGGAGTGCACCGCCAGAATGGCTTTCAGCCCGGTCTCCGGGTCGGTGGCGAACAGGACTTTTTCATGATCGTCGAATGCGGAATGCTCGAACACGCTCATATGGGGGGAGTCCTTCAAGCGGCCTCAGGAACAAGAGCCGGACGCGCCGCCGGTCTTGGCTCGCCGGGTGGAAATGCGCGTCTGGAAAGTGCGCGGGCGGGATACAAGGCGGGGCGCCTGCACGCAAGCCTTGGAAACCGCTGGCGATTTGTCCGGTCAATCGCTCTGGTCGAGAATGCTGCGCACGCGCGCCCTCAGCCAGGGCAAAAGCTCTTGCGCGAACAACGGGTTACGCGCCAGCCACGCATTGTTGCGCCAGCTCGGGTGCGGCAGCGCAACAAACGCAGGCGCATGCTTTCGCCAGTGCAAAACCGTCTCTGTGAGCGTCTTCTCCGCCGCCGCGCCCAGATGCCAGCGCTGGGCGTGGGCGCCCACCAGAAGCGTCAGGCGGACATCAGGCAGCGCAGCCGAGAACCGGTCCTGCCAGAGCGGTGCGCATTCGCGGCGCGGCGGCTTGTCGGCGCCTTTGGCGTCGAGACCGGGAAAGCACAGTCCCATGGGCGTGACAGCGATGCACGCCGGGTCATAAAACTCGGCTTCATCCACACCCATCCAGTCGCGCAGCCGGACGCCGGACGGATCGGTGAAGGGCCGCCCGCTGGCCTGGACCCGCGTCCCCGGCGCCTGGCCGATGATGCGGATGCGCGCGGTGGATTGCGCCTGCGCGACGGGCCGGCAGGGATGGGCCAACGCACCCTGGCAGACCCGGCAGGCCCGCGCTGCGGCCAGCACGGCCTCGACGGATTCAGGCGGAGGATTGTCTTCAGCCGGGCTCATCGCCCTTCACCGGCGCGATGGCGACTCGGTAGACGCCTTTGAAAGTCTCCGGATCCACCGGCTTGCCCTTGCGCAGGATCACCACCTGCCCCTGGCGCGCCAGATGCACGGCTGCGGCACGGACATGGCGCATGCGCGCCTGCCAGTCCTCGGGGAAGGCTTCGCGCGCGGCCTCGGACGGGCAAATCGATTTGCCAGCTCCGCGCTGCTCGGCGAGGGTGAGAATCGCGTTTTCAATCAGATCGTCGCTCATGCCTGAAACGGATAGCCCGCCCCATGCGCCGTGACCACCGCCCATACTGGATGCACTCGTTGTGGGAGGCGTTCGAGAATGCCTGGGCGAAGCACTTTCTCGCCCCGCATTTCGAGGCGCTGGGCCCCCACCCCAAGATCGTACGCCCGTGGAATGTGGAAGTGTTCGGACCCAATGTCCGCGCCGGGCGCGCCATCCACATCATCAGCCGGCGCGACCAGCCGGTCAGCTTCACCGTCTGGTCGCCGCAGGATGCGCCCGGGCAGATCGAGATCGGCGATTGCTGCTTCTTTGCGGGCGGGGTTCGGGTGCTGGCCGCGCAGGCGATCACGATCGGCGACGGGGCGCTGATCGCGCGCAACGTCACCCTGTCCGACAGCGACTGGCATGATCTCTATGACCGCATCGATCCGCGCCCGGCCAGCGCCCCTATCGTGATCGGACGCAATGTCTGGATTGGCGACGGCGCCTTTGTGGGCAAGGGCGTGACCATTGGCGACAATGCCGTAATCGCCGCCCGCGCCGTCGTCACCAAAGACATTCCCGCCAACACGGTCGCCGCCGGCATTCCCGCCGCGCCGGTCAAGGACCTGGACCCGGACGGCCCGTTCAAGACCCGCATGGACATGCTGGGCGACCCCGAAGGCCTCAACGCCTTTATGGAAAACGCCTACAAGGACGCGCTGAAAGGCAATTCCACGTTCGGGTGGCTGAGGAGCAAGATCATTCCCCGTATAGGCGACTAATTAATCCCCCTCGACATTTCTTGGGTTGCACAATATCTTCAGGTTGCGCGCATTGGCGCTGACAACCATGGAGTTTGATATGAAAGCTCTGCTCGCCTGCGGAATTGCTGCCGCCGCCCTCGCCTCGGCCCCGGCCGCCATGGCCGAAACCGGCACGACGGACGTCCAGCTGACCCTGCTTTATGCGGTCATGCAGAACGCCTCGCCGGCGCCGCAATACGACGCTTACTGCCAGTCCCGGTTCCAAAGCTATCTGGGAACGGAGACTTCAACGCAGTGGAACATCAATCCCCAGAGCCTGATCATGTGGGCCGACACCACAGTGTTCGGCGCCACCGCCTCGCTCACGCCGATGGGGCTTTACGGGACGTACGCCTTTATCTCGGGACAGCTGCCCCCGGCGCTGACAGAGCGCAATGTCGACCGGGTCGTCTTCGTGCTCAACGAGTCATTCGAGGACCCCGAAGTCGACTTGCTGCTCACCTTCGGGGCGCCGTTCAACTGCGTTCTGTCGAACAAGCCGCTGCACCAAGACAGTTAGGCGCTCAGGCGGCGGCCCAAGCCGCCGCCTGACGTCACCCGAACAGAGCCACAGGCAGGGCGGCCAATCACGGCGGCGCTCGCCGCCTGACCGGCGCACCGGACATCAGCGCGACGAGCGGACAGTCTGTTTGCGCGCCGCGATCGCCGCCAGCCACGCTCGCCCGGGCAAAAGCGGCCACAGCCCGATCGCCGCGTAGAGCAATATCGTGCCTCCAGCCCACCCTGCGGCGAAGATCACACCGATCAACAGCCAGTCCACCGGCCCGCCGGCATCGGTGAATCCGGATCGGGTCACATGAGCCATCAGCACAAGAGCGCCCGCTCCGGCCAGCAGCGCAAACGCCTGGGCGCGCACAAGACGGCCGCTGGACACGGTGCGTTCGCGCCACACGACCCAGCCGAAACCGCCCAGGCCGGCCAGCGCCAGCAGCAGCAGCAACCAGAACCACGCCCCCATCATCTCAAGCAATACCGCTAGCAAAACCGCCGGATCGAGTTCCTGCATCGCCCTCGCGCCTCCCTCAAGCGTCGCCGCGCAGCATCGCCACATAGGTCGGCTTGAGCGCGATGGTCTTCATAACCCACGAAATCCAGAGTTCTTCCAGCGGCGCGATCACGCCCGGGAAAGACGGGGTCAGATTGTTCTGGTAGTCGAACTCCACCAACATGGCCCGGCCCAGCCGGGTGATCAGCGGGCAAGAAGTGTAGCCATTGAACTGGCTATCGCTGGTCCCGCCCGCCAGATCCGCTGCAATGTGATCAGCGGCCACGGGCGCCTGCCATTTGACGCTGGCTGCAGTCTTGCCCTTTGGCACGCCGGCCGCATCGCCGATGGCGAAAACATTGGGATAGCGCACATGGCGCAGGGTGTGGCGATCCACTTCCGCCCAGCCATCTGCTGCCCATGGGCCGCTGCTCCACGCCAGAGGGCTGTCGCGCAGGGCGCGCGCGGCGCGCATGGGCGGGATGACATTGATGAAGTCATAGCCAAGCTCGGTTTCGCCGCCGGGTGTGTCAAACACCGCCCTGCGCGCATCGATATCGATGGACTTGAGGACGTGATGATACACCGTATCCACGCCTCGATCCTGATACAGCATGCGCACTTTTTCCGACACGATCGGCACGCTGAACAGTTCTTGATTATGCGCCGCATAGGTCAGCCGGGCGCGGCCGCGATTGCCGCGACGCCTCAGCACGTCGTCGGTGATGAAGGTGTATTTGAGCGGCGCGCCCGCGCATTTCATTTCCGTGGCGGGGCGCATGAATAACGCGTCACCGCCGGCGTCGGCGAAACCAGACATCGCCTGCCACGTCGCCTGCGCGGCTTCAGGACTGTGATAGACGCTGCCCAGCCCGTTTTCACCAATCCGGGCGACATCCATGCCGTCGATGGCGTCATAGTCGAGATCAATGCCGACCGCCGCGACAAGATAGTCGTAGGCCACCCGCCGTCCCGAGCTGGTGACGACAGCGTTGGAATCGGGATCGAAAGCGGCGACCCCCTCCTCGATCCAGTCAGCGTCGCGGGGAATGTAATCGCCCGTCCGGCTGACCGGGTAACTGGCAGGCTCCAGCCCGGCCGCGACCAGGGTGAAGCCGGGTTGATAAAGATGGCGAGCGCGCGGGTCGATCAGGGTGATGCGCGCGCCGTCCAGGCGCTGCGCGAGCTGGTTGGCAACCGTCAGGCCGGCAGCGCCCGCCCCGGCGATGACAATATGGGCCCGGGTCGGAACCTTGGCGAAACGGGGCGAACAGGCCGCCAGAGCTGCCGCAGCCGCGAGCCCGCCCGCCCCCAATGTCAGGAAACCCCGGCGGGACGGGCTCGCCGCGACCGCGCGCACCGAAGGGCAATCGCCAACGGAGGCTAGAGGATCACGCATCACAGGGCCTCGCTCACAACACCCACAAAATATATGAGGTTACTCACCCAGGGCGCAAGGCAAACTATGAAGCCATATTGCCGCAGTCTGAGGCCAGCCGATCAGGCGGCGAACAACGCCATCGGCAGGGCGCCAATCACCGCGCCGGTCATCAGCGTGGCCAGCGTGCCAGACACCAGCGCGCGCGGGGCGAGCTTGAGGATGTCCTCGCGCCGGCTGGGCGCCACGGCGATCAGGCCGCCGATCAGAATGCCGACTGACGAGAAGTTGGCGAAGCCGCACACCGCATAGGTCATGATCAGCCGGGTGCGCGGGCTCATCTCTTCTGCAAAGCGCGCCAGGGCGTCATAGGCGAAAATCTCGTTCAGCGCGGTCTTGAAGCCCATCACCGACCCGGCCACCTGGGATTCGGCCCACGGCACGCCGGCGAGCCACACCAGCGGGGCGAACAGCCAGCCCAGCGCACGCTCCACTGTCAGCGGCGCGCCGAGCACGTCGGGAAAGCCGCCCAGCATGAAGTTGATCAGCGCGATCAGCGCTGTGAAGACCAGCAGCATTGCAATGATATTGATAAACAGCCGCACCCCGTCCGACACGCCGGTGGTCAGCGCGTCCATGGAGGAATGGTAGAGATTGACCGGGATCTTCTCAGTCCCCGCAACGCCCTCTTCCTCGTCTTGCGGATGCATCAGACGGGCCAGCACTACCGCCGCCGGCACCGAGATCAGCGAGGCGGTCAGGATGTGGCCCGCAGCGTCGGGCAGAATGCCGGTGAGCTGGCTGACATAGATCGCCATCACCGAGCCTGCGACGGTGGAGAAGCCCACGGTCATGATCAGGAACAGATCTGATTTTGAAATGGTGGGCAGGCGCGGCCGGATCAGCACCGGGCTTTCGGTCATGCCCAGGAAAATATTCGCCGCCGCGCCCAGCGACGCTGCGCCGGAGAGATTGAGGATGCGCCGGAACATCAGCGCGAACCCACGCACCGCGAACTCCAGAATGCGCCAGCGCCACATCAAGGCCGACAGCGCCGACAGAACGATCACCATGGGCAGGGCCTGGAAGGCGAAGGAAAACAGGAAGCGCTCCCCGCCCTCACGCACCACGAACGGGCTTTCGCCGCCACCCAGATAGCCGAACACGAAGCTGGTGCCCTGGGTAGTGGCCGCCTGCAGCACTTCCACCACGCCCGTCAGCGAGGACAGGAAGGCGCGCGTGGGCGCAAAGCTGAAAAGCGCCACGGCGATCACATACTGCACCGCCACCGCGCCGGCGATGAGCGCCCAGGGAATCGATTTGCGCGGTCCCAGCACCCAGGCAAGAGCCAGGAAGGCGAACACGCCCAGAAAACTGCGCAGCTGCAGGCCGAAATCTTCGATCATGCCCGGACACATCCCCGATCACGGCGCGCCATGGCGCGCTCCCCGTCATGAGATCGCAACATACCGAAACACGCGCGCTTGGCCAGACGCCCTTGCGTCCCGTGCGCAGGCAGGTCATCTAGCGGCCATGACCGCCCGGATCTGGACGCCCTGCATCAAGGTCTGCTTTGTCGATCCGGCGCAGAATATCTGCGTGGGCTGCTTCCGCACGATGGAAGAGCTGGGCCGCTGGACGCGCATGAGCGATGCGCAGCGCGAGGCGGTCAAGCCGAAGCTGGAAGCAAGGCGCGCCGCCTATGAGGCGGGCCATAAGGTCTGACCCTTCCCCCAGATCGCCGAAACGGCATGTTGGCCGGGATTGATCCCGCTCAGGCGGCGCCATCCAGCGCGCGGGCCACGGCATCAGGCATGGAGGCGATGACACGCAGATAATTGCGTGTCGCCGAATCGGGCTTGCGCCTGCCCTGCTCCCAGTCGCGCAAGCTCGCAACCGGGACGCCGTAGCGCCTGGCGAAATCCGGCTGACTCAATCCGGTCGCAGCCCGCGCCGAGCGGGCCAGCACCGCGAAACGTCCCCGCTGGAATTCCTCATCGGACAGCGGGGCATCGGGATCAGGGGCGGTTTTCGCCTTCATATCTTTGGGTTTCGCGCTCATCGGCTTTCCTGACCGAAATAATGCGGGCTGCGCCGCTGCGTGGTGCATGGACGCAAACCCAGACCCGTCCTTCAGCGAACCCGTATGTCACGAAGCGCTCCTCGCCATAGTCAAACCGGGTGTCGAGAACATCGACCCGGCCGGGGTCAGCCAGAACCTCCAACTCAAAGCCAAGCGACACGCCATGCTTGTCGCAGTTCGCGTCATCCTTCTCAGGATCGAATTCCAACTTGAGCTGAATATACGGCAATGCCGCACCCCCTTCAACCCTACACCGGCCAGAAGGCCTGACCCCTAACCCCAGATCGCCGAGCGGATCATGTTGGCGGCCACCAGCGCCAGCCCGATCGCGAACGCCTGGCGCAGCCGCGCGGCGTTGAGACGGTGAGCCAGCGCGGCGCCGATAGGCGCCACGAACACTGCCGCAGCAGCGAGGATCACGAAGCCGGGCATGCTGACAAAGCCCAGGGAGAGCGGCGCCCGCCCCTCCACCGCCCAGCCGGTGATGACAAAGCCCAGCGCGGCCGGCGCGCCGATGGCCACGCCGAACCCCGCCGCCGTGGCCACGGCGGTATGGATGGGGCGTCCGAACACGGTCAGCAGCGTCACGCCGAACACGCCGCCGCCAATGCCCATCAGCGCCGACAGGACGCCGATAAACCCGGCAAGGCCCGCGCGCCAGGGCTGGCCGGGCAGATCATCGCCCAGACGCCAGTCGGCCCGTCCGAAGAAAAACTGAAGGCTCAATATAAAGGCCGTGACCGCGAACACGATCACCAGTCCACGCGTCGGGATCGCGCCCGCCAGCGCCGATCCGCCGAGCGCGCCCAGCACGATCCAGGGCGCCCACTGGCGCAGCACCTTGAAATCCACCGCGCCCCGGCCCGCATGGGCCGCGACCGAACGCAACGAGGTGACGACGATCACCGCCAGTGACGTGCCCACGGCCGCATGCATGGCGTAGTCGGGATAGCCCAGGAGCTTCAGCGTGTAATACATGGCCGGGACCATCACGACCCCGCCGCCAATGCCGAACAGCCCGGCGATCAGCCCGGCGAAGGCGCCCACAAAGATCAGCGCCAGGATGAACAGGCCATAGGTCTCGATCATGCCGCTGCGCGCGCCTCCGCCACGGCGTGCATCGCCGCCTCCACCACCGTCCAGTCAGCGCCTGGCCGGTGGGCATTCTCTGACAGGACGCGGCGCCACTGGCGCGCGCCGGGCAGGCCTGCGAACAAGCCCAGCATATGGCGGGTCATGGCGTTGAGGCGTACGCCGTCGGCCAGGCGCGCCTCGACATAGGGGCGGTAGGCCTCCAGCGCCGCAACCGGATCCAGGTCCCGCGCAGGCTCGCCATAAAAGCGCGCATCCACCTCGCTCAAAATCCACGGCGTGTGATAGGCGGCGCGCCCGAGCATCACCCCGTCCAGCCCGGCGCCTTCAACCAGAGCGTGATCGAGATCGGCCAGCCCGCCGTTCAGGATGATCTCCAGATCCGGCCGCGCCGCCTTGAGCGCGCGCACCAGATCATAGTCCAGCGGCGGAATGTCCCGGTTTTCCTTCGGGCTGAGCCCGTCGAGCCAGGCCTTGCGGGCATGGACGATGAATGTTGTCACGTCAGACTGCGCCACTGTATCGACAAAGCCGAACAACGACTCGCGCGGGTCCTGATTATCCACGCCCAGGCGGTGCTTCACCGTCACCGGAACCGACACCGCCTCGCGCATCGCGATCAGGCAGTCGCGCACCAGTTCGGGCTCGCGCATCAGGCAGGCGCCAAACCGGCCCGATTGAACCCGGTCTGACGGGCAGCCCACATTCAGATTAATCTCAATATAGCCAAAGCCTTGCGCGATCCGCGCCGCCCGCGCCAGCAGATCCGGGTCCGATCCGCCCAGCTGGATCGCCACAGGCTGCTCGGCCGGATCAAACCCGATCAGGCGCGGCGCATCACCGTGAAGCACCGCCTGATCCACCGCCATTTCGGTGTAGAGAAGCGCCCGGCGCGTCAGCACACGGTGAAACGCCCGGCAATGCCGGTCGGTCCAGTCCATCATCGGCGCGACGCAAAAGCGCCGGTCGGGGGCGGGGGACATGTCTCGGCTCTCGCTCATGGCGCGCGATGTACGCCGGACGGGTGACCAGCGCAAATCCGCCTTTGCTGCGGTAGAGTCACGCCGGATGCAACCTGGCTTGTCTATAATTTAATTTATTCGCGCATGGAGGATAAGGTGAGCGGCTGGTACACTTCAGACACATTTGGAAAAGGGAGACCGCCATGCGCCTTCGCTTCTCTGCCTTCGCCGCGCTTGCGACACTCGCCGTCTGCGCCGCCAGCCCGGTCCACGCAGCCCAGCCCGGCCTTCAGTCACAGGCCGGCCTCGCCGGCGACCCGCGCTTCGGCGAGCAGGTTGACCGCATCTGCACGGGGCGGTCGATCACCGGGTTCGGTGACGTTTCTGAGCACTCCCTCGTTGTGCGTGCGGGCCGCGACCGCCATTACCTGCTTGAAACTGCGGGTGCGTGCGAAGGCCAGGAGCAGACGCGCCGCCTCGCCTTTGATCAGTTTTCCACCTGCCTGGCGCCCGGCGACAGAATCCTGTCGTCGAACACGACGCCTCAGACGCCGCGCAGCCTGCAGTTTGAGCCGCGTGAAATGCGCCGGCCCGGACATGGCTGCCAGATCACGGCGATCTATAACTGGAACCCCGACGCCGCCCGGGCGCCTGCCGAGGCCGCCGCAGCGCCGGCCCAGCGTTGATCAGGGGGAGATCGGCGGTGCGCCGCCGATCTCCCACACGCCTGAACTGAAACGCCAAAGCGCCCGGATGTCCTGCCAGGGCACGCCCAAAGCGGCGCGCCTTTGAGGTGTTTCTGACACGGCATCGGCCAGAGCGAGCCGCTCGGCCTGCCCTGGCTCGCACGCCCGAACGGCATAGCGCGAGTGCGCCAGCCCGCAACTCATCAAGATTGAGAGATGTCGCGCCTGTTTGAGGCGCTGTGCCCGTCCATGCGCCAGGCCCGCACCGGCGCTGGTGCGCGGGCGGCCCTCATTCGCGCGGCGCAAAGCCCTCGGGCCAGGCGATATCCACCCCTTCGCGAAATTCCGGCGGTCCGTCTGTGCGCAGGCGGCATTCCTGCCAGACCAGTATGGCGGCCGCGTTGAGGAAGACCGAGCTATTGCTTAGGTTGCTCTTGTGCGCAAACGCAGCCATAGAGTTGAGCATCTCGATCAGATACCCCGCCGCCTCATCCGCTGGCGCAGGCTCGATCATGAGCGAGTAGCTATCTGGAAACGCTTCGGAATCATCGGACATGCCAGCTGCGCCGTATCGAGAAAACAACCCTTAGGCGTACTATTCGCACATACTACCCCTAAATGCAAGCTGGCGCGGTCAGCGCGCTCTTGTTGACTCCATGGAGGCCATCACCCACTTTCCGCCGCCGCTGCGCCGGATGATCCGCGCATCGCCCCCGCGCTGTGAGTCGCCCTGATCCCATGAATGTTGTCGTTGTCGAATCCCCCGCGAAAGCCAAGACCATCAACAAGTATCTCGGCGCGGACTATGTCGTGCTGGCGAGTTTCGGCCATGTGCGCGATCTGCCGGCCAAAGATGGATCGGTGCGCCCGGACGAGGATTTCGCGATGGACTGGGAGGTCGATCCCAAGTCACAGACGCGCATCAAGGCCATCGCCGACGCCCTGAAGGACGCCGACACGCTGATCCTGGCCACAGACCCGGATCGCGAGGGTGAAGCGATTTCATGGCATTTGCTCGAAGCGCTCACCAAGCGCCGGGCGCTAAAAGACAAGCGCATCCAGCGCGTAGCGTTCAACGCCATCACCAAGAAGGCGATCAACGACGCGATGGCCCAGCCGCGCGACGTGGATATGGAGCTGGTCCAGGCTTATCTCGCCCGCCGCGCCCTGGACTATCTGGTCGGCTTCACCCTTTCGCCCGTGCTGTGGCGCAAGCTGCCCGGCTCCCGCTCGGCGGGCAGGGTGCAGTCAGTCGCGTTGCGCCTGATCACCGAGCGCGAAAGCGAGATCGAGCGCTTCAAGGCGCAAGAATACTGGTCAGTGGATGCCGATGTGCGCGCCGACGGCGCGCCCAGCACCTTCCGCGCCCGCCTGTCGCGCTTTGAAAACGAGAAAATCACCCGCCTGACCATAAGCGAGGAACCGCGCGCGCGCGCCGCCGAGACCGCAATTCGCCAGGCAATCCTGAGGATCGCCGCGGTGGAGGCCAAGCCTGCCAAGCGCAATCCGCCGCCGCCCTTCACCACCTCCACCCTGCAGCAGGAAGCCTCGCGCAAGCTGGGCTTCGACGCCCAGCGCACCATGCGCACCGCCCAGCGCCTCTATGAAGGCGTGGAGATTGGCGGCGAGACGGTCGGCCTGATCACCTATATGCGGACCGACGGCGTCACGATGGATGGCGGTGCTGTGGCCGAAGCCCGCGCGGTCATCCAGAACGAGCACGGGCCGGAGTATGTGCCGGAAAAGCCGCGCTTCTACAGCTCCAAGGCCCGCAACGCCCAGGAAGCCCACGAGGCGATCCGCCCCACCAGCTTCACACGCAGCCCGGACACGCTGCGCCTGGAATCCGATCAGGCCAAGCTCTACGCCCTGATCTGGAAGCGCGCCGTGGCCAGCCAGATGGAAAGCGCGCGCCTGGAGCGCACCACCATTGATCTGGAAAACGCCGACGGGTCGCTGGCCCTGCGCGCAACCGGCTCGGTGCTGATGTTCCCGGGCTATTTCGCCCTCTATCAGGAAGGGCGCGACGACGAGGAGGACGAGAGCGAAAGCCGTCTGCCCGCCGTCACGCAAGGCGCCGGCGCGCGCGCCGAGCAGACCTTCACCGAACAGCACTTCACCCAGCCGCCGCCGCGCTTCACCGAAGCCTCGCTGGTCAAGCGTCTCGAAGAGCTTGGCATCGGGCGGCCGTCCACCTACGCCGCGACGCTGTCGGTTCTGCGCGACCGCGAATATGTGCACATGGACGACAAGCGCTTTGTGCCCGAGGACAAGGGCCGGGTGGTCATCGCGTTCCTGGAAAACTTCTTCATGCGCTATGTGGAATACGATTTCACGGCCGCACTGGAAGACCAGCTCGACAAGGTGTCCGCCGGCGAGATGGACTGGAAAGACGTGCTGCGCGCCTTCTGGAAGGACTTCTCGGCCAGCGTGGAAGACATCAAGGATTTGCGCATCGGCGACGTGATCGACGCCATGAATATCGCGCTGGAGCCACTGATCTACCCGCCGCGCGAGGACGGCTCCGACCCGCGCATCTGCCCGTCGTGCAATGCCGGCACACTGTCGCTGCGCCTGGGCAAGCACGGGGCCTTCGTGGGCTGCTCCAACTATCCTGACTGCCGCTATACCCGTCCGCTGGGCGTCAACGAGCCGCCCCCCGGCGCCGGCGGCGACGGCGCCCTGGGCGAGCACCCGGAGACAGGCGCGACCATCTATCTCAAGGACGGACGCTTCGGCCCGTATCTGGAAATGACCATAGAGGGAGAGGAGAAGCCCCGGCGCGGCTCCCTGCCCAAGGGCTGGAGCCCGGCCGACCTGACGCTGGAGCAGGCGATCAAGCTGATCAACCTGCCGCGCCTGGTCGGCCTGCACCCCGAAGATGGCGAGCCCATCGAAGCCGGGATTGGCCGCTATGGCCCGTTCGTGCGCCACGGCTCCACCTACGCCAATCTCGCCAATGGCGAGGAAGTGTTTGAGGTCGGCCTCAACCGCGCTGTCGATCTCATCGCCCAGAAAAAAGCCGGGCGCGGCCAGCGCGGCGGCGCGTCCGCGGCGCCGCTCAAGGAGCTGGGCGAGCATCCGTCCGAGGGCGGGCCCATGCAGGTGATGAGCGGGCGCTACGGCCCGTACGTCAAACATGGCAAGACAAACGCCACCCTGCCGCGCGGCATGGACCCGCAAGCCGTCACGGTGGACCAGGCCGTCGAACTGATCGCCGCCAAGGCGGGCAAGAGCGGCGGCGCGAAGAAGTCTGCGGCCAAAAAGGCTCCGGCAAAGAAGGCCGCTGCTGCCAAGGCGCCTGCCGCCAAGAAACCTGCGGCGAAAAAAGCCGCTCCGAAGAAAGCCGCCGCCAAAAAGGCGGCCCCCAAGAAGGACGCATCTTGAGCCGCGACCCCTATGAAGAACACGGGTTCACCCGCAAGGGCTTGATCGAGGCGATCAGGCTGGGCGAAGGCCGCTTCACCAAGCGGGAGCTGGCCCGGGCGCTGGGGATTTCAGGCGATCAGCGGATCGGGCTCAAGGATGCCTTGCGGGCCCTGGAGGCCGAAGGCGCGATCCGCAAGACCGGGGCGAAAGCCTACGATATCGCAGGCGGATTGCCGCCGGTGAGCGTGCTGGAAGTCTATGACCGCGATGTGGACGGCGAGTTTTTGTGCCGGCCCGTGAAAAAAGAGCTGCAGGGCCCGGTCATTCGCCTGGCGCCCGAACGCAAATCGGGGCGGCCGCAGCCGGCCGGCGTGGGCGACCGGGTGCTCGCCAAGCTGATCCCGGATGAGGAAGGCGGCTATGAGGCGCAGGTCATGCGTGTTCTGGGCCAGGCCTCGGAGCGCATTTTGTGCGTGCTGCGCCTCTCCGACCCCGGCGAGGCCCGCCTCATCCCGGTGGACAAGCGCGCGCGCCATGAGCTGATCCCGGCCCGCGGCGAGGCGCGCAAGGCGGCCGACGGGGATCTGGTCAGCGTGCGCGTGGAGTCCGAGCGCCGCCACGGACTGAAGACCGCCATCATCGAAGAGGTGATCGGGCGCGCTGACAGCCCGCGCGCCGGCTCCATCATCGCCATGGCCGAGCATGGCGTGCCGGAAGGCTTTTCCGACGCCGAGCTCAAAGAGGTCGAGGCGATCCGCCCGGCCAGTATGGGCAAGCGCACCGATCTGCGCGACATCCCGCTGATCACCATCGACCCCCACGACGCGCGCGACCATGACGATGCGGTCTGGGCGGCGCCCGATGACGATCCGAAGAATGGCGGCGGCTGGGTGGTGATGGTCGCGATCGCCGACGTCGCAGCCTATGTCCGCGCCGCCTCGCCGCTGGACAAGGGCGCACGCAATCGCGGCGTCTCGGTCTACCTGCCCGACCGGGTCGCGCCTATGCTGCCCGAACGCCTGTCCAACGATTTGTGTTCTCTGAAAGAAGGCGAGGAGCGGCCCTGCCTGGCCGTGCGCATGGTGTTCGACCGGGATGGCAACAAGCGCGGCCACATCTTCATCCGCGGCTGGATGCGCTCTGCCGCCAGCCTGTCCTATGAGGACGCGCAGGAGGCCATTGACGGCCGCGGCAAGGGCAAGGCCGAGACACTGCTGGACGGCGTTCTGAAGCCGCTGTGGGGCGCATATACGGCTCTGAAGCGGGCGCGTGAGCGCCGCGAACCGCTGGAGATCGACGCGCCCGAACGCAAGATCCTGATCGGCGAAGACGGGTCGGTGCTGGGCGTGAAGCTGCGCGACCGCTTCGACGCCCACAAGCTGATTGAAGAAATGATGATCCAGGCCAACGTGGCCGCCGCCGAGGCTCTGGAAGAAAAGCGGACCGCGCAGATCTATCGCATCCACGATGAGCCGGGCTCGCAGAAGCTGGAAAACCTCGCCGAGTTTCTGCCCCAGGTGGGCCTGAAATGGGCGCGCGGAGACCGGGTCACGCCGGCGCGCTTCAACGTGGTGCTGAAAGCCGCTGAAGGCGGCGAGCACTACGAGACCGTCAATGAGGTGGTGCTGCGCAGCCAGTCCCAGGCGGTCTATGACACGAATAATATCGGCCATTTCGGGCTGAATCTGGAGCGCTACTCCCACTTCACCTCGCCCATCCGGCGCTATGCCGACCTGACCATCCATCGCGCCCTGATCCGCGCGTACAAGCTGGGCGAAGACGGGCAGAGCGACGAAGAGCGCAGCCAGCTTGAGGCCATCGCCGAGGAAACCACCTTCAATGAGCGCCGGGCCATGGCCGCCGAGCGCGACGCGGTGGACCGCTATATCGCCGGCTGGCTCGCCTCACGCACGGGCGGTGAGTTCGATGGCCGCATCACCGGCGTGACCCGGTTCGGCCTGTTCGTCCGGCTGGATGAAACAGGCGCCGACGGGCTGTGCCCCATCTCCCAGCTGGGCGACGAGTACTTTGCCCATGACGAAGGCGCGCACGCACTGGTCGGGCAACGCACGGGCGCGCGCTTCCGGCTCGGCCTGCGCGTCAAGGTGCGTCTGGTGGAGGCCACGCCCGTGACGGGCGGGCTGATATTCGCCATGCTGACGGCTCCCGAAACTGGAGATCCGAATCGGGGCCGCTCATCCGCGCGTTCTGGCCGCAAAGGCTTTGAGCGCCGCCCGGGCGGCCGTCCGAACAAAGCCCATGGCCGACGCAAAAGCTGACACCCGCCTGCTAACGCCGACCCAGCAGCGCCCGCGCCTTGCGGCCTCGCTGATCCTGACGCGCAAGCGCGCCAACGGGGATGTGGAGCTGTTACTCGGACGGCGCTCGGGCGGGCATGTCTTCATGCCGCAAAAATATGTCTTCCCCGGCGGACGCGTGGACCGCACCGACGGCTATGCCCCTCTGGCGGGCGAGCCGCGCGAGGAGGTGCGCGCCGTGCTCACCCGCGTGATGAGCGAGCGCCGCGCTCGCGCCGCCGCCGCCGCGGCGCTGCGCGAGACAGCCGAAGAGACCGGGCTGCTGTTGGCCCAGCCCGGCGCCATTGTCCGCCCCCGCCCCGCCTGGCAGGCCTTCGCCTCAGCCGGCGTGCGCCCGGATGCGGCGGCGCTGGATCTGGTGGCGCGCGCCATCACCCCGCCGGGGCGCACCCGCCGCTTCGACGCGTGGTTCTTCCAGGCCGACGCTGACCGGATCCATGGCGACAGCCGGCTGGTCAGCAATGGCGAGCTGGAGGATTTGCGCTGGGTGGCCCTCGACGCCGCGCGCCATCTCGACATCCCGATAATCACCCGTTTTGTCCTGTCCGAGCTGGAGGCGCGCATGGCGCGCCGCGACGCGCCGGTGCGGTGCGCCCGGGTGACGCCCAAAGGCCCAAGGGTGGACGAGATATGAGCCGGCCCGCCGATACCGCCGCGCTGCTGCTGATCGACCCTTACAGCGGACGCTTGGCGCTGGGCCGTGATGATACGGGTCTGGTCACGCCCATGGCACGGCCTGAGCGCGGCGATGGCGCCGGTCCTGTCACGACGCCCGCCCTGCCGCGCGCAGCTCTGGGCGCGCCTGACACGCGCACCGCCGCCTTTCAGGACGCTGCCCTGCGCGCCCTGTTCGAATGCCTTGGACAATTGGCCGCCCGGCCGGCCCCCGTGGACGCAAAGCTCACCCGCGAGGGTGGCTGGGGCCGCATCGCCCGCCATCAGCTGATCCCGGACCGCGCGGCGCTCGTCTATCTGGGCCGCGCGATTGATCCCGTCGACGCCCCGCACCGGCGTCATGTGCGCGTCTTCACCGCTCCGCTGAGCGCGGTGTCCAACTCGATCAAGCGGCGGGGTAGGTGCGAGCGCCTGGTCTGGCTGGACCCTGAGATCGCCGAACACAGCCTGGACGATCCGGCTCTGGCGCCCTTCCTGTCCCGCGCGCTAAGCGGCGCTGAGATTCCGGCGCTGAAAGTGATATTTCGCGCAGGACACAGGGTCGAACAGCCGCTATAGCCGCCAGCGTCATGGCCATCCGCTTTCTCACCGACCCCGCGTTCGGGCGCACGCGCTCGCTGTGCGCCGCGATCTTGTGCGCGGCCATGGCTGGCTGCGGGTTCGGCCTGCTGATGCCGCTGGTGGCGCTCAATCTTGAAGCCATGACCGGATCGGCCGCCGTGGTGGGCCTCAACGCCGCCGCCGCCGCCATCTCCACCATTGTAGCGACCCCGCTGATCCCGCCCCTGCTGGCGCGCACGCCGCCGCGCGTGACCATCGCCGCCTGCGCCGCGCTGACCGGGGTGGGCATTTTGATTTTCCCCTTCCTGCCCGATGTCCTCATCTGGTTCGTGCTGCGCTTCGTGATCGGGCTGGCGGTGACGGTGATCTTCGTGGCCAGCGAAACCTGGATCAACCAGCTGGCGAAGCCCGAAAGCCGCGCGGGCCTGCTGGCGGTGTACGCCACGGTGTTGTCCGGCGGCTTCGGGTCAGGCGGCGTGCTGCTGGCCGTTCTGGGATCGCAAGGCTTTGCGCCGTGGATCGCCGGCGGAGCGATCTTCCTTCTGGGCGCCGTGCCGATCCTATTCCTGAGGGGACCGGATCTGGTGGCGCCCGACCGGGCGGATTCCGGTCCGCTGGCGCTGTGGAATGCGGGCCGGCTGGCGCCGGTGGCGATCCTGGCAGGTTTCGTGTTCGGCGCTTTGGAGACCGGGATTTTCGCTCTGGTGCCGGTCTATGCCGAGCGTCTGGGATTTACCGAAACCGTGGTCGGCCTGCTGGTCGCCGTCGGAGCGCTGGGCGCTATCGTCATGCAGATCCCCATCGGACGCTTCGCCGACCGGGCGGGCCGTTTGGTCACCCTGCGCCTGATCGCGGGCGCTGCGGTCGTGCTGGCGCTGCTGATCGCCATCGCAGGCGCCCGGCTCTGGGCGCTCTATCCGATGATCTTCCTCTATGTGGGCGTCGCCAGCGCCTTCTACACCGTGGGTCTGGCCTTGATCGGCGAGCGGGTGCGGCCGGGACAGCTGGCCAGCGCCAACGCCGCCTTCATCTTCGCCTATGGCGCTGGATCATTGGCCGGCCCGGTCAGCGCGGGCGCGGCGATGGACGCGTTCAACCCGTGGGGCCTTCTGGTGGCCTTCGCCCTGTTCGCAGCCTTTTATCTCATTGTCGCCTGGCGAGCCAGGGAGCGCTGACCTGTGCGCATGGCCAAGGATTGACACCGGCGCGCGCGTGCGTATGTTCCGCCGCTCGCTACGCGCCTGAGCCTTTTCTGGCGCGCCATCTCTTTCGACCGGGTGCTCGACCATGGCCAAACCGACAACCATCAAGATCCGCCTGAACTCGACGGCGGGCACGGGTTATTTCTACGTGACGAAGAAAAACGCCCGGACCATGACCGAGAAGCTCGTGCTGAAGAAGTACGATCCGGTCGCGCGCAAGCATGTCGAGTTCAAAGAAGGCAAGATCAAGTAGGCTGCCGCCTGCCGATCACGCCATCACAGATTTTTTGAGAGAGGCTGCGTGTATCACGCGGCCTTTTTCTTTGCGCTGACCACCTGATTGCGGCCTGAGGCCTTGGCCTCATAGAGCGCAGCGTCCGCGCGGCCGAGCAGGTCTTCCACGTCATCGCCGGGCCGGGCCTCAGCCACGCCCACAGACACCGTCACGCTGAGCGCGCCTTCAGGCCAGTTGAAGGCCTCGCGCGCCACGGCGGCGCGCACGCGCTCGGCCGCTTCCAGGGCTGCATCGGCCTGCGTGCCGGGAAAGATCAGAATGAACTCCTCGCCGCCGAAGCGCGCCGCGATATCGATGGCGCGCATCTCGCGCATGATCCGCGCCGCGAACCCTTCCAGCACAGAGTCGCCGGCGGCATGGCCCCAAGTGTCGTTGATGCGCTTGAAGTGGTCGATGTCGATCAGGGCGGCTGAAACCGGCTCGCCGCCCGCCGCCAGCCCGTCCAGCGCCTGCCCCAGTCGCGAGCTGGCGTAGCGCCGGTTGAACAGGCCGGTCAGCGGGTCTTTCACCGCCATTTCGAGGCTTTCCTCAAGCCGGTCGCGCAGAGCGTCCGCATAGGTCTTGCGCCGGATCTGGGTGCGTGCACGCGCGGCCAGCTCGCCGGCGTCAATCGGGCGGGCGATGACATCGTTTACGCCCAGGTCCAGCGCGCGCACCATGGTGCGCCGGTCATCAGCCTCCACCACCGCCAGAATCGGCAGCTGGCGCGTCGCAGCGTCAGAGCGCACCCGCGCGCACAGGCGCAGGCCGTCAAACCGCGGCGAGGACACATCCACGATCATCAGATCATGCCCGTCGGCCAAATGCGCCGCTTCGCGCGGATCGGAAACCGCTTGCACGATGAAGGGCTCGACCAGCTTGGCGGCCAGGCGCTCGGCCCCTGCCTGATCCGCGCCGACCACCAGCACGGAGCCGCCCTGAAGCGGCGCGTCAGGTTCGGCTTCTGCTTCGCGTTCGCGATGGCGCAGGCGCAGCTCGTCCATCACTACTTTGAGCCGCAGGAGCGAGCGTACGCGCGCAAACAGCGCCACATCGTCCACCGGCTTGGTCAGAAAATCATCGGCGCCCGCTTCCAGCCCGGCGATCCGGTCGGCGCGCTGGTCCAGCGCGGTAATCATCACAACCGGAATATGGCGCGTCACCGGGTCCGCTTTCAGGCGGCGGCAGGTTTCAAACCCGTCAATGCCGGGCATCATCACGTCGAGCAGAATGATGTCCGGCTCGTGGCTTCGCGCCAGCGTCAGGCATTCAAAGCCGTCAGCGGCCTGCAAGACCTCGAAATACTCAGCACTCAGCCGCGCCTCGAGGAGGCGCCGGTTGGTCTGGATGTCATCGACCACCAGGACGCGCGCGCTCATGTCTGTGTCCGCCTCAACCGAGGAACTTGCGTACGGTTTCGATGAAGCTCGCCACGGTGATCGGCTTGGACAGATAGCCCTCGCACCCTCCCTGGCGGATCCGCTCCTCGTCGCCCTTCATAGCGAAGGCTGTGACGGCCACCACGGGAATGCTCGCCAGCGTCTCGTCATTCTTCAGCCATTTGGTGACGTCCAGGCCCGACACCTCGGGCAGCTGGATATCCATGAGAATGAGGTCCGGCTTGTGCTCACGCGCCATATCCAGCGCTTTGAGCCCCTCGCGCGTCTGCACGGTTTCAAACCCGTGCGCCTCGAGCAGATCACGAAACAACTTCATGTTCAGCTCGTTGTCTTCAACGATCAGAACTTTTTTGGGCATGACCTGCAGCATGAACCGCGCTTCCCCAATCGCTCCGCCTATTGGCGTGAGCAGTGACCATCCACCACGCAGTAAACCTCACTTTCCTTAATCAAGAATGAGTCTGGCCTATTTCCCGGACCGGCGGAACAGGATATGAACACGAAAAATCACGTCAGGAAAGCGCCATGCCTCGGCTGGGCATAGATCTGGGCGGCACCAAGATCGAAGCCGCCATACTCGAAGGCGACGGCGTGATCAGCCTGCGTGAGCGAATCGCCACGCCAGCCCCCTATGACGCGAAAATCGCCGCCATCGCCGATCTGGTTCGAGCCATCGAGGCGCGGCGCGGCCTTGGACCGCTGAACACCGGTCTGGGCCATCCCGGCTCCCACAATCCGCGCACCGGGCTGATGCGCAACGCCAACTCCACGGCCCTGAACGGACGCGCCCTGGACCGCGACGTGTCCGCCGCCCTCCACCGCGAGGTGCGCTGCGCCAATGACGCCAACTGCTTCGCCTTGTCCGAAGCGCGCGATGGGGCGGGCGCCGGCACGGCCAGCGTGTTCGGCGTGATTCTGGGCACCGGCGTGGGCGGCGGGCTGGTGATGCGCGGCGAGCTGGTCACCGGCGCCGACGGCAATGCCGGCGAATGGGGCCATACCGCCCTGCCCTGGCCCTTGCTCGAGGAGGTTCCCGGCCCTGCCTGCTATTGCGGGCTTCACGGATGCGTGGAGGCCTGGTGTTCCGGCCCGGCGCTGGCCAGGGACCATGCCAGCGTCACCAGCAAAACCCTGACCGCCGAGGCGATCGCGGCGGCGGCCGAGGCAGGCGATGCAGAGGCGCGCGCCAGTCTCGACCGTCACGAAGCCCGGCTGGCCCGGGCGCTGGCCAGCGTCGTCAATATCGTCGATCCACAGGTCATTGTGCTGGGCGGCGGGTTGTCGAACCTGCCCGGCCTGCCCCGGCGGCTGGAACAGGCGCTAGCGCGCTGGGCGTTCACCGACGAGCTGATGACGCGAATTCGCCGCCATCATCACGGCGATTCGTCCGGCGTGCGCGGCGCCGCCTGGCTGTGGCCGGCATGAGCGCGCCGGGCTGGTGCCGCAAATGCCTGACGCCGGTCGCTGCAGACGATCCCGCCTGCCCGGCCTGCGGCGCGCGTCAGGCCCTGCGCCACGCTGAGCTGGATACGCTCTCCATCGCCCATATCGACTGTGACGCCTTCTACGCCGCCATCGAGAAGCGCGACGATCCCTCGCTGGAGCACAAACCGGTCATCGTCGGCGGCGGGCGCCGGGGCGTGGTGGCGACGTGCTGCTATGTGGCGCGCCTATATGGCGTTCGCTCGGCCATGCCCATGTTCAAGGCGCTGGCGGCCTGCCCTGACGCCGTGGTGGTCCGACCGCGCATGAGCGTCTATGCCGCCGAGGGCAAGCGCATCCGCGAGATGATGGAGGCGGTGACCCCGCTGGTCGAACCGCTGTCCATCGACGAGGCGTTCATTGACCTGTCCGGCACGGCCCGCCTGCACGGCTCGCCGCCCGCCCTGACCCTGCTGCGCCTGCAGCGCGCCATCCGCGAAAGCGTGGGCGTGACCGTTTCGGTAGGGCTGAGCTTCAACAAATTCCTCGCCAAAACGGCGTCAGAACTCGACAAGCCCAACGGCTTCGCCGTGATCGGGCGGGCCGAGGCGCCTGACTTCCTGAAAGCCATGAAGGTGACCGCCGTGTTCGGTGTCGGACCGGCGACGGCGCGAAAACTGGAAGCCGACGGGCTGAGGACGCTGGCCGATGTGCTGGCCCGGCCCGAACGCGAGCTGGTGGCGCGCCATGGCGAGACCGGGTGGCGGCTTCTGGGCCTGGCGCGCGGCCAGGACGCCCGCACTGTCAATCCCGACCGCGACCGCAAATCGGTCTCCGCCGAGACCACTTTCGAGGACGATATCGCCAGCAAGGAGGTCCTGAAGGACCGGCTCTGGCCGCTCTGCCTCAAGGTCGCTGACCAGATGAAGGCCAAAGGCATGGCGGGCCGGGTGGTGACGCTCAAGCTCAAGACCGACCGGTTCAAGACGATCACCCGCCGGCGCACCCTGCACGACCCGGCCCAGCTGGCCGACACTCTGTTCCGCCATGCCTGCGCCCTGCTGGACGCGGAACCCGATCGCGTGCGCTACCGGTTGATCGGAGCAGGTTACAGCGATCTTGAGCCGGCGGCCGGCGATGCGGGCGATCTGGCTGATCCCGGTGCGCTGCGCCGCGCCGCCGCCGAGCGCGCCGTGGACGCCGCCCGGGCGCGGTTCGGAACGTCCGCCGTGATCAAGGGCCGCATGCTGGGCCGCGACAAGACCTGATATCGACGGACCGGTTCAGGTATCGCTTGCCAGCCGCAGTGTGAGTACGGGTGCGGGCGCGTCACGCGCCTCGAGCACCGCCATGCAATCGGCCAGGAAGCGCTCTCCGGCCGCCCCGCCATCATCGGTCCATGACCGCGCCAGCGTGCGGGTGAAGAAGCGGGTCAGCGTCGCGCGCCAGGCCCCGTCCGGGTCCTGCCCCTCGCGCTGGACACGGGCGCAGGATTCGATGGCGGATTCGTACACCTCCGCCAGCCAGGCCAGCGTGTCATGGGCCTCTTCCAGCCGCGATCCCGCTCCGGCGCCGCCGCCCGCGCGCCGCTCGCCCTCGCGCAGCGCGGCCAGATGGGCGCGGCTGAGTGTGGCGCTGGGCTGGTCGCCCGCGCACTGGCCCGCCCGCGGCGTCAGATCAGCCAGCTGGCGCGTCACGCGCAGGCCCAGCAGCAAATCCTGGCGTATGCGGGCGAGCTGAACCGGAGTGGTGTGCAGACGGCGCTGATCCAGCAGCGCGCGGCCCGCGCTTTCGAGGAGCCGCCACACGGCCCCGCGATGCGCGTCAGAAATGGCGTGCCGCGCGCATAGGCGGTCAATATCGGCGGTTTCATACAGCTGGTCGCCATCCAGAATGACGAACCGCGCCGCCCCGTCCTCACACAACCGCGCCATACCCATCCTCCCCGCCTGACCGGTGCGACTCAAGGCTGAACCCGATAAGGGCGAGCAGTGTGACCGAAAGGTTAACGCACGCGAAGCCGCGAGCGCTGCCGTGGTGCGACTGAATTGTGGAAAACCTGAGCGCGTGCGCTTCAGAGGAATGGTACCGCCTCCCTGGATTGAACAGGGGACCTCTAGATCCACAATCTAGCGCTCTAACCAACTGAGCTAAGGCGGCATGCCATGACAGGCGCGCGCATGCGGCAAACCCGCCTTGCGCAGGGCGCGGAAACTAGCTTCGGGGCGCGCCGCGCGCAAGACCTGCGCGCGGCTGGTTTACAGGGGCGCGTCAGGCGTAGCCGCGGCTGCGCAGATGGGCGTTGAGCGCGTTCATGCGCACCTCGTCGGACGGGTGGGTGGACAACAGGGCCGGCGGCGCGCCGCGGCTCTGCTGCGCCATCATGCCTTCCCAGAAATTCACCGACTCGGTGGGCCCGTAATTGGCGCGCGCCATATAGTCCACGCCGATCCGGTCGGCCTCCAGCTCGTGGCGGCGCGAATAGGGCAGCAGAACGCCGAAGGTCAACCCGGCGCCCAGCACGCCCGCCCAGGCGCCGGCGTTCTGGACGTCCGCCGTGTCCAGCGCCACGGCGGCCAGACCCGTGGCCAGGCCGGCGGCCATTTGCTGGGAGGCGCGCTCCTGGGCGTGGCGGCCGGAGACGTGGGCGGCCTCGTGCCCCATCACCGTGGCCAGCTGGTCGTCATTGCGCGTGACCTCCAGAAGGCCCCGATACACGCCGACCTTGCCGTTGGGGAGCACCCAGGCGTTCACGTCATCGGAATCGAACACCACAAACTCCCAGTCATGCTGGGTCATGCCCGACGCGCTGGCGATGCGTCCGCCCACCCGGTCGGCCTGCGCGCGCAGGGTGCGATTGGTGCTCACGCGCTCGCGCTGGCGCGCAGCAGCCCAAGTCTGGTCCGACAGCTGGGCGATCTGGGCGTCGGACACCAGCATGAGCTGGCGCCGGCCGAGCTCGGGATTGTCCACGGTGCACCCGGCAGCCGCGAACGGAAACACCGTGCCGGCCGCCAGCCCCGCGAGCAGGTCGCGCCGCCCCATGCGAACCTTGGGTAGTGCGTTGAATTCTCTGTCGGTAAGCATGGGCAACCCCTTTGTCATAGCCACCGGAACCGGCTGCAGCGTGAAGGCATCATACGACTTCGCCATGGAAACGCCGCACGAAATTGGTCATCATCATCTCACACGCGGCGTCTGGCGCAAGCCGGAGCCGGTGATTTGCGAGCCTGAAGCAGGAGCCAGCGAACCATGCGCACTTTACTCGTCATCCTCATCAGCCTCGCCGCCCTGATCGCCGGCGCGGTCCTTGCCCTGCCCGCCCTGTTCTCCTCGGATTGGCTGCGCGAGCGCGTCAGCGCCGAGGCCGGCGAGATGATCAATCGTGAGGTCCGCCTGTCCGGCGATGTGTCGCTGCAGGTACTTCCGCGCATTCAGGTCCGCGCTCAGGACGCGTCCATCGCGAACGCGCCGGGCTTTGGCGATGAGCCGTTGGCGCAGATGGGCGAGCTGCGCGCCTCCCTGGCCCTGATGCCGCTTCTGTCCCGGCGCATCGAGATCGAGGAGTTCGTGCTGGTCGATCCGGTCATCCGGCTGGAGGCCCGCGCCGACGGCAATAACTGGACGCTGGGCGCGCCGGCGGCTGACGAGGCTCCGGCGCCCGCCGCCGGCGAAGGCTTCGTGCGCCGGCCCGGCGCCCTGCCCTTCGAGGCGGCGTTTGGCGATGTGCGCATCGAAAACGGTTCGGTCTTCTACAGCGATCCGGGCCAGACCCGGCGCATCGAAGACCTCGATCTGACGGTCGGCCTGCCGTCTGTTGATGGTCCTGTCAGCCTGAGCGGCTCTTTCAGCGCGGACGGACGCCCCATGCAGTTCGACGCGCAACTGGGCTCGCTGCGCGGCTTTTTCGAGGGCGCGGACACCGCCATTGAACTGAACATGACCGGCGCGCTGGCCGATCTGAGCTTTGACGGGCGCTTCCTTGAGGGCGAGACGCTGAGCTTTGACGGGCGCACCTCGGTGGATTTGCCATTGCCCGCGCTGGCGCGCTTCCTCGGCACGGACCTGCCGGACGGCCCGGTCTTCCGGCGGTTTGCAGCCGACGCCCAAGTGGCGGGGACGCCGGGACGCCTTGTCCTGACACGCGCCTCCGTGGTGTTTGACGCCATCCGCGCCAATGGCGATCTGACGCTGGACTATGAGCGCGCGCGGCCCCTCATAACTGGCAGCCTGAGCACCGCTGATCTGGACATCACGCCCTACATCCCGGCTGAAGACCCCGCCGCGTCGCAGCCAAGGTCCGGCGGCGGGCTCGGCCCGTGGAGCGATGACCGAATCGACCTGACCGCGCTGAGCACGGTGGATGCCCGCATCGGCGTGCGCGCGGCGCGGTTCAAGGCGCGCGACATCGAGGCCGAGAATGTCAATCTGGCGGTGACGCTGGACAATGGGCTGCTGACCGCGCGCCTGACCGAGTTCCGTCTCTATGGCGGACAGGGCGTGGTCACGATGATCCTCAACGCGCGCCAGAGCACGCCGCGCTATTCCATCACCGCAGACATTTCAGCGCTGGAGGCGCTGCCCTTCCTGACCGCCGCCGCCGGGTTCGAGCGGCTGGAGGGCCTGGGCCGGCTGCAGCTCGATCTCTCCGGAACCGGCGCCAGCCCCGCCGCCATGATGCGCTCGCTGGACGGGACCGGCAGCTTCAACTTCGCTGACGGCGCGATTGTCGGCGTCAATCTCGCCCAGGTGATCCGCACCGTGCAGCAGGCGATCGAAACCGGCTCGCTGCCGTCGGGCTTCGCCGACAGCGAACAGACCGATTTCTCGGCGCTGTCCGGATCTTTCAACGTGCGCCAGGGCGTGGCGCAGAATATCGATCTGGCCATGCTCAGCCCGCTTTTGCGGGTCGAGGGCGCCGGGACCCTCAACCTGGCCGAACAGTTGATCGACTACCGCCTGACCCCGCGCGCGGTGCAGACGCTGGCTGGCCAGGGCGGCGCCACTGACCTGCAGGGGCTCGCTGTGCCGGTGCGCATCAGGGGCGGGTTCAATGATGTCTCTGTATCGGTGGATTTTGAGGCGGTGGCGCGCGATCTGGTTCGCCTGCGCGCCGGATCGCTGATCGGCGGACAGGCCGGGCAGGCGCTGACCGATGGCCGCAGTCTGGAAGATGTGGCCCGCGACGCCGCTCGGGACGCACTGCGTGACGCCCTCACAGGGCGCCCGCGACAGAACGCGGATGGCGAGGAGGAAACCCAGGAGGATCCCGCCCGGCGCCTGCTCGAAGGCGTGCTGGGACGCCGCCCCCGCCCCGAACCAGCACCGGAGCCGCAGCCAGAACCTGAGGGCGAAGATGACGGGCGCTGACCGGGCGTGGTCTTGATCGGATTGGCGTAGGGCTATCTACTGCCTCACAAATCCGCGCCAGCCTTCACCGGCGCGGCCAGGGGAGGAGTAATCGCCATGATCCGCATGATCGCCGCAGGGGCCGCCGCCATGAGTTTTTCCATCTTTGGCGATACGGCGAGCGCCCAGACATTCTATCCCGGCGAGCGCGTGACGGGCGATCACTTCGCCGGACGCTCGCCGGTGATCGCCCGAAACGGCATGGCCGCCACAGCCCAGCCGCTGGCGACGCAAGTGGCGCTGGATATTCTCAAGGCCGGCGGCAGCGCAGTGGACGCCGCCATCGCCGCGAACGCGGCGCTGGGCCTCATGGAGCCGGTAGGCAACGGGATTGGCGGGGATTTGTTCGCCATCGTCTGGGACCCCGAAACCGGCGAGGTGCACGGGCTGAACGCCGCCGGGCGTTCGCCCATGTCGCTCAGCTACGAGACGGTGGTGGAGCGCGCGGGCGAAACGGGCGCCATTCCGCCGCTGGGCGCCATGGCGGTGTCTGTCCCCGGCGCCGTCGATGGCTGGTTCACCCTGCATGAGCGTTTCGGGCGCCTGCCCATGAGCGAGGTGCTGGCCCCGGCCATTTCGTATGCCGAAGACGGCTTCCCGGTCTCCAAAACCATCGCCCATTACTGGGCGCGCAATATGCGCATCCTGGAACAACGCCACGCCAATGGGCAGATCGAGGAGCTGGCGAACGCGCGCGCCACCTATTACACCGAAGGCGGCGCCGCTCCCGTGGAGGGCGAAATCTTCCGCAATCGCGATCTTGCCCGCACCTACCGCATGCTCGCCGAGGGCGGGCGCGACGCGTACTACGAGGGCGAGATTGCGCAGACGATCGACGCCTATATGCGCCGGATTGGCGGCTGGTTAAGCGCGGACGATCTGGCGGCGCACGGGTCTGAATGGGTCGAGCCGCTGAGCGTGAATTACCGCGGCTATGATGTGTGGGAATTGCCGCCCCAGGGTCAGGGGATAGCCGCGCTGCAGATGCTGAACATTCTGGAGGATTACGACCTGGCGTCCATGGGCTTCATGAGCGCGGACGCCCTGCATGTGATGATCGAGGCCAAACGCCTGGCGTTCGAGGACCGGGCGCGCTTCTACGCCGATCCTGCCTTCATGGACATCGATGCGCGCGCCCTGCTCACCGACGACTACGCCGATGCGCGCCGCGCCCTGATCTCCATGGACCGGGCTATGGACACCGTCGCGCATGGCGATCCGGCGATTCTGGAGACCGCCGACACCACTTATCTGACCGTGGCCGATTCCAGCGGCATGATGGTGTCGCTGATCCAGTCGAATTTCCGCGGCATGGGCTCGGGCCTGGTGCCCGACGGGCTGGGATTCATGCTGCAGAACCGGGGCGAGCTGTTCAGCCTCGATCCCGATCACCCCAACGCCTACGCGCCGGGCAAGCTGCCCTTCCACACCATCATCCCGGCCATGGTGACACGCGACGGCCAAGGCGTGATGAGCTTTGGCGTCATGGGCGGCTCCATGCAGCCCCAGGGCCACGTGCAGATCCTGGTCAACATGATCGATTTCGGCCTGAACGTGCAGGAGGCGGGCGACACGGCGCGCTGGCGCCATGACGGCTCCAGCTCCGAGGTTGGCCGGATCGGCGACGAGGCCGGCCTGGGCGAGGTCTTCGTCGAGCGCGGCGTGCCGGATGATGTGCGCGCAGCGTTGGCGGCGCGCGGCCATGTCATACGCGACGGCGACCGGTCATTCGGCGGCTATCAGGCGATCTGGCGCGATCCGCGCACCGGCGTCCTGCACGGCGCCAGCGAAATGCGCACGGACGGCGCGGCTCAGGGGTATTGAGGCTCGCGGCCTACCGCCAGGGCGGGCAGTCGAGACCGGCGGGCGAGCGGGTGAAAATCTCCACCCCGTCCGCCGTCACGCCCACCGTGTGCTCAAACTGGGCCGACAGGGATTTGTCCCGCGTGACCGCCGTCCAGCCGTCCGACAGTACCTTCACGCCCGGCTTGCCGGCGTTGAGCATGGGCTCCACGGTGAAGAACATGCCCTCTTCCAGCACCGGGCCGTAACCGGCTTCGCCGAAGTGCAGCACGTTCGGCGCATCGTGGAACAGGCGTCCGATGCCATGGCCGCAGAAATCGCGCACGACCGAACAGCGCTGGCTTTCGGCGAAGGACTGGATCGCCCAGCCGATATCGCCAAAGGTGGCGCCGGGCCGGATCATGGCGATGCCGCGCATCATGGCCTCATAGGTCACTTCCACCAGGCGCTCGGCCTTGCGGCGCACATTGCCCACCGGGAACATCCGGCTGGTGTCGCCATGCCAGCCGTCAACGATGCAGGTGACATCGATATTGACGATGTCGCCGTCTTTGAGCGGCTTCTCATTGGGAATGCCGTGGCAGACCACATGATTGATCGAGGTGCAGCTGGACTTGGTATAGCCCTTGTAGAACAGGGTCGCCGGCCTGGCGCCGTGCTGCAGGAAGTACTCGCGCACCAGATCATCCAGCACCTGTGTGGTCACGCCGGGGCGCACATGGTCCACCAGCATGTCCAGCGCCGACGCGGCCAGCCGGCCAGCCTGGCGCATGCCTTCGAAATCAGCCGGCGCATGCCGTTTGATCTGACCGTCGCGCCGCGGTGCGGCGTCCAGGTCCAGGTCCAGATCGATATCCAGTCCGCCGTCGTTCACGCGTTCAAGCTCCACTTTGTGTGGCGCTGATATACTCAAAAGCGAGGGCTGAGGGAACCTGCAGCCGTGCTACTCGCCTGCGAAGAAGCTGTCCTCGTTCCAGCGCGGGGCCTCCGGCGCGTTGGCGATGGCCTGGATGATCGCCAGATTGATGTTGGCGAATTTGGCGCCCTGGTCGAAGCGCAACGGTTGGCTGAGATCGTCGCCGGGCTGATGATAATTGCCGCCCAGGAATCCGAGGAAGCCGCGTCCCTCATCATCGGCTTCGTCAGGGCTGGAGAAGCCCGTCATCAGGAAGAGCGAGGGCACGCCGGCGCGCACGAAGTGATAATGGTCCGATCGTACGAACAGGGATTGCTCCGGAATCGGGTCGGGCGACAGGCGGACATTGCGGCTCTCCGCTGCGGCCGTCGCCACCGGGCCGAGCGTGGAGTGTTCGGCGCCAAACGCGATCATGTCGTTGAATTCATAGAGAATGACCGGCATGTCCAGATTGACGTTTGCCGCCATTCGGCCCATGGCCGGGGTCGGGTTGGACGCGATGTGCGCGGCGCCCAAGAGACCCTTTTCCTCAGCGGCCAGCGCGATGAACACAACTGGTCGCGCCGGGCGCGGTCCGGCGGCCAGCGCGCGCGCCGTCTCCAGCATCACCGAAATGCCCGATGCATTGTCCAGCGCGCCGTTGCAGATGGAATCCTCCTCCATCGGGCGGCAAATACCCGTGTGGTCCAGGTGCGCGGTGACGATTACCGCCTCATTGGCCAACGCTGGGTCGCTGCCCGGCAGCACGCCCACCACATTGTCATCATGAATGGTTTCACGCGCCGTACCCTGGGACATCGCCACGGCGACATTGAGATCAAAGCCGGTCAGCGCCTCGCCGTTACGGGCTGCCGCCACCATCGTTTCGAAATCCTGCGGAGCGCGGTCAAACAACTGTGCCGCGGTCTCGTCGGAAACGGACGCAATAACGCGAATCTGCTCCGGCGCTGCGGCTGCTGCGGTGGTCATGGAGGGCCGGCCCGCCATGGGCGCCATTCGGCGGAAAGACCAGCGGGTCAGGCCTTCAGCCGGAATCACGATGAGCCCTACCGCCCCTGCCTGCGCGGCGAATTCCGCCTTGGTGCGCGGATTGTTGAGGTGGGCGGCCACGTCGGACGGCAGGCCTGTCGGCGTTCCGGCCAGAACCACCGCGATACGGCCCTCCAGATCCAGCCCGTCATAGGCATTCAGGCCCAGGCCCGGCGCCACAAGGCCGTAGCCGGCGAACACCGCCCCGGCTTCCACCGCGCTGCGGTCATGAACAGGATGGGCCCCGACGATGAAATCGTCACCCGGCGCCATGGCGACGCCATCAACGCGCATTTCAGCGTGCTCGGGCAGCGGCGTCAGGGTCTGCAGCGGCACGGCGGCACGAAAGCCCTCGAGCCCGCCCGGCTCCAGCCCGATCAGGCGGAATTGCGCCTCGACATAATTGGTCGCCAGCGCATAGCCGCGCGTCCCGGCCTCGCGGCCTTCCATTTGGTCATCGGCCAGAAAGCGGATGTGCGCCTCAATGGCGCCGGGGGAAACTTCGAGCGCAGGACGGGCCGCCTCCTGGCTGACCGAACAAGCCGAGACCGCCAAAACGGCGGCGCAGATCAATACGTTACGCACGGAACACCCCTCCCGAATGCACTAATTTCGGCGCACTATAGGCAGGCGTACGCCAGTCTCAACGTGTCAAATGCGTCATGAACGCCTCGACGGCGGCGGCGAGCGGAGGCGCGGGAGGCGCATAATGCGCGGCAAACGGCCCTGTCATGCGCGCCGGTCGGCCGGTGGATAGCTGGAAACACACCAGCCTGGTCACCGCCCGGAACACGGTCTCGCCGCCATCGGCGCGGCGAAACTGATACCAGCGTTCGGCCCGCAAACGCCCGTCTGACCGCGCGATCCAGACCGCGCAATCGAGCGCCTCACCTGCCCGGATATGGCCGAGATAATCAGCTTCGGTGCGCAGAATCGCCATGCCGCGATCGGCATCGAGGCAGTCCTGACGCGTCAGCCCGTCCGCCTCCCAGTGCGCCCACGCGGTCTCGTCCGCCCAGCGCAGATAGGCCGCATTATTGGCGTGGCCGAAAATGTCGATGTCATCGGCCTGCGCGGTGACGCGATGGATGAAAGGCGAAGGCAGGTCCCAGCCGGTCATAGCATCATCTCGATCGCGCGCGTCACGGTGATCGTTTCCAGCGTGATCTCACAGGCGTAGGCCAGCACTTCCACGCCATCACTGTGCGCGGCTTTCAGCGCCGCGGCGTAGGCCGGATCAATATCGGCGGCGGGCATCAGGCGATTACAATCCTCGCGCTGGATGATGAAGAGCTGCACCGCCCGCTCTCCCTTGCGCGCCAGGGACGCCAGCTCGGTCAGGTGTTTGGCGCCGCGCGTGGTGACGCTGTCAGGGAACTCCGCCAGTCCCGGCTGGCGCATCAGATGGACGTTCTTCACCTCGACCCAGGTGCGCGGCCAGGCCTCGCCGGTCAGCAGAAAGTCCAGCCGCGACGCCTCCCCCGCCGCCGCCTCGCGCTTGATCGTCTCATAGCCCGCCAGCTCTTCAATCACGCCGGAGCGGATCGCTTCTTCAGCCAGAGCGTTGGGCGTATTGGTGTTGATGCCCACCAGCGTGCCGTCGGCCTCGACGATTTCCAGCGTCCAGGCGAGCTTGCGCGCCGGGCTGTCATGGTGCGACAGCCAGCAGCGCGCCCCGCGCGCCGCAAGCCCCGTCATGGCGCCGGGATTGGGGCAGTGGACGACGGTCAGGCCATGACCGGAAATCTCCACGTCCGCCAGGAAGCGCTTATAACGGCGGAGCAATCGGGCTTCAGTCAGGGGCGGCAATTGCATGAGCGGCTCTGGCGCAGCGGGATAGCCGGACCATAATGTCACCGGGGTTTCCGGCAAGTGAGGATGGTGTCATGAAGGCCGATGTCAGCGCAGCGGTCCTGTTGATCGGGGACGAGATTCTGTCTGGACGCACCCAGGACGCCAACCTGAAGCAGATCGCCGAGTTTTTGCAGCCGCTGGGCGTGCCGGTCAAGGAAGCGCGGGTGGTGGCGGACGATCAGGATGCGATCATAGCGGCGGTGCGTGCCCTGTCAGCGGCGTATGATTATGTTTTCACCACAGGGGGGATAGGACCCACCCATGATGACATCACCGCCGACGCCATGGCCGTCGCCTTCGGGCGCACCATCGATGTGCGTGAGGATGCCCGCAAAATCCTAGAGCACTGGTATGCGCGCTCCGGGACGCAGATCACCGACGCCCGCCTGCGCATGGCGCGAATCCCTGTGGGCGCAAGCCTGATCAACAATCCGGTGACCGGCGCGCCGGGCTTTCAGATCGAGAATGTATTCGTCATGGCGGGCGTCCCGAAGATCACCCGCGGCATGCTGGAGGATGTGGCGCACCGGATTGAGGGCGGGCCGGTCACTCATACGGTGTCGGTGCGCCTGGAAGACGTGCGCGAGGGGGATATCGCGCAGGCGCTGGGAGCGCTGGCCGGGGAGCATCCGGAAGTCTCCTTCGGCTCCTATCCCTGGTTCGAGGATGATGGCGGAACCTTGCGCCGCGGCGTGGTGCTGGTGGCGCGCGGCCGCGACCAGGCCTTCCTGGATTACCTGCAAGGCCAGCTGGAAGCGCTGGGCTGACGCCTTGCCCGACCGGTACGTGCAGCCTAGGCTTTCCATCAATGTTCTTGGCGCCCGGCAGCGGGTGCGCACTCCTGATATGACGAGGATTGGCCATGGCCTACGCGTTCGATGACCGCCTGATTCGCAATGATGACGAAGATGAGGACGAGCGCGAGGACAAGAACGCGCCCCAGACCGGGGATTATGTCGGCAAGGCGCTGTTTGAAAGCCGCACCATCCTGATCACCGGCGGCATCAACGACAAGGTGGCGCGCGCCGTGTGCGCCCAGCTGTTCGCCCTGGCGGCCAAGAGCGATGATCCCATCCTGATGGTGATCTCCTCGCCCGGCGGCCATGTGGAATCGGGCGACATGATCCACGACACCATGAAGTTCGTGAAACCGCGCGTGATCGTGCTGGGTACGGGCTGGGTGGCGAGCGCGGGCGCGCTGATCTTCGTGGCGGCCGACAAAGAGGACCGCTACTGCCTGCCCAACACGCGCTTCCTCCTGCACCAACCCTCGGGCGGCGCCGGAGGACCGGCCAGCGATATCGAGATCCAGGTGCGCGAGATGCGCATGATGCGCGACCGCCTCAACCAGATCTTCGCCGACGCCACGGGCCAGCCCCTGTCACGCATCCAGGAAGACACTGACCGCGATTTCTGGCTGACCGCCAAGGGCGCAGTGGAGTACGGCCTGTGCAGCAAGGTCGTCTCGCGCCAGGACGAGATCAAGCGGTAGACGGGGGAGCGCCGGCGCCATGACCGCAAAGCCCGATCCGCTGGACTCGATGAAGGCCAACTTGCTGAAAAACACCGGCAAGTCGGCCGATGAATGGGCCGCTTTGGTGCGAGCCAGCGGGCTTGAGAAGCATGGCGAACAGATGGCGCTGCTCAAGGGAACCCATGGCCTCGGCCATGGCTACGCGAACCTGATCTGCCACACGGCCAAGGGCACGCTGGACGCCCCGCAGGACGACATGCTGTCGGGCCAGTACGCCGGCAAGGAAGCGTTGCGGCCCGCCTATGACGCGCTGGAGGCGTACGCGAAATCGCTTGGCGATGACGTTGAGATTTCAATCAAGAAGACCAGCACCGCCTTCCGCCGGTCGAAGAATTTCGCGGTCGTCACGCCCGCCTCGAAAACGCGCATCCATGTGGGCCTGAACCTGAAAGGTGCGGCGCCGACTGACCGTCTGATCGCCGAAAAGCCGGGCGCGATGTGCACCCACAAGGTCCAAGTCGAAACCGCCGCCGATCTCGACGCCGAGCTCAAGGCCTGGATGAAGTCGGCCTACGAGCTGGCGTGATCCCTTTGATTTAGATGGACTTTCCCAACGCCCGCCAGGCGATGTCGCGGCGGCAAACGCCCTGCGGCCAGTCGATGAGATCGACCGCCTGATAGGCGCGTGACACGGCCTGTTCCAGCGTGTCGCCCGCAGCGGTGATCGTCAGAACGCGCCCGCCCGCCGCGATCCAGTCGCCCTCTTCGTTGACCCCGGTTCCGGCGTGAAACACTGTCACGCCCTCCACCGCGCCGGCGGCTTTAAGCCCCTTGATCACCGAGCCTTTTTCGTAAGACCCCGGATAACCCTGGCTCGCCAGCACCACGCAGGCCGCCGGGCGCGATGCGTTGAGCTGCGGCAGGAGCCGGGCGAAATCGCGTGCGGGCATGCCCCCCGTGGCGCAGGCCAGCAGGGCCGGGACGATGTCATCGGCCAGGCTCATCATCAGCACCTGACACTCGGGATCGCCAAAACGCACATTGAATTCAACGACTTTCGGCCCCTCCGGCGTGATCATGAGGCCGATATACAAGACGCCCTGATAAGGGAAACCGGCCTGCGCCATGGCATCAATGATTGGCGCGGCGATGGTTTCGTCCACCTCTTTGAGGAGCTCCGGCGTCATCACCGGGGCGGGGGCGTACGCGCCCATGCCGCCCGTGTTCGGGCCCTCATCGCCGTCCAGAAGCCGCTTGTGATCCTGGCAGGCGGGCAGGGTCAGACGGTTCACGCCATCGGTGAGGACAAACACGCTCGCCTCCTCGCCCTGCATGAATTCCTCGAGGACAAGCCCGGCGCCCGCGCCGCCGAATTTGCCGGACAACATCGCCTGCGCTTCGTGGATAGCGGTGTCGACATCCGGCGCAATGACCACGCCCTTGCCCGCCGCCAGACCGTCCGCCTTGATGACATAAGGCGGGCTGAGGGAGTCAAAAAACCCGCGTGCGGAGACAAGATCGGTCACTTTTTGGTACATCGCGGTCGGCACGCCGAGACGGGCCATGAAATCCTTGGCGAAACCCTTGGAGGATTCCAGCTTCGCACCCTCGGCGCCCGGACCGAACACATCAAATCCGCGCGCGCGCAGACCGTCGGCGAGCCCGCCGGCCAACGGCGCCTCGGGCCCGATCACGATGAGGTCCGGCTCCAGCTGCAGCGCCAGATCGTGCAGCCCCTGCACATCGTCGGCGGCCACATCGAAGCACGGGCCGATCTGGTCCATGGCCGGGCTGCCCGGCGCGCACCAGATCACCTCCACGAGGGGGCTCTGGCTGATCTTCCAGGCCAGCGCATGCTCGCGCCCGCCCGACCCGATGATGAGGATGTTCATGAGGCGCACTCCGACGGCGTTTCAACGCCGACGTGATAGGGCGCGCACCCGCCCGTGTCGACCAGCGCGCGCGGGTGGTTTCATCCTCGAAAGGCCCTGAGGCCGCCCGCCGCAACGAGACTGGACGATCAGAACCGCTTGTCATCACCGCTCCAAATCCATACACTTGACGGCGTGTACAGGCTTGCACGCAAGTGATCCAAAATGAATGCAGATGGCAATATAGAGCGCATCCGGCAGGTGGTCAGCGAAGCGCTGAACCGCGACTTTCTGCGTGTGAATGTTGTTGATTTCAAATTTGAACGCGACACCGATCACGATGACGACGAGATTCTGCGCATCACCGTGATCTTTGACGGCCGCGCCCGCGACATCGACCCGCACCAACTCTCCGGAACAGTTCGCCATGTGCGGCCGCGTTTGATGGAGATCGGGGAAAAAGCCTTCCCGGTATTCTCATTCGTCTCCCGGGGCGATGCAGGCAGACTGATACGTGAAACCGCTTGATCTCCTGTCGACCGCTGAGGGCCTTGTGCAGTCCGGAAACAGGAAGCCGCGCCAGTCAGATTTGTTGAGGGCGGTGAGTACAATTTATTACGCCGTCTTTCACACGCTGGCCCGCCAAAACGCGGACTTGCTCATCGGCGCCACAAGAGCGGCGTGGAACGGGAACGCCTGGAAACAGACCTATCGCGCACTGGATCACGGAGTTTGCAAAAAAAATTGTATGAACAGCGCGATTTCGGCCTTCCCGAGAGATATCCAGGACTTTGCAAATTTCTTCGTCACCATGCAGAAAAAGCGGCACTCAGCCGACTACGACCCCACTTACAGGACATACAAATCGGAAGTGCTGCTCGACCTGGCACAGGCGCACCAGACCATTACAGACTTTGAAAATGCGCCCATTCGGGACCGGCGCGCGTTCGCAGCATTTGTGCTTTTCAAACACAGATAACAGTGGCGAGCCGAGCCTTCCAGTGGGACGACCTCCCCAGGCCACCCCATTTCACCCCTCCCCCCTCTGCCGCTAGGCTGGGCGCTCAGCGCCAGTGAGTCGCCCCATGACCGAACCTGCCTCCAACGTCCATGAATACTCCGTCTCCGAGCTCGCCCGGTCGCTCAAGCGGACGGTGGAGGAGACGTATGGGCATGTGCGGGTGCGGGGTGAGCTGGGGCGGGTGATCATCGCCAAGTCCGGCCATGTCTATCTGGACATGAAGGATGAGAGCGCGGTCATTGATGCCGTGATGTGGAAGGGCATCGCCTCCACCCTCAATTTCCGGCCCGAGGAGGGGCTGGAGGTGATTGTGGAGGGGCGGCTGTCCACCTTCCCGGGCCGGTCGAAATACCAGCTGATCATCGAGCGCATGGAGCCGGCGGGCGCGGGCGCACTGATGGCGCTCCTGGAAGCGCGCAAGGCGGCGCTGGCAGCCGAGGGCCTGTTCGCGCCCGAGCGCAAGCGCCCCATTCCCTTCCTGCCGCGAGTGATCGGCGTGGTCACCTCGCCGACGGGCGCGGTGATCCGGGACATTCTGCACCGGCTGGATGACCGCTTCCCGGTCCATGTCCTGCTCTGGCCGGTGCTGGTGCAGGGCGAGCAGGCCGCTGGCCAGATCGCCGCGGCCATTGAAGGCTTCAACGCGCTGGAGCCCGGCGGGCGCGTGCCTGTGCCGGACGTGCTGATCGTGGCGCGCGGCGGCGGGTCAGTGGAAGATCTCTGGGCGTTCAATGAGGAAATCGTGGTGCGCGCGGCCGCCACCTCGCGCATTCCGCTGATCTCGGCGGTGGGTCACGAGACCGATACGACCCTCATCGACTTCGCCTCGGACCGGCGCGCGCCGACACCCACGGGCGCGGCCGAGATCGCCGTGCCGGTGCGCCGCGAACTGGCCGAGCGCACCAGCGCCCTGGGCGCCCGCCTCACCCGCGCCCTCACCCGGCTCGTGGACCGCAAGGGCGCAGATTTGCGCTCGGCGGCGCGCGCTTTGCCGCGCCCCGATACCCTGCTGGGCGAGGCGCGCCAGCGGCTGGATTATGCGTCAGGCCGCCTCGACAGCGCGGCGCGCCTGCGCCTTGAACGGGTGCGCGGACGGCTCGATGGCCTCGCCGGACGGCTCAGGCCCGCAGCGCTGACGCGCGATATTTCGGACAAGCATCAGCGCCTCACCCGCCTCGCGATGCGGCTGAAGCCTGCGCAAGCGCGCGCCCTCACCGACCGCAAGCGCACGCTGGACGGGCTCGCCGCCCGGCTCAATTCAGTGTCGCATGAAGGCGTACTGGCGCGCGGCTTTGCGCTGGTCACCGACGCGAACGGAAAGCTGGTGCGCGCGGCATCCGCGCTGACCGATGGCGACGCGGTGACGCTGGAGTTCCAGGACGCCAAACGCGGCGCGGTGATCGGCGGGGGCGGCGCGGCGGCGGCGCCCGCTCCGGCGCCAGCCACCCCCGCCCCGCGCAAGGCGAAGCCGAAACCCAAACCGCCTGCGCCGGGTCAGGGCGATCTGTTCTAGGTCACGGCCTGTAGCGCGTTTGCGGCGCGTCGCGCGTGCGCAGCGGCGCGGCGATGCCGGCGAACTCCGTCAGGACGGCGCGGGTCTCGGCCGGGTCGATAATCTCCTCAATCCAGAAGCGCTCGGCAGTGCGGAAGGGCGAGGCGAGCTCGCGCATGCGGCGGGACAGATCAGCCTTCATGGCGGCGGGGTCATCCGATTGCTCCAGCGCCGCCTTGAACGCGGCCTCCACCCCGCCTTCCAGCGGCAGCGAGCCCCAATCGCCCGACGGCCAGGCATAGCGGTAGCGGAAGCGGGTATGGTCCATCATGGCGGCGCCCGCGACGCCGAACGCCTTGCGGATCAGGATGGTGCACCAGGGCACGCTGGCCTGATAGATGGCGCTGAGCGCCCGCGCGCCGTGGCGGATGGTCCCTGCCCGTTCGGCCCTCGTGCCGATGACGAAGCCGGGTATGTCCACAAAGTGCACCACGGGCAGGCGGAAGGTTTCGGCCAGGTCGACAAAGCGCGTGACTTTCTGGGCGGCCTCTGCCGTCCAGCCGCCGCCATAGACATTGGGATTGCTGGCCAGCACCGCCACCGGCCAGCCATCGAGCCGGGCGAGCGCGGTGATCACGCTGGACCCGAAATGGCGGCCCATTTCGAACACGCTTGAGCCGTCGCACACGGATTTCAGGATGGCGCGCATGTCATAGCCATAGCGCTTGTCGCGCGGGATGATGGCGCGCAGGGCCGGATCGGCGCGGGCGGGGTCGTCATTGACCGCGCCGCGCGGCGCGGCCTCTCCGGCGCGGTCGGGCAGATAGGACAGGAACCAGCGCGCGGCTTCCATGGCGTCGGCCTCGCTGGCATAGGCGTCGTCCGCGGCGCCGGCGGCAAGCTGGATATCGGCGCCGCCCAGCTCCTCCTTGGTGACCGTTTCGCCGATTCCGGCCACAACGGGCGGGCCGGCGATGAACATCTGGGACTGGCCCTTCACCATCACGCAGTAATGGCTTGAGACGGCGCGTGCGGCGCCGAGCCCTGCGACGGGGCCGAGCGCCAGCGACACCACCGGCACGCGTTCGAGATTGGCTGTCACCTGATCCCAGCCCGGATTGAACGGCACATAGCTCGCGCCCATGTCGAGGATCGATTTCACCGACCCGCCCCCGCCCGTGCCCTCGATCAGGCGGATCAGCGGCAGGCCCAGCTCGCCGGCCATGGTTTCAGCCTGGATCTGTTTTTCGATGATGGCCGCATCGGCCGCGCCGCCGCGCACGGTGAAGTCGTCGGCCACCACGGCCACGGTGCGCCCTCCGATCTGGCCGCGCCCGAAGATGCAATTGGCCGGGGTGAAGCCGGCCAGGGCGCCATCCTCTCCCGTCTGCGCCGTCCCGGTGATGGAGCCGATCTCGCGGAAGCTGCCCGCATCGAGCAACAGATCGAGGCGTTCGCGCACATTCAGCCGGCCCGCCGCGCGCTGGCGCGCCAGCTTGTCCGGGCCGCCCATGGCGCGCGCCAGCGCCTGACGCTTGCGCAGCTCGCTGATTTCGTCTTCCCAGCTCATTGGGCTATGTCTCCGCCGCTTTATGATCGGATGCTCATGACCAGTTTCCCCTTCAAACTCCACGCCGTCGATGGCGGCGCGCGCACCGGGGTGTTGAAAACTCCGCGCGGCGATATCCGCACGCCCGCCTTCATGCCCGTGGGCACCGCCGCCACGGTGAAGGCGCTGTACCCAGACCAGGTGCGCGGCGCGGGCGCCGACATCATTCTGGGCAATACCTATCACCTGATGCTGCGGCCCGGCGCGGAGCGGGTGAAGCGCCTGGGGGGCTTGCACGCCTTCATGCGCTGGGACGGGCCGATCCTGACCGATTCCGGCGGTTTTCAGGTCTGGTCGCTGTCGGGCCTGCGCAAGCTGGTGGAGGAAGGGGTCACGTTCAAAAGCCATATTGACGGGTCATCGCATCACCTGACGCCGGAACGCTCCATCGAGATCCAGGCCGATCTGCTGGGGGCCGACATTTCCATGCAGCTCGATGAATGCACGCCATTCCCTTGCGAGCGCGATGCCGCAGCGCGGTCCATGGAGCTGTCGCTGCGCTGGGCCCAGCGATCGCGCGACGCCTTTGGCGAGCGCAAGACCCAGGCGATTTTCGGCATTGTGCAGGGCTCGACCTATGACGATCTGCGCCGCGACAGCGCCGAAGGGCTCAAGCGCATCGGTTTTGACGGCTACGCCGTGGGCGGGCTCGCCGTCGGCGAAGGCTTCGAGATGATGTGCCGCGTGCTGGACGCCACCACGCTCTTCCTGCCCTCGGACCGGCCACGCTATTTGATGGGCGTAGGCAAGCCGGTGGACCTCGTTGAAGCCGTGGCGCGCGGGATCGACATGTTCGACTGCGTGCTGCCCACGCGTTCAGGCCGCCACGGTCAGGCCTGGAGCGATAACGGCCCGGTCAATCTGAAAAACGCCCGCTTCGCCGAAGACCCCCGCCCGCTGGACGAGGCATCAGACTGCCCGGCCAGCAAGGATTATTCGCGCGCCTATCTGCATCACCTCGTCAAAGCGAACGAGTATCTGGGGTCCATGCTCCTGTCCTGGCACAACACCGCGTATTTCCAGTCGCTGACCGCACGCATGCGCGACGCCATCGAGGAACACCGCTTCGATGCGTTCCGGCGTGAGTTCCATGCCAGGCTGGCGCAGGATTTCGACTAGGGTTTATTCCGCTTCGCGCGGGCATAGACCGCCCTTGAACCAGTCGGCCAGGTGATCGACGAACAGGCGCACGCGGTGGGCGAGATAGCGGTTGGACGGGTACACCGCCCACAGATCGCGCCCCTCGGGCGTCCAGTCGCCCATCACGGCATTCACCGTGCCCGCATCAATCGCCTCGCGCGCCGCCCATTCGGGCGTGCAGGCGAGCCCCGCCCCGGCGGCGGCCGCGCTGACCGCCGCCTTGGCGCCGTTGAGGGAGAAGCGGCCCGCCACCTTCACCTCGGCCGGCTCATTGTCGCGGTGGAAGCGCCAGAGCATGGGCGCGGGCCGGTTGCGGTCGATGATGCAGTCATGGCGCGCCAGATCGGACGGGTGGGACGGCGCGCCGGCGCCGGCCAGATAGGCCGGGCTCGCCACCAGCACCATGAGCGCATGCGCGAGGCGGCGCGCGATCAGGGATGAATCGTTCAGGTGGCCGATGCGCACGGCCAGATCATAGCCCTCGTCCACCAGATCGACCATGCGGTCGGTCATGTCGAGACGCACCTCCACCGCCGGCCAGCGATCCATGAAGGCGGTGACGGGCTCGACCAGCCTCTGAGCGCCGAAATCGACCGGGGCGGACACGCGCAACACGCCGACCGCCGCCGCATGCTCATGGGCCAGGCCTGATTCCAGCTCCTCGTATTCCTTCAGCCAGGGCCGCACCCGGTCCAGCAGGGCTCGGCCCGCATCGGTCAGGCGCACCGAGCGGGTGGTCCGCTCGAGCAAGCGCGCCTGCATGCGCTCTTCCAGGGCGGAGATCTGTTTGGACGCCGCGCCCGGCGTCAGGCCCAGCCGTTCGGCGGCGCGGGTGAAGCTTTCCAGCTCCGCCACGGCGGAGAACAGGCGCAGGGCGTCGATGCGATCCATAAGGGGTCCGTGGGTCTCCAGGCAACAAGGCCGCCGGTCTTATCCGCCGGGCCCCACTCTGTCACGCGAATTGACTGCACGTTGGGTCAGAGGCGGGCGTCATCATGGGCGGCCAGCCAGTCCAGCGCGAGGGTGAACAGGGCTGTCTCTCCCGCTGTCAGCCCACTGACCGGATCATAGGGTTTGGGTTCGTCCGGGTCCTCACCCGTGACGAAGTAGGCGATGGAGGCGTTGAGCTCCGGCACGAACCAGGCGCCGCCATACAGACCCCACGCTTGCCCCGGATGGCCGATGGCGGTCAGGTCCGGGCGGCCGGGAACCTGTCCCGGCTCAAGCAGCTGGGGACCGCTGGCCCAGGCGCGCAGGCCCGGTCCGGCATCGCCGCGCCAGACCGGATCGGCCAGCGCCTCACCCGGCCCGCCGGGTGAGAAAGCCTCCGCGAGCAGCGCCAGCTCGATCACATTGGCGCGCAGGCCGCCCTGGGGCGACATCAGCGAGCCGTTCTCGCCGGGCTGATAGTCCTCCAGCACATGGCCGGGCTGAACCAGCACCACCGGCCCGTCGCCCGCCAGCATGGAGGCGCTGTCGATCTGCACCCGCCAGGCGCCGTCGGTCCAGCGGTGCAGCGCGCCGCCCCTGTCGCGCGCGCTGCGCTCCACGCCCGACCAGTTGAAGCCGGCGCCGGGAATGCCCGCCGGGATAAGCGCATGGCGCCGGGCCAGCCGGTCGAAGCGCTCCCCGCTGGCGTCCTCCAGCACGCTGGCGGCCAGGGCGTAGCCGAGATTGGAATAGGTGAAGGCCGCGCCCGGCGCATGGTCGCACCAGGCGGCCTCATCATTGAAGAGGGCGTAGAAATCCTCGCCCAGATCGGCCCAGTAGCGCGCGGGATCGCAGACGCCGGACGTGTGCGACAATAGCTGGCGCAGGGTGATCGGCGCGTCAGGCGCCAGCGGGTGGCGCGGCGCGCGGCTCAGAACCGACCGGATCGGGGCGTCCAGATCGATATCGCCCGCAGCTTCCAGCGCGCCGGCGGTCAGGGCGACGGCCAGTTTCGAGATCGAGGCGGCGCGCACGGGCGTTTGCGCCTCCAACGCCCTGACCGGGGCCTGACCGGCTGCGTCGAACGCCGCCGCGCCCGCCGCCGACGCCCACAGAATCTCGCCTTCGCGCACGATGGCGATCGCCGCGCCCGGCGCGCGCGAGCCGTCGGTTTCCAGCTGGGATTCAAGCCTCGCCTGCCAGAAATCGGTTGCCGGTTCGGCCTCCATCGCGCAGGACGCGAGCACAAGGCACGCTGCAACCCATCCGGCCGCACGCCAGCGGCCTGGCCGCGCCACGCGCGCCCATCCTGTGGGTAACGCATTAAAATTGCGGCGAATTTGTCCGGTCATCTGGTTCAAGTCACCTGACCTGCCTGGCGATCCGGAACGCGAAAGTGTAGCAATTTTGCTACGCCCGTATCGCATTTTTTTGACACCCCTCAATTTTTCGCACGGAGGGGGCGTCAAACCCATACAGTTTTGTAATCTAGCCATTGGTGCGGTGCAACACGAACGCGGCGCCAAGCTGCTACGAGAGAGCGAACAGGGGTTCGGCCCGTGTCGCGGCGACACGACAACAACATAGGGGATCGGCGTTATGTTTAATCGTTTCAAACATGCTTCCAGGCTGCTTGCGAGCGGGTCTGGCCTCGCACTCGCCATGGCCGCTGCGCCGGGCCTGGCTCTGGCCCAGGAGGCTGAAGAGCCCGCGGCCGAGACGCGCCCCGCAGACGTGGTGACCATCACCGGTTCGCGCATTGCGCGGGACCCGAACCTCGTCTCTCCGGTGCCCGTCCAGTCACTGACAGCCGAAGCGCTGCAGCTGTCCGGCGAGGTGAGCCTGGCCGACGTGGTCAACCGCATCCCGGCCCTGCTGTCGTCAACCACCGCCGAACAGGGCCTGACGGGCGCCAACGCGCTGAACCTGCGCGGCCTGGGCAGCGTTCGCACCCTGACACTGGTCAATGGCCGGCGCCACGTGGCCGGCTTTGAAGGCGATCAGGCGGTGGATATCGGCTCGATCCCGCGCGGCCTGGTCGAGCGCGTCGAAGTGCTCACGGGCGGCGCCTCCGCGATCTACGGATCGGACGCGGTCACCGGCGTGGTGAACTTCATCCTGCGCGACGATTTCGAGGGTGCGCGCTATGACGCCCGCTTCGGCATGTCGAGCCGCGGCGACGCGGAAAACGCCTCGCTGCAGGCGCTGTGGGGCCGCAATTTCCTCGAAGGCCGCGGCAATGTCACCCTGGCGCTCGATTACACTTTCGATTCGGTGCTGCGCTTCGGCGACCGCCCCTGGTCGGCGAATAACGGGCTGTCGCGCTCGCTGCCGAACCCGGCGCTGCGCTTCCAGCAAGGCGATATCGGCGCCTCGACGCCGCTGTTCGCCAATTTCTATAGTTTCCAGCAGACGGGCCGTTATCCGTATGGCCTGGGCATTCCCACGTCGGCGCAGGCCTTCATCAACGCCTATAACGCCACATTCGGCACCACATTGACGGTCAATGATCTCAGTGCGGCCGAACTGGCGTTGATCGAGCGGCGCAACACCTCGCCCTCGCGCGCCATCCTGCCCCAGCCGAACTTCTCGATCTCATCGCGGCGCGGCGTGATCTCGCCGGGCAATTTCGGCCTCGCCCCGGGGATCGACACCAATGGCAACGGCACGGACGACTGTGTTGAGTCCTTCGTCGGCTGGAACAACTCACTCGTTGGCACCGGCTCGTTCGGCCTCGCCGGCGGCTGCTGGGTGGTCAATGACGACGGCACTGTGCGGCCCTATCGCGACGGCCTGATCGCCGGCAATTTCAACCAGTTCGGCGGCGACGGCATCGAGGATGTCTTCGACCAGACCTATCTGATCCCGCAGACCGAGCGGATCACGGCCAATCTGACTGCGCACTATGATCTGACGCCCAGCATGCGCGCCTTCTTCGAGTTCAAGGCGTCCCAGTCGGTCACCCAGCGCGGCACGCCGCTCAACACCTTCTATGACCTGCTGTACGGCGCCCCGGACAACCCGTTCATTCCTGCCGAGCTGCAGGGACTGGCCTTGTCTACCGGCGGTCTGTTCATCACGCGCGACCCGACCGATCTGGGTCCGAACGTGACCCAGTTCACCCGCGACACCTATCGCCTGGTCGGCGGGTTGAACGGTGAGTTGCCCAATGGCTGGAACTGGGAAATCTCCGCCAATTACGGCCAGTTCACCAACACCATCAAAGACCGTAACGCCGTTCTGCTGGACCGCTTCTTTGCGGCCATTGACGTGGTCAGCGGCCCGGGCGGCGCACCGGTTTGCCGCTCCGATCTTGATCCGAGCGCGATTCCGCCAACGACGATTTTCGGCATCCCGTTCTTTGACCCGGGTTTCTACAGCTTCACGCCGGGCGACGGGCAGTGCCGTCCGGCCAATATCTGGGGCGGGCCCAACGGGATCAGCGCCGACGCGGTGGACTTCATAACCACGACAACAGTCGACGAGCTGCGCCTGGAGCAGACCGTGCTGAGCGGTTTCCTGACCGGCGACTTCAGCAACTGGTTCAGCCTGCCCGCCGGGCCGGTGAGCTTTGCGACCGGCATCGAATACCGCAGGGAAACCAGCCGCCTCGACCGCAACAATGTCGACCTGGGCATTCTGCCGGCCGGCTCGCCGTTCGGCGAGGGCACGCTGATCTCCGACGTGTCGGCCAATGGCTCGCTGGGCTTCGCCGCAGACAGCCAGTTCTTCAACTCCTCAGGCGAGTATGACGTCACCGACGCCTTTATCGAACTGTCCGTGCCGATCCTGGCCAATCTGCCGCTGGCCCGGGAACTGACCCTGGACGGCGCGTACCGCTATGCCGACTACTCGACCGTGGGCGGGGCAGAGACCTGGAATCTGGGCCTGCTGTGGACGCCGATCGAGGACATCTCGTTCCGCGGCACCTTGTCCCAGGCCAACAGGGCGCCGAATATTGACGAGCTGTTCCGCCCGGATAACCCCGCCTTCTTCCGCCCGATCGACCCGTGTGACGCGGCCGAAATCGGCAATGCGTCCGACCCGGCCCAGCGCGCCGCCAACTGCCAGGCGGGCGGCAACGGCCTGCCGGCGCTGCCGGACACCTACACCGATCCGCTGTCGGCCCGCTTCCCGGGCGTGGCGGGCGGCAACGCCAACCTGTCCGAGGAAACCGCCGAGACCCAGACTTTGGGTCTGGTGTTCACCCCGCGCATCCTGCCGGGCTTCAACTTCACGCTCGACTACTGGAATGTGGAGATCCAGGACGGCATCGGCTTCGTGACCGCCCAGCAGATCGTCGACGGCTGCTATGACAGCTCCGACTTCCCCAACAGCAATTTCTGCACCCTGTTCACCCGCGAGACCGACACGACCTCGCCGCAGTTCGGCGGCTTCCGCTTCCTGCGCCAGTCCTTCGTCAACTTCGCGTCCATCGAGGCGCAAGGCTACGATTTCGCCGCCAACTATTCCTTCAGCTGGCGGGACATGGACTTCCGCCTGGGCGTCAGCGGCACCAAGCAGGAGCAGCTGGACTACTTCACCAATCCGCTGGACGCGTCTGACGTGAACACGGAACTGGAAGAGATCCGCAGCCCGATCTGGGCCGGCAACGCCAATTTCGGCGTGACCCGCGGGGGTCTGTCGCTGGGCTGGAACACCCAGTATGTGGGGGAGCAGGTGCTGACCGGTGTCGAGATCGAGACCGTCGACGCCCTGTTCGGCGACGCAGGCTGGGCGCCGGAAATGTATATCCACAACTTCAACGCCGCCTACCGCCTGAACGAAACCGTCCGCTTCTACGGCGGCGTCAACAACATCTTTGACGAATTCCCCTATGTGACCGAACGGGCCTGGCCTACCGGTCCGCGCGGGCGGTTCTTCTTCGTCGGCGTGGAGGCCAATTTCTGATCCACGTCTGACGACGCCTTGAGGAAGGGCCGGAGCGGCGACGCTCCGGCCCTTTGCGTTGGCCGGTTCAATTGTCAGCCGGCCGCGCCGCGCGGGTTGCGGCGGGGGGTGGGCGCGCCCATGTTGAAACTTCAACTTTCATCATCGGAGGCGCGACGCCCATGCTGCACATCGACCTGCCCACACGCGGCGATCTTGACACCCTGCTGGGTGTGCGCGCCGACGCCTGTGTCTCGATCTATCTGCAAACCACGCCCCTGAGTCAGCAAAGCGACGAGGCGCGCATTGCGCTGTCCAACGCCGCCAAAGACGCGCACGGCCAGCTGGAAGCGGCCGGGTTCGACAAGCGCCGCCTGGCCGATCTGATGGAGTTGTTCGACGATCTCGATGAGGACGAGGATTTCTGGCGCCTGCAGGCCAATTCGCTGGCCGTGCTGGCCACGCCGGACCGCATCCGCACCTTCCGTCTGGCCAACAAGCTGACGCCGCAGACCGAAGTGGCTGACCGCTTCTTCCTCAAACCCCTCCTGCGCGCGGTCACCTTCCCCCACGCCGCCTTCGTGCTGGCGCTGTCGGAAAACGCCGTGCGCCTGGTCGAGGTGTTCGCTGATCTGGGACCGCGCGAGGTGCGTGGCCTGGAACTGCCCAGCGACGCAGCCGGCTCGGTGGGCAAATCCACGCTCAATGACCGCGGCGCGTCGGGCCGCATTCAGGGCTCGGAAGGCCAGAATGTGCGCTTCCGCCAATATGCCCGCCAGGTCGATGCCGCGCTGCGCCCGGTGCTGAGCGGGCGCGATATTCCGCTCATTCTGGCCGCCACGGGCCGCCTCGCCTCGATCTTCCGCACGGTGAACACCTATCCCCATCTGGTGGCCGACACGATCGAGGAAAGCCCGGACCGCCTCAGCGAGGCCGAACTGTCGCAGCGCGCGCGCCCGGTGCTGGACGCCGCCTATGCGCTGGAGCTGTCGGCGCTGCGCGACCTGTTCGAGACACGCACCGGGCAGAACCGCACCACCACCGACATGGCCGACGCCGCCCACGCCGCCACGTTCGGGCGGATCGAGGCGCTGCTGGTGGACATCGACACCGTGGTGCCCGGCCGCATTGACGAGGAGACCGGCAAGCTGACGCTGGCCAAGGAAGCCGGGCCGGGCAGCTACGGCGTGGTGGACGAGATCGCCGCGCGGACGCTGGCCATGGGCGGGCGCGTGCTGGGCGTGCGCCGCGAAGACATTCCCGGCGGCGGCGAGCTGGCGGCGATTTTGCGCTACGCGGTGTAGTCATGCGGCTGGGAGGGATCGGCCTGGCGGCAGTCGTCGCGCTCGCGGGCACGTGGGGCATCTGGCGCCTGGCGCCTCACGCCCCGCCGCCCGAGCCCGGGGCGATCAGCCTGGCGCAATTCGGCGCAGCCTCAACCCGTGCGCTGATCGCCATCGAACCTGCGCTGACGCCCGCCGATTATCGCAGCGCCGCGGCGCTGGAGGCCGTACTGGCGCGCTATCTCGACAGGGCTGAGGGCGCAGGCGCGCTCGACGGACCGGCTGTGGCGGTTTTTCCCGAACATGCCGGCACCTGGCTGGTGGCGGCGCAGGCCCAGGCCGGAGTTTACCGCGCCGATACGGTCGAGGGCGCCATGACGGGCCTCGCCCTCACCCGTCCTGTCCGCACGCTGGCGGCGCTGGCCCGAAGCGGCGAAGGTGACCGCATGGCCGCCGCCCTGTTCCGCGCGCGCGGCGCCGCCATGGCGCGCGATTATCAAGATGTCTTCTCCAGCCTCGCCCGCCGCTATGGCGTCACCCTCGTGGCGGGCTCCATCGTCCTGCCCGATCCCAGCGTCGAAGACGGCGTCATCACGGTGAACGCCGCAGGCCCCCTGTACAATGTCTCCGCCGTCTTCGCCCCGGACGGATCGGTGCATGAGGCGCTGGTGCGCAAGGTCTATCCCATCCCGTCCGAAGCCGGTTTCACCGCCGGTGCGCCCGCCTCGCCCCAGCCAGTGTTCGACACGCCTGCGGGCGCGCTGGGCGTGCTGATCTGCGCCGATTCCTGGCATGGTGACGTCTATGACGGCCTTGCTAGGCGCCCCGACCTGATCGCCGTGCCGGCCTATCTCCAGCCCGCCGGCGTGTGGGACGCGCCGTGGGGCGGCTATGTCACGCCCTGGCCCGATGATGCGCCGCACGAAGACGCCGGAGCACTCACCGAAGCACAAGCCTGGATCGCCCACTCCCTGCCCCGCCGCCTCTCCGAAGCGGGCGCGCACGCCGGCATGACTGCCTTCGCGCGCGGATCGCTGTGGAATATGGGCGCCGACGGCCAGGCCCTGGCCGCCACCCGCGACGGGGTGAGGCTGGGTCCGCGCACCGATGACGGCGCTGTGGTGGTGCTGTGGCTGGAGGGGGATTAGGGGCTGAGCGCCGCCCGCACCTCTTCTGCGGCCCGCTCGGCGGCTTCCAGCGCGCCTTCGAAATAGCCATAGCCTTCGCGGGCGGTCTCTGTTCCCGCCACGTGGATGGGGCCGATGGGGTCGCGCAATTGAGAGCCCAGCGTCGTCCACACGCCCGGCCCCATGAAGGCGGCGTAGCAGCCGCGGGTGTAGGGCTCGGACATCCAGTCCTGATCGGCATAGTCCAGTGGGTGGCGCGCGGCGTCGCCGAACACGGCGGCGAAGCTGTCCAGCACGGCGGCGCGCCGCTCGGCCGGGTCGCGGCCTGACCAGATCCGCGCCTCGTCGCCCTCGATAAAGCCCAGAAGCTGGCCCGCCTCGCGCCCGGCCTGCGTATTGTCGAAGGTCACGCGCACCGGCGCCGGGCCGCCTACGGACTGACCCGACAGCCCCGCCTCGCGCCAGAAGGGGCGGTCATACTGGGCGACGCATTTGATGCACGCGCCCGCCGGCATGCGCCGCCACAGCGCGTCGCGCGCGGCGGGCAGCGGCGGATCGAAACGGATGCCCAGCGCCTGATTGGGCGGGAGTGCGAGAATGGCGCGGCGGGCGGAGAACTCACCCGCCGGCGTCCATGCGGTCACGCCGTCATCGCTCCAGCGCAGGGCCTGCACCGGCGCGCCATAGGTGACGGCGCCGCCCAGACTATCGGCCATTGCGTGCGCGAGACCGCCCATATCGCCATGCACCCGGTCCTGCTGGGCGCCGCCTGTCACCGAGATCAGGGCTTCAAATGACCGCCCCGCGCGGGCGTAGAACAGGGCGTGCAGCAGGGACAGCTCATGCGGTTCGGCGCAGAACACCGCGCCGATGGCGATGGCGAACATCTCTCTGGCGCGCGCGGTGAAGCCGCTGCGGGCCATGAAGTCAGCCACGGTGCGCCGGTCCCATTCCTCTGCTTTCGGGTGCGCCCAGGGCCGGGCGGGATCGAGCTGTTTCGCCATCGCCTCAAACCGCGCGAGCAGGCGGTTGAGGTCGAGGAGGACATGGACGGGCAGGGAGGGGATGGTCCCGCGATAGCGGCGCAGGCGTCCGCTGAACGCCACCAGATGATCGCCTTGATCCCAGAGCGGATAAGTGCGCGCGCCCATGGCCTCGATCAGGGCGTAGAGCCGGTCCTGGCCCGGCCCTGCCCACTGGCCGCCCAGATCCACCGTGTCGCCATTGGCGAAGGCGTGAGACAGGGCCCGTCCGCCGGGGCGTTCGCGCGCTTCGAGCACCCGTACGTCATATGTGTCCGACAAGAGCAGCGCGGCGTGAAGGCCGGAGAAGCCGACGCCGATGATCAGCACGTCGCTGTGCGTCATGTCCCTTCCCCTTGCCGCTGCCCGTTCCGATCCCCGGGTAGCGCTCCGTCAGCCCAAAGGCTTGAGGTCGCGGGCATAGCGCGCGGCGTTCTCCACATAATGGTCAGCGCTGGCTTTCAGGAGTTCGGCCACGCCGTCCTCGATCTGTTTGACCACTTTGCCCGGCGCGCCCATCACCACCGAGCCGTCGGGAATCTCCTTGCCCTCGGTAATCAGGGCGTGGGCGCCGATGATGCAATTCCGGCCGATTTTCGCGCCGTTGAGCACGGTCGCGCCGATGCCGATCAGCGTGTAGTCGCCCACCGTGCAGCCATGGAGCATGGCGTTGTGGCCCACCGTCACCCCGCGCCCCAGCGCCAGGGGAAAGCCCATATCGGTGTGCAGCACCGCCCCGTCCTGGACATTGGCGTCTTCGCCCAGCGTGATCATTTCATTGTCGCCGCGCAGCACCGCGCCGAACCAGACCGAAGCGCCGCGCATCAGGGTCACCTTGCCGATCAGCGCCGCATCAGGCGCCGCCCAGGCGCCGTCCGGGCTGATCTGCGGCGTGTCTTCGCCGAGCGCGTAAAGGGTCATGGGCCGGTCTCCTCAAAATGCGTGTGTCCAGGGCTGTGTCTGCGGCGCCGCAGTTTTGCGACATGTCAGTGAAGCGGTGACTCATACTTCATTCACTGTCCTAGGATGAGACTGTGAGTGCGATTCGCGATCAAGGGCGCGATTCGCCTCGCGCGCAGGAGAACCCTGCGCCGGGATGCTGGAAAGGAGGGCCTATGCCATCCGCACCGCCAAATCGGGTCGCCCCGCCGCCGTTTGTCGCGCCGGCCCCGGTCCGTACCCTTGAATGCGCCGCATCCATCACCCCTCCGCACCCGCGCGAGGGGTTTTTTCTTGCCAATTGGAGGGCCTGAAATGGGCAAGCGAGCCGTCAAACGCCGTCAGGGTGGATTTAACGCCGAAGCCTATGAAGAGGAGAAAGTCCGAGCGCTCTTTCCCGGATCGGGATGGAGCCCGGACGAGACCGACCCCATGCGCGACCAGCGTTATATCAAGTCGGTCAAACCCCGCTCGGAAGGCCAGGCGGTCCTGATGGACGCGATTGACGCGCATAACCTGGTGCTGGCGCTGGGACCGGCCGGCACGGGCAAGACCTATCTCGCCGTCGCCAAGGCGGTCGAAGCGCTGGAAGCCGGCGATATCGGACGCATCGTCCTGTCGCGCCCGGCTGTGGAGGCCGGCGAATCCATCGGCTTCCTGCCCGGCGCCATGGAAGAGAAACTCGCGCCCTATCTGCGCCCGCTCTATGACGCATTGTCAGACCGGCTCAGCCCCAAACGCCTCAAATCGCTGATGGCTGAAGGCCTGATCGAGATCGCGCCCATCGGCTATATGCGCGGGCGCACGCTCAACAACGCCTTCGTGGTGGTCGACGAGGCGCAGAACTGCACCTACGCCCAGCTGAAAATGCTGCTCACGCGCCTGGGCTGGAACTCCACCATGGTGGTGACCGGCGACCCCGCCCAGACCGACTTGCTGCCCGAGCTTTCAGGCCTGAAACCGATCTCCGAACGCCTCGCCGAGGTGGATGATATCGCCGTCGTGCAACTCAAGCCCGAAGACATCGTGCGCCACCCGCTGGTCGCCTCGATGCTTGAAGTGCTCTGAAAGGGGGTGGTTTGAACGCGGCGCCCACGCGCCCTGTCAGCGCTGATACAAAACGGTCGCCACTTCATGCAAGGCTCTCCCGGACAGTATCCGGGAGAGCCTTTTTCATGATCCGCACCCTCGCCGCCCTCGCCAGCCTGGCCGCCAGCGCCGCCACACCCGCCGCCGCCCAATTTCCCTCCGGCACGCCGGGAGACGCGCCCGGCGCCTTTGTGCTCGCCATCATCGATGTGGAGACCACAGGGCTGGAGACCGGCCATCACGAGATGATCGATCTGGGCGCGATCTATACCGATCTGGACGGGACCGAGCTCGGGCGCTTCTTCGTGCGCATCCACCCGGACCATCCTGATCGCGCTGGCGAAATCGCCCGCTCGATCAATGGCTATGACGAGGCGCGCTGGCAGGCGCTGGGAGCTTTGGATAAGGCCGACGCGGCCTCCGCCTTTCTCGCCTTTCACCAGGAAATGACCGGCGGGCGCACGGCCATCTTCACCGCCTACAATGCCTATTTCGACCGCGCCTTTCTGGACGTCTTTCTGAAAGACGCCGGTCATGACGGGTTTCGCGCGCTGTTCACCTATTTCCTGCTGGACCTGCCGTCCATGGCCTATGGCGCGGGCATAGCCGATCTGGCCAATGCGTCTGTCGCCGCACGGCTCGGCCTGCCCGCCGAGACCGATGATCCGCTCGAGCACACGGGATTGTCAGGCGTTGAGTGGAACCTGGCGCTGTACCGGGCGCTTGTCGCGCGGCGCCCGCCGGACGCGCCGGACTGAGCGCATATGACCGTCCGTTGCGGCGCGGCGGGGCGCAGGGGCGTTGGTCGTTCGTGGCGATCAAGCGGTCGCGGCCTTTAAATCCCTGTCATCACCTCATAGTCTGACTCCCAGCGATCTGGATTCAAGCGGGGGGCCTTGAAGGCATGCGCAATTCTCACGCCGCAATTCTCATGCTCATTTCAATTGCGGCTTATGCGTCCTACCCCGTCGCAGCTGTATTTGCGCGCGGTGAAATCAACCCGCTTCTGTTCGTCGGGCTGGCGCATATTACGGCGTTTTTCGCTTCGGCGATCGTCTTGATCGTCTGGGGAAAAATTGATCGGACGAATTACCTTGGAGACGTGATCAGCGGCTTCAAGAGCCGGAAATCGCTGATCTCAATAACTTTTGGCGGCGCGACGAATGCTGTGAGCCACGTTACGCTGTTCGCAGCCATTTACTTTGCCCCTCCGGCGATTGTGACCCTGCTCTATGAAACATGGCCCATTCTGGCGATGTTTTTATTTTACTTTTTTATGAGACGCCATTATCGCCCCCTTCTTGGATCCGATTATATCTATTCTGCGGTGGCCTTCGCGGGACTGTTTATTGTGGTCTTCAGCGGAAGCGACGCCGAGATCGGTCCTGATTTCGCTGTGGATGGAGTCGCGCTCGGGATCGCGCTCGCCTTGATATCCAGCGTCACCATGGCGGTGAGTTCCGGCGCCGGCATATGGACCACGCGCTTTTACGAGCAGCGCCACCCGTCCCTGCCAGCCTCATTCATGGTGCAGCTCGCGACCAAGCTCATCTCCGGCTTTGGACCCTTGCTCGCGGCGCTTGTCTGGGGCGGCGGAATGGACGCGTCGCCTACCGGATATCTGATCGCTGTTGGCGCCGGCATTTTTGTGGTGACGATCGGCGCCAGCTTCTATCTGGTGGCGAACACCGTCGCGCGCTCAAGTTCAATCAATATTCTTTACTATTTGACGCCCGTGGCGTCATTGATCTTGCTGTCAATATTAGGCCTCGACACCGTTGGGCCAGCTGTGGCTCTGGGCGCGATACTGATTATCGCCAGCAATCTGCTGATTTATGGGCGCGCGGATCCGAGTTACGCCTACACGGCCAGCCTGCTTACATTAATGGCTTCAGCTACTTTTGTGTATTATTTTCCGGGCTTGGCGATGGTCGACTTTTACGACGCCGTATCAGTACCCGGCGCAATATTCGCAATCCTGATCGCCTTTATGCTTGATCGCGTTTTCCAGAGGACGAACGACCAAGAGCAAATGGTCATTTCCATGATCCATAATTTCAATAAGTGTTCAGAAAAGGTCGAAAACCCGGCTTTATGGGTGATCAGAATGTGGAAGGCCAAGAGCGATAAGGAAGTTCATGACATTCTGGATCAGGCCAGGGCGGCTTTGCCGAGTAATCTGGTTCTGGATTTATATGGTCTTGGCCTGAAGAAAATGGCTGTATTCTCGTTCGGCGAGAAGTTCATCATCCTCACGGTGGGGGCGATGGTGGTCAGCCTGATCAATATATTCCGCCCGAACACGATCGTCGCCGACCTGATGGCGCCCGCCTTGAGCAGCGCCGTCGTGTTCCTGACATTTACGATTTTCGACAGGATTGAGGCGCGAACGAGCCCCCTCATGCAAAGCGGCCTGGTCGAACTGATACAGCCGTCCAGTCCGCGCACGAACGAGCAAATGACCCAGCGGCCATTCTTCTCCAGCATACTCATCGTGCTGATATTTATCAGCTATATCTACGTGGTTCTGGCTGGCCGATAGACTTGCGCCGGCACGCGGCGCCGACACAGCGCCTGTGGCGTTACATGTCGTCCAGATCGATATCCAGAATGGTCAGCTCGAAGGAGTAGGACGTCTCGCCCTCCTCGACATTCTTGGAGACGACGCCCAGGCATTCCTTGCCGATATAAATCTCCGCACACTCGTCAGGCCGGTTGCGGATCTGCACCTTGAGTTCCGGGTTCAGCTTCAGGCGCAGGAAGGTCTGGACCTTGATCGCTTCGGACTGGGTGAAAACGGGCGCGGCCATGATGGTTCTCTCCGGTACAGACAGGGCGTTTGGGGGGTGATTTGCGCGCACCCTAGCCGGATCGGCGCGCGGCGCAATACCGGGGCGGTCAGCCGGTGTCGGTGAAGGTCTGATCCATGGTGCGCGACGGCTCTGAGCAAGGTCCGCCCACGGGCCGGGCCGGCACGCCCGCCACGGTGCAGCGCTCGGCCACGTCCTGCAGCACTACAGAGCCGGCGGCGATGCGCGCGGCTTCGCCCACCTTGATATTGCCCAGCACCTTGGCGCCCGCGCCGATCAGCACGCCGCGCCCGATCTTGGGATGGCGGTCGCCGGATTCCGCGCCCGTGCCGCCCAGCGTCACCTCGTGCAGGATGGACACATCATCGCCGACCACCGCCGTCTCGCCGATCACCACCGAGGTGGCGTGGTCGATCATGATGCCGCTGCCGAGATTCGCGGCCGGGTGGATGTCCACGCCGAAACGTTCCGACATCCGGCTTTGCAGGTGGAAGGCCAGCGTCTCGCGTCCCTCGCGCCACAGCCAGTGGGCGACGCGGTAGCAGAGGAGGGCGTGGAAGCCTTTGAAATACAAGAAGGGTTGCAGAAAGGAGCGCACCGCCGGGTCGCGCTCATCCACCGCCAGCATGTCGCGGGCCGCCTCTTCGGCGATATGCGGCGCGGCCGCGAAGGCGGCGCGGGCGATGTGGTGCATCTGCAGGGCGTCGAGCTGGGCGTCAGCCATCTTCTCGGCGACCCGGTGGGCGAGCGCTTCGGAGAAGCTGTCATGGCGCAGCACCGCGGCGTTGAGCATGCTGGCCAGCATGGGCTCCTCGGCGGCGGCGGACGCCGCGTCAAAGCGAAGACGCGACCAGACCTGGCCCATGCCCGACTGGATCGGGCGCAGATTGCCGGTGGAGGCGGGGATGGTGTCGGCGGCCATGACGCTTACGCCCTTCCTGGCGCTGGGGACCCGGTCAGGATAGCACGCGCCAGCTCAGGCTCCAGCTGGCCATGGCGCGCGGCATAATCGGCGGCGGCGAGCAGCGTCAGGGTGAAGCCGTCGCGAATCTCTCCCGACATGGCCATGGCGAGGGCCTCCTGCAAGCCCACGCGTTTCATTTGCATGTCGGCTTCCGCGCCTTCGCGGTCCGGCTCGCCGGCCTCCAGGTCCCAGGCGATGAAGCCGATGGCGCGCTCGGTGGTGACCGAGTTGGAGACGTCGTAATCGGCGAGATGGCGCCAGCGCCGCGCGGTCAGGCCGGTTTCTTCCTTCAATTCGCGTTTAGCGGTTTCCAAAGGATCGACATCGCGCGGGCCGCCGCCTTCGGGCAATTCCCAGCTCCAGGCGTCCAGCGCGAAGCGGTGCTGGCCGACCAGCATGGTTGTGCCGTCCGCGAACACCGGCACCACGCCGATGGCCAGATTGCGCGGCTCGAACACGCCATAGACGCTGGGCGCGCCGTCGGGCTGGCGCACCTCATAATGGCGCAGCTGCACCCAGGCGTTCTCATAGGCAAGGCGCTCGGACGTGATGGTCCACAGGCCGCGGCGGCGTTCAGTCATGGGGCGCTCCGGCGTCAGGCGATCGCGGGGGCAGGCTCGCCCGCGGGCGCCTTGCGGTCAAACCGCACCAGCAGCACGAAGGCCGCCGGCGCAAAGATCAGGGCCAGCACGGCCGACCCGGCCACCCCGCCCGCCACCGCCGCCGCAAACGGCAGCCAGAACGAATCGCCCTCGATCAGCAGCGGCGCGAAGCCGCCGATTGTGGTCAGCGTGGTGGCGATGATGTGCCGTGTGGCGTCCACCACGGTTTCGCGGATGGCGTCGCGGTCGCCGGCGCGCGCCAGCGGATTGGCCTTGAGCGCGGAGAGGACCACAATGGAGCCGTTGATCGACAGGCCCACCAGGCCCAGCGATCCGACAATCGCGTTGAAGCCCAGCGGCGTGCCGAACATCCACACCCCGAACATGGCCAGCCCCACCGACAGGAATCCCGCGGTGAAGATGACCCCGGCATAGCGGAAGGAATTGAACGCCAGCACCACCGAGGCGACGATCAGGATCAGCAGCGGGATGGCAGTGGACATGAGGTCGGCCATGGCCTCGCCCTGGCTTTCCGCCTCACCGCCGATGATGATGCGATAGCCCGGCGGCAGCGCGACGCCCTCTTCGGCGAAGCGGCGCTGGAACTCGGCCAGCACCGGGGCGGGCAGAACGTAAGGCTCCAGATAGGCGAAGATGGGATTGGTGCGTTCGCCATCGAGACGCGGGATGGACGCGGTCACCGGCGCCAGGGTGAACTGGCCCAGCGTCGACAGCCCCGCCAGCTGACCGTCCGGACCCCGGACCGGCAGGGGTATGGCGCCCAGGCCCTCAATGGCGTCGCGGCGCACGTCCGGGGCGAGCACCCGCACAGGCAATTCCTCCACGCCCTCCAGAACCGACCCGCCGGGCACGCCGTCAATGTCAGCGCGCAAGCGTCCGGCCAGATCGGTCAGGCGCAGGCCCGCCAGACCCGCCTCGGCCTCGTCAGCGTTCAGACGGGCTACCGGCTGGCCCAGCTCCAGATTGGCCTGGGTGTAGGTGACGCCCGGCACGCTGGCCAGGATGCGGCGTATGTCCGCGCCGATCCGGTCGAGTACGGCGAAGTCCGGCCCGGCGATGGACAATTCTACCGGCGCCTGGTTGGGCGGGCCCTGCTCGAACGGCAGGGCCAGCACCTGGGCGTCGGGGAAGGCGGTGATGGCGTCACGCTGGAAGGCGGTGACGATACGCTCGGAATCCGCCTCGGAGCGGGCGCGCACAAAGCCGGAGGCGAAATTGGGCCGGCCCTGCACGGCATTGATCATGTTGTAGTAAACGCGCGGCGATCCGGCTGCGGCCAGCCACACGACATCCTCCACCCCGTCATAGGTGTAGAGCATGTCGGTGGCCTGCTCCATGCGCGCGCGGGTCTGCTCGATGGAGAAAGACGCCGGCAGCACAAGGCGCACCTGGAACATGTCGCGCTCGGTGGGCGGAAAGAACTGGCTGGGCAGGGTCGTGGCCGCTGCGAAGCCCGCCACCGGCAGGATCAGGCTGAGAGCGATGCCCAGCACCGGCTGGGCCGTGACCGCGTCCAATACCTTGCGGTAGGCGAAGGCGAGCGGCTGAGAGCGCAGCCCGTCGCGCAGCAGTCCGCGATGACCCTGACCGGGGACGGTGTCGTCAAACACGGCCGCGAGGCCCAGAATGACGGTGAAGGCGAGCACGAAGCTGGCGCCGACGGCGAAGATCACCGACACGCCGATCATGGAGATGAACTCGCCCGCCGCGCCGGGCATCAGGGCGATGGGCGCGAAGGCGAAAATGGTGGTCAGGGTGGAGGCCAGCAGCGGCCCGAACAGGGTGCGCGCCGCCTTGTCCACCGCCGCCGTGCGCTCCATGCCGCGCGCGCGCAACAGGCGGTAGTCATCCACCACCACGATGGCGTTATCGATCAGCAGGCCCAGCGCCACGACCAGGCCCGTCACCGACATCTGGTGCAGGGGCGAGCCGAAGACATTGATGAGGACCATCACCAGAAGCACGGTGAGCGGCAGGGCCGAGCCGACGATCACCGCACTGCGCCAGCCCATCAGGAAGAACAGCACCGCGAAAACGATCAGCGCCGAAAAACCCAGATTGATCGCCAGGCCCGACAGGCGGTCCACCACATAGTCGGCCTGGGCGAAAATGATCTCGGTCTCCACGCCCGGATTGGCGTCCGCGAAGGCGCGCACCGCGGCCTGGGCGCGCCCGTCCCAAGCGTCGACCTGCAGGTTTGGCTCCAGATAGGCCGCCACAAAGATCGCCCGCTCATTATTGCGCAGGGCCAGCGTGGCGGGCGGCTCGCGCAGGCCCCGTTCTATGCGCGCGATGTCGGCCAGCTGCAGGAAGCCGCCCGGCCCGGCGGCCACCGGCACGGCGCGCAGGCGATCGAGATCGGTGAACGCGCCGGCCACCTCCACCGTCACGTCCAGTGACTGGCCCGCCAGCCGCCCGGCGGGAACCTTGGCGTCTGAGCGCGCCAGCAATCCCGCCACATCCGCCGCGCTGAGACCCAGCGAGGCGGCGGATTCGGGATCGAGAATGACGCGTACTTCTTCTTCGGGCGCGCCGAACACGTCGGTCTGCTTGGTGCCGGGCAGATTGCGCAGATTATCTTCCAGATCGCGCGCCAGACGGCTGAGCGCGCCCAGCGAGGCTTCCGACCCGTCCGGCCAGCGCAACGCCACGACCAGCGTGGCCGCGCCGGTATACTGGCGGTCGACCTCGATGCTTTGCACGCCGTCGGGCAAGGACGGGCGCACCGACGAGACGCGGTCGCGGATCAGCGACCAGGCCTGTTCGACCCGCATCGGATTAAGGTCCTCGCGGATGGAAATGCCGATCTGGGAAACGTTGGCGCGGGTGGTGGAGCGCACCTCGTCCAGCTCCACCAGTTCCAGCAACGCCGCTTCCATGGGCCGGGTCACCAGCGCTTCCATGCGTGTGGCGTCGGCGCCGGGCAGGATGATGGTGATCGACCCGAAGCGCTCGGTCAGCGACGGGTCCTCCTGACGGCCCAGCACGCCCAGCGCCGCCAGTCCCGCCGCGCATACCAGGAAGATCGACAGGACGATGAGGCGCGGATAGCGCACAAACAGGGTGATCATGACGGCTGGCCTTCAGGCCGCACGCGCTGGCCTGGCGCCACGCGGCTGACGCCGGCGGCCAGAACATCGTCGCCATCATTGACGGCGCCGCGCACAAACACCGTATCGCCCTCGGCGTGCAGCACTTCCACCGGGCGCGGCTCGAGCCGGAAGGCGCCGTTCTCGGGGGTCAGCACATACATGGACCACAACCCGCGCCGCCCTTCAGCCAGCGCCGTCACCGGCGCCCAGAAGCCGCGTTCGGCCAGATCAGTGCGCACCAGAAGCCGCCCGACCGAGCCGCTGACCGCGCCGTCGCCAGCGTCCAGATCAAATACGGCGGTGACCGCGCGCTGTTCACGCTCGATCACACCGGTCACGGCGCGCAGGCGCGCCTCGGCCAGCCCTTGGGCAAACTCAACCGGATAAGTCTGACCCGGCTCCAGCCGGGCGGCCTCGTCGGCGGGGATGGAGACGCGCATTTCGAGGCGCGCATCCTCTACCAATGTCACTACGGGCGCGCCCGGTGGCGCGATGGCGCCTTCATCCAGATGGCGCGCGGTGATGACGCCATCAAAGGGCGCGGTCAGCGAGGCGAGCTCCAGCCGCACGGCCAGCGCCTGCGCATTGGCCCGTGCCGCTGCAGCGCTGGACAGAGCCGCGCGCTGGTTGGCGGCCAGTTCGTCCAGGCGCTGGGCGGAGATATGGCCGCGATCGACCAGCACCTGCTGACGCTCCAGCGTCACACCGGCGAGACCGGCCCGGGTCTCGGCGGCGGCGGCTTCGGCGCGGGCGGCGGATATCTGGGCGTCCAGCGTGCGTGTGTCGAGCGTCGCCAGGACATCGCCCGCCGCGACCCGGTCGCCGACGCGCACGGCTACGGTCTCGATCCGGCCGCCCGATTCAAAGCCCAGAGCGCTGGTGCGCCAGGCTGAGACCAGGCCGGGATAGCGCGTCTCCATGGCGGCTTCAGACTGATAGCGGGCGGAGAATGTCTCGACGGGCAGCGCCGCCGACACCGCGACGGCGCCGGGGCCGGCGTCCGCCGCGCGCAGCGTGCTGACCACGATGACGGCCACAACGACAAACGCCGCCGCGGCCAGAACACCCAGACCCAGACGGCTTGCGCCCGCCTTGAAAATCCCTGCCGCCCCACCAGCCATGACGCCATCTCCCGCGTTGATGCATGGGAATATACGTCAGCGAACGGCGTTCGGAAAGTGAACAGTGTTAAATATTTTCGACAGATTGGAATTTAGAAGCGCTGGCCGGCTTCCATGAGCTCGATCAGCTTGCGCGAACCCAGGCCGCGCATCATCATTTCGCTGTGAAACTCGATCAGTTCGTCGAGCTCCAGCTGGCGCCGGCCCGGCTTTTCGCGCGGGAAATCCGGGATCGTCACCGCCAATATGGTCAGTCCATGGGCGGAAGACCAGACGCTTGTGGCCGCCAGATCAAGATCGACGGCCCGGAACCAGCCCGCATCCATGCTTTCCTTGATCATCAGGCGCAGATGCTCGTTGGCGGCGAAGGCGTAGGTGTCCTCCGACATGTCCGCCGCACCGGTGAAGCCGGCGAAGGCCAGGCGGTAATGGTCCGGCTGCTCCAGACCCGTCTCCACATAGGCGCGCAGGCAGCGCGTACACAGCATGGGACCGGATTCGATGGAGGCGCACACGTCCTGCATCCGCTGCAGCAGGCGCTCGAAGAAGCCCTCGCGGATTTCCTTGAACAGGGCTTCCTTGGAATCGAAGTATTTGTAGAGCGCGGCGGGCGAGTAATCGATCCGCTCGGCGATGCGTCGCATGGACAGGCCGGCCTCGCCCTCCTCGGCGAAAATCTCTTCGGCCGCGCCAATGATCGCATCGCGCACGCGCCGCCGGCGCCGTTCGGCGGGGCTGAGGTCTTCGTGCGTGACGGAGTCTGCCGGCATGGTCCATCCTTTGAGAGCGCAAACTATATATGAGATCAATCGCCAAGCATGACCATGAACTGAGGCATTGCGCAAGTTTGCCCTCCCCCGCCACACTAGGCCGATCCCGACCGCAGCCTGAAAGCCGCCGCCCATGTCCCGCCTGATGCCCCCTGCCGCCCCTGACGCCGACGCCGCCCTGCCCGCCTGCTCGCCCAGCGCCGAGACGCTGGCGCTGCTGGCGCTGCGCCGCTCCACAGTGGCGCGCGCGATGACCGGTCCGGGACCGGACGCACAGCAGCGCGACGCCCTGCTGCGCCTGGCCGCGCGCGTTCCTGATCACGGCAAGCTGTTCCCCTGGCGCTTCGTCACCTTTGAAGGCGAGGCGCGCGCCCGCTTCGGCGACATTCTGGAGGCGCGCCTGCGCGATCTGGAGCCTGGGGCGCCGCCGGAGCGCTTCGAGCTGGAGCGCAACCGCTTCACCCGCGCGCCGCTGGTGATCGCGGTGATCTCTGACGTCACCGAGAACCACAAAATCCCCGAATGGGAACAGATCCTGTCCGCCGGCGCGGTGTGCCAGACCTTGCTCATCGCCGCCAGCGCCATGGGGTTCGCGGCCCAATGGCTGACCGAATGGTACGCCTATGACCGCATCGCCCGCGCGGCGCTGGGCCTGGCCAGCGGCGAGCGGGTGGCGGGCTTCATCTATATCGGGACCGCCAGCGAAGGCCCGACCGAGCGCCCCCGCAAACCCCCGCGCGTCACGGCCTGGGGCGGGTAACCCCACCCGCACAGTCCGGAAGCGCTTGCACCGGCGCGCGATTTAAATGATATACCATTTAGATCGAGCAGGATGATGCGCCGCCGCGCCGGCGCCCCTGCCCTGGAAGACACGGGGAGGCGTCGATGTTGGAATTCTGGACCCAGTACGAGCTGGAGATCCTGCGCTGGCTGCACATTCTGGCCATGGTGTACTGGCTGGGCGGAGAATGGGGCGTGTTCCAGACCTCCTACAAGGTGGTCAATCCGCGCCTGTCCTTTGACGAGCGCATGCGCCACATGGACACCGCCTACCGCATCGACATCCTGGCGCGCACCGGCATCATCACGCTGCTGCCGCTGGGCCTGCACATGGGCTATCTGTGGAATGTCCAGCCTCTGGGCGGCGGATGGCTGGTGGCCATGTGGGCTGTCTGGGCGGTGTGGATGGCCGTCACCTACGGGGCCTTCCTGACGCGCGGCAAGCCGATCTGGAAGACGCTGAACTTCATCGAGGACTGCACGCGCTATGTGCTGATCCCCACCCTGATCATAACCGCCATCACCTCCTTCATGGGGCTGGGCCCGTTCGAGGCCGGCACGGGCCAGGGATGGTATGCCGCCAAGGTGCTGACCTATGGCCTGGCGCTGATCATCGGGGTGATCCTGCGCTGGGTGATGCATGAATGGCAGGACACCTTCCGCATCCTGGCCGCCGGTCCCAATGCCCAGGTGGAGGCCAAGCTCAACCGATCCATCGCGATCGGGCGGGGCGTGGCCTATGTCTACTGGGTGCTGATCGCCATGACCTGCTTCTTCGCGGCGGTGAAGCCGTTCTGAGCTGAACGCTGCAGGCAACGGCCGGACACAAAAAGGCCGGGCGGCTCGTCTCCGCCCGGCCTTTTCATGCGCGCACGCTTGCGCCTACTCCATCATGGCGTCGCGAAGGCCGCGGAATTCATTGCCCTCATACCAGTTCGGCCACTCGTCGGATTCCGCCAGGCGGCGCGACAGACCGTAGAACAGCTCCCCGTCCTGCACGAAGCCGGACAAATCCCAGCTGTCGTCATACTCGTCGGACGGCTGGTGATAGTGCGCCGTGCGGTAAGCCTGCGCGATGGCGGCGCCATGGGCCTCGCCGTGCTCGACATGCACCGTGCCGCCCTTGGCATAGAGCATCGGCACGCCCCGGCGGCCCAGCGAGATATGGTCAGAGCGGTAGAAGAAGCCCGCCTCCGGCGTGGGATCGGGGCTGAGATAGCGGTTCTGCCCCTCCGCCTCTTCGCGCAGCATGTCTTCCAGCTGCGAGGCGCCATATCCGATCACGACGACATTCTCGGTCTCGCCTACAGGCTGTATGGCGTCGAAGTTGAAGCCGGCCACGGTCTGATTGAGCGGCACCAGCGGATTCTGCGCATAATACGCCGAGCCCAGCAGTCCCTGCTCCTCGGCGGTGACCGCCACGAAGATCAGTGAGCGGGCGGGCGCCTCGTCCGCCGCGAAGGCTTCGGCCAGCTCCAGGATAAAGGCCGTGCCCGTCGCGTTGTCGACGGCGCCGTTATAGATATTGTCATCGCTGGCGAAGTTCAGCCGTTCGCCCAGATGGTCCCAATGGGCCATGAACAGCACGTGCTCGTCCGGCCGCTCCGATCCGCGCACCATGCCGGCGACATTGCGCGAGCTCAGCTCACGCAGGCCGTTATGCAGCGTGGCGGTCATCTGCGCGCCGTCCAGCGGCACGGCCGTGAAACCCGGCTCGGCGGCGGCTTCGGCCATCTCGGCGAAGTTCAGGCCGGCGGCTTCAAACAATTGCTCGGCGATTTCCAGCTGGATCCAGCCCTCCACGTCCACAAACGGCTCGTCGGCGGCAGAGGCGAGGATGAATTGCGGGCCGCTCCAGGAATTGCGCACCGTGGCCCAGCCATAGCTGGCCGGTTCGGTCTGGTGGACGATGATGGCCCCGGCGGCGCCCTGGCGGGCGGCCTCTTCATACTTGTAGGTCCAGCGCCCGTAATAGGTCATGGCCGAGCCGTTGAACAAGCCGCTGTCGGGCCGGGCATAGCCGGGATCATTGACCAGGATCACCACCGTCTTGCCGGTGACATCGAGGCCCGCATAGTCATTCCAGCCGAACTCCGGCGCCACCACGCCATAGCCCACGAACACCATGTCGGACGGGTCGATGGCGACCGAATCCACCGGCTGCTGGGTCCAGAACACCACGTCCTGACCCATGCGCAGGCCCATGGGCTCGCCATTCACGCTGATCTCCAGATCAGAGCGCGCTTCGTCCAGGGTGGACTCGATCAGCGGCACATTCTGGAACCAGCCGCCATCCTCGCCCGCGGGCTCCAGCCCGGCGCGGCGCATCTCCTCGGCGATCCAGTCGGCCGCCGTCTCGCCCACCTCATGGCCGGGCGCGCGGCCCACGAACCGGTCATCGGCCAGGGTCGAGATCCGGTAGGCAAAGTCGGCTTCAGACATCGCGGCGCTGGTCTCAGCGTGATAGGGCCACTCGCCGCCATTGGCTTGGGTGGCGGCCCCTTCCGGCGCTTCCGCTTCCGGCGCCGCCACCTCCGGCTGATCCGCCGGCCTGTCCGCCGCCGGTTCTCCGCATGCCGCAAGCCCGATCAGACAGGCCCCGGCCAATCCCGCAAATCGTAACATTATAACGCCCCTTCAAGGATTTAGCTCTGCAGCCATGGTGCAGTTATCCGCCTGCGCGCGCAAGCGCGCGGCCATGGCGCCCGCGACAAGCCCCCTCGACAAGCACCGGCGCGCGCGGTCATGGTGCGCGGTGAACCGCGTTCACCGCCCGCCGCCAGACGCGGGCCGGACACGACCGGGAGGAGATCATCATGGACGCCGCTGCGCTGGACGCTGCGCGCATCGAGCTGGCGCCGGGCGGGGACTGGATCCTGCCTTTGATCCTGGCGGTGATCATGTTTTCCGTCGCGCTGAGCCTGAAGCCGCGCGACTTCCTGTTCCTGAAAAGTCAGCCGGGCAAATTCGCCGGCGCGGCGGCGGCGCAGATCATCGCCCTGCCGGCGATGACGCTGGGCCTCATCTATCTGATCAACCCTGTGCCCTCGATCGCGCTGGGGATGATCGTGGTGGCGTGCTGTCCCGGCGGCAATGTATCGAACTTCTTCACACAGCTGGGGCGTGGCGACACGGCGCTGTCCGTGGCGCTGACCGGGACGTCCAGCCTCGCCGCCGCCCTGCTCACCCCCGTCTCCATCCTGTTCTGGACCAGCCTCTACGCCCCCACCGCCGCCATTGTGAACGAGATCACAGTGAGCCCGGCGGCGTTCGTGATCCAGACCACGCTCATTCTCGCGATCCCGCTGGCGTTGGGCATGGCCTTCGCCTTCCGCTTTCCGGCCACAGCGGCGCGCATCCGCCCGGTTTTGATGATCGCCGCGCTCATCGGCATTCTGTCCATGGTGCTCGGCGGGCTGGCGGCCAACTGGGCGCTGCTGACGGCGACGGCGGGCGCAGTGCTGGGGATCGTCATCCTCCACAACGGCCTGGCCTTCCTGACCGGCGCGGCGGCGGGACGGCTCCTGCGCTTCAACGCGCCGCGCCGGCGCTCGCTGACGTTTGAGGTGGGCATCCAGAATGCCGGGCTGGGCCTGGTGATTTTATTGTCCCAGTTCGATGGGCTCGGCGGCGCGGCGGCGGTGGTCGGCCTGTGGTCGATCTGGCATTTGTTTGCAGGCCTCGGCCTGGCCGGCGCTTTCCGCCTCTACGACGCGCGCTGGCCCTGCGCCAAGGCGGAACCGGCAGAAGTAAGGAGCACCCCATGACCTATCACCTGAAAATCACCGGCGGCCTGATCCATGACGGCTCGGGGTCTGCCCCCTTCACCGGCGACATCGCCATTGCGAACGGCCGCATTGTGGCGGTGGGCGACGCGCCGGGCGCGGCGCGCGAGACGATTGACGCAGCCGGCTGCATCGTCACGCCGGGCTTCATCGATGCGCACACCCATTATGACGGCCAGGCGACCTGGGATGACCGGCTGGAGCCGTCCATCCGCCATGGCGTGACCACGGCGGTGATGGGCAATTGCGGGGTCGGGTTCGCGCCGGTGCGGCCCAGCGATCATGACCGGCTGATCCGGCTGATGGAGGGGGTTGAGGATATTCCCGGTACGGCGCTGGCCGAAGGGCTGTCGTGGAACTGGGAGAGCTTCCCCGACTATATGGACGCGCTGGACGCCACGCCGCGCACCATGGATATCGCCGCCATGGTCGGCCACGACCCGCTTCGCGTCTATGTCATGAACGAGCGCGCGAGCTTTGACGCCCAGGCCAGCGAGGATGAGATCGCCCGCATGCGCGACCTCGTCGCCGAGGCGCTGGATGCGGGCGCCATCGGCTTCTCCACCGGGCGGTCAGACCTGCACCGCACCGCCGACGGCGAGTGGACCCCGGCCTCGGAAGCCACAGCGAAGGAGCTCGCGGGCATCGCCAGCGCCTTCAAGGGGCGCGATCACGGCGTCATCCAGGCGGTGTCGGATTTCGATCTGCAGCGCGATTCAGAGAGCTTCCCCGCCGAGTGGTCGGTGATCGAGGCCTATGTGAAGGCGGCCGGCGGACGGCCCTTCTCCATTTCGGTGATGCAGCGCGATTTCGCCCCCGACCAGTGGCGCCAGATCCTCAAAGGCCTCGAAGCGCTGGACGCTGAAGGCTACCCCGTGCGCGCCCAGGTCGCGCCGCGCGCCATCGGCGTGTTTCTGGGGCTGCAATGCACCTTCCACCCCTTCATGGGCTATCCCGCCTACAAGGCCATCGCCCATCTGCCGTTCGAAGACCGCGTGCGCGAGATGGCGAAGCCCGCCTTCAAGGCCGAGCTCCTGAGCCAGTCCTCAGACAAGCTCGCAGGCCCCGGCTCGTCGGTCCCGCCCATCGCCGACCTGTTGATCGAGAATATGGAGTTCGTGGCCGGCAAGCTGTTCACCCTGTCTGATGATCCAGATTACGAGCAGCCGCTCGACCGCTCCATCGGCGCCCGCGCCACGGCGCGCGGGGTCAGCGTGTGGGAGGAGCTCTACGACACGGTCATCGCGCGCGAGGGCCGCGAGCTCATCTACATGCCGATCTACAACTACACCGAGGGCGATTACGCCAATGTCCACGCCATGCTGACCCATCGCCTGGCCATTCCCGGCCTGTCCGATGGCGGCGCCCATGTGGGCACGGTGTGCGATGCGAGCTTCCCCACTTACCTTCTGAGCTACTGGACCCGCGACCGCAACCGCGGCCCCCGCATCGACATGGCGCGCGCGGTGCAGATGCTCACCGCCGACACGGCCGATTATCTGGGCCTCGGTGACCGGGGCCGGATCAGGCCGGGCCTCAAGGCTGACCTCAACATCATCGACCCCGAGCGTCTGCGCGTCCACGCGCCGTATCTGGTCCAGGACCTGCCCGCCGGCGGCCAGCGCCTGCTGCAAAAGGCCGAAGGCTATCGCGCGACGATTGTCTCCGGCGAAGTGGTGGTGCGTGATGATGAGGTGACGGACGCCCGCCCCGGACGGCTGGTTCGGTCGGGGCGGGGGATGGCGCTGGCGGCGGAGTAGTAAGGACTGCCGCCGGGTTCCTTTTCTCCCCCCGCTTGCGGGGGGAGTGGCCCGTAGGGCCGAGGGGGGGAAGCGGCGGAACGATTATCCTGAGACCACGCAGAAGCGTCATCCCCCCTCCGTCCGCTTCGCTGCCATTCGGCGTGTCGATCGATACCCCGTATCGATCTTTGACGCCTCATCCCCCGCAAGCGGGGGAGGACAAGTGGGCGTCAGCTCAACAACGCCCTGCAAATCGCCTCCAGCCCGGCGCGGTCCACTTCGTCAAACGCGTCGGGCTCCGTGGAATCCACATCCAGCACCGCCGCCAGCGAACCGTCGGGCGCAAACACCGGCACCACGATTTCCGAGCGGGAGCGGCTGTCGCAGGCGATATGGCCGGGGAAGGCTTCCACATCGGGGACAATCAGCGTTTCGCCCGACGCCGCCACCGCCCCGCACACGCCCTTGCCGAAGGGGATGCGCAGACAGCCCAGCGTGCCCTGATAGGGGCCGACCACCAGCTCGCGCGGCTTTTGCGGGTCCACCACATAGAATCCAGTCCAGAAAAACCGCGGCGCAAAGGCATGCGCCAGAAGGCAGGCCGCCGTGGCGTAGCGGGCGGTGGCGCTGGTCTCGCCCGCCACGACAGAGGCGATCTCGCGGGCGAGGCGCTGATAGGCCTGTTCGCGGGTTTCGCCCTCGGGCGCAGTGCTCATTGCTTCGGCCATGATCATGCTCCTGTTCAAAGGATATCTGTGCACTGAGATAGGTGACGCGGCGCGTGCGCGCATCTGCGGCCCGCAGCCGACCCTGACCGGCACAGCCCCGCGCCATTGTGCTTTTGCCCTTGCATGACTAGAAAAGGGGGCAATCCAACATGGCCGCACGCGCGCGGCGATCAACCCCTGAGGCCCATTCCATGAAGACCTATCTGTATCTGGGCGCCGCAGCCGCCGTCCTGCTGCTGGCCGCCTGCAATCCCGCCGATGACACCCCGCCTGCGCCGGATGCGTCCCAGACCGAAGCCGACGCCGCGGCCGACGCCGAGGCGGACGCCGCTGAAGACCGCGCCGAAGCCGCCCAGAGCAACCCGCTCCTGGCGCAATGGGACACGCCCCACGGCGCGCCGCCGTTCAGCCGGTTCCAGCCTGACCATTTCATCCCGGCCTTCGAGGCGGCGATGGAGACCCATCGCGCCGAGATCGACGCCATTGCGTCCAATCCCGACACGCCGACCTTTGACAACACCATGCTCGCCCTGGAAAACGCCGGCGCCGATCTTGGCCGCGTGGCGCGCGTGTTCAGCAATCTGACCAGCTCGGCCAGCAATGACGCGCTGGACGCCATTCAGGCGGAGATGAGCCCGCGCCTGGCGCGCCACAACTCTGCCATCACGCTGAACGCCGATCTGTTTGGGCGCATCGACTATCTGCACCAGCGCGGCGGCGAGATGGGCCTGACGCCCGAGCAAGCCCGCCTCATTGAGGTCTATCACGAGAATTACGTGCGCGCCGGCGCCCAGCTGGAAGGCGAGGACCGCGAGCGCTTCGCCGAGATCCGCGCCGAGCTGGCCGGCCTTTACACGCTGTTCGCCCAGAACGAGCGCCGCGACAGCGAGCTGTGGACCCTGCCGCAGACCGAGGCTGACCTCGCCGAGCTGCCCTCCAGCATCGCTTCGTCCGCCCGCGCCGCCGGGGAAGCGCGCGATCTGGATACGCCCGTGATCACGCTGCAGCGCTCGCTGGTCGAGCCCTTCCTGCAGCAATCGCCCAACCGCGCCCATCGCGAGGCGGCCTGGACCGCCTTCTATAACCGCGGCAACAACAACAACGAGTTCGACAACAAGGACAATATCCGCCGCATCCTCGAGCTGCGGCTGGAGCTGGCCAATCTGCTGGGCTTTGAAACCTTCGCTCATTACCGCACCGCGGGCACCATGGCGGGCACGCCGGACGCCGCCCAGGGGCTGATGGAGCAGGTCTGGGAGCCGGCGCGTACGCGCGCTCTGGAAGAGCAGGCCGATATCGAAACCCTGATGGCCCGCGACGGCATTGAAGACGACGTCATGGGCTGGGACTGGCGCTACTACACCGAACAGGTCCGCGCCGAGCGCTATGACCTCGATGAGAGCGAAGTGAACGCCTATCTCGATCTGGAGAATATGATCGCGGCCCAGTTCTACGTGGCCGAGCGCCTGTTCGGCGTGCGCTTCACCGAGCGCACCGATATCGAGACCTATCACGAGGATGTCCGCGTCTGGGAAGTGACGCGCGCGGATGGCGGCGAAGTGGTCGGGCTTTTCTACGGCGATTATTTCGCCCGTCCCGGCAAGCGCTCGGGCGCGTGGATGAGCTCGTTCCGCCCGCAGAACGGCATCACCGGCGACATCCCGATCATCATCAACAACTGCAATTATAACCGTCCCGCCGATGGCGAGCCGGCGCTGATCTCGTTCACCGACGCCACCACCCTGTTCCACGAGCTGGGCCACGGCCTGCACGGCCTGCTGTCCAATACGCAGTACCCGTCACTGGCGGGCACGTCGGTGGACCGCGATTTCGTGGAATTCCACGCCCAGGTGCTCGAGCACTGGTTCGCCGAGCCGGAAGTGCTGGAGCGCTTCGCCCTGCACTATGAAACCGGCGAACCCATGCCGCGCGAGCTGCTGGACCGGGTGCTGGAAGCCCAGACCTTCAATGAAGGCTTCAGCACGGTGGAGTTCCTGAACTCCGGCCTGGTGGACATGGCCTATCACCGCCACACCGACCCCACATCCATCGATGTCGAGGCGTTCGAAGCCGAGGTGCTGACGCGCTATGGCAGCCCGCAGGCCATCCCCATGCGCCACCGCTCCACGCACTTCCTCCACGTCTTCTCCGGTGAAGGCTATGCGTCGGGCTATTACAGCTATCTTTGGGCCGGCGTGCTGGACAATGACGGCTTCGACGCCTTCGTGGAAGCCGGCGACGTCTTCGATCCGGAAACCGCCGCACGTCTCAATGACGTGTTCTCCTCGGGCAACACGATCCCGGCGATGGACAACTTCATCAACTTCCGCGGCCGCGAACCGTCCGTGGACCCCCTGCTGCGCAGCCGCGGCTTTATCGAAGCGGAGGGGTGAGACTGATTTAAACTTGGCTGCCCTCCCCCTTGTGGGGAGGGTGGCCGAGCGTCAGAGAAGCCGGGTGGGGGCGCCGACGCCAGGCGGCCACTCCGAATCCTGCACCGTGCGGCGCCATCACCCCACCCGACCCGGCGCTCGCCCGCCGGCCCACCCTCCCCATTAAGGGGAGGGAAAAATTGGGGTCAAAATTCCTGTTTTCCCGGCCGACCGCAGGGAGCGCCGGGACCCATCCACCGTGCGTATGCTGCTGTCGCGGCGGCTGGAATGGTCGGGGATGGATCCCGGATCGGCTGCGCCGTCCGGGAAGGCAGTATCTGACTGTCAGACGACTCTTTGAAAGCCGGAGCAGTCCAGCCCTACGGCGCCCCAATCCACTTGTGCGTCTGCAAGCTCAGCCGCCATTGGGGATGCTTGAGGCAGTATTCATATGCCGCCTGAGCATTGGCCATCTGGTCAGGCCCGTCCATGGGCTGCAGGCGGAATTCTTGAAAATCGAGATGGACGTAGAGCTCCGGCATGGCGTCGGCCTGCGGGTAGACGAGTTTGAGCTCGTGGCCTGAATTCTGTTTCAGCGGCGCCGTGGATTTCGGGCTGACGCAGATCCAGTCAATGCCATCGGGCGCTTCGATGGTGCCATTGGTCTCCACCGCAATCTCGAACCCGGCATCGTGCAACGCATCGATGAGAGCGCGGTCCAGCTGAAGGAGCGGTTCGCCGCCGGTGCACACGACATAGGGAATGCCGCCGCCCGGCCACAGCGAGGCGATTTTGGCGGCCAGCGCCTGCGCCGTGGCGAATTTGGCGCCGTTGACGCCGTCGGTGCCGACAAAATCGGTGTCGCAGAAGCGGCACACGGCGCTGGCGCGGTCGCGCTCCAGCCCGCTCCAGAGGTTACATCCGGCAAAGCGCAAGAACACGGCCGGGCGCCCGGCCTGGCCGCCCTCGCCCTGGACGGTGAGGAAGATTTCCTTGACCGCGTAGGTCATGCGCCGCGCCAGTCGCGCCAGCCCTTGGCGCGCAGATCGCACGCCGGGCAGGCGCCGCAGCCATAGCCCCACTCATGGCGCACATCGCGCACGCCGCGATAACAGGTGTGGCTGTGCTCCACGATCAGGTCCACCAGCGCGTCGCCGCCGAGTTCCTGGGCCAGCGCCCAGGTTTCGCCCTTGGTCAGATGCATCAGCGGCGTCTCGATGGTCACCGGCGCATCGAGACCCAGCGACAGGGCGCGCGCCTGGGCCTCAATCGTGTCCTCGCGGCAGTCGGGATAGCCGGAATAATCGGTCTGGCACACGCCGGTGATGATATGCGACAGGCCCCGGCGCCAGGCATGGGCGCCCGCCACGGTCAGGAAGACCAGATTGCGCCCCGGAACGAAGGTGTTGGGCAGGCCCCGCGCGCCCATTTCGAAGGCCACATCGCGCGTCAGCGCGCTCTCGGCCAAGGCGCCATAGCCGGCCAGATCGACCACCACGTCCTCGCCCAGCCGCGCGCCCCAGTCGGGGAAATGTTGCGCGATCTGTTCGCGCACACGCTGGCGCGCCTCCATCTCGACGCTGTGGCGCTGGCCATAGGTGAAGCCGATGGTCTCCACATGACCATAGCGCGCCAGCGCCCACGCCAGGCAGGCGGCCGAATCTTGTCCGCCCGACAAGAGCACCAGTGCGCGCGCGCCGTGATCCATCGCATCCTCCATGAGGGGCGTGTATATCTGTCGTGACGGCACATTCTGCAAGGAGAAGCGTCATGACCGGCAGCGCAATGGGCCTGCTCTACACCACCTGGCCGGACGCGCAGAGCGCCGAAAGCGCCGCCGAGGCGGTGCTCGCCGAAGGGCTTTGCGCCTGCGCCAACATACTGGGCGAAAGCCGCTCGCTGTTCCGGTGGGAGGGCGAGATGCGGCGCGAGCGCGAGATCATCGCCCTGTTCAAGACCTCGCCCGGCAAGGCGGCCAGGCTCGCCGAACGGCTGGCCCGCCTGCACCCGTATGACGAGCCCTGCGTGATCGCCCTGACCGTGGACGAGGCCGGCAGCGCGCCCGGCTTTCTGGCCTGGGTGCGCGGCGAGGTCGGCTCGCGGCCCGGCTGACCGATCAGGCGATCCGGCGCAGCGTGGCCGAGGCCGCCAGATCACTGGCCAGCGCCTCGACCAGAGCCGCTTTGAGATTCTCCGCCGACACCGGCGCGCGCACCAGCGTTTCCGCCGCCCCGGTCTGCACCGGCGTCTCCAGATCGCGCACCAGGCGCACCACCGGCGTCATCGCGGCGGTGGAGGCCAGAGAGCGCACATCATCGCACGCGTCTTCGGGTTCACAGTCATCCAGGCTGAGGCCCACGACGACCGAGTCATAGGCCGCCGCGCCCAGCACCGACACCAGTTCGGTGCTGGAGCCGACACAGGTCACCACGCAGTTGAAGGATTTGAGATAGCCCAGCAGCACCGAGCGGCGGGCCGGATCGCGCTCGGCGACCAGCATGCGCAGGCGGCGATTGGTCAGGCTGAAGGTCTCGCCATCGGCGTAGCGGTCAGCCTTGCACGACACGGGCAAGGTAACCTCGAACCAGAACACCGAGCCTTCCTGCGCCGGTCCCGGTTCATAGCCGACCCGGCCCTGCATCAGCCCGGCCAGGCGTTTGGCCAGGTGCAGACCCAGCCCGGCGCCATTGGCGCGGATGTACGGATCAACACTGTCCTGGGCCAGAGAATCAAACAGGCGCGTGCGCGCCGAGTCCGGCACGCCCTCGCCGGTATCGCGCACAGTGACGCGCAGGCGCGCGGCCCCCGCCGCATCCAGCTGGGTGCGCACCGTCACATCCAGGCCGCCCTCGCTGGTGGTGCGCAGGGCATGGGACACGAAAATCTGGGCGATCTGGAACAAGCGCCCTGAATCGGCGCGCAGCGCCCGGTCGGTCTCGCCCTCAAAGCCCACCGTCAGCATGAGGCCCTTCTGCGCGGCTTCCGGTTCGGCGGCGCGGCGGATGCGTTCGCCCAGCGACTGGGCCGTCATGTCCTCCATATTCAGCTCCACATGGCCCGCCTCGATGCGCGCCACGTCCACCACATCGCCCAGCATGCGCGCCAGCGACTGGCCGGATTCGCGAACCCGCGCGGCCATGCGCGCCGGCTCGCCTTCAAGCCCGGCTTCTTCCAGCAAATGCGCCATGCCCAATACCCCGTTGAGCGGCGTGCGCAGCTCATGGCTCATATTGGCCAGCACGGCGGCGTTGGCCCGCGCCTGGTCTTCAGCACGGCGCGCGGCCAGGTCATTGTGTTCGGCCAGACGCGTCATGGCTGCCGCCTGCGCCTCGGTCTGGCGGCGGGCCTCTTCAAGATCGAAATTGCTGCGCACGGCGTCGGTCAGCGTCGCCGAGAAGGTGCGCGCCAGCTTGAACGTCACCACCAGGAACAAGGTCAGGACGCCGGCGAACAGGAAGCCGAAGAAGCCGCCCATAAACAGCAGGTTGGCGGCACTGATGAGAATGGCCGGGGCGTTATAGGCCAGCACGGCGGACGGCGCCGCGGCTGAAGTCAGGGCCGAGCCCGCCGTCATGCCAGCAATGAAGACCAGCGCCGCCGTCAGCGCGTAAGGCGAGGCCCCCTCGCCCACCATCCACGGCGCGGCGCCCCACAGGGCGCCCATGGCGCACGAGAGGACGATGAACATGGCCATCATGCGCCGGCTCAGCGCCCGGCCCGGCTTGCGCGCGGGCAGCAGCACCACCATGCGCGCCGCCGACACCACAACCACCGCAGCCAGCCACGCGCCCAGTATCCAGGGGTTCACCCCGCCAGCGAGGAACACCGCCAGCAAGCCGGAATTGAGGACGTTCAAGGGCCCGGAGGCCAGCCCGCTGCGCGCGATCAGCCGAAGCCGCGCGTCGCGCATTCTCAAGGAGATGTCATCCTCGCGCTCGACGGCGCGGTCTGCCTGCATACCCATCCCAACACCCTTCCTGCGACCGCCTCTGTGTGCGGTTCTGACACGACAAGCCTGCCCTAGAGGTCTTAAAACCGGGTGCATGGCGTGTTTATGATCTGGAAATCCGCCCCCGACCGTCCCGCCGCCGTGGAGCTTTCCGCCATGATACGAGCCCTGCTCGCCGCCCTCGTCCTGTTCGCCCTGCCCCTGGCCGGGTGCGGCGGCGATGATGCGCCGCAGGCGGACGGCGCACTCGCGAATCTGGTTCCGGTGGATCCTGACGCGCCGGCCGAACTGATCAGCTGGCCCGATCTGATCCCGGATGACGAGCTGGATGCCTGGGAGGCGCTCAACGAGGGCCGGCGCGACCCGTCGCTCATGAGCCGCTTTCTCGCAGAGGGGCTGGTGGAGGGCCAGGTCGGCTCGTTCAATGTGGTGGAGGATCTCGACGGGCTGGTGGTGCGCATGCCCGGCTACTTGCTGCCGCTGGACTATGTCGAGCGCGGATCCGCCCGCGAGTTTCTGTTCCTGCCCTATCACGGCGCCTGCATCCACTCGCCCGCGCCGCCGCCCAACCAGATCGTTTATCTGCGCTCCATCGAACCCATTGCGTTCAACGCTCTGTGGGATCCGGTCTGGGTGGAAGGGCGCATGCAGCTCGAACGCGTGGATACCGAGCTCGCCGCCATCGCCTATTCCATGACCGTGCGCTCGGTGGAGCCGTATCGCGGCGGACGCCCGCGCTGAACGAAAAACCCCCGGCGCGCGGCGCCGGGGGTTCATCCGTCTCGCGATGACAAGACCTAGTCTTCCCAACCCCACGGGGTGGGCGGGGTGTCGACCGTCTCGGTCAGATCGAACGTGACCTCGAAGAACCGGTTCTCACGGGTCAGGCGGTAATAGAACGCCGTATCGGTCAGCTCCATGATCCACACATTGGTGGCCGATTCCGGGATGTCCTCGCGCACGAACAGCTCCTGGCTGAACGTATCGGCCACGAAGTCCGCGCGCGCGCCCTGCGGCGGGCTCTCGGTTTCGCCGCCATACTGGGTCAGCACATCTTCAGAGCCGTCTTCCATGCGGTGATCGTGCTTCAGACGAAGCCGGCCGTCTTCCAGCCGGGTGATCAACCAGGTACGCGAATGATTGTCGCCCACATGAAAGGGCACGCGGACTTCATCATCCATGCACTCGCGCACATGCATGACCAGCTCGCGTCCGGCGAAGCCGTCATCGCGCGGATCCGCGTCGCTGGTAATTGTCCCGGCGAAGGACTGGCCGCACAGCGCGCCAAGGCCTTCAATCAGCCCGGCCGGCGCCGAGTCGTCCGGCTCCGTCATCGCCTCGATCTCGTCGCCGGCGTCGTCCATGGCCCCGTCGAGCGCGTCCAGCGCGTCTTCACCGGCCTCCTGGACCTCTTCAGCGGCGTCAGCAACGGAGTCTTCGATCTCTTCGCGTTCCGGCGCATTGTCGCACGCAGCCAGCGCCAGCGCACAAACGCCGGTCATCAGAAGCAATTGTTTCATATCAGGCGGCCTCCCCTTTGGATTTCATCATCTTCTGAACGCGGCGGACAGCGCGCTCGCGCTTGAGCCGGGACAGGTAGTCGATAAAGACCACGCCTTCGAGATGATCCATTTCGTGCTGAATGCACACGGCGAACAGATCTTCAGCGATCTCCTCGCGCGGCGCCCCGTCATAATCGAGATAGTTGATTTGCACTCGCACGGGACGTTCAACCTCGTCATAAATCTCCGGCACAGAGAGACAACCCTCCGAATAGGGTTTCAGTTCCTCTGTCAGTGGCGTGATGACTGGATTGACGAAATAACGCGGCTCATTGCGGGCATCAGACAGGTCCATGACGATCACGCGCTTGGCCACGCCGATCTGGATCGCCGCCAGGCCAATGCCGTCGGCGGCGTACATGGTCTCCACCATGTCATCCATCAGCGTGCGCAATTCATCATCGACGCCCGCCACCGGCTTTGACACCAGTTTGAGGCGCGGATCGGGAACAGTGAGGATCGGGTGTACGGTCATCCCTTATAAGTAAGATGATCCCGGCGCGCGTTCAAGCGGCGCGCGCCTTGCAGGACACGGCCCGGGACGACCTTAGGAGGCCTGTCATGCGTCTGTTTGAGACACCGCTTAGCGAGTTGAGCGCCCGCGATCGCGACGCCTGGCGGGCTCTGGCCCTGGCCCAGGGCAAGCTGATCAGCCCTTACCTCATGCCCGAGTTCGCTGACATGATCCAAACCGAGCGCCGCGATGTGCGCGTGGTGATCGCCGAAGAGAACGGCGCGCCGGTGGGGTTTTTCGCCTGCCATGTGGGGGCCGATGGCGTGGTGCGACCCGTAGGGGCGCCGCTCTCGGACTATCAGGGTTTCGCTGGGCGCCCCGGCCTTCAGGTGAGCGAGGATGCGCTGCTGCGCACGCTGGGGGCGCGCAGCCTGGTCTATGAAAACTGGTTCGGGGCCGCGCCGGGCAAGGTCAGCGCGCGCGGCGGGTCGGCCGTGATTGATCTGTCGGGCGGCGCGCAGGCCTGGTTCGCGGGGCGCCGGGATTTGCACCGTTCGCATTTCAAGAAAATGGACCAGCGCCGCCGCAAGGCCGAGCGCGAGTTTGGCGAGATGCGCGTGGTGTTCGGCGATCCGCTGGGCGAGCGCTTCGCGACGCTGAAAGCCTGGAAAAGCGCGCAATACCGCGCCTCGGGACTGCTCGACCTGTTCGATGTGAGCTGGATCGATGCGGTGCTGGCGGGCACGGCGGCGCGCGCCTTCGGGCCGTTCCGCGGCCTGGTGGCCTCGCTCTATCTGGGCGAAGAGCTGGCGGCGGTGGAGATGGGCATGGCCGCGGGCGGCGTCTATCACTCCTGGATCCCGGCCTATGATCCGCGCTTCGCCAGCGTGTCCCCGGGCCTCCTCCTGCTGCACGGCATACTGGATCAGGCGGGAGCGATGGGGATTGACCGCGTTGATCTGGGGCGCGGCGAACAGGCCTACAAGACCTATTACACCGACTATGAAACCCCGCTCAGCGCCGGGCGCGCCTTGCGTCCCGGCGTCGCCGCCGCCGGCGCCGGCCTGTGGGCCATGGCCGAAGCCGCCACTTCCATCCTGCCAGAGCCGCTGGCCAGCGCGCCGGTGCGTCTGCGCCGGCGCTGGGCGCACACCGCCGCCATTGAACCGGACCTCTCCGGCCGGGTTCGGCGCATGGCCGGCGCGTTCGCCTATGCCCCGCGGCGCCTGGCGGCGGCGGGCTGAGGCCAGCCGCTGCTAACGCAAACGTCAGTTCCCTTTCGCGAACGAGCCCCTATCTAGAGGGCGTAACCGTTTGCAGTCGAAGGGAGAGACCCCATGCGTCACCTCGCCACCGCCAGCGCCATCGCCCTCATGATCGCCGCCCCGGCCCTCGCCGACGAGGTGTACGAGAGCGAGCAGGCGAGCTTCACCGTTGAGACGGTGGCTCAAGGCCTGGAATTTCCCTGGTCCATCGAATTCCTGCCCGGCGGGGCCATGCTGGTCACCGAGCGCGAGGGGCGGCTGCGCGTGATCGAAGCGGACGGCAGCCTGCGCGCCGAGCCGGTCACGGGTCTGCCCGAGGACCTGATCGTCATCCGGCAGGGCGGTCTGATGGATGTGCGCATCGCGCCGGACTTTGACACCACCCGCCATGTCTATTTCAGCTATGCGCAAGGCACGGAAGGGGCCAACGGCACGGCGCTGGCGCGCGGCGTGCTGAACGCCGACATGAGCGCGCTGGAGGATGTGGAAGTCCTGTTCCGCGCCAATATCGACAAGGCCGCCGGCTTTCACTTCGGCGGGCGCATCCTGTTCAATGAGGACGATACGCTTTTCCTGACGCTGGGCGATGGCGGCCGCACCCCGCAAGAAGCCCAGGACCCGTCCAATCATCTGGGCACGGTGGTGCGCCTCCATCTCGACGGCTCGATCCCCGCCGACAATCCGCAGATCGAAAACGCCGCGCAGGGCGCGTTCAGCTTCGGCCACCGCAATGTCCAGGGCATTGACCGCAATCCGGCCACCGGATCGGTCTGGACAACCGAGCACGGGCCGCGTGGCGGCGACGAAATCAACATCCTCCAGCCCGGCGTGAATTTCGGCTGGCCGACCGTAACCTATGGCATCAACTACAATGGCTCGGTGATCACCGAAGAGCGCGACCGCCCCGAATTCGAGCCGCCGATCTGGTACTGGCGCCCGTCCATCGCCCCGGCCGGCATGGCCTTCTACACCGGGGACGCCTTCGAACACTGGCAGGGCGATCTGTTCCACGCCGCGCTGGCCGGCACAGTCCTCCAGCGCATGGAAATCAGCGGCGACCGCGTGATCGGGGTCGAAGACCTGCTCACCGACCGTGAACAGCGCTACCGCGACGTGCGCACCGGCCCGGACGGGGCGATCTATCTGCTGGTCGACGATATCGACGGCGAAGTCATCCGGCTGGTCCCGGCGGAGTAGGCAGAAGGCGGCGGCGGTATCAGCGAAGCTGATGGAGGGGGATGGCGCCGCCCCCCCTACCCCGACGGCTCCACCACGAACCGGTTCAGCTCGTCGCGGGCCAGCGCAAAGCCGGGATCGGCGTCGAGGGCGGCGCGCAGATCGTGATAGGCGCCCGCCAGATCGCCGGTCTGCTCGCGCGACAGGGCGCGGTTGTACAGGGCGTGGGCAGGCGATCCGAAATCGAGTTCGAGGGCGCGGGTGAAGTGCGTGACCGCGTCTGGAAATTCCTGCGCGCCCATGAGCGCCACGCCGCGATTGTGCCAAAAGGCGGCGTGATCTGAATTGATCGCCAGCGCCCGGTCGAACTGGGCCAGCGCCTCGTCCGGGCGGCCCGCGCGGTGAAACAATATGCCGAGATTATTGTGGGTGGCCGCGCGGTCGCGCTGGGTCAGGCGCGCATCGTCCAACGCGCTTTCACATTGGGCGAGCGTGGACGTTCGCCCGCGATCCCCCGCCTCCACAGCCCGGTAACAGGCGTCGGCCTGGCTGGCGCCCATGACGATCTGGGCGTGGGCCAGCGGCGCGGCGGCCCCCGCCAGCAGACATGCGAGGAGAACGGCGTGAAGATGTTTCATAGCGCCGGATCATAGCACGCGCGCCGCATCGGGGCGAGATCGTCACGAAAAAGCCCCGGCGTCGCTGCCGGGGCTTTTGCAATTCCAGCGATGTGGGCCGGCCTTACGCGCTGGCGGCGCGCTGTTCGGCGACGGGATCGCGCAGCACATAGCCGCGGCCCCAGACGGTTTCGATATGGTTGTCGCCGCCCGTGGCTGCAGACAGCTTCTTGCGCAGCTTGCAGATGAACACGTCAATGATTTTCAGCTCCGGCTCGTCCATGCCGCCATAGAGATGATTGAGGAACATCTCCTTGGTGAGCGTCGTGCCTTTGCGCAGGGAGAGCAGCTCGAGCATCTGGTATTCCTTGCCGGTCAGGTGGACGCGCTGATTGGCGACCTCCACCGTCTTGGCGTCCAGATTCACTGCGATATCGCCGGTGCGGATGATCGACTGGGAGTGACCCTTGGAGCGGCGCACCACGGCGTGGATGCGCGCGATCATCTCTTCTTTATGGAAGGGCTTGGTCATGTAGTCGTCGGCGCCCGAGCCCAGGCCGCGCACCTTGTTCTCGATGTCGGCATTGCCCGACAGGATCAGGATGGGCGTGTCCACCTTGGCGCGGCGCAGGGTCTTGAGCACGTCAAACCCCGGCATGTCCGGCAGGTTCAGATCCAGAAGGATGATGTCGTAATCGAACAATTTGCCGAGATCGACGCCTTCTTCGCCAAGATCGGTGACATAGACGTTGAAGCCTTCCGACTTCAGCATCAGTTCGATCCCCTGCGCCGTGGCGCGATCGTCTTCAATCAGCAGAACCCGCATCGGTTCCCCCTCCCAAGGCAGCCGGTACGAATCAACCCCGCACCTGACGTCCAAAGCGTTAACCTTGTTCGCACTGTGAGGCGAGAAGTCCTTAAAGGAAGTTAACGCGCGTTTGACTCGTTAGGCCGAATCGAGTCCGCGAGAGGCCATATCCGTGACGGGCATGGAGTCTCAAAGGGTTAACGGCTGCACTATTCTGCAGCTGCCACCAGCGCCGGCGCCAGGGCGCGCAGGAGCGGCCCCCACTTATCCTCAGGAGATCGCACCCGTCCGTCATAGAGAATCCGGTCCTCATAGCCTGTGATCCACAGCGCTTCGGGGTTGCGCCGCGCGATCACCAGATCGCTCTGGGCGTCGGCGTGGGGCGTGCGGTGCAGGCGGAACACGGCCACGCCCTCGGCCAACGCATCGCCCAGCGGTCCGCCAATAGTGCGCAGGCGCTCGTCGCCGTCGGTGACGGCGATCATCTCCATCTTGCCCGCCTCGGTAGACAGGGCGAATCGCGAGCGCTCGATGCCGGACAGACCGGCCTGGCTGTCCGCATGCAGCTTCCAGGCTTTCTCCACCGGGACGGCGAAGGCGCGGTGGCCCTCGATCTCGCGGCACTGGAAAAAATAATGATTGTTGACGCCCATGCGTTTCAGCTCCTGCTGCAGGAGGCGAAGGACATTGGAATCGTCATTGACGTCATCGATGATCGGGGTCTGGTTCTCCAGCGTGATCCAGTGCCGCGAGCGCAGGCTTTGCGCGGCGCGCTCCACCAGCGGGTTGCGCAACAGGCGTCCGCTCTCGTCGCGGACATATTCGCCTTCTTCACCCAGCAGGAGGAATTCGTCCGGGTGGGTGAAGTGGACCATGAAGGCCAGCAGCACCTGGGGGTGCAGCTCGTGGAACAGGTCCAGCATGGCCAGGAAATTGTCGTCGAAGCGCTCGGGGTAGAAGGCCATCTCCTTGGTCCCGATGCGGATCACCTCCAGCCCGGCCTCGGCCAGCCCGTTGAGGTAATCGAACAGATTGCGGTTGGACAAAACCATCGGGTCGCCGCCTGACAAAAGGGCTTCCCGGATTTTCGGCTTGTCCGTGATCTCGCCGCGCTCAACGGCCTCGTTATGGTCTTCGATATAGGCGCGGATCTCGTGGATCGAGCCGGTGTCCTTGGAGGTCTTGCCGGTGAGGAAGTCAGACCGGTAGCAATAGCGGCACCAGCTGGAACACGCCCGCACCACATAGAGCAGCACCAGCTCATATTTGTGCAGCAGGCCCGGCACGGGGCTGTATTTGAGCTGGTTGGACGGATCGGCCTCGCCGGACAGATCGTCCATCTCTTTAGGGCGCGCCTTGATCAGATTGCGCACCGCGCGCGAGCGGACAGCGAGATCAAGATAATAGCCCGTGGCGCGCGGCGGCAGCCTGTCGGACACGCCGGAGGCTTCCAGCACATCAAGCTCGGCCTCGGAGTAAACCGCCGCCCCGCCGCTCGCGACATAGTCGCGATAGCGCGCGATGTCGTGGACGATATAGCGGTTGAACCGGGTCTCATCGATCCGGGCGTAGACATTGTCCTTGTGGCGGCGCGACACCGCTTTCAGCTTGGGGCGGGATCCCGCTACGGGCTCGGGCCGATTATCAAACGGCATGGCTCCTCCTCGTCGTCGATGGCTCGGCGGCGGCGAATGCGCCAACAATTGCGTGTCTCGGGTCGAACGCCCAGGGAGGGCGCGGTCAATCTGTATGGACCCGGCGCCGGGCCCACCCGTTGGATGAGGGCGGCCTGCGGCGGCGTGAGGCGGAAAATAGTGATTTTCGGCGCAAATGGAACCAGCCAGCCGCTATTTAGCGCTCCGCCAGTATAAATCACCTGTTTGCACAGGACGTTTACGTGGCTGAAACCGCGTTGAGGTTAAGACGGTTGTCGAGACGGCGCAAAACGCGCCCGCAAAACAGGCGGAACGCCCTGTGCAAAGTCTGATCGAGAGAGTCCAGGGGCTCGAGACCCGCACGTTCAAAGGCCGCGTCACCGCGGTCAACGGACTGCTGATCGAAGCCGAAGGTCCGGGCGCCGCGCTGCGCCTGGGCGCGCACGCCACGCTTGACGCTGCGCCCGGCGGCGAGCCGACGGCGTGCGAAGTGGTCGGCTTTCGCGGCGAAACCGCCCTCATGATGGCGTATGGTGATCTGGCTGGCGTGCGGCCCGGCGCGCGGGCGCTGATTGATCCCGACGGCGGCGCGATTCGCCCCAGCCGCGCCTGGCTCGGCCGCGTGCTCGACAGCTTCGCCCGTCCGCGCGACGGGCTGGGTCCCCTGCCCGACGGCCCGGCCGATTACCCGTTGAAAGGCCGCCCGCCCTGCGCCCATGGCCGCGCCCGGCTGGGCGAGCGGCTGGAACTGGGCGTGCGGGCGCTGAACATCTTTACGCCCATGCGTCTGGGCCAGCGTCTGGGCGTGTTCGCCGGATCGGGCGTGGGCAAATCGGTATTGATGAGCATGCTGGCGCGCGGCTCCGGCGCCGACGTGATCGTCATCGGCCTGATCGGCGAACGGGGCCGCGAGGCGCGCGAGTTTGTCGAGGACGTGTTGGGACCGGATGGGCGCGCGCGCGCCGTGGTGGTCACCGAAACCTCTGACGCCCCGGCCCTGGCGCGCCGCCGCGCGGCCTATGTCACGATGGCGACGGCCGAATTTTTCCGCGATCAGGGCCTGAACGTGCTGTGCCTGATGGATTCGGTGACGCGCTTTGCGCTCGCCCAGCGCGAGATCGGGCTGGCGGCGGGCGAGCCGCCCACCACGCGCGGCTATACGCCATCGGTGTTCGCTGAGCTGCCAGGCCTTCTGGAGCGCGCCGGACCGGGCGCAGAAGACTCGGGCACGATCACCGGCCTGTTCACCGTGCTGGTGGATGGCGACGACCATAACGAGCCCATCGCGGACGCCGTGCGCGGCATCCTGGACGGCCATGTGGTGATGAGCCGGGCGATCGCCGAGCGCGGCCGCTTCCCGGCTATCGACGTTCTCAAATCAATCTCGCGCACCGCGCCAGAGGTGTACGCGCCCCATGAGGCGCCCCTGGCGATCGAGGCGCGACGGCTCCTGGCGGCCTATGCCGACATGGAGGAACTGATCCGGCTGGGCGCCTATGCCCGCGGGACGAACCCGGAGGTGGACCGGGCGATTGCGGTCAACGAACCGCTTGAAGCCTTGCTGGCGCAAACAAAAGACGAGGCGGCCTCGATCGAGGACAGCTTCGCGCAGCTGGCGGGCATTGTGGTGGAACAGGAGGGATAGACAATGGCGGTGCGTTCCCATGCGCCTCTGATCCGGCTGGCCCGGTTCAAGGTGGAAGAATTACAAAAGCAGATGGCCGAGATCGAGCGCATCCGCGCCTCGATCCACGAACAGATCGACCGGCTGGAAGAAAGCGTGCCCGAGGAGCAGAGCGTGGCGGTTGAATCGCGCGAAGGCTATCTCGCCTATGGCAGCTATGCCCGCTCGGTGATCCAGCGCAAGGACAAGCTGCGCGCCTCGCTGACCAATGTGGACATGGAGGCGGACGGGCTGCGCGACCGGCTGGAGCAAGCGTTCGGCGACCTCAAGAAGTACGAGCTGCTTGAGGAACGCCGGCTGAGCAGTCTTCAGGATGCAGTGCGCATGGCTGAACAGGCCGAGATGGACGAAATCGCCGGGCAGCGCCTGCGCCGCGCGCACTGAGCGTCAGAGCCTCGAACCGGACCGTTTGAACCCCGGCGCGGCGCGCCGGGGTGCCGCGCGTTGAACCCGCCACAAACCCGCCCCGATGGCGCCACGCGAAGGCACAAGACTGGCTGCGTTCAATTCCGGCCTAGGCTCGGGGCGCGCCTTCATGTTATGTATTAATCAATACCGGGAGGGGAAATTCGTGGCGCTGCCGAGTAATAACCGGACACGTAAGGGGTTAGGTGCCTTAGGCGCAGCGCTTCTGGCGTGCATGATCCTCACTCCGTCCGTCACCGCCCAGCAGCAGCCGGTGCGTGACGAGCCGACCTCGCCGTCGGCCGAGCGCGACTTCCAAAGACAATTACAGGAGCGCTTCGACATTGAACGCTTCCGCCAGCTTGAGGTGATCCGGCGCGGGCAGGACGGTCAGGTCAGCCAAGACGATCCGCCGCCGCGCGAACGTGATCCGCGGCTGGCCGAGATCGACTGGAATGCCGCCCGGGCCGACCATGAGCGCCAGCTGTCGGATTTCCGCCAGCGCACCCAGTCCACACCCACACGGGTGGTGACCACGGAAAGCTACACGCCCTATATCGCTCCGCACCTGATCGACCGGCTGGAGCCGGTGCATATGCCGGTGCTGCTGCCGCAGGTGAACGGCCCGATCGCGACGCGGGCGGGCGGCGATGGCGGGCTGATGCTGCGCACCCGGGCGAATTTCTACGACGCCTCCTACGATCAGAACGGCATGAGCGTGGCCATCTCCGGCACGCGCATCATCCATCACCGCTTGAACGCGCCGGCCATGCGCCGCAGCATGAATGTTGGCCGCGGCCCGGACGGCGTGCAGGTGCAGGCGGATGAAAGCGGAGGCTATACCGCCAATTTCTCGCGCTATGGCGCGGCCTACACCGTGACCATCGAATGTGCGACCGCGCGCGATCCGCGCTGCCAGTCTGAAGACGCCATTCGCGACATCGTCAGACGCCTCGTGATCGCCGGCGGCAATCCGGAGGAATGAGCGTTCCGGATCTGACTTGACTGGGGAGGGGTAAGACCATGCGTGACTATGTGCTGGCGGCGATTGCAGCCGTGGCCGGAGGCGCGGCGCTAGTCTTCTATCCGCTGGACACGCTCCCGCCCGCGCCGCCTCCGCCCCCGGGACCTGAAGAACCGGCGCCGGAAGAACCCGCTACGGAAGAGCCTGCGCCTGAAGAACCAGCGCCCGAAGAGCCAGCGCCCGAGAAGCCCGGCCCCGGACCAATCGACCCGGACGGGACGCTGTTCGTATGGAACCCGCCGGGCGACCTGCCGACCTTCGACTATCGCAATAATGTGGACGTGGCCGGCCGCTCCGGCGCCGGCTGGGCGGGCTCCGGCGATCTGTCGCGCAATTTCGTGTTCGCGCCAAACCTGACCTGGCCGCTGGACGGGATCGGCTATGCCAACACTCAGGTTTACCGTCCCGGCGGAACAGGGTCCGGGGTCGGCGGCGCTGGCGGATCAGGCGAGTGCGACGCGCGCAATTTCGACTATCCATTCGAAGACAATTTTTGCGAAATCCGCAGCTCCTCGACGCGCAGCCTGTTCTGCCCGAACAACAGCACCGGCCACCATGTCGGCCAGGACATCCGGCCAGAGGTCTGCACCCGCAATTTCGATCTGGAGGACCGCCAGATGGCGGTGGCGGTGGCCGACGGCTACATCTCGTCCATCGCGTCCATGACCGTGCGCCTGCGCGGCGATGACGGCCGGAATTACTGGTACCTGCATCTGGAGCATTGGGAGGATTGCGACCTCTCCCAGCTGACCACGCCGGCCCAATGCACTGCCTCCAACCTGCCCAGCGTGTGCACCCGCTCGGCACTGCAGGTGGAGCCCGGCCAGGACGTCAGCGCCGGTGATCCCATCGGCCTGGTGTCAAACTGGTTCGGCATTGGTTGGCGCGGCGGGTCGTGCCAGCGCTCCATGACCACCGACCATCTCCATTTCGAGATCCGCGACACCATCGATCCCGACGGCAGCTTCACCGCCAGCTCGATCCCCGTGCCGCCCTATTCCTCGCTGGTGATGTCCTATCTGCGCTATATTGGCGCCGCCGAAGATGACATTCCCGACTGGGAGGAAGCGGAGTTCTGAGGGCTCGTTTGGATTGCTCTCAACGGGCGTCTGAGCTGTCCGTCAGCGGACCGTTTCGGGCCGGGCGCCAAGCTCCAGTCCCAGCGCCTGCATCACTGCAAGCGTGGTTTTGAGCGTCGGATTGCCCTTCTCGCTGAGCGACCGGTAAAGGTGCTCGCGCGACAGGCCGGTCTTCTGGGCGACATCCGTCATGCCTTGAGAGCGGGCCGCCACGCCCAGCGCGTGCGCGATGTATCGCGCGTCCCCGCTCTCGAACGCTTCGGCGACAAAGACCGCGACAGCCTCCGCGTCGGCCAGATCGTCCGCCGGATCATACGGGGTAAGCGTTTCGGCCATGTCACTCCCTCCATTGCCCGGCAAGCTGCCGGGCTGTTTCGATATCGCGCGACTGCGAATCCTTATCCCCGCCACAGAGTAGGATGATGATCGCGTCGCCCCGCCGCTGGAAGTAGACGCGGTATCCCGGACCATAGTGGATCCGCAATTCGCTGATGCCCTGCCCGACAGGGCGCACATCCCCGGCATGGCCGAAAGCCAGCCGGTCGAGGCGCGATGCGATCAGCGCCCTTGCCCGATTGTCCTTCAAGCCTTCACGCCATTTTTGAAACTGCGGCGTCTGCCGAAGCGTTAGCATCAACGCGAGTGTAGCTTAAACCCGACAGTCAGACAATCGAGATCAGCCAGCCTGACCCCGCCTCAAAAACTCTCCGCGAACCAGCGCCAGACCGCCGCGGGACCACGTTCGCCGGGCGTGTGGGCGCGGCGCTGGCGGTCGGCGGGGGTGAGCATGCGCGGCAGGCCGGCCAGCGCCTCGCCCGGGCCATGGACCGCGCGCTGGATCAGGCCGGCGCAGGCGCTGAAGGCCGGGCCGCTGACGGCGTCGCCCAGGCCGTTCAGGGTTTCGGGGCGCCCCAGGCGCACCTGCTTGCTCATCACCCGGCCGGCCAGCTGGGCGATGCCGGGCATCTGCGCCGCGCCCCCCGTCAGCACCAGGCCGCGCCCGGCGGCGCTGGCGGCGTCGGCCAATTTGACCCGGTCGCGGGCCATTTCGAAAATCTCTTCCAGGCGCGGGCGCACGATCGCGTTCAGGAGCGCACGCGGATGCTGGGTCATGGTCGAGGACGGCCCGCCGGACAAAGGCGGCGCTTCAATCATCACCTGATCGTCTTCGGGACTGTCCAGCGCGCTGCCATTGAGCGCCTTGATGCGCTCGGCCGCGGACATGGGCGTGGATAGGCCGCGCGCGATATCGCTGGTGACATGGGCGCCGCCCACGGGCATGGCGTCCACATGCTGCAGCACGCCCTCGGCGAACACCGCCAGCGAGGTCATCTGGGCGCCCAGATCGAGCACCATGACGCCCAGCTCCAGCTCATCGCGCGTCAGCGCCGCCAGACCCGATACATACGGCGTCGCCGCCACGCCGGCCACAGAATAGCCCGCCTTCTCCACGCACGCCGCCAGGTTATGAAGCGGGTCGGCCGCGCAGCTGACCAGATGCAGATCCACGCCCAGCACCTCGCCCACCATGGCGCGTGGGTCGCGCACGCCGCGATGGCCGTCCACGCGCCACGACAGGGCCAGCGCGTGCAGGATGGTGCGGCCCGGCTCGTCAAACACGCCGGCAGCCTCGTGAATGATGCGGCGCAAATCGCGGTCGCGCACCTCGCGCTGATCGAGATCCATGTCCACCGCGATGCGCGTGCTCGAGAGCCCGCCGCAAGCAGACGAGATATGCAGCTCGCTCACCGTCTGGCCGGCCATCCGTTCCGCATTGTCAACCGCAGCGCGGATCGAGGCGGCGGCCGCCTCCATATCCACCACAGCGCCCGCGCGCACGCCCTTGGTCGACACATGCCCCACCCCGATGACCCGCGGGCGCAGGCCCGCCAGGGTCGGCTCGGTGCGCGCGATGAAGCAAACAGTCTTGGCCGCGCCGAGATCCAGGGCGGCATAGATCGCCGGTTTGCGCGCGGCGGCGGCCTCTCCCGGCTGCGTGCGAAACAGATCAATCACGCTCATCACGCTCCCCGGCCCGGCTCTGCAGTGCGGTCCGGCCAGGGCCGCAGCACCATCTCGCCATCCACGCGCAGATCGATGATCTGGGCTTCGTAATCGAGTACGCCACGTTCGGCATGCATGGCGGACAATTGCGCCAGCGCCCCGCCCGGATCGCCTTCGGGCAGCAGCACCTCGCCACCGCTGGCGAGGCGCAGCGACCAGCGGCGGTCGCCCACCCGCACCCGGTGCGTGGTGCGCGAGGCGATCTCGGGATGAAGGTCCAGGATCGCCATCAGGGACGCCGTCTCTTGCGGGGCGCCCTCTCCGATCACGATGGGCAGCTCGGCAAATTCGGCCGGGTCGGCGGCTTCGATGACGACGCCGGACCGGTCGATGACGTGATGAATCTGATTGCTCTGCCACAGGGCGAAAGGTTCGCGCTCGGTGAGGATCACCCCCACCCTGTCCGGCCACAGGCGCAGCACCTGGGCGTGCTCCACCCAGCTCAGCGCTTCCAGACGCGCGCGCGCCTCCTGTGGATCAATCCCGGCCAGACCCGCCCCCGGCGCAGCGCCAATCAGGTCGGCCACCTCGCTGGCGTCGACGCGGCGGGCGCCGGCCACATCCACCCAGGCGACCACATAGCCGGCGTCGTTCAAACGCGCTTCAATCCAGCCATCAAGCGCCTCCCCGGCGGCGCCGAGGCGTCCGGTGGCGGCCATCAGGGAGAGTGCGCCGCAGGCGATGATGGCGGCGGTCATGACAGCGAGGCGCAACGCATAGCTCGCCCGGCGCCGCGCCGCGCGTGCGCGCGCAGCCAGCCAGTGCGACAGCTTCATACGCCCGGCTGGCGACGTCCGGACCGGTGCGCGCTTGGGAGCCCGGCGCCGGCCTTGAGCGGAGTCGCTGGCCCTGACGCGCGTTACCTTGGGCACGACGCATCCTCCGCCATCCACTCCACGAGATCAGCAAATTCGATCCCGCAATACGCCGCTTGTTCCGGCGCGAGTGATGTCGGAGTCATGCCCGGTTGGGTGTTAATTTCCAGTAACCACAGCCCGTTTACAGCCGGATCATACCGGAAGTCAGAGCGCGTCAGCCCCCGGCATCCCAGCGTCTTGTGCGCCATCAGCGCCGCCGCCATCGCCTCCTCGGCCACGGCCTGCGGGATGTCGGCGGGCAGCTGGTGCACCGACCCGCCATCGGCGTATTTGGCCTCGTAATCGTAAAATGCGGTCTTCGGCACGATCTCGGTGACGGTCAGCGCCCGGTCGCCCAGCACCGCCACGGTCAGCTCGCGGCCCGGAATGAAGCGCTCGATCAGCACCTCGTCGCCATAGGGCCAGTCAGCCGACGCCAGCACCGCCGGCGGCCGGTTGGCGCCTTCCGGCACGATCACCACACCCACGGACGAGCCTTGCGCATTGGGCTTGGCCACATAAGGCGGCTTCATCACATGATCGCGCGCAGCCTCGAACCGGTTGGCGATCAGGCCGGCCGGGCAGTTCAGCCCCGCCGTGCGCAGCACCGCCTTGGCGCGCTGCTTGTCCATGGCCAGCGCCGAAGCGAGCACGCCGGAATGGGTATAGGGCAGGCGCATATATTCCAGCACGCCCTGAATGCGCCCGTCCTCGCCCCACTCGCCATGGAGCGCGTTGAACGCGAGATCCGGTGCGAATTCTTTCAGCTTTTCCGGCCAGAAGGGTTCAGCCGGGTCGATCTCCATCACCTCATGACCGCGCGCGCGCAGCGCTTTGGCCACCTGGGCGCCGGACACTTTCGACACATCGCGTTCCGGGCTCAGCCCGCCGGACAGGACGGCGATGCGCTTGCTCATGATGTCTCCCCCACGCGCCGGACCTCCCATTCGAGCTCCACGCCGAACTGCGCCTTCACCTCGGCCCGCACGGTCTCGCCCAGCGTTTCGAGATCGCCAGCCGTGGCCGCGTCCTCATTGATCAGGAAATTGCAGTGCTGCGGCGAAAACATCGCTCCGCCAAGACGCCGCCCGCGCCAGCCCGCTGCATCGATGAGTTGCCAGGCCGAGCGTCCGCCCGACTGGGCCGGGTCGGGATTCTTGAACGTGGAGCCGGAGGTTTTTTCCCGGATCGGCTGCGTGCTCTCGCGCCGGGCCGTGATGGCGTCCATGCGCTGCGTAATCGCGGCGGGATCATCGGCGCGGCCTTCAAACACGGCTTCGACGAATATCCACTCATCCGGCGCGTCGCTGTGGCGATAGGCGTAGCCCAGCTCGTCATGCGGCGCGATCAGGCGGCGTCCGCGCCGGTCCAGCGCCACCGCCTCCACCAGCACATCGCGGGTCTCGCGCTCATAGCATCCGGCATTCATGCGCAGCGCGCCGCCAATCGTGCCGGGCACGCCGACGAAAAATTCCAGCCCCGCAATGCCCGCCTTGGCCGCCGCTTTCGCCACCGACTTGTCCAGCGCCGCCGCCCCGGCGCGCAGGCGCAGCCCGTCGGCTGTGATCTGCCCGAAGGCCGGAGTCAGGCGCACCGTGACGCCCGGCAAGCCGCCATCACGCACCAGCGTGTTGGACCCGGCGCCCAGCACCTGGACGGGAATGTCGCGCGGCGTCTCGGCCAGGAAGCGGGCGAGATCCGCCTCGTCAGCAGGCAGGAACAATACCTCCGCCGGTCCGCCCACGCGCAGCCAGGTGATATCGGCCAGCGGCGCGCCTTCGATCAGCTTGCCGCGCACGGGCGGGAGGCGGGAGAGGAGCTGCGCCATCACCCCTCCGCCCCCAACCGTTCAGGCAGCTCCGCCGCCCAGGCGGTGATATCGCCGGCGCCCAGGCACACCACCACATCGCCCGGCGCGATACGGGGTTTGAGATCGGCGGCCAGCGTCTCGCGGGTCGTGGCCGACGCGTCGCGGTGGGAGTGGCGTTGCAGGCCGGCCACCAGGCTGTCCTGATCGGCGCCCTCGATGGGGGTTTCACCGGCGGTGTAGACCGGCGTCACCAGCACGGCGTCGGCGTCGTTGAAGCAGGTGCAGAAGTCCTCAAACAGATCATTGAGGCGGGTATAGCGGTGGGGCTGGACCACGGCGATCACGCGGCCCTCCCCGGCGCGCTGGCGCGCGGCTTTGAGGACGGCGGCGATCTCCACCGGGTGGTGGCCGTAATCATCGATCACCGCCACGCCGCCGGCCTCGCCCACCAGGGTGAAGCGCCGCTTCACGCCGGCAAACCCGGCCAGACCCTGACGCGCCTCGTCCTCCTGCCCGCCCAGCGCCTGCACCACGGCGAGAGCGGCGGCGGCGTTGAGCACATTGTGTTCGCCCATCATGGGCAGGCTGAGGCCCGCCCAGACCGACGGCTCGGCGCCGCGCGCCTGGAAGCGCAGATCAAAGCGGGCGCCGGCGGCGTCGCCTGAATGATTGACAATGCGCACATCGGCCTGGGGCGAAAATCCATAGGTGATGACGCGCCGGTCCTCGATACGCGCGGCCAGGGCCTGCACCTCGGGATGATCCACGCACAGCACCGCGAAACCGTAGAAGGGCAGGTTCTCGACGAATTGATGGAAGGCTTCGCGCAGGGCGTCGAAATCGCCGTAATGCTCCATGTGTTCGGGATCGATATTGGTGATGATCCCCACCGTGCCGCGCAGTTTCAGGAAGGAGCCGTCGCTCTCGTCAGCCTCCACCACCATCCACTCGCCTTCGCCCATCTTGGCGTTGGAGCCATAGGCCGAGATTATGCCGCCATTGATCACGGTGGGATCAAACCCGGCCGCATCCATCAGCGCCGCCACCAGCGAGGTGGTGGTGGTCTTGCCATGGGTGCCGGCCACGGCGACGCATTGTTTGAGGCGCATCAGCTCGGCGAGCATTTCGGCGCGGCGCACCACCGGGATGCGCCCGGCGCGGGCCGCGACCAACTCGGGATTGTCCCGGCGCACGGCGCTGGACACCACCAGCGCCCCGGCGCCGGCGACGTTCTCGCCATCGTGGCCGATATGAATGACCGCGCCCTTCTTGCGCAGGCGCTGCACATTGGCGCTGTCTGAAATGTCCGACCCGGTGACCTGATAGCCCAGATTGAGCATCACCTCGGCGATGCCGCTCATCCCGATCCCGCCAATCCCGACAAAATGGACAGGCGACGCGGCGGCGGCGAGGTCTCTGGGGGGCATGCTGGGCTTACTCCGCGGCGCGTTCGATGAGATCGGCCAGCGCCTCATGCGCCTGGGGCCGGCCGGCGGCGCGGGCCGCAGCGGCGCGCGCGGCGAGAGCTTCGCCGTCCGCCAGCAGCGATTCAAGCCGCTGTGACAGGCTGTCTGCCGTGAAGTCCGCTTCGGCCATGGCGTCGGCGGCGCCGGCGCGCACCAGGCCTTCAGCGTTCGCCCTCTGGTGATCGTCCATGGCGATGGCCAGCGGGACCAGAATGGAGGGGCGCCCGATGGCGGCAAGCTCTGACACCGAAGACGCGCCCGCCCGCGAAATCACCAGGTGGGCCGCCGCATAGCGCGCACCCATATCGTCAAAGAAGGGAGAGAGCTCGGCGCGTACGCCCGCTGTTTCATAAACCGAACGCGCCGCGTCCAGGCTTTCGTCGCGGGTCTGCTGCACCACCACCAGCCGGGCGCGAAGCGCCGCCGGCAGACGCGCGATGGCGGCGGGCACCGTCTCGGACAGGATGCGCGCACCCAGACTGCCGCCCAGCACCAGAAGCCGGATCTCGCCATTGTCTGAAGGCGGTGCATAGGGCGTGTCGCGCGCGACCAGCACGGCGGCGCGCACCGGATTGCCGGTGACCGCGTGGCGCGCCTTGCGCGGCAGGCGGTCGAGGCGGTCAAAGCCCGATGCGACTGTGTGGGCGGATCCAGCGAACAGCCGGTTCACCCGCCCCAGCACCGCGTTCTGCTCATGGATCACGAAAGGCAGCGCAGAGATGCGCGCCGAGGCCAGCAAGGCGAAAGCCGGATAACCGCCAAATCCGGCGGCCACATCCGGCCCGAACGCTTTCACGATCGCCCGCGTGGCGCGAAGACCCGCCGCCAGGTCCGCCAGCGCGCCGGGCAGGCGGCGCGGATTGGACTGGAACGGGCTGGCGGCGCGGATCACGCTCACCCCCTCGCCGGGAAAGCCTTCGGTGTGGCGCGCGCCGCGCGCGTCTGTGACCAGGCGCACCCGCCAGCCCCGCGCGATCAGGGTCTCTGCTGCCGCCCGCGCCGGGAAGATGTGCCCGCCCGTGCCGCCCGCGGCCATGATGAGGCGCTTGCCGGTCATGCCGGCGCGCCCACCAGGCGCTGGCGCGTGGGCTGATAGGCGCCGGGCCGGTGGCGCGTCAGCGCCAGCATCAGCCCGGCCGAGAAGGCCAGCGCCAGCATGGACGAGCCGCCATAGGACAGGAAAGGCAAGGTCATGCCGGTGGAGGGCGCCAGATCGAGATTGACCGCGATATTGACCAGCGCCTGCAGCGCGAACAGCAGGGCCAGCCCCGCCGTCGCCAGCCGGCCGAACGGATCATTGAGCTGCATGGCCAGGGTCCAGGCGCGCAGGAACAGGAGCGCGTAAAGGGCGATAATCAGCAACATGGCCAGCGCGCCGAACTCCTCGCCCGCCACTGCGAAAATATAGTCATTATGGGCTTCTGGCAGCACGTGCTTGATGCGCCCCTCGCCAGGCCCGACGCCCCACAGCCCGCCACTGCCGATAGCGTCCAGGGCGATGTCGGTCTGGTTACGCTGGCCGCCGCCGGACAGGAATGTCGCGACGCGGGTCTGGATATACGGCACGAAATTCACCGCCGCCGCCGCACCCGCCGCCATCCCTGCGCCCAGCCCGATGGTCCAGCGCCAGGACAATCCGCCAATCCACAGCATGGCAGCGAAAATCAGCGTGATCAGCGCGGTCTGGCCAATATCCGGCTGCAGTCTCAAAAGCACGGCCGCCACGCCGTAAATCCCCAGCGCCAGCAGCCGCCCGGGTGCAGGCGCCCCGCGATCTTCCTCGGTGAACAGCCAGGCGATGAACACGATGAAGGCCGGCTTGAAGACCTCGCTGGGCTGCAGCGAGAAGCCCGGCAGATGCAGCCAGCGTGTGGAGCCGTTGATGGTCTGGCCTACCGCGAGGACCAGGACCAGCAAAACCAGCGATCCCAGCAGCGCCAGACCCGACATCCGCCGCACGCCGGTCAGCGAGAAGGCCGCGGCGGTCATCATGATGACCACGCCCGCGGCCATAAACATGACCTGACGGCGCAGATAGAAGAAGGGATCAGCGGCGCTGGACACCGCCGGGCTGGCGGCGAAGGCGAGCATGAACCCCATGCCCAGAAGGCACAGGATCACCCCCAGAAGCGGCTTGTCGATCTCGCGCAGGACCCGTGAATACTGCCGTGTCAGGCTCATGCCGCGCGCCCCTTCGCGATCAATCGCGTCAGTGTGTCCAGCGCAGCCCTGAAGGTCTGGCTGCGCGCCAGTCTCTCCTCTGGACCGCACCGGGTTGACGGAGCGTATAGGATGCGCGCGTCGGCGCCGGTGAGCGCAGCGGCGTGCAGCGCGCGCGCCAGCGCATCATCCAGACTGTCCGCCTGACGGCAGGCGATCCGCGGCGCCAGACGCCGCGCCGCGCGCGCATCGGGGCCGGACAGGATCACGCCCTTCAAGGCGTGGGGCAAGGTTTCGGGCAGGTCGGCCGCGTCCAGGCCCGCGTGGGCGATCCACCATATCGGCGCGGCGCCGGTGAAGCCGGTCAGCGCCGTCTTGGGGTCTTGTGCAGCGCCATAATCAAACACCCGCACGCGGCCCAGGCTCGTCGCCGCGATGCGCCAGCCCTGCGCGCCGGGAAAGAAGGCCATCGCTGCTTCCAGCGCATCGGGCTCGCCGCCGAGCGCCAGCGCGAGGGCCCCCGCGCCTGCGATCAGTCCTGGCGCCAGATCGGCCAGACCCGGCCCCGCCGCCTGAAGCGGGCGGCGCGGCGCGCCGGGCCGCGCATCATGCAGGCGCCCGCCCAACAGATAGACACCGTCGCCCAGCACCATCCGGCCTGAACACGCGATCAGCCGCGCGCGATCCACTCCGCCCCGGCGCAGGGCGGCCAGACGCGCGCCTGCGTCAGGCGCGTCCATGTCCAGCAGGACCGGGCCGGAGACGCGCTGGGCGAGGGCTTCGAGTTCGGCGGCGCTGATCGTCGCGCCCGCCTTCACCAGCAAGGCGTGAGCGCGGAGGTCTGGCGCGGCGGCGCACTCGGCGGCGCTGGCGGCGATGAGGGTGATGGACCCGGCGCGCAGCGGCGGCGCGTCGAACAGCGCGGTCCCTGCCCCGCCCCGGCGCACATCCAGCCCGCATCGGGCCAGGCAGGCTTCAGCCAGCTCCGCCGCTGCGGCCGCCTCATCGCCGCCCAGGACCAGCGCGGCGCGGGCGCCCCTGGCGCTTTTCAGGGCGCAGCCGAACAATCCCAATTCGGTGAGGACCGGCGTGCCGGTGACCCGGGCCAGCGCCACGGGACCCTTGTCCGGGCCATCGAGGCGGCTGACATCATCGATCACCAGCGCGGCCAGATCGCCCCAGTCGCGTGTGGACGGATCCTCGATCACCACCCCGGCGCCGCCAGCCGCCGCGCGCACGTCCGCGTCATCATCCCAGCCCGAGACCGCCATACCGCCGGATGCGAGCGCGCGCGCCATGGCGCGCCCGCGCAAGCCCAGGCCGATCACGGCGGCCCGGCCCTCGGCGCTGGCGCGAACGGGGATCATGACGCCTCCTTGGCTAGCGCAACTTCAGCGTGGACAGACCGATCAGGGCCAGGACGAAGGCGATGATCCAGAACCGCACCACGATGGTGGACTCCGCCCAGCCCAGCTTTTCAAAATGGTGGTGGATGGGCGCCATGCGGAAGACGCGCTTGCCGGTCAGCTTGAAGCTGGCCACCTGCACCATCACCGACACGGCTTCCAGCACGAACAGGCCGCCAATAATGACGAGCACGATCTCGTGCTTGACCGCCACGGCGATGGCCCCGATCGCGCCGCCCAGCGATAGCGATCCGGTGTCGCCCATGAACACCATGGCCGGGGGCGCGTTGTACCAGAGAAAGCCCAGCCCGGCGCCGATCATGGCCCCGCAGATCACGGCGAGCTCGCCCGTGCCGGGGGTGAAGTTCAGGAACAGATAGTTGGAATAGACCGAGGACCCGACCATGTAGGCGATCACGCCGAACGCGCCCGCTGCGATCATCACCGGCACGATGGCCAGCCCGTCGAGACCGTCGGTGAGGTTGACCGCATTGGAGGCGCCGACAATCACCACCACGCCGAAGGCGAAGAACACCACCCCCAGCGGGATCAGCACGTCCTTGAAGAAGGGTACGGCCACCGAGGTGGAGAAATCGTCCGGCGTGTTGGGCGCGCCATCGAGCAATTGCACCATCCAGAACACTGCGATCAGCGCCACCACGCCCTGAAGCGCCAGCTTGCCCTTGCCCGAAAGGCCGTGATGGGAGCGCTTGGTCACCTTGCGCCAGTCATCAAGAAAGCCGATCGCGCCATAGCCGGCGGTCACGAACATCACCACCCACAGATAGGCGTTGGACAGATCGCCCCAGAGCAGCGTGCCCGTCACGATGCCGGTCAGGATGATGAACCCGCCCATGGTGGGCGTGCCGGCCTTGGTCAGCACATGGCTTTCAGGGCCGTCATCGCGGATGGGCTGGGAGCCCTGCTTTCTCAGCCAGCCGATGAAGGGCATGCCCACCACCAGCGCCACGACGAAGGCCGTCATCAGCGCCGCGCCGGTGCGGAAGGTGAGGTAGTTGAGGACGTTGAACAGGGTGAATTGTTCGGCGAGCGGGGACAGCAACAGGTACAGCATGGGGCGTTCAGGCCTGTGTTGGGGCGCCGGCGCGCGCGGTTTTCAGGGCGGCGGCGATCCTGTGAACGCCGGAGGCATTGGAGCCTTTGATCAGCACGACATCCCCCTCGCGCGCCAGTGCGTCCAGCTGTTCAATGCCAGCGCTCCAGTCAGCAGCGTGAACCGCTTCGACCCGAGAGGGCAACGCCTCCAAAAGCGCGCCCATGCCTTTGCCGACGCCGATCACGGTGCTGACGCCCGCCTCGGCCAGTGGTTCGGCGAGCGCGGCATGCAGCGCAGGCGCATCCGGGCCCAATTCGAGCATTTCGCCCAGCACCGCGATGCGGCGCGCACCCGCGGACGGGGTGCGCGAAGACAGGCTGGCGAACGCCGCGCGCATGGAGGCGGGGTTGGCGTTATAGCTGTCATCAATCAGCGTCAGGGCGCGCCCGTCGGCGAGCTTGACGTCAAAGCGCGCGCCCCGGCCCGCCTGCGGCGTCAGCTGCGCCAGCACATCCAGCGTGAACTCCGGGGCGATGCCGACCGCGAACGCCGCGGCCGCCACGCCCGCCGCATTCACCGCCTGATGGGCGCCGGGCTGGTTGAGGCGGAAGGGCAGGACCTTGCCCGCCACGTCCATCTCGCCCGATCCGCCCTCGCCGTCGGGCGTGTAATGGACCACCCGCACCGCCGCGCCGCGCGCCATGCCGAAATCGAGCAGGAAGGCGGCGCGGGATGTGCGCGCCGCTGCCGCCAGCCGGGCGGCATGCTCGCCGTCAGCCGGGATCACCGTCACGCCTTCAACTTCCAGCCCGGTGAAGATCTCCGCCTTCGCGTCAGCAATCGCGTCCATCGAGCCGAGATTTTCCAGATGCGCCGGCGCAATGGCGGTGATCAGCGCCACATAGGGGCGCACCTGCGCCGACAGCGCCGCAATCTCGCCGGCATGGTTCATGCCCATCTCGAAAACGGCGGCCTGCGTGGCCTGCGGCATGCGCGCCAGGGTCAGCGGCACGCCCCAGTGATTATTATAGCTCGCCACGCTCCAGTGGGCCGGACCGGCGGCGCGCAGCACGGCGGCCAGCGCCTCTTTCACACTGGTCTTGCCCACCGAGCCTGTGACCCCGATGCGCAACGCGCCCGAGCGCAGGCGCGCGCCCTGACCCAGCGCCTGCAGAGCCGCCAGCGTGTCATCGACCACCAGGCGCGGACCGTCACAGCAATCGGCGCGCGAGACGAGGACCGCACTGGCGCCCTTGTCCAGGGCGCCTTGCGCAAACTCATGCCCGTCGCGGGCGTCTTGCAGCGCCACGAACAGATCGCCGGGCGCCAGCGTGCGGGTGTCGATGGACACGCCGGTGGCGGTCCAGCCCCCATCGCTCAGGCGCCCGCCTGTGGCCAGGGCGGCGTCAGCAGCGGTCCACAGCGGCGCGGTCATGAGGGGCTCTCCAGCTCTTGCAGCAGGCGCGTGACGATGGCCGGCTCGTCAAACGGAATGATGCGGCCGCCGACAATCTGTCCAGTCTCGTGCCCCTTGCCCGCGATCAGCAGCGTGTCGCCAGCCTCCAGCATGGCGATCCCGGCGCGGATCGCGCTCTCACGGTCGCCGATCTCCTGCGCGCCCGGACAGGCCGACAGGATCGCCGCGCGGATCGCCGCCGGCTCTTCGCTGCGCGGATTATCGTCGGTGACGATGCACACATCGGCCTGCTGCGCCGCCACGGCGCCCATCTTGGCGCGCTTGGAGGGATCGCGGTCGCCGCCTGCGCCAAACACCAGAATGATGCGCCCGCGCGTATGCGGCCGCGCCGCGCGCAAGAGCTTGTCGAGGCCGTCGGGCGTGTGGGCGTAATCGAGCAGGATCGGCGCGCCGTCTCGGGTGGCGCCCGCCTGTTGCAGCCGCCCGGCCACACCGGACAGGTTCTCCAGCGCGGCGAAGGCTGCGCCGGCGTCCACCCCGGATGCAATCGCCATCACCGCTGCGCCCAGCGCATTGGCGGTCTGGAACTCGCCGATCAGCGGCAACTCGATTACGTCCTCCTCGCCCAGCCAGGCAAAGCGCACGAGCTGGCTGGCCGGGCGCGGCGTGATTTCACGCACCGCCAGATCCCGGCCGCGCCAGCCCAGCGTCATGACCTCCAGCCCGGCGGCCAGCGCCGTCTGTTCGACCCGCGCCGACCAGTCTGAATCCATGTTAATCACCGCCTGCCCGCCAGACGGCGTCAGCGCAGTGAAGAGCCGCATCTTGGCGGCGAAATAGTCTTCAAAGTCCGGGTGATAATCGAGATGGTCCTGGGTCAGGTTCGTAAACGCGCTGACCGATACCCGTACGCCATCCATGCGCCGCTGCTTGAGCCCGTGCGACGACGCCTCCATGGCCAGATGCGTCACCCCCTCGCCCGCCAGCGCGTCCAGCGCGGCGTGCAGCGCGATGGCGTCAGGCGTGGTGTAGCCCACCTCCGTGCGCCCGGCCTCGCGCGTCACGCCCAGCGTGCCCAGCGCCGCCGCGCTGATGCCCGCCGACGCCCAGATCTGCCGCAGAAACTCCACCGTGGAGCTTTTGCCATTGGTGCCGGTCACGGCAGAGATGTGTTCAGGCTGGCGCGGATAGAAGTTCGCCGCGATCGCCGCCAGCGCCCCTGCGGGATCATCGGTCTCGATCACCGGGACCGGCGCGGATGTTCCGCGCGGCGCGAGCACACAGGCGGCGCCGTTCTCGACAGCAGCGTTGATGAACTGGCGCCCGTCAACGCGCACGCCGGGCAGCGCCGCGAACAGATCGCCGGACGACACCCTGCGGCTGTCCAAGGCGAGGCCGCTGATCCTCAGATCCTGCGCGCCGTGCGGCGCGGCGAGGCCTTCGGGCAGGAGATCGGCGAGCGCGCGGGTCATCATTGCGGCTCCCCGGACGTGAGGACAACCGGTTCTTCGGCCGGCACGACCGGGCGGGCGCGCGGCGCGAACAGGGCGGCTACCTGCTCGGCGCGGGCGGACGGATCGGCGTCACGGCGGCGCAGCTCCAGCACCCCTGCCAGCTGGCGCAGAATGTCCCCGGCGGCGGGCGCCGCGTTCCAGCCGGCCGTGGCAAAGCCATGGGTCGCGCGGCTGGGGCGCGGACGGTCAAACGTCACGGTCAGCACATATTGCGGATCGTCGAAGGGGAACACCGCCACAAACGTCGTTACCCGGTGATCGCGGTCATAGCCGCCGGGACCGGCCTGCAGCGCCGTGCCGGTCTTGCCGGCCACAGCCAGACCCTCCACGTCGGGGCCGCCAGCCTGAGAACGGGCGACCGTCTCGCGCATCACGGCCAGCACCTGGGCGGCGGTGCGCGCGCTCATCACCGGATCGCCCGCAATGATCTCGCCCGGCGCCACGGGGCGCAGGGTCGGCGGCACGTAGACGCCGCCATTGGCCAGCGCCGCATAGGCGGCGGTCAGCGACAGCGGCGTCACCGCCAGACCGTGGCCGAAGGCCGCGGTCATGGTCTCGCTGGGGCCCCAGTTGCGCGGCATGCGCGGGCGGGCGCTTTCGGACAATTCCAGCGGCGGGCGCTCGTGCAGGCGCAGGCTTTCATAGAAGGGGCGCAGTGTCTCGGCGCCCATCTGCCGGGCCATCAGGGCCGAGCCGATATTGGACGAGTGGATGATCACCTCGCGCGCGGTCAGCACGCGCCGCTGGCCCCTGAAATCGTCGATGGTGTGACCGCCCGCAAGCCGCAGAGGGCTGCGCACGTCAAACGTGTCATCCAGCGACACCAGCCCGCTTTCCAGCCCGGCGGCCAGCGCCAGCGGCTTGAACACCGAGCCCAGCTCGTACACGCCCACGCTGGCGCGGTTGAAGCGCGGATCGACGCCATCGGCGGCGGAGGCTCGCACCTCGGTGTAACGGTTCACGTCATAATCAGGCAGCGAGGCCATGGCGATGATCTCGCCGGTGCCCACGCGCATCAGGATCGCGGCCGCGCCCTGGGCCTGATGGCGCGCCATGTGCTCGGCCAGCACGCTCTCGATCCGGTGCTGGGCGGTGAGGTCGATGGAGAGGGCGACGGGACGGCCCGACGGATCATTCAGTTCGGCGTCGAACGCCAGCTCGGCGCCGGACAGCCCGCGCATTTCGCGTCCGGCATAGCCGATGACATGAGCCGCCGCGCTCTGGCGCGGATAGATGCGGCCGGGCTGGGTCTCGAAATACACGCCGGGCAGTCCGAGATGGTGGATGGACTGGCGCGCGCGCGGCGTCAGACCATCCGCGATGGGGATGAAGCGGTGGCGCGCCCGCATGCGCGAGGCCATCCGCTCCGCGTCGATATCCGGCAGGACGCTCTGCAGGCGCGCCACAGTCTCGTCGACCAGCTCGCGCGGGATGTGCTGGCCGTCAGCATAGGCGGCATGGAAATCGAGGGTGGAGGCCAGCACCTGGCCATGACGGTCGGTCAGCGCGGCGCGGCGCACCGTGACGTCGCCTGCCGCTTGCAGCTCCGCCGCATTGGACGCGCCGGACAGAAGCGACACCTCGACTGCGCGCGCCGCCGCGATCACGAAGCCCGCAGCCAGGACCATCCCGGCGATGCGCAGACGGCCGCGCTGGCGCGCATCCTGCCCGGCCCGTCCGCCCGCCACATGGACCTGACGCGACATGCCCGCAGGGGCGCGCTCGCCGGGCGCCGTGCGGCGCGGCTGGGTGCGGACTGTGATCGCCCGGATTTTCCTGCGCCAGGAGCCCATTTACCGCCGGATCGCCTCCCGATAGGCCGTCTGCACCGGCTCGCCGGGGACGGAGGGCGCCACGCGCGGCAGCTCGCTGAAGATGATTTCCTGATCATGGCGCACCGGCTCGAAGCCCAGGTAGATGCGCGCCAGGCGGCGCAGGTTTTCATGATCTTCCTGCAGTGCGATCTCGGCCTCCAGCGCGCTGATCCGCCCGCGCTCGCGCGCCAGGTCGGCCTGCAGCTCGGCCAGCCTCTGCTGGTCGCTGGCGGCGCCGGTCTTGGCCACAAAGAGCGCCGCGAGCAGGGCGACCGCGACCAGGAAAGCAACAAAATTGACCAGGCGGATCATGAGCGGGCCTCCATAAGACGGGACAGATCAGGCAGACGGGATGCGCCCGCCGCATCGCGCGGCCAGGCGGGAGCGGGGGTGCGCACCGCGGCGCGCAGCTTGGCCGAGCGGGCGCGCGGATTGTCTTGCGCCTCCGCCTCGCTGGCTGTGAGCGCCTTGCGGGTGAGCAGTGAGAAGCTCGGCTCGTGGGCCGGGAATTGTTCGGGCTGATGGCGCGAGCCGGCGCCCTCCATCCCGCAGCGTGCGCGCAGGAAGGTCTTCACAATGCGGTCTTCCAGCGAGTGGAAGCTGACCACCACCAGACGGCCCGCGGGGCGCAAGATGCGCTCGGCCGCTTCCAGCCCGCGCGTCAGCTCCCCCAGCTCGTCATTGATAAAAATGCGCAAGGCCTGAAACACGCGCGTCGCCGGATGGATGCGCATGGGCTTGCCCGGCATGACCCGCGCCACCAGCTCGGCCAGCGCCAGCGTGCGGGTGATCGGGGAGGTCTCGCGCGCGGCGACGATGGCGCGCGCGATTCGCCCGGCATGGCGTTCCTCGCCATAGAAGCGGAAAATCGCGGCCAGCTCGTCAGCCTCCAGCTGGTTGACCGCATCGGCGGCGCTGGGGCCGGAGCGCGCCATGCGCATGTCCAGCGGCCCGTCCTGCTGGAAGGAGAAGCCACGCTCGGCCTCGTCAATCTGCATGGAGGATACGCCGAGATCGAGCACCACGCCGTCAGCGCCGGACGACCCGGCGGCCTCGATGACATCCTCCATCAGGGAGAATGGCCCGAAGGCGAAGGCGAAGCGCCCCTTGAAAGCGGCCTGCATGATTTGGGCGTTGTCGCGCACGGTAGGATCGCGGTCGATGCCCAGCACCCGGCAGTCCGCCTCGCCCAGAATGGCGCGGGTGTAGCCGCCAGCCCCGAACGTGCCGTCAACATACAGCCCGCCATCGTGCGGCATCAGGGCGTGCAGCACTTCGTCCAGCATGACAGGGGTGTGGGGCGCGTTGGTCATCACGCCTCCTCGCGCCGGCGCGGACGGCGCAGGGCCGCCTTGTGCTCGCGCGCATAGCTCAGATCCTTGCCCGCCTGCTCGGCGTGGGCCTCAGCGCTCCAGATTTCGAACCGGCGGCCCATGCCGACGAACACGGCGCTGGAGCTGAGCCCGGCATGCTCGATCAGATCGCGCGGCAGCGACACCCGGCCCGTGGATTCAAATGCGAGAGCCCGCGCGCCGCCGAAAATCACCCGCTCGAACGCGGTGCGCGCATCGTCATAGGGGTCCATCTCCTCGATGGCCTCGGCATAGTCTTCGAGCAGGCGCTGGCCGCCGCCTTCCAGGAAGGGGCCGTTGAACGAGCGCCAGACGTAAACGCCATTGAAACCCTGGGCGGCCACACTCGCGCGGAAATCGGCGGGGACGGAGACCCGTCCCTTCGCGTCAATCGCGTTCGTGGTGGTCGAGACGAACATCGCCGGTCTGGAGTCCCCGCTAGCCCACGCCCCCTATTTGCGTGGTTAACTATGGGATAACATGGGACGGCGTGGGACACAATGCGTAAACCCCTTCGAACGGCGGGTTTTGCTTGTACGCAACAGTCAAGCAGTACAGGCGAAGACGCCCATTCCAAGAACAGAGAAAGAACAGGTTAACGCCCCGCTGCTCATGTGAGCGCGGGAGAGGTCGTCGCGGGGCTGGAAGAAGCGTGTCAGGCGGCCTGTAAGCCGGGTTCTGTGCCGCTCTTTCCGCAATGGAAAGAACGCGGCGGCCATTCCTCTGGGACGGCGCTTGCGCGCCGCCTCAAGCGACCTACCCGGACGGCAGCGCGGAGGCGCGCCTGTTCCGGCGAACCGGAACGCCCGTCCCTATTCGGTCTTGCTCCAGGCGGGGCTTGCCGTGCCCCCTTCCTTGCGGTCGGGGCGGTGGGCTCTTACCCCACCGTTTCACCCTTGCCAGACGGGGCCGAAGCCGGGTCTGGCGGTCTGATTTCTGCGGCGCTGTCCCTGAACCGGTCGCCCGGCCCGCCGGGCTTTCCCCGGCGCCTTGCCTCCATGGAGCCCGGACTTTCCTCTCCCGCCCGGCTTTCGCCATTGGACGGAAGCGACCGCCCGGCCGCCTGACACAAGCCTTAAGTCGGGGTTTGCACCCTTCGCGTCAAGCGCATAGCGCCTTGACCGCCGCGATCAGGCCCAGCGTCTCGTTATCCAGCCGCCCGTCAACGCGGCCCGGCCGGTAGCGGCGCTGGAAGGCGCGCACCACATCGTCCAGCGCATCGTCCTGCACCGGGTAACCGATCGTGGCCAGACCCCAGAGCGCGTCGGCAGCCGCGATCGGCGGGGCGGGCTGCTCCGGCCACAGCCCCACCCCCGCCGGCGCCAGCCGGCGCCACGGAAATTTCTCGCCCGGATCGCTTTTGCGTGACGGGGCCATGTCAGAATGGCCGATGATGTTGCAAGGCGCGATGGCGTGGCGGGCGAGAATGTCCCGGGACAGCGCGATCACCGCTTCGATCTGAACGTCCGGGAAATCCGGCAGGCCGAAATCATGGCCGCCATTGACGATCTCGATCCCGATGGAGGCCGAATTCACATCCCCGCGCCCGCGCCACGAGCCCCGGCCCGCATGCCAGGCGCGCTGGTCTTCGGCCACCAGGGCGAAGACGCGCCCGTCCTCTTCGACCACATAATGCGCGCTGACTTTGGCTTCGGGGTCGCGCAGCCGGTCCAGCGCCGCCTGCCCGCTCTCCATCCCGGTATAGTGCAGCACCAGAATGGAGACCGGCTGAGTGCGCGCGTTGAAGTTTGGCGAGGGCGCGTCGATCAGCGTGAGGGTCATCGCGGCTTCCTGAGCACCGTCTCCACCGGCGCCGTGCGCGAGCGCCGCGCCGCGACAATGCCAACACCAGCCAGCGCCATCAAGCCGCCGGTCACCAGTTGCCAGGTGATTTCATCGCCCAGCAGCGCCACACCGCTGATTACCCCGACCAGAGGGGCCATCAGGGTCAGCGGCGCGATCAGCGAGGCGTCGTAACGGCGCAAGAGCCAGTAGAACGCGCCATGGCCGAACACATTGACCAGCACCACGGTGAACACCAGCGTGGCGAAGAACGGCCAGCCGCCCGCCAGCGAGGAACTGATCTGGTCGCGCTCGGTCAGCAGCGACAACAGCGCGAGCGGCGGAAAGGAAATCAGCCCGATCCAGGCCTGAAGTTTCAGCGCCGGGGCGGGCGTGCGCTTGATGAAGATGGCGCCGGCCGCCGCCGCCATGGCCGCGCCCACCCCGGCCCACAGCCCGATGGTGAAGGAGAACTCGGCCGGCTTGAACACCACCAGCGCCGCCCCGGCGAACGCAATCGCCATGCCCGAGGCGCGGATCCAGCCCACGCGTTCGGACAGGAACAGCACCGACAGGAAGGTGGTGAAGGGCACAGACAGCTGCACGACGATGGCGATGGCTGAGGGCGTCGCATACCGCAGGCCGATGAACAGCAACGCAAACTGCACCGCGCCCATGGTCAGCGCCGCGCCGATCACCGGCCCGAAGGGCCGCGGTATGGGCAGCAGCCAGGGCGCCAGCATCGCATAGAGCAGCGCAAAGCGCAGGAAGGCGAAGAACAGCGGCGGCGCGCCGTCAAACCCCTCCACAATCACCGGCGTGCCGGACAGCGACCATTTCGCCACCACGAAATTGACGCCCCAGATCAGGCAGATGACGAACAGAAGGGCGAAATGGCGCAGGCTCATGACGTGGCTCTATCGAAGCGCACGCCCGGCTTCAAGGCGGCACAGGCGGCTGCGTCACGTGAATGTGAGAAGGGACCGGGCCATGAGACGCGCGCCGTGAACCGCCGCCAGCATGGACCCTTCAGGTCCGGGGGCCGTTGATTGACACGCTAATTATCTCCCGTACAAACGTCCCGGACTGCACAGGCCCTCTGGCGCCCGATGCGTTAATGGGGACTCTGACCGCCGGTCAGGGCGATGGGCGCCGGCGGCTTGGCCCGGGGGGCGGGGAATGGTTTTCAACAGTCTTGTTTTCGTTCCCTTTTTTGCAATTATATCTATACTTTACTTTTTATCCCCGAATAAAATCGTTCAAAAAGCCATACTCACCGCCGGGAGCTATCTGTTCTATGGCTGGTTCCATCTGCCTTATGTTCTGATTCTGGCTTTTTCTACGGTTTTTGACTAGGACCTGTTGACGAAGTGGATTCCCAACCCGCCCGAAGCGTGATTCAAGACTGGCTTTTGGGAGGTGGTCTTGGTTCGCGGTTTGATGACGGACGAGGAGTGGGCGTTCTTTGCGCCTTTCGTGGTGGCGACCGGAGGCAAGCGGGGCCGCCCGCCTTCTGATCATCGCCGCGTGCTGGACGGCGTGTTCTGGATCGCGCGCACCGGCGCGCCCTGGCGTGATCTTCACGACTATTTCGGTCCGTGGACGCGGGTCTACCGCCAGTTCCGCCGCTGGACGCTGTCAGGCGTGTGGGAGGTGATGTTGGAAGCGCTGGGCGAGAGCGGGGCCGTACCCGACAGTCTTCAAATGGTCGATTCCACTATCGTTCGCGCGCACCATCAGGCTGCGGGCGCTAAAGGGGGACTCAAAAACAGGGTTTTGGGCGCTCAAAAGGTGGCTTCACGACCAAAATACACCTTCGCACCAACGCTGAAGGGCTGCCCATAGCCGCTGAGATCACCGGCGGTGAAGTCTCCGACTACAAAGGTTATGAGGCGGTGATGGCCGCGCATGGCCCAGTCCCGCGCGTCCTGCTGGCCGACAAAGGCTATGACAGCGACAATATCCGAACATCGCTGGAAGCCGCCGGCGCCGTGCCGATGATCCCGGCGCGCCGAAACCGCAAGAACCCCGTCCAGATCGACGACTTCGTCTATGGGCTGAGAAACCGCATCGAGCGGTGCTTCAACAAGCTGCGCTGCTCACGCCGCCTCGCCACACGCTACGACAAGACCGCCGACAGCTATCTCGGCTTCATCCATCTCGCTTCAATCCGCCTGTGGTTCCGGTACTTTGTCAACAGCACCTACGTCGTCGGAAAAAAGATCGCCAGCTCAGAGGGAAGGGCTCGGGGCATTTGGCTTTTCTCAAGCATGCTCTTCAATCTGGGCATGCTTGCATATTTCAAATATTCAGCATTTTTCTCCCAGCAGTTAAATTCGGTCATACCTGCATTCCCTGCTGAAGTTAACGCGTTCTTCAACACCATCATCTTACCAGTAGGCATTTCTTATTACACATTTCAAACCATGTCTTACTCAATTGATATTTATCGCCGCAAAATTGAGCCGAGCCGCAGCCTTCTGGACTTTTCGTTTTTCGTTGCCTTCTTTCCCCAGCTTGTCGCCGGCCCCATCGTCAGAGCCGCCGACTTCCTGCCGCAGGCACTGGGATCCGCCAAAGTCAATTTCGACCACAAAAGCTACATCTGGGGCCTGTCTCTGCTCATCATGGGGCTGTTCGGCAAGGTTGTTATCGCCGACAACATCGTGGCCCCGGTAAGTGACATTGTGTTCAGCGATGCGCAATCAGCCGGATTTATTGCGGCCTGGTCGGGTGTTTTGGCATTCTCCGCTCAAATATTCTTCGATTTTTCGGGTTATTCGCTATCGGCGATCGGGGTCGCTTTATGTTTGGGTTACTCACTTCCGGACAATTTTCGATTTCCCTACGCCGCAACCGGCTTTTCTGATTTTTGGCGCCGCTGGCACATTTCACTGTCGACCTGGCTCAGAGACTATCTGTACATTTCTCTGGGCGGGAACCGGCACGGCGTGCTGGCCACGTACAGAAACCTGACGCTGACAATGCTGCTCGGCGGCCTGTGGCACGGGGCGGCCTGGACCTTTGTCGTGTGGGGCGCCCTTCACGGCGCTCTGCTGATCGCCGAGCGGCTGGCGCAGCCTGTCATCAACGCCATCACAAGCCTGGCGCCGCGCTTTATCGCCACGGCCTTCGGCATACTGATCACCTATGTCTGCATCTGCTTCACATGGGTGTTCTTCAGGGCGGAGTCGTTTTCGGACGCCATGGCGCTGGTGCGGGCCATGGTGAACCCCTTTGATCTCGGAGCGATGCCCTCCGGAGCTTGGAGCGTGATTGCGGTCACCGTGGCCATGCTCGGTTATCATGCTGCTCTGCGCCATTCGACCATCGAGGACTGTTTTGTCCGGCTGTCAGCGCCCATCCGGGTGTTGATGCTGGCATTGGCGGCGTTCTTGATCCTGACCCTTGGGGAGGAACAGCGTGCGTTCATCTACTTCCAGTTCTAGCCATCGATTGCCCGATATCGGCTACCGCGCGACGGCCATTGCTGTAAGCGCGCTGCTGGTCTTCTTGCTGGCGGCGTTGGCGGCCCTGAACGCCCTTCTGGATCCGTTTCAGCACAACCGGTTCGCGCCGGCGCTGGATATCGACAGAGTCGCGCTCTTTCGCGGGCAGAACACCGCGCTGTGGACGGTAGGCGAGATCGGGAGCGCCCTGCGATCAACCTCGTCTCCGATCGATGTGCTGATTGTCGGCGACTCGCGCGGACGCTCTCTGACCGGCGGCTGGCAGGACGGCGCGACGCGGCTGGTCAGGCTCGATGACGGGACGGTTGTCCTGAACGCAGCATTTGGAGGCGCGTCGCTGGGTGAAGCGATCGAAATGGCGGATGCGCTGCTCGACCGCATGCCGCCTCCGCGTCTCATCATCTTTCAAACCGCCCTCGACGATATCTCCATTCCCCGAGATGACCGGTCGATTGCGGTGGCGTTATCCTATCTGGAACAACCCTGGAAATATTACTTTTCAATCAGAACGGTGCGGCAGTTTCTGTCGGGGCTGTCTGAAAGGCCGCCTGTGAGTTTAAGGCCCGCCCTGCGGCCGGTTTCAGAGCCGATGCCATTGCCGCTGGCCGCAGCCCGGCCGCCGCGTGAAGCGGCCGTTACGCTCAACTCCTTTGATGATCTGCGCCCGGAGCGGATTGCAGAAGCACAGGCTTATGCACGGCGCCTGTCGCGTGGCTCATATCAGGAGATACAGCGCAACGCGTCGCAGTCCATTTTGCCGTTTGCAACGCGGGCGCAGGCGCGCGGGGCGGAAGTCTTGCTGTTCGTGCCTCCGATGCACCCCTTTATCGAGCAGAGCGCCCTGGCCCAGCTGGGCTCATTCATCCCGGTTTTGTCCTCTGGACTAGAGGAATTCACGATTTACGATGGACTTTCTTTTGATGGGCACTACAGTATGTTTACTTTTAGTGACTCTGTACACTTCCATCAAGGCGCACAGATTCTATATGATCTAATTCTATGCAATCAAACAGGTGACTCTTTATTTTCCTATACAGGCGGCGCTTCGCCCTGCGGCGCGGCATCGGACATTGGCGACGGGGTATTGTCGCCGGTGAATAGGACCGGCATTGAACCGGTGTCTTGGCAATTCGACGGGACAGAGTCCCGTCCCATATGCGTGCCGGCGACCGGCGACTTTGCTGTTTCCATTTCCCTCGCCAACGCGCCGGTGGCCGCCTCGACTACTGTGACGGATACAACGCCCCCCATGCCGCTGCGGATGGGTGATCTGGCTGTCTATCAGTCTTCAAGCGGATACCGGTTCCAGATCGGAACCGAAATAATCAATGTTGACGTCGATACCAGCCAGCGCACTGCTTTCGATTTCATTGTGATTGGCTCAAAACTGACGCTTTATATGAACCGCTTTTTCGTTGCCGAGTTCGAAACGGCATACGAGAGCAGACGCCAAGGAACAGCGGGGCTTGGGTATCGCAATCGCCACTGGACTGGGACGTTTGAATTGTATGGCGTGCCGGACCGGGAAGCCGACAGCGCGGATCAGGCGGGGAATGTCCGTATGGGCGCCGGATTGTGCGACTGACGGGTCAGGGCGACGCTGTGCGTCGATTCACAGGACGCGGCCAGCGAAAATCGAACCCGGCCTACTGGCGCTCTTCGGGCTGGTCGCCGTCGACGGTCCAGCCATGGGGGCCGCGATGGGCCTCGAGCACGTTGGGATCGCGCCGGGCCGGACGGCGGCCGCGCACCTTGGCGTACAGCCACCAGGCGCCCGCGCCCGCAATCGACAGCGCCGCCACGGCCAGGGCGGCCATGGTGAGGAAGGCCGCGAGGAGCACGCCCATGGCGATCACCGCGCCCGCGATCAGCGCCGCAAGAATGGCTCTCATTGCGGCCATGAGGCCGTGGGACTGAAACGCCTGGGTCTGGGTCATGGGCGGGCTCCTGCGCCGGAAACGGAACGCATGCTGCGCGCGCGAACACGCGACTGACACAAGGTTGGGGTTTCCATGCCCCGCGTCAATGGCCAGAGCCTTACAAAAGCGCCATGATGGGCAGAAAACCCCGTCGCGAACGCTCCGCAGCGGGTTTTTTTAAGCCCGGTCAGCGCGCGCTAGCGCCCGTCGTTCACATTGAAACGGAAGCGCATGTTCGGCGCCACCGTGATCCGCCGGCGCGTGTCGGCATGGCTGAAATCAGCGTTGTAAATGCCCGCCAAAACATCCCAGCAACCCGCAGAGACCGTGAAGGCGTAGCTGCGCCCATGGGGAATCGACACGCCTGACGGCAAGCGGTTGAGCCCATACGTGCTGGCCGAGCAGCTGGAGATCGCCACGGCGTTGATGGTGCGCCCGGAATTGTTCACCACCTCGATCACGCCGGTCGGCTCGCCCGGACGGATCAGCGGGCCGCCCGTGATCATGCTCTCACACCCCGCCACCAGAGTGACGGCCGCGGCGATCAACATCACCTTCAAGGTCTTGGTCAGCGTCGACACCATGGTCCTGCCCCTTTGCGACTAAGCCGGGCAGGCAGAGCGCCGCCCCGGTCAGCGCGCAGTATTGAAGGTGCGCCCTAGATGGGCATACCCCCTGTTCAGGGCAGGGCGATGAGGGGCGCGACTTATGCTTCACCGCTTGCAGGGATCGCTTGCGGCGATCGCGGCGGCACTCACGCCGCCCGCGCCGCCTCCCGCCTGATCCGCGCCGCAACACGATCTGCAAAGGCCGCGCATCCCGCCGTTCCGCCGAGATCCGCCGTCAGCGGACCGGCGCGAAGCTCCGCCTCCAGCGCCGCCTCGATGGCTTCAGCCGCCCTCGCCTCACCCAGCCCGTGGCGCAGCAGCAGAGCCGCGCTGGCGATGGCGCCCGACGGGTTGGCCTTGTCCTGGCCGGCGATGTCCGGGGCGCTGCCATGGATGGGCTCGAACAGGCCCGGCCCGCCCGCGCCCAGGCTCGCCGAGCCAAGGAGGCCGATGGAGCCGGCGATCACGGCGGCCTCGTCCGACAAGATGTCGCCGAACAGGTTTTCAGTGAGGATGACGTCAAAGCGCGCCGGATGGGTGACCAGCGCCATGGCGCACGAATCCACCAGCTGATGGTCCAGCGCCACGTCGGGAAAGTCTTTGGCCACATCCTCCACCACCGCGCGCCAGAGCCGGGAGGTCGCCAGCACATTGGCCTTGTCCACGCTGGTGACCCGGCCAGAGCGCCCGCGCGCCGCCACGAAGGCCACGCGCGCGATGCGGCTGACTTCCTCAGCGGTGTAGATGCAGGTGTCGCTGGCGCGCTCACGCCCCTCCTCGCGCGCGCCGAAATACAATCCGCCCGTCAGCTCGCGCACAATCAGCAGATCCGCGCCGCGCACCCGTTCGGGCCGCAGGGGCGAGAAATCCTCCAGCCCGGGCATCACTCTCACAGGCCGCAGATTGGCGAACAGGCCCAGCGCCTTGCGCAAGCCCAGCAGCCCCGCCTCGGGCCGCACCGGACCGCCATCCCAGGCCGGGCCGCCCACCGCGCCCAGAAACACCGCATCGCTGGCCTTGGCCTTGGCGAGGGTGTCCGGCGGGAGCGGGTCGCCGCAGGCGTCTATCCCGGCGCCGCCGAAATGGGCTTCTTCAAACGACAGCTTCAGGCCACACGCCTCACCTGACGCCTCCAGGCACGCCTGCGCCGCGCGCGTCACCTCAGGCCCGATGCCGTCTCCAGGCAGCAGCAGAATGCGCGCGCTCATGCGGCGCGGTCCGTTTCAAAGCGGGCGATGGCCTCGCTTTGCGCCAGGATATAGCCCATGGGGTCCACGCCCTCGATCAGGCAGGTGCGGGCGAACGGCTCCAGCACGAAGCGGGCGGTGATGTTCCCGGCGATGATTTGTCCCGCCGCGACATCAATGCTCATTTCCAGCCCGTCGCGGTCCATCAGGGCGGCGTGGGACGCCTCGTCGATCTCGCAGATCACCAGGCCGTTCTTGAACGCGTTGGAGCGGAAAATGTCGGCGGCGCGCGTGGTCACCACGGCGCGAAACCCGAAATCCTTCAGCGCCCAGGGCGCATGCTCGCGCGAGGAGCCGCAGCCGAAATTATGCCCCGCCACCAGAATGCGCGCCTCGCCAGCCGGTATTTCATTGAGCCGGTGCGCTTTCCTCGAGCCATCGGAATGGAAGCGCCAGTCATGAAAACACGCCTCGCCCAGCGCGCCGCGTGTGGTCGTGGTCAGGAAGCGCGCCGGGATGATCTGGTCAGTGTCCACATTGGCGTCCGGCAGGGTGAAGGCCGGGGCGGTGATTGTGAGGATCGGCTCATTGCGCATGGGAGGCCTCCAGAATGCGGCGCGGATCGGCGATGGCGCCGGCGACCGCCGAGGCGGCGGCCGTGGCCGGGCTCGCCAGCACGGTGCGCACGCCCTGACCCTGCCGCCCAGCGAAATTGCGGTTGGAGGTGGACACGATCAGCTCGCCCGGCCGCCCGCTATCGCCGTTCATGGCGATGCACATGGAGCAGCCGGGCTCGCGCCATTCGGCCCCGGCGGTGCGGAAGATCGCATCCAGCCCTTCAGCTTCGGCGGCGCGCTTGACCGCTTCTGAGCCCGGCACGACCAGCATGCGCACGCCCGGCTTGACGCAGCGTCCGGCCATGACCGACGCCGCCTCGCGCAGATCGGACAGGCGCGCATTGGTGCACGAGCCGATGAACACCGCGTCGATCTTCTCGCCCAGCAGCGCCTCGCCCGGCTTGAATCCCATATAGGCCAGCGCTTCGGTCATTCTGGCGCTGGACGGCGCAGGCGGGCTGGAATCCACCGGCGCGGCCATGTCGGGGCTGTCGCCCCAGGTGATCATGGGCGCCAGGCGCGAAGCGTCCAAGCGGACTTCAGCGTCGAACACCGCGCCCGCATCGCTGCGCAGCTGCGCCCAGCGCGCCTTGGCCGCTTCGAACGCTGCGCCTTTGGGTGCGTGGGCGCGGCCCTGCAGATAGCGGAAAGTGGTTTCGTCGGGAGCAATCATGCCGGCGCGCGCGCCCGCCTCGATGGACATGTTGCACACCGTCATGCGCTCTTCCATGGACAGCGCCTCGATGGCGGGGCCTGCATATTCAATCACATGGCCCGCCGCGCCGCCCGCGCCCAGCTCGGCGATGATGGCCAGGATCAGATCCTTGGCGCCCACGCCCACGCGCAGCTCGCCGTCCACATGGACGCGCATGGTCCTGGGCTTGCGCTGCAACAGGCACTGGCTGGCCAGCACATGGCCCACCTCGGTGGTGCCGATCCCGAAAGCCAGCGCGCCGAAGGCGCCATGGGTGGAGGTGTGGCTGTCGCCGCAGACAATGGTCTGGCCGGGCTGGGTCAGGCCCAGCTCCGGCCCGATCACGTGAACAATGCCCCGGTCGGCGCTGTCCCACCCGGCCAGGCGGATGGCGTGGCGGCGGCAATTGGCCTCCATCGTCTCCACCTGATGGCGCGCCGCCGCGCTGGCATAGATGGGCCGGGCCCCCGGCGCACGCGGCGTGGTGGGGGTGGAATGATCCAGCGTGGCGTAGGTCAGATCGGGCCGGCGCACGCTGAAGCCCCTTGCGTCCAGCTCGGCGAAGGCCTGGGGGCTCGTCACTTCGTGGATGAGATGCAGGTCCACATAGATCAGGGCGGGCGCATCATCGCGCTCGGGCGTGACGACATGGGCGTCCCAGACCTTGTCGAACAGGGTTCTAGATGGCGACGGCATGGCTGGCCTCCTTGTCGGCGTTGACCGAACGGACCGGCTCCAGCCAGCCCCATTCATCTTTGGTGGTTCCGTCAAACAGGCCGAAGAAACGCTCCTGGATCAGGCGCGTGACCGGCCCTGCGCCCGCGGCGCGGGTGGTCTTGTCATCGACTGAACGGATCGGCGTGACTTCGGCGGCGGTGCCGGTGAAGAAGGCCTCGTCGCACAGGTAAAGCATCTCGCGCGGCAGGGCCTGTTCGACCACCTCAATGCCCTCTTTACGCGCCAGCGTGATCACCGTGTCGCGCGTGATGCCCTGCAGGATGGAGCTGGCCGCCGGCGGGGTCATCAGCTTGCCGTTCTTGACCAGGAACAGGTTTTCGCCTGCGCCTTCGGACAATCGCCCGTCCACGTCGAGCCCGATGCCTTCGGCATAGCCGCGCGACTTGGCCTCGCGCGAAATGAGATAGCTGGAGAGGTAATTGCCCCCCGCCTTGGCGCCGGTGGGCGCGGTATTGGGCGCGAGGCGATTCCAGGACGAGACCATCACGTCCACCCCGCGCGTGCGCGCTTCCTCGCCCAGATAGGCCCCCCACGGAAAGGCGGCGATGAACATCTCGATGGGGGTGTCTTTCGCGGGCACGACCCCGATGGAGCCATAGCCGATAAAGGCGATGGGCCGGATATAGGCCGAGCTGAGCCCGTTTCTGGCTACCAGTTCCTTGCAGGCGGTGACGATCTCGTCCTCGGAGAAAGGGATGTCGACCGAGTAGATGCGCGCTGAATCAATGAGGCGCTGGATATGATCGCGCACGCGGAAACCCGCCGGGCCCGAGGGCGTGTCATAGACGCGGATGCCCTCGAACATGGAGGTGCCGTAGTGCAGGCCGTGGCTGAGCACGTGCACCTGGGCGTCGGCCCAGCGGATATAGGCGCCATTGCGCCAGATATAGTCGGTTGTCGTGATAGCCATGTGTGAATGTCCTTCAGGCGGCGGCGTCGGCGCGGGCCTCTCGGCGGCGGCGCACGGCAAGGGCGTTGTTGAGCGCGTCGATATAGGCCCCGACGCAGGCGGGCAGGATGTCGCGGGCGCGGGCGCGGCCAGGGAAGCGCTCCCCGTCCACCTCCGCTTCCAGCTCGACCAGAACGTCTGCGCCCTGGCCGTCCGCGCCGGTCTCGTCCGGATCGGCGGCGATGTATTGCATGTCGATCCCGGCCACGCGCGCAGGCGCGTCCATGATCTGGCTGACCGCCTGATAGGCGGCGTCCAGCGCGCCGGGCGCGCGGGCGAGATCGCTGACCCGGCCCCGCGTCGGATGGTCCAGCTCGATGCGCGCCACCGGCTGGTCCTTGCGTGAAATCGGGGCGCGGATTTCCAGCCGCGACAGCGTCCACATCTGGTCGCTGGCATCACCATCCAGCCGCGCCAGAACCGCCGCCAGCCGGGCTGAATCCACGGTGCCGACCTCGTCAGCCACCGCCTTGAATGCGGTGAAGGCGCGCGCCAGCGCCTCGCCCTCCAACGTCCAGCCCAGCTCCGCGGCGCGGGCGGCCAGGGCGTGCTTGCCCGAATGCTTGCCCAGCACCAGCGCGTTGGACGCCAGACCCACATCTTCAGGCTTCATGATCTCATAGGTCTCCCGGTTCATCAGCACGCCGTGCTGGTGGATGCCGGATTCGTGGGCGAAGGCATTGGCGCCCACGATGGCCTTGTTGCGCGGCGGATGGGTGTTGGTGACCTGGGACAGGGTGCGCGTCGCGGCCATGATCTGGCGGGTATCGATCCCGGTGGTCAGGCCGAACTGGTCCTTGCGGGTGCGCAGCGCCATCACCGCATCCTCCAGCGCGCAATTGCCCGCCCGCTCGCCAATGCCGGTCAGCGCGCACTCGATCTGGCGCGCCCCGCCGCGCACGGCGGCCAGCGAATTGGCCACCGCCATACCCAGATCGTCATGGCAATGGGCCGAGAAGATCACGCCCTCGGGCCGCTCCACCGCCCGCCCCAGATGGGTGAACAGCTCGGCCATCTCTTCGGGCGTGGCGTAGCCGACCGTGTCGGGGACATTCAGCGTACCCGCCCCGGCGCCGGCGGCCACGGACAGGGCCTCCACCAGGAACTCGCGCTCGGTGCGGATGGCGTCCTCGGCGGAAAACTCCACGTCATCGGCGAACTCACGGGCATAGGCGACCATCTCCGCGATCCGGGTCAGGATCTCCGCCCGGCTCATTTTCAGCTTGAATTCGCGGTGCAGGGGGCTGGTGCCCAGAAACACATGGATGCGCTTCTTCGCCGCCGGTTTCAGCGCCTTGCCCGCCGCCTCGATATCGCCTTTGGCCGCCCGCGCCAGCGAGCAGATGACGGGGCCGTCCACCTCACCCGCAATGCGCTCGACCGCGCGGAAGTCACCGGGCGACGCGATGGCGAAGCCTGCCTCGATGACGTCAACTTTCAGCGCCGCCAGCGCTTTGGCCATTTTCAGCTTGCCGGCCTCGCTCATGGAGAAGCCGGGCGCCTGTTCACCATCGCGCAGCGTGGTGTCGAAAATAATGACCCGGTCACTCATGACGCCGCCTCCAGCGGCTGGGGTTGGAGCTGGGGCTCAGCCGACGCCACCGCCTCGACCTCGTACATCTTGGTCAGCTGGGCGCAGACCGTCTCCACCCGGCGGCCCGCATCGCGCGGCGCCAGGTGAAGGGTCAGGCGCGCGGAGGCGCCAGCCCGCGTCTCGGGCAGGGTCAGGGCGCGCACCACAAAGCCGCGCCGCTCCACCAGGCCGATGAGGCGCAGCACCGCGCCCTCGCCGGGGCGAAAATCAATATCGATGCGGCAGGTCATGAGGCCTCCATCATGTCAAAATTGGATTTGCCCGGCGGCACCAGCGGCCAGACATTTTCGGCCGGGTCGATGCGCACATGGGCCAGGATCGGCCCGCGGGTGTTGAGCAGGCGGTCGATCGCGCCGGGCACGTCCACGCGCCGGTCCACGGTGAACGCCTCGATCCCGAAGGCGCGGGCGACTTCGGCGAAATCGGGATTGTCGTAGAGGTCGACCTCGGAGAAATTATGCTCGTAGAACAGCTCCTGCCACTGGCGCACCATGCCCAGCTGGGAATTGTCCAAGAGCACGATCTTGAGCGGCAGGCCGTAGCGGCGCAGCGTGGCCAGCTCCTGGATATTCATCATGATCGAACCGTCGCCGGTCACCGTCACCACCGTGGCGTCCGGCTCAGCGAACAGCGCGCCGATACCCGCCGGAATGCCATAGCCCATGGCGCCCAGGCCGGCGCTGGTCAGGTGGGCCTGGGGCCGTGAGAAGCGGCAATGCTGGGCCACCCACATCTGGTGCTGGCCCACATCGCAGGTGGCGATGAAACGGTCGCCGGCCTGACGCGACAACTCGTTCAGCAAGGCCGGGGCGTAGACGCCCGCGCCCGGCGCGTCATAGCGGAAAGCCCAGTCGGCGGCGTTCTGGGCGCAACGCGCACGCCAGGCGGCAATGTCGAGACGCCCCGGATCCAGCGCCGCGAGGATCGCCGCGATATCGCCGGGCAGCGCCACATTGGCGCGGCGCAGCTTGGAAATCTCCGACGCGTCGCCATCGATATGGATGACCTGCGCGCCCGGCGCGAACGTGTCGAGCTTGCCCGTGGCGCGGTCATCAAAGCGCGCGCCCACACAGATCAACAGATCGCTTTCCATCACCGCCGTGTTGGCCGCGCGCGTGCCGTGCATGCCCAGCATGCCCAGGAAATCTTCGCGCTCTGTGGGCAGGCCGCCCAGACCTTTCAGCGTCGCCACCGCCGGGATGCGGGTGCGGTCGTGGAAATCACGCAAGGACGCTTCGGCGCGGGCGATGGCGATGCCGCCGCCGAAATACAGGACCGGGCGGCGCGCGGCGCGGATCATGGCCTCGGCAGCGCGCATGGACGCCGGATCGGCCGATGCATAAGCGGCGGGCGCCGGCGCCGGTCCCGCTGGGGGGAACGGCCCGAGGGCTTGGGTGACGTCCTTGGGCAGGTCGATCAGGACCGGCCCCGGCCGCCCGCCCTTCGCCAGAGCAAACGCTTCGGCGAAGATCTGGGGGATGTCGGCTGCGCTGCGCGCAATGAAAGAATGCTTCACGATCGGCAGGGTGACGCCGAACACGTCAATCTCCTGGAAGGCGTCGGTGCCCATCAGGGATGTGCCCACCTGACCGGTGATCGCCACCAAGGGCACTGAATCCATGAACGCGTTGGCGATCCCGGTGATCAGATTGGTGGCCCCCGGCCCGGACGTGGCCAGGCACACGCCCGGCTCGCCCGACACCCGGCCATAGGCGTCGGCCGCCAGCGCCGCCGCCTGCTCATGGCGCACCAGCACGTGCTTCAGGCGCGAGCCCGGCAACGCGTCATAGACCGGCATGATCGCCCCGCCGGGATAGCCGAACACATAATCGACGCCCTCGCGCTCCAGCGCCTCGACAACCAGATGGGCGCCGGTGCGGGCGGAGGGTTTCGGGGCCGTGTCGTGCGGCGGCGGGGCGGCGGCGGTCAGCATGGCCCTACTCCGCCTGACCGGCATTGGCGCCGGGCTGCAGCCAGGCCATGCGGGCGCGCAGACGCGCACCCGTCTTTTCGATGTCCTGCTCCAGGTCCTGGCGCAGCAGGGCGTCATAGCGCGGCTTGCCGGCCTGATTTTCCAGGATCCAGTCGCGGGCGAAGGCGCCAGACTGAATGTCGGTCAGCACCTCGCGCATCCGCGCCCGGGTCTCGGCATTGATGACGCGCGGACCCGAGACCAGATCGCCGTATTTAGCGGTCTCCGAGATGAAGTCATGCATGCGGGCCAATCCGCCCTCATACATCAGATCAACGATCAGCTTGAGCTCGTGCAGGCATTCGAAATAGGCGATTTCCGGCTGGTAGCCCGCCTCCACCAAGGTCTCGTATCCCGCGGCCACCAGCTCGCTGGCGCCGCCGCACAACACCGCCTGCTCGCCGAACAGATCGGTCTCGGTCTCTTCGGCGAAGGTCGTCTCGATTGCGCCGCCCGTCGTGCCGCCATTGCCTTTGCAATAGGCCAGCGCCCGCTCGCGCGCCTCACCCGACGCGTCCTGCCAGACCGCGAACAGGCTGGGCACGCCGCGCCCGATCTCGAACTCCCGGCGCACCAGATCGCCCGGTCCCTTGGGGGCCACCAGAACGACGTCGATATCGGCGCGCGGGCGCACCTGGCCGTAATGGATGGAAAACCCGTGGGCGACCATCAGCGTCTCGCCCGGCGTCATGTTGGGGGCGATATCGGTCTCGTAGACCGACTTGTGGGTCATGTCCGGGGTCAGCATGGCGATGAAAGTGGCGCGCTTGGCTGCATCTGCGGGGGTGAACACCTCAAACCCGTCCGCCGCAGCCCGCGTGGCCGCCTTGCCGCCGGGGCGGGCGCCGACAATGACCGTATGGCCGCTGTCCCGCAGATTGCGGGCATGGGCGCGGCCCTGGCTGCCATAGCCAATGATGGCGATGGGGCCGGGCTGGATCGCCTCGGCCTTGGCGTCGTCTTCGGTGTAGATGCGGGTCAATTGTCAGTCTCCGGTGTGAAAGTCAGGACAAGAAAAAACCCCCGCTCGGGGAGCGGGGGTCCTTGGCGTCTTGGGGAAATTTCAGCTTCCGTCAGACAGGCGCCACCGCTCCGCGAAGGGAGGTAATAAGCACGACGACGAGAAGGACGAACGAAGACAGCGCCACGGCTTTGAACCGGGCGTCTGCAGTCTTCGCAATGGCCTTCGCGTCGCGCATGGCGGGCCGTCTCGATTGCTTGGGCGTCCAGGACGATCCTGAACGCGGCTGACCCGGCGATGCTGCATGTGCGGCCTCGCCGATCTGTTGGAAAGGCTAAGGGCGATAGCGCCTCCTTGGCAACCGGGAAAATGTACGGACCTTGGGAAAAAATATTTCGTAATTTATATCAATGTGTTGCTGCCTGATTTTCGCAGACCGCCCCCGAAATTGTGGCTTTCGGGCAACATAAGGCCGGTTGACGCGCTGCAGAAATGCCGCCCATCGTAGGGCCAAGCGCTGAGCACGTGCAGCGCAATTCGTTGGAGTTCGACATGGCTCAGGCCGCCGTCCTTCGTGGTCTTGATCTGGCGAGCGCCGTAGCGCTGGCCGGTCTTGGCGTCATGTCGTCCGGCCTCCTTATCCGCTCCACAACTGCGACCACCTCCACCACCACGATTATGGGCGGGCGGTGCGGCGCGGGCTGAGGATCAACACTCACACCTGACCGACCCGACCCGCTCCCGGCCCCGGCAGCGGGTTTTTTCTTGGCTGAATTCCGGCTTATCGAACAAGGACCTGACGATCATGGACGCCGCCCTCGACCAACCCGCCGCCCGCCCGCTCTGCGTGCTGAAATTCGGCGGCTCGGTGCTGACCGCCAAGGCTGACTACGCCGCGGCGGGCGCTGAAGCCTACCGCCATGTGCGCGCCGGCGAGACCGTGATCATCATCGTGTCCGCCCTCCACGGCGAGACCGACGCCCTGTTCGCCGAGGCTGAAGCCGGCGGTGCAAACGCCTGCCCGGCCATGACGGCGCGGCTGGTGCGGCTGGGCGAGTATCGCTCGGCGGCTCTGATGGGGCTGGAGCTCGCAAGGCTGGGCGTGCGCGCCCGCGTCCTCGATCCCCACGAAATCGCACTGGAAGCCGAAGGCGACCCGCTGGATGCGGACCTCGTACGTCTCGACCGCGCCCGCCTCCACGCCGCGCTTGGCGATGTGGAGGCGGTGGTCCTGCCCGGCTTTACCGCTGGTCATGAACGCCACGGCGCCGTGACGCTGGGCCGGGGCGGGACTGATCTGACCGCGGTGTTCTTCGCCACGCAGGCCGGGGCGCGCCGGGTACGCCTGATCAAGGATGTGGACGGGGTCTATACCGATGATCCGGCGCGAGATCCGGGGGCGCGGCGCTATGACCGGCTGGACTATGACGCCGCGCTCAAAGCCAGCCGCGGCCTGATCCAGCCCAAGGCGATCGAGGCGGCCCGCGCCGCCGGTCTGGAGATCGAGATCGCCGCCATGGGCGCCGGCCACGCCACCCGCATCGCGCCGGGCCCTGCCGTGATCGGCGCGCCCGTGCGCACCCGGCCCCTGCGCGTGGCGCTGCTGGGCTGTGGCGCGGTAGGATCGGGCGTGCTGGACCATATGCTGGCGCGGCCCGACCTGTTTGCGGTCAACCCGGTCCTGGTGCGCCGCCCCGAGCGCCGCGCCGGAGATGCGCGCGCCGCCTTCACCGCTGACGCGGACGCCGCGCTGGCGGACAATCCGGATCTGGTGATCGAGGCCATGGGCGGCATCGACCAGCCCGCCGATCTGATGCTGCGGGCGCTGGCGGGCGGCGCCCACGTCGTCACCGCCAACAAGGCCGCCCTGGCGGCGCGCTATGACGCGCTTCAGGCCGGCGCCCGCAAAGCCGGACGCCGCCTGCAATACGCCGCCAGCGTCGGCGGCGGGGTGGTGATTCTCGAAGCGCTGGAGCGGCTTAAACCCCGCGGCGTGGTGAGCGTCGAAGGCGTCATGAACGGCACCGGCAATTTCATTCTCAGCCGCCTGCGCGCCGGGGCCGCCTTCGATGACGCCGTGGCCGAAGCCCAGCGCCTCGGTTTCGCCGAAGCCGACCCCAGCGCCGATGTGGACGGGCATGACGCCGCCGACAAACTCTCTCTTCTGATCCGCGAAGCCTTCGGGCGCGATGTGGCGCCGGAGGCGATCGCCAAAGAGTCCCTGCGCGCCGCCACGCCGGAGCGCCTCGCCGAAGCGGCGGCCAAGGGCGACGTGTTCAAACAGATCGGGCGCTGCGCCCTCAACGCCGACGGATCAGTGGAGGCCAGCGTGCGCGTGATGAGCGTACCCGCGTCCCATCCGCTGGCCGGTGCGGTGAATGAAGAGAACCGGTTTGTGGTCACGCTGGCCGACGGTTCGGTGCACGCCCTTTACGGCAAGGGCGCCGGGCGCTGGCCCACGGCGGCGTCGGTGTTTGCAGATGTCATGGACATTGCGCGCGCTTGCGCGTGTGATGCGCCCGAACGCGCAGCGCTCGCCGCCAGCGCCTGAAGGAGTTTGACCCATGATCCAGTCCGCTGCCGCCAGCGCGCCCGCCAGCATCGGCAATGTCTCGGTCGGGTTCGACGTATTGGGCCAGGCCTTTGACGCCGTGCGCGACACCGTTACCGCCGAACGCGTCCGGGGGTCCGGCGTGACCCTGGGCTCGGTTAGCGGGCTCGTGGATTTTCTTCCCGATCGCGTGGAAGCCAATACCGCCCTGACGGCCGCCGGCGCCGTCCTGTCTGAGGCGCACGCCAAGTTCGGCGTGCGCGTCTCCATCCACAAGGGCGTGCCGCTCAGCGCCGGGATGGGCGGGTCCGCCGCCTCTGCGGTCGCCGCCGCCGCCGCCGTGAACGCCCTGCTCGACACGCCGTTCGCGGTGGACGACCTGCTGCCCTTCGCCCTGAAAGGCGAGGCGGTGTCGGCTGACCCGCCACCCTGGGACAATGTCATGGCGAGCCTGCATGGCGGGCTGGTGATCGCGGCGCGCCTCGACCCGGCGCTGATCCGGCGCCTGCCAGCCCCCAAGGGATTGGTGGCGATCCTGCTGCATCCCGACGCCCGGATCGAGACCCGCGCCGCGCGCGGCATTCTCAAACCGTCAGTACCGCTTCACACCGCCGTGGAGCACGCCCGGCGCATCAGCGCCTTCACGCTGGGCTGCGCCATCAATGATCTCGATCTGGTGCGCGCAGGGTTTGAGGACATCCTGATCGAGCCCCAGCGCAAATACCTCCTGCCCGAACTGCCTGCGGTGAAGAAAGCGGCGATGGACGCCGGCGCGCTGGGCTGTTCCTTCTCCGGGTCCGGCCCGTCGGTCTTCGCCTGGGCGCTCTCCGGCGACGCGGACATGGTGGAAGCGTCCATGGCCGCCGCGTTCAAACGCGCCGGGCGACAGGCGCAGGCCTATCGCGCGCCGCTGGATAGCGCCGGTGTTCGCATCGAGCAGGTCGCGGAGGCGGCGGCGTGAACTTCGTCTCGACACGCGGGGGCGGTTCGCCGGTCCGGTTTGAAGACGCCATCCTCGCCGGAACGGCGGGCGATGGCGGTCTGTTCAGGCCCGAGTCCCTGCCCGAAAGCGTCCTGAATGAGCTTACCGGCGCGGAAAGCGTCGCGGAAACCGCGCACTTGTTGCTGGAACCCTTCGTGGCTGGCGGCAGGCTCGCCTCTTCGCTGAGCATGATGTGCGCCGAGGCCTTCGACTTTGACGCGCCTCAGGTGATGCCGGACCCGGCCCAGCCCGGCCTGATGGCGCTGGAACTGTTTCACGGCCCCACGGGCGCCTTCAAGGATTTCGGCGCGCGCTTCCTGATGGCCTGCCTCAGCCGCCTGTCCGACGCTCAGCATCCGCGCACCGTGCTGGCCGCCACCTCGGGCGATACCGGCGGGGCGGTGGGATGCGCCGCAGAGGGGCGCGCCGGCGTGCGCGCCGTGATCGTGTTCCCAAAGGGCCGCGTCTCCGACTTCCAGCGCCACCAGCTGACCTGCTGGGATGCGCCGGTGAGCGCGCTGGAGGTCGAAGGCGATTTCGACGCCTGTCAGGCGCTGGTGAAATCCGCCTTCGCCGATGCCGGTCTGGCGGCGCGCCACCGGCTGACCAGCGCCAATTCGATCAATCTCGCCCGGCTCCTGCCCCAGGGCGCCTATCTCGCCCGCGCCTGTGCGCAGGCATTGGTGCGCACAGGCACATGGCCCGGCCTGATCATCCCCACCGGCAATCTGGGTCATGGCGTCGCCGCGCTCTACGCCCGCGCCATGGGCGCGCCCATCGGGCCGATCGTATTGGCGACCAACGCCAATGGAACGCTCGCCGACTGGGCCGCCAGCGGGATGTTTGAGCCGAGGGCGTCCGTCGCAACGCTCGCCAACGCCATGGATGTGGGCGCGCCCAGCAATTTCGAGCGGCTGGAAGCTCTGCCCGCCGGGGCGGGCGATGTACGGGTGGAGCAAGTCGACGACGACGCCATCCGCGCCCGCATCATCAGCGAGTATGTCCGTTCAGGCTATGTCTGGTGCCCCCACTCGGCCACCGGCGCAGAAGCCTTTGCGCGCCTTGACCCTGCAACGCGCGACGCCCGCCCGTGGATCGTCGCTGCCACAGCCCATCCCTACAAATTCGCCGACATTGTCGAGCCCCTCATCGGGCGCGCCATCGCCCCGCCCCCGGCGCTGGAGGCCGTTCTGTCGCGCCCGTCACGCGCGACCCAGGCGAAGGCGGAGCTTGCCGCCCTCGCCCGCCATCTCGAAACACTGGAAGAGCCCGCCCTGTCATGACCGAAAAGCGCCCCTCCCACACCTTGATCCAGGGCCCGGCCCGCGCTCCGGCCCGCGCCATGCTGCGCGCTGCCGGTTTCGATGATGAGCGGCTCGCCAAGCCGATGATCGCCATCGTCAACACCTGGACAAGCGTCACGCCCTGCAACATGCATCTGGCGGGTCTCGCCGATCATGCCCGCGCCGGGATCGAGGCGGCGGGCGGCACGGCGGTGGATTTCAACACCATCGTGGTCACCGACGGCATCGCCATGGGTACTGAAGGCATGCGCGCCAGCCTGATGAGCCGCGATTGCGTGGCCGATTCGGCCGAGCTCGCCGTGCGCGGCCATTGCCTCGACGCAGTGCTGTTCATGGTGGGCTGCGACAAGACATTGCCCGGCGCCGCCATGGCCGCGGCCCGCCTCGATCTGCCCAGCGTCATCCTTTATGGCGGCTCGATCATGCAGGGAAAGCTGGGCGGCAAGAACCTGACCATTCAGGACGTATTCGAAGCCGTCGGCGCCTGCGCCGCCGGGCGCATCAGCGAAGCCGAGCTGATCGAGGTGGAGAAGGCCGCCTGCCCCGGCGCGGGCGCCTGCGGCGGCCAGTTCACTGCCAACACCATGGCGCTGGCGCTGAGCGTGCTGGGCCTCAGCGACATGGCGCTCAATGACCTGCCCGCCGTGCACCCCGACAAGCCCAAAGCCGCCGAGGCGGCGGGGCGTCTGGTGGTCGAAGCGCTCAATGCCGGACGGAATGCGCGCAGCCTGATCACGCCAACCTCGCTGAAGAACGCCGCCACCGCCGTGTCGGCCACCGCAGGTTCGACCAATGCCGTGCTGCATCTGCTGGCCATCGCGCGCGAGGCCGGCGTGCCCACAGACGCCTTCAATATCGATGATTTTGACGCCATCTCGCGCGCCACGCCGGTGATCGCCGATCTCAAACCCGGCGGGCGATACATGGCGCCGGACATGAGCGCAGCGGGCGGCACGCGGCTCTTGGTCCAGCGCCTTGAGCAATCGGGCCACCTCACCGATGCGCGCACCATCACGGGACGCACATTGTTTGAAGAAGCCGCCCTGGCTGAAGAAACCCCCGGCCAGGACGTGATCCGCAGCGCCGCTGATCCGGTGAAGGCGCGCGGCGGGTTCGGCGTGCTCTATGGCGATCTCGCGCCGGAAGGCTGCGTCGTGAAGCTCGCCGGCCATGACCGGCTCTTCGTGTCCGGTCCCGCCCGCGTGTTTGACAGCGAGGAAGCCTGTTTCGAGGCGGTCAATCAGGGCCGCATCCAGAAAGGCGATGTGGTGGTGATCCGCTATGAGGGACCGGCGGGCGGGCCCGGCATGCGCGAAATGCTGGCGGTGACCGCCGCCATCCAGGGCGCAGGCCTAGGCGACGACGTGGCGCTGATCACGGACGGGCGGTTTTCCGGCGCGACCTACGGCTTCATGGTCGGCCATGTGGCGCCGGAAGCGGCGCGCGGCGGGCCGCTGGCCTTCATCCGCGATGGCGATGTGATCACCATTGATGTGGATGGCCGGCGCCTTGATGTTGACGCTGATCTGTCCGCCCGCATGGCGCGCGGCTTCATCGCGCCCAAGCCGCGCTATCCCACCGGCGCCTACGCCAAATACGCCGCGCTGGTGCGCTCGGCGTCGCAGGGCGCTGTGACCAGTTTTCCATTCGACGCGCCAAGCTGAACCCGGCGCGCGCGAAGCGCTCGCCAAGGCGCGACTCGCCTGCTAAACGCTGCGCTCATGAAAACCGCTGTCATCGTCTTCCCCGGTTCAAACTGCGACCGCGATGCGGCCGTGGCGATCGAGCGCGTCACCGGCGTGGCCCCGGCCATGGTCTGGCATGGCGAATCCAGCCTGCCCGAGGGCCTGGATTTCATCATGATCCCGGGCGGGTTTTCCTACGGGGATTATCTTCGCTCGGGCGCCATCGCCGCGCGCTCGCCCATCATGGGCGATCTGGTGCGCCGCGCCGAAGGCGGCACGCCGGTGCTGGGCGTCTGCAACGGCTTCCAGATCCTGATCGAGGCGGGACTGCTGCCCGGCGCGCTGATGCGCAATGCCGGCCTGCGCTTCATCTGCGAGAAAACGCCGCTCTATGTGGAAAGCGCCAATATGCGCTTCACCCGCGCCTATCCCGGATCAAGCGAGCTGGTCATCCCCATTGCCCATCATGACGGCAATTACTTCGCCGACGACGCCACGCTCGACCGGCTGGAAGGCGAAGGCCAGGTCGCCTTCCGCTATGGCAATAATCCCAATGGCTCGGCGCGCGACATTGCCGGGATCACCAATAGCGCGGGCAATGTGCTGGGCATGATGCCCCACCCCGAACGCGCGGTGGACCCGATCCATGGCGGAACCGACGGGCTGGGCGTGTTCGAGAGCGTTCTGGGGAAGGGGTGATGGCCGCTTTGCGTCCGCACCCGCTATCCGGCTGCGCGCACCGCAGCGTGGCCGACCGACGGGGCCGGCGCCCATCCCACGGCCCGCAGCGCCTCCACCAGGCTCTCCACACGCGCGCCGCCTTCCGGAGCCAGCAGTCGCCGGACATGGGTCTCACCCTTGCCCAGACGCCGCGCCAACTCAATCTGGGCGCCGCGCCCGTAGGCGCCAGCCCACTGGGACAGGACCATGCGGTAGGCCGTGACGTGCTCAACCGGAATTGTGCGCTCGCCGGACCGGCGCGCCCGGGGCGGCGGGATGTCGTCGCCCACACGCAGGCGTTCGCGCAGCACCACGTCCAGCGCGTCGGCCGCGTTCTCCAGCGCCTCGGCGTCATCGGCGCCGTCAGTGGCCAGTTCGGGAAAGTCCGCGCTGGTGACCAGAAAGCGCCCGTCCTCGTCCGGTTCAAGGCTGACCGGGTAGGCGTAGACGAGATGATCGGTCATTCTGGTCTCCTAGAAACCGTCTTTGGGGATGGCGAGATCGCGCAACATCTTGTGCAGCAGGCCGGCGCCGATCTCGCCCGACTTCACGGTGGTGGGCCGTCCGCCGACGCGGATCAGCTGGTCGCCGCCCTTGCCCCGCTCCGGAGACACCTCGAACGGCAAGCCGTGAGCGCGGGCATAAGTGCGTGCACGCCGGATGAATTCCTTTCCGTTCATGCATCGACTGAAGCACAGTTTAGCGTCAGACGCGAAAAGATCAATAGTGTGCGCACAAAACTGTGCGCAACTCAGGCAGCCGGGTAAAAGCTCATGACCGACACAAACCGCTACGCCCCCGGAATCACGCCGGAGATCGCGCTCGATCACGTCACGGCGGATGAGTATGAGATCATCTTGCGTGAGCTGGGACGGGCGCCGAACCTCGTCGAGCTGGGGATTTTCTCGGTGATGTGGTCGGAGCACTGCTCGTACAAGTCGAGCCGGGTGCATCTGGCGAAATTCCCCACCAAGGGCGAGCGGGTGATCTTCGGCCCCGGCGAAAACGCCGGCGTGATCGATATCGGCGACGGCCAGGCAGCCATCTTCAAGATGGAGAGCCACAACCACCCCAGCTTTATCGAGCCCTATCAGGGCGCAGCCACAGGCGTAGGCGGGATCTTGCGCGACGTGTTCACCATGGGCGCACGCCCGGTGGCGCTGATGAACGCCCTGCGTTTTGGCGACCCCAAACACCCCAAAACCCGCCAGCTGGTGGCCGGTGTCGCAGCGGGTATTGGCGGCTACGGCAATTGCGTGGGCGTGCCCACGGTCGGCGGCGAGACCAATTTCGACAAGGGCTATAACGGCAATATCCTGGTCAACGCCATGGCGGTGGGAATCGCCGACACGGACAAGATTTTCACCGCCGCCGCGCGCGAATCCGGCTTCCCCGTGCTCTATGTGGGCGCCAAGACCGGACGCGACGGCATCCATGGCGCGACAATGGCCAGCGCCGAGTTCGGCGAGGGTTCTGAAGAAAAACGCCCCACCGTCCAGGTCGGTGATCCCTTCACCGAGAAAAAGCTGATCGAGGCATGCCTGGAGCTGATGGCCGAGGACGCGATCAGCTCGATCCAGGACATGGGCGCGGCGGGCCTGACCTCCTCCAGCGTGGAGATGGCCTCGCGCGGCGGGCTTGGCATCGAGCTTGATCTCGACCACGTGCCCCAGCGCGAAACCGGCATGACCGCCTATGAGATGATGCTGTCGGAATCCCAGGAACGCATGCTGATGATCGTGAAACCCGGCCGCGAGCATGTGGCCGAGGCGATTTTCCGCAAATGGGATCTGGACGTAGCCACGATCGGCGTGATCGCGCCTCATGGACGCCTGGTGCTGCGCCATAAGGGCGAGGTGGTGTGCGACCTGCCGCTCGATCCGATCGGTGAGAAGGCGCCCAAGTATGAGCGCCCCTGGTTCCCCGCCGAAGCGCGCGCCAGCATCGACGCCAAGACGCTGCGCGCGCCCGAACATATGGGCGAGGCCCTGCTGGCGCTCATGGGCTCGCCGGACATGGCGTCCAAGCGCTGGATCTGGAGCCAGTATGACCGCCACGTGATGGCCGACACCGCAGCCAGCTCCGAAGACCCGGCGGACGCGGCCATCGTGCGCGTGCACGGTACGAACAAGGCGCTGGCCATCACCACGGACTGCACGCCGCGCTATTGCGCCGCCGACCCGTTTGAGGGCGGCAAGCAAGCCGTGGCGGAAGTCTGGCGCAACCTCACCGCCGTGGGCGCCGATCCCATCGCCATCACGGACTGCCTGAATTTCGGCAATCCCGAGCGGCCTGAAATCATGGGTCAGTTCGTGGGCTGCGTGGAAGGCATGGCCGAAGCCTGCCGCGTCCTCGCCTTCCCGGTCGTGTCGGGCAATGTCTCGCTCTACAACGAGACCGACGGCAAGGCGATCCCGCCCACACCGGCTGTGGGCGGCGTGGGGCTGCTGCCGGACGTGACCGTGCGCGCGGGCTTTGGCGGCATGAAGGATGGCGATGTGGTGCTGCTGGTGGGCGACACCCACGGCGCGCTCGGCGCCTCGCTCTATATGCGCCATATTGAGGAGCGCGAGGACGGCGCCCCGCCGCGCGTGGACCTGGCCGCAGAAAAACGCCACGGCGATTTCGTCCGCGCCGAAATTCGCGCCCGGCGCGCGACGGTCGTCCACGACATTTCCGACGGCGGCCTCGCCTGCGCCGCTGCGGAAATGGCGATGGCGTCCGGCGTGGGGATCAAGCTGGCTTACTCAGGCGCCCTGCCCGCCTTCGCCTGGATGTTCGGCGAGGATCAGGGGCGCTATCTCATCGCCGCCGACGCCGCCACGGCGGAAACCATCCGCGCCAATGCTCTGACCGCAGGCGTGCCGGTCAGCGTGGTGGGTCTGGCGGGCGGTCGCCATGTGTCGATCAACGGAACCCACAGCATCGATCTCATCGCGCTCAAACAGGCCCATGAAAACTGGATGCCCCGCTTGATGGCCGGCGAGCCCACGGCGATCGCCGCCGAATAGGCTCTCAGGTCGTCGCCAGAACGAAAAAGGCCGGAGCCCCGAAGCTCCGGCCTTTTCAATTCATCGTATTCAGCCGGCGTTAGTTGGTGCAGGCGGCCAGGGCCAGATTGGCCTGCACGGCGGTCTCGCCGCCCGCCAGTTCACCGGCGCGGGCAAAGTCCGTGCGCGCGCCCGCCTGATCGCCGGCCAGCCACAGGGCCGCGCCGCGATTGGTGTGGGCTTCCCACGATCCGCCCGTGCGCTCGGCGGCGTCGTTGCATGCATCCGCCGCGCCTTCGCTGCCCTGATTGGCCAGCGCCGCGCACAGATTGACCGCAGCGGCGGCCTTGTTGCGGCTGGTGGTGCCGGAGTTGATCGCGGAGCGGGCGAAGTGCTCGGCGGTCGCCCAGTCGCTGCGCTCGATACGGCTGGCCGAGGCGCGCACATTGGCGTTGGCGGTGGATACGCTGACGAAGGCCGGCGCGGCCGAGCAATCCTGGGCCTGCACGGCGGGGATCGCGGTGAGGCTCAATGCGGCGCCAGCGAACAGCACACGGACGAGAGCGGTCATGGGGAGGTCTCCTGGTTTATGTGGGCCAATCCCGGCCCTGACAATTTGTCCAAGCAAATTAGTACGCTCACCCCCGCTTGAAAAGTGAACAGTGTTCATTTTTGTGTGAATTTCCTGTAATGCTGCGAAATATTGCGCCGCATCAAAGGCTTGGCCGGGCGCTTGCGCGCCCGGCCAGTTTTCGTTCAGCCATGAGGCGACAGGCTACTTGGCAGGTTCGGCGCGCGCCCGCCGGATGTCCGCCAGTTCGCTCAGCATCGCGTCAGCGCGGACGGCGACATCGACCGCTGTGTCCACCACGCCCAGATAGAAGTCCGGCATGATGATGTCGAACGTGTCATTGACCGTGTGATAATAAGGATGGTCCTCCACCCCCAGATACAGGAAGGGAATGCCCTGCAGGTGGAAGGCGGCGTGGTCGGACAGCATGGTCCAGTCATCGCGCCGGTTCTCGGTGGGCCTGTCATAGCCGGCCAGCAGCTCTACCGCAGACTCCGACGCCGCCGCCTCGATCAACCCGACCAGTTCGGGCGTGTGGTAGGAGCCGACCGCAAACAGGCGCCCGGTATCGCTATAGCCCAGCATGTCGAGATTGAGATTGAAGGCGATCTCGCCAATGCCGTCCGGCCGGTTGGCCACGAAGTGACGCGCCCCGTCCAGCCCGCCTTCTTCCGCGTCGAGCGCGACGATCACCACATTATGGCGCGGCGGATTGGCGAGGAAATGCTCTGCCACCGCCAGCAGGCCGCCGACGCCGGACGCATTGTCATCGGCGCCGTTGAAAATCTCGCCCTGCTCATTCATGCCGATATGGTCGTAGTGGGCGGTGACCACCATGGCGATGGACGGGTCCTCGCCCTCGATCACGCCGATCAGATTGATGCCGGGAATATCCGCGGTCAGGTTGTCGCGTTCGCGCAGGTCCATCGGGCGCGCCACGGCGAAGGCCTGCTCATAGCCGCCCTCGGCCGGCGCCAGCCCGATCGCCTCAAAGCGCGACAGCACATAGGCGCGCGCCCGCGCGCCGCCCTCAGAGCCGACCATCCGGCCTTCCATGTCGTCAGCTGCCAGGATGCACACATCGCGCAAGGGCTGGGCTGCAACGCCGTCGCAAGCGCCGGGCGCTGCGGCTGTGGCCGGCGCAGCATTGTCTTGGGAGGCCTGCGGTGAACAGGCGGCGAGCAGCATCGCCGCAGACGCAGCGGCGAAGAACAGGCGATTGGTCAGCATTTTCATCATACCCCATGGCGAAGCGCGCCCGCGCGCTCATATACTAGGGGTCAAGCTTTACGCCATGCCGGAGCGCCACGCCATGCCCATGCCCGCCGATGACATCGCCAATCTGATCCGCGAAGGCGTGCCGGGCGCGCAGGTGGAGATCATCGATCTGGCCGGCGACGGCGATCACTACAAGGCGGTGGTCGTGGCCGAGGCGTTTCGCGGCCTGCCCCGCGTACGCCAGCACCAGCTGGTCTATAAAGCCCTGCAAGGGCGCATGGGCGGCGAGCTGCATGCTCTCGCCCTTGAAACCCGTGCGCCGTAGATTTTCCTGCCGCCTCCATAAAGGACATCATCCATGACCGACCCCGCCACGCTCGACTCCATCCGCCAGACCGTCCAGTCCAACGACATCGTCCTGTTCATGAAGGGCGATCCCATGTTTCCCCAGTGCGGCTTCTCCTCCGTGGTGGCGCGCGTGCTTGACCATCTCAAGGTCGAATACGCCTCGGTGAACGTGCTTGAAGACATGAATGTGCGCGAGGGCATCAAGGCCTATTCCGACTGGCCCACCATCCCGCAGCTCTATGTGAAGGGTGAGTTCGTCGGCGGCTGCGATATCATCAAGGAGATGTTCGAGGCGGGCGAGCTGCAGGCTCTGCTGAAAGAGAAGGGCCTGATCGCCGCTTGAGCGTGAAGGATACCGCCATGGCCCGCCTGTCCAAAGACGAGATCGCCCGCCTGCGCGCTGACCTGCCGCCGGAGGTCGACGTGATCGCCTTCCATGAAGGCACCGAACCGCCGGGCTGCAGCCCGCTGAACGCGGAAAAGCGCGACGGAATCTATCACTGCGCGGTGTGCGGCGAGGCGCTGTTCTCCAGCGCCGCCAAATACGAATCGGGCAGCGGCTGGCCCAGCTTCTTCGCGCCGCTATCGGCAGAGGCCGTCGGCACGAAGCGCGACTTCAAGCTGATCCTGCCGCGCACAGAGTTCCATTGCGCCAATTGCGGCGCCCATGGCGGGCATGTGTTCAATGACGGCCCGCCGCCCACCGGTCAGCGCTGGTGCGCGAACGGACGGGTGCTGGACTTTCGACCGGCGCCGGAGGAGTAATACGCCTTCGCCATTGCCTTGAGGGAGCCGGGTCCGCCCGGGCGCATTGCTCATGTTCACATCATTTGTCCGACTGGTCGCGCCACTCGCCGGCGCCGCCATGATCCTTGCCGCCTGCCAGGATGCGCCTGACGCGCCTGAACCGGAGACCCGAGCCGATATGGATGCATCCCAGACCGCCGCGCCGAGCCTTCTGGCGCGCGCCCTTGAACTGTCCGCTCCCGACGACGAGCAGCGCCCGTTCACCATCGAACAGCTGGGCCGCACGCGCGTGGATGAATACGCCTGGATGCGCGACGATAACTGGCAGCAGGTGATGCGTGATCCGTCGGTGCTGCAGGCCGATATCCGCACCCATCTGGAAGCAGAGAACGCGTATTACTCCGACGTAATGGCCCCTACCGCCGCGCTGCAGCAGCGCCTGTACGCCGAGATGCGCGGGCGCATCAAGGAAGACGATTCCTCCTCGCCCGAGCGTGATGGCGACTGGTTCTACTACAGCCGTTACCGCGAAGGCGGGCAGTATCCGGTCTATGTGCGCCGCGCCGCCGGCCCTGATGGCGAAATGACCGGCGAAGAGCAGATCGTGTTCGACGGCGACGCCGAAGCCGAAGGCATCGACTACTTCCAGCTGGGCGCGGTGGACCACTCCCCGGACCATCGCTGGCTTGCCTATGCAGTGGACACCGCCGGATCGGAATTCTACCAGCTGCGAATCCGCAATTTGGAGACCGGCGAGGACATCGCCACCCTCACTGATGAGAGCTATGGCTCGCTGGAATGGGCCAATGACTCGCGCACGCTGTACTGGGTCTGGCGCGACGAGAATAACCGCCCGCGCCGCGTCTATCGCCAGACCATCGACAGCGAGACGCGTGAGCTGATCTACGAGGAATCCGATCCGGGCTATTTCCTGGGCGTCGGCAAGACCGACGGCAATTCCTGGATCATCCTGTCGGCCAATGACCACACCACGTCCGAGCTGCGCCTGTTTGACGCCAATGATCCGGCCGCCGAGCCGCTTCTGGTGTCGCAGCGCGAGACCGGCGTGGAATACTCGCTGACCGAAGCCGGCGGGCGGATGTTCGTGCTGACCAATCAGGACGGCGCGGTCGACTTCAAGATCATGTCCGCCCCGCTGGATGACCCGCGCCGGGAGAACTGGAGCGACTTCATCGATCATCGCCCGGGTGTGCTGGTCACCAGCCTGATCGGCTATCAGGACTGGCTGGTGCGCCTGGAGCGCGCCGACGCCCTGCCCCGCCTGGTCGTGCGCCGTTTCGCCGATGACGCCGAGCACGAGATCGCGTTTGACGAGGAAGCCTATGCGCTGGGCGCCTGGGGCGGCTACGAGTACGCGGTCGACCGGCTGCGCTTCTCCTACGAGAGCCCGTCTACGCCCACCGAAATCTATGACTATGACATGGCCAGCCGCGAGCGGACCCTGATCAAGCGTCAGGAAATCCCGTCGGGCCACAATGCCGACGATTATGTCGTGCGCCGCCTGATGGCCACGGCGCGCGACGGCGAACAGGTCCCGGTGACCCTGCTTTATCGCGAAGGCACGCCGCTGGACGGTACGGCGCCGGTGCTCCTGTACGGTTATGGCTCCTACGGGATCACCATTCCGGCCAGCTTCTCCACCTCGCGCCTGTCGCTGGTGGATCGCGGCATGATCTACGCCATCGCCCATATCCGCGGCGGCATGGCCAAGGGGTATCAGTGGTATCTCGACGGCAAGCTGGACAAGAAGGAAAACACCTTCAACGACTTCGTCGACGCCAGCCAGATGCTGATCGATGAGGGCTATACCCGGGCCGGCTCCATCGTCGCCTATGGCGGTTCGGCCGGCGGCCTGCTGGTGGGCGCGGCGATCAACCAGGCGCCGGAGATGTTCGCCGGCGGCATCGCGGCGGTGCCGTTCGTGGACGTGCTCAACACGATGAGCGATCCGTCCCTGCCGTTGACCCCGCCCGAATGGCCCGAATGGGGCAATCCCATCGAGGACGAGGCGGCCTATGACTACATCCTGTCCTACAGCCCCTATGACCGCGTCAGCGCCCAGGCCTATCCGCACGTTCTGGCCACGGCGGGGCTGACCGATCCGCGCGTCACCTACTGGGAGCCGGCCAAGTGGATCGCGCGCCTGCGCGCCACGCGCACCGATGACGGCCTGACCCTCATGCGCACCAATATGGGCGCGGGCCATGGCGGCGCTTCGGGCCGGTTTGATTCCCTGCTGGAGCGCGCCGAGGAGTTCGCCTTCGCGCTGATGGTGGTGGGTCTGGCCGACGCCGAGGCGGCGGAAGCGGCGGCGGAAGCGGGCGCCGCGGCGCCAGCCGAAGACGACGCCAATACCGGCGGCTAAGCCCGCTTCGCCATAAGAACAGGACGGGCGGGTTCCACATCGGAACCCGCCCGTTTTGTATGCGCCGTCCGGATCAGGCCGGACTATTCGAGACGGTAGTCAAGCTGGGTCTGAACGCCGCGCCGCACAATGTCGCCGCCCGGGCGGCCGACCTCCATGGCGTGGGTCCAGCGCGAAACCGCCGCCAGGCTGGCGCGCGCAAACCCGTCACTGTCACAGGCGAGCACCTGAAGATTGGCGGTGCGGCCGGAGGCGAGAATGTCGTACTGGATCGTGCAGGCCCCCTCGATGCCGCGCGACAATTCCCGCTGCGGATAGACCGGCTCGACCCGGTCGGTCAGCTGCGGAATGGTGAATGTGACCACGGGCGCCGTGATCACTGCGGCCGTGTATTCGATGGGCGGCGGCCCCAGCGTGATCGGCTCTACGCCGGGGGCGGTCTGGGTGTCCCGGCGGATGGACGGATGCGGCGGCGGCGGCTCCACAGGCGCGATCTCCTGCGGCGGATCGCGGACGGGATCACGGTCGGCGATATCGAATGAGATATCGATCTGGGGCGTCGGAGTCGCGTCCGGCGCTGGCGCCGCATCGTCGTGGATCAGCGCCACCATCAACAGGAACAAGCCTGCCGTGATGATCACGGCCAGAGCAGCGGAAACCAGAATGCGAAACAGGCCTGCCGGAGACGTCGAGTGTCCGGCGGCGGCTGGCGATAGCGTGGTCATCAGCATTCTCCCTTGCCTTTGGGGGCAGGCCCGCCGCCCGCCCGCGACCAGCCAGAAGAATTATACGCGTTCAGGGCGAATTCGTGGCGAATCCACCCGCCTCGATTGCTGCGCCGCACAATCAAGCACCGGAACGACAAGACCCCGCGGCGTGGCCGCGGGGTCTGTCATGTCAGTCACAGTCCTGGTCTGGCGGCGGCTCTAGCCGGCGGCGGCAGCCGAGCGAGCTTCGACTTCCTCGCGGAAAGCCGCAGCGTCCTCGTCGTTCATGCCCGGCTCACGGATCTGTTCGCCGAAGATATTGAAGTAGCGTTGGCAACGCTCCGGGATGGAGGAGAAGCGCACGCGTCCGTCGTCGCCCACAGAGCCGGTCAGCACGAGCGAGCGGCGTTCGGCGTCCAGAGTCAGCCGGCATTCGTCGATGGCGACTTGCTCGCGCTGGCGCGCCCGATTGGCCTCGCCTTCGATCTGGCTGTTGATGAACCGGATCCAGCCATCGGCGTTGCGGCGGCTGCTGGGGTAACGGGCCGCTTCGCGATAGGCCGCGATGGCCGGCTGGATGCGTTCCTGCTGGTAGCGCACGCTGCCCAGCAGCTCCCAGGCGCGGCCGGTTTCGGTGCTGGACAGTCCGCCCGCATCCAGCGCGGCGGACAACGTCTGCTCGGTCTGCGGCCATTGACGCATCTGGAAGCGCGCCTCGGCGATCTTCAGGGCGGTTTCACCGCTCGGACGCACGCGGTTGAGCTGTTCCAGCGGCGCGATGGACCGCTCGAATTCGTCAGCCTGACGCCACATATTGCTCAGAAGCGTGAGGTGCCGCTCGGTGGGCTGCACCCGGCCGGCATTGATCTCACGTTCGAGGATGGCCGCCCCGCGATACGGGTTCCGGAAGTGGCTATAGTACGCCACCATCCCGACGATCTCGCCTTCCTCTTCCAGCAAGCCGTTCAGATACATCAGGCGGGCCGTTTCGAACGAGTTTTCTTCCTGGTCGAGGCGGGCATAGAGCGCGCGCAAATTTTGCCAGGAGCGGCGCGACCCAGGGAATGCATTCAGCATTTCTCGCACGACCCGCAGCTCGTCTGACGTGCGATCAAGCTGATTGTAATAGTATTGCATCAGGTTGTAGTCGGCTTCAGACTTGCTTCGATTGTTCGTATAAAAGAACTCAGCGTAGCGCAGACCGTCCTGGAAACGCTCCGCTTGCACATAGGCTTGGGCCATAAGGCGGGCCAGCGGCACCGTAAGTTCGGCTCCCCCGGAAATCGCCATCTCCAGCTGCTGAATGCCCTCATTGATGCGCTCATTGACGATCATGATCTGACCGACCTGAGTTCTGATCGTCACGATCTCGTCAGGGACAAGCGCGCCTGTGGCGATGGCGGCAAGAAAGTCATCGATCGTGCGGCGGGCGTCATCCACCTGATAGTAGGCCGACCCCCGGATACGCAGGACGATGGACCGCTCATAGGGCGTCATTTCACGCGACATGAGTGCCGTCAGAATCTCGATGGTTTGACGCGGTTGCTCCGCGTCCAGCGCCTCACGGGCGCGAATGACCTGCTCGCCGATCTCGGAACTCATCTGCCGGTTGGCTGACGGATCCTCCTCCCCCTGCTCCTGGTTCCGGTTGCGCTGCGCGTCCGCTGGCGCGACAGAGGCGAGGGCCAGTACAGCCGCCGCAGCAAACATGCCGAACGCCGACAGCGCTTGCATCGGCAGGGAACGGGCATCGTGCATCATGGTCGTTCTCCTCGAATAGAGCAGGTCGCGGCTGAAACGGAGCCGCGCCAACGTCGTTCCGGCCTACTCGCCAATATTGTACACCAAAGTCGTCTGCACGCCCCGGCGCCAGACCGCGTTGCCACCTTCGATCCTCGGTTCATATCGCCACCGCTCGACAGCGCGGACCGTGGCGCTCTGGAACAAAGTGCTGGTGCAGTTAAGGATGTTGATGTTCGTCGGATTGCCATCCGGCGTCACATCAAATTGAACAGTGCACTGGCCTTCAAGGCCCCGCTCTGCGGCGCGCGGCGGGTATTGCGGTTCGATGCGCACCAGCGGTTGGGCGTCACGATCGGAGACGTCGAAATTAACCTGGTCGCCGGTCAGATTGGGCGCATCAAAGTCCGGTAGAGCGCCCATCGTTGTGCGCATATCCTCGCTGGGCGCGTCAGCGGCTTGGCGGGGAATCTGCGGCGGCGGAGGCGGCGGTTCGGCCTGCTGCACGTCATCGAGGGTCAGGTCACGCTGGCGCACCTGAATGTCCTCCGCCACGTCAGAAATGGTGATCCGCAGTTCTTCGGCCTCGTCATCCAACGGCGTTTCGTCCTGGAAAATAAGGATCTGCATCAACGTGAACAAAAGAAACGTGATGACCGCAGCGACCGGAACGCCAATCAACAACCTGAACAAGCTTGCCATGGCTTTTAGAACCCCTGCTCATCAGTGGACACGGTGACGGGAATGCTCATCTCGATCAGCAATTGCTGCAAATCGAGCACGGTCCCCGCCGGCGCGCCCAGATCGCCCTGGATCATCGCTTCAGCGCGCGGATTCTCGCTGCGCAGCTGCTCGATCTGGGGACGGACTTCAGCGAGCTCATAGACACGCCGATTGATCCAGATTTCGCCCCCGGCATTGACAGCGATCAGCATCGTGGGCCGTTCACGATCCTGCGTGGTGGTTTCCGGGCGCTCGACCTCAATGCCCGGCTCTTTCACGAACACGGCGGTGACGATGAAGAAGATCAACAAGATGAACACCACGTCGAGCATCGGCGTCATGTTCAGTTCGACGTCTTCGTCATCCTGGCGGACGCGGCTTTGTCGGCGAGCCATACTCTTCCTCCTGCCGGATCAGTTGCCAGCGTCCGAACCCGCAGCACGCGAGATCGACACCGGAATATTGTTGGCCCGCATTTCGTCCCAGATCATCACCATGGTCCCGTGACGGGCGTCATCGGCGACCTCGATCAGGACGGCTGACTGCGGCTGCTCGGCCCGAAGCCGCGAAACGGCGGCCAGAACGCGGAATTCACTGGTGGATTCCTGGTTCACGAACACACGGTTCTGATTGTCCAGCTGAACAAGGATCACCGGATTGTCCGAGGCAGGCTCATCACTGGGCGGCGGCGGGCGCATGTCCACGCCTTCTTCCTGGAGGAAGGTGGCGGTCACGATGAAAAAGATGAGCAGGATGAACACGATATCCAGCATCGGTGTCATATCGATGTCGGAATTGTCGGCGCTCCTGTTTTTTCTGCGTCGCATGTGTCAGTCCACCTCAAGCTCGTCGGCCAGCTCGTGCACCCGCTGCTTGGCCATGCGCTCGATCTGACTCGAGAACATAAGACCCGACAGCGCGGCGACCATGCCGGCCATGGTCGGGATTGTGGCCCGGGCCACGCCCGACGACATCGCACGGGCGTCCGAGGAGCCCAGGATCGCCATGACGTCGAACACCGACACCATGCCGGTCACCGTGCCCAGCAGGCCGAACAGGGGAGCCACCGCGACCAGGGTCTTGATGAGCTCCACGTTCTGGTCGGCCTTTTGCTTGACCTCGCTGATCAGCTGATCGCGGATCGCCAGGGCCTGCCAGGACGTGTGCTCGGCGCGGGCGCCCCATTCACGGAGCACCCGGTTGCGGACGCCCTTGTGAGCAAAGCTGAAATAGGCCAGCCGCTCCAGAATGAACGCCCACATGATGAACGTCAGGGCCATGATCCAGTTCAGGACCGGTCCGCCCCGTTCCAGAAACATCTGGAGATTATTGAAGGCGGTGATGGGATCCATGGGTCTGTTCCTCTAGCCCGCGGACTTCTCTTCGGCGTGGCGCGCGATGATGCCAGCCGCCTGCTCTTCCAGCGTGCTCTGCGCACCGCGAGCGAAGCTCGCCGCAAAGGAGTGGATGAACAGGAGCGGGATCGCCGCGATCAGACCCATAACCGTGGTCACGAGCGCCTCGGAAATACCGCCTGCCATGATCTTCGGATCGCCGGTGCCGAACAGGGTGATCTGCGTAAACGTGCGGATCATGCCGGTCACGGTGCCCAGCAGGCCCAGCAGAGGCGCAACGGCGGCTGACAGCTTGAGGAAGTTCAGGCCGAACTCCAGTTTCGGCGTCTCGCGCAGGATCGCTTCGTCGATCTTGAGCTCGATCGTGCCGACCGGCCGGTCCTTGACCTCTTCATAAGCCAGCATGATGCGGCCCAGCGGGTTGGACGAGGAGGCCGTGGAGCGGCGCTTCTGCGCGTTGATCGCAGAGTTAACGCCCAGCAGCACGAACAGGCGGAATATCCCGAATGCGGCTGAGAAGACCAGCAGCGCCAGAATGATCTTGGCGACCAGGCCGCCCTGTTCGAAGCGCTGCGTCAGCGACGGCACTTCCAGGTAGACGCGCAGCAGACCGCCGCGGGACGGATCCACCGGACCGCCGACGATTTCGCCCGGCTCGGCGCTGATCAGCGCGCTGGCGGCGCCCATGAGGCGGCCCGGCGGCTGGGTGCTGAGCTCGGTCAGGCGGTAGCCGGCGGTGCGGCTGGTCGGCTCGGCCTGCCACTGAACGAATTTGGCGCCGCCGCGGTCCACCATGGCGATGAACGGACCGACGCGGGTGACCGGGAGCGGTTGGCCGTCATTCTGGCCGATAACGCGGGCGTTATAGGTCACAACCTCGCCCTGGGCGCGCATCTCGGAGAGCTGGGCCTGCCAGATCTGGTCAAGTTCGCGGCGATCGGGAAGCGTGCGCGACTCGGCCAGCTCGGTCAGCGGCTCGTGCCGGCGGGGGTATTGAGACGACACCAGCGACCCTTCGATGAGGGCGGCGACTTCGCCGGCCGCCTGACGCGCGGCGCCGAACAGTTCGCCGTATTCACCCTGAGCCGCGCGCAGCTCGGCATCCAGCTCCGCGATGGCGACGCTGTTGGCTTCGAACTGGACCCGGCCTTGCTCCGCCTGGGCCTGCAGGGCCGACAGCGTGCCCTGGGCCTGGCGCAGAAGCGCGGATTGCTCATCACGGCGCTGGCGGAACTCTTGCAAGCGGCGCTGGTTCTCGGCCGCGGCGTCACGCGAGTCGGCGCGCACCCGGTCAAGCAGTTCCTGAATGGAGCGAACAGGCTCGCGCTCCTGTGCGGCCAAAGCCGGGGCGGCGAGCACGCCGGCCCCGATCGAGACGGCTGCGATCATGCTGATCAGTTTTTTCATGGCGGTAAGTCTCCCGTCTCTTTCCAGTTAGCGCGCGTCGGTCGGGCCAGGCAGAGGCGCGACGAACACCTCCGGCGTGGTCACTTCGCGCGCAATGCGGAAGGCGCGCTCCACGTCGACAGCCATGCTGCCGGGGACCGGGCGCCATTCACGATTGTCCTGAGTCAGGATCTCAAGATTGTTGCCGATCTCGCGGATGAGCGCGACGCGGCCGATCTGGAGAACGGCGGCCTCTTGCGGGACGCCGTCGACTTCCACTTCTTCGCTGAAGGCGCGAAGCGAGCGGCCATAGCCCATCTCGATCTCGTACGCGTTGAGCAGAAGGCGGTAGCGCTCAGCGGCGGAAATGTTCGAGTCGCCCAGAGCGGTCTGGATATTGTCCAGGCGCAGCTGACGGTCGGACATCTGGAAGGGCAGGTCCTGGTTGATGAACTCTTCGAGAGCCACATACATGTCCAGAAGCATGGGGGCGAGGTCGACCTCGATCGAACCGACCCGCTCAAGCTGGGTGCGAAGCGCATTCAGCTCGTTTTCCTGAGACAGCAGGAAGACCCGCTGTTGCTCCAGGAAGATGCGTTGCGATTCGATCTGTTCGCGCGCCGCCAGATACTGGCGTTCGGCGTTGTCGGCCGCATCAGCGATCTGAGTGATCTGCTCCTGGGCCTGCGCGCCTTCCTGGGTGGACTGACGCGCGACCCGAAGCGCCTCGTCCAGCTGGGCGTACGCGCCGCCAGCCGTGACGAGCGCCGCTGCGCTCGCAATCATACCCATGCGGATTGCCTTAAAAGTCTTGGACATTTCTCGCCTCACAGTAGCCGGCGCGAACGGTTGCCCGCGCGCTTCCGTTTCCCTCGCTTCAGTGCGCTCCGGCGGACCATCTTGAAAATGGCTCCCCCCGCGATGCGGCGCGCACCGTGCTCATTCAGCCTTTCGGCCACAAAAATATCTTGGGGACATAATGCTCGTCATCATCCCCTCAGTCCGGCAGCGTTGACCGCTGTCTTGTCTCGTGTGACGCGACGCTAGCACCGGCCGCGCGCATCAATCAACCTGTCTGACAGCAATCATCTTGCCGCCGAGCAGTCCGTGCGAGGGGTTTTAAGGCGCAAGCATTGCCGATTTACGACATACCTGCGCCCGACTTGATCCTACGCTAGCACAGCACGGGGCATGCAGGAACCCGCTACGTGGCGAATGCAGCCCGTGCAGCGCGCACACGCGCCATCGGCCTTGCTGATGAAAGAAATTGGCTGGGGCGCCAGGATTCGAACCTGGGAATGGCGGTACCAAAAACCGCTGCCTTACCACTTGGCCACGCCCCAATACCCTGCCGATCCGGCGACGGGCCGCGCTAGATAGCCCGCCTTTCAGGCCGATGCAACGTCCTGCGCTGCAACACGCCGATGGCATTCGAAACGTCCTGCAATCACCCTGCCTCAGGGTCATTGCCACCTCTTGCGGCTTTGTCTATACACCGCGCCTCTGATCGGAGCATAGCTCAGCCTGGTAGAGCACCGTCTTCGGGAGGCGGGGGTCGCAGGTTCAAATCCTGCTGCTCCGACCAGCCCTTCTCCCGACCGCATCGGCCTTGCCCGCCCCACCGGGGCCACAGGTTTCGTCACCCGTTTGCAACGCCCGCGCTTGATAATCACTCCCACAGGGGCCGCACGGCTCGACCCGGGCCCGCCCCCGCCCTAGCTTTCCTGTCGCTGCGCTCTTCGTGCGGCAGGTTGCAGGGGCGGGAAAAGATCATGAAGCATTTCTGGATGTCGCTGTTCGGGTCAATCGCCGGCGTTCTGATCGGCGTCGTGCTGATTGGCGTCTTCCTCGTCCTCATGGTGTCCGGCCTGATCGCGTCCGCCGTGCAGAGCGCCCAGACCGGGGCCGACCGCTCCCTGCCCGCCAGCGGCATCGTGCTGGAGCTCGATCTGCGCCTGCCACGCATGGATCAGCCGTCCCGTTCGCCGTTTGCGTTCTCCCAGCCTCTGGCGTTGATTGATCTGGTGGATGCGCTCGAGCGCGCTGGCGGCGACAGCCGCGTGTCCGGCTTGTTTGTGCGCGCCAATGAATTCGCCATGAGCCCCGGCCAGGCCGAGGAGATTCGCAGCGCCCTCAACGCGTTCAACCGCACGGGTAAATTCGTCGTGATTCATGCGCAGGGCTTTGAAGGCGCGGGCGTGATGAATTATTTCGCCGTGGCCGGAACAGGCGAGCTGTGGCTGCAGCCCACCTCCAGCTTCTCTGCGACGGGCCTGGCCAGCGAGACCCTGTTTCTGGGCGGGCTGTTTGAACAGTTCAGCGCCCGGGCCGAATTCGTTCAGCTCTACGAGTACAAGAACGCCGCTGACATCTATACCCAGACCGGCTTCACCGACGCCCATCGCGAGGCGACGCTGTCGCTGCTGGGCGATCTTTACGAGACCGCGATCACAGGCCTGGCCCGCGACCGCAATCAGTCGCCGGATGTCGTGCGCGGCCTGATCGAGGCCGGTCCCTACACAGCCCTGAGAGCGCATGAGGTGGGACTGGTCAACCGGATCGGCCAGGTCTTTGACGCCCGCGAAGCGGCCCGCAACCAGGTTGCCGGAACCGCCCGCTTCATGCCCGTTGAAACCTATGCCCGCACGCCTCAGCGCCCGGCGGGCGGCCAGCAGAACCGGCCGGTCATCGCGCTGGTGACCGGACAGGGCGCCATCGTCTCCGGGGACCCCTCTGCCGGCTTTGGCGGCGAAGAGGTGATCGGATCAGACCGGATGGCGGGCGCCATCGATGCCGCCGCCCGTGACAGCTCCGTGCGCGCCATTGTGCTGCGCCTCGACACGCCGGGCGGATCCGCCACCGCGTCGGACCAGATCTGGGATGCGGTCATGCGCGCGCGGAGAAGCGGCAAGCCGGTGATTGTGTCCATGGGCAGCGTCGCGGCTTCAGGCGGCTACTATATTGCTGCGCCGGCCGACCTGATCGTCGCCAACGCCGCCACGCTCACAGGTTCAATCGGCATGCTGGGCGGCAAGATCGTTATTGACGGCGCCCTGCAACGCATCGGTCTCAATCTTGAACCGCTCGCTGTGGGCGGCGAATATGCGCTGGCCAATTCATCGGCCACGCCCTGGACCGACAGCCAGCGTGCGTCCTACGAACGCCTGGCCGAGCAAATCTACGAGGACTTCACCACCAAGGTGGCCGAGGGCCGCGACCTGCCCATGGCGCGGGTGCAGGAAATTGCGCGCGGGCGCGTCTGGACCGGCGCTCAGGCCATAGAGCTGGGTCTGGTGGACCGGCTGGGCGGGCTTCAGGACGCCATCGCCGCCGCGCGTGAACTGGCCGGGCTGGAGGCGGGCGAGCCGGTGCGCCTGCGCCGCTTCCCTGCCGAACCGACACCGCTTGAGGCTTTCCAGCAGCTGTTCGGGATGAGCGCAGACGGAATCCGCGCGCTGGCGCGCCTGGATGCGGTCCTGTCCCTGCCCGAAGTGCGCGCCGCGCTTGAGGCGCGTGAGCGCCCTGCGGGAGCACAACTGACCGCCCCGGACGCCGAAGCACTGGCGCGCGAGCCGGGATAACCGCCCACAGCCCGAGTTTTCCACAGGATGCAGGCGCAGCGCCGCGTGGTGAGCGCGCTTAGCTGATCTGAGACCAGATTTCAGGCCGCAGACCCAAGCTGGCGCGGCGAAAAAGTGCAGTTTTTCAACGCCACATCCGCGTTGAAACGCACTCAATACCCCCCCTAAATTACTGAATTGCTTTGCCTAAAATGCTCTGCGCTCATGCATGCAGCATCCTCTTTCACTCCGTATTCGGATCGGTTACAGTTTTGTGACTTTACCGTGACGGACTGATGACATCCGTCGATACCGTCCGGACTTTGATGGAGAGTGCGATGATCAAATCCCTGATTGGCGCGGCCGCTCTGGCGCTGGCCGCAGGCGCCGCTACCCATGCGGACCCGTTCGAGTTTGAGCTGGACCGGGCCAGCCTCACCAGTCCGGCTGCCATCGAGCGCGCCTATGAGGCGCTGGTTCAGTCGGTGAACGCCTATTGCGCACAGGTCCCGCTGGGCGAGCAGACGCGGGTGGCCCAGGACGAGCAGCGCGCCCGGTGTGAGGACCAGTTGATGGCGGTGTCGATCGAGCAGATTGACCACAGCGCGCTTGGCGCCCTGCACCAGACACGCCGCGGCGCCGCGACGCTGGTAGCCGGTTCCTGACCGGACCCTATGCAGACATGAGGCCGGATCCCGTCAGGATCCGGCCAGCCTGCCCGCCAGCCCGGCCTCGATCAGTCCAATGGTTTCGGGCAGGCCGTAGAGCGCCGCCAGCCCGCCAAAGCGCGGTCCCTGGGATTGTCCCAGCAGCACTTCGTAGAGCGCCTGGAACCAGTCGCGCAGATTCTCGAAGCCTGCATCCTTGCCCGCCGCATAGACCTCGGTCTGGATCAGCTCGGCGTCTGTCTCGGCCGGGTCCAGCGCGCGCAGGCGCACGATCAGGCCCTCCATGGCCGCGCGTTCGGCGTCGCTGGGCGCACGGTAGACCTTGGTGGCTTTGACCCGGTCCTCATAAAAGCGCAGCGCATAGTCCACGAGCCGGTCCAGGAAGGGCTCGCGCGCCGGGTCGGCCTCGGGCGCATAGCGCGAGATGAATCCCCACACCTGCTCGCGCGTGCGGGCATTGGCGGCTGAAACCAGATTGAGCATCAGCGCAAAACTGATCTGCGCGCCCACCGCCGGCGGAGCGCCGGCATGGATGTGCCAGGCGGGATTCTCCACCTGCTGCTCCGGCGTCTGGCCCGGATAGGCCGCCAGATGCTGGCGGTACTCGTCCACCGCCTTGGGGATCACGTCGAAATACAGCTTCTTGGCCGTGCGCGGCTTCTGGAACATGTACAGCGCCAGGCTTTCCTGGGGCGCATAGGCCAGCCACTCCTCCACAGACAGGCCATTGCCCTTGGTCTTGGAGATTTTCTCGCCCTGCTCGTCCAGGAACAGCTCATAGACATATTGAACCGGCGGCTCCACGCCCAGAATACGGCAGATCTTCGAATAGATCGGCGCATTGGCCTGATGGTCCTTGCCGAACATTTCAAAATCCACGCCCAGCGCGGCCCAGCGCATGCCGAAATCGGGCTTCCACTGCAGCTTGGCGTTCCCGCCCGTCACCGGCAGGGTCACATCCGTCCCGTCCTCATCCTCGAACGTGATCGTACCCGCCTTGGCGTCGATGGCCTTCATGGGCACGTAGAGCACCCGGCCCGTGCTGGGCGAGATGGGCAAGAAGGGCGAATAGGTCTCCTGACGCTCCGCCCCCAGGGTGGGCAGCATCACTTTCATGATGTCGTCGAACCGCTCCAGCGCGCGCAAGAGCACGCCGTCGAACGCGCCGGACCGGTATTGCTCGGTGGCTGAATAGAACTCGTAGGAAAAGCCGAACCCGTCCAGAAACGCGCGCAGGCGCGCATTATTGTGCTGCGCAAAGCCCTCATGGGTGCCGAACGGGTCGGGCACATCGGTCAGGGGCTTGCCCAGATGCGCCTCCAGCATGGCCGTATTGGGCACATTGCCGGGGATTTTGCGCATCCCGTCCATATCGTCGGAGAACGCGATCAGGCGCGTCGGATAGGCGTCTTGGGTCAACACCCGAAACGCATGCTGCACCATGGCGGTGCGCGCCACTTCGCCGAACGTGCCGATATGCGGCAGGCCCGACGGGCCGTAGCCCGTCTCGAAAATCACCGCTCCGCCGGTCATGCCGAAGCGCTCGACCCGTTTGAGCACCGCGCGCGCCTGTTCGAACGGCCAGGCCTTGGCGTCGGCGGCGAGCGCGGCGAGATTGGTCATCGCTTGTATCTGTATCCTGACGTGCGAGGGAATTAGGCAGGGCAAGTAAAACCGTGAAGGGATTTGGTCAACAGCTGGCCCGGTCCAACGCACCGCTTTGACGGACGAGGGCCCGCAGGGTCAATGGCCCACCCACGCCAAGGCTCCCAGCTCCGTGCCGCGCGCCTTCATGTACCCGGTGAAATCACCCGCCTGGCCCGCCGCGCGCCAGGCCTCGAGACCGGCCAAAAGGGTGTCACAGAGGTCCAGGAACTGGTCCGCCTGGAGGGTCAGGCGCGGGTCCGCGAGCCGTCGGCAGAGCGTTCTGATCGACACCATGGCGGCGCGCACCTCTGTCTCGGCTTCGGACAAGGTCCCGCGCTCAATAGTATGGAAGGCATCGGATACCCGGCGCAATTGATCCATGATCCTGCCGCGCAGAGCCGCCGGATGCGTTGGATCACGCTCCAGTGCCTCGACGTAGAGATCAGGATTCCATTCAAAGCCGGCTCTGAACACAAGCGGGTCTGCTGCCTTCGGATCTACAGCCTCCCAACGCCGGCACAAGCGGCTGGCAGCCATCGTGACAGGATAGGGGACAAGCCCCGGCAATTCGCCGAACTGGCGCCACCCCTCATGCAGGGCGCGCACAAGCTCCTGCGCCCGCGCCCCGTCAGCCTCATCCAAGCCGGCAGCAAAGCGCTCGCTTGCCTCGCGGGCCGCAGTCTTCACGCCTGAGCGCTTGTAGCGCAGATACTCAGCCAGCGCCTCGAAGCCCGGTCTGACGGCGAACCAGGCTTCTGCCTGGCGGGAAAGATTATCCTGGTTCTTCATCAAATATCGCTTCGATGGGCTGTTCGAACACACGCGCAATCTTGAACGCCAGCGGCAAGGACGGGTCATACTTGCCGTTCTCGATCGAGATGATGGTCTGGCGCGACACGTCCAGGAGCTCGGCCAGATGGGCCTGGCTCCATCCACGCTCGGCGCGCAGGGTCTTCAAATGGTTGTTCATGAGAACCGCCGCGTCACCACCAGCCCCGCCACCGCGTAGAACACCGCAAACGCCGGGAACAGAAACACGGACGGGAAATCTGGCAGACCGGCATGCATCGCCACCAGCCCCCAGACGGTGGCCAGCACCAGCGTGGCGCCTGCGCCGATGGCCGTCGCGATGGTCTGCATCCGGCGCACCATCTCGTCGCTTTCCACGATGAGATAGATGAACGCCACCAGCCATCCGCCGAGCATGCCGATGGGCAGGCTCTGCAGGGCGCCCTTTATGATCCCGGACAGGCCGGGCGCATGATGAACGGACACCTGAACGGCGACGACATACAGAAGCACCAGGGCGATCTGGAACGGGATCATGCGCAGGGTACGCATCTCTGTCCGTGCCGGGCGGGCGGCGTTGGCGGCGGTGATCGCCATGTGGTTCTCCCGAATCCACACGAAGAACAGTCCCACCGCGCCACCCCCCAGAATGGCGATCATGATCCAGTCTTCACCCTCAGCCAGGGCGAAGGCGAAGGCGACGAAAAAGCCGATGAAGGCGAACAGCAGGATCAGTGCGATCGTGCCGCTGGCCCGGAGGGGGTGCAAACGCCTGGCGTTCGCCGCGTCGGAATTGGAGGTCATATCAGGCCTCTCCATGGATGTCGGTTACGCCCGCTCGCCGCCTGTCAAAACCGGGGCGCAGCGTCACGGGACGGGTTTTCATGCGTATTGGCGGCTGAGCGCAAAGAGCGAGCCATAATAGCCCGCCACTGCGAACATGACCGTCAATGCCGGCTCGAGCGGACCCCACTGCAACACCATCGCCACCAGCGCCAGCGCCGTGATGATCATCACCGCTCCGCCGCATCCGATGGCCAGCGCCATCATGTGAATGCGCTGCTGAAGCTCGTCGAGGGCGCGCATGAGCACGACAAATTCATAGACCCCGAACGCGAGCCCGGCCACCAGCAGTCCGCCGACGATCACCGGCCAGACGCCGCCTTCGGGCGTCAGCCAGGCCAGGGCGAGCACGCTGATCATCGCGATCGTCAGCGTCCCCATGGAGCGCCAGATATAGCGCCGGCGTGCGGCCGGCGGGGCGGTTTGGGTTTCCGGTACCAGATTGATCATGCCCGCCGCTCCGCCGCCTCGGCGTCACCGGGCTTCGCCTGCTTGGAAAACAGGCGCACCAGCCAGTGACGGTTGGCGACAGCCGACCAGCCCAGAAGGAAGAGGACGAGCCAGAAGGCTGCTTCGGTGGCGAGCGCGGCGATGATCACGCCGATCACGAAAATGCTGCGCGGCGCATCCAGGAAATAGGCGGCCCCGACCCCGGCCCAGGCTGTGACGACCGCAGCGCCGGCGATTGCGGCCAGCGTGACTCGAAGTGTGTTCATACGCGCCATGACGGATCTCCTTTGTAAAGCGTCCTTGACCTTGTGACGCAAAGGACCCTTTACGTCAAGCACCCTTTACCAAAAAAATACACCGGCCCCTTTCGGGGCCGGTGCTGAAATCGCATCAGTATGTTGAAATCGTTATTTGTTTGGCTGCGGCGTGGTGCGCAGATAGGGCTTGATCTTGGTATAGCCCTTGGGGAAAAGCTTGTCGGCGTCGGCGTCCGACAGGCTGGGCACCACGATCACGTCCTCGCCATCGGTCCAGTTCACGGGCGTCGCCACCTTGTAGCCGTCGGTCAACTGCAGCGAATCGAGCAGGCGCAGCACCTCGTTGAAATTCCGGCCGGCGCTGGGCGGATAGGTGAAGGTGGCGCGGATCTTCTTGTTCGGGTCGATCACATAGACCGCACGCACGGTCAGCTTGGGATCGGCCTTTGGGTGGATCATCTGATACAGCGCGGACACCTTGCGCTCCGGGTCGGAGATGATCGGGAAGTTCATCGTGACGCCTTGCGTCTCTTCAATGTCCCCGATCCAGGCCTTGTGGTCCGCCACGCTGTCCACCGACAGGGCGATGGCCTTGGCGTTGCGCTTGGCGAATTCGTCTTTCAGCTTGGCGGTGAAGCCGAGCTCGGTGGTGCACACCGGCGTGAAATCAGCGGGGTGGGAAAAGAAGATCACCCATTTATCGCCAATCCAGTCGTGAAACCGGATCGGACCGTCCTGGGTCTCGGCGTCGAAATCAGGGGCGATATCGCCCAGCAAAAGGCTCATGGCATTTCCTCCGTCAGAGTGTTTGCGGCCAGCGGCGAACACCGGGTAACGTGTGCATCCGCCGGGCGCCACACAAGAGGCCTCCGGGCCGGATTTAGAAATACTCACCCTTGGCCCTGGAAAAGCGACCATGCCTCACCTCATCCTCGTGCGTCACGCCAAAGCCGTTGAACGGATGGAGGCGGAGGACGATTTCGAGCGCGGCCTGACCGATCGGGGCCGTGCTGACGCCGCGCGCGCCGGCCAGGCCCTGGCCGAGGCCGGGCTGACGGCGGACCATGCTTTGGTCAGCCCGTCACGCCGCACCCGCGAGACCTGGGCCGTCATCGGCGAGACGCTGGGCGCCCCGCCCGTGTCTGATCCCATGGCGCTCTACCATGCCTCGGCCTCCATGCTGGAGCGCGCCGTGCTCGATGCGCTCGATGGCGGCGCACGCTCGGTCGTGGTGGTCGGGCATAATCCGGGCATTGGCGGCTTCGCCCATACCCTAGCGGCTCAGGCCGCCGGCGGACGGCGCATGCCGCCGGGCTGGCCGACCAGCGCCGCGGCCGGCTTCGAGGTCGCGCCGGGCCTCAAAGGTCTTGACGCCGTCGCCCTGACCTTCGCCTTCGACCCCAAAGCCGAGACCTGATTCGCGTTTCAGGCGTATTTATGCTTTCCTGTTCGCCTCTTTGGGGCGGGCGGGGCCATGGACGGGTCACAGCCAGACATCCAGATGCGGCAGGTTTCGCCGGATCGGGCGCGGCGGCGCGAGCGCGGGCCGTGCGCCCGCCGCGCCGCATTCGCCCTGTTGGAAAGCCAGCCTGTGGCGAGCGCCGGCGCGCGCCTGCACCCTCCGCTGGCGCTCTGGGCCGGGCCGGCCGCGTTCCTCGCCGGGGTGACGGCGCTGGCGCCTGCACTGGCATTGAGCGCGGCGCTCACCCTGGCTTTCGCCTTCGTGCTCGCCATCACCGCCCTGCGGCTGGCCGCCAGCGTCTCGCCGCCATGCTGGAGCCCGCGCACGCCGGTCGCACAAGCCCGCCTGCCGGTGATCAGCGTCATCCTCGCCCTGCATAACGAGGCCGAGGTGATGCCCGGCCTCATCGCCGCCCTCTCCCGGCTCGACTATCCGGCTGACCGCCTCGACATCCTGCTCGCCCTGGAAGCACACGACCACGCCACCCGCGCCGCCGCCAAGGCGGCCAGCCGCCGGATCGGCGCCCGCGTGCTGGTCGCCCCGCCGTGCGGGCCCACCACCAAGCCGCGGGCGCTGAACTATGCGCTGCAGGCCGCGCGCGGCGCACTCATCGCTGTGTATGACGCCGAGGACGCCCCCCATGCCGGGCAGCTGCGCGCGGCGGCCGAGGCGTTTGCGGCGGACCCGGAGCTCGGCGTCGTGCAGGCGCCGCTGGGCTGGTACAATGCGAACGACAACTGGCTGACGCGCCAGTTCGCGCTGGAATACGCGGCGCAGTTTCACGCCCTCCTCCCTCTCTACCGCAGCCTCGGATGGCCCCTGCCGCTGGGCGGCACCAGCAATGTCTTCAGGCGCACCGCGCTGGAGGCCTGCGGCGGCTGGGATCCGTTCAATGTGACAGAGGACGCTGATCTCGGCTTTCGCCTGGCCGCCCATGGCTGGCGCGCAGGGCTGATCGAGCCGGGCACGCTGGAAGAAGCGCCGGTGACGCGCGCGGCCTGGACCGGTCAGCGCTCGCGCTGGCTGAAAGGCCATCTCATCACCTGGCTGGTGCAGATGCGCCAGGCGCGCCGCCTTTGGGACGCCGCCGGTCCGGGCGCGCTGGTCTGCCTGCAGCTGACGATGCTGGCCAATGCGCTGAGCGCGCTGATGTTTCCAATCGGGCTGGCGATGATCGCGGGCGCGCTCATTCTGGCGGGCGCGGGCTGGACCGGCGGCCTGCCGGGCGCTGCGGCAGGGCTGGCGGCGCTGGGATGCGCCATCGCGTGCGCGCGAACCGGCGCACGGCGCGCAGGCTTCACGCCGCGCTGGCGCGATCTCATCGCCCTGCCCGTCTACTGGTTATTGCAGGCGCCCGCCATGGCGCGGGCCTTGCGCGAGCTTCCCGCCCGCCCCTATTTGTGGGTCAAGACCCGCCACGGGGTCTCCACCGCGCGCCGCGAGGGACCGGATGACAATCGCCCAGACGCTGCTCGCCATCGGCCTGACCGCAGCGGCGTTCGCCTATTGCGCCTGGCGCAGCGGACGGCCCAGCAATCCGCTCAAACCGCGCATGATCCCGTGGATGATGGTCACAATCCTCGCCGGCGCCGGCTTCCTGTTCCTGCTCGCCCATCTGTTCGGCCATTTCGGCCTTGAGACCGGCGGCGGGCTGAGACGGCTTTAAGGCCAAAACTGAAGCACGGACGAATATTAAAAATTCAATCAAAAAACTCATTCTATTGGAATATTGTTTAGTTTTATTTTAATTTGAAAAAAATTAATATTTAGTTGTACAGTCCCGCCCTGGTGCGGACTAAAAAATCCCCGTATGTCACCAAACCCGCGACTCTATTCGGAAACTCGCCTCGTGTGCAATACTCGTCCATTTCGGTGTCTGACAGATTCCGGCACTCTGTGACTCCAGAGGATGCAACGGTAACATATAAAGTCTGTCCTTGCCTGCTAACGCGATCACCCCCACGGCATCGCTCCAGGGATCGCCAAACGCGCCGCGATGCAACATCCCTGAGCTCACTTCGCATCGGGCGCGGAACGTTCAGAAACGGGAACCGCTCGGACAACGCAGACCGGTCCTCTTCCATACAGATTGCACGCGCAATATCGCCTATAGATTGGCGACCTGCGTAGGTTCTCCTCAAATACTCAGCATGCTGGCGCCATTGCTCAGCGCGAACATCGTACGCAGGCGTCTCAAATCCCGCCTCGGCCATAAGCTCGGCAACCTCCAGATTACCTCCAGCGAGGCTGCAAGCAGTTTCGTCTGGCTCTCGTATTTCAGGCCCAGGCGTCGCCATTCCCCTCGATGACGCCACCACTTGCAAAAACGCTGGGGCATGAATGATCCCCGAGTAGCGGTCCAGGCTGCAGACTTTTTGAGACAGCCAGTAATCAAGTCCGGTGCCTGACGACCCATAAACCTCGCAACGCACCTCAGGCGTGAGCAGTCCGGTTTCAATGGCGAAACGCCAATGGTGTGCGTCTCTGGCGGTGAGATGAAGGTGACTACACAGAGCGCGATCAGAAATGGTTATGCCAAGCGTTCGCAGCAGGCGTACAGCTTCGGAATCTTGCCGATTAATTGCTTGAAGATAGCCATACTCACTCGCTGGAATATTGCGAGCAATTAAAGCGAGATTGACGCTATCAAAACCTTGAACTGGCTGCACCTGCAACTGGGGCTGCGCCTGCGGGCCGCTCGGAGCTTCACTTACAGGCAACTCAGGTCGTGCTTCCCACGGGCGGTCCATCCAGAAGTAATATATCGTCACTATGGAGGCAAAGAGCGCAAACACCCAAGACAGAGCTTGCAGAAGCTTCCAAACACCGGCCATGCCCCCCTCCACCAAACAATTCTGCCGGGACATACCCTAAAGCACGTATGCGCAACTGCAAAAATTTTATGGGTGAGGTTTGGGGTGGTGAGGTGACATGTCACTTGATGCACAGATTTCGATCTGCGGCGTAAGGACGAGAGCCAAGATGGCTTGCTCTCCGCGCATCCGGTCTTCCATTGGAGCAGGACCAATACGCGATCAGGTCAGCATCAGGCTGGAGCGGGTAGCGAGAATCGAACTCGCGCGTTCAGCTTGGGAAGCTGACAGGCTACCATTACATCATACCCGCCTGCCGGCCTGATATGCCTTAGAGGGGCCGCTTGAGGCAAGGGCGCGCGGCGCCGGGTCGCCGCGCCAGGACCTCACGCGCGGCGGGCGAGATGCGACAGGCCGATGCGGTCGAACAGCGCGTTCACATCGGTATTGCGCGCCTCGATGCGCACACCGCGCCGGGCGCGGGCGTGGGGCAGGGGCTGGGACGCGCCGGTCAGGCGCAGATGGTCTTCGGCGTGAAACATGGGACGGCTCCAATAGGGCGGCCCGCGAAACGACAGAGCGTCCGGGCGCCGGCTGGTCGTGGATATGCGCTGCTCCCCCCGGCCCCGCCAGCGCCGAAAACGCAGGGCGCTCATGCAAATTCGCCATGTAGCCAAATCGCCCCCGCGCCGCATGCAGCGATTGATCGGCGCGGCGCGCGGGCGTAGCTTGCACGCATGACAAAACCCATCCAGTCCTTCGACGTGAAAGGCGGCCCGCATCTGGGCCGCGACCACCTGCCCCAGCTGCGCGCGGCGCTCAAAGCCGCCGGGCTCGACGGCTTCATCATCCCCCATGAGGACGAGTACAATAACGAATACCTGCCCGCGAACGCCGAGCGCCTGGCCTGGGCGACGGGCTTCACCGGATCGGCTGGCGCGGCAGTGGTGCTGACGGCCAAGGCCGCCGTGTTCATCGACGGACGCTATACCGAGCAGGTCAAGGCGCAGGTCGATGGCGCGCTGTTCGAATACGCCGATCTGATGGAGCCGGGACCGCCCGGCTGGCTGAAAGCCAACGCGCCGCGCGGCGCGCGCATCGGTTATGATCCGCGCCTGCACGCGCCCGACGCTCTGGCGCGCCTGGAAGAGGGCGCCCGCGCCGCCGGCGCCGAGTTGATCGCACTGGACGACAACCCCATCGATAGCGCCTGGCAGGGCCGCCCCGCGGCGCCGTCGGCGGCTGTGGTCCCGCATCCTGAGAGCTATTCCGGCGAGGATCACGGCTCCAAGCGCCGGCGCATCGGGCGCGACATCGCGGCCGATGGCGCGGACGCCGCGGTAATTACCAGCCCGCCCTCCATCGCCTGGCTGTTCAATGTGCGCGGCGGGGACGTGGCCTGCTCGCCCCTGCCGCTGGCCTCGGCTATTCTGGACGGCGACGGGCGCGCCACCCTCTTCATCGATGACGCCAAGCTCACCGCCGCCGCCCGCGCACATCTGGGCAATGAAGTCGCCGTGCGCCCCGAAAGCGAGCTGGGCGAGGCGCTCAAGGCGTTATCGGGCAAGACCGTACAGGTCGATCCGGCGGGAACATCGGTCTGGGTGTTCCAACAGCTCGAAGCCGGCGGCGCCCGCGTCCAGCGCAAGAGCGATCCGGTGCTCCTGCCGAAGGCCTGCAAGAACCCGGTGGAGATCGAAGGGGCGCGCCAGGCCCATATCCGTGATGGCGAGGCGCTGGTGCGCTTCCTGCACTGGCTCGATACCGAGGCGCAATCCGGCCATGTGGACGAGATCGAGGCGGCGCTGAAGCTGGAAAGCTTCCGCACCGCCCTGCCCGAGCTTAAGGATTTGTCCTTCGAGACCATCTCGGCCGCTGGCCCCAACGGCGCCTTCCCCCACTACCGGGTCAACACCGCCTCCACGCTCAAGCTCTCGCCCGGCTCGCTCTATCTGGTGGATTCCGGCGGCCAGTATCCCGATGGCACCACCGACGTGACGCGCACCGTGCCCATCGGCGAGCCGACGGCGCAGATGCGCCGCCACTTCACCCTGGTGCTCAAGGGCCATATCGCCCTGTCCGCCATCCGCTTCCCGGCCGGCACGCCGGGCGCCGCGCTGGATGTGCTGGCGCGCGCGGCGCTATGGATGGCGGGCCTGGATTACGACCATGGCACCGGCCATGGCGTGGGCAGCTATCTGGGCGTCCATGAAGGCCCGCAGCGCATCGCCAAAGCGGGCAATTCCATCCCGCTCAAACCCGGCATGATCGTGTCCAACGAGCCGGGCTATTACCAGATCGGCGCCTATGGCATCCGGATCGAAAACCTTCAGGTTGTCACCCCGGCCGAAGCGATTGAAGGCGGCGACAGGGCCATGCTGGGCTTTGAAACCCTGACCATGGCGCCCATTCATCGCGGCCTGATTGACACCACCTTGCTCAGCACGGACGAGATGGTGTGGCTGGACGCCTACCACGCCGAGGTGCGGCGGCGCGTCCTGCCCCGGCTGGACGGCGAGGCGGCGGCCTGGCTGATCCGGGCGACCGAAGCCCTGCTCGGGGCGACCCCGTGATTGCAGGCCTGGCGCGGGCCGCAGCCCTGATCACAGCGGTCGTCATCGCCGCACTGGCGCTGGGCGGCTGCTTCTACTCCGACCGGGAGCTGATCGGCTTCTGGGGCGCTGACACCCCGTTGCAGGACGGGGTGTGGGTGCACACGCCCACCCATCCCGACGGGACTGAGTGGGGCGGGTTCACCTGGCGCGGCGAGCTGCGCAATCAGCGCCGGCGCTATGTCTCGAACGATGCCAACTTTCCCCATCAGAACGCCCGCCTGCGCCAGCTGCACGAGGACACCTATCTCGCCCAATTCCCAGGCGAGGCCGGTTACGGCTATGGGGTCATGTTCGTGTATGCTGGCGGCGCGATGGCCAGCTATCACATGCCCGATTGCAGCGCCCTGTCCGACGCCGGGCGCGAGGAGACGGGCATAGCGGTCGATGGCGAAGGCTATTGCCGCCTGACCTCGCTGGATCAGCTGGAGGCCGTGATGCGCGCCTATCTCGCGGCGCGCGCAGACGATCTGGTGATTGACGGAGTCTACCGGCGCGAGAGCTGAGCCGTCTGGCTCTGCTCAGGCCGCTTGCGGCGCGCGGATCGGGCGGGCGCGGACCTTCACCCGCGCGCGCTCGCCTGTGGTCTTTTCCACATGCAGGCGCTCGATCTGGCTGCCATCGTGGAACACCACGCCGGTCAGCCCCTCGACCACGGCCTTTGCGACCTGATCGACATCGTGGGCGGGCATATCCGCTGCGCGCTCAATCTCGACCACGATCTCGAACGCGCCGTCGCGCGGGCGCTTGAACTCCGACGCGAAGAAGGCGCCGATCAGCGTGTTGAAGCGATCAGAGCTGGCCGTCACCGCATCCACGCGCAGATTAAGCGATCCCTTGCTGGCTGCTGCTTGCATGTCGCCACTCCTGTTCGCGCCGCGCGCCGCCGCGTTGTCCGGCTTGATCTGTCAGGGTCGGGTGCTACACGTCCGACTCATCGAGACCCCACATTGTCCGCCTGCGGACCTGATCAAGCAAGACCGGAGCGAGCCCGATGACTGACATGCGCACAGAGACAGACTCCTTCGGCCCGCTGGACGTTCCCGCCGACAAGCTCTGGGGCGCCCAGACCGCACGCTCGCTGATCAATTTCCGCATTGGCGGTCAGACCCAGCCTCTGCCGTTGGTGCGCGCGCTGGGCGTGGTCAAGCATTGTGCGGCGAAAGCCAATATGGCGCTCGATAATCTCGAGCCGCGCCTGGGTGACGCCATAGCCGCCGCCGCGCTGGAAGTGGCGCAGGGCAAGCTCAATGATCATTTCCCGCTTGTGGTCTGGCAGACCGGTTCGGGCACCCAGTCGAACATGAACGCCAATGAGGTGATCGCCAACCGCGCCATCGAGATCCTGGGCGGCGTGGTGGGCTCCAAAGACCCCGTCCACCCCAATGACCATGTGAACCGCTCCCAGTCGTCCAACGACGTCTTCCCCACCGCCATGCATATCGCCACGGCGGAAGTGTTCGTGCGCGATCTCGTGCCTGCGCTCACCACGCTCCACGCCGCGCTGGACGCCAAGGCCGAGACGTTCAAGGACATCATCAAGATCGGCCGCACCCATTTGATGGACGCCACGCCCCTGACTCTGGGGCAGGAGTTTTCCGGCTACGCCCACATGGTCAAAAACGCCATCCGCCGGGTCGAAGCGGCGCTTCCGGCGCTCTATGAGCTCGCCCAGGGCGGCACGGCTGTGGGCACGGGCCTCAACGCCAAGCCGGGCTTTGATGTGGCGTTCGCCAAAGAAGCCGCCGCGCTCACCGGCCTTCCGTTTGTGACCGCGCCCAACAAGTTCGAGGCGCTGGCCTCCAAAGACGCCATGGTTGAAGCCCATGGCGCGCTGAACTCGGCAGCTGTCTCGCTGTTCAAGATCGCCCAGGATATTCGCCTGTCCGGCTCCGGCCCGCGCTGCGGCATTGGCGAGCTCAATCTGCCGGAAAACGAGCCGGGCTCGTCCATCATGCCCGGCAAGGTCAACCCCACCCAGGCCGAAGCCATGACCATGGTCTGCGCCCAGGTCATGGGTAATAACGCCGGGGTCAGCTTCGCCGGCAGCCAGGGCCATTTCCAGCTCAACGTCTTCAAGCCCATGATCGCCTGGAACGTGCTGACCAGCGCCAAACTCCTGGGCGACGCGGCGGTGAGCTTCACCGAGAACTGTGTGGCGGGCATCGAAGCCAATGAAACCCGCATCGCCGACCTGATGGAGCGTTCGCTCATGCTGGTCACGGCGCTGGCGCCCACCATCGGCTATGACAACGCCACCAAAGTCGCCAAGACCGCCCACAAGAACGGGACGACCTTGCGCGAAGAAGCCGTGAAGCTGGGCTTCGTCACGGCGGAGGAGTTTGACAAGGTGGTGCGCCCCGAGACGATGCTGGGGCCGAAATAGGCCTGACAAAAAAAGTTCCCCGGCGGGCGAACCGCCGGGGACCAGTCAGGGAGGAAAGGTGTGCGGGAGGGCCGTCAGGCGCTCTCGCCGTGCAGCGCGATGTCGAGACCGGTGACCTCGTCCTCGGCGTCCACACGCAGTTTCATGAAGCGCTCCAGCACAAACAGGATGATGAAGGTCGCGATGGCGCACCAGGCGGCCGCCGCCAGCGCGCCCCAGGTCTGGGTCCACACGATCAGCCAGTTGCCTTCCACCGCGCCCGCAGCCCCGCCCACGGCGGTGGCGGCGAACACGCCGGTCAGCACCGCGCCCGCAAACCCGCCAATGCCGTGCAGGCCGAACGCGTCCAGGCTGTCATCGTATTTCAGTTTGGCTTTCAGCAGCGTCACGCCGCCATAGGCCGCCGCCGCGGCCAGCGCCCCGATCACGAAGGCCGCATAGGGCTCCACAAACCCCGCCGCCGGCGTGATGCCCACCAGTCCTGCAATCGCGCCCGACGCCGCGCCCAGCACGCTGGGCTTGCCGCGCAGAATCCATTCAAGCCCCGCCCAGGTCAGCGCCGCCGTGGCCGCCGCGATCTGGGTGACCAGCGCGGCGTGGGCCGCCAGCGCATTGGCCTCCAGCGCCGAGCCGCCATTGAACCCGAACCAGCCCACCCATAACAGGCCCGCCCCGATCACGGTCAGCACCAGATTGTGCGGCGGCGCGCCTTCCTTGGGCCAGCCGCGCCTTGGGCCGAGTTTGAGCGCCAGGATCAGCCCCGCCACGCCCGAATTGATGTGCACCACCGCGCCGCCGGCGAAATCCAGCACGCCCGCCTCGCTCAGGAAGCCGCCGCCCCAGACCCAGTGGGCGACGGGGGCGTACACCACCAGAAGCCAGATCGGCACGAACACCATCCAGGCTGAAAACCGCAGCCGCTCGGCCGCCGCCCCGGCGATAATCGCCACGGTGATGATTGCAAACGTGAGCTGGAACAGGATGAAGACGCTTTCAGGCAGCCCGGCCTTCTCGCTGTCCAGCGTCAGGCCCGACAGGAAAAGCCGGCCAAACCCGCCAAACAGCGCCCCCTCGCCGGCAAACGCGAACGAATATCCTGCGATCACCCAGGTCAGCGTCACCAGCGCCGCCGCGCCCATGGACTGCATCAGCGTAGACAGAACATTGGTGCGCCGCACCATGCCGCCATAGAACAGCGCCAGCCCCGGCAGGGTCATCATCAGCACCAGTGCCGACGCGGTCAGGATCCACGCCACATCTCCGCCTGCAAACGCTGTCTCGTCCATCGTCTCGCTCCCCTTCGCGTGTGCAGCAAAGCGGAGCGTGTGTTTGACGGTTTGTCAGCGGCGGGATCGATTTTTGACGCGGCGCGCGCGCGCGGCGCCCGCATCTGGAGCGCTCACGCACGGCTTTGAGGCGCCGGGGTCAGACGCGGACCGGCTCGGCCTTGACGATGCGGTAGACCAGATCATCCCCGTCAGCCTCGTGGATGGTGACGTAATCGCCCACCCGCAGCTGGTGATCGCCCAGACGGAAGAGCGGCTCGTCCGGTCCCTCATGCTCCTCGTCATAGCGGAAGAACCAGTTGGCGCCGCGATGACTGAGCCAGCCATCGGCGAACTCGGATTTGTCCGGAGAGAAGCGGATCACGATGCAGGCGTCCTTGTGGGCGCCCCACAAATCCACATCCAGCCTTCCGTCACGGTCAAGCGGGGCGGTGATGAGATAGCCGTGACGGTCATCGCCGTCCGGAAAGCCGGCCTCGGGATTGCGGCCAAGATGCAAGGTCAGACGGGTCAGCAATGTCATGTCAGTCCTCCTCAGTGCGCGATCAGGAGCGACGGACCATCCGTGGCGCTCAGCAGCGAGCGCGTGACCCCGCCGAAGATGAACTGAGCGATGCGTGACTGGCCATAGGCGCCCGCCACCAGCAGATCCGCCCCGCCGGCGGCCTCCACCAGCGCCGCGCCGAGCGGGCCGTCGGGCTTCACCTCAATCGTGCGCGCCTCGATCCCGCGCGGGCGCAGCCAGTTGGCCAGGCGATTGGGCGCGGCGGCGGCGCGGTCGCTGAAATCCAGATTTTTCGGGCTGTGCAGGATCGTGACCTCCACCCCTTCGGTGAAGAAGGGCGCAGCGGCGAAGGCCGCGCGCGAGGCTTCCTTCGATCCGTCCCACGCTACAGCGATGGACTTGGGCGCCAGCGCCCCGCGCCGCGGCACGAAGACCGGGCAGCCCTCGTCCACCAGGCAGGCGGCGGTGAAATCGGCCAGCGGCCCTTTGCCCGCCGCCGCCTCCGGGCAGGTCACCAGCAGGCGCACCAGCCTGGCCTGTTGGGCGGCCTCGGCCGGGCTGTCGGTAATGCGGCGGAAACTGCTGGCGTCTTTCAGCCCGGCCTCGAACACCGCCGCTTCAAAGCGGGCGATGGCCGCCTTGGCGTAGATGTCGGCTTCCTCGCGTACGGCGTCCAGCGCGGTCGACACCACCGACGCACCCGCCGCGCCGGGCCCGGTCCACAGCATGTAGGCGGCAGGGTCCGGCTCCACGAACACGCCGCGCAAATCGGCGTTGAAAATTGTCGCCAGCGTCACCGCCGCGTCCAGCGGCGCGGCGTCGGCCTCTGTTCCCTGCAGGGCGACCAGCAAGCGTTCCGGTCTCATGACGGCTCCTTTTCTCGCACAGCGCCCGGGGCGTACGCCAAGAGCGCGCCTTGAACTTACGCCGTTTCGCGATAGGACGGAACGCATAGAGCGATAACCCGGAGCCTGATCGATTGACCCGCGCCCCCTCCCCGGCCCCGCCGCCGCGCGCCTGGCAGCGCATGCTGTCCGGGCGCCGGCTCGATCTGCTCGATCCCTCGCCGCTGGATATCGAGATATCCGACATCGCCCACGGCCTGGCCCGCGTGGCGCGCTGGAATGGCCAGACCCATGGCGAGCATGCGTTTTCGGTGGCCGAGCATTCGGTGATTGTGGAGCGGGTGTGCCAGCGCCTGAAGCCTGACTGGCCCTACGCATGGCGCCTGGGCGCGCTCTTGCACGATGCCGCCGAATACGTGATCGGCGACATGATCTCGCCCTTCAAGGCCGCTCTGGGCTATGATTACAAGATTGTGGAAGCCAGGCTCGAAGGGGCGGTGAACATGCGCTACGGCCTGCCCGCTGAACTGCCCGCCGAGATCAAGGCCGTGATCAAGCGCGCCGACAAGACCTGCGCCTTCTTTGAGGCCACCCAGATTGCCGGCTTCTCCACCGAAGAGGCGCGCAAGCTGTTCGGCCGCCCGCCTGCCGGCGTGCGCCTGACCATCGATCCGCTGTCCGCCCCGCAGGCGCAGGCGCAATTCCTCGACCGGTTCGAGCAATTGCTGGCCGGCGCCGAGCGCGAGCGCGCGCGATGAAGCCCGATATCGACCCGTCCAAGCTCGGCCGTCTGGTCGTCGGCCTCAACGCCGTGATCTTCGCCGCCGATGGCGAGGGCGAGCTGCAGGTTCTGGTCACCGAAAGCCTGGAGGGCGGCCAGACCGCTCTGCCCTTTGGTCCGTTTGATCCCGAAACCCACCGCACGTTCGAGATCGGCCTGCGCGAATGGGTGCGCGGCCAGACCGGGTTCGAACTGGGCTATGTCGAACAGCTCTACACGTTTGGCGATATGGGCCGCGAGGCGCCGGTGGCGGCGCTCGCCGGCGCCCAGGGCGCGCGCGTTATCTCGGTGGGCTATCTGGGCCTCGCCCACGAAGCCCGCCCCCTCAAGGGCGCCGAAGCGCGCTGGGTGGACGTCACCCGCTTCTTCCCGTGGGAGGATCACCGCGAGGGCCGCCCGGCCATCCTGACCGACGCCATCGAGCCCGCCCTGCGCTCCTGGGCTGACGAGGCCGCCGCCCCCGGACGGCGCGCCGCCCGCTCCCAGCGCGTGCGCGCCACGTTCGGCCTCGATGGCGCACCCTGGAATGAAGAGCGGGCGCTCGACCGCTACGAACTCCTCTACGAGGCCGAGCTGGTCGCCGAAGCCGCCCGCGACCGCGACGAGGCGCCAAACGGCGCCCTGCGCATTGGCGAGACCATGGCGTCGGATCACCGGCGCATCCTGGCCACGGCCCTTTCCCGCCTGCGCGGCAAGGTGAAATACCGCCCCATCGTGTTTGAACTGACGCCGGACCTGTTCACCCTCTCCCACCTGCAGAAGCTCGCCGAATCCATCTCCGGCTTCGCCCTGCACAAACAGAATTTCCGCCGCGCCCTCGACCGCGCCGGCTTCGTCACCGGCACCGGCCAGCTGGAAAGCCGCACCGGCGGGCGCCCGGCCGAACTGTACCGGTACAAACCGGCGCCGGCGCCGGCAGGCGCGCTGGGGATCGCGGTGCCGCGGTTGAAGTGAGGGGGGGCGCTTCAGGAACGCCACCGGCGCACGTCCAGAATTCTTGACATTATCCATCATATGAGTTACAAAAACGTCTCATATGGAGAGCGCTATGGTCGCCGCCACCCTTGCCGAACCGGGTGTGAAACCCGTCACCGACCGCGATGAAGTGGCGGTCATCGTGAAGGCCGTGGTGCGCGTCATGGAGGCCTGGGCGCTTTCAAACGACGAAGCAGCCGCCCTGTTTGATGTCGCCCCGGCCACATGGGGGCGCATGAAATCCGGCACGTTCAACGGCAATCTTGACCGGGACAAGGTCACACGCGCCAGCCTGATCGTCGGTGCGTACAAGGGCCTGAGGCTGCTGTTCAACGGCCCGCTCACCCATGGCTGGCCGACGGCGCCCAACCGCGGCGAGCCGTATCAGGGGCGAAGGCCGGTCGACTACATGATCGAGGGCGGCATACCGGCCTTGGCCGAGGTCCGCCAGCATATCGACGCGCTCAGAGGCGGTGTCTGAATTGCCCGAGGCGGCGATGACAGACCCGCCGCGCGGGCTGCCGGCCTGCACCTTCACGCAAGAATCCACAGTCCGGCTGATCTCGACCGCGTTTATCCAGGAGCCCGCCATGGGGCCACTCGCCGATGACGCAGCCGGCCTGGCGGTTCTGGAACGGCTTGAAGCGCTCACGTCCCGCCGGCAGGACCGCGACATGCCTTTGCCGGCCGGCCTCAAGCGGTCCGAACTGCTCACCGCCTCATCGGGCTATGGCTATACCTATGTGAACGCCGCCTTCTGCTACACAAGGCCCACGGGCAATCGCTTCAACGGGCCGGAGCGCGGCGCGTGGTATGCGTGCTGGGGCGACGCCATGCAGGAAACCGCACAGGCCGAAGTCGGCTGGCATCTGACGCGCGAGCTCGAAAACACCGGAATTTTAGAGAACGTCACGCACTATCGCGAACTCATCGCCGGATTCACCGCGCCGATGATCGACCTTAGAGCCTGTCTCGGAGCGCCCTTCCTCGATCCCGATCCCGCTATCGGCTATGGCGAAGGGCAGCGCCTCGCCCGGGAGGTGCTGCAGGCCGGGTATGCCGGCCTGATTTATCCGTCCGTGCGCAGGCCCGGAGGCCTTTGCCTGGCCGCGCTGCGCCCCCACACCGTCCAGAACATCCGCCAGGGCGTGACCTGGCGCTTCACCTGGAGCGGCAACCGGGAGCCAAAGGTTTCAAAGATTTAGAAGTTTCAGACCTGACGTGAGGTCCAAAAGCCCCCTCACCCCAGCAACACATCCCGCGCTTCCTGCACTTGCGCCGCCAGCGGGCCGGAGCCGCCGGCGTCGGGGTGGAGTTTTTTCATCAGCTCGCGGTGGGCGCGGCGGATCTCGTCCTCGCTGGCGGTTTCGGAGACGCCGAGGATTTGCGCCGCCTCGCGCCGGGTCATCGCGCCCGGCCGGGCGCGGCCCGGCGGTGGCTGGCGCTGGCCTGACCCGGCGTCAGAACCAGCATCTGCGCCCGGTCCTGACGCGCCGCCCTTGCCGCCCTGCCCACCTTGACCGCCCCGCGCCGCCACGCCCAGCAGGCCGAGCCCCGCGGCCAGCACCGGAATGCCCGCGACGGCGAGGCCGCGCACGGTCAGCACGATCCCGCCGACAACGCCCGCCACGCCCAGCCCCACGCGCAGGAGCAGGGCGGCGTTTTGCGTCTTCATGCGCGAGAACGCCCACGCCAGCGCGAGCATCACGGCGATGGCGGCCAGAAAGGGGATCAGCAGGTTCATCAGCGCCCTCCGATCAGAACGGCATGCGCGCGCCCGCGAGCCCTGGCAGTTTGAGGATAATGATCAGCTCGCGCAATTCCTGGCGGGCGGCCACATGGCTCATGGTGAAGGGGGCTTTGGAGCCGCTTTCGGTCAGGTCCAGCAGGGTGAGGCCGGCGGGGAACAGCTCGCGATAGATCACCCGCTCGCAAAACCCCGGCGCCAGGCGGAAGCCGATGCGTTCGGAGAGTTTTTTCAGCCCGTCCCACACCCGGCGCTTGTTGAGCGCATCCAGCATGGAGATGCGGTTGCGCATCACCACCCAGTCAATCGTGCGCCGCTGGGAGCGGGCTTTCAGCTTGCGGCACTCCCACACCATGGCGGCATAGACGCTGGGCCGGCCCACTTCGAAGGTTTCGGGGTCCACATCGGCCAGCAGGGCGAAATCGACAAAGCTGTCATTGATCGGCGTGACGATGGTGTCGGCGCTGGCGTGGGCCAGGCGCGCATAATGGGTGTCGCCGCCCGGCGCATCGACGATGATGAAATCGCATTCGGCTTTCAGCGCCGCCAGCGCGGCGTCCCAGGCGGCCTGCTCCTCGGCCTCCACATCATCGAGGCTGCGGGCCGCCGGTGTGGGCAGTGTCTTTTCCAAAGGCATGGGCAGGGCGGCCGAGCGCCGCTGCGCCCATCGGCGGCGGTTTTCCAGATAGCGCGTCAGCGTGGCCTGACGCAGATCGAGATCGATCACGCCCACCGTCTTGCCCATGCGCATCAGCGCCACGGCCAGATGGATGGCCACGGTGGATTTGCCCGCCCCGCCCTTTTCATTGCCCACGACAATGACATGGGCCGACCCGTCGGTCGGCTCAGGCTGCATGGAGCGTTCGGCGTTGGACGTGGACATGGGTGTCAGGCCCTCAGGCGGGCCTCATGGATACACCAGCGCGCCGCCTTGAGAAGGGGTCATCCGCCGTGCGGACCGGAGCCCGGACCGGAAACCGGCGCGCCGGTGAAATCCACCGGCTGGCACCAGTAACCTTCCGCCTGCGCCTGCGCGCACCAGGCTTGCGCCGCATCGCGGCTGTCGAAGGGTCCGGCTTTCAGACGCAGATACACGCCACGCTCGCCCAGATCGGCCGGCGCCACGCGCGCGCTCAGGCCGTCGAGCGCAGGCAGCGCCCCCTGCAGCGCCCGCCAGCCCGCCGCCACATGCGCCTGATCGCGATAGGAGGTCAGATGCACGCCATGCAGGACGGACCGCGCGCCGGTCAGGTCCGGCGCGGGCAAGGGCTCAGATGCCGGTTCCGGCGCAGCGGCCTGCGGCGTGACATCAGGCCGCGCCAGCAGCGCATATTCCAGCGCCGCCATCTCACCGTCCGCCGCCACAATCCGTGCCGGGTCCTGCGCTGCGGTCTGTTCCAGCAGCCGCGCCAGCGACGCCGCGCGCATGGATTCGGGAGAGCCCGGAGAGGCAGTGGTGGCGCCGCAGGCCGACACGCTCAAAACGGCGAGGATGAGCAATGCGTGTTTCATGGGCTGAACCGATACACCGAGTCGCGCGCTTGCGCGCGCGCCCCTGCTGCGCCTAGCGTGCGCGCCGCCATGAATTGCCGGAGCCCGCGCGCCTTGACCCTTCCCTTGCCCCTCGTCAGCGCCGTCAGCGATCTGCGCGCCGTCCTCGCGGGATGGCGGGCGGCCGGGCTGAGCATCGGCTTCGTCCCTACCATGGGCGCCCTGCACGCGGGACATATCGCACTGGTGACGCAGGCCCTGTCGCGCTGCGACCGGGTGGTGGCGAGCATCTTCGTCAATCCCGCCCAGTTCGCGCCGGGGGAGGATTTCGACGCCTATCCGCGCACGCTGGAGGCCGACGCAGCCAGGCTCGCTGCCGCCGGATGCCATCTCCTGTACGCGCCGCGCGCCCGCGACATGTACCCGGACGGCTTCGCCACCACCGTCACCCTGACCGGCCCGGCTGACGGGCTGGAAAGCGCGGCGCGCCCGCACTTCTTCACCGGCGTGGCCACGGTGGTGACCAAGCTGCTCAATCAGGTCCGCCCGGACGTGGCGGTGTTTGGCGAGAAGGATTACCAGCAGCTTCTGGTGATCAAACGCCTCGCCGCCGATCTCGATCTGGAAACACTGATCGAGGCCGGCGAGACGGTGCGCGAGCCCGACGGCCTCGCCCTGTCCTCGCGCAACGCCTATCTCTCGGCCGCCGACCGCGAGCGCGCAGCCCGCCTCAATGTGATCCTCGCCGAGTTCGCCGCACAGCTTGAGGCGGGCGGCGACATCGCACAGGCCGAAGCGGCAGCGCTGGACGCCGCGCGCGCAGCCTTTGACAGCGTGGATTATGTCACCGCGCGCTGCGCGCTGACCCTCGCGCCGCTGGGCCCAGGACCGCTGGCCCGCCCGGCGCGGGTGCTGGCGGCGGTTCGGGTCGGGTCTACGCGGCTGATCGACAACCGCGCCGCTTCCCCCTCGCAGAATTAACTTTTGGTCATCCTGGTCCCTGAGTGATCCGGGACGGGAACCGATGCGTATGTTGGTATGTTCTATATACACTAGAACCGCTGCAGGGCTCAAAACCTTGCTGCGCTCGAAATCCAATCAACAGCCCCTTCAAGGAGCACTCCCCATGCGTATCTCAACCCTTCTGGCCTCGTCCGTTCTCGCCCTTGGCGCCGTCTCCGCGACCGCGCTGGCCGACCATCATGGCGGCGGCCACATGGCTGCGACCGAACAGAACATCGTCGAAATCGCCGCTGGCAATGACGACTTCTCGACCCTGGTGGCTGCGGTCACCGCCGCGGGCCTGGCCGAAGCCCTGTCGGGCGAAGGTCCGTTCACGGTGTTCGCGCCGAACAACGCCGCGTTCGACGCCCTGCCGTCCGGCACGGTCGAGAGCCTGCTTGAGGAGGACAATCTCGATCAGCTGACCGAGATCCTCACCTACCACGTCGTGGCCGGCGAATACCTCGCCGCCGAGACCCCGGCCGGCACTTATGACCTGACCACCCTGCAGGGCGGCACGGTCAATGTGGTCGTCGGTGAAGACGGCACGGTCACCGTTGACGGCGCCACCGTGATCAGCGCTGACATCGAAGCCTCCAATGGCGTGATCCATGTCATCGACACCGTGATCATGCCGTAACTGGCCTGATCTGACCGGGCGCGGCCTGTCCCCCCTTGCCCCGCGCCCGGGCGTCGAAGCCCCGCGAGACCGCGTTCCGGTCTCGCGGGGTTTTTTTGTGCGGGGCTTTTATTGTGCGGAGGGTGGCGCGCTGCGCTGGCTGCGCCGGGCGGGCCGGGCCGACACGGTGCGCACATGGGTTTCGACATGCTCGATGATCATGTCGGCGACATTCTTCTTGGACGTCGCCTCGATGCCTTCCAGCCCAGGGGAGGAATTGACCTCCAGCACTTTGGGACCGGAGTCCGCGCGCAGCAAATCCACGCCCGCCACAGACAGGCCCATGGCGCGCGCAGCCCTGATCGCCGCCGCGCGCTCATTGCGGGTGATGCGCACGGGCTGGGCCTCGCCGCCGCGATGCAAATTGGAGCGGAACTCACCCGCCTGGGCCTGACGCTTCATGGCGGCCACCACCTTGCCGCCCACCACAAAGCAGCGAATGTCCGCGCCGCCGGCTTCCTTGACGAATTCCTGCACGATGAAGTTGGCGTCCAGGCCGCGGAAGGCGTCGATCACGCTCTCGGCCGCCTTGCGCGTCTCGGCCAGCACCACGCCGCGCCCCTGCGTGCTTTCCAGAAGCTTCACCACCAGCGGCGCGCCGCCCACATGTTCAATCAGGTTGCGCGTGTCCTTGGGCGAGTGGGCGAAAGCGGTGGTCGGCATGCCGATCCCGGCGCGCGCCAGCAGCTGGTGGGCGTACAGCTTGTCGCGGCTGGCGCCGATGGCTTCGGCCGAGTTCAGGATATAGGCGCCGGTCATTTCAAACTGGCGCAGCACCGCCATGCCGTAATTGGTCATGGACGCGCCGATGCGCGGGATCACCGCATCAAAGCGCGACAGCCGCCGGCCATCAAAATACACCGCCGGGGCGAGCGTGTTGATGGCGATGGTGACGCGGGCGGTATTGATCATCTCGGCCACGTGGCCGCGCGCCTCGGCGGCCTGTTTCAGGCGCCGGGAGGAGTAATTGCGCGGCTCGCGCGTCAGGATGGCGATGCGCAGGGGGCGGCGCACCGGCGGCTTGCGCGGGGCGTCGCCGTAGAGATCGTAGGACAGCTGGCCCTGCACGCAGGACTGGCCGGGATTGACCACCATGTCGTCCAGGATCGCCGAGCGCCCCAGCAGCATGCGGTACTGCATGGTTTCGCGATTGGTCAGCGTCACCTCGATGGGCCAGGTCCGGTCGCCCATGCGCACGTCGACCTTGATCACCCAGCGCAGCTCGCTTTCGCCATTGGACGAGATCACTTCGCGCCGGTCCACGGCCGGGGCCGCGCAGATGATCTCCAGATCCGGGCGCTCAGGGATCGGATGCATGATGAAGCGCACCTGGGGCGCGCGGTCCGGGCCGAACTGTTCGACCGCCACAGCATGCAGGGCGCTGGTGCGCGCGCCGGTGTCGACTTTCGCCTTGATGGCGGGCAGGCCCAGACCCGGGAAGGCGGCCCATTCCTCCCAGCCCAGTACAAACGGCTCGCTGGTCATGCGCGGATATCCTGATCTTGCTATGCGGCAGGAGCCGTAGCCGCCTGCCGCCTGTCTGTCCATGCGCTGTGCGGCGCGATTTGCCCGCAGTGTTGCGCGCGCGGAAACACAATCTGGCCGGCGCGCACCCTCGCCAACGCCGCCCTGCATGGCCATGTTGGGTTCACACGACACTGATCACAGCAAGGATGAAGCGCCATGTCCCTTCGCCCCATCGTCAAGACCACGCGCGGCATGCCGGCCTCCGACGGCGCCGGCGTGAAGCTGACGCGCATGCTCGGAACGCCCGAACTGCGCGCATTGGACCCTTTCCTGATGCTCGACAAGTTCCACTCCAATGATCCGGGCGATTACCTCGCCGGTTTCCCGCCTCACCCCCACCGGGGGTTCGAAACGGTGACCTATATGGTGGAGGGCCGGATGCGCCATCAGGACAATAAAGGCCATGAAGGCGTGATCGGGCCGGGCGGCGTGCAGTGGATGACCGCCGCGCGCGGCATCATCCATTCGGAAATGCCCGAGCAGGATGACGGGCTAATGAGCGGGTTCCAGCTCTGGGTGAACCTGCCGCGCGCCGAAAAGATGAAAGACCCCGGCTATCAGGAGTTTGGTGAAGCCCAGATTCCGGCCGATGAACGCGAGGGCGTCACCGCCAAAATCGTCACCGGGCGCACCTCCACGGGTGTGGAAGGACCAGTGCGCGACATCACCGTGGAGCCCTTCTACGCCGAGCTGCGCATGGCGCCGGGGAGCGTGTTCGAAGAGCCCGTCGCCAGCGGCAAGACCGCCTTCATCGCCACCCATTCGGGATCGGTCACCTCGGGCGGCGTCAGCCTCGGCGAGGCCCAACTTGGGGTCTACGGCCCGGGCGACAGCGTGCGCATCGAGGCCGGACCCGAGGGCGCGCGCATCATGCTGGCGGCGGGCTATCCCATCGGCGAACCCATCGTCTGGGCCGGCCCGTTCGTGATGACCACTGAAGGCGAGGTCCGTCAGGCCATGCTGGACTATCAGCAAGGCCGGTTCTGATCGCCCTCTTCGCGCCCCAATCCTGCAAGCAGACCAAAAAGGAGGCCTCCTGATGGGACGGCTGATCGACGGCGTCTGGACAGACGAATGGTATGACACCAAGTCCACCGGCGGAAAATTCGAGCGCTGGAACAGCGTCTTCCGCAACTGGGTGACCGCTGACGGCGCCCCCGGCCCGGCGGGCGAGGGCGGCTTCAAGGCGCAGCCCGGACGCTATCACCTCTATGTCTCGCTGGCCTGTCCCTGGGCGCACCGCACGCTGGTGTTCCGGCGGCTCAAGGGGCTGGAGGACATGATCTCCCTGTCGGTGGTGCATTGGCTGATGAAGGAGAATGGCTGGACATTTAAGGACGGGCCAGGCGTCATTCCCGACCCGATCCACAGCGCGCAATTCATGCACCAGGTCTACACCGCCGCCGCCCCGGACTATTCAGGCCGCGTCACCGTGCCGGTGCTGTGGGACAAACAGACGGGGACCATCGTCTCCAATGAGAGCGCCGACATCATCCGCATGTTCAACTCCGCCTTTGACGGCGTGGACGCCAGGGAAGGCGACTATTACCCCGAAGCCCTGCGCGGCGAGATCGATGAGCTCAACACGCGAATCTACGACACGGTGAACAACGGCGTCTACAAATCCGGCTTCGCCACCAGCCAGTCCGCCTATCAGAGCGCCGTCACCGCGCTGTTCGACAGCCTCGACTGGCTCGAAGCGCGCCTGTCCGACGAACGGCGCTGGCTCACCGGCGATGTGCTGACCGAGGCCGACTGGCGGCTCTACACCACGCTGGTGCGCTTCGATCCGGTCTATCACGGGCATTTCAAGTGCAATCTCAAGCGCCTGATCGACTACCCGCACCTGTCGGCTTATGCCCGGCGCCTGCACGCCCATGAGGATGTGGCCGGCCTGTTCAATCTCGATCACGCCAGGCGGCACTATTACGAGAGCCATGACATGATCAATCCCAGCGGCGTCGTGCCGGCGGGTCCTGCGGTGCATGTGGCTGACGGGCGCGGCTGAGCCCCCCCCTGCACTGGCGGGGCGCGGCGTGCTAGGGTTACGGGCGAGCAGCGCCCCGGGGCGCCGCATGACAGGAGCCGCCCCATGATCCGCCTCGCCTTCGCTCTTCCCGTGTCCGCCCTTCTGCTGGCCGCCTGCAGCGCGCCCGATCCCGTAGCGGATACAGCGCCGCCCGCTGAAGAGACGGCGCAGGACACTGTGCTGGAAGCCGGGGCGGAAGACGTTCTGATCGGGCCCGAATGGACGGTGACGGAAATTGAAGGCCGTGCGGCCCTCGCCGACGCCGCGCCTACCATCGCCTTCCTGCCCAATGGCGTAACCGGCAGCGCAGGCTGCAACCGGTTCAACGGCGATTACCAGGCCGACGCCGGATCGCTGACCATCGGCGCCCTGAGCACCACACGCATGGCCTGCGCCGATGACCGGATGCAGCAGGAGCGCACCTTCTTGACCCTGCTCAGTCAGGCCGCACGCTATGAGGCCAGTGAAGACGGAACCGGACTGGTCCTCACGGCCGAGGACGGCCGCACCATCATCGCCCGCCGATAAGCTGCCAAGAGGAATGTTCCAAATGTTTCGAGCCCTTGCCCTCGCGTTCGCCGCCAGCCTGCTCACCGCCGCCTGTTCGGAAATGTTTGACGACAACGGCGCCGCCCCGTCGACGGACGGTGAGCCCGCTTCAACGGAACCTGCCTCGGACGATCCGATCGACGCCGCCGCCGCTGAGCCCGCGCCTGTGGACTTCGACTCTGACGGACGCGCCACCCCCGGCGAGGCCGGCGGACCGATCACCGACGAATACCTGGCCCTGCTGCCGCTGCGCGGCTACGGCCATGAGCCCAACTGGCACGTGCTTGTCGAGCGGGACTCCACGACCATCTACCGCCAGACCGAGGCGCTCATCAGTTTCCCGACCCGCCAGCCTGACGTCGTGCCAGCCCGCTTCCGGTTCGAAGACCCGGACAGCGAAAGCCATGTCGTCTTCCGCCGCGACATCTGCCGGGACATCGCCACCGGCATGCCGCACCCCTTCACGGTGATTGCGCGCCCGCGCCCGGATACGTTCGAAGGCTGCGGCGGCGATCCTGAGACCCTGTTCGCCGACGCCAACTGGACGCTCGCCATGCTCGGCGGCGACGCGCTGGACAGTGATCGCGAGCTGTCGATCCGCTTTGAAGACGGCCGCGTGTCGGGCTCCGGCGGCTGCAACCGCTTCATGGGCGGCTACACGCTGACGGGCGAGGCGCTGACCCTCTCCGAGCTGGCGTCGACCCAGATGGCCTGCCCGGATGAGGCGATGAACCAGGAAACGCGTCTGCTGGAACAATTGTCCCAGGTGACGATGTTCGACCTCACCGATGAGGGCGCGCTGGTGCTGCGCACCGCTGGCGGCGACACCATCACCGCCTACCGGACCGAATAGGTCACCAGGCGCCCATCTCGATCAGTTGCGAGCGCAGGGCGTCCGGCAACTCCTCCCCGCCGGTCTGGACAGACAGATCGGCGGGGGCGTCTTCAGCCTTGAGATAGCGCCAGCCCTGAAACGGACGGCGCGGCGCAGGCGCGGTGCGCACAATCTCGCGATCAAGCCAGATCGTGCAGCGCTTGATACCGGTTTCGTCGGTGAATTCGTCCAGCTCCACGATGCGCTGGCGCACCTGGATCAGCCGCTTGATCACCCAGTAGAGCGACCCGCCCTCCGCCAGCTCCGCCGCGCGCTTGGGCGTCATGCGGGTGGTGTGGGGCATGAGCTGCCCGCGCGGAGCGATCTGATCTCGCCACGCCTCGAGATCCTCGATGGAGTCGGCGCCGACGCAGAGTTTGACCAGATGAAGCGGCATGGCCCAGACCTAGTCTGAGTCAGCCGCCCCGCCAAGACTGGCCGGTCAGGCCGCCGCAGCGTGACGGTCGCGGAATCCGGCCTCGCTGGCGAGATCGACGTCGAACGTCTCCTCGCTCTTGGGCATGGGTTTGCGCCCGCCCGCCAGCTTGTCCCAAACCTTCCAGGCTTTGGAGAAGGCGAGCTTCGCCACCGCCTGCACACCGTGCGGGCTGGAGGAGCGCGGGTTCAGGCCCATCCGGCGCAGGGCGCCATTGGCGTGCAGCACAGCGTTTTTCATCATGGACTGGCGCGTCACCACCTCGCAGGTGACCGACACATTCAGCCCTTCCAGATTCTCCACCCGGTGAGGCGCATGCAGCGGCCAGCTGACAAAGCTGCCCGGCGTCAGATCGATCATCGCCGCGTCCGCGTCCCAGGCCCGGTCGAACGGAATGTCCTCGGTCTGGGTCTTGTGCAGGATCTGCTCCATGGACTGGTCGCTCAGCCAGGGCGCACGGGGCGGATAGATGCGGAAGCGCTTCTTGCCCTTCACGTGCAGCAGCAAGGTTTCAGACACATCAGCATGGTAGAAGACCTGGGCCTTGGGCGAGGAAATCAGAATGCCGCCATAGGCGCTGATCGGCCGGTAGTCGGGGTTGAGGCGCTTGAGCTGGGCGAACAGGGCGTCAAAGATCGGCTTGTAGACCGGGTCCTGGTTCATCGCCTCGCGCAGATTGATCCACAGCTTGCCCTCGCGCACCGCCTCGATCAGCTGCATGCCGGACATGTTGCACGCCGAGCCGGCGCGCCAGCTTTCGCGGTCCGCCGGGTCGTCGCCCATGGTGCAGATATCGGTGAGCTCGCGCGGATGGCGCTCCAGCAGCGCCGCCAGCGCCAGATCGGTAAACTCCGGCGCCATGTGAAGGCGGTGGCGCGCGGTCATCACGCCGTTGCGGAACTCCGCGCGCTTGTCCTCATTCCAGTCGATCAGCACAGGCTCGGTCATGTCGATCCCCGTCGCATAGCGGTACGCGCCAAGGCGCGCTCGCAGCGGATCACGCAGGGTTCGTGCCAGTGCGCGGAAGCGTGCTCAGGACGGGGCTTGTTCCTCGGGCATTTCCCTCTCGAAATAGCCAAAGATCGTGCGCCACAAATGGATTTGCAGCGGCGGCGGGCGCACGCCATGGCGCTCGCCGGGATAGGTCATCATGTCAAACCGCTCGCCGCGCGCCTGCAGCGCCGCGAACAGGCGGGTCGACTGATCGAACGTGACATTGTCGTCGGCCATGCCGTGAATGATCAGGGTCGGCGTCTCATATCCGTCCAGATGCGCGAACGCCGACCCGGCCTCATACCCGTCCACGTTTTCATCCGGCATGCCCATATAGCGCTCGGTATAGTGGGTGTCATACAGCGCCCAGTCGGTCACAGGCGCGCCCGCGACGGCGGCTGCAAAGCGCCCCGGCGCCTGCAGCGTGGTCATCAGCGTCATGTATCCGCCATAGGACCAGCCCCACAGACCGATCCGGTCCGGGTCCACGAAATCCAGCCCCTGCAGGTAATCCAGCCCCGCCAGCTGGTCTTGCGCCTCGACAATCCCCATGCGCCGGTGCAGCGCCGCCTCAAACGCGTGGCCGCGATTGGAGCTGCCACGATTGTCCAGCTTGAACAGGATATAGCCGTGCGCCGGGAAGAGCTGGTCGCGCGGATTGACCCAGCCGCGGCTCACCGTCTGCACCAGCGGCCCGCCATAGACCTGGACGATCACCGGGCAACGCGCGCTGGCGGTGCAGTGGTCCGGACGCAGCATGGACCAGTGCAGCTCGGTCTGACCGTCAGCGGCGGTCAGCGTGCCGAACTCCGGCGAGAGATGGGCGTCCACAAATTCGTGGTAGGGGTGGTCCTCATCCAGCGCATTCTCCTCGATCCAGGCGATGCGCGACCCGTCTATTGAGTAGAGCCCGGTCTGGGGCGGCGTATCGGGATCGGAATATGTGCCGATATAGGCCGTCCCGCCCTCGCCCAGCGACGCGCTCCAGCGCCCCGCCCCGCTGGTGATCTGAACGGGCGTTCCGCCCTCGAACGCCACGGCATAGAGTTGGCGCTCCAGCGGCGTCTCCGTCCAGCCTTCAAAATATACCGTTGCGCCATCGGCCGAGAGGCCGGTGATGCGGTCTACGACCCACTCGCCTTCGCTCAGCGCCCGCACCCCGCCGTCCGCGTCCACGTGGTATATATGGCGGAAGCCCGACCGCTCCGACGTCCACAGAAACCCTCCGCCCTCCAGCGGCGTCAGGTCGTTGGAGAGGTTGATCCAGGTGTCCGCTTCCTCGCGCAGCACCAGATCGCTGGCGCCCGTCGCCGGATCGGCGCCCAGCACGTCCAGCTGCGTCTGGGCGCGGTTCTGGCGTTGGACATAGAGACGGTCGCCCGCCTCGTTCCAGTTCACCCGCGCCAGATAGATGTCGGTCTCTTCGCCCAGATCGATCTGCACGCGGTTCCCGCTGGCGATATCGATGACCCACAGCTCGATCAGGGCATTGGGCGTGCCAGCACGCGGATAGCGCTGGTCGGCGACATTCACGCCCTCGGCCGTGATCCCGAACCGCGGCACGATATCCACCGGCGTCTCGTCGATGCGGGTAACCGCCACGCGTGATCCGTCCGGTGACCACCAGTATCCGGTATAGCGGCGCATTTCCTCCTGGGCGACGAACTCGGCCACGCCCCAGCTCACCGGGCCGTCGCCCTCTTCGGTCATAGCGCGCGCCTCACCCGTCTCCAGATCATGGATCCAGAGATTCTGGTCGCGAATGAAAGAGACATTGCGACCGTCCGGGCTGACACGGGCACCGGTCTCGAACTCGGGCGTCTCGGTCAGGCGCCGGGCTTCGCCGCTCTCCACGTCGACATAGAACAGATCGCCATCCAGCGGGACCAGGATGGCGCGCCCTTCGGCGTCCCAGTCATAGGCCACCACGCCGGTCTGGCTGATCCGCGCGCGCTCTCGGTACTGGATCTCGGCTTCGGACAGTTCGCCCTCTTCGGGGACCAGCGCGCGCGCATCCACCAGCCTGTAAGTCCGCCCGTCGGCCACATCCATGGCCCACAAGTCCAGCACCGTGCGGTCATCCTCGCGCGCCCGCTGGAAGGTGATGCGCGCCCCGTCGGGCGAAAAGCGCAGGCCTTGCGGCGACGGACCGGTGAGGTTCGGCGATCCGAACACCCGCTCAATGGTCAGCGCCTCTCCCCGCTCGCGCGCCGGGTCGCGGTCCAGCCGCAGGTCCGGCGCTGACCTGTCTGCGCCCGGCCCGCCATCCGGCCCAAGGCTGGGCGCGGGCGCGCCGCAGGCGGCCAGAACAGCGGCGGAAACAAGGGCGGTGACCAGCACAGAACGCATGGGGCAGGCTCCAGGCAGCTTCATGGATCGGGCAAGGCGGCAGACTAACGCTAATCGCGCCAGCAGGACAGAAAAAGGCCGGGCGCACATCGCACGCCCGGCCCTGATCGTCAGTCGTCCAGCCCCAGCAATTCGGGCAGGGGCAGTTCGGCGGGCGGCGGTTCGCCGCCCTCGCCCTGCAGATAGTGCTGCATCCACTGCATCACCCGCAGCGCATAGTCATACTGCGCCGCCGCCCGGGCATTGCCGTGGCCCTCGCCAGGATAGGTCACCAGACGCACCGGCGCCTCGCCGGCCATCTGCAGGAAGCGGTAGAGGATGAAGGACTGGGTCGTATCCACACGCGTGTCGGCTTCGCCATGCAGGATCAGCGTGGGCGTGCGCGAGCCCTGCGCATGGCGGATCGGGCTCTTGTCCACGTACAGATCGAAATTCTCCCACGGGCATTCCATGAAATGGACGTCGATCATTTCAACGGGAATCTCGGTGGTGCCGAAGAATGAAACCAGATCGGTCAGCGCCACGAACGGCGCGGCGGCGGCGAAGTGTTCCGTGGCGATAGTGGCGCCCCAGGCCGAAGCGAATCCCCCATAGGAGCCGCCCGTGATGCCGACGCGGTCGGGATCAACAAGGCCTTCCTCCGCCAGCGGCGCAATGGCGTCGACAATGTCCCAGAACTCGTCGCCCGGCGGGTCGAGATGGTCGAGCTTCATGAAGCGCTCGCCCCGGCCCGTGGAGCCGCGATAATTCGGGAACAGGATGGCAAATCCCTCGCCCGTGGCGACATGGCCGAAGCGCGAATAATTATTCAGCCAGCCATCGCTGTCATGGGCTTCCGGCCCGCCATGGACCGTCATGATCAGCGGCCAGCCGCCCCGCGGCGGACGCCCGCGCGGCGTGATCAGCACGCCTTCCACCCGTTCGCCATCGCGCGCCGTCCACTCGAATACGCGCTGGTCGCCCCAGGCGATATCGGCCAGTTGCGGGTTGAGATCGGTCCAGCGGGCGAAGGCGGCGCCAGAGCGCGCCACGAACACCTCACGCGGATGGGTCGGCGCATCCACCACGGCGGCGATGGCGCCGGTCTCGCGATGCAAATCGATGGCGCGCAGGATGCCGCCCTCGAACGGCGTGCGATCCTGCTCATCACCGTCCACGCCATACTGGACCAGCGCGCTGGTCACGCCGGTATGGGCCAGCGTCAGCACGGTCCGCTCATCCTGCCAGGCAAAGCCATACAGATGCTGTTCGGCGTCGCGCGCGATGATCTCCATCGCGCCGGAGCTGACATCGGCGATATGCAGCGTGCCCGCCGTAGGGTCCGCCCGGTCCACGCCGGCCAGAAAGGCCAGACGCGCATTATCGGGCGAGAAGGCCGCAGGCCCCAGCTTGCTCAGGGTCTGCGCAGACGAGATGACCGCGCCGGTGCGCGCGTTCACCACATGCCAGCGCCGACTCATCAGATTGTCATCCACCAGCGCCGTGGGCGCCAGATCGACCGCCAGCAGCGACCCGTCCGGGCTCAGCACCACTTGCGTGGCGTGGCCGGGCAGATCGAACTTTGTGGCGTCGGCGTCCGGGTCGCTCAGGTCCGCGCGCCAGACATGGGAGAAGATCTGCTGCTCCTCGAACACATTGGCCCGAAAACCCCGCTCGCTCAGGCGCGCCCGCATCGGATCGGGCCGGTCCTGGGCCACGAAGAACAGCGTATTGCCGTCCGGCGCGATGGCATAGCTGCGGATCGCCTGGCTGTGCGAATAGATGCGCTGGGCCTCGCCCCCCGCAACATCGATGCGGTAAAGCGCCGTGGCGCTGTCGCCGGCGCGATTGGCCAGGAAGGTCACCCCCTGCCCGTCCGGCGTCCAGGCGATGGCGCTGACCCGCCCCTCGCCCGCCACATAGGCGCGGCTCTGGTTTGCGCCGGTGGCGATGTGCAGCTCCACATGGGGCACGCCGTCCGCGTCGCCGCCCGGCGCATTGCGCGGCACGGTGACGGTGTAGGCCACTGACTGGCCGTCGGGAGAGATCGCGGCGCCGCCCGCCTGGCGGATCTCGAACAGGTCTTCGATGGTCAGGGGCGACTGGGCGCTGGCGCCCGCTGTCAATACCGCCGCCGCGAGCAGCGCCAAAGCGCTGCGCAGGATCGGGAGGGTCATGGGGTCAGTCCTTCCGCAAATTCGGTTATGGCCGCGAACCTAGCGTGACTTGCGACGGCCCGTCGAGCCCGGCGCCTGTCCGCAGCGATCACAGGCCCGTCAGCGTCTCAGCCCGATGGCATGCGCACCCGTACACGCACCCGGGCGGAGCGGCCCGCCGCGTCCACCGCCGTCAGCTCGTAAAAGCCAGGGCCGTCCGGCGTCCAGACCGGCGATCCGCCTGCGTCCCGCTCCACCGGCGCGCCATCGGCATACCAGGCAAGCCCCCGATCGCCACGCCCGGACAGAACGAAACCCCGCCCCGGCTCATCGGCCCAGATTTCCGAGCGGTCAGGCGGGAAGAGAATTTCCGGCGGCGCATCCGCGCGCGCAAACCGGTCCAGCGCAGAGGGGGCTGCGGCGCCTGGCTCATGGCGCGCGCGGGCGCGCGCCGCAAAACCCGGATCGATGCGCGCCACCGAGTCGAACAGGTCAAACAGCACCGGCAGCGCCGCCGCGCGTCCTGTCACGCCGGGGCGCGGCACGCCGTCCGGGCGTCCGGTCCACACCACGATCACATAGCCGCCCGCCACCCCCGCCGCCCAGGCATCGCGATAGCCGTAGGACGTGCCGGTCTTGTAGGCGATGGCGGGCGCTCCGCTGGACAGCCGCGCCGGCATGCGTCCCGGCGGGGCGGGCGAGCCTTCCAGTATGGTCAGGACCTGGCGCGCGCTGGAGGCCGAGACGAGGCGCACAGGCGTCGGCCCGGGCTGGTCCAGCGCGTCCTGCGTCCAGACCAGCGGCCGGGCGCGGCCCTCATCGCCCAGCGCGGCGTAGACCAGCGCCAGATTGCGCGCGCTCAGGCCCAGCCCGCCCAGCCCCACAGCCAGACCCGCCGCGCCGCTATGGGCGCCGGGAACATCGGGCGCGCCGCCCGCCTGCGCCAGCGAGGCGGTGAAACGCGCCGGACCCACCCGGTCGAGCAGGCGCACCGCCGGCACGTTGAGCGAATGCTGCAGCGCGTCGGCCACCGTCACCTCGCCTCGGAAGCTGCGGTCGAAATTTTCAGGCTGGTAGCTGGCGAACCGCGCCGGCAGATCGGCGATGCGCGTCGATGGCGCGGCGGCGCCGTCATCAAACGCCAGGGCGTAGATCAAAGGCTTCAAAGCCGAACCCGGTGACCGGCGCCGGTTGGTCAAGTCCATCCAGCCGCCCGCCCGGTCGCGCCCCGCCGACCCGACCGCGGCGCGCACGGCGCGGGTCTCGATCTCCACGATCAGGGCCGAGGCCTGCACATCCGGTCCCGCCGCCTGAGCCAGCGCCGCCATCAGGCGCTCGGCCTCGCCCTGCAGGCGCGAATCCAGCGTCGAGCGCACTTCTGCGGCGCCGCCCGCGCCGGCGCGCACCGTCTCGGCGGCGTGCCAGGCGCGGGCTGGGAAGGCCTGACGGCCCTCGGGCAGCGCCTCATCCGCCGCGTCCAGTGCCCGCGTCTCGCTGATCAGTTCCAGCCGCGCCATGCGCTGAAGCAGCCGCGCGCGCGCCGCCCGCGCCGCCTCGGGCCGCCGGTCCGGTCTGCGCGCTTCAGGGGCTTGAGGCAGGGCGATCAGAAGTGCGATCTGGTCCGGGGTGAGCTGGTCGGGCTCGCGGTCAAACCAGGCCCAGCTCGCCGCGCGCACACCCTGGAGATTGCCGCCATAGGGCGCCAGCGTCAGGTAGAGTTCGAGGATCTCGTCCTTGCTCAGCCGGGTCTCCAGCTGCCAGGCGCGCAGCATCTCCACGAGCTTGGCCCCGATGGTGCGGTTCGGGCGCGGCTCCAGCAGCCGGGCGGTCTGCATGGTAATGGTCGACCCGCCAGACCGGATGCGGCCCGATGTGAGCGCCTGACCCGTGGCGCGCACCAGCGCCAGTATGTCCACGCCGTTATGCTCGCGAAAACGCCGGTCCTCCACCGCCAGCAGCGCCTCGATGAAGGCCGGGTCGATCCGGTCGAGGTCCGCGGCCAGACGCCAGCGCCCCTCCTCCACCGGGAAGGCGCGCAAGGCGCGTCCCTCACGGTCGGCGACCACCAGGGACACGGTGCGTCCGGCTTCAATCGGCGGCGGCAGGGCCAGATCGAGGACCCGAAGCGTCACCAGCAGCGCCGCAAGACCCGACAGGGCCGCTGCAAGACTCCACAGACCCGCCGCATGTCCCCACAGCGCCGCCTTATGTCCCCGTTTTTCGGGATAGAGGCGGGGGATAGCCGCCATCGCTGTCAGGGCCGGATAGCGACGCGTGACGAGGCGCTGCGCGCCGTCACATCGGGCATGTACATGTCTTCGGCCACCACGCCGGGCATGGCGAACTCGCCCGCCGTGACCGCCCGCACCACATAGGCGAAGCGCTCGCTCCGCCCGCGCCGCGATTCAATCGCCGCCACGAACCGGTCATCACGCGCCTCGGCGATCTGGGGATAGCTGAGCTCGCCCAGGAAGGCGTAAGGCCCGTTCGGCGCCCCGTCCTCGGCGGTCAGAACCCCTTCGATTTCAAAGCCTGCGGGCAGAAGATCAGCAATGACATAGCTCGCCATCGCCTGCCGCTCGGGGATCAAAGTCAGGCTGACAACCAGCCGGTCACCCTGGACCACGGAGGCCAGATCTACCGCCTCGCCGCGCGTGTTCAGGATCGTCTTGTCGACCTGCAACAGGGACGCCGACGCCGGCGGCGCCTCCGCCGGCGCGCCCCGCGCCAGCGTCGTCACAAACACAGGCTGATCGCCGGTATTGGTGAAGGCGCCCGCCTCAGCCAGCGTGTCAGCGTCAAACCGCACCGCCGCCGGATTGTCCGCCGCGCCGTCATAACTGACTGAAACCACGTCGCTATCGCCCGCCAGCGCATGCGCGGCCAGGATCAGGAAGACCTTCTCCTGGGTGGTCAGGCGGGACGGTTCGGGCAGGTCGCGCGCCAGCCCGGCCGCCAGCCGTTCGACGATATCGGTCTCGCCCGCTTCCGCCGCCAGCGCCAGCACCGCCGCCGTGTCACGGCGCACAGACTGGTACCAGTCGCCCTCATTGCGATAGCCCAGCGCCTCGACCGCCGCCTCAAACGCGCTGGCCGCCCGCGCCCGGTCGCCCATGGCCGCAAGGCCTGCGCCGATATGGGCGCGCGCCAGCGGGCTCTCGATCTGGCGGATGCGTTCGTCATGCATGTAGCGCAGGCGCGAGCGGTCCGCCTGACCGTTGCGCGCCAGCACATACAAGGCATAGGCCACGCTGCGGTCTTCCAGCCGCTGGCGCGTGTCCCGCGTCCAGCGGGCCTCAGGAACGCTGGTATTATAGCCAGAGGCGCGCCACAGCTCGCCCCGGGCGATGGGCTGCAACTGGTTCAATGCCCGCTCCAGCGCCGCGCGCGGCACGGGATAGCCCTGTTGCTCCGCCCGGCTCAGGAAATCGGTGGCGTATGCGCCGAGCCAGGGCGAGGCCTGACCATCGCCCACCCGCCACAGGCCAAACGCCCCGTCGCCGCTTTGGCGCGACAGAATCTGCTCGATGGTCCGGCGCACATCCGCCGCCGCCCCGCCGCGTGCATCTTCTTCCGCCAGATCCGCCAGCTGACGGGCATAGAGCAGCGGCATGGCCCGGCTCAGGCTCTGCTCGGTGCAGGCATAGGGGTAGGCCGCCAGATCGCGATAGAGCGGCGCGATGTCAATCGGGAACGCCGAGGCCGTGACCAGCAAGGAGCCTGTCCCGTCTACATATCCGGCCAGCGAAGCGGCCGGCGGCGTCCAGCTTTCGCCCGGGCGCAAGGTGCGCCGCTCGATGCGGGTTTCCGGCAGCCAGGCCGAGCGCACCTCGATGGGATAGCTGCGCTCAGTTCTGAAGTTCTGCGGCCCCGTCACGGCCAGAACCAGCTCGCCGATCCCTGCCGCATCGGCGGTCAGGCGCACACGGCGATCCTCGCGCTGTCCCGGCTCAAGATTGACCTCAGCCGCCTCCGACGGCCCCGAAAGCGGACCGGTGGCATTGACCTGCGCCGTGAAGGCGCCGGCAGGCAGATCAATGTTATCAACGGTCACCGTGGCCTCGGCTGTATCGCCGGGCGCCATGAAGCGCGGCAGGATCAGCTCGGCCGGAGCATCCTCACGCACCGTTACCGGACGCGAGGCGGAGCCGAGGCCGCCTTCAGACCAAGCGACCGCCATCAGGCGCAATTCACCATTAAACTCAGGCACATCCAGCGAAATCGACGCACGGCCCGCCCGGTCCAGTTGAACCGGGCCAGAGAACAGCGCCACCGTGCGCGTCGGCACCACGGACAGGCCCGCCGCCCCGATCTGGTCACCGCCCGAACGCACCGGCGCGGCCGCGCCCTGATTGGGGTCGAGCACGCGTCCATAATCGTCCAGGAGGTCCACGCCCAGCTGGGTCTGGCCGAAGAACCAGTCTGCAGGATTGGGCGAGCGGAAATTAGTCAGGAGCAATATCCCCTCATCCACCGCCGCCAATGTCACCCAGGCCCGCTCGCCACGCGGGCCATTCTCGGCGCTCACGTTAACCACAAGCGGCTGCTCGGGAATTGCGCGTTCCGGCGCATCCAGCGTCAGATCGAAAGTCCGCCCGTCCACGTTCACAGGCACCCAGGCCACGCCGACCGCGCGGCGCGGGCGGGGCTGATCCACGGCGTCGCGCGGGGTATAGACGCTGACCATCACATAGGCGCCGGCGCCCCAGTCTGCGGTCACCGGCAGGGTAATCTCCGCGCCTTCCTCGCTCACTTCGATCTGGCGCGAGGTGAGAATTCTGTCATTGGCGACAACGATTTCGGCGAGACCCGCATAGGGCGCACGCACGGTGATGACGGCATTGGACCCCGCCTCCGGCGCCGTGTCCGGACCGGCCACGCGCACCGTGTCGGGGGCTTCTTCGCCCTCCTGGGCGCGGCCGCCATAACCCACCCAGAACCCGGTAGAAGCGATGTCGCGATCCCCGTCCGAGACGATCAGCACATAGTCGCCCCAGGGCAGAGCGCCGGTGGCGATGGCCGCAGGCTCCGTCCCGTTCAGGCGCGTCTGGCCGCTCTCGATCGGCACGACACGTTCCGACCGGCGCCAGCGCCACTCGCCGCCATCGGTGCGGTACCAGTCGTAATTGTAATCCCGGCGCACCAGGCGCCATTGCATGTCCGCCGCCACAGCGGCGCCGTCGGCGTCCACAGCGATCAGGGAGAAGCGCGCCGGCGCATTGCGCTCGGCGGCGCCATCGAAATCAGAGCGAAGCCCGGCATAGCGCGCCTGGGGCCGGTAGGGGATGCGCACATCATCGGCGACCGCGCGCCCGCCCGGCTCCTGCACCCGGATCACTGCGCGCAGGCGCAGCGGCAGGGATGAGTCCTCGCCGAGTCCGTCGGCAGACACCGGCACGCGGGCTTCGCCCCGCCCGTCCGCAACGGTGCGCGGCAGGTCCTCAAGACTCTCGGAGAATTGCTCGTCATGCCGGCCAAAGCGATAGCCCGTCCAGTCCGTAAAGGGATTGGGGTCGGGCTCGACCCGCGCCGAGCCTTCAACCACCAGGCCGGCGCCCGGCGCGCCGTAGAGGAAGCGTACGCGCGCATCGACCATGCGGGTTTCGCCCGCCCGCATGGGGGTCTCGGAATCGGCGCTCAATGTGAGCTCAACGCGTTGCGGGACGAAGTCTTCCACCGCGAACCGGGTCGAGCCGGCTTCACCGGCGCCGTCCAGTTCCAGCGCCAGACGCCACTGGCCCCGCGCCGCGCTGCGCGGCAGTTCAAATCCATGGGACAGGCCCCCGGCATTCGGAGCATTCTCGAACCGGTGGCGGGTCAGTTCCAGCCCGTTGGGCTGGTACACAATCAGCGATCCGGCCCGTCCGGTCAGGGCTTGTCCGGCCAGGTCGCGGAGCAAGGCGCTGGCCTGCACCGTCTCGCCCGGCCGGTAGACTCCCCGATCAAGATAAAGAAACGCGTCGCCATGATCCGGCCGGTCACGCCCGGCCACCGGCTGGCTGGAAAGGTCCACCGGATTGCGCGACAAGTCCAGCAGCGCAAAATCGCCGTCCGGGCCATAGGCTGCCAGCAGGCGTGGCGTATTGCCGTCGGTTCCGTTCATCAAAGCCGCGCTGAACCGCGCCTTGCCGTCCGCTCCCGTCGTCTGACTGGCCAGCACCTCGTTGGAGCGGGCGACCAGACGCACCTCGGCGCCCTCAGCCGGGCGGGCGGTCTGGAGCGAGCGCACGGTCACGTCCATGCCGTCGCCGCTGCGCCAGGCCGTAAAGGCCAGATCCGTAACGATAATCCAGCGGCGCGCGCGGGCGTGATTGCTGCTGTTTTCGTCACGCTCGATGGCGTCGGCGTCGTCCACCTCGAGGTAATAAGCGCCCGGCTGCAGCTGGCCGATAGCCTCGGCAATGGGGAACACCGTGATCACGGACGCATTGGCGTCGCCGGGCGTATCCATTTCGCCGCGCCAGACCTCCACGCCGGCTTCGCCGGGCTCTTCCTCGCCATAGGCCCAGTTCCACTCGCCGCTCGCCGCGTCGTATCCGGACGTAATCTGACGGAAGGCCAGCGCGCGGTCGGTGACGCGGCGCACGATGACGCGCACACGCGGCACGTTGACGGTCTGGATGGCCAGGCCGTCCGCATCAATGCGCGGCAGGACGACGCCCGAACCCGCAAACCCGATAAAGGCCGGACGGTCATCAAAGGTCAGCACGGTCTGTTCGTCGGCAGCCAGGCTGGCGCCATCGGCGGACGGCAGGCCCTGGCGCAGCGTCACCGTGCGGGTCTGGCCGAACTGAAGCCCGCCCAGGCACAGGCGCTGGCCGTTCACGGCGAGCGAGACAGGCTCGTCGATCTCGATATAGGCGGAGTAATCCACCTGCGGGTCCAGCGGCGCCGAAAAGGTCAGGCACAGTTCCGGCGACGCGGACTCGGAATTGATCGCATAGCGCAAATATTCGAACTGGTCGGAAGCGGGATCAGGCGCGCGCGGGGCGTCGGCGGCGCGCGGGGTCACCTGGGGGCCTTGAGCTGACGGCGCGTCCGGTTCGCCAGCCGGGTCACAGGCGGCGAGCGCCGCGCCCATAACAAGCAAAACCCCGAAGCGTAGCCAATTGCGCGCGATCATCCCGGCGTCCCCTCACATTTCCAGTGCCTTAACCAATTCTCGCAGGTTTGGCGGCGGAGTCGAGGGGCGTGAGCCTATCGCGCGGGACCTGAGCCGGCCAGAAACGCAAGCGCCGCGTCCGGCCCAAGCGAGGCCAGCGTCTGCTCCAGCCAGGCCGCCGCCGGCCCCGCCCCCTCGCGCAAGCGCTTGGCCAGCGTCAGGGCTGGCGCGCGTGCTGCCGTCCCCGGATCGGGCGGCGGCGCAATCAGCCGGCCCTCGTCAAGGCTGTGCGCTCCCGCCTGCGCCCATTGAGTGAGGCGCAGAGCCTCCATGCCGACAGCAAAGCGCAAGCCCCCTGCCCGCGCCGGCGCCGCGATGATGGCGCCGGACTGCACCCGCCGCGCGGGCGGCGGCAGGAGCGGCAGCACTGTGCGGCGTAGCGCCGGGCCTGCAGGGCCCGTCAGCGCGCCATCAAGCACAGCCCTAAGGCCCGCGCCGTCATCGCCCGGCGGGGCGTAGCGCACCGCCTCGACGAGCTGAACGCCGCCGCCGAGATCATGGCGCTGGATCAGGTCGATCCCGCCCGCCTGCGCCGCAGGCGCGCAGAGCTCGAAGCGCGGCGGGTTATCCGCCCCTTCAATGCGCGCCGACAGCACAATCTGGGTCCAGTCCCTTGCGCCGACGGCGTGGTCCGGCCCGGCGCGCGTATCTACCACCTGACTTGTCCGGATGGCGCCCAGGCTGCAATCGACCACCGCGCCGCGCGCCGCCGCCGAGACGCCGCCAATGCGCACGCCCGTCTCAAGCCGCGCCAGCACCGAGGCCGACAGCGCCTCCACGGCAGCCGCCTGCACATCCGCCGCAGGAACCGTCCAGAGAGCGCCGGCGCGCAGGCGCGCCTGACGTCCAGCCAAGATGACATCGCGCGTCTGGTGCGTGGCGAAACGCACCAGCGGATGGCCGGATGCGGCGGGGAAAATCCACAGGCGCGCATCAGGCCTTAGAGTGCGTGGCTCCAGAACGGTGACTGACAGATTACGCCCCGGCCCGGTCAGCGCCCGCGCCAGAGCCAGGCCCGCCATGCCGGCGCCGAGAATGACCACGTCGACGTCTGTTTTCATGATGGGAATGAGCCGCTTGAAGACCCAACTCGTCAAGGCGGTAAGGTGCTGGCCAGACGATCCTGGAGCCGATAATCTGTCCGGACAAATTTATCAGAAGGAGCGCCTTCATGATCCTCGCCGCCATCTTCGCCGCTGCCCAACCTGCCCCTGTCAGCCTCGACCAGATCGTCGTGTATGACCGCGCGGCCTGGTCCAGAGACGTCACTGAATGCGACCGGCTCGCCGCCCATCCCGATGATCCCGAACGCGTCATTGACGGCGTTCCTCAGGGCGATGTGGACCTGGAAGCGGCGCGCCTGACCTGCGAGGCGGCGGTGGCGGAGGACCCGGACAATCCCCGGCTCAATTACCAGCTGGCGCGGGTGAATGGGTATGCCGGCCGCCACGAGGAGAGCCAGGCCTATCGAGACGCCGCCCTGCGCGCCGGCTACCCCCAATCGCTGTTCGTGGTGGGTTATATCCGCCTGACCGGATGGGACGGGCGCGGCCAGGACCCGTGCTATGGCGGCGAACTGATCCGCCGCTCGGCTGAGGCCGGGCGTTTCGCCGGTCTGGTGGGATTTCCGCATTACGCGCTCACAGGCGCGTTTGAAGCCTGCCCGCCAGACCAGCCGGTCATCGACCGCGCGCAGATGCTCGGTTTCCTCGACCGCGCCGACGCTGACGCCAGTGGCTTCTATCAGGAAGCATTGGTCATCCAGCTGCGCGCCCGGCTCGCCGAGTGATCACTCGGCGGCCACTTGCAGAGCTTCGCGCTGGGGGCTCCAGCTTTTGTGGCGCAAGGCCCGGCCCAGGGTCTGGCGCCCGGCGGCCTCGGTGAAGCGCACGCCGTCCCAGACCTCCACGCCGCTGACGAGCACGCAGCGCACCACGCCGTCGGAGCGGTTGACCATCTGCTCGTGGCCATAATCCTCGCGCCAGATGAAGCGGGAGCGGGCTTCGGAATCGTAGGCGCGCAAGGCCTCGGGGTCGATCACGACGAGATCGGCCCGGTCGCCGATATCCATGGTTCCGGCGTCCACGCCGATGAACTCAGCTGGCTCGCGCGTCATGCGCCGCACCTGGCTCGCCACGCGCTCCATGCCCTCGCTCTGAGCGATCTGGAGGCCGCGCAGATTGCCGTCATAGAAGGCCATATTGGTGATGTGGGCGCCCGAATCGTTGAAACCGGGCAGGATCTGGGGGTGGTTCAGCAGCGCGCGCACGATCTCCGGATCGCGATTGGCCGAGACCGTCCACCAGCGCAGGGACAGATCATACGTCCGCAAGAGGTGGAGCATGAAGCCCGGCTCTTCCGCGGCCCCGTCGGGCATCGCCTCGAACGCCGCGCGCTCGTCCGGCGTGCGTGCCATCGCGGGGTCCGTCCGCCAGGCCTGGAACCGGCCCAAGACCTGGGCGAAGGTCTCTCCGGTCCAGATGTCCGGCCCGCCCGAATAGAAGACCATCTCGTTGAAATCGCGGTCGAAGGACAGGGTTTCCGCCTTCATGAGGCGCTTCAGGCGATTGAGCCCGAACCCGGTCTTCCCGGTCATCCACATCTTCGAAAAGCGCGCCTGGAAGGCCGGATCGTCCAGCAGGGCGCGCCGGCCCTCCACGTCTTCGAGATCGAGCTCATTCAGCTCGCGCAGGGCCGGGATTTCCTCGGCCAGCGGATTGATCGGCCCGTCCCAGAACAGCTTGAAGGGCGCAGCCAGCGCTTGAAACCGGAAATGGCCGCCCATGAGCGGCGAGTTGAACACCCGCGTCAGCAGAAGCGCGAGACGGCGCAGGGACTTGTTGGAGGCCACATCCATCGCCGCCACCGCCGTCACCTTCAAAGGTCTGCCGTGCAGGCGTCCGGAAGTGAGCGAGAAATTACGCAGCACCGCCAGCGGACTGTCCTTGGGCGGGGTGGCCTGCCAGAGCCGGTCGTGGCGGCGCAGGACGCCTGTGAGGCGTTTGAGCTCGCGGTACTGGCCGAACTGGGAGGGTATCTTTACCCGCCGGTTGGGATCTTCAGACAGGAAGTGGAAAGGCAGCGCGTCGGTGGAGAAGCCGGGATAGCCCTGCGTCATCGCCTGATCGAGAATGCCCTCCATCTGCTTGAGATCATTGTCCGTCGCGGTGCGGCTGACCGCGCCCTTGAGCCCCATCACCTCGATGCGCAGCATGGAGTGAGGGATCATCGGAATAACATTGCAGCCTAGCGGCAGGTCATCGAGATGGGCGTAATAGCCCGCCGGGCTGGTCCAGGTCGCCTTGTCGGCCACTTTGCGCAGCACCGGCTTGGGCATGTTTTCCACACGGGCAAAGCAGTCCACCAGCGGGTCGTCGCCATTGCGGCGCTGATTGCCGAAGGCCAGTCCCAGCGAGCAATTGCTCATCAGAACGGTGGTGGTGCCGTGGCGCACGGCCTCTTTCAGGGCCGGGTCAAACTCCACCTCCAGATCGAGATGGGTGTGGATGTCCAGAAGGCCGGGCGTCACCCAAAGCCCTTCGGCATCAATGACCTGGTCGGCGCGCGAGCGGTCCAGGCCGGGACCGCGCGCGGCCACGCGGCCCGCCTTTATGGCGACGTCCTCCAGCACAGGGACGCCCCCGGTCCCGTCAATGACCAAGCCGCCTGCGATGATGCAGTCATAGCGCTCGCTCATGGCGCATCCTCCCGTCTTGGCCCTTGTGCTCAGGCCTTTTCTATACCCGACTGGAAATCCAGGAAGGCGTCAAGCACCTCGCCGGGCGCTTCCAGCTGGGGGTAATGGCCGACGTGAGGAATGAGCACCGTGTCGGGATTTGGCACAAGTGACTGATAATGCTCGACCATATGGGCGCCGGACACAGGATCCAGCGCGCCGTCAATCACCCGCATGGGCACCGGTGAATGGACCAGCGCGCCCACCCAGCGATCCCGCGTCGCGCGCCGTTCGGTGATATAACCCAACAGCTTGTGCCCGATACGCGGCATGCCCCCGCCCATCATCGCCAGTGACCAGAAGGCGTCGAGCGTTTCAGGTGAAGGCCGCGTGTCCGGGCCAAACACCTCGCAAAGCCCTGTTTCAAAACGCTTTCTGGTCATCATGCGGCTGAGCATCGGCCCCAGCGGCGAATGCAGCAGGCGCTGGGTCAGGGTGGCGCGATGCTGCTCGGGAAACAGGCCGCCATTGAGGAAGCAGACCGACTGAATCTCCAGCCCCGCCAGGCCTTTGGCGCGCCGGTCAATCATGCGCGCCAGCAATTCCTGGGCGACGGTGTCGCCATAGTCGTGAGCCAGGATGTGGCAGGCGCTGACCCCCAGCCGGTCAAACCAGGTCTCGTGCAGATCCGCCTGGTCCTGGATGGAGTAGGCGTAGTTGACCGGCTTGGCCGAAAAACCGAACCCGATCATATCGATAGCCGCCACGCGGTAGCGCTCGCACAGGGCGTCCCACTGGTGCGACCAGTCCCAGCTGGCCGTCGGGAAGCCATGTATGAGGATCAGGACCGGGCGGGTCCCGTCGCTCCAGTCGCCGCCCGTGCGCTGGAAAATCTCATGGCCGCGATAGCCGAACATCGACCCGCCAGCGCGCCAGTCATTGAGGGATAGGGGCGGGGACATCGTGGCGTCTCTCCTTGCCGGCAGGCGACGAACAGACCGAATTATGGGACGAAAACGCCCGCGAGGGGGACATGAATCCGCCGTGAGGGGACATCGGTGCCGTTCCGGCGTCCCTAGCGCACATAGCTCGCGCCATTGACGTCGAAAGTGGCGCCCGTCGCCGACGCGCAGGCGCCCGACAGGAGGAAGGCGGTCAGCGCCCCGATCTCGTCCGGCGCCGCCATCCGGCCGAGCGGCACGTCGCCTTCGGCCCTCGCCCGGGCCGTCGCGTCCTGGGGCGCCATGTCGGTGTCGATCCAGCCCGGGGCGATGGCGTAGGCCAGCAGACCCTGCCCCGCATGAGCGCGCGCCAGCGTCTTGATCAGGGCGATCAGCCCGGCCTTCGACGCCGCGTAGGAGGCATGGTCCGCATCATCGCCGCGATGGGCCGCGCGCGAGGCGATGGCCACCAGCGACCCGCCCGAACCGGCGAGCCAGGCCCGGGCGGCCAGGCGCGCCAGATCCGCGCACGATGTCAGATTGACCTGCAGCGTGCGCGCCCAGTTGGCGCGCCAATCCGCCTCGTCCGAGGCGATCCCGGCGGCTTCAAAGATTCCGTGATTGAGCACCAGCGCGTCCGGCGCCCGCCCGCCGGTGCGGACCGCCTCGTCCCAGACAGCGCGGGCGGCGTCAGGTTCAGCGAGATCGCCGGCGATCAGGCCGGCGCAGCGCGGCCCCAAAGCCTTTGCGACGCCCCAAGCCGCGGCCTGGTTGCGCGCGTAGTGCACCAGCACGTCTCCGCCCGCGTCCGCGCAGGCCTGCGCGATGGCCGCGCCCGCGCCGCGCGAGGCGCCGGTGACAAGGACGAGGCGGTTTTCAAGGCGGGTCATGGCGCGGCTCTCTCAGGCTTCCGACGGTCGCGCAGTTGAGCCCGATGCGCTGCGGGCTGCAAGGCGTGCGGCTGCCGCTTTGTGTTTGACAAGATAATATATGTTTCATATACGATCCGTATATTACAGGAGGTAAGCCGATGGGCCTCGTAAAAATTGATGACGCTCTGCATGAGAAGGCCCGCCGGGCCAGCACGGTGATGTGCCGCTCGATCAATGCGCAGGCCGAATTCTGGATGAAGATCGGCATGATGGCCGAATCCCATCCGGCGATGACTTTCAACGACATCGTCAAGGCGCAACTTGTTGCGGCGGATGTGCGCGGCGCGAAAACGGCCGATGCGATGATGGCCGCGACCGCTTGATCGCCGGGCGCGGCCCATTTGACAGACAGGATGAGCATGACTTTCCAAGACGAGATCGCTGAATTTTTCGCCCGCTATGTCGACGCGTTCGCCCGCCGCGACGCGGATGCCTTGAGCCAATTGTGGGAGCCGGTCGGCCTGTTCCCGTCACCGACAGGCAATTTCGCGATGCCAAGGGAGGCGTTCCGCGACCATTGCGTCACGCTGATGGACTTCTACCGCAATCAGGGCGTTGTGCGGCCCGTAGGCGAATTGCTTGATGCTGAGGAGCTGTTCGACAACGTCGCTCAGGCGCGCATGGCCTACCGGATGCTGGGCGAAGGCGGCGAGGTCATCGCCGCGTGGGAGCATGTCTATATTCTGCGCCGGAGCGACAGCTGGCGCGTGACGCTGACGATCGCAGATGGCGAAATGGCCGCCTGGGCCGCGCGCGGCGCACAGCTGTGACGCGCCGTGCTGGCTGACCCGGATGGATCGCGCCCGCCCTACCCCTTGAACGGGTCCTGCATCAGGATGACGTCGTCGCGTTCGGGGCTGGTGGAGAGGATGGCGACGGGGGCTTCGATCAGTTCTTCGATGCGGCGCACGTATTTCACCGCCTGGGCGGGCAGATCCATCCAGCTGCGCGCGCCGGCGGTGGAGCCCGACCAGCCTTCCAGGGTCTCGTAAACCGGCTCCACGCGCGCCTGCGCGTCGGCGCCGGCGGGCAGGCGGTCATACATCTCGCCATTGAGCTTGTAGCCGACGCAGACTTTCAGCGCGTCAAATCCGTCGAGGACGTCCAGCTTGGTCAGCGCCACGCCGGTAATGCCGTTGATCTTCACGCTCTGGCGCACCAGCACCGCGTCAAACCAGCCACAGCGGCGCTGGCGGCTGGTGACCGTGCCGAACTCGCGGCCCCGCTCGCCCAGGCGCTTGCCGGTCTCGTCAGTGAGCTCGGTGGGGAACGGCCCCTCGCCCACCCGCGTGGTGTAGGCCTTCACAATGCCGAGCACATAGCCCACCTGGCCCGGACCCACGCCCGACCCGGCGGCGGCCTGGCCGGCCACGGTGTTGGAGCTGGTCACAAACGGATAGGTGCCGTGGTCCACATCGAGGAAGGCGCCCTGGGCGCCCTCGAACAGGACTTTCTTGCCGTCGGCGATGGCGGCGTTGAGGGTTTTCCACACCGGGTCGGCATAGGGCAGGACCTTGGGCGCGATCGCCATCAGCTCGGCCGTCATCTCATCGGCGTCCGCCTCGGCCACGCCAAAGCCCCGGCGCAGGGCATTGTGGTGATGCAGCATCTCGCCAATGCGGCGGCGCAGCTGGCGCTCATCGGCCAGATCAATGACCCGCACGGCGCGCCGACCCACCTTGTCTTCATAGGCCGGGCCGATGCCCCGGCGCGTGGTGCCGATCTTCATGCCGTCATCGCGGTTCTCGCGCAGGGCGTCGAGCTCGCGGTGGACAGGAAGGATCAGGGCGGCGGTTTCGGCCAGGCGCACCATTTTGGGGGTGATGTTCACCCCTTGGGCGCGGACTTTCTCGATTTCCTCGATAAAGGCCCAGGGGTCCACCACCACGCCATTGCCGATCAGCGACAGCTTCTTCTGCACCACGCCCGACGGCATGAGCGAGAGCTTGTAGGTGACCCCGTCGACCACCAGCGTATGGCCGGCATTGTGTCCGCCCTGGAAGCGCACGACCAGATCGGCGCGGTGGCACAGCCAGTCCACGATCTTGCCTTTGCCCTCGTCGCCCCACTGGGCGCCGACGACCACCACGTTCGACATGGGGATGCTCCGCTAACGGTGTGAAACCGTGGCGAGGCTTAGACCCTCCCCGCCTTGCGGGCAAGGCGGCAGGCTAGCCGGCCTGTATCTGGCGCAGGCGCTGGTCGCGCCGGCAGCCAAAGCGGTAGCGCTGATAGCGGATCGGGTTGTTGACCGCATAGTCCTGATGCTCGGCGCCCGCCGGCCAGAACGTGTCAAAACTGCGGATGCGCACGGCGATCTCGCGCCCGAAGCGCTCGGCGGTGGAGTCTCTGGAGGCTTCGGCTGCAGCGCGCTGGGCGGCGTCCACCGGGAAGATGGCCGGGGCGTAGGCCGCGCCGCGGTCGCAGAACTGGCCGTCGCCATCGAACGGATCCACATTGAGCCAGTAATGGGCCAGCAGCGCCTCATAGCTCACCACCGCGGGGTCAAAGATGATGCGCGCGCTCTCCACATGTCCGGTGCGCCCGCGCACCACGTCGTAATAGCCAGGATTGGCTTCCGATCCGCCGGCAAAGCCGGACACGACCTCGACAACACCGTCGAGCCCCTCGAAATCGGCCTCGGTGCACCAGAAACAGCCCGACGCGAAGATGGCGTGAGACAGGCCGTCGGGCAGGTCCGCGCCATCGGCCTGGGCCGGGCTGAGGTAATCATCAGCGAAGCTCGCGGCGCTGAGCATCAGGGCGGCGAGCAGGGCAAGGGCGAAGCGGGCGATCATCGGGCGGGCTCCAATTGCGGGCGTGTTCTGACATACCATGTGGCCCGATCCGCCATGGCGCCAAGGCGCGGCGCGGTCACCTTTGCGTGTAAGGCTGTGATCACGCCCGCTTCGCGCCCGCTTCGATCTTCGCCGGCTCGAACGGGACCACGTGGCGGAATTCGGGCCTGCGCGCCTCCCAGTCATTGAGGATGGCGGCGGCGTGGAGGGAGCCGGTGGCGGCGTAGTGGGCTTCGATGAGGGCGCGGCAGCGCGCTTCGGCCTCGCCCTTGAGCTCGGCCAGGAATACGGTTTCGCCATTGAGGCGGGGTTCCAGGCGGCCGTCCTCGTCGAGCACGAAGGCTTCGCCGCCCGTCATGCCGGCGGCGAAATTATCGCCCACCTTGCCCAGGATCACCGCGACGCCGCCGGTCATGTATTCGCAGCCATTGGCGCCGCAGCCCTCGACCACCACGGTCGCGCCGGAATTGCGCACGGCAAAGCGCTGGCCCGCGCCGCCCGCGGCGAACAGGCGGCCTGACGTGGCGCCGTAGAGGACCGTGTTGCCGATGATCACATCGCCCGCGCCATGACGGCGCGCGCCGCCGAACGGGCGGATGGCGAGGGTCGCGCCCGACAGGCCCTTGCCCACATAGTCATTGGCGTCGCCTTCCAGCTCGATGCGCAGACCCTTGGCGGCGAAGGCGCCGAGTGACTGACCCGCCGATCCGGCAAGGCGAAGCGTGAGCTGGCCGTCCTCCAGGCCGTCGGGGCCGAAGGCGCGCACAATGGCCGACGACACCCGCGCGCCCACGGCGCGGTCGGTGTTCTTCACGTCATACACGAGCTGCATCTTCTCGCGCCGGGTAAAGACCGGGGCAGCGTCCTTGAGGATCTGCTCGTCGAGGCTCGGCGCCACGGCGTTGCGCTGGGTGCGCGTGGAGCGCGGCGGGCGGGCCTGGGGGTCGACGCGCACCAGCAGCGGATTGAGATCGAGATCGTCCAGGTGATCGGCGCCCCGGCTGACCTGATCGAGCAGGTCGGCGCGGCCGATGACGTCTTCGAGGCGCTCGGCGCCCAGGCGGGCGAGGATTTCGCGGGTGTCGCGGGCGATGAAGGTCATCAGGTTGACCACGTGGTCGGCCATGCCGGTGAAGCGCTTCCGCAGATCATCGTCCTGGGTGCAGATGCCCACCGGGCAGGTGTTGGAATGGCACTGGCGCACCATCAGACAGCCCAGCGCGATCAGGCTGGTGGTGCCGATGCCGAACTCCTCCGCGCCCAGCATGGCGGTGATCACCACGTCGCGCCCGGTGCGGATGCCGCCATCGGCGCGCAGCGTCACCCGCTCGCGCAGGCCGTTGAGCGAGAGCACCTGATGGGCTTCCGACAGGCCGAGCTCCAGCGGCGCGCCGGCGAACTTGATGGAGGTCTGCGGGCTGGCGCCCGTACCGCCCACATTGCCCGAGATCAGGATCACGTCGGCATGGGCCTTGGCCACGCCCGCGGCCACGGCGCCGACACCGGCGGCGGCCACGAGCTTCACGCAGACGCGCGCCTCGGGATTGATCTGTTTGAGGTCGTAGATGAGCTGGGCCAGGTCCTCGATGGAGTAGATGTCGTGATGCGGGGGCGGGCTGATCAGCGTGGTGCCCGGCGTGGCGTGGCGCAGGCGCGCGATCATCTGCGTGACCTTGAAGCCGGGCAGTTGGCCGCCCTCGCCGGGCTTGGCGCCCTGGGCGATCTTGATCTCGATTTCGCGGCACTGGTTGAGATATTCGGCCGTGACGCCGAACCGGCCGGACGCCACCTGTTTGACCGCCGAATTCATGTTGTCGCCATTGGCCATGGGCGTGTAGCGCGAGCGGTCCTCGCCGCCCTCGCCCGACACCGACTTGGCGCCGATGCGGTTCATGGCGACGTTGAGCGCGCCGTGCGCTTCAGGGCTCAGCGCGCCCAGGCTCATGCCCGGCGTGACGAAGCGCTGGCGGATTTCATTGACGCTTTCACAGCGCGACAGATCGACAGACGGCCCCAGCGGGCGCGGCTCGAGAAGATCGCGCAGCTGGATCGGGTCGGCGTCGCGCGTCTGCAGGCCGACATACTCGCGGAACGCGGCGTAATCCTCTTCGCGCACCGCCTTTTGCAGGGCGGTGACGGACCGGGCCTCGACCGCATGCACCTCGCCCGAGGCGCGCTGGCGGTAGAAGCCGCCCACGGGCAGGCGCACCGCCCCGTCATCGCGCCAGGCCCAGGCGTGCAGCTCGGCGAGCTTTTGTTCCAGGCCCGCCAGGCCAATGCCGGAAATGCGGCTGGTCACCCCGCCGAGATACTCCATCGCCACGGCGCGCGAGAGGCCCAGCACCTCGAAATTGCACCCGCCGCGATAGGAGGAGACCACCGATATGCCCATCTTGGACATGATTTTCAGAAGCCCCGCATCAAACGCGGCCTTCATGTTCAGCGCCTTCTGACCCAGCGAGAGCGAGGCCAGGCCGCGCTGGCTTCGCGCAGCTACCGTTTCAAAGGCGATATAAGGGTTCACGGTGGTGGCCCCGAGCCCGATCAGAACCGCCAGGCCATGGGCGTCGGCCACGTCGGCGGCGCGCACATTGAGCGAACAGTAAGTGCGAAGCCCCTTGCGGGTGAGGTGCGTGTGCGCGGCGCCGACCGCCAGCGCCATGGGCACAGAGCAGCGCTGAGCCCCCTGCGCTTCGTCGGTGAGGACGAGATGTTCGGCGCCGTCCCGTATGGCGGCTTCAGCGTCGGCGCGGATACGGTCGAGGGCGCGCATCAGCCCGCCCCCGGCGCCGGTGGCCTCTTCGGCAGGGAAGGTGGCGTCCACTTCCGCCACCCGCTCGCCCAGCACGGCGCGCAGGCGCGCATACATGCCATTGGTGAGAACAGGCGAATCCAGCACGAACACATTGGTCTGGGCTTCGTCAGTGGCCAGGATGTTTCCCAGATTCTTGAACCGGGTCTTCAGGCTCATCACCCGGCCCTCACGCAAGGGATCGATGGGCGGATTGGTGACCTGGGAGAAGTTCTGCCGGAAATAATGGTACACTGGCCGGTAGCGGTTCGACAGGACCGCCAGCGGGCTGTCATCGCCCATGGAGCCGATGGCTTCCTTGCCGGTCTCGGCCATGGGCGAGAGGATGATCTCCACATCCTCCAGCGACAGACCGGCGGCGGCCTGACGGCGCGCGCGCTCGGCGTCATCGAACAGCAAATCTTCCGGGCCGGGGCCGATCTCGGCCTCGATATTCTTGACGTTTTTCAGCCAGTCTTCGTACGGATGCTTGGAGGCCAGCATGTCGAGCATGTCATGCTCGCGCTTGAACCCGCCCTCATGCAGGTCGACGCCGATCATGCGCCCCGGCGTCACCGCGCCGCGCTCGATCACGCTGTCAGGGTCCAGCGGCGCCATGCCGGTTTCCGACCCCACGGCCAGCAAGCCATCCCCGGTCAGCGACCAGCGCAAGGGCCGCAGGCCATTGCGGTCCAGCCCGGCGATCGCCCAGCGGCCATCACAAGCGACCACCGCCGCCGGCCCGTCCCAGGGCTCCATCACCGAGTTGCAGTATTCGTACAGGCCCCGCCAGGCGCCGGGCATCAGTTCGCCACGCTTGGACCAGGCTTCGGGGATGAGCAGCGTCTTGGCCATGGGCGCCGAGCGGCCGGCGCGCACCAGCACCTCGAACACTTCGTCCAGCGCCGCTGAGTCCGACGCGCCCGCGCTGATCACCGGTTTGACCACGTCCTCGGCGTCCCTGAACGCCTTGGCCGCCATGAGAATCTCATGGCTCTTCATCCAGTTGCGATTGCCCTTGAGCGTGTTGATCTCGCCATTATGGGCGAGCATGCGGAAGGGCTGGGCCAGGCGCCATTCAGGAAACGTGTTGGTGGAATAGCGCTGGTGGAAGATCGCAAACGACGACACGAAGCGCTCGTCGCGCAGATCGGGATAGAAGGTGTCGATGGCCTCGGCCAGGAACATGCCCTTGTAGACCACATCGCGCGCTGACAGCGAGGCGACATAGAAGCCCGGCAGGGCGTCCTCGCGCGCGCGCGCCTCGATCCGGCGGCGCACCAGATAGAGCGCGCGCTCCAGCACGGAAGCCGCGCGCTTTTTCGGGTCCTCAAACAGGATCTGCTCGATGGCCGGACGGGTGGAGGCGGCCTTGTCGCCGAGGCATGACGGATCGATGGGGGCCTGGCGCCAGCCATAAAGGCGCAGGCCCGCGCGCAGCACTTCGGTCTCGACGATGGTGCGCGAGCGCTCCTGGGCGGCGAAGTCTGTGCGCGGCAGGAAGATCATGCCCACGCCGATGACGCCCGAGCCCGGCGCGTGGCCGGTGCGGGCCACCTGCGCCTTGAAGAAATCCTGCGGGATGCCGACGCGCAGACCCGCGCCGTCGCCGGTCTTGCCGTCCGCGTCCACCGCGCCGCGATGCCAGACGGCTTTGAGCGCCTTGATCGCGAGCTCCACCACCTCGCGCCGGGGCGTGGCGTTGATGTCGGCGATCAGACCGACGCCGCACGCGTCGCGCTCGGAGTCCGCCTCATAGGCGTTGGCGTCGATCAGACGGTCGCGATTGTCGAGATAGCGCTGCGCCTCGCTCATTCCGCCATCTCCGCCACTTTGGACGACGCCTCTTCGCGTGCGCGGGCCATCAGATCGGCGTGAATTTCAGTGGCCGCATCCATGCCGTCGCGCACCGCCCAGACCACCAGGGAGGCGCCGCGCACGGCGTCGCCGCCCGCATACACGCCGGGGATGGAGGTGCGGCAACGGCTGGTGACGCGCAGCGTGCCGCGCGGCGACATCTCAAGCTTCGGCGCGCCGTAAAGCGCCGGAAAATCTTCCGGCTCAAAGCCCAGCGCCGCGATCACCATGTCGGCGGGGGCGTCATGTTCCTGGCCGACAGCGGGCATGGGACGCCGGCGGCCAGTGCCGTCCGGCGCGCCCAGAACCATGCGCTGGATGCGCACGCCGGTGGCGGTGTCGGCATCGCCCAGGATCGCGGCCGGCGCGCACAGCCATTCGAATGTCACGCCCTCTTCCTCGGCGTGGGAGACCTCGCGGTCGGAGCCCGGCATGTTCACCCGGTCGCGCCGGTAGTGGCAGGCCACGCTGGCCGCGCCCTGGCGCACCGCCGTGCGCACGCAGTCCATGGCCGTATCGCCGCCGCCGATCACGATCACGCGCTTTCCCTTTGCGTCGAAGCGGCCATTATCGGCGATGTCCTCGCCGAAGCCGCGCCGGTTGGACGCCGTGAGATAGTCCAGCGCCGGGACCAGCCCACGTCCGCCACCGCCCGGACAGGTCAGCGCCCGGGCCGCATAGGCGCCCGCGGCGATATAGACCGCGTCATGCTGGCCGCGCAGATCGTCCAGGCTGGCGTCGCGCCCCACCTCGAAATTGAGCTGAAAGACGATCCCGCCCTGCTCCAGGCGCGCGACCCGGCGGGCCACCACGGACTTGTCCAGCTTGAAATTGGGAATGCCATAGACCAGAAGCCCGCCGGCGCGGTCCTGACGGTCATAGACGGTGACGGCATGGCCCTGCTCGCGCAGGCGCTCGGCGGCTGAGAGACCCGCGGGTCCCGCCCCGATGATCCCGACCGAAAACCCGCTGGCGACCGCCGGGCGCAGCGGCTTGACCCAGCCGTTGTCCCACGCGGTTTCGGTGATGTGCGTCTCCACCGAGCCGATGGTGACCGCGCCGTGGCCCGATTGCTCGATGACGCAGGCGCCCTCGCACAGACGGTCCTGGGGGCAGATGCGCCCGCAAATCTCAGGCATGGTGGATGTGGCCGAGGAGAGCTCGTAGGCTTCCTCCATGCGGCCTTCCGCCGCCAGCATCAGCCAGTCGGGGATGTCATTGTGCAACGGGCAGCCGGTCTGGCAGAAGGGCACGCCGCACTGGGAGCAGCGCTCGGCCTGCTCGGCGCCGCGTTCGGGCGAGAAGGGCGCGTAGATTTCATCGAAATCGTGCTTGCGCGCGTCCGCGGGGCGCTTTTCTGGATAGCGCTGGTCGGTGGTCGTGAATTTCAGCACAGTCGCGTCTCCTCACCCGCCGGCAGCGCTTGTTTCCGCTGTTCAGGAAGCGTCCGGAAATTTGTCCGGACTTGTTGCATTGCAACAAATTACGGGCTCTGGCGCAAGGGGGCGCGGCGGCCTCAGCCGACCGGATCGCCCGCGTCGGACGCCAGCCGGGTCAGGGCATCATAGAGCGTATCGGCCGCTTCGTCGCCCAGGCGCTCGTCCAGCTCCGTGTTGAAGGCGCGCAGCACCGTGTCGGCGCGCTCGGCGGCGCGCCGCCCGGCCTCACTCAAGGCCACCAGCGCGCCGCGCCGGTCCTTGGCGTCCCGCCGCCGGGTGACCAGGCCGGCCGCCTCCATGCGCGTGACGAGACCGGTCACCGCCGGGGCGCCCAGCGCCAGCACATCACCAATAGCGCCCATACGCCGCTCGCCCCGGCGCAAGAGCAAAAACAGCACCGCCGCCTGGCTGGCGCTCACGCCGGCTTCAGCGCGCAGGCGCTGGTCAGCGTCCCGGCTAAGGCGCCGGGCCGCGATTTCGATCAGTAAAAACAGTCGCCGGTCAACGGCGCGAACGCGGGCCATACTGGCAAACTCGCCCGATTCCTTCGGGTGTGAAAGAGTTTACGCGCCTTGTCACACCCACGCAGAGGCCGTATCCAGAATGAGGGCTTCACAAAAATGCCGTGCGGCAAAGCGCAGGGCAGTCCAACGAGGGGAATGAACGAGCATGAAATACATTGTTTTGGCTGCGGCCGCCGGACTGTTCGCCACCGCATGCGCCACGACGCAAGACGGGACAACGGCCAGTTCCGCCGCTGCCACCACCCAGGTGGCCAGCGCCGAAGAAGTCGCCCGCGCCGAGCGCGAGGGCTATGACCCTAATGCGATCCGCTGCGAGCGCGAACGGGTCATCGGATCACGCCTGCCCGCCCGCCAGGTCTGCCGCCCGGAATGGGAATGGCGCGCCATCCAGCGCGGCGCCACCGAGACCATGGATCATATCCAGCGTCAGGGCGTTCCGATCAACGAGAACTGAGTTTGAGGGGCCGGCGGTGAGACAATTCAGGGCTCAACCTGCAATGCGGCGGCGCCGCGCGCTCCTTTGACTGAGGCGATTGGGTCTTTGAAGGCCCTGGATATCAGCCATGCGCCAACGGGCCCGGCGGCTCATCAGGAGTAGCGTTGCCATGAAATACATTGTTTTGGCTGCGGCCGCCGGACTGTTCGCCACCGCATGCGCCACGACGGAAAGCAGGATCACGGCGGCTTCCGCCGCTGCCGCCACCCAGGTGGCCAGCGCCGAAGAAATCGCCCGCGCCGAGCGCGAGGGCTATGACCCTAATGCGATCCGCTGCGAGCGCGAACGGGTCATCGGATCACGCCTGCCCGCCCGCCAGGTCTGCCGCCCGGAATGGGAATGGCGCGCCATCCAGCGCGGCGCCACCGAGACCATGGATCATATCCAACGTCACGTGAGCCCGGCCGAACCCTGCACAACGCGCTGCTGATCATCCTTTCAAGGTGATGACGCTCATCCTGCAAAGCGCCACACGCGCGCCTGCCTGACCTCGCGATCCTCCAGATCGCGGGATACAGGCGTGTCGTATCGGGCCAACGCTTCCAGCTTCGTTCTGGGCAGAAAGGTCCGCCCCGGATCGCCGATCAGCACCAGCGCGCCGCGGGCATGCAGGCTGGCGAGCCAGCCAGCGATGCGCGCGGCGCCAGGCGCCTCGTAGAAGACATCCCCGGCCAGCACCACATCCCAGCCCGCATCGGCGCCGGTGATGTCGGCCAGTTGCGCGTCCACCTCCACGCCATTGAGCGCCGCGTTCAGGCGGGCGGCGGCCACAGCGAACGGATCAATCTCGCTGGCGCCGACACGGGCGGCGCCGGCTTTGGCGGCGCCTATGCCCGCCACACCGCACCCGCAGGCGAAATCCAGGACATGGGCTCCGGCCACCAGATGCGGGTTATCCATGACATAGCGCGCCAGCGCCTGACCGCCTGCCCAGGCGAACGCCCAGAAGGGCGGCGGCAAGCCGATCTCGCCCAGGGCCTCTTCGGTGCGGGTCCAGATTTCAATGGTTTCGTCGGCGAGATGAAAGCGCAGCTCGGGCGTCAACGGCGCGCTGGTGATGCGCGTGTGCCGGGTGATGAAGGCGTCAGCGGTGGCCGGGGTCAGCGTCATCGCGCGGGTGTAGACCGGCCCCGGCTGCGGAGCCAGCGGTCAACGCGTTGCGAGGGGGAGGAGAAGGAAAGGTGGGACCCGCCTCGAGGTGGCGCTGGCTCTCGATCGCCCCCTCAGACGAAAGCGTGCCGCGCTGACACACTCGAGACGAGCCCCGGACCGGGCTTCGCAAGGCGCGTGCAAAGCGGCGCCCGATCCGTGACAACAGGCGGCGGGACGCGGCGGATATTCGCCATTGGGGGGAGAAGAACCGCAGTCGAAACCGCGCCGCGCCCACCGCCTTGTTCCTCACACTGGAGGTCAACTGCGTCGCCAATCGTTCCGGTTTAAGGAAATTTCGCCGCAGGCCCGCCGCAATCAAGGCGGCGGCGTTCATCTGCTCGTCATCACTGGCGGTAGGGCTCAAGGCCGGTGAGTTCGAGCGTGTACGCGGCGTCAGCCAGATCGCTGTCATGGCGGCGGGTGCGCATCACGCCTTCCGCAAACACCGGCTCCCACATGCCCTGCACCGCCACGCCGTCGGCGGCCTGCACATAGATGAGCTGGTTGGGCGGCGGCGGCGGCACGTGCACGCAGGCGCCTACGAAGGGCACAAGCAGGAAGCGCGAGACCTGACCGGAGGCGGAAAAATCGAACGGCAGCACGAAGCCGGCGATGCGCACGCGCTCGCCGTCCAGCTCGTCGACCACATTGAAGGTCTGCAGCTGGGGCATCTGGTCTGTGCCGAAATGATTGAAGCCGAACTCTATCGCCTGGACCTGCTGCAGCCGGGCGATGCGCTCGGCCTCGCCGGGCGGCAGGAGATCGGACCAGACCAGTTCAAGACGCTCGCCCGCCGCCGCGTCCTCAGCCTGGGCCGGGACGGTCAGGGCGGCCGCACACAGGGCCATCAACAGGGCGATCACACGCGTCATGACGACGATACATGCGCGTGTGACCGCCGGGCTTCAAGGGCCTGATGCTGTTACGGGGCGATGACGGCGGCGCTCGGGGTGAGCGTGGCGGCGCCGGCGCGATTGCCGCTGACAAAGCTCGCCTGCAGGGTTTCCAGCCGCGCAAAGGCGTCGAACAGGCCGCCGGCGTCGAGCTGGTCAGCCCGGGCGGCGGTCTCGCAGGCAAAAGTCCAGCTGATCACAAGATCGCTATCGCCGTGATAGCGGTCCGTTTCGGCATGGTCATCATGGCCGTGCCCGTGGTCATCACCGTGGTCATGATCATGGTTTTCGTGGTCATGATCATCGTGTTCGTGATCATCATGCCCGTGATCGTGGCCATGACCGTCGGACTGCCCATGACCGCCACGCGTCCCCTCGATGTCGACGGTGGCCAGCGTGCAGCCCGCCCCGCTGGGGAAGGCCACGGGCGCCAGATCGAACGCCTCATAGGCCGCGTCGATGGCCGCACGCTCTTCGTCAGTCTCAGCCGCGCGCTCGAAGCCGAAGAAGTTGTAGGCGGCGCCGCTGAGCACCACCAGGGCCGCGCCGGCGTCGGCGTCGACCGCCACGTCCAGCGCCGCAGCGCCGTGCACATGAGCGCCCAGCTGGCGCATCGGGGCGTCGTCACCCAGGGCGGCGCCGCCCGACAGCACCATGGCCAGCGCGGCGCAGCTCATCAGTTTGGAAAGCGTCATGGGTTGGGCTCCTGTGTCAGGTCGTGGCCGGGATGGTCCGCATGGTCGTGACCGGAATGATCATGATCATGTTCATCATCGTGGGCGTGAATGTGGCGGTGCGCGCCATGGTCATGTTGATGCGGAAGGGCGTGCGCCTCGTCGCCGTGATGGGCGTGGTCATGGCCCATCAGCATCAGCGCCGCCGCGCCCGCGCCGGCGAACACCGCCCCGCCGCCCCGCACCAGGCCGGCGGTGAGGGCTTCGCTCAGCAGATGGGCGGCGCCCACATGCAGCAGCAGGCCCGCCACCAGCGCCATGAGGATATTCAGGACCGACAGATCCAGCGCCGCAGCGGACGGCGCCGCGATCACGGCCGCCACCAGCATGGTCAGGCCCGCCGCCGCGAACGCCAGCAGCGCCGCCATCCGGTCGCCCAGCCCGCCGCGCTGCAGCAGAATGAAGCACACCACCGCCACCGGGAGCTGGTGCACCACCAGACCCACCCCCGCCGTGGCGGCCAGCGCCGGCTCCATGGCGTGGGTGACGGCGAACACCACACCGTCCAGCGCTGAATGGACCGCCAGCGCACCCACCGCCGCCAGCGCCGCCGTGCGCGCACGCGTGGAGCCGGGCCCGGCCGAGACAGACGCCACAGCCGTGCCGCCGGTCACGCCCTGCAGCACGAACCCGCCGGCGAACCCGGCCAGCACCAGCCAGGGCGCGTAGCCGCCAGACGCCAGAGCCGACGGGATCAGCTCCACCACGGCCAGGGTGACGACGAGGCCGCCCGCGAAGGCCGCAAAGAGCGGTGAATGCTGACGGGTGAAGCCCGCGCCGCGCAGGGCCAGAAGCACGGCCAGGCCCACGGCGCCGGCGGCGACGAGCCCGAAGACCAGGGCGGACAGTAACGGGCTCAAACGGGCGGCGCTCCGGAGGCGGTGTGTCGGGAGTGTTATATTGTTGCGCGCATGTAACCGCTCGGCGCCGCGAAGGCAAGCGTGAGCGCCTATCGAGGCTCGCCCAAAGCAGCGCCCAGGGCCAGCCCGGAGCGCCAGGCCAGCTCGGCGCGCGGGCCCAGGCGCCAGTCGCCGCCCACGCCGATCGTGCCGGACGGGTCCAGCGCGCAAGGCGTCCCCGCCGCCTGCTGCACCAGCGCGTAGCGCCAGCGATGGGCCTGGCGCCACACAGGCTCCGGCATGCCGAAGCGCACAAAGGCTTCCTCGCACAATGCGCGCATGACCATGTCCGGATCAGCTTCCAGGAAGGCCTTCGACCAGTCAGGCGAGCCCTGCAGCACCCAGCATTCGGGCCCCTGCCAGCCGGGGCGGGCATTCATGCGGGCCATCCAGCGGATCGCCCCGCCCAGCATTTGCGCGCCGTCAAAACCGGGATCGAACGGCGCGTCCAGCACCGCCATCACCGTCCAGCACGGGCCGATCTGTACGGTGCGGGCCTCCTGGATCAGAACGGAGAAGTCGGCGTCGGTACGCGCCAGAAGGTCGATCAATTGTTCTGGCGGCAGGGTCAGGGCGATCCGCTCGAATGGGCCTTCGATCTCGCCGTCCTCGAAATGCACGCGCCAGGCGCCCGGTTCGCCCGACAGGTGGCGCGCACGCGCCGCGAACCGGACCTGCTGCCCGCCCAGCGCCGTGCGCACGAGCGCGCTCATGCCCGGCACGCCTACCCAGCGGGTCTTGGGGCGCAAAGGCTGCATGCCGCCCACGCGATCAATGGAGACCAGACGCGCGCGCCAGACCTGCGCCACGCCCGCAGCGGCGGCTTCATCAATCAGCGCCTGAAACCCGGCCGTTTCGGCGGTGACGAACTGGGCGCCGTGATCGATGCGCGCCTCGCCCTGCGGCGTTTCAGCGCGCCGGGTGGAGAGCCGCCCGCCGGGGCCGCGCCCCTTGTCGAACAGAACCGGCTGAAATCCAGCCTGCGCAAGGGTTCGCGCCGCGGCTGCGCCCGCCAGACCTGCTCCGATCACCGCTGCTCGCATGGCGGGCATTCCCTGTATTGTCTGGCCCACAGACCTATGTCTGGCGCCATGGAACATCAAACGCAAAATACTGACGACGCCGCGACACCACCCGCCTGCGAGGTGTTTTTTGACGGCGACTGCCCGCTATGCCGGGCCGAGATCGGGATGTATCAGCGCCAAGGCGCGCAGGCGCGATTTACTGACGTCAGCACAGGCGCTGGCGCGCCGCCGGAGATTGGCGCCGACGCAGCGATGAAACGCTTTCACGTGCGCCGGGCCGATGGCGTTCTGGTGTCGGGCGCAGCGGCCTTCGCCGAGCTGTGGAAGGCCACGCCCGGCTGGCGCTGGCTGGGACACGTCGCCGCCCTGCCCCCGCTTGTCTGGATCGGCGAGGGCCTGTACCGCGCCTTTCTGGTGATCCGCCCGGCCCTGCAAGGACTGGCGCGCCGCCGCGCGAACGGCTGAAGGCCTGCGATGGGCGCGCAGCTGGTCTGGTTCAAGCGCGATCTGCGCGCGCATGATCACGCAGGGCTCGCCGCCGCCGCCTCCAGCGGCGGGCCGGTCCTCTGTCTGTACATCGTCGAGCCCTGGCTGTGGGCGCAGCCCGATTATTCCGGCCGCCACTATGCCTTCCTGACCGAGACGCTGGCCGATCTGGACAGGGCGCTACGCGCCCGCGGCGGGACGCTGACTGTGCGCACCGGCGAGGCGGTGGCGGTGCTCGACGCCCTTCACCGCCAAACCCCCATCGACGCCATCCACGCCCATGAAGAAACCGGCCTGATCGCCACCTGGGAGCGCGACCGGGCCGTGGCGCAATGGGCGCGCCGGCACAGCATCGCCTTTATCGAGCACCGCCAGAATGGCGTCATCCGCGCGCTCCCCTCGCGCAATGGCTGGGCGAAGCGCTGGGAGGCCTTCATGAGCCAGCCGGTGATCCCGGCGCCCGCGCGGTTTCAGGATGCCGGCGCACCGTCGGAGCCGATCCCGGCGCCCGAGGCGCTGGGCCTCGCCCCCGACCCCTGCCCGGGGCGCCAGACAGGCGGGCGGCGCCAGGCCGTGGCGGATCTGGAAAGCTTTCTGTTTGCACGCGGCCGCGATTACCGGCGGGCCATGTCCTCGCCCGTCAGCGCGTTTGACGCCTGTTCGCGCCTGTCGGCGCATCTGGCGCTGGGCGCGATCTCGGTGCGTGAGGCGTATCAGGGCGCGGGCCGGGCGCTCACCGCCCACCGCGCGGCGGGCGAGGTCGGGTTCGCGCGCTCGGTGGAGAGCTTCATCTCGCGCCTGCACTGGCATTGCCATTTCATGCAGAAGTTCGAGGACGAGCCCGAACTCGCCACCCGCGACCTGCACCCGGCCTATCGCGGCGCCCGGCCAGAGGCGGACCCCGACACGCTCAAGCGCTGGATTGAGGGGCGCACGGGCCTGCCGTTTCTGGATGCGTGCATGCGCGCGCTGGACCATACCGGCTGGCTGAATTTCCGCATGCGCGCGATGGCCGCGGCGTTTTCCAGCTATCATCTGTGGCAGGACTGGAAACGCCCGGCCCAGGCGCTGGCGCGCCGCTTCACCGATTTCGAGCCGGGCATTCACTATCCCCAGTTCCAGATGCAGTCGGGCGTGACCGGGGTGAACACGCCGCGCATCTATAACCCGGTCAAGCAATCCATGGATCAGGACCCGGATGGCGTGTTCATCGCCCGCTGGGTTCCAGAGCTCGCCGCCCTGCCCGCGCCCTTCCGGCATCAGCCCTGGACCGCACCGCAAGGCGTGCTGGAGGCGGCCGGCGTGCAGCTGGGCGTGACCTATACAGACCGCATCGTCGATCACGAACAGGCCGCGCGCGAGGCGAAGGCGAAGCTCACCGCCCTGCGCCGCAGCGCCGGGCACGGGCCCGCCAGCGACGCCATCCAGGCCCGCCACGGCAGCCGAAAATCCGGGCTGAAACAGACCGGTTCGGCCACCCGGCGGCGCAAGGCGAAAGCCGCACCCGATCCCGCGCAAGGGAGCCTGTTCTGAGCCATGGCCAAGGGATCAAACCGCCGCAAGGCCACCGCCAAGGCCGATCTGCCGCAGAAAACCTGCGTGAGCTGCGGCCGGCCCTTCACCTGGCGCAAGAAATGGGAGCGGGTCTGGGACGAGGTGAAGTATTGCTCGAAGCGTTGTGGTGGGCGGGGTTAGGAAGGGCTCGGCGCTGATGGAAACGATTGAATTGAAATTGAATATTTGCGTGCAATTGGCTATTCTAACTCCGCAAGCCCCTTATGGGCGAATGAATAGCCTAGCCCTCTAACGGGCCGAACAGCCCCGCCTTGGCGGGGCTGTTCTCTTTTCAGGCGCAGGTTTGCCAACGATTTCCTCACCCAAACCGCCGCAACGCCGCATCCGCCGCGTGGTGCAGGAGGGCGTGGCGCCGGGCCAGGGCGTCGAGATCGCGGGCATAGCCGCCGCCCAGCACGCCGGTGACGGGAACGCCGCGTTTGAGGCAAGCGTCAAACACCATGGCTTCGCGCGCGGCCAGCCCCTCATCACTGAGGTCCAGAAGGCCCAGCCGGTCCTCGCGGTGGGGATCGACCCCGGCGTTGAAGAAGACGAGATCCGGCCGGCTGGCTTCGAGCGCGTCATCCACCGCGGCGCGGGCGGCGGCGAGATAGTCCGTGTCGCCGGTCCCTTTGGAGAGGCCGATATCCATGTCCGACACCGCCTTGCGGCGCGGCCAGTTGTCCTCGCAATGTACCGACAGGGTGAAGACGCGGGGGTCATGTTCAAAAATCCGCGCCGTGCCGTCGCCCTGATGCACGTCGAGATCAATGACCAGCACGCGCTGCACCGCGCCTTCCGCCAGCAGGAGCCGGGCGGCAACGGCCACATCGTTGAAGACGCAGAAGCCAGCGCCACCTGACTGGTCGGCATGGTGGCTGCCGCCGGCGGTATTGCACGCCGCGCCATGCTCCAGCGCGAGGCGCCCCGCCAGCGCCGTGCCCGCCACCGCGCATTGCGAGCGCAGGGCGACGGCTGGCGTCATCTCGAACCCGATGCGCCGGGCCAGCGGGGCCGGCACCGCCGCACCCAGCACCTGATCCACATAGGCCGGGTTATGAGCCAGCTGCAGCCAGGCGGCGGGCGCAGGGGCGGGACGGTGAAACGCGTCCCAGTCCGCGACGAGCCCGCTGGCCACCAGCGCGCCCGCCACCGCCCGGAATTTTCCCATGGGAAAGCGGTGACCGGCGGGCACGCCGGCCGCGACATACGCCTCGTGAAACACCACCTCGACCATCGTGCTGAGAGCTAGCACGCGCGGGCGTGGCTGCAACGTCATTTGCCAAGGCGCACGTAGGCGATTACACCGCTGGGCTTCGGCTTTCGCCGCGCTTTCCGGAGCCTTGCGCCATGCGTCATTTCCTCAGCACCGAAGACTGGTCCCGCGACGAGCTGCAGGCCATGATCGACCGTGCGCGCGTGCTGAAAGACAGCCCCCATGGCGATGCGCTGAAGGGCAAATCCATCGCGCTGATGTTCTTCAACCCGTCTTTGCGCACGCGCACCTCGTTTGATCTGGGCGCTCGCCAGCTGGGTGGGCACGCCATCGTGCTGGACGCGCGCGGCCAGACCTGGCCGGTGGAAATCGGCGACGGCGCGGTGATGGACGGCGACCCGGAAGAGCATGTGCGCGAGGCGGCGCGGGTCTTGTCGCGCTATGTCGACATGATCGCGATCCGCTGCTTTCCCAAGTTTCAGGACTGGACATCCGAGCGCGAGGACCCGCTGATAACCGCCTATGCCAAACACGCCACCGTGCCGGTGATCAATATGGAGACCATCGTACATCCCTGTCAGGAACTGGCGCTGATGATGGCGCTGCAGGACCGGATCGGCGATGTGCGCGGCAAGGACTTCCTGTTGACCTGGGTCCCCCATCCCAAGCCGCTGAACACGGCGGTGGCCAATTCAGCCCTGCTGATCGCGTCGAAATTCGGCATGAATGTGCGCCTGCTGATCCCGGACGAGGTCTATCGTCTGGACGAGCGATACATGGGCGCGGCGCAGCGCTTCTGCGCTGACGCCGGAACGTCCCTGACTGTCACCACCGACCCTGAAGCCGCCTATGCCGGCGCCCACGCCGTCTACGCCAAGAGCTGGGGCGCCCTGCCGTTTTATGGCAATTGGGCTGAGGAAGCGCCGTTCCGCGCCAAGGGCGCCGGCTTCATGATCGACGAGGCCAAGATGGCGCTCACGAAGGGCGGCGTGGTCAGCCACTGCCTGCCCATGCGGCGCAATGTGAAGATCGCCGACGCGGTGGTGGACAGCCCGGCCTTCCTCGGCATTGAGGAGGCGGAAAACCGCCTGCACGTGCAGAAGGCGCTGATGGAGCGCATGATCGAGGAGCGATGAGGCGCGCCGTCAGTCTTTGCGCCCCTGTCCTTGTATGCAGTCCAGTCCGGATAATCCGCCCATGACCCGTGAATCCGCCCAAGCTCCCGCCCAGCCCGCGCCGGTGCGTGCGGCCATCGTGCAGCTTTTGTCGAACATGCGCGACGGCAAGGAGATACGCGAATACCTCACCCGTTTCTCCGCCCTCGATCAGGAGCGCTTCGCCGTCATCAAGGTGGGCGGGGCAATCATTGAAGAGGACCTTGATGCGCTGGCCGGCGCGCTGGCCTTCCTGCAGTCGGTGGGGCTGGCGCCCATCGTGGTGCATGGCGGCGGACCCCAGCTGAACGCCACACTGGAAGCGGCCGGATACCCTGAAGAGCGCGTCGACGGGCTGCGCATCACGCCGCCGGGCGCCATGGGCGTCGTGCGCGATACGCTGACGGCGGTGAACCTGAAACTCGTGCAGGCCGTGCGCGACCGGGGCGGACGGGCGGCGGCCATTCCGTCGGGCGTGTTCGAAGCTGAACTGATCGATGAGGCCCGGCTAGGCCGGGTGGGATCACCCACACGCGTGCGCCTGGAGCTGGTCGCGGCGGCGGCGCGCGCTGGTCAGGCGCCGATCCTGGGCTGCCTGGCTGATACGTCAGATGGCAGGCTGGTGAATGTCAACGCCGACAGCGCGGTGCGGGCCCTGGTGCATGAGCTGCAGCCCTACAAGATCGTGTTCCTGACCGGGACCGGCGCGCTGCTGGACGCGTCGGGCGCGCAGATTTCGGCCATCAACCTGGCCACCGACCATGATGACCTGATGGCCGCTGACTGGGTGACGGGCGGCATGCGTCTGAAACTGCAGGAGATCAAGCGCCTGCTCGATGATCTGCCGCTGTCGAGCTCGGTGTCGATCACGCGGCCTGAAGAGCTCGCCAAGGAGCTGTTCACCCATGCCGGCGCCGGCACGCTGGTGCGCAAGGGCGAGCGCATGCTGGAACTGACCTCGCGCGGCGAGATCGACCGCGCGCGCATGGCGCACCTCATCGAAAGCTCCTTCGGGCGCAAGCCGGTGGCGGACTATTTCGACCGGCTGGATTTCGAGCGCGCCTTTGTGACCGAGCAATACCGCGCTGCGGCGATCACGGCGCGCCTTGATGATGCGGTCTATCTCGACAAGTTCGCGGTGCTGGACGAGGCGCGCGGCGAGGGGCTGGGCGGGGCGGTGTGGAAGCGGCTGATCGCCCACGCGCCGCGGCTCTACTGGCGCTCGCGCAGCGATAACCCGGTCAATGAATTCTACTTCTCCACCTGCCATGGCGCGGTCAAACAGGGGCGCTGGACGGTGTTCTGGCGCGGCGAAAGCGACCTGTCGCGCATTCCGGCCATGGTCGAGCGCATCGCCGCCCTGCCCGCGACCCTGGTGGATAAATGAAGACCGTCGGCCTGATCGGCGCGCGCGGCCATACGGGCCGCGAGCTGATCGCGCTGCTGGCGCGGCGCGACGACATGCGCCTGAGCTTCGCCGTCTCGCGCGCCATGGACGGCACGCCGGTGCGCGAGCTGGCCCCCGAAGCGCCGGCGGACCTGAAGTTCGAGGCGCTGGACCCGGACGCCTGCGCGGCGCGCGGCGCGGACGCGGTGATCCTGGCCATGCCCAACGGTCAGGCGGCGCCTTATGTGGCGGCGTTCGAAGCCCACGCGCCGGACACGGTGCTGGTGGATTTGTCGGCCGACTACCGCTTCGATGATGCCTGGACCTATGGCCTGCCGGAGATTTACGGGCGCGGGGCGCTGAGCGGCGCGCGCCGCATTTCCAATCCCGGTTGCTACGCCACGGCGGGGCAGCTGTGCGTGGCGCCGGTGCGGCCATGGCTGTCCGGCCCCGCCCATCTGTTTGGCGTGTCAGGCTATTCGGGCGCCGGGACCACGCCCAGCCGCAAGAATGATCTGGCGGCGCTCAAGGACAATCTCATGCCCTACATGCTCGCGGGCCATGTCCATGAGCGCGAGATGAGCCGGCATCTGGGACGCGACGTGCGCTTCAGCCCCCATGTGGCCGCCTTTTTCCGGGGCATTGTGGTGACCGCCCAGCTGGAATTTGCGGTCCCGGTGACAGAGGCCGAGCTGCACGCCGCCTATGCCAGCGCCTATGAGGGCGAGCCGCTGATCCGCGTCACCGACGCCATCCCCGAGATCACCGACGGCGCCAACTTCCCCGGCGCGGTGCTGGGCGGGCTGACACTGGCCGAAGACGGCAGGCGCGCCGTGATCGTGTGCGCGCTGGACAATCTCCTCAAAGGCGCGGCAGTGCAGGCCATGCAGAACCTCGCCCTGGCGCTGGACCTGCCGGAGTTTGAGGGGCTGGGAGTTTAGCGCCCTGCGGCGTGGTGACGCCCTTGTGATCTAGGCTGGTCGACGCCAATTGCGCGGCAGCTTATGAGTGGGTCGAGATATTGTTCCCGCTCCACACCATGGAGGCGCAAGACCCATGACCCCCAAGACCCTCACCGACCAGCTGTCCGTCAGCACACAGATTTCGCCCGAGGATGTTGCGCAGGCGGCCAAGGCGGGCTTCTCTGTCATCATCGCCAACCGCCCTGATCATGAAGATCCGGGCCAACCGGATGCCGCAACCCTGCAAGCAGCGGCCGAAGCGGCGGGGCTGAGCTTTGTGCATATCCCGGTGACCGGCGGCCAGTTTCCGCCCGACGCGGTGGCGGCGTTCAAAGAGGCTTCGGCCAAAGGCAAGACGCTGGCCTATTGCCGCTCGGGCACGCGGTGCACGGTATTATGGGCGCTGGGCAAGCCGGAGGGCCTGAGTGCGGATGAGGTGATTTCCCGCGCCGCCAATGCCGGTTACGACATTTCCGGTCTGCGCACCCATCTCGAAGGCTGAGGCGGCGCCATGCGCCTGTCGCGCTATTTTCCCATTCTTGACTGGGGGCGGCGCTATAAAGGCGAAACGCTGGCCAGCGATCTGACCGCGGCGGTGATCGTCACGATCATGCTGATCCCTCAATCGCTGGCCTATGCGCTGCTGGCCGGCCTGCCGCCCGAAGCCGGGCTCTATGCCTCCATCGCGCCGCTTGTGGCCTATGCGATCTTCGGCACCAGCCGGGCGCTGGCCGTGGGGCCGGTGGCGGTGGTGTCGCTGATGACGGCGGCGGCGGTGGGACAGATCGCGGACACCGGCACCATCGGCTACGCCACGGCGGCGGTGACGCTCGCCTTCCTGTCCGGCGTGATCCTTTTGCTGATGGGCGTGTTCCGCCTGGGTTTCCTGGCCAACTTCCTGTCCCATCCCGTCATCTCCGGCTTCATCACGGCGTCCGGCGTGATCATCGCCGCGAGCCAGCTGCGTCATATTCTGGGCGTACCGGGCGGCGGTCACACGCTGGTGGAGATCGTGTCGAGTCTCGCCGGGTCGGTGACGGCGACCAACCCGTACACCCTGGCCGTGGGCGCTGCGTCGCTGGGCTTTTTGCTGTTTGTGCGCTCAGGGCTCAAACCCCTCCTGATGGCCATGCGCGTGCCCGAAAAGGCTGCCGGCATCGTCACGAAAATTGGCCCGGTGATCGCGGTGGCCGCCTCCATCGGCGCGGTGCTGGCCTTTGATCTGGGCGCACGCGGCGTGGCGGTGGTGGGCGAGGTGCCGCAAGGCCTGCCGCCCTTCACCCTGCCGAGCTTCGAGCTGGAACTGGTGCAGCTCCTGCTGGCCTCGGCCATGCTGATATCGGTGATCGGGTTTGTGGAATCGGTCTCGGTGGCCCAGACGCTGGCGGCCAAGAAGCGCGAGCGCATCGATCCCGATCAGGAGCTGGTGGCGCTGGGCGCCTCCAACGTCTCGGCTGCGATGAGCGGCGGGTTTCCGGTGACGGGAGGGTTCGCCCGCTCGGTGGTCAATTTCGACGCCGGCGCGGCGACCCCGGCGGCGGGCGCGTTCACGGCGGTGGGCATATTGCTGGCCGCGGCCTTCCTGACGCCGCTGATCTTTCACCTGCCCATCGCGGTGCTGGCGGCGACCATCATCGTGGCGGTGCTGTCGCTGGTGGATTTCGGCGCGCTGGGGCGGGCGTTCCGGTATTCCAAGGCCGATTTCGCCGCCATGGCCGCCACCATCGCCATCACGCTGGTCATGGGCGTGGAAGCGGGCGTGAGCGTCGGCGTGATCCTGTCGCTCGTCCTCTTCCTCTACCGCACCAGCCGGCCCCATGCGGCGGTGGTGGGTCAGGTGCCAGGCGGGGAGCATTTCCGCAATGTGGAGCGCCACGCGGTGATCACATCGCCGCTGGTGGTGACACTGCGGGTGGATGAGAGCCTGTATTTCGCCAATGCCCGCTATCTCGAAGACCGGGTCTATCAGCTCGTCGCCGAAAACCCGGACGCGCGCCACATCATCCTGATGTGCCCGGCGGTCAATTTCATCGATATGAGCGCGCTGGAAAGCCTGGAGGCCATCAATACGCGCCTGGCCAGCACGGATATCAAGCTGCACCTGTCCGAGGTGAAGGGCCCGGTGATGGACCGGCTGAAACGCTCGCACTTCCTGGAAACGCTGTCAGGCCAGATCTTCCTGTCGCAGTATGAAGCCTTCGCCGCGCTGGACCCGGAGACGGCGAAGCGCGCGCTGGCGGGCGAAGCGCGGTAAATTCGCCGCACTCACCCGGCTCTTGTGTGCCTCATATGCAACACCTACATGCGCTTTGAACCGGGCGGACGGGGCGCTTCAAGCAAGGTCCCGGCCCGCCTGTCTCGCTGACCTTCAGGAGACGGATAGACGCCATGAATATTGAAAAATTCACCGACCGCGCCCGCGCCGTGCTTCAGGCCGCGCAAGGGCTCGCCATGAAGCGCAAGCACCAGCATTTCGCGCCCGAGCACTTGCTGAAAGCCCTGCTGGATGATGAGGGCGGGCTGGCGGTGAATCTGATCCGCGCGGCGGGCGGGCGCCCCGACCATGTGGCTGACCTGACCGAGCGCGCGCTGGAGGCCCTGCCGAAAGTGGAGGGCGGCGGCCAGCTTTACCTGGCGCCGCGCACCGGCGAGGTATTCACCACCGCCGAAGAGGCCGCGCAAAAAGCGGGCGACCAGTTCGTCACCGCCGAGCGCCTGCTCCAGGCGCTGAGCGTGGTGCAGGGGACCAAGCCGGCGGAGATTTTCAAGCAGGCGGGCGTGACGCCCCAGACGCTCAACACCGCGATCAATGATCTGCGCCAGGGCCGGACCGCCGACAGCCAATCGGCCGAAGACACCTATGAGGCGCTGAAGAAATACGCCCGCGACCTGACGGCTGCCGCGCGCGCCGGCAAGCTGGACCCGGTGATCGGCCGGGACGAGGAGATCCGGCGCGCGGTACAGGTGCTGTCGCGGCGCACCAAGAACAACCCGGTCCTCATCGGCGAACCCGGCGTGGGCAAGACCGCCATTGCAGAGGGCCTGGCCCTGCGCATCGTCAATGGCGATGTGCCGGAGAGCTTGAAAGACAAGAAGCTGATGGCCCTCGACATGGGCTCGCTGATCGCCGGCGCGAAATATCGCGGCGAATTCGAGGAGCGGCTGAAAAGCGTGCTGTCGGAGGTGGAATCGGCCGCCGGCGGCATCATCCTGTTCATCGACGAGATGCACACGCTGGTGGGCGCGGGCAAGACGGACGGAGCGATGGACGCCTCCAACCTGTTGAAGCCCGCTTTGGCGCGCGGTGAGCTGCACTGCATCGGCGCCACCACGCTCGATGAATACCGCAAGCACGTGGAAAAAGACGCCGCCCTGGCGCGCCGCTTCCAGCCGGTGTTTGTCGATGAGCCGAGCGTGGAGGACACCGTCTCCATCCTGCGCGGGCTGAAGGAGAAGTATGAGGTGCACCACGGCGTGCGCATCGCCGACAGCGCCATTGTGGCCGCCGCGACCCTGTCCAACCGCTATATCACCGACCGCTTCCTGCCCGACAAGGCCATCGATCTGATGGACGAGGCGGCGGCGCGCCTGCGCATGCAGGTGGATTCCAAGCCGGAAGCGCTGGACGAGCTCGACCGGCGCATCATCCAGCTGAAGATCGAGGGCGAGGCCCTCAAGAAGGAAAAGGACGACGCCTCGCGCACGCGGCTCGAAACGCTCAAGAAGGAGCTGTCGGAGCTGGAGCAGCGCTCCAATGAAATGACGGCCGCCTGGCGCGCCGAGAAGGAAAAGCTCGCTTCGGCCACCGACGTGAAGGAGCAGCTGGACCGGCTGCGCGCCGAGCTGGCCGACGCCGAACGCCGGGGCGATCTGGCCCGCGCCTCGGAGCTCAAATACGGCCGCATCCCGGAGCTGGAAAAGCGTCTGCGCGACGCCGAAGCCGCCAGCGCCGCCAATGGCCAGGGCGTGCTGGTCAAGGAAGTGGTGGACGACGAGCAGATCGCCGGCGTGGTCAGCCGCTGGACCGGCGTGCCGGTGGACAAGATGCTCGAAGGCGAGCGCGAGAAGCTGATGGCGATGGAAGATGGCCTGCGCGCGCGCGTGGTCGGTCAGGACGACGCGCTGGAAGCGGTGTCCGACGCGGTGCGCCGGTCTCGCGCGGGCCTCAAGGACCCTGCCCGGCCCATCGGCTCCTTCCTGTTCCTGGGCCCCACGGGCGTGGGCAAGACCGAGCTGACCAAAGCGCTGGCGGAGTTCCTGTTCGACGATGAAAGCGCGGTCACGCGCATGGACATGTCCGAATACATGGAGAAGCACTCGGTCAGCCGGATGATCGGCGCCCCTCCGGGCTATGTCGGCTATGACGAAGGCGGCGCCCTGACCGAAGCCGTGCGCCGGCGGCCCTATCAGGTGGTGCTGTTTGACGAGGTGGAGAAAGCCCACCCGGATGTGTTCAACGTGCTCCTTCAGGTGCTCGACGATGGCCGGCTGACCGATGGTCAGGGCCGCACGGTGGATTTCCGCAACACGATCCTGATCATGACCTCCAATCTCGGCTCCGAATTCCTGCTGTCAGGCGATGTGGAGGCGGCCCGGGACAATGTGATGGGCGCGGTGCGCGCGGCGTTCCGCCCGGAATTCCTGAACCGGATCGACGAGATCATCCTGTTCCGCCGCCTGGAAGAGCAGCACATGGGCTCCATCGTCGACATCCAGCTCAAACGCCTCGAGGCCCTGCTGGCCGACCGGCGCATGACGCTGTCCATGGACGCGGCGGCGCGCGCCTGGCTCGCGCAGAAGGGCTATGACCCGGCCTATGGCGCGCGCCCGCTGAAGCGCGTGATCCAGAAGGAGTTGCAGGACCCGCTGGCCCGGCTGATCCTGGCCGGCAAGCTCAATGACGGCGACATGATCACCGTCTCGGCCGAAGCCGGCGCCCTCACCGTCAACGGCCATGCGGTGAGCCGCAATGCGCGGCCGCCAGCGGAGGCGACGATTCAGTAGGGGTGCGGGGCCGGGCAGCCGGGCGTTACGTGTTTGCGTGGCCCGGCCGTCCGGATACTGATCGTCAACGACCCCATCTCGCCGTCGATCCTTGCTGAGCCATTTTCGCAAGCGTCGCAAGCTGTCAAGGACGACCGAGCCTTCGCTCGGTCGCCGCACGGCGGCGGCCCGAAGGGCCGTCCTTGACTGCCTGCGATCGCCTTGCGTGATCTTCCAGCATGGAACGAAGAGGAAGCCTGACCGCGCTGGAACCCCTGTGCACGGCTCATGCGTCGTCAAGGCTCTTCAAACAAGCGCAAGTTCGGCAAGCAGGCTGTGACTTTGTCCCGGGCCGGTCTAACCTTTGGCGACAGACCGCTTCGGAGCCGCCATGACCGCCCAGCCTGCTTTCGCGTCCGATTTCTCGGCGATCCTCCATATGGACGACCGCACGCCGTTCGACACGGTGTTTGATTTCGAGGCCGCAGGCATTGCCCATCCGGTGCTCGCCAGCGGGCACGGGCCGGGCGTGATTTTGATGCATGAGCTGCCTGGTTTTGTGAGCGAGTTCTGGCGGCTGGCCCGCTGGATCGAGGCGGCGGGATTTCGCGTCTACGCCCCCGCCTATATGGACCCGGCCGGCAGCGATCTGGAGGAGGTTCTGGCCCTGCATGGCCGGGTGGGCGGCATGGCGCGCGCCTGCGTCTCCAGAGAGATCCGCCTGTTCGCGCGCGAGGGCGGCAGTCCGGTATCGGACTGGCTGCGGGCGCTCGCCCGTCAGGCCCATGCCGAGTGCGGCGGGCCGGGCGTGGGCGCGGTGGGGCTGTGCCTGTCGGGCAATTTCGCCTGGTCGGTAGCCATTGATCCCAGCGTTCAGGCGGCGGTGGCGGGAGAGCCCGCCGTGCCGTTCAACAATCCCGGCGGCCTGCACCTGAGCGACGCCGAGGCGGCGGGCCTGAAAGCGCGCACGGACCTGCCGGTGATGGCGCTGCGCTTTGCCGGCGATCCGTCCTGCAAGGCCGAGCGTTTCACAGCCCTGACAGAACTCATCGGACAGGACCGCGCCCTGACCCGCGTCATGCCGGACTCAGCCAAGAACCCGAAGGGCAACCCCTTCCCCCACGCGGTGCTCACAAAGGACCTGATCGCGGCGGACGGCCAGCCGACCTTTGAAGCCGCGCGCGAGGTGCTGGGGTATCTCACGGCGAGGCTGCACGCGGGCGAGAGCGCGCAATAACCTGACTCTAGGCGCCGCACCATCACCGGAGTATCGTCGCGCGACTCGATCAACGGGGGTAACCGCCATGCTTCGCCGTTTCGCCGCGCTCAGCGCTCTCGCCGCCGCCTGCGTGCTTGGCGCGCCCGCCCACGCCCAGCTCAGCGAGCTACGCGGCGGGGTGGCCGCTCACGACGTCTATAACGGACGCGAGGATGGCGTTCAGATCATCGCCGAGGTGCTGTTTGACAGCCCCGATTTCCTCAACTGGGCCTACTCGCCACGGCCCTATATCATGGGCTCGTTCAACACGTCCGGCCTGACCAATCTTGGCGCGGTGGGACTGGCCTGGGAAGGCTCGGCCACCGAGCGCCTGACCTTTGAAGGCTCGTGGGGCATCGCCTATCATGACGGCGTGACCGATTATGTCGACCTGCCGCCCGACGATCCCGACCGCATCCGCCTGGCCGCCACCCGCGCCGGGCTGGGCTCGCACTATCTGTTCCATCTGCGCCTGGGGACCGATTACGCCTTGAACGACACCTGGCGGGTGGGCGTGTTCTACGAGCACTATTCCCACGGCCAGATCCTGGGCAATGGCCGCAACCAGGCCCTCGACGAGATCGGCGTGCGGCTGGGCTACCGGTTCGGGAATTAGCTTCCTGGGCGCTGGAACGGATAGAAGTCCGAGCCAAGCTCCAGAATGCCGGTGAGCGCGTCCAGCGCGCGCCGGCTTTCATCCACCAGTGCCGGATCGCCCAGATCCTGAGGCGCCAGCGTCTCGCGGTAGTGGGTGTTGGCCCATTCGGTCAGGGCGTCATGGCGCTGCGCCGTCAGCCAGGCGCCCGGATTGACCGCGGCGCGCTGGGCCTCGTCCAACACCACGCGCAGGCGCAAACAGGCCGGCCCGCCGCCATTGCGCATGGACTGGCGTACGTCCGCAAACTCAACCGCGCCGATCGGGCCATTGCCGGCGGTCAGGCGCTCGGCATAGGCGCGGGTCGAGGGGGTCTCCTCGGTCTCTTTCGGGGCCAGCAGGACCTGACGGCTTTCGCCTGGCCAGATCAGCAATTGCGAATTGAACAGGTAGGATGCGATGGCGTCGGTCAGCGGGACCTCGGCGTCGGGCACTTCCACGAACACCGGCTCGAACAGCCCGTCTGCGGCGCGGCGGATGGCGTCGAGGGCTGCGGCGGAGTCCACGAACGCGTGCTCGTGATAGAACAGCACCGGGCCGGTGCCGACGCACACCACGTCATTATGGAATGCGCCCGCCTCGATGGCTTGGCGCGACTGGCGGATATGCACGGTGCGCGCCGGGTCCAGGCCATGGCGGCGCGCGACCGCCTCGCAGGCCTGCAGGGTCTGGCGAGCGGGATACTTCGCCTGCCAGGTCTCGAACGCGTCGCGGCCATGGACGAAAATCTCCACCCCCGGCGCGCCATGCTCCGCGCACAGGCGCACATGATTGGCCGCGCCTTCATCGGCGAAATGGGCCTGTGAGGGCAGCGCGCCATGGACGGCGAAGCGGGCCTCATCGGCGAAGATGCGCGAGAGGGCTTTCTGAGTCTGAGTGTGCTCGATGGAGCGGTGCAGCGCCGTGACCAGATTGGCCGGGGTGAAATGCACGCGGGCGTCGGCTGTGTCAGCGCCCGGCGACACGGTGGCGGCGTTGGCCGCCCACATGGACGAGGCCGACAGCATGTTCAGCGCCAGCTCGGGCGCGGCCTTGTAAGCCGCCTCCCACACCGCGCCGTCAGTGCGGCCAGTGAAGCCCAGCGCACGCAGGGCGGGTATGTCCGGACGTTCCTGTGGCGGGAGGAGACCCTGCGCGAGCCCCGCATCTGCCAGCCTGCGCGCCTTGGACAGGCCTTCGAGAACCCCTGCGCGCGGACGCGCCACGGCGCCGCGATTTTTCGCACTGGCCAGATTGCCCGGCGCGAGCCCGCCATAATTGTGGGTCGGACCGACCAGCCCGTCGAAATTGGCCTCCACCGCGCCGGTCATCCGTCCAGCCCCTTGATCGCCTGACGCACCAGGGTGGGCGCAGCCTGGGCGGCCACCGGGTAAGCGCAGTAGTCGGCCGCATAGAAGGCGCTGGGGCGCAAATTGCCCGACTGGCCCGGGCCCCCGAACGGCATGGTGGAGGCCGCGCCCGGCGTGGGCCGGTTGAAGTTCACGATGCCCGCACGGACCAGCGCCCGGAAGCGCGGCCAGAGATCGGCGTCATCGCTGACCAGCCCTGCGGCCAGTCCATAGGCGGTGTTGTTGGCCTCGGTGATCGCCGCATCGAAGCTGGCTGCGCGGCGCACCTGGAGCAGCGGCCCGAACACCTCCTCGTCGGGCGTCTTCACGCCTTCCACATCCAGGAGCCCCGGCGTCACGAAGGCCGGGCCCTGCCCGCGTCCGGCCTTCACGATAGCGCGCGCGCCCAGCGCCAGCAGCGCGTCCTGGGCCTTGAGCACCTGATCGGCGGCGTGATTGCTGACCAGCGGGCCCATGAAGGGTTCGGGGCTTGCGTTCCAGGCGCCCAGCGTCAGCTGCGGGATCAGGGCGGCGACAGCCTCGATCACCGCGTCGCCCGCCTTGCCCTGCGGCACGATCAGGCGGCGCGCGCACGAACAGCGCTGACCGGCGGTGATATAGGCCGACAGAACCGCGACGCGGGCCGCAGCCTCGGCGTCGGCGGCGTCCCAGACCACGAGCGGGTTGTTGCCGCCCATCTCCAGCGCGAGCTGAATGCCGGTGCGTCCGGCAAAGTGTTTATGGATGAAAGAACCCGTGGACCAGGAGCCGGTGAACAGCACACCGTCCAGATCGCGGTCATCCAGCGCTGCCGCGCCGGTGTCGCGCGCGCCCTGCACCAGATTGAGCACGCCGGCGGGAAGGCCTGCTTCAGCCCATAGCTGCGCGATCAGCGCGCCGATGGCCGGGGTCAATTCGGATGGCTTGAAGACAATCGTATTGCCCGCCAGCAGGGCCGGCACGATATGGCCGTTGGGCAGATGGCCGGGGAAGTTATAGGGGCCGAGCACAAACATCACGCCCAGCGGCTTGTGCTCCAGCGTCTGCTCGCCGAAATCGGTTTGCGTGCGCGTGGACCCGGTGCGCTCGGTATAAGCCTTCACCGACACCGCGATCTTGCCGGCCATGGCGCCCGCTTCCGTGCGCGCCTCCCAGAGCGGCTTGCCGGTTTCGCGCGCGATCAGCTCGGCGATGGCCTCGCTGCGCTCTTTGAGAAGCGCCGCAAACCGCTCGGCCACGGCGCGGCGCGTATCATACCCCGCCAGCGCCCAGTCCGGGAACGCCGCGCGGGCTGCCACGAAAGCCTCGCGCACATCATCCGGCGAAGCGGCGGCGCCCTCCCAGACCGTATCGGCGCTGGACGGGTCGATGGAGCGGAAGGCCGCCGCGCGGCCCTCGCGCCAGGCGCCGTTGATGAAGAGGGATGCGGTCATGTCAGTCAGTCCTTGATCCAGAAACGTACGGGATCGCCTGCGCGCACATCCAGCGCGCGCCGGGCGTCGTCGTCGAGGCCGGCCTCGGCCTCGTCATGGGTGATCTGCGTATAGACACAGCGGAAATCGCCGATCCGGTCATTGGAGACCAGGGCGCGGCGGCGGTCACCGGCCGGGCTGGTACCGGCGACAGGCAGCACCTGGCTTTCGCGGATGGTGCGCACCTCGTCCGCGCCGCAGGAGACCAGCGGGCCGCCGTCGAAAATGTCCACATAGCGCTCATAGCGCAGGCCCTCGGCCTCCAGCAGGCGCAGAGCGTTGACGCCATGGGGATGGGTCTTGCCGATCACCGCGCGCGCCTCGCGCGGCAACAGGTCGAGATAGATGAGGTGGGACGGCATGAGGTCGAGGATGAACTGGTTGTCCGTCGCCGCCGAGAGCCGGTCAGCCTCATCAAAGCTCATCTTGAAGAAAGGGCGCGAGACATGCTCGAAGAAGATGGAATCGCCCTTCTCATCCACCACGCCGCGCAATTCGGACAGAATGCGCTTGCCGAAGCGCTCGCGGGCGGACGCCACCAGCAGATAGCGCGCCTTGGCCGTCAGGCTGCCGGCCCCGGCGCCGCGCGCCGCATCGCTGACAAAGAGCGAGCCGACTTCCGTCGAGCCGGCGAAATCATTGACTAGCAGCATGGCGTCCATGTCGAAGCGCTTGGCCGCTTCCTTGGAGGCTTGGGCGAAGGTGAAAATCTTGAAGTCGAAATACGGCTTCTTGACCCCCACCATGGCCTTGACCGCCGAGGTGCCGAGAATCTCTCCGGTCTCGCTGTCTTCCAGCATGAGCTGATAGGTGCAGTCGCACGGATCGCTCAGCCTGCCGTCAAACGCGGCTTCGGACGCCGCCAGCTTGGCCGCCAGGGCGTCATCGGGCAAAGACAAGCTGGTGAAGCCCGGACCGGCCGCCCGGGCCAGCTTCAGGAACCCGTCCACATCGCCCGACCGGGCCGCGCGCACCACCAGCATGAAATCTCCCCCTGTCGTCCCTGAACCCGGCTAGGCCTTGGCCAGCGCGCGCGCCTCTGCAGCGTTGAACCGGCCGCGGGCGAACTGCATCAGCATCACCGCCGACAGCTGGGCGCGCTCGGGCAGGCTGGAGAGCTTGGCGATCTCCCGGCTGGAATGAATATCCGCGCCGCGCACGCCCAGCGTATCCACGTTGGGACAGCCCGACGCCCACAGATTATTGCCTTCGCACACCCCGCCCGTGTCTTTCCAGCGAATGTCGAGGCCCAGCGGCGCGCCGGCGGCGCGCGTCCATTCAAACATGCGCAAATTGGCCGGGCTCATGGGCTTGGGCGGGCGGGTGAAGCCGCCATGCAGATCAGCCGAGATGCCGTCGCGCGCATCAGTGAGTTTGACCAGCGCGTCGATTTCGGCCCGCGCCCAGATCGCGTCGTCTTCAGTTTTCACCCGCACATTGAAGCGGCAAATGCCCAGCTCCGGCACCACATTGGGCGCACCGCCGCCATCGATGCGCGAGACATTGAAGGTGACGTGCTCGCGCTGGCCGTTGAGCGCGTCGAGGCGGCGGGCGAAATCAGCGGCGGCGACAATGGCGTTGCGGCCCAGATGATGCTCGCGCCCGGCATGGGCGGCGCGGCCCCGGCAGCGCAGGGAGAAATTGCCCGACCCCTTGCGCGCGCCCGCCAACGAGCCATCCACCAGCGCCGGCTCATACGTCATGCCCACATGGGCGTGGCGGCCGAGCTCGGCGAGCACTGGCCCGGAGCCCAGCGAGCCGATCTCCTCGTCCGGGCTGATCAATATGTCATAGCCGATCTGGTCCGCCCACGGGCTGCGCTCCAGCCCCATGAGGGCGGTGAGCATGACGATCAGCCCGCCCTTCATGTCCGCCGCTCCCGGTCCGTTGATCGTGTCGTCGTCCAGCATGCGCCAGGCGTCAAAACCGGAGCCCGGCGGAAACACCGTGTCGTGGTGGCCGGTCAGGACGATTTTTACCGGGGCGTCGGGGCGCCGGGTCAGGCGGAAGGCCGGCGTGTATTCGACATCCCGGATCTCGCCATCGAGCTCGATCGTGGTCGACGGCGCGAGCTCCACGGCAGTGATCTCGCCGCCCAGCGCCGCAAACGCCGTTTCCAGCTCGGCGCGCATGGCTTCCAAACCGTCAGCGTTGCGGCTGCCGGAATTGATGGCGGACCAGGCTTTGACCCGCGCGACCATGGCGTCCGCCTCGCCCTCGATCCAGTCAAGGACGGCGCGGTCTTCCCGGTCGAGGGTCAGGGCGGTCATGGACGGCTCCGGTGGCGCTACGTACGGGCTCAGGCGTGCTCAAGCGCCTGTTCGAGATCGGCGATCAGATCGTCGGGATTCTCGATGCCCACCGAGATGCGCACAAGCCCGCCAGTGAAGCCCAGACGCTCACGCAGGGACTCCTCCACCGCCGCATGGGTGGTGCTGCCCGGATGGCAGATCAGGGTCTCGGTGCCGCCGAGGCTGACCGCCAGCTTGACCACCTGCAGCGCGTTGAGCATGCGGAAGGCCGCAGCCTGCCCGCCCACCACATCAAACGAGAAGGTGGAGCCGTGATGGCCGCCGCTCTGGCGTTCATGCACCAGCTGGTCGCGCGAGCCGGGCTCGAGGAAGCCGAGATAGCGCACCTTCTCCACTTTCGGGTGGGTTTTCAGATAATTGGCCACGATCGCCGCGCCTTCAAAGGCGGCTTTCATGCGCAGGGTCACCGTCTCCAGCGAGCGCGCCAGCATCCAGCACGTATTGGGATCAAGATTGGTGCCCATGCCCGAACGCAGCTTGCGCACCGGGCGCATCAGGGCGTCAGAGCCCATGGCGGCGCCGCCGATCAGGTCGGAATGGCCGCCGATATATTTGGTGAGCGAATACACAACGATGTCGGCGCCGTGGGCCAGCGGCGTCTGGCCGATGGGGCCCAGAATCGTGTTGTCCACCACCACAGGCGGGCGATGACCCTGACGCTCGCCGATCTCTTCAGCCAGGCGCTTCATCTGGGTCAGGTCCACCACTTCATTGGTGGGATTGGTGGGGGTTTCGCAGAAAATCACCGCAATCCGCCCCAGTTGCAGGGCGGCCTCCACGGTTTCTGCGATCTCCGCCTCGCTGGCGCCCGCGAAGAAGTCGGCGCTTTTGATGCCGTACTGGGGCAGGATGGCGCGGATCAGCGTCTCGGTCCCGCCATAGAGCGGCGTGGACTGCAGCACCACATCGCCGGCATGGGCGTGGGCCATGATTACGGTGGAGATGGCGCCCATGCCCGATGAGAAGACCAGCGCCTCCTCGGCCCCGTCAAACAGGGTGAGCCGGTCTTCGAGCACTTCCATGTTCGGGTTGTTGAACCGCGAATAGAGAAGCCCCGCCTCAACCGGATCGCCGGACTGGGAGCGTCCGCCCATGACGCGGAAGAAGGACGCCCCCTCTTCGGCGGTGGCGAAGGCGAAGGTAGAGGTCTGGAAGATGGGCGGCTTGATCGAGCCTTCCGACAGCTTGGCGTCGAAGCCATAGCTCATCATCATGGTTTCGGGGCTCAGCGAACGCGCGCCCAGCGCGCGCTTGCGGTAGGGCGTTTCAGGTTTGCTCATAACGGGCTCCTGCCGGCGGCGCATGGAAGCGCCCAGCGGCGACAGACAAACGGGATCGGGTTTACCGCTCCTGTCTTGCGCCGCTGGCGCGTGCGGGTCAACCCGGCGCACAGGGCGGCGGCCTGTTGCGGCGCTCTCCCGGACCGCATCGCCGCGCAATGTTTCCACCCCCCCCAGACGCAGAACGGCCCGCCGGATTGCTCCGGCGGGCCGTCTGATTTGAGACTGACTGACCTGGACTTAGTTCAGGTTGATCAGGACTTCCACGCGCCGGTTCAGCGGCTCGCGCACGCCGTCCGGGGTCGCAACGGCCGGGCGGGATTCGCCGTAGGCGTTGATCGACACCGCACCGGCGGGAACGCCGAGACGGACCAGCTCGTCACGCACCGCACGGGCGCGGCGCTCGGACAGGCCGACGTTGTAGGCGGCCGAACCGGAGCGGTCGGCGTGGCCATCGATGCGGACCGCAGCGACGCCGCAATTGCGGGCGGTGCTGATGGCGCTGTTGATGACGTTGCGCGACTGGTCGGTGACGTTGGAGCGATCCCACTCGAAGTACACCACGAACTCGGCATCCTCACACGACGGCGGAGGCGGCGGAGGCGGGGGCGGCGGGGGAGGCGGCGGCGGAGGCGGAGGCGGAGGCGGGGGCGGGGGCGGCGGCGGCGGCGGAGCCGGCGGAGCCGCGAACAGATAGCGCAGACCGATCCAGGCCTCGTGACCGCGCAGCGCGTCCACATTGGCGCCCGGGGTGTAGCTGGTGGCCGAGTGGCCGAAATAGCGGTACTCGGTGTCCAGGGTGAGGTTCTGGCTCAACGCCCAGCCGATGCCGGCGATGAGCTGATAGCCCAGAGCCGTATCGGAATCGCGCAGCTGTATATAGCGCGGATCGCCCGGGATGATCGAACCGACCGGACGGGTGCCGTTCTGCCAGCCCGCCAGCGAGGCGGTGGACTGAACCCAGCCCAGGCCGGCGCCGACATACGGACGCCAGACGGAGCCAGTGTTGAAGTCGTACAGCACGTTGACCATGCCCGACCAGGCGTGGAATTTCGAGAAGCTGTCCTCGTAATTCCCGATCGAGCCCATTTCGTTGTAGCGATGGGCGAGTTCGCCCTCGATACGCCAGCCGCCAGCGTACTGGTAGCCAAGCGCCAGGCGCTGGCGCCAGTCGGCCCGGCCGTGAATGCCACCGCCGCGGGCTCCGTTGCCGAGCGAGCCGGACACGTCAGAGTCAGCGGGTGCGCCATAACCGACGCCGCCGCTGAGATACCAGCCCTCGTCGGCGGACGCCATGGACGGCGCGCCGAGCACCAGGCCCAGGGCCGCTGCAGTCATGAGGTATTGTTTCATACTTTAACCCCTCCGGGCGAATAGCCCTTCGTGTGATGAACGCGGAGCCTGTCGCGGGTTGCACCCGATGTGCCGTCTGATGGCCCAGAATGCGGGCCGCCGAACACCTTGGCGACAAGACGCTCAACTCTTTCACTACAGGATTTTCACATACAGCGCTACCGCCAAGCGGCGACACGGGCCCGGTTTCAACGAAGAATACCGGCCTGTTTCAGCTCTTCGTAGCCGATTTGATCAATACCGAGGCGTTCTTGCAACACTTCCGGCGTATGCTCGCCCAGTCTTGGCGGGGCCGTGCGATAGACTGGCGGCGTTGCGGACAGGCGCATCGGGTTGGCGACCAGAGGCGCGGCGTCACACCCGGTCATGGGCAGGTTGAATGCCAGCCCGCGCGCCTCGGCCTGAGGGTGAGCAAAGACCTGGTCGATGCTCTGGATCGGGCCGCAGGGCACGCCCGCCGCGTTCAGCGCCCCGGTCCAGTTGGCGCTGGAGCGCGCGCTCATTACAACAATGATCTGCGCAATGAGGATTTCGCGGTGCTCCACCCGCCCGGCATTGGTCTGGAATCGCGGGTCCTGCGCCCACTCCGCGCGCTCCAGCGCCCGGGCGAAGGCGGCGAACTGGCCGTCATTGCCCACCGCCACGGCGATGCGGCCGTCCAGCGTGGGGAAATCCTGATACGGCACGATATTGGGATGGGCGTTGCCGCCCCGCCCCGGCGCCCGGCCCGACACCAGATAGTTCGACGCCTGATTGGCCAGCATCGCCGCCTGAACGTCGAACAGCGCCATGTCGATATTCTGGCCGCCCAGTCCCTGATCACGCGCGATCAGCGCCGCCATCACTGCGCCGGCGGCATAGACGCCGGTGAACAGATCCACGGCCGGCAGGCCGACCTTGGTCGGCTTGTCCTCGCCGGTCACGCTCATCAGCCCGCCCATGGCCTGGATCAGAAAATCATAACCGGGCTGGGCGCTGAGAGGGCCGGTCTGGCCAAAGCCGGTGATGGAGCAATAGATGATGTCGCTGCGCAGCGCCTTCACGCTGTCATAGTCGAGGCCGTATTTCTTGAGCCCCCCGGTCTTGTAGTTCTCAATCACCACATCGCTGCCGGCGGCCAGAGACCGCAGGAGCTCGCGGCCCCGCTCCTCGCGCATATTGACGGCGATGGAGCGCTTGTTGCGGTTGGCGCACAGATAATAGGCCGCGTCCGCGCGCGAGCCGTCCTCATTCTTCAGAAACGGCGGCCCCCAGCCGCGCGTGTCGTCGCCGCCATCGGGGTTCTCCACCTTGATCACGTCGGCGCCCAGATCGGCCAGGATTTGCGTGCACCACGGGCCCGCCAGCACGCGCGACAGGTCCAGCACCTTGATATGAGACAGCGCTCCAGGGCTCATGGCGGACAGGCTCCGTTTGTTCGGACAAGTCACACTCGCCTAGCCCAGACGCCCGCGCCCACGCAAGGGCGCTCACCCGCGCAGAGGCGCGAATCATCCAGCTCGACAGCGGCAGGATCGAACCACAGCGATGAACGCGCTAGCGTTCGGACCATGACGATCCGCCCTGATTCGAGTTCCGCGTCCGCGCCCGCAGCGGCGCGTCCCCGCCCGGGTCTCACCGAGGCGCGTGCGGCCATGCGCGAGGTGTTCGGCTTTCCCGATTTCCGCCCCGGTCAGGGCGAAATCCTGGAGGCCGTGCTGGCCGGCGATGACGTGCTGGCGGTGATGCCCACCGGGCGCGGCAAGTCGCTGTGTTTTCAGCTGCCTGCCATCCTGAAAGGCGGGCTGACGCTGGTCGTGTCGCCGCTGATCGCCCTGATGCGCGACCAGGTGGCGGCGTTGCAGTCAGCCGGCGTGGAGGCGGCGAGCCTGACCAGCGCCGATGATGCGGACGCGCGCGAGGACACCTGGCGCAAGCTTGATGAGGGGTCGCTGCGTCTTCTTTATATGGCGCCCGAGCGCCTGGCCGCGCCGGGTCTGGCGCAGCGTCTGGGCCGGGCGGGGCTGAGCCTGATTGCCGTGGACGAAGCTCATTGCGTCTCCCAATGGGGTCATGATTTCCGCCCCGATTACCTACGCATCGCCGAGCTGGCGCGCGCCGCCGGATCGCCCCAGATCGCCGCCTTCACCGCCACCGCAGACGCCGCGGCCCGGCGCGACATCGCGGCGCGCCTGTTCACCCGCGAACCCAAAGAGTTCGTGGCCGGGTTTGACCGGCCCAATATTTTCCTGGGCGTCGGGGCGCGCCAGTCGGGCGCGGCGCAGGTGCTGGACTTCATCCGCGCGCGCCCCGGCCGGGCGGGCATCGTCTATTGCACCAGCCGCAAGGGCTGCGATGACTTGGCCGAGCGCCTGCGCAAGGCGGGGATAGATGCGCTCGCCTATCACGCCGGCCTCGACAGCGCCGAGCGCAGCGCCCGCCAGGACCGGTTTGTTCAGAGCGACAGCCTGGTGATGTGCGCCACGGTGGCGTTCGGGATGGGGGTGGACAAGCCCGATGTGCGCTTTGTCGTCCATGCCGGCCTGCCCAAATCCATGGAGGCGTATTATCAGGAGATCGGGCGCGCGGGCCGTGACGGGGATCCGGCTGATACGCTGATGCTGTGGACGCTGGGCGATGCAGCCCTGCGCCGGCGCCAGATTTCCGAAAGCGAGAGCGACGCGACCCGCAAGCAGATGGAGCTGCGCCGGCTGGGCGCGCTGATCGCCTATTGCGAAGCGCCGCGCTGCCGGCGTCAGACCCTGCTGGCCTATTTCGGGGACGCCAGCGATCCGTGCGGGCATTGCGATCTGTGTCTGGATCCGCCCGAGCTGATCGATGGCGCGGTGCTGGCCCAGAAGGCCATGTCGGCCATCGCGCGCACCGGCCAGCGCTTCGGGCTGGAGCATCTGGTCAATGTCCTGCGCGGCGGCGACACAGATAAAGTGCGCGAGCACGGCCATGACGCCCTGCCGACCTTCGGCGTGGGCAAGGACCTCACGCGCCCGCAATGGATGGGCGTATTCCGCCAGCTCTTCGCCGCCGGGCTGATCGATCAGCCGGTGGATGGCCATGGAGAATGGGTGATTACGCCGCAGGGGCGCGAGGTGTTGTTTGGACGCCTGCCCGTCGCCCTGCGCCCGCCGCAAGCTGAACGCAAAGCCGCGTCGCGGCGCGGCCCGGCGCCCGAGGCGGCCGATGT